>NZ_JABUDR010000001.1:0-2206148 GCF_019835845.1 Rhodococcus sp. BP-349 | reverse complement strand
GATCAAACTCTCCGTTGAAGACTCTTATCAACCCCCGGCTAGAAACCAAGAGCCAATGAAAACTAGAGAGCCAAATCCAGCAATAAAACTCACGCCAGCAATAACTCCATTGCTGACAAAAAAGAACCGGTCCCTCCCCGACGGGAAGAAGGAGAAGAACCAGCAAACCAAAACAAAATATTGGCACTGACATTCATCGACACACTGTTGAGTTCTCAAAGAACACGCACACACCACCACCACCCACACGAAGCAGGAGGATCCGGGGCAACCGTTCCAGCCTAGCCAGCCGCACGGAGCCGAGTCAAGACTCGAACTCTTCGGTGACCAGGATGTCAGATGATCTACGGAGCCGGTGATCGAGGCCTTGCGGTCTCGGTCCGTGTCCGTGTCGCTCTGACTCGACAAAAGTTACGCGACGGATAACAGTGCGTCAAATCCGCAGGTCGGCCACACGACGGGCTCGCGACCATGCAGGTCAGCGCGCCGCTCCGGCGCCTCGCGGGCCTTCGAGTGCTGGAACCCCGACTGTGACCCCGCGCACGCGTGGCTCACACCGAGCGCCGTACGCCGGCCATGTTCTTCTTACCCCGACGCAGCACCAGCCACTCACCGTGCAGGAAGTCGTCCGCGGAGGGAGTCCAGTCCTCGGCAGCGATCTTCTGGTTGTTGACCGACACTCCCCCCTCCTTCACCACACGACGGGCGGCGCCCTTCGACTCGCACAGCGACGTGTCGACGAGAAGGTCGATGATCGTGCGCTCCTCCCCTGCCGGCAGCTCGGCGACGTCGGTCTCCGACAGCGCGGCCGACAGTGTCCCCGCGTCCAGGTCGCGAAGCTCTCCCCGGCCGAACAGGGCGGAGCTGGCACGTTCGACGGCTGCGGTGTTGTCCGCGCCGTGCACCAGCGTCGTCATCTCCGCCGCCAGTCGCTTCTGCGCCGCGCGGGCCTGGGGTCGTTCTGCCGTCGCCGCCTCGAGTTCCGCCAGCTCGTCACGATCGAGGAACGTGAACCAGCGCAGGTACTTCACGACGTCGGCGTCGGCCGTGTTCACGAAGTACTGGTACCAGGCGTACGGCGACGTCATCTCGGGGTCGAGCCACAGGCTTCCGCCACCGGTGGACTTACCGAACTTCGTGCCGTCCGCCGCAGTCACCAGAGGAACGGTCAGTCCGTGCACGGCGTCGCCGTCCATACGTCGGGTGAGATCGATGCCCGCGACGATGTTCCCCCACTGATCCGATCCGCCGACCTGCAAAGTGCAACCGTGCTGCCGATGCAGGTGCAGGTAGTCCTGCGCTTGCAACAACATGTAGCTGAACTCGGTGTAGGACATCCCGTCCGATTCGAGGCGCTTCTTCACCGTGTCCCGCGCCAACATCACGTTGACGGAGAAGTGCTTGCCGATGTCGCGGAGGAAGTCGATGGCCGACAGCGAGGCGGTCCAGTCGAGGTTGTTCGCGATGACCGCACCGCCGGCACCCTCGAAGTCGACGAAGCGAGAGAGCTGACCCTTGATGCGATCGGCCCACTCGGCCACCGTGTCGCTCGAGTTCATGACGCGTTCGCCGACGTCACGCGGATCACCGATGAGTCCGGTGGCTCCGCCGGCCAGCACGATCGGACGATGACCCGCACGCTGGAAACGTGACAGGACCAGCAGCGGAACGAGGTGCCCTGCGTGCAAGCTCGGTCCCGTCGGATCGAATCCCGCGTAGAGGGTGATCGGGCCGTCCGCGGTGGTCGCCGCTGTCAGTGCCTCGATGTCTGTCGACTGCGCTATCAGTCCACGCCAGGTCAGGTCCTCGATGATGCTCACACCGCTGATTCTTTCGCATGCGCGCACGTCACCCGACGGCGCCCTCAGGCCTGAGTACCGGGCTCCCCGGCGGGGTCTGTCGGAGCTCGCGGGCTCCGTCGATAGGCAGACACGGCCACCGAGGGAATCCAGAAACGCCACGGACGGTCGGCAGCGGTGGACACGCCGACACGAGGACCTGACTGTACCGGTGACGTCGTCTCGTCCGACAGCGTCACAGACACTTCCGCGCTCTCGGCGAAGACACGAACACCGTTGTGGGCCAACGACAGTGCGAGAACACTCCCGACGTTGCCAGGTCCGCGCGCCATACCGAACTCCGGTGCGCGGGGCCGCCGCGTCCTGGCGACCGCGAGACCGTCGACGACTTCACCCGCGCGGATCAGGACGGCGCCGGCCGTTCCGTCAGGACCACAGACGATGTTCGCGCACAGATGCATCCCGTAGCTGAGATAGACGTACAGGCGACCGGGCGGCCCGAACATGACCGAGTTGCGCGGTGTGGGGCCTCGAAACGAGTGCGCCGCGGGGTCGGGCCAGGGTCCGCCGGGATCACCGCCGTACGCCTCCACCTCGACGATGCGCAGTGTGACGCCGGCGCAGGTCAGTGTGGCGCCGAGCAGCCGCGTCGCCGCGTCGACAGGAGTCGCGGACCCGAGAACCCGTTCCGACGGCAGTACGCGGTCGGTCATGTCGGCGGTCGACTGGTCGCAGTCGCTCCCGTCACTCCGCGATCGGAGCGGGCGCGGTCGCCCTGGCCAGAATGTCCTCGTGCTCGGCGTCGGTGGCGTCACGCGCGTCATCGATGAGCAGCACCGGAATACCGTTCTCGATCGGATAGACACGGCGCAGCCGGGGGTTGTAGAGCAGTTCGTCCTGGATCAGCAGAAGCGGACCCTTGTCCTGCGGGCAGGCGAGAATGCTGTGCAAGCGAGCATCGACGCTCAAGAGGACTCCTCGTTCCGTCGTCGCGTCGGTCTTCCGACGCGGTCTCACCCTACTGATGCGCGGTGAAGCGCTCCGCCGCCACTGCCTTCGTCATGCGCTTGTACTCGCCGGACGTCGACGCCAGATACCAGGTCTTGACCCCCGGACCGGGCAGTCCGGCAGCGCGCAGCGTGTCGTCGAGCGGTCGGAACGCGCGGCTCAGCGGGATGTCCGCGACCACGTGCACGACGTCGGGTTGCTCGGCCGGATCCAACACCAACAGCGCATCCGACACCATCGACGCCGTGAGGTTCTGACCCGCCCGCACGGTCACCGCGCACACCGACCACTGGTCACCGTGCTCCCCGATGCCGTACGCCACGGCCAGGTCCACCGGCTCCGCCTCGCCGATCGCGTCGGCTATCGGCTGCGGGTAGACGGGTCCGCGTGCGGTGGTGATCACCGAGCGCTTGTGCCCGAGCAACCAGTAGTCACCGCCCTCGTCCCGACGGAACAGCAGGTTGGTCGGAGTCCACACGTCGCCGGCACTGAAGACACCACGCATGAACGCGCCGCTGGAGTCGTCCAGTCCGGGGCGGCCGAGCAACTGGCCGGGTTCGCCGGTCTCGCAGTGTCGGACGAATCCCTGCTCGTCCACGAGGTACCGACCCGAGACGGCGTCGTATGCCGCGAGTTCCACCCGTGCACTGCCCGGCAGCGGGCGACCCTTCGCCCCGATCTTCGTTCCCGCCACGTTCGCGAGGACGACGTCGCCCTCGGTGGACGCGTAGAACTCGAGTACCCGCGCAGGTGCCAGTCGTTCGAGCGTGTGCCGCCACAGGTTGGTGGGCATGCCCGATCCGATGAGGAGCCGTACGGCGTGCTGTCCTCGGTGCGGAAGGGATTCCGACGTCAGGATGTCCCGCATCATGGTCCACGTGTAGGACACGACCGTGACGCCGTAGCGCTGCACCTCGTCCGCGAAGCGCTCGGGCTCGACACCGCGCGACAGCGCGATGCGGGACCCGCCCGCCAACGCGCCGCCCACCGCCACGAGCAGTCCGGCCGAATGGTGCAGCGGCGCCAGGCAGTACACGGTGTCGCCGCGGGACAGACCTGCGGAGCTGGCCGTACCGAAGGCCGACAGAGCCCAGCGGTAGTTGGTGATGAACTTGGCATCCAGAGTGTCGTCGTTCCCGCTGAACAGCACGAAGGCGAGTTCCCGTGCGCGCCCGGGGTTGGGGACGTACCACCCCGGCAACTCCACCGTCGACGGGTCGACCTGCTCGAGATCCACGACCAGGTCGGAGTCCTCGATGTCGAGCGAGCGGGACTCGCCGCCGCCCAGGACCAGCACGTCCAGTCCGTGGTCGACGGATCCGGCCAGATTGTCGGGGTCGACGATCAGCAGTTCGACGCGCCCGAGTCGCAGCGACGCCGAGAGATCGCTGGTGGGCTGCAGCATGACGGCCACCGCACCGATGCGGGACAGTGCGGCGACGGCGGCGAGTGCGCTCGGACGTGTCTCCATCAGCACGCCGACGTGCATCGCGGGGCGTACACCGTTGACGATCAGGCCGCGCACCACGTTGTCGATGCGCTGATCCACGGCGGCGTAGGAGTACACACGGTCGTCGAACACGAAGCACTCACCGGCACTCGCGCGCCGAGCCTGCTCACCGAGCAGACGACCGAGGGATACCTGCGAATGAGGTTGCAGCTGGCCGAGTCTGGCGAGACGGGGCAGTGTGCGAGCGGCCTCGGACGAGATCTCACGAGACCCCTTCACGGCCCCGGCCGCCGCCGAGGCGATGCCGCGACCGAGACCCAGGCCGACCTCGGCGATGGTGGCCGCGGTGTGGACGAGACGATTTCCCACCGACACGCCGCTCTCCGAGGCCGGGTGCTCGTCGTACCCCATGGCGTGCACCTCGACCGGCCGCGGCCCCAGGCCCTCGCGCCACCGGATCCACCCCACCGTGTTCGGCCACGTCTGCGTGGCCGCGGTGCTCCCGACCACCAGCCCGAAGTGCCCGGCGCGGAGCCCTGCCTCGTACACCTTGGCCCGCGGAGCCGCCTTGCGGATGCCGCGCACCGCGAGCGGTTGGCCGATGTCGTCGACCTCCCCCACGAACGCGAGGATCGGCATGGTCAGTTCCGCGAGCGAGACGACCTTGCCGCGGATGGAGAACCCGCCCGTCATCATGCGGTTGTGCACGACGAACTGCGTCAACAGTTCCGCGACCGCCGGGCCCGACCAGGCGACCCACCCGTCCATCGCGAGGAACCGGCGCTGGGACTCGCGGGGCAGGAGCGCGTCCCGGTCGTGGAGCTGGAGCAGGAAGTCGATGCGCGACTTGACGGTCTTGGCCGGGTCGAGCAACTGGAACCCGGTGCGGGCCATCCAGTCGGTCACCGCGAGACGCGTGAACACGTGCTCGGCGAGGAACTCGGCACCCTTGGTGGCCACGTTCGCCGGGATCCCGAGAGGGAGCGCCGCGAGGGTGTCCACCGGACTGCCGAACGTGATGATGCTGGCGATGTCGCGACTCGAGCGGTACGCGGCGGCCTGGTAACAGAACATGCCGCCCTGCGAGTACCCACCGAGGTGGACCTCGCGACCCGTCCGCTCGGCGACGATGTCGATGATCTCGCTGATCGCGACGATGTGGTCCGCCAGCGTCCGGTTCCACCCGCCCTCCTCGGTGGCCGGCGAACCGAAGTCGACCACCCAGGGGTCCATCCCCGCCTCGTGCAGGATGCCGACGCCGCCCTGGTCGCGGGTGACGTCGTAGACGTCGGCCGACATCATCATCGGCGGTACGAGCACGACGGGCGGACCCGTCTGCTCGGACTCCGGGAAGTACCGACGCAGCCGGTACATACGATCGCGCGCGACCACCGAGAAGGGAGACGGAACGGCATCCGTCTCGAGTCCCCCGAGACGGATGACCTCGAGCCCGTTCTGCGCCGTGGCGACCACACGCCGCAACGACGTCGCGACCGACCCGGTGTCGATTCCCAGCAACTGCACTCCTCGAAGGCGGCATCGATTCGGTCGGTGTGGTCCACGACTCGTCGACCGATGAGGACACAGCGTCTCACACCACTCCGACCGCTCGGATCGGGTCGTCCCGTCAGGCCGTGATCCACGTCCTGAGCTCGCCCGCGGTGCGCTGGACCACGATGATCTGCTCCGCCACCCGCGCGGGCGCGGTACCGCCGCGGCTGTCCCGCGAGCCGATGGATCCGTCGACGGTGAGCACCGAGCGGACCTCCGGCGTGAGCGCCGGGTCGATCGTCGCGAACTCCTCGTCGGTCAGGTCGTCCAGACCCACACCGCGCGACTCCGCACGTCGCACGCAGTCGCCTGCCACCTCGTGGGCGTGCCGGAACGGCACACCGTTGCGGACGAGCCACTCGGCGATGTCCGTCGCCAGCGTGAATCCCGCCGGCGCCAGCTCGCGCAGCCGGTCGGTGTGGAAGGTGAGGGTGGACACCAACCCGGTCAGGGCGGGCAGAAGCATCTCGAGCTGGAGCACCGAGTCGAAGACGGGCTCCTTGTCCTCCTGCAGATCACGGTTGTACGCGAGGGGCTGAGCCTTGAGCGTCGCGAGCAGACCGGTGAGATTGCCGATCAGTCGCCCGGTCTTGCCGCGCGTGAGCTCCGCGACGTCCGGGTTCTTCTTCTGCGGCATGATCGAACTGCCCGTCGACCATGCGTCGGCGAGTGTCACGTAGCCGTACTCCGGGGTGCTCCACGACACGATCTCCTCGGCGAGACGCGACAGGTCCACCGCAGTCATGGCCAGGACGAACGCCGCCTCGGCGGCGAAGTCGCGCGAACTCGTCGCATCGATCGAGTTCTCCGCGGAACCGTCGAACCCGAGCTCCGCGGCGATCTTCTCCGGGTCGAGTCCGAGCGACGAGCCCGCCAGGGCGCCCGAACCGTAGGGCGACACCGCGGCGCGGCCGTCGAAGTCCCGGAAGCGCTGCACGTCCCGCAGCAGCGGATGGGTGTGTGCGAGCAGATGATGCGCGAGCAGGACCGGCTGCGCGGCCTGCGAGTGCGTCTTGCCCGGCATCGCCGCATCGGGATGTGCCTGCGCCTGCGCGGTGAGGGCCTCGACCACGTCCAGCACGCCCGCCGACACCCGCCGCACCGCGTCCCGCAGCCACATCCGGAACAGGGTCGCGACCTGGTCGTTGCGCGACCTGCCGGCACGCAACCTGCCGCCGAGCTCGGGTCCGACCCGGTCGATCAGCCCGCGCTCGAGTGCGCCGTGCACGTCCTCGTCGGACTCTGCGGGACCGAACGCACCCGAGTCGACGTCGTGGGCGAGCTGATCGAGGCCGGTGAGCATCGCTTCGAGATCGCCCGCCGTCAGCAGGCCGGCCGAGTTGAGCACACGTGCGTGAGCCTTGGAGGCACGGACGTCGTACGGGGCGAGCACCCAGTCGAAGTGGGTCGACTTGCTCAGCGCCGCCATGGCTTCCGCGGGACCCGACGCGAAGCGCCCACCCCACAGAGCACCCGCGTTGGTGCCGTGAGCGGGTGACGTCACAGGTCCGACTGTCCCTGCGCCGCCACCGCGCCACGGTCACGGCTGGCCGCGATCTTGGACGACAGGCCGTGCAGCTGGACGAAGCCCTTGGCCGACGACTGATCGAAGGTGTCGCCCGCGTCGTAGGTCGCGAGGTTGAAGTCGTACAGCGACTCCCCGCTGCGGCGACCGTTCACGACGACGGTGCCGGCGTGCAGCACCAGGCGGATCTCACCGGACACGTGCTCCTGGGTGTGCTGGACGAAGGTGTCGAGTGCACCCTTGAGCGGCGAGAACCACAGGCCGTCGTAGACCTGCTCGGCCCACTTCTGGTCCGTGTGCCGCTTGTAGCGGCCGAGCTCGCGTTCGAGGGTGACGTGCTCGAGCTCCTCGTGGGCACGGATGAGGACCATGGCGCCGGGAGCCTCGTAGACCTCGCGGCTCTTGATGCCGACGAGCCGGTCCTCGACCACGTCGAGGCGGCCGACACCCTGCTTGCCCGCACGGGTGTTCAGTTCCTGGATCGCCTGCAACACCGACACCGGGCGGCCGTCGATGGCGATCGGGCGCCCCTTGTCGAACGTGATGACCAGCTCGTCCGGCGCGTTGAAGTTGGCCGTCGGATCCTCGGTGTAGTCGTAGACGTCCTTGGTCGGGGCGTTCCACAGATCCTCGAGGAACCCGGTCTCCACGGCGCGACCCCACACGTTCTGGTCGATCGAGAACGGCGACTTCTTGGTGACGTTGATGGGGATGCTGTTCTCCTCGGCGAAGGCGATGGCCTTCTCGCGGGTCCAGGCGTAGTCGCGCACCGGGGCAAGCACCTCGAGCTCGGGCGCGAGCGTGTTGAAGCCGACCTCGAAGCGCACCTGGTCGTTGCCCTTGCCGGTGCAGCCGTGAGCGACGACGGTGCCGCCGTGCGAGCGCGCGTTCTCGACGAGGTGCTTGACGATGAGGGGACGGCTGATGGCCGACACCAGCGGGTAGCGGTCCATGTACAGGGCGTTCGACTGGATGGTCGGCAGGCAGTACTCGTCCGCGAACTCGTCCCGGGCGTCGACGACGACGGCCTCGACGGCGCCGCAGTCGAGTGCGCGCTGCCGGATGACCTCCATGTCCTCGCCACCCTGGCCGAGGTCGATCGCCACGGCGACCACCTCCTTGCCGGTCTCGCGGCCGATCCAGCTGATGGCGACAGAGGTGTCGAGGCCGCCGGAGTAGGCGAGGATGACGCGTTCGGCCATGGGGTGTGTGCTCCTTCGTGTGATTCGGACGTTCTGGGATCAGGACTGGTGGTTCAGCGCGCGAGATTCTCGATGCGGTCGGCGAGCTCGCGTCCGGACAGCGGATCGCGGGCGATCACGAAGATGGTGTCATCCCCCGCGACCGTTCCCACAATCTCGGGCAGTGCCGCCCGGTCCAGTGCACTGGCGAGATAGTGCGCGGCTCCGGGCGGCGTGCGGAGAACAGCCATCGTGGAGCTGGCGTCGGTGGAGACGAGCAACTCGCCGAGCAGCCGGGAGAGCCGATCGGTGCCGCCCGCGACCCCTCGGACCGGGCTGCCGTCCTCGGGAACGACGTAGACGCCCGCACCGCCGTCGGCGGCGCGAAGTTTGACGGCGCCCAACTCGTCGAGATCACGGGAGAGAGTGGCCTGGGTGGCCTCGATCCCCTCCGCCGCGAGCAGCGACTGGAGTTCCTGTTGCGACCGGACCTGGTGGGTGGAGAGCAGGGCCACGACGCGCGCCTGGCGCCCGGCGCGCGTCGACGACGTCACCGGTCCCTGCGACTCGGCGGTCACGGCGTCCGTCGTCCCGATGCCGCCTGCTCGAGCAGCCACACCAGGACGGCCTTCTGTGCGTGCAACCGGTTCTCGGCCTCGTCCCACACGACGCTGCGAGGGCCGTCGAGCACCGTGTCGCTGATCTCCTCGCCGCGGTGGGCCGGGAGGCAGTGCAGGACGAGTGCCTCCGAGTCGGCACGGTCGAGCAGCGACTCGTTGATCTGGAACGGGCGGAGGGGACCGACGCGGTCGAGGCCGTCGTTCTCCTGCCCCATCGACGTCCACGTGTCGGTGACCAGCACGTCGGCTCCGGTCGCGGCGGCGATCGGATCATTCGTGACGGTCACGCTCGCTCCCGTCCGCTCACCGCGCTCCTGCGTGGCCGCCAGCACCGACGGATCCGGCACGAAGCCCGCCGGGGCGGCGATCGTGACATCGACGCCGGCGGTGACGGCGCCGAGCATGAGGGAGTGCGCCATGTTGTTGGCGCCGTCTCCGAAATACGAGAGCCGGAGACCTCTCAACGATCCCTTGCGCTCGGCGAGCGTCTGGAGATCGGCGAGCACCTGGCAGGGGTGGAAATCGTCGGACAGCGCGTTGACGATGGGCACGCTCGCCCCCGTCGCCATCTGCTCGAGGCGCTTCTGCCCGAACGTGCGCCACACGACGGCGTCGACGTAGCGGGACAGCACGCGCCCGGTGTCCTGCAGCGTCTCCTCGCGTCCGAGCTGCGTGCTGCGGCCGTCGACGACCACTGCGTGGCCGCCGAGTTGCGCGATGCCCATCTCGAACGAGAAGCGGGTGCGCGTCGAGTTCTTCTCGAAGATGACGCCGACGCCGCGCGGACCCTCCAACGGGCGCCGCGAGAATGGTGCCTTCTTGAGTTGAGCTGCGAGAGCGAGGATCTCGGCCTGCTCCTCGGGGGAGAGATCGTCGTCTCGAAGGAAGTGCCGCAGTGTCACGAGGTCGCCTCTGCTGTCGGCCGCGCCTCGTCGAGGATCGCGGGAAGTGCACGGACGAACGTTGCTGCCTGCTCGTCCGTGATGATCAGGGGCGGCGCCAGACGCAGGACGTTCGCCTGCGCCGCGTTCACCAGGAATCCGGCGTGGCGGGCCGCGGTCTCGACATCGGCCGCCACCGACTCGGTGAGGACGATGCCCAGCAGAAGGCCCGCACCGCGTACGTGATCGACGAGGGGATGTCCGAGCGCCTCGATGTCGTGTCGCAGGATCTTGCCCAACCGGTCGGCGTGCGAGAGCAGATCTTCGGACGCGAGAGTGCGCAGCACGGCCAGGGCCGCCGCCGAACAGACCGGGTTGCCACCGAATGTGGTCCCGTGCTTGCCCGGGGTGAGCATGGCGGCTGCCGGGCCGATACCGATGCAGGCGCCGATGGGAAGTCCCCCGCCCAGCCCCTTCGCGAGGGTGATGACGTCCGGGACGATGCCGAACCGCTGATGGGCGTAGAACCACCCCGTACGGCCGATGCCCGTCTGGACCTCGTCGAGGATCAGCAGGGCGCCGTGGCGCGCGGTGATCTCGCGCGCTGCGGGCAGATAACCCTCCGGCGGGACGACGACTCCGCCCTCACCCATGATCGGTTCGAGGAAGACGGCGGCCGTGTTCTCGTCGACGGCCGCCTCGAGCGCGGCGATGTCGCCGTAGGGAACGTGCGACACACCGGCGGGCATGGGCTCGAACGGAGCCCGCTTGTCCGCCTGCCCCGTGAGCGCGAGGGCTCCCATGGTCCGACCGTGGAACGCGTTCTGCGCCGCGATGATGTTCGGTCGACCCGTGAGACGTGCGATCTTGAAGGCGGCCTCGTTCGCCTCGGTGCCGGAGTTGCAGAGGAACACCCGAGCATCGCCGCCGGCCGCGTGACCGAGGTGCTCGAGGAGATGCTCCGCCAGTTCGATCGACGGCGGCGCCGCGTAGAGGTTGGACGTGTGGCCCAGCGTCGTCAGCTGGGCGGAGACCGCCTCGACGACGGCAGGATGCCCGTGGCCGAGGATGTTGACCGCGATCCCGGCGAGCAGATCGAGATACTCCTTGCCGTCGGCGTCCGTCACCACGGCTCCCGAGCCGCCGACCAGCGCCACGCGCGGCACGCCGTAGTTGTTCATCAGCGCATTCGAGAAGCGTTGCTGCAGTCGCTCCGTGCTGGTCATGCCCGTCCTCTCGTACTGCCGTCGTGCACCATCGTGCCGATGCCCTCGCCGGTGAACAGTTCCAGGAGCACGGAGTGCTCGAGTCGACCGTCGATGACATGGGCGCTGGGAACTCCCCCGCGCACCGCGCGCAGACACGCCTCCATCTTGGGAACCATGCCGGCGTCCAGGCCGGGCAGCAGTTCGGCGAGGACGTCCGCCTCGATCTCCGAGACGAGCGACCCGCGGTCCGGCCAGTTCGTGTAGAGCCCTTCGACGTCGGTGAGGACGACGAGCTTCTGCGCGCCGAGCGCCTCCGCGAGGGCCGCGGCCGCGGTGTCCGCGTTGATGTTGTGCACGACGCCGTCCGCGTCGGGAGCGATGGTCGAGACGACCGGGATGCGCCCGGCCTCGATGAGGTCGTGCACCGCAGCGGGATTCACCGTCGTCACGTCGCCCACCAGACCGATGTCGGTGGCGACACCGTCGACGGTCACGGTCCGTCGAGTCGCCGTGAACAGGTGGGCGTCCTCGCCGGAGATGCCGACAGCGTAGGGGCCGTGCGCGTTGATCAGTCCGACCAGCTCGCGACCGACCTGCCCGAACAGGACCATGCGCACGACGTCCATCACCTCGGGCGTCGTCACGCGGAAGCCGCCGCGGAATTCCCCCACCAGCCCGAGTCGAGTGAGCATGGCGGTGATCTGGGGACCGCCGCCGTGCACGACCACCGGGTGGATACCGACGGTGCGCAGGAACGCCATGTCGGCCGCGAACGCGGCCTTGAGTCGATCGTCGATCATGGCGTTGCCGCCGTACTTGACCACGACGACCTTGCCCGTCCACTGCTGGAGCCACGGGAGGGCGCCGGCGAGGATGCGTGCGGTGTCATGTGCGGACACGGGCTCGGGCGACGTCATGACGAGTACGCCGAGTTCTCTTCGACGTAGGCGTGCGACAGATCCGTGGTCCTGATCGACGCCGACGCGGTGCCGACACCGAGGTCCACCTCGAGCGTGATGTCGACGGCCGAGAGATCGACCTCGCGAGCGCCGGGCACGCCCATGCTGTCGACGCACACGGGATTGCCGTTGAACGACACGACGATGCGATCGGGATCGAGCGCGACCGGCGCGATGCCCACAGCGGCGAGAACGCGGCCCCAGTTGGGATCGGAGCCGAACAGCGCCGTCTTGACGAGGGAATCGCGCGCGATGGTTCGCGCCGCGACGAGTGCGTCCTGTTCGGACTCGGCACCACCGACCTTGACGATGATCCGCTTGGTCACGCCCTCCGCATCGGCCATCAGCTGATCCGCGAGGTCGTCGCACACCGCGAGGACAGCGGCGTCGAGTTCCTCCTGTGTCGCCTCGATGCCGCTGGCACCGGACGCGAGGAGCAGCACCGTGTCGTTCGTGGAGGTCGCGCCGTCCACGTCGAGTCGGTCGAAGGACTGTGCCGTCGCGTGCCGGAGGGCGCGATCGAGCTGATCGGCGCTCGCCACGGCGTCCGTGGTGACGACACACAGCATCGTCGCCAGCGAGGGCGCCAGCATGCCGGCGCCCTTGGCCATGCCGCCCACGTTCCAGCCGTTCTCGTGGTGGATCGCGGCCTGCTTCGGCCGGGTGTCGGTCGTCATGATCGCGTAGGCCGCATCGGTGCCGCCGGAGATGCCTCCGGCGAGCTCGTGCACCACCTCGGTGACACCGCCGAGCACCTTGTCCATGGGCAACCGGTCGCCGATCAGTCCGGTCGAACACACGGCGATCTCGCCGGCGCCCGTCTCGGTTCCCCAGTCGCTGAGGGTCGATGCGAGGTGCTCGGCGGTACGGTGCGTGTCCTGGAATCCGGGTGCGCCGGTGCAGGCGTTGGCGCCGCCCGAGTTCAGGACGACGGCGCGGAGCCGACCGGAGGTCAGCACCTGCTGTGACCACAGGACGGGCGCAGCCTTGATCTTGTTCAGGGTGAAGACACCGGCCGCTGCCAGATCGGGGCCCTCGTTGACCACGAGGGCGACGTCGAGGCCCCCCTTGGCCCGGAGACCGGCCTCGACCCCGGCGGCCCGGAATCCCGCTGCCGACGTCACACCCTGTGTGCGGACGAGAACCCCGGGAGCGCGCGTGGGGGCGCCGGGAGAGGACTGGTTGTGGTCGGTCATGGTGCTGTTCCCACCGTGGAGAGTCCGGCGCTCTCGGGGAGTCCGAGAGCGATGTTCATCGACTGCACCGCGGCACCGGCGGTGCCCTTCGTCAGATTGTCGATTGCGGCGAGGACCACCAGCAAGCCCGCGTCCTCGTCGACCGCCACCTGCAGGTGGACCGCGTTGGACCCGAGCACCGACCCCGTCTGCGGCAGCTGCCCCTCCGGGAGAAGGTGAAGGAAAGGTTCGTCGGCGCAGTACTTCTCGTAGACCGCACGCGCCTCGGAGGCCGACACCGTCGTCGGAGCGGTGCACGTCGCCAGGATGCCGCGCGGCATCGGAGCCAGCACAGGAGTGAACGACACGATCACGTCGGTGCCGGCGATGGCGGAGAGGTTCTGCGTGATCTCCGGCGTGTGGCGATGCGCGCCGGCGATGCCGTAGGCACGGACCGACCCCATGACCTCGGAACCCAGCAGGTCCGGCTTCGCCGCGCGACCGGCGCCGGAGGTGCCGCTCACGGCCACCACGGTCACGCGGGGCTCGACCATGCCGGCAGCGAACGCGGGCGCCAGAGCCAGCGACGATGCCGTGGGGTAGCACCCGGGAACAGCGATGCGCGTCGCTCCGACCAGGGCGTCCCGACCACCGGGCAATTCGGGCATGCCGTAGGGCCAGTGTCCGGCGTGCTCCCCGCCGTACCAGCGATCCCAGGCGGCGGCGTCGGTCAACCGGAAGTCGGCACCGCAGTCGATGATCAGCGTGGAGTCCGACAGCTGTTCGGCGAGGGCGGCGGACTTCCCGTGCGGGAGCCCGAGGAACACGACGTCGTGCCCCTCCAGGGCCGCGGCGTCCGTGTCCACCAGCACGCGGTCCGCGAGCGGAACGAGATGCGGATGGTGTTGCCCCAGCGTGGTTCCGGCGTTTCCACCGGCCGTCAGGGCGCCGATGGTCATCCGGCCGTCGAGCACTGCCGGGTGTCCGAGCAGCAGACGCAGGATCTCGCCACCCGCGTAGCCACTGGCGCCCGCGACGGCCACCCGGGTGTCCGTCGATGTCGATGCACTGTCCATACGATGATTATGCATGACGGTGCAAGCTCATTCAAAAGCGGCGCACCGTCAGTGTCGGAGTTCGGCTCCCACTGCCGTCGTCGCTGCTGCGACGGCGGCATCGCGAGCGGCACTCGCCTCGTCCTCGGTCAACGTACGGTCGGCCGCTCGGAACCGCAGGGCGAAAGCCAGTGACTTCCGGCCGGCACCGACCTGATCGCCGGAGAACACGTCGAAGACACGAATGTCCTCGAGGAGTGGGCCCGCCCCGGACACCAGAGCCGACTGCACGGCGGCGGCCGGGACGGACTCGTCGACGACGACCGCGACGTCCTGCAGCACGGCGGGGAACGGCGAGATGGACGGTGACGGCAGCGGCTCACGGGTGGGGACGAGATCGAGGTCGATCTCCACCGCGCAGGTCCGCGGCGGCAGACCGGCGCGCTCGAGGACACCGGGATGCAGCTCACCCGCGTGCCCGACCACGACACCGTCCACAACGACTTCGGCACACCGGCCCGGATGCCACGGAAGGTACCGGGCGGACCGGAGTTCCACCTCGACACCGGACGCGCTCGCGATGGTCCTCGCTGCACTGAAGGCATCGGTGGCGTCGGCAGGACGGCCGGCGCCCCACGGCCCGGGTGCCGTCACCGCACCGGTCAGCACGACGGCGGCGTGCAGCGGCTGCACCGGCAACGACTGCTTCAGAGCGTCGATCTCGTCCTCGGTGGGACGACGGTCGACGGCGAGCGCATCGATCGGGCGCGTGCCCTCACCCGGTTCGACGACCTGCGCGACGGCGAACAGCGCCAGATCCCGCTGTCCGCGCGAGACGTTGCGCTGGGCGATCTCCAGGAGACCGGGGACGAGAGTGGTCGCCAGTTCGGGTCGGTCCGCCTCCAACGGATTGAGCACCCGCGTGGTCACCCGGCGCGGATCGTCCGCGTCGAGTCCCCAGACGTCGAAGACCCCGGCCGGCAGGAACACGGGCGCGAGGACCTCGACGTGCCCTGTGTAGGACAGTGCCCGACCCACTGCCCGGCGACGACGCTGGGCGGCGGTGAGTCCGCGGCCCGCGGGAGCGTGCGGCAGGACGGACGGAATGGACTCCAGTCCCTCGAGTCGCAGCACCTCCTCGACCAGGTCGGCGGCCTGACGGAGGTCGGGACGCCACGTCGGCGGCGTCACGACGGCCACCCCGCGCCCGGCCTCGGACACGTCCACGACGACCTCGCACCCGACCTGGGTGAGGCGGCGCACCGCGGTTCCGCTCGGATAGGTCACACCCGCGACCCGGTCCGGCAGGTCGAGATCCATGGTCACGGTGTCGGACACCGTCGATGCACCGATGTCGGTGAGCAGCGGCTCCACCCGGCCGCCCGCGATCGAGGCCAGCAGTGCGGCGGCACGGTCGAGCGCGCGCACCGGGAGAGCAGAGTCCACCACTCGTTCGTAGCGACGGCTCGCCTCACTGGGCAGCCGGTGACGGCGCGCGGTGCGGAACACGGCGAGCGGGCTCCAGATGGCCGCCTCGAGCAGGATGTCGGTGGTCTCGTCGCCCACCTCGGTGGACGCGCCACCCATGACACCGGCCAACGACACCACGCCGGACTCGTCCGCGATGACGACGTCCTCCGGGTCGAGGGTGCGCACGGTGTCGTCGAGGGTGCGGAGCGTCTCCCCCGCCTCGGCGCGGCGGACCACCAACCCGCCCGACAGCGCGGAGGCGTCGAACGCGTGGAGCGGTTGGCCCAGTTCGAGCATGACGTAGTTGGTGACATCGACCGCGGGCGAGATGGGTCGCACACCGGACAGCAGCAGCCGCCGCTGGATCGTCCAGGGGGTCACCGCGGCCGGATCGATGCCCACGACGCGGCGCGCGGCGAAACGGGTGGCACCCGACTCGGAACGGACGTCGACGGGCCACGCCTCGCCCTCGGAGGCGGCCGCGGACACGACGGGCTGCGAGGCGTCGGCGGGATCGACGAAGTCCAGGTCGAAACCGCACGCCAGTTCGCGGCCGAGACCGCGCACGCTCAGGGCGTATCCGCGATCGGGCGTCACGTTGACGTCGAACACGGTGTCGTCCATGCCCAGAACGGCGAGTGCGTCGTCGCCGGGCTCGGCCGTGCCGGCAGGCAGCACGAGAATGCCGGAGTGATCCGAACCGATACCGAGCTCGGACACCGAGCAGATCATGCCGTCGGACGTGCGCCCGTACGTGGACCGCGCGGCGATGGCGAACCCGCCGGGCAGAACGCTGCCGGGAAGTGCGGCCACGATGAGGTCGCCCTCCGCGAAATTCCGTGCACCGCAGACGATTCCGCGGGGCTCCGCCTCGCCCACCTCGACCAGGCAGAAGCGGATCGGCTTCTTGAACTCGGTCAACTCCTCGATGGACTGCACACGGCCGACGACCAACGGGCCCGTGATCTCCGGAAGGGGGATGACGTCCTCGATCTCGAAGCCGACGGACACGAACCCCGCGTCGAGCTCGTCAGCAGTGACGCTCCACTCGGGAGCGGCCTTCCGGACGACCTCGGTCAACCAGGACTGGGGCACTCGCACGACTTCTCCACTCTCTCTGTCTGAATGCTTGTCTGCAGGGGCCGAGCGTCAGCCGGCCACACCGAAGGGCAGGCTGAACCGCACGTCGCCCTCGACGATGTCGCGCATGTCGGGAATGTCGTTGCGGAACTGCAGCGTTCGCTCGAGGCCCATGCCGAAGGCGAACCCGCTGTAGATCTCCGGGTCGACGCCACAGGCGCGCAGCACGTTCGGATTCACCATGCCGCAGCCACCCCACTCGACCCAGCCCGCTCCACCCTTCTTGCGGGGGAACCACACGTCCACCTCCGCGGACGGCTCGGTGAACGGGAAGTAGTTGGGGCGCATCCGGGTCCGCGTCTCCGGGCCGAACAGCGCACGCGCGAACGCGTCGAGCGTGCCGCGGAGATTGGCGAGCGTGAGCCCCTTGTCCACGGCGAGTCCCTCGACCTGATGGAAGACGGGCGTGTGCGTCGCGTCGAGTTCGTCCGTACGGAACGTGCGCCCGGGGCACACCACGTAGATCGGCAGGTCGCGCTCGAGCATCGACCGCACCTGCACCGGCGAGGTGTGCGTGCGCAGCACCTGACGAGACCCCTCGGGCGCGACGTGGAAGGTGTCCTGCATCGTCCGCGCGGGATGGTCGGGCAGGAAGTTGAGCGCGTCGAAGTTGAAGTGCTCGGTCTCCACCTCCGGGCCCTCGGCCACCTCCCACCCCATCGCCACGAAGACGTCGGCGACCTGATCGGCGATGACGGTGATGGGATGGCGGGCGCCCACCGGGCGGCGGACGGACGGCAGGGTCACGTCGATCGCCTCGGCGACGAGCACAGCCGCGTCACGTTCGGCGAGCAGCACCTCACGACGATCGTCGAACGCGATCCGCACACGGTCACGCGCCACCTTGACCCGCTTGCCGGCGTCGGCCCGCTCGGTCTTCGGCAGCGAGCCCAACGCGCGCTGTGCGAGCGCGAGGGGCGCCTTGTTCCCGATGTGGTGGATCTTGGCCTCGGACAGAGCGTCGATGTCGGACGCGGCGGCGAAGGCGGACTCGGCCTCGGTGACGGCTGCGTCCAGCGCAGCGTCGGTCAGCGCCTCCGCGTCGGCAGCGGCCTGATCGGCCTGCGCTTCACCCTCGTTGCGCTCCACGTCCACACACTCCATCGTCTCGATCGGCGAGCACCTCTGTCGCGGTGCTCCTCACGGTCGCCGGGCAGAACCCGGCGGGGAAAGCCTAGGCGGTGCCCCGGCGGCGCTGCACCCGCGCACCGGCGTACAGACACACGGCGGCCGCGGTGGCGAGGTTGAGACTCTCGGCGCGGCCGTGGATGGGAATGCGCACCCGGTGATCCGCAGCAGCCGCGACCTCGCGGGACAGCCCGTGCGCCTCGTTGCCGAACACCCAGGCGGTGCGCCCGGCCAGCGCGTCGTCGGCGTCGTCGAGGTCCAGTTCACCGTCGACGGTCGTCGCCAGCAGACGGGCGCCGGTCGCACGGACCGCGTCGAGTACCGCCGTCACCGAACGCTCCCGTGCGACGGGGAGATGGAAGAGACTTCCGGCGGACGCGCGCACGCTCTTGCCGTTCAGCGGATCGACACTGTCCCCGGCGAAGATCACCGCGCCGGCGCCGGCGGCGTCCGAGACGCGCAGGATGGTGCCCGCGTTGCCCGGCTCGGAGATGTCGACGACGACCGTCACGAGTGACGGGCTCGCGGCCAACGCCTCCACCAGGGAGACGACGACGGACGTGCACACGGCCACGATTCCCGGCGGAGTCACGGTGTCCGACAGCGATGTCGCCGCGCGCTCGGTCATCAGCTGCGGCTGCGCACCGGCCGCGGCCGACGCCTCGAGCAGTCCGCGGCGCTCGTCGAACCAGCGCTCGGTGGCGAACACCTCGCGCACGACACCGGCGGCGACCGCCTCGGTCACCGCGTTCTCTCCCTCCGCGAGGAAGAGGCCGGTTCGCCGACGTTCGACGCCGCGCTGCAGCTTGACAGCCGAAACGACCCGCGGAGTCCGCTCGGTGAGCGGCGCCGCGGGTCGTGACGGAGTGTCGTCGAAGCGCCTGATCAGGCTGCTTCTCCGGCCGGTGCGTTGATGTCGGCAGGCAGTGCCGCCTTGGCGATCTCGACGAGTGCGGTGAACGCCGCAGCGTCGGAGACCGCGAGCTCGGCGAGGATCTTGCGGTCGACCTCGACCTCGGCGATCTTCAGACCCTGCACGAAACGGTTGTACGTGATGTCGTTCGCCCGAGCTGCCGCGTTGATACGCGTGATCCACAGCTTTCGGAAGTCACCCTTGCGAGCGCGGCGATCGCGGTACGCGTAGGTGAGCGAGTGGAGCTGCTGCTCCTTCGCCTTGGTGTAGAGACGCGAACGCTGCCCGCGGTATCCGCTGGACGCCTCGAGAATCGAACGACGCTTCTTCTGGGCGTTGACCGCCCTTTTCACGCGTGCCACTGGTGAATCCTGTCGTAGTGGGGCCTAGGGCCCGGGTGGGAAAGAGATCAGAGACCGAGAAGCCGCTTGACGCGGGGAACGTCGTTGGGGCTGACGACGGCCTTGCCGTCGAGGCGACGCGTCACGCGCGAGGACTTGTGCTCGAGCAGGTGGCGGCGGCCGGCCTTCTGGCGCAGGATCTTTCCGCTACCGGACACCTTGAATCGCTTCGCGGTGCCGCTGTGAGTCTTCGACTTGGGCATGAGTCCTCAGTTCTGTTACTTCGGTCGGTGGTGCTGGTGGATCCGAACGCTCAGGCGCTCGGTGTGGCTGGTGCCTGCGGCGTCGCCGGCGTCTGCGGAGCAGCGGGTGCCGGCGGCGCCGCCTCGGCGGCGGGTGCAGCGGTCGGCGCGGAGGCCGGCGGCGGCACGGTGGCGCGCGGTGCGTTGGACGCCTCCGCTGCCTTCGCCCTGGTCTTGGCGCCCTTGTGCGGAGCCAGGACCATCGTCATGTTGCGGCCGTCCTGCTTGGCCGAGGTCTCGACGAAGCCGTGCTCGGCGACGTCGGCGCCCAGGCGCTGAAGGAGGCGGTAACCGAGTTCGGGCCGCGACTGCTCGCGTCCACGGAACATGATGGTCACCTTGACCTTGGACCCGGCCTCGAGGAAGCGGACGACATGGCCCTTCTTCGTCTCGTAGTCGTGGTCGTCGATCTTGGGACGAAGCTTCTGCTCCTTGATGACCGTGAGCGTCTGGTTCTTGCGCGACTCACGAGCCTTCTGCGCAGCTTCGTACTTGAACTTGCCGTAGTCCATGATCTTGCAGACCGGCGGACGGGCGTCGGGTGCGACCTCGACGAGGTCGAGATCGGCTTCGACAGCCAGGCGGAGTGCATCTTCAACACGCACGATCCCCACCTGTTCACCGCCAGGTCCGACGAGTCGGACTTCGGGAACTCGGATGCGATCGTTGATGCGGGTCTCAGTGCTGATGGGGCCTCCTCGGTAGTGCGGTGACGGATGGTGGTGCTCGACCCGATGCGGTGCGCCGTCCTACGCGCTCCACACCGGCGCTCGTGCTCTCCGTCTACCTCGACACCGTGGCCACCGGATTTGTTCCCGCGGGAACCTTCCGAACGACGAAAACCCCGTCGCTCACGATCGAGATCGCGAGCAGCGGGGTCCGGTACCGACCGGTCGACGGATGTCACCATCCGCGGGCCACCTCGTCTCGTCGACGAAGCGCACCACTTCCCGATGTGGCTGGGAAGGACCGGAACCACTGCCCGGCGAACCGTGCGGTGGTGGGAGTCGGACTCCACTTGCTGCCTCCGGGTTCCGCATCCGTGCCCGGCACTCGCGCGCCGACACGGACACACCTGAAGGCGGTCGTGGAAAGAAGAATAACACCAGGTGCCCTCGCGGACCGAATCCGTCCGGTCACGCACCGGGCGGGGACGTCGGTGTCGGCGCATCGTGGCATCGTCTGATGTCATGACGACCCCCGATGATGCCGTTCAGGCCGGTGCTCCACAGGTGGAGGGCGATGCGCCGCAGCTCGAGCCGGACGTGCGTGAACTGGCCGACGTCCCTGCGATCGAGGTCATCAGCCGCGCCGCGGTGATGCTCATGAGCTCCGCCGCCGAGAAGCTGGGACTCTCCGACGCGGATCCGTCCGACAGCCCCCACCTCGATCTCGACGAGGCGCGACGCGTGATCACCGCACTCGCCGGGCTGGTCACGGCCTCCGTGGAGTACCTGGGGCCGCACGCCGGCCCCATCCGCGAAGGGCTGCAGGCACTGCAGAAGGCGTTCCGCGAGCAGTCGGCGCACCCGGACGCGCCCGGCGCCGGGCCCGGCGAGAAGTACACCGGGCCCGTCCACTGACCGTCGCGCGACGGCCCGGTCAGGAGACCGCGACAGGCTTGCGCTTGCGGGTCCGCTTGGCCGGGACCGGTGGGGTCGAGGCGGCATCGAGAGACTCCTGCAGGAACTTGCCGGTGTAGCTCTCGGGCACGGCCGCGATCTGCTCGGGAGTGCCCTCGGCCACCATTGTTCCGCCGCCGGACCCGCCCTCGGGACCCATGTCGATCACCCAGTCGGACGTCTTGATGACGTCCAGGTTGTGCTCGATGACGATGACGGTGTTGCCCTTGTCCACCAGACCGTTGATCACCAGCAACAGCTTGCGGATGTCCTCGAAGTGCAGACCCGTGGTCGGCTCGTCGAGGATGTACACCGTTCGTCCCATGGAACGCTTCTGCAGCTCTGCGGCCAGCTTCACACGCTGCGCCTCGCCGCCGGACAGCGTGGTGGCCGGCTGTCCCAGACGGACATAGCCCAGGCCCACCTCGTTCAGCGTCTTGAGATACCGGTGGATGGACGTGATCGGTTCGAAGAAGTCGGCCGCCTCCTCGATGGGCATGTTCAGCACCTCGGCGATGGTCTTGCCCTTGTAGTGGACCTCGAGCGTCTCCCGGTTGTACCGGGCACCGTGGCACACCTCGCACGGCACGTAGACGTCCGGCAGGAAGTTCATCTCGATCTTCAGGGTGCCGTCACCCGAGCACGCCTCGCACCGGCCGCCCTTCACGTTGAAGGAGAACCGACCCGGCTGATAGCCGCGGATCTTGGCCTCGGTCGTCGCGGCGAACAGCGTCCTTATCTTGTCGAACACACCGGTGTAGGTGGCCGCGTTGGACCGCGGCGTACGGCCGATGGGTGACTGGTCGACCCGCACGAGCTTGTCCAGCTGATCGAGGCCGTTGACGCGGGTGTGCCGCCCGGGTACCTGGCGAGCGCCGTTGAGCTTGTTCGCCATCACCGTCGCCAGGATGTCGTTGACCAGCGTGGACTTGCCCGATCCGGACACGCCCGTCACGGAGGTGAGCACTCCCAGCGGGAAGCTGACATCGATGTCCTGCAGGTTGTGCTCCCGAGCACCGATGACGGAGATCTTCCGCTTGGGATCGATCGGGCGACGTACCGCCGGGACCTCGATGGCCGAGCGACCCGAGAGGTACGCCCCGGTGAGGCTCTCCGCGTTGGTGAGAAGCGTCTCGTAGGTTCCGCTGTGCACGACACGTCCGCCGCGCTCGCCGGCGAGCGGGCCGATGTCCACGACCCAGTCGGACGTGCGGATGGTGTCCTCGTCGTGCTCGACGACGATGAGCGTGTTGCCGAGGTTGCGCAGCCGCGTGAGCGTGTCGATGAGCCGACGGTTGTCCCGCTGGTGGAGGCCGATGGACGGCTCGTCCAGCACGTACAGGACGCCGACGAGACCACTGCCGATCTGGGTCGCGAGGCGAATGCGCTGTGCCTCGCCGCCCGACAGCGTTCCTGCCGCGCGCGACAGCGTGAGGTACTCGAGTCCCACGTCCAGCAGGAAGCCGAGGCGGGCCTGGATCTCCTTGAGCACCTGGCCGGCGATGGCCTCCTCACGCGGACCGAGCGTGAGGGTGTTCAGGAAGTTCGAGCACTCCGAGATGGACAGTGCACACACGTCGGCGATGGACTTGTCCCCGAAGTCGCCCGCGGCGATGGTCACGGACAGGATCTCGGGGCGCAGGCGCGCGCCCTCGCACACCGGGCAGTCGACCTCCCGCATGTAGCCGTCGTAACGCTCCTTCATCTGCTCCGACTCGGTCTGATCCATCCGACGGTGCAGGAAGGGCATGACGCCCTCGAACTCGGCGTAGTAGGACCGGGTGCGTCCGTACCGGTTCTTGTAGCGGACGTGCACCTGGTGCTCGCTGCCCTCGAGGACGGCACGCTTCACCTTGGCCGGCAGTTTCCGCCACGGGGTGTCGATGTCGAAGCCCATGGCGTCGGCGAGCCCGGACAGCAGCCGGCCGAAGTACTCGGACGTCTGGCCCATGGACCACGGCGCGATGGCGCCGTCCGCCAGGCTGAGATCGGGGTCCGGAACCACCAGTTCGGGGTCGACCTCCTTCCGGATGCCGAGTCCCGCGCACTCCGGGCACGCGCCGTAGGGCGAGTTGAACGAGAACGCGCGGGGTTCGAGTTCGTCGACGGAGAGCGGATGCCCGTTGGGGCACGCCAGACGCTCGGAGAACCGACGCTCACGGTCGGCGGCGTTCTCCTCGCGGTCGACGAAGTCGAGCACCAGGATGCCGTCGGCGAGGCGCAGCGCGGTCTCCACCGAGTCGGTGAGCCGCTGCTTGGACGACGCCTTGACGGTCAGGCGGTCGACCACCACCTCGATGTCGTGCTTGTCCTGCTTCTTCAGCTTGGGCGGATCGGTGAGCTGGTGCACGGTGCCGTCGACGCGGATACGCGAGTAGCCCTGCGTGTTGAGCTGCTCGAAGAGATCGACGAACTCGCCCTTGCGCGTGCGCACGACGGGAGCGAGCACCTGGAAACGCAGGCCCTCCTCCATCGCGAGCACCTGGTCGACGATCTGCTGAGGCGACTGCTTGGCTATGCGCTCACCGCACTGCGGGCAGTGCGCCGTGCCGGCGCGTGCGTAGAGCAGGCGCAGGTAGTCGTAGACCTCGGTGATGGTGCCGACCGTGGACCGCGGGTTGCGGTTGGTCGACTTCTGATCGATCGAGACCGCGGGCGAGAGGCCCTCGATGAAGTCGACGTCCGGCTTGTCCATCTGGCCCAGGAACTGGCGCGCGTAGGCCGACAGCGACTCGACGTACCGCCGCTGGCCCTCGGCGAAGATGGTGTCGAACGCCAGGCTCGACTTGCCCGACCCGGACAGACCGGTGAACACGATGAGACTGTCCCGGGGCAGATCGATGTCGACGCCCTTGAGATTGTGTTCGCGTGCGCCCTGCACTACCAGGCGATCCGCCACGGTTGTCCTCTCCTTCGTCACGGCCCGCGGCCGTGCAACGTGCTGCGTCGACTCTCTCGTCGACCGCGTGAACTGCCCACTCTTCGTCGGACATGTCGTGTTCGGACACGACAGGCTTCGACGACCATATGCCCGAGGTCCGACAGACTCGACCGGCCGACGGGCTCCTCGCCCGGCTCACGACCGGTCGCCGTGGGTAATCTCACGCCCATGACCGAGAATGCACCGACGATCTCCGACGACTACACCGGCGAGGTGTCCGTGGGGACGGGCTCGCAGCGCCGCACCCTGTCGCACGCCACGATCGTGAAGACCTCGGTGGGCCCGATGGACAACAACGCCTACCTCGTCGTCTGTTCCCGGACGGGCCGATCGCTGCTCGTCGACGCCGCGAACGACGCTCCGACGCTGCGCGCCGTCGTCGACCACGTGGCACCCGAGGTCTCGCTGATCGTCACGACGCACCAGCACTTCGACCACTGGCAGGCGCTCGAGGACGTCGCATCGGCGACGGGCGCCCCGTCGGCGGCACATCCGCTCGATGCGGAACCGCTCCCCGTCGCCCCCACCCGCCTGCTCGACGACGGCGACTCCGTGCAGGTCGGCGACGTCACCCTCGACGTGATCCACCTCCGCGGCCACACACCCGGGTCGATCGCGCTGGCGCTCACGGACCCCGAGAGCGGCGTCGTGCACCTGTTCACCGGCGACTCGCTGTTCCCCGGCGGCGTCGGCAAGACCGACGGCGAGGCGAACTTCGTGTCACTGCTGGACGACGTGGAGTCGCGGCTCTTCGGTCGGTACGACGATCGAACGGTCGTCTACCCGGGCCACGGCAAGGACACGACGCTGCGCGCGGAACGTCCTCACCTCCACGAATGGCGGACCCGCGGCTGGTGATCCGTCACCATGATCCGGTCCCCCGCCCGCCCCGCGATTCAATCGCCGGGGCGGGGGGTATGGATACAGTTCGAGAGCGTCACATGCATGTCATGGGCGTGAACAACCGCACTCGTGCAGCCAGAGCAGTCCCCCACACCACAGCCGCAACGCAGGAGGCTCAGTGATTGTCCGCCGGATCGCCCGACCGATGCTCGCATCCATCTTCATCGCAGGAGGCGTGGATGCGCTGCGCAACCCCGCCGGAAGGGCTCAGGCCGCGAAGCCTCTGATCGAGAAGAGCCAGGACGCCCTTCCCGACGAGGTGACGCAGAACGTTCCCTCCGACCCCGAGACGCTGGTCAAGATCAACGCCGCGGTGCAGATCGGCGGCGGATTCCTTCTCGCGACCGGTCGGGCGCCGCGCCTCGCGTCCACCGTGCTCGCGGGTAGCCTCGTCCCGACGACCCTCGCGGGTCACTCCTTCTGGAACGAGACGGACCCGCAGGCGAAGGCGCTGCAGCGCACCCAGTTCATCAAGAACGTCAGCCTCCTCGGCGGCCTCCTCATCGCGGCCGTCGACACCGAGGGCAAGCCGTCCGTCGCCTGGCGCGGCCGCAAGGCGGCCAAGTCGGCCAAGGTCGCCGTCGCCGGCGCCCTCCCGCTGGTGTCCTCCTCGGACAGCTCCGAGACGCTCGCCCACGCCGGCGAGCGCGCCAAGGAGCTCGCGGGCGTCGCCGCCGAGCGCGCTCAGCCGCTCGTCGAGATCGCGTCGCAGCGTGGCGCCGAGTTGGCGGACGTCGCCCAGGATCGCGGCGGCAAGCTCGCCGAGCTGGCCAAGGAGCGCAGTGCCAAGTGGGCCGATCTGGCCGCTGCACGCGCATCCGAGTTCGCCGACGTCGCCCAGGATCGCGGCAGCAAGTACGCCGAGATCGCCGCGTCCCGCGGTGCCGAGCTGGCCGAGAAGGCCAAGGCCGACGGCAGTGACCTGGCGGACAAGTACGGCAAGAAGGCCCGCAAGCAGGCCAAGAAGTCCGGCAAGGACGCGCGCAAGCAGTTCGACGCCGCACGCAAGGAGTACAAGAAGCAGTACAAGTCCACCAGCAAGGACGCACAGAAGCAGCTGCAGTCGTCGCTGAAGGACGCCGAGAAGCGCGCCAAGGAGGCACGGGCCCGCGTCGAGGGCACGGTGCACCAGTACCTCTGACCTTTTCCCACAGCACACGGCCGGTGTTCCCGAGAGATCGGGGGCACCGGCCGTTGCCGTCGGGAGCCCGTAGACTTTTCTGGCGCTTCCGTGCGCCGACGAGAGGTGCACGACCACCCTCGACACCCAGCCCCACTCGCGTTCAGGAGACCATGTGCCGGATCAGGGCACCCCGACAGATCTGCACGACGCCGACCTCGACCAGGAACAACAGCGCGTCACCCTGCTCTACGACCGCCTCGACGCTCTGCGGACCTATGCACGGTCCCGGCTGAGCGCCGTCCTGCTCCAGACGGGCGGGACACCGCAGGCGCGCAGCGAACGCGAGTCCTACTCGGCTCTGTACAACGACGACATCGCGAAGTACGACGCGTCCGAGAACGGTCTGTGCTTCGGCCGGATCGACGTCGAGGACGACGCGCCGCGCTACATCGGTCGTGTCGGCATCCTCGACGAGGACGACGACTACCAGTCGTTGCTCTACGACTGGCGCGCCCCGCTGGCTCGCCCGTTCTATCTGGCCACGCCCGCCGCCCCCGAGGGCGTCGTACGCCGTCGCCACATCCGGACGCGCAGTCGTCGCGTCACCGGGGTGGCGGACGAGTACCTGGACCTGCGGACGGCGCAGGACGCCGGCGTCGCCACCGGGTCGGACGGTGTCGCCGGAGAGAGCGCTCTGCTGTCCGCGCTCAACGCCGCGCGCACGGGACAGATGAACGACATCGTCGAGACGATCCAGCGCGAGCAGGACGACATCATCCGGTCCACGCATCGCAGCGTCCTGGTGGTGCAGGGTGGTCCCGGTACCGGCAAGACGGCGGTGGCCCTGCACCGCGCCGCGTACCTGCTGTACACGTACCGCAAGCAGCTGGACAAGAGCGGCGTGCTGATCATCGGACCGAACAGCACCTTCCTCGACTACATCGGCCAGGTACTGCCCTCCCTGGGCGAGACGGGCGTGCTGCTGTCGACCATCGGGGATCTGTACCCGGGTGTCGACGCGAGCCGTGAGGACACCGCGCGCGCAGCGGAACTCAAGGGGTCCCTCGACGTCGTCGACGTCCTGATCGCCGCCGTACGCGACCGTCAGGAACTTCCGTCGGAGCCGGTGTCCGTCGATTTCGACACCTACACACTGCGGATCGACCGCAAGATGGTCACGCGCGCACGCGGACGGGCGCGGTCCTCGCGTCGACCCCACAACCTCGCACGACCGATCTTCGTGTCCACCATGATCGATCTGCTCGCCGACCAGTTCGCCGCCATCGTGGGCGGTGACGTGCTGGACGGGTCGAATCTGCTGAGCCGTGACGACATCGCCGACATCCGCGACGAGATGCGGGAGAGCCCCGAACTGATGGGTGCGATCGGCGCGCTGTGGCCGGAGCTGTCCGCCCAGGACGTTCTCGCCGGGCTGCTGGCCTCGCCCGAACGGCTGCGGGTGGCCGCACCGGGATGGGCCCCCGTGGACCGCGCCGCCCTCGAGCGGTCGGACGACGGGCGCTTCAGCGGTGCCGACGCTCCCCTGCTGGACGAGCTCGCGGAGCTGCTGGGTATCGACGACGCCGCGGAACGCGAACGGGAACAGCGTCGCTGGCGCGCCCAGATCGAGGACGCCCAGGGCGCCCTCGACATCCTGACCGGATCGGCACCGCAGGATCTCGAGGACGAACTCGATCCGGAAATCCTCATGGCGTACGACCTCATCGACGCCGACAGACTCGCCCAGCGTCAGGGGCACGGACGCCGGTTGACGGCGGCCGAACGCGCGGCCGGCGACCGCACGTGGACCTACGGCCACGTCATCGTCGACGAGGCGCAGGAACTCTCGCAGATGGCGTGGCGAATGGTCATGCGCCGCATACCCAATCGATGGATGACCCTCGTGGGCGACGTGGCCCAGACGGGCGACACGGCGGGCGCCTCGTCCTGGCAGGACGTCCTCGGCCCCTATGTGGCGCAACGGTGGAAGCTGACCGAGCTCACCGTGAACTACCGCACCCCCGCGGCGATCATGGAGATCGCCCGGCGAGTTCTCTCGACGCTGGACCCGGCCGCATCGATCCCGCGGTCGGTGCGGGACAACGGCGAGACGCCGTGGGCGCATCGAGTCACGGAGGACGATCTGGTGTCGGCGGTCGAACGCCACGTCGCCGCGCATCCACGCCCGGGGATGTCGGCGGTGCTGGCACCCGCGGACATCGCCGCGCGGCTCGCACATCTGGGGGCCGACGACGTCCGGGTGTGCACGGTGCGCGACGCGAAGGGTCTCGAGTTCGACTCGGTGCTCATCGTGGAACCCGCACGGATCGTGGACGACTCGGCCCGCGGCCTGAACGATCTGTACGTCGCCCTCACGCGCGCGACACAGCGGCTGGGAATCGTCCACACATCGCCGCTACCGGACGTGATGGGACCCATCGCCCCCGTGACGCAGTGATGCCGACACGGCACGAACGGATCGTGCCGTGACGGCATCCAGCGGTGATTCGAGCGTCAGTGCGTGGTGTGCACGATCAGCACGTCGCAGCGCGCCTTGCGAGCCGCATCGGACGGAACCGAGCCGAGCAGGCGGCCGGTGAGCGAGTTCAGTCCACGGTTGCCCACCACGAGCAGATCCGCCTTCACCTCGCCGACGAGCTCGAGCAGCGAGTCGACGGGGTTGCCCACCACGGGACGCTCCTCGATCGACGAGGCGCCGGCCGCCACCGCACGCTCCCGCGCGACACGCAGAATCTCCTGTGTCGGAGCGGATCCTGTGATCTGGTACGCGTCGTCCTTCAGCGCGTCCGCGTCCTGCGAGGACGCCTTCGAGTCCGCCGGGTAGTACGCACACGCGATGTAGAGCGTCGCGGCGGAATCACCCGACAGCGCTGCCGCCTTCTCCACGGCCCGCAGTGACGAATCGGAGCCATCGGTCCCGACGACGACGTTGCGGTAAGCGCTCATACATTCCTCCAGTGGTCATGTCCCGACGATCATCGAGTGTCGATTCGAGACATTAGTCGCAGCGGCGACCACCCGACGCGGCTTCCGGTCGAAAGCACGTGTCACTCCCCTCGCATACATTGAAGTAATGCCACGACCCCGATTCCGGTTGCCCGGACGCGCCTCGACGCTCGGACGACCGGTGATCGTCGTCGTCGCGGTGCTCGTCGTCCTCGCCCTCGCCGTGGCGTCGTTCGCACTTCTGCGCGACTCGAACGGTTCCGCGTCGTCGGTGCGGACTGAAGACGCCGTCCGCACACTTGCCGAGAGTCCGGGCAGCAGTGCCACCGTCGACATCGACACGACGCTGTACCTGCCGGACACGGACGGGCCCGCGCCGGCGGTGTTGTTGGCCCACGGCTTCGGCGGCGACAAGAACTCGGTGGCCGCACAGGCACGGGATCTCGCGTCGCGAGGGCTCGTCGTCCTCGCGTACAGCGCGCGCGGCTTCGGCCTGAGCACCGGCAGCATCGGCCTCAACGATCCCGATCGTGAGGTGGCCGACGCCCGCGGACTGATCGACTACCTGGCCACTCGCTCCGAGGTGCAACTCGATTCCCCGGGTGATCCTCGGGTCGGTGTCGCCGGTGGTTCCTACGGCGGCGCGCTCGCGCTCATGGCGGCCGGAACCGATCCTCGCATCGACGCGGACGCCGCCTCGATCACGTGGAACGACCTGAACCAGTCCCTCTTTCCCAACTACTCGGTGGCCGAGCCGTCGTCTCAGGCACCGACACCCGCCGTGTCCGAGGGCAGTGACGCCGGTGTTCTGAAGCGCGGTTGGGCCGGCATCTTCTTCGGCGCCGGGGCGGCACCCGCTCCCGGTGGAGCAGGCGACGCTCCGACATCGACCGCCCCCGCGGGAGCATGTGGCCGGTTCGCCCTCCAGGTGTGTCTCGCGTACGCGGAGTCCGCGGTGAGCGGGCAACCGTCCGAGGCCACCAGCGAACTGCTGCGCGCCCGCTCCCCCCGGTCGTTCGCCTCGTCGATCACCGCACCCACCCTGCTCGTGCAGGGACAGCGCGACACGCTCTTCGGACTCGACCAGGCCGACGCCACCGCACGGCAGATCGCGGAGGCCGGCGGCTCGGTCCAGGTGCGGTGGTTCGACGGCGGCCACGATGCCGGCGGCACCGACGCCACCGCGGACGGTGCGGTCGCGGACTTCCTGGTGCAGCATCTGATCGGGGACGGGACCGACTCCGCGCGCGCCGACTCGGCGTTCACGTATGCGTTGGCGGGCGATCCGACCGACCAGGGCGATCGGGCTCGCGAGCTCACCGCCGCCGCGTATCCGGGGCTCTCGGACGCCACCCCGACCGAACGCCAGGACTTCCCGCTCACCTCGGCCACCGGCAACGACACTCAGACCGTCGTCCGGCCGCCCGGTGGGTCCCCGGCTGCTCTCACGTCCCTGCCCGGGGTCGGCTCCGCCTCCGCCCTGGGCGGCGCCGCAGCCGGGCTCGGCGGGGCCGCGAGCGCACTCCTGACGGGCGACATCCCGGGACAGACCGCGTCGTTCGTCACGGAGCCGCTCGACTCGTCGTACACGATCGTCGGCACCTCGTCGGTGTCCGTCACCGTCGGTCCGACCACCTCGCCGAGCGGCACCGTGCTCTTCGCGAAGCTGTACGACGTGTCCGACGACGGTCGGCGCACTCTGCCCAACGGTCTGGTGTCCGCAGTGCGCGTCCCACCGTCCGACCAGCCCTCCACGGTGACCGTCACGTTGCCGGGCATGGCCTACCAGGTAGCCGCGGGTAATCGCGTCGAGGTGGCCTTCTCCACCACCGACCAGGCCTATGCCGTCCCGCTCGAGCCCGCGGCGGTGTCGGTCACACTCTCCGACGCCACGCTGGCACTGCCCGAGGTACCCGCCGAGAACGCGGAGTCGACGTTCCCGTGGGTCCCCGTCGTGGGCATCGCCGGGCTCGCCGTGCTGGTCGCCGCCCTCGTCGCTCTCGCCTCGTTCACCTCTCGGCGTCGCACCGTCGCCGAGGTGGACGAGGCGCTGGTGGACGTCCCGCTGGTGATCACCGATCTCGCGAAGAGCTACTCCAACGGCTTCCGCGCGGTGGACGGCGTGTCGTTCCGCGTCGGCGCGGGGCAGGTGCTCGGTCTCCTGGGCCCCAACGGCGCCGGCAAGACCACCACGCTGCGCATGCTGATGGGCCTCATCACGCCCTCCAGCGGCGAGATCCGGGTCTTCGGGCACCTGGTCTCTCCGGGGGCGCCGGTGCTGTCCCGACTCGGTTCCTTCGTCGAGGGGTCCGGATTCCTTCCCCATCTCTCGGGGATGGAGAACCTGGACCTGTACTGGAAGGCGACCGGCCGACCGGCGGAGGACGCCCATCTCGAGGAGGCACTCGAGATCGCCGACCTCGGCACGGCGATCCACCGCAAGGTCCGGTCGTACAGCCAGGGCATGCGGCAACGACTCGCCATCGCGCAGGCGATGCTCGGACTCCCGGACCTCATGGTCCTGGACGAACCCACCAACGGGCTCGACCCGCCCCAGATCCGCACCATGCGCGACGTCCTCATCCGCTACGCGCAGACGGGCCGCACGGTCCTCGTCAGCAGCCACCTGCTGGCGGAGGTCGAACAGACCTGCACGCACGTCGTCGTCATGAACAAGGGCGTCGTCATCAGCTCCGGGACGGTCGACGATCTGATCGGCGCGAGCGGTCCTCTGGAGTTCCGTGTCGATCGGGCCGCGGACGCCGTCTCGGTGCTGCGAGGCATCGACGGCATGGGCGAGGTCGTCGAGGCGGAACCGGAGGGCGCGATCAAGGCGCAGCTCGGAGTGCTCGATCCCGCGATGGTGGTGCGGACGTTGGTGGGCGCCGGTATCGGCGTCTCCTCCGCGTCGCGATCGACACGACTCGAGGACGTCTTCCTCGACCTCGTGCACGACGACACCGACCGACTCCGCCATGCGGCGGAAGCGTCCTCGGGGAACGGAACGACCACATGAGCGCCGACAGTCGACCGACGACCACCGCGGCGCATCCGGACGGCCGGGTCGCGGGGTACACCCCCGCGGGCACGCTGTCGCTACGGACCGAGCTGACGCGGCAGTTCACGCGGCGGAGAACCCAGTTGTCCCTGGGCTTCCTCGCGTTGCTGCCCGTCATCATGGCCATCGCGTTCACGGTGGGCGGGTCGGACTCCGACACCGCCAGCGGGAGCCTCATCGACCTGGGCACCCAGAGTGGGGTGAACTTCCTCGTCTTCGCCCTGTTCGTGTCGGTGGGATTCCTGCTGATCGTGGTGGTGGCGCTGTTCTTCGGCGACGCGATCGCGAGCGAGGCATCGTGGTCGAGTCTGCGCTACCTGCTCGCGGTCCCTGTTCCGCGAGGTCGGCTGCTGCTACAGAAGGCCCTGGTGTCGGCGATCCTGTCGCTCGCCGCGCTGCTCACGCTCGTGGGGGTGTCGCTGATCCTGGGCAGCGTGCTCTACGGCCTGGGGTCGCTGGTGTCACCCTTCGGCGATGCCCTGTCGTTCGGGCTGTCGATCGGGCGGCTCGCGATCGGCGTCGTCTTCATCGCGATCAATCTGACGTGGGTGGCCGGGCTGGCACTCGCCCTGTCGGTGTCCACCGATGCGCCCCTGGGCGCGGTCGGCGGCACGGTGATGGTGTCCATCGTGGCGCAGATCCTCGATCAGATCACGGCACTGGGATCACTGCGCAACCTGTTGCCCGGCCACTACTCGACGTCGTGGACGGGCGTGCTGTCGCCGACGCTGTCGTGGAACGACCTTCTCGACGGCGCCTTCTCCTCACTCGCGTACGCCACGATCTTCGGCATCATCGCCTGGCGGCGATTCGCGACGAAGGACATCACGAGCTGACGACGAGGCCCGGCACCGTGTCCGTCGGTGCCGGGCCCTCTCGTGTGCGAGGACGGATCAGGACAGGCCCGCGGCGTCCATCCCGCGCAGCTCCTTCTTGAGGTCCTGGATCTCGTCGCGCAGACGGCCCGCCAGCTCGAACTGCAGCTCACGCGCCGCGTTCATCATCTGATCGGTGAGCTGCTTGACCAGGTCGGCCAGCTCGGCGCGCGGCATGGTCGAGACGTCGCGTCCATCCACCACACCGCTGCTGCCCGCACGCCCCGCCTCGCCCGGCGCCCGCCGGCCACGGCTCGCGTTGCGGCCCGATCCACCGATGTCCACGGTGGCCTCGGTGTCCTCCGCCTCTTCGTACACCTGGTCGAGGATGTCCGCGATCTTCTTGCGCAGCGGCTGCGGATCCACGCCCATCTTCTCGTTGTAGGCGATCTGCTTGGCGCGGCGACGCTCGGTCTCCTCCATGGCGTACTGCATAGAGTCGGTGATCTTGTCGGCGTACATGTGCACCTGGCCGGACACGTTTCGAGCGGCACGGCCGATGGTCTGCACCAGACTGGTTCCGCTGCGCAGGAACCCCTCCTTGTCGGCGTCCAGGATGGCGACGAGAGAGACCTCCGGAAGGTCGAGACCCTCACGGAGCAGGTTGATGCCGATGAGCACGTCGTACTCACCGAGCCGAAGCTGACGCAGCAGCTCGACGCGTCGAAGCGTGTCGATGTCGGAGTGCAGGTAGCGCACCCGGATACCGAGCTCGAGAAGGTAGTCGGTGAGATCCTCCGCCATCTTCTTGGTCAGCGTGGTGACGAGGATGCGCTCGTCCTTCTCGGTGCGCTGGCGGATCTCGTGCACCAGGTCGTCGATCTGGCCCTTGGTGGGCTTGACCACGATCTGCGGGTCGACCAGGCCGGTCGGGCGGATGACCTGCTCGACGACCTCACCGCCGCTCTGTCCCAACTCGTATTTGCCGGGGGTGGCAGAAAGGTAGACCGTCTGCCCGATGCGCTGCGTGAACTCCTCCCACGTCAGGGGGCGGTTGTCGGTGGCCGACGGGAGCCGGAACCCGAACTCGACGAGGTTGCGCTTGCGCGACATGTCTCCCTCGTACATGGCACCGATCTGGGGCACCGTCACGTGGGACTCGTCGATGACGAGCAGGAAGTCGTCCGGGAAGTAGTCGATGAGTGTGGCCGGCGCCGTCCCGGCAGGCCGCCCGTCGATGTGGCGCGAGTAGTTCTCGATGCCGGAGCAGAAGCCGACCTGCTTGATCATCTCGAGGTCGTACTGCGTACGCATGCGCAGTCGCTGGGCCTCGAGCAGCTTGCCCTTGCCCTCGAGATCGGCGAGCCGCTCCTCGAGCTCGGCCTCGATGTCCCGCACCGCACGCTCCATGCGCTCGGGCCCGGCGACGTAGTGGGTCGCCGGGAAGATGCGCACGCTGTCGACCTGGCGCACCACGTCACCGGTGAGGGGGTGCAGGAAGTACAGCGCCTCGATCTCGTCACCGAAGAACTCGATGCGGACGGCGAGTTCCTCGTAGGACGGGATGATCTCGACGGTGTCGCCGCGCACCCGGAACGATCCGCGGGTGAACGCCATGTCGTTGCGGGTGTATTGCACGTCGACCAGGAGTCGGAGAAACTTGTCGCGCGGAACCTCCTGCCCCACCTCGAGATGCACCGAGCGGTCCACGTAGGACTGCGGCGTGCCGAGACCGTAGATGCACGACACCGAGGCGACCACCACGACGTCGCGACGGGACAGCAGATTCGCCGTCGCCGAGTGACGGAGCCGCTCGACGTCGTCGTTGACCGACGAGTCCTTCTCGATGTAGGTGTCGGTCTGGGCGATGTAGGCCTCGGGCTGGTAGTAGTCGTAGTACGAGACGAAGTACTCGACGGAGTTGTTGGGCAACATCTCTCGCAGTTCGTTGGCCAACTGCGCAGCCAACGTCTTGTTGGGCGCCATGAGCAACGTGGGCCGTTGCACCTGCTCGATCAACCACGCGGTGGTGGCCGACTTTCCGGTGCCGGTGGCGCCCAGGAGCACGATGTCCTTCTCGCCCGCCTGGACCCGCTTGGTCAGCTCCGCGATGGCTGTCGGCTGATCGCCCGCAGGGCTGTACTCGCTGACCACCTCGAAGGGACGATCGCTGCGCTCGATGTCGCCCACGGGACGGAACTCGGAGTGCGCCAGGACGGGTTGTTCAGCTGCAAAAGCCATACCACCAGAGTAGGCCCGACCACCGACACAGTCGCCGTTCGGCGGGTCACACGACCCGGCCGCGGGTACACCGACCGTCGCTGTCGGACCTGCGCGTCACAATGGGCCCATGCTGCTCGCACGCGTCGTCGAGACCTCGGCCACGGTGGCCGCCACCCGGTCCCGCAAGGCCAAGGTCGTGGCGCTCGCCGCGCTGCTGTCCGAGTGCGCTCCCGAGGAGGTCGCCCTGGTGACGCTCTACGCGTCGGGCACTCTGCGTCAACGCCGTACCGGCCTGGGGTGGCGCAGCGTCGCCACTCTCCCCCCGGCCGCCGACGCACCGACGCTGACGGTCGCCGCCGTCGACGCGGCGTTCGACGCCGTCTCGACGATGGCGGGTCCGGGATCGCAGGCAGCACGCGCGGCGGCGGTGTCCGCTCTGTTCGGCAGCGCCACCGACACGGAACAGACCTGGCTGCGCGGCGTGGTCACCGGTGAGGTCCGTCAGGGTGCGCTCGACGCGCTGGTGCAGGAAGCCGTCGCGGCCGCGGCCGACGTCCCACTCCCCGAGGTGCGCCGGGCCGCGATGCTGTCGGGATCCACGGTGACGGCCGCGACGGCCGCGTTCACCGGCGGGTCTGCGGCACTCGCGGAGCTGGGACTGACCGTGGGCCGAGCGGTGCTCCCCATGTTGGCATCCAGCGCCCCCACCGTGGCCGAGGGTGTGGCGAAGGCGGCCGGTGGCTCCGCCGGCGCCGTGGCGCTCGACACCAAGCTGGACGGCATCCGTGTGCAGGTCCACCGTCGCGGTGAGGACGTCTCGGTCAGCACCCGCAGTCTCGACGACATCACCGCACGCCTGCCCGAGGTCGTCGAGTTCGTGCGCGCCCTGCCGCTCACCTCCGTGGTGCTCGACGGCGAGGCACTGGCCCTGGACGAACAGGGACGTCCGCGGGCCTTCCAGGAGACGGCGTCCCGCACGGCGCAGTCGACGGGTGTGGCCGTGACGCCTTTCTTCTTCGACATCCTGCACCTGGACGGTGAGGACCTGCTGGACCGTGCGCTGCACGAGCGGCTGGCCGTTCTCGACGCTCTGATCCCGGAGGGCAACAGGGTGCCGCGGCTGGTGACGGCCGACCTCGAGGCCGCGGACTCGTTCGCGGCGTCGGCGGTCGCGTCCGGTCACGAGGGTGTGGTCGTCAAGAACCTCGATGCGCCGTACGACGCGGGACGGCGCGGCGCCGCCTGGGTCAAGGTGAAGCCGGTGCACACGCTCGACCTGGTGGTGCTCGCAGTCGAGTGGGGATCCGGTCGCCGGTCCGGTCTGCTGTCCAACATCCACCTGGGCGCAGTGGATCCTGCCGGCGGGTTCGTGATGCTGGGCAAGACCTTCAAGGGCATGACCGACGAGATGCTCGCCTGGCAGACGGAGCGGTTCCTGGCTCTCGAGACGGGACGGACCTCGCACGTGGTGCACGTGCGACCCGAGCAGGTCGTCGAGATCGCGGTCGACGGACTGCAGCGTTCCTCCCGCTATCCGGGCGGCATCGCACTCCGATTCGCGCGCGTGGTCCGCTACCGCGACGACAAGGTGGCTGCGGACGCCGACACGCTCGACGGCGTGCGCTGCATGTTCGCGCCGCCCGCTCCGTGACGGTGCGCGGTACGGTGCGGACCATGACGGGTCTGGCACACGTGCACCCACCGAAGGTCGAGGTGTTCGACGTCGCGGGACGCACCAACACCGATCCGAAAGGGTTCGTCCGCCCGGTCGACGTGTACGAGACGACCGACTGGGGGCTCTACATGGCCCGTCCGTCGGACCACCCGTCCTTCGACTACCTGGAGTCGTGGATCGTGCCCAGCCTGGGTATCCGCGCGTCGATCTTCCACTACCTGCCCACGCATGTCCGCGACCAGAACCACTACGTCGACATCGGCGAGTTCGTCCGCGACGGGGACGTGTGGCACTCGGTCGACCACTACCTCGACATCGTCGTCCGGACCGGCCGCGATGCCGAGCTGCTGGACGTCGACGAGTTGCTCGTCGCACACAGCACCGGGTTGCTCGACGCGCGGACGACGGAGGCCGCCATCCGTCGGGCGTCCACGGCCGTGGACGGGATCGCGGCGGCGAACCACGACCTGGACGGGTGGCTCGCCGCTCTCGGTATGCCGACCCACTGGGCGGATCGCTGAGGAGCGGTCAGTCCGCGGTCCACCCCGTCCGAGCCGCCCACTCCACGACCTCGGGGTACACGCTGTCGAAGTACGGCGCCTTCTCCCCCACGTACGCCTCGATGGCGTCCGCGTACTCGCCGTGGTCCGCGGCGCGCGCGGCAGCACGGGTCTTCACCTCGAGGTAGGCCTCCCGAGCGGCGGGGTCGGCGCGGAGCCGGTCTCGGAACATGAGCGCGAAGACCTGTGCGGGGTACCCGTCGACCCGGAGGTGGATGTTCACCGGTCTGCCCGGGTCGGCGGCGCCGTGCAGACGCTTCTCCCACAACGCCGGATCCGCTTCCCCCGGCACCGCCGACGGCTTCGGGTCGTCAGCCGTGATGTGTTCGATGCGCGGGAAGGTGGCCGCCGTCAACGGATCGCGCAGTGCGTCCGCGGTGGCGAGATCCGCCACCGTCACCTGGATGTCGAGGACGTCCTTCGCCGGGAAATCGGGAACCGCAGTGGATCCGATGTGATCGATCCGCAGCGCTCGGTCGCCGCAGGCGAGGCGCACACGATCGATCACGCGCTGCGCTTGCGCGGGCCACGTCGGGTCGGCGGGCACCACGTGGGGGGCGGTCCGGGCCACGGTCTCCGAGCGGAGGTTGGCCGCGAAGCGCTCGAGACGATCGGCCCAGAGCTCACGGACGGTGGCCTCCAACGCTTCCGGTGTCCCGGAGTTGTCGAGCCACACGTCGGCGGCGGCGCGGCGCTGTTCGTCCGTCGCCTGGGCTGCGATGCGGGCGCGAGCGTCGTCCTCGTTCAATCCGCGCGAGGCCACCAGCCGTCGTACCCGCTCCTCCGCCTCGACGTGGACGACGACGACGAGGTGAAACGCTGCCGCGGTGCGGGATTCGACGAGCAACGGGATGTCGTGCACCAGGACGCAGTCCGGCGGAGCGCTGTCGACGAGCTCGGTGGTGCGCTGTCCGATCAAGGGGTGCAGGATGCCGTTCAGTGCGAGGCGGGACTCCTCGTCCCCGAAGGCCTTGGCCGCCAACGCCGGTCGATTCAGGCTGCCGTCGTCCGCCAGGATGTCCCCGCCGAAGCGCTCGACGAGGGCCGCCAGCCCGGGCGTGCCCGGCTCCACGACCTCCCGCGCGATCGTGTCGGCGTCCACCACGACGGCGCCGAGATCGGCGAGTGTGCGTGACACCGTCGACTTCCCCGCGCCCATTCCACCGGTCAATCCGATTCTCAACACGCACCCAGTGTGGCCGAGTCGGGCGCGCGGCGCATCAACACGCCGCGAATCACCAGTCTCAAATGCACCATGTTTCCCAACCTGTCGGTTATCTTCGAGGCGCACAACAGGCTTTCGTACTTTCTCCGGAAGGCTCCGCGAGACGGTACTCGACAGGTAAAGGACGGGCATGAACACCATTGCGGGAGAGGGAGTCGGTCGGATGCAGTCCGGACGGCACCGCCTGGGCATGTCCGACGGCGTCCACTGCATCCTGATCCCTCAGGTCGCCGATGCGCTGGCGGAACATCGCCGCAACTGGTTCACCTCGCTCATCAGCCCTGCCCGCCACAGCTTCGCGTCCATGCGCAAGCGCGGCGTGCAGATGGGCACCGGCTGGAGTGCAGCCGCAGCGAGCTGACCCACCGCACCACCGACCACACGAGAGAAGGCCCGATCCTGCGCGGATCGGGCCTTCTCTCGTGTGAGGAGCCGGTCGGGCGCCGGCGCCACGAACGGAAGAAGCCCCGAACCTGTGCGGTTCGGGGCTTCTCTCGTTCAGCGGATCATGCTCCGCCGGGTCGGCGAATCAGGCTCCGCCGGACAGCTTCTCGCGCAGAGCGGCGAGCTGAGCGTCACTGGCGAGCGATCCGCCGGTGGACTCGGGAGCTGCTGCCGCCGGTGCACCCTGTGCGGACGGGGTACCGGTCTCCGAGGAGTAGCCGGCCGCTGCGTTGGCAGCTTCCTGCGCCTCGTCGGCTGCGGTCTTCTCCATCTGCGCGGTGTGCATCTTGTGGCGACGCTCCGCCTCGGCGTAGCGGCCTTCCCACTCCTCGCGCTGCTTGTCGAAGCCCTCGAGCCATTCGTTGGTCTCGGGATCGAAGCCCTCGGGGAAGACGTAGTTGCCCTGCTCGTCGTACGAGTCGGCCATGCCGTACTTGGACGGATCGAACTCGGCGCTGTAGTCCTCGTTGGCCTGCTTCAGCGACAACGAGATGCGGCGACGCTCGAGGTCGATGTCGATGACCTTGACGAGCGCGTCGTCGCCCACGGTGACGACCTGGTCCGGGACCTCCACGTGGCGCTCGGCCAGCTCGGAGATGTGGACCAGGCCCTCGATGCCCTCTTCGACGCGCACGAACGCACCGAAGGGAACCAGCTTGGTGACCTTGCCCGGGACGATCTGACCGATCGCGTGGGTACGGGCGAACTGACGCCACGGGTCTTCCTGCGTCGCCTTGAGCGACAGGGAGACACGCTCGCGGTCCAGGTCGACGTCGAGAACCTCGACCGTGACCTCGGTGCCGACCTCGACGACCTCGGACGGGTGGTCGATGTGCTTCCAGGACAGCTCGGACACGTGGACCAGGCCGTCGACTCCGCCGAGATCGACGAACGCGCCGAAGTTGACGATGGAGGACACGACGCCCTTGCGGACCTGGCCCTTCTGGAGCTGGTGCAGGAACTCGCTGCGCACCTCGGACTGCGTCTGCTCGAGCCATGCACGGCGCGAGAGGACGACGTTGTTTCGGTTCTTGTCGAGCTCGATGATCTTGGCCTCGATCTCCTTGCCGACGTACGGCTGGAGATCACGGACACGACGCATCTCGACGAGCGATGCGGGAAGGAAGCCACGGAGACCGATGTCGAGGATGAGTCCACCCTTGACGACCTCGATGACGGTGCCCTTGACGGCCTCGTCCTTCTCCTTGAGCTCCTCGATGGTGCCCCAGGCGCGCTCGTACTGTGCGCGCTTCTTCGACAGGATCAGACGACCCTCTTTGTCCTCCTTGGTGAGGACGAGAGCTTCGACCTCATCGCCCACGGAGACGACCTCGTTGGGGTCGACGTCGTGCTTGATGGAGAGCTCTCGAGAGGGGATGACGCCTTCGGTCTTGTAACCGATGTCGAGCAGGACCTCGTCACGGTCGACCTTGACGATCGTGCCCTCGACGATGTCGCCATCGTTGAAGTACTTGATCGTCGCGTCGATCGCGGCGAGAAAATCCTCGGCGGAGCCGATGTCGTTGACGGCTACCTGCGGCGAGGTGACGGTGGATGAGGCCATGTGGTGAGTTGCTCCGGACGGGTTGGGGTCGGTGGATGGATGTTCGGTCGGACAGACTCGTTCTTCCTGCGGACAGGACACGCGTGCTGCCGTATCTTGAGCGCTGGGAGACGAGACACGATGACGTCCTCTCGGACACGCCGCGGACCCTCGCCTAAGAGCGGGAGTCCGACCACGTGCACGCGAAGACAGACATTCGCGTATCGAAGACTACTCGGTGCCCCGCGCACCGAGCAAACCCGGTTACCGTGTTGCGCGTGTCCACAGAAACCCCCGGCGATCTCGGTGTTCCGGCACGTCCGACCGGGTCCACACCCGGCCACGCTCCCGCCGCCTACGCGGCCTCCGCGGAGCCGCTGCCCGGTCGCCGCCGCGTCGACTCCCGATCCTCCGAGCGAGCGTCCCGGTCCTGGTGGGATCAGGATTCCGACGAGTACCACCGCACCCACGGCGACTTCCTCGGCGTGACGAGCGAGGCCGGCGAGTTCGTGTGGTGCCCCGAGGGCCTGCACGAGGGTGACGTGCACCTGCTCGGTGACGTCGAGGGGCGTGACGTGCTCGAGATCGGATGCGGATCCGCACCCTGCTCGCGCTGGTTGGCCAGTCACGGTGCCCGCGCGACGGGCCTCGACATCTCGGCCGGGATGCTGGCGCACGGCGCTGCGGCGATCACGGCCCGCGAGGCATCGTCCCCCGGCAGTCCGTCACCCGCGCTGATCCAGGCCTCCGCGGAGAACCTGCCGTTCGCCGACGCGTCCTTCGACGCGGTGTGCTCTGCCTTCGGCGCGATCCCGTTCGTCGCCGACTCCGCCGGGGTCATGCGCGAGGTCCGGCGCGTGCTGCGACCCGGCGGACGGTGGGTGTTCTCGGTCAACCACCCGATGCGGTGGATCTTCCCGGACGATCCGGGCCCGGCCGGGCTGACCGCGACCATCCCCTACTTCGACCGCACGCCGTACGCGGAGTTCGATCCCGACGGCACCGCCACCTACGTCGAGCACCATCGCACGGTGGGCGACCGCGTCCGCGAGATCGTCGCCGCCGGGCTGACTCTGGTCGACATCGTCGAACCCGACTGGCCGGAGTGGCTCGATCGCGAGTGGGGTCAGTGGTCGCCGTTGCGTGGAGAGCTCTTCCCCGGCACCGCGATCTTCTGCTGCACCGCCTGACCCGTCAGAGTCCGCGCACCACGTGGGCGTCGACCGTCTCGAGGAACTCGCTCGTGGACGCGAGTCCCCCGATGTCCGCGGTACCGACTCCCGAGGCGATGGTCGCCTCGACCGCCGCGCGGATCCGCTCACCCACCCGTGCGTGATCGGCGGGCCCGGGTCCCGCCGCGAGGTGTTCGAGCATCGCGGCCACCGACAGCAGCAGCGCCGTCGGGTTGGCGCGGTTGCGGCCCGCGATGTCGGGGGCCGCGCCATGGGCGGCCTGGGCCATCACCTTGGTGTCCGAGGCGTTGATCGACGGTGCCGTCCCGAGCGATCCGGCCAACTCGCCGGTGAGGTCGGACAGGATGTCTCCGAACATGTTCTCGGCCACCAGGACGTCGAAGGTCTCCCCCGACCGGACGAGCTTCGCCGTGAGGGCGTCGATGTGTTCGTGGTCCACCTCGACGTCGGGGTGCCGCTCGGCCACCTCCATGCACACATCCTTGAACAGTCCCGTGGTCAGCCGCAGCACGTTCGTCTTGTGCACCACGGTCACGTGCCGCCGACGGGTCTCCGCGAGGGTGAATGCCTGCTCGGCGATGCGTTCGCACGCTCGACGAGTGAAGACGCCGACGGCCAGAGCGACGTCCGGGGTGGGCATGAACTCTCCGGACCCGATCGCCATGTTGCGGTCGGCGTAGAAGCCCTCGGTGTTCTCCCGGACGACGACCAGGTCCATCTGCGGACTCGTCGCCCGTACGCCCGGCAACGCGCGCGCCGGCCGGATGTTCGCGTACAGATCGAACTCCTTGCGGATGCGACCACCCGGCGTCAGCTGCCCCCGCGTCTCCTCGGGGTAGGACGCGCTGTCGTGCGGGCCGAGGACCCAGGCGTCCAGCTCGGCCAACGCGCTCAGCGTGCGCGGCGGTACCGCGTCGCCGAACTCGTCGAGTGCCGTACGACCGAAGGGCAGCTCCACCCACTCGACGGGCGTCGCACCCAGCGCCTGCACGGCCGCATCGACGATCTGCACGGTCCCGGGAACGATCTCGATGCCGATTCCGTCGCCGTGCAGGACACCGATGCGGTGCGGTGCGCGGCGCGAACCGGCACCGGAGTCGTGGGGGTGTGAGGCCCCGGGATGCGCTGCACTCGTCATGGCCGCCATCATTACTCATCATGGTGCAGTCGGTGGAACTCCTCCTGGACGAGCGCAGTGACGATGCGATCCGGCGCGAGTGGAACTACCTCGCCGAGCTGGGCCTGCCGAGCCAGGCTCGGCATGCGGGGGCGTCCAACCGTCCGCACGTCACCATCGCGGTCGCGTCGAGGATCGACGACGTCGCCGAGCACCGGCTCGCCGCTCTGATCGCCGACGGACGCGACGCCGGGTCGTGGCGGTTCCCCGAGTCGGTACGCCTCGGCGGGTTGGTGGTCTTCGGCGGATCGCGGGCGGTCCTGGCCCGGTCCGTCGTGCCGACCGCGGCTCTCCTGGATCTGCACGCGCGTGTGCACGAGGTGCTCGCCGACTCCCCCGGCATCCCACCGCACCTCCACCCCGGGCACTGGACTCCGCACGTGACCCTGGCGATGCGCGCGCGTCCCGAGGACATCGGTTCCGCGGCATCGCATCTCGTGACCGATCTTCACGACGTCGACGCCGAGGTGTCGGCCGTCCGCCGTTGGGACGGCGACGCGAGAGCCGACTGGCTCATCGGGTGACCGGAGGCGCGGCCACCGGGGCGCCTCGTCGCCTCGTCGTGACCACCACCCCGACGATGATGAGCGCGGTACCCAGCACCGCGTTCGCGGTGACCGACTCGTCGAGCACCAGGGCGCCGAGCGCGATGCCGACGACGGGACTGAGGTACGTCACGGTCGACGCGGCGGACGGTCCCCATCCCGTCACGACATTCGTGTTCCACAGAAATGCCAGCCCGGTGCCGGCACAGCCGAGCGCGAGCATGGACGCGACGACGGGCACGTCGAGACGCACCGCGTCGCTCGCCACGACGGGTGCCGCGACCAGCATCATCACCGCGGCGACACCGACCTGCATCGTCGCCACCGCCAACGACGGCACACCCAGTGGGATGACGAACCGGCGCAGGTACACCAGCGCGACACCGTAGGACGCGGTGGCGCCGAGGCAGGCCAGCTGCGCACGCGGGCTGCCGCTCAGCCCGCTCTCCCACGGCGCGAACACCACGACGATGCCGGCGAAGCCGATCAGGAGGCCCGCGGCGCGCAGCAGAGTCGGCCGTTCGGCAGGAAGAACCGCGAAGGCCAGCACCGTCGTCATGAGCGGCGTCGTCGCGTTGACTATGGAGGCCGTGGCCGAGTCGATCTCCTGCTCCGCCCACGCGAACAGCAACCACGGGAGGATGCACTGCACCACCGCGAGGAACACCGAGTGGAGCCATACGACTCCTCGCCGCGGGAGTCGAACATGCATGGGGCGCAACAGGATCAGCAGCGTGGCCGCACCGAGGACGAGTCGCGCGAGCACCACCTGGACGAAGCTCAGACCCTCGAGGCCCACCTTCATGAACAGGAAGCTCGCGCCCCACACCGCCGCGGCGGCCAGAAACTGCAGTACGAGCACGATCAGAAACGGTAGTCGCCGTGGCGGGTCACCTCGGCATGGGTGTCGGGTGTCCGATCCGCCAGTGCGAGGGCGGCGAGGACCGTGAGGAGGAGCAGGAGTGTCGCGAGAACGAGGAGGAAGGTCATGCGAGAAATACTCCGCCGCAGCGGATTCCGGGAACAGTGGCAGTAATGACATATTTCGTCGTTTTCCTGCCATACTAGGCACATGCTGACGAAGGTGGTCGTTCCGCTCATGCCCTTGACCGAGGCGTTCGAACTGGGCGTCGCGTGCGAGGTCTTCGGATTCGACCGGTCGGACGACGGACTGCCGGTCTACGACTTCTCGTTGATCGCGGCCGTCCCCGACCCGATCCGCACTCGGTTCGGCTACTCCATCGACGTGCCCTACGACCTCGATCGACTCGACGACGCGGATCTGATCATCATGTCCGCGGGTGGCACCGCGACGGCGCCGGACGGCACGTTCGCCTGCGGCACCGGCGACGGCTACGACCTCGAGCCGCTGGCCGACAAGTTGCGCGCTGCCGTGGCGAGAGGCGCGCGTGTCGCGAGCCTGTGCACCGGCGCCTTCGTGCTCGGCGAGGCGGGACTGCTGGACGGACGTCGGTGCACCACCCACTGGCGACACGCAGCGCGCCTGGCCGAGCGCTTCCCCGACGCCACGATCGACTCGAACGTGCTCTACGTCGAGGACGACAACGTCTACACCAGCGCGGGCACCGCTGCCGGGATCGACCTGTGCCTGCACATCGTGCGGTCCACGCAGGGTGCCGCGGTGGCCAACGGCATCGCACGACGCATGGTGGTGCCGCCGCACCGTGACGGCGGGCAGGCCCAGTACGTCGCGGTACCCGTTCCCACCTGCGACTCGGACACCCTCGCCCCGCTCATCGACTGGATCGCCGAGAACCTCCGCGAGGACCTCACCGTGGACGTCCTGGCAGCACGCGTCTCGATGTCGGCCCGCACCTTCGCTCGCCGGTTCCAGGCGGAGACGGGCACCACCCCGGCACGCTGGATCAGCGATCAGCGCGTCCTCGAGGCGCAGCGACTTCTCGAGTCCAGTGACCTGTCGGTGGACGCCGTCGCGGGCACCGTGGGATTCGGTTCCGCGGCGGTGTTGCGCCAGCACTTCCTGCGGCTCCGCCGCACCACACCGCAGTCCTACCGGCGCACCTTCCGAGCGGCGCCCGCCCCGGTCTGATCGACCCGATCCGATCCAGCGCGGGAATGACGGCGCGGGTCCACCTGTTGACGGTGGACAGAACACATGCCGGAGCCCACACGAGGTGGGTCGGCACACACGACGAAAGGATCCTCGTGGCAACGCAGACCCTCACCCAGCAGAACTTCGACGAGACCGTCACCGGCAACGACGTCGTTCTGGTCGACTTCTGGGCCGACTGGTGCGGACCGTGCAAGCAGTTCGCCCCGACGTTCGAGAAGTCGTCGGAGCAGCACCCCGACGTCGTGTTCGGCAAGGTCGACACCGAGGCGGAGCAGGGGCTCGCCGCCGCCGCGAACATCCGCTCGATCCCCACACTCATGGCCTTCCGCGAGGGTGTCCTCGTCTTCGCGCAGCCGGGCGCACTCCCGCAGGCCGCGCTCGAGGATCTGGTCGGCCAGATCAAGGGCCTGGACATGGACGACGTCCGCAAGCAGATCGCGGAGCAGCAGACCGCAACCGAATGACCACCGCGGGCTGACACCTGCACTCACGACGGCGGGCGACGGAATATCTCCGTCGCCCGCCGTCGTGCGGTCGGCTCAGTGTGCGGCGTCGTCCCAGGTGCGACCCGTTCCGACGGAGACGTCGAGCGGCACCGACAGCGCGATGGCGTGCGCCATCTTGTCGCGGACCAGCGCCTCGACCTCGGCGCGTTCGGACTCGACGACCTCGAGCACCAGTTCGTCGTGCACCTGGAGGAGCATCCGCGAGGTGAGCCCGGCCTCGACCAACCCGAGCTGGACGTCGATCATCGCGACCTTGATGATGTCGGCCGCGGTGCCCTGGATGGGGGCGTTGAGGGCCGCACGCTCGGCGACCTCGCGGCGCTGGCGATTGTCGCTCGTGAGGTCCGGCAGGTAGCGGCGACGCCCGTAGAGAGTCGAGGTGTAGCCGACCTTGCGCGCCGCCTCCACGACCTCGTGCAGGTAGTCGCGCACCCCGCCGAAGCGGGAGAAGTACGCCTCCATCTGCTCTTTGGCCTCCTCGGTGGAGATCTTGAGCTGCTGCGAGAGGCCGTAGGCGCTGAGCCCGTACGCCAGTCCGTACGACATCGCCTTGACCCGGCGGCGCAATTCCGGCGTCACCTCGTCGATGGGGACCCCGAAGGCGCGCGACCCGACGAAGCTGTGCAGGTCCTCGCCGGTGTTGAAAGCCTCGATGAGCCCCTCGTCCTTGGAGACGTGCGCCATGATCCGCATCTCGATCTGGCTGTAGTCCGCCGTCATCAGCGAGTCGTAGCCCTCGCCGACGACGAATCCCTCCCGGATGCGTCGCCCCGCGGACGTCTTGACCGGAATGTTCTGCAGGTTGGGCTCGGTGGAGGAGAGCCGACCCGTCGCGGCGATGGTCTGATTGAACGTGGTGTGGATGCGCCCGTCGTCGCTGACCGACTTCAGCAGACCGTCGACCGTCACCTTGAGCCGCGTGGCGTCCCGGTGATCGAGAAGGTGCCGCAGGAAGGGATGCTCGGTCTTCTCGAACATCGTCTGCAACGCCTCGGCGTCGGTGGTGTAGCCGGTCTTGGTGCGCTTGGTCTTGGGCATGTCGAGCTCGTCGAACAGGACCACCTGCAACTGCTTGGGCGAACCGAGGTTGATCTGCTTGCCGATCACCGCGTAGGCCGCCTCGGCGGCGACGCTCACCTCCCCGGCGAACTGGCTCTGCAGATCGTGCAGATGATCGAGGTCGATCGCGATACCGGTGTTCTCGACGGTGGCGAGCACGCCGAGCAGCGGCAGCTCCATGTCGGACAGCAGCGGCGCGGACTCGATCTCGTCGAGCTCTCGGTCGAGCGCGTCCGCGAGATCGAGCACCGCCTGCGCTCGTAGGATCTCCCCCTCGGCCACCGCCGCCTGCGTCTCGTCCTCGCTGTCGAGGAGGGACAGCTGGGCGTCGCCGGCGTCCTCGATGCGCAGTTCGCGCTTGAGGTACCGCAGCGACAGGTCGTCGAGCGCGAAGCTCCGCTGTCCCGGTCGGACCAGGTAGGCCGCGAGTGCGGTGTCGCTGGTCAGCCCCGCGACGGGCCATCCGCGACCGCGCAGCGCATGCAACGCCCACTTGGCCTCGTGGAGCGCCTTGGGCCGCGATTCGTTCGCGAACCACGTCGCGAGCGCCTGCTCGTCCTCGGCGGTGAGCCCGATGGTCTCGACGTAGGCACCCTCCCCGTCCGCCGACGCGAATGCGACGGCCGACGCGTCACCGTCGAACGGGGACCGCGTCCCCACGACGGAGAGCCCGGTGCGGACACCGTCCTGCGTGTGCGTCTCGAGCCACTCGGCGAGCTCGCCCGGTTCGAGCGCGCGGCCCCGCACCTCGAAGCCCTCCTCCGCCTCCGGCTCGGTCGACGAGAGGGTGGCGAAGAGCCGATCGCGGAGCACGCGGAACTCGAGATCGTCGAACAGCGCGTGCACCCGCTCGCGGTCCCACGGCGCCAGCTGAAGCTGATCCGGTGTGTACGGCAGAGGGACGTCGCGCACCATCTCGGTGAGCTGGCGATTGAGGACGACGCTGGAGAGATTGGCGCGCAGCGCGTCGCCGACCTTGCCGCGCACGGTGTCGACCTTGTCGACGAGGTCCTCGAGGCTGCCGTACTCCCGGATCCACTTGGTGGCGGTCTTCTCCCCCACCCCCGGGATGCCGGGAAGGTTGTCGCTGGGGTCGCCGCGCAGGGCCGCGAAGTCCGGGTACTGGGCCGGGGTGAGTCCGTACTTGCTCTCGACCTCAGCCGGCGTGAATCGCGTCAGGTCCGAGACGCCCTTGCGCGGGTAGAGGACGGTCACCTGGTCGTTGACCAATTGCAGCGAGTCCCGGTCGCCGGTGACCACCAACACCCGATACCCCGCCGCGACCGCCTGCGTGGTGAGGGTGGCGATGATGTCGTCCGCCTCGAACCCCGGCTCCGCCATCACCGGGATGCCCAGCGCTCCGAGGACGTCCTTCGTGATGTCGATCTGGCCCGCGAACTCGTCGGGCGTCTTGATGCGATTGGCCTTGTACTCCGGGAACTTGTCCGCCCGGAAGGTCTGTCGCGAGACGTCGAAGGCCGCGCCGACGTGCGTGGGCGCCTCGTCCCGCAGCAGGTTGATGAGCATGGAGGTGAACCCGTACACCGCGTTGGTGGTCTGCCCGCTGGTGGTCTTGAAGTTCTCGGCAGGCAGAGCGTAGAAGGCGCGGTACGCCACCGAGTGACCGTCGATCAGCATCAGGAGGGGCGAGGACTCGGTTACTGGACTCACGCGGGTCAGTCTAGGGACGCCGACCGACACGAGCGTGGTCGGCGGTCGGCCGCTTCGAAACAAGACTGAAACATCGAAGAAATCGAAGCGGCCGTTCTCGATACCCGGAGCCCGATAGAGTCCGACAATTGCAAGCAGAGCCGAGATTCCTCGGCGTTAGTCGACCGTCCGAGAGGACCCCCGTGCCCCCCTCGAGTCCTCGACGGCCCGGACGAACGATGGCCACCGCCGCCCTCGTCCGCGCGCTCGTCGTCGTACTCCTCGGCCTCATCGCCGCAGCCACCTTCGGTGGAACGGCCCTGGCCCAGGAACCCACTCCGTCCCCCACTCCGAGCTCGAGCTCACCACCCGCGAGCGGCTCCGAGTCCGACTCCGCACCACCCGCCGACGCGGTCAACGTCAGCGGAAGCCTGAACAACGCCGGCGAACGCCTCGTCGGCGTCGACGTGGTGGCCCTCGACTCCGGTGAGTCCGAGGTGGCTCGCACCACGTCGGAAACCGGTGGGCGATGGACACTTCCGGTCTCGCCCGGCAACTACACCTTCCGCGTCGACCCCGAGACGCTGCCCGACGGTGTCTCCGTACAGGGCGACGTCGATCGCACCGTGGAGGCAGGTCGCGCCAACACCGTCATCTTCAGTTTCGGTGAGGAACGCAGCGCCACGGTCGTCCCGTTCTACGAGCAGTTCCTGCGCACCACCATCGACGGTCTCCGGTTCGGACTCGTCATCGCGCTCGCCGCAATCGGCCTGAGCCTCATCTTCGGCACCACCGGGCTGACCAACTTCGCCCACGGTGAGCTGGTGACCCTCGGCGCCGTGGCCGCCTGGGTCTTCAACCAGAAGCTCGGGATCCAGTTGATCCCCGCGACCGTCCTGGCGGTGATCGTCGGTGTGGCGGTCGGCTGGGCGAACAACGCCGGACTCTGGAGACCACTGCGCAGACGTAAGACCGGCCTCATCGGGCAGCTCGTCGTCTCGATCGGTCTCGCCATCGCACTGCGGTACCTCATCCTCATCTTCTTCTCCGACCGCGCCGAGCCGTACAAGGACTACCAGGCGCAGGTGCAGCGGGAGTGGGGGCCGTTCGCCATCACCGACGTCAACCTCGCCTGCATCGTCATCAGCGTCGTGGTGCTCGTGCTCGTCGCGCTCATGCTGCAGAAGACCCGTATCGGCAAGGCCATGCGCGCCGTCGCCGACAACCGCGATCTCGCCGCGTCGTCCGGCATCAACGTCGAGCGCGTCGTGACCTTCGTCTGGTGCATGGGTGGCGGTCTCGCCGCTCTGGGCGGCGTGCTGTTCGGGCTCTCCGAGCTCGGCGGGCGCGTCCAGTGGGAGATGGGCTTCAAGCTCCTGCTGCTCATGTTCGCCGGCATCACCCTCGGTGGCCTCGGCACGGCGTACGGCGCCCTGCTCGGCTGCGTCATCGTCGGTCTGCTGGTGCAGTGGTCGACACTCGTGATCAACCCCGACCTCAAATACATCGGAGGATTGCTCGTCTTGATCGTCATCCTCATCGTCCGGCCGCAAGGCATCCTGGGCTCGCGGCAAAGGATCGGCTGACCATGGACATCATCGGAGCAATCCAGGTATCGCTGGCCCAGCTCGTCGGGCCCTCCGCGATCTTCTACGCCCTTCTCGCCATCGGACTGAACCTGCACTTCGGCTACGCAGGACTGCTCAACTTCGGTCAGATCGGCTTCGCCCTGCTGGGCGGCTACGGCGTCGGCATCATGACCATCACGTACGAACAGCCGCTGTGGCTCGGCATTCTCGTCGGACTCGCCGCGGCCGGTCTCCTCGCACTCGTGCTCGGTATCCCCACTCTGCGCCTGCGAGCGGACTATCTCGCCATCGTCACCATCGCGGCGTCGGAGATCCTGCGGCTGGTCTTCCGGTCGACGGCGTCGAACGGTGTCACCGGATCCACCAACGGCCTCTTCGGTTTCGCCGATCCGTTCACCAACCTCAGCCCGTTCGACTCGGGCAAGCAGTACTCGTTCGTCGGCGTGAAGTTCTACGGCGACGACCTGTGGGCCATGGTGGTCGGCTGGTCGCTGGTACTGATCCTGTGTGGACTGGTCTACCTGCTGACGCACAGCCCGTGGGGACGCGTCCTCAAGGCCGTGCGCGAGGACGAGGACGCTGCCCGTTCGCTGGGCAAGAACGTCTTCGTCTACAAGATGCAGGCACTCGTCCTCGGTGGCGTCATCGGCGGTATGGGCGGCGTGTTCAACGCTCTGCAGACCAAGTCGATCAACCCCGACTTCTACTCGACGGCGCAGACCTTCTTCGCCTTCGGCGCGCTGATCCTCGGCGGTGCGGCCACGGTCTTCGGTCCGGTCGTCGGAGCCATGCTCTTCTGGTTCTTCCTGTCGATCCCCGACGTGCTGTTGCGTCAGGCCGCCGCCGGCGACGACCCGCTCATTCCGATGACCGAACAGCAGGTCGGCGCCACACGATTCGTCCTCCTCGGCATCCTCATCGCGGTGCTGATGATCTTCCGCCCGCAGGGACTGCTGGGCAACAAGCGGGAGGTACAGCTCGATGCCAAGTAACACCATCGCGGCACGCAAGCCGCTCAGCGCCGAGGTGCGCGCGGCGTTGTTCGCCGACGTCGCCAACACCCCCGGCGTCGCCAAGCCCGACCCGACCATGGTGGTCGACGGTGTGTCCCGGACCTTCGGTGGCCTCAAGGCCGTCGACGTGGCGCACCTCGAGATCCAGCGCGGCTGCATCACCGGCCTGATCGGCCCGAACGGCGCCGGCAAGACCACCCTGTTCAACCTGCTCACCGGGTTCGACCAGCCGGACACCGGGTCCTGGTCGATGGACGGCAAGTCGCTGGGCAGGATGACGCCGCACCAGGTGGCGCGCCACGGTGTGGTGCGCACGTTCCAGCTGACGAAGGCACTGTCGAAACTGACCGTGCTGGACAACGTCCGGCTCGGTGCCACGGGACAGAAGGGTGAGCGGATCTTCAACACGCTCATGCCGTGGACGTGGAAGGCGCAGGAGCGGGAGGTGACCGAGCGTGCACGGGACCTGCTCGCGCGATTCAAGCTCGACGCGAAGTCCGAGGACCTCGCGGGATCCCTCTCCGGTGGACAGCGCAAGCTGCTCGAGATGGCGCGAGCGCTCATGACCGATCCGGCCGTCGTCATGCTCGACGAGCCCATGGCCGGCGTCAATCCCGCACTGACACAGAGCCTTCTGGGCCACATCAAGTCGCTGCGCGACGACGGCATGACCGTCGTCTTCGTCGAGCACGACATGGACGTGATCCGCGACATCAGTGACTGGGTCGTGGTCATGGCTCAGGGCAGCGTCATCGCCGAGTCCGCACCCGCGCAGCTGGCGGACAACGAGGCCGTCGTCGACGCTTACCTCGGAAGTCACCACGATCAGGCGCTCGAGTTCGACGCCGACGGAAATCCCGTCGGCGCCACCGCAGAACTGGCCGAGGCGCTCGAGCAGGCCGAGGTCGAGACGCTCGAGTCGGGCGGAGATCTCTCCGAGGCCGAACCCGAGATCGGGATGGACAAGAGGACCACGACATGACCGAATCCGGAGCGACCACATCCGGGGGAACCGGGCTCACCGCAGCAGAATTCGCGGCGACACCGGACGAACACCGTCGCCTGGCCACCGACGCGCTGGTGCGTGCCGACGACCTGGTGGCCGGATACATCCCCGGCGTGAACATCCTGAAGGACTGCAACTTCTATCTGAACGACGGCGAGATCGTCGGCATTATCGGCCCCAACGGTGCCGGTAAGTCGACGTTGCTCAAGGCCCTCTTCGGTCTCATCCCCATCCGCAGTGGGTCCGTCACGCTGCGCGGCGACACCATCACCTCCGCCGAGGCGCACGTGCTGGTGACGAAGGGCGTCGGCTATGTGCCGCAGACCCAGAACGTGTTCCCCTCGCTCACCATCGAGGAGAACCTCGAGATGGGGATCTACCTGCGGCCGAAGAAGTTCCAGGAGCGGTTCGACTTCGTGAGCGAGCTGTTCCCCCTGCTGTCGGAGCGTCGCAAGATCAAGGCGGGCGCACTGTCCGGTGGCGAGCGGCAGATGGTCGCCATGGGCCGCGCGTTGATGATGGAACCGTCCGTGCTGCTACTCGACGAGCCGTCGGCCGGACTGTCTCCGATGTTCCAGGACGAGGTCTTCATCCGCTGCAAGAAGATCAACGCGGCGGGCGTCTCCATCATCATGGTGGAGCAGAACGCTCGCCGGTGCCTGCAGATCTGTGACCGCGGCTACGTGCTCGATCAGGGCAAGAACGCGTACACCGACACCGGCACGAACCTGATGAACGACCCCAAGGTCATCGAGCTGTACCTCGGCACGCTGGCCGGGAGCAAAGAGAAGAAGTAGCACCCGCGCACACCGACAGGGGCGCTCCGAGTTCGCTCGGGGCGCCCTTCTCGCTGTCTCCGGCCCCTCACCCGAGCACGACAGCAGAACGGGCCCGACTCCAGTGGAGTCGGGCCCGTTCCGGGCTACTGCAGATCAGCCGCCGACGACGATGTAGTCCTCGGTGGTGAGCTTGTTGTCCGGTCCGAAGACCAGCTTGCCGTACGAGCCGACGGACGGCTCGCCGCCATCGGTGAACGCGAGCTCACCGGTGACACCGTCGTAGTCGATGTCGGTTCCGGCCTTCACCAGGGGCAGGCACTCCTGGAACGTGGTGCACTTCGTTCCGTCCTTGGTGACGGAGTTGATGTTCGCCGCGATGTCGACACCCGCGGTGGACTTCGCCTGCTCCGCGGCCAGGGCGGAGATCACGACGGCGTCGTAGGACTCACCGGCGTAGTTGAAGTCGACCAGGGCCGGGTTGACGGCCTTGAGACGGTCCTGGAAGCCGGCGCCCACATCGGTGAGCGGCGTGGTGCCACGCATGGTGTCGAGCAGGCCGGGTCCGACCGACTCGCCGAGTGCGTTGCCCATGTTGCCGTCGACGCCGTAGACGGCGGTGCCGTCGGACGGTCCGATGCCGATCTCGTGCATGCGGGTGATGATCTTCGCCGACTCCTCGAAGCCGATGATGGCGACGGCGTCCGGAGCGAAGTTCTTCACCTGGTCGACCTCGGCGTTGAACGACTGCGCGTTGGGGTCGTAGATGATCTTCTGGATCTGGTCGGACGCGATGCCGGCGTCCTCGAGGTTGGTGACCGTGTTGCTCGCCAGGCCCGTGCCGTACGGGTCGTTCAGCGCGAGGATGGAGACGCGCTGGCCGCCGTCCTCGGCGATGAGCTGCGAGAGCGCCTGCGCCTGAAGTACATCGGTCGGTGCCGTGCGGAAGTACTGGCCCTTGTCCGCGTAGCAGACGAACTGGTCGGAGGTGTTGGCCGGCGAGATCTGCACGACGCCGGCGCTGGCGATCTTGTCGATGACCTTGAGGGACACCGAGGACGACGCCGCACCCAGGATGACACTGACGCCGGCCGCGAGTTCACGGTCGACGGTGCTGTTCGCGGTGTCGGTGGTGGTGTCGCCCGAGTCACCGGGGATGAGCTCCATCGGCTGATCGAGTACGCCACCGGCGCCGTTGATGTCGTTGACAGCAAGCTGCACGCCGGCGACCTCGGGCGGGCCGAGGAAGGCGAGGCTTCCGGTCTCGGGAAGCAGTGTGCCGAGCTTGAGTGGAGTGGTCACCGGCGTCGCGCCGGCAGTTGCCTGCTCAGGTGTGCAGTCGGTGTCCACGCTGGCCTCCGCAGCTGCGGAAGAGCCGCCGGCAGCGCTGGATTCGCTACCGGAACTCGAATCGTCGCTCGAGGAACAGCCGAACAGGGCGAGCGAAGCGACGCTCACCACCGCAGCCGTCCGAACGATGGTTCGTCTTGCCATCTGTCGTCTCCTAGAAATATGTGCGTCACGCACCCGATACCGTGACGCTCGTGAAGGAGAACCTATCGCTACCCGACGGTTCGCGACCCGTGGAACAAGCCCTGTGACCTTACTGTGACGTGTACGCAGCCAGTTTTAACGCAGCCGTAGCCTGGCACAGTCTTCGAGGCGGGAACGCGGCACTCGGTGTCACTCGGCGGGCGCGTCCCCGAGCGTCTCGATGACGACGGAGGCGACCGCTTTCATCGTGGTGCGGCGGTCCATCGCGGCCCGCTGGATCCATGTGAAGGCCGCCGGCTCGGAGAGCGATTGAGACGTCATCAACAGGCCCTTGGCGCGCTCGATGAGTTTGCGCGTGTCGAGGCGGTCGGTGAGGTCGGCTATCTCTGTCTCCAGCGCAGAGATCTCGGTGAACCGACTGGCGGCCAGTTCCACGGCGGGCACGAGGTCCGCCTTCGTGAAGGGCTTCACCAGATACGCCATGGCGCCCGCGTCACGGGCCCTCTCGACGAGCTCTCGCTGGCTGAACGCCGTCAGGATCACGACCGGAGCCAACCGCGCCGCAGCGATCTCGGAGGCCGCGTCGATACCGTCTCGACGCGGCATCTTCACATCCATGATGACCAGATCCGGAACCAGGGCGCGGACGAGGTCCACCGCCTCCTGACCGTCCGCGGCCTCGCCGACGACGTCGTACCCCTCCTCGCGCAACATCTCCACGAGGTCCAGCCGGATGAGTGACTCGTCCTCCGCGACCACCACACGACGTGGCTGCGACGGTGCCGGTGTGTTCACGCTGACTCGCCCTCCCTCGATGCACGTTCTCTCCCGCGGCGGCGTCGTTCTCGACGCTGCGCCCGGGCCGTCGTCAGGGTACCGGTGCACCGCACCCGGCACCGGTCTTCTACACTCGGTGACCGCACCATTCGCCCCGCGCGTGGTCAGCCCTCGTATCCCAATTGGCAGAGGAAACGGATTCAAAACCCGTGCAGTGTGAGTTCGAGTCTCACCGAGGGCACCAGCACTTCTCCCCCGTAGCCGCTCAGGCCATCGACCGAACGTCCAGCGAGAGCGCGAATCCCGGGTCGGCCGCCCCCGTCGTCAGGCGCAGCACGTGGCGCCCCACCCGCCGGCACGCGAAGGAGAACGGGAACGCCACGGCCTGCTGCTCCCCCTCGAGGTGGCCGGCGACGGGCAGTTCGACCACGTGGAGCGGCTCGTCCTCGCCGTCCGTGATCTCCACCCGTATCCGGTCACCCGACACGTCGTCGGGGCCGCGTTGCAGCAGGACCACCAGGTAGGCCTCGACGGGCTGCGCGAGAGACGGGAGCACACACCAGTCCCAGATGCCGCCGAGCACGTCGAGCTTCTGGTCCGACTGGCGCGCGTAGTCGGCGAAGAAGGCGCTCGTCACGATCATCGGGCGACCCCGGCGATGGGCACCGTGATCTGATGGGACGACAGAACCGCCGCATCATCGAAAGGCCCCGTCGTGTCCGTTCTGCTCTCCGCCGCCGTCGTCGCGGCGGGTGTCGGTTCCGCTGCGGTGGCCGGCGTCCTGCTGGCCTTCTCCATCGCCGTGATGCCGGCGCTGGGTGCACAGCCCGCGTCCGCCGCCACGGCGGTGATGACGCGCGTGAACGTGGTCATCGTCGCTCCCGTCTTCATGGTGCTGCTGTTCGGTACCGCGGCGGCATCGGTCGTCGCCGCCGTCACCGCGTTCCTCGAGCCTGGCACACCCACAGCTCTCGTGGCAGCGGCGGCGGTGCTCTACGTCGTGGGCTGTCTCGGCGTGACCGTAGCCGTGAACGTGCCTCTCAACGATCGACTCGCTGCCTCGGAGGCCGAGTGGCCCGAGTACCTCACCCGATGGACGCGGTGGAACCACGTCCGCGTGATCGCGGGACTGGGTGCATCCGTGCTCTTCGTCGTTGCCGGAGTCACGGTATGACTGTCGTGCACGGCTTCGCCCCGCTCGTCGGCGACTCGCCGCACACGCTGGTCCTCGGTTCCATGCCGGGGGTCGCGTCGCTGACGGCCGGGCAGTACTACGCCCACCCGCGGAATGCGTTCTGGCCCATCATGACCCGACTGTTCCACCTCCCCACGGATGCGGAGTACACGGAGCGTGTGTCCGCCCTGACGGCGGCGGGCGTCGCGGTGTGGGACGTCCTCGAACTGTGTACCCGCGAGGGCAGCCTCGACTCGGCCATCGAGACAGACACCGTGGTGCCGAACGACATCGACGCGCTGCTCACGGCCCACCCCACCCTCGACCGCATCGTGTTCAACGGCGCTGCGGCGGCGCGGCTGTTCGCTCGCCACGTGGCGCTCTCCCGTCCCGTCGAGTCGTTCCGTCTGCCGTCCACCAGCCCCGCCCACGCCGCCCTGAGCCTGGCGGAGAAGACCGACGCCTGGCGCATCGTCGCGAGGGGTGACCGATGACCGCGACGGCGTCGAGTCTGCGCTTCGCGCTCCTCGTCACCGCCGCGAGCGGGTTCCTCGATGCGTACACCTAAGTCAGCCGAGGCGGTGTCTTCGCCAACGCGCAGACGGGCAACGTCATCTTCCTGGCGATCGAGGTGTCGCGGACGCACTGGCGAGATGCGGCCCAACACCTGTGGCCGATCCTCGCGTTCGTGGTCGGTGTCTCCATCGCGAACGTCATCAAGACGGGACGGGCCGAACGCCGAGTGCACCGGCCGATCCGGTGGTCCATCGCGGCGCAGGCAGCCATCCTCGCCGTGGTGGGCTTCGTTCCCGCCACGGTGCCCAACGCGCTGGTCACCGTGCCGATCTCGTTCATCGCCGCGCTGCAGATCGCCCTGTTCCGAAACATCGGCGACCTGAACTACATCGCGATCGCGATGACCGGAAATCTGATGCGCGTGACCGAGGCCGGCTTCGCCGCGATCGTCGACCGCGACTCCGCCGGCCGACGAGCGTTCGGTGTCTACAGCGCAGTGATCGCCGTGTTCGTCCTCGGCGCACTGGCCGGAGCCGCAGCGACCGGGTCCATCGGCGTCCGCGCCGCGTGGATACCGGCCGCGGTGTTGGCGGCGACGCTCGCGATCTTCGTCATCGACGAGCGCACGCCTTGAGCACCCCGGTCAGTCGTGGCCCATCGACGCCCCCGATGCGACCATGCCCCGCGCCAGCTCGAGTCGACGTCGGACGGCCGTGATCAACTCGTCGTCCGTCAGCGCGGCGGCGCTGGCGGCCAACTCGATCGAGGCGTCGACCTCCTGCGGCTCGAGATAGCGCGCGACGACGAGCGCCTCCACCGGATTTCGGCCGAAGTGCCGTGCGACCGCGATCACGCGATCCGCACTCGGCGTGTTCTTCCCCAGTTTCCATCTCGAGACCGACGCGGGATCCACCCCTGCAGCCCGCGCGATCTCCACTTGTGATGCTCTGTCTGTGACGCGGTTCAGATACTCCCACCACGTCTCCCCCACCCCGGACGTCTGATCCATGGCGCGAACACTACTGACACGGACGCACGTTCACGCGCAGTGTGTCGATTGCCCGCCCGCCAGTGCATGTGTACCTTTCGTCTCGTGCGCGCAACGAGCGCGACACGATCGATCACCGGGGGGAATCGATGGCAAATCTCGAGCTGGACCGCGACGGGCTGGAACGACTACGACGCTTCGCTCACATCACGACGGACGGGCAACTGGCCGAACGCATCGGGGTCGATCCCGCGACGATCTCTCGCATTCTCAGCGGGAAGTGCGCGCCCGGAACGAAGTTCATCGCGGGCGTACTCGCAGAGTTCGGGACCGACCGTTTCGACGACGTCTTCGTGGTCACCGACGACCGCGTCATCGCGCCGGGAAATGGCGGATGAGCCCTTCCTGCACCACCGTCGCCACCAATTCTCCTCCGCGCGAGAAGAATCGGCCGGTGGCCAGCCCGCGAGACCCCGCGGCGACCGGCGACTCGGTGGCGTAGAGCATCCACTCGTCGAAGCGGAACGGACGGTGGAACCAGATGGAATGGTTCACGGTCGCGGCCACGATGCGGTCGAAACCCCAGGAAAGACCGTGGGTGGTGATGATCGAGTCGAGCACCGTCGTGTCCGACGCATACCCCATCGTGGCGACGTGCAGAGCAGGATCGTCAGGTAACGGCCCGTCCGATTTCATCCATACCCTGTTGTGGTTCAACCGTTCTCCGGTGCCCTTCATGATCCAGGCCGGATCATTGGCGTACCGCATGTCGATCGGCTTCAGCGCATCCACGAACATCTTCAGACGGTCCTCGTACCCGTCGAAGTGATTGCCCAGGGGCGGCAGGGATTCCGGGTACTCGACCTCGGGCCACGCGACACTGTGCTCGAGGCCGCCGCGCGAGTCCTGGTAGGCGGCGAGCATGAGGAACAGCTCCTCGTCACCCTGGTACGCCGTCACCTGGCGGTTGGCGAAGGCGCGACCGTCGCGATGGCGCTCCACGCGAAACGTGATGTCTCGCTTCACATCTCCGCCGCGGATGAAGTGCGCGTTGATAGCGTGGATCGGCCGGGCGCCGCTGACGGTGCGGCCGGCCGCGACCATCGCCTGTGCGACGAGCTGTCCGCCGAACGTCCTGCTCCCGACCTCGTCAGGATGCCGACCGACGAAGGTGTTCTCGTCGACCTCCGCGAGATCGAGGATGTCCAACAACACATCGAGGTCGCGTGAGCGCCCCGCCGTGGCGATCGGCGCGTCCCCCCGACGCGCCGACTCCGGTCTGTCGACCGTTCCCCCCAGTTCGGTCACTTACCGGTCCTCTTCTCCGATTCGGTGCACGTGGATCAAGTTGGTGGAGCCTACAGTGCCGGGAGGCGCACCGGCGACGATCACGACCTGGTCGCCGCGGTGATAGCGGTCGAGCTCGAGCAACGACTTGTCGACCTCGCGCACCATGCCGTCGGTGGTGTCGACGAACGGCACCAGGAACGTCTCGGTGCCCCAGGTCAGTGCGAGCTGACTGCGCACCTCGGGGATGGACGTGAACGCCAGCAGCGGCAACCGCGAGTGCAGACGCGCCATGCGACGCACGGTGTCACCGGACTGCGTGAAGGCGACGAGTGCACGTGCGTCCAGCCGCTCCCCGATGTCGCGAGCCGCGTAGGAGATGACGCCGCGCTTGGTGCGCGGAGTGTGGGTGAGAGCGGGAACCGCGTCACCCTCCATCTCGACGGTCTCCACGATGCGTGCCATCGTGCGCACCGTCTCCATCACGAACTTGCCGACGGAGGTCTCACCGGACAGCATCACAGCGTCGGTGCCGTCGAGCACCGCGTTCGCGACGTCCGACGCCTCCGCGCGGGTGGGGCGCGAGTTCTCGATCATCGACTCGAGCATCTGGGTGGCGACGATGACCGGCTTGGCGTTGGCGCGCGCGATCTGGATGGCGCGCTTCTGCACCAGCGGCACCTGCTCGAGCGGGAGCTCCACACCGAGGTCACCACGCGCGACCATCACCGCGTCGAACGCGAGGACGATGGCCTCGAGATTGTCGACCGCTTCCGGCTTCTCGATCTTGGCGATGACCGGAACCCGACGTCCGACGCGATCCATGATCGCGTGCACCAGCTCCACGTCGGCCGGCGACCGCACGAACGACAGCGCGATGAAGTCGACGCCCAGAGCCAGTGCGAACTCGAGGTCCTCGGTGTCCTTGTCCGACATGGCGGGAACCGACACGTCCATGCCGGGGAGGGACACACCCTTGTTGTTGCTGACGGGGCCGCCCTCGGTTACGCGGCAGAGGACGTCGTTGCCCTCGACACCGGTGACGACGAGTCCGACCTTGCCGTCGTCGACGAGAAGGCGGTCGCCTTCCTTGGCGTCCTGCGCGAGTTCCTTGTAGGTGGTGGAGACACGATCGTGCGAACCCTCGCACTCCTCGACCGTGATGCGGATCAGCTCACCGTTGGCCCAGGTGGTCTTGCCCTCCTTGAACCGACCGAGCCGGATCTTCGGACCCTGCAGGTCGGCGAGGATGCCCACGGCCTTCCCGGTGGCGTTCGAGGCCGCACGCACCCGCTTGTAGTTCGCCTCGTGGTCGGGGTAGTCGCCGTGGCTGAAATTCAGCCGAGCCACATCCATTCCGCTCTCGACGAGTTCCTTGATTCTCTCGTCGGTGGCAGTCGCCGGTCCCAGGGTGCATACGATCTTCGTCCGTCGGGTCACGGGCGCAAGCCTAGTCCCCGCCGGACCCGATTCCTATCGACGACGCCCCTCTATGTCCTGACAATTGGGCTACTGGCCAGTAGTTAACCGGGAGGTCGTTCAGGGTTTGAGAAGTCGGCCGTTCCCGTCGCGAACCTTGCTCGCGAGCATCACGATGCCGTCGACGAGGCACCACAGCCACACGGCCGCGTAGAGCGGGACACCGATCAACGCACCGATGATCGTCACGGTCAGCAGGACGCTCACGATGAACGAGACGAGCTGCGCCACGCCGAGAACCGTCGAGCCGATGTAGAACCGACCGATGCCCAGCGGCAGACCGACGAGCAACGGCGCCAGCTGCAGCACGCCGGCAGTCACCTTCGACTTGTCACCGAACGGTTCGCCCGTCGCCATGTCACGACCGAACGGCGCCGTCGGATCGACGCCGTAGCCACCCGGGAACGGCTGCTGCCCGTACTGGGGCTGCTGCCCGTACTGGGGCTGCTGCCCGTACTGGGGCTGCTGCCCGTACTGGGGCTGCTGCCCGTACCGGGGCTGGGCGTAGGGGGTGTCCGCGGCCGGACGTGCCGACCAGTCCGTCGACTCGGGTTCGCGATTCCAGGAGCCGTACTCGCCGACGGGGTACCCGAAGGCGGCCGTGTCGCCCGCTGACGGCTCCGGGTACGTCCCGGGCGACGGGTAGGACGGGTATGCGCCGGAGCCCGGACCCTCGCCGAAACTGGCGTTGGTGTTCCACCCGGGACCAGGGGTACTCCCGGTGACGTCGTCGGACCCCACGGGGTCCGAGCCGCTCGACTTCTTCGTCAGGTCAGGCTTGTCCGGATCGGTCACGTCCCTCGTCCTCACTCGTCGTCGGGGTGGTCACCTCGTCGGTGGATCGGTTCTCGTCCTTCGCCGGAGCGTCCGCCTCGTCCGTCACCGCGTCGTTCTGCTCGACCTCGTCGGTCCGGGTGCGCAGAGCGGCCGGTTCCTCACGTCCCTTGGGTGCGAGGACGACGTACGCCAGCGCGAGCAGGAAGACGATGCCGGAGGTGAACGAGTTGACGCGGATGCCGCCGATGAGGGTGGCGAAATCGCTGCGCATCAGTTCGATGACGAAGCGTCCGGCGCAGTAGCCCGCGACGTACAGGGCGAAGATGCGGCCGTGTCCGAGGCGGAAGCGACGGTCGACCAGCACCAGGAGCACGACGACGACGACGTTCCACAGCAGTTCGTAGAGGAACGTCGGGTGCACGACCCGCTCGACCACGCCCGTGGAGACACCCGCCAGGGAGTCGACGCGGCCGTTGGCATCCACACGTTCGTAGACTTCGAGGCCCCACGGCAGCGTGGTGTCGCGCCCGTAGAGCTCCTGGTTGAAGTAGTTGCCGATGCGGCCGATGGCCTGCGCCAGGAGGATGCCCGGCGCGACGGCGTCGCCGAAGGCCGGGAGCGGGATCCCGCGTCGTCGGCAGGCGATCCACGCACCGACACCGCCCAGGAAGACGGCGCCCCAGATGCCGAGACCGCCCTGCCAGATCTTGAGGGCGTCGATCGGGTTGCCACCCTCGCCGAAGTAGGTCGGCGCGTCGGTGATGACGTGGTAGACCCGGCCGCCGATGAGACCGAACGGCACGGCCCACACGGCGACGTCGAGGACGGTCCCCTTGTCGCCGCCGCGGGCGACCCAGCGGCGGTCGCCCCACACGATCGCGACGACGATGCCGACGATGATGAAGAAGGCGTACGCCCGCAGTGCGAGCGGCCCGACGTACCAGACGCCCTGCGGCGGACTGGGGATGTAGGCGAGCACGGCGGTGTTCGCCGCGAGCATCACGACGCGGCCTTCGCCGACCGCACGCCCTCGGCGAGTTCGGCGGTGAGCGCGGAGACGGCGCCGACACCCTGGTCGACGGCGGAGACGAGCGCGGATCCGACGATGACGGCGTCGGCGTACGCGGCGATCTCCGCGGCCTGCGCACCGGAGCGCACCCCGAGACCGATCCCGATGGGGATGTCGGAGTGCACGCGGATGCGGGACACCAGTGCGGGCGCGGCGGACGACACCGCGTCGCGGGCACCCGTCACCCCCATGGTCGACGCGGCGTAGACGAAACCGCTGCTCGACTGCACGGTGCGCGAGAGACGCTCCTCCGTCGACGACGGTGCGACGAGGAAGATGCGATCGAGCCCGTGCTCCTCGGAGGCGCCGAGCCAGTCGCCGGCCTCGTCGGGGATCAGGTCCGGCGTGATCATGCCGAGGCCGCCCGCCGACGCGAGATTCGCGGCGAACTCGGTCACGCCGTACTTCATGACCGGGTTCCAGTACGTCATGACGACGGCCTTGCCACCGGCGTCGGCGATGGCCTCGACCACGGTGAAGACGTCGCGGACGCGCGCGCCGTTGGCCAGGGCGCGCCCTGCGGCGGCCGCGATGGTGGGGCCGTCCATGACGGGATCGGAGTACGGGACGCCGACCTCGATGATGTCGCAGCCGCTGTCGACGAGCGCGCGCACGGCGTCGATCGACTCGGGCACCGTCGGGAACCCGGCGGGCAGGTAGCCGACGAGGGCCGCGCGGTGCTCACCGCGGGTGTGGTCGAAGACAGGGCCCAACCGCGACGGACCGGAGTGCACCGGGATGGGGGTGGGGGTGCTCACGTCACGTTGCCCTTCTCGTCCAGGATGCCGAACCACTTCGCGGCGGTGTCGACGTCCTTGTCTCCGCGACCGGAGAGGTTGACCAGGATCATGGCGCCGTCGCCGAGTTCACGACCGAGCTTCACGGCACCCGCGATGGCGTGCGCGGACTCGATCGCCGGAATGATGCCCTCGGTCTTGCACAGCAGCGTGAAGGCCTCCATGGCCTCCGTGTCGGTGATCGGCCGGTACTCGGCTCGCCCGATGTCGTTGAGGTACGAGTGCTCCGGTCCGACGCCCGGGTAGTCGAGCCCGGCGGAGATGGAATGCGAGTCGATGGTCTGCCCGTCCTCGTCCTGCAACAAATACGAGAAGGCGCCGTGGAGGGCGCCGGGCGAGCCCGCACCGATGGTCGCGGCGTGGCGACCCGTCTCGATGCCGTCGCCGGCTGCCTCGTACCCGATCAGCCGGACGTCCGCGTCGTCGATGAAGGCGTGGAAGATGCCGATGGCGTTGGACCCACCACCGACGCACGCGGCGATGGCGTCGGGAAGACGACCGTGATCGTGCAGCATCTGCGCGCGCGCCTCCATGCCGATGATGCGCTGGAAGTCGCGGACCATCATGGGGAACGGGTGCGGTCCGGCGACGGTGCCGAAGCAGTAGTAGGTCTCGTCCGCGTTGGTCACCCAGTCGCGCAGCGCCTCGTTGATGGCGTCCTTGAGGGTGCGCGAGCCGGACGTCACCGCGACGACGTCGGAACCGAGGAGCTTCATCCGGGCGACGTTGAGGGCCTGACGCTCGGTGTCCACCTCGCCCATGTAGACGAGGCACTCGAGGCCGAGCAGCGCACAGGCCGTGGCCGTGGCGACGCCGTGCTGACCGGCGCCGGTCTCGGCGATGACGCGGGTCTTGCCCATGCGCTTGGCGAGCAGCACCTGGCCCAGCACGTTGTTGATCTTGTGCGAACCGGTGTGGTTCAGGTCCTCGCGCTTGAGGAAGATGCGGGCTCCGCCTGCCTGCTTCGACAGGTTGGCCGCCTCGAAGATCGGCGACGGGCGACCGGTGTAGTCGCGCTGCAGGCGATCGAGCTCGTCGAGGAAGTCTCGATCGCCGCGCGCCTTGGCGTACTCGGTGGTGACTTCCTCGATGACGCCCATGAGCGCCTCGGGCACGTACCGGCCGCCGTACTTACCGAAGTGTCCACCGAGGTCGGGGTCGTGATCGGTGCGATCGGTGATGCCGTCGCTCGAGTTCGGAAGATAGCTGGTAGTCACGGTGTCGAGTCTGCCCGATGACACACCGGGACGACGAGCCGGGTGGAGCCTGAAATCAGCGCGCGGGCTTCGGGCAGGAGGGGTGCGTTCCTGCTGCGACCAGGTCACGCACAGCTGAGCGTGGGTCGCCGCTGGTGACCAGTCCCTCACCGACGAGAACCGCGTCGGCGCCCGCTCCGGCGTAGGCCAGGAGATCGGCGGTGCCGCGGACACCGGACTCGGCGACCCGGATGATGTCCGACGGCAGGCCCGGCGCGATGCGGGAGAAGGTGTCCGGGTCGACCTCGAGCGTCTTGAGGTTGCGGGCGTTGACGCCGATGACCTTGGCGCCGGCCTCGAGGGCGCGGTCCGCCTCCTCCTCCGTGTGCACCTCCACCAGCGGGGTCATGCCGAGCGACTCGGTGCGGTCGAGCAGGGACGCGAGGGCGTCCTGCTCCAGAGCCGCGACGATCAGCAGGATCATATCGGCGCCGTGGGCGCGAGCCTCGTGGATCTGGTACGGCCCGACGATGAAGTCCTTGCGCAGCACGGGGATCTCGACGGCACGACGCACCGCGTCGAGATCGTCCAGCGATCCGTGGAAGCGGCGCTCCTCGGTGAGCACGCTGATGACGCGCGCTCCGCCCGACTCGTAGGCACTCGCGAGCACGGCGGGGTCCGGGATGTCGGCCAGCGCACCCTTGGACGGGCTGGCGCGCTTGACCTCTGCGATGACGGCGATGCCCGGCTCGATGAGCGCGGCGGCGGCGTCGAGCGCCGGCCGAGCGGCGGCGGCGGCCCTCTTCACGGAGGCGAAGTCCAGCACGGCTTCACGGGCCTGCGTGTCGGCCCGTACGCCGTCGAGGATCGAATCGAGAACGGTCATCGGTGTCCCCCGCGTCCTTCCGCCAGAGTGGTGAATGTCTGCTCGACATCGCAGTGGATGTGTGGCGCTGCTCATCCGGTGCGCTCAGAGTAGAGGCCGGAGGAACATCACCGACTAGCGGGTCTCACCGCCGCCGGGCCGATCGTCGGCACCGCCGGCGTCGTCGGTCACGGTCGGGTCGGCACCGGAGTCCAGCGCGTCCCAGATGGCACGCTCGCTCGGTTCCTCGTCCGCGTCCACAGCGACAGACCGAACGTCTTGTTCCGCGCGCTCACGGCGCACCGCGGGGCTGTCGTACCGCGCCGACAGGCCGGCCTTGGAACGAGACGTCCGCGCCACCACGACGGCGGCGGCCAGCGCGAGCAGACCGCCCAGGAGCGCGAGTGCGGCGGGCGCGCGGCTCGCCTCCGCGGAGAGGACCTCGGCACGACCGGGTAGTTCCGCCAGCGCGCCGGCGCGCTCCGGATCCACGCCCGAGACGATCAACTGCACCGCGGGGACGGCGGCTCCGACACCGACGAGCGCGACGAGCACCGCGAGCAGCACCGTCCACCGTCCGCGGATCGCGAACAGGGCCGCCACCGCAGCGATGGCCGCGATGGCCAACGGCGTGGTCGCCGCGGCCCACGTACCCCCGACGAGCGAGGACGTCTGCTGCTCCCCCAGCCCGTCCGAGCTGACGACCCGGACCCAGGTCATCCGCGACGACGCCCACAGCGCCAGCGCCGCGAGAGCCAGGAGCAGCGCGGCGAGACCGACGCCCCCGCGTTTCACTCGGCGCCTCCGACGGTGGTCACCGTCTCCGCTGCGGCCACCGCGCTGAGCACCGCCATCGCCTTGTTGCGCGCCTCGGTGTCCTCGTACTCGGCGACCGAGTCGGCCACCACGCCGGCACCCGCCTGGACGTACGCGGTGCCGTTCTTGATGAGGGCGGAGCGGATGCAGATCGCCGTGTCGGCGTCCCCGTCGAAGTCGAGGTATCCGACGATCCCTCCGTACACACCCCGGCGGGTCGGCTCGAGTTCCTCGATCAGTTCCATCGCCCGCACCTTGGGCGCGCCGGACAGCGTGCCCGCGGGGAAGCACGCGCGCACGGCGTCGAGCGCGTGCCTGCCCTCGTCGAGACGGCCCGTCACCGTCGACACCAGGTGCATGACGTGGCTGTAGCGCTCGACGTGGCGGTACTCGGTGACCTTGACCGTGCCCGGCTCGCAGACCCGCCCGAGGTCGTTGCGACCGAGGTCCACCAGCATGAGGTGCTCGGAGTTCTCCTTCTCGTCGACGAGAAGATCCTTCTCCAGCAACAAGTCGTCCTCCTCGGTGGCGCCGCGCCACCGAGTCCCGGCGATGGGGTGTGTCGTCGCGAGACCGTCGGCGACCGTCACCAGCGATTCGGGGCTCGACCCGACGATCGAGAACGCGGTCTCCCCGTCCGCGCCGGGGACGTGCATCAGGTACATGTACGGGCTGGGATTGGAGCGTCGGAGCATGCGATAGACGTCGAGCGGCGTCGCGGTGGTCTCCATCTCGAAACGCTGGGACAGCACCACCTGGAACGCCTCGCCCGCCTCGATCTCCTCGACCAGGCGGTGCACGTCGGCGCCGAACCCCTCGGACGTGCGCTGGCGCCGGAACTGCGGCTCGGGTCGCGAGAAAGACGACACGGTGGACTCCGCGGCGGACGACAGCGCGACGGTCATGCGGTCGAGCCGCGCCACCGCGTCGTCGTATGCCTCGTCGACCCGCTCGTCGGTGCCGTTCCAGTTCACCGCGTTGGCGATGAGGGTGATCGCGCCCTCGTGGTGGTCCACCGCGGCCAGATCGGTCGCGAGAAGCATCACCATCTCGGGGATCTGCAGATCGTCCTCGGTGAGTTCGGGCAGCCGCTCGATGTGGCGCACCGCGTCGTAACCGAGGTAGCCCACCATGCCGCCGGTCAGCGGAGGCAGGTCCGGCAAGCGCTCCGACCGCAGCAGCTCGATGGTGGCCCCGAGCGCGTCGAGCGGATGCCCGCCCGACGGGGCGCCCACGGGTGTCTCCCCCATCCAGGCGGCCTCGCCGTCCACGACCGTGAGTGCACTGGGGCTGCCCGCACCGATGAACGACCACCGGGACCACGAGCGCCCGTTCTCGGCCGATTCGAGCAGGAACGTACCGGGTCTGTCACCGGCGAGCTTGCGGTATGCCGACAGCGGAGTCTCGGAGTCCGCGAGGACCTTGCGGACGACGGGGACCACGCGATGGACGGCGGCCAGTTGGCGGAACTGCTCCCGGGTGGTGGTTCCGGGTGCCGGGTCCTTCTGCGAATCCATGGGTGTCATCTTCCCGGGTGTCGTCCCGCCGGGTTCGGGAGGTGCCGAACGCGGTGGTCGCGCGGGCGGTGGGACACTCGACGAGTCGGAAACCGAACTGGTCGGTCGTGATCCGGCACGAGGAGAGGAACGCGCACCCGATGACCGCGACACCGCCGTCCGAGACGCTGCCGGACGAGATGCGCTGGCTCACACCGGCACAGCAGGACGCCTGGCGCGTGCTGGTCGCCTTCGTGACCCGGTTGCCCGCCGCGCTGGACACCCAGTTGCAGCGTGACTCCGGTCTGACGCACTTCGACTACTTCGTGATGGCGACACTGTCCGAGGCTCCGGATCGACGGCTGCGCCTGCGTGACCTCGCGGACTTCGCCAACGCGTCGCTGTCCCGGCTGTCGCACGTGATGACCAAGCTCGAGCGCGCCGGATGGGCCCGGCGGGAGAGCATCAGCGGTGGCCGCGGCTCCCACGCCGTTCTCACGGACGAGGGGTACGCGAAGGTGGTGGCCACGGCTCCCGGCCACGTCTCCACGGTGCGGTCACTCGTCTTCGACGGGCTGGACGACGCGCAGGTCGAGACGATGCGGGCGCTCGCCGAGGTCATGGTCACCAACCTCGACGCCGGCATCGCCCGCGACGGCGGTGGCCGACCGCTCGATACTCAGACGGTCGCGGGCCCACTCAGCAACACATCGGCGTCGAAACACGAGTGATCACCGGTGTGGCACGCGCCGCCGGTCTGATCGACCGTGAGCAGGATCGTGTCGCCGTCGCAGTCGAGGCGGACCTCGTGGACGTACTGCGCGTGTCCGGACGACTCGCCCTTGACCCAATACTCCTGCCGCGACCGCGACCAGTACGTGCCCTTGCGCGTCGCGAGCGTCATGGCCAGGGCCGTGTCGTCCATCCACGCGACCATGAGCACGTCGCCGGTGCCGCGTTCCTGCGCGACGGCGCACACCAGTCCGTCGTCGGTGCGCTTGAGACGGTCGGCGATCGCCGGGTCGAGGACCGGGGCGCTCATCGAACCTCCACACCGTCCGCGCGCAGTGCACCCTTGACGTCGCCGATGGTCATCTCGCCGAAGTGGAAGACGCTGGCCGCGAGAACGGCATCGGCACCCGCGGCCACGGCGGGCGCGAAGTGCTCGACGGCGCCGGCGCCGCCACTCGCGATGACAGGGACCCGGACGGCTGCGCGGACAGCGGTGATCATGGCGATGTCGAAGCCGGCCTTCGTGCCGTCCGCGTCCATCGAGTTGAGCAGGATCTCACCCACTCCGAGCTCGGCCCCGCGGTGCGCCCACTCCACGGCGTCGACGCCCGTACCGCGGCGGCCGCCGTGCGTGGTGACCTCCCAGCCGGACGCCGTCGGCGCCTCCCCAGCGGGCACCGTCCGGGCGTCGACCGACAGCACGATGCACTGCGATCCGAATCGAGAGCTCAACTCGCGCAACAACTCCGGTCGCGCGAGCGCTGCCGTGTTGACGGACACCTTGTCGGCACCCGCTCGCAGGAGCGTGTCCACGTCCTGGACGGTGCGGACACCGCCGCCGACGGTGAGGGGAATGAACACCTGCTCCGCGGTGCGGGTGACGACGTCCAACATCGTGGCGCGCCCACCGGACGACGCGGTGACGTCGAGGAAGGTCAGCTCGTCGGCACCTTCGGCGTCGTACTTCGCGGCGAGCTCGACCGGGTCACCGGCATCGCGCAGATCGGCGAAGTTGACACCCTTGACGACGCGACCGGCATCGACGTCCAGGCACGGGATGACGCGTACGGCGACACTCATCTCCGGACTCCTTGTCGTTCGCGCGATGTCGGTGTGTACGTGGACGGCTCGCCGACTCCGGCCAGCACCTGCAGCAGTTCCTCGTGCACGCCGGGGGCTGCGGCGAGCACCGACGTCGAGGTCACCGTCCACGGCTCCCCCGCCAGATCGGTGACGATCCCGCCGGCGGCGCGGACCAGCATCGCTCCGGCGGCGTTGTCCCACGCATGGTGGCCGAACACGATCGACGCACCGAGTGTTCCCGCCGCGGTGTACGCGAGGTCCAGTCCGGTCGACCCGTGCATCCGGATCCGAGACGAGACGCGGCTGATGTCCGAGAGCACCTGTACCCGATAGGCGCCGGGCAACCGGCCGCGGCTGTCGATGTTGAACGCACCGAATCCGACGATGGAGGAAGCGAGTGCGGAGGTGGGCAGCGCGGGGAGCGCCTCCCCGTCCCGGTGCACGGGTCCGCCCTCCACCGCCCAGAAGCGCTGGCCGATCAGCGGAAGCCACGTCAGACCGATGACCGGGCGGCCGTCGACGAGCAGCGACAGCAGGGTGCCCGCCGTCGGCAGCCCGAACGAGTAGTTGAAGGTCCCGTCGATCGGATCGAGCACCCACACGGTGCCGGACTCGACGGGTGGCCCGCCGAACTCCTCGCCGTGCACGGGGATCTGGGTCTGCTCCTGCAGTTCCTCGACCAGCCGACGTTCGAGCTCGAGGTCGACCGCGGTGGCGAAGTCGTCCGGCCCCTTGGCCACGGCGCTGGGCGCGCCGGCGCCCGCGACGAACCGCTCGTGGGTGCCGTCGAGCAGGGTGCGCGCGGTGGCCGCGAGAGCGTCCAGGTCCACGGCGGTCACGTCGCCGACGGTGCGCTGTCCGCGACGGCGGCGAGGGCCTCCGGCAGCGTGAAGCGGCCGGCGTAGAGGGCCTTGCCGACGATGGAACCCTCGACGCCCTTGTCGGTCAGCGTGGCGATGGCGACCAGATCCGCGACGGTGGACACTCCGCCGGACGCGATGACCGGCGCGTCGGTGACAGCGCAGACCTGTTCGAGCAGTTCGAGATTGGGGCCGGTCAGAGTGCCGTCCCGCGTGACGTCGGTGACCACGTACCGCGAGCACCCGTCGCGGTCGAGCCGCTCCAGCACCTCCCACAGATCGCCGCCGTCACTCACCCAGCCGCGACCGCGCAGGCGGTGCTCACCGTCGACGATGCGCACGTCCAGTCCCACGGCGACACGATCGCCGTACTCACCGATGGCGCGGCGGCACCACTCCGGATCCTCGAGTGCGGCGGTGCCGAGGTTGACGCGCGCGCAGCCCGTCGCGAGCGCTGCCCGCAGGCTCTCGTCGTCGCGGATGCCACCGGACAGCTCGACCTTCACGTCGAGTTCCCCCACCACGCTCGCGAGGAGGTCGCGGTTCGAACCGCGGCCGAAGGCGGCGTCCAGATCCACCAGATGCACCCACTCGGCGCCGTCGTTCTGCCAGGCCAGCGCGGCGTCGCGCGGAGAGCCGTAGGCGGTCTCGCTGCCTGCCTCTCCCTGCACGAGACGAACAGCTTGACCATCGGCGACATCGACTGCGGGGAGAAGTACCAGGCTCACGTTCGACGAGGTTACCGGCACGATCCGCGGCGACACCGGGCAGGGCGGCGCGTCAGTCGGACCGATCGGACCCGTCGGGCTTCTCGCCGAAGGATCGGCGAACGGACGCCTTCGCCACCAGCGACGCGCAGACGCCTGTGGCGACGAGTCCGACGGCCACCACCAGCAGCCCCACCGGACCACTCGGCTGCAGCAGCCAGAGGACGAGCGTGGTCGCGGCGAGCATCAGGGTCGCCGCACCGAGGACGAGCCCGGTGTGGCGACCCAGTGAGAACTCGCGGGGCTCGCTCATCCGAGGGTGCGGAGCCAGTTCTCGAGCAGCGTGGCGCCGGCGTCGCCGGACTTCTCCGGGTGGAACTGTGTCGCGGAGAGAGGGCCGTTCTCCACCGCCGCGAGGAACTCGCCGCCGTGATCGGCCCACGTGAGAACCGGAGCGGCAAGCGACTCGCTCGGTGCCATCTCCCAGTCCTGCACGCCGTACGAGTGCACGAAGTAGAAGCGCGTGTCGGGATCCATGCCCGCGAACAGCACCGAGTCCTCGCCCGGGCGCACCGTGTTCCAGCCCATGTGCGGGAGCACCTCGGCCTGCAGCTTCTCCACGGTGCCGGGCCACTGGCCGCAGCCGGTGGCGCGCACGTCGAACTCGACGCCGCGGTCGAACATGATCTGCATGCCGACGCAGATGCCGAGCACGGGGCGGCCCCCGGCGAGCCGCTTGTCGACGAGCTCGTCGCCGCGCACCGACAGCAGACCGTCCATGCATGCGCCGAACGCGCCGACACCGGGCACGACCAGTCCGTCGGCCTGCAGCGCGACGCGGTGGTCGGACGTCACCGTGACGTCGGCGCCCACACGTTCGAGCGCGCGCTGCGCCGAGTGCAGATTCCCCGAACCGTAATCCAGCAACGCGACAGACTTGCCTGCCCTTCCCGGCCGGCCTCCGGCCTTCCCGCCGATCTCCGGCCGGCCTCCGGCCTTCCCGCTGCTCACAAGCTTCCCTTCGTCGACGGCACTCCCGAGACCCGCGGATCGGGCTCGACGGCCGCGCGGAGGGCGCGAGCGACGGCCTTGAACTCGGCCTCGGTGACGTGGTGCTGGTCGCGTCCGTACAGCACCCGGACGTGCAGGGCGATACGCGCGTTGGACGCGATGGATTCGAAGACGTGGCGGTTGATCACCGTCGAGTACGGCGCGCCCGGATACCCTGCGATGACGGCGTGCAGCATGTGCTCCGGTTCCCCGGTGTGCACGCAGTACGGGCGGCCGGACACGTCGACCGAGGCGTGCGCCAGCGTCTCGTCCATCGGAATGAACGCGTCACCGAAACGGCGAATTCCCTTCTTGTCGCCGAGTGCCTGGCCCAGCGCCTGGCCGAGCACGATAGCGGTGTCCTCGACCGTGTGATGCGCCTCGATCTCGATGTCGCCCTTCGCTTGCACAGTCAGGTCGAAACTTGCGTGCGTTCCCAGCGCGGTCAGCATGTGGTCGAAAAACGGGACACCGGTGGACACGTCGACGATGCCGGTGCCGTCGAGGTTCAGCTCCACCGTGATGGACGACTCCTTGGTGGTCCGCTCGATGCGCGCGATGCGGTTCGGGGTCATGATGCTGCTCACTGGAGATCCTCTGCTGGGGGTTCAGGTGGCGGGGGCGGACGAGTGGACGACGTCCTCGGACAGGTCGGCGCTGACGTCGAGGAACCGATCGTTCTCGGCCTCGGTGCCGATGCTGACGCGGAGATGCCCCGCGATGCCGACGTCGCGGATGAGCACGCCCTGATCGAGATACCGCGACCACACCGCGGGCGCGTCGTCGAAGAGGCCGAACAGCACGAAGTTGGCGCTGCTGGGCACCACTCGGTAGCCCAGGACGGCGAGCCGGGCGACGACGCGATCACGCTCGGCCGCCAGCTCGGCCACCGAGGCCAGCGTGTCGTCGGAGTGGCGCAGGGCGGCGCGCGCGGCAGCCTGGGTGAGCACCGACAGGTGGTACGGCAGCCGCACCAGCAGCAGCGCGTCCACGACGGCCGGAGCGGCCACCAGGTACCCGAGTCGCCCACCCGCGAACGCGAACGCCTTGCTCATGGTCCGGCTGACGACGACCCGGCTGGGGAACTCGTCGATGAGCTCGACCGCGCTGGGCGCCGCCGAGAACTCGCCGTACGCCTCGTCGACGACGAGGATCCCGGTGGTCGCGGAGGCGAGACGCCGGAGGTCGTCGAGCGAGAGACTGTGACCCGTCGGGTTGTTGGGGCTGGTGACGAACACGACGTCCGGCGTCATCGACTCGATCGCGGCCACGGCCGCGTCGACGTCCAGCGAGAAGTCGTCACGCCGGTGCAGATCGAGGAACTCGGTCTGCGTGCCCGCCGAGATGATGGGGTGCATGGAGTACGACGGCACGAATCCCAGCGCCGTGCGCCCCGGTCCCCCGAATGCCTGCAGCAGCTGCTGCAGGATCTCGTTCGACCCGTTCGCGGCCCACAGGTTGTCGACGGTGACCGGCACCCCCGTACGGGCCGCCACGTACGCGGCGAGATCCGTGCGCAGTGCGACTGCGTCCCGGTCGGGATAGCGGTGCAGCGACGCTGCCGCCTCACGCACGGAGCGAGTGACGTCCTCCACGAGCGCAGCCGACGGTGGGTGCGGGTTCTCGTTGGTGTTGAGCTGCACCGGCACTTTGAGCTGCGGCGCACCGTACGGAGACTTCCCGACGAGCGAGTCGCGCAGCGGCAGGTCCGACAGTGCGGTCCCGGCGCCGGGCGCGGCCGTCACGATCGGCTCTCGAACCGCACGCGGACGGCATCACCGTGCGCCGGCAGATCCTCCGCGTTCGCGAGGGCGACGACATGCTTCGCGACGCCGTCGAGAGCGTCGCGCGAGTAGTCGACGATGTGGATGCCGCGCAGGAAGGTCTGCACCGACAACCCGGACGAGTGACGGGCGCATCCTGCGGTCGGCAGGACGTGGTTGGACCCGGCGCAGTAGTCGCCGAGGCTCACCGGCGACCACGGTCCGACGAACACCGCACCGGCGCTGCGGATGCGTCCCGCCACGTCGGAGGCGTTCTCGGTCTGGATCTCGAGGTGTTCCGCGGCGTACGCGTCGACCGTCCGGATGCCGTCGGCCAGCGTGTCCACCAGCACGATGCCCGACTGCTCGCCGGACAGGGCCGTGGCGACGCGCTCGGAGTGCTTGGTGGTGAGCGTGCGCTCGGCGACCTCGCGTGTGACGGCGTCGGCCAGGGCAACCGAGGTGGTGACGAGCACGCTCGCCGCCAGCACGTCGTGTTCGGCCTGCGAGATGAGGTCGGCGGCGACGTGCACCGGGTCTGCGGTGTCGTCGGCCAGGATGGCGATCTCGGTGGGCCCGGCCTCGGAGTCGATGCCCACCGCTCCACGGCACAGCCGCTTCGCCGCAGTGACGTAGATGTTGCCCGGGCCGGTGATCATGTCGACGGGCTCGAGCGGCGCGCCGTCGGTGTCCACGCCGCCGTAGGTGAGCAGCGCGACGCCCTGGGCACCGCCGACCGCCCAGACCTCGTCCACGCCGAGCAACGCTGCCGCCGCCAGGATGGTGGGGTGCGGGAGGCCGCCGAAGTCCGCCTGCGGCGGCGACGCGACGACGAGGCTACCGACGCCGGCGACCTGCGCGGGAACGACGTTCATGACGACGGACGACGGGTACACGGCGTTGCCGCCCGGTACGTACAGTCCGACCCGCTCGACCGGGACCCACTTCTCGGTGACGATTCCACCGGAGACGACGGTGGTCACGGTCTCGGACCGCCGCTGGTCCTCGTGCACGATGCGCGAACGCTCGATGGACACCTCGAGCGCCGCCCGTACGTCGGGATCGAGCTGGTCCAGAGCCTTCGCGAGTTCGGCGGCCGGAACACGCACCGAGTCGGGACGCACGCGGTCGAAGGTCTCGCTGTACTCGAGCGCCGCGTCGGCGCCGCGCTCACGCACCGCCTCCACGACCGGGGTGACCAGATGCAGCACCGAGTTCACGTCCACTCCACCGCGCGGGAGAACCGCGCGCAGTTCGGCGGTGGACGGAGAGCTGCCGCGTAGATCCACGCGTCGCAACTCGGTGCGGGCAGTCATGGGTGATCCTCTCGGGTCGAGCAGGGGCGCGCCGGTCGGCGCACGTCGATTATCGCTCGAGCCCCGACCGACGCCCCGTCCGGGACGATCTACCTGGTCCCACCGACCGGCCTCCGGTCTGCCCGTCCCACCGACCGGCCTCCGGCCTGCCCGCACCATGGTCTCAGGAGTAGCGGGCTGCCAGCTTCTCCAGCGTCTTCGTGATGCCGTTCGCGTTCTGTGCCGTCTGCTTGGTCACCTCGAGCATCTTCGGGATCTTCGCCGTTCCGTAGACGAACGATTCCGTCACCTCGGTGGACGAGGGGCCCACCGCGACGAACTCCCAGCGCCACTTGTGGCCGAGCGGGTGCTGCCACTCGATCACCTTGGTGTCCCCGGTGTCGGCGAACTCCGTGACGGTGCTGGTGATGCGGTAGGGCACACCGAACTGCTTCATGCCCACGGAGAACTTCGCGCCGCGCGACAGCGTCGTCGGCCCCTTCACCGTGTCTTTCACCGTTCCGGAACCGTCCAACTCGCCGTGCCGGTGCGGATCCGCCACCTGTGCGAAGAGGTCGTCGGCAGGGGCGTTCACGGTCACGCGGCGGGCGATGACGCGATCGCCGCGGTCCACAGTGCTCACAGATGTCATGTGCCGTCCTGTGCCCGTATCCCGCTCGCGCGAAACGTCACTCGAAGTCGAGCCCCAGGTCGAGCACCGTCACGGAGTGGGTGAGCGCGCCGACCGCGAGGAAGTCCACGCCTGTGCCCGCGTACTCGGCGGCGGAGTCGAGGGAGAGCCCGCCGGACGATTCGAGCCTGGTCGTGGGCGCTGCCCGGTCCCTGCGTTGCACCGCCATCTGCGTCTGCCACAGCGGGAAATTGTCGAGCAGCACCAGGTCGACACCCTCCGCCAGCACGTCGTCGAGCTGTTCGAGGGTGTCCACCTCGACCTCGCACGCGATGTCGGGTACTGCGGCTCGCACCGCGCGCAGCGCCGCCACGACCGAGCCGGCGGCCACGACGTGGTTGTCCTTGATCAGTGCCGCGTCGCCGAGGCCCATGCGGTGGTTCTGCCCGCCGCCGGCACGTACGGCGTACTTCTGCAGCGCACGCAGCCCCGGCAACGTCTTGCGACTGTCCCGCACGACGCATCCCGTGCCGGACACCGCGTCGACCCACGCCGCGGTCGCGGTCGCGATGCCGGACAGGTGGCAGAGAATGTTGAGCATCGTCCGCTCCGCGGTGAGCAGAGCTCTGGTCGGCGCCTCCACCGACAGCACCACCTCACCCGGCTCGACCCGAGTGCCGTCGGCGATCCGCGAGAGCACGACGTGGTCGCCGACGACCTCGTCGAGAACCGCCAGAGCGGTATCGAGGCCCGCGACGACGCCGTGTGCCCGCGAGACGACCGCGGCGCGGGTGCGCGCGTCCGCCGGAACCGTGGCGAGACTCGTCACGTCGGGGCCGTATCGGAGATCCTCCTCCAACGCGCGGCGCACGACGAGCAGGATCTCGTCACGATCGACGGGGTCGAGATCAGCGGCGGGTGTGGTCATGACACTCCTATCGGACCGACCTGGTCGGCACTGCGGGCGTTCCGCGCGATCGCGAGGCTGCCGTCGTCGGCCAGCCGGAAGACGGTGCTGCGGCGCTGGGCGTCGTCGGACCGGGAGTGATCGGAGCGGGTGTGCGCACCGCGCGTCTCGGTGCGGGCGAGAGCTGCCGAGGCGGTCGCGGACGCCAGCAGTGTCAGAGCGGCGTCCTCGACGTCGCGGGTCGACGCGAGCTCGCGCGGAACAGCGGCTCCCGCGATCGCCACCGCCTTCTGCAGACCTGTGTCGTCGCGGACGACGCCGACGTGACGGGTCATCGCGGACTGGAGGACGTCCCTGTCGAGCCGGGGCGCCCCGTGTCGTACACACGGATCACCGGACGTCAGGGAGCGGACGGACACTCGATCCCGGGCGACGCGAGCCACTCGGGTCCCCAGCACCACGCCCTCGAGCAGCGAGTTCGACGCGAGACGGTTCGCTCCGTGCAGTCCCGTGCGGGCCACCTCGCCCGCGGCGTAGAGCCCGGCGACGCAGGTGCGGCCGTACTCGTCGGTGACGACCCCGCCGCACGCATAGTGCGCTGCGGGGGCCACCGGGATCGGTTGTTCCGTCGGGTCCACGTCCTGAGCGAGGCAGGCCGCGGTGACGGTGGGAAAACGCAGGGCCATGTCGGCCACGGACCGCGCGTCGAGAAAGACGTGATCGGCGCCGCTCTCGGCCAGCCGAGCGGCGATCGCCCGGGACACGACGTCCCGGGGAGCGAGATCACCCAGCGGGTGCACGCCCGCCATGATCGAGCGGCCGTCGGCGTCGACGAGGCGCGCGCCCTCACCGCGGACCGCCTCGCTGACCAACGGGAGCCGCCCGCGGCCACCGGGGCGGAACAGCACGGTCGGGTGGAACTGCACGAACTCGACGTCCGCGACGTCCGCGCCCGCCCGCAGTGCGAGAGCGAGGCCGTCGGCCGTGGCGCCGGCCGGGTTCGTGCTGGCCGAGTACAGCATTCCGGTGCCACCGGTGGCGATCAGCACGGCGGGTGCGTGCACCACGCCGAGGTTCGCGTGGAGATCGTCCGGCGAGAGCGAGACGAGCACGCCCGCCACACCGCGGTCGCCGACCAGGACGTCGAGCACGGTCGCGCCGTTCACCGTCGCGGGCGCCGCGGACGACAGCGCGCGCTGGATCTCCCGCCCCGTGGCGTCGCCGCCCGCGTGCACGATGCGGTCGACCGAGTGGCCGCCCTCACGGGTGCGGGCCATGGAGCCGTCCGCACCGGTGTCGAACTGAGCACCGTTGCCGGTGAGCAGACTCAGCGCGTCGGCGCCGGCCCCGACGATCGAGCGCACCGCGGCCTCGTCGCACAGACCGGCGCCCGCGACGATCGTGTCGCGCACGTGGGCCTCGACGTCGTCGCCGATCGCGACGGCCATGCCGCCCTGGGCGTACTGCGTCGCCGTGCCGGTCGCGTCCTTGCTCAACACCAGCACGCTCAGCCCGGACCGGGTCGCCTCGATCGCCGCGGCGAGACCGGCGACTCCCCCGCCGACCACGACGAGATCGGCCGAAGCCTCCCAGCCCGGAGCGGCAGCGACACTCCGGCCCGGAGCGGCAGCGACACTCCGGCCCGGAGCGGCAGCGACACTTGCGCCCGGAGTGGCCGCAGTGGTCACTCGCCGCCGCCGGGCGAGCCGATGGCGATCATCCGCTCGACGGACGCGCGTGCGCGTTCGGCGGTCGCGACGTCGACGTGCACCTCGTCCTTGCCCTCCGTGAGGCACCGGAGCAGCGCCGCGGGGGTGATCATCTTCATGTACGGGCAGGACGCGCGGTCGTTCACGGCCTGGAAGTCGACACCGGGCGCCGCCTTGCGGAGCTGGTGCAGCATGCCGATCTCGGTGGCGACGAGCACCTGCTTCGCACCCGTGGTGCGCGCGGCGTCGAGCATGCCGCCGGTGGACAGGATCTTCACGCGATCCTCGGGCACGAATCCCTCGCCGGCGAGGTAGAGCGCGGACGTCGCGCAGCCGCACTCGGGGTGGACGTAGAGCTCGGCATCGGGGTACGCCTGCGACCGTGCGGTCAGCTCGTCGCCGTTGATGCCGGCGTGCACGTGGCACTCACCCGCCCAGATGTGCATGTTCGTCCGACCGGTCTGCCGACGGACGTGGGCCCCGAGGAACTGGTCGGGCAGGAAGAGCACCTCGCGGTCCGGGTCGATGGACTCCACGACCTCGACCGCGTTGGACGAGGTGCAGCAGATGTCCGTCAGGCCCTTCACCTCGGCGGTGGTGTTCACGTACGACACGACGACGGCGTCCGGGTGCTCGGCCTTCCACTCGCGCAGCTGCGCCGCGTCGATGGAGTCGGCGAGAGAGCAGCCCGCCCGCTCGTCGGGAATGAGGACCGTCTTGGACGGCGCGAGGATCTTGGCCGTCTCGGCCATGAAGTGCACGCCGCAGAAGACGATGGTCTCCTCCTGCGCCTCGGCGGCGATGCGCGAGAGCGCGAGCGAGTCGCCGACGTGGTGGGCGATGTCCTGGATGGCGGGCAGCTGATAGTTGTGCGCCAGGATCGTCGCGTTCTTCGCCTCTGCCAGGCGCAGGATCTCCTCGGCCCACTCCGGGCCGGCATCGACGCCGGTGTAGCCCGTCGGTCCGTCGAAGACCGCGGAGTGTCCGCCGAATCGCGTGGTGGTGATCGCCATGTCGTGCTCCTCGCGTGCGTCCAGCGCTCGCGTGCGCCGGTGCCGATCCGCCGGAATGGACCCGACGGGGTTTTCGACTTATGATCGAAAACGTGATTCATCGTAGCACCGCCGCCGACGGACCGACCGGAAGTGCCCCCGATCGGGCCACCCGACCGGTGCACGAAGTGCTGTCCGTCGTCTTCCAGGTGCGCGAGCTGCAGCCCCGCGAGCCTGCCGAACTGTGCGTGCTGCTGTGGCAGCGCGCACTCGCCCCGGCACGCGGAACCTGGTCACTCCCCGGCGGGCTCCTCCGGGACGACGAGAACCTGACCGACTCCGCGCGACGTCAGCTGGCGGAGAAGGTCGACGTGCGCGAGGTACGCCACCTCGAGCAGCTGTCCGTCTTCTCCGATCCCGGGCGGGTCCCCGGCGATCGCCGCATCGCCTCGACGTTCCTCGGCCTGGTCCCCATCGTCGGCGACCCGCGACTTCCCGTCGACACCGCGTGGCACCCGGTCGCGACGCTCCCCGAGACAGCGTTCGATCACGGCACGATGGTGGCGCACGCCCGCGCGAGACTCGCGGCCAAACTGTCGTACACCAACATCGCCTTCGCGCTCGCGCCCGTCGAGTTCAGCCTGTCGACCTTGCGCGACATCTATTGCGCCGCACTGGGTTACCAGGTCGACACCACCAATCTCCAACGGGTGCTCACCCGGCGGGGCGTCATCGAGTCCACCGGCCACACCGCTCCCCCTGGCCCGTCCGGAGGACGTCCCGCCGCGCTGTACCGCTTCCGGGACAGCGCGCTACGTGTGACCGACGAGTTCGCCGCGCTCCGACCACCTACGTGAGAGTGCCGTAGCCGACCACGGCATCGCCGCCGTCCGCCTTGGCGGAATACATCGCTCGATCGGCACAGATGAGGAGCACCTCCACGTCGTGCGAGGTGACGACCCGCTCCTCGCGAGCGACCCCGATGCTCAGACTCGAGTCGTGGTCCGACCGAGTCGCGTAGGCGCTGCGCAGCTTCCCTGCCCGATCGAGCACCTCGTTCATCGGCAGCGCGGTCACGACGGCGAACTCCTCGCCGCCGGTGCGGGCCGTGATCGACGGAAACGGGAACATCTCGTCGATGGTGTCCGCCGTCCGACGGATGACGAGGTCGCCGTGGTGGTGTCCGAAGCGGTCGTTGATCGACTTGAAGCGGTCGATGTCGATGACCACCGCGACGAGGCCGTGCCGGGTGCCGAGCAGTTCGCCCGCCGCGACGGTGAGTCCCCGCCGGTTGCGCAGGCCGGTCAGCGGATCGACGTACGCGGCGGTGACGTCGCCGCGTTGCAGGAACTGCAGGCGGTAGATGGAGATCGGTGCGAGGAAGAGAACCATCACGATGAGCAATCCGTAGGTGACGGCGAGCGAGGTGCGCGCCGCTCCGAGCACGGACTCCGAGCCGATCGCTCGGACGAACAACCCGACGCAGACCACCACGGTGAGGGAATGGTGGACGGCGAACACCCGCGGCGTGTGGAACGTCGCCACGTAACTGCTCGCGACGCCGAACAGGATCGTGCAGGGCAGCACGGCGAGCGGGTCGGACAGCGAGAGAAGCACCACGGAGAGTCCGACGTCCGCGTACACGACGAAGGCCGTCGACATCCGGCGTGAGGGCCACGGTCCGCGGATCCACGCGAGCCCGACGCCGGCGGTCCCCACCGCGTTCACGAGCACGATCGTCAGTGCCGCTCCCGTCGGCGCGGTCGGCGGGGCGAGTCCGGCGACGACGTACAGGACGGAGAACAGGAGGCAGGACAGACCGATGAGGACGCGGGTCGAGCCGAGCGCGGTGTTCGTCTCGAAGTAGTGGACGGTCCACGCGTAATCGACGGGTCTGGTCAACCACCGCCGAATGGTGTTCGCCACGTCCTGGAGACCCTCGCCGTTCGAAGAGGTCGGCCCCCGCCCGCGGCCCGTCGTGGGCCGCCCTGAGAGCGCTCATTCAAGCAGACGAACCCGGCGTCCGAGACCCGAACGGATCACTCCTCGGGGGACTCGTCCCGACCCAGATCGTCCGACGGCGACAGCGCCGTGACGAGAACGAGCGTGACCGCCGCAGCCAGAGGTTGCGCGAGCAGAGCCAGCCACGTCGAGACACCGGGGGCGAGTGCGACGACATCGCCGCGAAGGGCGCCGTCGGCACTCGGATACCGCACTGCGCCCACGGCGAGCCCGGCGCCGACAGCCGCGGCGGACGCCAGCGCCGACGCCACCACGATGTCGACGACCAGACGCGGTCCTCGCTCGGCCACACGTGCCCAGACGGCGACCGTGGTCAGCACCCCGGCCGCGGCGGTGACGCAGAGGAACAGAGCGAGCGCGTCGAATCGATGATCGCTCTCGCCGGTCAACACGATCGCGCGGCCGTCACCGACGGCGGCGACGTGCTCCACGGGCGCGAGCAGAGCCCACAGGATCCCGAGGACGGCACCGACCACCGCGGTCGCGAGCACGATCCGGATCGACCGCCGGGTGAACGCGCCGCGCGACGGCCGACCCGCATCGCCGATCCCGGGTGCGGTCGAGGCGAACCCCGTCGTGTCGACATCACTCACGTCGGCCAGCCTAGGCTGTGGCTGCGTGGCCGACGGGCCCGCGACACGAGTCGGGAGAGGTGCGGAATGCAGTTGCGCAGAGACGACGTCGTCGACGGCGCACTGACCATTCTCGACGACTACGGTCTCGCCGACCTCACGATGCGCCGACTGGCAGGCTCGCTCGGTGTCGCGCCGGGCGCGCTGTACTGGCACGTCGCGAACAAGCAGGCGCTGCTCGGCGCGGTGTCCGATCGCATCCTGAGCCGCCTGAACACCGTGCCCGCTGCCGTCACCTCCGATGTGCTGGACGCCGTGCGCGGCCGCGCTCACGGACTTCGAGACGCTCTCCTGGCTCACCGGGACGGCGCCGAGGTGGTCGCCTCCAGCCTGTCCGCCCGCACGGTGACGCACCCCGTGCGGACCACGGTCGTCGACGATCTCCGCGCCACCGGGCTGACCCCGGAGGACGCCGGACACGCCGCGGACGCCCTGCTCTACTACGTGCTGGGGGCGACGAGCGACGAACAGTCCCGGCTGCAGATGGAGTCTGCGGGTGCGCTGGCCGCGGATCGACACCTCGACGACGGTGACCTCGATCGAGATGCCACCGCTCGGTTCGATTTCGGCCTCGAACTCTTCGTCGACGGCATTCGGAGCCGCGTCCGTACGCTGAACGAGTGACCTCCTCGACCTCTCCCGTCACCGTCCTCGGAGCCGGTATCGCCGGTGCCGCGTGCGTTCGCGTGCTCCGCGACGCCGGTGTCCCGTTCGTGCTGCGTGACCGGGGCCGCGCCGTCGGCGGTCGGATGTCGTCCCCCGAGTTGCACGGACGCCGAGTCGATGTGGGCGCCGGCTACTTCACCGTCCGCGACGACGGGTTCCGGGACGTCGTGTCCGACTGGGCCTCTCGCGGTCTCGTGCACGAGTGGACCGACACCTTCACGGTGGTGCGGGCCGGGGCGGAGCCGGAACAGAAATCGGGACCCACGCGGTGGGGAACGCCGGCGGGCCTGCGATCTCTGGTGAAGGACCTGCTGTCCGGCATCCCTGTCGACGCCACCGAGGCCCGGGCGTTGCCCGACGGACACGTGGTCCTGGCCATGCCCGACCCGCAGGCCTCCCGCCTGGTGACCGTGCCCGACGCCGTCGACTACGACCCCGTCGTCGCGGTGGTCCTCGGGCTCACCGACGACGACGCCGCCGGACTCCCCTTCCCCGACGCCGCCTTCGTGTCCGACGACGCGGACGTCGAGTTCCTCGCGCGCGACGGCGCACGCCGGGGCGACGGAGCCGCGGTCCTGGTCGCCCACACGTCCGCGCAGCGCGCCCGGCGACACCTCGACGATCCCGCCGGTGCGATCCCCGCCGTCGTCGACGCCGTCGCCGCGCTCACGGGCATCGGCACTCCGATCTGGACGCACGCCCACCGCTGGACCTTCGCCAAGCCCGCCTCCCAGCACGACGCGAGCCACGACATCGTCTCGCACGGAGACCGTCTGGTCGGCTTCGCAGGGGATCAGTGGTGCCCGGAGGGCTCGCCCCGCGTCGAGAGCGCCTGGCGATCGGGCACCGACCTCGGGCACGCGCTGATCGCACGACTGGGCTGAGCCCGGGCGGCCGACGCTCCGGCCTGCGACGGACCTCGCCGACAGGTGTCCTTCGCCGCTGCCGGGATAGGGTTCCGAGCATGTCCGTCGACCATGCACACGAACCATCGATCCAGGTATGGCCCGGCAGCGCGTATCCCCTGGGCGCCACCTACGACGGCGCCGGAACCAATTTCGCGCTCTTCTCCGAGGTCGCCGAGGCCGTCGATCTCTGCCTCATCGACGCCGACGGTCACGAGACCCGCGTCCGCCTCGAAGAGGTCGACGGGTACGTCTGGCACGCCTACATCCCCCAGGTCCAGCCCGGCCAGCGGTACGGCTACCGCGTGCACGGCCCGTGGAATCCCGGAGCGGGACAGCGGTGCGACGCGAGCAAGCTGCTGCTCGACCCGTACGGCAAGGCGTTCGTCGGATCGTTCGACGGTGATCGCTCGCTCTTCAGTTACGACATCGACATTCCCGAACGTCCCGTGCCCGCAGCGCAGGAGAGCGACGACGCCGTGCATCCCGGCGAGGCGCACGTCGCCGGCCCCGCGGGATCGGCCACCGCATCGCGCACCGTCGACGCGACCCGCGCCAACGTCGCGACTGCCAGAACCGTTGCACCCGAGCCTGATCCGGAGCCCGAGCCCGAGAACCACTTCCCCCAGCACGACTCGCTGGGGCACACGATGACGACGGTCGTCGTCAATCCGTTCTTCGACTGGCAGAACGACCGCTCGCCGCGTCGCCCCTACAACGAGACCGTCATCTACGAGGCCCACGTCAAGGGCATGACGATGACCCACCCGGACATCCCGGAGGATCTGCGCGGTACGTACGCCGGTCTCGGCCATCCGGCCGTGATCAGCCACCTGGAGAAGCTCGGCGTCACCGCCATCGAACTGATGCCGGTGCATCAGTTCATGCAGGATCAGACACTGGTGGACAAGGGACTTCGCAACTACTGGGGCTACAACTCGTTCGGTTTCATGGCCCCGCACAACGAGTACGCGTCCTCCCCCATGGCCGGTTCGGCCGTGTCGGAGTTCAAGACGATGGTGCGCTCGTTCCACGAAGCCGGCATCGAGGTGATCCTCGACGTGGTCTACAACCACACCGCCGAGGGCAACCACATGGGTCCGACCATCGCGTTCCGCGGCATCGACAACGCCGCGTACTACCGGTTGGTCGACGACGACCCGTATTTCTACATGGACTACACGGGCACGGGTAACAGCCTGAACGTCCGTCACCCGCACACCCTGCAGCTGATCATGGACTCCCTGCGCTACTGGGTTACCGAGATGCACGTCGACGGCTTCCGCTTCGACCTCGCATCGACCCTGGCTCGTGAACTGCACGACGTGGACAAGCTGAGCGCGTTCTTCGACCTGGTCCAGCAGGACCCGGTGGTGAGCCAGGTCAAGCTGATCGCCGAGCCGTGGGACGTCGGTGAGGGCGGCTACCAGGTCGGCAACTTCCCCGGTCTCTGGACCGAGTGGAACGGCATGTACCGCGACACCGTCCGCGACTACTGGCGCGGTGAGCCGGCGACGCTCGGCGAGTTCGCGTCGCGGCTCACCGGATCCTCCGACCTCTACGAGGCGACGGGTCGCCGCCCCGGTGCGAGCATCAACTTCGTCATCGCGCACGACGGCTTCACCATGCACGATCTGGTGTCCTACAACGACAAGCACAACGAGGCCAACGGCGAGGACAACAACGACGGCGAGAGCCACAACCGATCCTGGAACTGCGGTGTCGAGGGGCCGACGGACGACCCCGAGGTGCTGTCGCTGCGCGCCCGCCAGATCCGCAACATGCTGGCCACGCTCATGCTCAGCCAGGGCACGCCGATGCTCGCGCACGGCGACGAGATGGGCCGGACCCAGCAGGGCAACAACAACGTCTACTGCCAGGACTCCGAACTGGCCTGGATGGACTGGTCGCTGGCGGAGACGAACGCCGATCTGGTCGAGTTCACGTCCCGCGTGATCGCACTCCGCAACGACCATCCGGTGTTCCGTCGACGACGCTTCTTCGAGGGTCGGCCGATCCGCAAGGCGGAGCAGACGCGCGACATCGCGTGGCTCACCCCGACCGGCGAGGAGATGACCGAGGAGGACTGGGACAGCGGCTTCGGCAAGTCGCTGGCGGTGTTCCTCAACGGCGAGAACATCCCCGAGCCCGACAACCGGGGCAACCGGGTCGTCGACGACACGTTCTACCTGTGCTTCAACGCCCATCACGAGCCGATCGACTTCACCACACTGGACGGCAAGTACGCCGACGAGTGGACCGTCGCGCTCGACACTGCCTCGGCCACCGGAGCCGACGATCGAGTCATCGTCGCCGGCACCGCTGTCGAGGTGCAAGCACGGTCACTGTTGGTGCTACGGAAAACGGGGTAAGGAAGCGACATGAGCCACTCGATCACCTCGACCTATCGATTCCAGCTACGGGGTGATCGCTTCACTCTCCGCGATGCCGCGTCGCTGGTTCCCTATCTCGCCGAACTCGGTGTCTCCCACGTCTATCTGTCGCCGATCCTGACGGCGGCCGAGGGCTCCACCCACGGGTACGACGTCACCGATCCGCGCACCGTCTCCGAGGCACTCGGCGGTCGAGCCGCTCTCGAGGACCTCGTCGCCGAGTGCCGGTCCCACGGCCTGGGCGTCGTGGTCGACATCGTGCCGAACCACCTCGGTGTGGCCACGGCGCGGGAGAACCCGTTCTGGTGGGACGTGCTGAGACACGGACGCGCATCGCAGTACGCGTCGTGGTTCGACATCGACTGGGCCGGTGCGGAGCGCATCGCGCTCCCCGTGCTGGGCGACGATGCCGACGTGAACGAACTCTCGGTCGACCGGTCGGGAGACGAGACCACGCTGGCCTACTACGAGAACCGCTTCCCGGTGGACCCTGCGACCGACGACGGCTCGGACGACGCGAAAGCACTGCACGACAAGCAGTCCTACGAACTGGTCGGGTGGCGCTCCGGGCGCATCGGGTACCGCCGGTTCTTCTCCGTCAGCGACCTGGCCGGTCTTCGTCAGGAGGACCCCGCGGTCTTCGACGCGACGCACGCCGAGGTCGGCAGCTGGTTCCGCGACGGTCTCGTCGACGGTGTGCGCGTCGACCATCCGGACGGGCTCACCGCACCGGCCGAGTATCTCGCTCGCTTGCGGGGCGTCGTCGGACCCGACTCGTGGCTCGTCGTCGAGAAGATCCTCACCGCCGAGGAGCCGCTCGACGTCACCCTTCCCGTCGACGGAACCACCGGGTACGACGCTCTCGCCGACCTCGGTGGGGTGTTCCTCGACCCGTCGGGTGAGGAGCCGCTGACGCGACTGTCGTCGGACGTCACCGGCCACGCGGGCGACGCACACTGGGTGCACGAGGCCGAGCAGACCATCAAGGCCGACACGGCGAGCACGCAACTCGCTCCCGAGGTGCGGCGCCTGGTCGCGGCGATCGCCCGCGACACCGGCACGACGTTCGACGCCGATCTCGCTCGCGAGGCCGTGACCGAGATCGTCGCCCGCATGCCGGTGTACCGCTCCGACTACGCGCCGCTGGCCGGCATGCTGCCCCGCCTGCTCGGCGACGTCGCCGCGGATCGTCCCGAACTGGTTCCCGCCCTCGATGTCGTCGCGGCCGCCGTGGCAGCACGCGGCGAGGCGTCGGGACGTCTGCAGCAGGTCGCGGGCGCCGTGATGGCGAAGAGCGTCGAGGACTGCATGTTCTATCGCACCTCGCGGCTGGTCTCGCTCCAGGAGGTCGGCGGTGACCCGTCCCGCTTCGGCCGGTCGGTGCCCGAGTTCCATCTCCGCCTGTCCGAGCGGGCCCAGCTGTGGCCTGCCGCGATGACGACCCTCTCGACACACGACACCAAGCGCGGCGAGGACGTCCGGGCGCGCATCGGCGTGCTGTCCCAGGTGCCCGACCTGTGGCGCGCGTGCCTGAGCGACTGGGAGGAGCAGGCTCCGTCGCCCAACGGGTCCACCGGACTCTTCCTGTGGCAGAACATCCTCGGCACCTGGCCGACCGACGGCGTGGTCAGGGACGAGTACCGCGAGCGACTGCACGCCTACGCCGAGAAGGCCATCCGCGAGGCGGGTTCCTACACCGGCTGGAACGACGTGGACGAGGACTTCGAGTCGGCCGTCCACACGTGGATCGACGGCATCGTGGACGGACCGGTGGCGCCCTCGCTCACGACCTTCGTCCAGCAGATCGCACCGCACGCGTGGAGCGATTCACTCGGACAGAAGCTCCTCCACCTGGCGGGTCCCGGCATCCCGGACATCTACCAGGGCACGGAGCTGTGGGAGGACTCTCTCGTCGACCCCGACAACCGCCGGAACGTGGACTACGACGCCCGCAAGGCTCTGCTGGACATCGACGGGACGCCGGCGCTCGACGCGAGCGGCGCCGCCAAGTTCCACGTGACCCGGTGTGCCGCACGGCTTCGCCGCGACCGTCCGGACAGCTTCGTGGGCGGGTCCTACGTTCCGGTGTTCGCGACCGGAGCCGCCGCCGACCACGTCGTGGCGTTCGGTCGTGGACCCGCCGACGGTGATGCCGACGTCGTCGTCGTCGCCACGCGGTGGTCGATGCGCCTCGGCGAGGCCGGCTGGGGTGACACCTCGCTGGCGTTGCCGGACGGTGAGTGGACCGACCTCGTGAATGGTGGGTCGTTCAGCGGAACGGTCGCCGTGTCCTCACTGCTCTCCGCGCTCCCGGTCGCGCTCCTCGTCCGACGGTGACCTGATCTCGAGGTGAACCGGTCACGCGCGCAGACCACCCCTCCTCGGGGCTGCGTGCGTGACCGGAAGTCGGGCCCGCTCAGGCCTTGCGGGGCGGGAGCGGAACGAAGTAGCTGGTGCGCTGCTGGTACTCGCGATAACCGGGCCGCTCCGCCATGTGCTGCTCGAGCAGCCGCGCACCCGTCGCGAACACGAGGAAGTACGTCATGGCGACCGGCGAGAGCACGGTCAGCACACCGGGCCAGTGCGCCGCGGAGACCAGGAAGATGCCCCACCAGACACAGGCATCACCAAAGTAGTTGGGGTGGCGCGTGTACCGCCACAAGCCCCGGTCCATGATGGTGCCCTTGCGGGACGCGTCCGCCTTGAAGGCGTCCATCTGACGATCCCCCACCGTCTCGAAGACGATGCCCAGGACCCACAGAGCGACGCCCACCGCAGTGACGACGCCGAACGATCCGTCGGACACGGCGGCGACCTGCACCGGCAGCGACACGAACCACAGCGCGACGCCCTGCGTGAGATAGATCTTGCGAATCGCGTACACAGCGGGGCTGCCCGGCGCGTTCGACAGCATCTTCTCGTACCGCGGGTCCTCGCCCTTGCCCCGTGAGCGGCGGAACATCGAGACCCCGAGACGGGTGCCCCAGGCGCCGACGAGCACCAGCATCAACACTCGCCGCCACCCGTCGCCGGACCCGGCCAGTACCGCGGCGATCGCCACCGCGACGAAGCCTGCTCCCCAGCTCACGTCGACCACGTTGTGCCGACCGATGCGGAAGCCGACGACCGCGGTGACGGTGAGGACAACGACCACCGCCAGCAGGGAGAACGCCGACACGACGGCCAGATCGGACCAGGAGAAGTCCGTCATCCGTGTGTCCGGACCAGCGGCATCGAGGACACGCCGCGGTCGTCGGGGCGGACGGACAGGATCTGGTCGACACCCATCCGGCCGTCGCGGAACGCCATTCCGCCGCCCACGAGGTACAGGCGCCACACCCGCGCCACCTCGTCCCCGACGAGTGCGACCAGATCGTCCCAGCGGCTCTCGAAGGTCGCGTACCAAGCGTCGACGGTGCGGACGTAGTGCTCGCGCAGGGCGTGCACGTCGCGGACCTCGAGACCCGACTCCTCGATCATGGCGACCGTCGCACCCACGGGCCGCATGTACATGTCGGGGGCGATGAACGACTCGATGAAGGCACCGCCGCCCGGGTTGTCCCCCGCCTTGCGCGACATCTGCTGCACCAGCACCCGACCACCGGGCACCACGTTGTCGTACAGCGCCTTCGCGTAGATCGGATAGTTCTTCTCGCCGACGTGCTCGCCCATCTCGATGGAGGCGACGGCCTCGAAGGGGCCGTCGGGCACCTCGCGGTAGTCCTGGATGCGGATCTCCACCCGGTCCTGCAGGCCGCGGTCCGCGATGCGCTTGTCGATGAAGGCCTTCTGCTCGCGGGAGATCGTGACGCCCACGACCTGCGCGTCGAAGTGCTCCGCTGCGTGCAGACTCAACGATCCCCAGCCGCATCCGACGTCGAGGAACCGCATTCCGGGGCGGCCGAGGCCGATCTTCCGGCACACGAGGTCGAGCTTGTCGCGCTGCGCATCCTCGAGGCCGTAGTCGGGCGAGTCCGACGTCCAGTAGCCGCTCGAGTACGCCATCTGCGGGTCGAGCACCATCTCGTAGAACTCGTTCGAGAGGTCGTAGTGGTGGCTGATCGCCGCGCGATCGCGCACCAACGAGTGCAGTCGACCCTTGATGACAGCCTGCGAGGCGGGGGCGGGGAGAGGACGGGCCTGCTTCACCCCGACGACACCCAGCGAGGCCGCGGTGCGGACCAACTCGACGATCGCCTTCGGGCTCGGCCGGACGGCCGTCAGCCGACGAGTGCGCACCACGTCCCACACGTGCGTCAGCGCCTCGTCGAGGTCGCCTTCCACGTCGAGTTCACCGGTGACATACGCCTGAGCAGCACCCAGTTCACCGGGGCTCCACAGCAACCGTCGCAGCACGTTCGGGCTGTACAGCGTCACCTTCGGTGCGTCGGTGGGGCCGGCGGTCGAGCCGTCCCACGCCGTCAGGTGCACCGGCAGCGCGCCGCCGACGAACGGGGAGATCAGGTCTTCGAGCCGTGCGGCCACGGTGGGGGTGCCGGTCATCGGTCGCTCCTTCGTTCGAGCAGGATCTGCTGGACATCGATGTATCCGGAGCCGAAGCCGGCCTCGGAATAGCAGAGGTAGAAGTGCCACATGCGGGCGAACACGTCGTCGAAGCCCAGCATCCGGGCCTCCTCGGCGTGCGCGTGGAAGCGCTCGTCCCACAGTCGCAGGGTGCGGGCGTAGTGATCGCCGATGGACAGACGCTCGCGCACGCGCAGCGTCGTCTCCTTCTCGGTGATGCTCTCGATCGCCCGGATCGACGGGAGGAACCCGCCGGGGAAGATGTACTTGTGCACCCAGGTGTACGTGTTGCGCGTGGCCAGCATGCGCTCGTGCGGCATGGTGATGGCCTGGATCGCCACCTTGCCTCCCGGAGCGAGCAACGAGTCGATGGTGCGGAAGTACTCGCCCCAGTACTGGTGTCCCACCGCCTCGATCATCTCGACGGACACGATGGCGTCGTACTCGCCGTCGACCAGTCGGTAGTCCAGCAGGTCGACCTGGACCCGGTCGGCGTGGCCGGCGGCGTCGATGCGCTTGCACGCGAGTTCCAGTTGCTCGGTGGACAGGGTCACCGACCGCACCGTGGCACCGCGTTCGGCGGCGCGGATGGCGAGTTCGCCCCAGCCGGTGCCGATCTCCAGGACGCGTGTTCCCGCGGTCACCCCGGCGCGATCGAGCAGTCGATCGATCTTGGACCGCTGCGCGTCGGCGACGTCGTCCCATCCGGGCGCCGGGTTCAGCGACGGGAACAGTGCGCTCGAATAGGTCATCGTCTCGTCCAGGAACAGTTCGAACATCTCGTTCGACAGGTCGTAGTGGCGCGAGATGTTCGAGCGCGTGTTGCTCGTGGTGTTGGTCTCGGAGACCGGCTGCTTGGGGATGTAGAGGCCGCGCAGGCGCTGCAGCCACTTCGGGATGAGGGTCGCCATGCGTTCGGCGAAGACGCCGAGTGCCGCCGTGAGATCGGGCGCGTCCCAGTCGCCGGCCATGTACGCCTCACCGAATCCGATGAGCCCGCTCTCCCCCACGCGCGCCGCGAAGTCGCGCGGGCGATGGATCGTCATCACCGGAGCGGCGGGATCGTTCGCGCCGCCTCCGATGACGACACCGTTCGGCATCTCGACCCTGATCGCGAGATGTTCTGCCGCCCTGCGGAAGAGAGCGTCGGCGACGGGCGACGCGAGGCGAGCCTTGACGGTGACCGGCGCCGTAGCGATGGAGGGCCAACGTTCGGCGTCGACGGTCGATGCCACGGCGTACTGAGTCATCCTGGTGCCTTCTGATCGAGGGGGTTCTGCCGAGCCGAGCGGAGTGGAGAGCGGACCGTGCCGGTCCACCACGGCGGGTACGTCGCCGCGCACCGGCGGACGCGGAACCGTGCGGAGCCCGCGCGCCCACAACGCGATCCCCTGACGCCGGATGCGCGCGGTGACCACGTGCGGGGCGAGGGGGGCTCGCGCGAGAACGCCCAGGACGCGGCCCGGCGTCGCGGGGCGTCCGGTGCCGGACATGACCGCGACGAACGGGGGGTGCCCGTCCCGGAGCAGCGTGATCGACAGGGCGAGCGAACCGTCGGGCTCCGGGAGCCGCATGGCGTACTCCCCGCTGACGTCGTTGAACGGCGAGACGTAGAACTCCTTGGGCGTGCGCGCCGCCCCGCGAGCGTCCGTGTCCAGCAGGTAGCGGTGACGTTCGCCGTAGGTGTTGTGCACCTCGGCGACCACGTGCTCGACGCGACCGGCGGCGTCGTGCAGCCAGTAGACCGTCAGGGGGTTGAAGACGTACCCGAGAACACGAGCGTTGGTCAGCATCGTGATCCGCCCTGCGACGGGCACCCGGGCGTGTGCCCGGAGGAAATCGTCGAGATTGGCCCGCAGGGTCGCCGACGGATCGCCCACGTGGTCGGCGGCGTCGATCCGTGCGAACGGCGCGAGCGGACCGGGCAGCGACGGGAGCGCGTCGATGTCGACGAACCACGAGTAGCTGCGATAGGTGAACTCGTTCTCGATCGGCTCCCGCCGCACGTGCCTGATCGATGTCTCGTAGATCATGGCGGTGTGAGTACCGGTGGCGGCGCGGGTGTCGACGGCGGTCATGCCCAGACCCCACCGAGACGTTCGGCGGCGCGTAGTCCCGACGCCGCACCGTCCTCGTGGAAACCCCACCCGTGGTACGCGCCCGCGAAGGCGACCAGGTCGGTGTCGAGCTCGCCGAGTCGCGCCTGCGCGGCGACCGACTCGGACGTGTACAGGGGATGCTCGTACCGCATCGTCTCGAGCACGGCCGACGGGTCGAGGGCAGTGCCCTCGGCCGTGGGATCGTCCTCGTCGCCGAGCGTCACGAGGTATCGGGAGCCGGTGTCGGGCAGCCGCTGCAGCCGTGACATGTCATAGGTGACCACCACGCCGCCCGGCGCCGCATCGCACGCCGGCATGCGGTAGTTCCACGAGGCGCGTGCGCGTCGGAGTCGAGGGAGCACACTCTCGTCGGTGTGGAGCCGCGCCACGTTGGGCGAGTACGGCATGGCACCGAGAACCAGGTGCTCCGTCGAGGTGGGCTCGGCGAGCATCTTCAGCGCCTGCTGGGGATGCGTCGCGACGACGACGGCATCGACCGTGTCGGTGCGCCCGGAGGCGTCCTCGATCTCGACCGACCCCTCGCCCCGTCGGATGGCGGCGACCGGTGTGCCCGAACGGATGTCGGCGATCGTCTCGGCGACGCGCTCGACGTAGCGGGCGGATCCACCGGTCACCGTGCGCCAGGTCGGCGAGCCGCCGACGCCGAGCATTCCGTGATGCTCGAGGAAGGAGAAGAGGTACCGGGCCGGGTAGTCCAAGGCCCGTGACGGCTCGCACGACCACACGGCGGACACGAGCGGCGTCATGAAGTGCGATTCGAAGTACCGCGAGAATTCATGGCGGGCAAGCACATCGGCGACCGTCGCATCGTCGTCACCGGACGCGAGCAGCGCGCGAGCGACGCGATGGAAGCGAGTGACCTCGAGCAGCATCCGCAGGTAGCGACCACGGAGCAGGCTGCCGGGGCCGGGAATCAGCCCGGAGAAGCCCTGTCCGCCCGAGTACTCGAGTCCGCATCCGTCGCAGCGGATCGACATGCTCATGTCCGATTCCTGTGTCGGAATGTCCAATTCGCGGAACAGGCGCTGCAGTGTCGGGTATGTCCGGTCGTTGTGGACGATGAAGCCGGTGTCCACGGGCAGATCACCCTGCGGGGTGGACACGGTGTGGGTGTCCGCGTGACCGCCGAGTCGGCCGTCGGCCTCGTACAGCGTGACGCGAGCAGTCTTCGACAGCACGTACGCTGCCGTGAGGCCGGCGACGCCGGCGCCGACCACGGCGATGCGCCGGTCGGTGTGAGCATCGTGAGCCATGTGTCTTCTCCCTACGTGATGCGATCGGCCGGCCGCTGTGCGTCGGACCGCTCGCAGTGTCACTCGGGTTTCGTAGACGACACCTCGCGCGATTGGTCGACGACGAACTCCCGTACCCGTCGCGACCATGTCCGCGGTGATCGAAGCATGAAGTGACCCGCTCCCGCCATCGGAACGAACGAGGCGTCGACACCCCGCGCGGCGGCGCGTTCGGTCGCGGCGCGGGACGCGACGGGGTCGGTCCACCGGTCCATCGTGCCGTGCAGGACCACCAGGCGCTGGCCGGCGCGCAGAGTATCGGTCTCCCTGCCGTCGGGCCACCACGGAGCCAGCGCGACGAGAGCCACCACGTCGGGGTGACCCGCGATCGCCGCGGCCGTACGGCCGCCCATGGAGTGACCGAGCACGGTGATGGGCGTCCCGCGTCCGTACGTGTCGCGGATCTGCTCGCACGCCCACCACGCGTCCGCTACTGGACTGCGGTCGGCGCCGTTCCAGCCCCGGTACCGGTACTGCAGCTGCGTCACCGCGACCGATGGCCCCGTCGCGCGCCGGAGCATGCGAGTGAAGGGAACCATGCGCACGGCCGACAGTTGCCACGGGCGGGCACGGTCGTGGCTGGTCACCTTGCCGCCGTGCAGAACCAGCACCGCGGAGTCGGCAGGGCCGGACCGGAGCCCGTGCAGAGTCGGGGCCGCGACGTCGTCAACACTCATGGTTCTTGATTCGGGGCGCTCCGGCCGCTGGATGCCTGGCAGTGGCGAACGTCGCGCCCTCACTGCCGGACGTCAGGGGGTGACACGACGACGGCCGGACACCTGATGGTGTCCGGCCGTTCGGTGGAGCTGCCGGGAATCGAACCCGGGTCCTGTGTCGGTTTGCCAGGGCTTCTCCGTGCGCAGTCTGCTAAGCCTCTACTCGGATCTCCAGATCTCGCAGACAAGCCTGGATGACGATCCCAGCCACTGTTTGATGTCCCACATCACTCCGTGACCGAGTGACGAGGTGAGCCCTCTAGCTGATGCCAGTACCCGACCCGAGGGCAAGATCGGACTGACAGACACGCAGTCGCTACTTAGGCAGCGAGTGCGTAGTCGCGCTGATTGGAATCGGCGCTTATATTTTTGCGATGACGCTTGCGGTGGTCTCTCGCCTGCACCGGCACGCTTCCCCTGACTAGACGCACACAGTCGAAACCGTTCAGCCCCTTTCCTCCGCTGTGGCGAAGTCTCGTCCCACCGGTCTTCCCGGTGGACACGTCAGTCTAACGTCATCCGACGCGGGTTTCATCCCGTTTGTCACCGGTGTCGGCCGCGCGTTCGGCCTTGCCCGTGATGTTCTCGAGCATGCCGCGGAAGATCACACCGTGGAACGGCATGATGGCGAACCAGTACAGCCGTCCGCCCAGCCCCCGCGGGAAGAAGATCGCGCGCTGCTCGTAGCGGGAGCGGGTCCCGCCGTCGCGCGGAAGGACGCGCAGTTCCAGCCAGGCACCTCCGGGCGCCTTCATCTCGGCGCGCAGACGCAGCAGCGACCCGCGCTCGATCTCCTCGACGCGCCACCAGTCGAGTGCCTCGCCGTTGACCAACCGACGCGGATCCCGACGACCGCGCTTGAGTCCTACGCCCCCGACGATCTTGTCCATCCAGCCGCGGATGACCCAGGCAGCGGGGAACGAGTACCACCCGTTCTCACCACCGATGCCCTCTACGACGTCCCAGAGCAGTTCCGGTGGTGCGTTGCAGTCCTGTGCGCGTTCGTCGACGTACACCACCTCACCGGCCCAGTCGGGGTCCGACGGCAGCGGATCGGAGGGTGCGCCCGCATCGGTCGCGTTGGACCACGTGGTCTCCACCTCACCGTCCTCGATGCGCCGCAGCGCGAGGTGCACGGAGTCCGCGAAGGTGGTCAAACCACCCTCCGGCGGCGGGACGACCGTGTCGATGTCCCGTTCGTGGGCGATGGCGTCGTACTGCAGTGACTCGATGAGCGGCATGGCCAGTCCGCGTGGGATGGGCGTGACCAACCCGATCCAGTGACCGGCGAGTCGGGGCGTCAGCACCGGCAACACCAGCATGCGACGCTTGCGCAGACCCGCCACACTCGCGTACTCGTTCATCATCTCGCCGTACTGCAGGACGTCCGGCCCACCGATGTCCCAGGTACGGGACGTCTCGAACGGCGCGGTCGCCGACTCGATCAGGTAGTGCAGCACGTCGCGGACGGCGATCGGCTGGATCTGGTTGTGCACCCACTTGGGGGTCGTCATGACGGGCAGTCGATTGGTGAGGTGCCGGATCATCTCGAACGACGCGGATCCGGAGCCGATGACGACACCCGCCTGCAGCACCACGGTGAAGACGCCGGACTCGATGAGGATCCGGCCCACCTCGGCGCGCGATTCGAGGTGTGGGGACAGCGCGCCGTCCACCGGGTGGAGCCCGCCGAGATACACGATGCGCTGCACGCCGGCGGCCTTCGCGGCGTCGGCCACGTTCTCCGCGCTCTGCCGTTCCGCCTCGGCGAAGTGGTCCGATCCCCCCATCGAGTGGACGAGGTAATAGACGACGTCGACGTCCCGGAACGCGTCGTCCAGCGACTCGCGATCACTCAGATCGCCCTGCACCACCTCGACGTCCGCAGCCCACGGGACGTCGCGGAGCTTCTGGGGCGACCGGGCGAGGACCCGAACTCGGTAACCGGCCTCCTGCAGTCGCGGGGCGAGTCGACCGCCGATGTAGCCCGTCGCTCCGGTGACCACGACACGGGCGCCTGCTTGGGTGTTCATGCCCTCCATTCGTAGCAGAGGAGCACCCCGAGTGTGGTGCCCACCCGGAGCGCGACCGCCGCCAGGTGGTCAGGCACCCGCCGTGATCAGCCCCACCGCGCCCAGCGCGATGACCATGCCCACGATCTGCACCTTGGCCACCCTCTCCCCCAGCATCACCATGGCCAGCAACACGGTCGCGGCCGGATAGAGCGAGGCGATCACACTGACGAGGGACAGGAGCCCACCCTGGAACGCGTAGAGCAACGCGGCGTTGGCGGCCACGTCCAGAACGGCGATCCAGGCGGCCAGCTTCAGCACTCCACCGCGCGGGAACGAGAACATGCCGGTGCCGACGGCGACCGCCCACACGAGGGCCGTGGCCGTGACCCGGTTGGCGAGCAACGGCCACAGACCCGCGTCGTCCTCCCCGGCCAGATCGAGAAAGATGAACGTCAACGCGAACGCCAGACCGGAACCGACGGTCAGCCACGCCACCCGTGGCGTGAATCGCAGAGTCCGTCCGCCGGCCACGTCACCCGCGGCGTCGTCGGGTGATTCCTTGCTGACCAGGAGCACGGCGACCAGCGCCAGCGCGATGCCGATGTACGCCAGGACGCCGGGTCGCTCGCCCAGGACGAGCCCGACGCCGACCGGTACACCGGCCACCAGAACGGCCGTGATCGGCGACACGACGGCCATCGGCCCGGCGGCGAGTGCGAGATAGAACCACCACACGGCGACGCCGCCCGCCAGCCCGGACAACGAGCCCCACAGCACGGACGACACGGTGAACGTGCCCCCGACGAACGGCATCACCGCCGCCACGATGATCACCGAGACCGGGTACGAGACGATGACCACGCGCAGTGCGGCGACGCGTCGGGACGCGACTCCTCCGACGAAGTCGCTGACGCCGTACCCGAGCGCCGCGATCAGCGCGAGGACGATCGCGGTCAGCGCATTCCCCCGATGACGACGGTCATCGCATTCCCTTTATGCGACGACCGAGCTCACGGGTGACCTCGCGTTCTGCCGTCCGACGCGCCAGGTCCTGACGCTTGTCGTAGTCCTGCTTGCCCTTCGCCAGGGCCAGCTCGACCTTCACCTTGCCCTCGTTGAAGTACATGGAGAGCGGTACCAGCGTCATGTTGCCCTCACGCGTCTTGCCGATGAGGACCTCGATCTCCCGCTTGTGCAGCAGGAGCTTGCGGTTGCGCCGCGGCGCGTGGTTGGTCCAGCTTCCCGCCATGTACTCGGGAATGTGCAGGCCGCGCAGCCACACCTCGCCGTCGTCGACGGTGGCGAAGGCATCGGCCAGCGACGCCTTCCCGTCACGCAGGCTCTTGACCTCGGTGCCCACGAGGGCGACTCCGGCCTCGTAGACGTCGAGGATCGTGTAGTTGTGTCGCGCTTTGCGATTGGTCGCAATCGCCTTGCGACCTTTCTCCTTCACAGCTGGAACTCCTTCGGGCGCGGGTGGAGGTGACTTCTGACAACCATAAGGACTCCGTCCACCCGTTTGTTCCGGGTGTCCGGTGCGCTACTGCCGGACGTACAGGCGCAGGGTGATGTACGAGGTGATCGTGGCCATGCCGACGCCGACCAGCAGCAGGATCGGCGAGACCAACAGGACGTCGCTCGTCGTCACCCGAGCCAGGATGTTGGCCTGGTACAGGTCGTCCAGCACCGAGTCGATGAACGCCGCCTTGGCGGTGAACAGTCCGGCGATGGCGAGCACCGCACCCACCAGCGACGCCGCGATGGCCTCGAGCAGGAAAGGCAGCTGCGTGTACCACCGCGTGGCACCGACCAGGCGCATGATGCCCACCTCGGTCCGACGGGTGAACGCGGCGATCTGCACCATGTTGGCGATCAGCAGGACCGCGGCGACGGCCTGGACCACGGCCACCGCGAACGCCGCGTTGCGGACGCCCGCGAGGACGCTGAACAACCGGTCCACCAGCTCGCGCTGGTTGAGCACACTCTGCACACCCGGCCGTGCCCCGAACTCGTCGTTGATCACGCCGAACCGCTCGGGATCGCTGAGCTTCACCTTGAACGACGCGGGGAAGCTCTCGGGCGACACCAGGGACGCCAACTCCGGCTGATCCTTGAAGACACGATCCGTGGCGTCCGCGACGGCGTCCTCCCGGTTGAGGTACTGCACCGACACCACGGACGGAGTCGACTCCAGGTCCGTGCGCAGGCCCGCGCAGATTCCCGAGGTGCAGTCCGGGTCGGTGGTCGAGATGTCGTCGGTCAGGAAGATCTGCACCTCGACACGGTCGAGGAAGATCTGCTGCGTCTTCCCCGCCATCTGCACGACCAGCAGGCCACCACCGAACAGACCGAGAGAGATGGCGGTGGTCAACACCATCGCGATGGTCATCGTGATGTTGCGGCGCAGTCCGGTGAGAACTTCGCCGAGAAGGAAACTAGCGCGCACGGTTCACACACTTTCTTCGAGAGGTCGTTGCGCCGGGGCGCGAGCAGAGGACGGGCCGAGAGCGGGATCTAACGACCCACGCCGTACACCCCTCGTGCCTCGTCGCGGACCACCCGGCCGTTGTCGAGCTCGACGACGCGGCGGCGCATCGAATCGACGATGTGGTTGTCGTGAGTGGCCATGAGGATGGTCGTGCCCGTGCGGTTGATGCGCTCGAGCAGCAACATGATGTCCTGGCTGGTGTCGGGGTCCAGGTTGCCGGTGGGCTCGTCCGCGAGCAGCACGAGCGGCCGGTTCACGAAGGCGCGGGCCACGGCGACACGCTGCTGCTCGCCGCCGGACAGCTCGGACGGGAGACGATCCGCCTTGCCGGACAGTCCGACCAGCTCGAGCACCTCCGGCACCGTCCGCTCGATCACCCCGCGCGGCTTGCCGATCACCTCCAGCGCGAACGCGACGTTCTCCGACACCGACTTGTTCTGCAGGAGACGGAAATCCTGGAAGACGCATCCCATGCTCTGCCGCAGCTTCGGAACGCGCCGCCCGGCGAGCTTGTTCACGTGGAAGTCGGCCACCGTGATGTCGCCCGAGGTCGGCATCTCCTCGCGGAGAAGCAGCCGCATGAAGGTCGACTTGCCCGAGCCCGACGGCCCGATGAGGAAGACGAACTCCCCCTTCTCGATCTTCACGGACACCTTGTCCAGCGCGGGTCGAGTCGAGGACTTGTAGGACTTCGAGACGTTCTCCACGCTGATCACGGGTCGCCAGTGTAGCCGCGCGCCCCGACCGTGCCGCTACAGCGACGCGCGGGTCAGTTCGTTCCGCTCGGCAACGGCAGACCGGGGATGGTCGGCAGCTGGAACCCGGGTGCGCGCGTCGTGGTGCCGGTGGTCGTCGTGGGCGCCGGTGCCGTCGTCGTGACGCCGTCCTGCGGCGAGACCGGGTCCGTCGTGGTCGGCACGGGCGTCGTGGTCGACCGGAACGTGGTGGTCGTCGGCGCGTACGTCTCCGCCGGGGGCGGGACCTCGGACGACGACGGTGTGGGCGGGACGTACACCGGCGAGTTCTCGTTGAGGGTCGGGTCGAAGCGCACGTTGTTCCACAGCACGAGTACGGCCAGGAAGGCGAGCACCATCACCACGGTGGTCGTGCGGAAGCGACCGAGGATGCGCGCCGGTATGCGGGCCATCCACCCGGGACGAAACGTCGATCGTGGCGCGTCCGGATGCTCCGTCGTGGGGCTCTCGGGCTCGTTCGAGGTCATTGCTCGCCTCCCACGGGACGGTCGGCGGAGAGTTCGGGCGAGACGGTGATGCCGTCGTTGCGCAGCGTCAGGGCGATGCGCGCACGGAGTTCGCGCCCCACCTCGAACTGCTTGCCCGGCAGGGTGCGGGCGACGAGGCGCAGGTTGACCTGGTCCACCTCGATGCTCTCGACACCCATGACGGTGGGCTCGTCGAGCAGCAACTCGGTGAGCCGGCTGTCGCGGAAGGCCTCCTCGCCCACCGATTTCAGCAGCTCCGTGACGCGCGACAGGTCCGCGGTCGGCGGTACCGGCACGTCGATGACGGCGCGTGCCCAGTCCTTCGACAGGTTGACCGCCTTGACGATCTGGCCGTTGGGCACCGTGATCACCTCGCCCTCGGCAGAGCGCACGCGCGTGACACGCAGCGTGACGTCCTCGACGGTGCCGATGGCGTCGCCCGCGGTGCCGGTGATGGCGAGTTGCACGACGTCGCCGTAGCCGTACTGACGCTCGGTGATGATGAAGAACCCGGACAGGATGTCCTGGACGATGCGCTGGGCACCGAAGCCGAGCGCCGCACCGAGCACGGTGGCCGGCGCGACGAGGCTTGTGATGGGGAACCCGAGCCGCTGCAGGACGCGGATGGCGACGAGCACGTAGATCAGCGCGATCACGACCCACGTGACGACCTGCGCCACCGAGTGGCGGTGCTTGGCCGCCTCGGTCCGCACCAGGGCGTCGGTCTGTTGGTAGGTCCGGTCGATGCGGACGGTGATCTTGCTGCCGGCCCAGCCGACCGCACGCGCTGCCAGCATGCCGCCGAGGACCCACAGGACCATCTCGAGGAAGTTGTTCTGGAGCCAGAAGACGAAGTCGGGCGGGAGTGGCCAGAAGGCGCTCACCGGTTACGCCTGCTCTGCACGCATGCGCCAGCGGATGCCCGACTCGATGAAGCCGTCGATGTCGCCGTCGAGCACCGAGGACGGGTTGTTGACCTCGTACTCGGTCCGCAGGTCCTTCACCATCTGGTACGGGTGCAGTACGTACGAGCGCATCTGGTTGCCCCACGAGCTGCCGCCGTCGCCCTTGAGCGCGTCCATCTCGGCACGCTCCTCCTTGCGCTTGACCTCGAGCAGCTTGGCCTGGAGCACGCGCATGGCAGACACCTTGTTCTGCAGCTGCGACTTCTCGTTCTGACAGGTGACCACGATGCCGGTGGGGATGTGGGTGAGTCGCACGGCGGAGTCGGTGGTGTTGACGGACTGACCACCCGGCCCCGACGAGCGGTACACATCGACACGGATGTCGTTCTCGGGGATCTCGATGTGGTCGGTGGTCTCGACCACCGGCAGCACCTCGACCTCGGCGAACGAGGTCTGGCGGCGGCCCTGGTTGTCGAAGGGGCTGATGCGCACGAGACGGTGGGTGCCCTGCTCGATCGACAGGGTTCCGTAGCTGTACGGCGCCTTCACCGCGAAGGTGGCGCTCTTGATGCCGGCCTCCTCGGCATAGGAGGTGTCGTAGACCTCCACGCCGTAGCCGTGCTTCTCGGCCCAGCGGATGTACATGCGCATCAGCATCTCGGCCCAGTCCGCGGCGTCGATCCCGCCGGCACCGGACCGGATGTTGACCAGCGCGTCCCTCTTGTCGTACTCACCCGACAGCAGGGTGCGTACCTCGAGCAGCTCGACGTCGGTGTGCAGGGAGACGCGCTCGGCATCCGCCTCGGCGAGAGCCTCTGCGGCGGCCTCGCCCTCCTCGGCCTCGGCGAGCTCGTACAGAACCGGGAGATCATCGAGCCGCTGGCGCAGGGCCTCGACCCGCCGCAACTCGGTCTGCGCATGGGACAAGGCGCTGGTCACCTGCTGGGCGTGGTCCTGGTCGTTCCACAGCTCGGGATCGGCAGCCTGGTGCTCGAGCTCGTCGATCCGGCGACGGAGTTCCTCGATGTCGAGCACCGACTCCACTGTCGTGAGGGTGGTGTCGAGTTCGGCGATGTCAGCGGATACGTCAGGATGCACGCGCCCGAGGTTACCGGCAACGACCGACGTGCCCGCACCGCAGTAACGTCCTGTGCCGTGACCGACCTCGCCGACGATCTCGCCCTCGCCCTCCGTCTCGCGGACGCGGCCGACGCCATCACCACGGCGCGATTCCTGGCCGTGGACCTGCGCATCGAGGACAAGCCCGATCTCACACCCGTCTCGGACGCGGATCTGGCCGTCGAGACCGAGATTCGGCGCCTCCTGTCCGATGCCCGCCCGGCGGACTCGGTTCTCGGTGAGGAGTTCGGCGGCGACGCCGTCCTGTCCGGGCGTCAGTGGGTGCTCGATCCCATCGACGGCACCAAGAGCTTCGTTCGCGGCGTCCCCATCTGGGCGACGTTGATCGCGTTGCTCGTCGACGGTGTCCCCGTCGTGGGTGTCGTCAGCGCCCCGGCGTTGAAGAGGCGATGGTGGGCCGCCGACGGGCTGGGGGCACACGCGCGTTTCGACGACGGGGACGCACGAGCTCTGTCGGTGTCCTCCGTGGGCACGACCGGTTCGGCCAGTCTCGGCTTCTCCAGTCTCTCGGGGTGGAAGGACGCCGGATTACGGGAGCAGTTCATCGATCTGACCGACGAGGTGTGGCGCATCCGCGGGTACGGCGACTTCCTCTCCTACTGCCTGGTGGCCGAGGGATCGATCGATGTGGCCGCCGAGCCCGAAGTATCACTGTGGGACCTTGCTCCGCTGGACGTGCTGGTCCGCGAGGCGGGCGGCCGTTTCACCGCTCTCGACGGTGCGGCGGGGCCGCACGGCGGGAGCGCGGTGGCGTCGAACTCGCTCCTGCACGACGCCGTCCTCGAGCGTCTGACGCGCCGACCCTACTCGACGGTAGACACCGAACTTACCGACGAGTAAGATAGGTCGCGTCCACGACCGAACACCGAGAACAGCTGGGTGATCATGACGAAGAACGACAGCGCCCCCACGACCAAGACCGATGCGTCTCGGCGCCCGGTGCGCGACACGTCAGCGGTCGGGCTCAACCCGATCCGACGCGACGCCATCGGAACCGCGATGCGCGTACTCACCAAGCTTTCCGGCTCCGATCTGGCCGAGAAGTACAACCTGCGCCAGACGATCGACCGTGTCACGTACGAGAGCACGAAGACCGGCTTCAAGACGCTCGGTGCCGCCACCCGGACCTTCTCCAAGGTGTCCGGTGGAGGCAAGCCCGAGCGTCTGCCCGAGTCCTCCACCAAGGGACTCGACTACTTCGACCTGACTCCCGACGACGAGCAGAAGATGATCGTCGAGACGGTGCTCGAGTTCGCCGAGGAGATCATGCGCCCGGCAGCGCACGACGCCGACGAGGCCGCGGCATCGCCGGACGACCTCGTCGCTCGCGCCGCCGAGCTGGGCATCACCCTCATCAATGTTCCCGAGAACCTCGAGGGCGCGGCGAGCGAGCGCGGCGCCGTCACCAACGCCCTCGTCGCCGAGGCGCTCGCGTACGGAGACATGGGCCTGGCCCTGCCGATCCTCGCCCCCAGCGGCGTGGCGGTGGCGCTCACGCAGTGGGGCACCGAGACTCAGCAGAAGACGTACCTGCCGTCCTTCACGGGTGAGAAGGTGCCGAGCGCAGCGCTCGTCGTGAACGAGCCGCGTGCCCTCTTCGACCCGTTCGCGCTGCAGACCAAGGCCGTCCGCTCCCCCAGTGGCTACAAGCTCACGGGCGTCAAGAGCCTCGTGCCGTCGGCTGCCGCCTGCGAGCTGTTCATCGTCGCCGCCGAGCTCGACGGCCGTCCGGCACTCTTCATCGTCGAGTCCGACACCGCCGGATTGAGCGTCGAGGCGGACCCGAGCATGGGTCTGCGGGCGGCGGGCATCGGCCGACTGCACCTCGACGGCGTCGCCGTACCCGAGGCCAATCTGCTGGGCGACGGCGACGCGGACGCTCACGTGTCCGACTACACCGACGCCATCCGGCTCGCGCGTCTGGGCTGGGCATCCATGGCTGCCGGTACGTCGAAGGCCGTCCTGGACTACGTGGTCCCCTACGTCAACGACCGCACCGCGTTCGGCGAGCCGATCAGCAACCGTCAGGCCGTGGCCTTCATGGTCGCCAACATCGCGATCGAGCTCGACGGTCTGCGCCTGGTCATCCAGCGCGGCGCCTCCCGTGCCGAGCAGGGACTGTCCTTCGCACGCGAGGCCTCCCTCGCCCGTCGACTCGCGACGGACAAGGGCATGCAGATCGGCCTCGACGGTGTCCAGCTTCTCGGTGGACACGGTTTCACCAAGGAGCACCCGGTCGAGCGCTGGTACCGCGATCTCCGCGCCGTCGGCGTTGCCGAGGGCATCGTCCTGATCTGATCCGACACCCCACCTTTCGATTGGAACTCTCATGATCAATCTCGAACTTCCTCGCAAGCTCAGGGCGTCGGCCAACCAGGCTCATCAGGTCGCGGCCGAGATCATGCGCCCCGTGTCGCGCAAGTACGACCTGGCGGAGCACGCCTACCCGGTCGAGCTGGACACCATGGCCGCCATGATCGAAGGCATGAGCGACGCCGGCGGCGAGATCGGCGGCGCCAAGGGTGGCCGTGAGGCCAAGGGCGACGCTCCCAAGCCGAGCAAGACCGCGAATGCCAACGGCGGCAACATGTCCGCCCTGGTCAACGTCATCGAGACGTGCTGGGGCGACGTGGGCCTGACCTTGTCCATCCCGTATCAGGGCCTCGGCAACTCCGCCATCGCCGCCGTCGCCACCGACGAGCAGCTCGAGCGGTTCGGCAAGGTGTGGGCCTCGATGGCCATCACCGAGCCCTCGTTCGGTTCCGACTCGGCCGCTGTGAGCACCACCGCGGTACTCGACGGTGACGAGTGGGTCCTCAACGGCGAGAAGATCTACGTCACGGCGGGCGAGCGCTCCACGCACATCGTCGTGTGGGCCACCGTCGACAAGTCCAAGGGCCGCGCCGCGATCAAGTCCTTCGTCGTCCCGCGGGACGCACCGGGCCTGTCCGTCGCGCGCCTCGAGCACAAGCTCGGCATCAAGGCGTCCGACACCGCCGCTCTGCTTCTCGACAACTGCCGCATCCCCAAGGACAACCTCCTGGGTTCCCCGGACGTGGACACGGACAAGGGTTTCGCCGGCGTCATGCAGACGTTCGACAACACCCGTCCCCTGGTCGCCGGCATGGCCATCGGTGTCGCCCGTGCAGCGCTCGAGGAGCTGAGGTCGATCCTGACCGACGCCGGAGTGGTCATCGACTACGACGCTGCCACCTACAGCCAGTCGGCCGCTGCTGCGGAGTACATCCGGCTCGAGGCCGACTGGGAGGCTGCTTACCTGCTCGCTCTCCGCGCTGCGTGGATGGCGGACAACAAGGAGCCCAACTCGCTGCAGGCGTCGATGTCCAAGGCGAAGGCAGGCCGTAGCGCCACCGACATCACGCTCAAGGCGGTGGAACTGGCCGGCACGCTCGGCTTCTCCGAGCACCTGCTGCTCGAGAAGTGGTCACGGGACTCGAAGATCCTCGACATCTTCGAGGGAACCCAGCAGATCCAGCAGCTGATCGTGGCTCGCCGCGTGCTCGGGAAGACGTCCGCCGAGCTGAAGTGATGTTCGCTCGACCCTGAGAAAGGCCCGGCACATGTGCCGGGCCTTTCTGCTGTTCTGGCAAGCTGGAACGGACGAAGCACGGCGAACACGAGGGAGACTGCCATGTCGGACTGGGCGAAGAAGATCGAGGACAAAGCCAAGGGCCTCGTCGCGGAGGCCGAGGTGGGCCTCACCCACCTCGAGGGTGCGGACGCCGTCGATCTGGACGAGACGGACGCCTCGGGGGACCGTACGGACGCGGGCGGGGACGTCGACGAGAACGACGCGCCCAGCACGGGCATGACGTCGGCGGATCCCGACATCTCGCACTGAGCACCAGGCACCGACGTCGCCCTGATCCGATCGAGCCGACGCCGGTGCCTGCGGCAACGCGAAAGGCCCGACAGTCTGGGACTGTCGGGCCTTTCGTGGTGGTAGCGGGGACAGGATTTGAACCTGCGACCTCTGGGTTATGAGCCCAGCGAGCTACCGAGCTGCTCCACCCCGCGTCAGCGTCGAGAACCTTGCGGCTCCGTCTGCGGTGCAAGCTGTACTGCGTTCTTGCTGAACAAGAAGTTACCGGACGGCGTCGGTGAATTGCAAATCGCCTGCTGAGCAACGAGATCGAGCCTCGGAGGGTGACCGCGGTCTCTTTTCACCCGTGTTCCCCCTCACATAACGATGGGGTCACGAAGAGGACACGAGACGGTTGTCATCCGTCATGACCTGCAGAGATGTCGCGAACCCACCATCTCGCCCGTTTCCGACCTCGCGAGAGGGCCGGGTGACGGCTCGTGATTGTTTCGTTACCGTCGCGCTCGGCCCGAAACAAGGGCCAGGCCGACCCGCCGCTGGATTCTTCTGCCCCGCGGGATCGGAGACCCGACTCGATGGGGGCAGGGATTCGAGCGAATGCAGGCGTCACTCGCCTGCGCGCTCACGTCGACCAGCGCTGAGAGGATCTACCCCGCATGACCACTGCACGTAACTTCACCACCCGCGCGCTCGGATGGGCCGCCGTCACCGGCGCCGTCGTCGCCGCACCGCTCGTCCTGAGCACCGGAACCGCCTCCGCAGCACCCGCCCACAACTGGGACGGCGTCGCACAGTGCGAGAGCGGCGGCAACTGGGGCATCAACACCGGCAACGGCTACTACGGTGGCCTGCAGTTCTCGCAGAGCACCTGGGCGGCCAACGGCGGCTCCGGCACCGCGTCCAGCGCTTCCAAGGCTGAGCAGATCCGCGTCGCCGAGAACGTTCTCGCGACCCAGGGCGTCGGCGCATGGCCCACCTGCGGCCAATACCTCTCGTCGGGCACCACGTCGGTCGCCGAGGCACCTGCGCCGGCACCCGCTCCCGCCCCGGCTGCACCCGCCGCACCGGCACCCGTGCAGTCCGTCGTCGAGCAGGGCGCAGCGCTGGCCCAGCAGTACGGCGTCGGCCAGCAGTACCAGGACTTCGTGGCCGCCAACTCCGGCGTCCTCGCGGGACTCGCTCGCTAGAGCATCCTCTCGAACGTCTGAAGCGGACGCACCCGATCATCGGGTGCGTCCGCTTCGTCGTGTGCGGTGGGTGCGTGCTGTCGCGCCACCACGCACCGGCGCTGCACGGGGTGTGCACACCCCTTCCGTACACCGCACACCCTTAGCAGCCGACTGGAAAGGGTGTGCGGCCACCACAAAGGGTGTCCGCTCCGGCCCGACAGCCCGGCGCGCCCTCGTCGCGCCACCACGCACCGGCGCTGCACGGGGTGTGCACACCCCCTCCGCGCACCCCACACCCTTAGCAGCCGACTGGAAAGGGTGCGCGGCCACCACAACGGGTGTCCGCTCCGCCCGACAGCCCGGCGCGCCCTCGTCGCGCCACCACGCACCGGCGCTGCACGGGGTGTGCACACGCCTTCTGCGCACCCCACACCCCCAGCAGCCGACTGGAAAAGGGTGCGCGGCCACCACAACGGGTGTCCGCTCGGCCGGACAGCGCGGGGTGTTCTCGCCGAGCCAGTACGCACCGGCACTGCACGGGGAGTGCACACCCCCAGCAGCCGACTGGAAAGGGTGCGCGGCCACCACACAGGGTGCGCGCGCAGCCAAGCCGCCACACAGCGACGCCCCGCCCTCGTGAATCGAGGGCGGGGCGTCGCGTGGAGCAGAGGCGACTAACCGCCGGTGCTGTTGTACTGGTCGATCGCGCGCTGCAGGTTGTCGAACGCGGTACCGAGCTGGGCGAAGTCACCCGACTGCTGCGCGGTCCGCACTGCTTCCAGCGCGGCATCCAGGTTGGTCACCGCTGCACCCCTGTCAGCGGGCGCAGGTGCACTCGTCGAAGGAGTGGACGGCGCCGGGGTGCCCTGACCTTGAGTCGGAGTTGAGCCCGTGTTCCCCAAGTTCGGTGAACCGACCTCCTCCTCTGCCTGAGGAGTAGCCGCGTCGCCGCCGGGAGCCGTGGCAACGTTTCCGGTCTCGGCACCGAACACCTGCTCCAGCGCACCGGCCAGTGTCGGTGAGTATCCGACACGGACACCGCCACCAGCGCCCGGCTCGCGATAGCTCACGAGAACGCGTGAGAGCTGCGGGAACGTCGACGTGTTCGTCGTGTTGCGCTCGGTGTACAGCGGCTCGACGTACAGAATTCCGCCGTTGGCGATGGGCAGCGTCAGCAGATTGCCGTACTGGATGCGGTTGGACTGTTGGAGAAGTGTCCTGTCGGACGCCACCCGGGTGTCCGAGATCATCGAGTTCTGGGCCTGTTGCGGCCCCTGAGTCTGCGTTGCGGTGGGCAACTGCAACACCGTGAACTCTCCATAGCCGTCGGGATCGGACTTGACCGAGATGTATGCCGACAACAATTCGCGGTTGAAGCCCACCATGGCGCTGGTCAGCCTGAACGACGGTTGCCCCGTATCCGGATCGCCGATGAGCACGTAGTACGGAGGCTGGTTGAGGTTGGTGCCGCCTTCGATCGTCGGGTCACTCGGTACCGACCAGAACGCGTTGTTGGTGAAGAACTCGCCGGGATCGTTGACGTGGTACTTGGCGAGCATCTCGCGCTGGACCTTGAACAGATCCTCGGGGTAGCGGAAGTGCTGACGCAGTTCGTCGGAGATCGCCGACTCGGGCTGCACCGCGCCCGGGAACGCACCCATCCACGCCGCGAGGACGGGATCGTTGTCGTCCACCTGGTACAGGTTCACCGACCCGTCGTAGGCGTCGACTGTGGCCTTGACCGAGTTACGGATGTAGGACACCTCATCACGTGGGAGCAGTCGACCGGTGTTCGCGTCGATGCTGTCCTGCACCAGGCCCTCGAGCGAGCTGCGCTGCGCGTAGGGGTACTGGTCCAGCGTGGTGTACGCGTCGACGATCCAGACGATCTTCCCCCCGACGACAGCCGGGTAGGAGTTGCCGTCCGCAGTGAGCCACGGTGCGACCTTCTGGACGCGCTCACGGGGATCACGGTTGAAGATGATCTTGGAGTCGTCGCCGATGGCGCCCGAGAAGAGGATGTTGCGCTCGGTGTACTTCGCCGCGAACGCCAACCGGTTGAACCAGTTGCCGATGCTGACGCCACCCGAACCCGTGTAGGTGTAGCGCGAGGTGTCGGTGTCGTATTCGCGACCGTCCGAGCCCTCGCTGCCACCGACGATGGCGTAGTCGGGGTTCACCGACGCGATGACCTCGCCGTAGTAGATACGCGGCTGGTCCACTGGAATGACCTGGTCACCCGCGGCCTGCGACGCGAGGTCGCTGACCGTGTAGATCGGGTATCCCGAGTTGCTGTTCGAGTCGCCGGCGGATCCCTCCTGCACTGCCGCGTTGACCCTGTTCGCCGGTGCGGCGACGAAGCCGTTCCCGTGGGTGTAGACGGTGTGGCGGTTGATCCAGTCGGTCTGGTTTCCGGACAGGCTGGCTGGTTCCAGCTCTCGTGCCGCGACGATGTAGTCCTGCAGCTCACCGTCGATCTCGTACCGATCCACGTCCAGCGTGGACGGGAATCCGTAGAAGTTCTTGAGCTGCTGCTGCTGGGTGAAAGTGCGAGACAACACGTTCGGATCCAGCAAACGGGTGTTGGCGATGGTGGTCTGATCCGCCGGAACGTCACGCGGAGACGCTGTGCCGTCTCCCGAGTAGTCCTCGTACGTCACCTTCTCGTCCGTGATCCCGTAGGCGGCTCGGGTGGCCTCGATGTTCCGTTCGATGTACGCCCGCTCCTTGTCGGCAGCGTTGGGGCGCACCGAGAACTGCTCGACGACCAGCGGCCAGACGGCGCCGACGAGGATCGACGACAGCACCAGAAGTGCGGTGGCGAGTGCCGGGATCCGGAGATCGCGCAGGAAGATGGCCGCGAAGAACGCGCCCGCACAGATGACGGCGATGGCCAGAAGAATGAGCTTCGCGGGCAGAACGGCATTGATGTCGGTGAAGCCGGGGCCCGTGAACGTGGGCTCCTTACGGCTGCTCGACAAGAGCGCGTAGCGATCGAACCAGTACGCCACCGCCTTGAGGACGACGAACGTTCCGGCGAGCACGGCCAACTGGATGCGCGCCGACTTGGTCAGCGCACCCTCGCGGCCGCTGAGGCGCAGGCCCCCGAAGATGTAGTGGGTGACCAGTGCCGCGAAGAAGGCGATGACGACGGCGACGAAGAGCCAGTTGAGGATCGACCGGTAGAACGGCAGATCGAAGGCGTAGAAGCCGACGTCCAGGTTGAACTGCGGATCCTGGACTCCGAACGATCCACCGTGCAGGAACATCTGCACCGTGACCCAGTTGCCTTGTGCGACAAGGCCGGACAGCAACCCGATGACGACCGGGATGCCGATACCGAACACGCGCAGACGCGACATGACGGTGGTGCGGTAGCGAGCGATGGGATCGTTCGGACCGGCCGTGGGCACGAAGACCGGGCGGGACCGGTAGGCGACGGTGAGGGCACCGAACACCGTGCCGCCCACCAGCAGAGCGACGACGAGGAACGTGATCACGCGGGTGAGGAGCACCGTCGTGAAGACGTTGCGGAAGCCGACCTCCCCGAACCACAACCAGTCCGTGTACGTGTCCACCAACCGGGGACCGATGAGCAACAGCGCGGCCAGAACCAACGCCAGGACCAGTAACGTACGGCTCCGTCTCGACAACGACGGTAAACCGGTTGGGGGCCTCATGCCCACGTGCCACACTCCAAGATCTCGCGCGCCGTCGCCTCGTGACACCACCGTGACGACACCACATGTCCGTTTTCGACCACTGTACGGACACCCTCGAACGCGGAGTGTCCCGCCGTGGCGACGTCCATGACTGTAGCCCTCGATGCGAGGATGGAGCGGTGAGTGACAACGAGGATGCATCGTGACCGGGAGCGAGTGGTTCGACCCCGAATCAGGGGACGCCCGCGCCGAACGCGCCCTCGCCCGCTGTGTGCGCGAGGTCGTCGACTACGTGGACGCCGGCGGGTGGGACCAGGGGCCCCAGTTGTTCGCATTGGTCCCGACCGAGGACCTGGCGGCCGCGGAACCGAGCCTGCTCGACCAGCTCGAGGACGGCGCCGACCTGACCCCTGTCGCCCAGGAGCGGTTGCCCGCCGACGTCGCGGGCGGATCGCACGCGCTCGACGAGTTTCTCGGCACGACCACGTGGCCGGCCTCCGTCGCCGGGTGCGCACTGGTCGAGGAGATCGTCGTGTTGCCGCCCGAGGCGGAATCGGATCTCGACAGCGCTCTCGCTCCGCTCCTGGCGGATCGTGACGCGGCGGACCAGGCCGCGCGTCTCACGGCCGAGGAGCATCCCGACCGACGCGACGGGCGGCTGATCGTCGCTGTGCTCCGGGACGGTCCGTCCATCGCTCTGCTGCAGCTGCGTCCCGAGAACGAGGACGACAGCGGTTTCGACGAGGCGCCGGAGCTACTGACCTACGAGAACCTCGCACCGAACGTCGTCGCGGCGCTGCACGCCACGCTCGACGCGGATCCCGAGGACGAGGACTACTAGCGTTCGCACCCGGATCGTCACGAGCAGGACGGGGCGTCTCCCCCACCGGCCAGAGCGTCGAGCGACCCGATCGCATCGTCCAGACTCGTGACCTTGACCAGTCGCAGACCCTCCGGCGTCCGCGGCGCCGCCTCGGCGCAGTTGTCCGCGGGAACGAGGAAGATCGTCGCGCCGGCCTCGCGTGCGGCGACCAACTTGTACGGGATCCCGCCGATGGGACCGACAGCTCCGTCGGCGTCGATCGTTCCCGTGCCTGCGACGAAGGCGCCCCCACTGAGGTCACCGGGACTGAGCTTGTCCACGACCGCCAGGGAGAACATCAGTCCGGCGGACGGGCCGCCGACGTCCGCGAGATTGAACTCGACGGTGAACGGCACGTCCGGTGTCTCTTCCGGCGTGATGCCGAGGTAGCCGCGCTCGGCGTCGTCGGGACGGGCGGCGACGGTGACGTTCTCCGTCGTCGTCGCGCCGTCCCGCGTGATGTCCACCGAGATGGTCGTGCCGGGATTCACGGCACCGACAGCCTTCTGGACGTCGGCCACAGTGGACACGGGCGCGCCGTCGATCGCGGTCACCCGATCACCCTCCTCGAGGACGCCCGCCGCGGGGCTGTCGTCGCCGATCTGCGCGACCGTGAGCACCGTGGGCAGTCCGAGGTGATCCAAGGCGGCGAGTTCCGCACTGTCCTCGGATTCCGCGAAGTCCGCCTGGTTGGCGTTCTCGACCTCTTCTCGGCTGCGATCGGGCGGGTAGATCTCGTCGCGCGGGACCAGCCCCTGCCTGCCGCTGAGCCAGAGGCCGAGGGCGTCGAACACCGTCAACTCGTCCCGCACCGCCACGGTCGTCATGTTCAGGTGGCCGGACGGCCGATCGACGTCAGTGCCCTGGACGTCCACGACGGGCTTGCCGTCCACCTCACCGAGGGTGTCGAACGTCGGTCCGGGCCCGAGGGCCGCGAACGGAACGGTGACCGCAGATCCCAGAACTCCGAGGACGACCACCGGCAACAGAGCGACAAGGAGCGTCGCGATCCTTCGATTCACGTCACCACAGTAGAGAACGACACCGTCACCGCTGTCGGGGAGACGCGTCGACGTCGCCCGTGGCGTCGGTGTGTTCGCGCTCGGCGCACTCGGCATCGCCGCCGAACCCGTGTTCGGCTTGTACCGTTGAACCATGACCAACACGCCTTTCGGATTCTCCAATTCCGACGACGACCCGGACAAGAACGAGGGGTCGAGCGGCGGCTCCGGCACGCCCGGAGGTGGCGCCGGTGGATTCGGTTTCGGCGCCGAGGGTTTCGATCCGGCGGCGCTCGGCCAGATGTTCACGCAGATGGGTCAGATGTTCAGCGGGATGGGATCCGGTGCCACGTCCGGACCGGTGAACTACGACCTGGCGAAGAAGCTGGCCCTCCAGCAGATCGGGTCGACCACTCCCGTGCGGGAGGGATCGAAGTCCGCCGTCGTCGACGCGGCGCACCTGGCGGAGCAGTGGCTGAACGAGGCCACCATCCTCCCGGCCGGCGCGGTGCGCACCGAGGCGTGGACTCCGCAGGAATGGTTGGACAACACGCTCGACACGTGGAAGCGGTTGTGCGACCCCGTCGCCGAGCAGATCTCCGGCATGTGGACCTCCGCGTTGCCGCCGGAGGCGCAACAGATGGTCGGTCCGATGATCGGCATGCTCGGTCAGATGGGCGGCATGGCGTTCGGCTCACAGCTGGGCCAGGCACTGGGCCAGCTGGCCAAGGAGGTCCTCACCTCGACCGACATCGGCCTGCCGCTCGGCCCCTCGGACACTGCGGCGCTGCTTCCCGACGCCGTCGCGGTGTTCAGCGAAGGCACCGAGCTGCCCGAGCGCGAGGTACTCGTGTTCCTTGCCGCGCGGGAAGTCGCCCACCACCGTCTCTACTCGCACGTGCCGTGGCTGCGTCAACGCGTTCTGGCCACCGTCGAGGAGTACGCGCGCGGCATCCGGATGGACTTCGGCGCCATCGAGGAGGCGGCACGCGGTATCGATCCGTCCGCGCTCACCGACCCGAGCCAGCTGGAGAAGATCCTGCAGCAGGGTGCTTTCGAGCCGCAGACGACCCTCGAGCAGAAGGCGGCTCTGGAACGCCTCGAGACACTGCTGGCCCTCGTCGAGGGGTGGGTGGACACGGTGGTCACCACCGCTCTGGGCGAACGGCTGCCGGGAGCGTCCGCGCTGTCGGAGACGATGCGGCGCCGTCGCGCGTCCGGCGGCCCGGCCGAGCAGACCTTCGCGACGCTCATCGGCCTCGAATTGCGACCGCGCAAGGTGCGTGAAGCAGCCGATCTGTGGCGTCGACTGACCGACGCTGCGGGTATCGACGGCCGCGACGGTGTGTGGGCCCACCCCGATCTGCTGCCCGACACCGCGGACCTCGACGACTCGTCGTCGTTCATCGACCGCATCGTGGGCGGGGACACCGGTTCCTTCGACGACCCCATCGCGCAGCTCGAGGAGTTCGAGCGCAAGCGCGCGGCCGAGAAGGAGGCCGAGGGAGACGACGAGGGCCCCGCCCCCGTCTGATTCCGTCGAGCTGGGACTTACCGGCGCATACTCGACCGCGCCGCAGGTCGGAGCGTTGCGTGCCTGTGGACAACCGGCGGTGGACACGAGAGTCCGCGGCGCGGTGCGTGCCATCGTCTGCGCATGACGGAGACACGGGCCGAGGCCGCGCCAGAGGTTGCCCGCACACGCGCCGACCGGGACGGCCTCCCGTACCTGGCCGAGTCGGTCACACTGCTCGCACGCCGGGACGGTCGGCTCCAGGTCGGCTGGCATCCCGACCGCCGGGTGGTCCTCACGCCGCCGGAGGGCGTGACACCGGGCGTCATGGCCTCGGTCCTCCGTCTCCTGGACGGACGACGACCGTTACCCGACGTGTACTGGCGCGCAGCCGAACTCGGAGTGGACGCGGCAGTACTCACCGCGGTACAGGCCGAGCTCGAACGGCTGGGCGTGCTCGGACGTCGGCGCCCGCGGTCGTCTGCCGTCCGTACGGTCCTCGTTCTGGGACGCGGTCCACTGTCCGATGCGATCTCCATCGGATTGTCCCCGACGGGCCGCGTTGAGCGGCGACACGTGTCACTCCCCCACAGACACGCGGATGTCGACTGCGTGGTGGTGGCGGACACCGTGCTCTGCGCCCCCGAGGTCGCCCGAGTGCTGATGGACGACGGCATCCCCCACCTTCCCGTGCGGCTGCGCGACGGCGTCGGCGTGGTGGGTCCGCTCGTCCTGCCCGGACACACGCCCTGCCTCGAGTGCGTCGAGCTGACGCGGTGCGACTACGACCGGGAATGGCCGCACCTCGCCGCACAGCTCCTCGGCACCGTCGGATCCGCGAGCGGCCCCACCATCGCCGCCACCGCGGCGTTCGCGGTCGCGCAGGTCACCGAGTTCCTCGAGGCACGGGCAGACTCCCCCGCACCGATGACCGTCGGGCACAGCCTGGAGGTGGACCTCGTCGCCGCGGCCACCCGCCGACGACGATGGCCGCGTCACCTGTTGTGCACCTGCGCTCGTCGGTGAGGAACGGTGTGACGTGTCACGGATGCGCGGCCGGGTCTCGACCGGTCGCGGCGCGTCGGCCGATCGTCAGACATGATGGAGGCATGCCCGACATCCCCCGCAGCAGTTCCGCCCGGACAGCCAAGCTGGCCAGCATCCCCCTCGGGATGGCAGGCCGTGCAGCGATGGGCTTCGGGCGCAAACTCGCGGGCGGAAATCGCGCGGAGATCGACGCCGAACTCAGCGCCAAGGCCGCCCAGCAGATGTTCGCCGTCCTCGGCGAACTCAAGGGTGGGGCGATGAAGTTGGGTCAGGCCCTCAGCGTCATGGAGGCGGCCGTACCCGAGGAGATGGCGGAGCCCTACCGCGAAGCGTTGACCAAGCTGCAGGCAGAAGCGCCCCCCATGCCGATCGCGACTGTCCACCGGGTGATGGATCAGCAGCTCGGCACCGGATGGCGCTCGCGCATCTCCGACTTCGACGACACGGCCACCGCGTCGGCCTCCATCGGGCAGGTGCACCGCGCGACCTGGTCCGACGGTCGCGACGTCGCGGTGAAGATTCAGTACCCCGGTGCGGACGAGGCGCTGAAGGCCGATCTCAAGACGCTGTCGCGTTTCGTGGGCATTCTCGGCACCATCGTGCCCGGCACCGACGTGAAGGCCGTCCTCGACGAGATGTCGGCGCGCACGGAGGAGGAACTCGACTACCGCATCGAAGGCGAGAACCAACGCGCGTTCGCGGCGGTCTACGACGGGGACGAGAGATTCGCCGTGCCTCGTGTCGTCGCGAGTGCCCCCAAGGTGGTCATCACGGAGTGGATGGAGGGAACGTCCCTCTCCTCCGTCATCGCCACCGGAACCGCGGAGCAGCGCAACACCGCCGGCGAGAACCTGGCCCGCTTCCATTTCGAATCGGCGGAACGCGTCCGCCGCATCCATGGGGATCCGCACCCCGGAAACTTCAAGCTGCTCGGCGACGGCAGACTCGGTGTCATCGACTTCGGTGCGTGCCTCACTCTTCCCGACGGTCTGCCCCCGGAACTCGGTCGGATGGTGCGACTCTCGCGCGACGAGGAGTTCGACGAGCTGACGGAACTGCTGCGCGAGACGGGATTCGTGATTCCCGGCCGCGAGGTCACCGAGCAGGAGATCGCCGACTATCTCCGCCCGTTCACCGATCCGATCAAGACCGAGTCGTTCCACTTCACCCGAAAGTGGTTGCAGGGCACGGCAGGTAAAGCCGCGGACTTCAACGGCCCGCAGTTCCGTACGGCCCGGTCCCTGAATCTGCCGCCGCGGTACGCGGTGATCTTCCGCGTTCTCCTGGGTTCGGTGGGCATCTGCGCCCAGCTCGACGCGAATGCTCCGTACATGGCGATTCTCACCGAGTGGATGCCCGGGTTCGCCGAATAGCCGGGCGACACCCGCACCGACCGTCAAGCACAGACGACGGACGGTGCGGGTGCGACCGGGTTCTTGCGGGGGCGGCCCCGAGACCGCTTGCGCGCGATGACGACTCCCTGATCGAAGATCTCGCCGCCCCATACTCCCCACGGCTCCGCGCGGTCGAGCGCCGCATCGAGGCACCCCGACCTGATGGGGCAGTGTGCGCACAGCTGCTTGGCGCGTTCGAGACGGTCGGGTGACTCGGCGAACCAGAGATCCGGATCGGCTCGGCGGCACGGCAACTGATCTGCGACGAAGTCGTCGATGCCGGCCACGGACCGGTCGGTCGTGGTGTCGTCGGTGCGGCATGTCGTCCGGGTGGTGGCGGGTGACACGTCGTTCTCCTCTTCTGCTGCGATTCACGGTGGTGTCGAACTCGACAGATCTGGCGAGATCCGTGAACGGCGTCGAGGGGTGTCCCACGACGAAGGCCACGGTTCGCAGGTGCGAATCCGTGGCCTTCGACGAAGGAATGCTGTGCGGTGCCTATCGAGTGATGTCCCGATCGACTCCGGTGCCCACGGATGCGCGATGCGCCCAGCGCTCGCGGTGACGGCGCGGCAAAGGTGCCACTCCGAAACCGGTCGTGCTCAGTGCGATTGCTTCGGCGACTGCGCCTGCTCCGGCTTCGTTCATGCCGGTGCTGCAGACGGCAGACTTCTGCTGCAGAAGCGCTGCGGTGGTGTAGATCTCCACGGGTGACACCTCCTTCGGCGGCGAGTCGGAATCGAGCAGGTCACGCACCGGAAACCCTCACGGGGCGCGCGGTACGAAATACACAGTAAACGGGTGCCTCAGACCGCACAACCCTTTTTCCACCTGCGGCGATACGCTCAGTCGGAAGCGGAGAGACGGGCGTCGACGAGGGCCAGCACATCGGCTCCGAACCGCTCGAGCTTCTTCGCCCCGATACCCGGGATCGCGACGAGCCCGCGATCGTCGCGTGGCCGTTGCTCCGCGATGGCGGTCAGCGTGTTGTCACTGAAGACCACGTAGGCCGGAACCTTGAGCGCCTTCGACGTCTCCGACCGCCAGGTCCGCAGGGATTCGAGCAGAGCGATGTCGACGTCGGACGGGCAGTTCTCGCACCGGCCGAGCATGGTGGCCACCGTGCCGATGACGGGCTTGCCGCACACACGGCACACCGGCCGCTTCTTGTGGACGGTGGGTGTGGCGATGCGCGACGCGGGCGACGACTCGGGAACCAGGTCGACCAGGAACCGCGAACGCCGACGCGATTTGCGACCGCCCTCGTTACGGGCCAGCGCCCAGGACAATTCGAGGTGCTCCCGAGCGCGGGTCACACCCACGTACAACAGGCGACGCTCCTCCTCCACCGCGGCCTCGTCGGGCGACGAGTTGTTGTCTCCCAGAGCATGACTGATGGGCAGGGTGCCGTCGGTGAGACCGACGAGGAAGACCGCGTCCCACTCGAGACCCTTCGCGGCATGCAGTGATGCCAACGTCACCCCCTCCACCACCGGTGGGTGCCGGGCCTCCGCGCGCATCGCGAACTCGCGCACCAGTCCTTCGAGATCGAGATCGGGTACCTGGACGACGAGGTCCTCGGTCAGCGCGACGAGAGCCCGCAACGCAGCCCACTTCTCACGCGCCTGGGCGCCGGTGGGCTCCGTCGCCGACAGCCCCAGCGGAGCCAGCACCGCCTCCACGAGCCGGGGCAGGCCGGCCCCGCTGCGCGCGTCGGACGGCAGGTCGTCCCGGGCGGCACTCGACCGAACGGCGGCGACGGCCGACCGGACGTCCTGTCGCTGGAAGAAGCTCTCGCCGCCGCGGATCTGATAGGGGATCGCGAGATCCGTCAGCGCCTTCTCGTGCGCCTCGGAATGAGCGTTGATGCGGTAGAGCACGGCGATCTCGGACGGCGCCGTGCCGGTACGGATCAACCGTTGAATGGTGCGAGCGGCACCCGCCGCCTCCGACACCTCGTCGTCGTACTCCACGAACGTGGGGTCCGGTCCCGCCGCGCGCTGTCCGATGAGCTGGAGCCGTGTGCCGGCGATGCGGCCCTTCGCCGCGCCGATGACCTTGTTGGCGAGGCCGACGACCTCCGGCGTGGACCGGTAGTCGCGCTCGAGGCGTACCACCGTGGCCTCCGGGAAGCGGCGCGAGAAGTCGAGCAGGAACCGCGGCGTGGCCCCGGTGAACGAGTAGATGGTCTGGTTGGCGTCGCCGACGACCGTCAGATCGTCCCGATCGCCCAGCCAGGCGTCCAGCACACGCTGCTGGAGCGGAGTGACGTCCTGGTACTCGTCCACGACGAAGCACCGGTACCGCTCGCGGAACTCCTGCGCGACGGACGGGCTGTTCTCGAGCGCCGCCGCCGTGTGCAGCAGCAGATCGTCGAAGTCCAGGAGCACCGCGTCGGGATCGCGGTTCTTGAGTTCCTCGTATCCCTCGTAGACCGCGGCGACACGATCCGCGTCGGTCGGGGTGTCGCGGTGCAGCCGTGCGGCGGCGGCCGGATAGTCCTCGGGCGCGATCAGCGAGGCCTTGGCCCACTCGATCTCACCCGCCAGGTCGCGGACACTGTCGGTGGACGTCGAGACGCCGGCAGCGGAGGCGGCCTGCCCGACGACGCCGAACTTGCGGTCCAGCAGACGCCAGTCCGTGTTGCCCACGACCTGCGGCCAGAAGTACTTGAGCTGCCGCATCGCGGCGGCGTGGAACGTGCGCGCCTGCACCTGCCCGTCGGACGACTGCCCCCGTATGCCGAGGACGCGGAGCCGTTCGCGCATCTCGCCCGCAGCCCGCGCCGTGAATGTCACAGCGAGGACCTGACTCGGCTTGACGTGCCCGTCCGCGACGAGGTGGGCGATGCGACGGGTGATCGTTCTGGTCTTGCCGGTTCCTGCACCCGCGAGCACACACACGGGGCCTCGCGGAGCGAGCACGGCGGCCGACTGTTCGGGGTCGAGACCCTCCACCGCATCCCTGTCGTTCACGTGGCCATCATGTCAGCCCGCACCGACACCGCCGGCGCGCCCACCGTCCGGTCGGAACAACTGTCGGTGACTCCGCGTTGAGAGTGGCGTGACCACAGCACAGCAGAAAGACGCAGCCCACGTGCCCGCAGTGACGATGTACTCGACGACCTGGTGCGGCTACTGCCGGCGTCTCAAGACCCAGCTCGACGAGAACGGCATCGCCTACACGGAGATCGACATCGAGAAGGATCCCGCGTCCGCGGAGTTCGTCGGGAGCGTCAACAACGGTAACCACGTCGTGCCGACGCTGAAGTTCGCCGACGGGTCCACCGCGACGAACCCCAGCCTCGCGCAGGTCAAGAAGGCCATCGGCCTGAACTGAGCCGTCGGCGCTCGCGTTCGTCAGGACTCGAGCGCCGCCCACGACTCCAGCATCGCGCGGGCGATGGAAATGCTTCCCGGCAGCAGGAGCGGAGCATCCTCGGAGGCGCTCCAGTCCCCGGCGGCGAGGGCGGTGCGCACCTCGTCGCGCGTGAACCATCGTGCTTCGGCGATCTCGCCGTCGTTGAACGACAACGGCTGGGCAGCATCCGCGCGCGCCGCGAACCCGATCATCACCGAGCGCGGGAACGGCCAGGGCTGACTGCCGAGGTACGTGATGTCGGACACGTCGAGTCCGACCTCCTCGCCCACCTCGCGGCCCACGCACGTCTCGAGCGACTCCCCCGCCTCCACGAAACCGGCGAGCACCGACATCCGACGCTCCGGCCACATCGGCTGGCGAGCGAGGAGGACACGGTCCGCCCCGTCGTGCACGAGGACGATGATCGCCGGGTCGGACCGAGGCCACTCCTCGTGGCCCGTGAGGGTGCTGGTGCGGGACCACCCCGCCGACGAGAGCACGGTCGGTGATCCGTCGCGCGCACTGAACGCGGCAGACCGGTGCCAGTTCAACAACGCCACCGCCGTCACGACCAGCCCCGCCGACGACTCCGTGAGGACGTCGCCGAACGACCGCAGATCCGTCACCTCGCCGGCGAGTGCGGAGACGGAGACCGCCCAGACGTGGTGGTCGTCGACGACTCCCAGGAACACCGCGTCCTCCGGCGGCGAGTCCGCCGTGTCGACGGCCGGAACTAGCGCCACCCGTCCGGCCTCCACCGGCACGCGACCCTGGCTGTCCACCCGCAACAACCGTGCAGTGGGCCACCCTGCGGCGAGTGCCGCGTCGTCGCGACGCAGTTCCTCGGCGCGGTCGATCGGGGAACGCGAGAGCATGGGCTCGGACAGAAGTCGGAAGGACACGTCACGACCCTACTGACCGGGTCCGACGGTGGCAGATCCGGTGCACCGCAGTGCGGCTGGTCAGTTGGAGACGCGTCGAATGTAGAGCAGTCTGTCGTCCGCCTCGATCGCATCGACCTCGGGCGAACCGACACGCACCAGTCGACCGTCGCGGACGACACCGAGCACGATGTCGGACAGGTGGCGGGGCGATCCGCCGACCTCGTCGCGTTCGACCTCGCGCTCGGCGATCGCGAAGCCCGCCTCGGGCGTCAGCAGGTCCTCCATCATCTCCACGACGCTCGGCGTGGTCGTCGCGATGCCCAGCAGTCGCCCGGCGGTCTCGGAGGAGACCACCACGGAATCCGCGCCCGACTGGCGTAGGAGATGCACGTTCTCCGCCTCGCGCACCGCAGCCACGATCTTCGCCTTGGGCGCGATCTCACGCGCCGTGAGCGTCACCAGCACCGCGGTGTCGTCCCGGTTGGTCGCGACGATGATCGACGCGGCGTACTGGGCACCGGTCAGACGCAGGACGTCCGACCGGGTGGCCGAGCCCTGCACGGTCACCAGGCCCAGGTTGCTCGCCGCGTCCAGAGAGGACTGATCGGTGTCGACGACCACGATGTCCGAGGCCGACACCCCGTCGCCCAGCATCGCGGCGATCGCGGTGCGACCCTTCGTGCCGTACCCGACGACCACGGTGTGATTGCGCACGTTGCGCCTCCATCGCTGAATCTTGAACGCCTGGCGCGAACGTTCGGTGAGCACTGACAGGGTGGTACCGACGAGCAGGATCAGGAAGAAGACGCGCAGCGGCGTGATGACCAGGATGTTCACCAGACGCGCGGACGGGGTGATGGGCGCGATGTCGCCGTAACCGGTGGTCGACAGCGACACGGTCGTGTAATAGAAGGCGTCGAGGAAGGACAGCTGATTGTCCTGGTTGTCGGCGTACCCGTCCCGGTCGACGTAGACGACCATGGCGGCCACGAAGAGCGTGGCGAGCGCGATGAGTATGCGCTGATAGATGGCCCGCCAGGGACTCTGCTCGAACTCCGGGATGCGCAGGACACCCACCAGTGCGAAGTCCGGGCGATCCGTGAGTCCGGTGTCGGTGTTCAGCAGCCGATTCCGCAACCGTCCTGCCATGAATGTGGTCCTCGTCCGTCGCTCGTGGTCGTCGATCCGCCTCGTCGGCTGCCGTGACTGTATCGGAGCATCGAGCCGCCGACCCCCATCAGCCGCTGGAGAACTCCGGTGCCCCACCGTCCTGTTGGCAACGAGCAGACGATGGTGCAGGCTGCGACCATGACGCTCCGAACCCTGCCGCTGCTCGATTCCGTCCGACTCCCGTCGCGCCGACGGTCGGCCGACGCGGCGGCGCAGCGACTCGCGGTTCTTCTGGGCGGAGCCGGTGTCCTGCACTTCGTCACGCCGGCGCCGTTCGACTCGCAGGTGCCGCACGTGCTCCCCGGAGCACCGCGGACGTACACGTACGTGTCGGGAGTGGCGGAGCTCGCACTGGCGGCCGGACTGATCGTTCCCCGCACTCGTCGCCTGACCGGCGCCGCGGCCGCCGCCTTCTTCGTCGCCGTGTTCCCGGCCAACCTGCAGATGGCCGCGTCGTGGTTGCAGAGCGAGAAGACGTCGACCGCGATGAAGGTGGGTGTCGTGGCTCGACTTCCGCTGCAGATCCCGTTGATCACGCAGTCGTGGAAGGTGTACCGCGACGCGCGCTGATCACGTCGTCGGGTCCGCGCCTGCCGTGGAGATGATCTCCGCCAACCGTTCCGCGTCCGGAAGATTCTCCGGCGACACGGTGACTCCCGATCGAACGTAGTGGAAGGCCGCCCGCACCATGGTGAGGGCCACCGGCTCGGAGCGGGTCGCCGACATCAGCTCGGCCCAGGCGAGACGGTAGGCGGCGAGCTGGATCGCCACCGCACGTTCCTCGGCGGGAGTCGGCTGTGCGCCGGTCTTCCAGTCCACCACCGTCCAGCCACCGTCGGAGTCCGCGAACACGGCGTCCATCCGTCCCCGCAGCACGACTCCACCGACCGACGTCTCGAACGGGACCTCCACCTCGACGGGACTGCGCAACGCCCACGGTGACGCGTCGAACGCACGCTGCAGCTCCTCGAGGTCCGTGTCGGCGGCCGAGGCGCCGTCCGCCGCGCCGGGCAGCTCGTCCAGGTCGAGCAGGCGGGTCGCTCCGAATCGTCGTTCGACCCAGGCGTGGAACGCGGTGCCGCGACGCGCCAAGGGGTTGGGCGCGAAGGGGACCGGTCGACGGAGTGTCGACGCCAGCGCGTCCGGATCCGCGACGAGGTGGACGACCTGGCTCACCGACATCGTGTCGGGCACGACGACGTCGGTTCCCGGCCGCGACACCGCATCCCGTTCGGCGAGAAGCAGTTCGACGTCACGCGCCCACCCGTCGGGATCGTCGTCGTCCGCATTCTCGGACACCGACTTCTCCGGCACCGATTCCTCCACCGATGCCGACTCGACGAGTGCGGCGCGCACGGAAGCGGACCCCATGATCACGTCGTCCCGGCGGATCCCCAACGGATCGGCCGGCCAGAGTGCCGTCAGTTCGACCGTCGCGTAGGGGTTGTCGGCTCCGTCCGGAGGAGCGGGTTCCCAGTGCTGCACGGTCCCGATCTCCGCGCCGCTCTCCGAGGAGCTCTCGACGAGGCCGTGCAACTCTGCGAGAAAGGACGAGGGACCCTTCGACGACGAGGCTCCGGGAGCCCAGTGGTGCGCCGAGACCAGCAACACCCGCTCGGTGCGTGTGAGGGCGACGTAGAACAACCGTCGGTCCTCGTCGAGCCGGCGACGCGCGAGCGCTGTCTTGTGATCGGTGACGGCGTCGGCGATGTCGCCGCGGTGAGTCGCGCCCTCGAGATCGAGAACGGGGACGCCCCCGGCGTCGTCACCCGGAATCGCCCTGTCACCGCGCAGGGACGGCGGTAGCTCGGCCACCGAGCCCAGCCAGGACGCGGACGACCTGGTGGACGGGAACACGGTCTCGCAGACGTGCGGTACCGCCACGACCTCCCACTCCAAGCCCTTCGCGGAGTGCACGGTGAGCACCTGCACCCGGTGCGGGTCGACCTCGACCCCGCCGGGCGCGAGGCCGTCCTCCACCGACTCGGCGGCGGACAGGAACGACAGCAGTCCGGTGAGAGTCGCCGTCTGCTGATCGCCGTACTCCGCGACCACCTCGGCGAACGCGTCGAGATGCTCGCGCCCGCCCGCGTCACCCGACGGGCGACGCGCCCCCGCCTCCACGTCGATCCCGAGCACTCGCTCGACGTCGGCGACGAGATCGGGAAGCGGCTGACCGAGCCGGTGGCGCAGTGACTGCAGTTCCCCGCCCAGGGCGAGGATGCGCTGATGTCCCGCCTCGGAGTAACGGGACGGATCACCAGGATCCGCCAGGGCGTCCACCAGCCCGGACTGTTCCGATCGCTCCCCGGGCATGCCGTCCTCGAGCGCGCGCCCCAGCTCCTCGGCGTCGGTGACCGTGCCCGTCCGCCCACGCCCGGTGTGCGCTGCGATCTCTCGCGCGCGCCTCCACAGGGCACGCAGATCGGCGGCACCCAGTTGCCAGCGTGAGCCGGTGAGAACGCGCATGGCGGCACTGCCGGCGAGCGGGTCGCTGACGAGCCGCAGCATCGCCACGAGGTCGGCGACCTCGGGCGTCCGGAGCAGCCCACCGAGTCCGACGACCTCGACCGGCAGGCCCGCACCGCGCAGGATCTCGGCCAAGGGCCCCGCATCGGCGTTGCGCCGCACCAGGACTGCCGCGGTGGGCGGAGTGCGACCATCTTCCCGCGCCGTGCGGTACTCCTGCGCGATCGCCTCGGCGATCCACCGACGTTCGTCGTCCACCGTGGTGGTCAGCGCGAGCCGGACATCGCCGGGCACCGCACCGGGACGCGCGCGCAGCTCGTCCACCGCGACACCGCGCATGCGCAACGGGGCAGCCACGGCGTTGGCCAGCGCGAGCGCCTCGGGAGGGTTGCGCCAGCTGGTCGACAACTGACGCACCGGGGCCGGGTAGCGCGCCGAGCGCGGGAAGTCGGCACCGAACCGGGGCAGGTTGGCGGCGGACGCACCGCGCCAGCCGTAGATCGACTGCATCGGGTCGCCGACGGCGGTCACCGTCAGAGCGGCGTCACGGCCACCCCCGAACAGCGAGGACAGCAGGACCCGCTGCGCGTGACCGGTGTCCTGGTACTCGTCGAGCAGCACCAGCCGGCACCGCGTGCGCTCGTCGCGGCCCACGTCCGGGTGGTCCGCCGCGACACGGGCGGCAAGGGACATCTGCCGCCCGAAGTCGAGCAGTCCGTCACGGGTCATGACCTCGTGGAGCCGCGCCACCAGTGGCAGCAGATCGAGCCGCTGTTCCTGCACCTGCAGTATGCCCAGCAGGTCCTTGGTCGGACCGCCGCTCTTCTGCTTCGGGCCCGGTGGCAGATGGTGGATCAGCTTCTCGAGCTCGGTGTGAGCCTCCCCCAGGTCGCCCGGTTCGACCAGATGCTCGGCGAGCTGCCCGGACAGAGCGAGCACGGATTCCGTGATCGACGCCGGTGCCCGGTCCAGTGGGACGTCGCCGTCCCACGCGGCCACCACACGGTGGGCCAGCTGCCACAGCTCGGTCTCCGACACGAGGGTCGTGGACGGTTCGAGCGGCAGCACCATGCCGTAGCGTTGGAGCAGCCGACCCGCGTACGAGTGGTACGTGCTCACCTCGGGCTCGCCCGACAGGACGGTGCGCCGCAGCTCACCGGACGGATCGAGACGCCGCAGCAGATCGGACCCGGCCAATCGCGCGAGCCGCTGGCGAATACGCGTGGTGAGCTGCTGGGCGGCCTTGCGCGTGAAGGTCAGGCCCAGCACCTCCTCCGGCCGGACCAGACCGTTGGCCACCATCCACACCACACGCGCCGCCATGGTCTCCGTCTTGCCGGCGCCGGCGCCCGCGACGACCAGCAACGGACCACGTGGAGCCGCGATGATCTCCGACTGCTCGTCGGTGGGCGGGAACTGGCCGAGGGCGACGGCGACCTCGGCCGGGCTCACTCGGGCCACGTCTCTCATCCTTCGGTCACCTGCCTGCCTCTGTCCTGTGCCGGGCACGACGACGCTATCGGGCAGTGCCGACAACCGTCGTTGACGCGTGCCTCGAACACCGGGCCCCGCGTGGCACGCGCCGCATCCACGACGACGGTGCGCCACTGCTCGAGGGTCTCCCCCGTGAGTGCTGCCTGCGCTCGTTCGGTGGCACCGGTCTTGTTGTGCGGCTTGGCGACGTAGACCAACCGCCCGCCGCCGGGACTGCCGGCCGGTTCGCCCTCGACCGCACCGGCGGCGAGTGCCACCTGATACGTCGCGAGCTGCGCGTGCTCGGCCGTCGCCGCGGCCGTCGCCGCGTTCTTACCGGTCTTGACGTCGACGACCACGGGTCGTCCGTCGGGGTCACGTTCGAGCCGATCGATCCGTCCGCGCAGCGCGACGGCGGGCTCGTCCGGCGTGCGCGGTTCCAACACCCCGTCCACCGGCACCTCGACACCGGCCTCCGTCAGCTCGCCGCGTGAGCGTGACATCCACTCCTGGAACGTCTCGATCATGGTGGCGGTACGCGCGAGCTCCTTGCGCGAGAACCACGCAGATCCGAGATCGACTGCCACCCAAGCTTTCTCCAGCTCTCTGCGCACCTCGTCCGGCGGCACCCGACCGGCCACCGCCTGCACCAGCGTGTGCACCAGCGTTCCGGTGACCGCGTGCACGGTGTCGCCGTCGGTGCCCCCGTTGCGTTCGAGCGCCCACCGCAGCGGGCACGCGGTGAGCACCTCCACCGTCGACGGCGACAACGACACCGGCCCGTCCGCCGGATCCCACAGCGGCACCTCGGTACTGGTTCCGGACAGCCCGTACCACTCGTCCGGGTGAGCGCCGCGCACCCCTTCCTTCGCCAGCCGCGCCAGATTCCGTGCGGCGCGCGCATGGCGGTCGGGGTCGTGCTCCGCGACACGACGGTCGCACACGACCGCACGGAGCTCGGCGACCAGCGCGGGCAATGCCAGCACCCGGCCGAGCGGCGCGGTGGGGCCGGCACCGGGATCGCTCTCGTCGACGTCCGAGTACCGCACGGCGTCGGACGCGAGCAGATCGTCCACGAACCTCGACCGCACGGTGTCCGCGCCACCGGTCACCGAGTCGACGGCGGTGACGAGCAGGCTCGACCGTGCACGGCTGCACGCCACCAGGAACAGGCGACGTTCCTCCGCGAGCAACGGCGCGGTACGCGAGACCCGATCGTCCAACTCACGATCGCCGTCGGAGATCCCCGCAGCGAGGTCGACCAGGGCCTCGACCCCGAGCAGCGACCCGCGCGGGCGCAGCGCGGGCCACAGTCCTTCCTGTACGCCCGCCACTGCGACGACGTCCCACTCGCGCCCGACCGCGGCATGGGCACTGAGAATGAGCACCGCATCGGGAACGAGCGCGGGACGCCGCCCGTCGCCCACGGGAACCTCCTGGTCGGTGACGTACTCGACGAACCCCTCCAGGGTGCCGCGCGGGAGTGCGTCGACATACGCGGCCGCGGCGTCGAACAACGCGACGACGCTGTCCAGATCCCGGTCGGCCTGCACGCCGAGGGGCCCACCCCGCGCGGACGACGCCACCCACCGTCGTTCGAGCCTGGTGGCCCGCCATCCCGCCCAGAGTGCGTCCTCGACGCGACGGCCGGCCGGGCCCACCGCCTTCGCGATGGCCGTGACCACGGCACGGACACGGGTAAGCGGTGCCTTCTCGACGTCGGACAGACGTACGACGAGCGGGTCGACCGAGGAGCCGATCATCGCGGCGCGCAGCAGCACGGACGAGTCCCGCTCGCCGCCCTCGGCCACGTCGCCCCGCCGTAGCCCACGCCGCAGTCTGCGGACGGCGAGCGGATCCGCCCCGCCGATGGGACCTTCGAGCAACGCCAACGCAGCGTCGTCGGAGAACACCGCCGCCGACCGCTCGGGTGCGCACCGGGCAGCGGCGACCGCACGCATCGCGAGCAGCAGGGCAGCCGCACCACGGTGCCGATGCAGGGGCACGGCCGTGGCGGACGACACCACCGGCACCCCGGCGGCGTGCAGCGCGCGACGCAGGGACGGCAGCGACCGCGGAACGGAGCGGACGACGACGGCCATCTCCGACCAGGGCACCCCGTCGGCGAGATGCGCGCGTCGGAACGTGTCGGCGATGGCGGTGGCCTCCTTCGCCGTCGAGGACGCGACGACCACCCGCACCGGCGGAATCGCGCGGGTCTCCTCCTCGGCGGACGGGTGTTCGTACTCCGCCCTGTCGTCGCGGAACTGCGTGCCGACACGGTGTGCGACCCGACCGGACAGGTGCGCGGTGATCGCCCGCTGCACCGAGCCGACACCGGAGTCCGAACGGTGGTTGCGGGACAACACGACACGACGCCCACCGTGCCCGTCGTCCAGATCGGTGAGGAAGTGCGCGTCCGCGCCGCGGAAGGAGAAGACCGCCTGATCGGGATCACCGGCGACGACGGTGGACGCCGCACCGGCGGAGAGCAACCGCACCAGCTGGGCCGCCTGCGGATCGAGGTGCTGGGCATCGTCCACCAGCACGTGCCGGATGCGGCGACGTTCGGAGACGAGCAGGTCCGGATCCGTCGCGAACGCCGTGAGCGCTGCACCCACGAGTTCGGCCGCGTCCAGCCCGGGCGACGTGGCCTCCGGAGTCTCGACGCCGACCGATCCTCGGAGCAACATCGCCTGTTCGTACTGTGCGGCGAACTTGCCCGCGGCGACCCACTCGGGCCGAGAGTGCTTGCGCCCCCACGCGATCAGATCCTCCGGACCGAGTCCGCGTTCTGCGGCGCGCAGGACGAGATCACGGAGCTCGGACGCGAAGCCCACCAGTCCGAGCGCTGGGCGCACGCGCTCCGGCCAGCGGGCGGCGCCGTCCGCGATCTCACCACGGAGCATCTCGCGAATCACGGAATCCTGCTCCGCGTTGGTGAGCAGTCGCGGCGGCGGATTGCCGTAGGCGGACGCCTGCAACCGCAGCACGGCGAAGGCGTACGAGTGCACCGTGCGTACGAGGGGCTCGCGTGTGGCTCTGGGTGCGGAGGACGCGCCCAACAGCCCGGCGGTGATCTGCTCGCGCATGTCGACGGCCGCCTGACGCGAGTGCGTGAGCACCAGGACCGACTCCGGATCGCTTCCCGACGCCGTCATCCGCGCCACCGCCACGTCGGCGACCAGCGCGGTCTTCCCGGTGCCCGGACCGCCCAGAACCTGCCACGGACGGGAGTCGCCGGGCTCGCTCGACGCGACCAGCGGCGCGCACTCTTGCGGCCACGTGCGCACCTGCGCGACCCGGTGCGTCCGGCGCACCAGCCGGATACCGCCCCGGGTGACAGCTGCGTCTCCGATGGTGCCCGCGCCGTCGTCGTTCATGAGGCGCATTGCATCATGGAAGTCCGACACCGCCCCATCTCCGACACAGCCCCCTCTCCGACACCGACTCGGTTCCGCCACCGCGTCGACACTCGACCGCGCAGGAGACCCCATGCCGACGACCTCCGATTTCCCTGCCACCGCCACGGATGCCGACGACGTCGCCGTGTACGGCCCGGCGTCCGGAACAGTGGTTCTGGCGATCCACGGCATGACCGGCCACGGCAGGCGCTGGCATCGGTGGAGCGAGCACCTGCCCGGGGCCCGCGTCGTCGCTCCGGACCTGGTGGGTCACGGCAGGGCGCCGTGGACTCCGCCGTGGTCGATCGAGCGCCAGGTCGATCGGCTGGCCGCGATCCTGCGGGCGCACTCGACCGTGCCCGTCGTCGTGGTCGGCCACTCCTACGGGGGTGCGCTCGCGATCCATCTCGCACGGTCGTACCCCTCGCTCGTCGCGGGACTGGTGCTGCTCGATCCCGCCATCGGCCTGCCACCGCAGTCGATGCTGGAGACGGCGCAGTCGACGGTGCTGTACGACGACTACACCGATGCCGCGGAGGCGCGCTCGGAGAAGCTCCACGGCGCGTGGTCCGACGTCGATCCGGCTCTCGTCGACGAGGAGATCGCCGAGCACCTGGTGGACACCGACCGCGGGCGGGTGCGATGGCGCACGTCGACGGCCGCCGTCGTCGCGTCGTGGGGCGAGCTCGCACGCCCGTTCGCGTTGCCGCCCAGTGACATTCCGGTCACCGTCGCGCGCGCCGCTCGGGTGGACCCGCCGTACCTCACACCCGACTTCCGGGACGCACTCGTCCGCTCGTCGCCGGACGTGCGGATCGTCGACCTGGACTGCGATCACATGGTGCCGCAGGCGAAGGGCCCCGAATCGGCAGCTCTGGTCGACGAGATGATTCGACGCGTGACGACGTCGTGAGCCGTATCACCGACGAGCAGGTCGAGGCCGTGCGCGCCGTCGTGGCCGCAGTCCCCGCGGGCTGTGTCACCACGTACGGCGACATCGCCCGGGTCGTCGGACTGCCCAGCCCGCGCATCGTCGCCTGGATCATGCGGACGGACTCCTCCGATCTGCCGTGGCACCGGGTCATCCGTGCCGACGGCCGCCCGGCTCCCCACCTCGCGACACGTCAGCTCGCGGCCCTGGCCGAGGAGGGGGTGTCGTCCGTCGACGGCCGCCTCGCTCTGGCGTCGGTCCGGTACCGCCACGAACCCTGATCGAGTGTCAGACCATCGCTTCGGGGACGGCGTGCGACGGAACACTCTCGCGTGGCCCGGCATCGACTCCCGCTCCCACCAGTTCCGCGAGGACGGCGACCGCGTCCTCGATCTCCTCGGGGCTGCGGGAGAACGGGATGCGTTGGCACTCGTCGAAGGCGTATCCCGTCCCGAAGCGTGACCCGGGCGCGAGCAGCAGTCCGCGCCCGCGGGCCGATTCCACCAGGTCCGTGGACCGGACACCCGATGGCAGCGTGCACCACAGCGACAGTCCGCCGCGCGGCCGGTGGAAGGTCCAGCCCGGCAGCGACCGCGTCACGGCCGCCATGGCCGTGTCGCGACCCGCCCGCAGCTGATCGGCGCGGTGCGCCACCACCGCGTCGTACTCGCCGAACAGTTCCACGGCCGTGTACTGATCCATCATCGACACCGAGAGCTGCCGCCTCGAATAGGTCGTGGCCACGCGCGCCAGGTGCACCGGGTCCGCGCGCACCCACCCCACCCGCAGCCCGCCCCAGACCGTCTTGCTCAACGATCCGACCGTGATGCAGGCGCGGTCCGGTACCGGTGCGCCGAACGGTTCCACGTCGGCGTCGCCGTCGAGACGGAGGTCGGCCGACGCCTCGTCCACCACGGTCACCACGGCGTGCCGATGCAGCGTGGCCGCGAGCCGACGCCGGGACGTCTCGGGCAACACCGATCCCGACGGGTTGGAGTGGTCCGGCATCAGGTAGGCCAGCACCGGATCATGTTGCCGTGCAGCCCTGTCCATGTTCTCCACGAATGCGTCGGGATCAGCGGGATCGAGGGCCACCGGGACGCACTTGCCGCCCACGGCTCGCACCATGTCGATGGCACCCGGGTAGGTCGGGTGTTCGGTCAGCACGCGATTGCCCTGTTCGACGAAGGTGTCGATCACGGCGTGCAACGCATCGCTGGCGCCCGCGGTCACGAGAATCTGGTCGGCGGTGGTGGGGAGTCCGCGGGCGGAGTAGTACCGGGCGATCGCCTCGCGCAGTCGGCCCACCCCGGTGGGGACGTAGCCGACGTGCAGACCCGTCGTGCTCAGTGCGCGGGCAGCAGCGTCGTAAGCGGGTCCCAACAGGGCCGACGCCGGCGGTGCGGCGTTGACGAACTCGAGCACGCCCGGTTGGGTACCGCGCAGAATGCCGCCCCACGGCTGACTGTCCCCGCGCGGAACGACGAAGGTGCCCGCCCCGTGCACCGACACCGCGATGCCGTGCTCACGGAGTTCGCGATAGGCCGACGCGACCGTGACACGGCTGACCCCCAGCACGGATGCGAGTACGCGTTCCGCGGGCAGGCGGGCATCGGCGGCCACCGCGCCTTCCTCGACGAGACGGTGCAGCTCCTGCGCGAGCCCGAGGTACAGAGACCGACTGTCCTGAACGACGGCGGTCATGTCGATCGCGGCGGCGAGAGCGCGCGCCGACAACCCGTCGCGCAGACGCGCGGGAGTGGAGGCCATGCCGACACTATGCCACAGTCCACTCGAGTCCAGTGGACTGCTCTGACGGGCCTCCGCGCGGTCGAGACTGTGTCCATGATCGTCATCGGAACACTTCTGGCCCTGTCCACTCTGAGCATCGGGTTCGGGGCCGTCGCCGTCGTGGGCGGCGGTCGTCACTCGCTCGAGGGTCCACCGCGCAGTCGGCCCGTGTCCACCACCGGTCGATGAGCCTGCCGCGCCGTTTCCACTACTGTGGGTCACATGTCGGGACGCACAGCGCGCACGGACGCGCTGATACTCGCCGGCGGACGCAGCTCACGGATGCAGGGGACCACCAAGCCGACGGCACTCGTCGACGGAGTCACCCTCGTCGATCGGGTGGTGGCAGCGACATCGTTCTGCACCGTCACCGTCGTCGTCGGACCGGACAGCGCGACCTCGGGGACCACGACGCCGAACCCTCCCTGGCCGAGGCGTGTCCGCCGCACCCGCGAGGACCCTCCGTTCGGAGGCCCGGTCCGTGCGCTGGCGGCCGGGCTGGCGATCACCGTCGACGACGGTGATCGTCCACAGGACGACGACGTCGTGCTGACCCTGTCCGCCGACCTTCCGTACATCACCGAGCCGGCGCTCCGACTGCTCGTGCGAGAACTGCTGCGGGACACAACAGTCGAAGCAGTGTTCGGAACCGACTCGACCGGCCGCACCCAGTACCTCGTGGGCGCCTGGCGTCGCGATGCCCTCGTTCGAGGCGTCACCGCCGCGCTCGCACGCTGTCCGGCGGACGCCGAGCGCGGCCCGTCCATCCGCGACGCCCTGCCGGACGTCGTGGGCACCGTGGCGCTCACCGGCATCGACGACGTGGACACGCCCACCGAACTCGCGGCCGTCCGCACCGCGTCGAGACGCCCCTCCGTCGAGGTGGCGCGCGTCCTCGTGGGGAGCAGACTCACCGCGATCGCACCTCGTACCGCGTCCCTCGCCCACAGCCTCGGAGGCACGCTCGCGGAGCCGCTGGTCGCCGCACGCCCGTTTCCGAGTTTCGTCACGTCCGCGATGGACGGCTACGCCGTCCGCGGCGACGGACCCTGGCACGTCGACGACACCGTGGTGGTCGCCGGTGCCACCGACGACGTCGTGCTCGACACCGGCCATGCGGTGCGCATCGCCACCGGCGCAGCGGTTCCGGCCGGGGCGAGCGTGGTCCGCGACGAGTTCGTCGTTCTCGACGACGACGGTCTGCTCCACCGGTCGGCCGGCGCACCCGTGCGCGACGACGCCCGCCGTATCGCCGAGGACTGGGACGGCGGAAGCGAACTCGCGCCGGCGGGCGCCGTGATCTCCCCCGCCGTCGTGTCGGCCGCGCTCTCCGCCGGCGTGATCCGAGCGGCGACGCGCCCCGCCCCGACCGTCCGACTGGTTCTCACGGGCGACGAGATCGGCGACGACACCGCGCCGGTGGCCGGTCGCATCCGCGACACCATCGGGCCTGTCATGCCGACGTATCTGCGGTCGTGCGGGTTCTCACTCGTCGACGTCGCGCACTGCGCCGACACCGACGACGCCTTCGACGCGGCGATCCACGGCAGTGCGGACTCCGCACCGCCGGACGTCGTCGTCATCATCGGCGCGACCGGCGGCGGCGCCGCGGATCGACTGGACGACGCACTCCGACGTGCTGGTGCACACCGTGTCGTCGACGGACTCGCCTGTCGCCCCGGTGGTTCCGCGTCCGTCTCCGAGCTGCCCGACCATCGTGTGGTCCTGGGCGTCCCCGGCAACCCGTATGCCGCCGTCACCACGGTGATGCTGCTCGGCCCCGCCATCTCCGCGGCCTTGACCGGACGGTCCGTCCCGATACCGCTCACCGGCACTCTGGCCACCGAGGTGAACGCCGGCGACGTCACCCGAGCACTGCCCGCGTCCTACGTCGGTTCTGGAACCTGGCGGTGCGAGAACTCGGTGCGCACAGCGCATCTCGCGGCGCTCGTGGGCCGCGACGGCATCGCCGTCATCACTGCCGGTCGGAGTCCGGGCGCTCCCGTCGAGATCGTGCCGCTGCCGCAGAGATGACGTCGACACCCTCGCGATAGCGATCGACGAGCAGCTGCACCACTCCCCCGTGCAGCCCCAGCGGTTCGGTGACGCCGTCTGCTCCAGCGGACTGCAACCTCGTGTGAAACAAGCCGGGCGCCAACAGATACGAGGCCACGAAGACCTTCTCGCCGGTGGCCTTCAGCGTCGGGACCAGGTCCGCAGCGCGCGGCTTGCCCGTGGCGACGTAGGCGACGGTGACCGCCGATCCCGTGACGGCGGCGAGCTGGTCCGCCGCGGTGTGCACGTCGTCGAGGGCCCGCACGTCGGACGACCCGGCCGCGGCGAGGACGATGCGATCGCCTGTCGTCCATCCGATCTGCTTGAGCCTGTCACGCAACACCCGCGCGAGGTTGAGATCCGGGCCCAGTGCGCGGGTGACGTGGACGTCGTCGTGACCGCTCTCGGCGATCTCTCGGGGTACGTCCGCGTGCACGTGGTAGCCCGAGGCCAGGAAGGCGGGCACGACCACGACGGGACCGTCGACATCGCGCAGGACCTCCGACGGAGTGGGTCCCAGCACGTCGACGAAGGCGACCCGCACCGGGCCGACGTGCGGAGCCACGGCGTCTGCGAGCGCGGCGATCACCTCGACGCCGGCGGGGTTGCGGGTGCCGTGCGCGACGAGGACCAGGCGAGGATCACTCACGACGACTCCCCCGTCCGGCCGAGGCCGCCGCCCGGAACACTCGACACGGCGTCGACCAGGTCGTCCGCGCTGTCGTCGACGGCAAGACGGTATCCCCGCTTGACGACGGTCTGGATCGCTCCGGGTGCACCGAGCGCGGATCGCACTCGCGCCATGGCCGTCTCGACGGCATGGGTGTCGCCGCCCCCACCCGGCAGAGCGGCGAGCAGATCCTCGCGCGAGATCACCTGTCCGGGACGGCGAGCGAGGGTCTTCAGCAAGGCCATGCCCGCGGGTGACAGAGCCTTGGGGGTGCCGTCGACGACGACGCACGCGCCGAGGACGCGCAACTCGTGACCGCCGGCCCGGACGATGCCCGCTCGACGGGGCAGTTCGTCGGCGACGTGGCGCACGAGCGCTCCGACACGCGCCCGCGCGGGCGCCGTCGTGGGAACGCCCAGCACGTCGAGCGGAGCGGAGGTCACGGGCCCGACGCACACGGCGAGCACCCGATCGCGGAACGACTGCAGCATGGGTTCCAGCACACCGTTCTCTTTGGCGCGCATCAACATCGAGGCCACGGCGGGGGCACTGGTGAAGGTCACCGCATCGAGGTCACCACACAGCACGGCCTCGATCATGCGGTCCATCGGGGCGGAGTCGTCAGGTTGCACCCAGCGGTAGACCGGCACCGGGATGACCGTCGCGCCGGCCTGCCGCAGCACCTCGCAGAAGTCCGGAACCGGCTCCCACTCGGTGGTGGCGCCGTGCAGCTGCACCGCGACGCGGACGCCGTCCACGCCCTCCGCCAACAGATGTTCCAGCACCTCGGCCGACGACTCGGACTCCGGTGACCATTCCTCGCGCAGACCGGCTGCACGGATGGCTCCCTTGGCCTTCGGCCCACGGGCGAGGATGCGGGTGCCCTCGAGGGCGCGAGTGAGCTCCTCGGCGTCGCCCCACCCGTCCGCGGCCTCCATCCAGCCACGGAAACCGATGCCCGTGGTGGCTACGGTGACGGCCGGCGGAGTGTCGATGATCTCGCGGGTACGACGACCGAGCTCCGCGTCGTCCGACAGCGGAATGATTCTGATCGCCGGGGCGTGCACCACGCTCGCTCCGCGCCGCACCAGCAGCGAGGCCAGTTCGTCGGCTCGTCGAGCCGCGGTGACGCCCACGGTGAACCCCGCGAGGGGAGCGTCGGACGAGGTCGGCTGATCGATCACGGGGATGTCGTCTCCGTTCCACTTCTCGGCCGGACGGATGCGCCCGAGGGCTGGGTCGACACTGCGACGACGCCGTCGATCACGGTGACCTCGTGTACCGCCAAGGTCGTGTCCGGGTCGTCGAGGCAACGGCCGTCCACCAGCGAGAATACCTGCTTGAGCAACGGCGACGCGACGGTCGGCTCGCCGCCGCGGTCCCCGACCAGTCCGCGCGACATCACGGCGGCCCGTCCGAAGGGGTCGATGTTGCTCACGGCGAACAGCTCCGCGTCGCCGGTGCGGAACAACGCCACCTGCGCCCCGGAAGGCAGCAACACGGCGACTCCCCGACCGGGGGTGAGTGCCGAGAGTGCGAGCGCGGTGATCCACTCGCCGGCGTCGCCGCTGGTCACAGGTGCGGAATGGCGAGGTGCTGAGTCGATGACAGTCATGGTGGTCCTCCCTGGGGACAGTTCTACGGGGCTGGTGTTACTCGGCCGTTACAGCGACATGACGGGCCACATCTCGGCCGGCCTCCGGCCTTCCCGGCCACATCTCGGCCGGCCTCCGGCCTTACCGGCCACATCTCGGCCTCCGGCCTTCCCGGCCACTCACCCGACCGGAACGGACGGCATCCCCATCAGGACCGGAACCTTGCGGGCACCGGACTCGTCGAACGAGACGGTGGGGTCGGACTCCTCCGGAGCGTTGACGAAGGAGACGAAGCGAGCCAGCTTGGTCTCGTCCTCCAGCACACCCCGCCACTCGTCCCTGTAGCCCTCGACGTGCGACGCCATCGCTGCCTCGAGGTCCGCGGCGATCCCCAGGCTGTCCTCGCACACGACGGCGCGCAGGTGGTCGAGTCCACCCTCGAGACTCTCGACCCACGGCGCCGTGCGCTGCAGACGGTCCGCCGTGCGCACGTAGAACATGAGGTACCGGTCGATGTACCGGACGAGGGTGGTGTCGTCCAGTCCCGACGCGAGGAGTTGCGCGTGCTTGGGCGACTGTCCGCCGTTGCCGCCGACGTACAGATTCCAGCCACTCTCGGTGGCGATGATTCCGACGTCCTTCCCCCGCGCCTCGGCGCATTCGCGGGCGCAGCCGGACACACCGAACTTGATCTTGTGCGGGGACCGCAGACCCCGGTAGCGCTTCTCCAGGTCGACGGCCATGCCCACGGAGTCCTGCACGCCGTAGCGGCACCACGTGGACCCGACGCAACTCTTCACGGTGCGCAGCGACTTCCCGTAGGCCTGACCCGACTCCATGCCGGCATCGACCAGTCGCTTCCAGATGGCGGGTAGCTGCTCCACGCGCGCGCCGAACATGTCGATGCGCTGACCACCCGTCACCTTGGTGTACAGACCGAAGTCGCGTGCCACCTCACCGATGACGATCAATTGTTCGGGAGTGCACTCCCCACCCGGCATCCGCGGCACGACGGAGTAGGTGCCGTTCTTCTGGATGTTGGCGAGGAAGTGATCGTTGGTGTCCTGCAGGGCAGCCTGCTCACCGTCGAGGATGTGCTCCGAGGACGTGGACGCCAGGATCGAGGCCACGACCGGCTTGCAGATGTCGCAGCCGGCGCCGCGGCCGTGAGCGGCGACGAGACCGGAGAACGTGCGGATGCCCGCGCCGGCGACTATTTCGAACAGTTCTCGCCTCGACTGGGAGAAGTGCTCGCACAGGGCCTTCGACATGACCACGCCCGACGCGGCGAGCAACTGCTTGATCGTGGGGAGACAGCCACCGCACGTGGTGCCGGCGTCGGTGCAGGACTTCACCGAGGCGATGTCGCAGGCGCCCGCAGCGATGGCCGAGCAGATGGTCCCCTTGTCCACGCCGTTGCACGAGCACACCTCGGCATCGTCGGGAAGCGCTCCGGCGCCGAGCTTCTCGCCGCTCGGCGAGATCAGTGCAGCCGGATCGCCCGGGAGTTCGCGGCCGACCAGCGGGCGCAGCGTCGCATACGCCGACGCGTCCCCCACGAGGATGCCGCCGAGCAGAGTCCTCGCGTCGTCCGACAGCACGAGCTTGGCGTAGGTGCCCTTCGCGGCATCGTTGAGCACCACCTCGAGTGCGCCCTCGGTGGCGCCCATCGCGTCTCCGAAACTGGCGACGTCCACACCGAGCAGTTTGAGCTTGGTCGAGAGGTCCGCGCCCGGGAACTCGGCGGTACCGCCGACGAGCCGATCGGCGACGACCTCCGCGCTGGAGTACCCCGGAGCGACGAGACCGTAGCACCGGCCCTCGATGGCCGCACACTCGCCGATGGCGTAGATCGCGGGATCCTCGGTACGGCAACCGATGTCGGTGAGGATGCCACCACGCTCGCCGACCGGGAGGCCGCTGGTGCGGGCGAGAGCGTCCTGCGGGCGGACACCCGCCGAGAACACCAGAAGGGCGGCATCGATGACGCTGCCGTCCGCCAGAGTGACGTCGATGCCGTGATCGTTCTCGGCGATGGCCGAGGTGCCGACACCGGCGTGGACGGTGACACCGAGCTCGGTGACGAGCTTCGCCAGGACCGCACCGCCGCCCTCGTCGACCTGCAGCGGCATCAGTCGCGGCGCGAATTCCACCACGTGCGGCGTCATGCCCATCTGCTTCAGGGCGTTCGCAGCCTCGAGACCGAGCAGGCCGCCGCCGACGACCACTCCCACTGCGCCGGGGCCGGCCGCGTCGGCGCAGGTGCGGATACGATCCAGGTCGTCGATCGTGCGATAGACGAAGCAGCGATCGAGGTCGTGCCCCGCGATGGGGGGGACGAACGGGTAGGACCCCGTGGCCATGACCAGCGCGTCGTACGGCACCACCGCACCGTCCGAGGTGGTGACCACCCGGGCGTCGCGGTCGATCGACTCGGCCCGCACGCCGGTACGCAGGGTCACCGCGGTGTCCCCGACATAGTCGTTGCCCGCCAACGCGAGTTCCTTGTGGTCCCAGGCGCCGACGTAGGACGAGAGCCCGACGCGGTCGTAGGCGGGGAGGGCCTCCTCGCTGAGGACGGTGACGGACCACTCGCCGGCCGTGTCGCGTGCGCGCAGCGCCTCGACGAACCGGTGGCCCACCATTCCGTGTCCCACCACCACGGCTGTGCGGTGAGCGGTCTGGTCGGTCATGACAATCTCCTCGGGAAACGGTGAACGGGTGGTGTGACTCGGGTCGGTCATGCGGTGACCGGGAAGGCCGGAGGCCGGTCGCCTGTGCCCGGGAAGGCCGGAGGCCGGTCGCCTGTGCCCGGGAAGGCCGGAGGCCGGTCGTTGTCGGGGACGGGATCTGCTCGGTGCAGCCAGTCGCAGAGGCCGTCGACGACGCCCACGCAGCTACCGCAACCGGTGGTGGCGCGGGTCTTCTCGGCCATGGCCTCGGGGGTGTGGGCACCGCCGCGCCACGCGCTGACCAAGTGCTTCTTGGTGACGGTGTTGCAGCGGCAGATCACGGCTGCGTCGGGCATGGTCGACGGGTTGGCGCTCTCGGTGGGTCCACCGACGAGGTGCCCGAGCAGCAGGGTCATCCGGTCGACGGGGACGAGCGATCCGCCGTCGAAATACTGGCTGAGCGTTCCGACGACTTCCGGGTTGCCGAGCATCACCGCGCCGACCAGGCGGTCCTTGCGGACGACGACCTTCGCGTACCGGCCGCGGGTGGGGTCGCTCATGACCAGGACCTCGGACTCGGTGTCGTTCGGGTCGACGTCGATCTCGCCCATCGAGGCGAGGTCGACGTCGTGCGCCTTGAGGCGGGTGATCTGCGCGGTGCCGTGGTACTCGGCGCGGGAGGCGCTGCCGCACAGCTGGTCCGCAACCACGCCGGCCATCTCCCAGGCGGGCTGGACCAGGCCGTAGACCTCACCGCGGTGTTGGGCGCACTCGCCGATCGCGCGGATGTGCGGGTCGGAGGTGCGCAGGTCGTCGTCGACGACGACAGCGCGGTCGACGTCGAGCCCCGCCGCGACCGCGAGCTCGATGTTCGGACGGATTCCGGCCGCGACGACGACAAGGTCGGCGGGCAACGCGCTGCCGTCGGACAACACGAGTTCGCGCGTGCCGTCGGGCGCGGTACGCAGAGCCTCGGCCCGAGGGCCCAGCGCCACGTCCATCCCCAGCTCTCGCAACACTCGGGTCAGCACGGCGCCGCCACCGGCGTCCATCTGCTTCTCCATCGGATACGCGCGGGGGTGGACGATGGTGACGTCCGATCCGCGCATGAGGGCGCCGCGTGCGGCTTCGATGCCGAGGAGCCCGGCGCCGATCACGACGACGCGGGAACCGGGTCCCGTTGCTGCGGTGATGGCGTCGCAGTCGGCGAGAGTGCGGAAGGCCACCACACCGTCCGCGGGGTGACCGTCCGCGTCGGTCATGCCGGGCGCGGGCGGCAGGAAGGACCGCGACCCGGTGGCGAGGACGAGCGTGTCGTAGGTGTCCGTGGACCCGTCCGAGCGCGTGATCGTGCGGCGCTCGCGATCGATCGACGTGACCGCGACACCGATGTGCGTCTCCAGACCGTTGCGCTCGCACCAGTTCTCGGGTTTGATTCGAGTGTCCTTCGGGGTCAGGTGCCCGGCGACCACGTTGGAGAGCAGGATGCGGTTGTACGCGGCGTGATTCTCGTCGCCGTAGACGACCACCTGGACACGGGCCGCATCCGCGTCGCGTCGGTGGATCTCCTCCTGCAACCGGGCACCGGCGAGGCCGTTCCCGACCACGACGACGCGATGAGGTGCACTCATGCCGTCTCCCCTTCCGTCGCGTCGACCAGGTGCGCGGCGATGCGCACCGCGCAGACCTTGAACTCGGGCATGCGGCTGGTGGGATCGAGTGCCGGGTTGGTCACGAGGTTGGCGCGCGCCGTATCGGCGAAGTGGAACGGCAGGAACACCGTGTCGAGCCGCATCGACGCGTCGCACCGCACGCGGGCGACGACCGTTCCGCGGCGCGAGACGACATCCGCGTCGTCGCCGTCCTCGAGCCCCGCGCGACCGGCGGTGTCCGGGTGGACCTGGACGAACATCGGGCCTGCCGCCTCCGACAGGGACGGCACGCGCCGGGTCTGCGCACCGGACTGGTAGTGCGTGAGCACCCGCCCCGTCGTCGCGAGGAGAGGAAAGTCGGCGTCGGTGGGTTCTGCGGGCCCGACCTGGTCGACCGTGACGAAACGTGCTCGCCCGGTGGGTGTCTCGAAACGATCGAGGAACAGTCTCGGTGTGCCGCCGTGCGTCTCCGACGGTACCGGCCAGTGCAGCGCCTCCCCGGCGTCGAGACGCTCGTAGGTCACGCCCGAGTAGTCGGCGATGCCACCGCGGGACGCTCGGCGCAACTCCTCGAACACCGTACGTGCGTCGCGGGGGAAGCGGTCGGCGGGCTGGCCCAGGCGAACGGCGAGATCGGCGAGGATGTCGAGCTCCCCGCGCGCGCCCTCGGGAGCGTCCACGGCCCTGCGCCGGCGCAGGATGCGGCCCTCGAGAGAGGTCATGGTGCCCTCCTCCTCGGCCCACTGCAGCGTCGGCAGCACCACGTCGGCCATCGCGGCAGTCTCGGAGAGCACGAAATCGGTGACGACGAGCATCTCGAGTGAGGCGAGCCGATCGACGACGTGACCGGCCCGCGGGGCCGAGACGGCGATGTTCGAGCCGTGCACCATGAGCACGCGGGGACCACCGGGGGTGCCGAGGGCGTCGAGCAGTTCGTAGGCGCTCAGTCCCGCACCCGGGAGTGCGGACTCCTCGATACCCCAGAGGGCGGAGATGTGTTCACGCGCTGCGGGATCGGTGATCTTGCGGTATCCGGGAAGCTGGTCCGCCTTCTGCCCGTGCTCGCGTCCGCCCTGTCCGTTGCCCTGGCCGGTGATGCAGCCGTATCCGGTTCCGTGTCGTCCGCACAGCCCCAGCACGAGAGAGAGTCCGATGACGGCCGAGACCGTGTCGGTTCCGGACGCGTGCTGTTCGGCTCCACGGGCGGTGAGCACGTACGCGCCCGTACCCGCGTCCCGTGACTGCGCCAGCAACCGCACCGTCTCCCGCAGGCGAGCGACGGGAACGCCGGTGACGCGCTCGGTCCGCTCCGGCCACCACTGCGCCGCCGCCGTCCAGAACTCGTCGAAACCCTCGGTGCGTGAGTCGATGTAGTCGCGATCGGCGTACCCCTCGACCACCGCCAGATGCACCAGACCCAGCGCGAGGGCCAGGTCGGTGCCCGGCGACAGTTGCAGGTGCACTCCCCCGGCGGACAGCGCCCGGTCCACCGTCGCGGTGCGCCGCGGGTCGGCGACGATGAGCCCGCCCGCCTCGGCGGCGGTCCGGAGATGCTGCACGAAGGGGGGCATCGTCTCCGCGACGTTGCCGCCCAGCACCAGCACGGCCCGCGCGGAACCGATGTCCGCCAACGGGAACGGCAGTCCTCGGTCGATTCCGAACGACTTGTTGCCGGCGGCCGCGGCCGACGACATGCAGAACCGCCCGTTGTAGTCGATGTTCGACGTGCCCAGCGCGACACGGGCGAACTTGCCGAGGATGTAGGACTTCTCGTTGGTCAGCCCGCCCGCCCCGAAGATCGCGACCGCATCGGCGCCGTGCTCGGCCCGGACGCGTCGAAGCGTCGTGGCCACCGCGTCGAGTGCGGCGTCCCACGTCGTCGGGACGAGTTCCCCGTCGACACGCACCAGTGGTGTGGTGAGCCTGCCGGGTACTCGCAGCACCTCGGCGGCGGTCCACCCCTTCTGGCAGAGACCCCCCTTGTTGGTGGGGAACTGGCGGGCCTCGATGCCGGCGCTCGCTGCGTCCGTGCCGGTGACGGTCATCGCGCACTGGAGCCCGCAATACGGGCAGTGCGTCGCCGTTCCTGCTCGGGTGGTCGGTGGCCGAAGGGTCTCCGGCACGGATGCAGCGACGGTCATACGGTGACCACGTCCTGCTCGTTCGCGCTACGCGCGCCGGATCGGCGGAGGTACACGGCCCACGTGGCCGCGGCGCAGAGGACGTAGAAGACGAGGAAGACCCAGAAGGCGGACGTCGCCGACTTCTCCGCGCCCGAGTACGACGCGCGCAGGACCAGGTTGATGCCCACTCCACCGAGCGCGCCGATCGCACCGGCGATACCGATGAGCGCACCGGACATCCGGCGGGACCACGCGGCCTGCTCGGTGGCCGACATCCCCACCAGCAACGTCGACTTCGACGCGAAGATCGCCGGGATCATCTTGTAGACGGAGCCGTTACCGAGCCCCGAGAGCACGAACAGCAGGATGAAGCCGACGACGTAGAACACCATCATCGATCCGGTCGCCGCTCCGGCCGTGGCGTCGTCCGTCATCGACGTCGCGACGAGGATGCCGGCGGAGAAGATCATCGCGACGAACGTGTACATCGTGATGCGGCCGCCGCCGACGCGGTCGGCGAACTTGCCGCCGATCGGTCGGGACAGGGAACCGAGGAGCGGGCCGATGAACGCGATCTGAGCGGCGTGCAGGGAGGCCTGTGCCTGCATGGCCGGGGTGACCGCACCCCCGTCGGCCAGACCGGCGAGGAAGTTGATCTGCAGGATCTGCCCGAACGCGAAGCTGTAGCCGATGAACGACCCGAACGTGCCGATGTAGAGGAACGCGATCCACCACGAGTCGGAGAAGCGCAGCACGTCGATCATGGAGCGGCCGTTGGTCTTCTGGTTGTCCAGGTTGTCCATGTACAGGGCCGCGCCCACGGCGGCGACCGCGATCAGGACGAGGTAGACGGCGCACACGACCTCGGGTGCGGTGTTGCCCACCGTCGCGATGACGAGGAGCCCGATGAGTTGGATGACGGGGACACCGATGTTGCCGCCGCCCGCGTTCAGTCCGAGAGCCCACCCCTTCTCACGCTGGGGGTAGAAGGCGTTGATGTTGGTCATCGAGGAGGCGAAGTTGCCGCCGCCCAGTCCCGCGAACGCGGCCACCACGAGATACGTCGTGTACGAGGCGGGGTTCATCATGAAGTACAGCGTCAGCACGGTCGGGATCAGCAGCACGAGGGCGCTGAAGATCGTCCAGTTACGGCCGCCGAACTTCGCGGTGGCGAACGTGTACGGAATCCGCAGGATGGCGCCGACCAACGTCGGCACGGCCACCAGGAAGAACTTCCCGGCCGGATCGATGCCGTACTGCGCCATCGGCATGAAGAGCACCATCACGGACCAGATGGACCAGATGGAGAAGCCGACGTGCTCCGCGACGACGGACCAGATCAGGTTTCGGCGGGCGATGTGCTTGCCGCCGGCCTCCCAGGCCTCGACGTCCTCCGCGTCCCAGTTCGTGATGTGGTGCTTACGAGCGACTGCACCGGGGGCACCGGTGGGCGCCGTGGCAGCGCCGGTATCCGACAAGCTGGTCACGAGTGGCCTCCTGATCTCTGGGGAAGCCCAAAGATAGGAAAACCATGTTGCGGGGGCGCTGCACGCTGTGACCCGTGCGTGAACTTGACCTCACGTCCGTGTTTCCGGGTTGGTGAGGGTCGGGTTCGTGAGGGTCGGGTTGGTGAGGGTCGGGTTGGTGAGGGTCGGGTTGGTGAGGGTCTGGTTCGTGAGGGTCAGGGTCGCGACTGAGCCTGGCGGACGGGCCCGTCCTCGAGGATGCGCGGACGGCAGGCGGCCTTGGCGGCGACCAGCAGCACGGCGATGCCGCACGTGAGGAACGCGAACGACCACTCCCAGCCCCCGGTGTTCTCGTGCAGCACACCGAAGAGGATGGGCCCGGCGCACGCGATGGTGTACCCGACTCCCTGCGTGAAGCCGGACAGGGATGCGGAACCGACGGCGGTGCGCGTGCGCAGATTGATGAGTGTGAGCGACATCGGGAAGGTCGTCGGACCTGCCCCGACCAAAACCAGCCACAGCACCGTGCCCGTCGCGGGCGCCCACAGCAGGCCCGCGAAGCCCGCGAGATAGCAGACCGCGCAGCCGATGACGATGGGATAGGGGTCGATCATCCGACTGGTGAAGGACGGCGCGAGCAGGGAACCCGCGAGACCGACCGCGGCGAACACCCCGAGCGAGGCACCGGCGGCACCTTCGCTGATGCCGGCCTCGACCAAAAGGGAGGGCAGCCACGTCAGCATCGAGTACGTGACCATGGACGTCATCGCGAACATGCCGGCCATCCCCCAGCCGAGCGAGGTGCGCCAGACCGGGACGGGCGGCGCCACCTGCTCGGCCGACGGCTCGGTGAGCGGCCCGTCGAGCTCGGCGTCCACGGCGGCGTCCTGCGCCGGAGACTCCGCACCGCGCACCGCGGGGGCGGCGGGGCGAGTGCGTCGCGTCAGCACGATGGCCGTCCACGGCACCACGGCGGCGACAGCGGCCACACTCCACATCGCGAGCGACCACCGCCACCCGACCGCATCGGCGACGGGGACCGCCGTGAGCGAGGGAACGATGGTGCCCAGCTGCAGGAGGCAGATGTAGACGGTGCTCATCATGGCGAGCCGGTCGGAGAAGTAGCGCTTGACCAGCGGCGGAATGACCACGTTGCCGATGCCCATACCGGCCAGGGCGACCGCGGAGAGCAGCGCCAGCGACCCGAGCCCGGGAGCGAACGCCCGCGCGAAGATGCCGACACCGGTCAGTGCCGCTGCGGCGAGTGCGGTCCGTTCGAGTCCGAGACGAGTCGCGATGACCGGGGTGAGCACGCCGAACAGCGCGAACATCGCGGTGGGGAGCATGCCGAGCAGTCCGATGGCGCCGGCGCCGAACCCGAGGTCGTCGCCGATCCGGGGGAACAGCGGCGACACCGAGGTGACCGCTGCCCGAAGTGTGAACGCCGACAGGATGAGTGCGGCGAACACCAGCAGGCGTCCCTGCAGCGTCGAGCGTGACCCGGGCTCGGCAGAGGTGGCGGTCGCAGTCATGGGACGAATCATAGGATGATCCGACCTGTCCGGTAAAGAACTATTAGACTGGCCGAGACCGACACCACACGAGAGAAAGACGATCACGTGCAACCCGTACGACGTCAGAGCCTCATCGGGCAGGTCACCGACCAGTTGCGAGGCGAGATCGAGTCCGGGACGTGGGCCGTGGGCACGCGGATACCCACCGAGCCGGAGTTGACCGAGCTGACCGGCACGGGGCGCAACACTGTTCGCGAGGCGGTTCAGGCGCTGGTGCACGCGGGCATGCTCGAGCGGCGCCAGGGATCGGGCACGTACGTGCTCGCGTCGTCGGAGATGCCGTCGGCTCTCGGCAAGTACTTCTCGTCCGCGCGGCGACGCGACGTGCTGGAGCTGCGGCGGGCACTCGACATCACCGCGGCGACACTGGCCGCCGAGCGACGGACCGACGAGGACGTCCGCACGCTCGAGGACACCCTGGCGCACCGCACCGCACTGTGGGACGTCGACCGCACCCGTGCCCTGCATCTCGACGTGTCCCTGCACCGCGCCATCGTCGCGGCCAGCCACAACAGCATCTACCTGGAGGTCTACGACTTCCTGCTCCCCAGCATCGAGGAGACCATCCTCGACCACGACGCCGGTTCCGACCGGGCGTTCCACGAGGAGCACACGGCCCTGGTCCGAGCGGTCGTGTCCGGGGACGCCGACGCGGCAGCCACCGCCGCACGCTGCTTCTTCACCGAGCTCGCCGCGGACGGTGCCGATGACCGGGACACCGGCGCACTGCCGACCGACTAGAGGATCAGGCGCACCAGATCGGCGGTACGGGCCAGACCGGGAAACGCCTCGGCGGTCGAGCGCGGATGCAGAGCGTGCACCGCAAGGCGGAACATCACCGCGCGCAGCAGCATCTGCGGCCACTCGGGGAGATCCTCCCAGCGGCCGATGAGCCCGTCGTCCGCGCCGCCCCAGGAGAGCGCGTCGACGACCACCACGGCCGCGGCCCACGACGCGGGCCGCCAGTACGGGGTGATGTCGGTGATACCGGGAGCCTGCACGCCGTCGAACAGCACCGTGCCGAACAGATCCCCGTGCACCAACTGGTCGGGCTCGCGCACCGGCCGACGCAGGGTTGCCAGCTGACCGATCACCTCGACACTGCGCACACCGTCCGGCGACGTCGGCTCCACCGCTCCCCCGGCACGGGCGGAGCGAAACGGAACCTGTTCCCACGCAGCACGATCGGCGGCGACGAACACGTCCACGTCACTCCACGGCGCGACCGGCGTCTGCGTCAGGAACCGCGGTTTCTCGAGCTGCGACGTCGCGACGTGCAGCCGGGTCGCCAGCGAGACCACCTCGTCGTGGCGGGGTTCGGGAACTCCCTCGATGTACGTGTCCGCGCGCCATCCGGACACGACGTAGCGGCCGTCGGTCGACCGCACCGGCCGTGCGAGCCGAACCCCCTCCACCGCAAGGGTTTCGCGCACCTTCGCCGACCAGGCACCGCGGGCGTGATCGGCCACCGGGGACAGGACGACGTCACCGAGACGCCAACCGCCGTCCCAGTCCGCTCCCAGAGCCACCGGCGCGACGTCTCGGAGCCCGAACGTGCCGATGACGTGCTGGGGAGGTTCCGCCGATGTCATGACGGCCACCGTACCGCCGCCGCGGTGCGAGTCCGCAGACCCCGGCGAGCGCGTGTCCCGTTGGCGTGTGACGGGACCCGTTCGTCAGTACGTCGGGACGGTGGGGTCGACGTCGCGCGCCCACGCCTCGAGTCCGCCGCGCAGGTGGTGGACGTCGGCCATGCCGGCGGACCGCAGGACCGCGAGTGCCTCGGCCGAGCGGACACCCGTCTTGCAGTAGAGCACCACCGGCCGGTCCGTCGGCAGCGACGCGACCGCGTCACCGGCCAACACCGTCGGTAAAGGCATCAGCGTTGCGCCGTCGAGGTGCACGATGTCCCACTCGACCGGATCCCGCACGTCGATCAGTGCCACCGGGGCACCGCCGTCCAGCAGCGCGCGCAAGGCCGCCGGATCGAGGTCGCCGTCCACCGAGTCCACCGACGGCAGGGGCGACGCCACACCGCAGGACACCTCGTAGTCCTCCTCCACCTCGGACACCCGCACGCGACCGGGGTCCCGGCGCAGGGTGACCGTGCGGAAGGTCATGGTGCGCGCGTCGTAGACCAGCAGACGCCCGAGCAGCGTGTCGCCCATGCCCGTCACCAGCTTGACGGCCTCGGTCGCCATGATCGAGCCCACGACCCCGCAGAGCACGCCCAGCACGCCGGCCTCCGAACACGACGGCACGGTGCCCGGCGCGGGCGGATCCGGGTAGAGGTCCCGGTAGTCGACGCCGAGACCGCCGGGTGCGGCGTCCCAGAACACGGACACCTGCCCGTCGAAGCGATAGATGGACCCCCACACGTACGGGATGCCGGCGACGGCGGCCGCATCGTTGACGAGGTACCGCGTCGCGAAGTTGTCGGTGCCGTCCACGACCAGGTCGTACTGGCGGAAGAGGTTCACCGCGTTGCGGGGCTCGAGACGGACCTGGTGCAGCCGGATCTCGATGGTGGAGTCCACCGCTCGGATCGACTCGCGGGCACTGACCGACTTCGGTCGACCGATGTCGGTCTCGCCGTGAATGATCTGTCGCTGCAGGTTGGAGGCGTCCACCTCGTCGAACTCGACGATGCCGAGGGTGCCCACGCCCGCAGAGGCGAGATACAACAGCACCGGCGAACCCAGACCGCCCGCACCGATCACCAGGACGCGCGCGTTGCGCAGACGCCGCTGGCCCAGCACTCCGACGTCGGGCAGCAGCAGGTGTCGGCTGTACCGCGCCACCTGCTCGCGGCTCAGCTCCGGGCCCGGTTCCACCACCGGGTCGACGATCGTCATGCTCCTCGCGCCTCCCCGGTCAGGCCCTGGGGTACGGCCAGGGATTGAAGCGACAGGTCTTGCCGTCCATCGGGACCACGCCCGCAGGATCGAGTACCGCGATGTCGTCGTTCGCCGTGCCGAAGGTCTGCTGCATCATGATCGGTGCCAGGCCGCCGTCGGTCTCGCAGGGCTGGTGCGCCTGGTACCCGATGGCATGGCCCACCTCGTGGTTGATCTGGTACTGCCGATACGACCCGATGTCACCCTGGAACGCCACGGCACCGCGCACCCAGCGCGGTTCGTTGAGCACCACCCTGCCGATGCCGGGGTTGTAGCAGGACACCTCGAGCTGGATGTCGTACCCACACGCGTCGCGGATGGTCATCTGGGACGTCAGCGACACCCGGAAGTCCGGATCACCGGTGTCGACGCGCCGGAACGCGAAACGCTGATCGTTCGTCCAGCTCTTGGGATTGGCGAGGGTCTGGTCGACGAGTCGACCGAACGACTCGTCGCCACCGAAGCCCGTCGTGTCCACGCCGTCCTCGATCTCGACGGTGTAGGTGAAGGTGCGTTCGGTGCCCTGGCCCACCTGGTCGGTGACTCCCGGCACCACGCGCCACGTACCCGCGCCCTGCACCGCGAACTGACCGCCGTCGGGCAGTTGACCACTGGACACCGTCTCGGCGAAGTTCCCGTCGGCCTGCGGCGGGACGCCGATGATGCCGGTGTCGTCGGTGGTGTTGCTCAACGCCGGAAAACCGGGTGCCGAATCCGTCGTGGACGCGGTTCCGGGGTCGCGTATCGCGTCGACGACCACCAGCACCGTCACGATCGCGAGAATCGGGATCGCGTAGGCACGCCAGCCGTAGGTCGACGTGAACCGGCCCAGCCGACTCTGCTTGCGGGCACTGCGCTCCGGCCGCGCAGCGCGCGTACGTCCGGGATCGACCGCGGTGGGGTCCCACTGGGCGCGCAGAGGCTGATGCGAGCGTCGCGCACGGTCGTCACGCGTCGCAGGCTCTCTCTGCGGTTGCCGTCGGTCACTCACCGATCCAGGTTCTCACACGCGTCTGCGGCCTCCGGTCGGCGCGCCGGGGTATCGTCGTCACGATCTGCGAAACGACATGCCGCGTAGTTCCGATGCCTGAGTGATCCTCGTCCACCGGGTCGCGGCGGATGGGACACACGAACCACATGACAGACGTCGCCGACCGAAGCCCCTCCGTGGGCGGGACCGGGAGTGGCCGGCGCAGTGCTCGACTGCCCCGTGATGCACGCCGCGCCCAACTCCTCGCCGCTGCCGGGGAGATCTTCGTCGCCCGGGGGTACCACGCCGCCGGTATGGACGAGATCGCGGAATGCGCCGGCGTCAGCAAACCTGTTCTCTACCAGCACTTCCCCGGCAAGCTCGACCTCTACGTCGCGGTGCTCCAGAACTACGTCGACAGCCTGATCTCGGGCCTGCGCCAGGCCCTGCGGTCCACCACCGACAACCACAAACGCGTGCGGGCCGCCGTGCTCGCGTTCTACGACTTCGTCGACAACGACAGCCAGGGTTTCCGCCTGGTGTTCGAGTCGGACCTCATGGGCGATCCCCAGGTCCAGAGCCGCGTCGACCAGGCCACCGAGGCGTGCGTCGACGCCGTCTTCGACCTCGTCAGCCACGACTCCGGGCTCGATCCGCACAGGGCACGCATCCTCGCTGTCGGCCTCGTGGGCGCGAGCCAGTTCACCGCTCGCTACTGGCTCGAAGCGGACCGCCCCATCACCAAGGAGGAGGCGGTGGACACCACCGTCACCCTCGCCTGGGGCGGTCTCTCGCACGTCCCGCTGCAGTCCCCGTAGGCGACGCTCGAAGGTTCTCACGAACGACGACGGCTCCGCACCAGCAGGTGCGGAGCCGTCGTCGTGCGCGGTGGGCGCGTCGGTCAGGCGGTGCCGGACGACGCGAAACCGACCCGGCGACTGTCGGACGGACCGATCTCCACGTACGCGAGCTTGCCCGCGGGCACCAGGAACTTGCGGCCCTTCTCGTCCACCAGGGACAGCACACCCTCGCCGCCGAAGGCCTTCGAGACCAGGGTCTCCACCTCGTCGGGCGTCTGCGCGCTGTTGATGACCAATTCCCGTGGGCTGTCCGAAATTCCGATCTTGACCTCCACGGCCGACCTCCGAAACGTTGTCGCGAACCTGCTGTCCACTTCAGGTTAGAGCAGCACCGGCCACCGGTGAGTATGTGACGCACACGCCCACAGCGAACACGGGCGACCGCTCAGACGAGGCCGAGAATCGCCATCCGTTCGGAATGACGGATCTGCATGCGATCGAAGAGCGCCACGATGCCGTTGAAGTCCCCCGATGCCGTCATCACCAGTTCGGTCAGCTCCTCGCGCTGCGCGAGCACGAACTGCGCCTGGGTGATGGCCTCCCCGAGCAGGCGGCGCCCCCAGAGCATCAGCCGGTCCTTGTCCGCGGCGCTCGCCGCGACACGCGCCATCACCTCGGTGACGACGAACTCCGAGTGGCCCGTCTCGGCGAGCACCTCGCGCACGGTGGCGGCGATGTCGTCCGGGAGGCTGTGCGCGATCTCGCGGTAGAAATCGGCGGCGAGGCCGTCCGCGACGTACGTCTTGACGAGCACCTCCATCCACGTCGAGGGCAGCGTCGACGCGTGGTAGGCGTCCAGAGCGGCGGCGAACGGCTCGGTGACCGACAGGACGTCCCGCCCACGCTCCGCCAGCGCCGCCTCGAGCACCTCGAAGTGGTTCATCTCGGCGGCGGCCATGCTCGCCATCGCGATGCGGTCGCCGAGCGTCGGGGCCATCCGGGCATCGTCGACCAGGCGGTAGAACGCCGAGATCTCGCCGTACGCGAGAACGCCCAGGAGACTGATGATTCCGGGATGATCACCCGGCACGGTCGCCCCTGCTGCGGGAGTCGGGTCGGACCCCGCCGAGAGGTTCGGGGTGGACCCGCCGTGCTGTGGATCCGAATTCGCTCGCATGGCTGCCGAGACTACCGCCGACACGGCTCGAACGAGCGGAACCGCGAGGCCTGGCGCCGACCAGGTAGAATGGGCCACGAGCACGCCCCCACCCGGTGCCGGCAGCAGGGACCGTGACGGTCCGCACGCCGGCCCGACGCACCGTGGTCACCTCCGTCGGAGGCGATCGCGGCGAGCACCGGGAGCCGTGCTCACGACATTGTGCGCGCACCTGATTCGTGTCTGCCGCCGATCGTGTCGCCGCAACCGCGGTCGACCCCGATCGCGCCTGTCGACGAATCGAGGGCTTCGACATCGGCCGCGGAGCGGCCTGGCCCTCGTCGTGCGTGCGAGGCGAGAGACGAGAAAGGCCGAAACACTGAGCGAGATCACTGTGGACCACGAGACCGACGACGTGGCGGAGACCACCGTCTCGGCGACCCTGGACCTGACACAGACCGACACCACCCACACTCCCCCCACCTTCGCCGAGCTGGGCGTTCACCCCGAGATCGTCCGTGGACTCACGGACATCGGCATCGAGCGCACATTCGCCATCCAGGAACTCACCCTTCCCCTGGCACTCGCGGGCGACGACCTCATCGGCCAGGCCCGCACCGGTATGGGCAAGACGTTCGGCTTCGGCGTCCCGCTGCTGCACCGTCTGGCCACCGGTCCGGCCGACGGCTCCGGCACCACGGTTCTGGACGGCACCCCGCGTGCGCTCATCATCGTTCCCACGCGTGAGCTGTGCGTCCAGGTCACCTCCGACCTGGAGAACGCCTCGAAGCACCTGCACTCGGCCAACGGCCGCGTGAAGGTCATGTCGATCTACGGCGGACGTCCGTACGAGGCCCAGATCGAGACCCTGCGGACCGGCGTCGACGTCGTCGTCGGCACCCCCGGTCGTCTTCTCGACCTGGCCAAGCAGGGCCACCTCGTGCTGGGCAAGGTCGGCGTCCTGGTACTCGACGAGGCCGACGAGATGCTGGACCTGGGCTTCCTGCCCGACATCGAGCGCCTCATGAGCATGGTGCCGGAGAAGCGTCAGACGATGCTGTTCTCGGCGACCATGCCCGGGCCCATCATCACGCTCGCCCGCACGTTCCTCACCCGACCGACGCACATCCGCGCCGAGGAGGCCGAGTCCTCCGCGATCCACGAGCGCACCGCCCAGCACGTCTACCGGGCACACGCACTCGACAAGGCGGAGATGGTCGCGCGCGTGCTGCAGGCCGAGGGCCGCGGCGCCACGATGATCTTCACGCGCACCAAGCGCACCGCCCAGAAGGTGGCCGACGATCTGGCCGAGCGCGGATTCTCCGTCGGTGCCGTCCACGGTGACCTCGGACAGGTCGCCCGCGAGAAGTCGCTCGCGGCATTCCGCTCCGGCAAGATCGACGTGCTCGTCGCCACCGACGTCGCGGCGCGCGGTATCGACATCGACGACGTCACCCACGTCATCAACTACCAGTGCCCGGAGGACGAGAAGACGTACGTCCACCGCATCGGACGTACCGGGCGTGCAGGTCGCACCGGTATCGCCGTCACGCTGGTCGATTGGGACGACATCCCCCGCTGGCAGCTGATCGACAAGGCGCTCGGCCTGGACATCCCGGACCCGGTGGAGACGTACTCCAGCTCCGAGCACCTGTACGCGGAGCTGAACATCCCGCACGGCACCACGGGCAGCATCTCGAAGCGCCGGGCCGAGACTCCCGCCGCAGAGAAGACAGAAGCACGCTCGAGCCGGGGTGGGAACTCCGACCAGCCGTCCGACGGTGAAGCGGCCACGTCGTCGCGCCGCAGCCGGTCGCGCCGTCGCACCCGCGGCGGAGGCCACTCCGACGCTGCTGCAGGTTCGGATGCCGCAGGTTCGGATGCCGCCGGCTCGACCGGTCCCACCGAGGCGTCCGGTGACGGAGCCGCGTCGGACAAGCCTCGTCGTCGACGTCGTCGCCGGTCGTCTGCCGGGTCCTCCGCGCACGCCGGTGAGAACGGCGCGTCGGCAGAGGCGTCGTCGTCCGCCGGTACGTCCGACTGACCGTCCCGTATCTTCGTGCTCGCTCCTGAACGGCGCACCCGCGTCGACGTGATCGCCGCCGTGGTGATCGTCGTGGTCGTCCTGGTGGGCGCCTCGGTGATCTGGTTCCGCAGCGACGCTCGCGGCACCACATCGATGGTCGCCGACGTGCCCCTCGCCGCCCCGGCGTCGGCGCTGTCGGTTCCCGAGTCGTTCGCCGAGATCTGGCGCGCCGACGACTCCGGAACCGGGGCGCCGACCACCGTCGGCGGAGCCGTGGTCGTCTCCACCGACGACGCGGTGAGCGGACTCGATCCGGCCACCGGTTCGCCGTCCTGGTCCTACACCCGTGACCGGGCGCTCTGCTCGGTCGTGGGGGCGTGGGACGCGGCGGTGGCCGTGTTCCGGGACGGCCGCGGGTGCGGCCAGGTGACCGAGCTCGACGGCTCCACCGGAGCGCGCGAGGACCAGCGCACCAACGATGCGGACGACCCGGTCCGTCTGTCGTTCGACGGGACGTACGTGACCGAACTCGGGGCCACGCGACTCGAGCTGTGGCGATCCGACCTCGTGCGCACCCTCGAGTACGGACGGGTCGATGCTCCGGTCAATCCACGCAGCCAACCCCGCACCGGGTGTGATCTCGTCTCGAGCGCGTCCGCGAGCACCCGCCTCGCTGTGCTGGAACGGTGTCCCGGCGAGGAGGGTCTTCGTCTGACGTCGATGAATCCCGCGCCCAAGGACAACACGGTGCCCGACGTGTACGGCTCGACCATCCTGGCCGACGTCCCCGCGGACGCAGCGGCAGCACGCGTCCTCGCGGTGGTAGGGGATCGCCTCGCGGTGTACCTCCCCCCGGCCGGGAGCGAGGTCGCCCGGGTGGCACTCTTCGACGGGTCCGCCAACTTCGTCTCCGCGCAGGCCGTGACCGCCGACGTCACCACACCGTCCGCCGACACGCTCGCGTCCGACATCGTCAGGACCGGCTCCGTCGTCTCCTGGTGGACGGGTGCCGACACCGTCGGCTTCACGCAGTCCGATCTGTCCCAGCGCTGGGCTCTCGCCGGAACCCTCGGCGCGGGCGCCGTGATGGCCGGGCAGCTCCTCGTCCCGGTTCCCGGCGGAATCGCGGTGGTGGACCCCGAGAACGGCGTCGCCTCGCGCACGATCGCGGTGGACCGCGGCGAGTACACCGGGCCGGTCGCCCTGTCCGTCCTCGGCACCAGCGTGTTCGAACGCCGCGGTGCCGAGACCGTCGCCCTGGGGTGATCGTCGGCCTGGCCTGAGCGTCGGCCGGATCTCATTCGATGATCCACTGGCGGCCAGTACACCTGGCGTGTCACGATGTCGGTCACTGTAAAGCACACTTGACAGCGAGGCGACGACGATGCACGACGGCACGGATGGACACGACATCACCGATTCTCGATCACGTTGGGGGCGAACGACATTCGACGACGGACGCTATCCCGCCCTGTGGGCGGCGGCACCGTTCGGAGCGGTTGCCGCACTCGCGATCGCCGCGGCCCTCGTCCTCACCGACAGTGCCGGACCGCGTCCCGCCGTAGGCGCTGTCGCGGCGTTCGTGGTGTGTCTCTGGCCCTGCGTCGGTCTGGCATGGGTCGTTCTCGTCGACCGGAACACCCTCCGCGGGGCGCCCGCCGATCCCGAGCACTCCGTGGAGTCCGCGTGGTACGACCGCGCGGCCGGTGGCGCGTTCACCGATCTGCTGCTGATCACCGGCCTCGGTACCGCGGGGCTCGCGATCTCCGGCACCGACGTCTCCGCCGTGCCGGCGCTCGGTCTCGTCCTCGTCGTCGCCATGGGATCGTTCGGTCTGCGCTACCAGCTCGCGCGACGGCGGGTCTGAGCACCAAGTGCGCAACACCCTTCCCGATCTCCGGCGTGAGCGCGGATGGTCGCAACAGCACCTGGCCGATCGACTGGGGGTCTCGCGTCAGACCGTCATCTCGCTCGAACGAGGTCGATTCGACCCGTCACTCCCCCTCGCCTTCCGCATCGCCCGCGTCTTCGAACGCCGCATCGAGGAGATCTTCGACGACGGTGACGATCAGGCGTCCGCGTCGTAGGTGGCCAGCGGTGCGCCCTCGGTCCAGTGCGCGGCCAGGTTGTCGGCGAGGTCGCGGTACGCCTGAGCGCCCTTGTTCTTACGTCCCGCGATCACCGAGGTGCCGGACGCCGACGCCTCCGCGAACCGCACGGTGCGCGGGATCGGCGGCGCGAGCACAGGGATGTCGTACCGACCGGACACGTCCGCGAGGACGTCACGGCTGTGCGTGGTGCGGGCGTCGTACAGGGTCGCGAGAGCGCCCAGGAGAGTCAGATCGGGGTTGGTGATCTGCTGGACCTCACTGACCGTGCGCAACAGCTGACCCACGCCGCGGTGAGCGAGCGTCTCGCACTGCAGCGGGATCAGCACGCTCGTCGCGGCAGTCAGCCCGTTGAGGGTGAGCACGCCCAGGGAGGGCGGGCAGTCCAACACGATGACGTCGTAGTTCTCGAGGAGTGGTGCGAGGGCGCGTTTGAGGGTGTACTCGCGGCCCGGACGCATGAGCAACAGCGCCTCGGCGCCGGCCAGGTCGATGGTGGCGGGAAGCAGGTCCACACCCTCGTTCGTGCCGAGCACGGCGTCGCCCACGGGAACCCCGGCGGTGAGGACCTCGTGGATCGAGGTCTCCAGCTTGTCGGGGTTGTGCCCCAGCGAGAAGGTCAGACTTCCCTGCGGGTCGAGGTCCACCACGAGTACTCGTCGGCCCAGAGCGACGAGCGCCGCTCCCAGCGATGCCACGGTGGTCGTCTTGGCGACGCCACCCTTCTGGTTGGCCACTGCCAGGATCGTCGTCACAGCACGATCTTGGCATCACTCGGGGTGTCGAGCGACGTTCGGCCCGGCGTGGCGTGATGCCGCACCGGGCCGAACGGGGTGGAACGGAGGCCGAGGTCAGTGCAGCATCGCACCGCGCGCGACGGCGTCACCCTGGTCCGCACGCTGGAACTTCTTGCGCGGCAACAGGAGTGCGGGCACGAAGGTGAACGCGACGATGATCGTGGCCACCAGGAAGGTGCCGCCGAACGCGTCGGCTGCCTGCGCCAGACCAGCCTGCACGGCATTCGGCCCGATCTGCTCGGCGATCGCCGGGTCACGCTGTGCCGCGATGGCGGGTCCCGCAGCGGCCCGGTCGAGCAGCTGGTTGGTGAGCACCACCGAGATCACGGCCGTACCGATCGACCCGGCCGACTGCTGAATGATGTTCATCAGCGACGAACCGCGGGCGACGGACGCGTCGTCCAACGTCTGGAGCGCCGCGGTCATGATCGGCATCATGGTCGCGCCGAGTCCCAACCCCATGACGAACAGCGCGCCGAGCAGGACGGCATACGAGGTCGAGGCTCCCACCTGCGTGAAGACGGCCATGCCCAGCGTCACGAACACCATGCCGGTGATCACGATCTTGCCCGGCCCGATCTTGTCGGCGAGCTGCCCGGCGATGGGCATCGACACCATCGCGCCGAGTCCCTGCGGAGCGAGCAACAGGCCGGCCAGGAGCGTGGTCTCTCCGCGGACCTGCAGGAAGTAGCTCGGGAAGATCAGGCCCGCACCGAAGAACGCGATAGCGAACAGGCTCATCGCGATCACCGCGACGGACAGGTGACGATTGGCGAACAGCCGCAGGTCGATCAACGGGTGCTCGGTCCGCAGGGCGTGGCGCACGAACGCCGCGACCAGCACGAGCCCGACGACGGCGGAGACCAGCACGCGAGCCGACATCACCGTTCCGGTCTCGGGGATCGAGGAGACGCCGAACAGGAAGAGCGCGAGGCCCGGTGACAGCAGCAGCATGCCGACGAAGTCGAAGGACTGCGAGGGCTCGGGTGCGTCCTTGGGCAGGATGACCCATGCGGCGACCAGCGCCACGGCGCCGATGGGAACGTTGATGAGGAAGATCCAGTGCCAGCTCGCCGCGTCGATGAGCCACCCGCCGAGGATCGGACCCGCGATCGGACCCAGCAGCATGGGAACGCCCAGGACGGCCATGACACGACCGATGCGCTCGGGACCGGCGGCGCGGGTCAGGATCGTCATGCCGAGCGGCATGAGCATGCCGCCGCCGAAGCCCTGCAGGACGCGGAACACGATCAGCGACGTGATGTCCCACGCGACGCTGCACAACATGGATCCGGCGACGAACAGGATCAGCGCCAGGATGTAGAGGCGCTTGGTTCCGAACCGGTCCGCGGCCCAGCCCGTCAGCGGGATGACGGTGGCGAGAGCGAGGGTGTATCCCGTCATGGTCCAGGCGACGTTGGCGTACGACGTCTGGAACTCGAAGGCGAAGGTCGGCAGCGCCACGCTCACGACGGTCACGTCGAGGATCGACATGATGGCGCCGATGACGATGACCGCGGCGATCTTGAGGACGGCCGCGTCCAGACCCTGACCGGTGTCCACCCCACCCTGCCCGGGGGCGTTCGGGGACGCCTGCGCGCCCTGGTCGGTGCTCTGATCGGTCATGCGAGGTCTCCTGGCTGACTACGTATCCGCCGGCATCGAGGCCGGGTGTCGCGTGATCGGACCACGTAAGTGAACACCCCACCGGCAGCGATCACCACCGGATTTCGGGAGACCTCCGTCACCGACGCGGTAGCACCCGGGAGCATGATCGAGCCATGGCAGACCCCGACCCCCGTGACCCGGCACCCGCGTCGTCAGCGACGGCGCCGCATCGCGCCGACGCCCGACTGGTGCTGATCCGCCACGGCCAGACGGAGTGGGCGGCGAGCGGGCGGCACACCGGACGCACGGACATCGCCCTCACCGCCGACGGCGAGGAGCAGGCGCGCGCGGCCGGTCTCCGCATCGATGCCCTCGGACTTCACCGCCCCCTGGTGGTGAGCAGCCCCCGATCGCGGGCGCTGCGGACGGCGGAGCTGGCCGGCCTGACCGTCGATCGGGTGTGGGATGCGCTGGTCGAGTGGGACTACGGCGACTACGAGGGCCTGACCACTCCCCAGATCCGGGAGACCGCGCCACACTGGACCGTCTGGACGCATCCGTCGCCGTCCGGCGAGACCATCGATGCCGTGTCGGCGCGAGCCGATCTCGTCCTGTCCGTCGTCGTTCCCACCCTGGCCGAGCGCGACGTCGTGCTCGTCGGGCACGGCCACTTCTCGAGGTCCGTCATCGCCCGGTGGGTCGAGCAACCGGTGACCGAGGGCAAGCGCTTCGCGCTGGCACCCGCCGGCTTCACCGTGCTGGGGTACGAGCACGAGTACCGGCAGATCCACACTCACAACGTGGACCCGCGCCCGGGATCGTGAGGGTCCTCGGCGCGGTCGGCGGGCGGGCTCAGGCGTCGTCGGTCTCGACGTAGTCGTCGGCGAGCCAGCGCGTCGCGGGGCCACTGAACAGGCAGCCCAGCACGCCGACGACGACGATGCCGAGCAACGAGCCCAGCACGGGCCGCTCGGAATCGGTCAGGAGCGACCAGACCACCGGGAGCAGGAGCAGCTGCGCGACGATCGCGATGGCGCGACCCCAGCGATGCCCGAGGACGAGGGCGATACCACCGGTGAGCACGGCACCCCCGAGTGCAGCGAACCAGATCGCGGTGCCGAAACCGTTGATGACGCTCTCGTCGGCGCCGGCGGCGCCGCGGATCACCAGGACGAGTGCCACCACGACCGCCGTGGCGCCCTGGGCGGACACCAACAGGCCCGCGGCGCGCACCGGTGCCGGAACACCGGAATCGGGCAGCTTGGGACGCACCAGGCCACCCTAGAGCACACGTGCGGGGTGGCAGACGGTCACGCGCCGGTGGTCGAGAGCCGGCGAAGCTCGCGTCTACTCTGAGTGATCGTGCGAGCCATCCTCATCGTCAATCCGAACGCCACGTCCACCACGGCTGCCGGCCGGGACCTGGTGGCGCACGCGCTCGCGAGCCGGGTGTCGCTCAGCGTTCTCCACACCACGCACCGAGGACACGCCAGTGAACTCGCGACCGAGGCCCGCCGGGCCGGTATCGATCTGGTGATCGTGCACGGTGGCGACGGGACGGTGAACGAGGTGGTGAACGGACTTCTCGGGGTTCCGGCCCCGACCTCCATGCAGTCGGTCACCGTGGGACCCGTGCCTCTGCTGGCGGTCGTTCCCGGCGGATCCGCCAACGTGTTCGCTCGCTCGCTGGGCATCGCGAAGGATCCGGTCGAGGCCACCAACCAGCTCATCGATCTGCTGGAGTCGGGATCGAGCCGGCGTATCGGTCTGGGGCACTGCGACCGGACGTGGTTCCTGTTCAACGCCGGCCTGGGATGGGACGCGGACGTGTGCGACGCGATCGATCGAGGCCGCAAGGGCGGTGAGGCGGTCACGCCCTCACGCTATGTCCGGACCGCGATCACCACGTTCTTCCGCCGCAAGCGCCGCGACCCGCACCTCACCGTGGAGACGGACACGGGCGAGGCCGTGGCGGGCGTCCACTTCGCGTTCGTGACCAACTCCGATCCGTGGACGTTCCTCGACGCGCGCCCGGTCCGGACGAACCCCGGGACGTCCTTCGACGGCGGACTCGGCATATTCGCAATGCGCTCCACGAAGGTGTTCACGACCTTACGAGTGGTGGTGCAAATGCTGTCCGGAACGTCCGGTCCGCATTCTCGGGCACTTCTTCGAGACGACGACGTGAAATGGATTCGCGTGCGTTCGGCGGAACCGACCGGCCTCCAGGTCGACGGCGACTACCTGGGAGAACGCACCGAGGTGGAATTCGCGTCCGCGCCCGACGCCCTCGCCGTCGTGGCGCCTTTACCTGGCGATACCCCGTAGGCCAAGCTACTGTGTTTCACATCTCCCGATCCGGGTACCAGACGTCGGGTGTGAATCCAAATCGGGTCCAGTGAGCTTGGCCACCCGCACCGCGTCATCTCTTGACTTCTGCTTGGTTCGTGAAAGCATTCACAAGTAACAGTGCGGAAACATTGGTTGCCGCGCTCGCGAACTGCAGGACAACAAGCCCACGGTCCGGACGTGAGTCCAGGACCAGTTATTCGACAGCGCCGTCGTGCGCTCAGTGAGGAGTAAGAGGATGGATTGGCGCCACAAGGCTATCTGTCGCGACGAGGACCCGGAACTGTTCTTCCCGGTGGGAAACAGCGGTCCGGCACTCGCACAGATCGCTGATGCCAAGGTCGTGTGCAACCGGTGCCCCGTCACCGCGGACTGCTTGTCCTGGGCTCTCGAGTCCGGCCAGGACGCGGGTGTCTGGGGTGGGATGAGCGAGGACGAGCGTCGCGCGCTGAAGCGTCGCAACGCACGGACCCGCGCACGCTCGGCGGTCTGACACAGCTCGTAAGACGCACGCAGGCCCGGCACCGCATGGTGCCGGGCCTTTTGTGTGTCCGACGGGGGTTCGCAACCCGGGTCAGCCGCGTGGCTCCCGGCGTCCGAGCGGGACGCGGAGCTCGGCGGCGGTGCCCCCGTCCCGCCCGGCCGCGACACTGATGGTGCCGCCCAGCTCCACCGTGACGAGTGTCGAGACGATCTGCAGTCCCAGCCGGTCGGACGCCGACGCGTCGAAGTCGTCGGAGACCCCGCGGCCGTCGTCGCGCACGGTGACCTCCAGCATGCGGGAGGACCGCCGGGACTCGATGGTCACGCGGCCTCGGGCACCCGGGTCGAACCCGTGCTCGAGCGAGTTCTGGACCAGCTCGGTGAGCACCATGACCAGCGGGGTCGCCCGTTCGGCCGGGAACACGCCCAGGCTGCCCTCACGACCGACGGTGACATCCGCCGACAGCGAGCCGATGTCGACCATGACGGGGACCAGGCGGTCCACCACCTCGTCCAGATCGACGACCTCGTCCACCGAGGTCGACAGCACGTCGTGGACGAGGGCGATGGAGGTGACCCGGCGGACCGACTCGCTCAGCGCGACCTTGGCCTCGTCGTTGTCCGTCCGTCGGGCCTGCAGACGCAGGAGGGCAGCGACGGTCTGGAGGTTGTTCTTGACCCGGTGATGGATCTCGCGGATGGTCGCGTCCTTGCTCAACAGTGCGCGATCGCGACGCTTCACCTCGGTGACGTCCCGGACCAGCACCAGAGCGCCCACGGACGTGCCGGCCGGACGCAGCGGAACCGTGCGCAGCAGGACGGTGGCACCGCGAGCGTCGACCTCCATGCGTCGACCCCCGGCGGACGCGACGGCCGCTCCGATGGTGGCGGCGATCTCCTCCGCGTCGAAGGGATCGGTGACGAGCGACCGGGTCGACGCAGCGAGGTCGTGGCCGGGGAGATCTGCCGTCAACCCCATCCGGTGGTAGGCGGACACCGCGTTGGGGCTCGCGTAGGTGACCATGCCGGCGGTGTCGAGGCGGATGAACCCGTCGCCGACGCGTGGGCTCGAGTTGACGTCCGTCTTCTCGGACGGCGAGGGGAACGACCCCTCCGCGATCATGTCGGAGAGGTGGTGGGCGCAGTCGCGGTACGCGGCCTCCAGCAAGCTCGGCGGTCGGCCGGAGACCGGCGCGGAGTCACGCGTCAGCACGGCGACCACGCGGCCGTCGACGCGCACGGGAACGGCGTCGTGGGGCGGACCCTGATCGTCGGGGAGGCGACCACCGCCGCGCACGATCGACGCCGTGCGCAGGCACTCCGCGACCTCGGGATGTTCGGTCTCCCCGACCACCGCACCGACCGTGTCCGACGGGATCACCGTGGGGGCCGTCGTCGGACGACACTGCGCGACGCACACCACCGTCGCCGTGTCCGACGACGTCACCGCACGCGATCCGGGATGGTCGACGGGTACCCAGAGCAGCAGGTCCGCGAAGGAGATGTCCGCGAGGATCTGCCACTCCCCCACGACGCGTTGCAGATGATCGACCGCCGTACCCGGCAGGTCGGTGTGCTCGGCGAGCATCTCGGACAGCGTGGACACGACGAATCACCCTGTCCCGGTACGGCGTCGGCTGGTCGGAGTGGTGACCGGATCAGGAGATGACGGCGATCAGGTCGCCCTGCTGGATGACGTCGCCCACGGCGACTCCGATGGACGTCACGGTGCCTGCGGACTCGGCGAGCACGGGAATCTCCATCTTCATCGACTCGAGCACCACCACGGCGTCGCCCTCGTTCACGTGATCACCCTCGGCGACGACGATCTGGAACACCGTCGACACCATCTCGGCTCGGACGTCCTCGGCCATCACGGTCCCCCTGTTCCATTCCGCTCGTCTGCACGCGCGTGTCGACTCGTTCGGTGAACGGACCACGCCGGAGGCACGGCCGCTCGTCGTACAGCCAACCACACGTGAGAAACTGGGTGGAACAGGAAGGAGATCCACCATGGGCAAGCGAGGACGCAAGAAGCGCAGCCGTAAGGGAAATGCAGCCAACCACGGCAAGCGCCCCAACAGCTGATCACGAGCATCACACGAGGAAGGGCCGGGACGCGATGCGTCCCGGCCCTTCCTTGCTTCGGCGATCAGTCCTCGGTGGCGGTGATGGTCACCGAACGCCGGATCTCGAGTGTCAGGCGCTCCCGCAGCCCTTCCGGAGCGCGCTCGCCGCCGCACTTGCGGCCGACGAGAGACTTGATCTTCTCCTCGATGCCGTACTGCGCGAGGCACGAACCGCAGCTGTCGAGGTGACGCTGCACGCGCTGCCTGCTCGCCTCGTCGCACTCGTTGTCGAGCAATGTCCACACGTCGGCGATGACGGCCGAGCAGTCCAGGTCCTCGAACTCGTTGCCGCTCATCGTGCTACCTCCTCGGTCGCCGCGGCGGACCGATTGAATCCACGGTCGCGAGCGACCTCCGCCAGTTCGTTGCGCAGTTGCTTGCGGCCGCGGTGCAACCGCGACATCACGGTGCCGATGGGCGTGCCCATGATCTCGGCGATCTCCTTGTACGGGAATCCCTCGACGTCGGCGTAGTACACCGCCATGCGGAACTCCTCGGGCAGCGCCTGCAGCGCCGCCTTGATGTCGTCGTCGGGCAGGGCGTCGAGCGCCTCGACCTCGGCGGACCGCAGACCAGTCGACGAATGTTCCGCGGTGGCCGCGAGCTGCCAGTCCGTGATCTCGTCCGTCGGGTACTGCGCCGGCTGACGCTGCTTCTTGCGATAGGAGTTGATGTACGTGTTGGTCAGGATGCGGTAGAGCCACGCCTTGAGGTTCGTGCCCTCGCGGAAACTCTTGAACGCCGTGTACGCCTTGACGTACGTCTCCTGGACCAGATCCTCGGCATCGGACGGGTTCCGCGTCATCCGCAGCGCTGCGCCGTACAGCTGATCGAGCAGCGGGAGCGCGTCACGCTCGAACCGCGCCGTCAGGTCCGCCGCGTTCTCGCGCGAGCGGATGCCGTCCTCGGTCTCGAGGATCGCAGGATCGACGGCGCCCGTCGTGGTGCCGGTCTCGGTACGTGGCTGATCGGTCACGCTGGCCCCTCTCGTGTGCCCCGCGGCGACCGCCCCGCCCTCCGAGGTGCTGACCTCGGACAGCCGGGAACCGGTGAGATCACCGTGGTCGTCCGGACTCCACTTTACCGGTGGGATCACCACCACATTCGTCAGCGTCGCCGAGAGCCTCTCGGCTCCGGAGCGCTCCGGTGCAACGACGTTCACACGCCCTCCTCCGTCGAGCGGCGGCGCACAGTGCGCGCCGTCCTGATGCTGCGTGCAACAGCCGTGGCCGTCGTCGTGTTCCCCCCGCTGCCGGATCGTCTCCGCGAGTACGGCGAGAATGTCGCGAACGAGCAGCCGATCACGACGTTCTCGCCGTACTCGCGGGGGTGGGTGATCACGGGGGAAGGGATCACGACGCATGGCCGGATCGGCCACTCCCGCGACGACGATGTTGTCGCGGCTCGGAATCGACTTCACCGTCCACACCTACGAGCACGACCGCGGCACCGAGCAGTACGGCACCGAAGCGGTCGATGCACTCTCCGCACGACTCGGTGTGTCGGCGGATCGGGTGTTCAAGACCCTGGTGGTGTCGACGGGCTCCTCGTTGGCGGTCGCGGTTCTTCCCGTACCGGACATGCTCGCCCTCAAGTCCGTCGCCGCCGCCCTCGAAGCGAGCAAGGTGTCGATGGCCGATCCGGCGGCCGTTCGCCGGTCGACGGGCTACGTGCTGGGGGGCGTCTCCCCGCTCGGTCAGCGCACGCCCCTGCCCACGGTCGTCGACACGTCGGCACTCGGGCACTCGACCCTCTTCTGCAGCGGCGGTCGGCGCGGCCTGGAGATCGAACTCTCCGCGCAGGATCTCGTCCGGGCCACCGCCGCGACAGTTGCGGACATCCGACGCGCGTCCGCCAGTGAGAGACTGTGACCGTGACGTCCTGGATCGCGCCCCTCGCCCCGCAGCCCGTCCGTGCGACCGTCGATCTCCCGGGGTCGAAGTCGATCACCAATCGCGCCCTGATCCTGGCCGCGCTCGCGGACGGACCGTCGACGGTGACCGGCGCTCTGCGCAGTCGCGACACCGATCTGATGATCGACGCGTTGCGCACCCTGGGTGCCGTCGTGGAGTCCGCCGACGACGGGACGACGGTGCGGATCACACCCGGACCCGGCCACGGCGGCGACGTGGACTGCGGTCTGGCCGGCACCGTCATGCGCTTCGTTCCCCCGGTCGCCGCGCTGGCCACCGGTCGCTCGCGCTTCGACGGCGACGAGCACGCCCGCTCGCGCCCACAGCAGACCATCCTCGACGCGCTCCGCGCCCTCGGTGTTCCCGTGAGCGGAGACCGGTTGCCGTTCGTCGTCGACGGCACGGGCCGGGTCCGCGGCGGAACGGTCCGACTGGACGCGTCCGGCTCGTCCCAGTTCGTGTCGGGGCTCCTGCTCTCGGCGGCGCGGTTCGACGAGGGGCTCGTCATCGAGCACGTCGGTCCCCCGGTGCCGTCGATGCCTCACATCGACATGACGGTGGAGATGCTGCGCGAGAGCGGGATCGAGGTGGAGACCCCCGAGGACTCGGGCGTCCCGAACCGGTGGCGCGTGCATCCCGGCGGCGTGGCTCCGGTCGACCGTGTCGTGGAACCGGACCTGTCCAACGCGACCCCGTTCCTCGCCGCGGCGGCCGTCACCGGCGGTGCGGTGACCGTGCCCCGGTGGCCCGTCCGCACGACGCAGCCCGGTGACGCGTTCCGTGACATCCTGACGTCGATGGGTGCCGAGGTGGTGCTCACTGCCGAGTCGCTCACGGCGCGGGGGCCGGAGAAACTCGAGGGCGTCGACGTGGACCTGCACGACATCGGCGAGCTGACCCCCACGGTCGCGGCGATGGCGGCCCTGGCCGGGTCCCCCTCGCGCCTGCGCGGGATCGCCCATCTGCGCGGGCACGAGACGGATCGACTCGCCGCACTCACGGCGGAACTCGGCGCACTCGGCTGCGGTGTCGAGGAGACCGAGGACGGCCTGATCATCGAGCCGGCGCCGCTGCACGGCGGACCGTGGCGGGCGTACGCCGACCACCGCATGGCCACGGCGGGCGCCGTGATCGGTCTCGTCGTCCCCAGCGTCGAGGTCGACGACATCGACTCCACGGCCAAGACGCTGCCGGGGTTCTCGAACCTGTGGAGCGCCATGCTCGCCGGAGGTGGTGCACGCTGATCCGGCGGGTGTACGACGAGTCGGACGTCCGTGTCCGACCGGGTAAGGGCACGCGCCCCCGAACGAAGACCCGGCCGACACACGCCGACGCGTCGGACGCGATGGTGGTCTCGGTCGACCGAGGCCGGTGGGGCTGTGTCATCGACAACGATCCCGAACGCCTCGTGGTCGCCATGCGGGCGCGCGAACTGGGCCGGACCCCGATCGTCGTGGGTGACGCGGTGGGCATCGTGGGCGACGTCTCGGGACGAGTCGACGCACTGGCCCGGATCGTCCGCGTGGACGATCGCCGAACGGTACTGCGTCGCACCGCCGACGACACGGATCCGTACGAACGCGTGGTGGTGGCCAACGCGGATCAGCTGCTGATCGTGGTGGCGCTGGCGGACCCGCCGCCGCGTTCGGGCTTCGTCGAGCGCGCGATGGTGGCTGCGTTCGTGGGCGGTCTGCGTCCCGTGCTGTGTCTGACGAAGGACGACCTGGCGGCCTCCGACGAGTTCGCCGCAGTCTTCGCCGACCTCGACGTGCCGGTGGTGCTCGTGGGTAGGGATCGTCCGCTGGACGAGCTCCTGTCGATGATCACCGGGAAGTCGTCCGCGCTGATCGGCCACTCGGGGGTGGGCAAGTCGACTCTGGTGAACCGGCTGGTGCCGGAAGCACACCGCGCCGTGGGAATCGTCTCCGGCGTCGGCAAGGGACGACACACGTCGACTCAGTCGGTGTCGCTGCATCTTCCGGGTGGCGGCTGGGTCATCGACACTCCCGGTATCCGGTCCTTCGGGCTGGCCCACATCTCTCCGGAGGACGTCGTAGCGGCGTTCTCGGACCTCGCCGTCACCATCGAGGACTGCCCGCGCGGCTGCACGCACCTCGGTCCGCCGGCCGACCCGGAGTGCGCTCTGGACACGCTGACAGGACAGCAGGCGAACCGCGTCGCCGCGGTCCGCCTGCTGTTGGTGGCTGTGATGTCGAACGACTCCTACTGACGGAGTCTCCTTCGGTCGGTCAGCGCGAGAGCAGCTTTCGCAGTCCCTTGCCGCGCTCGGACCCCTTGATCGCGGTCAGCAGACCGGCACGACGCCCGGTGACCGGATCGACGGTGGACGTGACCTGGCCGCCGAACTTGCGCTCGGATGCCGTCTCCGGAGCATCGTCCGCCGTGGCCTTGAGGTACTTGTCGGGGAGCGACAGCTTCGCGATGGTGCGCCAGGACTTGCCGTACTGGGCGAGGAACGGCCCTGTGGTGTAAGGCAGGTCGTACTTCTCGCACAGCTCCCGGACCCGCACGCTGATCGCCGCGAGCCGGTTGCTCGGCAGATCGGGGAACACATGGTGCTCGATCTGGTAGCAGAGGTTGCCCGACATGAAGGCGAGGGTCGGTCCGGCGTGGAAGTTGGCGCTGCCCAACATCTGTCGGAGGTACCACTGCCCCTGCGTCTCGTCCTGGAGGTCGTGGCGCGTGAACTTCTCCGCACCGTCCGGGAAGTGACCGCAGAAGATGACGGCATTGGTCCAGATGTTGCGGATGACGTTCGCCATGATGTTGGCGGTCACCGTCTTCCGATAGGACGCGGCGGGCGACAGCGACGTGATGGCCGGCGTGATCGCGTAGTCCTTCAGCATCTGGCGGCCGACCTTGTCGCCGACCTCCTTCAGCTTGCGTCGCGTCTCCTCCTTGGGCACACGGCCTTTCACGGCCTTGCCCAATTCGAGATGCTGCACCGCCACGCCGTACTCGAACAGGAGCATCAGCAGCGTGTTGTAGACGAGGTTGCCGGCGTTGAACGGGACCCACTTGCGGTCACGCGTGACGCGGATGAGGCCGTAGCCCACGTCGTCGTCCATCCCCAGCACGTTGGTGTACTTGTGATGGATGTAGTTGTGGGTCTGCTTCCAGTGCTCGGACGGACCGGTGTTGTCCCACTCCCACGAGGTGGAGTGGATCTCCGGGTCGTTCATCCAGTCCCACTGGCCGTGCATGACGTTGTGGCCGAGCTCCATGTTCTCGACGATCTTCGAGACGCCGAGCATCGCGCTACCGGCCCACCATGCGGCGCGGTGGTTGCTGGCGAGCATCGTGGTGCGGCCGAGAGCCTCGAGGGAGCGCTGGAAACGGATGGTGTTGCGGATGTACCGCGCATCCTTCTCGCCGCGCGACTCCTCGATCTCCCGACGCAGCGCGTCGAGTTCATGGCCCAGCGCCTCGACGTCGGCCTCGGTGAGGTGGGCATATTCCTTGACGTCGGAAATCGCCATGTGATCACTCCTCGGCAGGTGGTCGATGCCCGTGCGGGCCTGACCGTGGTTACTCTACCGGAAGTTACGCACCCGTAGGTTACGCCGTCGTATCTGTGACCCTCTTCACGGCCTGGCGCGCTTCGAGTCGTGCTTCGTGCATGGCCGATCGCAGTCCGCGCTTGCGACCGGTGACCGGATCGAACCGCACGCGATCCACGACCGACGAGCCGGCACCCTGGAAACGGCGCTCCGAACTGGTCTCCGGGGCGTCGTCCGACGTGCGACGAAGCAGCTGGTCGGGCAGCGACAGCTTGAAGATGGTGCGCAGCGCCTTCCAGTACTGAGTCGCCAGGTTGCCGGTGGTGTACGGCAGGTCGTACTTGTCGCAGAGGGCGCGCACGCGCACGGCCACCTCGGCGTATCGGTTGCTCGGCAGATCCGGGAACAGGTGGTGTTCGATCTGGTAGCAGAGGTTGCCGCTCATGAACGCCATCGTGGGGCCGGCCGTGAAGTTGGCACTACCGAGCATCTGCCGGAGGTACCACTCCTCGTGGGTCTCCGACTCGAACTGGCCCATCGTGAACTTCTCGGCCCCGTCCGGGAAGTGTCCACAGAAGATCACCGCGTACGCCCAGAGGTTTCGCACCACGTTGGCGGTGAGGTTGGCCCCGAGTGCACGACGCCACGCCGGACCCGCCAGCAGCGGGAAGAGCACGAAATCTTTGCCGACCTGCGACGCGACCTTCCGGGCGAACTCCTTGTTCGGCTCCGAGAGGAGCTCCGTGGCGGGAACACCGGCCTCGAGCTTCGCCGCGTCCAGGTCGTGCAGAGCGATGCCCCACTCGAACGTCAGTGCCAGCACCAGGTTGCCCAGGGGCTGCACCAGGTTACGAGGCCGCCATTTCTCGTCGCGGGTCATCCGAAGGATCCCGAAGCCCACGTCGTGGTCCATGCCGACGATGTTCGTGTACGTGTGATGCGAGTAGTTGTGTGCACGCTTCCAGTGCGCGGACGGGCCCGTCTGGTCCCACTCCCACGACGTCGAATGGATCTCCGGATCGTTCATCCAGTCCCACTGACCGTGAGAGACGTTGTGTCCCAACTCCATGTTCTCGATGATCTTGCTGGCCGCCAGCAGACCTGCGCCCACCAGTGCGGCAGACCGCCACCGAGATCCCATGATCGCCAGTCGTCCACCGACCTCGAGCGCACGCTGCAACGCGATGGTGCGGCGGATGTACTCCGCGTCCTTGCGTCCTCGGGTGTCCTCGACGTCCCGACGGATGGCATCGAGTTCACGACCGAGGGACTCGATGTCCTCGTCGGTCAGATGTGCGAACTCCAAGATGTCCGTGATGGCCATGCTGGTCTACTCCCCGGATCGCGGTACGCCATTCCTCGCACCGATTCGGTATCGGCGGGCAGGCTTTTCCGAGAATAGCGGACGAGCCTGTGTGCAGGGTGTGTGTGCGATCACCCACCCGCGGAGCGACCCGGGGCCGACGGAGTCAGAGTTCGAGAGTGCAGTCCCCGGCGGCCGCGGAGATGCATGTCTGGATCCGCTCGCCGTGCGCATGCTCCTTGCCCGAGCGGAGATCTCGGACGTGACCGTCGGTCAGCGGAACCACACACGTCTGACAGATCCCCATGCGGCATCCGAAAGGCATTCGCACACCGGCCTTCTCGCCGGCCTCCAGCAAGGTGGTGGCACCGTCCACCGCCACCGTGCGGTCGGAGACGGAGAACGTGACCGTGCCACCGTCGCTCGGCGCGCCGGTACGGACGATCTCGAACCGCTCGGTGTGCAGGTTCTCCGAGACCCCCGCCTCCCGCCACACCCTCTCGATGTCGTCGAGCATCGCCGCCGGGCCGCACGCCCACGTCTGACGCTCGCGCCAGTCCGGATAGTGCTCGTCGAGCGACCCCAGATCGAACTTGCCGTCCGAGCGGGTGTGCTGCACGTGGGACACGACCGAGTCGTACTTCGCGTCGAGGGCCGACAGCTCCGAGGCGAACATCACGTCGTCCGCCGTGGGAGCCGAGTGCACGTGCACCACGTCCGGCATGTGACCCCGCGCATCGAGACTGCGCAACATGCCGATCACCGGAGTGATGCCGCTGCCCGCAGTGACGAAGAGAATCTTGGCGGGCGGCGGCTCGGGAAGTGCGAAGTTCCCCTTCGGTGCAGCGAGACGCACGATGGTGCCCGACGGCACACCGCCGACGAGGTGCGACGACAGGAAACCCTCCGGCATCGCCTTGACGGCGATGGAGATCTGCTTGTCCTTCCAGTCCGGAGGCGACGTCAACGAGTACGAGCGCCAGTGCCACCGACCGTCGACGTGCAGGCCGATGCCGATGTACTGACCCGGCTTGTAGTCGAAGTCGAAACCCCATCCCGGCTTGATGACGATGGTCGCGGCGTCGCCGGTCACCTTCTCGATCCGCACGATGCGGCCGCGCAACTCACGCGCGGACCACAGCGGGTTGGCCAGGTGGAGATAGTCGTCGGGAATCAACGGCGTGGTGATGCGGGCGACAGCGCCACGCACCACGTTCAGCGACGGCCTGCGCGGAGACGACACGCTCGCCGCCGGGGCCTCGAGCCAGTCCTTGAATCCCATGTCACATCTCCTCGATCGAGCGGCCACCACGGACGCAGTCGACGACTGCGACGGAGCGTGGCGGTGTCAGAGCAGTTCCGGTGTCAGAGCAGTTCCAGAGTCAGAGCAGTTCCAGGAGAAACGGTATCTCCTGCGGTGCGTACCAGGCGAGCTCATGATCCTCGACGTCTCCCAGCACGAACTCGGCGTCGGGATCTCCCAGGTCGGCCTCGTCCACCGCGGCGACCGCGGCGCTCACCGCGGACTCGGCCGCCGCGAGATCGACGTGGACCGCCGCAACCTCGGTCAGCGAGAGGGGCGCCGGCAGGCGCACCACGGCGTCGTCGAGATCGGGGCGCAGCGTCACCGGATCGATGTCGGCGGCGATGACGACTCGGCGAAAGCTCGGGGTGGCATCGGCCACCTCGTCCCCGCCGTCGTCACCGTCGGAATCGAGATCCGGCTCGCCGCCGATCAACCGCAGCGACGCACGCGCGGCTTCCCGCAGCGCGACGTCGGCCAGCTCGTCGTCGTCACCGGAGACGTACGCCTCCCGCAGTCTCGGCGTCACGGCGAACGCCGTACGACTGACCGGCGAGAACTCACCCTCGTCCACCAGTGTCTGCAACATCCGCATGGTCGCCGGAACGAACACCCTCACCTGCGCCTCACTCCCTCACCGTCGTCAGCGGACGCTCTTGTCGTCGCGCGCCGCGTCGACCAGTTCCTCGAGTGCCTCGTGCAACAACGTGGTGATCACGTCGATGTCCGGCATCGCCGCCCGGTCCGCGTTCACACCGTAGTAGACGTTGCCGTCGTAGGACGTCAGGCCGATGCTGAGCGCCTGGTTGCGCACGAGCGGTGGCACCGGATACATCTCGAGCATGCGTGCACCGCCCGCGTACAGCGGGAACTGTGGGCCCGGAGCGTTGGTGACGATGATGTTGAACATGCGCTGGGACAAACTCGACCCGACGCGTGCACCCATCGCGTGCAGCGTGGCCGGCGCGAAGCCGGACAGTGTGATGAGCGTCGACGCCGTCACACCCGGGCTCTGTCGCAGGTGGGCCTCCGTCGCGTGCGACACGTGGGACAACCGGACCACTGCGTTCGGTTCGCCCACCGGCAGATCGATGAGGAAGGACTCGACCTCGTTGGGGGGCACGTCGCCCTCGTCGCCCGTCCCGGTGACCGCCGCGTGCACCGACAGGGGCACCATCGCGCGCACCGTGGTGTACGGGCCGATGGGCTCACCCCGCGAGAGCAACCAGTTCCGCAGAGCGCCGGACACGACCGTCAGCACGACGTCGTTGACCGTTCCCCCGAACTTCGACCGCACCAGCCGGTAGTCGTCGAGGTCCGTCTTGGCCACCGAGTACCGGCGGTTGCGGGAGATGGTCGTGTTCAACGGACTCGTCGGTGCCGTCTGCGCCGCGGTGCGGACCACCGCCGCGAACTTGCCCACGGCGCGCACGGCCTCCCCCGCGGCCCGCGTGACGTCTCCGACGGCGCCGCGCACCGCGTCCACGCCCTCCCCCGGTCGAGACACCAACTCGGCGAGCGCCTGGGCCACCAGCGCCTTCTCCGACGGTTCCCGCGCGGGCATCCACAACTCCTCGGCCATCGGAGTGGGTGCCTTGGTGGCGTCCAGGATGACCTGACTGATCTCGAGCGCCTTGTCGCCGTCCACGATCGACGAGTGCGACTTGGTGAAGATCGCGAATCTGTTCCGGGCCAGTCCCTCGACCAGATACATCTCCCACAGGGGCCTCGTGCGATCGAGGGGTCGTGAGGTGAGGCGCGCGACCAGGTCGTGCAGCTGTTCGGTCGATCCGGGCTTGGGTAGCGCGGACCGCCGGATGTGGTACGTGATGTCGAAGTCGCGATCGTCGACCCACACCGGCCGGGCCAGGCCGAAGGCCACCTCGCGCACCTTCTGGCGGTAGCGCGGAACGAGAGCGAGTCGGCTCTCGACGAGAGTCAGCAGTTCGTCGTAACTGAAGCCCCCGCGCGGGAGGCGAAAGACGGCGAGCGACCCCACGTGCATGGGAGTCGTGCTGGCCTCCAGGAAGTAGAAGGACGCGTCCTGAGTGGTGAGTCTGGTGGCCAACGCGCGAATCCCCTCGGTCGAGTGTGACGGCTCCCAGTCTCGCACGGCAGAGGAGACCGACCACGCCCACGATCGTCCACGTGGTCCGCGCCGTGTCGGTTCCCCGTCGTCCTCGTCGGAATTCACCGACCCTGATCGGCTGTGGTGTGACCGCGCCCCGCATCTGCGTCGACAGGCCGGAACCGCATCCGTGCGTGCAACACTCGCCGCACACCGGCCGTGGCCGCGCAGGTACGAGCATGGAGGGGAACGCATGACATCGGAGGTCGTTCACGTGGCTCGGTTGCCGAGGTCCGAGCCACCCGAGATCGGCGCGACTGCCGCGCCTGCGCGCCCCACGACCCGGTCGGCCGGGCGGTCGATCTCGTCACCGCGCCCCGGCCCGCACTCCGGACGATCGACCCCGCGTCCCACCCGGACCGCGGTCGGACCGTCGGAGGCCGACGCCCGTACCGCCGCGGCCGCGCGACACGTCGCCGATCGCGTCCTGCGTCTGACCCTCGAGGTGGTGGACCGCCGCCGGCCCGCGGCGTCGCTGCGTGCGGTGCTGTCGCCGGCGATGGTGGGAATGGCGACCGCCCTGTCGACGGCGGCAGTCCCCGGGCGGACCCTCGGTGTCGCCGTCGTCCGGACAGTGCACGTGCGCGCCGCCGGACCGGTGCCCGACGGCGCGGCCCACGGCGACGTCGAAGTCTTCGGCACCTACTCGCGCGGCACCCGCGTGTTCGCTGTCGCGGCGCGCCTCACGGCACGCCGCAACACCGCCGGTCCTGCCTGGGTGCTCACGAGCCTGCGTCTGTCCTGAGGCGGCGATGTCCGCCTCAGGACGAGCGGATCACTTGCGACGCTTGGCCTTCGGCGCACGCTTGACCGGCTTGACCCCGGCCCGAGCCGCCTCCCGACGCTCACGACGGGTACCGGAGCTCGACTCGCCCGTCGGAGACCCCGATCCGGCGCGGCGAACCGAGGTGCCGCCCGTCTCGTCCGGACCCGAGTAGGTCAGGCGACCGGTCGACTCCTCGTCGAGCCCCTTGGCGCGCAGCGCGGCAGGCGCGGCGGGCCGCGGTTCGGGCGCCGGTTCCGCAGTCGGTTCGGCTCGACGCGGCGCCGCGGGAGCGGCCTGCGCTGCCGGCGCGGCCTGTGCGGTGGGAGCGGCCTGCGCTGCCGGTCGGGCCGCGACAGGCGACTGCAGTCCCGCGCCCACCTGCAGGCCCGCGGCCGCCGCGGGGCTCGGCGCGGCTGCCTCGACCTGGAGATTGAACAGGAACCCGACGGACTCCTCCTTCAACCCGTCGAGCATGCCGGTGAACATGTCGTAACCCTCGCGCTGGTACTCGACGAGAGGATCGCGCTGCGCCATCGCACGCAGACCGATGCCCTCCTTGAGGTAGTCCATCTCGTAGAGGTGCTCACGCCATTTGCGGTCCAGCACGGACAGCAGCACGCGGCGTTCGAGTTCGCGCATACCGCCCTCGCCGGCGATCTCGTTAATCTCCGCCTCACGCGTGGCGTAGGCCGCCCGAGCATCGTCCAGCAGCGCCTCGCGCAGTTCGTCGCGCGAGAGGTCGCCCTTCTCGCCGAACTCGTTCTCCGCCGCGAGATCGGTGTGTTGCACGCCCACCGGGTAGAGCGTCTTCAGTGCGGTCCACAGCTGTTCGAGGTCCCAGTCCTCGACATAACCCTCCGAGGTGGCTCCGTCGACGTACGCGGTGACCACGTCGGTGATCATCTGCTCGACCTGGCCCTCCATGTCCTCTCCGCGGAGGATGCGTCGGCGCTCCTCGTAGATGACGGTGCGCTGCTGGTTCATCACCTCGTCGTACTTGAGGACGTTCTTGCGGATCTCGAAGTTCTGCTGCTCGACCTGCGTCTGCGCGCTCTTGATGGCCTTGGAGACCATCTTGGCCTCGATCGGAACGTCGTCCGGGAGGTTGAGTCGCGTCATGATCGACTCGAGAGCGGCACCGTTGAACCGGCGCATCAACTCGTCGCCGAGCGACAGGTAGAACCGGCTCTCCCCCGGGTCACCCTGACGACCCGAGCGTCCTCGCAACTGGTTGTCGATGCGGCGCGAATCGTGCCGCTCGGTACCGAGGACGTAGAGACCACCCGCGTCGCGGACCTTGTCCGCATCCTCACGGACCTGATCCTTGACCTTCTCCAGTGTGGGTTCCCACGCCGCCTCGTACTCCTCCGGCGACTCGACGGGATCGAGCCCCTGCCCGCGCAGCGCGAGGTCCGCGATGATGTCCGGGTTGCCGCCGAGCACCACGTCGGTTCCGCGACCCGCCATGTTGGTGGCCACCGTCACCGCACCGGACCGGCCGGCCTCGGCGATGATGGTCGCCTCCTGCTCGTGGAACTTGGCGTTGAGCACGTTGTGCGCGACACCGCGCTTGGTGAACTGCTTGGACAGGTACTCCGAGCGCTCGACACTGGTGGTACCGATCAGAACCGGCTGACCCTTCTCGTGCCGCTCCACGACGTCGTCGACGACAGCGCTGAACTTGGCTTCCTCGCTCTTGTAGATGAGGTCGCCGTTGTCCACACGCACCATCGGGCGGTTGGTGGGAATGGGGATGACACCGAGTGAGTACGTCTGGTGGAGCTCGGCCGCCTCCGTCTCGGCGGTACCGGTCATGCCGGAGAGCTTGTCGTACAGCCGGAAGTAGTTCTGCAGCGTGATCGTGGCGAGCGTCTGGTTCTCGGCCTTGATCTCCACCTTCTCCTTGGCCTCGATGGCCTGGTGCATGCCCTCGTTGTAGCGGCGACCCACCAGGATGCGGCCGGTGAACTCGTCGACGATGATGACGTCGCCGTCACGCACGATGTAGTCCTTGTCGCGCTGGTAGAGCTCCTTCGCCTTGATGGCGTTGTTCAGGTAGCTCACGAGCGGAGAGTTGGCCGCCTCGTACAGGTTGTCGATGCCCAGCTGGTCCTCGACGAACTCGACGCCCGCCTCGTGGACGCCGACCGTGCGCTTCTTGATGTCCACCTCGTAGTGGACGTCCTTCTTCATCATCGGCGCGATGCGGGCGAACTCGGGGTACCACTTCGACGATGCGTCCGCGGGGCCCGAGATGATCAGCGGGGTACGGGCCTCGTCGATGAGGATCGAGTCCACCTCGTCGACCACGGCGAAGTTGTGGCCGCGCTGGACCAGGTCGTCGAGCGAGTGCGTCATGTTGTCGCGGAGGTAGTCGAAGCCGAACTCGTTGTTGGTGCCGTAGGTGATGTCCGCCGCATAGGCGGCGCGGCGCTCGGCGGGCGTCATCCCCGAGAGGATCACGTCGACACTCAGACCGAGGAAGCGGTGGACGCGACCCATCCACTCCGAGTCGCGCTTGGCCAGGTAGTCGTTGACCGTGACCACGTGGACGCCCTCACCGGACAGCGCGTTGAGGTAGGCCGGGAGGACGCAGGTGAGTGTCTTGCCCTCGCCGGTCTTCATCTCCGCGACGTTGCCGAAGTGCAGCGCGGCGCCGCCCATGATCTGCACGTCGAAGTGCCGTTGGGACAGCACTCGCTTGGACGCCTCGCGGGCGACCGCGAACGCCTCGGGCAGCAGCTCGTCGAGGCTCTCGCCGTCCTGGTGCCGTTTCTTGAACTCGTCGGTCTTCGCACGCAGTTCCGCGTCCGAGAGGGACTCGACGTCCGGCGACAGAGACGACACGTGGTCGGCGATGTGCTTCAGCCGCTTCACCATGCGACCTTCACCGACACGGAGCAACTTGGACAACGACAACGTCGGCACGGGCTTTACTCGTCCTCAATATCGGGTACGTGGGGCGTGAACCGAGCTCGTCCACACGGGGGGCTCGATTCGTCGCAGAGAGACCTCGTCAGTCTCCCGGCGGAACCATCGTAGGCGTCGAGCCTGACAGTGCGCTGTGAGGCACACCGGATGCTCCGCGCACGACGCCGGGCGCCCGCCGGAGCGGACGCCCGATGTGGTCGAAGTGGCGGTGCGACCGTCAGGACAGGCGCAGCAGTCCGTAGTCGAACGCGTGACGGCGGTAGACCACGGAAGGCCGGTCCGATTCCTTGTCGTGGAACAGGAAGAAGTCGTGGCCCACGAGCTCCATCTCGTACAGGGCGTCGTCGACGGTCATCGGCACGGCCGGATGCTCCTTGACGCGCACCACGGTGCCGGGGCCCTCGGTGGACTGTTCGTCGACGGCCGGCGCCTCCGCGACCGGAGCGGTGACGGCCTCCTCGACGAGCGCGGCGGTCGCCTCGGCCACCGACACGGGCCGCTTCTCTCCGTAGTGGACCTTGCGGCGGTCCTTCGTACGTCGGAGCCGGCTCTCGAGCTTGGTGGTCGCGGACTCGAGGGCGGCGTAGAAACTGTCCGCGCAGGCCTCGGCACGCGCGACGGGTCCCTTGCCCCGCACGGTGATCTCGACCCGCTGGCAACTCTTGGACTGCCGACGGTTGCGTTCGTGGAACAGCTCGACGTCGAACAGGTGGATGGTGGGATCGAAGCGCTCGAGGCGAGCGAGCTTCTCGGAGACGTACGTACGGAAGTGGTCGGGTATCTCGACGTTGCGACCCTTCACCACCACCTCGGCGGCGGGCTCGGCACTCGAGCTGTCGGCGGCCGGGGCGGCACTGGGTACATCGTCGAAGTAGACGGAATCCGCAGTGGTGTCGGTCGAGTCGAGGGCGGCGGAGTCGTTCTGCTCCGGGCCGTGGGCGTGAGCTTCGCGGGGATGCGCGTGCACCCGGTGGGTGCTCGTGTGTGCAGTCGTCACTGGTGACGTGGTCGTCATACGTACCTCCCGATAGAGGCCGCGCCGAGATCGCTTCTGGCGCAGCGGAAGAACGGTGACACCGGAGCGCGGACCGCCCGGCGCCTTCGGTGGTGAGGCATCACCTCCAGACCCGGTAGCGAGGATCGATCGTGGCCCTGACCGTAGTCGCTCCCCGGATGGTCTGCCACTGTTCACGGGATATTCACGGGACCTTTTCAGGCTCTCTTTCCGGCACCGGGACAGGCACTGTGACGGACCGACGACGTCAGCGCACGGCGGCGAGAACCAGCACCGCGTCCACACCGACACCGGACCGTCGCAGTGCTGCCACCGATTCCGCGGCGGTGGTCCCGGTGGTGACCACGTCGTCGACGAGCAGCACCGGTCCACGACCGATCGCGGCGACGCCCGCACTCCGGACGTGGACCCGCCCTCGCAGGTTGTCGGCACGCTCGCCGGCGGTGAGTCCGACGGAGTCGCGCACCCGCGCGTCCACTCTCAGCAGCGGCTCGACGAGAACGGGTTCCGCTGTGAGCACCCGCGCGACGTGGCGGCAGGTACGCAGGATCGGATCGCCACCGCGCACCCGTGCCGCGCGGCGTCGGGACGGGGCCGGGACGAGCACCAGTGGTGAGAGCTCGGGTGGATCGATCTCCCCGGCGTCACGCAGACGCGTCACGGCGGCGGCGAGGGCGACCCCGAGAGGTGCCGCGAGGTCCCGCCGACCGCGTTCCTTCATCGCCAGGATCGACGCACGGTGGGGGCCGGCGTACGGGCCGAGCGCCCAGCACGGCACACCCGGATCGACACGCGGACGCGCCGACAGCGGCGCCATGTCGAGCGCGGCGGCGCACGCGGGGCACCACGACGCGTCGACGCGCGCGCAGCCGCCGCACTCGCGCGGCAGGATCAGATCCATCAAGGTCGTCGGCACCGGCACACTGTGCCGCAGGCCTCCGACAGGTGTCCGTTCCTCAGCCCGGCAGGACGGGGACGGACTTCGTACCGGTCAGACCCGGAACCTCGCGCCAGTACCGGTCGCTCGCCGGGTCGCTGTCGTCGATCTGGAAGACCGCGCGCGAATCGGCCACGTAGGTGCTCGACGCGGACGCGTCGACGGACACGACGGGAGCGGTCAGGTTGCGGCTCGGCAATCCGTCGAGGCGAGACCCGTCGACCGCCACCTGCACGATCGGGATGTCGGTGGCCGCTCGGGCCACGACCACCGTGTCGCCGGTGCTCCAGTCGAGGGACAGAGCCGCACTGGCCAGGCCGTTGGCCACCGCCTCGGGCTCCCGGAGAGCGTACGTACCGTCGGCGCGACGAACCACCACCGCGACGTAGACGGCCCCGTCCACGATCAGGGCGGCGCGCACCCCGTCGCGGGAGAGGCGCAGCTCGGTGATCTGGCCACCCAACTCGGCGATGTCGGCGGAGTCCACGTCCGCCACCGACACCTGGCCGGTGGCCGGATCGCGCACCGCACGCTTGACGACGCTGCCGTCCAGCACCGCCCACACGGCATCGCGGTCCGGGCCCCAGGTGGGCCTGGTGATCGATCCGCCCTCCGCGACCGGGAAGGCGTTCCCGCCGTACGACCCGACGAGAAGGGCGTCGGGCGGCTGCGGTGCGGCTCGGCCGGTGTCCGACACCGCCGCGACGAGCGTTCCGTCACTGGACAACGAGATGGACCGCATGTTGTTCACGGTGCCGAAATAGCCGGGAACCGGTGTCACGCCATCGGTTCCGATGCGCACCAGTCCACCGTTGCGCAGCGCGTGCAGGCCCACGTCGGCACCCGTCACCGCAAGCGGGTCGAATTCCGCGACCTCGGCGGTGGTCCAGCCGTCCGGGTAGTTCGGGTCCAGCGGTGCGCCGTCCGAGAGAAGAACGTACGGCCCCGACACCTCTGCCTCGGCCAAGGTCCAGATGATCTGCGCCGCAAGCAGTTCACGGGTCGCGCGATCGAGCGCCCCGGCGCCGCGGAAGTCGATGCGGACTCCGCCGAGACCGATGCCGACGGCCGAGGTACGACCGTCTGCCTTCGTGATGGGCCCGGCCGTGGTGACCCCGTTGAACACGTTGCGCACCGCCGGTTCCAGCGACAGTCGCGGACCGGCCTGAAGCAAGGCGGTGAGGGTCTCGGTCATGCGATCCTGCGTGGTGTTCACCCAACGCTGATCGGGCACCAGTTCGGTGCCGGTGGGGTCGACGAAGTACAGCGACTTGCGCTGGTACGAGGTCAGGAACTGGGTCCGGTCCATGACGACTCCGGAGGGCAGCTCGTCGATCCGCCACTCGCCGTCCTCGCGCGCGAGTGTCACCTGCGTCTCGAACGATCCCTGCTCGGCGCGGTACTGCCCACCCTGATCGAGCTGCCCCACCCGGTTGGCTCGGATGGTGTACTGCGCGGCGTCACTCGACCGGGAGTCCTCGAGAACGTCCACCTTGTCCACGACGATGACGCTGGCGCCGTCGTTCCACTCCGAGGCGGCGTTCGCCGTGAGGAACTGACGCGCGCCCGCGTGGTCGTCCGCCGGATCGGTGCTGGCCTTGACGAAGTCGCGGACCAGAAGGTTGGGTTCGCGACCCGAGGCGGGCACGGGCAGCTCCTGCTCGATCGGGCCACGCGCGACGGTGCCGATGGCCTGCGGCGCGGAGGACGCGGGCAGCGACGCGCATCCGGACGCGACGAGCGCGAGCGCGACGACGGCGGCCACGAGGCCGGCTCTCCGCCGGGGCACGGTGCGTTCTCTCACGGTCGCTGCTCCCCCGCTGCGGCGCCGACACTCGTCGGACGCGCTGCCGGAAGGGGCTGTCCCTGTGCGTACCTGCGGCCGACGGGGCGCAGCGGCAGCGGGCTGGACACCACCTTGCGACCGCGCACACGCGGCAGCGTGAAGCGGAACCAGGCGCCCTGCCCGGGTTCGCCCCAGGCCTCGAGCTTGCCGTCGTGCAGGCGAGCGTCCTCGAGACTGATGGCCAGCCCGAGACCCGTTCCACCCGAGCGCCGCACGCGGGAGGGATCCGATCGCCAGAAACGGTTGAACACGAGCTTCTCCTCGCCGGGGCGCAGGCCCACACCCTGGTCGCGCACGACGAAGGCGGCGGCGTCGTCGTCCGCGCGCAGGCGCAGCAGGACGGGCTTGCCCTCCCCGTGATCGAGGGCGTTCGCCAGCAGATTGCGCAGCACGCGTTCGACACGGCGTGGATCCACCTCGGCGTTGACCGGCTCGTCCGGCATGTCGACGATCAGCTCGGTGCCGGTCTCGCGGGCGAGGTGCCGCACGGTGGACACCGCGGCGCGAGCACACATGCGGAGATCGAGTTGCTCGGACGCCAGTTCGGCGACGCCCGCATCGTGGCGGGAGATCTCGAGCAGATCGTTGAGCAGTGTCTCGAAACGGTCCAGCTCGGCGACCAGCAACTCGGACGAGCGCTTGAGCAGCGGATCGAGACTCTCACTGGCGTCGTGGATGAGCTCGGCGGCCATCCGGACCGTGGTGAGCGGCGTCCGCAGCTCGTGCGAGACGTCGGACGTGAACTGGCGCTGCAGGTTTCCGAACTCCTCGAGCTGGGTGATCTGTTTCGACAGGCTCTCGGCCATCTCGTTGAAGGACATGGCGAGACGGGCGATGTCGTCCTCGCCGCGTACCGGCATCCGCTCCTTGAGTCGGCCGTCCGCGAAGCGCACCGCGATGCGCGACGCCGACCTGATGGGCACCACGACCTGCCGGGCGACGAGCATCGAGATGGCCGCGAGCAGCACCAACAGGACCGCGCCGCCGATCAACAGGGTTCCGCGGACGAGGGCGAGGCTGCGATCCTCACCCGCGAGCGGGAACACCAGGTACAGCTCGAGGGTCGAGAGGTCGGACGCGGTCGGACTGCCGACGATGAGAGCAGGACCCGAGTAACCGTCCGGTTCCGTGACGGTCGCGTACTGGTAGCTCACCTGACCGGCCTGCACGAACGAACGCAGGGTCTGCGGGATCTGGTCGGCGGGGCCGGTGAACAACTCGTCGCGAGCGCCGTCGCCCGGAACGATGAGCACAGGATCGAACGTGCCGGCCGACGTGCTGTCCGCGCCGCTCTCCGTGTCCCGACTCGTCAGACCGGACCGGGCGAGCTCCAACCGGTTCGAGATCGAGGTCGAGTCGTCGCCCGCCAACTGGCTCTCGACGGACGAGCGCGCACGGTCCAACTCCTTCGTGGCGGCATCGATCTTGGTGTCGAGGAGGCGATCCGTGATCTGGCTGGTGAGCACGACACCGAGGATCGTGATGACGATGAGCGACAGCGTCAGTGTCGACACGACGACGCGCAGCTGCAACGACCGACGCCAGGCGTGGCCGGCGGCAGCCCACAGAGAGCGGGACCGTCGCACCAGAGGCGAGAAGGTTCCGTTGATGCGTCGGCGGGAGCGGGACGAGAAGATCACCGACCGTCCCGCGACCGATCGGCTCCGATCACGGCGGGCCCGCCTTGTACCCGACACCGCGCACTGTGAGAACCACCTCGGGGTTCTCCGGGTCCGTCTCCACCTTGGCGCGCAGCCGCTGGACGTGGACGTTCACCAGGCGGGTGTCGGCGGCGTGCCGGTATCCCCACACCTGTTCGAGCAGCACCTCACGAGTGAAGACCTGGCGAGGCTTGCGGGCCAGCGCCACCAGCAGGTCGAACTCGAGCGGCGTCAGGGAGATGAGCGAGCCGTCGCGGGTGACCTTGTGCGCCGGAACGTCGATGACGACGTCGCCGATCGACAGGAGCTCGGCCGGCTCCTCCTCGGTACGTCGCAGCCGCGCGCGGACGCGGGCCACCAGCTCCTTCGGCTTGAAGGGCTTCATGATGTAGTCGTCGGCGCCGGACTCGAGTCCGAGCACGACGTCGACCGTGTCGGTCTTGGCCGTGAGCATCACGATGGGCACGCCGGAGTCGGCGCGCAGAACGCGGCAGACGTCGATACCGTTCATCCCGGGCAGCATCAGGTCGAGCAGCACCAGATCCGGTCGGTTCTCCCGGACGGCGGACAGTGCCTGGGTGCCGTCTCCCACCACGAACGGCTCGAATCCCTCACCGCGCAAGACGATGGTGAGCATCTCGGCAAGAGCCGTATCGTCGTCGACGACCAGAATTCGTGGCTTCATGGCGACTATCGTGTCATCCCGTCGTACTCCGCAGTCTGATTGAGAAGTTCGGCGGCGAGTCTCGTCACGTCGATCTGCTCGCCGTCCGCCTGCGCGCCGTTCACGACGAACCACGGCGACATCCACGACGCCGCAGCGAGCCCCGCGTAGACCGCCGCGGTGCGGGCCTGGAGACCGCCGTCACGCTCGTACGCGTCGCGGGCGCGGGACGGATCCTCCTGCTCGCGGCCGCGCGCACGCTGCTCCGCGACCTCGACCGGAACGTCGAGAAGGATCTGGGCCGAGGGGCGCGGCAGGACGAGGCGGTCGAACTCGAGCGCACGCACCCACTCGACCATCTCGCCGTCCGCGTCCTGATGCACGCGCGCGGCCGAGTACGCCGCGTTGGACGCGACGTACCGGTCGAGCAGAACGACGTCGTGCCGGTACAGCATCCGACGAAGGTCGGACACCGCACCGGCACGATCGAGAGCGAACAGCACGGCCATCGAGTTCACACCCGCGGCCAGATCGCCGTGCTCGCCTGCCAATGCCTCGGCGGCGAGATCGGCGTGGATCGATTCCCCGTAGCGGGGGAAGCCGACGCGGACGGCGTCCACGCCGGCGGCCTCCCATGCGTGCGTGAGGCGGGACGAGAGCGTGAACTTGCCCGCTCCGTCGACGCCCTCGATCGCGACGAGAGTGCCCATCGACTCCGCTCCTGCCTCTCGACGCCTACGAGACCGAGTGTCAGTATCGGTAGTGCTCGGGCTTGTACGGGCCCTCGACGTCGACACCGATGTACTCGGCCTGCTCCTTGCTCAGCTTGGTCAGCGTGCCACCGAGGGCCTCGACGTGGATCTTGGCGACCTTCTCGTCGAGGTGCTTCGGGAGGCGGTAGACCTCGTTGTCGTACTCGTCCGGCTTCGTCCACAGCTCGATCTGCGCGATGACCTGGTTGGAGAAGCTGTTGCTCATGACGAACGACGGGTGGCCGGTGGCGTTGCCGAGGTTCAGCAGACGGCCCTCCGAGAGGACGACGATCGACTTGCCGCTGGAGAAGATCCACTGATCGACCTGCGGCTTGATGTTGATGCGCGTCGATCCGGACCGCTCGAGGCCGGCCATGTCGATCTCGTTGTCGAAGTGGCCGATGTTGCCCAGGATGGCCTTGTCCTTCATCGACCGCATGTGGTCGAGCGTGATGATGTCCTTGTTACCCGTCGCGGTGATGACGATGTCGGCCTTGCCGATCGCCTCGTCCACCGTGACGACGTCGAACCCGTCCATGAGTGCCTGGAGGGCATTGATCGGGTCGACCTCGGTGACCTGGACGCGGGCGCCCTGGCCGGCCAGCGACTCGGCGCTGCCCTTGCCCACGTCGCCGTAACCGCAGATGAGGACCTTCTTGCCGCCGATCAGCACATCGGTGCCGCGGTTGATGCCGTCGATCAGCGAGTGGCGGGTGCCGTAGGTGTTGTCGAACTTGCTCTTGGTGACCGAGTCGTTGACGTTGATCGCCGGGAAGGTCAACTCGCCGGCAGCGGCGAACTGGTACAGGCGCAGCACGCCGGTGGTGGTCTCCTCGGTGACGCCCTTGACCGACTCGGCGATGCTCGTCCACTTGGTGGCGTCCTGCGCGAGCGAAGCACGGAGCAGTCCCAGGAAGACCTTGTACTCGTCGGAGTCGCGGTCCTCGTCGACGGGGGGCACGACGCCGGCCTTCTCGAACTGCGCACCGCGCAGCACCAGCATCGTGGCGTCTCCGCCGTCGTCGAGAATCATGTTGGCGTGGCGGGGGGTGCCGTCCTCGGCCACCGGCCAGGTCAGCATCTTCTCCGCGGCCCACCAGTACTCGGCCAGCGACTCACCCTTCCAGGCGAACACCGGGATTCCCTGCGGGTCCTCGGGCGTGCCGTGCGGTCCGACGACGATCGCGGCGGCCGCGTGGTCCTGGGTGGAGAAGATGTTGCACGACGCCCACCGCACCTCGGCGCCGAGCGAGACCAGCGTCTCGATCAGGACGGCGGTCTGGACCGTCATGTGCAGCGACCCGGAAACCCGTGCGCCCTTCAGCGGCTGCACGTCGGCGTACTCGCGACGCAGGGACATGAGGCCGGGCATCTCGTGCTCCGCGAGCCCGATCTCCTTGCGGCCGTACTCAGCCAGCGAGAGATCCGCGACCTTGAACTCGATGCCACCGCGGATGTCCGCCTGCAGCGCCTCGGTGCTCGAAATGTCGGGCGATGTCGATGTCGTCATTGTGTGATGCCACTCCTGTCGGCTGATGATCGGCTTCCAGGCTATCGGCTCACCGCCGCCCGCGGGTGGGTCGGGGCCACGACGTGTCCGGTTCCGGCGTCTCGCGCCGACGGGTCAGGCGGCTGCGACGCGTTCGGGAACGGTCGCCCAGCGCCGTTCCAGTCGAGCACGGGCGCTCGGCTGCAGGTTCGCGCGAGTGACGTCGCCGTCGTAGTGCGCGACGACCTTGGGGTCCATCAGTCGACGCCACAGGGGCGGGACGGCCGCGAGGACGACCATCGTCGCGTAGCCGGCCGGCAGCTGCGGTGCCTCGTCGAAGGTGCGCAACGTCTGGAATCGCCGACCGGGATTCGCATGATGGTCGCTGTGCCGCTGCAGGTGGTACAGGAAGATGTTCGTGACGATGCGGTCGCTGTTCCAACTGTGGCGCGGCGCGCATCGCTCGTACCGACCCGCGGGTGTGCGCGCCCGGAGCAGGCCGTAGTGCTCGATGTAGTTGACCGACTCGAGGGTCATCACTCCGACCACCGCCTGCAGCATCAGGAACGGGAGGATGCCGACGCCGAAGACGGCGACCAGGACACCGAAGAGCGCAGCGGACATGGCCCAGGCGTTGAGAACGTTGTTGCGGACAGTCCACACGCCACTGCCCTTGCGCTCGAGACGCTGCTTCTCCAGTGTCCAGGCGGACACGACCGCGCCGCCGACGCTCCGGGGCAGGAAGCGATACAGGGACTCGCCCATGCGCGCACTGGCCGGATCGGCGGGCGTCGCGACGCGAGCGTGGTGACCGCGATTGTGTTCGACGTGGAAGTGGCCGTACAGGCTCTGCGCCAGAGCAATCTTGGCCAGCCAGCGCTCATTGGTCTCCACGCGGTGCCCGAGCTCGTGCGCCGCGTTGATTCCGATGCCCGCGACGAGACCGACGCTGACCGCGTAGCCGATCTTGTCGACGGCGGACAGGGTGCCGAAGGTGACGAGGTAGCAGGCGACGACGAGTCCGGCGTACTGCACCGGCAGGAACAGGAACGTGCACCACCGGTAGAAGCGGTCGTGTTGGAGATCCCGCACCTGTGCGTCGGACGGGTTGTTGCCGTCCTCCCCCGCCAGGGCATCGACCACCGGGATGACGAGGAAGAACAGCATCGCACCGCTCCACCAGAACACCGACACACCGGTGTGCAGGACCAGCTGGGACGGCAGCAGTGCGGACGCGGGCGCGAGCATCCCCAACAGCCAGAGCAGCTTCTTCGGGTCGTGCCACCGCCGCGCCATACGTCAACTCCTCGACATCGAGTGGATTCCGAGACGAACCAGTGTCCATCCCGGAAACAAACTTCCGGTCTCGATTGTGAGTCTAGAGCAAGTTCTGTGACGGTCCAGCGATCCTCGTGGTGAGAAGAGTTGGTCCTCGGGGCGAAATGTGGTGACTATTGAGGGTCATCCGCATGCTGCCGGGCGCCGAGCACCGAGTGGCGTCGGCTGTAACCGAAGTACACCGCGACACCGATCGCCATCCAGACGACGAATCGGAGCCACGTCTCCACCGACAGGTTCAACATCAACCACACGCAGGCCAGCACGGCGAGAATCGGAACCAGCGGAACCAGCGGGACGCGGAAACCACGCTTCAGGTCGGGGCGGGTGCGGCGCAGGACGACGACACCGATGGAGACCAGGACGAACGCGAAGAGCGTGCCGATGTTCACCATCTCCTCGAGCGTCCCGATGGGGAAGAACGCCGCGAGAAGACCGACCACGATGCCGACGAGCACGGTGATGCGCACCGGGGTGCCCCGGCTCCCCGTCTTCGCGAGGCGGCGCGGCATCAGACCGTCGCGCGACATCGCGAACAGCACACGCGACTGGCCCAGCATGAGAACCATGACGACTGTCGTGAGTCCTGCCAGCGCACCGAACGAGATGACCTTCGACGCCCAGGTGATGCCGTTCAGTTCGAACGCCGTGGCCAGGGTCGCGCCCTCGCCGCCGAGCTCGGTGTACTTCACCATTCCGGTCAGCACCAGCGTGACCGCGACGTACAGGATCGTCACGATCAGGAGCGAGCCCAGGATTCCTCGCGGCAGAGCCTTCTGCGGATCGGACGCCTCCTCGGCCGTGGTGGCGACCACATCGAACCCGATGAACGCGAAGAACACCAGGCTCGCGGCGGCCAGGAGTCCGTACCAACCGAAGTTGCTGCCCTCGGCGCCCGTGACGAAGGAGAACAGCGACTGGGTCAGGCCCGACTCCTTCTCGGCGGGGACGGCGGGCGGGATGTAGGGCGAGTAGTTCGCCGCCTTGATGTAGAACGCACCGACCACGACGATGAGCAGCACGACGCCCACCTTGATCGCTGTGATGACGAGGGACACGCGCGAGGAGATCTTCACGCCCGTCGCGAGGAGGACGGTGAGTACCGCGACGATGGCCAGCGCCCCCCAGTCGACATCGAGTCCGCCGATCGACACGACGGGCGACGCCGTACCGAGGACCTCGCCGAGATACAGGGACCAGCCCTTCGCCACGACGGCCGACGCGAGGGCGAACTCCAGAATGAGGTCCCAGCCGATGATCCAGGCGACGAACTCGCCGAAGGTCGCGTACGAGAACGTGTACGCGCTGCCCGCGACGGGCACCGTCGAGGCGAACTCGGCGTAGCAGAGCGCGGCGAGTCCGCAGGCGATCGCCGCGAACACGAAGGCGAGTGAGACGGACGGGCCCGCGACGTTCCCCGCGGTACGTGCCGTCAGGGTGAAGATGCCGGCGCCGACGGCGACCGCGACACCGAAGACGGTGAGATCCCACGACGAGAGGCTCTTGCGGAGTTTCGTGTCCGGCTCGTCCGTGTCCCGCATCGACTGCTCGATGGACTTCGTTCTGCGCAGACCGGTGTTGCGCGAACCGGGTGCGTCCTTGCCGTCGATGGTCACCGTCGAAACTCCTCACGTCCTCCGAGCGACCGTCGACCGCCCGAGGTCATCGTCACACGAACTGCGAACTCGGCGGGACGTATCCGCCAGCGTGTCGGGACGCGTCAGTTACCGCCGACGCCCGCCACGAACACCCGAGCTGAGTCGGTGAGGGCACACAGGTGAGGGTCAGGATCGGACGCGGCGATCCAGACGGCACTTCCCCGCTCCACGACCAGGGTGGTCTCGCCGGACGCGACCTGCACCCTGCCCTCGACGCACACGACGATGCGCGGTGCGGCATCACCGTCGTGCGTGAGCGTCCACGGCGCAGCGTCGTCGGATGCTGCCGTCAACTCGACACCGACGAGTTCGAACTCCGGGGCCGGCGTGGGATACCGCACCACGTGCGGACGGCTGGTGTCGGCGACGAGGACCGGTGAGTCGAGCGGCTCGAAGTCGAGCACCCGCAACAGTTCCGGGACGTCGACGTGCTTGGGCGTGAGTCCCCCACGCAGCACGTTGTCCGAGTTGGCCATGATCTCCACCGCGGTTCCGCGCAGGTACGCGTGGAGATTTCCGGCGTCCAGGTACAGAGCCTCGCCCGGCTGAAGCGTGACCCGGTTGAGCAGCAACGCCGCCAGCACGCCCGCATCGCCGGGGTAGTACTCCCCCAGTTCCAGTGCGGTACGCAGTTCCGGCACGAAGGTGCGGTCCCCGGTCTGCTCGGCGCGTTCGAGGGCTCGGACGCACGCGTCCAGCACGGCCGGCAGCACGGAGTCCAGCGCGCGCTGCGGCAGCGTGATCCACGAGGTGAAGAGGGTACGCAGACCACTCGAATCCGGTTGCGCGGCAAGCATCTCGGTGTACGGACGCAGCTCCTGCGCGTCGAGCCGGCCGAACAACTCCACCGTCTCGGCGGGACTGCGGAACCCGGCCAGCGCGTCGAACTCCGTCAGAGCCACCACGAGCTCGGGCTTGTGGCTGGCGTCCTTGTAGTTCCGGACGGAGGCATCGAGGGGCACCCCCGCAGCGTTCTCGCGGCGGAAACCCTCGCGAGCCTGGTCCGAGGACGGATGAGCCTGCAGCGACAGGGGCTCCTCGGCCGCGAGGAACTTCAGGAGGAACGGCAACCGCGGGCCGTACTGCTCCACCACGCCTGTTCCGAGGAGTCCGGTCGGGTCCGAGTCGATGGCCTCGAGCAGCGACACCCGACCGCGCGGCGTCACGAGATGGGCGGGGTCGCCCGGATGGGCACCGAACCACATCTCCGCCTCGGGATGCCGGGTGGGTGCGGGCGCGCCGCGCAGTTCGGCGAGAGCCGTGCGCGAGCCCCACGCATACGACCGAGCTGTTCCGTCGAGGAGATTCACAGACCACCACCTGCCGTCGTCATCGCTGCGAACCCGGTCACGGCTGGGGTCACTCCCCGCCTCCCGAGCCCCGGAAGTTCGAGCCCCGGAAGTTCGAGCCCCGGAAGTTCGAGCCCTGCCCGTTCGAGAGTTGAAGGTAGGCCGCGGCGGCCTCGATCCGCACCGCGAGGACGAGCGCCCTGCGCAGCGACGCCCCGACCGGTGTCGTCGGACCGGGAGCCGGAGCCGGCGCGGGTGCCTCGGGATCCGTCCGCGGGACGCCGTCGTCGTCGGCGCGCACCACGTCGACCTCGCCCAGGACTGCCACCCGCCGCCGGACCAGACTGTCGTCGGGGTCGGTCGAGACGGTGAACACGCGGACGGGATCGGCCGGGGGCGGACCGTCGAGTTGGTCGTCGTGGAACAGCGGGTCGTAGTCGACACGGCCGCTGTCGGCGGAGTCCCCGCCGATGGCGCCGAGATCGTGGATCACACCGACGGCATCGGAGAGTTCGGCGGCTGCCGCCACGACGCCCGCCGCACGCAGCAGGGACGCGGCTCCGTGCCGGGCCACCTCCGTCGCCACCACGCCGTCACCGGTCATGAGGACCCGACGACCTGCCATCCGGGACGCCAGCCCCTTCGCGGGATTCTGGAACACCTCGACGGACGCATGGTGCCGCACGGCCTCCGCGTCGACCGCGTCGGCGACCGCGTCGAGGTCACCCACCGACGATGCCGTGTCCACCGAGGCGAGCACCGACGCCATGACCGCGACGTGCCGGGCGTAGGAGTTGCGATCGAGCACACGGACCCGCGGCGGGAAGGACACCACCCAGCCGGCACCGGCGTCCGCGACGGGGCCCTCGTCCGGTACCGCCACCACCACCTCCGCTCGCCGGCGGACTCCCGCGGCGACGGACTCCGCGACCGCCGGATCACCGGCGTCGTCGCCGGCCACGACCACGACGTCCAGGGGACCGACCCACGGCGGGGTCGCCGGAAGTGAGACGACCGGCACGCCGGCGGTCGGCGCGAGGACCGCAGCCACCAGTGCCGCCGCCCTCCGAGCGGGACCGGACGCGGCGACGAGCACGACGCTCCGGGGACGCAGACCGTCCAGCGGGGCCAACAGGCCCTCACGGACGGCGGACGCGGTCGCGCGGATCTGTGCGCCCGCGAGCGCGGCGGAGTGCAGTGCGCCCAACGAGTCCGCAGCCAGTATCGCGCTCGCATCGTCGAGATCGACGTACGCCGAAGGAGCAGTCATGGGCACCTCACCCGCCTCTCTCGTTCCGTATCCCCCACTATGACAGTCCGCAACCGTCAGGCGCGGACGATGCTCAGGATCTCCGTCGTCAGGCGGTCCACGTCCTCGGGGGTACGGGCCTCGACGTTGAGTCGGAGCAGGGGCTCGGTGTTCGAAGCACGCAGGTTGAACCACGCGCTGTTCCCGAGATCGACGGTCACACCGTCGAGTTCGTCAGTGGAGACGGTGCGATCGGCGAACGCCTCGACCACCGCGGCAGTGCGCTCGCGCGCATCGGCCACGGTCGAGTTGATCTCGCCCGACGCCGCGTACACCTCGTACTTGCGCATGAGCGCGGACAGCGGCTCGTCCTGCGTCCCGAGAGCGGCGAGCACGTGGAGCGCGGCGAGCATGCCCGAATCGGCACCCCAGAAATCGCGGAAGTAGTAGTGCGCCGAGTGCTCGCCACCGAACACCGCGCCGGTCTCGGCCATCAGGGCCTTGATGAACGAGTGACCGACCCGGGTACGCACGGCGGTACCGCCGAGTTGCTCCACCAACTCGGGCACCGACCGCGACGTGATGAGGTTGTGGATGATGGTCGAGGAGGGGTGCTTGCCCAGCTCCCGCTCGGCCACCAGCGCGGTGATCGCGGACGGTGAGACGGGCTCGCCGCGCTCGTCCACCACGAAGCAACGATCCGCGTCGCCGTCGAAGGCGAGGCCGATGTCCGCGCCGGTCTCGGTGACGAACCTCTGCAGATCGACGAGGTTCGCCGGCTCGAGCGGGTTCGCCTCGTGGTTGGGGAACGTGCCGTCGAGTTCGAAGAACAGGGGGTGCACGGTCACCGACGTCGGGTCGAGGACCGCGGGCACCGTGTGTCCACCCATGCCGTTGCCCGCGTCCACCGCGACGGACAGCGGACGGATGCCGCTGATGTCGACGAGTTCCCGCACGAACGTGGCGTAGTCCTCGAGCACGTCCTGCTCACTGGTCGTGCCCGGCGCACCGTCGAAGGACGGGACGCCGTCGATGATCTCGGCCGAGATGGTCGCGAGTCCCGAGTCCTGCCCGACCGGCTTGGCACCGGCCCGGCAGAGTTTGATCCCGTTGTACTTCGCCGGGTTGTGACTGGCGGTGAACATGGCACCGGGGCAGTCGAGCCGACCGGAGGCGAAGTAGAGCTGATCGGTCGACGCGAGACCGATGAGAACGACGTCGAGACCCTGCGAGGTCACCCCCCGCGCGAAGGCGGACGACAACGCGGGAGACGAGTCGCGCATGTCGTGCCCGACCACGACGCGCTGCGAGACGCCCTCGCCGCGTACGAGTCTCGCGAAGGCGGCTCCCACGTCGGCGACGAAGTCCTCGTCGATCTGCTCTCCGACGACACCGCGCACGTCGTACGCCTTGATGACGCTGTGAACCAGGTCAGCTGGTCGGGCCACTGCACACTCCTGCATCTGGGACGAACCGGACGGATCACGCGCGACGTCGAGTCGACGAGACCATGCTGGGAGCCTAGTGCCCGGAGGCGACACGCGAGCAGTCCTGCAGCCCTACGCTGCGCCGGAGAACCGTCGTTCAGCTGGTGGGGTCGGGCAGAACACGCAGATGTCCGCGTCGGCCCGTGCGTGTCGGCGCAGCGGCCGGTGTGTCGGTGGACGCTCGCGAGTCGGAGGAGGACGCCCGTCGACCGAACGACGGAGCGGGACGCTCACGCGCGCCGGCCTCGCGGACCGCCTCGGCGAGTGCCGTCAGGTCGTCGTCGTCCGGGCTGGACGTGGAGAACCCACCTTCGTACCGCACCATCTCCCACCCCTTGGGGGCGGTGATCGACGATCCGTGCACCTCGCACAGGTCCCACGAGTGAGGTTCGTCCACGGTGGCGAGGGGTCCGACGACTGCGGTCGAGTCGGAGTACACGTACGTCAACGTCGCAACGGCCGGCCTCTTGCATCCCGGTCGGCAGCATCCCCGCACAGCTCTCACAGCTCGAACCCTAGCGCGTGTCCTCCGGCGTACCCCGCAGGACACGGTCGTAGCATGGGCGCGTGTCGTTCACCGGATCCTCTCAGCCCCGCGGCCGCTCCGGCGGACGTCCCGGACGCGACCATCGACCATCGAGCTCGCGGGCCGCGGCACGGCGGGGGCGCGGAATGCGCGGCACTCTGTTCCCCGACACGGTGCCCGCTCGCAGATCTCGCGCCGAGAAGTTCGACGCGGCGGTACTGGACGCGTTCGCCGAGATCGACCGCAAGTGGCACGACCGGCTGACGAAGCTGGACATCGCCGTCGACGACGTGCCGAAGATCCGTGCGGTGGACCCGGAATCGGTGAACTGGCCACCCGAGGTCGTGGCCGAGGGACCGGTGCCGTTGTCGAGACTCGTTCCGGCGGGAGTGGACACGCGCGGAGCGACGACGCGGGCGCGGATCGTGCTGTTCCGTCGGCCCCTCGAGCGGAGAGCACACGACTCGCTGGAGCTGACGGACCTGGTGCACGATGTGTTGGTGGAACAGGTGGCGACCTACCTGGGGGTCACGCCCGAGGTGGTCGACCCCGACACCGAGGACGACTGAGGCCTCGGTGCCTGCAGCATTGCGACCACTGCGGTGACGCGACGCGTCAGATGATGCCGCGCTTGAGGCGGCGACGTTCGCGCTCGGACAGCCCACCCCAGATGCCGAAGCGCTCGTCGTGCGCCAAGGCGTACTCGAGGCAGTCGTCCTTCACCTCGCACCCGAGGCAGATGCGCTTGGCCTCGCGCGTCGAGCCGCCCTTCTCCGGGAAGAACGCCTCGGGATCGGTCTGGGCGCACAGAGCGCGCTCCTGCCACTGATCCTCGAGCGGATCCATATCGCCCGGCACCAGGCTCAGATGCAGTGCGGGAGCAGGCATTCCGAGAGTCGTGAGCGGCGGGTCGACGTCGTCGACCGAGACGTCCTCCGAGTCGATCCCGTCCACGGGATCCACCGGGGCGTCCTCCGTCACGGGATCCACCTCGAGTACGTCGTCGAGTTCCCCGACGGGGGACTCCTGTCGACCGAGGTCGTGGTGTTGTTCCGGCATCACGTCCGCCTCCTCACCTGTTCGAGCGCAGTTGTTGTCGGTCACTTGTGTCGATGATCGACCGCGAAGCCGGATCGAAGAGCGAATCCTCGTGCCACCATGGGACGTGACGCTGCTGTGGGCAGCGCGCGAACTCGTGTCGAATCATGGGAACACGTGTTCGAACGGTGGTTCGCTACAAGCGATTCCGCTGTTCGAACCGTTAATGACATGACTGTGATTAGACACGCCGCGGTGTGTCGCGGTCAAGCGGACCGCTCGATTTGCAATACCATCCGATCTCCGGTTTTCCCGGAAGGCGACACTTCCCCGGTGTTTCGCGTCGGACACGCCGTGGTTCGCGCCCACCGGCCCGATCGCGCCGACGGCGACCGCCTAGGGTCGAGGGTCATGAAGGTGACTGTGGTGGTGGGCGGCGTCGGTGGCGCGCGGTTCCTCCAGGGGGTACGAGAACTGCTGGGACCGGACGGCGACATCACGGCGGTCGTGAACGTCGGTGACGACGTCTGGATGCACGGTCTGCGCATCACACCCGACCTCGACACCTGCATGTACACGCTCGGCGACGGCATCGACACCGAGCGAGGGTGGGGTCGACGCGACGAGACCTGGAGCGTCAAGGAGGAACTCGCGGCCTACGGGGCCCACCCGGACTGGTTCGGGCTCGGCGACCGCGACATCGCGACGCACCTGATCCGGACGCGGATGCTGCGCACCGGGTACCCGCTCTCCGCGATCGTGGAGGCGCTGTGCGACAGGTGGTCTCCGGGTGTCCGCCTGCTGCCCGTCACGGACGACCGCAGCGAGACCCATGTGGTGATCACCCATCCCGACGACGGGACCGACAAGGCCGTTCACTTCCAGGAGTGGTGGGTGCGCCACCGTGCTGCTGTGACGACTCACAGTTTCGCGTACGTCGGAGCGGACAAGGCGACCCCGGCGAACGGCGTCGTCGAGGCGATCGAGACCGCGGACGCGGTACTGCTCGCACCGTCCAACCCGGTGGTCAGCATCGGCGCCGTCCTGGCGGTGCCCGGTATCCGCTCCGCACTGCGCACCACACCCGCGAAGGTCGTCGGGCTCTCCCCCGTCATCGACGGCAAGCCGTTGCGCGGCATGGCCGACGAGTGCCTGTCCGTCATCGGGGTGGAGACGACGGCCGAGGCCATCGGCCGCCACTACGGTGCTCGCTCGGCCGCCGGCATCCTCGATGCCTGGCTTATACACGAGACCGACACCGCCGACGTCCCCGGAGTGGACGTGCGTGCGGTCCCTCTGCTCATGACCGAACCCGCGGTGACCGCACGGATGGCGCGCGCCGCGCTCGAGGCAGCGGGCGTCCTGTGACCCGATCCGCCGGTCCGGGCGATCATGCACCGGGCGGTTCGATCGAGGTGATTCCCGTCGCGGGACTCCCCGAGTTCCGGCCGGGCGACGATCTGGTGACAGCAGTCGTCACGGCAGCACCGTGGCTCGCCGACGGCGACGTCCTGGTGGTCACGAGCAAGATCGTCTCCAAGGTCGAGGGGCGGCTCGTGACCGCACCGACGGACCCGGAGGCGCGAGATGCCCTGCGTCGCATCCTCGTCGAGCAGGAGGCCGTGCGCGTCCTCGCTCAACGGGGTCGCACGCTCATCACCGAGAACCGACTCGGGATCGTCCAGGCCGCGTCCGGCATCGACGGATCCAACGTGTCGACGGACGAGTTGGCGCTGCTCCCCGAGGATCCCGACGCGTCGGCGAGCGTGCTGCGCGACGGTGTACGCCGTTCACTGGGCGTGGACGTCGCCGTCGTCGTCACCGACACGATGGGCCGAGCCTGGCGGAACGGACAGACGGACAACGCGATCGGATCGGCAGGACTGCCCGTCCTGCACGCGTACGCCGGTGGTCGGGACGCGCAGGGTAACGAACTGATGGTCACGGAGGTCGCCCTGGCGGACGAACTCGCGTCCGCGGGAGATCTGGTCAAAGGCAAGCTCGGCTCGGTCCCGGTCGCCGTCGTCCGAGGGCTGCACTATGCGGACGACGGTTCCTCCGCACGGGATCTCGTGCGCCCCGGGGAGGACGATCTCTTCTGGTTGGGAACGCAGGAGGCGATGCGACGGGGCGCGCTCGGAGCGGTTCCCGCCCGGAGGTCGGTCCGCGAGTTCGACTCGACTCCGGTCGATCCCGCGATGGTCGAGGCCGCCGTGGCGGACGCGGTCACCGCACCGGCCCCCCATCACTCCCACCCGATGCGGTATGTCGCCGTCCGTACCCCGGCACTGCGCACCGCGCTGCTCGATGCGATGGCGGCTCGCTGGCGCGCGGACCTCGAACGCGACGGACGCAGCGAGGACTCGATCGAGGCACGTCTGGCCCGTGGTGATCTGCTGCGCACCGCGCCGGAACTGATTCTGGTGTTCGCGGTGCTCGACGACGCACACGACTATCCCGACGCGCAACGGCAGTCCGCGGAGACCGTCATGTTCACGGTCGCGGCGGGCGCGTCTGTGCAGGCCTTCCTGGTGTCCCTCGCGGCACGTGGCCTCGGCAGTTGCTGGGTGGGGTCGACCATCTTCGCCGCCGACACCGTGCGCGAGACGCTCGAACTGCCCGACGACTGGCACCCCGTCGGGGCCGTCGCTGTCGGACACCCGCTCACTCCCCCGTCGCCCCGCGCGCCGACGCCGCCCGGCTCCGCGTTCCGAGAACTGTGAGGAATCGTCCATGAGCGCCGAGAGCCTCCACGAGTCGGCGCGAGAGATGCTCCGTACCTGGTCCACCACCGACCCGCACGACGACTCGATGCGCCACACGATGCTGGCGTTTCTCGACAGCGCGCCGCGTGGCTGTCTCCGCGAGAACGTTGCCGGTCATGTCACCGCGTCGGCTCTGGTGCTCGATCAGGGTGGGTGCCACGTGCTCCTGACGCTGCACCCGCGGGTCGGACGATGGCTCCAACTGGGCGGACACTGCGAGGTCGACGACGACACCGTGCGCGACGCGGCACTGCGCGAGGCGCGTGAGGAGAGCGGGATCGACGACCTGCTTCTCGAGCCGGAACTGCTCTCGATCCACACGCACCCGATCACGTGTTCGCTCGGTGAGCCGACGCGCCATCTCGACCTGCGCTTCGTCGTGCGCGCCGCGGACGGTGCGCACATCGTCCGCAGCGCGGAGTCGAACGACCTGCGGTGGTGGCCCGTCGACGACCTCCCCGGCGGTGAGGCGGGCGCCGAACGAGACGCCCTGCGGGACATGATCTCCCGCGCGGCGGCTCGCTGATCCTTCGACGCCCCGGATTCTCGGGCGCCCCGGATTCTCAGACGTCGGTCGAGAACCGGACCCCGCCGTCGGGCAGCGTCACTCCGGGCCACACGCGAGCGCCGCGGAGCAGTTCGCACCGCGCGCCGATGTTGGCACCGTCGCCGATGACCGCGTCGCGCACGAGCGCCCGCGGACCGATGCGCGCACCGAACCCGAGGATCGATCGTTCGACCACCGCGCCGGCCTCGACCACGGCACCGTCGAAGAGGACGGCGCCGTCGAGACGCGCGCCCGCGCCCACCTCGGCACCGCGTCCGACGACAGTGCCGCCGATCAGCAGGGCGCCGGGCGCGACACCGGCGCCGGGATGGACCAGCGACTCGCCACGGGTCCCCGTCAGGGCCGGCGACGGTGCGATGCCGCGCACGAGGTCGGCCGAGCCCTTCACGAAGTCCTCCGGTGTCCCCATGTCGCGCCAGTAGGCGGCGTCGACGTGTCCGAAGACCCGCCTGCCCTCGGCCAACAGAGCGGGGAACACCTCGCGCTCGACGGACACCGGACGATCGGACGGGATCTTCTCGATGATCTCGCGCGTGAACACGTAGCAGCCGGCGTTGATCTGATCCGTCGGCGGATCCTGGGTCTTCTCCAGGAATGCGGTGACGCGTCCGGACTCGTCGGTGGGCACGCAGCCGAACGCGCGCGGGTCGCCGACGCGGACGAGGTGCAGCGTGACGTCGGCCTCGGTGGTGCGGTGGGTGTCGAGCACGCCGCGCAGATCGGTACCACCCAGCACGTCGCCGTTGAAGACCATGACGGTGTCGGCGCGGAGCCGGGGCAGGACGTTGCGGATGCCGCCGCCGGTGCCCATCGGCTCCTCCTCGAACACGTACTCGAGCTCGAGGCCGAGTGCGCTGCCGTCACCGAAGTGCTGCTCGAACACCTCCGACTTGAACGACGTGCCGAGCACGACGTGGTCGATCCCGGCGTCCTTGATGCGGGCCAGGAGATGGGTGAGGAACGGCAGACCTGCCGTGGGCAGCATCGGCTTGGGGGCGGAGAGCGTGAGCGGACGCAGTCGCGTGCCCTTTCCTCCGACCAGAACTACGGCATCGGTAGCCGGAGCAGTCATCGCGTATCGCCTTTCTCAGAAACTTCTCACGAGCTCGAACCTGACCCGACCGTGTCGTCGCGGCTCCGCAGTGCGGCAGTCACGACCACCCTCGACCGCAACGCCAACCCGGCGCGCAACGTCCACCGGAGAGGAGCTTGCCATCTCCGCGGGTGTCTATCAGCTTGGAAGCGGTAGGCGCTGCGGTGGTGCGCGGGCAGCATCGACTCCGGATGACGCCCCGCGGCATGGCCTTTGGCATGCGTCACCACGGCGGTGGGCACATAGATGTTGGTCCAGCCCGCCCGCCCGAGGCGATCTCCGAGATCGACGTCCTCCATGTACATGAAATACCGGGAGTCGAACCCGTCCACGGAGTCGAACGCGGCGCGGCGCAGCAACAGACACGAGCCGGACAGCCATCCGACCGAGCGCTCGCTGACCTCGTCGTTGTCCTGCCGGTAGCGCTGTGTCCACGGATTCGACGGCCACACCGACCCGAGCAGTGCGTGCAGCGACCCGGACGTGAGATCGGGCACCCGTCGAGCCGACGGGTAGCGGGAGCCGTCCGGTTCGAGGATCAGGGGCCCGAGCGACCCGGCTCTGGGGTGCCGTTCGGCAGCCGCGATCAGCTCGTCGATGGACCCGGGCCCGAACTGTACGTCCGGGTTGACGACCATGACGAACTCGGCGGCCGGATCCACTTCGGCGACAGCTCGATTGGCGGCGCCGCCGTAGCCGATGTTCGCACCGGTGCGCAGCAACCTGACATGGTCGTAGGCCGCCGCGGCCGCCTCGGGTGTGCCGTCCGTGGATCCGTTGTCCGCGAGAATCACCGACACCGGCCGCGTCGTCGCGCCCCGCAGGGACTCGAGGAATGCGTCGAGGTGCTCGCCGGGCGAATAGGTCACCGTCACGACGGCCAGGGGGGCACTCACGCCGGTCACCCTACTGGGCGGCTCCGGGCGGGTCCGCGACCGCCCGAGCGGCGAGCGCGGCCGTCAACGCGTCACGCCAGGGCCGGAGCGGAGTCAGACCGGCACTGTTCCAGGCCGAGGACGAGAGCACCGAGTAGGCCGGACGCGGCGCCGGCCGCACGTAGCGATCACTGCCGCACGGGTGGACCCGGTCGGGATCGGCGCCCACGGCCTCGAAGGTCGCCCGGGCGAGGTCGAACCAGGACGCCGTCCCGGCATTGGTGGCGTGCAGTATCTGCGGCAGGGCTCGCGGCGATGTCGCCGCCTCGAGGAGCGCGTCCGCGAGGTCGGCCGAGTACGTCGGCGAACCCACCTGGTCGTTCACGACGTCGAGGGTCTCCCGCTCGGCCTCGAGCCGGAGCATCGTGGCGACGAAGTCCGAGCCGGTGCCGGTGTAGACCCACGCGGTCCGCACGATCGTCGCGGACGGCAGTGCCTCCAGTACGGCCCGCTCCCCCGCCAGCTTCGTCCGCCCGTAGGCGGTCGCCGGCGCGGTGGGGTCGGTGGGTTCGTACGGCGTCCTCGCGTCCCCGGCGAACACGTAGTCGGTGGAGACGTGCAGCAGTCCTGCGCCGACCTCGGCGCACCGCTCGGCGAGCAGACGCGGTCCCACCTCGTTGAGCAGTGCGGCGCGGTCCTCCTCGGTCTCCGCCGCGTCGACCGCCGTGTGCGCCGCACAGTTGATCACCACGGTGCCCGGCACGACGGCAGCGGCGATCGACTCCGGATCCGTGATGTCGAGCTCGGCGGATCCGAGGCCGCGCACGCGTGCCCCGCGATACCCGTCCCTCGCGCGGTCGACGAGCCGGCGACCGAGCTGACCTCCGGCTCCGGTCACCACGATGGTCCTGTCCGAACTCTGCTCTGCGTCGGTGGTCACAGCGACAGAGTGTGGCACGCCGTGTCCGGTTGCGCGGGGCGCGGCGACCCTGCCGTTAGCCTGGGGATCGTGACGGATTCTGTGACGGGCCCCGGGACACCGCGCGATCCGTACAGACCTCGGACACCGCGCGGTGCGGAGCGACGACCCGATTCTCGCGAGCCGGAGCCTCGTGCGCGGGCCGCCTCCGCCCGCTCCGATCGGGGTCGTCGACCTCCGACGAGCCACCGCCCCTCGCGGGCACCGGGACACTCCAACGCCGGTCGAATCGCCGTCGCACTGTTCTCCGCCGGCGCGCTGCTGGTGACGGGCGTGGCATGGCAGAGCATCGACTCGCTGCGCAGCAACCTCGCGACGGTGTCGAACCTCGATCTCGGTGACGGCGCCGACGGTGCTGTCGACATCCTGCTCGTGGGAACCGACAGCAGGACCGACGCGCACGGCAACGCGCTCTCGCAGAGCGAGCTCGACTCGCTCCGCGCCGGCGACGAGGTGGCCAACAACACCGACACCATCATTCTGATCCGCGTTCCCAACGACGGTTCGTCCGCGTCGGCGATCTCCATCCCGCGCGACGCCTACGTGAACGTGCCCGGTATCGGCGACAGCAAGATCAACGCCGCGTACGGAGCCACCAAGGAGGAGAAGCGCCTCGAACTCGTCGAGAGTGGGGTGCCCGACGCCGAGGCCGACAGCGAGTCGACGCTCGCGGGCCGCAAGGCGCTCATCGACTCCGTCGCGGGACTCACCGGCGTGACGGTCGATCACTACGCCGAGGTCGGGCTGCTCGGCTTCGTCCTGCTCACCGATGCCGTCGGCGGCGTCGACGTGTGTTTGAACGCTCCGGTCGACGAGCCCCTCTCGGGCGCGCGCTTCGCGGCCGGGCAGCAGACGCTCTCGGGCGCCGACGCCCTCAGTTTCGTGCGTCAGCGCCACGATCTCCCCCGTGGCGATCTGGACCGCATCGTCCGTCAGCAGGTGTTCATGGCGTCGCTGGTCCGCAAGGTGCTCAGCGCCCGCACGCTGAGCAATCCCGGCACGCTGGGACAGCTCGGGTCGGCGGTGCAACGCTCCGTCACCATCGACGACGACTGGGACGTCCTGGACTTCGCCACGAAGCTGCAGGACGTCGCCGGCGGTGCGGTCACCTTCGACACCATCCCCGTGGCGGACATCAACGGCGTCACCGACTACGGCGAGTCGATCGTCGCGGTCGATCCCGCCGAGGTCCAGACCTGGGTGCGCGGGCTGATCGGCGACGCCGCGCCGTCCGAGAGCGTGACGCCGACGCCCACCGTTCCCGACATCGACGCCTCGAGCGTCACCGTGGACGTCGCGAACGACAGCGGCGTCGACGGTCTGGCGTCCTCGGTCTCCGACACCCTGTCGGGCGAGGGCTTCGTTCCCGGCGAGGTCGGCAACAACGAGGGTGCGAGCGTCGACCGGACCACCGTGTACGCCGCGTCCTCGGACGGGGACGCCGCGGCGGCCGTCGCCGCGCGGGTGGGCACGGACCGGACGGAGACCGACGACTCTCTGCCGTCCGGAACCGTGCGTGTCGTGGTGGCCTCCGATTACTCCGCTCCCGCGGCGGCGGGCTCGCTCCCGGCCGGCGTCTCGCCCGCGGGTGACACCGCCACCCCGGCTCCCGCGGCCGCCGACCCGATCGACGCCGGGTCCGCAGGCCCCCAGTGCGTCAACTGATCGGGTGAGTTCGGAAGAATGTCGTCGATGACCTCAGGTGGCACGACGCTCACGGACGCGCTTCTCGGACCCATCCTCGCGGCGGACGCGGCGGGACCGCGCATCACCTACTACGACGACTCGACCGGCGAGCGCATCGAGCTGTCCGCGCTGACGCTGGCCAACTGGGCCGCGAAGACGGCCAACTTCCTCCGCGACGAGCTCGGTGTGTCGCCGGGCGACGTCGTCAGTGTCGTGCTCCCCGCGCACTGGCAGACCGCCTCGGTGCTGCTCGGCGCGTGGTCGGCCGGCGCCGAGGTGACTCTCCGGCCCGATCCGGACGCGACGGTCGCCCTGGTGACCGCCTCCGGTGTGGAGACCGCCGACGCCGGTGAGGTGGCCGCACTGTCGCTCGACCCGTTCGGTCGGCCCGTCGACGACCTTCCCCTCGGAGTCACCGACTACGCGACGTCGGTTCGCGTGCACGGCGATCAGTTCGTTCCCGCCGGCGCCGGGCCGGCCCTGGACGGTCGCTCCGTCCAGGACGTCCTGACCGACGCACAGGGCCGTGCGGCAGCGCGCGGACTGTCGGCGACGGACCGGGTTCTCGCGACCGGATCGTGGGACGACGCCGACGGACTACTCGACGGTCTCGTCGCGGTGCTCGCGGCCGGCGCGTCACTGGTTCAAGTGACCGCGCTGGACCCGGCGGCGCTCGATCGCCGCGTCGCCACGGAGAAGGTCACGACGGTCCTCGAGTGAGGTAGCCTCCGTCGCCCAGTCCTGCCTCCACCTCGAAGCGGTTGGCGGCGCCGGGCCGGCGCATCTCCTCCACCAGATACCGGATCGCGAACGAGAACCCGTGGCGGGACCATTGGTCGGCGTGTACGGACTCGTGGCGCAGCATCGCCCGCCGTCGACGGGGATCGACGAGCGCGTGTCCGGTGAGGAACGCTCCGCCGAAACAGGTTCCGCCGCGGGCATATCCACCACGCATCGCCTCGCACACGATCAGGTTCGACGACGCGTCGTACGAGACCTGCGCGCGCCACAACCGTGCCCAGGTGAGCGCCGAGGCGGTCACGACCAGCGACTGGACGCTGCCACGCGACACCCGTCGCAGCGGGCTCGACCCCCGCGGACCGAAGAACGTCACACCGAGCTCCCACCCGACGCCGCCCACACGAGAGCCAGCCCACCGGCGCAGGCGACGACGGAAGCGATCACGGTGATCCCCACGTTCGCCGCAGCTGCGCGGTGCCGACCCTCTTGCACGAGCCGGACCGACTGCACGCTCGCGGTGCTGAACGTCGTGTAGCCGCCGCAGAACCCGGTGCCGGCGACGGCCTGCCACTCGGCGGGCCGGCCGGCGAACAGCACGAGCCCTGCGAGCACGCCCAGCAGGAACGACCCGCTGACGTTGACGAACAGGGTCCCGAGGGGAGAAGGCCGACCCAGCCGGGCCGTCACCTCGCCGTCGACGACGGATCGGACCACCGCTCCGAGTGCGCCCGCGAGCAGCACCGCGGCGAGCGTCATGAGCGCGACCGCCGCGCGAGCGCGCCACCGGTCACGATGCCCGCCCAGGCACAGATCAGCCCCGCCACGACTCCGACGGCGGCGTAGGTCAGTGCTGTCGTCGGTGCGCCGTCCCGGACCAGCTCGACCGTCTCGAGGGCGAACGTGCTGTAGGTCGTGAACGCGCCACAGAACCCGGTACCCGCCACCAGACGCAGCCACCGACGCCGCCCGACGTCCGGTCCCGAACGCGCCAACGCCTCCAGCAGCAGACCGAGGACGAACGCACCGCCGAGGTTGATCAGGAACGTGGCCCACGGCCATCCCGTTCCGGAGTGCGGCATCCACGTCTCCGCCGCGTAGCGCGCACCCGTTCCCGCGGCACCGCCGACGAAGACCGCGACCAGGGCAGCGGGCGTGCGGTGCAGCGGGCGGACCGAGTCCGCGGACGCAGTCATTCGAGCAGACTGCGACGCAGCGCCTCGTCCTTGTCCAGGACCATCTGCTCGAGTCCACGCTGGAACTCCGCCATACGTCCACGCAGCTGCGGATCGGCCGCACCCAGAATGCGCACGGCGAGAAGACCGGCGTTGCGTGCGCCGCCGATCGAGACCGTCGCGACGGGCACCCCCGCCGGCATCTGCACGATCGACAGGAGGGAATCCATCCCGTCCAGGTACTTCAGGGGAACCGGGACACCGATGACAGGGAGCGGCGTCGCAGAGGCGACCATGCCCGGCAGGTGGGCGGCACCGCCGGCGCCGGCGATGATCACCTCGATCCCGCGGTCCGCGGCGTCCCGCGCGTAGTCGAGCATGCGCTGGGGCGTCCGGTGCGCGGAGATCACGCCCACTTCGAAGCGGACGCCGAACTCGGCGACCGCCAGGGCGGCGGCCTCCATCACCGGCCAGTCCGAGTCGCTGCCCATGATGATGCCGACCCGGACGGCCGTGCTGTCGTCGTCGACCCTGCTGTTCTCAACCATGATGCGGATCCCATCCGTCGGTCCAGACCCCGTGCGAGAGCCAGTGCGCGGCACGCTCGGCGCGCTCACGGACCTCGGCGACGTGCTCGGCATCGGACGCGGAGCCGTTCCGCGGTCCCACGATGTTCACGTGGCCGATCTTGCGGTCCTTGCGCTCGCCCTTGTCGTAGAGGTGCACCTTGGCGTCGGGCATCCGCGCGAACAGGTGATGCACCCGCTCGTCCATGGTCGACGAGGGCTGCTCCTCGGCGCCGAGGACGTTGGCCATCACGGACACCGGCGCGAGCGGCGCGCAGTCACCGAGGGGGTAGTCGAGCACCGCGCGCAGATGCTGCTCGAACTGCGAGGTCCGGGCGCCGTCCTGGGTCCAGTGGCCCGAATTGTGCGGGCGCATGGCGAGTTCGTTGATCGAGAGGGTGCCGTCGACCTTCTCGAACAGCTCGACGGCCATGACTCCCACCACACCCAGTTCGGACGCGATGCGGAGCGCGATGTGCTCGGCGTCCGCGGCCAGGTCCTCGGACAGGCCGGGAGCGGGGGCGATGACGACGGCGCACTGTCCGGACCGCTGCACGGTCTCGACGACGGGCCAGGTGGCGCCCTGACCGAACGGGGACCGCGCGACCATCGCCGAGAGTTCGCGGGCCATGTCGACACGCTGTTCCGCCATCAGCGGCACGCCGGCGGCGAGCTGATCGGACACGACGCTGCGCGCCTCGTCGGCATCGGCGGGCATCCAGACGCCGCGACCGTCGTAGCCGCCGCGTACGGCCTTGATCACGATGCGCCAGTCGTGAGCGTCACCGAAGGCGACGACGTCCTCCACCGAGGCCACCTCGGTGAAGTCCGGCACCGGCAGGCCCAGTTCCCGCAGGCGAACGCGCATCCGCAGCTTGTCCTGCGCGAAGATCAACGCCTCGGGCGGCGGCTGCACGTTGACTCCCTCGGCGACGAGGACGTCGAGATGCTCGGTGGGGACGTGTTCGTGGTCGAAGGTCAGCGCGTCGGCACCGGCGGCCACCGCACGCAGTGCCGCGAGATCGGTGTGTTCGCCGAGCACCACGTCGGCGCTCACCCTGGCCGCCGGATCGTTCTCCCCGGCCGCGAGCACGCGCAGGGTCTGACCGAGTTCGATGGCAGCCTGATGTGTCATCCGTGCGAGCTGTCCTCCGCCGACCATCGCGACGACGGGCAGGGACGAGGTGCGCTGCCGCGGCGGGTCGCTACGCGGGGCCTGCTGAGGGATGTCCGAATTCACGGTGTCTCCTGCTGTCACGCCGCTCATCGTGTCACGAGTCCGATTAGTGTTTGGTCACTGCTCTTCGTAAAGTGGGTCACCGTGCCTCTGATCGACCGTGTGGTTGCCGGTATCCCGCAGCCGTTCCGAAGCATCGCCCTCCGCCACTCCGAACTGATCAAGTTCGCGATCGTCGGCGCGACCACGATGGTCTTCGACCTCGCGATCTTCTACTCGTTGAGCCTCACCGTGCTCGAGTCGAAGCCCGTCGTCGCCAAGATCTTCTCCGGCGTGATGGCCACGATCCTCAGCTACATCCTCAACCGCGAGTGGTCGTTCAAGAACCGTGGTGGCCGCGAGCGCCACCACGAGGCACTGTTGTTCTTCACCATCAGTGGCATCGGCGTCATCCTCGCCGCCGCTCCGCTGTGGATCGCGAACAACGTCTTCGACATCCGTGAGGGACAGACCACCCTCACCGCACTGATCATCATCGACTTCGTCCTCAACTACGTCATCGGCAACCTGCTGCAGATGGTCTTCCGTTTCTGGGCGCTGCGTCGCTTCGCGTTCCCGGACGAGAACGGCCGTGGCGTCATCGCGAACCCGCTGATCGAGGACGAGCCGGACCCCGATCTCGATCCCGACGTGGACCCGGACGACGAGCAGACGCAGTTCATGGGTCACAGCTGACGCGACGCGTCAGGCCCCTCTCACCCTCCGCCAGGCGATGTGGGCACCGTTCTGCCGCCCGGGTGCGACAATCAACCGACTATTGTCATCTTCGGGTACACATGGTTTAGTTCTGTCATTCCATTCGGCAGAACCATTCCAGCACCGAGGCGGTAGTCGTCATGAGCGTTCGCGACACGATCATCACGAGAACACAGGCGCTGGTCCCGATGGAGCGTCAGATCCAGGGACTGCACCTGTGGCAGCGCGCGAAGAGGCTCGTGGTGAGCGACGGGCAGCCGCACTTCCGTGAATCCGCGATCCCCGACGTGGCAGAGCTGGAGCTGACCGAGATCGATGTCAGCAACCCTTTCCTGTGGCGGCAGGGATCGTGGGAGGCCTATTTCCGGAGACTGCGAGACGAGTCGCCCGTACACTTCCGGGCCGACAGCGCGTTCGGGCCGTTCTGGTCGGTGACGCGCTACGACGACATCGTCGCCGTCGACCGGGATTTCGAGACCTTCTCTGCGGAGCCGCAGATCATCCTGGGCACACCGCCGGAGGGTCTCGACATCGAGATGTTCATCGCGATGGACCCACCGCGCCACGACCAGCAGCGCGCCGCGGTGCAAGGCGTCGTCGCACCTCGGAATCTGGAGGAGATGGAAGGGCTCATCCGCTCGCGGGTCGCGGAGGTCCTCGACGAACTCCCCGTGGGCGAGCCCTTCGACTGGGTCGACCGGGTCAGCATCGAGTTGACCTCGCGGATGCTCGCGACGCTGCTCGACTTCCCCTACGAGGAACGACGGAAGTTGGTCGAGTGGACCGATCTGGTGGCCGCGAGCGCGTCGGCCACCGGCGGGTCCACCGACACGGACGCGGCGTATCGGGCCGCGGCGGAAGCAGCGCGCAGTTTCAGCGCCCTGTGGCACGACAAGGCGGCGCGCCTCGCAGCCGGCGAGAAGCCCGGGTACGACCTCATCACCCTCATGCAGCTGTCCGAGGACACGAAGGACCTGATCGACCGCCCGATGGAGTTCCTGGGCAACATCGTCCTGCTCGTCGTCGGCGGCAACGACACCACCCGCAATTCGATGACGGGCGGACTGCTTGCCCTGAACCAGTTCCCGGAGCAGTTCGACCGCCTGCGCGCCGATCCGGGCCTGGTACCGAAGATGGTCCACGAGATCCTGCGGTGGCAGACGCCCCTCGCCTACATGCGCCGCATCGCGACTCGAGACACCGTCCTGAACGGTCAGTTCGTCCGCGAGGGCGACAAGGTCGTCATGTGGTACGCCTCGGCCAACCGCGACGAGCGCACGTTCGACGACCCGGACAGCTTCGTGATCGACCGGCGCAACGCACGGCATCACCTCGCGTTCGGCATCGGCACCCACCGCTGCATGGGAAGTCGGCTCGCGGAGATGCAGCTGCGGATCCTCTGGGAGGAGCTGCTGACGCGCTTCGACGACATCGAGGTCCTCGCGGAGCCGACGCGCGTGCAGTCCAACTTCGTTCGTGGCTACAGCTCCATGATGGTGATGACGACACCGAAGGACGGCGAGCGTCGACCGCACGGCACCTACCGCACCGACAGGAAGGCCGCGAGCGCCGCCGACGACACTGCTCCCGTGGTGGACACGTCCACTGTCGCGCCCTCTCGACAGCGCCGCGACGGCGGCGGAGCAGAGCGGACGCAGCTCGATGTGCGGGTCGCGCACCGGCGTACCGCGGCGGAGGGCGTCGTCGAACTCGTCCTCACCGATGCCGCAGGCGGATCGCTGCCGTCCTGGACGCCCGGCGCGCACGTCGAACTGATGCTGCGCCCCGACCTGGTCAGGCACTACTCACTCTGTGGAGACACCGCCGACGAGTCCTCGTGGACGATCGCTGTCCTGCGCGAGCCGGACGGCCGCGGCGGCTCGGCGCACGTGCACGACCACCTGCCGGAGGGAGCCACTCTCCGAGCACGGGGGCCGATCAATCACTTCGCCCTCGATCCCGCGCCGAGCTACCTCTTCATCGCCGGCGGCATCGGCATCACTCCGATCCGCGCCATGATCGCCGCTGCCCGAGCCGCCGGCGCCGAGTGGAACCTGGTGTACACCGGTCGATCTCGTTCGTCCATGGCGTTCCTCGACGAGTTCGACGGCGACGACCGCGTGACGGTCTGGGCCAAGGACGAACGCGGCGAGCGTGTCGATCTCGACACCGTGCTGGGTGAGCCCCGGCCCGAGACCCTGATCTACTGCTGCGGGCCTGGCCCGCTCCTCGATGCCGTGGAGAACGCGTGCGCGGCGTGGCCGGACGGGAGCCTGCACCTGGAGCGTTTCGCGGCCGAGACCGTCGAGGCACCCGACGACGCGCTCGACTCGTTCGAGGTCGAGTGCGCGCGCTCGGGGGTGACCGTCACCGTCCCCGACGGCACGTCGATCTTCGACGCCGTCGAGAAGGCCGGCGCCGACGTCATCGGGTCGTGCATGGAAGGCATCTGCGGGACGTGCGAGGCCGACGTCCTGAGCGGCACTCCCGACCACCGCGACTCCGTGCTGTCGCGTCGCGAACGCGAACGCGGGGACACGGTCATGATGTGTGTCTCGCGATCGCTGTCGTCGAAGCTGGTGCTCGACCTGTAGGGCGCCCGGCCGGTGCGAGCGACCCGGGTCCGGTCAGGCGAACCCGCGGACCACCCGGTCGATGCGATCCACCGCCTCGTCCACGTCCACGGACGGTTGCACCAGATGGCTCAGCGTCAGTCGCACCACGCAGTCCACCAATGCCTCCGGCGCTCTCTCGCCCACCAACGCACCGACGGCACTGTTCGCGTGGCCCAACACGGCGTCGGGGTGAACCGTGACCAGGGCGAGCAGACCGGAGTCGTGCCCCGGCCGCAGGACGGCTGCGAGAGCGACGTTCGCCCGACCGTGTTCGAGCACGCCCCGAACGGCGGCGGAGATGCCGTCCTCGAAGCTGTCGGGATGCGCTGCCAGCCCGGTGCGCACCTGCTCCAGGAATCGCTCGACCTCGCGATCCACGACGGCGCGACCGAGGTCGTCCTTGGTGCCCACCTCTTTGTAGAGGCTCTGCCGGGGAACCCCGGACCGTTTCGCGACCTCGGTCATGCTGAGGCCGTCCCACCCACGATCGGCGATGATCTCCACCCCGGCGTCGAGCACCCGCTCGAGTCGCAGAGTCCGCAATTCGGAATAGAAGTCGGGCGCAGTCACGTCGCGAGCCTAGGTCAGCCGGGTCCTGTCAGCGCGGTTCGGACATCCCGACCGGGACCACCTGGTCCACACGCGCGGCGGGCAGGAACACCGCGAAGAGCGCCGGGCGACGGCGCTGCAGTTCGAGTCGTCCCCCGTCCGCTTCGATCAACGCGCGGGCGAGGGCGAGGCCCACCCCGGTGGATCCCGCGCCGGAGAAGCCGCGGTCGAAGATGTGCGGCGCGAGTTCGTCGCTGACACCGGTTCCCTCGTCGGAGACCTCCACGACCACGGGCGGACGCGGTCCGTCCTGTGCGGGAGCACGCGACTCCCCCACGAGGCGCACCGAGACGACGCAGCGCCCGCCGCCGTGGTCCAGCGCGTTGTGCAGCAGTACCGACACCGCCTCGCGCAGTCGCGAACCCGTCACGAGGGCGGTGACCGACGAGTCGCCGCGCAGCTCGAGGTCTCGCCCGGCGTCGGCGAACGGGCCGCGCCAGTCGTCGATGACGGGTTCGAGTTCACCGCGTACGCGCACCGTGGACGCGTCGGCCGCGCCGTCGCTGCGGGAGGACCGCACGAGGTCGTCGATGGCGGTGGTCAGCCGGTCCACCTGGGCCATGGCCTCGTTGGCCTCGGTGACCACCTCGGGATCGGGGTGCCCGGAGAGCTCGTCGAGACGCAGCCGGACCGCGGTGAGCCGACTGCGCAACTGGTGGGACACGTCCGCGACGAGTGAGTGTTCGCGCTGCAGCCGCCCCACGATCTCCACCGATGCGGAGTCCAGCACGTCGGACACCCGGTCGAGCTCGGGGATGCCGTGGCGGGTGGCGTCCTTGCGGAAGTCGCCCTCCGCGAGCCGGGCGGCTCGCCCCGCGACGTGCTGCAGGGGCGTGGACAGTCGACGGGACGTGAGGACGGCGACGACGGTGCCGGCAGCGATGGACGCCAGGACGACGAGAGCCACCGCGCCGACGGCCTGCTTCTGGGCGGTACGCATCTCGTCGGACGGCACCTCGAGGAGCAACGACCCGGAGGTACCCATGGACAGGGACTCCTCGATCGGATCCTCGACGGACGGTGCGCCGATGTCCATGCGGGAGGCCGGGTTCTCGGGGGTGGGGTAGACGACGACGAGGCGCCCGCCCATGGGGACGACGAGACGCAGGGAGGCGGTGTCGAGGCCGCCGTCCACGCGGCCGTCCCCACCCTCCTGGTCGATGATCTCGGACGCCATGCGCTCGAGCCGGGTGCGCAGGTCGCCGCGGGTGAAGTCCTCGACCCACAGCCAGGCGGTGTAGGTCAACGGTATGCCGAGCAGCATGCCGGTGAGGATGACGACCGCGAGGATCGACTGCAGGATCCGACGCCTCATGTGGTGGCCCGGTCAGTCCGTGTTGATCCGGAAGCCGACGCCGCGCACGGTCGCGATGCGTCGTTCCGCCACCGAGCCCTCGTCCCCGATCTTCCGGCGCAGCCAGGACATGTGCATGTCCAGCGTCTTGGATCCGCGTAGCTCGGCGTCGCCCCACACCTCGCGCAGGATGGTGTCGCGGGAGACCACCTGACCAGCGTGGTCCAGCAGGATCTTGAGAAGTTCGTACTCCTTGTTCGCCAACGGGATCTCGTGGCCGTCGAGCAGGACGCGCCGCGCGGCGGGTTCGAGGCGCAGGCCGCCCACCTCGATGGTGCCGTCTTCGGAAGCCGCCCCGCGGCGCCGGAGCAGGGCCCGGACCCGCGCCATGAGTTCGGCGACGCGGAAGGGCTTGCTGACGTAGTCGTCGGCTCCCGCGTCGAGACCGACGACGAAGTCGACCTCGTCGGTGCGGGCGGTGAGCATCAGGACGGCGAGATCGGACCTGGTGGCGCGGATCTGCCGACACACTTCGAGACCGTCCATCCCGGGGAGCCCGAGATCGAGGATCAACAGATCGAACGAGCCCTCCAGGGCGCGCGACAGCGCTGCGGGACCGGTCTGCTCGACCGTCACCGTGTACCCCTCTCGTCCGAGTGCGCGGGACAGCGGGGTCGCGATGGCTTCATCGTCTTCGGCGAGCAGGACTTCGGTCACCGGACCACCCTACGTAGTACGGGCGGGACCGAGATCGTCTCCGTCGTCCCAGCCGTGATTCTGCGAGTCGAAGACCTGGTGGTACAGCAGGGAGTGGACCCGCTCGACGTCCGGGATGTCGTCGAACTCGAGGGGGTCGTCGGAGCTCGCGACGATGACCAGGGTGCCGGTCTTCAGGAGCCGGTCGAGAAGACCGTGACGGAACTGCACGTTGGACACCCGGCGTACCGGGATGTCGATGCCCGAGTGCGACAGCACGCCCTGGCGGACGAGGACGCGGCGGTCGGTCACGACGAAATGCGTGGATCGCCAGCGCAACACGGGGACGACGGTGCGCCACGCGATGAGCCCGACCCACACCACCGCGACGGCGATCAGCGCGGCGGACCGTGCCGTGGACTCCAGCGACCGTCCGATCAGACCCACGAGGAAACCGGCGAGGAGCGTCGCGACGAGGAACGTCAGCACCGGCAGCACGAGCATCTTCCAGTGCGGGTGCCGATGCAGGATCAGGTCCTCCTCGTGCCCCAGGGCGTCCTGCGGAAACGACATGCGGTTCTCCTGAGGGAAGGGGGCGGTCAGGCGTCGAGCGCGCGGAGGTGGGTGACGTCGCCCGCCGAGACGGCGACCGGCGTGGTGTCACCCGACTCGGGCACGATCACCACTCGACCGTGTTCGTCGATGTCGGTCGCGACGCCCACCAGCTCGGTGTCCCCGGGCATCGTGACCCGCACGCGGCGGCCGAGAGTATCGCACCGGGACCGGTACAGCTCCGCGATCGGCGCGGTGTCCCACCCCGACTCGCGCCACTCGTCCAGTGCCGCACCCATGGCCCGCAGGAAGGCGCGCACCACCGTGCCGCGATCGATCACCGCGGCACCGGCCAATTGCAGCGACGTCGCCGTCGGGACGGGCAGTTCCGCCTCGGTGAGGCTGACGTTGATGCCCACTCCGGACACCGCCGTCACGACGGGATGCGTCGAGGCCACCTCCACCAGAATGCCCGCCACCTTGCCCCCGGCGTACCCGGACGACTCGTCGCCGCGGATCAGGACGTCGTTGGGCCACTTGAGCACCGCGTCGACCTCGGTGACGGTGCGCAGCACGTCGACCACCGCGACACCGGTGAGCAGCGGGAGCCACCCCACCGATCCGGGCGGCACCCCGGGAAGCTTGACCAGTGCCGACACGATGACCTGCGACCGCGCGGGCGCGGTGAAGGACCGCGAGTGACGACCGCGCCCCGCGTCCTGGACGTCGGCGATCAGCGCGGTGCGGTCCCCGGCGGTGTCGGCGACGGCCAGGAGATCCGCGTTGGTCGATCCGGTCCGCGCCACGACGTCCACACGCGACCACGATCCGCGGGGTCCGTCGACGAGTGCTCGGGTCAGCGCACGCCCGTCGAGCGGCGGTCTGTCCAGGTTCTCCCACATGGAGCCGAGCATAGAGACGCGGCCGACGCACCACCCCTGCCACGTCCGGCAGCGCGGCGTCGATACAGTGCTGGTCTATGACGAGTGTTCAGGATGCGTCCGCGCAGGAATCAGTGGCCAGGGAAGAGACGGGGGCTGCTGCTCCCGACATCCACACCACTGCCGGAAAGCTGGCCGAGCTCGCCGCACGCCAGGCCCAGGCCGAGCTCCCCATGGGCGAGGCGGCCGTGGAGAAGGTGCACGCCAAGGGCAAGCTCACCGCCCGCGAACGCATCACCGCCCTCCTCGACGAGGGCTCGTTCGTCGAACTCGACGCCCTCGCCCGCCACCGCTCCGTCAACTTCGGCCTCGCCGACAACCGCCCCTTCGGCGACGGCGTCGTCACCGGCTACGGCACCGTCGACAGCCGCGACGTGTGCGTGTTCTCCCAGGACGCCACCGTCTTCGGCGGCAGCCTCGGTGAGATCTACGGCGAGAAGATCGTCAAGGTCATGGACCTCGCTCTCAAGACCGGGCGCCCCCTCGTCGGCATCAACGAGGGCGCCGGCGCCCGCATCCAGGAAGGCGTCGTCTCCCTCGGCCTCTACGGCGAGATCTTCCACCGCAACGTCCGCATGTCCGGCGTCGTCCCCCAGATCTCCCTGATCATGGGACCCGCCGCCGGCGGACACGTCTACTCCCCCGCCCTCACCGACTTCGTCGTCATGGTCGACAAGACCTCCCAGATGTTCGTCACCGGACCCGACGTCATCAAGACCGTCACCGGCGAGAACGTCACCATGGAGGACCTCGGCGGCGCCCACACCCACATGGAGAAGTCCGGCGTCGCCCACTACGTGGCCTCCGGCGAGCAGGACGCTCTCGACTACGTCCGCGAACTCCTCGGCTACCTCCCCTCGAACAACCAGGCCACCGCGCCCCGACTGACGCCGTCGGATCCCATCGACGGAGCGATCGCCGATTCCCTCACCGCCGAGGACCTCGAACTCGACACCCTGATTCCGGACTCGCCGAACACCCCGTACGACATGCACGAGGTCATCCGCCGCATCCTCGACGACGACGAGTTCCTCGAGGTGCAGGAAGGGCGTGCCCGGAACATCATCGTCGGGTTCGGCCGCGTGGACGGGCGCAGCGTCGGCATCGTCGCCAACCAGCCCACCGCGTTCGCCGGCACCCTCGACATCGACGCCTCCGAGAAGGCCGCCCGGTTCGTCCGCACCTGCGACTGCTTCAACATCCCGATCATCACCCTGGTCGACGTCCCCGGCTTCCTGCCCGGCACCGACCAGGAGTTCAACGGCATCATCCGCCGCGGCGCGAAACTGCTCTACGCCTACGGTGAGGCCACCGTCGGCAAGATCACCGTCATCACCCGCAAGGCGTACGGCGGCGCGTACGACGTGATGGGGTCCAAGCACATGGGCGCAGATCTCAACCTCGCGTGGCCCACCGCGCAGATCGCCGTCATGGGCGCCTCCGGCGCCGTCGGCTTCGTCTACCGCAAGCGCCTCCTCGAAGCCGCGAAGAACGGTGACGACGTCGACGCGCTGCGCCTGGAGTTGCAGAACGAGTACGAGGACACCCTCGTCAACCCGTACGTCGCCGCCGAACGCGGCTACGTCGACGCCGTGATCCCCCCGAGCCACACCCGCGGACAGATCGTCACCGCACTGCGCCTGCTCGAACGCAAGATGGTCACCCTGCCCCCGAAGAAGCACGGCAACATTCCGCTGTAGACCTCACCAGAACGAGTGCTCGAGTGACCACCGGTCGAGCTCCGCGGACACCGTCTCGCGGAGTCGGCCGGTGTCTCCCGCGTACTCGGGGTGGATGCCGAACACGGTGACCGTCACCTTGTCGCCGTACTCCACCGCCCACGCGGCGATCGCCGGTCCCTGTCGACGCCGTGCGGCCGCGTCGCGGCCTTGCATGATCGCGCGGATCCCGAACGACTCCGCGACCTGATCACCGAGTTCGAGGGCGCTCTGAGGCGCGGCGCCCAGGTTCGACACCGTGGTGTCCGGGCCGGCGATGGACGTCATCATCCGGCCGAGCACCCGGTCCGGAAGCAACCGGGCCACCGCCTGCAGGTGGTCGGTGACAGCGTCGTCCGTGGTCGCGTACTTCGCGAACGCCGCCTTGCTCAGCGCGCGGATCTCGCCGAGCCCCACCTCGGGTCCGATCGGCCCGGGCACCCGGATCCACACGCCCCCGGACGCATTCGCTCTGTCGTCGCCGTCGGCGCGGTTGCTCACCGCGATGCAGATGCGCGTGCCCTCGGGACCCGTCGGATGGCCGGACGCACGCAGAACCCCGCCCATGACGGCCGTGAAGAGGCTGTTCGGCGTACCACCGTGCTCGGCCGCGCGGGCGACCCACTCGCGGCGATCGAGATCCACCACGGCGAGGGTGGTGTCGGACTCGGTCGGAGTGGGTCCGTCCGCGCGAGCCGCGACCGGCGCGGCGGTCGGTGCAGTCTCGTCGGATCGCGTGATCGCCGTCCGCAGCGCCGTCGCGCCGGCCGTCACCGCCGCCTTCCCGATCACCGCGAGCGCTCGGGTGACCGCCGGAATCTGCGCTCCCACGTCACCGAGATCGCCTCGCACGCCGGCCCACCCGGCAACGTCACGCCCCGTGGGCAGTGCCGAGCGCGTCGGCCCCCGGCGAGCCGCATCGAGCGCCGCGTACACGGCTTGCCCGTCCGCGATCATGTGCGAGACCAGCAGTGCCAGAACAGTTCTCCCGGTATCGGTGTGCGCGCACTCGAGCGCGAAACCGCGTCCGGCAGACGGGTCGAGATCGGCCGCACGGAGCCGCGCATCGACCCAGTCCCCCACCGCGTCGTCCGCGATGGTGCCCGGTTCGGTGTACACCGTGGCGGGGCGCTCGGCCCGCACCCAGCGGTCGTGGCCGAACGGAACGGACGTGGGCACCACCCGGCGATCGAAGGATCCGGACGCGAGCCGGTCGGCGAGCGTGGCGACGGCGTCCGCACCCGGGTCCGCCGGGAAGATCCACAGATACTGGATCGGCGCCGTCCATCCGAAGAGCCGCTCCGCCAACGCGTACGACTCGTCGGCGCCCGCCACGCGGTCGGCCGGCCGGGCAGGATCGGTGGTCACGTCACCAGAACTCATGCGGCACATCCCATCCGGTGAGCTCAGCGGACAGGGCTGCGGTCAGCACCTGCGCGGAACCCACGCGCGTCTCGTCGAACCCGGCCACGGCGAAGGTCGCCGCGCCGTCCGTCTCCAGGTACCAGGACTGCACTCCCTCGCCGAAGCGTTGCGTCCCGGCGGGGTCGACGTGATGCGCCGTCCCGCGGAAGGCGACGTCCGTCGCGGTACGGCCGCCGACATGGCGGAGACCGTCGAAGGCCCCGAGATTCGACGCGACCACGTCGGGCATTCCGGACCCGCCGCCCGTCACCACCGACGTCACGACGGACAGCGGGAGTACCTGAAGCAGCGGCTGCAGGTGAATCATCGCGGGACGACGTCCGGCGGACAGTGCCGCGAAGGCGTCCCGGCACAACGCGCGGACACCGCCGAGGTCGGAACCCGGAACCACGCGCTCGGTGAGCGAGATCGACACGCCCCCGGTGGCATTGCCACGTGGGTCGTCCTCTCCCCGTCGCAGACTCATCGGGATCCCGACCTTCACGGGCAGCCCGTCGTCGGCGTACCCGGTGGCGATGAGCGCACCGGCGAGCACCGCGACGAACAGCGAGTTCCGCGTCCCGCCGTGGCGCTGTGCGACGGCGTCCCACTCCGCGAGTGGCACTGTCACCGCCGCCCAGGACGGACGAGCGCGCGGCGCGCGAGTGTGCGCCGCGGTGCGCGGAGTGACGGAGGCCGGACGGGCGGAGGTGGACTCGGTCGAACGGAGGTCGGACACCACCGCGACGGCGGTCCGTGCCACGCCCGCCGCGGCCCCGGCCACCTGATGTGCTGCGTCGCCGACGTCCCCCACGAGCGCGGCCAGGCCCGTCGGCGCGGCGCCCATGTCGTCGCGCACCCCGGCCGCGTCGGCGACGGCGGCCACAGCGGCGGCCGTCAACGCTCGGCCGTCCGCGACGAGGTGCAGGCAGGTGAGAGACAGCGCCGATCCACCGGTGGTCGTCCGGGTGGACCGCAGCGCCCAGCACCGACCCGCCTCGGCGTCGAGGTCGACGTTCTCGAGATCGCGCGTCGCCCAGTCGAGAACCTCGTCCGGCGCCACCGGCTCCTCGTCGAGCTGAACGGCGGGAGCCCCGTCGGACCGGACCCATCCCGGGCGGGCGACGGGAATCGACGGTCGGACGATGCGTCGATGCAGTGCGCCGCGCGCGAGGGCCGCGGCCATCGCCGCCACGTCGGCGTCCGGCACCGCGTCGTCGAAGCGCCACACGAGTTGCAGGACGACGTCCCACCCGAAGGCCTCGGAGAGAAACCAGTAGGTGAAGTCCTGATCCTGGAGCCGGGCCGTCATGCGACCACCGCGTCCTTCGGTGCGCGGAGCACCGCATCTTTCGGTGCGCGGCGGGCCGACTCCACGAGGTCGGCCGCCCGACGGACCGCCTCCTCGGGACTCGTCATCGCGGCGGCCACGGCGGCAGCACCCGCGGCCGCGGCCGGTTCCAGAGCGAGACGCAGCGCCTTCTCCAGCGATTCCGCCGTGATGTCGGAGGCGGCCATCGCCGCGCCGCAGGAGAGCGCGACGACCCGTCGACCCCAGAAGGGCTGGTCCGACGACACCGAGCACACCACCGTGGGTCGCCCCGCCCGCAGTCCCGCCGCGGTGGTCCCCGCGCCGCCGTGATGCACGACGGCGCGGCACCGGGGAAAGACCGCGGCGTGGTCGACGGCGCCGGTCACGCGGACGTGATCACCGAGCGGGCCGGCCGAGTCGACGTCGTTCCATCCGGCGCACAGAAGAACCCGTTCGCCCACGCGGGCCGCGGCGTCCGCGACGGCGGCCACGACGGCAGCCGGGTTCGTCACCGGCATGGATCCGAAGCCGACGTAGACGGGTGGGGTGCCGTCGTCGATCCACGCCTCGAGACTGGGGTCGGACGGCTGCGGATCCATCCGTACGCGGAGTTCCGGGGAGACGTCGAGGAAGCCGGTGAGGGGACGCGTGCCGTCCCAGTCCGCCGCCAACTCGGGGCAGAGGACCCGGTCGTAGGCCTGGATCTCCACGCTCCCGCGACGGGCAATGCGACCGGGAAGCGGCGAGGACACAGTCGAGATGCCCAGCGAGCGGCGTAGCGCGTTCTCACGCCACCGCGTCGCCGCCCACAGGACGTGGTCCAGCACGGTCCAGGCCAGTCCGATGACCACCGACGGCGCACCGTCGGTGCCGGGCACCGGGGAGTACTGCGCGTTGGAGCGCACCGGCGCGTGATGGAGCGCGACGAGACCGATTCCGCGCGCCTCGGCGAGCGGCAGCGCGATCTGCTCGGTGGTGATGCCGGTGAGCAGGACGTCCGGAGCCGTGGTCTCGACGACGTCGCGCAGTTCCGTCACCATCTGATCCCATCCGAAGTTCCACAGTTCCGCGAGGGCTCGCGCTCGGTCGACGACCGATCCGCGGGAGAGACCGTGACGGACCAGGTCCGAGTTCATGTGCTCGCGGGTGTCGTATCCGAACGGCACCGACTCCAGTCCGGCCCGGCGTGCGAGGTCCACGAGGTTGGGCGGGACGGCCATCATCACGTGGTGTCCGCGCTCCGCCAGTTCCGCACCCAGGACGACGGCAGGTTGCACGTCACCTCGCGTTCCGCTGACAGCCATGACGATTCGCACGATTCGGTTCCCCCCTCGGACATACCTGGTCCGGATTGCGCCGGAAATGGCGTCTCGTACGCCGATGTCACTTGTTCGTACCATTCGGCGCACCGGACGGCATGTCGTGGTGCCGATCCGAGAACTGGAGTACGGACAGACCTCGAGGTCGGCAGCGCACGCTGGTCACAATTGTGATCGATGTCGACTTGTCAAGCCTGACAGCAGAATACGCGGAAGTCGGAGGTCAGGTCCGCGCAGCGGCGTGGCATCTCACGACGGCCTCGACCGCAACTCGGCGGGCGAGACACTCGTCACGCTGGCGTGTCGGTGTGGCGTGGGACGTCACGATTGGCGGAGTCCCACCATGTCTGCAATGGTCGTCACACGAACAGTTCGCGGAGGTCATCAGTTGCGACCGGTCATCGCGAGATGATGCTCGAGGGGGTGAGACATGCAGGTCACGTTGGCATTTCAGGGAAGTAGAGGCGACGTGCAGCCCGGCATCGTCCTGGCCACCGAGCTGGAACGACGCGGACATCGCGTCGTGCTCGCCGTTCCACCGAACCTCGTCGCCTTCGCCGCGTCCGTCGGCCTCGATGCCCGTCCGTGCGGAGTGGACACCGCAGAGCTGCTCACCTCTCCGCTGGTGACCCGAGACATGGCCTCGCGAAATCCGCGGCGTCGGCTCGCCGCCGTCACGGCCATCACCGTGGCGGGAGGTCGCGCCGCGAGAGCCGCATTGACCGATCTGGCCGACGGCAGCGACGTCCTCGTGGGATCGTCCGTCGGTCAGGAGAGTGCGTTCGACGTGGCCGAGGTGCACTCGATCCCCTACGCACCCCTCCACTTCTGCCCGGTTCGCAGCAACGGCGTGGCCTCCGTCGTCCCGGTGCCGTCCGCCCTCCCGGGGTTCGTGCACCGCGCGGCGTGGTGGGCGCTCGACACCACGTTGTGGCGCGCCTCCCGCGGTGCGCACACCACCCTCCGAGGAGAACTCGGCCTGCCGCCCATGACGTCCAGTGTCGCTGCAGCACTGAGTCGTTCCGGCGTCACCGAGATCCAGGCGTACGACGCGGCGCTGTTCCCCGGGCTCACGGAGGAATGGGGTCCGACACGGCCTCTCACAGGATTTCTGCATCCCGACGCCGACACTCGCGCCGCGTTGCAACGTGCCGCTCCGGTCACCGACGACCTCGACACCTGGCTCCGCGCGGGCACGCCACCGGTGTACGTCGGGTTCGGCAGCATGACGGTCCCCGGCGGCGCGGCTCTTCTCGACGAGCTCGTCGCCGCCGTCCGGCGTGCCGGGCGGCGCGTTCTGCTCGTCGGCGGTTGGGACGACCGGCTGCGCGACGCCACGTTCCCTCCCGACGAGTTCGGGACCGACGTCCTCTCGGTGTCGGCCGTCGACCACACCGCGGTGCTCCCGCGATGCGAGGCCGTCGTCCACCACGGCGGCGCCGGGTCCACCGCCGCGGGTCTGCGCGCCGGCCGACCCACTCTCGTGTGCCACGTGGGTGCGGATCAGCCACTGTGGGGGCGACGCGTCGTCGCCTCCGGAGTCGGCGCCGGCGTCGCCGCACGATCGGCGTCCCCCGCCTCGCTCGACACCGCACTGGCGCGGGTCCTGGACCCGCGGACACGTTCTGCCGCACAGCGTCTCGCGGACATTCTCGTCACACCTGCCGATGCGGTCCGGCGGTGCGCCGACCTCGTCGAGGCGGCAGCGCAGGGCCGCACGGTCCCGCGGCACCCGACCGCCTCGCGAACGGAGATCTCCCGATGAACCGACTGTCCCTGTCCGTCGTCGTCCCGGCATTCGACGAGGAGGAGTGCATCGGCGCGTGCCTCGATCTGCTCTGCACCCAGCTGGACTGCATCACCGAGATCATCGTCGTGGACAACAACTCCGCGGACGGCACTCGTGACATCGTTCGACGCCACGCCGCCGAGCATCCCGAGATTCGCGTGGTGACCGAGGAGCAGCAAGGACTCGTCTTCGCACGGAACGCCGGAATGGACGCCGCGTCCGGTGATCTCGTCGCCCGGATCGACGCCGACACCCGGGTGCCCGACGACTGGGCGGCAAGGATTCTCGACTTCTTCGCCGCCGACGTCGATCAGCACTGGGCCGCCGCATGTGGACGCGGTGAGGCGTACGAGCTTCCCTACGGCGACGCGGCAGCCCACGTCAAGGCGAGGTGGTCACCGCTGGCCCGGCGGTCGCCCTCCACACCGGAGGTCCGCGACGTCCCGGTCCTGTACGGCTCCAACATGATCCTGCGCCGCGAGACGTGGAAGCTGATCCGCGAGGACGTCTCGCTGCGCCGCGACGTCTTCGAGGACGTCGACATGGGGCTCTGCGTCCAGGAGTCGGGCGGGCGCAACGCCTTTCTGCCCTCCCTCACCGTGGGAGTGTCGCCGCGCCGAATGGAATCGGGAATGCGGTCCTTCGTCCGCTACATGGCGTGCCTCCCCCGAACCCTGCGACTGCATCGACGCCACGCGCTCGCCGCGGCAGCGCTCGTGCTGTACGTGCCGGGGGTGTCCGTGCTCCACGCCTGCCGACTCGTGATGATCCGCGCCTACGACAGCGACAGCGGATCCTTCTCCGCGCGACATCTCCTGCGCCCCCGCACCGATCGCGGAATGCCCTGAGCGCACCGCTCTCCTTCTCGACCCTGCGATCGTCACCCGACCTGCGATCTCGACCCGAACGGACGTGAGACCGAAGATGGAATTCACAGAGCTCGCCGATCACCCGCTCCCCCGGGGCGTGGTGACCGAGTGGATCCCCACCGTCACCGCGACCGACCGCTGGTATCGGGACGAGCGGCCACTGGCCTACACGCACGAGGAACACTGCCGCCACAGCCTCGCGAGAGCCGCCACCGGGTCGTCGGACGACATCGGTGCAGCCTGGATCGGCGCGGTGTTCGAGATCCACGACCGGTACGACCCCGAGGCGCTGCGTCGGGCCCTGCGCGCCTGGACCTCTCGCCACGAGACCTTCCGCTCCACCGTCGCGACGGACGGCGTCGACGCCGACGGCGGCGCTCGTCTCACCCGCTCCACCGTCCCGCAGGACGCAGTGGACGTGGTTCCGCGTGTGCTCGGGCGTCGGCGCACGGGATCCGATGTGCACGCCGACGTCTCGGACTTCTTCGCGCGCACCCTCTCGCCGTTCCGGTGGCCGCACTGCGTGGTGGCCACGGTCGAGGACATCGTCCCGAGTTCGTCGGATTCGGCGGACGACGAGACGGACCGGTTCCTCCTGGTCTTCGGCGCCGATCACTCCGTCATGGACGCGTACTCGATGTTGTTGGCCGTCAGCGAACTCCGTCGGTTGTACGAGTTCGAGATCCACGCGCGCGACCCACGGCTGACGGCGATCGGCAGTCATCTCGACTTCAGCGTCGTCGACCGAAAGACCGGCGACTGCCTGACTCCCGACCACGAGGTGGTCCGCACCTGGTCGTCCTTCCTCACCGACGGCAGCTTCCCCTCGTTCCCCCTCCCGGTCGGCGCCGACGACGAACACGGTCCCGAGCGACAGAGCAGTCTGTCCCGATACCTGCTGGGTGCGGCGGACACCGACGCGCTCGCCGCACGCACCCGCGGACGTGGCGCGTCCATGACCGCGGCCATGGTCGGGGCGCTCGCGCTCACCTCTCGAGACCTCGCCGGTGAACGTCGACTGCGCGTGACGATGCCCATGCACACGCGCTTCGAACCCCAGTACGCCGAATCGGTCGGCTGGTACGTCGGAGTGGTTCCGGTCGACGTCCACGTCGACCCCACCTCGGACGTGGACGATGCCGTGCGTCGTGCCGCCGCCGGCCTCGATGCCGTCAAGGGCTATGCACGCCAGCCGTACTCGCGTGTCGCGCGGCTGCTGAACGTCGACTCCGTCCCGCAGTTCGTGGTGTCCTACCTCGATCTGCGCCACACCCCCGATGCCGAGTCGTGGCCGCTGTGGAACACGCGCACGCTCCGCAGCGCCACCGCCTCCCGCGACGAGGTCTACTTCTGGATCCTCCGCACGCCTCTCGGCATCAGCATCGCGGCGCGCTTCCCCGGCCATGAGGAGGCGGTCCGCAACGTGCACGCGTACCTCGCCCGATTCCAGGAGGTGTTGCGCGAATCCGCCGGCGTCGTCGTCGAGAGCGGGGCGGACAGGACGGTGCTCGCATGATCATCACGGCGATGCGCAACTGGAAACCCGCACCCGGCGCGCTGCTCGAGTGGCATCCCGTCGACGACGCGCGGCCGCTCGTCGAGTCCGCACCGGTCGATCCCACCCCGCCGTCGTTCCTGCAGGAGAACCACGTCCGTGGTGTGCGCGCGGTGGCGGACCGGGGAGGCACGCACACCGCGTACCTCGGGTCCGCGACCGAGGTCGTCGGGGATCTCGACGTCGACGCGCTCACCCGCGCCTTCGAGCAGTTCCTCCTCCGCCACGAGGGACTGCAGACGTGGTTCGAGGCGGACGGCGGCGCGGTCGTGCGGCGCCGCGTTCCCCCTGCCGCCGTGCGCCTGCGGACCGTCACCGCGGGCGAGTTCTCGGCACCCGACCAGTTCCTCGACTACGTGCGCGATCGGCTCTCGCGGGACGCCACACCCCTGAGTTGGCCCGCTGTGGCGTTCGGGGCGGTGGCGCGCCCGGGCGGCTTCACGCTCTACTACGGTGCGGACCACGCGTTCTCGGACGGCGCCTCGCAGGTCCTGGTCCTGGCGGAGTTGATCGATCTCTATCGCGCGGCGCAGTCGAACCGTGCACCCACCGACATCTCGGCGTGGACCGGGAGCTTCCTCGATCACGTCGCGATCGAGAACGAGAAGGCCGCGGCAGTCGACGCCGACTCCCCCGAGCTGGCCGAGTGGATCGACGTCGTGCGAGCCCACGGCGGCGCGATGCCGTCCTTCCCACTCGACCTCGGACTCGCCCCGGGTGAGACAGCCCCCGTGGAGCCGATCGAGATGGACCTGCTGGGCGCGGAGGACACCGCGGCCTTCGACGCCGCGTGCCGGGCGGCGGGTGGGAAGTTCGTCACCGGGCTGTTCGCCGCGGTCGCGATCACCGACCACGAGCTCGCGGGCCGGGACGACTACGCCGGCATCACCGTGCTCGGCACCCGCCACCTCGGCGACTTCGCCCTGTCTCAGGGCTGGTTCTGCAACTTCGCGCCCGTGACGTTCCCCGTGGCGAGCGCCGGGGACTTCCGCACCCTCATCGGTCGGGCGAGCGAGGCGTACGCCCGCACGAAGGCCACCGCGGCAGCGCCGATCGGGAAGGTGCTGCAGCTGCTCTTCGAGTCCGGCGTCGGCGGCGCCGGACTGGCATCGAGTCCACACCTGTTGTCCTACATCGATTTCCGCTGGTTCCCCGGGCACGGCTCCGAGGCCGACGACGACGCGATCCTGTTCACCGGCGAGGGCCGCACCGCGAACGCGTCCATGTGGTTCAACCGGGACGATCGCCACTTCTACCTCGGGTCGCAGACTCCCGCCACCCCCGAGGCGCAACGGCAGGTGGCGCGCTATCACCAGCATCTGCGGGAGGTTCTGCAGACGATCGCGCGGGACGGGAACCGAGTCGTCGGTGGTGGCGCGTGCACGTGATCGGAGTGGACGCCTGGGCCCCGCGCCCCGGCGTCGTCCTGCAGTGGATCGTGCGTTCCGACGCCGAACCCGTCCCGTCGACGGTCCCGCCGTCGTTCAACCAGAGTGCACACCTCGCCGATGTCGACGACGGGAGTACCTGGCTCGCAGCATCGTTCGATGTCCCCGGGTCGCTGGACACCGCCGCCCTGGAGCGTTCACTCGAGCGGCTGGTCGCACGCCACGGTTCACTCCGGACCGGCTTCGTCCGGTCGGACACCGGACCGTCGCGCGTGATCCACCCGCAGGGTGCACTCACCCTCCGACGAGAACCCGACATCGCGGTCCCGTCCGTCCCGGAGGCGCACCGCGTCGTGCGCTCCGCTCTCGACACCGCATGCGCGCCCTTCTCCGCACCGGCGTACACGTTCCTCGCCGTCGATCGTCCGGACGTCTCCACGGTCGTGTGCGGTTTCGATCACGCGCACGTCGACGCCTATTCACTGGCGGTCGTCATCGACGACGTCCGTCGGGGCTATCTCGACGAGCCGGAGACCGCACCGGATCCGGGCGACTTCGTCGACTACTGCGCAGCCGAGTCGGCGGGCACGCCGATCGATCTCGAGGACAACCGGCTCCGCACGTGGGTCGACTTCCTGCGCGCAGGCGACGGCGCTCCGCCGCAGTTCCCTCTCGATCTCGGAGTCCCGCACGGGCGCACGGACCGGTGCGCGGTCCGCGTCGACGCTCTGCTCACCGCACGCGAGGCCGACGCGGCGGAGACCGGGTGCCGAGCGGACGGCGCCAGCCTGTACGCCGGTGTTCTCGCCGCGATGGCGCACGCGGTGCGAGACCTCGGCGGTGGAGCAACGGTGCCCCTGCTCTTCCCGTTGCACACCCGCCGATCCGCGGCGTGGCGGTCGTCGGTCGGCTGGTTCGTCACCAACGCGCCGCTCGACGTCGTCACCGAGAACGACCTCCGGGCCACGATCCGCTCGACCGGACCGGCGGTGCGGCGCGCGGTCGCGCTGGGCGAGGTCCCCATCGCCCGCGTGGTCGAGGCCGCGGGCGGACTCCGGCGCCCGCGCAAGGACGTCTTCATGGTGTCCTACGTCGACTACCGGTCGGCCCCCGGACACGACCTGCTGCGCAGCATCGACGCCCACCACATCTCCAACGTCACCGTCTCCGACGACGCGCAGTTCTGGATCTCCCGCACTGCGGACGGCCTCGCACTCCGGAGCCGATTCCCGGACAACTCGACCGCCCGATCCACGATCGAGACCTTCGTGGCCGCCGTCGCGGACCACCTCGCCCTCGTCGCCCGCCCGCGCGATGCCGCCCTGCAATTCGCGGTGGACACCCGGACCGCGACCGACGCGCCGGTCACCGTCCCCTAGAGTCGAGGAACACCTGCACCTGGAGGAGACGCTTCGTGACATCAGCCGACGACCGGACCGAGTCCGGAGCGGACGAGACCGCCCCCTCGGCACCCTTCCTGCGCGTCGAGTCGGGACATCCGACCGACGAGGAGATCGCCGCACTCGTGGCCGTGCTGTCCGCAGCCGACGCAGGGCCGGCCGAGATCCCCGTGCTCGATCACTGGGGTCGTCCGTCCACCATGCACCGCCCGGGCACGGCGTTCTCGCCCTACTCGTTCACCACCGGGGTCACCGGACCGCGGTGACGGTCCGGTTCGTACTCGCGTCGCGATCGCCCGCACGCCTCGCCGTGTTGCGGGCGGCCGGAGTCGATCCGATCGTCCGGGTATCCGACGTCGACGAAGACGCAGTCGCGGCAGCGCTGCCACCCGACGCCCCGCACGAGGTGGTGGTCACCGAACTGGCCGCGGCCAAGGCGACGGTGATCGCGGATGCTCTCGCCCACGATCCGGACCTGTCGACGGGCATCGTCGTCGTCGTGGGGTGCGACTCCATGCTGTCGATCGCCGGTGACCTCGTGGGGAAACCACGGGACGTCGCCGTCGCGCGCGAACGCTGGACGGTCATGGCCGGTGCGAGCGGCGATCTGCTCACCGGTCACTGCGTCCTGCGGCTCGACGACGGCCGGGTGACCGCACGCAGCGCGGCCCACTGCGGGACGACGGTGCACTTCTCCTCGCCGTCCGAGCGGGATCTCGAGGCCTACCTCCGCTCGGGCGAGCCGCTCGCCGTCGCGGGCGCGTTCACCCTCGACGGTCTCGGTGGCTGGTTCGTCGACGGCATCGAGGGCGACCCGTCGTCGGTCATCGGCATCGGCCTGCCGCTGGTACGCCGGTTGCTCGCCGAGGTGGGCGTCGGTGTCGCCGATCTCTGGGAGGGCGCCGAGACGCGTCGTGACGGGATCGACGACACCAGCGTCTGACGCCGTCCCGACGCGCGCCCTAGGATCGTGTGGTCACGCACAACCAGTTCGACCCCCCGTCTGACAACCTCAGGAGACGCACGTGTCCGTCGCGCCAGATCCCCACCCCGCCTTCGCGTCGTTCGCGCACCCCGAACGACTCGTCACGACGCAGTGGCTCTCCGCCAACATCGGCACACCCGGACTCAAGGTCGTCGAGTCCGACGAGGACGTGCTCCTCTACGACGTCGGCCACATCCCCGGCGCGGTCAAGATCGACTGGCACCTCGACCTCAACGATCCCGTCACGCGCGACTACGTCGACGGCGAGAAGTTCGCGGACCTGATGAACCGCAAGGGCATCTCGCGCGACGACACGGTCGTCATCTACGGCGACAAGAGCAACTGGTGGGCCGCGTACGCGCTGTGGGTCTTCACCCTGTTCGGCCACGAGGACGTCCGACTGCTCGACGGCGGACGCGACGCCTGGCTCGCCGAGAACCGCGACACCACACTCGACGTCCCCGACGTCTCCGGGGCGGACTACCCCGTCGTCGAGCGCGACGACGCCGCCATCCGTGCGTTCAAGGACGACGTCCTCGCACACCTCGGATCCGGCCCGCTGGTCGATGTGCGGTCCCCCGCCGAGTACACCGGCGAGCGCACCCACATGCCCGACTACCCCGACGAGGGCGCGCTGCGCGGTGGCCACATCCCGACCGCGCTGAGCATCCCGTGGGCGAAGGCTGCGGCACCCGACGGCCGGTTCAAGTCCCGCACCGAGCTCGACGAGGTCTACGGGGACGTGTCCTCCGATGCCGACGTCATCGCATACTGCCGCATCGGCGAGCGGTCGTCGCACACGTGGTTCGTGCTGACGCATCTGCTCGGGTACGAGAACGTCCGGAACTACGACGGTTCCTGGACCGAGTGGGGCAACGCCGTGCGCACACCGATCGCGCGCGGCGAGGAGCCCGGAGCCCTGCAGTGAGCGGAACACTGCCCGCGCCGCTGGCCGAGATCGTCGACGACTTCGCGGCCGTCGAGGGCCAGGACAAGATCACGATGCTGCTCGAGTTCAGCAAGGAGCTGCCGGCCCTGCCCGCAGGTCTCGAGCAGGCCGCGATGGAGCCCGTCCCGGAGTGCCAGTCACCGCTGTTCCTGTCGGTGGACTCGTCCGACCGGTCTGCGGTGCGCCTGTACTTCAGCGCCCCGCCGGAGGCACCGACCACGCGCGGCTTCGCGTCGATCCTGGCGCAGGGGCTCGACGGGCTTCCCGCCGACGACATCCTCGACGTCCCGGACGACTTCTACACCGAGCTGGGACTCGCGGCGGCCGTGAGTCCGCTACGGCTGCGCGGGATGTCGGCGATGCTCAGCCGCGTCAAACAGCACCTGCGGTCCTGACTCGCCGCTTTGTTCGGACAATGTCGCTCTCGGCGGTAGACTGAGGTACCGAGAGCGACGTCCGGACGGGGCGCCGCGCCGGTGTGGAAGGACAGCCGAATCGTGGAGTTCACCGAACTGGTCGACTACCCGATTCCGGCAGGCACCCTCACCGAATGGATCCCGAGTGTCGGTCCGCACGCATCGACGCCGGAGGACGCGGGGTGGCTGCCCGACGATCGGCCCACCTCCTACGTGCACGAGGCGCACCTGCGTCGCACCCTGGCCAGGCCGTCCGCCGGTCGCGAGTCGTGGCTCGGCACCGCGTTCGACATCGCGGGCCCGCTCGACACCGCCGCGTTCCGCCGCGCGGTCCTGGCATGGATCGACCGGCACGAGGGCATGCGGTCGAACGCCACTGTCGACCCCGACACGGGCGTGCTCTCGCGCGTGACGGCCCCGGTCGGTGCCACCGACATCTGGGTCATCCAGCAGGACGCGTGCACGCAGGCCGGTGAGGTGTACGAGCACCTGCAGCACCTGTTCGACGAGTACACGTCGCCGCTGGTGTGGCCGTCGTACGCGTTCGTCACTCTCGAACCCACCGGACACTCAGGCGGCGACGCGGCACCGGACCACTTCACCGTGTTCTTCGCGGCCGATCATTCGATCATCGACGGGCTGTCCATCGTGCTCATCGCGCACGAACTCACCCGCCTCTACGAGCAGGAGACCACCGGCGCCCCGGCAGGGCTCTTCCCCACCGGCAGTTACCTCGATTTCGGCGAACTCGAGCGCACCCTCTGCAGCGGGGTCGACCGGACGCACGACGCCGCCGTGGAGTGGGCGAACTTCCTCGCCGAGGACGGGGGACGATTCCCGTCCTTCCCGCTCGACATCGGACCCGTCCCGGAGGTGCCGATCCCGCAGGCCGGACTGTCCGCGTGGGTCCTCTCGCCCGAGGAGGCGGACGCGTTCACCGTGGCGTGCCGCCGCGCCGGTCCGGGCTTCTCCGCAGGCCTCATGGCCTCGATGGGCGCTGCGGCGGCTGCCGTGTCCGGTGCGGGGCGTTTCCGTACGGTCACCCCGATGCACACCCGTCACGACCCCTCGTGGGCCGCGTCGCTCGGCTGGTTCGTCGGCGTGGCTCCCCTCGCGTTCGACGTCGCGGACGGCGAACCGTTCGCCGAGGTCATCGTCCGTGCGGGAGCCGAGATCGCGCGCACCCGTCCGATCTCGCGCGTTCCCCTCGATCTCGTCGCCGAGGCGATCGATCTGCGCGACACCCCGCGTTTCGTCGTCTCCTTCATGGATGTGCGCTTCGCACCCGACGCGCGGACGTGGCCCGATGTCAACGCGCGTGCGCTGCGTAGCCGGAAGTACGACCACGACGTCTACCTGTGGGTGCATCGCACTCCGCAGGGTGTCAACATCTCGGCCCGGTTCCCCAGCAGCGAGGTCGCCACCGCCGCCGTCCATCGGTTCGTGGCCGAACTGCGGACCGTGCTCAGCGACGTCGTGACCACCGGGACACACCTCGTGCGGGCCCGGAGTGACCTCACCCCTACACTCCGAAACTAGGATGACCAACCGATGGCGCGGGCGAAGGCCCGTGCTCGTCCGCCGGAGCGACTCCACGCGACGGCCCACCCGACCTCACAGGAGGCTTCGTGCCCAGCCACGCCACTGCCCGCATCAGCAAGGTTCTCGTCGCGAACCGCGGTGAGATAGCGGTACGTGTCATCCGCGCAGCGGCCGACGCCGGCTACACCTCCGTCGCGGTCTACGCCGAACCCGACGCCGACGCGCCCTTCGTCCGCCTCGCCGACGAAGCCTTCGCCCTCGGCGGTCAGACCTCCGCCGAGTCCTACCTCGCGATCGACAAGATCATCGACGCCGCCGCCAAGTCCGGCGCCGACGCGATCCACCCCGGCTACGGCTTCCTCTCCGAGAACGCCGACTTCGCCCAGGCCGTCCTCGACGCCGGCCTGATCTGGATCGGACCGTCCCCGCAGTCCATCCGCGACCTCGGCGACAAGGTCACCGCCCGCCACATCGCCACCCGCGCCAAGGCCCCCTCGGTCCCCGGCACCAGTGAGCCCGTCAAGGACGCCGACGAGATCCTCGCCTTCGCCGACGAGCACGGCCTCCCCATTGCCATCAAGGCCGCCTTCGGCGGCGGCGGACGCGGCATGAAGGTCGCCCGCACCCGCGAGGAGATCCCCGAGCTCTTCGACTCCGCCACCCGCGAAGCCGTCTCCGCCTTCGGCCGCGGCGAGTGCTTCGTCGAGCGCTACCTCGACAAGCCCCGCCACGTCGAAGCGCAGGTCATCGCCGACCAGCACGGCAACGTCGTCGTCGCCGGAACCCGCGACTGCTCCCTGCAGCGCCGCTTCCAGAAGCTCGTCGAGGAAGCCCCCGCACCGTTCCTCACCGACGACCAGCGCGCCGAGATCCACGCCTCCGCCAAGGCCATCTGCAAGGAAGCCGGCTACTACGGCGCCGGCACCGTCGAGTACCTCGTCGGCCAGGACGGACTCGTCTCCTTCCTCGAGGTCAACACCCGCCTGCAGGTCGAACACCCCGTCACCGAGGAGACCTCCGGCATCGACCTCGTGCTGCAGCAGTTCCGCATCGCCAACGGCGACGCCCTGTCCATCACCGAGGATCCGACCCCACGCGGACACTCCTTCGAGTTCCGCATCAACGGCGAGGACGCCGGCCGCGGCTTCCTCCCTGCTCCCGGACCGGTCACCACCTTCATCGCCCCCGAGGGCCCCGGCGTGCGCGTCGACTCCGGTGTCGAGTCCGGCTCCGTCATCGGCGGCCAGTTCGACTCCATGCTCGCCAAGCTCATCGTCACCGGCGCCACCCGCGAGGAAGCCCTCGCCCGCTCCCGCCGCGCCCTCGAAGAATTCACGGTCGAAGGCCTCGCCACCGTCATCCCGTTCCACCGCGCCGTCGTCTCCGACCCCGCCTTCATCGGCGACGGTCAATCCTTCGACGTCCACACCCGGTGGATCGAGACCGAGTGGGACAACACCGTCGAACCGTTCACCGCCGGCGCCCCCATCGAGGACGACGAGAACGGGCCCCGACAGAACGTCGTCGTCGAGGTCGGCGGCCGCCGCGTCGAGGTCTCCCTGCCCGGCCAGTTCTCGCTCGGCGGCAATGCTGCTGCCGGTGGCAACGTCATCCGCCGCAAGCCCAAGCCCCGCACCCGCGGTGGTGCCGGCGGCAACGCCGCCTCCGGTGACGCCGTCACCGCGCCGATGCAGGGCACCGTCGTCAAGGTGGCCGTCACCGAGGGCCAGGAAGTCGTCGCCGGCGACCTCATCGCCGTCCTCGAAGCCATGAAGATGGAGAACCCCGTCACCGCCCACAAGGACGGTGTCGTCACCGGCCTCTCCGTCGAGCCCGGCTCCGCCATCACCCAGGGAACTGTTCTCGCAGAACTGAAGTGAGCCGGCCGGACGCCCGCCCCCGTTACGCTCCTCTCATGGCCGACGACAGTCCGCACGTGAGAACCGATCGACGAGGGCGGGCGTTCCCGTCTCCCTGCTCGCACGGGTACGTGTCGTGACGGCGGTCCGCGCCGCTCTCTTCGACGTGTTCGGCACCGTCGTCGACTGGCGCGGCGGTATCGCCGACGAGGTGCGGCGGTGGCTGGACGAGTACGCCCCCGAACGCGACGACGTCGATCCGGGCGGCTTCGCGGATCGGTGGCGCGCGAGCTATCAGCCCTCGATGCAACCGATCCGGACCGGTGACCGCCCCTTCACCAAGCTCGACGTGCTGCACCGCGAGAGTCTCGTGGAACTGTTGGCGGAGCACATGCTCCCCACCGAGGCGGTCGACGATCTGACTCTGGCGTGGCACCGGTTGCCACCGTGGCCGGACTCGGTCGCCGGTATCGCAGCCGTCCGCGAGTCCGTCATCGTGGCGCCCCTGTCCAACGGCAACGTGTCGTTGCTCCTCGACATGGCCAAGCGTGCCGGCATCCCCTGGGACGCCGTCCTGGGCGCCGAGGTGGTGCAGGCCTACAAGCCGACCCCCGAGTCGTACCTACGGACTGCCGAGTTGCTCGATCTCGCTCCCGGCCAGTGCCTGATGGTCGCGACCCACAACGACGATCTCGCCGCCGCCCGCGGATGCGGACTACAGACCGCCTTCGTGCGCCGCCCGCACGAGCACGGGACGCAGCAGACCGAGTCCGAACCCACCGACGACTGGGAGTTCGTCGTCGACGATCTCGAGGAACTGGGCAGGCTTCTCCGGTCTCAGGCGAGCAGTCGCTCGTAGACGCCGACCTCGGATCCGAGTTCCCAGGCGCCGATGCCCTCGAAGGACGACAGCACGCGCTCGTGATTCCAGTCCTCGTCGACGTGGATCTCGTGCGGATTGCCCTCGATCTCGTGCTGCGGGTAGTGGACGATCGGGATGGACAGGTACGCCGCCCGCGTCGCGGCCGCACAGCACTTGGCCCACAGCGCCACCGCGTCGGCCTCCGTCATGTGCTCCGCCACGTCGCCGATGATCACCACGTCCGCCGTCGGAAGGTCGACCTTGCGCGCGTCTCCGAGAATGATCTCGTCGTAGTACTCGTGGAGGCGATAGGTCTCGACGTACGGCTCCCAGATCTCGACACCGGTGATGCGGGAGAGCTGCGGTCCTGCAAGCAGTTTCGCGTAGGTCCCCACCCCCGGTCCGATGTCGAGCACGGAGACGGGTCGCTCGGACCCCAGGGCGTGGACACGGTCGCGGGTCCAGGACTTACCTTCGGACGAACTCATCGGCATGACTGTCCTGTGCCCAGCCTGGCTCTCGCGTAACCGTCAGGGGCTCGGGCGATCGTGATCTCGACCCGTCGCGAGGTCCCCGCACTCGACGGTGATCACGTCGGGGTTGCCGCGGAGAAAGGTCCGGGCGCCCTGATCCCCGGTCGCCGCCTCCGCCACCTGCGCCCACCACCGACGCGCGAGCACCACGGGGTGACCGGGAGTGTCGTCGAAAGTGGCCCGCGCGATTCCGGTGCTCATGGCGTGGTCGAGAACCCGCCCCACCACCTCGGCGCCGATGTCGGGGGTGTCCACCAGGTGCAGCACCGCGAGGTCGGCGTCGGTCGTCTCACATGCCTGCAGGCCCACCTGCACCGAGCTGCCCATACCGGTGCGCCACTCCTCGTTCACCACGGCCCGCGCGCCGGAAGGCATCTCCGGCGCCGCGGCACCCACGACGACCAGGACCTCGTCGCACCCGCCATCGCGCAGCGCCCGCACCGCCAGGTCCAACCAGAGCCCGTCCTGCGACAGGATCTTGGGGGCGCCGTACCGGGTGCCCGCACCCGCCGCGAGCACCACGCCGACCGTCGTCATGCGACCACCCTGCACGGGCGACGACCCCGGCGCCAGTGCGCGTCGAGCACCTCCCGGGCGCCACGACCCACTTCTTGCACCCACGCGCGGGAACCCGCCCCCAGCGCCCGCGAGTGGAACACCCCGTGCACGCCTACTCCAGCCACGCCTCCAGCTCGGCGATGCGGTCGAGCAGCACCTTCTCCCGCGCCGCGGCGTCGCGCTCGTACAGCGCCCCCATCCTGCTCACGTAGTCCTGGTCGTAGCGCGGGATGATGCTGCGGGTGCAGTTCCAGTCGATCGCTTCGACGGAGATCACGACGCTGCGTTCGCACCGCGATTCGACGGTGCCGCCGGGTACCTGCCGGAGTCGCTCGAGCAACGCCGGGTCCGCACTCCCCTCGACCACCGTCGCGCGGCCGTAGATCTTCACGCGCTGGCGGCGCGGGTAGTCCACGACGATCAGCGCCACGCGATCGTTCGCGTCGAGATTGCCGGCGGTCACGTACTGGTTGTTCCCGGCGAAGTCGGCGAACGCGAGTGTGCGGTCGTCGAGCACCTGCAGGAACCCGGCCGGCCCGCTGCGGTACTGGACGTAGGGCCATCCGGTCTCGGTGACCGTCGACAGGTAGAACTGGTCCGCGGCGCGGATGATCACCTTCTCGCGGCCGTCGAGTGCGTCGGGTCCGTCGTCACCGCGTTCCGTCTGCGCACCGTAGGCCGTGTAGCTGCCCTTCTCGCGCTGCCGCGCCAGCGCCGAGGATCCGAACACCAGGTGGTGATAGTGGTTGCTCATCGCCCCTCACTCTTCACCACCTGTTGGCGGATCACCCAACGACCAGCGCGGACCGGTGCCCCGACTTTGTGCGGTCTCGACTGGCGGGGTGGCTCCGCATGGCGGAGTCTGATCGCACCGCACGCCGGTCACTCGCCGCCCTGCACCGTCGCAGGGCACCGCCTCAGGCCTTTTCGGCCCTCGCCTGGAACCAGGTCCACTCATGACTGTTCGCTCCGCCGTCACGCGGCGTCACCCCGTCGACGAGGTTCTCCCCGCCCACAAGCTGGCGGCCTACGGGTTCCAGCACGTCGTCGCCTTCTACGCCGGGGCGGTGCTGGTCCCGATCATCATCGGTGGGGCCATCGGGCTCACCAACGAGCAGTTGATCCACCTGATCAACGCCGACCTCTTCACGTGTGGCATCGCCTCGATCATCCAGGCGGTCGGCTTCCGGAAGATCGGTGTGAAGCTGCCGCTCCTGCAGGGCGTCACCTTCGCCGGTGTCAGCCCGGTCATCGCGATCGCGATGGCGAACGGCGGCGGAACCGAGGGGCTGCTGTACGTGTACGGCGCCGTCATCGTGGCGGGCCTGTTCACGTTCCTCATCGCCCCGTGGTTCAGCAGGCTGCTGAGGTTCTTCCCGCCGGTGGTGACCGGAACGGTCATCGCCATCATCGGTATCGCCCTGCTGCCGGTGGCCGTCAACGACGCCGTCACCAATCCTGCGACGCACGAGCAGGATCCGACGAACGGTCGCTGGATGGCCTACGCGATCGGGACCCTGGTGATCATCGTGCTGATCCAGCGATTCTTCCGCGGCTTCACCGCCACCATCGCCGTGCTGCTGGGACTCGTCATCGGCAGCGCCACCGCGTACGTGTTGGGCGACATGACGTTCGACGGTGTCTCCGAGGCGTCGTGGGTAGGGTTCACGCAGCCGTTCCTGTTCGGCGCGCCCAAGTTCAGTGTCATCGCCATCATCTCGATGATCGTGGTCCTGATGATCACGGCTGTCGAGTCGACGGGCAGCGTCTTCGCCACGGGTGAGATCGTCGGCAAGCGGATCACGAAGGACGACATCGCTGCCACCCTGCGTGCCGACGGCGTGGCCACGGTCATCGGTGGTTCCTTCAACTCGTTCCCGTACACGGCCTTCTCGGAGAACGTGGGTCTGGTGCGGCTGACTCGCGTGCGCAGCCGCTGGGTGGTCGCCGCCGCCGGTGCCATCATGATCATCCTGGGCCTGCTGCCGAAGACGGCGGCGGTGGTCGCGTCCATTCCGTCGCCCGTCCTGGGCGGCGCCGCGTTGGCGCTCTTCGCCACCGTGGCGGTCGTGGGCATCCAGACCCTGTCGAAGGTGGACTTCACCGATCACCGCAACCTCATCATCGTCGCGACCAGTCTCGGTCTCGCCCTGCTGGTCACGATCCAGCCGACCGTCTCGGAGGGTGTCCCGAGCTGGCTCGAGCTGCTGTTCTCGAGCGGCATCGTGCTGGGTGCGTTCACCGCGATCGTGCTCAACATCCTGTTCTTCCATGTGGGCGGCTCGCGCGGGGCGACGGTCGCCGGCTCCCCCGGCGACTCCATCACTCTCGACGCCGTCAACGAGATGAGCCTCGACGAGTTCTCGACGACGTTCGGCGACGTGGTGCAGGGATCCGACTGGGTGGTGCGCCGCGCGTACGAGCAACGTCCCTACGCGGATGCTCATGCACTGCGGGAGGCGTTCCAGGATTCCCTGCTCGCAGGCACCACGGAGGAGCAGGTCGAGCTGATCAGCGCCTTCCCCGATCTGGGCAGCGAGGACGACACCGGCACCGCGTTCGCCAAGGACCACGTCTCGCTCGCGCACCTCGGCGACGAGGAGCACCGCTCGGTCGTCGACCTGGCCACCGCCTACCGGGATCATTTCGGCTTCCCCCTCGTCATCTGCGCGGCCGAGACCGAGCACTACGACCGGGTGCTCGCCAACGGGTGGTCGCGGATGGAGAACTCCCCGGGTGCGGAGCGGTCGTTCGCCATGATCGAGGTCGCGAAGATCGCGAACCACCGGTTCGACGACCTGGTCGCCGATGCGAATCCCATCGCCGCGGCGCGTTTCGGCAGACTGAACGACCTGTCCTGATCCCCACCACAGAAGGGAACGCTCGTGTTCCTGCACGAAGCACTCGGGCTCGACGGATTCAATCGGCTGTCCGATCGCGCCGCGATGCACGCCTTGTTCGAGTGCTGCTCGTCGTCCATCTGGGCGCGCCGGGTGGCCGCCGGTCGCCCCTTCGACAGCGCCGAGGCCCTCCTGGAACGCGCCGACAGCGAGTTGGCGGAACTGTCCGAGACGGAGATCGACCGCGCACTCGACGGTCATCCACGTATCGGCGCCTCGGTGACCGCCGGCTCGTCGTCGCAGCGCGAGCAAGCGGCCGTGAGCGAGGCGGACCAGGGCGTCAAGGACGCGCTCGCGGCGGGGAATCGGACCTACGAGGAGAAGTTCGGCCACGTCTACCTGGTGTGTGCGACCGGCCGCCCGGCGACGGAGCTTCTCGCTATCCTCACCGAGAGGCTCGACAACGATCCGGAGACGGAGAGGCGCGTGATGAGAACCGAACTGGCGAAGATCAATCGAATCAGGTTGACCCGCATGCTGTCCGAGCGGACCGAACAGTGAGTGTCAGCACCCACGTCCTCGACGCGGTGCACGGGGCCCCGGCGACGGGGGTGGGTCTGGCGGTGGTCGACGAGCACGGCGACGTGGTCACCACCGGCATCACCGACGAGGAGGGCCGCGCCAAGGAACTGCTGCCCGACGACGCTGTTGCCGGTGTCTACACACTGGTGTTCGACACCGCCGCGTACTTCGAACAGTCCGGGACGCAGACCTTCTACCCCGAGGTGTCCATCACCTTCACCGTCCTCGACGTCGATGCGCACCACCATGTTCCGCTGTTGCTGTCCCCGTTCGCGTACTCCACCTATCGAGGAAGCTGACGCCATGACCGACCTGACCGGGAACATCGTCCTGGGAGCAAACCAGTACGGCAAGGCCGAGAACCGGGTGGTGCGGATCTATCGCGACACCGCCCGCCACGAGATCCGGGACATCTCCGTGTCGTCGGCACTGCGGGGCGACTTCTCCGCCGCCCATCTCGTCGGTGACCAGGGCGCGGTCCTGCCGACGGACACCCAGAAGCAGACCGCGTACGCCTACGCGAAGGAGAAGGGCCTGCTGCATCTCGAGTCGTACGGCCTCGATCTGGCACGGCATTTCGTCGACGACGTCGAGCCGGTGACGGAGGCGCGGATCGAACTCGAGGAGTACGCGTGGGAGCGTGTCACCGTGGACGGCCGCCCCCACGATCACACGTGGGTGCGCAAGGGCCAGGAGACGCGGGTCGCCTCGGTCACCGTCGCCGGCACCGGATCGGAGCAGAAGACTTGGGTCACGGCAGGTTTCAAGGATCTGATCATCTTGAAGTCGACGGGGTCCGAGTTCGCCGGCTTCCTCGAGGACTCCTACACCGTGCTCGCCCCGACTCATGATCGCGTCATGGCCACCTCACTCGAGGCGCGGTGGCGCTACACCACCACCGACGTGGCGTGGGACGAGGTGTACGCCGGCGTCAAGGCGGTGATGATCGAGCAGTTCGCCGCACTCCAGTCGCTCGCGTTGCAGCAGACATTGTTCGCGATGGGACGCGCTGCGCTGGAGGCATTCCCGTTCATCGCGGAGCTCCGGATGAGCGCACCGAACAAGCACCACTTCCTGTACGACCTAGACCGGTTCGGCGTCGAGAACAACGGCGAGGTCTTCCACGCCGACGACCGTCCGTACGGGCTCATCCAGGCGACCGTCGAACGCGAGGACGCCCCCGACGCGGGATCCGCCTGGCGGGGTTACAGCGTCGTCGGCTGAGGCCCCAGCACGGCCAAGGCGACGAAGACGTCGGTGCGGTCCTCCGTCGTCCCCAGGTCTCGGTCCGTCAGCGCCTCCACCCGTCCGATGCGGTACCGCACCGTGTTGACGTGCACGTGCAGCGCGTCGGCCGTGCGACTCCACGAACCGTCGTGGTGCAGGTACGCCCGCAGCGTGTCCAGCAGTCCCGCGTCGGTCCGGCTGTCGTGGTCGAGCACCGCGCCGAGCACCCGTCGGGCGTAGGCGGCGCGCAGTCCGTCCGGGACCACCGAGAGCAGGACGGCGGCCGACCCGGTGTCCGCGCTGGTCCGCACCGCGATGCGGTCGGCCGACGCCGCCGCGACTTCGCGTGCATGCTGTGCCGACCGCACACAGCCGACGAGGGCCGCGGCCTCCACCGCCGTACCCACGCCCACGGCGATCCGTCCGGTCACGGTGTCCTCGAGTCGACGCAGTGCAAGGGCGAGATCGGCGGCCATGCGGGTGGACGTCCGACCGGGAGGTAGCCCGACGACGCCGATCACGAGGTCCCCGCCGGTGACTCCCACACTCACCGCACCGTCGACCGATTCCCGCACCGCGTCGGTGAGCACCGCGGCCAGGACCTCGACAGGCAGATCCGCGGTGGCGGCCAGCGCGACGACGTCTCCTGTCACGTCGACGCCGATCTGACGAATGCGTTCCAGCGCCTGCTCTCCGGATCCGTCGACGATGAGTTCGGCCGCGCGGTCGGCCATGGTGCGCAGCACCCGCGCGCCGTCGTCGACGCGCACGCGATCGAGGGCCGCGATGCTCGCCAGCTGACCGAGCGCATCGAGAATCTGCCCGTCCATGCACTCGTGGTCACCGTCCACGACGAGATACCACGCAGTCGCGCGGTGACCGAAACTCGATCCGACGGGCAGCACGGATCGCACCGTGCTCCCCGTGACCACGCGGCACGGAAGACTCTGCGCCGCAGTGCGGACGAGAGCGTCCACCACCTCCGTGGTCAGCGGCTCGCCGGACACCACGGACCGGCCCACCGCGGTGATGATTCGGCAGGTCACGCCGGTGTCCCGCGCCGTCTCGTGTGTGAGGTCGGCGAGCGCGCGTCCCTCGGTGACCGCGGTGAGCAATCGGTGCTGGCGGGCCAGACTGGCGGACAGGCGCGCAACCCGATCGCCGGTCACCCGGCTGGTGACGGCCTCGATGACGTCCGCGAACGCCACCGCCGACGGCACTGCCAGCAGCGGTAGCGAGTACTTCTCGCACGCACGCACCACGTCGTCGGGAACGGACCCGAACACTTCGTCGCCCGCCGCGAGCGCCACAGCGCCCGCCGCGACGACCGACGCCACGAAGGCATCGCTGTCCTCCGGCGCGCGGCGCCACACCATGCCGGTGACGACCAGCTCACCGCCCACGATGTAGCGCGACGGATCCGGCAGATCGGTCGCGAAGGCCCACCGCACGGACCTACCGAGTTGATCGTCGGTGCCGACGAGGCGCCGCAGCGCGAGCTCCGGTACGTCGAGCACGTCCTGGATCAGCACACCCGTTCACCTGCCCGCATCGTCGTTGGAGGATCCGACAGTAGGCGGCGCTCGTTTCGGCCACATTTCGTCGGCGCGCGCCCTGCGCGGGTCGCCGTCACGGTGTTGACTCGGTGGCACAGCGAGGACAGGAGTACGACGTGCCGGACCCCATTCTCATCACGGACGCCCACGTGATCACCGTGGATCCCGCCCGCTCCGAGTGGGCGGCGGGCTGGGTCCTGATCGAGGACGGGCTCATCGCGGCGCTCGGCGACGGGACACCGCCGCCGCGTCCCGACGGTCCGGAGATCACCGTCATCGACGGCCGCGGTTGCGTCCTGACTCCCGGTCTGGTGAACACGCACCACCATCTCTATCAGTGGATCACCCGCGGTCTGGCGGCCGACTCGACGCTCTTCGAGTGGTTGACGACGTTGTATCCCGTGTGGGCCGGCATCGACGCCGACTCGGTCCGCGTCGCGGCGACGGGTGGGCTCGCCCGGTTGGCCGCGACCGGATGCACCACCACCACCGACCACCTCTACGTCTTCCCCCACGACGGCGGCGACGTGTTGGGCGCCGAGATCGACGCCGCGAGGACGGTCGGTCTGCGGTTCCACCCGACGCGCGGATCGATGGACCTGGGACACAGTAAGGGTGGCCTGCCACCGGACAACGTCGTGGAGTCGCTCGATGCGATCCTGGCCGCGAGCAGCGCCGCGGTCGACCGTTGGCACGACTCGTCCTTCGGATCGATGCTGCGCATCGCTCTCGCACCGTGCTCGCCGTTCTCCGTCACCGGCGACCTCCTCCGCGAATCGGCGACGCTGGCGCGCGAGCTCGGCGTCCGGTTGCACACACACCTCGCCGAGACGCTGGACGAGGAGGAGTTCTGCCGCAGCAAGTTCGGCATGACGCCGGTGCAGTACATGGAATCGGTCGGCTGGGTCGGCAACGATGTCTGGTACGCGCACGCCGTGCATCTCGACGACGCCGCGATCGCGACCATGGCGGCCACCGGAACCGGGGCGGCCCACTGCCCCACGTCCAACGCGCGGCTGGGCGCCGGCATCGCCCGAGCGCGCGATCTGATCGACGCGCGGGTTCCCCTGGGGCTCGGGGTCGACGGTGCCGCCAGCAACGAGTCCTGCAGCATGCTCGAGGAGGCGCACCACGCTGCACTGTTCGCGCGGGCGCGGGGTGGCCCGCGGGCGATGACGGTGAGGGAGAGTCTCGAGCTCGCCACCATCGGCGGTGCGCGAGTCCTCGGCCGTGAGAACGAGATCGGGTCGCTCGAGGTGGGCAAGGTGGCCGACCTGGCGCTGTGGCGCATCGACGGCGCCGCCCACGCGGGCATCACCGACCCCGTCGCCGCGTTGGTTCTGGGCGACCGGCCGCCCCTCGAACGGCTCCTCGTGCACGGGCGGGTGGTGGTCGAGAACGGGGTGGTGGTCACCGTCGACGAGGAGACGGTGGCCCGCGACGTGGCGGCGGCGCACACGGCGCTGCTCACGAAGGCCGGGCGGTGATCGCGTGGACCTGAACACCGTGCGCGAGGTCGTCCGGGCTCGTACGCGGGGCGATCTCTCGGTCATCGACGGCGGCACCGCCGTGGTGGCAGGTGGGACGTGGGTCTTCTCGGAACCGCAGGTGGGGGTGCACCGACTGGTCGATCTGACGGACCTCGGCTGGGAACCCGTCGTCGTCGGTCAGGGGCTCGAGATCGCCGCGACGTGCACCGTGGACACGCTGCGTCGGATGTCGTGGCCGCCGCGGTGGCCGGACCTCGAGTCGCTGGTGGCCCTCTGCTCCGACGCGTTGCTCGCGTCGTTCAAGGTGCAGCAGTTCGCCACGGTCGGCGGGAACATCGCGCTCGGACTGCCCGCGGGATCCATGACCTCGCTGTGTTCGGCGCTCGACGGCGTCGCGGTGATCTGGACCCCCGACGGTCACGAACGGCGCGTACCCGTCGCCACGCTGGTCACCGGACCCCAACACACGTCGCTCGCACCGGGCGAGGTGATACGCAGCATCGAGATCGACGACGCCGTTCTGCGCTCCCGTTTCGCCTGCCGCAGAATGTCCTTGGCACCTCGCGGGCGCTCCGGCGCCGTCGTGATCGGTCGCCGGGACGCCGACGGATCGTGCGTCCTCACCGTCACCGCGTCGACGCGCCGCCCGCACCAGCTGCGACTCGAGGCAGTGCCGCACGCCGAGGACGTGGCCGCGCTGCTGGACGCCGCGATACCCGCCGACCAGTGGTACGACGACGTGCACGGGGCACCGGACTGGCGACGCCACGTGAGCGGCTTGCTGGCACAGCAGATCTGCGAGGAGCTGTCATGAGAGTGGGAGTCAACGGGGAGACCGTGGAGATGTCCCCGCGACCGGGCCAGTGCCTGCGCACGGCCCTGCGCGACGTCGGGCGCTTCGAGGTGAAGAAGGGGTGCGACGCGGGCGACTGCGGCGCGTGCTCGGTGCTGCTGGACGGTGCCGCCGTCCAGTCGTGCATCGTTCCGGCTTACCGCGCCGAAGGTCGGGAGGTCACCACGGTGGCCGGGCTGGGCACGCCGGACGACCTGCATCCGATGCAGCAGCGATTCGTCGACGCCGCGGGATTCCAGTGCGGTTTCTGCACGGCCGGCATGATCGTCACCGCCGCCGCCCTCAGCGACGAGCAGACCGAGGATCTGGACACCTCGCTCAAGGGAAACCTGTGTCGCTGCACCGGGTATCGGGCGATCACCGACGCGGTCACGGGGGTGCGCACCATCGAGAAGTCCACCGAGGGACCGGCGTGCGGACGCTCCGTCGCCGCACCGGCCAGCGCTCGCGTCGTCACGGGAACGGAGCCCTACACGCTCGACGTCGCGATGCCGGGTCTACTGCATCTGTCGGTGCTGGGGAGCCCCCACGCCCGTGCGCGCATCGTCTCGATCGACACGTCGGCCGCACTGGCCGCCGAGGGTGTGGTCGCGGTGCTCACCCACGAGGACGCGCCGCCCGTCGCGTTCTCCACCGCACGCCACGAGTCACGGGACGACGATCCCGACGACACTCTCGTTCTGGACCGCGAGCTCCGCTACATCGGGCAGCGGGTGGCGGCGGTGATCGCCGAGTCGGTGGCCGCCGCGGAGGAGGGCAGACGGCGCCTCCTCGTCGAGTACGAGGTGCTGCCCGCCGTGCTGCATCCCGCGGACGCGCTCGCACCGGGAGCCCCGATCGTCCACGCCGGCAAGGGTCCCGAGGCCAGGATCGCGGACGTCGAGCGCAACGTCGTGGCCGAGGTGAGCGGTACGACCGGCGACGTCGAGGCGGGTCTGGCGGCCGCGGACGCCGTGGTGACCGGAACGTGGCGCACCGCCCGCGTGCAGCACACTCACCTCGAGACGCACGGTGCGATCGCCTGGTTCGCCGAGGACGGGCGCCTGACCGTCCGCACGAGCTCGCAGGTCCCGTTCCTCGTACGGGACGAGCTGTGTCACATCTTCGACCTCGATCCCGACACCGTGCGGGTGTTCACGACGCGGGTCGGTGGCGGGTTCGGCGCCAAACAGGAGATGCTCACCGAGGATCTCGTGACGCTCGCCGCTCTGACGGTGCGTCGACCGGTACAGCTCGAGTTCTCCCGTGCCGACCAGTTCACCGTCGCGCCCTGTCGGCATCCCATGGAGGTGTCGGTCACCGCAGCCGCCACGGCCGACGGCACGCTCACCGCGCTGACCCTCGACGTGCTGAGCGATGCCGGCGCCTACGGCAACCACAGTCCCGGTGTGCTGCACCACTCCACCGACTCGATCGCCCTCTACCGCTGCGCGGCCAAGCGCGTCGAGGCGAGAGCGGTGTACACGAACACGATTCCGTCCGGCGCGTTCCGCGGATACGGCGTCGGGCAGACCGGTTTCGCCGTCGAGTCGGCGCTCGACGAGTTGGCGCACCGACTGCACATCGATCCGATCGAGTTCCGGCGTCGCAACGTCGTCGTGCCGGGTGATCCGTTCGTCGCCGCGCACGTCCTCGACGGCGACCTCCTGTTCGGCAGTTACGGACTCGACCAGTGCCTCGATCTCGTGGACGAGGCACTCGCCGAGCCCGGATCGCCGGCGCCCGACGGATGGCAGGTGGGCGTCGGCGTGGCCATCGGCATGAATGCCACCGTGCCGCCGCGCGGCCACGTCTCCGACGCGTCGATCACGGCCCTGCCCGGAGCGCGCTACCTGGTGCGTGTCGGCACTGCCGAATTCGGTAACGGCACCACGACGGTGCACGGTCAGATCGCGGCGTCGATCCTGAACACGACCGTCGACCGCATCGAGATCGCACAGTCGGACACCGACGTCACCTCCCACGACACGGGCGCCTTCGGGTCGGCGGGCACAGTGGTCGCCGGCAAGGCTGTCGCACTCGCCGCGGAGTCGTTGCGCGAGCGCATCATCGGTGCCGCATCGAGCCTGACCGGATCGCTGCCGACGCAGGGCGTGCTCGGTCCGGAGGGCGTCACGGTGGACGGCGCACTGTGCTCCCTCGACGAGATCGTCGCGGCCCACGACGGACCGTTGGCGGCGGACGGGTACCACGGCGGATCGCCTCGCTCAGTGGTGTTCAACGTCCACGGGTTTCGGGTCGCGGTCGACCCGGCAAGCGGACGCGTCGCGATTCTGGACTCCGTACAGGCCGTCGACGCCGGCACGGTGATGAATCCGGTGCAGTGCCGTGGACAGGTCGAAGGTGGTGTGGCGCAGGCGTTGGGCGCCGCATTGTACGAGGAGATGCGGCTCGACGAGTCGGGGCACGTGACCACCGCGTCGCTACGGAATTACCACATCCCGCAACTCGCCGACGTTCCGACGACGCGAGTGTTGTTCGCGGACACCTACGATGCGCTCGGGCCGCTGGGTGCGAAGTCGATGAGCGAGTCCCCGTACAACCCCGTCGCACCGGCGTTGGCCAACGCCGTCACGGACGCCGTCGGCGTGCGGCCCCACGCACTGCCGATGTCGGCGGACCGCGTCTGGAGGATGCTGCAGCGCGATCAGGAGTCGTAGAAGGTCTGCAGGATGATGGTGCTGCGGGTCTGCACGTTGGCGGTGGTCCGGATCTGCTGCAGCAGTCGCTCGAGGTCCCGCGGTGACGCGACGCGGACCAGCAGCACATAGCTGTCCTCCCCCGCCACGGAATGGCACGCCTGCACCTCGGGCAGCGGCCGCAGACGCGCGGGGGCATCGTCGGGCGCCATCGGATCCAAGGGGGTGATGGCCACGAACGCCGACAGTGGCTGGCCGATGGCCTCCCGATCGACGCGCGCGGTGTATCCGAGGATCACCCCGGACGACTCGAGCCTGCGCACGCGTGACTGCACGGCCGAGACCGAGAGGCCCGCCCGCTCCGCGAGGTGAGCGAGCGTCGCGCGGCCGTCGGTGATCAGCTCCTCCACCAGCACGCGGTCGGTGGCGTCCAGATCGTCCGAGCGGACGGACTTGCCTCGTGCACCGGTCATGGGCGCTACCCTGCCACGTCCCGATCGGGCAGCGTCAGGCGAACAGTGGGGGCATGGCGAAGACCATGACCGTCGACCACGCGACGTGCGTCAGGATCGGCGCGAGAATGCCGCCGGACGCCCGGCGTTCGAGTCCCAGCACGAAACCGAGGGTGATGGCGGCGAAGCCGAGCATCGGGTTGCCCGTGGCCAGAGTGGCGATGGTGTAGACGACCGTCGAGATGACGACCGGCCGCTTCACGCCGATGGCCGAGAACAGAGCGCCGCGGAAGAAGATCTCCTCGGCCACCCCGTTGAACAGTGTGATGAAGACGATGAGCGCGAGCGGTCCGACGCGGGCGTGATCGAGGACGTTGGCCGTGAAGTCCCGCAGCGGCGGGATCTCCCGCACGACCAGTGCGCCGAGGATGAACACGCCACCCGCGGCGAGACCGATCGCGATCGGCGTGATGATCGGCCGCCGCAGGGTCCCGCGGAAGTTGATGCGACCGAGGTGCAGTGGCCCGGACAGGAAACCGCCCACGATCCACACCAACGCCAGCGCGATGGTCAGCGTGTAGAACATGGGGTCGCCGGGCTCGGTCGACAGCGACACTCCCAGCAACGTCGCGCCCACGACGAGCACGACCGCCACGATGATGCGCCGCCGTAGGAAGGCGCGATCCGTCTCGTGATGGTCGCGATCGACCTTGTCCACCAGCGCGTTGCGCACGATGGACTCGGCCTTCATCTGCCAGGACACCATGAAGTACTCCTCCGGCTCGTCGAACCTGTCGGTCGTGTCGGAACTTGCGGTCTGTGGACGAGAGACCGACTAGAACTTCAGAAGAGACCGTACCCGGGACGAGACCGCGGCAACCACGTCCAGGTTGGTCCGGACGACCGGAGCGACGGGCCACGAGTAGAGCACCGCACCGATGCCGAGTGCCTCGGCGAGCTTCCACCCGTCCTCGCTCAGCAGTTCGGCGCCGCGGCGGCGAATACTGCGGACATCGCCGCCGGTCCACTCCGCGTCCGAGGACACCAGGCGCAGCGAGTCGGGCGTCGTGGCCAGGCCGCGGGTGGCGCTCGCGCCGAGCAGGCTTCGGCGCATGGCGTCGTCGACGTCGGTGAGACCGCCCTCGGGCTCGGGGACGAACTCCGAGATGCGGTTCTCCGAGGCGGTCATCGAGTTGACGAGCGACTGCACCAGGTCGTCGGCGAGCAGTCCCGGCACCGGGATCAGACGACCGATCACCAGGGCCGCAAGCTTGGTCGGGATGCCCGGGGCGGGCACCCCGAGACGATGCAGTTCGGCGGCGCGGACATAGGCGAAGACGAGGTCCTTGTAGGGAAGAATCTCGGGGCCGGCGATGTCGTACGCGTCGGCGGGTACGTCGGGCGATGCGCAGGCGATGAGGTAGTGCACGACGTCGTCGACGGCGATCGGCTGCACCGGCTTGCTCAACCAACTCGGGAGCGGCAGCACCGGGAGTCGGTCGGCGAGATAGCGGATCATCTCGAACGACGTCGACCCGGCGCCGATGACGATCGCGGCGCGCAGCCACACCACCTCGATGCCGTCGATGGTGAGCGCCTCGCCCACCTCGGCGCGGCTCGCGAGGTGCTCGGACAGCTTCTCGCCCTCGGGGACGAAGCCACCGAGGTAGACGATGCGTCGGACTCCCGCAGCGCGTGCCGCCTCGGCGAAGTGCCGCGCGGACGCGAGGTCGGTGGCCCGGTAGCCGGACTCCCCGATGGCGTGCACCAGGTAGTACGCGACGTCGATGTCCTCCGCGGACAGCGCCTCGGCGCACGAGTCGGCGTCGGTTACGTCGAGTCGCACGGCCCGCACGTCGTCGTGCCAGTCGAAGGCGGTCAGCCTCTCCGGCGTGCGCGAGCCCACGACGACGCTCTCGTCGGCCGACACGAGCGCGTCGACGAGGCGAGAACCGATGTAGCCGCTGGCCCCGGTCACGAAAGCAGTCATGTTCTCGACATTACGGGTGCAGTGCGCTCGCATACCGCCGCGTGAGGGGCGTCACCGTGCACACTGTGCTCATGGCCGACGTGGATCGACACCGAGCACCCGACAACGATCTGTCGGTGCGCACCGTCCGGCTGCCCGTACCGTCCCTCGGCAACATGCTCGGACTCGCCCGCGGGACCGTGCTCTGGTCACTCGACACCGTCGCGTTCGTCGCGCAGCTGCCCCGGCGCATCGACGACCTGTTCGTGCGTGTCGACGAGGTGATCGCCGCGATCGAGCGCATCACCGACCAGGCTCAGACCGTCATCGGAAAGGTCTCGGCCACCACCGAGGACGCGCAGGGCGTCATCGTCGGAGCGGAGTCCGCCTCGTCCAAGGCGCTGGCGATGATCTCCGAGCTCGAACCCATCACCGCGCGCGCGATCCCGCTGGGCCGCACCTTTGTGGACAACTTCTCCGAGGCCGAGGTGGAGGCGGCGGTGAAGCTCGTGGACCAGCTGCCGGAGCTGGTGCAGCGGATGGAGGGCATCATGCCGATCCTCGCGACGCTCGACACGGTGTCCCCCGAGATCCACGAACTGCTCGAGGTGACCAAGGACGTGCGCAAGGCCGTCATCGGCATCCCGGGTTTCAAGTTCTTCCGCAATCGCGGCGAGGAACGCCTGCACGACTGATCGTCGGCGACATTCTCGACGTACTCGCGGGGGGTGGGGACCACACACGGCAACCGTGTCGGTGGGTCCGTGCACTATGGAGAGGTGAAGAACCCCACCGCTCCGTCGCCCGAGGACGTGCTCGCGCGGTTCACGGCTCCGACGCGTGCGTGGTTCGACGGTGCCTTCCCCGCTCCCACGGCCGCGCAGATCGGCGCGTGGGACTCCATCTCCAGCGGCGCGCACACCCTGGTCGTCGCTCCCACCGGCTCCGGCAAGACGCTGTCCGCATTCCTGTGGGCGCTGGACAAGCTGGTCAGCCGTGATCCCGAGGACACGGCACCGGGCACCCGGGTGCTGTACGTCTCCCCGTTGAAAGCCCTTGCTGTCGACGTCGAGCGCAACCTCCGCGCGCCGTTGGTCGGCATCACCCAGACGGCCAAGTTGCAGGGGGTCGCGCCGCCGGAGATCTCGGTGGGCGTGCGGTCCGGCGACACCAGCCCCGCCGATCGTCGTCTGATGCTCAAGACGCCGCCGGACATCCTCATCACGACACCGGAATCGTTGTTCCTGATGCTGACGTCCGCGGCGCGCGAATCACTCGAACGCGTCGACACCGTCATCGTCGACGAGGTGCATGCCGTCGCCGGCACCAAACGCGGCGCGCACCTGGCGCTGTCGCTGGAGCGTCTCGACGCGAGGTTGGACAAGCCCGCTCAGCGCATCGGTCTGTCCGCGACCGTCCGTCCGCACGAGGAGGTGGGACGCTTCCTCACCGGATCGGCACCCATCAGCATCGTGTGCCCGCCGTCGCCGAAGACGTTCGACCTCTCGGTGCGCGTTCCGGTGGAGGACATGACGGAACTCGGCACCACCGAGCCGCAGGAGGGGTCCGCGTCGGCCGCCCCGCAACAGGGGTCCATCTGGCCGCATGTCGAGGCGCAGATCGTCGACCTCGTCCTGGAGCACCGGTCGTCCATCGTCTTCGCCAACTCCCGTCGGCTCTCGGAGCGACTCACCGCCCGACTCAACGAGATCTACGCCGAACGTATCGGTGACGGCGCCCCCGCGGATCACGCGCCGCCCTCGCAGATCGGCGCGTCCGGCGACGTCGTCCACGGTGCCGAGCCGCTGCTGGCCCGCGCACACCACGGCAGCGTGAGCAAGGATCAGCGCGCTCTCATCGAGGACGACCTGAAGTCCGGCCGCCTCCGCTGCGTGGTTGCCACCAGCAGCCTCGAGCTCGGCATCGACATGGGCGCAGTCGATCTGGTGGTGCAGGTCGAGGCGCCGCCGTCCGTGGCCAGTGGTCTGCAGCGCGTCGGCCGCGCCGGTCACCAGGTCGGCGAGATCTCCCGCGGCGTGCTGTTCCCGAAGCACCGCACCGACCTGATCCACTGCGCCGTGACCGTGCAGCGGATGACCGACGGGCACATCGAGGCTCTGAAGGTGCCGGCCAATCCCCTCGACATCCTGGCCCAGCACACCGTGGCGGCATGCGCCCTCGAACCCATCGACGCCGACGAGTGGTTCGACATGGTCAGGCGCACCGGCAATTTCGGGTCGCTGCCTCGGTCCGCCTACGAGTCCACGCTGGACCTGCTGTCGGGAAAGTACCCGTCCGACGAGTTCGCCGAGCTGCGACCACGTTTGGTGTGGGACCGCGACGGTGGGTCGCTGACCGGTCGCCCCGGCGCCCAGCGTCTGGCGGTCACCTCCGGCGGCGCCATTCCCGATCGCGGACTGTTCGGTGTGTTCATGGTCGGCGAAAAGGCCAGCCGCGTGGGTGAACTGGACGAGGAGATGGTCTACGAATCCCGCGTCGGAGACGTCTTCGCCCTCGGTGCCACCAGCTGGCGCATCGAGGAGATCACGCATGACCGTGTCCTGGTCAGCCCGGCCTACGGTCAACCGGGCCGGCTTCCGTTCTGGCACGGTGACGGCCTCGGCCGTCCGGCCGAACTCGGGGAGGCACTGGGCGCGTTCCTGCGCGAGTCGTCGGACGACGACGCCCTGCGCGGCCGACTGCAGGAGAGCGGGCTCGACGTCAACGCGGTGAACAACCTGTCCGCGCTGCTCACCGAGCAGCGCACGGCGACGGGCCACATGCCCACCGATCGCACGTTGGTCGTCGAACGGTTCCGCGACGAGCTGGGCGACTGGCGTCTGGTGCTGCACTCCCCGTACGGCCAGCAGGTGCACGCACCATGGGCACTCGCCATCGGCGCTCGCCTCATCGAGCGGTACGGCATCGACTCTCAACCGACGGCATCGGACGACGGCATCATCGTGCGGCTCCCGGACACCGACGACGAGCCGCCCGGCCCGGACCTGTTCGTCTTCGAGAAGGACGAGATCACCGACATCGTCACCGAGCAGGTCGGCGGCTCCGCGCTCTTCGCATCGCGGTTCCGTGAATGTGCCGCTCGCGCACTGCTTCTCCCCCGCCGCAATCCCGGAAAGCGAGCGCCGCTCTGGCAGCAGCGTCAACGCGCCGCGCAGCTTCTCGACGTGGCCAAGAAGTACCCCACGTTCCCCATCCTGCTCGAGACGGTGCGCGAGTGCCTGCAGGACGTGTACGACCTGCCCGCACTCGAGGACCTCTGCGTGCGTATCGCGCGCCGCCAGATCCGCATCGTCGACGTCGAGACCGACTCGCCGTCACCGTTCGCCACGTCGTTGCTGTTCAGCTACGTCGGGCAGTTCATGTACGAGGGCGACTCTCCGCTGGCCGAACGTCGCGCTGCCGCATTGTCTCTCGACGCGTCCCTGCTCGCCGAGCTACTGGGGCGGGTCGAACTGCGCGACCTGCTCGACGGCGACGTCGTCACCGACACCGAGCTCGAACTGCAGCGCCTCGTCGACGACCGCAAGGCACGTGACGCGGAGGGCGTGGCCGATCTGCTGCGCCTGCTCGGCCCGCTCACGACGGCGGAGATAGAGGCACGCATCGAGTCGCCCGGCTCCGCAGCGCAGTGGGCGGGCGAGCTCACCGCGGCGCGCCGCGCCCTCGAGGTCTCGTTCGCCGGGTCGCAGTGGTGGGTCGCCATCGAGGACGCCAGCAGACTCCGTGATGCGCTGGGTGTCCCGTTGCCCATCGGCACCCCGGCGGCGTTCATCGAGCCGGTCGAGGATCCGCTCGGGGATCTCGTGAGCCGCTACGCCCGCACCCACGGTCCGTTCTCCGTCGCGGACGTCGCCGGCCGCTTCGGCATCGGGTCGGCGGTCGCCCGTGACGTGCTGCTGCGCCTCGTCGCCCAGAAGCGGGTGGTGGAAGGTGAATTCCGGCCCGGCGGTTCCGGCAGTGAGTGGTGTGACGCCGAGGTGCTGCGCAGGCTCCGCCGGCGCTCGCTCGCCGCCGCACGCCAGGACGTCGAACCCGTGTCCACCGGCGTCCTCGGCCGCTTCCTTCCGCGCTGGCAACACGTCGGCGGCACCCTCCGCGGACTCGACGGCGTGGCCACGGTCATCGACCAGCTCGCCGGCGTCCCCGCGCCCGCCTCGGCCTGGGAATCGCTGATCCTGCCTCAGCGTGTCCGGGACTACTCCCCCGCGATGCTCGACGAGCTCACCGCCACCGGCGAAGTGGTGTGGTCCGGCCACGGCGCGATCTCCTCGAAGGACGGGTGGATCTGCCTCCATCCCGCCGACGCCGCACCGGTGACGCTGCCGCCCGCCAAGGACGACGAACTGACGGATTTGCAGCAGACCGTGCTGCAGGTGCTCTCGGGCGGCGGCGCGTACTTCTTCCGACAGCTGTCCGACACCGTCGGGCAGCTGCACCAGACCGAGTCCGGCGCCCCGGCCGACGACACGACTCTGGTTGCGGCACTGTGGGATCTGGTGTGGACCGGTCACCTCACCAACGACACGTTCGCCCCGCTGCGAGCGCTGCTGCACGGCACCACCCGTTCGGCGCCGAGCCACCGCCCCGCGCGACGCTCGCCGCGGGCGCGGTCCTACCAGCGGTTCGCGCGACCCTCATTACCGACGCGCACGGGACCACCCTCCGCGGGTGGCCGGTGGGCCCTACTTCCGGAGGCCGAGTCGGACCCCACCATCCGGGCACATGCCACCTCGGACATCCTGCTCGAGCGCTACGGCGTCGTCACCCGAGGGTCCGTCATGAACGAGGGCGTGCCCGGCGGCTTCGGCGGTGTCTACAAGGTGCTCACCGGCTTCGAGGACAGCGGCCGGGCGCGACGCGGCTATTTCGTCGACTCGCTCGGCGGCGCCCAGTTCTCCACCTCGGACGTCGTCGACCGACTGCGCAGCGAGTCGGAACGTCCTGTCGGAGCCGTCGCACTTGCCGCGACCGATCCCGCCAACCCGTACGGCGCCGCACTGCCCTGGCCCAAGAGTCCTGTGGACGCGGCATCCGGGCACCGCCCCGGACGCAAGGCCGGTGCCCTCGTCGTCATGGTGGACGGCGAACTCGTGCTGTACGTCGAGCGCGGCGGCAAGACGGTGCTCACCTTCACCGAGGAGCGCGACGTGCTTGTCACCGCCGCGTCGGCTCTCGTGTCGTTGGTGACCACCAGGTCCGTCGACAAGCTGGTGATCGAACGCACCGACGGGAGCGACATCCACGGCTCCGTCTTCGCGACGATACTCACCGAGGCGGGCTTTTCGGCGACGCCGCGTGGCCTCCGGATCAGGGCCTGATCCATGCCCGAAGGCGACACCGTCTGGCGCACGGCCAACAGTCTGCGCGACGCACTCGACGGCAAGGTTCTCACCACATGTGATGTGCGCGTGCCGCGCTACGCCACGGTCGACTTCACCGGCGAGACAGTGGAATCGGTTCTGTCGGCGGGAAAGCACCTCGTCATCGAGGTCGGCGGCAAGGTCATCCACTCGCACCTGAAGATGGAAGGTGCGTGGCACGTCTACCAGCCGGACACACCGTGGAGACGGCCCGCCTACCAAGCGCGCATCGTGCTGGGAACGAGTGACCGGGTCGCCGTCGGATTCGAACTCGGCGTCGTCGAGATACTGGATACCGTCGAGGAAGCGGTCGGATATCTCGGTCCGGATCTGCTGGGGCCCCTGTGGGACCCGGCGGAGGCCCTTGCGAATCTCGAAGCGGAACCCGACAGGCCGATCGGTCTCGCTCTTCTCGACCAGCGCGTCATCGCCGGTCTCGGGAACGTCTACCGCAACGAGATCCTGTTCCTCCGCGGAGTGGACCCGCACACGCCGGTCTCCGCGGCGGGGAACCTGACCAAGATGATCGATCTGTCGCACCGCACGATCACGGCCAACAAGAACCGCAACGCTCGCACCTTCACAGGTGATCTCCGCGCGGGCCGGCACTTCTGGGTCTACGGCCGGGAGAACAAGCCGTGTCGTCGCTGCGGAACGCGCATCCGCGAGGGGCTTCTCGGGGACAACCCTCTCGAGGAGCGGCAGATCTACTGGTGCCCGCGGTGCCAACCCGCAGTCGTTCCCTCACCTGGCTGACAAAGCCTGCGGTGACAGAGTTTTCAGCATTCCGTTGGTCCACTGCATCTGTCGCAGAGTCTGTGGATGGCAGCGTCGACACAGATCGACCAGCTCCACGTCTCGCAGCGCCTGTGCACCCTGAGCGAGCAACTCCCAGTCCAGCGAGACCCCGGCCGCATCGCGGTGCAACCGCCGCAGATCGGCCAGCAACACCAGCGCGGGATCACGCCGCGTCGCGGCGCGAACCAGGGCCGGCCTCGGGTCGACGACATGGGGCCACCGCCACAGGCGTTCTCCCCGCGCACGCCCGGCCGCGCGAAGGCGCTCGGCATGATCCACCGACCACTGCCGCACATCGAGCGCGACGTGGTGAACTTCCGTTTCCGATACGTGGTTCTCGGCCAGCGCGGCCAGCGCCCGTGCCAGCATCGATTCGGAGCGGTGCAGTTCCCTGATCGCGAGCCCGAGCGTCATGACGTCTCCTTCTCCACGCGCGCGGCCGACGTCTTGAACAGCGGTTGCTTCGACACCGGATCCCAGTCCGTGATCGTCATCTCGTTCGCGGCCCGGTCGTGCTCGTCGACGTCCGCATCGTCACGGTCCCAGTAGCCGTAGTGGAACGGGACGAACAGCACGCCCTCGCGGTTGTCCGTGACTCTCACTCGTGCCCGGACGACCCCGCGCGGGGAGCAGATGCGAACCCACTCGCCCTCGTGGACGTCCAGCCGGTCGGCATCCGTCGCGCACATCTCGACCCACACCTCCGGCGCCGCATCCTGCAGACGCGGAACTCGTCCCGTCTTGGTGCGCGTGTGGAAGTGATACACCGTTCGGCCGGTGATGAGCGCGAACGGATAGTCCGTACTCGGTGGCTCGTGCGGCGGAATGAACGGCGCAGCCTTGATCATCGCCTTGCCGTCCGGATTGGTCGCCCGATACTGCGACGGGTCCGTCGGCGCCCCGGTCACCAGGTCCTTGCCGTAGCTCTCGCAGTAGTCGGGATGCGCGAAGAACTGCCCGTCGGTGTAAAGCCTCGCAGTACCCGACGGCGCGGATTCCGAGCACGGCCACTGGATCCCGCCGCGCTCCCGCAACATGTCGTACGTGATGCCCGTGTAGTCGCACGGGCGGCCAGCGCTGCAGCGCTTCCACGCCTCGAACGCCGACGCAGGATCGTGCCACTGGGGGAAGGGAGCACCGTCCCGATCCCGGAAATCCATGCGCCGGGCGTAGTCGAGGAAGATGTCGAGATCGGCGCGCGCCTCTCCGGGCGGTTCGACGGCCTTGTCCGAGATATGCACTGTCCGATCGGCATTGGTGAACGTTCCGGTCTTCTCACCCCACGTCGCGGCCGGGAGCACCACGTCGGCAAGATCAGTCGTCTCGGTGCGGTAGAGATCCTGGACGACGACGAAGAGCCGTTCCTGCCCGAGGATGGAACGGATGCGCCGCAACTCCGGAAGGGACACAGCAGGATTCGTCGCGCTGATCCACAACATCCGGATCGACCCCTGTTCCGCGTAGCGGAAGATCTGCATCGCGTGGGTGGGCGGCGAATAGTGCGGGATGCTGTGCATGTCGAGGTTCCACAGCGCGGACAGGTCGGCGACGTGGTCGTCGTTCGACCAGTTGCGGAATCCTGCGAGATCGCCGTCGGCACCGCACTCGCGCGTGTTCTCGGCGGTCGGTTGGCCGTTCATCTGCAGCACCCCGCAGCCCGGTCGACCGAGCATTCCTCGCACGATGTGGAGGTTGTTCACCTGCACGGCCGCGGCGGTGGCCTGGTGTGACTGATAGAAGCCCTGCAGCACCGTCGACAGCAGTCTGGTCGCGGACCCAAGCAGCTCTGCTCCCCGGCGGATGTCGTGGGCGTCGACACCGCAGATCTGCGCCGCGCGTTCCGGGGTGTACTCCCGGACACCGGTGCACAGGTCGTCGTATCCCACCGAATGGGCGTCCACGTAGTCGTGGTCGACCAGGCCACGATCGACGATGTGGTGCAGCAGACCGTTCATGAGGGCGACGTTGGTGCCCGGCACGGGAGCGAGATGCACCGTCGCGGCCCGGGCGACCTCCGTCGTCCTCGGATCGACGCACAGCAGCCGGGGCGGGTCGCTTCCCGCGAGGCGGTCGAGCATGCGCGACCACAGCACCGTCTGCGTCGCTGCCACGTTGTGGCCGAAGAGGGCGATCACGTCGGCGTGATCGACGTCCTCGTAGCTGCCGGGCTGGCCGTCGCTGCCGAACGACTCCTTCAGCGCCTCCGCGGCGGTCGCCGTGCAGAGCCGCGTGTTGCCGTCGACGTGGTTGGTGCCGATCGCCCCGTGCGCGATGGCTCCGAGGGTGTAGTACTCCTCCGAGAACAACTGACCGCTGGTGTAGAAGCCGATCGACCGCGGCCCGTGATCCCGTAGTAACCGCTGACTCGTGTCCACGACCCTGCTCATCGCAGAATCCCAGTCCGACTCCACCAGTGCGCCGTTCACTCGCACGAGCGGGCGCGTCAACCGGTCCGGTGAGGCGTTGGCCTGCCACCCGAACAGATCTTTCGGTCCGAGGCGGCCATGGTTCACTCGATCGTCGGCGCGCCCCCGCACCCCGATGATCCGGCCGTCCCGTACCGCGATGTCCATCGCGTCGCCGTTGCTGTGCAGGATCGACGCGGACGGCACCCACTTCTCCACGTCGGAGGCGTCGACACCGTCCGCGAAGTGCTGGTCCACCCGCCGGGGCCACTGGTCGCCTGCGGCATACGGGGTGCGCTCACCCCACGGATTCGCGATGCGGTCGTCGCTCATCCGCATCGCCTACCCACACGACGGGCTGTGAACCGCCTCGCCGGGGATACCGGCTCACGACTTCTCGGGCACCTCCGGCGCACCCAATCGCGCCGAGGCGTCGAGCATAGTCTCGGTCCGATCCCGGTGCGAGGTGGCCGGAGTCGTGGTGTCCGGCCAGTCCTCGATCTCCGCCAGCGCCCAGTCGCTCCACTCGACGATGTGCGAGAAGTGTCCGACCATGAAGCGATTGGCGAGTGCCATCAGGTGCTGACGTTCGGGAAACGTCGCGACGGTGGTGTCTCGGAGCGTGACGGCGTGCCGCCCGAAGAGTCGGCGGGTGGCGTCGGCCTGCTCCCGCATCGTCCGTAGGTTGCTGCGCAGGTCCTCGAGGGAGCCCTGGTCGGCGAACAGCACCCGCATCATCCCCTCGAACTCGAGGGCCGACGGACGGGACCGCTCCGCCAGCCACGCCGTCAGGGCTGCGCGCCCCTCGTCGGTGATCGAGTAAACGGTGCGGGGACGCGCGCCCACGGCGTCGGCCCTCGCTGTCACCAGCCCGCGCTCGAGCAACTTCTTCGGCGCGTTGTAGTGCTGCCGTCCCGCCCGAGGCCACAGTTCTCCGACGCCACGACCGAACAGTTCCGAGATGTCGTACGCGGTGAGATCCCGCGACACCAACATGCCGAGCACGACGTACGACGTCGTGGTGAGGTCGCCCTGAGCCACCGGTTCCACCTCTGGATTTCTCCCCCGGTAGCGAGCCTACTTGCCGGTGTCCTCCGCCACCTCGTCGATGTCGTCGGCTGTGTCCTCGGCGCCGGAAGACGGCCCGGACTGCTGCGCATACAGGGCTTTCGCCAGCGACCCGGCCAGCGCCGCCGCCGGCGCACTCCCGTCCGTTCCGGGCGCCATGTTCGCCCAGACCACCATCGTCAGGTCGTTGACCGGGTCGTACCCCATGAAGGAGTTGTACCCGGGCATCTCGCCGATGTGGCCGAACATCGGGCCCATCTGCGCGAGCCCGTAGCCGTACCCGGCAGAGGACGGGTTGTCGGGATCGGTCGGCTGCACACTGTCCATCCGCAACGTCTGGGTGTCCGCGTCGAGCAGGTCGCCCTTGACCAGCGCCCGGACCCACGTGGCCAGATCGTTCGCGGTCGAGATGCCCTGGCCGGCCGAGCTCGTCCACGACGGGTTGTCGTTCGTGGTGTCCCTCGGCTGGACCGAGCCGGCGTCGATCGCAGCGATCCGCTCCGGAGACAGCGCTTCCTTGCCCTCCCCGAGCGTCTCGACGTTGCCGCTGTAGCTGTACCCGCGGGTGAACGGCGCCGGGATGCTCGTATCGGTGGTGGTGGGATACGACGTCCCCGCCAGCGCCAGTGGACCGAAGAGCCTGTCCTGGAAGATTTGAGCGATGGGCTTGCCGTCGAGCTTCTCGGCGATCAGTCCGAGAAGCACCGTGTTGGTGTTGGAGTAGCTGTAACCCTCTCCCGCTGGGAAGTTCGGCGGATTGCTCAGCCCCAGTGCGACAAGCTCCTCGGCGGTCCACACCCGGCCGGGATCGGTGTCGAGTGCCTCGTTGAGCTCCACGGTCTGGGTGTAGCTGTAGAGCCCACTGCGCATGTCGAGCAACTGCCCGATCGTGATGGCATCACCGTTCGGCACATCCGGCCGGAACGTGCTCACCGGATCGTCGACGGACAGCAACCCCTCTTGGACCATCTGCAGGATGACCGTGCCCGTCCACGTCTTCGTGTTCGACCCGATCCGCACCTTGGTGTCGAGAGTCGGGGCCTCCGACCGATCGGCCGCCACCGAACCCCAGGTCTTGACGTACTCACCGTCCGGTGTGGTGATCAAGACGACCATGCCGATCTCCCGCGACGTCGTGGCGACGTCCTCGACCATCGCATCGAGAGCTGCGGGATCGAGTGGCAAGAGAGCCGATTCGGTCGCTGACGACGTGGCCGGTGCCGGCGACTCGCCGCTGCCGGACGAGCAGCCCGCGAGGAAGATCAGGGCAGAGGCCGTCGCGATACCGACGGTACGAGAGACAGTGCGAACAGTCATGAGCGTGTGAACCTTCCGAGTCCCTGCTTGTCGAGGTATTCGACCGTGAACGAGGCGGGAGCACCGTTCTCGATCTCGAACGTGACCCCGGTCGGGCCGACCGCGTTCTCGCCGGACGTCTCGAAGAAGTAGGTGTCACCGTCGTAGTGGGTCAGGGGGTACGTCAGCTGGCCGTCCTTGCCGACGGTGAGCGTGAGCCGATCACCGTCTGCCGAGACCCGTGCCGGTCCGTGGAACGGGCTGTCGAACATTCCGACGTAGTCGGTCGCGGGACGAGCAGGGGTCACCGAGGCCGGCGGTGTCGCGTAGTCGATCGGCGACGCCTCCTCCTCTGCGATCCCGTCGAAGATCCCGGCGATCAACGGTGCCCAGTCGACGGTCTGCCGACCGTTCCGCACCTGGTCCATGAACTGCGCGGCAACAGTTTCCGAGCCCCCGACCGGTGCCGAGTTGGACAGGACGACGATGCCCAGCTGTTCACTCGGCACCATGAACACGGTGGTGCTCGCCCCGAGGGCGAACGCTCCGGAATGCGACAGCTCGACGCGCCCCTTGTCGTCCGTGCCCACGTTGAACCCCAACCCGTAGAACGAGTCTCGCGCGCCCTCCGTCCCGGACGCGCCCGACAGGGAGTGCGAGGTGTGCGTGTACTGCAGTGCGTCCGCGTCGACGATGCGACGTCCCTCGAACTCTCCCCCGCCGAGTTCCATGCGGATCCACTTCGTCATGTCGTCGACGGACGAACTCGCTCCGCCGGCAGGTGACTGGTTGTCGGGCTCGCGGACGTACTTCGCTTCCCACTCGGTGGTCGAACCCTCGGCGAGCACGTGGTTCACCGCATGGTTGGGCGAGTTCGCCCAGTCCTCGAATCGTGACGAGGTGTCGGCCATACCGAGGGGCTCGTAGATGCGACGACGAGACAGCTCGGGCCAGTCGGTGCCCTGCGCCTTGGCCGCGGCGTTGCCGGCGGCGGTGAACCCGAAGTTAGTGTACGCGTAGCTGTCCCGGAACGACGCCAGCGGGAGCTGGTCGAGGCGGCCCATGATGTCGTCGTAGTCGTAGCCGAAGTCCTCGAGCACGTCACCGGCGTGATCGGGCAGACCCGATCGGTGCGAGAGCAGATCGACGAACGTCGCGTGCTCGCTCACGTACGGATCCGCCACCGCGAACTCCGGCTCGTACCGTCGGACAGGATCAGCCCAGTCGACCGCTCCGTCTCCGACCGAGGCAGCGATGACACTCGACGCGACCGGCTTGGACACCGACGCGAGCTGAAACCGGGTGTGGGTGTCGACAGGCTCGTCGGTACCGACCTTCCGGACACCGAATCCGCGCGAGTACAGCACCTCGTCCTGGTACACGACGGCAGCCGCGACTCCCGGCGTCCCGGTACGCGCCATCATCGCCTCGACGTACCCGTCGAGAGCGCCGACGGCCGCGTCGACGTCCGCGCGGTCGATCTGGGCGGCAGGGACGGCCGGCGGGCTGTCCGCAAGTGGCTCCGGCGACGCCTCCTCCGAGCTGCATCCCGCTGCCACCAAGGCCAGCGTCAGTACCGTCGCAGCAATTCTCGCGGCCATCTCGTCTTCCCCGTTCGACGTGCCGAGTCCCCGTCCCACGAACATGGGCCGGAGACCGATCGGTTCGAGACCTTACGCCGACTGTGTACTTTGCACCATGCAAGTTGCACCATCGACGATCGGACGGTCGTGGGTGCCGACAGCAGTTCCCGGGTATGAGCCCCCTATCCGACGGAAGGAACCGACACATGTCGAAGGACGAGTTCACCAAGGGCGACAAGGTCGAGTGGAACACGCACGGCACCAAGACCGAAGGCGAGGTGGTCGAGAAGATCACCTCCGAGACCGAAGCCGGCGGGCGCACGGTCAGGGCGTCGAAAGACGACCCCCAGTACCGAGTGGAGAGCGACAAGTCCGGCAAGGACGCGGTGCACAAGCCGTCGGCGCTGGACCCGAAGGACTGACACCGGGAGCGTTCGCCGACGCCGTCTCGTCGCCTACCGGACGCCGTGCGCCGCCGCGAGGCGTCGCACGGCCTCCCGCAGGTCGTCGTCGGTCGACGTCGCGAAGCAGACGCGCAACGCGGTGCCGAGTTCGTCGCCACCGGCCGGATCGAAGGCGCGACCGGGAACGTACGCAACGCCGCGGTCGAGCGCTGCCGGCAGCAGCGCCGACGTGTCCGTGCCGTCGGTGAACTGCACCCACAGAAACATTCCGCCGCGGGACGCATCGACCTCGATCGCCGGACCGAGTTCGCCCCGCAATGCTCCGACCAGCACCTCCGCCCGTGCCGAGTAGACCGCGCGCACGTCGTCCAGGTGCTGTCGCAACCACGGCTCGTCGGCGAGCAGGTCCGCCGCGACCATCTGCGTCAGCGACGACCCGCACAGATCGGCGCTCTGCTTGAGCCGTTCTACGGCGTCGCACACCGGTCGGGCCGCGGTGAGCCACCCGACGCGCAACGACGGTGCGAGGATCTTGGACGCCGAGCCCAGACGGATCACCCGATCGGACGCGATGGGGCCCGGCGGGGGTGCGTCGAACCACACGTCGCCGTAGGGATCGTCGTCGACGACCCAGAAGCCGTACCGCTCCGCGAGGTCGACGAGGGCGCGGCGACGCCCGAGCGACAGCACTCCCCCTCGAGGGTTGTGGAAGTTGCTGACGGTGTGCACGGCGCGAGGGCGCACTCCTGACTCGAGCAGCCGCGCGAGGGCATCGGTGTCGGTACCGTCCGCATCGACCGGGACCGACTCGATACGGGCACCGACGGCCTGGAACGCTTGCAGCGCACCGGGATACACCGGTCGATCGACCACGACCACGTCGCCGGGGCCGACTAGCACGGACGCGAGCAGGCTGAGCGCCTGCTGGGAGCCGTGCGTCACCACCACCGAGGTGGGCGGCACCTCGTCCCGGACGAGCGCCGACTCCCGCGCCGCGATGACGTCTCGGAGCCGCCGCACCCCCGTGGTCTCCGCGTACTGCAGGGCCGCGGTGTCGCCGCTCAGTATTCGATGCGTGACGTCGCGAATGGCGCTGCGCGGCATGACGTCCGACGAGGGCAGACCGCCCGCGAGGGACAGGATGTCAGGCCGCGCGGTCAGCGTGAGCAGGTCACGAATCGCCGATCCGGTGATCGCCGAGGCGCGGACGGACAGGGGTGGCAGAACAGAGGACGACATGGATTCTCCGAGCATCGTGGGACACGAGGCGTCGCGGCGCGCTCACCGGGGTGGGCTCGGAGTCGGTCGTGACGAGAACGGCGCCGCGGGTGGGGCACCGTTCTCGAAGCGTAGCGCGTTCGTTCACATACTGACACCGCAGTCTCACAGTGTGAGATCAGCGGATCTCAGTCCAGATCGTCGTGGCGCATGAGCTGGCGCGCCGCCTCGGTGATCGACCCCGTCAGCGAGGGGTAGACCGAGAAGGTGGCGGCGAGATCGTTCACCGTCAGGTTGTTCTGCACCGCGATGGCGATGGGGAGAATCAGCTCGGACGCGGTGGGAGCGACCACCACTCCGCCGATGACCACACCCGTCGCGGGACGGCAGAAGATCTTGACGAAGCCGCGACGCAGGCCGGACATCTTGGCGCGGGGGTTCGTGTTCAGCGGCAGCATGACCGTGCGCGCGGGGACGTCCCCGTTGTCGATGGCGGACTGGCCGACACCCACCGTGGCGATCTCGGGTCGCGTGAACACGGCGGAGGCGACCGTCTTGAGCTTGATGGGGCTGACGCCCTCGCCCAGCGCGTGGTACATCGCGATGCGGCCCTGCATGGCGGCGACGGAGGCCAGTGGCAGGAGGCCCGTGCAGTCGCCCGCCGCGTAGATGCCGGGCACGCGGGTGCGCGAGACCCGGTCCACGCGAAGGTAACCGCCGCGGTCGAGCTCGATGCCGACGCTCTCGAGGCCGAGGTTCTGCGTGTTCGGGACGGAGCCGACCGTCATCAGCGCATGCGAACCCTCGACGGTCTTGCCGTCGGACATCGTCACGACGATGCCATCGGCCGTGCGGGCCACCGAGTCCGCGCGTGCGTTCTTGATCAACGTGACACCACGCTCGGACAGGACGTCCTCGAGCACGAGTGCCGCGTCGGCGTCCTCACCGGGAAGGACGCGGTCGCGACTGGACACGACGGTGACCTTGACGCCCATCTCGGTGTACGCGGAGACGAACTCGGCTCCGGTCACGCCGGACCCGACCACGATGAGGTGGGTGGGCAGGGAGTCGAGGTCGTAGAGCTGACGCCAGGTCAGGATGCGCTCACCGTCGGGCTCGGCGCCGGGCAGGATGCGCGGGCTCGCACCGGTCGCGATGAGCACGACCTCGGCGTCGATCTCCTGCGTCGACCCGTCCGCCAAGGTGGCCTCCACCTGGTGGGCGGCCAGGCCGGGCTGCGTGTCCACCACCTTCGCCGTTCCCGACAGCACGGTCACGCCGACCGTCTGCAGACGGGCGCGGATGTCGGAGGATTGAGCCTGCGCAAGGGATTTCACGCGGTTGTGGATCTGCGGCAGGTCGATGGTGGCCGAGGTCGGGTCGAGCTCGATACCGAGGTCGGACGCGCGACGCATGTCGGTGCGGATGCCGGTCGAGGCGATGAACGTCTTGGACGGAACACAGTCCCAGAGGACGCAGGCGCCGCCCACTCCGTCGGAGTCGATGAGCGTCACCGTCCCGCCGTGCTGGGAGGCGACCAGAGCGGCCTCGTATCCGGCCGGTCCGCCTCCGATGATCACGATGCGGGTCATTCGTCCTCCGTTGCGGGTTTTCGGGAGAGTCCTGGCGAGTGAGGGTTGCTCACAGCCTCAAACCTATTCCACGGGGTGGTGCGGCTGCACGTCAGGCCGAGCCCATATCGGTGGGCACCTCGATCCGCGCGAATCGGGTACGACGGTTTAGGCTGACCGCCGTGCCGATCTATGCCGCTTACGGCTCCAACATGCACCCCGAGCAGATGCTCGAGCGGTGCCCCCACTCCCCTGCGGCCGGAACCGGGTGGTTGCCGGGGTGGCGTCTGACCTTCGGCGGCGGCGACATCGGCTGGGAGGGCGCACTCGCGACCGTCGTGGAGGACCCCGACTCGAAGGTCTTCGTCGTGCTCTACGACGTCTCACCGGAGGACGAGGAGAGCCTCGACCGGTGGGAGGGTTCCGAGCTCGGCATCCACCGCAAGATCCGCCTCCGCGTCGAGACGGACGACGAACCCGTCCTCGCGTGGCTCTACGTACTCGATGCCTACGAGGGTGGACTGCCCTCGGCGCGCTACCTCGGAGTCATGGCCGAAGCCGCGGAGATCGCCGGCGCCCCGGTCGACTACGTGCGCGACCTGCGCACCCGCAACAGCCGCAACGTCGGCCCCGGGACCTCGTCGCTCTGATCCTCGGGCAGCTCTGATTCTCAGGCGACGGTGTCGTCTCCCAGTCCTAGCGCCAGTGCCGTCATCGTGCGGACGCCGACGGCCAGCGCACGCTCGTCCAGGTCGAAGGTCGGCTGATGGATGTCGAGCTGAGGGCCGACACCCGACCACACGCCGAGACGCGCCATGGCTCCGGGCACGTGCTCCAGGTACCACGAGAAGTCCTCGCCGCCGCCGGACTGCGCGGTGTCGGCCAGGGCGTCCGGACCCAGTGAGCGGATGGCCGCCTCGAAGCGCCGGGTGGCGTGTTCGTCGTTGACCACGGGCGGCACGCCGCGGCGGTAGTGCACCTCGTACTTCACGCCGGTGGGCGCGAGCACGCCGGCGACGATCTCCTGCACCAGCGGCTCGAGCAGTGCCCACGTCTCGTGGTCGCCCGTCCGGACCGTGCCCGTGAGCATCCCCTTCTGCGGGATGGCGTTTGGGGCCTGACCTGCGACGACGGCGCCCCACACCATGACGGTGCTGGTACGCGGGTCGACGCGGCGGCTCAGCAGTCCCGGCAGACCGGTGATGACCGTGCCCAGCGCGTACACCAGGTCGGACGTCAGGTGCGGACGGGAGGTGTGTCCGCCGGCCGAGTCCAACCGCAGTTCCACGGTGTCCGCCGCGGAGGTGATCGCGCCCACGCGGATGCCGACGCGTCCGACCTCGAGACGGGGATCGCAGTGCAGCGCGTAGATCTGCGACACGCTCTCCAGCGCGCCCGCGGCCACCATGTCGAGAGCGCCCCCGGGCATGACTTCCTCGGCGGGCTGGAAGATCAGCCGGACGCCGTGCGGCAGCGAGTCGAGCGAGGCCAGCGCCAGCCCGGTCGCCAGCAGAACCGTCGTGTGGGCGTCGTGTCCGCAGGCATGGGACACGCCCGGGACCGTCGACGAGTACTCGGCGCCGGTGAACTCCGTCAGGGGCAGCGCGTCCATGTCGGCCCGGAGAGCGACGCGCGGACCGGCGGGGCCGATGTCGCAGATGACGCCGCTGCCACTGGGAAGCACCACCGGTGACAGTCCCGCGGCGGTGAGGGTCTCGGCGACGAACTTGGTCGTCTCGAATTCCTGCCTGGCCAGCTCGGGGTGCATGTGGATCCGTCGACGCCACGTCACGAGATCCGCCCCGTGTGCTGCGATCCAGGCGTCGGCCGGATTCATCGTCGTACCGTCCTCTCGTGTGTGCCCTCGACGAGTCGAGAGCGTTGCTGTGGGTCGGTGGCCGCCGCGACGGCCACCCGAGCGAGGGCGCGGGCCCCGTCGACGACGGCGCGGTCGGCCGACTCGGTGATGCACGCCGTGGTGAAACCCGGCTGGTGAGTGACCGCGCCGCCGGAATCGAGACCGATCACCGGATGGATGCCCGGGATCCGCGCGGTGACGTTGCCCATGTCCGTGCTGCCGAACGGGCGCGAGGTCTCGAACTCCTCGGGAACCAGTGCGCGACCGAGAGTGCCTGCGACACGACGGTATTCGGCCACCAGCCAGGGATCGGGAGTGAGTTCGGTGTAGGTCGGGGACACGGTGACGATCTCGTGGGTGCACCCGGTGGCCACCGCTCCGGCCTCGAAGCATCCCCGCGCGCGACGACCGAGATCGGCGAGTGCCTCGGCGGTGTCCGCGCGCAGGTAGTAGAACATCTCCGCAGATCCGGGAACGATGTTCGGGGCGGTGCCGGCGTGACCGACGATGCCGTGGATCTGCTGACCCGGACGAAGATGCTGGCGCAGCAGGCCGACACCGACCTGCGCGACGGTGACGGCGTCGCCCGCGTTGATGCCCCACTCGGGCGCCGCGGAAGCGTGCGCTTCACGCCCTGCGTATCGAACGGCGATGTCCGACAGCGCGAGTGAGCGCGCGGCGGCGATGTCGAACGGACCGGGGTGCACCATCATCGCCAGCGAGACGTCGTCGAACACCCCGGCGTCGAGCATGAGGACCTTGCCGCCGCCGGACTCCTCGGCCGGGGTGCCGAGCACTCGGACGGTCAGCCCCAGCTCGTCGGCGACCGACGCGAGGGCCAGCCCCGCACCGACCGCCGACGCCGCGATGATGTTGTGTCCACAGGCGTGGCCGATCTCCGGCAGTGCGTCGTACTCGGCGCACACGGCGACCACCAGCTCGCCCGAACCGTAGGTCGCGTCGAACGCCGTCGGCAGGCCCGCGACGCCCCGCCGCACCTCGAATCCGCCACCTGCGAGCAGATCGGCCGTCGCCGCCGACGCGAAGTGCTCCTCGAAGGCCAGCTCCGGACGCGCGTGCACGGCGTGCGACAGGGCGACGAGATCGCCGGTCGCGGCGTCGAGAACGGAATCGAGGGTCGAGGACACGGGACTCAGTGTGTCACTGCCCCAGTGAGAAGGTGCTCTCCGCCGTGGGGACGGACAGCGCGGCGAGGGTGCGCACGTGGATGCTGTCCTTGATGGACGTGAGGTTGGCGCCGCGGGTGGACACCCGTTCGGCCGCCTGCGCCACCGCGGTGGACAGCAGCTCGTCCTCGCCGGCGACGGCCTGCACGATGCCGAACTCGAGAGCGTCCGCGCCGCCGTAGCGACGGCCGGTGGTCATCGCGTCGATCATCGTCCGACTCGGCAGACGCTCGGCCAGCAGCGTCGACATGCCCTCGGTGAACGGCATGCCGAGGTTCACCTCGGGAAGGCAGAAGAAGCCCCGGTCCGCGCGCATGACGGACGTGTCGTGGCACAGGGCGAGCATCGCGCCGGCGCCGAAGGCATGGCCCTGCACGGCGGCGACCGTCGCCATCGGGAAGCGCAGCAGCCGGGTGTAGACGGTGTGCACCAGGTCGAGGTACTCCGGAATGGAGTCCGCGTGGCTGAACAGGTAGTCGGTGTCCAGGCCGTTCGAGTAGAACTTGCCGCCGCCGACGGTCACCAACGCGGCCGGACCCTCGGACGCCTCGGCCTCGTCGAGGAGCGTGTGCACCTGCTCGATCCACTCCGGGTGGAAGCGGTTCTCCGGGTTGACGCCGTCGGCGTGGGCGAGGCTGAGGACGAAGACGTCTCCGTGGCGATCGAGTGAAGGCATGGACGGATGGTACTCGCCGGTAACCAGACCCCGATCGACGCCGGAGACGCTTGGTTGCGCGGGACCGATTTCCGGAGGACCGTGCAGTCATGGCTCTCGCAGCGATCCTCCAGCTCGGTGTGATCGTGCTGCTCGCGGCTATCTCCGCGATGCTGCTGTTCGTCGGAGCATTCGGATCGGGAGCCGTACTCGCCTCGGCCGCGTCGGTGTGGTTCTGGCGGCTCTACCGAGCCCACACCTGACACTCCTCCGTCTCGCCTGCCGCGAACACCCGCCCGCGGCGATAGGGTCGGTCGTGTGAGCACTCCCCCCGTACCGGCCGACTCGGAGAACGCACTCGTCGATCCCGAGACCGATCCCACCGGAGCCGCGGAAGCGGCCGCCGCCGCCCTCGCCCGGATCACCGGCATCGCCGAGCACCCCGTGGCAGTGGTCCTCGGATCCGGGTGGCAGAAGGCCGCGGAGCAGTTCGGCACGCCCCAGCACATCGTCCCCATGTCCTCGCTGCCCGGCTTCGCCGCACCCAAGGCGCTGGGCCACTCCAACGCCATGTGGTCCGTGGACGTCCAGGGCACGCAGGTCCTGATCCTGCTCGGGCGCACCCACGCGTACGAGGGACATCATCTCGGCCGCGTGGTCCATCCCGTCCGCACGGCGGCCGCCGCCGGCGCTCGCACCATCGTCCTGACCAACGCGGCGGGCGGCATCCGTGAGGGCATGGCCGTCGGCGATCCCGTGTTGATCTCCGACCACCTCAATCTGACGGCGCGGTCGCCGTTGATCGGCGCCCAGTTCGTCGATCTGGTCGACGCGTACTCGGCCGACCTGCGCGAGGTGGCCCGAGGAATCGACCCGAGCCTGACCGACGGGGTCTACGCCGGACTGCCCGGCCCGCACTACGAGACGCCCGCCGAGATCCGCATGCTCCGCACGCTGGGCGCCGACCTCGTCGGCATGTCCACGGTGCACGAGACCATCGCGGCTCGGGGTGCGGGTGCCCGTGTCCTCGGTATCTCACTGGTGACCAACCTCGCGGCCGGGATGACCGGAGAGCACCTGGACGGCGACGAGGTGATCGCCGCCGGCGCCGCCTCGGCCGAGCGGATGGGAACTCTGCTGCGACGGTTGGTCCCGCAACTGTGAGAGATCTCGACGCCGTCGTCCGGCAGTGGATCGAGGACGATCCGGACCCCGCGACGCAGGCGGAACTGCGCGATCTCGACGCGAGCGATCTCGACGCGCGGTTCGCCGGCGCGCTCACGTTCGGCACCGCGGGTCTGCGCGGACCCGTGCAGGCCGGGCCGAGCGGCATGAATGTCGCCGTCGTCACGAGGGCCACACACGGTGTGGCGCAGTATCTCTCGCGTCATCACGCGACCGGCTCCGAGGTGGTGGTGAGCCGGGACGCCCGGCACGGCTCCGCGGAGTTCGCCGTCGCCGCGGCCGAGGTCCTGGCCGCGGCGGGCTTCCGCGTCACCCTGCTCCCGGACCCCGCCCCGACCCCGGTGCTCGCGTTCGCCACGAGGTCACGCGGCGCCGTCGCCGGCATCCAGGTCACCGCTTCGCACAATCCCGCGGCGGACAACGGCTACAAGGTCTACCTCGACGGCGGCGCCCAGTTGGTGTCGCCCGCCGACCGGGAGATCGAGGAGTTCATCCGGCAGGCGCCGGGTGCGTCCTCGATCGCACGCACCGCCGTCACGCCCACTGCGGACCCCGTGATCGAGCAGTACCTCGACCGCGTGGCACAGCGCGTTCCCGAGCGGCCGTCGCACTCCACCCTGCGTGTCGCACTCACCCCGATGCACGGGGTCGGCGGGCCCGTGGCCGTGGAGGCGTTGCGCCGCAGCGGTGTCACCGACGTCCACATCGTGACGTCGCAGTTCGACGCCGACCCGGACTTCCCCACCGTCACGTTTCCCAACCCCGAGGAGCCGGGCGCGGCGGACCAGGTGCTGGCGCTCGCCGCCGGGGTCGACGCGGCACTGGCCATCGCTCTGGACCCGGACGCGGACCGGTGCGCGATCGGCGTGCGCGGGCCGAACGGTGTCCGCATGCTCACCGGCGACGAGACGGGAGCGGTGATCGCGGACCACATCCTGCGGTCGGCGCCGCCGGGATCACTCGTGGCCAGCACGATCGTGTCGTCGAGCCTGCTCTCGGCACTCGCGCCCGCCCGCGGCGCCCGCTACCGGCGCACGCTCACCGGCTTCAAGTGGCTCGTGCGCGCCGGCGACGGCCTGGTGTACGCCTACGAGGAGGCGATCGGACACTGCGTCGACCCGGACGCCGTGCGGGACAAGGACGGCATCTCGGCGGCCGTGCTGCTCGCGCACATCGCGGCCGACCTGGCCGAGGAGGGACGCACGATCCTCGACGTCCTCGACGATCTCGACCGCGAGTTCGGAGCGCGCGTGGGCACCCAGGTGTCGCGGCGCGTCACCGACCTCTCGGAGATCGGGGACATGATGACGCGCCTGCGTTCCGCCCCACCGACGACCCTGGCGGGTGCGACGGTGACCGTGCGCGACCTCGATTCCCCTGACGCCGAGCTACGTACGGACGCAGTCGAACTGAGCAGTGAACGGTTCCGCGTCATGATTCGGCCCTCGGGTACCGAGCCGAAGCTGAAGGCCTACCTCGAAGTGGTCGAACCGGTCGCCACGGCGGAGGATCTGGCGCCGGCCAGGACTCGCGCAGCCGACACGCTCGAGTCCCTGGCCGACTTCGCCCGCTCGCTCTAGCGAGGGCCGAACTGGCGGTCCCCGGCGTCGCCCAGGCCCGGCACGATGTACGCGTTCTCGTTCAGCCCCTCGTCGATGCTCGCGGCGACGAGGCGCACGGGCAGTCCCGACGACGCGAGTGCCTGCACTCCCTCGGGGGCCGCCACGACGCAGATGCACGTGACGTCGTCCGCGCCGCGCTGCACCAGCAGCTCGATGGTGTGGACCATCGACCCGCCCGTGGCGAGCATCGGGTCGAGGACGTACACCGGGTAACCGGCCAGGTCGTCGGGCAGCGATTCCATGTACGGCACCGGCTGATGTGTCTTCTCGTCGCGCGCGATGCCGACGAAGCCCATCCGCGACTGCGGGATCAGCGAACTGGCCTTCTCGACCATGCCCAGGCCGGCGCGCAACACCGGCACCAGCAGCGGCGGCGACTTCAGGCGCGTCCCGGTGGTCACCGCGACCGGCGTCGTGACGTCGAACTCGACCACGGGCGCGTCACGCAGCGCCTCGTAGACCAGCATCTGCGTCAGCTGGCGCAGCGCGGATCGGAACGCGGGGTTGTCCGTCGACTGGTCGCGCATCTGGGTCAGCAGCGCGGACGCGAGGGGGTGGTCGAGTACGCGGGTGTCCATGTCGGGCGTGGTGTTCACCGGGATCACCCTAGTCGGCGAGCAGCGCGTGGCTCCGATCGAACTGATCCTCGGAATCGGGGAACCGTGGGCGTGTCCGCGCCGTCTGACTTCGAGACGGTGCGAGCACGCGAGTGAACGGTGGACCTGCAGTGGCCGAGAGCGGTACCAGATTCGACGTCCGGGTGGACGGTCTACACGACGGCGCCGGCCGTCTGACCGACGCCGCACTTCTCGTGCGGGACGCGTCCACGGTGGCACGGGCAGCAACGGGCTCCGCGGCCTCGCTGGGGATGATCGGCGCCGACTTCGGAGTCGCGTTCGCCGGTGCCGCGGCGCGCTACGCCGACGGCCTCGGCGCGCTGTCCGACCTGTTCGAGCACCTCGGGTCGTCCGTGCGCTCCGCTGCGCAGTCGTACGGCGACGGCGACACCGCGCTGTCCGACGTGCTCGTCGGCACCGGTGCACCGCGATGATCGATCTGCTGGCCGCGCCCCTCGAGACTCTGATCCGCTCTCTCGGCACCGGCTGTCCGTCCCCCGACACCGATTCCCTCGACTCGGGCATCGCGTCACTGTCCGACGCCTCGCGACAGGTGACCGACGGAGTCACCGCTCTCTCGGACGCGTGGTCCGGACCCGCGTCCGAGGCCGCTCTCGACCTCACCGTGCGCGGCGCCGCCGCGGCCGGGTCGATGATCGAGCACGCCGGCGCGCTGCAGTCACTCGCCGCCGAGGCGCAGGCGAGCGTGGCACGAGGGCTGGCCGAACTTCAGACCATCATGGCCGCATTCCTGACGGGCGCAGCCGCACTCGCACCCTCGGCCCTCACTCCGCCGGGACAGACGGCGCTCATCGCCCACGCGACACATCACCTCGACAGTGCTCTCGCTGTTCATGCCCGGGTGCGGGCGGAGCTCGACGCTCTGGCCGTACGGCTCGGAGCACTGGTCGTGCCGACGGTTCCCGCGCTTCCGTCCCTGTCCTCGATGCCGTCCCTCTCCTCGATGCCGTCCCTGCCCTCGTCGCCGGACGCGGCTCTTCGCGGTCTGTTCGCGCCGGAGGCCATCGAACCGACGACACCCGGCACCGGCACCCTCGTGACACTGCCCGACGGCAGCACCGCCGTGGCTCCCAACGAGCGCGCGGCCGGTGCCGTGCGCTTCGCACTGGCCCAGCAGGGCACGCCGTACGTGTGGGGCGGCACCACTCCGGGCCAGGGCCTGGACTGCAGCGGACTCACGCAGAGTGCGTACGGCACCGCCGGGGTCGACCTGCCGCGGCTGGCGGCCGACCAGGCGGTGGGCAGTCCGGTGAACGCGGAGGACCTCATGCCGGGCGACCTGGCCGTGTGGGACGGTCACGTCGCGATGGTGGTGGGAAACGGTCAGATGGTGGAAGCGGGTGATCCGGTGAGCGTCAGTGCTGTCCGAACGTCGAACGTCGGCATGAGCTTCCACGGCTTCTATCGGCCGACCGCATGACCGGCGGACATGCCACGTCCCGCGCCGGACGCATCGCGGTGTCGGAGTCCGGCGAGATCCTCGACCTCGAGTTGGAACGGGGCGAGCTCGCGTTCGGAGGTTCGGCGGTGGCCGCAGCGGTGCGCATGCTTCACGAGCTCGCACACCCGGTGCCGCCGGTACCAGCGTCGCGTTCTGCCGACGTCGGCGTGCACGACCTCTGGTCGGCGGGCTCGGCGCGACGAGTGTCGGCTCTGTTGCACAGCACTCTCGACGAGCTCGCACACGTGCGCGGCCGTAACGACAGGGACGATTCGCTCGTGCGTGCCGAGGTGGATGCGCACGGACGTCTGGTCGGCCTCGTCATCGACGACGGCATCCGGGAGATGCGCTGCCACCGCGTCGAGGTTGCGATCGTTCATGCAGTGAACACGGCCGTTCTGGCAGTGAGTATCGAGCGGGCCGACATCCATGCCGCCCTGCGTCTGGGGCTCGACACGGCGTCCAGTGAGGACGTCCGGCGGCTGGGATAGGCTCGCGGCCATGGCTGGAGACATCGTCCCGATCGAACTCGGTGTGACTGCCGGCGACCTCGTCACCCTGTGGGCGCCCGAATGGCGTGAGGACGGCGAGGAGTGGGAGGCCTTCCTCGGCCGCGAGGACGATCTCTACGCGTTCCCGTCGGTGGCGGAGATGGCTGCGTTCATCCGCACCGACACCGACAACGACCTCGTCGACCATCCCCAGTGGCGCACCGTCGTCGCGCTCTCCGCAGCCCACATCGAGCCGGACGACGACCACGTCTACGACCTCGTGGGGGTTCCGGAGCTCGCCGCGGGCGATCCGGACGAGGACTCGATCATCGAGCTGGCCCGCTCGCTGGAGATGGCACGCACGCTCGGCGAGGTCTGCGAACTGGATGCCGTCACCCGCTTCTTCTCCGCCAATGCGCTTCTCGGCGTGCTGTCCCGCGGCGCCGACGCGTTCGTCGGGCGTGAGGGCTCGCAGCTGTGGAACCGCATCGGTGCCGTCGTCGCGAAGGGGTGGGACGACGTTCTCGACGCTATCGACACTGTCCTGACGACTCCTGATGTCGACGCCGACGCGACGGCCGTGGCCGATGCGGAGATCACGGCCGCAGCCGAGAACATCGTCGACGCAGAGGATCTGGACGACGAGGACATCGACACGGACGACGACACCGCGTCGGACGACTCCGACGTGCTCGTGGTCCCCGTCGACACCGATGACGAGGACGAGACCTTCTGGGGCTCCGTCGGTATCGATCCGGTGCGCATCATCACCTCGGAGGACACCTACTACACACTGCGCTGCTACCTCGACGACGAGCCGCTGTTCCTGGGACGTTCGGGCGCGATCTTCGTGTTCGGTAGTGAGCGCGCGCTCGCCCGCTACCTGGCCGACGATCACGACCACGACCTCACGACGGTCAGCACGTACGACGACGTGCGCACCGCGGCCGTCGACGGCTCCCTCGACGTGCAGGTGACCGACGAGAACGTGTATGTGCTGCCCGGGCTCGCCGACGACCTGGCCCGCGGGCCGGAATCCGTCGACGCCGATCAGCTCGATCTCGCCGTCGAACTGTTCACCGACGCAGCCGACTACGCCAAGGACGCGTCCGTCGAGGAGGCACTGGCGCCGGCCACTCCCCTCGGCTGGCTCATCTCCTACATCCTCGAGCCGGTGGACGGACGCATGGCTCCGAGCGCCCCGTTCGACGCAGAGGCGGAGTCGTGGCGCGCCCTCGAGCGCGAGTTCGAGACCCGGTTGCGTCCGACCACCTGACTGTCGGCGCGCCGATCAGGCGCGCAGGATCTTCGCCATCGGTCGCCCCTTGGCGAGCTCGTCGACGAGCTTGTCGAGGCGACGGATGTTCTGCATCAGCGGATCCTCCACCGACTCCACCCGCACCCCACACACCGACCCGGTGATGAGCGGCGCGTTCGGGTTCAGCTGCGCGGCCTCGAAGAAATCGAGGAACGTCGTGTCCGCCGAGAGGTGCTGCGCCAACTCGGCGTCATCGAAGCCCGTGAGCCAGCGGACGACCTCGTCGAGCTCGTCCTTCGTCCGACCCTTGCGCTCCACCTTGGTGACGTAGTGCGGGTAGACGGACGAGACGGGGGTGGTGAAGATGCGGTGCACGGGTCGGATCTTATCTGCCAAATCGACGACCGATACTCGGTTCGCACACCCGCTTATTCTGCATCCACTGATCCTCTGAATCTGCACGGCGCGGACCGATTCGCTCGCATCGATGCCCGATCGATCCGGGTTGTCGGGCGCGAGTCGATTCTCCGGCAGTGCTATTGAGCAGAATGTGTCACACGCGGATCGCCGTCGCCACCGGCATGGTCGAACGGCGTCGCGTGTTCGAGCTCGTGGCGATGACGTGCAGCCAGGTACAACTCGACGAGGTCGTCGAACACGAGGGGGTTCCGGCCAGTCAACTCCGAGATACGTTTGGCCCGCAATGCCACGGTGTTGACGTGCACGAATAGCTGAGATGCAGCCCGTGCCTGGGACAAATTACAGTCCGCCAGCGCTGCCACGGTGTCGAGCAGTTGGGGTCGGCTGATCAACGCACCGATTCGACTGCGTACGAATTCACCGCGAGCTGGTGGATCGGCGCACAACAGCACGTCGAGCAGAACCTCCCGGTAGTGCCAGACACGCGGGCCTTCGCCACTTCCGAGCGCAACATCACGCACCTTGACTGCGTGACGGTAGGACTCGTACCCCGATCTCAACGTCGGCACCGTGCTCCCCAGGTAGACAGCCCTGCAATCCTTGGTTCCGATGAGACCGCCCATTATCATATCGAGAGATCCAGACGACGGGCCCTCGTCCGCTCGCAGGAAGAGAACGATGACACCGTCGCTCGCTCGGGAGATCACCGACCCGTTCATCGAGGAGGTGAGCGCGGTGACCGCACGCCTGCGAAAGCGTTGACTGGCAAGCGGATCCGCACTGACCGCGAGCTCGAGGACCGCACACAGGCACGGCCGTGTGGAATCGAACTCCAGGACGTCTGCCCAACGATCGATATCGTCCTGATCGACCGCCAGCCCTTTCGTCAAGGCCGTGGTCAACTCTTCCTCGGCTCTCGCACGTACCGCATCGAGCGCGGACGACGCATCTCGATAGGCATCGATCATCGAGTTGGTCAGTGCGTCGAAGCACGACAGGGCGCGCTCGATACGCTCGGTTCCGGTGGGAGCGGTTCGCGAACGTTCGACGTGGAGCAGCACCACGCGTTCCGTCGAGCGGAACGCCTGAATGACCGACTCCAGCGGCACGCCCTGCCTGGCCCTCAGCTCTCCGAGTTCCCGGGCGTGGACCAGTTCCGACGGTGCGGGATTGGTTCCGCGATCGAGACATCCCAGCACGACGACGACGTTCATCCGCACGAAGTGTTCGAGTTCCGCGTGATCGAAGACCGCACTGGTGTACCCGCGGTAGGTGTTCCAGATGAGGTTCGACGCCTCACCGGTCAGCTCCCCGACCACATCGGCGTTTTTCGTCACTGCACCATCGTACTGTGGTGATCCCACACTCCGGAGGTGGCAAACACTGGTGTATGCGGCGGTGTCACCTCGACTCGTGTGCGACCAGGCTATATGTCACAGGTCACATAACAACGAGGAGTGCAGATGAGCATCACCCGCGAGACCCCTCCCCCGTCCGTGACGTTCGACGGAGTCGACGCGATCGAGGATGCACTCGCCACGCCGTCGCCCGCTCTGATCGAGGCGATGTCGACGATCGACGGCGACATCGTCGTTCTCGGTGTCGGTGGAAAGGTGGGTCCCAGCGTCGCGGCGATGGCACAGCGCGCAGCCGATGCAGCCGGCACCGACACCAGAGTGTTCGGTGTCGCACGATTCTCCGACCCGCACAGTCGCGAGTTCCTCCAACGGAACGGCGTCGAGTGTGTTCCGGCCGACCTGACAGACGACGAGCAGCTGCAGAGGCTCCCCGACGCCGCCAACGTCATTTACATGGCAGGCCACAAGTTCGGTACGACGGGTAACGAATCGTTCACCTGGTCGATGAATTCCTATCTGCCGGGCCGTGTGGCGACGCGGTACCGAGACAGCAGGATCGTTGCGTTCTCCACACTCGTCACCTACCCGCTCGCCGATGTCACGACTGGCGGATCACGCGAGAGCGACCCGTCCGGTCCCATCGGCGAATACGCCGCCTCGTGCGTCGGACGGGAACGCATCTTCGAGCACCACTCCAAGCAATTCGGTACGCCCGTCGTCCTGTTCCGACTCGGGTACTCCATCGAGACGCGATACGGAGTGCTGCAGGAGATCGCCCAGGCGGTCAAGGACGGCGTCGAGATACCACTCGAGATGGGCCATGCCAGCGTCATCTGGCAGCGCGATGTCGCCGACTACGCCATTCGCTCACTGACACTCGCGCAGTCACCCCCGAGACGGCTCAACATCACGGGTCCGGAGATCGTCTCGATCCGATGGCTCGCGCACCGGTTCGGCGAGAAGCTCGGGCGCGAGCCCATCTTCTCGGGTCGCGAGACCGGGACCGCCTACGTCATGGATGGTTCCGCACTTCAGGCCGAGTTCGGTTTCCCCACGACCACGCTGTCCACGATGATCGACGCAGTGGCGGCCTGGGTCGCCGACAGCGGTGACACACTCGGCAAACCGACGAAGTTCCAGCAACGCCAGGGCCTTTTCTGATGACGCGACAGATCGACCACGACGTCTCACCCGTAATTCCGGGCGCACCCGAGGGCACACTGATCAACGTGATATCGGTGGACCGCGCCGACCTCGCCGAGTTCGACAGTTGGTACTCCACCGAGCATTTCCCGGAACGGCTGGCAGTGAGCGGTTTTCGGACAGCACGACGTTTCGTCGAGCATCCGGATCGTGGACGGGGGCTGGTCGAGTTTCTGTCGATCTACGAGACAGATTGCGTCGACACTCTGACGAGTTCCGAGTACCTCGCCGCATTGGACTCGCCGACACCACGCACCACGGCCGCGGTGGCACTGTTCAGAGAGAACGAGCGCACCGTCGGGCGTCTGCACTATCGACAGGGATTCGGCCGCACAGGCGAGGTCCTACTCGGACGCATCACCTGCACCCGAGACGACGTGGCCGCACTCGTTCAGGGCCTGACGCGCCTAGCAGGCACGACGATCGACAGCGGTAGCGCCGACGGAGTGACGATCTACGAAAGCGACCCGATCGCAACGTCGGCCAAGGACGACACCGCGGAGGGGCAGGCCGTCGGCGACCTTCGCGAGGCATCGGAAGTCGAGTCCACCGTCGCGCTGTTCGTGATCGTGGAACGCCACGGATCACTCGCCCCGGCACCCGTCGGCACCTTCATCGACGCCGTGTCGGCACTGGGTCCACCCGTCCGGTGGTCGACCTACCGACTCGTGAGCGCTCAACAGGCCACGTCCAGTCCCGGAAAGGACAGCTGAACCATGCGTATTGCCAACCACGACGACCGCTTGACACTGCTGGCAGGCGACACGGCCATCGATGTCGCGACTGCGAGCGACGGCCTCTTCGATCACCGGATCGAGCACATCTACGACCGGTGGGACGAATTCATCACCTGGTGTCGGCATCACGCCCCGCGCGCCCAGTCGGCCGACGCCGCCGGTCCGGGGGTAGCCGCTGTCGGCGCTGTCAGTCCACGACCGCGTCAGATCTTCGGGGTGGGTCTGAACTACGTCGACCACGCCGCCGAGGCCGGATCGCCTCTACCCACGGTCCCTTTGCTCTTCACCAAATTCCCTTCTGCAATAGCCGGCCCCAACACCACCATCACGCTCACCGGCCCCAGCGTCGACTGGGAAGTGGAACTGGTCGTCGTCGTCGGCCGCCGCTGCGAGAAGGTGAACCGCGCCGATGCCTGGAGTCATGTCGCAGGGTTGACCGTCGGACAGGACATTTCCGATCGCGACGTACAGCTGCAGGGGGCCAACTCGCAGTACAGCTTCGGGAAGTCCTTCGAGAACTTCGCCCCGATCGGGCCGGTACTCGTCACACCAGACGAATTCGACGACCCGGACTCACTCGCACTTCGGTGCTCAGTCAACGGCGAGATCATGCAGGACGGCACCTCGTCGAACCTGGTGTTCCCTGTCTCGGAACTCATCGAGTACATCTCAGCTCGCGTCACCCTCTTCCCCGGGGACCTCATCTTCACAGGTACTCCAGCAGGCGTCGGTCTCGGCCGCTCCCCCCGACGGTATCTACGCGCCGGTGACGTCATCGTCAGCACCATCGAAGGTATCGGTGGGATGACCAACAAGATGACTGATCTGGAGTCCGCCTCGCCCGAGTCACGTCACCAGGCGGCGGGTGCACGATGAGCGCGCACCACGTATCCGGCGCCGCACCCGCCGCCACGCGCCTCAACGCCGAAAATGCCTACACACCCAGGGAACGCAAGACCGTCCTGACCTTCGCCATCGTCGGTGCCCTGATCGAGAGCATGGAGCTCAATCTCCTCAGCTACCCCCTGCGAGACCTGTCCGACTCGTTCGACGTGTCGACCCAAGCAGTGGTCACGGTGATCACCCTGCAGAGCATCGCGTCGATTGCCGGTGGCTTCATCTTCGGGTGGACGGCCGACAAATGGGGGCGGCGTCCCACGTACGTCGCTTTCACCACGATCTACGGAACGCTCGCCATCCTCGGTGCTTTCCTGACCAACTTCGAATTGTTCACCATCACCCGAGTCGTCGCCGGTATCGCGATGGGAGGTGCTTTCGGTGTCATCTTCGCGATGTTCACCGAGACCTGGAAGACGAAGAACCGTGGCCTGATGGGCAGTGTCCTTCAAGGCATGTTCATCTGCGGCACACTCATCACACAGGCAATCCTGTTCGCCACCATCACCTCGTTCGGTTCGAACACTGGATGGCGTACAGGTTTCGTCGTCATCGGCGCGATGAGTGTCGGCATCGGTGTGGTCGCGTTTCGCTCGCTGCCAGAGTCCAAACTATGGCGTGCTGCGCGCGATGCCGACACGGCGACCAGTCGACAGGGACTCGGCGAGGACGGATCGGACGAGCGGCCTTCCGCACCCGTGCCCCCGCCCACCGAACACAGGACGCGCGTGGTTCTGGGCGGGTTGTTCCTCACACTGGCGACAACGGGAATCTTCGCGGCGAGCTACTGCTACATCACCTTCGGTCCCACCTATCTCCGTGAATACGCCGGCCTGTCTCTCGGATGGTCGACCATTGTTCTGTCGATCGGGACGCTGCTCGGTATTGCGTCCTACATCATCTTCGGCGCACTCTCCGATCGGATCGGTCGACGAGGCTCGACCTTCTGGTCCTGTGCTGTGGGCGTTCTCGGGTTCGGGCTGTTCCTGACGATCGGATCCGACACGGAAACCGTTCAGGGAACAGGTGACACGTGGTCTGTAGCGACCGCTGCCCTCGCGGGCGCGGCAATCGGGTACGCGGGATTCGGGGTCATCGGTACCTGGATTTCCGAGTTCTATCCAACCCGTTACCGAGCGCTTGGTTCAGGCGCCACATACTACGTCGCTCGAGGCGTGGGATCCGGCCTCTTCCCTCTGTTCGCACTCATGGCAGCGGACGGGAACGTGCACCGCGCAATGGGATTCGGAGTCATCGGCGCCATCGTGGGCATGATCGGGTGCCTGTTCGTTCCTGACACGAGAGACAAGGTCATCACCACCGGCTCATAGATCTACTCGATACCCCCGGACCCACCTCAGGCGTTCGGGGGTATCTTGTGGCAGACCCGGCCGACACAGACTCATTCGTCATCGACACGACATCGTTGGTCTCGAACGCTCCCGGATCTGCAAGCAACGGGCCGCCGTTTGATCGAGAGGCCAGCGATCGATCATGTCGCTTCAGAATTGGGTGGTACCACCAACCCCGAAACGGCAGTTCGATGCAGAGTCGCAATATGCACGTCCATGGCGCGCTTGGCCGACGACGGATTCCCCGCCACCACCGCGTCGAGAATCTCTCGGTGCTCGACGACGATCAAGTGAGGATCGGGCGGCATGACGCCGATACTCTGCAGCCGAAGCAAGTCATCGAAGATGGCGCGCACTGACTCGGCCAAACGATGGCTGTCTGCGATGTTGGCAATCTTTTCGTGATACTGACGGCACAGTCCGTCGAACTCCAGCGTGTACGTCACCCCGGCAACCTCATCCGACTGCCTCAACAGTTCGAGCAACTCAGCATGGTTTTCATCTGTTGCCCTCGCGGCCGCTCTCTCGGCAGTTGCGGTTTCGATGACTGATCGCATGACATAGATATCGCGAATATCGTCGATCGACAGCGCGCGCACCATGAAACCCTGATTCGGCACCACAGTGACAAGTTTCGATTGTTGTAGAGACAACAAAGCCTCCCGGACGGGAGTGCGAGAAACACCGAGTTGCTCTGCGACCGGAGCAATCTGAATCATCGTCCCGGGTTTGATGGTCCCCGTGATGATGTGCTGCCGCAGGTGGTCACGCACCCGGTCGGACAAGCCACCACGGCGGCCGGGCCCTGCCCGACGACCATCGACCCACTCGTCGGAGGACGGCACCGCGGCCGGTGGGGGCACGCGATCAGCCTCAGACATAGTTGCGACGATATCTCATGCAGATCGGCGGTTGTCTGCGTCGGAAGCGCCACGGCGGTTGGATCGCCCCGGCCACAAGCCCCTAGACCGCTGCCGTTCCCGCCGAACCATCAATGTCGCGCGACCTCTTGACTCCAACCATGACGTCCGCAAGACTGAGTAATATGTTACCTGCATTTCACTGACCGGGACCTGCGTGCTGGGCCCACCGGCCTACCGATGTCCCCGTACCGAACGGACCCACATGCCGCACGATCTGCTCGACTCACCCGCCCGTCCCAGGGTCGGACTGCTCATCCCGTCCTCGAACACAGTCATGGAGCGCGATCTTCGCCGCGATCTGCACGATGTCGCCGACGTGTATTCGGCACGCATGTTTCTCACCGAAGCGACGAATGCCGCGGAGTCCAGAATGTTGGATGACCACTTACCGCAAGCAGTCGCCGACTTGGCCACGCTCTACCCGCAGATGACGGTGTTCGGATGCACCAGCGCCGGTGCCCTTCGCGGTACCGACTACGACTCCGCGTTGTGCGCGCGAATCTCCCACATCACAGATTGCCCCACCGTCAGCACGATCGCTTCAGTGAGCCTCGCCCTTCGGAAAGCGACGGCGGAACGTGTTGCCGTGCTGACGCCGTACATCGACGAGGTCAACGAGAAGCTCGAGGCCAGCCTCACCAGCGACGGCATTCCGGTTGCCGGTATCGCGGGGCTGGGCATCAGTGACAATTTCCTTCTCGCCGGACCGACGCCCAGCATCATTGCCGAGCACGCACTGCGATTGATCACCGAAGCGGAGGCGGACCATCTGTTCATCTCCTGCACCAACTTTCGAGCCGTCGAGGCACTGGATCTCATCCGAAGAGCTACGGACGTCCCCGTTGTGACCAGTAACTCGGCCGTTGCGGCGGCGATCAGGACCCGCCTGGCCACCACAACAGCGGTCTGAAGCATCTCCCATCTCACTCCACCTCTGCGGCCAGAGGTGTGCCACTTGCCCCTTTGCGGCGCACGCCGACCACGCGCCTCTCCAGGCACCCCCGTCGCCCCCCCACATCCACAGCGGAGACTCGATGACAACCAATTCGTACAACGACCAGGCCGACGGCCGACCCGTTCAGAACCCCGCGGCACCCCCCTCGACTCGCACGTCGTCCGACTCGATACGAAAGACCACCATCGCCTCGATGTCGGGAACCGTCATCGAATGGTTCGAATTCAACCTGTTCGGGGCCATGGCGGCACTGGTTCTCGGTCCCTTGTTCTTCCCATCGGACAACGAGTTGACCAGTCTCCTGCTGTCGTTCGCCACGTTCGGCGTCGCTTTCATCGCACGCCCGATCGGCGGCATTCTGTTCGGCCATTTCGGGGACAAGTACGGGCGCAAACGTACTTTGGTCGCAGCACTACTGCTGATGGGTATTCCGACTTTCGCGATCGGGTTACTGCCCACCTACGCGACTGTGGGAATCCTGGCGCCCATACTGCTGGTACTCGCACGCATCATGCAGGGCCTCGCACTCGGCGGCGAATACGCCGGAGCCGCCTTGATGGTCGTCGAACATCGCGACGCTACGAACAGGCGGGGTTTCTTCGGGGCCTGGATCGGCAGCGCGTCCCCTATCGGTTACATTCTGGCCGCCAGTTTGATCGCAGGGGTGTCGGCCGGCATGTCGGAAGATGCGTTCAACTCCTGGGGATGGCGCATCCCGTTCCTGCTCAGCGCTGTCATGGTTCTCGTCGCGCTGTACATCCGGTTACAGATCGAAGAATCGAGCGCCTTCGAAAAGCTTGCGACGCAACGGCCCGAGACAGTAGAACCGACCCGCATTCCATTCATGATCCTCGTCCGGGAATATCCCCGCCAGGTGTTCGCATCGATCGGTGCCAATCTCGCGATTCAGAGCGGCTACTACCTGGCCGTCATCTTCGGGCTGTCCTATGCCAGGAATCAAGCCGGCTTCTCCTCCACCCGGAGTTTGATCCTCGTTCTTGTCGCGGCAGTGTTCTACTTTTTCTCCATTCTTGCGGCGGGGCGGTGGTCGGACCGCGTCGGGCGACGGGTTCCGATGACGATCGGAGCAATCGGGTTCGCCGGCTGGGGATTTGCCATTTTCCCGCTGATCGACACCGGTAGCTCACTCCTCGCAGGGCTGGCTTTCACCGTCGCACTCGTGCTTCAGGGCTTGATCTATGGCCCGGTCAGCGCGTGGATGTCCGAGCTGTTCGGTACCGAAGTGCGCTACACCGGGGTCTCGTTCGGATACTCGATCGCCGCCGTGATCGGCGGCGGAATCACACCGGTTCTGTCCATCTGGCTATTGGACAAGTTCGACACCACCGTCCCGATCTCCGCGGCCGTCGCCGCAGCCTGCGCTGTCACCGTGGTGGCGCTGGCAGTGACCAAACTGCGCGTGGCGCACACGGATTCCGCTATCACGTAGCGGACCGCTACTGCACTGATCAGCCATACCCCCTCCCCTCACGGGCATCGACCAACGGAGACACACGTGCATCGCAGCTATCACACGACACCCGACCTGACCGTCTCCTACCTCCGTCATGGGAATCCGGGAGGTGAGACAATCGTTTTCCTGCACGGCATGGCAGAGACCTCCGAAAGCTGCTGGGCCCAGCAATTGTCAGATCTCGACCGGTTCGACTGTTATGCCGTGGACCTGCGCGGACACGGACAATCCACCGTCGGGGCGGCCGACGGAACTCTCGAGCAACTCGGCCGCGATCTCATGGCATTCATGTCATCGATCAGCGGGCCGGCAGTGGTCGTCGGTTTCTCCATGGGCGCCACCATCGCACTCTGGGTCGCCGCGCAACCGGATCACCTCATCTCCCATGTCGTCGCGATCGGTGGGTCGTCCGTCATTTCACGTCGCACCGCGCAATTCTTCGAAGACAAAGCGCGAACCGTGAGCAACCGCGAGCTCGATACCCTCCACAGCGACATCCTGACCGAAGTCAGCGACATGTTCGCCGCACATCCCGAGCGCGCGTCAGGGTACGGTCACCGGCGCATCGCCGCGATCGGCGAAGGCGACGGATACGCCAACGCAGCACTGGCCATGGCTCGTCTTCGCGACGCCCCGTTGCAACCACTCCTGGGGCAAGTCACCTGCCCCACCGACATCGTCGGCGGTGAACACGACGCATGGTGCCCCCGCAAGGCCGGTGACATCATCATCGAAGGGTTGACCCACGGTCACGCCCGATACACCGAGATCGCGGGCGTCGGCCACCTGATGTCCGTCGACGATCCGCGCGCGGTCTCGAGCACGATCGAGGCACTGATCACCGGACCACCCCCCGCCGCGACGACGACCACCACCACCACCACCACCACTTCCCCCACCCGGTCGGGAGTGTCCTCATGAACGACACCCGTGTCGCGCTGGTGACAGCCGCAGCTGGTGCGGGCATCGGCCGGGCCGTGGCCCGCCGCCTGGCGAGCGACGGCTTCACCGTCGTCGTCACCGATACCCACGAACGCCGCGCCGCGGAACTGGCCGGCGAACTGGCCGAACTTCACCACCGTCCCATGTCGCATCACCGTCTGGACGTCACCGACACCGACGCCATCGACGCCGTCGTCACCGATACTCTCGACCGCTTCGGACACATCGATGTCCTGATCAACAACGCCGGTTTCAGCGTCAGCTCGCCGATCGTCGATCTCGACATCGACGCTTGGCGGAAGTGCATCGACATCGACCTGAACGGAACCTTCTACTGCACCAGAAGCGTGCTGCCGTCGATGGTCGAACGCGGCACCGGAGCCATCGTCAACCTCAGCTCGACCGCCGCCTGGGAATCCATTCCCGATCACGGTTCGGCCTACTCCGCAGCGAAGGCGGGAGTACTGGCCCTGACACGCGTCGCCGCCTCGGAAGTGGGCAGACACGGGATTCGCGTCAACGCCGTCGCACCGGGACTGATCTACAACGACTTCCTTCGACGGATCTACCCTGACGACTTCTTCGCCGGGTTCGCCGAACGGCGCACCTTCCTCGGCCGACTGGGCACACCCGACGACGTGGCCAACGTCATCTCATTCCTCGCCAGCGACCAAGCCGCCTACGTCACCGGCGAAGTCTACGGAGTCAGTGGCGGGACGGCCCCGCATGCGTGACCGCACAGGCGCAGTGCTCGTCGAAGAACGCACGCCCGGGGAGATCCACGTGACGATCGACCGGCACGAACAACGCAACGCGCTGTCCACGCCCATTCTCGAAGCGCTCCTCGACGGTGTCCGCTGTGCGGAACGGCGGCGCACGCGAATCATTGTCATCAGCGCTGTGGGGGAACACTTCTCGGCCGGCGCGGATCTCGACGAGATCACAGGGTGCAAAGACGACCGCGCATGGTTCGACGCGATGTCGAACCTGACTGCAGCGCTGACGCAGTCCTCGGCGATCACCGTCGCGTCCATCACCGGCGCGTGCATCGGAGCAGGACTGGAACTGGCCGTGGGCTGCGACATCCGTGTGGCAAGCCACGACGCATTCTTCGCCATGCCGTCCGTGCGGATGGGTCTGGTGTACGACCCCACCGCCGTGACCAGAATCCGTGCCCTCGTCGGACCGACCGCCGCACAGCGACTCCTGGTCCTCGGAGAACGGATGTCCGCCTCCGACGCACACGGTCACGGCCTCATCACGTCGCTGACAGCCGACGCGAATGCCGACACCAGCCATCTGATCTCGCAACTCGACACCTCCCTCGACGCCGCTCGCGAGACCCTGAGGCTGATCAACGCGGCGGAGCCGACAGCACCCCGATGGCGCGACATTCATCACCGCTCGTTGGACACCCCCGAACGTGCTGCGGCCGTCGTGCGCGCACGTCGCAGAACATCCGACAAGAGTGCGCGATGAGAGTTCAGGACCTACCCGGTCGCGAGCTGGGACAATGTACCCGCAGTTACACAGAATACGACGCGGCGCTCTACGCACTGGCCGTCGGCGCCGGCGCCGACCGACTCGACCTGGTCTACGAACGAGACCTGTCACCCCTCCCCACTTTCGCTGCAGCCCTGGGACTGTGGGCCACCGAAGCCGTCGCTTCCGAATGCGGGTACGCCCCTACATCGGTACTGCATATCGGACAGACCCTCCACCTCCACATGCCTCTCGAACCCGCAGCCACCGTGGAGATGACGGCCCACGTGACCGATGTCCACGACAAAGGACACGCAGCTCTGATCGACATCCGCGTCTCGAGTTTCCACTTCGACTCGGGATATCTGATGTACGTGCGCGGCGAAGGCGGCTGGGGTGGCGCGCGGGGACCGTCCGCACGCCCAGACACAGACCGACCGAGACCTCCGGAAGTGGCTCGGGTCGACATCGATTCCCGAGCTGCCGCCCTGTACCGACTCACCGGTGATCTACAGCCCGTTCACATCGACCCTGTCGCCGCGGTGGCGGCAGGAATGTCAGGCCCGATCGTGCACGGATTGTGCACGCTGGGCACGATCGTGCGCGCCACCGCGGAGGCATTCGGTCATGCTGCCGTCGATGTCACCGATGTCGACATGAGGCTTCTCGCTCCGGTATACCCCTCGACCACAGTGGTTCTCAGCGCCGAGGAACGGACCCCGGGAGTCATCGATGTCGTCGCGAGCGTCGCGGACACCGCGGTGGCATCGGGACGAATGACCGTCGGCGCAGCACACGGACCACAGTCATGACCACCCCTCCCCTCCACGAACTGGACGCCACCGACCAGGCCCGCCATATTCGTGACGGAAGTGTCCTCCCCAGCGCCGCAGTCGATGCTGCGTTCGCCCGCATCGACCACCTGGACGAGGAACTGAACGCCGTCGTCACCACCCGCCGGGGTCCCGCCTACGACGAACTCGACCAACTGCCGAGAAACGCATCGTTTCGGGGTGTGCCCACACTGATCAAGGATCTCGGATGCCCGATCGCGGGAGAACCGGTCGGAAACGGCAACCGGCTGTTACACGACCAACGCTTCCTCGCCCCCCACGACAGCCACATCGTGAGCGGTCTGCGATCGGCCGGTTTCGTGGTGGTGGGCCGAACGAACACCGCAGAATTCGGCAGCACCATCACCACCGAACCACGAGTGACGGGAACGACCCGCAACCCGAACGGATCAGGACTGTCTGCGGGTGGCTCGTCCGGCGGCTCGGCTGCGGCAGTCGCCGCCGGCTACGTTCCGGTGGCGCACGGGACCGACGCATCAGGATCCATCCGGATACCGGCGGCAGCGTGCGGTGTGATCGGGTACAAACCCACCACCGGGCTGCTTCCCATGGACGAACTGGACCACGGAGGATGGCACGGGCTCTCCACCCACGGATTCATGGCACGCAGTGTTCGAGACATCTCCGCGGTGCTCGAAACGTTGACCCCCCGATCCGGGCCATCTAGCACTGTCGGCTCCGTCCACGTGCAGATCTTCCACGCCGAACAGGAACAGGACTCCCCCGACAACGAAACCGCACTGCGGTTCGCCGAGCAGCTGCTACGCAATCTCGGACACTCGACGAGTCGTGCTGTGCCGCAACCGATGCGTGATCATCACGCGTTCCACCGCGCCTTCGTGAACATGGTCGCCCTCGGTCTCACCGACGAACTCGCGGCCTGGGAGAAGCGACTGGACAGGCACTTCTCGGACACCGATCTCGAACCGGGAACACGCGCACTCGCCCGAATCGGTGACTCCCTCGACCGTGCGGGGCGCACCGACACACTGTCGTGGGCAGACGACACCAGAACTGCGTGGGAGCAATGGTGGAACGACGGGCCCGACCTCTTGCTCACTCCTGTCCTCGCCGGCGCTCCACCGCCGCACGGCTGGTTCACTCACCCCCGCGACGGCGGCCGACGAGTGCGCACCGCCATGCGTTACACACCCTATTTCAATGTGTCCGGCGACCCCGCCATCACATTGCCGTTGCACCGCACCATGAACGGGGCCCCGATCGGAATCCAACTGATCGCCCCACGAGGACGCGACACCGTGCTGCTCTCCGTCGCCGCGGCCGTCATGGCGGCCGCCGCCCACGTCGTCGCCGACCGCTGATCAAAATGACGTTCGCATCAGAAAGGACCACCGTGACCACCACGACACTTCACGATCTCGCCGCAGAGCGGGACATGCCCAACCACGAGGTGTGGGCCGCAGCCGAGCGACACCTGACGCGCCCTCTCGCCGAGGGCCTCAACACCGTCACCGAAGTATGTGACCGTTGGGCCGCCACAGACCCGACCCGCATCGCCTTCATCGTGCGCGACAGCGCCGACACACCCGGACGCCGGTGGACCTTCGCGGACCTCGCCCGGGTATCCGCGCAACTGGCCTCCGCGCTGAAGACCCTCGGTGTCAGTCGTGGAGACCGAGTCGCCGCGATCCTCCCGCAGGGCATCGAAGCTCACCTCACCGCGCTCGCGACGTGGCGTCTGGGCGCAGTTTTCGTCCCCGTCTACCCCGGATTCGGCGCTGCCGGTCTCGCCCAACGAATCGGACACTCGACACCATCGGTCATCGTCACCGACGGTCAATCCCATCCGGCGCTCCTCGACGCGATCGGATCGTCCGGCTCCTCGACACACGTGCTCGTCGTCGGCGACTCCGAGCAGGAGCGGACCGACGACCTCGACTACTGGACCGACGACGACTTCTGGACCCTGGTCCGACGCCACCTCCCGTTACCGACGGTCGTCGCCACCGCCGCCTCCGACACCGCGACCCTGCTCTACACCAGCGGCACCACCGGCATCCCGAAGGGCTGCCAACTCCCGCACTCGTACCTGGTGACGATGCAGCCCTTCACCCGGCACACCTACGCTCTTCGCGACGGCGACGTGTTCGCGTCCACCTCGAGCCCCGGTTGGGTGAACGGGCTGTACTCGGCCGGGTTCTGTGTCAGCGCACAGGGCATACCCCGCGTCATCCACACCGGCAGATTCGACGCAGTGGACTGGATTCGCATTCTCGATCAAGAACAAGTGACCTACTTCGCCAGCGCGCCCAGCGCAATGCGTCAAATAATCCCTGCCTTCCACACGGAGGGCTTTCCTTCTCGACTTCGCGGCGCAGCTTGCGCCGGCGAACACCAAGGCGCCGAACTCGGCCGGCAATGGTCGAGATTCTGCTCGGCACCGCTGCAGGAGACCTACGGCACCACCGAGATCGGATTGGTCATGGCAACCCCCGGCTACGACGGCAACCCACCCGAACCGGGCTCGCTGCCGCCCGCGGTGCCCGGTTTCGAGGTGACCCTCCTCGATTCCACCGGAGCCCCTACCGACGCGGACACCGGCATCATCGGTATCCGCACCGACGGCGGACCAGCGGGATGCACCGGGTACCTCGACGCCCCCCTCAAATGGGCCGAACGCTGGACCGACGACTGGTACATCACCGGTGACCTCGCACGCCGAGACGACGACGGCCGACTGTCGTTCCTCGGGCGCGACGACGACCTCATCGTCACTTCCGGATACAACGTCGGTCCCGCAGAAGTGGAGAACATCCTCTCCCGCCACCCTCTCGTTCTCGACGTGGCGGTGTTGGCGCAATCGGACAAGCAGCGCGGATCGGTCGTGCGGGCCGTCGTCGTCGCGGCGCCCGACAGCGACCAGAAGCAACTCACTGCCGACTTGAAAGCCCTCGCCCGAGAGCAGCTCGGGCGCCACGCCTACCCGCGCATCGTCGATTTCGTCGATGACCTGCCACGGAACGCCGCAGGGAAGATGCAACGCCGACTACTGCGTTCGTGACCCCGGCGTTCACCCACACCGCACACCAGAACTGTCCAGGAGAACAACATGTACTTCACTCGAGACCAGCTCGACTTCGCCGCGTCCGTCGCCGACTTCTGCACAGCGGAAGTCGGGACGCGCGAGAAGCGTAACGGCTACTCCGACAACGGCACTGTCATCCACAGCAGAAAACTCTTCGCCAAGATGGCACGGCTGGGCTGGGCCGGAATAGCCATCCCCGAAGAGTACGGCGGGTCCGGCGGCGGACTGGTGGAACAGTGCTTGTTCTTCGAAGAGACAAGTCGCGCCCTAGCACCTGTTGCCGCGGCCGCGAGCACTCAGCTCGTCGCTCAAACCATCCTGAAGTACGCCAGCGAAGAACAGAAGCAGCAACGCATCCCCATGCTGGTGGACGGCGCATCGATGTCGCTCAGCCTATCCGAACCTGAAGCCGGTTCCGACGCCGCCAACGTCGCCTGTAAGGCGGTACGCGACGGTGACAATTTCGTGATCAACGGGCAAAAGACCTGGGCCTCCTACGCACATCTCGTCGACCGCATCCTTCTCGTCGTGAGGACCAGCCGCGACGCTGACGCCAAACACAAAGGCCTGACGATGTTGGACGTCGACCCCACAACAGAAGGAATGACTGTCCACGAGATTCCGACCATGGGGTCGCGTGAGGTCAACGACATCTACCTGACCGACGTGTCGGTACCCGCATCAGCGGTGGTGGGCATCGAGGGTGGAGCATGGCGCCAAGTCATGTCGGGTCTCAACAGCGACCGCCTGATCATTGCAGCCCAAGCGGTCGGCAACGCCCGTCGAGCACTGCAGGACGCGACGGAGTTTCTCGGCCAACGCCGCCAGTTCGGAAGCACGCTGTCCTCGATGCAAGCACTGCGGCACCAGATCGCCGATCTGGCCACCGAGGTGGAAGCCGCCCGAGCCCTGACGTTCCTCGCCGCGCATCGCGTTCAAGAGCGCGTCGGAAACGACAAGGAATTGACCCGACTGACCTCGATGGCCAAATTGAAAGCTACCGAGACTGCGCGGAAAGTGGCGCTGGACGGCATCCAACTGCTCGGAGGATACGGCTTCACCAAGGAATTCGACATGGAGCACATCGCCCGCCACACCATCGCTGCGGCGATATACGGAGGGACCAGTCAGATCCAGCGCGAGATAGTCGCGCGGACGCTGATGTGACAGGCACGGGCCGGCAAACGACGCGCTCAGGCTCTGGACTCGGGGTCACCGAACGACCCCTACCCCAACAACACCCGGTACCCCGGCTTCACGACGTCATCGATCAGTGCCAACCTCTGGTCGAACGGCAGGAACGATGACTTGAGCGCGTTGATGGTGAACCGCTCGAGGTCAGACCACCCGTACCCGAAGGCCGTGGCCAGCCGATACATCTCCTTGCTCATGGAGGTGTCGCTCATCAGCCGGTTGTCCGTGTTCACGGTGACGCGGAACCGTAAGCGGGCCAGAATGTCGAAGGGGTGCTCCTCGATGCTGGCCACGGCGCCCGTCTGGACGTTGGAGCTGGGGCACAGTTCCAGCGGAATCCGCTTGTCTCGCACATAGTTCGCGAGCTGGCCGAGTTCGCGGGCGCCGTCGGCGTTCGTGGTGATGTCGTCGACGATGCGCACACCGTGGCCCAACCGGTCCGTGCCACAGAACGCGATCGCTTCGTGGATGGAGGGCAGGCCGAACGCCTCGCCGGCGTGAATGGTGAAGTGTGCGTTGTTCGCCCGCATGTACTCGAACGCGTCGAGGTGCCGGCTCGGGGGGAAGCCCGCTTCCTTGCCTGCGATGTCGAAGCCCGCCACGCCCTGGTCGCGGTACCGGACTGCCAGTTCGGCGATCTCGCGGGAACGGGCAGCGTGCCGCATCGCGGTGAGGAGGCACCCGATGACGATGGGCCGACCGGCCGCACGGGCGGCGCTCTCGCCCTGACGGAACCCTTCGAGGGTGTGCTCGACGACCTCGTCCAGCGTCAGCCCCTTCTCGAGGTGCTGCTCGGGCGCGTAGCGCACCTCGGCGTAGACGACACCGTCGGCGGCCAGATCCTCCGCGCACTCGCGGGCCACGCGCTGCAGGCCCTCGGCCGTCTGCATGACGGCGACGGTGTGCGCGAACGTCTCGAGATACAGCTCGAGGGAGCCGCTGTCGGCGGCGTCGCGGAACCACCGGCCGAGGCTCTCCGCGTCCGACGCGGGAAGCCCGTCGTACCCGCACTCGCTCGCGAGTTCCAGCACGGTCGACGGGCGGAGCCCACCGTCGAGATGGTCGTGCAACAACGCCTTCGGCGCGCGGGCGATGTTCTGCATGTCCAGGGGTGCCGGACCGCTCAGTCGTGCCGCGCTGTCCGGAGCAACCGTCAGATCGTCATCCATGTCCCGACTGTAGTGTTCGCGGCCGCGCCCCGCGCTCCTCGCCTACAGCGGGTCGAGGATCCGCTTGAGGAACTGTTGCGTCCGCTCCTGCGCCGGGTGCGTCAGCACATCGGTGGGGGTGCCTCGCTCGACCACGACTCCCCCGTCGACGAACAGCACCTGGTCGGCCACCTGCTGCGCGAACCGGATCTCGTGGGTGACCACGACCATGGTCCAGCCCTCGCTCGCGAGGTTCTTCATGACCGACAGCACCTCGCCGACGAGCACGGGATCGAGCGCCGAGGTGGGCTCGTCGAACAGCATGAGTTCGGGCGCCAGCGCGAGTGCGCGGGCGATCCCGACGCGTTGCTGCTGGCCGCCCGACAGCTGGAACGGGTACTGGTCCTCCTTGCCGGTGAGACCGACCTGCGCGAGCAGTTCCCTGCCCGCCGCCTCGGCCTCCGCCCGCGGGTGCTTCTGCACGATCACGGGACCCTCGACAACGTTCTGCAGCACCGTCTTGTGCGGGAACAGGTTGTGGCTCTGGAACACCATGCCGCTCTGTGCACGCAGCGCTGCCGTCGCCGACCGGACGCGGCCACGCGGAGCCGACGCCAGCTCACCGAAGTCCGCGGACACGTCGCCGATGCGCACGGTGCCGGAGTCCACCGGGTCGAGCGCGTTGAGCCCGCGCAGCAGCGTGGTCTTGCCGGAGCCGGACGGACCCACGACGACGGTGACCGTGCCGCGGTCGGCGGTGAAGTCGACTCCCTGCAGGACGTGGTTGTCGCCGAACGACTTCCGCAGTCCCGTCGCCTCGATCAAGGGCTTCTCGGTCATCGCGCCACGTACCTGTCCAGTCGGGTCTCGAGTCTGCCCTGCACGGAGGACAGGACGATGCAGATGATCCAGTAGTACACCGCGGCCACCGAGTAGAGCGCGAAGAAGTCGAAGGTGGGGGCCGCCGCGAGCTGCGCCACGCGGAGCAGCTCGGTGACCAGGATCGTGGACGCCAACGATGTGTCCTTCACCAACGAGATCAACGTGTTGGACAACGGCGGCACCGCGGTGCGCAGCGCCTGCGGCAGGACGATGCGCTGCAGCGTGGTGCGGTACCCCATGCCGATGGTCTCGGCCGCCTCCCACTGGCCCTTGGGCACGCCGAGGATGGCTGCCCGCACGATCTCGGCCGCGTACCCACCGACGTTGATGCTGAACGCCACGACCGCCGCCGGGAACGGCGAGATGACCACCCCGAACTGCGGCAACGCGTAGAACACGATGAACAGCTGCAGCAGCAACGGAGTGCCGCGGACGATCGAGACGTAGAAGCGCGCGAGCAGCGACAGGGGTCGGATCGAGGAGATCCGGGCCAGTGCCACGGCCAGCGCGATCGCGAGACCGATGACGAAGCTGATCGCGGTGAGCGGCAACGTCGTGGTGACGGTGGCCTTCAGCATCGGCACCAGGTTGCGGGTGATCAGTTCCTGCGTCGACTCGGTGGCCCCGGCCTCGGCGGTGGGGGCGGTGGCCGCGGCGGTCTGCGGATCAGGCACCGCGACGTCGGACCCGAAGTAGCGCTCCGAGGCCGCCGCCAGCGTGCCGTCGTCCTGCAGCTCCTCCAGCGCGGTGTTCACCTGCTCCATCAGGCCGCTGTCCTTGCGGGCGGCGAAGGCCTGCAGGCTGGTGTCCCCGGTCTGGGCGGCGACGGCGACACCCGTGTCCCCGGTCTGCGCGAAGTACTCGGCGATAGCGAGCGAGTCGTTGACGGTGGCATCGACACGGCCGTCCTTGACCAGCGTCACCGCCTGGACGAATCCCTCGACAGCCTGCACCTGAGCGCCGGCGTCGGTGGCCACCTCGGCCCAGTTGCTCGTCGACGACTGCGCCGTGGTCCGGCCGGCCAGATCCGCCAGCGAGGTGATCGACGTGTCCCCCGCCCGCGCGACGATCTCGCCGTCGGACACGGTGTACGGACGCGAGAGGTCGTACTTTGCCTGTCGCTCGTCGTTGACGGTCACCTGGTTCGCGATGAGGTCGAAACGGCCGGACTCGAGACCGGCGAAGATCGAGTCGAACGGCGTCTGGACGAACTCGACGCGGACGCCGAGCTTCTCCCCGACCGCGCGGACGACATCGATGTCGTACCCCGTCAGGTCACCGTCGGACCCCTGGAAGCTGAAGGGGCTGTACGTGCCCTCCGTGCCGACAACGAGCACACCGTTGTCGGTCACCGTGTCGATCAACGGCTCGTCCGACGACGACCCGCACGCGCCCAGCAGAATCGCGAGCATCACCCCCACCAGCGCGACGAGGGACCACCGAGCGCGCGTCACGCTACGTACCGATCCGGTCCAGGATCAGCGGCGAGACAACAGGAGCGTCGTCGCCGACGGCCCACCCGTCCGTCAGTGCCTCGAGCGCACCGTCGAACCGTTCCGGGGTGTCCGTGTGCAGCGTGAACACCGGACTCCCGGCGGACACCCGCTCTCCCGGTCTGACATGCATGCGCACCCCTGCTCCTGCCTGGACCTGCTGGCCCTGCCGCTCGCGCCCGGCACCCAGCCGCCAGGCAGCGATACCCACCGCCATGGCGTCCACACGGGTGACCACGCCGTCGCGGTCGGCCACGACGTCGTGAGTATGTCGTGCCACGGGCAGCGGCGCATCGGGATCGCCACCCTGTCCGGCGATCATCGACCGCCACCGGTCCATGGCCGTGCCGTCGCGCAGCTTGTCGGCCGGATCGACGCCGTCGAGTCCGGCGGCCGCGACCATCTCCCGCGCCAGCGCGAGAGTCAGCTCGACGACGTCCGCGGGGCCGCCGCCGGCCAGGACGTCGAGGGATTCCTGCACCTCGAGAGCGTTGCCCGCGGTGAGCCCGAGCGGGGTGGACATGCCGGTGACCAGGGCGACCGTGCTGACGCCCGAGTCGGTGCCGAGCTCGACCATCGTCGCAGCGAGCTCGCGCGCCTGATCCAGCGACTTCATGAACGCACCCGATCCGCACTTCACGTCCAGAACCAGTGCGCCCGTCCCCTCGGCGATCTTCTTGCTCATGATCGACGCGGCGATCATGGGGATCGACTCGACGGTGCCGGTGACGTCGCGCAGGGCGTAGAGCTTCTTGTCCGCCGGGGCCAGATCCGCACCCGCAGCGCAGATGACGGCGCCGACAGCGGGGTCGTCGAGCAATCGGGTCATCTCATCGGCCGTGAGGTCGGCCCGCCAGCCCGGAATGGACTCCAGCTTGTCCAGCGTGCCGCCGGTGTAGCCGAGACCGCGTCCCGACAGCTGCGGCACCGCCGCACCGCACGCTGCGACGAGGGGTGCGAGCGGGAGCGTGATCTTGTCCCCGATACCCCCCGTGGAGTGCTTGTCGACGGTGGGACGCGAGATGGACGAGAAATCCATGCGGCTGCCCGAGGCGATCATCGCGTCGGTCCACTCACGGATCTCCCCGCGTGTCATGCCGCGCAGCAGAATGGCCATCGTGAGGGCCGACATCTGCTCGTCCGCCACGTCGCCACGGGTATAGGCGTCGACCATCCACGAGATCTGGTCCGAAGAAAGGGTGTGGCCATCGCGTTTGGTGGCTATCACCGATACGGCATCAGGCATCGGTCACCGCCTTCTCAGCGGTGTTCGAGACCTGCCCGGCGGCGAGATCGTCGGGGCCGAACGCCTCGGGGAGGAGGTCGCTCAGTGGACGCACACCCGACGCCGTGTCGATCAGCAGATCGCCTCCGCCGAACTCGAACAGAAGCTGCCGACAACGGCCGCACGGCAGCAGGATCGAGCCTCGACTGTCGCAGCACGAGAACGCGATCAGTCGTCCGCCGCCGCTCGCGTTCAGCGCCGACACCAGTCCGCACTCGGCGCAGAGCCCGAGACCGTATGAGACATTTTCCACATTGCATCCGACGACGATGCGTCCGTCGACCACTGTCGCAGCAGCCCCCACGGGGTAGTTCGAATAGGGCGCGTAGGCGTGGGTCATAGCCTCACGAGCACTGTCGCGCAAGGATTTCCAGTCGACTTCCGGCATGAGGGCGATCCTGTCACGTCGAGGCTGTCACTGCAGGCAACTCCGAGCGACCCATCAGGTCATTGGACAGGCAAACCTAACTTCCGGTCCGCACGGAAACGCCAGGCCCAACGCGAATTAGTGCGTGTCCGAGCATGGGATTAGAGTTCGAAGAAGTCGTTTCACACACACGATCGAGCTGGATTTCTCCGGTATCTCTCCGGGCGTCTTCGCTCGTCGCGTCCATCAATGATGTTGGAGGCACTGCACTCGATGGCTAGCACGACCGAAGCCGCCCCGACGCGGGAGCGCACGCGGTCTCTGTACCGCGGAGACCCTGGCATGTGGTCCTGGGTTCTGCACCGGATCACCGGTGTCGTCACGTTCTTCTTCCTGTTCGTGCACGTCCTGGACACGGCGCTCGTCCGCGTCGATCCCCAGGCGTACAACGACGTGATCGACACGTACAAGACGCCGATCGTCGGCCTGATGGAGCTCGGCCTGGTGGCCGCGGTGCTCTACCACGCACTCAACGGCATCCGAGTCATGCTCGTCGACTTCTGGTCGAAGGGAACCCAGTACCAGCGCCTCATGCTGTGGGTCATCCTCGGCATCTGGTTCGTCGTCATGATCCCGGGCGCGGCACGCATCCTCTACAACACCTTCACCGGGGGGCACTGAGCCATGGCGACCACCGACGCAGGTGCCAAGCAGGCACGCACGCTGGGAACGTCTCACGACCGTCCCGCCAGCCTCGACAATCCGCGCTCACCGCGCCGGAAGAACCGCGGCAACTTCGAGCTCTACGCATGGCTGTTCATGCGCTTCTCCGGGCTCGCGCTCGTCGTCCTCGTCCTCGGCCACATGTCCATCATGTTGCTGCTCGACGACGGTGTTCACCGCATCAACTTCGCCTTCGTGGCCGGCCGCTGGTCGAGCCCGTTCTGGCAGGTGTGGGACCTGACGATGCTCTGGTTGGCGCAGCTGCACGGCGGCAACGGTCTGCGGACCGTCATCGCCGACTACTCGCGCAAGGACTCCACGCGGTTCTGGCTCACCACGCTTCTGGTGCTCTCGATGATCCTCATCATGGGTCTGGGCACGTACGTCATCTTCACGTTCGACCCCAACATCACCGCCAGCTAGGGGAGAGTGCACATGCAGGAACATCGTTACGACGTACTGATCGTCGGTGCCGGTGGTGCAGGTATGCGCGCGGCGATCGAGGCCGGTCCGCGCGCCCGCACCGCGGTGCTCACGAAGCTCTACCCCACTCGCAGCCACACCGGCGCGGCGCAGGGCGGCATGTGTGCTGCCCTCGCCAACGTCGAGGAGGACAACTGGGAGTGGCACACCTTCGACACGATCAAGGGCGGCGACTACCTGGTCGACCAGGACGCCGCCGAGATCATGGCGAAAGAGGCCATCGACGCGGTCCTCGACCTCGAGAAGATGGGCCTGCCGTTCAACCGCACGCCCGAGGGCAAGATCGACCAGCGTCGCTTCGGCGGGCACACCCGTGACCACGGCAAGGCGCCCGTGCGCCGTGCGTGTTACGCCGCCGACCGCACCGGTCACATGATCCTCCAGACGCTGTACCAGCAGTGCGTCAAGCACGACGTGGAGTTCTTCAACGAGTTCTATGCTCTGGACATCGCGCTGACGGAGACCGACGAGGGCCCCGTGGCCACCGGCGTCATCGCCTACGAGCTGGCCACCGGCGAGCTGCACGTGTTCCACGCGAAGTCGATCGTGTTCGCCACCGGCGGTTCGGGTCGTATCTACAAGACCACCTCGAACGCCCACACCCTCACCGGTGACGGCATGAGCATCATCTTCCGCAAGGGCCTGCCGCTCGAGGACATGGAGTTCCACCAGTTCCACCCGACCGGCCTCGCCGGACTGGGCATCCTCATCTCCGAGGCCGTGCGTGGTGAGGGCGGAATCCTCCGCAACGCGGACGGTGAACGCTTCATGGAGCGCTACGCCCCCACCATCAAGGACCTCGCGCCGCGCGACATCGTCGCCCGTTCGATGGTGCTCGAGGTGCTCGAGGGTCGCGGCGCCGGACCGAACAAGGACTACGTCTACATCGACGTGACCCACCTCGGCGCCGACGTCCTCGAGGAGAAGCTCCCGGACATCACGGAGTTCTCCCGTACGTACCTGGGCGTCGACCCGGTCACCGAGCTGGTGCCCGTGTACCCGACGTGCCACTACGTCATGGGCGGCATCCCCACCAAGATCCGCGGTGAGGTGCTCCGCAACAACGACGACGTCGTCCCCGGCCTCTTCGCCGCCGGCGAGTGCGCCTGTGTGTCCGTGCACGGCTCCAACCGTCTCGGTACCAACTCGCTGCTCGACATCAACGTGTTCGGCCGTCGCGCCGGCATCGCTGCCGCCGAGCACGCCAACAGCGTCGACTTCACCCCGCTGCCCGAGGCTCCGCAGAAGATGGTCGAGGACTGGCTCGAACTCATCCTCTCGGATCACGGCAACGAGAAGGTCGCGACCATCCGCACCGAGCTGCAGCAGTCGATGGACAACAACGCGTCCGTCTTCCGCACCGAGGACACCCTCAAGCAGGCCCTGAGCGACATCCAGGGACTCAAGGAGCGCTACGGCCGGATCACCGTGCAGGACAAGGGCAAGCGCTACAACAGCGACCTGCTCGAGGCCGTCGAGCTCGGCTTCCTGCTGGAGATGGCGGAGGTCACCGTCGCCGGTGCTCTCAACCGCAAGGAGACTCGCGGCGGACACGCTCGCGAGGACTACCCCGAGCGCGACGACGTCAACTTCATGCGCCACACCATGGCGTACAAGGTGGGCGAGGGTCTGCTCTCCGATATCCGCCTCGACTACAAGCCCGTGGTGCAGACCCGCTACGAGCCGATGGAGCGTAAGTACTGATGAGCGCACCCGCTATCGACAAGTCCGAAGACAAGGGCGGTCTGCCTGCGGTTCCGGACGAAGCAGTGATGGTCACACTGAAGATCGCTCGCTTCAACCCGGAGGACGACAAGGGCTCGCACTGGGACAGCTTCCAGGTCCCCACCCTGCCGACCGACCGCCTTCTCAACCTGATGCTGTACGTGAAGAACTACCTGGACGGCACGTTCTCGTTCCGCCGTTCGTGCGCGCACGGCGTGTGCGGCAGCGACGCGGTCCGTGTCAACGGTGTCAACCGTCTGGCCTGCAAGGTCCTGATGCGCGACATGCTCCCGAAGGACTCCTCGAAGTCCCTCACCATCACGATCGAGCCCATCCGCGGTCTGCCCGTGGAGAAGGACCTGATCGTGAACATGGAGCCGTTCTTCGACGCGTTCCGTGCCGTCAAGCCCTACCTGATGACGTCCGGCAACGAGCCCACGCGTGAGCGAATCCAGTCGGCCGCCGACCGCGCGCGGTTCGACGACACCACCAAGTGCATCCTGTGCGCGTGCTGCACCACCTCGTGCCCCGTGTACTGGAACGACGGCAGCTACTTCGGTCCCGCCGCCATCGTCAACGCACACCGCTTCATCTTCGACAGCCGTGACGAGGGCGCTCCCGAGCGCCTGGACATCCTCAACGACGTCGAGGGTGTGTGGCGCTGCCGCACCACCTTCAACTGCACCGACGCGTGCCCCCGTGGCATCCAGGTGACGAAGGCGATCCAGGAAGTCAAGCGCGCACTGCTCTTCGCACGCTGATCCTCCCGCACCACCACGAGAGCCCGCTCCTGCACTGCAGGAGCGGGCTCTCGTGCGCTTCGGACTAGACGAACGCCGAGTACCCCGTCACTCCCCTGCCGACGATGAGGTTGTTCATCTGCGACGTGCCCTCGTACGAGTACAGCGCCTCGGCATCGGTGAAGTAACGGATCACGTCGTAGTCGAGCACGATGCCGTTGCCGCCCATGATCTCTCGGGCCCAGCCCACCACCTCACGCAATCGCGTGGTGGTGTAGCTCTTGGACAGTGCCGCGTGCTCGTCGTGCTGCACCCCGGAGTCCTGCAGCTGCGACACCCGCAGTGCCATCCCGAGGCACGCGGTGATGTTGCCGGCCATGCGCGCGATCAGATCCGAGATCAACTGGAACGACGCGATGGGCGCCCCGAACTGCTCGCGCTCCTGTGCGTAGGCCACCGCCTTCTCGAACGCACCGATCATCACTCCGACCGCGCCCCACGCGACGCCGCCGCGGGTGAGGGACAGGACCTTGGCGGTGTCGGCGAACGAGTTCGCGTGCTCGAGCTTGTTCGCGGCGGGCACCCGGCAGTCCTCGAAGTACAGATCCGCGTTCTCGACCGCGCGCAGTGAGTACTTGCGCTCGATCTTCTCCGCACGGAATCCCTCGGGGAAGCCGTCGTCGCCCTTCTCGAGGACGAAGCCCTTCACCTCACCGTCCGCCTCGTCCTTCGCGTAGACGATGATCAGGTCGGCGAAGGTGGCGTTGCCGATCCACCGCTTGCTGCCGTTGAGGATCCAGTGGTCGCCGTCGAGCCGCGCCGTGGTCTCCAAGCCACCGGCGACGTCGGAACCGCCGTGCGGCTCGGACAAGCCGAAGGCGCCGATCTTCTCCATCCGGCGCATGGCCGGGAGCCACCGCTCCTTCTGCTCGTCGGAGCCCAGGATGGCGATGCTGCTCATCGCGAGCCCGCTGTGGACGGTGAACATCGTGCCCGTGGACGGATCGACCCGCGAGAACTCCATGCCCAGCCACCCGGTGAAGACCTTGCGTGCGGGCGCGCGACCGTCGAACTCGTACTCCAGACCGACGATCCCGAGATCGGCCAGGCGCGGGAGCAGATGGACCGGTGACTCCGCCTTCTCCCAGAACTCGTTCGCGCGCGGGGCGACCTCGTCCTCGAGGAAGCGGCGCACCACCCCGACCGTCTCCGACTCCTCGTCCGTCAGAATGCCCTGGTAGCCGAACATGTCCGCGGCGAGGAACCCTTTCGAGAGAGGTCCCAGCGGTTCGTGCTTGCTCATGTGCGACTCCTGTGTCGGTCGTCCGGCGAGTGGTCGGGTGACGCCTGTGTCTGTCACCGTGCTGCACGGATACCCCGACTGTCCCGAGATCAGTCGAACCCGTCGAACGGACCTCGAGGTGTTCTCGAGGTACCGGGAGTCCCCGCTGTGCGGCCTCGGCGAGGTGGGGCCATAGTTGTGCGGTGACAGAACCCGGGGGCAGCTCGACGACCGAACCCACCATCGGCCGCGGGCTGGTGCTCCTGCTGGCCGTCACCTGCGGCGTCCTGGTCGCGAATCTGTACTACGCGCAACCGCTGCTCGACACGATCGCTCGCTCCTTCGACATCGAGGAGGGCACGGCGGGGATCCTCGTCACCACCGCGCAGATCGGCTACGCCATCGGTCTGGCGTTCCTCGTCCCGCTCGGCGACCTGATCGAACGGCGGCGCCTCATCGTCACCGCCGCCCTGATCTGCGCCGTCGCGGACGGCATCGCCGTGGTGTCCCCCGGATTCCCCATGCTCGCCGCCGCCCTCGTCCTCGCCGGGGTGGGCGCGTCCGCCGCCATGGTCATCGTCCCGCTCGCCTCGGCCCTCGCCGCGGAGGAGGATCGCGGACGCACCGTGGGCACCGTCATGAGCGGTCTGCTCACCGGAATCCTGCTCGCCCGCACCGTCAGCGGGTTCCTGTCCGAGCTGGGCGGCTGGCGGCTGGTCTACGGGGTGGCCGCCGTGGCCATCGCCCTGCTCGCGGTGGTGCTGCGGAAGTACGTTCCCGTGTCGACTCCGGTGGTGACCGACACCTACCGCGGCATCCTCGTCTCGATCCTGACGCTCGTGCGCCAACTCCGAGAGCTCCGGTTGCGCATGGCGCTCGGCGCGCTCCTGATGGCCGCGTTCTCGGTGCTGTGGACCGGGCTCGCGTTCCTGCTCGCCGCTCCGCCGTTCTCCTACGGTGACGCCGTCATCGGCCTGTTCGGCATCGCCGGGGTCGCCGGGGCGCTGATGGCACCCCTCGCCGGGCGCATGACCGACAAGGGACACGGACGGCGCGCGACGACGCTGTGCCTGTCGATCCTGCTGGCCAGCTGGGCGCTGCTCTTCCTCGGATCGGGCAGCTCCGCCGTGTGGGCCGTCGTCGTCCTGATCGTCGGCATCATGGCTCTCGACCTCGGTACCCAGGGCGCTCACATCAGCAATCAGAACGTCGTGTTCGTCCTCGATCCGCCGGCGCGGAACCGCCTCAACACCGCGTACATGGTGAGCTACTTCGGCGGCGGAGTCCTCGGTTCCGTGGCCGCGTCCGTGAGCTATTCCGTCGGCGGATGGGCCGTGCTGTGCCTCACCGGGGCAGCGATCTCCCTCGCCGCACTCGCCATCTGGTTCCTCGGCCGCAGCGTCTCATCGGGGAGTGTTGTGCGGAGTGACCACGTGCACGGGTGACGGCTCGTCCCGAACACCCTCCAGGGCACCGGCGGCCTGCATGAGCAACCGGCACGCCGACCGCGCGTCCGCACGCAGATCATGGTGCAGCACAGCAGAGATGGAGCGTTCGGTCAGCAGTCGACGGTTGTCCGCGTCGAGGTCGTGGGCGATGAACACCCGGCACCGACGACCCACTCGCTCGAAGGCCCGTACGGTGGCGACGTTGCCGCCGCCGATGGAGTAGACCGCCTCGATGTCGGGGTGCAGTGTCAACGCCTCGACCACCAGATCCTCCACCGTGTCGTCGAGTCCACTGCTGCGGGCGATGTCGAACACCGCCCGCGGCACCCCGGACGCCGTGCGGCGCAGTGCCCGACGGAACCCGATCTCCCGTTCGCCCTCGTTGCGGAACGTGTCGTGGCTCAACGTGACCAGCACACTCGACGTCGACTCCCCCAGCCACTGATCGACGAGGTACGCCGCGGTGGCGCCCGCGGCGCCGTCGTCGATGCCCACGTACGCGGTGCGCGCGCTCGACGGCACGTCGCTGACGTAGGTCACCACCGGGATGCCGGCTGCCACGACGGCGTCGAGCGCGTCGGACACCTGCGGATCGTCCGGCGCCTTGACGATCAGTCCGTGCGAGCCGCGCGCGCGGATGCCGTCGAGCGTCTCGAGCATCGCGGGCACCGACTCCGTCTCTCGGAAGTGGAACCGCGACCGGACCACGGCCGGTGACAGCATCGGCAACTCGGCCTCGAGGGCGGACCGCACCTGGGAACAGAAACGCTCGGGTGCCTGCATGACCACGTCGACGAAGAACTTGCGCCCCGACAACCGCAACTGGGTGCGCTGCTTGTCGAGGTCGGCGATGGCCTGGCGCACCTCCGCTCGGGTGTCCTCCCGGACACCGGGCCGCTCGTGCAGCACCCGGTCCACGGTCGCCTCGCTCAGGCCCGACTGCTGCGCGATCTCCCGCACTTTGTAGCGATGTCCCACAGCGGTGTCCTCTCGAGGTGTTTTTGATGCGTTCAGAGTGTTGATCACCGGCGCCGGGACCGCAAGACTTCCCGGTGTGGGCACTCTTCTGGACGACACCGTCGTTCTCGTCAGCGGCGGCACGTCCGGTGTCGGCGCCGCCGTCGTGCGAGCGAGCCTCGCCGCGGGCGCACGCGTGGCCTTCAGCGGCCGACGTGACGAGGTGGGCACCGCGTTCGAACGCGAGCTGCGCGCCGACGGCCACGACGCGACCTTCGTGCGCGCCGACATCGCCGACCCCATCGAGGCGATCGCGAGCGTCGAGCGCACCGTCGAGCACTACGGCCGCGTCGATGCCGTGTGCAACGCGGCCGGACTCACCTCCCGCGGGTCACTGCTCGACACCACCCCCGAGCTGTTCGACCAGCACATGGCCGTCAATCTGCGGGGACCGTTCTTCGTCATGCAGGCCGCCGTCCGAGACATGCTCTCGCGCTCGGCTCCCGGCACCATCGTGAACATCGGCTCCGTGAGCGGCCGCGGCGGGCAGTCGTACCTCGCCCCGTACGTGGCGGCGAAGGCCGGCCTGTCGGGGCTGACCAAGAACGCGGCACACGCTCACCGGTTCGACCGGATCCGCATCAACGCACTCGAGATCGGCTGGACCGAGACCGAGGGCGAAGCCGTGACGCAGAGGACGTTCCACGACGCGCCGGACGACTGGGCCGCCGACGCCGCCGCGCGCATGCCGATGGGCAAGCTCGGACAGCCCGACGAGATCGCCGACATGGTGGTGTTCCTGCTGTCGCCGCGCAGCGGCGTCGTCACCGGCTCGGTCATCGAATGGGATCAACAGGTAGTAGGAGGACAGGACTGATGGGCAACGACGTTCGGAACCAGCGAATCGGAGTCGTCGGACTGGGACGCATCGGTGCGTTCCACACCGAGACTCTCGCCGGACTCGACGGGGTCTCGAGCCTCGTGGTCACCGACGGACGGCCGGAGGTCACCGACGCCGTCGCCGCGAAGTACGGCGCGGAGAAGGTCGACGGGGTCGACGCGATGCTCACCGCCGGAGTGGACGGCATCGTCGTCGCGGCGGCCACGCCCGCGCACGCCTCGCTGCTGCTGGCCGCGGTGGACGCCGGGATCCCCGTCTTCTGCGAGAAGCCGTTGGCCTTCACCGCCACCGAGAGCAAGGCCGTGGTCGACGGCATCGCGACCTCCGACGTGCCCGTCCAGATCGGGTTCAACCGGCGATTCGATCCGGCCGTCGCGGCCGCCGAGCGTGCCGTGCGCAGTGGGGATCTCGGGTTCCTGCACACCGTGCGGTCCACCACTCTCGACCCCGCTCCCCCGCCGATGGCGTACATCGCGGAGTCCGGCGGCATCTTCCGCGACTGCAGCGTCCACGACTTCGACGTCGTGCGCTGGATCGTCGGCCGCGAGGTCGTGTCCGTGTTCGCCACCGGCTCGAACCAGGGCGATCCCGCGTTCGCCGCCGCCGGCGACGTCGACTCCGCCACCGTGCTGCTCACGTTCGAGGGTGGCGCGGTCGGTGTCGTGTCGAACTCCCGCTACAACGGCCGCGGCTACGACTGCCGGCTCGAGGTCCACGGCCGGGACGACACGGTCGTCGCCGGCTGGGATCCCCACACCCCGGTCCGGAACATGGAAGCGCCCCAGCTCTTCCCGCACGGCGAGCTGTTCCCGTCGGACACGCCCCACGGGTTCTTCATGGACCGGTTCGCCGTCTCCTACCGCGCCGAGCTGTCCGCGTTCCTCGAGGTCTGCGCCGGCACCCGCCCGTCCCCCTGCACCGCGCAGGACGCCCTCGAGGTCGCCTGGATCGCCGAGGCCGCCACCGAATCCCTGCGCCGCGGCGCACCCGTCACCCTGGAAGAGGTCCGCTCATGACCGCCGCACCCGTACGTATCGCCGGAGCACCCATCTCGTGGGGCGTCTGCGAGGTCCCCGGCTGGGGTTACCAGATGGACAACGACCGCGTGCTCCGCGAGATGCGCGGCGCCGGACTCACCGCGACGGAGAACGGTCCCGAGGGCTTTCTCCCGGCTGATCCGGCGTCCCTGGCCGCAGTGCTCGCCGGTCACGACCTGACCTCCGTCGGCGGCTTCGCTCCGGTCCTGCTGCATGAGGAGTCGCACGATCCGGTGCCGACCATCGCCTCGCTGCTCGACGGTTTCGTGGCCGCGAACGCCGACGTCATCGTCCTCGCCGCCTCCACCGGCCAAGAGGGGTACGACGCCCGCCCGACGCTCACCGCCGATCAGTGGACCGTGTTGCTGCGCAACCTCGATCGTCTCGCCGCCGCCTCCGCAGAGCGGGGCATCCTCGCCGTGGTGCATCCCCACGTCGGCACCATGATCGAGCAGCGTGACGAGGTGCACCGCGTGCTCGACGGCTCCTCCATCCCGCTGTGCCTGGACACGGGGCACCTCATGATCGGCGGCACCGATCCGGCCGAACTGGCCACCGCGGCAGCCGATCGCATCGCACACGCTCACCTCAAGGACGTCGACGCCGCCCTCGCGGCACGGGTCCAGGCCGGCGAGCTCACCTACACCGACGCGGTCCGCGCCGGCATGTACACGCCGCTCGGAACCGGGGACGTGGGCATCGGCGGCGTCGTCGACTCGCTCCTCGACGCCGGATACACCGGCTGGTTCGTGCTCGAGCAGGACACCATCCTGTCCGAGGAGCCGGGCGAGGTGGGCGGCCCGGTGACGGACGTCGTCGCCAGCGTGCAGCACCTCCACGACATCGTCGCCGCGCGATCGGCCGCGGTGTGACGGCACCTCTGCGCATCGGGGTCCTCGGCGCGTCGCGCATCGCGGAGCAGGCGATCGTCGGCCCGGCTCACGCGCTCGGTCATCGACTGGTGGTCGTCGCGGCACGCGATCGCGGCCGCGCCGAGGCCTTCGCACAGCGGTACGACGTCGAGCGCGTCGCCGACGACTACGACGCGGTGATCGACGATCCCGAGGTTGACGCCGTCTACAACCCGCTCGCCAACGCCCTGCACGCCGAGTGGAACATGCGCGCACTGCGCGCCGGCAAGGCCGTCCTGACCGAGAAGCCGTTCGCGCGCAACGCCGCCGAGGCGCGGGCCGTGCGCGACGTGGCTCGTGAGACGGGCGCAGTGATCGTCGAGGGGTTCCACTACCTCTTCCACCCGGTGACGCGGCGGCTGCTGGACATCGCCGCGAACGGCACCCTCGGTCGCCTCACGCGGGTCGAGGTCGTCATGGCCATGCCCGCACCCGCCGACGACGATCCGCGATGGTCGCTCGACCTCGCCGGCGGTTCCGTCATGGACCTGGGCTGCTACGGGCTCCACGTGCACCGCCTGCTCGCCGACGTCGCCGGCGGGCCTCCCCGCGTGGTCTCCGCCGTCGCCACCGAACGTGACCCGGGCGTCGACGCGACGTCGACCATCGAACTCGCGTTCCCCGACGGCGCCACCGGCGCCGTGACGAACTCGATGGAGCACGCCGAGCACGAGTTCACGGTGCTGCTGACCTTCACCGAGGGAACGGCGTTCGCGCACAACCACATCAAGCCGAACACCGACGACCGCGTCTCCGTCACGGATGCGTCGGGGACGACGGTGGAGCACCTCGGCACCCGCCCGTCGTACGAGTACCAGCTCGAGGCCTTCGCGGCGCACGTGCAGAGCGGCGCTCCGATCCCCCTCGACGCCGACGACGCGGTGGCCACCATGGAGCTCGTCGATGCCGCGTACACGGCGGCAGGTCTCCCTCTCCGCTAGACCCCGAGAACGACGGCCCCGCACCTCTGGGCGAAAACCTGGGTGCGGGGCCGTCGTCGTCGGTGCAGTTCTGCTCACGAGCACTCGCGCGCGCGGTCCGGGTACCGACACGACACGGGCCCCGCACCTCGTGTGAGGTGCGGGGCCCGGGAGTCGAGCGTCAGCGGCGCAGTTCGTGGGTGAGCGTCTCGAGCTCGTCGCCGCCGGCCATCTCCTTGGTCAGGTCGTCGAGGCTGATCTCGTCGTAGGAGCAGTCGAGCTTCTGGCGGCCACGGTTGAGCAGGACGAAGTGGTCACCGACCATGTACGCGTGGTGCGGGTTGTGCGTGATGAACACGACGCCGAAGCCCTGCTCCTTGGCTGCAGAGATGTAGCGCAGCACCATGCCGGACTGCTTGACGCCCAGCGCGGCGGTCGGCTCGTCGAGGATGAGGACGCGGGCGCCGAAGAAGATGGCGCGGGCGATGGCCACACACTGGCGCTGACCGCCGGAGAGCGAGCCGATGGGGGCGTCCACGTCGGGCAGGTCGATGCCCATCTTGTGGAGTTCCTCCTTGGTCGTCGCGCGCATCGCGGCGGCGTCGAGGGTGCGGAAGACGCCCTTCTTCCGGAGCTCCTGGCCCAGGAAGAAGTTGCGCCACACCGGCATCAGGGACACGACGGCGAGGTCCTGGTAGACCGTCGCGATGCCCTTGTCGAGCGCGTCCTTGGGTGAGCCGAACTTGACCTCCTCGCCGTCGACGAGCAGCTGGCCCTCGGTCTGCTGGTGCAGGCCGGCCATGATCTTGATGAGCGTGGACTTGCCGGCACCGTTGTCGCCGAGCACACCGGTGACCTCGCCGGCGCCGACGCGCAGGTTGATCCCGCCGAGGGCGATGATGTTGCCGTAGCTCTTGCCGACGTTCTTCAGCTCGATCAGCGGGGTCTTGCCGCCACTGTTCGATTCGAGGGGAGTCTCGATGGTTGCACTCATGTCAGGTGTCACCTTTTCGCAGCGTAGGAACGGAAGCTGTTGTTGGCGATGACGGCGAAGAGCAGCATCGCACCGAGGAAGAACTTGAACCAGTCCGGGTTCCAGCCGGCGTAGACGATGCCCTGGTTGGTCATACCGAAGATGAACGCTCCGATGGCCGCACCGATGGCGGTACCGAAACCTCCGGTGAGCAGGCAGCCACCGATGACCGCGGCGATGATGTAGAGGAACTCGTTGCCCACACCCTGGCCGGACTGGACGGTGTTGAAGGCGAAGAGCAGGTGCATGCCGACGAACCAGGCGCAGAAGCCGACGAACATGAACATGCCGATCTTGACCTTCGTGACCGGCACACCGATGGCGCGAGCCGAGTCCTGGTTACCGCCGACGGCGAAGATCCAGTTGCCGATGCGCGTCTTCATCAGCACGTAGGTGGTGATGAGCGTGAAGACGAGCCACCACAGGACGGTGATGCGGACCGAGACACCGAAGACCGAGAACGACGAGGCGAAGACCTTCTTGGCGGAGTCGAACCCGTCCATGTCGGAGATGGACTGCGTCGCGACCTGGCCGGTGACGAGCTTGGTCACCGCGAGGTTGATGCCCGTCAACATCAGGAACGAGGACAGGGTGATGAGGAACGAGGGGATCTTCGTCTTCATCACCAGGTACCCGTTGAGGAATCCCACCCCCAGTGCCAGCACCAGGGCGAGGACCGAGCCGATCCACACGTTGAGATGCAGGTTGTAGGCCAGCATGGACGCGGCGATCGAGGAGAACGTCACCGCCACACCGGTCGACAGGTCGAACTCGCCGCCGATCATGAGGACCGACACCCCGCACGCCATGATGCCGATGGTCGACGAGGCGTACAGCACGGTGGCCAGGGCCTCGGGGCTGCGGAACGGCGGGGCGACGATGGCGAAGAACACGAAGATGATGATGGCGCCGAAGAGGGCACCGATCTCCGGACGGACCAGCAGACGCTGGAACGGCTTCTGCTTCTTCACCCGCTCGTCGGTCACGACGGTATGCGTGGCGAGATCGAGATCTGCCTGAGTGGACATGGACTTCCTTACCTGACGGGGGATTCTCTGCGCTGGCGGAGCATTCGTTCGGATGACACCCCGTGAGGGAGGCGAGCGGCGAACGTTCCGTGTGATGTCGATGTAATACGCATCACAGCCATAAGTCAATACTTTGTTCGGACATTAGGACTGCAGCCGGACATACCCGCTAGAGCGAGACCCACCTTCCCGACTCCACCGACTCCGTCATCGCGTCCAGCACCGAGGCGCTGCGGACAGCATCCCGCACGGTCGCGCCGACGGAGGCATTCTCGGCGATCGACTGCAGGAAGCGCGCCGCCTCGACCACCTTCAGGTCGTCGTACCCCATCGCGGACGCGGACCCCGGCTGGAAGACGCCGTACTCGCCCGCTCCCGGACCGACGAAGAGCGTCGACTGCGGCTGGTCCTGATACAGCGGCTGATCCTCGCCGGCCGCCCGTAGGCCCAGCTGCAGCTCCCCCATTCGACGGAAGTCCCATGACACCGAACCCTTGGTCCCGTGGATCTCGAACCCGTAGGAGTTCTGGTCGCCCACCGCCACGCGGCTGGCCTCGAGGACGCACCGGGCGCCGGTCGCCATGCGCAGCTGCGCGGACACGAAGTCCTCGTTCTCCACCGGGCCCTGCTCACCGCCCGAGGCGCGCATGTGGCCGCTGGTCACCCCCGTCGGCTTGGCGCGCTGCGGGATGAAGACGGCGGTGTCCGCCACCAGTGAGGCGATGTCGCCGAGCAGGTACCAGATCAGGTCCGCGCCGTGCGACGCCAGATCGCCGAGCACGCCGCTGCCGCCGCGCTCACGCTCGAAACGCCAGCTCAGTGCGCCGTCCGGGTGGGCCGCGTAGTCACTGAAGAACCGGAAGCGTGCATGCGTCACGTCGCCCAGTTCGCCGGACGCGATGATGCCGCGCGCCTGCTCCACGGCCGGTGCATTGCGGTAGTTGAAGCCCACCGCCGTCTGCACGCCTGCCTTCTCCGCGGCGATCGCCACTGCACGGGCATCGTCCGCCGACAGTCCGACGGGCTTCTCGATCCAGAGATGCTTCCCGGCCTCGGCCACCGCGACGCCCATCTCCCGGTGCAGGAAGTTCGGCGACGTCACCGACACGGCACCGATGGACGGGTCGGCCACGACGTCGCGCCACGACTCGGTGGACGAGCCGAAGCCGAACTGCTCGGCAGCCTCGGCGGCGCGGCCGGGCACCTCGTCGGCCACGGTCGCGAGAACGGGCAGGGGTCGAAGCGCGGGGTAGTGGTGGCGCACGCGGCTGTAGGCCTGCGTGTGGACGCGGCCCATCCAGCCGAAGCCGACGACGGCGACAGGCAGAGTGGTGAGGCGAGGGTCGGACATGGGTGCACTCCAGACGAGAGGGTTGTTGGACCGTTCCAAAAGGAAGACTGTCCGCAGTCTGCCCGTCGCCCGATCGCGCTGTCAACGCTCTTCCGTTCACCGCGTCGGTCCCGCTAGGCTGCATTTGGCACGGTCCAACTCGGCGGGGCCGCCTCACCGGACGGAGCGAGCCGTGACGAACATCGAGCGGCCACCCACCATCCGCACCGTGGCCGAACGCGCCGGCGTGTCCAAGTCGCTCGTCTCCCTGGTCCTGCACGACTCCCCCAACGTCAGCGACGAGAAGCGCGCAGCCGTGCGCGCAGCCATCGACGAGCTGGGCTACCGGCCGAACCTCTCAGCCCGCAACCTGTCCCGGCAACGGACGGACATCGTCGGGGTCCTCATCAACGACCTCCGCAACCCGTGGTTCGTGGACTGCCTCGAGGGCATGGCCCCGGTGCTCGAGGCGCACGGGCTGACCATGATGCTCGGCGACGGTCGCGCCGACCGGAGCGGGGACGACACCGTCGTCCGCAAGTTCACCGAACTGCGACTCGACGCGCTCGTCCTGGTCGGCACCCGGTCGCCCACTCCCCTGGTCGCCGATGCCACGACGTCCATGCCGACGGTGATCGTCGCGAGCCGCGACCTCGAGCTCCCCCGTGCGGACGTCGTGGCCAACGACGACACCGCGGGATCCGCGCTGGCGGTGGCGCATCTCGCGGAACTGGGTCACCGCCGGATCGCCCACGTGGCCGGGTCGTTCGGCGCCGTGTCCGCCCTGCGCGCCGACAGCTACCGCGCCGCGATGGCGTCACGGGGTCTGGACACCGACGGACTCGTCGAACCGTGCGACCTCACCGAGGACGGCGGATACGAGGCCGCCCGGAGACTTCTCGCCCGCACCCCCCGACCGACCGCCGTGTACGCCGTCAACGACATCGCCGCGGTCGGCGTCATGACGGCCTGCCAGGAAGCGGGACTGGCCGTGCCGCACGACATCTCGATAGTCGGGTACGACAACACCTCCATCGCGCAACTACGCCACGTCTCCCTGACCTCGGTGGACAATGCCAGCGCGTCGGTCGGTCGCCGCGCCGCCACGGCGGTGATCGACCGGATAGCGCGCCCGACGGCGGCCGGCACCCTCGATCTCATCGCGCCGACCCTGCAGGTGCGCGGGAGCACGGCCCCACCCGCCGGAACGTAGCTCCCCACACCGGCCGTCGCCTGACTTAGGGTACCCCTACCTCCGTGGTCTCCGGAGGCATCACGAACAGCAGGGGAACCGCATGCGCAGCACGACATCACGACGACTCGCCTCGGCCGTCGCCGTCATGGCACTCCTCTCGGCGGCCGGGTGCAGCAGTGACCAGACATCCGACGAGGTCCCCGACAGCGACGCCCCGACGGGCACCGTGACCATCGAGCACGCACTGGGCTCCACCACGATCGACCGCGCCGAACTCGGGTCCGACCCCCGCATCGTCGCCCTCACCGCTCCGGCCGTGGACGCCGCGCTCGCCCTGGGGGTGCAGCCGGTGGCCTTCGCCTCGGACACGACCGGGGCACCGGACGGCCGCTATCCCTGGCAGTCGGAGCTGGCGGCGGACGTACCGCTCATTCCCGTCCCTGTCGAGGGCACCCTCCCCATCGAGGAGATCGCCTCGTACGCACCGGATCTCATCCTCGCCGACTTCGCGGCATCGACACCCACCCTGTACGACCAGTTGACCGCACTGGCCCCGACCATTCCCGTCATCGGCGACACGGTCTCGCCGTACGACGCGTTGACGCGCGCTCTGGGCACCGCCCTCGGCCGCGAGGACGACGCCGACGCGGTGATCGCGGGGACGGAGACCACCCTCGCCGACGCCGCCGCCGAACTGCCCGGACTGGCCGGGAGGACGGCGCTGCTGTCGCAGTACATCCCGGCCACCCAGCAGCTCGTCGTGGTCGCCGATCCCGACGACGGCGCCTCGGCGTTCTACCAGAAGCTGGGGATGACGCTGCCGACCGTCGAACTCCCGGCCACGGCCGGCAACCGCCTCGTCGTCGGGCCGGAACGCGTGGACGTCCTGAACTCCGACCTGGTGGTCATTCTCGTGAACGGCGGTACCGCCGCGGATCTCGAAGCGCTGCCCGGCTGGGCGGATCTGCCCTCGGTGCGCTCGGGCGGCATGCTGATCACGGACTACGCGACCATCATCGCGCTGAACACCCCGTCACCGTCGTCGCTGACGTACGCGCTGGAGAAGGTCCGGCCGAAGCTGGAGTCGATCGCCGGCTGACGCCTGCGGGTCAGCGGTCGACGAGGGTCGTGTCGAAGTAGTACCGCGACGCGCGGTACACGTGCGACCCGTACTCGACCACCTTGCCGGAATCGTCGAACGCCGTGCGGTGCATGGTGAGCAGCGGCGCCTTCGGCTTCTCGTCGAGCAGGTGCGCCTCGTCGCGATCGGCCGCCTTCGCGCCGATGCGCTGGCGCGCGAGGCGGATGTGCACGCCCTTGGTGCGAAGCGACTGGTAGAGGCCGTGCGCCTCCAGCTCGGCGGGCTCCGGCGCCACGTCGACGGGCATGTAGTTGACCATCAGGGCGAGCGGCTCGCCCTTCGTCAGGCGCAGACGCCGCACGGTGACCACCTCGGACTCCGGCCCGATGTTGAGTTCGCGCGCCACGTCCTCGGTGGGCAGACCCACCGAGTACTCGAGCAACTTCGTCGTCGGGTCCTGGCCGGCGCGCGCGAGGTCGTCGAAGAGGCTGGTGAGCTCCACCGGCCGATGCACCGGGCTCTGCACCACCTGCGTGCCGACGCCACGCTTGCGCACCAGCAGCCCCTTGTCCACCAGTTCCTGAATGGCCCGACGCGTGGTCGGCCTCGACAGGTTGAGGCGCTTCGCGAGGGCGAGCTCGTTCTCGAAGCGATCGCCCGGGGCCAGACTGCCGCCGAGGATCGCACCCTCGATGGCCTGCGCGAGTTGGTAGTAGAGCGGAACGGGACTCGACCTGTCGAGCTCCACGGCGAGCGGTTGACTCACGTACCAGCTCCGATCCGAAAAAGAGGCGGGTGTGCGGGCGGGCTGCCCGAGAACAGAGTGTAAGTGACCGTGCGCGATATGACGGCAAGTTAGAATGTCAGGACAAACTATTGACAGGTTGGTGTGGCGCGGAGCACAGTGATACCGGCCCCCACGCACACGCCCCGAGTATCGATGGAGCAGACCTTGACCACAGTGAACAACACCGGCCCCACCGGTGATGCACGTTTCGACGTGCTCGCCATCGGACGCAGCGGAGTCGACATCTATCCCCTGCAGGTCGGTGTGGGCCTCGAGAACGTCGAGACGTTCGGCAAGTTCCTCGGTGGCAGCGCCGCCAACGTCACCGTCGCCGCCGCGCGACTCGGGCGCCGCACCGCGCTGATCTCCGGCGCCGGCGACGATCCGTTCGGCCGCTTCGTGCGCGCCGAGCTCGCCCGCCTCGGCGTCGACAACCGCTACGTCGTGGTCGACGGCCAGTACGCCACCCCGGTCACGTTCTGCGAGATCTTTCCGCCGGACGACTTCCCGCTGTACTTCTACCGCAAGCCCACCGCGCCGGACCTGCAGGTGCGCCCCGAGGACATCGACACCGACGCCGTCCGCAGCGCCGCGCTGTACTGGTCGACCGTCACCGGTCTGTCCGAGGAGCCCTCGCGCAGTGCACACTTCGCCGCCTGGGAGGCGCGTGGACGCGCTCCGCTGACGGTGCTCGACCTCGACTACCGGCCCATGTTCTGGGAGAGCCCCGCCTCCGCGACCGAGCAGGTCCAGCGCGCACTGCGACACGTCACGGTGGCCGTCGGTAACCGTGAGGAGTGCGAGATCGCCGTCGGCGAGACCGAGCCGGACCGGGCCGCCGACGCGCTGCTCGACATGGGGGTGGAGCTGGCGATCGTCAAGCAGGGCCCCAAGGGCGTACTGGGCAAGACGCGCACCGAGCGCGTGGAGGTGCCGCCGAACTTCGTCGACGTCGTCAACGGACTCGGTGCCGGCGACAGCTTCGGTGGATCGCTGTGCCACGGACTGCTGTCCGGCTGGCCACTCGAGAAGATTCTCCGCCACGCCAACGCGGCCGGCGCCATCGTCGCGTCGCGCCTCGAATGCTCGACCGCCATGCCCACCGCCGACGAGGTCGCCGCCCTCGCCGAGTCCGCGGTCACCGCACCGGGTTCCGATCTCGCCGATTCCGAGGAAGCACATGTCTGAGACCATCACCGCCGAGACCGTCACCGCTGTGACCACCACCGCGACCTGCACCACGTACGCCGACGTCACCGAGATCCGGGCGCACGACCCGGGCGCGATCGACCGCGCCTGGGCCTCTCGCGTCACCCGTGAGACGGTGCGCGGAGACGGGCGGCTCATGATCGTGGCCGCCGATCACCCCGCCCGCGGCGCCCTGTCGGTCGGCTCGAACCCGACGGCCATGAACAGTCGCACCGAACTGCTCGACCGCCTGCGCACCGCGCTGGCCGATCCGGGAGTCGACGGTGTCCTCGCGACGTCCGAGATCCTCGACGACCTCGTCCTGCTCGGCGCCCTCGACGACAAGGTCGTCATCTCCTCGATGAACCGCGGCGGACTCGCCGGCGCGTCGTTCGAGCTCGACGACCGGATGACCGGCGCGACCGCGGCGTCCACCGCGAAGGCGCGGATGAACGGCGCCAAGATGCTGACCCGCATCGACCTCGATGATCCCGGCACGCTCGGCACGCTCACCGCCTGCGCTCAGGCCATCGACGAACTCGCGGCCGAGGGCCTCATGGCCATGGTCGAGCCGTTCCTGTCGTCGCGCCGCGACGGCAAGGTGGTCAACGATCTGCGTGCCGACGCCGTCATCAAGTCCATCCACATCGCCCAGGGCCTCGGCGCCTCGTCGGCGTACACCTGGATGAAGCTGCCCGTGGTGGACGAGATGGAGCGCGTCATGGACGCCACCACGCTTCCGACGCTGCTCCTCGGCGGCGACCCCCAGACCGCGCCCGACGAGACCTTCGCCAGTTGGGCACGCGCACTGAAGATCCCGGCCGTCCGCGGCCTCATCGTGGGCCGCACCCTGCTGTACCCGAAGGACGGCGACGTCGCCACCGCGGTCGCGACCGCAGTCGACATGGTGCGGGGCGGGGCGGACGAGTGAACAGCGAGTTCTACATTCCCGCCGTCCCCGGCGCCGGAGTCACCGTCACCCCGGAGAGCGCGGGATGGACCGAATCCAGTCTGTGCACAGTGCTTCTCGCACCCGGCGAGTCCGTCGATCTCACCTCCGACGACGACGAGATCATGGTGGTCCCTCTGCAGGGATCCGCGACCGTCACGTGCGGCGAGGAGTCGTTCGCACTGACGGGGCGCGCGTCGGTCTTCGACGGGCCCTCCGACTTCGCGTACGTCGGCCGCGACAGCAGCTACACCCTGCGCAGCGAGCAGGGTGGACGCTTCGCCCTGTGCGGCGCACGCGCCTCGCGGTCCCTGCCGTTCCGCTACGTTCCCGCCGCCGACGTCGCCGTCGAACTGCGCGGCGCGGGCAACTGCAGCCGGCAGGTGCACAACTTCGGTACCGCCGACACGTTCGAGGCCGACTCGCTCATCGCGTGCGAGGTCATCACCCCCGGCGGCAACTGGTCGTCCTACCCCGGCCACAAGCACGACGAGGAGACCGAGACCGAATCGGCACTCGAGGAGATCTACTACTTCGAGATCGACAGTGGCCGTGACGGTTCCGCCGGCTTCGGGTACCACCGCGTCTACGGCACACCCGAGCGCCCCATCGAGGTGCTCGAGGAGGTCCGCACCGGCGACGTCGTCCTGGTCCCCCACGGGTACCACGGGCCGTCCGTCGCGGCGCCCGGCTATCACATGTACTACCTCAACGTCATGGCCGGACCGGGCAGCGAGCGCGCCTGGAAGATCGTCGACGATCCCGACCACACCTGGATCCGCCGCACGTGGGACGGCCAGGACGTCGATCCCCGCCTCCCCCTCACCCCCCGACCTCCGCTGGACTCAGCGCACCGTGGAAAAGGAGCCTGACGATGGTGTCCACCGCACCGATGTCACAGAGCAAGACCGAGAACGCCGAGTCGCTGGTGCACCTCACGGTGTCCCAGGCCATCGTTCGCTTCCTCGCCAACCAGTACGTCGAGCGTGACGGGGTCCGGACCAAGTTCTTCGCGGGCTGCTTCGGCATCTTCGGCCACGGCAACGTCGCCGGTCTCGGACAGGCGTTGCTGCAGGCCGAGATCGACGCCGTCGAGGCGGGCACCGAGCCGGAGCTCCCCTACGTCCTCGGCCGCAACGAGCAGGCCATGGTGCACAGCGCCGTCGGCTTCGCCCGCCAGAAGGATCGTCTGCAGACCTGGGCCGTCAGCGCCAGCGTCGGACCGGGCTCGACCAACATGCTCACCGGCGCGGCGTTGGCCACCATCAACCGGTTGCCCGTCCTGCTGCTCCCGGCGGACACCTTCGCCACCCGCGCCTCCTCGCCGGTGCTGCAGGAGCTCGAGCTCCCGTCCAGCGGTGACGTCACAGTCAACGACGCGTTCAAGCCGCTCTCGCGCTACTTCGATCGAGTGTGGCGTGCCGAGCAGCTGCCCGCGGCTCTGCTCGGCGCCATGCGCGTCCTCACCGACCCGGTGGAGACCGGCGCCGCCACGGTCGCCGTCCCGCAGGATGTCCAGGCCGAGGCCCACGACTGGCCCGAGTCGTTCTTCGCGCCGCGCACCTGGCACGTCGCCCGCCCGCTGCCCGAGCGGTCCGTCGTCGCCCGCGCCGCCGAGATCATCCGCTCGGCGAAGGCGCCGCTGATCGTCGCCGGCGGCGGCGTCATCTACTCCGGTGCGACCGAGGCGCTCGCGTCGTTCGCGGAGAAGACCGGAATCCCCGTCGGCCAGAGCCAGGCCGGCAAGGGCTCCCTCGTCTACGACCACCCACAGTCGGTCGGCGCGATCGGGTCCACCGGTACCACGGCCGCCAACGCCCTCGCGACCGAGGCGGACGTCGTCATCGGGATCGGCACGCGCTACAGCGATTTCACCAGCGCGTCGCGCACGGCCTTCTCCAACCCCGACGTGCGGTTCGTCAACATCAACGTCGCGTCCATCGACTCGGTCAAGCAGGGCGGTCTCTCCGTAGTCGCCGACGCCCGCGAGGCGCTCGAGGCACTGACGGACGCTCTGGCAGACCACGAGGTGAGCGCCGAGTATCGTGCCCGCGCCACCGAACTCGCCGCCGAGTGGGATCGCACGGTCGCCTCGGTCTACGCCGTGGACGACGACAACCTCGGGATGAACCAGAACCAGGTCATCGGTCTCACCAACACGCTGTCCGACCCGCGCGACATCGTCGTGTGCGCCGCCGGCTCGATGCCCGGAGACCTCCACAAGCTCTGGCGCACACGCGATGCCAAGGGCTACCACGTCGAGTACGGATTCTCCTGCATGGGCTACGAGGTGGCCGGCGGCATCGGCGTCAAGATGGCGGCACCGGATCGCGACGTCTTCGTCATGGTCGGCGACGGCAGCTACCTCATGATGGCCACCGAGCTGGTCACCGCGGTCCAGGAGGGCGTCAAGGTCATCCTGGTACTGGTCCAGAACCACGGCTTCGCCTCCATCGGATCGCTGTCGGAGTCGCTCGGCTCGCAGCGCTTCGGCACCGCGTACCGCTACCGGTCCGAGTCCGGTCGACTCGACGGCGGTGTGCTGCCCGTCGATCTGGCGGCCAACGCCCAGAGTCTCGGCGCCGACGTCATCCGGGTGAACACCGCAGGCGAGTTCGCCGACGCGGTCAAGGTGGCCAAGGCCGCGGACCGCTGCACGGTCATCCACGTCGAGACGGACCCGCTGATCGCCGCACCGGACAGCGAGTCCTGGTGGGACGTTCCGGTCAGCGCCACCTCGACGCTGGAGAGCACGCAGACGGCGTACGAGACGTACGAGGCGTGGAAGAAGGTGCAGCGGCCGTACCTCCGGCCCTCCGCCGACTGACTTCTCGATCCGGACACACCCGGTCACCCGGGGCGGCGTGCACGAGCGCGCCGCCTAGGGTGACCGGTGATGAACATTCACGACCGCAGTCGACGCGGCAGACGGACAGCCGCGAGGATCGCGACGGCGGTCGTTCTCGTGAGTACGCCCGCAGTCCTTCCGGGTCTCGCCGGGGCGCAGCCCGCACCGCCCCCGACGTCCACCCCGTTCCGGACGCCCGACACCGACGCCTGTCCCCACCGTGACGTGCCACCACCGGCCATCGATGCGTCCGAGGTCCCCGCTCCCGGCGACGCGGAACCGCAGCCCGTACCCGTCCCGGCCGAGACGGTCGGCGGCGAGGAACTGGCGGCGTGCGGTGTGATCACCGCGGCCGGTGCGCCCGCTCTTCCCGCGGACATCTCGGCGGCGGGATGGGTGCTCACCGATCTCGACTCCGGCGCGGTGATCGCGGCGAAGGATCCGCACGGCCGGTACCGGCCGGCGAGCACGATCAAGGTCCTGCTGGCGCTCGTCGCGCTCGACGAGCTCGATCTCGATCGCACCGTGGTGGCCACCGCGGAGGACGCGGCCGCCGAGGGCAGCGCGGTGGGCATCGGTACCGGCGGCGTGTACTCGGTGCGCCAGTTGATGCAGGGGCTGGTGATGGCCTCGGGCAACGATGCCGCGCACGCCCTCGCCGTCCAACTCGGCGGCGTCGACACCGCCGTGGAGAAGATGAACGCGAAGGCCCGCGAGCTCGGTGCACTGGACACACGCACGGCGTCGCCGTCGGGTCTCGACGGACCGGGCATGGCCTGCTCCCCCTACGATCTGGCGCTCATCTTCCGGGCCGCGATGGAGAATCCGACCTTCGCGGAACTCGTTGCCACCGAATCGGTTCCGTTCCCGGGCTATCCCAAGGACGCGTCGAAGCCGGACAATCCCTCACGTCCCGACATGCCCGGCGTGCCGGTGAACCCCGATCTCCCGCTCAACGAGGACCGGCCGGGCTTCACCCTCGCCAGCGACAACGCGCTGTTGTTCAACTATCCGGATGCACTGGGCGGCAAGAACGGCTACACCGACGACGCACGCCAGACCTTCGTCGGCGCGGCCGAACGCGGTGGCCGCCGGTTGGCCGTGTCGCTCATGAATGCCGACGTGCTGCCCATCCGGCCCTGGGAGCAGGCCGCCCGCCTGCTCGACTACGGCTTCACGCAGCCCGCCGACACGTCGGTGGGCACGCTGGTGACCGGGAGCCCGGACGCGGCGGCGGCGCCGACGACCGTGTCGACCCCCACCTCGACCGCACCGACCGACCGGCGGACCGAGGCGAGCAGTGGCGGCGCCTACGCCGGAGTGGACGACGAGAGCGATGTCGCGATCAGGGTCGGTGCGGGAGTTCTGGGCCTGATCATCGTGGTCGGACTGCTCCTGTGGGCGCGCACGCTGCACCGCAGACGGTCCTGACCACACTGCACGTCAGCGTCGGCGTCGGCCGCGCCACCCGCCCAGTCCGAGCACGGTGAGGACGCCCGCTCCGACGAGAGCCGCCGCGCCCGCGGGTGAGACACCTTCGCGGACCACGACCTGCGGTGCGATCACCGCACTGTCGGGTACGGCGGGTGCCGCGAGAGCCAGGTTCTCCGTGGCCGTCGCCGCCCACGCCGTCGAGAACAACAGGAAGCGTGACGTCGTGAACGCGAACACGAGGATGCCGATGATCGGGCCGAACGTGGCACCGGCCGGACCGGACGTGACGCTCTCGAGGTAGACCGCGCCGACCTGCTTGAAGATCTCGAACACCACGGCCGCCAACAGCGCGGCGCGTGCCGCGCTGCGCACGGTCACGGGTTCACGGGGCAGCCGGGCGATGACCCAGACGAACAGCGCCCACGTCGCGGCGATCGCCAGGGCGAACGACGCGATCTGCACGGCGACGCCGACACCGGGAACGCCGTCCAGATTGACGGCCTTCAGGAGTGCGGGGACCACCGACCCGCTGGCCACCGCCGACAGGCCGAGCGAGATCACCAATGCCAGACCCAGTCCGAGCAGCGCTCCGAGATCCTTGGCCTTGGTGGCCAGGAAGCTGCCCGCCTCGTGCGGCGTCTCCCACATCGCGGTGAGTGCCTCCCGCAGATTGGCCGTCCATCCGAGGCCCGCGTAGAGCGCGCCCAGGAGACCGATGATGCCCACGCTGGTGCGCGACTCGATGGCACTCGAGACCAGTTCGTTGATGGTGCCCGCGAAACTGCCGGGAACGTTCTCGGCGATCTGGGACTGCAGTTCGGTCAACAGATCCGGCCGGGAGGCGAGGACGAACCCCACCACGGCGAACGCGACCATCAGCAGCGGGAAGAGGGCCAGAACGCTGAAGTACGTGATGCCCGCGGCGTAGTAGTCGCCCTTCTGCTGCTGGTACACCGAACCGGCCCGCGCGAGGTGATCGAACCAGGGCCACCGCCGTCGACGTTCCTCGATGATCGCCGCGAAGTCCGGCATGGCGCTCAGCCTTTCGGTGGAAGGAATCCGACCCGGTCGTACACCTGTGCCAGCGTCCGGGACGCGATCGAGCGTGCGTGCTCGGCCCCGTCCCTCAGAATCCGGTCGAGTTCGGCCGGATCGTTCATGTACTCCGTGAACGCCGTGCGTACCGGGGCTGAGAACGCCGACACCGCATCCGCGGTGTCGCTCTTGAGATCACCGTATCCCTTTCCGACGTATCCCTCGACGAGCGTCGAGACGGGCGTGCCGGTGAGGGCGGACTGGATGGTGAGCAGATTGCTGACGCCGGGCTTCTCGGCGGTGTCGTAGCGGATCTCACGCTCGTTGTCGGTGACCGCCGAGCGAATCTTCTTGGCCGACACGGCGGGGTCGTCGAGGATGTCGATCCGGCCCGAGATGCCGGAGCCCGACTTGCTCATCTTCGCCGTCGGCTCCTGCAGGTCGTAGATCTTCGCGATCCCGGTGACGATGTGCGCCTCGGGCACGACGAACGTCTTCTTGTAGCGCGAGTTGAAGCGTTGGGCGAGATCGCGGGTCAGCTCCAGATGCTGGCGCTGGTCCTCCCCCACGGGCACTCGCTGCGGGCGATAGAGCAGGATGTCCGCGGCCTGCAGTACCGGATAGGTGAACAGACCCACGCTCGCCTGATCGCTGCCCTGGCGCGCCGACTTGTCCTTGAACTGCGTCATACGGCCGGCCTCGCCGAATCCGGTGATGCAGTTGAGAACCCACGCGAGTTGCGCGTGCTCGGGCACGTGGGACTGCACGAACAGGGTGGACCGTGCGGGGTCGATACCGACGGCCAGCAACTGCGCTGCGGCCCGGCGCGTGCGGGCGCGCAACTCCTTCGGATCCTGCGGCACCGTGATGGCGTGCAGGTCCGGGATGAAGTAGAACGCGTCGTACTCGTCCTGCAACTCGACCCATTGCCGCACCGCGCCCAGGTAGTTGCCCAGGTGGAAGGAGTCCGCCGTGGGCTGGATGCCGGAGAGCACTCGGTGCCGAGGTGCGACTCCTGCGCTGTCGGTCGCGGTGTCGGTCGTCATGATCTACAGATTCAATCACCTCTGGTCGCAGGGTCTGCGCCAAGACAGTCGCAGGGTCTGCGCCAAGACAGTCGTAGGGTCTGCGCCCTGACAGTCGTAGGGTCTGCGCCATGACCACTGACAGGACGTCCGACACCGCCGTGACCATCGGCTCGGCGCCGGGGATCGAGGTGGAGGTGCTGCCGTACGGTGCGACCCTGCTGCGCCTGACCGTCACGGGCGGGGACGGCGTTCGACGTGACGTGTCGGTCGGCGTCGCCGGTGAGGCCGAGTTACGCGCGGGCACGGACTACCTCGGGGCGACGGTGGGGCGCTACGCCAATCGCATTGCGCGCGGGCGATTCGACCTCGACGGTGAGCGGGTGGAGGTGTCGCGCAACGACGGCGACAACCACCTGCACGGCGGAGTCGACGGCTTCGACTCCCGCACCTGGACGGTGGAGCGGGTCACCGCCGACGAGGTGGAACTGTCCCTGGTGAGTCCCGACGGAGACCAGGGCTACCCCGGCGAGGTGCGGGCACGCGCCGTCTACTCGGTCCGGGGAGACACGATGCGCATCGAGTACCTCGCGCAGACCTCACGTACGACGGTGGTGAACCTGACCAGCCATGCGTACATCGATCTCGACGGACACGGTGTCGACGACCTCGAACTGCAGGTGGACGCGGCCTCGTTCGTGCCCGTGGACTCCGCGGGAATTCCCACGAACGGTGTCGTCCCGGTCGACGGCACGGCACTCGACCTGCGGCTCCCGCGCCGCATCGGCGACGTCGTCCGGTCCGACGATCCTCATGTCGCGGCCACGCGAGGGGTGGACCACAACTTCGTCCTCGACGGACCCGAGGACGGCGGGAAGTTGCGCCGTGCCGCGCGTGTCACGTCGCATCGCAGTGACACGACGCTCGAGGTGTGGACGAATCGGCCCGGGCTGCAGGTCTACACCGGCAACTTCCTCGACGGCAGCACCGTGTCCCGACGCGGTACCGCGCTGCGACAGGGCGACGGACTCGCGCTCGAGCCCCAGTTCTTCCCCGACAGCCCGAACCGGCCGGAATTCCCGTCGGCCGTCCTGCGCCCGGACGAGACGTCCCGCTGCGTGATCGAGTACCGGTTCGCCGCAATCTAGCCGGCCGGCCTCCGCGCCTCACGACCGGCGCATGATGCCATGGATGTGAGCGTTCACATCGAGTTTCGGCAATGTTCGCGAACCTCTTGACGCGGACGAATGTTAACGCTCACACTCTGTGTCACGCGTCACACGGAGTGATGCCTGTAGAGGAGACCACGATGACGTCGAAGAGAGTCGTTGCAGCGAGCACGTTCCTGGTGAGCAGTGCGCTGATCCTGAGTGCCTGCGGCGGCGGAGGTGATTCCGCGAGCGGCGAGGGCGGAACCGTTCTGGGGTTCTCGCAGGTCGGAGCAGAGAGCGGCTGGCGCACCGCCAACACCTCGTCGATCCAGGATGCGGCGACCGACGCCGGTATCGACCTCAAGTTCTCCGACGCACAGCAGAAGCAGGAGAACCAGATCAAGGCCATCCGCACCTACATCCAGCAGAAGGTGGACGTGATCGCCTTCAGCCCGGTCGTCGAGACGGGCTGGGAGCCGGTCCTGCAGGAAGCGAAGCGCGCGAACATCCCCGTCATCCTCACCGACCGCTCGGTCGACACGACTGACGAGTCGCTGTACGCCACGTTCCTCGGGTCGGACTTCGTTGCCGAAGGTGTCAAGGCCGGCGACTGGCTGGTCGAGAACAGTGCGACGTCCGACGTCAACGCCGACGGACGCATCAACGTCGTCGAGCTCGAGGGCACGACGGGTGCCGCACCGGCCATCGATCGAGCCGAGGGCTTCCGCGAGGCCATCGCCTCACAACCGACCATCGCGATCTCCAAGTCCCAGACCGGTGACTTCACCCGCGACGGCGGCAAGCAGGTCATGGAGTCGTTCCTGAACTCCGACAAGGCCATCGACGTGGTCTACGCCCACAACGACGACATGGGCCTGGGCGCCATCGAGGCCATCGAGGCGGCCGGCCTCGTCCCCGGCAAGGACATCAAGATCATCACCGTCGACGCGGTCAAGGACGGCATGCAGGCGCTGGCCGACGGCAAGATCGACTACATCGTCGAGTGCAACCCGCTGCTCGGACCGCAACTGATGGAGCTGACCGAGAAGGTCGTCGCCGGCGAGGAGGTACCCAAGCGCGTGGTCACCGAGGAGACCACCTTCACCCGTGACCAGGCCGCGTCCGTGCTCGCCGACCGCCAGTACTGACATGAGCACCGAGATGATCGTCCCCCCGCCGACCACGACGGCGACGGACCCGATCGTGGAGATGACGGACATCTCCATCACCTTCGGCGCCGTCCGTGCCCTCGACGGCGTCTCCTTGCGGCTCTACCCGGGCGAGGTCCACTCGCTGATGGGCGAGAACGGTGCCGGCAAGTCGACGTTGATCAAGGCGCTCACCGGCGTCTACCCGATCGACAGCGGCACTGTCACCGTCGACGGGACCGTGCACGAGTTCGCGAGTCCGGCGGCCGCTCAGGCTGCCGGCATCAGCACGGTGTACCAGGAGGTCAACCTCCTGCCCAACCTCACCGTGGCCGAGAACATGCTGCTCGGGCGCGAGCCGCGGCGGCTCGACCGACTGCTCGGCAGCACCGGCGGCGCGGTGCGCACCGTTCTCGACGCCGTGGGCGGTATCGACACCCGGGCGATGAACCGCCGCGCACGTGCGACGCTCGATCGACTGGGTCTCGCGGTCGATCCCGCGTCGGTGCTCGGCGATCACCCCATCGCCGTGCAGCAGCTGATCGCGATCGCTCGTGCGGTGGACGTCGACGCCCGCGTGCTCATCCTCGACGAGCCCACCTCCAGCCTCGACAAGGACGAGGTGGAGACCCTGTACGGGGTCATCGAGCGGCTGCGGGACGCGGGTACGGCCGTCGTCTTCGTCTCCCACTTCCTCGACCAGGTCTATCGCATCTCGGATCGCATGACGATCCTGCGCAACGGACGCCTGGTGGAGGAGCGGTCGGTGGCGGACACCCCGCAACTGACCCTGGTGGAACTGATGATCGGCCGGGAACTCGACACCCTGCGCGAGTTGGACGACCGCGAGCCCACGGTGGTCGATCCCACCACCGAACCCGTCATGGAGGTGCTCGGCCTCGGCCGCAAGGGCGCCCTCGAGGCGACGGATCTCCGGCTGTACGCCGGGCAGGTCGTCGGCGTCGCGGGGCTGCTGGGATCGGGCCGCACCGAACTGGCGAGGTTGCTCGGCGGGGCGGACCGCGCAGATTCCGGCACCATCGAGATCCACTCCACCCGTCGACGCTTCCGCACACCACGCAACGCGGTCGATCGACGGGTCGCGCTCACCAGCGAGGACCGCAAGGCGGACGGCGTCGTGGGCGACCTGACGGTGGCCGACAACATGATGCTCGCGCTCCAGGCCACTCGTGGGTGGATGCGCCCGATCCCCCGCGCCACCCGCACCGCCCTGGTGGAGAAGTACATCACTGCACTCGACATCCGTCCCGCGGACCCGAACGCGTTGATGCGCAACCTCTCCGGCGGCAACCAACAGAAAGTGCTGCTCGCACGCTGGCTCGTCACGGAACCGGAGATCCTGATCCTGGACGAGCCCACCCGGGGAATCGACATCGGCGCCAAGGCGCAGATCCAGGCTCTTGTGGCCGATCTCGCCGAACGCGGGATGTCGGTCGTGTTCATCTCGGCCGAGCTCGAGGAGATCCTGCGCCTCAGCGACCGCGTCGTCGTGATGCGCGATCACCACCTGATCGACGAGCGCGTCAACCGCGGAGTCTCCGTCGACGACGTCCTCGCGACCATCGCGGCGGGAACCCGCGCAGACGACAGGAGTTCCGAGGCATGACCGACACTCTGGGAGTACGACCGACGTCGACTCCCCCGCCACGGCCGGCGTCCGACGCCCCGGCCGGTCGCCGGAACCCGGGATGGATGTCGCACCCGGTCGTCTGGCCGCTGCTCGCCCTGATCGCGCTGATCGTCGTCAACGTCGTCGCGACACCGGACTTCCTCGACATCAGGATCGAGAACGGCGGCCTGTTCGGCAACGTCGTCGACATCGCGCGGAACTCCGCGCCGCTCATCCTCGTCGCGGTGGGCATGACGCTCGTGGTCGCGACCCGCGGCATCGACCTGTCGGTCGGCGCCGTCGCCGTCATCGCGGCGGCCGTGGCCTGCACGCGTATCGCGGCCGCCCCGGACGAGGGCGCCGTCACCACCGTCGTCATGGCCGTCGTGTGGGCACTGGGAGCCAGCGTGCTGCTGGGACTGTGGAACGGACTGTTGGTGTCGGTGTTCGGGATTCAGCCGATCATCGCGACCCTGGTCCTCATGGTGGCCGGCCGCGGCCTGGCCATGCTCATCACGGACGGTCAGATCACCACCGTGCAGGACGGGGCCTTCAGCTCGCTCGCCTCGGGGATCGTCCTCGGACTCCCCGTGGCACTGCTGATCGCGCTCGCCGTCGTCGTGGTGACCGCCCTGCTGACCCGCCGTACCGCTCTCGGCATGCTCGTCGAAGCGGTCGGCATCAATCCCGAGGCCAGTCGCCTCGCGGGAGTGAGCGCCCGCACGATCGTGTGGACCGTCTACGTCTTCGCGGCGACATGCTCCGGCATCGCCGGTCTCATCATCGCCGCCAACACCAACTCGGTGAACGCCAACAGCCTCGGTCTGTGGATCGAGCTCGACGCGATCCTCGCCGTGGTGATCGGCGGCACGGCACTCACGGGCGGACGCTTCTCGCTCGCCGGCACCGTGGTCGGTGCGCTGCTCATCGGCACCCTGACCCGCACCATCCCTAATCTCGGCATCCCCTCCGAGGCCAACTACCTCTTCAAGGCTCTGGTCGTCATCGTCGTCTGCCTCCTGCAGTCACCGCGTGCCCGAGCGTCACTTCTGGGCCTTCGACACAGGAGACCGACGACTCGAAAGGCGGCCCGGTCATGACCGATCTGCTGACACGCCCCCCGGCCACCTCCACCGCGCCGTCCCGCTGGGACCGCATCCGACGCTATTCGCCGCCGAGCAGGTTCCTGCCGGTCATCGCCACCTTCGCGTTGCTCGTCGGCCTGTTCGGCGTCGGCGAGATGCGCTACCCCGGCTTCGCCGACCCGCAGCTGTTCCTCTCCCTGTTCGTCGACAACGCGTTCCTGATCGTCCTCGCGGTGGGCATGACCTTCGTCATCCTGACCGGCGGCATCGATCTCTCGGTCGGCTCCGTCGTGGCGCTGTCGACCATGATCGCCGCGCGCACACTGCAACTCGGTTGGTCCCCCGTCCTCGTCATCGCCACCGTGCTGCTGTGCGGCACGCTGCTCGGCACCACGATGGGCGTGTTGGTGCACTACCTCCAGATCCAGCCGTTCGTCGCCACGCTCGCCGGCATGTTCCTCGCTCGTGGTCTCTGCTACATGATCGGCGTCGAGTCCATCCCCATCACCGACGAGACGTTCAGCTCCATCGCGTTCGCCGTGATCGAGCTCCCGGGCGGTTACACCATCACGTGGAGCGTCGTCATCGCACTCGTGACCGTCGCGGTGGCGGCCTACGTCCTCGCCTGCACCCGTTTCGGCAGGTCGGTCTACGGCATCGGCGGCAACGAGGCGTCGGCCGTGCTGATGGGACTGCGCGTGGCGGCGGTGAAGGTGGGTGTCTACTCGATCAGCGGTTTCTGCGCCGCGCTCGGCGGACTCCTGTTCGCCTTCTACGCCCTGTCGGGGTACAGCCTGCACGCGGTCGGCATGGAGCTCGACGCGATCGCCGCCGTCGTCATCGGTGGAACGCTGCTCACGGGTGGCCGAGGCTACGTCCTCGGCTCGGTCGTCGGTGTCCTCATCCTCGGTGCCATCCAGACGTTCATCGCGTTCGACGGGACCCTGAGTTCGTGGTGGACCCGGATCACGGTCGGAACACTGCTGCTCGTCTTCGTCATCGCTCAGCGTCTGACCACGGTGCCCCGGGCCCGCTTCCGTCCGAGGCGAGCATGACCACCACGACCGGGACGGACGGTCGACCTCCCGTCATGGCCGACGTCGCCCGCCTCGCCGGCGTTTCTCATCAGACGGTCTCCCGAGTCATCAACGGACAGAACAACCTTCGCCCGGAGACTCGGGAACGGGTCCAGCGTGCCATCGACCAGCTCGGGTACCGGCCCAACCGGGCCGCCCGCGCCCTGGTGACGAAGCGGTCGGCCACCATCGGCATCATCGGCTCCAAGCTCGGGTTCTGGGGCCCGAGCGCCACACATCGCACCGTTCAGAGCGCCGCCCGCGAGGCCGGTTTCTCGGTCAGCGCCGTCAGTCTCACGACCCTCTCGCGCAACGAGCTCGTCGACGCGATGCACCACCTGCACGACCAGGGTGTCGAGGGCATCGTCCTCATCGCCGCGACCGACGACGCGGTGGCCGCGGCGCGTTCCGAGGAGGCGGTGGTGCCCGTCGTCGTCGTGGAGGGCGATCCGCTGACCTCGCGCTGGACGGTCGGCATCGACCAGGTCGGCGGCGCCCGCCTCGCCACCCGTCACCTCGTCGATTCCGGACATCGACGCATCGCACACCTCGCGGGTCCGCTGGGTTGGGCGGAGGCTCGCGCGCGCGAACAGGGGTGGCGGGAGGTCCTCGAAGAGGCGGGGCTGCCGTGGACCCCTCCGCTCCGTGGTGACTGGTCCGCGCGCAGTGGGTTCGAGCGCGGCTCCCGGCTGGCGGCCGATCCCGACGTCACGGCGGTGTTCTGCGCCAACGATCAGATGGCTCTGGGCCTGCTGCGTGCGTTCCACGAGCACGGCCGTCGGGTGCCGGAGGACGTGAGCGTCGTGGGCTTCGACGACATCCCCGAAGCCGCCTATCTCATCCCTCCGCTGACGACGATCCGACAGAACTTCACCGAGGTGGGCCGACGCGCCATCGAGATCCTGCGAGCGGCGATCGACGGGACCGCCGGTCCCGAGACGCAGATCGCGCCGGAACTCGTCGTGCGCGCGAGTACCACCCGAGTCACAGGAGAACAGCCATGACAACGACCGATCCCGAGACCTACACCATCGGAGTCGACTTCGGCACACTGTCCGGACGGGCCGTCGTCGTGCGGGTCTCCGACGGCGCCGAGCTCGGCACGGCCGTGCACGAGTACCGACACGGAGTCCTGGAGTCTGCGCTGCCCGGCGGCTCCGTGCGGCTCGGCGACGCCTGGGCACTCCAGGTTCCCGACGACTACCGCGACGTGCTCCGCACCGCCGTCCCGGCCGCCCTGCGCGATGCCGGTGTCCCGCCCGACCGAGTGGTCGGCATCGGGACAGACTTCACGGCGTGCACGATGGTGCCCACACTCGCCGACGGCACCCCGCTCGACGAGGTCACGCAGTTCGCCGATCGGCCGCACGCCTACGTGAAGCTGTGGAAACACCATGCGGCACAGGGCCAGGCCGATCGCATCAACGCCCTCGCCGCGGAGCGCGGCGAGACGTGGCTCCCCCGCTACGGCGGACTGATCTCGTCCGAGTGGGAGTTCGCCAAGGCGTTGCAGATCCACGAGGAGGACCCCGAGGTCTACGACGCCATGGAGCGGTGGGTCGAGGCGGCGGACTGGATCGTCTGGCAGCTGTGCGGACGCTACGTCCGCAACGCCTGCACGGCGGGATACAAGGGCATTCTCCAGGACGGCGAGTACCCGTCGGCCGAGTTCCTCAGCGCCCTGGCACCCGGGTTCGCCGCGTTCGTCACCGATAAGCTCGACCAGCCGATCGGCGAACTGGGTTCTCGTGCAGGGTCTCTGACCGCCGAGGCCGCTGCGTGGACCGGACTGCCCGAGGGAATCGCCGTGGCCGTCGGCAACGTCGACGCGCACGTCACGGCGCCGGCGGCCCGCGCCGTGGAACCCGGTCGCATGGTGGCGATCATGGGCACCTCCACCTGTCACGTCATGAGCGCCGACGTGCTGCGGGAGGTCCCGGGAATGTGCGGCGTCGTCGACGGCGGCATCGTCGCGGGGTCCTACGGGTACGAGGCCGGGCAGTCCGGAGTCGGCGACATCTTCGGATGGTTCACGCGCACCGGGGTTCCTGCCGACTACCGCGACGCCGCCGCCGAGGCCGGCGAGTCGGTCCACGAGTATCTGACCCGGCTGGCGTCCGAGCAGGAGGTCGGCGAACACGGGTTGGTGGCCCTCGACTGGCACAGCGGCAACCGATCCGTCCTGGTCGACCACCGGCTGTCGGGACTGTTGCTGGGTACGACTCTCGCCACCAGGCCCGAGGACATCTATCGGGCACTGCTCGAGGCCACGGCCTTCGGCACGCGGGTCATCGTCGAGACCTTCCGCGCCAGCGGTGTTCCGGTCGAGGAGTTCGTCGTCGCCGGCGGACTGGCGAAGAACCCACTGCTGATGCAGATCTACGCCGACGTGCTGCGCATGCCGCTCTCGGTCATCGGGTCCGACCAGGGTCCGGCACTGGGATCGGCGATCCACGCGGCAGTCGCGGCCGGCTGCTACGCCGACGTGCCCGTGGCCTCGAAGGCGATGGGACGCGTGCACCGCGGCGCGTATCAACCCGACGAGAGCCGGTCGCAGGCCTACGACGCCCTGTTCCACATCTACTCCGATCTTCACGACCACTTCGGACGTCAGGTGTCCACCATGCGCGACCTGCGGGCCCTCCGCGGAGACGTGCTCGACCGGAAGGCGGCGGGGCGATGACCGTTCTCGACAGCGCTCGCGGCACCGTGGAGGCGGTCCGCGCCGAGGTGTGCGCGCTGCACGCCGAACTGGTGCGGTACGGGCTGGTGGTGTGGACCGCCGGCAACGTCTCCGCTCGGGTCCCCGGCCACGACCTCTTCGTGATCAAGCCGAGCGGCGTCGCCTACGACGACCTCACTCCGGAGAACATGGTGCTGTGCGATCTGCACGGCACCGTGGTCGAGGGCGATCACGCCCCGTCCTCCGACACCGCGGCCCAGGCCTACGTCTACCGACATCTCGATCACGTCGGCGCGGTGGTGCACACCCACTCGCCCTACGCGGTGGCGTGGGCCGCCCGCGGCGAGCCGATCCCGGTGGTCACCACGATGTGCGCCGACGAGTTCGGCGGCGACATCCCCGTCGGACCGTTCGCCGCGATCGGTGACGACTCGATCGGACGCGGCATCGTCGACACGCTGCGTGGCAGCAGGTCGCCCGCCGTGCTGATGCAGAACCACGGCGTCTTCGCGGTGGGCCCGACGGCGCGGTCCGCCGTCAAGGCCGCGGTGATGTGCGAGGACGTCGCACGGTCGGTGCATCTCGCACACCAGCTCGGCCGGCCTCTGCCCATCCCGCCGGACGCTGTCGACGCGCTGCACGACCGCTACCAGAACGTGTACGGCCAACGCTGAACCGCCGCAGCACCACTCGCTCCGCACCCGTCTTCACCCGCACTCGTTCCACCGCCTCTGCGGTGACCAGGAGGTTCCCATGTCCGTCGTCGAAACCAGGTCCGCCCCGTCCCCCTCGCCCGCACCGTCCGGTGTCGCCCGACCCGAGGTCTGGTTCCTCACGGGCAGCCAGAGTCTGTACGGCCCCGAGACTCTCGAGCAGGTGGCGGTGCAGTCCCGCACGATCGCCGAGAAGCTCGACGACGCACTGGGTGTGACGGTGGTCTGGAAGCCGGTGCTCCTCGACGCGTCGTCCATCCTGAACCGGATGCGCGAGGCCAACACGACCGACGACTGCATCGGGGTGATCACCTGGATGCACACCTTCTCCCCCGCCAAGATGTGGATCGCCGGCCTCGACGCCCTCGACGTGCCCCTCCTGCATCTGCACACCCAGGCCGGGATGTCACTGCCGTGGTCGACCATCGACATGGAGTTCATGAACCTCAACCAGGCCGCGCACGGCGACCGGGAGTTCGGTCACATACAGTCCCGCGTCGGCGTGCTGCGGACCACCGTCGCCGGACACGTCGACGATCCCGCCGTCGTCCGGCGCGTCGAACAGTGGACGTGTGCGGCGCGCGGTCGCGCCGACATGCGGTCGCTCCGGCTGGCGCGCTTCGGCGACAACATGCGCGACGTGGCCGTCACCGAGGGCGACAAGGTGGAGGCTCAGCTGCGGTTCGGTGTCTCGGTGAACACCTACGGTGTCAACGATCTCGTCGAGGTCGTCTCCGCGGTGGACGAGGCCGCGGTGTCCGCCCTGGTCGACGAGTACGTCGAGACCTACGACGTCGCGTCCGCGTTGCGGCCGGGCGGCGATCGACACGAGTCGCTGCGCTACGGCGCACGGGTCGAGGCGGGAATGCGGCAATTCCTGACCGAGGGCGGATTCGGCGCCTTCACCACGAACTTCGAGGACCTCGGCGGACTGCGACAGCTCCCCGGACTCGCGGTCCAGAGGCTGATGGCCGACGGGTGGGGCTTCGGCGGCGAGGGCGACTGGAAGACCTCGATGTTGTTGCGCGCCATGAAGACCATGGCCATCGGGCAGCCCGGCGGCACGTCGTTCATGGAGGACTACACCTACCACCTCGTGCCCGGCGAGGAGAAGATCCTGGGCGCGCACATGCTCGAGGTGTGCCCGTCCATCACCACGGCGACCCCGACTCTCGAGATCCATCCGTTGTCGATCGGCGGGCGCGAGGATCCCGTACGACTGCGCTTCACGGCGGATCCCGGCGCCGGCATCGTCGTGGGCATCTCCGACGTCGGCGAACGGTTCCGCCTCACCGCCAACGTCATCGAGGTGGTCGAGCCCGACGAGGCGCTGCCCTCACTGCCGGTGGCCTGCGCCGTGTGGAAGCCGCAGCCCTCGCTGTCGGTGTCGGCGGAGTCGTGGCTCACGGCCGGCGCACCGCATCACACGGTGCTGAGCACCGCACTCGATCTGCCGGTGCTGGAGGCATTCTCGGACATGATCGCGGTGGAGCTGCTCACGATCGAGGAGGGCACCACCACCCGGGACTTCCAACGCACGTTGCGCTGGAACGCGGCGTACCACCGGCTGGCCGCGGCGTTGTGAGCCGACCGGTCAGCGGTAGACGACGGTGACCGGCGCGTGGTCGGACCATCGCTGGTCGTAGGAGTCGGCCCGCTCGACCACGGCATCCTTCGCGCGATCCGCGAAGTCCCGGGTGGCCATCTGATAGTCGATGCGCCACCCGGCGTCGTTGTCGAAGGCCTTGCCGCGGTAGGACCACCAGCTGTAGGGCCCGTCGACGTCCGGGTGGAGCGCTCGCACCACGTCGACCCACGCTCCCGACTCACCGACGAGAGCGTCGAGCCAGGCGCGCTCGCTCGCCAGGAAGCCGGACTTGGTGCGGTTGCCCTTCCAGTTCTTCAGATCCCGTTCAGTGTGCGCGATGTTCCAGTCGCCGCTGACCACGTGATGCTCGCCCGAGCACGCGAGCGCCGCGAGACGGTGCTCGAACGCGGCCATGAACCGTTCCTTGGAGTCCTGCTTCTCGGTGCCCACCTCACCGGACGGCAGGTAGAGACTGGCGACGGTGACGGCCGGATCTGCTCCGACGGCCGGGAAGCGGGCCTCGATCCAGCGCCCCGCGTCGTCGAACTCGTCGCTCCCGAACCCGACGACGGCGCTGTCCGCAGGAGTGCGCGACAGGATGGCGACACCGTTGCGGCCCTTCGCGGACGGCTCGGCGGACACGAGATGCCAGCCCTCGCCCAACGCAGGAGCGAGGCATGCGAGCAGCTCCTCGTCCGTCGCCCGCGTCTCCTGCAGGCAGACGATGTCTGCCGCGGACTGCTCGAGCCACTCGAGCATGCCCTTGCGCACCGCGGCGCGCACTCCGTTGACGTTGACCGACGTGATGGTGTGAGACACCGAAGCACCGTATCCGACAGCGCGGACAGAACCGTCAGGCGACGAGACGAGCGTCGGTGCGACGCTGCATCGCCACCGACGTGGCCAGGACGGCGATGCCGGCGATCGCGAGACCGGCACCCACCACGGCCGGCGCCGTGTAGCCGAAGCCCGCGGCGATGACGGCGCCGCCGAGGGCAGCCCCCAGCGCGTTCGCGAAGTTGAACGCCGCGTGATTGAGCGAGGCGGCGAGGGTCTGCGCATCGGCGGCCACGTCCATGAGTCGCGTCTGCAGTCCGGGCACGATGGCGGATCCCGAAGCGGCGATGAGGAATACGACGATCAGAGCGGTCACCGGGTTGTGCGCTGCGGCGACGAACACCGCCAGGCTCACCGCGACGGACGTCATCGCCAGGAAGAGCCCGGGGATCAGCATGCGGTCCGCGATCCATCCACCGGCCATGTTGCCGACCACCATGCCGAGGCCGTAGATCATCAGCGCAAGGGGCACCGCGGCCTTGGCGAGCCCGGCCACGTCCGTCAGCGTCGTGGCGATGTAGGTGTAGACGGCGAACATGCCGCCGAAGCCCACCATGCCGACGAAGAGGGTCATCCAGACCTGCGTGCGCCGGAAGGCACCCAGTTCGGTCCGCGGGTTCGTCGTGGGCATCGAGTCCAGTCGCGGCAGCCACATCGCGAGGGCGGTGACGGTGAGGGCACCGATGACGGCGACGATGCCGAACGCGCTGCGCCAGCCGAACGCCTGGCCGATCCACGTGGCCGCCGGCACACCGACGACATTGGCGACGGACAGTCCCATCATCACCATGGCCACCGACTTGGCACGCGCACCGGGATCGGCGAGGTGGGCGGCCACCAGCGCTGCCACACCGAAGTACGCGCCGTGCGGCAGGCCGGCGACGAAGCGGGAAGCCATCAGCTCGTGAAAGCTGGGCGCGAACACCGTGCCGAGGTTGCCGAGAGTGAACGCCACCATGAGGGCGAGAAGCAACGTCCGCCGCGGCACCCGCGCCGCGAGCGCGGCGATGACGGGCGCACCCACCACGACACCGACGGCGTAGGCGGAGATGAGGTGGCCGGCGCTGGGCTCGGACACCCCCATAGTGGTCGCCATCTCCGGGAGCAGGCCCATCGAGACGAACTCCGTGGTGCCGATGCCGAAACCGCCGAGCGCGAGCGCCAGCATCGCGACGCGTCGCCGGCGCACCCGCAGCCGATCAGCCGCGGGGTCCGCGGCAGCAGCGGGAAGGACGTCGAACGCGACGGAGGGGGGTGTCACGAGCTCACTTTCGGATCCGCGCCCGTCATCGTTCGTTCATGATCGATTCAGAAGCGCTCGGGTGGTCAACGACGACGGGCGCCCCGAGAGGCGCCCGATCACCTCACCAGTGTGACCGCCGGCAGAATCATTCGCCAATCGAACGATCGTGAGTTCGGCCACCCTCGTGCCGTCGACACCCGACCCGCTACCATTCCGGCCAAGGTCATGAGTGCCAGCATCGAGCCCCGGCTTGCTGGCCGGCAACCCTCCAACCGCGGTGGGGTGCCCCGGGTGATGACCGGGTTACTCGGCCCGCACGGGCCGGGAGCAAGCGCGGGCCCGTCTCCTCGGGCCCACCGAACGACGATCTCGGAGGTACCCATGTTCTCCCACCGACTGTGTTGTAGCCGGCGATAGGCCCCGACCCTTCTCTCCACGAAGATCGGCTCGCCTACTGCGCTCTGCACACGGTGAGGTGCCTCTCGTGCTGCGGGCGTGGCGGCTGCCGACGTGGATCCCACTCGAGCACTCCACTCGAGCACCACCCCCACGAGGAGCACGACACCCATGACCGATCACACTTCCGACACCGGTGCCACCGAGGGCGACGTCGTCGACGCAGCCGGAGCACCCGTCGAGGATCCGGCACTGAACTGGAGCTTCGAGACGCGGCAGGTGCACGTCGGACAGGTTCCCGACGTCACCACCCACGCGCGCGCCCTGCCGATCTACCAGACGACGTCCTACACGTTCGACAACACCGACCACGCCGCCGCGCTGTTCGGGCTCGCCGAGCCGGGCAACATCTACACCCGCATCATGAACCCCACGCAGGACGTCGTCGAGCAGCGCATCGCATCGCTCGAGGGCGGCGTCGCCGCACTGCTCGTCTCGTCCGGCCAGGCAGCCGAGACGCTGGCGATCCTGAACATCGCCGAGACCGGCGACCACGTCGTCTCCAGCCCCCGCCTGTACGGCGGCACGTACAACCTCTTCCACTACACGCTGCCCAAGCTGGGCATCACCGTGTCGTTCGTCGACGATCCGGACGACCTCGACCAGTGGGAGAAGGCCGTCCGCCCCGAGACGAAGGCGTTCTACGGTGAGACCATCTCCAACCCGAAGAACGACATCTTCGACATCCGCGGAGTGTCCGACGTGGCGCACCGCCACGGCATCCCGTTGATCGTCGACAACACCGTGGCGACGCCGTACCTGATCCAGCCGCTGAAGCACGGTGCGGACATCGTCGTGCACTCGGCCACCAAGTACCTCGGCGGCCACGGCACCGCGATCGCCGGCGTCATCGTCGACGGCGGCGGCTTCGACTGGACGCAGGGTCGCTTCACCAACTTCACCACCCCCGATCCCAGCTACCACGGTGTGGTGTTCGCCGATCTCGGCGCTCCGGCCTTCGCACTCAAGGCCCGTGTGCAGCTGCTGCGCGACATCGGCGCGGCGGTCTCCCCGTTCAACGCTTTCCTCATCGGCCAGGGCATCGAGACGCTGTCCCTGCGCCTCGAGCGACACGTGCAGAACGCGACGGCGGTCGCACAGTTCCTCGAGCAGCGCGAGGAGGTGACGAGCGTGAACTACGCCGGGTTGCCGTCCTCCCCGTGGTACGAGCGCGGACAGGAACTCGCTCCGCGCGGAGCGGGTGCCATCGTGGCGTTCGAACTCGCGGGCGGTGTCGACGCGGGCAAGCGTTTCGTGGATGCGCTGGAGCTGCACAGCCATGTCGCTAATATCGGGGACGTGCGTTCACTGGTGATCCATCCCGCGTCGACGACGCATTCTCAGTTGACGCCCGAGGAGCAGCTGGCCTCCGGAGTCACTCCGGGCCTGGTACGCCTCGCAGTCGGTATCGAGGGAATCGACGACATCCTGGCCGATCTGGAGAAGGGTTTCCGGGCCGCATCTTGACACTCGATCTCCACTCGCCCGCCCGTCCGTCGGCATTTCCGCCGGCGGACGGGCAGGTGGGCACCGTGCACATCGGCGACGTTCCCCTCGAGAGCGGACGCGTGGTTCCCGACGCGACGGTCGCCGTGCAGCGGTGGGGCGAGGTCTCGCCCGATCGCGACAACGTGGTTCTCGTCCAGCACGCGCTGACCGGCGACTCGCACGTCACCGGGCCGGCCGGGCCGGATCACCCGTCGCCCGGGTGGTGGACGGGCATGGTGGGTCCCGGCGCGCCCCTCGACACCGATCGCTGGTGCGTGGTGGCGACGAACGTGCTCGGCGGATGCCGGGGCACCACCGGGCCCGCATCGCTCGACCCGGACGGTGTCGCCTGGGGATCGCGTTTCCCCGCCATCTCCATCCGCGACCAGGTGACGGCGGAACGCATGGTCGCCGACACCCTCGGCATCGATCGCTTCGCGGCCGTCGTGGGTGGATCCATGGGTGGCATGCGCACCCTCGAGTGGCTGGTCTCGTACCCGGACCGCGTCGCGTCGGCACTGGTGCTCGCCGTCGGCGCACGTGCGTCCGCCGATCAGATCGGCACCCAGACCACGCAGATCGCCGCCATCACCGGTGACCCCGACTGGCAGGGCGGCGACTACCACGCCTCCGGCCGCGCACCGCGATCCGGACTCGCCGTCGCTCGGCGCATCGCGCACCTCACCTATCGCACCGAGCACGAGCTGGACGCCCGGTTCGGCAACGAGCCCCAGGTCGGCGAGGACCCCCTGAACGGTGGGCGCTACGCGATCGCGAGCTACCTCGAACATCAGGCCACCAAACTCGTCGACCGATTCGACGCAGCCACCTACGTGTTGCTGTCCGAGGCCATGAACCGGCACGACGTGGGTCGCGGGCGAGGCGGACTCGAAGCGGCCCTGGGGTCGGTGCACACGCCGACCATCGTGGGCGGCGTCGACTCCGATCGGCTGTACCCGTTGCGGCAGCAGCAGGAGATCGCCGATCTGATCCCGGGGTGCGACGGGTTGCGCATCATCTCCTCGCGTGACGGCCACGACGGCTTCCTCACCGAACCCGACGCGGTGTCCACGATGCTGGTGGCCACCATGGCGATGGCCTCGGACGCGCTCGCGGCGAAGGACTGAACCTCTCCTTCCCTCATGCTTGGCACGTCTCACAAAGAAATCTGAAGTCCTCGAGGACAAGGGAAATCAAGTTTCTGGTTTGTTAGTGTTCGACATCGTGTGGTCTGCACCGCAGCGCTCGACGCTGCGGTGGCCGAAGGGCCCACCGTGGGGATGCGAGCGAGCCGGGGGAACAGCATGTCGGACGATCACCCGGGCGCGGGCGCGGGACCGGACGACTACACGGAGGTCTTCGACCTCACCCGGGCCCAGCGCGACATGTGGTTGCTGCAGGAACTCGACCCCGAGGTCACCTTCGCCGTCGCGCACTACATGGACATCCGCGGTCCCCTCGACGTCGATCTTCTCGAGCAGGCCATGCGCCTCGCCACCCTCGACACCGGCTCCATGCTCACTCGACTCGTCACCGGTGATTCCGAGGACGAGCGCGTCGACTCCGACGCGCTCCGCCAGCGGCTCGACCTCTCGCTCCTCGACATCGACCTCGATCGCATCGACGTCAGCGACGACGAGTTCCCCGAGGAGGCCGCCGCGGAGATCATGACGGAGTTCACCCGACCCCTCGACATGTATCGCGACGCGTTGGGCTACACCGCCGTCATCACTCTGGCCGAGGATCACCACTACTGGTACGCCCGCGGTCATCACGTGGCCATCGACGGCTACGGGGCGTCGGTCGCCGCTGCCCGCACTGCCGAGATCTACACCGCGCTGGTGCGCGGTGAGGATCCGCCTCCGTCGCGAGCGCGGCATCCACGCGCCTTCGCGGACGCGGAGGCGCGATACCGAGCCTCGTCGCGATACGAGCGCGACCGAGCGCACTGGGCCGGTCTGCGCGACGTGCTCGGCGACCCTGTCTCGGTGTCGGGTCGCGTCGCACCACCGTCCGCGTTCAACCACCGTTGCGACACCCTGCTCGGCACCGCCGCCGATCGGATCGTGCACGACGCAGCGGAGCGACACGGATCCACCGTCGCCGTCGTCGTCGCCGCCGCGTTCGCGGCGTTCCTGGCACGCGTCACCGACACCCCCGACGTCGTGTTGACGATGCCGATGGCCGCGCGCGTGACGTCGTGGATGCGCGAATCGGCCTCCATGGTCGCCAACGCCGTACCCGTCCCCGCGCACTGCGGCGGCGGCGTCGACATCGGCTCGGTCGTCCGCGAGGTCGGGCACCGCGTCAGCGAATCACTCCGTCACCAGTTGCTTCCCGCCTCCGAGATCGCACATCTGCTCGGCGTTCCCGGTATCACCCTCGGTCCCACGATCAACCTCATGATGTTCGGCGAACGCGTTCTGCTGGGCGACATCCCCGCGGACCTCGAGTTGCTGACCTCCGGACCGACCGCAGACATGGCCGTGACGGTGCACGAGAGCACCACCACGGGTCGCCTGCGGGTGGACCTCGAGGGCAACCCCGCCCTGTACACGGCGGACGAACTGGTCGTGCACAGCGAACGATTCGCCCGCTTCCTCGTCGATTTCGCCGAGGCCGACGTCGACACCCCGCTGCGTGCGCTGTCCCTCGTGACCGACGAGGACCGCGCCGCCATCCTCCCGGCACTCGATCCTCTGGTGCCGCCGTTCGCGACGTTCGCCGACATCCTCACGCACGGACTGGTGCTGGGTGAAGAGGTACCCGCCGTCGTCGACGGCGACGTCGTACTCTCCTACGCCGAACTCGACCGTCGCTCGGACGAACTCGCACGGGAGCTGCTCGACCTCGGTATCGGTCCGGACATCATGGTCGTGTCCGCTCTTCCTCGCTCGCACGCGTCCGTCACCTCCGCCTGGTCCATCGCCAAGGCGGGCGGCGCGTACGTGCCGGTCGATCCCGCTCTGCCGTCCGACCGGATCAGCACGATCGTCGAGGACAGCGGCGCACTGGTCGGTCTCACCACCAGCGCTCTGGTGTCGTCACTTCCCTCACAGGTCGAATGGGTGCTGGTCGACGAGGACAGGGCGTCTCTCGCCGGCGCGGGTCTCGTGGGAGCGCGTCGCCCCGGACCGGACGACCTCGCCTACGTCATCTACACCTCCGGCAGCACCGGAACGCCGAAGGGTGTCGCGGTGACGCACCGGGGCTTCGCCGCGATGACCTACGCCGCCGTGTCGGCGCATCGCCTGCCTCGCGGCGCACGCGTGATGCACTTCGTCTCACCGGGTTTCGATGCGTCGGTGCTGGAGATGGTCCTCGCCTTCGGGTCCGGCGGCACGCTGGTCGTCGTGCCGACCGACGTGCACGGCGGCGAGGAACTGGCCCGGGTGCTCGATGCCCAGCGCATCGACGCCGGCTTCATCACGCCCTCCGCCCTCGCCACCGTTCCCGTGCCGCCAGGCGCGGGTCCACGTGCCATCGGAGTCGGCGGGGACGTCGTTCCGGCCGCCCTGGTCGACGAGTGGGCGCCCGGACGCCGGATGGTCAACGTGTACGGCCCCACGGAGAGCACGGTGGCCGTGACGTTCGGTCCACTGGTCGCCGAGCACGAGGTGGAACTGGGTTCACCCTTCCCGGGCATCCGCGCCTTCGTCCTCGACAGCTCTCTCGCCCTGACGCCGCCGGGATGTGTGGGAGAGCTCTACCTCGGCGGTACCGGCATCGCTCGCGGGTACCTCGGCCGCACCGCCCTCACCTCCGAGCGCTTCGTCGCCGATCCCTTCGGACACTCGGACAGGCTCTATCGCACAGGCGATCTGGTGAAGTGGACCTCCCGCGGCACCCTCGTCTACCTGGGACGCAAGGACAGCCAGGTGAAGGTGCGCGGGTTCCGCATCGAGCTCGGCGAGATCGAGGAGGCGCTGCGCGCGCTCTCCGACGTCGCGGACGCCGCCGTGGTGGTGCGCGGCGACGGCACCCTCCGGACACTCGAGGGTTATGTACGCATGACGCATGCAGGAGCCGTCGCCGAGACGCTGCTCGACGATCTCGCCCTGCTGCTCCCCCACTACATGGTGCCGAATCGGCTCACGATCCTCGACGAGATGCCGCTGACGCCCAACGGGAAGATCGATCGACGACGCCTGCCCGAACCGCGCGCCCGCGAGAGTCGTCCCGCGCGCGCTCCGGAATCGGACAACGAACTCCTGGTGGCGAGCGTCCTCGCCGACGTCCTCGGGCTGGACGACGTGGCCGCCACGGACGACTTCTTCGAACTGGGCGGCAACTCCCTCCTCGCCACGAGAGTCGCCGCGCGCATCTCGGCGGTCGGGGGCCATGCCCTCGGCGTCCGCGAGGTGTTCCGGCACCCCGTGGTCGAAGCGCTGGCACTGCACCTCGACGACGGCGCTCCGTCGACCGGTGACCGGAGTGGGCCCGCTCCCGTCGACCGGTCCGCACCGATTCCCGCGTCGCCGTCCCAGCGCAGCATGTGGTGGATCGAGCAGTACCGGCCGTCGGCCACCTACCACGTGCCGCTCGCCCTGCGCGTCACCGGCTCGTTCTCGGTCGAGGCCGCGCGGACCGCGCTCCTCGACGTCCTGGATCGTCACGAGAGCCTGCGTACGCTCTTCGACCGCGACGACCTCGTCGACGGCCCCGTGCAGCGCGTCCTGGACATCGACACCGCCACAGCCCTGTTCGATGTCGACGTGCTCGACGCTCCGGACTCGGACGACGTCCTCCCCACGCTGGCGGACGTCGCCTCCCGCCCCTTCGACCTCGCAGTCGATCTGCCTCTGCGCGCCCGCATCGTCCGCGTCGCGGGTACGTCCGGGCACGCGACCGATCACGTCCTGGCTCTCGTTCTCCACCACGTGTGTGTCGACGGGTGGTCGCTCGGCGTGCTGGCCACCGATCTCGTCGTCGCGTACTCCGCGCGGCTCGAGGGCCATGCTCCGACGTGGCCTCCGTTGCCCGTGCAGTACGCCGACGCCTCCGAATGGAAGCGGCTGGCACTGGGGTCGGCGGACGACCCCGAGTCGGCCCTGTCGGCGTCCGCCACCTGGTGGACGACCACGCTCGCCGATCTTCCGGACGTCCCCACCCCGGGTGCCGATCGTCCGCGTCGCGCGGAGCCGTCCGGACACGGCGCGACGGTGTCCGTCGTCCTGGACGGCGACCGTGGAGTGCACGTCGACGCCCTCGCCCGCCGAGTCGGACTGTCCCACTTCATGATCGTGCACGCCGCTCTCGTCCTGGTCCTGAGTCGGTCGGGAGCAGGCGACGACGTCACCATCGGTACCGCCGTCGCCGGGCGTGATCACCCGGACCTCGACGGAGTCGTCGGCATGTTCGTCAACTCCGTGGTGCTGCGCACCGTGGTCGACGGCGCTGCGACCGTCGCCGACCATCTGGACGCCGTGCGGGCAGCCGATCTGGACGCGATGGCGCACGCGGACATGCCTTTCGACACCCTCGTCGACCTCCTCGACCCACCGCGCACCCCTGGCCGACACCCGCTGTTCGACGTCATGCTCACCACCCGGAGCACGCCGGACACGTCGGGCACGGTGGGCGATGCTCGGGTGACCGCCCAGGGGATCGACGTCGCGCGAGCCAAGTACGACCTCGAGCTGGTGCTCGACGAGTCCCCGGGGCACACCGGCCCTCGGTCGAGCATCGATCTCACCTATGCCACCGACCTCTTCGACGAGCGCACCGCCCGCGCGATGCTCGATCGACTCCTGGCCGTGCTCGACGCGATCTCCGCCGAGCCCGACGCGCTCCTCTCCGACATCGACGTCCTGCTGGCGTCCGAACGCGTGGCGACCGTGCCGATGCGCGAACGTGCGAGAGTGCGGTCGGTGGAGTCGACCTCCGCGCTCGACTCTCTCCTGGCGCAGCACGCCGCGGCCACGCCGGATGCGGTGGCCGTCATCGAGGGCGAACGCCGGACCACCTACGCGGAGCTCGAGACGCTCGTCGCCCGCGGTGCGGCGCGCCTGGTGGACAACGGAGTCTCCGCCGACACACGCGTCATCGGCCTGCTGCGACGTTCCACCGACTCGGTGGCCGCCATTCTCGCCGTCTCTCGGGCCGGCGGCGCGATCGTGCCCGTCGATCCCGACTACCCGGCGGATCGTCGCTCGTTCATGGTGCGCGACAGCAAGACCCTGCACGCCGTGTGCTCCGATCCCGCCGACGTCCCCAGTGACGGCTTCCTGTGGTCCACGACGGACTCGTTGCTCGCCGAGGAGAACGTCCCTGCGTGTCCCGACGACGGCGACTGGCAGATCCCACTCGGTTGCGCGGCCTACGTCACCTACACCTCGGGAACGACGGGGCGCCCCAAGGGTGTCCAGGTCACCCGCCAGGGCTACGCGAACATCACGAGCGAGCTGGTACGTGCCTACGGGGCGGACCCGAACGCCCGCGTGCTCGCGTTCGCCTCCCCCAGTTTCGATGCCTCGATGCTCGAACTCGGCCTCGCCCTCGGATCCGGTGGAACGCTGGTCGTCGTGCCACCGGGAGTCGTGGGCGGCACGGAACTGGCGACGCTGCTGCGCCGCCACGACGTGACTCACTGCTTCCTCACCCCGTCCGTCCTGTCGACTCTGTCCGCCGACGAACTCGCCCCCGGCGACCCGGTGTTGCTGTCCGCCCTCGGCGTCGGCGGCGAGAACTTCGGCTCGGATCTGCTCGACTCGGTCGCGCCCGGACGCGCCGTGATCAACATCTACGGGCCCACCGAGACCGCGATCTGCACGCACGCCAGGACGCTGCACGAGGGCGACGACGTCGGGCTCGGGCGCCCCGTCGCCGGGATGCGGGCGACCGTGCTCGACACCTCGCTGCGACCGGTCCTGCCCGGAGTGGAGGGTGAACTGCACCTCGCCGGAGTACAACTCGCACGGGGCTACCTCGACCGGCCGGGCCTCACGGCGACGCGCTTCGTCGCCGATCCCTTCGGCCCGCCGGGAAGCCGGACCTACCGCACCGGCGACCTGGCACGGTGGACCTTCGCAGCGGAACCCGACAGCAGCGAACCGGTCGTCCGCATCACCGGTCGCAGCGACTTCCAGGTCAAGATCCGTGGTCTACGGATCGAGCTCGGTGAGATCGACGCCGTGCTCGGGTCGGCACCGGGTGTCGGTGGAGCCGTCACGCTGACGACGCCCGGACCCACCGGCGAGACCCTGCTCGTGTCGTTCGTCCACCCCGTCGTCGCCGACTCGGCCGGCCCGGTGTCGGATCAGCTGCGGTCGAGCGAGCTGCTGCGTCTCGCCCGCACTCGACTTCCCCGCCACATGGTGCCCACCTCGATCGTCGTCCTCGACGCGTTCCCACTGACACCGGTGGGCAAGCTCGACCGAGCCGCGCTGCCGGTTCCCTCGGTCCTCGTCGACGACGACGACCGCGCACCCGTCACCCCCGCAGAGGTGGCCGTCGCGGGTGTGCTCGCGCAGGTCCTGGGTCTCGAGCGCGTCGGTGTGACAGCGGACTTCTTCGCGCTCGGCGGGACCTCGCTGACCGCGACGCGGTACGCCGCACGCCTCACCGAGGTCACCGGTGTACCCGTGGCCGTACGCACCATCTTCGACCGGCCCACCGTCGCCGAGCTCGCCGAACTTCCCGACTTCGCCGACGTGACCGCAGATCTCGACGCACCCCGGGCGTCGGCCTCGACGGCGAGAGCGGCGCGGCCCGATCCCGTCCCGCTGTCACCCGCGCAGCTGTCGATGTGGTTCTCGTCGAAGGTGGCGAGCACCGCCACGGCGTACACGATCGTGGCCGGCCTCCTCGTGGAGGGCGCGCTCGACGTCGACGCCGTCGGTGCGGCCGTGAACGACGTGATCGCGCGACACGAATCGCTGCGCACCGTGTACCCCACGGTCGCGGGCGAACCGGTGCAGGTGGTCCTCGACGCCGCCCCCGTCACCGTCCATCTGGTGACACCGTCCGGAGACGATCTCGATCCCTCGTCCCCCCGAGTGCAGGCGGCGCTCGACGAGCTGGCCCGTCGACGCTTCGATCTCGCCACCGAGGCTCCCGTCCGCGCCGTCGTGGTGCGCTTGTCGGAGCACACCCACGTCGTCGGCGTAGCGGTCCATCACATCGCCGCAGACGGCGAATCGGTGACACCGCTGACCACCGATCTGCTGCTGGCCTACGAGGCTCGGCGCACCGGTGTCGCACCGGTGTGGCCCACGGAGCCGGTGCAGTACATCGATCACTCCCTGGCGCTGGCACTCTCGGTGGGAAGCGCGGACCACACCCGTGCCGTCGACTTCTGGCGGTCGGCGTTGGACGGCGCTCCCCCCGTGCACCCGGTCCCACTGGACAGCCCGCGTCCCGACCGACCCACCGGCCGCGCCGACGTCGTCGACGCGGTCCTGAGCCCGCAGGTCCGCTCCCGCGTGCTCGCCTACGCCACTGATCGCCGCGGCACCGAGTTCATGGTGGTGCACGCCGCGCTGGCCGCGGTGCTCGCCGCACACACCCCCGGAATCGACCCACTGCTGGGAACGGCGGACATCGTCGTCGGCACCCCGTACGCGGACCGCGCCGGAGCCGAGTCGATGGTCGGCATGGCCGTGAACACTCTCGCGTTGCGTGCGTCGGTGTCCTTGGCATCCACCTTCGAGGAGACCGTCGACCTGGTGCGGGATCGCGATCTCGCCGCGCTCGACCATGCAGCGGTCCCGTTCGAGACGCTGGTGTCGACCCTGCAGCCCGAACGCCATCCGGCACGCCACCCGATCGTGCAGATCATGCTGTCGGTCCACGCGGCACCGCCGCTACACCTCGATCTCGGCGGACGCACCGTCTCCGCACTTCGCCTGCCCGTCGAGAGATCCGCGTTCGATCTCGTCGTGACCGTTCGCGCACGGACCGACGGGGGCGCCGACGTGTCGGTCACGTATGCGCGAGACCTGTTCCTGCCCAGCACCGCTCGTCATCTGGCCGACGCAGTGGTGGACACCCTGGACCGCGCCACGTCCGATCCCGCACTGTCGATCGCGAGCCTCACGGGCCCGTCCCGCCTCCCGTCCGAGACGGAGTTCCTCGACGCCCTCCTCGAGCGGGTGGCGAGTGACTCCCCGGAGCGTCTCGCCGTGGTCGCCCCCGAGGGCACTCACACCTATCGTGAACTCCTCACCGCCGCAGACGTTCTCGCCGACCGACTCCGCGCGGCCGGCGCCGGGCCCGGACGCACCGTGGCGCTCGCGATGAGCCGGTCCGCGACCTCGGTGACGGCGTTCTGGGCCGTCGCGAGAACCGGCGCGACGATACTGCCTCTCGATCCGACCTACCCCGAGGAACGTCTGAGGTACATCCTCGGGGACGCGACACCCATACTGGCGTTGCGTACAGCCTCGGATCCCGTGGTCGCGCCGGACGCGGCCCGGTGGTGGACCCTCACCGCGGACGGCGATGTCGACCACACCTCCGCACCCGCCGCACCACCACCGGGGACGCTTCGGCGCAGCCTGGACGACGTCGCCTACCTCGTCTACACCTCGGGAACGACCGGACGCCCGAAACCCGTGGGTGTCACTCACCGCGGACTCGAGAGTCTCGCCGTCGCCCTCGGAACGGCCTTCGACACCGACCGGACCTCTCGCGTCCTGCACGCGGCCTCCCCGGGATTCGACGCGGCGATTCTCGAGATGCTGCTGACGGTGATCCGCGGATCGACGTCCGTGGTCGCGCCGCCCGCCGCGTACGCCGGCAGGGCGCTCGAAAGTCTTCTCGAGCGTGAGCACGTGGACGTGCTGTTCCTGACTCCCGCGGCGTTGGCCACCCTGGATCCGCACACCGTGTCCGGCGTGCGGTCGGTGGGCACGGGCGGCGAGGCGCTTCCGGCGGCACTTCTCGAGGCCTGGGCACCGGGGCGCCGCATGATCAACGCCTACGGCCCCAGCGAGACCACGGTGGCGGCGACGATGGGCGTCCAGCGCGCCGGCCGCGCACCCCACATCGGGCTCGCCGTGCCCGGGACCGCCCTGCGCGTGCTCGACACGAGGCTCACGGAGGTCGCCGACGGCGACGTGGGTGAGCTGTACGTCTCCGGACCCGGAGTGGCACAAGGTTATCCGGGGCGCCCGGGGCTCACGGCGGCACGCTTCGTGGCCGACCCGTCGGGTCGGCCGGGCGGCAGGACGTACCGCACGGGCGACCTGGTGCGAGTCGCTTCCGACGGCATGGTCGAGATGACGGGCCGATCGGACACCCAGAGGAAGATCCGCGGTGTCCGCATCGAACCCGCCGAGGTGGAGGCCGTGCTGGCCGCACACCCCGCGGTGACATCGGTGGCCGTCGTCGTCGAGGAGAACTCGGTCGGCGCGGCGCTCGCGGCACACGTCACCGTCCGCGGCACCGTCGACTCCGCGGCCCTGCGCAGTTTCGCCGCCGAGAAGCTCCCTCGCGCCCTCGTGCCCGCGACGGTCACCGTGCACGCGTCGTTGCCGCGCACCGCGCACGGCAAGGTCGACCGACGCGCACTGCTCATTCCCCTGGGCCGGCTGGAACCGTTGGCCCCGCATCACCTGAGCACCGCTCCCGCCCGTACGACCACCGCCACGGCGATCGCGCCCGCTCGCTCGCTGCTCGACACCGTGCGGGGCGTCTTCGCCGACGTGCTCGGCCTCGACACCGTCGGCCCGGACGACGATTTCTTCGCCCTCGGCGGGAACTCCCTCGCCGCGGTGCGGGTCATGGACGTGCTGCGCGAGCGCGTCCAGTCCGACGGCGATACCGACGTCGATCCCGACTCCGTCGACGTCACCTGGTTCTTCGACGCAGCCACCCCGGCTGCGTTGTCCGCTCGCTTACAGGAGCTGATCATGCTCGACGACAACCACGGCGCCCGAGGCGACGGCGGCAGCCACGCGAACGGCTCCTCCTCGAACGGCTCCGGCACCAACGGCTCCGGCACCAACGGGTCCACCACCAACGGGTCCACCTCCAAGGCAGGGTCACACGCAGCGCCCCCACCGGTGGCCGAGCCGTCGGCCCGCACCCCGAGGCCGCCGGTCCGCCGCACCAGCACCGACTCGGTGCTGCCGCTGCGCGCCGGCGACGAGGGTGTGACTCCCCTCATCTGTGTGCATCCGGCCATCGGGCTCTCCTGGAGCTACACCGGACTCCTGCCGCACCTCGACCCGTCGATCCCGGTGCTGGGTCTGCAAGCCCGCGGTATCGGCATCCCCGCACCCGAGCCGGCGTCGGTCTCGGAGATCGCGCGCGACTACGTCAACACCGTGCGCGCCCAGTTCCCCGCGGGACCGTACCGACTCCTCGGGTGGTCTCTCGGCGGACTCATCGCCCATGCGATGGCAGTGGAGATCGAGAAGCTCGGCGACGAGGTCGAACTGTTCGTCATGGACGCGTATCCCCTCGCGGACAGCGGTCACCCGCGGACCGAGATGTCGGTGGCGTCACTGATGCGCGAATTCCTTCCCCTCGAGGTGACCGTCGACGACGACATCGACCTCGACGAGGCCATCGCCATGATTCGAGCCGCGGGCGGACCGACAGCTCACCTCGACGAGGGTCAGATGCGACGTCTGTACGAGCGCTATCGGCTGTTCGTCGACCTCGGTCACGACCACACCCCGGAACGCTTCTCGGGTGATCTCCACTTCTTCTCCGCGACCGTGGATTCCGATCCCACCCTCACACCGTGGGCATGGCGCCGCCACATCGCCGGGTCGATCACCGACTACCCCGTCGACGTCCCGCACAACGCGATGGGTACGCCCGAGGCGCTGGCCGTCGTCGCACGCCGCCTCGGCGGCGTGCGTCCGGCGCTGCTCGCCGGTGTCCGGTGACCGCCGGACTCTCCGGAGGAGCGACCCTCGCCGTCGACGTCCGATCTCTGGTCAAGGACTACACGGGACGACGCAACACCCACCGCGCCCTCGACGGCGTCGACCTCACGGCCGCCGCCGGACAGGTCACCGCGGTGCTGGGCCCCAACGGCGCGGGTAAGACCACCACCGTGCGGATCGTCGCGACGCTCATCCGACCCACGTCGGGTTCCGTACACGTGGCAGGAGTGGACGCCGTGCGGGACCCCCGTACCGTGCGCGGGCTCATCGGGCTGTCCGGCCAGTACGCCGCTGTCGACGGCAGGCTCACCGGCTACGAGAATCTGCGGATGCTCGGACGGCTCTACGGCCTCAGCGGACATGACGCACGCGCGCGGGCACGGGAGCTGCTCACCCGGTTCCGGCTCGACGACACCGGAACGCGTTCGGTGTCCACGTTCTCCGGTGGAATGCGACGCCGACTCGACCTGGCCGGCGCACTGGTGGCTCGGCCACCGCTCATCGTGTTGGACGAACCCACCACCGGTCTCGATCCCCGCAGCCGAAACGACATGTGGGACATCGTGACCGACCTCAAGGCGGACGGAACGGCTGTGTTGCTCACCACCCAGTACCTCGAAGAGGCCGACAGACTGGCCGACGCGATCGTCGTCGTCGACGGCGGTGTCGTCGTGGCCAGGGGCACCCCGTCCGATCTGAAGTCGCGCGTCCGTCCGCCGTCGGTCGAGGTGCGCCTCGCCGACCCTCGTGACCTGCGCCTTGCAGCGGATCTGCTTCCGCGGATGAACTTCCGCGTGCACCGCGCCTCCGCGTCCGCCGGGTGGTTCACCGTGGACGCACCGTGGGGCAGCGAATCCATGGTCGACGTGCTGAGTCGCCTGCACGGCACCGGCATCCGCGTCGGCGACGCGCGGGTGAACGTGCCCGATCTCGACGACGTCTTCTTCCAGTCGACCGGCAACTCGTCACCGACCCTCTCGACGGCGAACGCGTGACCGCGCCGACGGTCGCGGGTCGCGCGGTGCGGGAGCAGAACTTCTCCAGCTTCCTCGTCGACTGCGTGACCATGACGCAGCGCAACCTGCTGACCATTCTCCGGGTCCCACAGTTGTTGCTCGGGGCGACGATCCAGCCCCTGATGTTCGTCCTGCTGTTCAGCTACGTCTTCGGCGGAGCACTGGGTGGTGCCACCTATCGCGAGTTCCTGATGGGTGGCATCTTCACGCAGACCGTCGTGTTCAGTGCCGCGTTCACGGCCATCGGCCTCGCGACGGACAGCAAGGAGGGCATCGTCGACAGGTTCCACTCCTTGCCGATGTCACGCCTGTCCATCGTGCTGGGGCGCACCCTCTCCGACATGCTCGTGTCGGTGATCAGTATCGCCGTGATGATCGGCGCCGGTTACGCCGTCGGGTGGCGTATCCGCGGGAGCGCTCTCGACGCGCTGGGCGCGGTACTGCTGCTGATGTTCTTCGGCTTCGCCATGTCGTGGATCGGCGCCGTGGTCGGTTCCGTCGCCAGCACGGCGGAGAGCGCCCAGAGCGCGCTCATGATCATTCTGTTCCCGATCACGTTCATCTCGTCCGCGTTCGTGCCGTCCTCGACGCTGCCGGGTCCGCTCCGGGCTGTCGCACAGTGGAATCCGATCACCTCGGTGGCGCGATCGACACGCGAGTCCTTCGGCAATCCCACTGCACCGTCCGTCGCGATCCGCGAACCGATCAACTGGGCGTCGACACACCCGATGCTGTACTCGGTGATCGTCTCGCTGCTGATCCTCGCGATCTTCGTCCCGTTGACGTTGCGGGTGACCCGCTCGCGCGAGGGCTAGTCCGTTCCGAGCGGATCGATCGAGACGGCGAGCCACACCACCGCGCTGCCCACGGCTGCCAAGGAGAAGGTGTCGAACGCGCGCGACCGTACGGCCAGGATCCCGACGCGTTCGCTGCCGAGGCACAGTCGGCACGCCGCGGCGATCAGGGTCGCGACACCGAAGACGAACGCGCCGCGACGCCACCGGTCGGCGAGCACCAGGACCACGGCGACGACGATCACCAGCACGACGGCGACCACCGGGATGCTGCGCCGGAACATGTCCCGCGCCGGCCTCCGTCGCGTCGGTCCCCCGACAGCCGACCCGAGCCGGCCTCTCATGACGAGACCGACTCCGATGCGGCCAGCATGCGCTCCGCGCGCTCGACGACGTTACTCAGCAGGAACGCGCGCGTGAGGGGTCCGACGCCGCCGGGGTTCGGGGACAGGAAGCCGGCGACCTCGTCGACACCGTCGGCCACGTCGCCGCGCAGTCCGTCGTCGGTGCGTGAGACACCGACGTCGATCACAGCGGCACCGGGCTTGATCATGTCCGGGGTGATGAGCCCGACGACACCGGCGCCGGCGACGACGATGTCGGCCCGCCGCACCTCGGTGGCCAGGTCACGGGTACCGGTGTGGCACAGCGTCACCGTGGCGTTCTCGGAGCGTCGCGTGAGGATCAGACCGAGTGGCCGGCCGACAGTGACTCCGCGTCCAACCACGACGACGTGGGCTCCGGCGATCGGAACGTCGTACCGACGCAGGAGGTGCACGATCCCGCGCGGAGTGCACGGCAGGGTGGAGTCCTCGCCCAGCACCAGGCGGCCGAGGTTCACGGGATGGAGGCCGTCGGCGTCCTTCTCCGGATCGACGCGCTCGAGGGCGCGGTTCTCGTCGAGGTGCTTCGGCAGCGGTAACTGCACGATGTAGCCGGTGCACGCCGGATCCGCGTTCAGTCCGTCGATGACGGCGTCGAGTTCCTCGCTCGAGACGTCCGCGGGCAGGTCGCGTCGCAGGGAGGCGATGCCCACCTTGGCGCAGTCGTTGTGCTTGCCGCGCACGTAGGCAGCGGAGCCGGGGTCGTCGCCCACCAGCACGGTGCCGAGCCCGGGTGTCACGCCGCGCTCCCGCAGCGCCGTCACGCGCGCGGTGAGGTCGACGAAGATCTCGTCGCGGGTGAGTTTGCCGTCCAGTCGCGTTGCGGTCACGCCACATAGTTTCCCACGCTCGGGCAGGTGGGTGGGACGTGGCAGTCTGATCAGGTGTTCCGTCTGATGTTCCACGAACCGCGTATCCCGCAGAACACGGGAAACGCCATCCGCCTGGTCGCCGGTACGGGGTGTGAGCTGCACCTGATCGAACCGCTCGGCTTCGACCTGTCCGAGCCCAAGCTGCGGCGCGCCGGCCTCGACTACCACGACCTGGCGTCGGTCACGGTGCACCCGAACCTCGAGGCGGCGTGGGACACCCTCGCGCCCGAGCGGGTCTTCGCCTTCACCGCCCATGCCACCACGTCCTACGCGTCGGTGTCGTACCAGCCCGGCGACGTGTTGTTGTTCGGGCCCGAGCCCACCGGCCTCGCACCGGAGGTACTGGCCGACGAGCACGTGACCGACCGCCTACGTATTCCGATGCTGGCGGGGCGCCGGTCGATGAACATCACCAACGCCGCGTCGGTCGTGGTCTACGAGGCGTGGCGTCAATGCGACTTCGAGGGCAGCGTCTGACGGTCGGGACAGACCGAAGGATCAGCGGAAGTCTCGCGAACGCAGGAGGACGCGGAGGTCCAGCGTCTCGAGCTTGTCGGCCACCAGCGTCACGACGCCCTCGGCGTTCTGCACGATGCCCCGGATGAACAGGGCCTGCGACAACTGCGCCGCCGAGCGGTACTTCTGCCACAGTCCCACCGAGCAGACCACGTTGATCATCCCCGTCTCGTCCTCGAGGTTGATGAACGTGACGCCCGCCGCGGTGGCCGGACGTTGGCGGTGGGTGACCGCCCCGGCCACGAGCACCCGATCTCCGTCGGCCACCGACAGCAGGCGGTCGGCGGGGACGACATCCATCTCGTCGAGCCGCTCGCGCAGGAACTGGGTGGGGTAGCTGTCGGGCGAGACACCGGTGGCCCAGATGTCCGCGGCGGCCAACTCCCACGCACTCATTCCCGGGAGCGACGGCGCGCGGGTGGACGCACCCAGCGCCGGGAGTCGATCGGGGCGTTCGGCTGCGGCGGCACCGGCTGCCCACAGCGCCTCTCGACGTGTCACACCGAAACACGCCAGGGCGCCGGCGGTGGCGAGGGACTCTGCTTGCGTGACGGAGAGTTCGACACGTCCGGTGAGATCGAGCAGAGACGTGAACTGCCCGCCGGACTCCCGCGCCGCCACGATCTTCTCGGCCAACGCCGTCCCGATGGACCGCACGTCGGACAATCCGAGGCGCACCTCGGTGCCGTCGTTCTCGACCGTGGCATGGGCGAGACTGGCACGGACGTCGGGCCCGTGCACCAGGACACCGTGCCGTCGAGCGTCGGCCACCAACGATTGCGGCGAGTAGAAACCCATCGGCTGGGCGCGGAGCAGCCCGGCACAGAACGCCGCCGGGTGATGCAGCTTGAACCACGACGAGTAGAAGACCAGCGACGCGAAGCTCTGCGAATGACTCTCGGGGAAGCCGAAATTGGCGAAGGCGTAGAGCTTGTCGAAGATGCGGTCGGCCTTGGCGCCGGTGATGCCGTGCAGGTCGCGCATCCCGTCGTAGAAACGCTGACGCATGCGGTCCATCTTCTCCGGACTGCGCTTGGACCCCATGGCCCGACGCAGTTGGTCCGCCTCGGTGGCCGAGAACCCCGCGACGTCGACGGCCATCTGCATCAACTGTTCCTGGAACAACGGGACACCCAGTGTGCGTTCGAGAGCACGTTCGAGCGAGGGATGGTCGAACGTCACGGGCTCGAGTCCGTTACGTCGCCGGACGTAGGGATGCACCGAATGTCCTTGGATCGGACCGGGTCTGATGAGGGCGACCTCGACGACCAGGTCGTAGAACTCCCGCGGCTTGAGGCGAGGGAGCGTCGCCATCTGGGCCCGCGACTCCACCTGGAAGACACCGACCGAATCGGCGCGCTGCAGCATCTCGTAGACCGCGGCCTCGCCGAGATCGAGTTCGGCGAGGTCGACGTGCAGTCCCTTGTGCTCCTTCACCAGGTCGATCATGTAGTGCAGCGCCGAGAGCATGCCGAGACCGAGCATGTCGAACTTCACCAGACCCACTGCGGCACAGTCATCCTTGTCCCACTGCAGCACGGTGCGGTTCTCCATGCGCGCCCACTCGACGGGGCACACGTCGGCGATCGGCCGATCGCAGATCACCATGCCGCCGGAGTGGATGCCGAGATGCCGCGGGAAGTTCTCGATCTGCGCGGCCAGCTCCAGCACCGGCAGCGGGATCGTGGTCTCGCGGGCCTCGGCAGACAGGTCGCGGCCCGGCACGCCGGACCAGCGGGTGATCTGCTTACTCCACGCGTCCTGCTGCCCTTGCGATGCACCCAGCGCTCGGGCCATGTCCCGCACGGAGGACTTGCCGCGATAGGTGATCACGTTGGCCACCTGCGCCGCGTACCCGCGCCCGTACTTGGCGTAGACGTGCTGGATGGCCTCTTCCCGACGGTCGGATTCGATGTCCACGTCGATGTCGGGTGGGCCGTCGCGCTCGACGGAGAGGAACCGTTCGAACAGCAACCCGTTACGCACGGGGTCGACGTTGGTGATGCCGATGGCATAGCAGACAGCAGAGTTCGCCGCGGATCCTCGCCCCTGACACAGGATGTCGGCCCGCTTGCAGAAGTCGACGATGTCGTGGACCACGAGGAAGTAGCCGGGGAAGTCGAGTTCGGTGATGACGGCGAGTTCGCGGTCGATCTGGGCGTAGGCCGCAGGTTCGTCCTCGCGTCGACCGTAGCGTCGCTCGGCCCCGCGCATCGTCAACTCGTGGAGCCACGTGATCTCGGTGTGGCCCTCCGGCACGTCGAACGGCGGCAGCTGCGGCGCGATGAGGTGCAGGTCGAACGCGCACTCCTCCCCCAGCGCCGCGGCGTGGGACACGGCGGTGGGATAGGCGGAGAACAACTGCGCCATTTCTGCGCCGGAGCGCAGGTGCGTCCCACCGAGAGGCGGAAGCCAGCCCGACGCGTCGTCGAGGCTGCGGCGCGAGCGCACCGCCGCCATCGCCATGGCCAGTCGCCGACGGCCGGGCCGCGCGAAGTGCGCCGACGTGGTGGCGATGACCGGGAGCGAGAGACGCGCGGCGATGTCCGCGAGGACGTCGTTGCGGTCGTCGTCCTCCGCGATTCCCTGACGGGTCAGCTCCACCGTGACCCGGTCCCGACCGAACCTGTCGACGAGTTCCCGTAGTGCCTGCTCTGCCGCCGCCGGCCCGCTCTCGGTCAGCGCACGCCGCACACTGCCCTTCCTGCACCCCGTCAGGATCTGCCAGTGCCCACCCGCTGCGTCGGCCAGCGCATCGATGTCGTAGCGCGGACGCCCCTTCTCACCCCCGGCGAGATGGGCGGTGGCGATCTCCCGGGAGAGACGTCGGTAGCCTTCCTGCCCACGAGCGAGTACCAGCAGATGAGTGCCGTCCGGATCGGCTGCGCCGGTGCGTGATTCGGTCGGCATACCCGTCTCCCCCAGGGAGAGTTCGGAGCCGAAGACCGTCTTCATGTCCAGCTCGCGCGCCGCTTCGGCGAAGCGCACGACGCCGTACATGCCGTCGTGATCGGTCAGCGCGATGGCGTCCAGACCCAGCCGTACGGCCTCCTCGACCATCTCCTCCGGCTGGGAGGCTCCGTCGAGAAAGCTGAAGGACGAGTGGGCGTGCAGTTCCGCGTAGGGAACGGTGTCACGCGGCCGCACCACCGCACCCTCGTAGGGATCCCGCTTGCGCGACCACGCCGGACTGTCACCGCCGTCGCCCATCGCGAGCGGATCGATGACACGAGGCTTGCCCGAGAGCAACCGCTCCATCTCGGTCCACGTGGGCGGTCCGTCGTTCCATCCCATCACGCACCCTCGTCCGCTTGCTGGAGAACTTGTGTTCGAACGTATGTTCCCATTGGATCACCACCCGCCCCCGACGGCAAGTCCGTTTGAGGAACGGACGAAACGGGCACATCACGGCGATGTCGACTGCCGAACACGCGCCCACCGCCACCGTCTTCGCGCCGTCCCCGCTGCTCACCATCACCCTGGACGCAGCGCCGAACGGCGACACCGAACTTCACGTGCACGCCGGCGGCCAGGGCCACTGGATCGCCCGCATGGCCACCAACCTCGGCATGGACGTGACGCTGACCGGTGCATTCGGCGGCGAGAGCGGGGGCGTGCTGCGCGATCTGATCCACCGCGAGGGCATCACCGTGCGTGCCGTGGACATCGGCCACGAGTCCGGGTCCTATATCCACGACCGGCGCGACGGCGACCGCACCGAGGTGGCGACGATCGATCCCCCGCACCTGGCCAGGCACGCGCTCGACGATCTCTACGGGATCACCCTCGAATCCGGAGCCTCGTCCGACATCGTGCTGCTGGGGGGCCCGCACACCGAGTCGGTGGTGCCCGCAGACTTCTATCGACGGCTCACGACAGATCTGCGATCGCTGTCGAAGCCCGTCGTCGCAGATTTGTCCGGACCGACCGCGACGGCGGCTCTGCAGGGCGGTCTCACCGTGCTCAAGATGAGCCACGAGGACCTCATCGAGGACGGGCGCGCGGAGTCGGAGGACCCGGACGCTCTCATCGAGGCGATGCGCTCCCTGCACGACGAGGGTGCCGACATCGTAGTTCTCTCCCGCGCGGCGGACCCGGCGCTCGCCCTCGTCGACGGCACGGTGCTCGAGGTGGTCACTCCCGACCTGGAGCAGACGGACCACCATGGTGCGGGCGACTCCATGAGCGCCGGCATCGCCACCGGACTCGCCCGCGGCATGTCCATCGAGGAGGCACTCGCCCTCGGCGGCGCCGCCGGCACCGCCAACGTGACCCGCCGCGGACTGGGTACAGGACAGCTGGGGCTCGTCGAGACCATCATGTCCACGGTCGAGGTACGCCCCTTCTCGTCCTGACCGGCTGCACCCACTCGCAGGAGGCACACGTGCGCGTGCTCATCACGAACGACGACGGAATCGACAGCCACGGGATCGCCGTGCTCACTCGAGTCGCCCTCGAGGCCGGTCACGACGTCGTGGTGGCGGCGCCGCACGAGGAGCGCAGCGGTGCGAGTGCGTCGCTGTCTGCGCTGCAGAACCGCGACCAGCTCGTACTCTCCCGCGCATCGGTCGCCGATCTCGATGTCGACGCGTTCGCCGTGCAGGCCTCGCCCGCCATGATCGCGTTCGTCGCGACTCGCGGAGCCTTCGGTCCACGGCCGGACATCCTGCTGTCCGGCATCAATCACGGTCCGAACACCGGCTCCGCCGTCCTGCACTCCGGCACCGTGGGGGCGGCCCTCACCGCGTCCACCCACGGGGTTCCGGCGATGGCCCTGTCCCTCGCCGGCCTCGACACGGCGTCGCTCGCCGCGCCTGGCGACATCCACGATCAGGTCGACCGTGAGGTCGCCGCGGGCGCTTCGAGCTGGGACACCGCCCACCTCGTGGCCCAGCGCGCACTCGACTGGTTCGTCGACCACGGTGCGGCGGACTGGGTCCTCAACGTCAACATCCCCCCGGTCGCACCGTCGGAACTCCGCGGCATCCGCCCGGCCGACCTCGCAGCCTTCGGCGCCGTCCAGGCGGAGATCGGCGACACCGACGACGAGTTCGTCACCGTCCGCTTCGACGCCATCCACGCGCGGGACGACGACGACAGCGACGCCGGCCTCGTCGCCCGCGGATGGGCGACCACCACCGCACTGCGACCCCCGTCGAGGGTCGACGTCGACCTGGCCGGGTTGGAGTGATCGCGTCCCGTCACAGCAGGAGCAGCACGGCACCGACGAGGAGCAGGCCCGGGCCGCGCAGGACCTGACGGATCACGTCGACCGGCACCGTGCCGAACATGGTCACCACGGCGAGGCCGTCGTAGACGCGGGGCGGCGCGGTGCGGGACCGGACCACGGCGATCAGGATCGTCGACCCGACCACGATGCCCGCCCACCACGACACCGCTGCCGCCACCGTGACGGCGACGGTGAGGGCCACGATCGACGGCACCACGAGGAACGCACCGGCCACCGTGCGGTCCGGCAGGGCGAGGGAGAATCGTAATGCCCCGTCCGCCATCATGTCTCGAAATCCGATGCTGGCCGCCGACGTCGCCACGTAGCCCACGAGAAGGCCCACGACGCCCGCCCAGTAGGGCATCGACACCACGGAAGCGGCGAGCACGAGACCGAGTCCGGTCACCAGGACCGCCGGCAGCATCGTGTTCCGGCGATGCCGCATCAGGTCGGACCGCACCAGGGCGCGGAACGGGCCGACCGATCTTTCGGCACGACCCCGCGGGCGCACCGCCCCTCGGCGTCGGTAGGCCCTGGTCTCCAGCGCGGACACGAGGAACCCGATGTCGAGGAAGGACAGTCCCGCCGACCCGGCCGCCAGCAGATCGGCCCCCGACGTCAGGGACGTCCGACGAATCCGCCCGAGGCGGGAGACGGCCGCCCACCATCCGATGACGGCCGCGACGGCGAGCACAGTCGCGCACGCGACAGCTGGAAGAGGCGGTAGGAGCGTCGCGACGCCCGCCGACACGACTGTTCCGAGCTCGATCATCGGCAGCGCGAACGACCACCTGCGGGACTGCTGACCCAGCATCGCCAGAGCGACCACCAGCGCACCAGCCGCTGCCCCGACGACGGCCGACGGCCACCAGGACGTCGCACCCGCGATCAGTGTCAGCAGGCGAGCGACCAGCACTCCGAGTACGACGAGCGCACCGGTCCAGGCCAGCCCTCTGCCGCGCAGCAGCGTGCGCCGATCGAGCGGCGCCGACACGAGCCAGTGCGTCGTGGCCGCATCGGTACCGATCGGTCCGACGACGCGTAGAACATGGAGCGCGGCCGCCGCGAGGAGAATTCCGACACCCGTCGATGCCGACGCCGACAGCACCGGGTCCAGCGTGAATCCCGTCCCGCGGCCGGACAGCACCCACAGCGCGAGGGCCACCGTCGACGCGGCGCCGCCACCCCAGATCGACACCTGCTCGACCGCACTCTCGGTGCCGCGTCGGCGTCGGCGGAGCTCTCGGTGCAGATCGGCGGCGGACGTCATCGCCATGCGTCCGCGTCCACGACGACGTCGGCCACGGCGTCGACGATCGCCCTGTCGTGCGAGACGAGCAGCACCGCCACTCCGGCCGCCTTCTCGGCCGCCAGTGTGCGGGCGAGCCACGCGCGCCCGTCCGAGTCGAGATGCTGCTCGGGTTCGTCGAGGACGAGGACACGACGAGGTCGCACGAAGGCGGAGGCCAGGACCAGCCGCCGGCGCTGACCGCTGGACAGCGTGACCGGGAGCTGATCGGCAGCGGCGGACAGGGCGAGACCGTCGAGAATCGCCGCCACGGCGGCCTCCGCGTCGTCGACCGCGTGGGCCGTGGCGATCAGTGTCAGATGTTCGCGCACCGACAGGTGAGGAAACATGGCCCCGTCGTCGAGGACGGCCGCGATCGCCGCACGGGTGGCGGGATCGGTCTCGTCGAGGTCGGTGCCGTCGAGGAGCACGCGCCCCTCGTCGACGTCGTCTGCGCCGACGGCGCAGCGGAGAAGCGTCGATTTCCCGGAGCCGTTGGCTCCGACCACGGCACAGGCCGAGCCGGGACGAGCGGTGAGGTCGACGTGCCGGAAGACGGTGAACTCTCCGTGGGCACGGGTGATGCCGGACAGGTGCAACATGAGGTCTCTCTCCCACGATCCGAGATGTGAACGGTGTCGTCGGTGCGGAGACGCACGGCGCCGATCAGCTCGGCTGCGCCTCCGCGAGAGCTCCGGGTGCTCGGGGCATGGGACGACCCGGCGTCGCGGGATGGGTCTGACGGCGGAACGATCCGCGCAGTCGGCGTTCGTCGGCAGGGGGACCGCTGCCCGTGGCGGGCCGCATCACCGCCAGGTCGGGCCGGAGAACGGCGGCAGCGAGCAGCACTGCGGAGACGGCCAGCGTCACGGCGACGGCCACCTCGACGGGTTGCGGGATCACGACGACCAGGACGAGTCCCAGGGCCAGCATCATGAGCGCGACCGTCAGCCGGCCGAGAATCACGCTCCCTGATCGCATGACCGAACTGTACCGCCCGGTCTGCCGCCCGCTCTCAGAGCTTCCCCATGACAGTTCACTACAGTCGCACTGAACCGTCGATCCTCGACCGGAACCGAGATGGAGACTTCTGTGACGCGCTGGGCTTCGTTCGTGGTGTCTCGACCGAGGTGGGTCCTCACCGCCGCGGTCGTCATCGTTCTCGCCGGGGCGAGCTGGGGCCTCGGCGTCTTCGGCAGCCTCAGCCAGGGCGGTTACGAGGATCCCGGCAGCGAAGCCGTGCAGGTCGCGCAGCAGATCCAGGGCCTGGGCACCGCCGCTCCGGACATCATCGTCATCTACTCGGCGCCGGAGGGTCGTACCCTCGACGACATCGGTGCGGACGTGACTCCGGTGCTCGACGCGTTCCGCAGCGAGGTCGGACCGGACGACGTGACGTCCTACTGGACTGCCGGCCCGGTGCAGCAGCCGTTCCTCGAATCCACCGACGGCACCAAGGGCCTGGCCACGGTCACCCTCGGGTCGGCGTCGGGCGTGACGGTCTCGTCCTTCTCCGAACTGCTGCCGAAGCTCGAGGTTCCCGGTGTCGAGACGCAGTTCGCCGGGGCATCCGTCGCGGGCGTCTCCTTCAACACGCAGCTGCAGAGCGATCTGGTGCGCGCGGAGATGATCGCCATACCCATCACGCTGGTCCTGCTCGTCGTCATCTTCGGCGGTGTCGTGGCCGCCGCGGTGCCCGTGATCGTCGGTGTCCTCTCGGTGGCGGGCGCCCTCACCGTGTTGCGCGTCTTCACCGAGTTCACCGAGATCAGCTCCTTCGCCGTCAACGTCGCCAGCCTGCTGGGCCTCGGCCTCGCCATCGACTACGGACTGTTCATCGTCAGCCGGTTCCGGGAGGAGCTGCGCACCGGCGCGTCGGCGGACGAGGCTGCTCGTCGCACCATGCTCACGGCCGGACGCACCATCGTCTTCTCCGGGCTGCTGCTGATCTGCGCGTTCGCCGGCATGCTCGTGTTCCCGCAGGCCATCATCCGCTCGCTCGGCTACGGCGCCATGGCCGCCGTGGGCTGCGCCGCACTGCTCTCGCTGACGGCGGTGCCCGCGGTGCTGACCCTGCTCGGTCACCGCATCAACGCCATCACCTGGTCGCGCACCGCGTCCGACCGCGGCGACGCCCGCGCCCAGAAGTTCTGGGGATCCGTCGTCACGAAGGTGATGAGGCGACCGATCGCCGTCGCCACCCTCATCATCGCCGGGCTGCTGATCGTCGCGAGTCCGTTGGTCCAGGCCACACTCGGCGAGGTGTCCTACACGGCTCTGCCGGCAGACGATCCTGCCCGGATCGCCTTCGAGACCTTGTCGACGGACTTCCGCAGCACCGGCGACAGCGCGACGATCGTGCTGGACGGTGACACCGCGCGTCCCGACGGTCCCGCGATCAATGCCGTCACGACGGCGGCCCGCGGGATCGACGGCATCGAGAACGTGCAGTTCGGTACCGCCAGCGGCGACTTCGTCGTGATCGACGCGAGCTTCTCGTCGGGAGTCTCGCAGGAGGCGCAACAGGACGTCGTGGAGCAACTGCGCGCGATCCCCGCTCCCGACGGCACCGAACTCCGGGTCGGCGGTGCTGCCGCACTGGTGCTGGACGGAAACGACGCGATCGTGACGTGGCTGCCCGTGATGCTGACGATCATGGTGGTGTCGACGCTGATACTGCTGTTCCTGGCGTTCGGCTCCGTGGTGCTCCCCGTGAAGGCCGTCGCGATGGCGGGACTGAGCATGGCGGCGACGTTCGGCGCACTGACGTTCATCTTCCAGGAGGGACACGGCGCCGGACTGCTCGGCGTCACACCGGCGCCGCTCGAGGCGACGTTCGTGGTCCTCATCCTCGCCGTCGTGTTCGGGCTCTCGACGGACTACGAGGTGTTCCTCATGTCCCGCATGGTGGAGGCGCGCACCGCCGGCGCCACCACCGAGGAGGCCGTGCTCATCGGCGCCCAACGCACGGGCCGCATCGTGACCGCGGCCGCGCTGATCCTCATCATCGTCACCGGGGCGTTCTCGCTGTCGGGTCTGTCGATCATGCGGTTCCTCGGAGTCGGCATGATTCTGGCGCTCATCATCGATGCCACGATCATCCGCATGCTGCTGGTCCCGTCGCTGGTCAAGCTCATGGGCGAAGCAAACTGGTGGGCCCCGGCCTGGATGCGGAGAGTCCACGCGAAGGTGGGTATCGGTCACTGACACCGCCCGTTCTTACTGCGCGGTAAGGTGCCCGCCATGAGCGACTACGTGGTCACCGGCGGCACGGGATTCCTGGGCCGGGCGGTCGTGCGGAGAATCCTGGAGCGGGACGCGGGCGCGACGGTGCACGTGCTCGTGCGCCCCGGGTCGGTCGACCGTCTGCGAGCCTTCGCGGACGGGGCCGCGGGCGGCGAGCGGATCAGCCCGCTGGTCGGAGACCTCGAGGAACCCGGTCTCGGTATCGACGCGTCGGCCCTGTCCGACGTCGGCCACGTGGTGCATCTCGGCGCTGTCTACGACCTCACGGCCGGCGACGAACAGCAGGCGACCAACGTGCAGGGCACCGCGGCCGTGGCAGCGCTCGCCGTCCTGCTCGGGGCGACGATGCACCACGTGTCGTCCATCGCGGTGGCCGGAGACCATCGAGGGGTGTTCACCGAGAACGACTTCGACCTCGGTCAGAATTTTCCGACGCCCTACCACCGCACCAAGTTCGAGGCGGAGAAGGTGGTCCGCGAGACCCCGGGCCTCACCTGGCGGGTCTACCGACCGGCAGCGGTGGTCGGCGACTCGACCACCGGCGAGATCGACAAGATCGACGGCCCGTACTACCTCTTCCGGCTCATCTCTCTGCTCGCCGAATTGCCCGCGGCCCTGCCGATGACGGTGCCCGCACTCGGCGCGACCAACATCGTCCCGGTCGACCACGTCGCCGACGCGCTGGTCGCGCTCCTGCACGCCCCGGATCTCGACGGCCGCGTGTTCCACCTGGTCAACCCGCGTCCGCAACCGATGCGCGAGGTCTACTCCGCTCTCGCCGACGCGGCCGGCGCGCCCCGCGCCGTGGGGAGCATTCCCGGCTCCGTCGTCACGCCGCTGCTCCGCTCGACCAATCGTCATGTCGTCGCCGCCCGCGACGCGGTGTTCGAGAACTACGACATCCCGCCCGTCATGGCCGAGCACCTCACGCTGCCCACCCGATTCGACTCGACCCTCACCCGTGCCGCACTGAACGAGGCGATGGGCGAGAACGCGGCCCGCGTACCGGAGTTCCGCACGTACGCACCCGCACTGTGGTCGTACTGGCGTGCGCATCTCGACCCATACCGGGCGCGACGCGACGATCCGGCCGGGCCGCTGGTGAACCGACACGTCGTCATCACCGGCGGTTCCTCGGGCATCGGTAAGGCCTCCGCTCTCGCTGCGGCCCGCAAAGGCGCGCGCGTCATCATCATCGCCCGCGACGAGGCCAAGCTGACGGCCGTCGTGGAGGAGATCCGGGCGACCGGCGCCGATGCGCACGGCTACGTCTGCGACATCACCGACGACGCGTCCGTCGCCGAGACCGTGGCCGCGGTCCTGCGCGACCACGACCACGTCGACATGCTCGTCAACAATGCGGGCCGATCGATCCGGCGCTCACTCACCCTGTCGACCGACCGTCTGCACGACTTCGAGCGGACCATGGCCGTCAACTACTTCGGTGCACTCCGCCTGATCCTCGCGCTGCTCCCCCACATGCGTGAGCGGAAGTACGGCCACATCGTCAACATCAGCAGCGCCTCGGTGCAGAGCCATCCGCCGCGCTTCGCCGCGTACGTGGCGAGCAAATCGGCCCTCGACGCCTTCACCTCGGTCGCGGCGTCGGAGACATTGGCGGACGGTGTCTCGTTCACCACCGTGCACATGCCCCTCGTGGACACCCCGATGATCGCCCCGACCGGCAACAAGAACGTCAACAAGGTCGAGACGCCGGAGAAGGCCGCCGCGATGGTGATGCGGGCACTGATCGAGAAGCCCAAGCGCATCGACGTTCCCACCGGAACCGCCGCGGAATGGGGCAACCTGCTGATGCCCCGCTCGAAGGACCGCGTGCTGGCGTCGTACTACAAGGCGTATCCGGACAGCGCCGCCGCCAAGGGAATCACCGACACCAGCTCGTGGTCGTCCGGTCCCCGCGCACCGAAGAAGAACCGACGCGAGTTCCGGATGCCCCGGGTCGTGCGGCGGGCCGGACGATGGGTTCCCGGCGCGCACTGGTGATGTCACAGATGCTCGCTCTCTCTCGTCCTACTCTCGAACGGGTTCCACCGAGGACCCGCACGAGGGAAGGATGACGCCATGCGAATCGCAGTGGCAGGCGGAACGGGCGCAGCGGGGCGGCACGTGGTGGAGCAGGTGCGGGCCCGAGGACACACTCCCGTGGTGCTCGCGAGATCGGCCGGTATCGATCTCACGCGGCCGACCCCGGAGCTCGACCGCGCACTGACGGACGTCGACGCGGTGATCGACGCCTCGAACGTCACGACGATGTCGGCGCGCGCGTCCGAGAAGTTCTTCGGCGCTGTCACATCGACGTTGCTGGCCGCCGGGGAGCGCGCGGGAATCCGGCACCACGTGGCGTTGTCCATCGTGGGGTGCGATCGTGTCGACTACGGCTACTACGCCGGTAAACGTCTGCAGGAGAAACTCGTACGCGAGTCGACGGTTCCGTGGACGATTCTGCGTGCGACGCAGTTCCACGAGTTCACCGGCCAGGCTCTCGCGATGACTCCGGGTCCGGTCGCGATGGTCCCGACGATGCGGAGTCAGCCGGTCAGCACCGCGGAGGTCGCCGTCCACATCGTCGACCTGGCAGTGGGGACACCGCTCACCTCCGTCGTGGAGTACGCCGGGCCGCGCCCGGAGTATCAACCCGATCTGGCTCGCAGGCTGCTGCGCGCGCGTGGATCGAAGCGTCTCGTCCTCCCCCTGCGGCTGCCGGGCGCCGGGGGTCGCGGCATGGCGAACGGTGGGCTCCTTCCCGGTCCGGACGCCGCGCACGGGGAAGAGACGTTCGATCAGTGGCTCGCGCGTGTGGGTGCCTCGACCCGGTGAGTGTCACCGACGACTTCGTCCGCGTCCGCCCACGGCTGGTCCGCATCGCCTACGCCGTCCTCGGTTCGCACGCCGACGCCGAGGACGTCGTGTCCGACTGCTGGCCGAAACTGGTCGCAGCCGATGCGACGTCACCCGTTCTCGACGTCGAGGCGTGGGCCGTGGTCGCTGTCTCGCGCGCAGCACTGGACGTGCTGCGGTCGGCCCGCGTGCGACGAGAGACGTACGTGGGACCGTGGTTGCCCGAGCCGTTGGTCGGACCGGCCGACTCGCCGCCCGACCGGGTGACGCTCGACGAGAGCGTGCGCTTCGCGCTCATGGTGGTGCTCGAGACGCTGTCCCCGGCCGAACGCACGACATGGGTGTTGCACGACGTGTTCGACGTCCCGTTCGACGAGATCGCGCGCATCGTGGGTCGCACACCGACTGCCGTGCGGCAGCTCGCGTCTCGCGCACGGCGGCACGTGACGGAGGGGTCTCCGCGTTTCGCCGTGTCACCCGAACTGCATGCCGGCGCGGTGCGTGACTTCACCCGTGCCGCCGGTACGGGAGTGCTCGCCGATCTGCTGACGACGCTGGATCCCGACGTCGTTCTGGTCAGCGACGGCGGCGGAGTCGTCTCGGCCGCACGGCGTCCCGTGACGGGCGCGGACCACGTCGCGCGGTTTCTCCTCGGCATCGCGGCGAAGGTGGGCGACGGTCTGCGGGTGCGTCCGTGCCGTGTGAACGGCAGAACGGGACTCGCGCTCGTGGCGGGCGACGAGTTGCTCGGCGTCGTGTCGTTCGAGGTGTCGTCGACGGGCCTGGTGTCGCGGATCGACATGATCCGGTCACCGGACAAGCTCGCGCTCGTCGACCCCTCGGTCTGGCAGTACTGACCCCGCCGCTAGCGGCCGATCGAGTCGAGGGACGCGAGTGTGCGCACCACCGCGCTCGCCGCCTCGACACCCTTCTTCTCGAGGTGCTCCGCGAAGAAGCTCGTGTGGTCGGCATGCTCGTGGAAGTGGTGCGGGGTCAGCACCACCGAGAACACGGGCACATCGGTGTCGAGTTGCACCCGCATGAGTCCGTCGATGACGGCCGTCTCGACGAACTCGTGCCGGTAGATTCCGCCGTCCACCACCAGCGCCGCCGCGACGACGGCCGAGTACCGGCCCGTGAGCGCGAGTCGCTTGGCGTGCAACGGAATCTCGAACGCGCCGGGCACCTCGAAGGTGTCCACTTCACGCCCGAACTCCCGCACGAAACCCTGGCGCACCCGGTCCACCAGTTCGCGATGCCAAGTGGCCTGGACGAAGGCCACCGAGAGAGTCGCGTCCGTCGTCATCGAACGGGCGCCAGCACGGTGAGCACCGGTGCCGCGGTGACGATCGAGCCGAGTTCGCTGCGGCCCTCCGGAGTCGCACGGAACGCGCGGTAGGCGGCGTCGGCCTCGACGCTGTCCCAGCTCTCGACGATCACGACGTGCGCCGGATCCTTCACGTCCGCCGTCACCTCCACACCGAGGCATCCCTCGAACGCACGGGTGGCGACGAGAGTCTCGTCGATGATGCGGTGCGACTCGTCGAGGCGGGCGGGATCGAGACGCAGTTCGAGCAGAGCGGTGATGGCCACGGGACGTCCGTTCGGTCGGGGATCGCTGTCGATGCCAGTTCACCACGCGTGTGGTCAGCCCCAGTTGGCGGCATCCGTCAGGCAGAACGGATGGCCGGCCGGATCGAGGAGAACGCGCCACGTCTCGCCCGGCTGCGGCTCGGCGAGCGTCGCCCCCAGCTCGATCGCACGGGCCTCGGCCACCGGGATGTCCTGGACCGCGATGTCGAAGTGGAACTGTTTGCTCCCGTCGGGGTTCGGCCAGGCGGGTGGCCGACAGCCGTCCACGCGGCCGAAGCCCAGCGCCGGGCCTCCGTTCGAGGGAGCGAGCATGGCGTAGTTCTCGCCGTCGCCCATCGTCTGTGTCAGACCGAGGAACGCCGCCCAGAACTCGGCCACCGGAGGAACCTCGGCACAGTCCAGGGTCGTCATCGCCAGTCGCGTCGTCGTCATGACCTCAGCCTCCCTCACGATCGGCACCGTGACTTGAACAAACGCGCCACCCCGAGCGGTACGGTTCGCTCCGTGACGGAGGATCCGTTGACCCGAGCAGGCCGACGCGCGCAGTCGGCGATTCTGCACCCCGCGCGTGCGGAGGGTCGGATCACCGTCGGCCGCTCCCGCCCTCCCGACGGCCTCGCGACCCACGTCGACTACTTCTGGTGGGTGGAGTGGCACTGCCCCGAACCGCACGTGCAGGAGGTCGTCCCGCGCCCGGTGATCCATCTGACGGCGGAATCGCGGGACGGCGCTCCGCGGCTGCTGGTGCACGGCGTGATGCGACATCGCTTCCAGCGCACCCTCGTCGGCGACGGGCGCACAGTAGCCGCAGCGTTCCGTCCCGCAGGTTTCCGCCCCGTTCTCGGCCGGCCCGTGAGCTCGATGACCGATCGGATCGGGACCGTCGCGGACGTGCTGGGCACCGACGATCGCCGACTCGCCGGTCTCCTCCTCGACCCGGACGCGGACGTCACCACGTGTGGATCGACTGTCCTCGTGGCTGATCGAGCGGACCGCGACGGCCGACCCCGTGGCCGCCGACATCGCGGACCTCGTGGAGCTGGCCGAGACGGACACGGCGATCATCCGGGCGCAGCAGCTCGCGGATCGTGCGGGAGTGAGCCTGCGGACGCTGCAAAGACAGTTCGCCGACCATGTCGGCGTCGGGCCCAAGTGGGTGGTGCAGCGGTGCCGACTCCTGGACGTGGCGGGCGCCGCGCACACCGACGGCACGGTGGACTGGGCGGCGCTCGCCGCCGACCTCGGATACGCGGATCAGAGTCATCTCGTCCGGGCCTTCACCGCCCTGGTGGGTAGTCCCCCCGCGCGCTACCGGGCGGACACCTGACTCATCCGTCCCGCGTGTGCGCCTCCCGCGCCTCGTCGACCAGCCGGTGGATACGGCGTGCCACCTCGTCCAGCTGATCGACGATGTCACGCCGAAGCTGGTCCACCGCGTCCTGATCCAACGGCACCGCGGGTGCACGGTCGGGGTCACCGATCTCGATGAGCAGCTCGATGTTGGTGCGTAGTGCGGTGAGCGGCGCCAGCAGCTCGGTGCCCGCGTCGACGATGAGGTGGTTCTGTGCGAGCCGAGAGCGTTGCAGAGCCGCCAACATGTCGTTGAACCGATCGGCGAGGTGCGCCAGCTCGTCGTCACCCACCACGGCCACCGGACTGAGGTCGCCGGTCTCGGTGATCCGCCGTGTGGCGCGGGTGAGCCGGCCGACCGGGCGCAGGCCCGTCCGCGCCACCAGGTACCCCGACAGCCCGGCCAGCACCACCAGTGCGCCGCCCACCGTGACGAAGATGAGGAGCAGCCCGCTCATCACCCCGTCGAGCGACCGGTAGGACTCTCCGACCAGGACCGTCGACCCGCTCGGCGCCTTCTCGATGGCCACCGCGTAGCCGTTCAGGTCGGTGACGACGCGATCGGACTCCCCCGCGACCACAGAGGCGACCACCGGTTCCAGCTCGCCGTCGGCCGAGGCGAACGGAGTGAAACTTCCGGATGCGGAATACACGTCACCGTCCGCACTGACGATGCCCACCTGCAGATAGCGTCCCGCGCGGGGTCCGGCAGCGAAGCCGAAGACCGCCGGAGAGAGCCCCGAGGAATCGCTGGCGATCAACTTGTCGGCGTCCCGGCCCACCCGGTCGGAGAGCTGCGCACGCAGCGCGTCCTCGGTGACCATGTAGATCACGAAGGAGCAGATCGCGACGGCCAGCGCCGCCACGCTCACCGTGAGAAGTCGGATGCGACTCCGCAACGACAGCGTCGCCGCGCGGGGCCGGGTGACGGTCATGACACGACGGTAACCGGCCGCCCGCTCGGCGGCTGCGCTCGTCTACCGGCCGCGTGCGAGCCGATCACGCACGGCTCGGCCCCAGATCGGGAAGAAGCCGGCCGTCATATAGGCCAACGGTCCCAGCGTCCCACCCCACTTGACGATGCTGAGCGCACTCGACACGGTCGCGGTCGCGTCGGTGATGCGGCGGGTGTCGCGGTGGAGGTAGAGGTTGACGACGTTCTCGGTGATGTCCGCCGTGGCGGCGACGGCCGGCGCGGCGACGAGCACCGCGCGCAGTGACCGCGACATCGGGACCAGTTCGGCGAGCCGCTCGGCGCCCAGCCTCAGCGCCGCCGCGTACAGCACGGGGTGATGGAAATTGGCGTGGTACCCGTTGGTCAACTCCCGCGCGGCGCGCGGACTCAAGCCGTCGACGACCGACCGGTAGCGCGCACCCGACGGGCACACCTGCAGTTGCGCGTAGGCAGCGCCGCCCTGGCCGGTGACCCTGATGAGGCTGAGCTCGGACACGGCGTACATCAGTGCGCGGCCGGCGAGTTCGGCGTCGCGCCGGGTAGGGGTGAACTGCTGGGTGGGTGCCGTCATGCGCCGACCGTAGCGACTGTCGTCGCGAGGGACGGTGAGGACGCCGGCGGTTCTGGACGCCTCACAGGGCGCGGGGAGTTTCCTGGTGCTCGGCGAGGAACGGGCCGACCGCGGCGTCGAACTCGGCGAACCGGTCCCGATGCACACTGTGCCCGCTGTCCACAGCGACGACCCGGCTGCGCGGTACCAGCGCCGTCATCGCCTCGAGGCGTGCGCGGTCGACCATGCCGGTGGGACCACCGACCACCAGCAACACGTCACTCTCCATGTGCGCCAGCGCATCCCACCACAGTGGATCAGGGGCGCGGAACTGGGTGAGCGCGGAGGAGGTCATCGACCGATCGAAGGCCAGCACTGCGCGGGGGTGTCGGATCACGCTGGTCGTAGCGTGCAGCAGTTCGCGCGCGGACGGGAACTTCGTCGTGATCGACGGGGTCTCGTCACCGGGACGGATGGGGAGTGGAGCCTCCTCGACCACGAGCTTGCGCACCGTCGTCGGACGGCGTTGGGCGACGAGCGTCGCGGCGTGGCCTCCCAGGGAGTGGCCGACGAGGTCGACACGAGTCAGCGAGAGATGATCGAGAAGCGCCTCGAGATCGTTGCCGAACTCGCCGAACAGGTAGCTCTGCGCCCGGCCGCTGCGGCCGTGCCCGCGGAGGTCGGGAACGACGACACGGCGACCCCGCCGAACCATCGTGCGCGCGAACGTGTCCCAGGTGTGGCCGTCGCCGCCCATGCCGTGTACCAGTACGACGGGCGACCCCAGCGCATCGGTACCGCCGGAATCCCGATAGTGCAGGCGCACGCCCTCGGCGTCCACCACACCGTCCGTCATGATCATCGAGCCATCCTCCCAGAAGCGCAGACTCTCACTCGTGGAGCATGGGCACCGATGTCTGCTCCTCTCGCCCGAGCAGCACACCGCGCGTGAGCGCGGAGGTGCCGAACCGGCGCTGCACTCCGTCGAGCGCCTCGTCCAGGGCCGTCCGGTCGATGGTCGGATGCTCGTCCTCCGGCGTCTCGAACGGCAGCTCGAGCTGCATCGCGGCGCCGTCCTCCAGATTCGACACGGCCACCCCGACAAGGGTGAGGCCCTGCATCGTGATGGTCGACATCGATGCGCTCAGCAGAGATCGCGCCGCGGTGAGCACGACGTGGGTGTCGGCCGTCGCGCGGGTCAGCGTCGTGGATCGCGTCGCTCGCGTGAAGTCGTCGAAACGCAGGCGCAGCGTGATCGTGCGACCGGCCCGGTGGCCCTTCCGCATGCGGTGGGTGACACGGTCGACCAGTCCCACGAGGGCTGCGTCGATGTCCGCGGGGGTCTTGTGTCGGCGCCCCAGAGCGTGTTGGGCGCCCACCGACCGTCGGCTCCGGCCGGTGCTCACCCGGCGCGCGTCGACACCGTTCGACAGGGCGTGCAGGTGCCGACCGGCGGCAGATCCGAGGACGGCGGCCAGCGCGCCCTCGCGGTGCGCGGCGAGGTCACCGATGGTGCGGATGCCCTGCGCGTGCAGCTTGTCGGCGGTGATCCTGCCGACGCCCCACATGCGCTCCACCGGAAGCGGATGCAGGAACTCGAGCTCACGGTCCGGCGGAACCTCGAGCAGGCCGTCAGGTTTGGCGACGGCACTGGCGATCTTGGCGAGGAACTTGGTACGCGCCACCCCGACGGTGATGGGGAGACCGACGTCCTCCGCCACCGTGCGACGCAGGTCCCGAGCGATGTCCGACGGCGATCCGGACAACCGCGCCAGCCCGGTGACATCGAGGAAGGCCTCGTCGATGGAGATGCCCTCGACCAGCGGGGTGACGTTCTCGAAGACGTCGAACACGTCCTTGCTCGCCTGCGAGTAGGCGGCCATCCGGGGCGGCACCACCACCGCCTGCGGGCACAGAGCCCGTGCCTGCCGGCCACCCATGGCCGTCTTCACGCCGAAGGCCTTGGCCTCGTAGCTCGCCGCCAGAACCACACCGCCGCCGACGATGACGGGGCGCCCGCGCAGCGACGGGTCGTCCCGCTGCTCCACCGAGGAGTAGAAGGAGTCGAGGTCCGCATGCAGGATCGTGGCCTCGCCCGTGCGTTCCCGTGCGCGTTCCGCCGTCATTCGTAGATCCCTTCCACGAACCATCGTCCACCGTCGTGCAGGACCAGCAGAGCACGGGTGTCCTCCAGCAGCACCTGCGCCCGTGCCACCTGGCGGGCGGTGGAGGTGGCGCCGAGATCCCACCACCGCTCGTCCGCCGCCCACGGTCCCGCCCAGCCGTGCAACACCCAGCTCCGTGATCCCCAGTCGACCCGGCCGGGTACGCGATCGAACATCCCGCGCTCGGTGACCTGCACCGCGACGCCCGACTCGTCGGTCACGGCGATCTCCGGACGCGTCGGCATCAGCGCCGAGGGCGACGGGGACGGCAACCGGCCGGGCCACGGAGCGGAAGGATCCGCATCGGGCACCGGTTCGTCGCCCCACGGCAGCATCGTCACGCGCTCACCCGGCCCCCGACCACCGCTGAGCACACCCACCTGGACGGCGTCGCCGCCCAGCAGACCCTGCACCCGCACCAGGGCACGGCGGGCCCGCTCGTCCTCGTCGCCGACTCCGCCCCACAGTCCCAGCTGCAGCGCACCCGCCGACACCACCTCCACCGGCTCGAGACGCAACAGGACGATGCCGGCGGTCGGCTTGTTCTCACTGCGGCCGGTGAGCCAGCCGTCGAGCTGCCATCGCACGCGATCCGCGGTGCCCTCGGGAGTGAGCGGTTCCGCGCATCGCCACGTGCGGGAGAGGTGTTCACCGTTGGCCGTGGTGGCCTGCACCAGCAACCGGGTGCAGGCCACGGCCGCGGCCGACAGCGTCACGTGCAGCCGCTCGGCCAGGGCGCGACCCGCGAACGCCGCCGCATCGACGCGATCGATCGGCGGGTCGCAGCGGTACTCGACCTCGAGGTCGGGAGGAAGCACGCGCGCCGAGGGCGGCCGCTCCGGCTCACCTCGCGCGCTGCGGTGCGCGAGGACCGCGTCGGTGCCGAAGCGGGAGGCCACGTCCACCGGTGACAGTGCCCCGAAGTCCCCCACCGTGCGCAGACCCAGACGCACCAGCAGATCCACCAGATCCACCCGGTCCGGCGCCGCGAGAGACGGTTCCGCCGACAACTCGGCCACCGGGAGCGGAGCCAGGAACTGCGCGCCGCTCCCCCGCGGCACGATCGCGCCGTGCCGAGCCGCGACGACGGCCGTCGACACCTCGTCGGCGATCCCCACCTGGCACTCGACACCGACCGCCGCGACGGTGTCCACCAGCCGCTCCGCCGCGGCCTCCTCCGAACCGAAGTACCGCGCCGCGCCGCGCGCGGACAGCAGCAACAGGCCGGGCCGCAGCACCTCGATACCGGGCACCACCTCGTCCACCGCCGAGGCGACCGGCTCGAACAGCCGCGCGTCCCGATCCGGATCCGCCCGCGCCACATACAGTTCCGGGCAGCGGGCCTGCGACTCACGGCGACGGCCACCGCGACGGACCCCCTCGGCGCGCGCCGTCGCGGAGCAGGCGACGACGCGATTGGCGGAGACCACCGCCACCGGCGACGAGGCCGGGATCTCGGCCGCGGCGGCAGCAGCCACGGCAGGCCAGTCGGGGCACCACAGAGCCAGCACCCGGCTCCGACGATCGGTACTCACGACGGCAGCGCTTCCAGCACCGGATCCTGATGCGACACGGTGGAATCGGCCGATCCCCACTCGACCCCGTCGCCCGTGGACGTCAAGGTCAACCGACCGGTCCGCGGTCGGACGGCGCGGCCCTGCACCTCGACGCCCAGATGCACGGCGCGCACCCGGCCGTGACCCGTGCGAGCCCCCGAGCCGAGCCCGCCGTACCCGCGGATGCGGGCGTCCAACCGGAGCTCGGCGCCGTCCCAGCGTCCGTCGGTGACGATCAGCGTGGCGCCCTTGTTGCGCGCCCGAGCGACCACCGCCCGCGCTCGCGACGGCGGCACCGACATGCCGCCCAGCCCCAGCACCACCAGATCGATGCCGTCGAGCAGCACGGCGGCGACCTCCACCGGGTCCGGCCCGGGATCCGGGACCAGCGCCACCCGCTGCAGATGCGCCCCCATCTCCGACGCCGCCAACAGTCCCAGCCGCGGCAAGCCGATGACGGCGGCGTGCCGTCCCGATCCGGTGACCGACGCCAGGATCCCGAGCAGTAACGATCCGGCGCCGGACACCGAGACCACCGTGCCGCGGGCCAACCCACCCTCGGGGAGCAGCGCCGACAACGCCGCCGGGACCGGGAGAACCGGGCGGACCCGGGCCGGCACAGGATCCGGGGCAGGCGCGGTGGCCGTGAGGGTGACCGGTGCGGCAGGAGCGGGGGCATCGGCCACACGCGCAGGTGAGGACCGGATACGACGACGCAGGAACTCGATCCGCTCGGTGCGGGACAGCCCTTCGAGGCCTTCGAGATCAACGGATACAGGCATACTCACTCCCCGGTCGGGACGGTCGAGACTGCGTTGGAGACCCGGGGGAAGACCGAGAATTCGAACATACTTTCGAACGCTCACACCAGTAAAGCCGCTGCCCGTTCGAACGTCAAGACGCCCGGAAACGTACTGGTGACAGCCCTGCCCGGCACTCGATCGGCTCGTCCGATAACCTCGAACACCGTGACTGATCACCAGCAGCCCAGCGGAGCGGCGGCCGGCTCGGGGCGCACGCGACCGGTCATCGGACCCGACTACCTCCTCGCCGGTCGCTACCGACTCGACTCCAAGCTCGGCGGCGGCGGAATGGGCGCGGTGTGGCTCGCGAGCGACACGTTGCTCAGCCGCAAGGTGGCCGTCAAACAGGCCACCTCGACCGTGGACCTCACTCCCGAGGCCGCCCGCGAGATCCGCGACCGTGCCATGCGCGAGGGGCGGATGGCGGCCCAGCTGAACAACCCGCACGCCATCGCCATGCACGACGTCGCGCTCGACAGCGGCGAGCCCTGGCTCATCATGGAGTACCTCCCCGCCCGCAGCCTCGCGATGGCCCTCAACATCGCCGAGTCGCTGCCCCCGGACGAGGTCGTCCAGATCGGCGCCCAGATCGCCGACGCCCTCACCGCCGCCCACACCGCCGGCATCGTGCATCGCGACATCAAACCGGGCAACATCCTGGTCGCCGATCGCGGCAGCGCGCTGGGCATGGTCAAGATCAGCGACTTCGGCATCTCACGGGCCAAGACGGACACGCACGAGGAGAACAGCGCCGTCATCACCGGCACCCCCGCGTACTTCGCACCCGAGGTGGCGCGCGGCGCGGACCCCACCGAGGCCAGCGACGTCTTCTCGCTCGGCGCCACGCTGTACACCGCGACCGAGGGACAACCACCCTTCGGCATCGACGCCGACTCCATCGCCCTGCTGCACCGCGTCGCCGGGGGGCGCATCATCCCGCCGCGCAAGAGCGGACCGATGACGGCCACGTTGCTGCACATGCTCGAACCCGACCCCGCGCGCCGCCCCACCATGGCCGAGGTCCGCACCCGCTTCGTCACCCTCGCCGTGGGCAAGAACGGCAACGCCGGATCGGTGATCAACCATCCGCTGCGCGCGGCCGACGGTCAGGTCCCGTTCTGGGCTCTGCGCGGCTCCCGCGTCCCGGGCACCTCCCGCCGAGGCGAACGCATCCACGGCCGCACCATGACGGGGCTCCCGGCAGCGGACACCGCCACCCCTCTGGATCGGGTTCCGCGTCCGACGGCGGCGTCCACCACGGCGGCACCCGGGCCGGCCCCGCGCCCGACGTACTCGCCGCCCGCGTTCGAGACGAAGGAACCGAAGTCCTTCACCGCCCCCGCCGGGCTGCCGCTCTACCTCGCGATCGGCGGCGCGGCGCTGCTCCTGCTCATCGTCCTGCTCCTGGTGCTCTGACCCGCTCCCGACCCCGGCGAGAGATCGAGGTGGGTCAGGGGACGTCGACGGTCGCGACGAGCCCCCGATGGTCGGATCCCACGATGTCGACGGCCTCGAGCGAGCGCACCTGCGCGTCCCGCACCACGACGTGGTCGATCCCGACCACTGGTGGGTACCACGCGTCCATCGGGTAGGTCGGGATGAGCCCCGCACCGACAGCGTCCGCAGCGTCCACGTAACCACCGGTGAGCAGATCGCGGAACCGCTTGTGCGCGTGCGTGGAATTGAAGTCACCGCCGACGATCACCGCTCCCGGCGACGCCTGTGCCAACTCGTCACCGAGCATGTCCAGCTCCGACGCCCACACCGGGGTGGGTGTCGGCCAGGGCGGTACCGGATGCACCGCGTAGACCCGGAGTGGTTGCGCCGCACCGACATCGAGATCTGCCGTCACGCTCGCCAGCAGGTAGCCGGGCAGTTCCCGGCCGTTCGACAGCGGGAACCGGCTGTAGATCGCGGCGCCCGCGCCGCCCTGATACGGCGCCACGAACCGGTAGGGCAACGCGGCGGAGAGCCCTGCGGCGTCGAACGCCCCCACCGACTGCTCGGTGAGCTCCTGCACGGTGAGGACGTCGATGCGGCGCTCCCGCACCGACGACACCAGTGCCTGCGGATCCGCCTCTCCCAGCTTGACGTTCGCCTGCATCACGCGCAGCGGCTCACCGGGAGCAGCATCGGCGACTCCTGCGGCGCCCGGCACGTACAGCGGCACCGCGACCACCGCGCCCAGCCCCAGGAGAACGGCCGACGCTGCGGCGATCCACCACCGCCGCGCGAGCAGACACACCACGACTCCGACGACGGTCACGCACAACAGCAGCGGCGCCGCGGAGGCGGGACCCACGACCACCATGCTGCGGGTCTCGAGCATCGACGAGACGACGGCCACCAGACCTGCGGCCACCCCACCGAGACCGATGACGACGGCCGCGATCGCGCGGGCCCTCATTCGATGCGCCGTCGGTGTGCCCAGCGGGTGAGGGCGTTCCTGTTGGACTGCTGCGTCTTCCGCAACACGTTCGAGGCATGGGTCTCGACGGTCTTGATCGAGATGAAGAGCGTCTCGGCGATCTCGCGGTAGGTGTAGCCGCGGGCGAGCAGACGCAGCACCTCCATCTCGCGCGGTGTCAGGGAGTCGAGCTCCGGATCGAGCGGCGGCTCCGGTGCCGCGGAGCGACCGGTGAAGGAGTCGAGGACGAACCCCGCCAATCGCGGTCCGAACACGGCGTCACCGCCCGCAACGCGGCGCACCGCGTCGGCGAGATCGGACCCCGAGATGGTCTTGGTGACGTAACCGCGTGCGCCGGCGCGGATCACGGCGATGACGTCCTCGGCGGCATCGGACACGCTGAGCGCCAGGCACACCGGGCCCTCCGCGATGGACTGCAGAACAGCGACCCCACCGCCGTCGGGCATGTGCACGTCGAGCAGGACGACGTCGGGTCGGATCTCGTCGATACCGCGGACCGCGTCCGCGACGCCCCCGGCCTCACCGACCACCTCGATGTCGGTCTCGCGCCCCAGTTCCGCGCGCACCCCCGACCGGAACACTCCGTGGTCGTCGACCAGGAAGACTCGCAGGGTCACGCGGACCGTTCCTCTCTCGCGGTGTCGGGCACGGAGTCCGCGTGCCCGGTGGTACCCGTGCCGCGCACCCGCGGCACACAGATGTGAATCTCCGAGCCCTGCCCGGGCGCGGACCGCACCCGCACCGAGCCGCCGCGGCGTTCGATGCGCGCCCGCACACTGCGCGCCAGCCCCTGGCGATCCTGCGGCACGCTGTCCGGATCGAATCCGCACCCGCGGTCGCGGACGAAGACCTCGACGGTGTCGCAACCCGCCTCGGCGTACAGGTCGACGGAGGTCACCCCGGAGTGCTTGGCGGCGTTGACGAGTGCCTCGCGTGTGGCTCCGAGCAGAGCGGTGGCGACCTCACGGTTCAGCCCCGAACTCTCGACCGGCTCGTCCAGAGCCACGTCGCCCACGGTCACGGGATCCACGGTCACACCGTAATGGTCCTCGACCTCACCGGCGATGGTGGCCAACGCGCGGACGAGGGACGCGTGGTCGTCACGGTCTCCCCCGAACAGCCACTTGCGTAGCTCTCGCTCCTGGCTGCGCGCGAGGCGCATCACCTCGGCGGAGTCGGTGGACTGCTTCTGGATCAACGCGAGGGTCTGCAGCACCGAGTCGTGCAGGTGCGACGCGATCTCCTCGCGCTCGTCGTTCCGGATGCGTGCCGCGCGCTCGTCACCGAGGGCGCGCCACAACCGCATCCACAGCGGCACGGTGAGCAGCACCGCCCCGACCAGCGTCACGACGACGGCCAGCAGGGACGACTGCAAGGCCCGCACGTCCACCCGGGCGACGAGCACGACACAGAGACCGATGATCACGAGCGTGACCCCGGCGACGATCCGCGCCCATCCCAGTACCGACGTGCGTGCGTGCCGAGGCCGGGTGTCCGCCGTCCGTGTGTCCGACGTTCGGGTCCCGGCCGCGTCGAACTCGCGCCACACCAGCGCGGCGCCGAGCGCGACGACGACGACAGGGGCGATGATCGTGGACGAGCTGCCCGTCAGCCCGGACCCCAGCGCGACGGCGCCGCCGATCCCGAGGGCGATCAGCCCGTAGGCACGACGTTTCTCCGAGCGGTCCGGCCTGCGCACGTCGGTACCCGCGGAGGTGAAGATCCACAGCAGTCCGTAGGCGACAGCACCGGCACCGGCTGCGGCACACAGCACCGCGAAGACGACCCGCACCCGGAAGACGTCGACGTCCAGGTGATCGGCGACACCGCCCGCGACACCGCCGACGACACGGCCGGCGGCACGGCGACGGAGCGCCGGCGTCGGCAAGGGCGGACGGCCGGGGGGCTCCCGCGTGTGCGGAGACTGTGCGGGCAGGGTGGACACGCCTCGATACTGGCACGGCTCACGGCTCCGCGGTATCGGGGTTCTCCCCCATCTGCGTCGAGTCACGCGACGCGTGGACACCGGCGAAATCAGGGTTCGCCCCGATGTGCCGGGACGCCCCGGCAGCCCAGGATGTATCCATGACCCAAGCCACCGCGTCCGCCCAGCTGTCCGAGATCTGGCGAACCCGACCCGTGCGCCTGCCCGATCAGGGCCCCGGTGCCGGTGTCGCCGCCGGAATCGGCCACCGCTACCGCGTCGACCCCGTTCTCGTCCGTGTCGCGTTCGTCGTCTCGACCCTGTTCGGTGGATCCGGCCTGGTCCTGTATCTCGCTGCGTGGCTGGTGCTTCCGCGCCGCGGCGACGTCGTGTCGCCGGCGGAGTCGCTGCTCGGCCGCGGCCGCACGTCGGACTCCCACACGACGGCCGTGGTGCTGTCCGTCGCTCTCGTCGTCTCGGTCCTCACGGTCGGACCACTCGGAATGGGATCGGGGCTGGTGTCCACGATCGCCATGCTCGGGGCCCTGTACCTGTTGTTCCGTCGGACTCCGAACGCGCCGACACCGGCCGAGATCGCGGGCGCTCCTCACTCTGCCGGACACCTGGCCGCACAGCAGTGGAACGCCTACTCGACGCTCCCCGACCAGTACGTCTCGGAACCGGCCGCACACACCGCGCCCGTCTCGTTGTCGAAGGACGACCGGGACACACCGTCCACTCCGCCGCCGCCGAGCTGGGATCCCCTGGGGGTCGCCCCGTTCGCCTGGGACCTACCCGAACCGGGTCGGCCCGTTCTCCCGGTCCCCGCACCGACGCGGAAGTCGCACCTGACGTCCACGGTGATCGGCCTCGCCATCATCGCCTCCGCCGTGACCATCGGCATCGGCGCCGCGACGGGCGCGGCCGTCGTGACAGCACCCCGTGTCGGGGCGGTGGCGCTGACCGTCGTCGGCATCGGACTGATCATCGGCGCGTTCCTGCGGCGCGGCTACGGCTTGCTCGTTCTCGCGGCCCCGCTCGCCGGGTTCGTCCTCGTGTCGTCCCTGGTCGACGTGCAGGACCTGCGCGGTGTCGAGTCACCGAACATGGGCAACGTGACGATCGCGCCCACCTCGATGGCCGCGCTGGCGCCCGCGTACGAGTCCGGTGTGGGGAACTTCGTCCTCGACCTGCGCGGACTCGACCTCACCGAGGACCGCACCGTGACCGTGGAGAAGGCCGTCGGCAACACCGAGATCCTGCTGTCGCCGACCATGAACGTCGTCACCGACTGCAGCAGCGCCGTCGGCAACGCGAACTGCATCGGCGCCGGCGGGGTCGACGGCGGATCCGACGGGACGGCAGGACCGACCCTGACCATCGAGGCCAGCACAGCGCTGGGAAATCTGGAGGTGCACCGTGACCGATGAGACCGGACACGACACGAGCAGTACCGATCGCCGCGGGCCCTCACCGGTCCTGCTGATCGCCGGTGTGGCGGCACTGCTGCTGGCGATCCCGACACTCGTCGGCGCGGACCCCACCGCGATCGTCGCCGGTGCCGCCTCGGGATGGACTCTGGTGATCGCCGCGGTCGTCGTCGGCGTGGTCCTCGTCCTGGCACCCGTCAGGCGCCGGAAGTCACGCTCGCGGTGACACTCTCGCCGCCGGGCTCACTCCCATTCGATGGTGCCCGGCGGCTTGCTCGTCACATCGAGCACCACTCGGTTCACCTCGCGCACCTCGTTGGTGACCCGGGTGGAGATCCGTTCGAGCACGTCGTACGGCAGCCGGGTCCAGTCCGCGGTCATCGCGTCCTCGCTCGACACCGGACGCAGGACGATGGGATGGCCGTAGGTCCGGCCGTCGCCCTGCACACCCACACTGCGGACGTCGGCGAGCAGCACCACGGGGCACTGCCAGATCTGGGAGTCCAGACCCGCCATCGTCAGCTCCTCGCGGGCGATGGCGTCGGCGTGGCGCAGCGTCGCCAGCCGATCGGGCGTGACGGACCCGATGATGCGGATGGCCAGGCCCGGGCCGGGGAACGGTTGCCGAGCCACGATCTCCTCGGGCAGGCCGAGCTCCCGGCCGACGGCGCGGACCTCGTCCTTGAACAGCAGCCGGAGCGGCTCCACGAGGGAGAACTGCAGATCCTCGGGCAGACCGCCGACGTTGTGATGGCTCTTGATGTTGGCGGTACCGCTGCCGCCGCCGGACTCGACCACGTCCGGGTAGAGCGTGCCCTGGACGAGGAAGTCGATCGACTCCCCGTGCGCCGCACTGTCACCCAGTTCCGCGCTCACCGCACCCTCGAACGAGCGGATGAACTCGCGGCCGATGATCTTGCGCTTGGTCTCCGGATCCGAGACGCCGTCGAGCTCGCGCAGGAAGGTGTCCACCGCGTCCACCGTCACCAACCGGGCGCCGGTGGCGGCGACGAAGTCCTGCTGGACCTGCTCGCGTTCTCCCGCTCGCAGCAGTCCGTGATCGACGAACACACACGTCAGTCGGTCACCGATCGCGCGCTGCACCAACGCCGCGGCCACCGCGGAGTCGACCCCACCGGAGAGACCGCAGATGGCCCTGCCGTCACCCACCTGCTCGCGCACCTGCTCGACCAGCGCATCGGCGATGTTCGCCGCCGTCCATGTCGGTGCGATGCCGGCGATGTCGTGCAGGAAGCGGGAGAGCACCTGCTGACCGTGCGGGGAGTGCAGGACCTCGGGGTGGTACTGCACCCCCGCGAGGCGTCGTGCCCGATTCTCGAATCCCGCGACGGGGGCGCCCGCACTGGTCGCCACGACCTCGAAACCCTCGGGAGCCTCGGTGACGGCGTCGCCGTGACTCATCCACACGGGCTGCGTCGACGGCAGCCCGTCGTGCAGCGTGCCGCCGGAGACGTCGATGTCGGTGCGCCCGTACTCGCGCGTACCCGTGTGAGTGACCGTGCCGCCCAGCGCGCCCGCCATCGCCTGGAAGCCGTAGCAGATACCGAAGACCGGGACGTCCAGGTCGAACAGCGCCGGATCGAGCTGCGGCGCACCCTCGGCGTAGACGCTCGACGGACCACCGGACAGCACGATCGCCGCAGGCTTCTTCGCCGCGATCTCGTCGACCGTCATCGTGTGCGACACGACCTCCGAGAACACCCGGGCCTCACGGACGCGCCGCGCGATCAACTGGGCGTACTGCGCGCCGAAGTCGACGACGAGCACGGGATTCGCGTTCTCGAGGGGCGGGACGGGATCCTGCTGCGGGGAGTCGGTCACGCGCACAGTCTAGAGAGCGCGTCCGCCCTCACGCCGCGCCGGTGCTGCCCGCGTGGCTGGCGACCCGTGACGAGGACGGAGGCGTGCTCGACGGCGTCCGGATCTCGACGATGGGCAGCATCAAGGCCGCCGGTGCGTGCGCGGGAACCACCGGGCTGCGGGGCGCGATCGGCTCGATGCGCTGGTACGGCAGACCCTGCGCGGGACGAAGGTCCTTCTCCCCCTTGTTCGGCCACAGCGACGCGGCTCGCTCGGCCTGCGCGCTGATGGTCAGCGAAGGATTGGCGCCCAGGTTGGCCGACACCGACGAGCCGTCGACGATGCTCAGCGTCGGGTAGTTGTGCACGCGGTGGTACGGGTCGATGACGCCGTTCTCGACGTCCTCGGAGATGACGCAACCACCGAGGAAGTGTGCGGTGAGCGGGATGTTGAAGACCTCTCCCCACGTCCCGCCGGCGATGCCGTCGATCTTCTCCGCGATACGGCGGGTGGCCTCGTTGCCCATCGGGATCCACGTGGGGTTCGGCTCGCCGTGGCCCTGCCTGCTGCTGACGTGACGACGCCCGAGAAGACCACGCTTGGTGAACGTGGTGATGGAGTTGTCGAGGTTCTGCATCACCAGCGCGATGATGGTGCGCTCGCTCCAGTGCCGCGTGTTCATCATGCGCAGGAACCGGACGGGGTTCTCGACCACCTCGGCCAGGAACTTGAGCCACCGCGGGGTGCGGCCGCCGCCGTCGGTCATGAGGGTCTGCAGCAGGCCCATCGCATTCGAGCCCTTGCCGTAGCGGCACGGCTCGATGTGGGTGTCCTCGCTGGGGTGGAAGGACGACGTGATCGCGACGCCGCGTGTGAGGTCGATCGACGGGTCGTACGTCAGCTTCCCCGCGCCCACGATGGACTCGGAGTTGGTGCGGGTCAGGCGCCCGACGGTGGGCGAGAGCCCGGGCAGCGAGCCGTTGTCACGGAACTTGTGCATCAACTGCTGAGTGCCCCACGTACCGGCGGCGAGCACGACGTGGCCGGCCGTGTACGTCCTACGGTGCTTCTTGACGTGCGCGCCGGTGCGTTGGGTGGCGACGACCCAGGATCCGTCGGGGCGCGGAGTCAGGTCGGTCACCGTGGTCATCGGCACGATGTCCGCGCCGGCCTTCTCCGCCAGGCCGAGGTAGTTCTTGAGCAGCGTGTTCTTGGCGTTGTGGCGGCAGCCGGTCATGCACTCACCGCACTCGATGCAGCCCGTTCGATCGGGACCCACACCGCCGAAGTACGGATCGGGCACCGTCTTGCCGGGCTCGTCGCCGAAGAAGACGCCGACGGGCGTCTGGATGAAGGTGTGGCCCACGCCCATGTCGTCGGCGACGGACTTCATGACATGGTCCGCCGGGGTCATGTGCGGGTTCTGCACGACACCGAGCATCTTCTGCGCCTGCTCGTAGAACGGCGTCAACTCGGAGTGCCAGTCGGTGATGTGCGACCACTGCTGGTCCTGGAAGAACGACCGCGGCGGCTGGTACAGCGTGTTGGCGTAGTTCAGCGACCCGCCGCCGACACCCGCGCCGGCCAGGATGAGGCAGTCCCGCAGCAGGTGGACGCGCTGGATGCCGAAACAACCCAGCTTCGGTGCCCACAGGAACTTCTTCAGGTCCCAGCTGGTCGCCGCGAACTCGTCGTCCTCGAACCGGCGCCCGGCCTCGAGAACGCCGACCGTGTAGCCCTTCTCGACGAGCCGCAGCGCCGTGACACTGCCACCGAAGCCGGACCCCACGACGAGGACGTCGTAATGCGGGGTGTCGCTCGTCGTGGTTGCGTCGCTCATCGAGACCTCCTGATTACCCGGACGTGATCGGCACCACGATACCGTACGTGTGAATCCGGGTGACAGGAACTGGTCGCGACTATCCGCGGATGTTGAGGCCCACCTTCTGGAACTCCTTGAGATCGGAGTAGCCCGACTTGGCCATCGACCGTCGCAGGCCGCCGACCAGGTCCAACGAACCGAACGGGTCCGTAGACGGACCGGACAGGACGCGGTCCAGCGAAGGGCGGTCCTCGCCGAACGACACGGGCAGGAACGCACCGCGCGGCATCGACGGGTGCGCCGCTGCCGACGGCCAGTACCAGCCGCGTCCGGGAGCCTCGTCGGCCAGGGCGAGCGGCGCGCCGAGCACGGCGGCGTCCGCACCGCAGGCGATGGCCTTCGCGAGATGACCCGACGTCGTGATCCCGCCGTCGGCGAGCACGTGCACGTACCGACCGCCGGTCTCGTCGAGGTAGTCGCGACGGGCGGCCGCGGCGTCGGCGATGGCGGTGGCCATCGGGACACCGATACCGAGGACCTCGCCCGTGGTGGTGGCACCCTCGGTGGATCCGTACCCGACGATGACGCCTGCAGCACCGGTCCGCATCAGGTGCAGGGCGGTGCGGTGATCGCTCACGCCGCCGGCGACGACGGGAACGTCGAGCTCGGCGATGAACGTCTTCATGTTGAGCGGTTCCTCGCTCGGGTGCCCCACGTGCTCCGCGGAGATGATCGTGCCCTGCACGACCAGCAGATCGACGCCTGCGGCCACCAGCGCCGGGGTCAACGAACGCGCATTCTGCGGGCTGACGCGCACGGCGACCGTGACCCCCGCCTCCCGCACCTGCGCGACGGCGGCGGCGAGCAGATCCGGCTGCAGGGGTGCGGCGTGGAGCTTCTGCAGCATCTTCACCGGCGCATCCGCGTCGACGTCCGACTCCGCGAGCTCGACGAGCTGATGGATCACCGACTCCACGTCGGCGTGGCGGCTCCACAGGCCCTCACCGTTGATGACGCCGAGGCCACCGCGCTTGCCCAGCTCGATCGCGAACGACGGAGACACCAACGCGTCGGTCGGGTGCGCGACGATCGGGATGTCGAAGCGATAGGCGTCCAGTTGCCACGCCGTCGACACCTCCTTCGACGACCGGGTACGGCGGGACGGGACGATGTCCACGTCCTCGAGCTCGTACGTCCGTCGAGCCGTGCGGCCCATGCCAATTTCCACCAGGTCGCGCACGCGCGTCCTCTCTCGTAAGCCTCCCGAACCTCGTGGGACGGGTGGCGCTCGACTCCGGTCGGAATCGAGTCAGCGGGCAGTGTAGTTCGGTGCCTCGACGGTCATGGTGATGTCGTGCGGGTGGCTCTCCTTGAGTCCGGCCGAGGTGATCTGCACGAACTGCGCCTCCTGCAGCTCCTCCACCGAGTTCGACCCCGTGTATCCCATCGCGGCCCGCAGTCCGCCGGTGAGCTGATGGATGACCTGCGACAACGGGCCCCGGAACGGGACGCGCCCCTCGATGCCCTCGGGCACCAGCTTGTCCTCGGCCAGCACGTCGTCCTGGAAGTAGCGGTCCTTGGAGAAGGACTTGGTGGCGCCACGCCCCTGCATGGCGCCCAGCGAACCCATGCCGCGGTAGCTCTTGAACTGCTTGCCGCCCACCAGGATCAGCTCACCGGGCGACTCGGCGGTGCCGGCGAGCAGAGATCCGAGCATCGCGGTGGAGGCGCCGGCGGCGAGCGCCTTGGCGATGTCTCCCGAGAACTGCAGTCCGCCGTCGGCGATGACGGGCACACCTGCGGCCTTGCACACCGCGACCGCCTCGAGGATCGCCGTGATCTGCGGGGCACCGACGCCGGCGACGACGCGGGTGGTGCAGATGGAACCGGGACCCACGCCCACCTTGACGGCGTCCGCACCCGCCTCGACCAGGGCGCGCGCTCCCGAACGCGTGGCGATGTTGCCGCCGACGACCTGGACACGCTCGCCCACCTCGGCCTTGATCTTGCTGACCATCTCGAGGACCTGGGAGTTGTGCCCGTGCGCCGTGTCGACGACGAGGACGTCACACCCCGCCTCCGCGAGCAGCATCGCGCGGGACCAGGAGTCGTCACCGACGCCGACGGCGGCACCGACCAGCAGACGGCCGTCACGGTCCTTGGTGGCGTAGGGGTGCTGCTCGGTCTTGACGAAGTCCTTGACGGTGATCAGGCCGGTGAGCCGGCCGTGTCCGTCGACGATGGGCAGCTTCTCGATCTTGTGACGGCGCAGCAGGCCCAGCGCGGCATCCGCCGTGACACCCTCGCGCGCGGTGACCAGCGGAGCCTTCGTCATGACCTCCGCGACGGTGCGGTTCTGGTCGACCTCGAACCGCATGTCGCGGTTGGTGATGATGCCGACCAGTTCGCCGCGCTCGTCGGTGACGGGCAGGCCGGAGATGCGGAACTTGGCGCACAGCGCGTCGACCTCGGCGAGCGTGTCCGACGGCGAGCACGTCACCGGATCCGTGACCATGCCGGCCTCCGACCGCTTGACCACCTCGACCTGCGCCGCCTGATCGGCCGCGGACAGATTGCGATGCAGAACGCCCATTCCGCCGGCACGGGCCATGGCGATGGCCATGCGCGCCTCGGTGACCGTGTCCATGGCACTGGACACCAGGGGGACGCGCAGCCGGATCTCTCGGGTCAGCTGGCTGGACGTGTCCACCTTGCTCGGAATGAGATCCGATGCGGCGGGTATGAGGAGAACGTCGTCGAAGGTGAGGCCGAGCATGGCAACCTTGTTCGGGTCGTCGCCACCGGTGCGGACACGCGTGGTCGAGTCCTCTGGGGCGGTCACGGGCCTGTCGGGGGTACTCATACGGATCGGGCCCTCCTGAGCTGCGGTCGATCGATCTGCGAGCCGGGGACTTCCCTCGTCCGCTCGCGATACATCGTATCGGTCCCCCGCCCGGCGCAGGTCACCCCGTGCGTCGGAGGCCGCCCCGCCCGCGTGGAGCCGTGTAGCGCTGGCGCAGACCGGCACTTGCTGCGTACCGTGGACGTGTGCGCGATCAACTGCCTCCAGGTCTGCCGCCGGATCCCTTCGCCGGCGATCCAGCCGACCCCTCGGCCGCCCTCGACGCCATCGAGCCCGGACAACCCCTCGACCCCCAGGAACGCCTGGCGGTCGAGGAGGATCTCGCGGACCTCGCCGTCTACGAAGCACTGCTCGCCCATCGCGGCGTCCGCGGTCTCGTCGTGTGTTGCGAGGACTGCCAGCAGGACCATTACCACGACTGGGACATGCTGCGCGCGAATCTGCTCCAGCTGCTCGTCGACGGCACCGTGCGTCCGCACGAGCCCGCCTACGATCCGATTCCCGACGCGTACGTGACGTGGGACTACTGCCGTGGGTACGCGGACGCGTCCATGAACGACGCGCTCCAGGGCGACGGGTACGACTCGTAGGACGCGTCGCCGGAACACCACCTCACGAGTAAGGCCCGCAGACAGCGTCTGCGGGCCTTACTCGTGGCCGAGGGTCGTGACTTCAAGTCAGTTGGGCGTCACGGACGTGTTCGGGGTGACCGCCGCCGTCGTCGACGGCACGGGCATGGGCGCTCGCAGAATGTCCGGCGAGACGGTGACCGTCGTGGTGGGCAACTGCGGGAGCAGCGGCAGAGCCGTCGGGAGCGGGAACGGCAACTGGATGTCCGTCGGCAACTGTGGAATCGCCGTCGGGAGCGGGATCTGCGGAATCTGCAGACTCGGGTCGGCGGGAAGTTCCGGGATGATGTCCTGCGGCACCGTCGGAACCGTGGTGACCGACGTGGTCGGCAGCGCCGGCGGGGGAACTGCGGCCGGTGCGGTCAACTTCTTCAGCTCGTCCGACAACCGTGTCCACCACATCTGCAGCTGGGCACGCTCGTCCTCGTCGCGGATGCTCTCGGTCCGCTGCGCGGCCTCGGCCAGACGAGTCTTGGCCGTCTCCGCGTCACCACGAGCGATCAGGTTCTCGACCTCCTGCAACGCTGACGTGGTGTCGACCTGCGCGACCGTCGAATCGGCCTGCTGAGTGAAGACGACCTCCTTCACCTTCCACAGCGGGTCGCCCGGCATCGCGCTGTACGAGAACGCCGTGACTCCACCCGCGAGGAATGCGACCGCAGCCGCGGCACCGGCGACGGGACGCAGGAAACTCATCCGGCTCCGCGTCCGCTGACGGTGCAGGGCGTCCTCTGCCAGAGCAAGATCGATCGCCGCGGCGACCTGATCCAGATCGGGGCTCTCGGGGAGTGGATCGGCGAGGATGTCGGAACGCCACTCGGCCAGCAGACTGGCCAGGCGATACTCGTCGGAATCGCCGGTCGCGACGGGACCGTCGCTCGCGATCGCATCGATGAGCGCGTCGTCACGGCGCACGGCCATGATGTCGACGGGGCCGGACGACTCGAGATCGTCGACGGCACGGGGATCGACGCCACCTGCGCCGGAGGCGTCGGGGCGGCCGGTGGCTCCGTGTCCGGAGGCGCCGTGCCGAGAATCTCCAGCGCTGCCGCGCCACGAGTCCCTAGCCATACTTGTCACCTGCTCCCACTACTTCGTTCTTCAGCTTCGCTATTGCCCGGTGCTGCGCCACACGAACGGCGCCTGCGGTACTACCCACGGCGGCGGCCGTCTCCTCTGCCGACAACCCGACCACCAACCGGAGCACCAGGATCTCGCGGTGCTTCTCCGACAGCGTCGACAGCAGTTCGTTCATGCGACGTCCTGCCTCCGAGTCCAGCGCCCGTTGCTCGGGGCCGTCCTCGATGGACATGACATCCGGTACATCGGCCATCGGTTCGGATTTGTTACGCGACGTGCTCCGATGGGCGTCCGCGACCTTGTGCGACGCGATCCCGTACACGAACGCCATGAAGGGGCGGCCCTGGTCCTCGTAGCGCGGCAGCGCTGTCATGACCGCGAGGCACACTTCCTGGGCGACGTCGTCCGCAGACAGCTGACCCCTCTCACCTGCGCCGACGCGCGCGCGGCAGTACCGGACCACGATCGGCCTGATGGTTTCGAGGACGACGGAGAGAGCCCTTCGGTCACCGCGAGCAGCTGCGGCGACGGCCGAGTCCAGCCCCTCACCCGTGGCAATCATCGTCAGAGTGTTTCCCACCTCACATCGGGCCCGCTCCGAATTCGGGCGTGCTTCCTCCCGGTCCCCGACGGCCCGGTGCGGAACCACTCAAGGATAGTCGCCGCCCGACGCGGTTCGACCGAACCGTACGGTTCGGTCACGAGAATTGCCCTCCGCGTGACCGGATCGCAACCTCGAAACCTCGTCGGACATCCCCCGCGTCGCGGTCACCGCAGGCTTCGGACAGACATGCGGCAGCCCATGCGAGCGGGAGCAGACCGGCGTCGGCGGCGTCGGCGCGCACCGAACGGGCGGCTGTCGCGGCGTCCGCGCGGTGACCTGCCACCAGCCGGGCGGCAGCGTGCACCACGCGAGACTTGACGAGGTGCCGCGGCGAGCCGAACTCCTGCGCCGCCCGCACGGATGCCTCCGCTGCGTCGAGGGCGCGCCGCGCGTCACCCGACGCCATCGCCACCTCCGCCCGTACCCACAGCACGCGCAGTGACACCCGGTCACGTCCGGGCCGAGTCGCGAGCACCCCCTCCGCTCGGATGAGGAGGTCGTCGGCGCGGGCGAGGCGACGAGGACCGAGGGAGTCGGCGGCGAGACCGACGAGCGCGTCGACCGCGGCATCGACGTCGATCGCCCGGCGCGGATCCGCCGCCCGCGAGTAGCCGCTGTCGGCGAGGGCCGCGCCGTCGCGAACCGCGGCATCGGTGTGGCGACCGAGTTGTCGCAACAGCGATCCTTCGAGACTCGCGCTCAGGGACCGCACGGCCGGATCTGCGTCGCGCCGCAGCGACCGCGCCCCGGTGAGCGACGCGGCGTACCACCCGCGGGCGCCGGCCTCGACGGCCTCCGACCACCGTGTCATCGAGTCCGGACCGGGCACGGGACGACGTGGGGACTGCACGGGAAACAGAATAGTCTCCGGGCGTTCTTCAGGAATTTACACACGAAATGTCACGACATTTCCGGGCCCAGTGTGTCGGCGTCTTGTCGACGATGTGACGGGGACATTACGACGACTCCCCTACCGGCTCGACACCAGAGAAAAGTGTCGTCCGAGTTAATTAATGCCTGCTCGGAGTATGCAGATCACCACGATCGAGACTGTTGACGGTGAAACTCGCGCGGCTCTACGGTTGCGACAGATCGTGAACTGCACCAGAAGAATTCACGACCGTGCGTGAGAGTCCTAGGAGTACACAATGCCCCAGCCCAATCACCTTCCCGGACCCAATGCCGATATCTGGGACTGGCAGATGCACGGATCGTGCCGCGGCGAGGACTCGTCGATGTTCTTCCATCCCGATGGTGAACGAGGACGAGCGCGAGCGCAACGCGAGATGAAGGCCAAGGAGATGTGCCGCGCGTGCCCCGTCCTCGCCCAGTGCCGGAGCCACGCGCTCGCCGTGAGTGAGCCGTACGGCATCTGGGGCGGCATGTCCGAGACCGAGCGAGAGGTCTTCGCGCGGCGCAACCGCCGTCGTCTGGCCTCCTGACCCACCCCCCCGCTGACCCGGCACGAACGAGCGAGGCCCCACCGGACCGTGTCCGATGGGGCCTCGCTCGTCGAGAGGGTGATCAGTGGTTGTGGCCGTGACCGTGGCCGCCCTCGTCCTCGACGACCTCGGGCTTGTCGACGACGGTCGACTCGGTCGTCAGGATCATCTTCGCGACGGACGCGGCGTTCACCACGGCCGAGCGAGTGACCTTGACCGGGTCGATGACGCCGTCGGCGACCAGGTCGCCGTACGTCAGCGTGGCGGCGTTGAAGCCGGTGCCGTCGTCCGCGTCGACGAGCTTGCCGACGACGACGGAACCGTCGATACCGGCGTTGCTCGCGATCCAGTACATCGGGGCCCGCAGCGCGAGGCGCACGGCCTCGACGCCGATGGCCTCGTCGCCCGTCAGACCGAGGTGGTCCTTCAGGCCGCGGCTGGCGTGCACGAGTGCGGCGCCACCGCCGGAGACGATGCCCTCCTCGACCGCTGCCTTGGCGGCGTTGACGGCATCCTCCACCCGGAACTTGCGCTCCTTGAGGTCGGTCTCGGTGGCGGCACCGACCTTGATGACCGCGACTCCGCCGGCCAGCTTCGCCAGACGCTCCTCGAGCTTCTCGCGGTCCCAGTCGGACTCGGTCGCCTCGATCTCGCGACGGAGCTGTCCGACGCGGTCGGCGATGGCCTCCGCGGTGCCCGCACCCTCGACGATGGTGGTCTCGTCCTTGGTGACGACGACGCGGCGCGCGCTGCCGAGCAGGTCGAGGCCCGCATCCTTGAGGCTGAGGCCGATGTCGGAGTTGATGACGGTGGCACCGGTGACGATGGCGAGATCCTCGAGGAACGCCTTGCGACGGTCTCCGAAGAACGGCGCCTTCACCGCGACGGCCTTGACCGTCTTGCGGATCGAGTTCACGACGAGCGTCGACAGTGCCTCGCCCTCGATGTCCTCGGCGATGATGAGGACCGGCTTGCCCGACTCCGCGATCTTCTCCAGGAGCGGCAGGAAATCGGGAAGGGACGAGATCTTCTCGCGGTACAGCAGGATCTGCGCGTCCTCGAAGACCGCTTCCTGACTGTCCGGATCGGTGACGAAGTACGGCGAGAGGTAGCCCTTGCCGAACTGCACGCCCTCGGTGATGACGAGTTCGGAGACGAGTGAGCTCGACTCCTCGACCGTCACGACACCGTCGGCGCCGACACGGGTGAGCGCCTCGCCGACCATCTGACCGATGACCTCGTCGCGGGACGACACGGTGGCGACCTGCGCGATGGACTTCTCACCCTGCACGGGAACCGCGGCGGCGAGCAGCGCCTCGGACACGTGCTCCACGGCCTTGGTGATACCGGCGCCGAGCGCGATCGGGTTGGCGCCGGCGGCGACGTTCTTGAGACCCTGCTTGACCAGGGCCTGGGCCAGCACCGTCGCGGTCGTCGTACCGTCACCGGCGACGTCGTTGGTCTTGGTGGCGACGCTCTTGACGAGCTGTGCGCCGAGGTTCTCGAAGGGATCCTCGAGGTCGATCTCACGCGCGATGGACACGCCGTCGTTGGTGACGGTGGGACCACCGAAGGCCTTGGCCAGCACCACGTGCCGACCGCGGGGCCCGAGGGTGACCTTGACGGCGTCGGCGAGCTTGTCGACGCCCCTCTCGAGGCTGCGTCGTGCGACCTCGTTGAATTCGATTTGCTTGGACATGTGGCCTACCAACTCCTCATCAGTACGGCGTGACGCATTCCGCCCCGGGTCCTCGAGACAAGGACACCGGGGCGGAGGGCGTGGGGCTTACTTGGAGATGACTGCCAGCACGTCGCGTGCGGACAGGATCAGGTACTCCTCGCCGGCGTACTTGATCTCGGTGCCGCCGTACTTGCTGTAGATGACGGTGTCACCCTCTTTGACGTCGACAGGGATGCGATTTCCCTTGTCGGTCACACGGCCTTCACCCACGGCCACCACGGTGCCCTCCTGGGGCTTCTCCTTGGCGGTGTCGGGGATGACCAGGCCGGAGGCGGTCGTCGTCTCGGCCTCGACGGCCTGGACGAGGATCTTGTCCTCGAGCGGCTTGATGTTCACGCCTGCCACGATGAGCCCTCCACTTTCACGATTGTCGGTCCGGGGCTGGTCCCCGGCACGGATTGTGCTGGTGTTCGTACTGCTCTGGTTCACGACGCGTGAGTGCGGTGGCCCGTCGTCGCGGGTGCCGGGTCACTGAACCTGGCGTCGACTAGCACTCTATACACGCGAGTGCCAGCACTCAACCTTCACGAGTGCACATTCTCGTGTCGCGTCGAGGACGCCATCGCCTCGCGGACGAGAGGCGCGACCTCGCGGCCCAGAAGTTCGATGGAGCGCAGCACCGTCTCGTGGGGCAGCGTGCCGACGCTGATGTGCAGCATGAAGCGATCGAGGCCCAGCAACGTCGACATCGAGACGATCTTCGCGGCCACGGTCTCCGGCGAACCGAGGACGAGCGAGCCGCGCTCGGACCGGGCCGCGTCGAACTGACCCCGACCGATCGGCGGCCATCCGCGCTCGCGACCGATGTGCGACATCGCGGTGCGGTACGGCGGAAAGAATTTCTCCGCCGCGGAGTCGTCGGACTCGCCGACGAAGCCGTGCGCGTGGACGGCCAGCGGGGTGGCGGGCTTGCCGAACTCGTCGAGCGCGCGTCGGTAGAGATCGCCGAACGGCGCGAACCGGGCGGGCTCGCCGCCGATGATCGCCAGCGCGACGGGCAGCCCGTAGGACGCCGCCCGGACCACCGACTGCGGGTTGCCGCCCACTCCGACCCAGACCGGCAGCGGCTCCTGGAAGGCACGCGGGTGCACCGCCTGATCGGTGAGGGCGCTGCGATGACGGCCGGACCAGGTGACCCGCTCGGACCGGGAGAGCGCCACGAGAAGGTCGAGCTTCTCCGCGAACAGGTCGTCGTAGTCCTCGAGCTCGTAGCCGAACAGCGGGAACGACTCGGTGAAGGATCCGCGTCCGGCGATCACCTCGGCGCGGCCCGAGGAGAGCTGATCGAGCGTCGCGAAGTCCTGGTACACCCGCACCGGGTCGTCCGAACTGAGGACACTCACGGCGCTCGTCAAGCGGATGCGCTCGGTCCGCGCTGCTGTCGCGGCGAGCACGACGGCGGGCGCGGACGCGGCGAAGTCCTCACGGTGATGCTCACCGACGCCGTAGACGTCCAGTCCCACCTCGTCGGCGAGCTGGGCCTCCTCGACCACCTCGCGCAGTCGTCGACCGTGGCCCCGCACCTCCGGCACCCCCTCCTCCGGGTAGGTCTCGGCGAAGGTGGTGATACCGATCTCGAAGCTCGCAGACACGGTGACGCGCCCCTTTCTCACTTTCGTGACGTCTCGTCATTGCACTGGTCAGGAAGGGGTTCGGTGTCCTTCAGCGGATGGAACCACCGCGGGATGTGCACTATTTCCGGGCGACTTCGGTAACATTCGCATAACGGCAGCGTACGAACGACCGCCCGAGGAGGTGCATGCACGTGTCGGACACACAGCAGGAGAGCGTCGTCCCCGAACCCACCATCGGGGTCTCGGCAGGGTCCGAGGTGGTGTGCTGCGCTGTCCTCACCACCGCCCGCGACGGCACCGAGACCTTCGACTACCGCACCGTGACCGCCGAGGGCGCACGCTCCGACATCGGTGACCTCGTCGCCACCTCGCTCGATCTCGCGTCCCACCACCTCGTCGACGAGGTGACCGGCCCCGCCACCTCGGGCGGACGCATCGCCGTGGCGCATCGCGGTGGCGCCGGGTCGCGGTCGATCCTGTCGGCGACCCGCCGTCACCACGTGACGAGCGAGCACCTCGTGACCGACACCGACGCCCTGCTGTGCTGGCTCCGGCACACCGGCGAGGTGGCGCGCTACGGCCACGTCCTGCTCGTAGACGTCGGCGCGTCGGGCACCACCACGACGGTCATCGATCAGGTCGACGGCACCGTGCGCGCGGTCCGGCGCACCGACGAGGTCAGCGGCGCCGTTCTCGACGCGCACCTCCTGGCCCTGACCGCGGAACGGCTTCCCGCGGTCACCACCTCGGACCGTCCGGTGGTCGCGGCGCGTCTGCGCACGGCCAAGGAGCAGTTGTCCTTCCACGAGTCCGTGACCGTGGATCTGCCCGGCGCCGAGACGCTCACCGTCACCCGCGCCGAGATGGTCGTCGCCATCGCCGCACCGCTGGCTGCGTTGCGCGAACTCGTTCTTGAAGTCCTCGACGAGGCCGGCCCGACCGCGCGCCCCGAGGTGACCGCCGTGGTCGGCGGCGGCGCACACGTGCCCGCCGTGGTCGAGACCATCACCGACGCCGCCGGTGTACCCGCGGTGCCGACACCCGAACCCGACGCCGCCGTGGCCAAGGGCGCAGCCCTGCTGGCCCGCGACCTCGGACACTCGGTGCTGCCCGCGTCCGTCCGGCCGCCCACGTCGATCGCCGGGAGCCTGCGTACGGTCGGGCTGCTCGCTGCGGCGTGTGCCGCCATGGCCGTCGTGCTCGCGTACGGCGTTCAGGCCCTGACCCCGTCGAGCGAGCCGAGCGTCACCACGGTGGCCACCTCGGAGCTCCCCGAGTCGGCCACGGCCGAGGAGACGGCCACCAGTGCAACGGCGCCCGACGCGGCGCCGCCTGCTCTGACCGGTGGGTGGGACGGCGAGCCTGCGCAGCCCACCGCCGTGGAGCCCTGGCCGACGACCGACTACACGTACACGCCCGAAGTACGTCCCTACCCGTCTCGCTCGACCGCCCCGACGGCAACGGCGACCATGGCGCCCCCGACCTCCACCACCCCGACGCTCCGTCCGGCTCCCGATCTGCCGGTCATCGTCCTGCCGGACATTCCCGGACTTCCACCGTGGTGGACGGATCTGACCAGTGTGCTGCCGACCCCACCGGTGACGACGCCGGAGAGCGCTCCCGAGTCGGGCTCGGCACCCGTCTCGCCCGCACCGGGTGCCGTGGTGCCGGAATCGGTGATCCCCGAGGGGCTCGTTCCCGTGCCGACGACACCCGCTCCCGCGGTCACGCCGTCGACGGCACCGCCCGCCTGACGGGCCGTCAGACGACCTGGCTGATCGAGACAGGCAGGCCCGGATCGGTCGCCGCCGTGAGCGGTGACGGTTCGGCTCCGGACGCGGCGATGTGCGCCCCGAGCGTGGCGATCATGACGCCGTTGTCGGTGCATCGACGCGGGGTGGGGACGCGCAACGTCACCCCCGCCGCCGCGCATCGCTCCTCGGCGAGCGATCGGATACGTGAGTTCGCCGTGGCACCGCCGCCCAGGACGAGGGTGCCGATCCCCCGATCGGTGACAGCGCGCAGCGCCTTCATGGTCAGGACGTCGGCGACGGCCTCCTGGAACGACGCGGCCACGTCGGCCACCACGATCGGACGGCCGGCGCGCTGCGCCGACTCGACGTGGCGAGCGACCGCGGTCTTGAGGCCGGAGAACGAGAAGTCGTAGCGGGAGTCGCGCGGTCCGGTCATGCCGCGAGGAAACGCGACGGCGCGCGGATCACCCCCCGCGGCGAGCGCGTCGAGCACAGGACCGCCGGGATAGCCGAGCCCGAGAAGCCGGGCGACCTTGTCGAAGGCCTCTCCCGCCGCGTCGTCGACGGTGCTGCCGAGTTCGACGATCGGTGCGGCGAGCGAGGACACCTCGAGCAGGTGCGTGTGTCCACCCGAGACCAGCAGCGCGACGCATTCCGGCATCGGGCCGTGCTCGAGCGTGTCCACCGCGACGTGACCACCGAGGTGGTTGACCGCGTAGAATGGCACGTTCCACGCCGCCGCGTAGGCCTTCGCCGCCGCGACACCGACGAGGAGCGCTCCGGCGAGGCCGGGTCCGATGGTGACGGCGACGGCGTCCGGGCGACGAATGCCCGCCTGCGCCAACGCTCGTCGCATCGTGGGCACGATGGCCTCGAGGTGTGCGCGCGATGCGATCTCGGGGACGACACCACCGAAGCGGGCGTGCTCGTCGACACTGGACGCGACCTCGTCGGCCAGCATCTCGCACGTGCCGGTGCCCGACGCGTCTCCGCTGTAGCGGACGATGCCGACACCGGTCTCGTCGCACGAACTCTCGATACCCATGACGATCACGGGTGACCACCTCTCGTAGTCGGGGCGGGCCTGGTCATGGTGTACGCGTCCGCACCGCTGGGCTGGTAATAGCGGCGGCGCGTCCCGACGATGTCGAAGCCCGCCCGGCGGTACAACTCGATGGCCGGCTCGTTGTCTGTGCGCACCTCGAGGAACACCGGACCGCCGTGCAGGTCCGCCTCGTGCAGCAACGCGTCGAGGAGTGCCCTGCCGATACCGCGACGCTGCGCGGCGGGATCGACGCCGATGGTGTGGACCTCGGACTCGGTGTCGTCGCCCTTGCCCAACAACGCGATCCCGGCGTACCCGACGGGCCGACCGTCGTCCTCTCGCACGACGAAGTACCGCACGTGCGGGCCGCGCAGTTCGTCGACGAACGCCGACGCCGGCCAGGGCCCGTCGGTGGGGAACAGCACGGCCTCGAGCTCCGCGCACCGGTCCGCATCCTCGACGCGCATCGGTTCGACCGTGCCGATCATGCGCGGGTCTTCGCCGCTCGATCGGCCGTCGCGACCGCGTCGGGGCGCCGGAGATACTGCGGCACCAGCGACATCGGCTCCGCGCCGGAGCGCAGCGCCTGCGCGGCCACGGCGACGAGGCATTCCGGAGACGGGCTCTCGACCGGTTCCACGGGCAGGTCCACCAGATCGACGTGCAGTGCCGATCCGGCCACCACCGTCGACTCCCCCACGACGATGTCCGCGGCGGGCGAGACGAACGGTCCGGCGACGCGCTCGGCGCCGCGGAACCGGGCCCAGTACACCTCCCGGCGACGCGCATCCGTGACGACGAGGACTTCGCGGTCACCGGGCACGGCCGCGGCGATGGCGTCGAGACTGCCGACACCGTGCACCGGGATCCCGAGGGCGTCACCGAACGCGGCTCCGGTCGCCATGCCCACGCGCAGGCCGGTGAACGGCCCCGGCCCGGTGCCGACGACGACCGCGGACAGGTCGTCCGCGGTGATGCCGGCATCGGCGAGGCACTCGAGGATGTGCGGGGTGAGAACTTCGGCGTGCTTACGGGCGTCGACGGTGACGCGCGTCGCGAGCGGCTGCGGGCCGGTGTCGTCGAGCCGCACCACCCCGGCCGTCACGGCGGGAGTGGAGGTGTCCACGGCGAGTATCAGCACGGGGATCCAGATTACCCGTGCTCACCCGATCCACCGCCACGTGGCGGTGCGGACGTCGGACTCCGGCTCGCGCCGCAGCCGGATCAGCAGGTGCCGGTCGGCGAGAGCCTCCGCGATGCCCTCGCCCCACTCCACGACGACGACCGAGTCGGCCAGCTCGGTGTCGAGGTCGAGGGCGTCGAGCTCGTCCATCGCCGAGGCGCCGGTTCCGAGCCCCAGCCGGTAGGCGTCGACGTGCACCAGTCCGGGGCCGGTGTCCCCATCGGCGCGGTGGGTGCGCGCGATCATGAACGTCGGCGAGCTCACGCGGCCGAGCACGCCGAGTCCGCGAGCGAGCCCCTTCGTCAGCGTCGTCTTGCCGGCGCCGAGAGGGCCGTCGAGCACCACGACGTCGCCGGCCGCCAGCTCCGCGGCGAGGCGCTCGCCCAGCTGCTCGGTGTCCTCGGCTGTCGAGAGGACGGCCTGCCCCTCGTCCGGCACCGCGTCAGCCAACGGTTCGCCTCGTCGGTTCGGCACGGACCCGTCCGTCGCGGGCACGCTCTACGAGTCGGTCCAACGCGTCGTTCACCTCGTCGGGGAACTCGAGCTGCACCAGGTGACCGGCGCGGCGGACCCGCACCATCTCGGCGTGCGGCAGCGCGTCGGCCAGCTGCTCCGACTTGTCGAACGGGATGACCCAGTCGTCGTCGCCGCACAGCACCAGCGTCGCGGTGTCCGCGATGACGGGCAGCGCCTCCAGCTCGTCGTGCAGCTCGAGGGCCTGGAGGAAGTTGACCATGGTCACCACCGAGGTGTCGTGGATCATCTGCTCGGCGAACGCCTCGAGAGCGGGGCTGACCTCGGTGCCGAACGAGGCTGCGCGCAGCACCGGGGCGATGACCCCGCGCACGACGCCGCGGCCGAACTGGACCGCGCCGGGCGCGGTCCGCACCGCGAGCCGGAACGCGTCGACGGCCGGGTTCTGCAGATTGCGTCCGAGACCGGTGCGCGCGAGACCCGCTGCGGTGGTGGACATCAGCGCGACGCCGACGACCCGCTCGGCCACCGCGTCGGGGAACTGGCGCGTGGCCGCGAGCACCGACATGCCGCCCATCGAGTGGCCCACCAGCACCAGCGGTCCGCGCGGTGCGACGGCCCGGATCACGTCGGCGAGATCGATGCCGAGGCGGGCGATGTCGCACTCGTCCGGCGAGACGTCGCCGGATCTGCCGTGACCGCGCTGATCGTAGAACACCATCCGCACGTCGTCGCCCCACCGGCGGGCGAGCTCGCGGCGCTGGTAGTGCCAGCACTCCATGCGCAGGCAGTACCCGTGCACGAACACCACGGTCAGCGGCGCCTCGAGTGGACCGACCTCGCGCACCGCCAACGGCACTCCGTCTCCGCTGGCGACGACGCACCCGCGATCGAACTCCATCGACTCGAAGTCCTCGCGCCGACCGGCGTCGGACACCGGCGGGCCCACTCGTCGTCGCACCGCGGTGATACCGGCCACGGCGGCCACAGCGGCGATACTCGCTGCGCCCCCGGCCATTCCGGCGAGACGGGCGCTGATCACGCGATTCCCCCGGCGAACGTCCGTCGTACTCGACCGCGGATGCCGGTCACCACCTCGTAGTTGATCGTGTCGAGCGTCTCCGCCCAGTCCTGGGCCGTGGGCTCCCCGTGGTCGCCCGGTCCGAACAGGTAAGCGGTGTCACCCTCGGCGACGTCGGGACGGCCGGGTCCGAGGTCGACGACGATCTGGTCCATGCACACCCGCCCCACGGCCGGGTAGCGCACACCGTGGATCGACACCTCGTATCGGTTCTTCAACGCGCGCGTGATGCCGTCGGCGTAGCCCACGGGCAGCAGCGCCACCGTCGTGTCGACGGGAGCGATCCACTCGTGGCCGTAGGAGACGCCGTCGCCGGCAGCCACCCGCTTGAGCAGGATCACCGTGGCGCGCAGCGTCATCACGGGGCGCAGTCCGAACCAGCCCAGGTCCGGCGCCGGGGACAGGCCGTACAGCGCGATGCCTGGTCGGACCATGTCGTAGGCCAGGTCGGGACGGGTCAGGGCACCGGCGGAATTAGCGATGTGCCGTACCTCGGGTGCCACGCCCGCTCGGGCCATCGCGTCGGCGGCGGCGTCGAAGCGCTCCTTCTGCCGGTCGTTGATCGGATCGCCGGGCACGTCCGCATCGACCAGATGGGAGAACAGGCCGCGCACGCGCAGCCCGCCTCCACCCTGCTCCGCGACCAGGGCGTCGACGGCCGCGTCGAACTCGTCCGCACCCACCCCGTTGCGATTCATACCGGTGTCGACCTTGAGGGACACCACGGCGGGACGGCCGACACGTCGTGCGGCGTCGGCGACCTCCGCTATCTGACGGGGCGAGGACACGCCGATCTCGACGTCCGAGTCGATCAGTCCCGTGAAGTCGGTGCCGGGGGCGTGCAACCAGCACAGCACCGGCGCCGTGATGCCCGCTGTGCGCAGTCCGAGCGCCTCCGCAGCCGTGGCGACACCGAGTTCGCGAGCACCGGCCGCGAGCGCCGCCCGAGCGACCTCCACTCCGCCGTGGTTGTAGCCGTCCGCCTTGACGACGGCCATCACCGCAGCAACGCCGGCGTGCTCGATCAGGATGCGGGTGTTGTGCGCGACGGCGTCCAGATCGATCAGCGCCTCGGCCTGCGGGCGAGAAGTCGGAGCCGGTGCGACCGGACTCGTCGGCACCTCCTGCGCGCTGTTCACCGGCGTCATTCTGCCATCGGCACCCCGCACCGACGTGCGGTGGCGGGTGTCAGGCCTGTGCGCGGAGGTCGCCGACCGCGTCCGGGACGGCGCGGAGCAGCGGTGAGGCGGGGATGGGAGCAGCGGTACGCCGACCGCGATCGGTGGCGGCGAGCGCGGCCGCCCGCGAGTGCGCGCGAGCGCCCATGACGGCGGCGGTGCGGGCCGGCACGCCCGCCGCGAGGAGGGCACCGATCATGCCGGACAGCACGTCGCCGGACCCGGCCGTCGAGGACCAGGACGACCCCGCGTCGTCGACGGAGACGGTGCCGTCGGGATCCGCGATCACCGTCGCTCGCCCCTTGAGCAGCACCGTCACGTTCCAGTCGGCCGCGAGGGCCCGGACGGACCGGACACGATCGGGTCCGGGCGCGGACCCGGTGAGTCGCTCGAACTCTCCCGCGTGCGGTGTCAGCACGGTCGCCGACGACCGTCCGCGCACCAGCTCGGGTCGCTGCGACAGCACGGTCAGTCCGTCGGCGTCGACGAGGACCGGGACGTCGGACTCCAGGACGGAGCGCAGCCGGTCGGCCGCGTCGTCGTCGGTGCCGAAGCCGGGCCCTACCACCCAGGCCTGTACACGTCCTGCCTCGTCGACCGAACGGGCGGTGACCACCTCCGGGTAGCGATGCACCACCTCGGCGCCGCCCTGCCCGACGTAGCGGACCATGCCGGACGTCGCCGCCACCGCAGCGCCCGTGCACAGCACGCCCGCGCCGGGATACTTCTCGCTGCCCGCCATGATGCCGGTGACACCCTGGGAGTACTTGTCGTCCGCAGGTCCGGGTACCGGCCACGCGCGGCCCACCTCGCCGTCGTCGGGAGACGTGATCGTCGCGGCGTCCGGAACGAGGCCGATGTCGATCAGGTGCAGCTCGCCGCACCACGCGCTCGCGAGCACGTGCACCGGCTTGTAGGCGCCGAACGCCACCGTCACGGCGGCACGCACGGCGGGACCGTCGACGGCGCCCGTGTCCGGGTCGACACCCGACGGCAGGTCCGCAGCCACGACGGGGGCGGTGAGTCCGTCGACGATCGCGGCCGCGTCAGGTCGGAGCGATCCCCGCGCGGACAGGCCGACGATGCCGTCGATCACCAGATCGGGGTCGCCGGCCCGCGTCACCACACGTCCCGTGGCGGCCCGGAACGCCCCCAGTGCGGCGGGGTGGGCGCGATCGGGGCGGAGCAGCAGTGCCTCCACGGCGACACCGCGCCGGCGTAGTTCGGCGCCGGCGAACAGCGCGTCGCCGCCGTTGTCCCCGGATCCGGCGAGAACGAGCACCCGTCTGCCGACCACCCCGCCGGTGCGGGCCCGGAGTTCACGAGCGACGACCGTCGCCAGTCCGTGGGCCGCGCGGCGCATCGCCGCGTACTCGGGCAGTCGGGCCAGCAGCGGGGCTTCCGCCGCTCGCACCTCGTCGGCGGTGTGGAAGTGGCGCATGCGTCCCACGGTAGCGCCGACCGGCCACGATGCACGGCAGGTCTACCGTGGGAATCATGGCTCGCCTGACAACACTCGCGGCGACGATCGGAGTCACTGCCGCACTGGCACTGTCGCTCACATCGTGCACCGAGGACGCCCCCACCGCCGAACGTCCGACCGGGCCGAACGTCGTCACGGTCGCCGCGATGGCCTACTCCCCTGCCAGCGTCACCATCTCGCCGGGCGACACCGTCACGTGGTTCTTCGACGACACCGGTGTCGCGCACAACGTGATCGGCATCGACGCGGCGTCCCGTCTGCTGCACAGCCCGATGATCTCGTCCGGTCAGTTCAGCCAGACGTTCGACGACCCCGGCACGTACCCGTACTTCTGCTCGGTGCACCCGAACATGACGGGCACCGTCATCGTCCGAGAGAGCTGATCACTCGACGGTGACGGACTTCGCCAGGTTGCGCGGCTTGTCCACGTCGTAGCCGCGCGCCTGCGCGACCTCGGCGGCGAACACCTGCAGCGGCACCGTCGACAGCAACGGCTGCAGCAGTGACGGCGCGGCCGGGATCTCGATGAGGTGATCGGCGAACGGCCGCACCGTCTCGTCGCCCTCCTCGGCGATCACCACGGTCCGGGCGCCGCGCGCCTGGATCTCACGGATGTTGCTGAGCATCTTCGAGTGCAGCACCGCTCGGCCCTTCGGCGACGGCATCACGATGATCACCGGCAGGTCGTCCTCGATGAGGGCGATCGGACCGTGCTTGAGCTCGCCGGCGGCGAAGCCCTCGGCGTGCATGTACGCGAGCTCCTTGAGTTTGAGCGCACCTTCGAGTGCCACCGGGTAACCGACGTGGCGACCCAGGAACAGCACCGTCGGTGACGACGCCAACTCGCGGGCCAGGGCGCGAACGGGCTCGACCGTCTCGAGCACCTTCCTCACCAGGTCCGGCATGGCCTCGAGATCCGCGTACTCCCGTGCGACCTCGTCCGGGTACTTGGTACCGCGAGCCTGCGCCAACGCCAGACCGACCAGGTAGTTGGCCGTCACCTGGGCGAGGAACGCCTTGGTCGACGCGACACCGATCTCCGGTCCCGCCCGCGTGTAGAGCACCGCGTCGGCCTCGCGCGGGATCTGGGAACCGTTGGTGTTGCACACGGCCAGGACTCGGGCCTTCTGCTCCTTCGCGTGCCGGACCGCCTCGAGAGTGTCGGCGGTCTCGCCCGACTGGGAGATGGCCACCACGAGTGTCGACCGATCGAGAACGGGGTCGCGGTAACGGAACTCGCTGGCCAGCTCCACCTCCACGGGGAGGCGGGTCCAGTGCTCGATCGCGTATTTCGCCAGCAGCCCCGAGTGGTACGCGCTGCCGCACGCGACGACGAACACCTTGTCGACGTCGCGCAGCTCCTGATCCGACAGTCGCTGCTCGTCGAGGACGATGCGACCGTCGGTGAAGTGTCCGAGGAGGGTGTCCGCCACCGCCGCGGGCTGCTCCTGGATCTCCTTCAACATGAAGTAGTCGTGACCGCCCTTCTCGGCGGCGGCGAGGTCCCAGTCGATGCGGAACGGACGCCCCTCGGCCTCGGACCCGTCGAAGTTCATGACGTCGTAGCCGTCGGCGGTGATCACCACGACCTGGTCCTGCCCGAGCTCGACCGCGTCGCGCGTGTGCTCGATGAAGGCGGCGACATCGGACCCGACGAACATCTCGCCCTCTCCGACGCCGACGACCAACGGGGTGGAGCGACGGGCCGCGACGATGGTGTCGGGGTGATCGACGTGGGTGAACACGAGCGTGAAGGCGCCTTCGAGGCGCTGCAGCACCGCGAGGGCGCTCTGGACGAAGTCTCCGGCCGTGGGGCCCTCGTCGTAGGCGGCGGCGACCAGATGGACGGCCGCCTCGGTGTCGGTGTCCGACTCGAACTCCACGCCGGCGTTCTCGAGCTCGGCGCGCAGCGGCGCGAAGTTCTCGATGATGCCGTTGTGCACGACGGCCACGCGGTCGGCGCGGTCGCGATGCGGGTGGGCGTTGCGATCGGTGGGTCGTCCGTGGGTGGCCCACCGGGTGTGGCCGATTCCGCTGGTGCCGACGAAGGTGTCCCGCCCGAGTTCGTCCAGCTCGGCCTCGAGGTTGGCCAGCTTTCCGGCCTTGCGCTCGACGGCCATTCCGCCGGACCCGTCCAGGACGGCGATGCCGGCCGAGTCGTATCCGCGGTACTCCATCCGGCGTAACGCCTCCACCACCACCGGTAGCGCTCGACGATGTCCGACGTACCCGACGATTCCGCACATGGGACGACAGCCTACTTCGGCGCGGACGGCGCTCCGGCCGCCCGCACGTCGACGGCATGGCGAACTGCCGCGTCGACTACGGTCAGTGCTGTGCCGAAGACGCAGAAGTTGGTCGCCGACCTGACCAAGCGGGGTCCCCATCGCGTACTGCGCGGTGACCTCGCTCTCGCGGGCCTGCCCGGTGTGATCTACACGCCCAGTGAGGGCACGGGACTGCCGGCGATCGCCTTCGCGCACGGCTGGATGACCGGCGCCTCGCACTACGACTCCACGCTGCGGCACCTCGCGTCGTGGGGCATCGTCGTCGTGGCGCCGAACACGCAGCGCGGACCGGTTCCCTCGCACAGCGCCCTGGCGCAGGATCTCCTTGTCGCGCTCGACGTGTGCACCGGCATCCGTCTGGGCAGCGGCGACATCAGCGTGCACCCCGCCAAGCTCGGCCTGGTGGGCCACTCGATGGGTGCGGGCGCCGCCGTCATCGCTGCGGCTCAGCGATCGGACGTCGCCGCTCTCGGTGCGCTCTACCCGGCGCCCACCTCGCCGCGCGCCCTCTCGCCCGGCATCGCCGACGCGGTCACCGCTCCGGCGCTGGTGCTCGGCAGTCCCTCCGAACTGAATTCGCTCACCGCCGAGCCCGTCGCACTCGCCGATGCGCTCGGTGGCCCCACCCTGCTCCGCGTGATCGACAAGTCGGAGGGTGACGGCATGGTCGAGGGCCGGAAGCTGCTCAGCTTCCTCGGAGTCGGCAACGCCCAGCCGAAGACTCGGCGCTCGGTACAGGCACTGCTCACCGGATTCCTCCTGCACCGCCTCGCGGGTGACGACACGTACTCCGACTTCTCCGATCCCGACGCCGTCGTGAAGGGCACGGAGGTGGTCGACCCGAACGCGCCGACCGCGGACGCCCCCAAGAAGGTCAGCGCGATCCGTCAGCTGAGCCACCTCACCGGTCGCTGAGGCGTCTCCGGCGGCACATCGTCGCCGGACACCGCCTCGGTCGCCGATCGCAGGATCATTCCGGCGCGACGGGGCACCGAGCGCGCGGACGCCGAACGCGCGGCCTCCGAGCGCTGCCGAGCTTCCTCGTCGATGGCCGCGAGACGGGTTCGCACACGCCGCGTGGCCCGTCGGTGCTCCCGCACTACGGCATCGATGATGTCCGCGCTGTTCTGAGAGTTCACAGCGGACCTGCTTCCGCGAGCTCGGGTCGCGCCGGCTCGTCGGCCGCCGCAGCCTCTGCGCTCGGTTCCGTGTCCGGCTGCGGCACAGCAGGTTCCGTGGCGTGGTCGTCACCGGATTCCTCAGCCGCAGGCGCGCAGTCCGGCGCTGCGGCGACCGTGGGCTCAGCAACCGGGGGCTCAGCAACCGGGGGCTCAGCAACCGGGGGCTCGACGACCGGGGGCTCGACAACCGGGGGCTCGACAACCGGGGGCTCGACGACCGGGTGCTCGACGACCGCCTCTGGATCCGCCGCCTCCAGTTCATCTGCCGCCAGTTCGTCCGCCTCCGGATCCGGTCTCTCTTGTCCCGCTGAGTTCGGGGCCTCCGACGGCAGTTCCGCTGCCTCGTCCACCACCTCGGTGAGGACGGGCAGTCCGAGAGGACCGGCGGCGAGAGTGAGGTGGTGCGACTCCCCCGCCGCGTCATGGGTGCGGATGTCCACGGCCCCGTCCGCGCCGAGGGCGACACTCACCCCGCGACCGTCGAGCTCCGCCTCGAGATGACCGCGCTCGACGTTCTCGGCAGGCGCAGTCAGCGCCGCCTCCGGTGAGATCTGCGCCTCGGCGGGCGGTGGTTCGCACGGCACCGCGCCCGAGACCACCTCGACCACCGCGTCCCGCACCGCCCGCCCGATCAGGTCGGCGAGCGGCGACCGATCCGGTACGGGAGCGACAGGCAGCGTCGTGGGCGGCTCCACGACCACGGGAGGCGGCGCGAGGGCGGGCGGCGGCAGCTGTGGTGCAGTGGCCGGCGCCGTCACCGCAGCCGGCGCGGTGGCTGCCGCCGGCACACACTCGCACCCGTCGTCCTCGACGGACCGGTGGCCACTCGGCCACGGTGAGTCGTCGATGTCAGCCGCCGCAGCGCAGAGTGCCGCGTAGATCTCGGACACGGCGGTCTCCGTCGAGGTGCACAGCTCCTCGAACGCGGCGACCCGCTCGGTCATCGCCGGTACGAAGACGGTGTCCAGCCACTCCCGACACCGGGCAGCGACCGGGTCGAGAACCTCCACCTGCCGCCGGCCGGTATCGGACGCGGCCAGCAACATGGCCTCTAGGCCCGGGAACACCGAGGCCAGTGTCCGTACCGCATCGGGTGCGGAGGCACCTCCGGCTCCGGCGATGGTGGCGGCGACCTGCACCGCGTCGCGACCACCCACCTGATCGGCTCGGAACGCGGAGGCGGCGATCGACTTGTCCTCCACTATCGCGTGCAACCCCGCCGACGCCGAGGCCATCGCAGATCCGATCGCCTCGAGCTGATCGGCGTGGGCGGCCGACCTCGCGCACTGCCGTCGAAGCAGGTCGAGCGCCGCATCGGCGGCGACTCCCGACCACGCCTGCCCCAACGCATCCGCCGCGGCGGACTGACGACCGATCTCGCCCCGCGCCTCGGCCGCCGCGGCGCAGAGGCGGTCCGCGTCCGCTCGGAGCGCCTCTGTGTCGAGCCCGCGTTGCTCGTCGTATCGAGCGCAGAGAGCATCGTGGGACGTGGTCATCGGCGCGCCGCTCGCACCGACCAGCGGGAGGAACGCCTCGAAGAACGTCAGGCCCTCACTGCCGAGGTCCAGGAGTCCGTCGATCGTCGGCGGTATCGGCGCGGTCACCGGTCACCCCACTGTGCCGGTGCCGCGACGGACCGGGCCGAGACATCGTCGACGGAGACCGTGGCATCGACCGACGCCCGGAGAGCGACCGACGTCGCAGCAGTGGCATCGGACCAGGAGCGCAGACCTTCCGACAGGCGGCCGAGGTGGCCCAGTAGGACAGCGGCCGCCGCCCGGTGATTGCGGCCTGCCGTCTCGGCGCCGAACAGACCCCCGACACCGCGCTCGGCACACAGTCGTACCGCGGCCGCAGACTCGTCGAGGGCCGTGATCGCCGCCCGAGCCGCCCCCTCGTCCAGCGCCGTCCCGCCTCGCGACGTTCCACTGCTCATGTCGTTCCTTCCGAAGTGATGCACGAGAGCGCGATCCCCACCCATCAGACGCACCGCCGTGCCCATGCGTTCCCGCGAAACGGCAGCCGTCGGTGGGCACGGCCGGTCGGACCGGTAACCTCCGAATTCACAGGTGAGTTACACACACTTCGGCGATCAGGGAGCCCCATGCGCATCGGTATGCAATTGAACTACTCGGGCGGGTTCAGCGAGACGGTCGAGGAGGTCGGGGCACTGGAGAAGGCGGGAATGGACATCGCCTTCATCCCCGAGGCGTACTCGTTCGACGCGGTGAGCCAGATCGGCTTCCTCGCCGCGAAGACCTCGACGATCCAGCTGGCGTCGGGCATCTTCCAGATCTACACCCGCACCCCGTCGCTGCTCGCGATGACCGCCGCCGGTCTCGACTACGTCTCCGGTGGACGATTCGTCATGGGTATCGGCGCGTCCGGCCCCCAGGTGATCGAGGGATTCCACGGCGTGAAGTACGACGCCCCGCTCGGCCGCACCCGCGAGATCATCGAGATCTGCCGTCAGGTGTGGCGTCGCGAGAAGGTGCAGTTCGAGGGAAAGTACTACCAGATTCCCCTGCCCGCCGATCAGGGAACGGGTCTGGGCAAGCCCCTCAAGCTCATCAATCATCCTGTGCGAGCCGACATCCCGATCGTCATCGCGTCACTCGGACCCAAGAACGTCGCGCTCACCGCCGAGCTGGCCCAGGGCTGGGAGCCCATCTTCTTCCATCCGGAGAAGGCCGAATCGGTGTGGGGCGAGTCGCTCGCGGCAGGCAAGGCGAAGCGCGACCCGTCTCTGGGTGAGCTGGACGTCTACGCCAGCCCCGCGGTGGCCATCGGCGACGACGCCGACCAGTTCCTTCCGTGGATCAAGCCCCAGCTCGCGCTCTACATCGGTGGCATGGGCGCAAAGGGCAAGAACTTCTACAACGACCTCGCGGTGCGCTACGGCTACGAGGCGGAGGCAGAGAAGATCCAGGACCTCTACCTGGCCGGCAAGAAGGAGGAGGCCACGGCCGCCGTTCCCGACGAGCTGGTCCGGTCGATCTCGCTGATCGGCACCGAGAGCTACGTCAAGGAGCGCCTCGCCGCCTTCGAGTCCGCGGGAGTGACCACACTGAACATCCACCCCATCGCAGCCGACACCGCAGGCCGCGTGGGTCAGGTGGAGCAGCTCAAGGCCCTCATCGGCTGACGGGCCGCGACGTCAGCCGACGGCGCCGACCACATCCGCGATGTGGTCGGCGAGCCGGCGGGCGGTGTCTGCGGTGTCCGCCTCCACCATCACGCGGACGAGCTGCTCGGTTCCCGAGGGACGCAACAACACTCGCCCCTCTCGTCCGAGCTCGTCCTCCGCCCGGGTCACCGCGTCCTGCACGAGCGGAGCCGACGTCGCGGCGGACTTGTCCTGCACGGGAACGTTGATCAGCACCTGGGGCAGCGTGCGCATGACGGACGCGAGGTTCTCGAGGGTGCGTCCCGTCTCGGCCATTCTGGCCATGATCTGCAGGCCCGTCAGCACACCGTCACCGGTGGTGCCGAAGGCGGGCAGGACGATGTGTCCCGACTGCTCACCGCCGAGTCCGTAACTGCCGGCGCGCAGTTCTTCGAGAACGTAGCGATCGCCGACAGCGGTGGTGCGCACCGTGATTCCGGCGTCACGCATCGCGATGTGCAGTCCGAGATTGCTCATGACGGTGGCGACCAGCGTGTCGTCGGGAAGCTCGCCGCGCTGGTGCATCGCGATCGCGAGGATCGCCATGATGGCGTCCCCGTCGACCACGGCGCCTCTCGCGTCCACTGCGAGACAGCGGTCCGCGTCGCCGTCGTGGGCGAGTCCGAGGTCGGCGCCGTGCTCGACGACGGCCTTCTGCACCACGTCGAGGTGAGTGGAACCGCATCCGTCGTTGATGTTGAGGCCGTCCGGGTCGGCGCTGATGGCGATCACGGTCGCACCCGCGGCGCGGTAGGCGTCCGGCGCGGCGGTCGAGGCCGCTCCGTGTGCGCAGTCGACGACCACGGTGATGCCGTCGAGGCGGCGGGTGACGATGGTCGCGAGATGGCTCTCGTAGCGGGCGAGGGCGTCCGGCGCCTGTCGCACGCGGCCGATGGCGGCACCGACGGGGCCCGTGGCGGGCGCGTCGAGCAACGCTTCGATGCGGTCCTCCTGGTCGTCGTCCAACTTGTGGCCGCCGGCCGCGAAGAACTTGATGCCGTTGTCGGGCATCGCGTTGTGCGATGCGGAGATCATGACGCCGAGCTGCGCGTCGTAGTCGTCGGTGAGGTACGCCAGGGCCGGGGTGGGGACGACACCGACCGTGAGGACGTCGACTCCGGCGGAGGACAGTCCGGCCACGATCGCGGCTTCGAGCATCTCGCCGCTCGCGCGCGGGTCCCGTCCGACAACGGCCAGGGGGCGGGTGGTCGACGAGGCGACCTCGCCGAGCACTGCTGCGGCGGCACGGCCGAGTCGTAGTGCGAGGTCTGCCGTCACCTCCTCGTTCGCCAGTCCCCGAACTCCGTCGGTACCGAACAACCGGGCCATGACAGTTACCTCTTCCGAACAGGTGGAGCGAATGCAGGTGCCGTGACACGAAGCAGGCGCCCGCGGCGGTCCGAGGACCAGCCGGAGCGCCTGCTTCTCCAGAAGTGCTGGGATCAGCGCTTCGAGTACTGCGATGCCTTACGAGCCTTCTTCAGGCCGTACTTCTTGCGCTCCACGGCACGCGGGTCACGCGTGAGGAAGCCGGCCTTCTTGAGGGCGGGGCGATCGTCCGGAGTGACCTCGATGAGGGCACGGGCGATGGCGAGACGCAGAGCGCCTGCCTGGCCGGACGGGCCGCCACCGTGCAGGAGGGCGACGATGTCGAAGCCGTCCGCACGCTCGACGGTGACGAACGGGGACTTGATGAGCTGCTGGTGCACCTTGTTGGGGAAGTAGTCCTCGAGGGTGCGGCCGTTGAGCTTGAAGTCGCCCGAGCCGGGGGTCATGCGCACACGCACGACGGCTTCCTTACGACGACCGACCGTGGTGACGGGGCGATCGATGTAGATGGCGGGACGAGCGGCGGCCTCGATGTCGGCGACGACCTCGGGCTCCTCGACGGAGACGAACTCGTCGGCGATCTCGACGGAGTCACCGATGGGGACGGTCTCTTCGGCCGTCTCGGTCACGACGTTCTCTTCGGGAGCGGTCACTGGGACACCTGCTTGATCTCGTACGGGACGGGCTGCTGAGCCGTGTGGGGGTGATCGGGACCTGCGTAGACCTTGAGCTTGCCGGCGATCTGGTTGCCGAGCTTGGTCTTGGGGATCATGCCCTTGATGGCCTTCTCCACGACGCGGTCGGGGTTCTTGTCCAGAACCTCACCGATGCTGCGCGCGCGAAGTCCGCCCGGGAAGCCCGAGTGGTGGTAGTGGAACTTGTCGGTCCGCTTGTTGCCGCTGATCGCGACCTTCTCAGCGTTGATGACGATGACGAAGTCTCCGCCGTCGAGGTTGGGGGAATACGTGGGCTTGTGCTTGCCACGCAGCAGAGTTGCTGCCTGGACTGCGAGGCGGCCGAGAACGACGTCGGTGGCGTCGATCACGTGCCAGGTCCGGGTGACATCCCCGGCCTTTTGGCTGTACGTGGACACAGAACTTCCTTGTCTCATCGCTGATGGTGCTGGCCAGGCGCGTGGTCGGCATCCTCGGCGGCCAGTGGAGACCCGAGGTACCGGTATCGGTCGAACGTGACGACTCGATGTACCGAACGCCAACGGTGTACCTTACCGGCCCACGTACTGGCAGGTCAAAACCCCTCGACAGTCATCGCCGACGAGAGGTGCAGTCGATGCAGCGGCGCGCAGTGGGCAACGCCTCGAGGCGGGGGTCGGAGATCGCCCCGCCGCACACCTCGCACTGTCCGTAGGTGCCGCGCTCGATCCGCATCTCCGCGTCGTCGAGTTCGCGCAGTTCCTCCCGCGCCTCTCTCGACATCGATGCGATGGCGGCGCGCTCGAAAGCGATGGTCGATCCCTCGGGATCGTGTTCGTCGTCGTCCGTCGTCCACCGCGACCCCTCGACGATGGCCTGGTGCTGCCGTGCCAACGACACGATGCGGGCCTCGGTGAGCGCGCGCTCCGCCGCGACACGGCCACGGGCGACGGCCCGAGCCACGTGGTCGCGGTCGCTCGGTTCGGTGACGGGCTGATCCGGGTGTGTCATGACGCGTCCAGTATCCGCCCTCCGCCGTCCGGAGGCCCACGGACCGTCTGGGGTGGGCAACCGGACACCCCCCGCGCCCCGGTTGCCCACCCTGTCCGTGATCAGGCGAACATGCCCCGGTTCGCCGCTTCGCGTGCCTGCATGTCGGCGTTGCCCTGACCGACGGCACTGCCGACCGCCTCGAGCACCTGATTGAGCTCCAGGGCCGCCGAGTCCCACTGGCGCTGCTTGTCCTGGTACGACTCCGCCGCCGCGCCTTCCCATTCCGCCACCAGCGGCGAGATGATCTGGCGCAGTTCGTCGAGCTTGCTGTTGAGAGTGGCCTGCTTGGCGTCGATCTGAGCAGTGACCTGGTCGATGGCACCGAACACGTATCTCATGGTGAACGTCCTTCCTGACGTGAGTGATGGGCAGATCGGATGATCGGCTGATCAGAGGTTGAGCGAACCGCCCGCGGCGGTGACGGTGCGCGTGTTGTCGTCGTCGGCAGCGCCGTAGGCGGTCCCGCTCGACTTGATGGCGTCCCCGATCGATCCCAGCGCGAGTTGCAACTTGTTCGCGCTGCCGTCCCAGCTGGTCATCACGTTCTGGAACGCGATCGCCGCCGCGCCTTCCCAACTCCCCCCGACAGCCTGGACATCGCCACGCAGCTGGTCCAGCAGCGCCTTGATCTCGAGCGTCAGCTGGTCCACCTTCCCTGCGGTGACGTGCATCGTCTCGACGGTGGTCTTCATCTGCGACATGGTTTCTCGATCCCCCCTCGGTGTGGTCCGGGCCGGTTGCCGGAACTTCCCCTGCACCCTCTTCGACGCGACGACTCGGCGAACGGTTCCGTCTCCACCACCTCGTCACCCGACGACGAGGGACGCGAGGACCGCGGTGCAGACCTCGGCCATCACGGGGTTCGCAGCCTCGGCGCTCTGGCAGCCGAGACTCGTCTGTTCCCCCGGTGACACGATCACCGTCCATGCCACCGTCGAGCCGTCGGACGCCGTCTCGGTGTAGACGAGCGCGGGACGGTCGGCGACGTCCGACCGTCGATCGAGCCCGTCGAGGCGATCAGGTGCAGCGTCGACCCGAGCCGACAGCGTGGCCTGCACGTCGGAGAGCCCGACGCCCGCATCGAGTTCGCGTACCACCATCACCAGTCGCATGCCGGCAGGCGTGTCGGGACGAATCTCGACCCGCTCCGTCCCGGGCTCGACGTGCCAGCCCACCGGCACGGTCAGGTGTGTTCCCGCGACCGAGAAGTCGGCACCGGCGGGAACTGCCGAGGTCGTCGGCACGGCGGTCGACACAGTGAGGGACTCGGTGGGACCGGCGGGGACCATGGACGGCTGCGCGGCGCGTGGTGGTTCCGTCGCAGGTGCGGGCGGCTTCCCGCTGGTCAGTGCCGCCGCTCCGACACTGACGCACACCAGCGCGGTCGCCACCGCTGCCACCAGGACCGGCCGTCGGGTCGCGCGCCGACGGTCCACGGCCGCCGCGGCGGCTCGTTCGGCCAGCCACGCGCCCGTCCTACCGGGCGTGAGCTCGGCCGGTACGGACGATGTGACGGGCGGAGCCGAGGGACTCGCGCCCGCGCTCGGGACCACGGCTGCCGCCATCTCCTCGTCGTCCACCGTCACCACCGTCAGATCGCTCATCTCGTCGAGTACGGCCCGAGGCAAGGTGTCACTCGTGCCGTGCACGACGAGGCGGCAGGCCGGCGCGGCAGCGAGAGCCCCGTCCACCGCGGAGCGGGTGCGCGACACCGTCAGCTCGTCGTCCCCTCCGATCGTGGGGTCGGTCAGAACACAGTCCACGACGTCGCTGCTGATGGCCGTACTCACCACCGTCGAGACCGTGGTGCGGTGCGGCGTGCGGTCGAGAACCACTGTCCGGCAGCGTGATCCTCCGCACGGGCACGGTCGGGCCGACTGCGCCGCGTCCCGCGCGACGAGCGCCGACGACACCAGGAGAACGTCACGCCCGAGGGGTCGTGCGGCCGCGGTGAGAACGCTGCAGCGCACGGCCCCCCAGTGCGGCGGGTGCACCAGCACCAGGTCGTGGTCTCCGCCGTGAGCGCCCGCATCGTGCAGAGCGTCGGCGAACATCTCGGACACCATCGTCGACACCTCGACCTCGCGTCCGTCGGCGAGAGTGACGACGCGGTCGTCGATATGGCCGAGGACGTCCACGGACGCGGAACCGTCTGCGGGGGTTCTCGACAGCACCCCGAACCGTGAACACCACACCGCGTCCACGGTCGTGAGGAGCCCGACGGGTGACGTCACCGCTCGTCCGGTGCGGCCTCGCACAGCGCGGTCTGCATCAGTGTCGCCGTTCCGCGTCCGACCAGCACACCCCGTCCGGGTGGGAGTTCCGACGGACGTACCGAGCCGAGCAGGACGCCCTCCTCTCGGCTCCCGCTCATCACCAGTCCTGGTGATGCGAGATCCTTCAGCCTCGCCAGCACCGGTTCGTACAGTGCCCGAGCGGATCCGCCGCACCGGCGTGCGACGACGAGGTGCAGTCCCACGTCCCGTGCCTGGGACAGCAGTTCCAGCAACTCCGTCAGCGGGTTCCCGTGCGGCGTGACGACGAGGTCGTAGTCGTCCACGACGACGACGATCTCGGGACCGGTCCACCACGATCTCGCAGCGAGTTCTCGACGAGTGGTGTCCGGTCCCGGACGGCGGGCACGCAGGTAGGTCGCGAGTTCGGCGACCATCGTCGTGGCCTGCTCTGCCGTGGACGCGTGACCGGCCAGCCGATCGGACGGGATGTCTCCCAACAGGGTTCGTCGGTAGTCGACCGCCAGGATCCTCAGCGAGGTCGCGTCGTTGGCCTGTACGAGCGACCGGCAGATCGATCGCAGGAGGCTGGTCTTCCCGCAGCCCGAGTCGCCGAGGACGAGGAGGTGCGGATGCTCCGCCAGATCGAGAACGACCGGCGCGAGATCGTTCTCGTCGACACCCACCGGGACGGTGGCGACGAACGTCCCCGAGGCGGACGGCGGCCACCACGTCGACACGGACGACACCAGGTCGTCGCGCTCGAGTCGCCGCGGCAGCAGTCGGACGGGCGGCATCGGTGCCTCACCCCGCCACCGGTGAGCCGACGCAGCGATCGCGTGGTCGGTCCCGTGTCCGAGATCGTCCGTGTCGACGATGCCGTCGACACGCGGTAGCGCGACGAGCAGATGTAGCCCGTCAGGGGTGATGCCTCGCCCGGGGCGACGCGTCGGGACCTGCATCGCTCGCGCCCGGCCGATGTCCGAGTCCGACGGATCACCCATGCGCAGTTCGATTCTCGTGGTGACGGCGTCCTTCACGACAGGACGGAGCTCGGCCCACCTACTCGCGGCGAGAACGACGTGCACCCCGTACGAGAGTCCGCTCGACACCAGCTGGTGCAGGGACGGTTCCAGTGCCTCGAACTCGGCCCGGATCGTGCTCCACCCGTCGATGACCAGAACGATGTCGGGCAACGTCGGTGCCCCGTCGTCACCCGACTCTCGCCTGCGCCGCGCATCGGCCATCGATCGGATCCCGCCGGTGCGGAACAACTCCTCACGGCGCCGAACGGTTCCGACCACGTCGGCGACGATGCGGCGCACGGCATCCGCCTCCGAGCGGACCGCGACGGAGCCGACGTGGGGCAGACCGATCAGACGTCCAGCGGATCCGCCGCCGAAGTCCAGTACGTGGAACTGCACGTGCTGCGGGGAGTACCGCAGCGCCAGATCGAGGACGAGCGTGCAGAGTGCGGTGGACTTGCCGGACTGCGGTCCCCCGACGACCGCGACGTGCCCGGACGCACCGGTGAGGTCGAGTTCGAGCGCGTCCCGCCGCTGGTCGTACGGACGGTCGACCAGTGCGACGACTGTGCGCAACGACCCCGCCTCGTCGGGACGGTCACCGTCTCGCGTCGCGGCGGGCGACACCGAGTCGAGTGTGACGGGCCGGTCCAACGGCGGTAGCCACACCCGGTGTGCGGGACGTCCGTGACCGCGCACTCGCGCGACGACGGCGGAGAGGACGGTGCCGCCGTCCGACGACTCGAACGGAGACGGCGGTTCGCCCGCCGGTTCGAGGACGGTCTCGACGAGCAGCGGCATCGGCGCCGCAGCGAAGAGACGGGGTGCAGTCGAACCGGCACCGTTCGACACTGCCGCCGGTCCGTCACCTCGGAGAGCAGGACCCGAGACGTACATCGCGGTGAAGCGGACGAGCTCGCTGGAGTCCGTTCTGAGGAACCCCACTCCCGGACCCCCGGTCACGTGATGCGCGTCGGCGACACCCAGTACCGATCGAGATTCGGAGGCCGAGAACGTCTTCAGGCCGATGCGGTAGGAGAGATGGCTGTCGAGTCCGCGCAGCCGACCCTCGTCGAGCCGTTGGCTCGCCAGCAACAGATGGATGTGGAGCGAGCGCCCGAGCCGGCCGATCGCGACGAACAGTTCGGCGAACTCCGGGAACCGGGTGAGAAGTTCGGAGAACTCGTCCACCACGACGAAGAGTGCCGGCAGCGGCGCGAGCGCCGCACCACCCTCGCGGGCACGGGTGTAGTCGGAGACGTTCGCGTAATTGCCGGCGGCTCTGAGCAGTTCCTGCCGCCGAGTCATCTCGCCCGCGAGCGCGTCGCGCATCCGCTCGACCATCTGCGCTTCCTCGGACAGATTGGTGATGACGGCCGCCACGTGCGGGGCCGATTCCAGTCCGAGGAACGTCGCCCCGCCCTTGAAGTCGATCAGGACCAGATTCAGGACATCGGGCGGGTGCGTCGCCACGAGGCCGAGCACCAGCGTCCGCAACAGTTCCGACTTCCCGGATCCCGTGGCGCCGATGCAGAGTCCGTGCGGTCCCATGCCGCCCTCGGCCGCTTCCTTGAGGTCGAGCTCGACGACACACCCGTCGTCGTCGAGGCCGAACGGGACGCGGAGCCGCGATCCCCCGGACCGGGAGGACCAGGCAACAGCGGGGTCGAGGATGTCGGGAGACGTCATGCCGGGCAGGTCTTCCCAGCCTCGGATGCGTGGGCCGCCCTCCGGGCGCACGACGGCGTCGGCCGTGCGGAATCGGGCAAGTCTCCGCGCCACGACGGCGGCGGTGACCACGTCGACACCGTCTGCGGTACCGAACATCTCGACTCCGGCCGCGCTCCGAGCGCCCAGTACCGGCCGGCGTGCGACGCCGTCGCCGACGACCAGGACGAGTGTGCGATCCGCGGTGCCGTCCTGGCCCGCCCCGGACACGGTCAGGACCGTCACGTCCCCGCCCCTCGTCACGGCCTCCCACGCCTCGGCGTCCTCGGCACGACCCTCGACACCACTGTCCTCGACACCCCGATCCACGACGACGATGCGATGGGGCCGCGCGCCGGTCGACGATCGGGCCGCCGGGACAGCGAGGTCACGCGCTGCCTCGGCCGGCGATCCGTAGGTCAGCCGCCGTCGCCCGCCACCGTCCGACGCGGTCTGGTCCCCGTGGTGCGGCAACCACTTCGTCCAGTCCCACGTCGCAGCAGTGCGGTCGTCCACGACGACCATCACAGTGATGTCGTCCGGACCATGGAAAGTGCATGCTTGCAACACCATCGAGCGCACGAGCGCTCTCGCCGCCTCGACAGGGCCGTCGACACCGATCACGGAGAACGCGCGCAACGAGACCGCGGTGGGAAGGTCCGCCACGATGGCACGGGTCCGGACGAACGAGCGCAGGAGGGCGGCCGACACCGGCTCGAGACCCTCGGGCGGACCCGTGTCCGGTGTGACGAGACGAGTGGCGAGGCGTTGATCGCCCACGCCCACCCGCAGATGGACGAAGTCGTCGTCGGTCGGCCGTCTCTCCCACATGCGCGAGGATCCGGCGAACGAGGACAGCGTCGACGGATCAGGATGGACGAAGGCCAGTGCCTCGTACTGCGCCGACGCCGTCGACCGCACTCGCTCGCGCATCCCACCGAGGTACGTCAGGTAGTCCTTGCGCGATTCGTCGAGCTCGGCCGTCCGGGGCCCGCCACCGCGGCCTCCCCCGGCGAACATCCCGAGCATGGACACCACCATCATGGCCGGGAAGAGCAGCGTCATCGGGTTGGCGGCCGCGCCCGACGTGATCATGAGGGCCACCATGCCGACCATCGCGACCACCATGACCAGCGGCAGCATCTTCAGGAGCGGGTTCCCCGGAACCACCCGCGGAATCTCCGGTGGCGGCTCCATCTCGACGGTGCCGCCCGGCACCCGCGGCGCGTCCTCACGCGGCGATCGAGCCTGGACCACTCGCGAGTCCACCGCCGTCGCGTACTCGCCCTCACGTCCGACAACCACGTCCACCCCCCAGTGGCTCGCCGCCCCGTTCGGCGAGTCGGGTCAGACCGTAGCGTCGAACGCCGACGACGGGGAGGGAAGACGACGAGGGTTGTGGACGAACCCTCGTGCCTGTGCATATCGCGAGGCGATGTCACCGAACTGCCCTATAGTGCTCGCACGACCCGCGGTGCGACCGCGGGAAGAGAGTTCGGGGGGACTTTCGATGACCATCGCGCCGACCGCTGCGCCGATTTCCACGACGGGCGAACCTGCTGTACGCCGGATCGAGTCGGCAGTCCTACGCATCACCGTGATCGCGGAGGACGTCGAGGTGGACGTCTCCGTCCCCGGTGGTGTCGCAGTCGCCGCGACGGTGCCTGCGCTGACGGAGCTGATCGACCAGCGCACGGACTCGAGTCGTCCGCCTGGTCCACGGTCGCTCTCCACCATGGTGGGAGTGCCTCTGGAGCCACGTCTGTCTCTGTTGGACAACGGTGTTCGCGACGGCGACACCGTGGTTCTCCATCGCGGACGCGAGTCGTCACCGCCGGTCTTCGACGACCTGACCGAGGCGGTCGCCGTCCTCGGCGACAGCTCCTCGTGGACCCGGTCCGACTCGATCGTCGCAGCCACTGTCGTGTCGTCGACGGCACTGGCGATCGCGGGATGGACCGCGACGAGAACGAGCGGAGCGCCTGCGGCGGCGACCCTCGCCGCCCTGGCAATGCTCACCGTCATGGCCGCGTGTGTGTGCGTCGCGGCCCGTCTGCCCTCGAGCCTGAGCTTCGGGCTCCGGTCGGCCGGGTGCCTCCTCGCCTTCGCCGCGGGCACGATGCTCGTTCCCGGTCGCGATGCCGCGGCCGACGCGGTGCTCGGGTTCGCGCTGAGCGCAGCCGCGTCCGTCGTCACCTCGATGATCGCCGGCCGCCAGGGACGCGCCACGTTCACCGCGGTGTCGACGGTGAGCCTCGTGGGCGCCGTGGCCTCCGCGGTCGAGGCGCTGAGCGACGTGCCCACGGTGACGATCGCGGCGATCACCGCCGGCGTGTGCACGCTGGCGCTCACCCGAGCCCCTCGACTGTCCGCCGCACGGGCCGGAATACGTCTCCCACCGGTACCACTGGCCGATGCGGGCGCTCGTCTCGACCATCCGGGACACGAGGCGCCGCCCACGCGGCCGTCGGACGCTGCACTCGTCGCCGCGCACGAGTCCGCTCTCTCCGACGTCGGCGTCGTCGCGGAACGAGCGCGCACGGCTCAGCAGTACCTCACCGGATACACCACCGGGTTGTCTCTGCTCGCGTCGGTCGGAGCGATCGTCGTGGCCACGCACGGCATCGCCACGAACGTCGACCCCGGCAGACTCGCGGCGGCCGGCGCGATAGCCCTCGTTCTGTGCTGCCGGGGCCGCGTGGGCGTCGATCGTCTGCGGTGCGCTGTCGCCGTCGTCACGGGTGTCGCGGCCGTCCTCGTCGTCCTGGCCGTGGGTGCGCACACACGGCCGGAGCTGTGGCAGTGGTGGACCGGGGCTGCCGTGGCGGTCGGTGTCCTCGCGATCCTGATCGGTGTCGTCGCGCCGGGTCGGCGATTCTCACCCGTCGCGCGCCGGGCCGGTGAACTGTGCGAGCTTGCCGTCGTGGTCTCGATCGTTCCCCTCGTCTGTCTCGTTGTCGGGGCGTACTCGGCAGCCCGCGGCCTGTGACGACCCAGCGCCGACCAGGCGTGACGGCCGCGACCGTGGTCGTTCTGGCCGTTCTCGGGGCGGGTACGGCAGCTGCGGAGGCACCGATCATCGATCCCGGACTGCTCCCCGAGCCGGCTGCCGCGGCCCCGGCCGAACCGACCGAGCAGCGCACGCGGTGCGCGACCGTCTCCGAGGTGCCCGTGGCTGCGGTGGTACCCGCGGCACAGGAGACGCTTCGGTTCTCGGACGTGTGGAGCCTCACCCGAGGCGCCGGTCAGATCGTCGCCGTCATCGACACCGGTGTCGCACCTCATCCGCTTCTTCCGACTCTGCGCGCCGGCGGCGACTACGTCTCGACGGGCGACGGCCTCGAGGACTGCGATGCTCACGGCACCGTCGTCGCGGGTCTCATCGCTGCTCGGCCGACCCCGGGATCCGGCTTCGCCGGTGGGGCGCCGGATGCCACGATCCTCTCGATTCGTCAGTCCAGTGCGGCCTTCGCGGCGACGTCCTCGGAGCGAGAGTCCGACGAGAACGGTTCCACCTCCGCGGGGTACGGCGACGTCGAGTCGATGGCCGCAGCCATCCGCACCGCTGTCGACGCGGGCGCGGGCGTCGTCAACATCTCGGAGGTCGCCTGCGCGAGTGCTGGATCGTCGATGGGCGACGGCGCGCTGGGGGCCGCGGTGCGGTACGCGGCGGTGGACAAGGATGCCGTGATCGTCACGGCTGCAGGTAATCTGGACGGTCGTCGGTGCCGGACGCAGAACGATCTCACCCGGGGCCTCGATCGACGAGACACTGCGCTGCCGGTGACTCTCGCGTCGCCGGCCTGGTTCGACGAGTACGTCCTCACCGTGGGATCGCTGGACCCGGACGGGCGGCCGTCGTCGTTCAGCTTGAACGGGCCGTGGGTCGACGTCGCGGCTCCGGGTACCGAGGTCACGTCCCTCGGGACCACGGGTACCGGCCTGGCCGACGGCACCCTGGACGACGAGGGGCGCCGAACAGCTTTCACGGGAACGAGTTTCGCCACCCCGTTCGTCTCCGCGACGGCAGCCCTGGTGCGGGCACGACATCCGGAGCTGTCCGCGGCGGACGTCATCGAGCGCATCGTGACGACGGCGCACTCACCGGCCGGTGAATGGGACTCGGCTGTCGGCCACGGCAGTCTGGATCCGGTCGCGGCGGTGACTGGCAGCGCGGTCGCACGCGGCGACGATGCGTCCGTGCGACTGTCCCCGCGCACCACACCGCCGGTCACCGACCGTCGCGACGCACTGCTCGCCCTCACCTCCGCCATCGGCATCCTGCTGATCGTCTGCGGCGCACTGGCGGTACGCGCCGTGGTCCGACGTCAGGACCCGTCGTGACCCACCCGGGCCGCGTCGACGGTCAGGGCCGGGCCGGGCGGCAACAGTCCCACGACGGGCCACGGCGCCGGCGCCGGATCACCGAGTCCGAGCGCTTCGGCGTCCCCCGTGAACGGGACGCCGAAGCGGGTTCCCGTGTCGGCGACGTAGAAGGCGGAATCGCGGCGCGGGTCGTCGGCGGCCTGCCCGGTGGTGGCGACCCACAGGCCGGACCCCGGTGCCACGAAGAAGGTGTCCAGCGCATCCCCGGCGCCGTCCGCCCCGGCCAGCGTCACGGCGCGCGCGTCGGCCGTCGAACCGATGGTCATCCTCGTCTGCGCCCCGCGCCCCGTCGACTCGTCCGGCCCGACCCACTCCACGCAGGTGGCGTCGCCGCCCGTCACGACGGTCGGTGGTCGCTCCGGGAACGTGTCGACGGCCAGTGGTGCGGAGGTTCGCGGAGCCCGAGCGATCACATCGGGCGGGACAGCGTCGACACCCACCCTGCCCACGGAGTCGGAGAAGCGCAGGAGCTGCGCGGTGGCCGCTCCGACCGCCTGCACACCGTCCTGCAGAACGACGTAGTGCTCGCTGCGGTCCCCGAGATCGACCGTCACCACGGACCCGACGGGCCGACCCCCGATCGGATACGGGGCAGCAGCACCCGACCCGATCACCGTGGGGGTCGCGATCTCCGGCGCTTCGGGCACCGCGTCGAAGAGCCCCGCCGACACCGGAGTGGGCACCGCGTCCTCCAGACCGAGGGCGCGAGTCACGGCAGTGTTCTGCAGGTCCACCCGCGAGCGCACCTGTCCGTGGACCAGGTAGTCGACGCCGTCCCGACGCCATACCAACGCGTCGTCCGGCTCGAGCGCGCGGCGCGGTGCCACGGAGTCCGTCCCCATCGGTTGGACGGTCACATCGGTCGTGCCGCTGTCCGATTCCTCGCAGGCGGACCAGACCATCGCACCCGACGTGACGGGAAGCGCCTGCGGTGCGCCGCCGATGCCGACGGCGGTGCCTCGGGCACGACGAGCGATCTCGTCCGGACCGACCGCGGTGGGCTCGTCCGGCCGACCGACGAACAACCGGGCGGACGCCAGATCGGACACGGGGTGCAGCGTGTCGTCCTCGACGACGTACAGAGCGCCACTCTCGTCGTCCAACACGATCACGGCATCACCGATACGTGCGGCAGGTCGGACGAAGGCGAGCGCGGCACAGCCGGCGAGGATCAGGACCGCCACGACGACGCCGACAGCGGATGCCCGCGCCGTCGATCGCAGCGGTTCGTGCCGCATCGAGGTGTCGCCCAGTACCAACGCGTGATCGAGCCGTCGCATCGAGAACCGATGCGCACCGATCTGCCATCGCGTGGTCGGTGTTCCTGCCATCGACATCCCCTGCCCTCGGTGCCGCTGCGACGCGGCCCGGCCCCCCGCCGGACACGCCGGACCCGGTGGAGCGGTCCCGCGTGAGGGCACAGTACATCGACCGCAGAGGAGGAGCCATGGTGTCCGAGAGTCGCCCGGGGATGACGGCCGCACGCGATGTCGTGGTGTCGCAAGCGGTAGCGCTCGGCGTGGCCGTCGCGCTCATGTCGTCGGGAGTACCTGCGCCATGGGCGATCACGGCCGCGGTCGTCGTCGTGATCGGACTCTGCCTCCCACGGGACGGGCGTCCCGTGGTGGGTCACGTCTCGGCGTGGCTGCAGCTTCTGGCTCGTCGACCGGTACCCGTGCACACTGTGCTGTCGTTCGACCGGCCCGGTGGTCGGATCGGTGTGGTGTGGAACGGGTCCGACCTGACGATCGTCGCGGAACTCCGCGTCGAACCCAGTGCGGCCGGATGGTCGACGGTCGGCTCACGCGGTGCGACACCCGACGCCGTGGTGCCGCTCCGCGACCTCGTCGACCGACTGTCGCAGGGCACGGACACGCCCACCCACCTGGGTGTCACCTCCGTCGGCACGCGTCCGGCACGGGGTCGCCGCGCCGCGGACTGCTACCTGTCCATGGCCGGACCGCTCGCGTCGGTGGCGCGGCGGCGAACCTTCCTCTCCCTCTCGACCGACGTCCACGAGGGTGAGACGGCCGCGGCGCGTCGGGGCGGAACTGCTGCGGGGTCGGTGCAGATGCTCGCCACGACCATGGCCCGACTGCAGCACGTCCTGCGCACCCACGGTCTCGTGGGCAGCCTTCTCACCGCCGATCAGATCCGTGCGGCGGATCTTCTGGTGACGAGTGGGGTTCCCCTGCGTCACGTCCGTCCGCAGTGGCGCTTCGCCCGGCTCGGCGGATCGACCTGGTGCTCACGGCGGCTCGCACCGTCCGCCTGGACCGCGGCGGCGATCGACTCGATCGGCGATCACGACGCGGACGTCACGAGTCTCGCCGTCCGGGCGGCTCTCTCGACCACCACCGAAGCGACGGCGACGGCCACCTACGGCTATCTGTCGGCCGAATCGCCGCAGCGCCGATCGATCCGGGTCGCGGGATCCAGCACGCTCGACGGCCTGCATCGACAGGGCCTGGAGGACGTCCTCGTGTCGACCGCCCGGCCGCCGACGCCCACGCACCCCGTCGAGGGAGCGCAGTGGAGCACCCTCGTGCTGCCGGTCGCGGGATGCGGTCAAGTCGTCGGTGTCGACGCCGACGGAACCACGGTCACCGCACGTGTGTTCGGGAAGGACGTCGACACCGTCGACGTCCACGGTGAGCTGTACGTGGTGCACCAGATCGTCTTCCGCGCCGTGGCCGTCGGCGCAGCGGTCCTGGTGATGACCGACCGACCCCATGCGTGGCGGCACCTCGCCGTCGCGATCGCGGATTCGGGCACCCTCTCGGTGGTGACTCCCGTGTCCGACGTCGAGTCGGGCACCGCGGTGGATCTGGTGGTCGCCGATCATGCCGGAGACAGACCGACGCCGGTACCGGGAACGGTGCTCCGGGTGAACCCGGCCTCGTCGACCGGCGGGCCCCACATCGTGATCGACCAGTCCCCGGACGTCACCGACGACGTGATCCTCACGATGGCGTCGCGGAGCATCACCCTGCGGCTCGTCACCACCGCGGCCGAGACCGAGGCCATCGGTCGACCGCGGGGTCTCCCACGACCGGGCTCAGCCGCGCGGGTAGGGCTGCCCGGCGCGCTCTGACCACCACAGCAACTGATCGATCATCCGCTGTGCGCCATCGATCGCGGCACCGTCGGACGTCTCGCCGTGCGCGTCGAACGCCTTCTTCACTCGGGGGAACAGCACGGCGTCGCGCACGGGGGCCATGTGCAACTCCGCGACCACCTGACGCAGCTGCTCCACGGCGCGCACTCCCCCGGCCGTGCCGCCGTAGGAGACGAAACCCACCGGCTTGCCACGCCATTCGAGCTTCACCGAGTCCAGTGCCAACTTCAGCGATGCCGGGTAACCGTGGTTGTACTCGGGAGTGACGAGCACGAAGGCATCGCAGCCGTCCACCCAGCGGGTCAGCTCGTCGACACCGGGGCCACCCGAGAGATCGATCGGCAGAACGACATCCGCGAGGTCGAGTACCCGGACCTCGAATCGCCCGTCCGCCGAGGCGCGGCGCACGAACCACTGAGCCACTGTGGGGCCGACACGCCCCGTCCGGACCGAGCCGATGATCACGCCGAGAACAGGAGCCATGCCTGAAGAGGCTAGCCGCAGCAGGCACCGGGCAACGATCGCGTGGCCCGGGTCGTGCGACTGCGATCGGCCAACTCCGCATCGACCGGGTAGTCGACACGCACCAGCGACAGACCGTGCGCCGGGGCCACGGTGATCGAACTCGACCGCGCACCGGCCCCCAGCAGGCCGCGCACCCACGTGAGCTCACGGCGTCCTTCGCCCACAGCCAGCATCGCCCCGACCAGGGAACGCACCATCGACCAGCAGAACGCGTCCGCGCTCACGTGCGCGGTGAGATCGTCTCCGTCCCGCACCCAGTCGAAGCGCTGCAGCTCCCGCACGGTGGTGGCGCCGTCACGGCGCTTGCAGAAGGCGACGAAATCGTGGAGGCCGACGAGGGTCGACGACGCCTCCTGCATCGCCGCCACGTCGAGTGTGCGGGTCCACGGCACCACGAAACCCGCTCGGAGGGGCGGAGTTCCGTAGGGCGCGGTGGACAATCGATACTCGTAGTGCCGCCGCAGTGCGGAGAACCGGGCGTCGAAATCGTCGGACACGAACGTCACACGCAGGACGCGGACGTCCGGCGGCAGGAAACGCGCGAGTCGCCGCACCAGCAACGACGGGTCGGGTGCGCGGTCGGGATCGCGAGGATCGATGCGGGCCAACGCGGTTCGCGGCACGTCGACGTGGGCGACCTGGCCCTCGGCGTGCACGCCGGCATCCGTCCGCCCGGCCACGGTGAGCTCGAGTGGGGTGCCGAAGATGGCGGACAGTCGCTCCTCGAGCACACCGCAGACGGTCCGTTGGTCGCGTTGTCGAGCCCAGCCGGCGAAGGCAGTGCCGTCGTAGGCGACATCGAGACGCAAACGGGCGAGCCCGCCACCCCCGGAAGGGGTGACGGGCTCGCCCAGAGAGTCCGAGGACACTCTTACTTCTTGTCTGCCTCATCGGCGTTGGCCGCGTGAGCGTCCTCTGCCTCGACACCCTCGATGACGGCGTCTGCATTCTCGACCTGAGCGTCGGTTGCCTCGGCCTCGACGGCCTCGACGACGTTCTGATCGGATGCAGCCTCGTCAGCGGCGGTCTCGTCGTTCGTGGCGGCAGGCGCGGCCTGCGATGCCTGGACACGACGAGCACGGTCCGCCTCGTTGGACACCGTCTGCTCGCGAACGAGCTCGATGATGGCCTGAGGAGCGTTGTCACCCTTGCGGGGGACGGTCTTGATGATGCGGGTGTAGCCGCCTGCGCGCTCGGCGAAGTGCGGGCCGATCTCTGCGAACAGAGTGTGAACGACGTCCTTGTTGCGGATGTCCTTCATGACCTCACGACGGTGAGCCAGCGAGCCGGCCTTCGCGTGCGTGATGATCTTCTCGGCGTAGGGGCGGAGGCGCTTGGCCTTCGACTCCGTGGTGGTGATCCGTCCGTGCTCGAACAGCGCCGTGGCCAGGTTGGCGAGAATCGCCTTCTGGTGCGACGCCGATCCGCCGAGACGGCGACCCTTGGTGGGCTTGGGCATGTCAATCTCTCCTGATCAAGAGCTCGGGACGCGAGTGCGTCAGAGCTGTTCGGTCTCGGCGTAGTCCTGCTCGGCGCCGTCGGCATCGCTCACGGCGGTGTCGGTGTCGCTCCAGGTACCGGTGGCGGCGTCGTATCCGGCAACAGTGCTCGGATCGAACGTCGCGGGGCTGTCCTTGAGCGAGAGGCCGAGCGAGTGCAGCTTGACCTTGACCTCGTCGATGGACTTCTGTCCGAAGTTACGGATGTCCAGCAGATCCGACTCGGTACGGCCGACCAGCTCGCCGACGGTGTGAACACCCTCGCGCTTGAGGCAGTTGTAGGACCGGACGGTGAGGTCCAGATCCTCGATCGGCAGACCGAAGGATGCGATGTGATCGGCCTCGGCGGGCGAGGGTCCGATCTCGATGCCTTCTGCTTCGACGTTGAGCTCACGGGCAAGCCCGAACAGCTCGACCAGGGTCTTGCCCGCCGAGGCGAGCGCGTCCCGCGCGGTGATGGAGTTCTTGGTCTCCACGTCGAGAACGAGCCGATCGAAGTCGGTGCGCTGCTCGACGCGGGTGGCCTCCACCTTGTAGGTCACCTTCAGCACGGGCGAGTAGATCGAGTCGACCGGGATACGGCCGATCTCGGCGCCCGACGCCTTGTTCTGAACAGCCGGAACGTATCCGCGGCCACGCTCGACGACGAGCTCGATCTCGAGCTTGCCCTTGTCGTTCAGGGTCGCGATGTGCAGATCCGGGTTGTTCACGGTGACGCCGGCCGGAGGAACGATGTCGCCTGCGGTGACAGTGCCGGGGCCCTGCTTGCGGACGTACATGGTGACCGGCTCGTCCTCTTCCGAGGACACGACGAGACCCTTGAGGTTCAGGATGATGTCGGTGACATCCTCCTTCACGCCGGGGACCGTGGTGAATTCGTGCAGAACGCCGTCGATACGGATGCTGGTGACAGCAGCGCCGGGGATCGACGAGAGAAGCGTGCGGCGAAGCGAGTTGCCGAGGGTGTACCCGAAGCCAGGCTCGAGGGGCTCGATGACGAACTTCGAGCGGTTGTCAGCGATGACCTCTTCGGTCAGCGTGGGTCGCTGAGAAATGAGCATTGATGTCCTCCTGGGAAGAGCGTCCGCTATTTGACGCTCGTGGTGGGGCGGTCAACGCCCCGTGCGCCTCGCGTGTTCCCGCAGGGGGAGGTCACGTGAGGCGCACGGGCCGATGGCCTACTTCGAGTAGTACTCGACGATGAGCTGCTCGGTCAGCGGGATGTCGATCTGCGAACGCTCCGGCTCCTGGTGGACCAGGATGCGGAGACGGTTCGGAACGACCTGCAGCCAACCGGCAACGGGACGATCGCCGTAGGTCTCACGGGCGATCTGGAACGGCAGCGTGCTCAGCGACTTCTCGCGGACGTCGATGATGTCGTACTGCGAGACGCGGTAGCTGGGGATGTCGACCTTCTTGTTGTTGACCAAGAAGTGGCCGTGCGTGACCAGCTGGCGTGCCTGACGACGCGTGCGAGCGAGGCCCGCACGGTAGACGACGTTGTCGAGACGCGTCTCGAGGATGCGGAGAAGGTTCTCACCCGTCTTGCCCTTGAGGCGGTTCGCTTCCTTGTAGTACAGCGAGAACTGCTTCTCCATGACGCCGTAGGTGAAGCGTGCCTTCTGCTTCTCCTGCAGCTGGAGCAGGTACTCGCTCTCCTTGATACGCGCGCGGCCGTGCTGGCCGGGCGGGTACGGGCGACGCTCGAAGGCCTGGTCGCCTCCGACGAGGTCGACGCGCAGACGACGCGACTTGCGGGTGATGGGTCCGGTATAACGAGCCATGTTCTGTTACTTCCTTCCCGCTAGACGCGACGGCGCTTGGGCGGACGGCAGCCGTTGTGCGGCTGGGGGGTGACATCGGAGATGGTGCCGACCTCGAGGCCTGCCGCCTGGAGCGAACGGATCGCGGTCTCGCGGCCGGAGCCGGGACCCTTCACGAAGACGTCGACCTTCTTGACGCCGTGCTCCTGCGCCTTGCGCGCGGCACTCTCGGCAGCGAGCTGAGCGGCGAACGGAGTCGACTTGCGCGAGCCCTTGAAGCCCACGTGGCCCGAGGACGCCCACGAGATGACGTTGCCCGACGGGTCGGTGATCGACACGATCGTGTTGTTGAACGTGCTCTTGATGTGAGCACTGCCGTGCGGGACGTTCTTCTTGTCCCTGCGGCGCGTCTTCTGGGTCTTCTTCGGACCGGAGGTGCGTGACTTCGGGGGCATTACTTCGCCTTCTTCTTGCCGGCAATGGTGCGCTTCGGTCCCTTGCGGGTGCGCGCATTGGTCTTCGTGCGCTGTCCACGGACGGGCAGACCACGACGGTGGCGAAGGCCCTGGTAGCAGCCGATCTCGATCTTGCGACGGATGTCGGCCTGCACCTCGCGGCGCAGGTCGCCCTCGACCTTGAGCGACTCCTCGATGTACTCGCGGAGCTTGGTCAGGTCCTCGTCGGTGAGGTCCTTGCTCCGGAGATCGGGGCTGACGCCCGTGGCGGAGAGAATCTCCTGCGAACGGGTACGGCCGATGCCGTAGATGTAGGTGAGTGCGATCTCCATGCGCTTCTCGCGCGGAAGATCCACACCGGCTAGACGTGCCATGTGGCGTTTTCCTTCATTCGTGCGGAGGTCTGCTCCCAGTCCGTCCCCATACATGTGGTGCTCGGGGCCCCGGCCTCCGCGGCCGGGGGTGTACTACCCGCGTGTGGGCAGCTGGTGCTGGGAGGTCTTCTTCTGGCATGTGGAGCCAAGTAGATCTTCGAGAGGGGGGTTGATCAGCCCTGACGCTGCTTGTGGCGCAGGTTGTCGCAGATCACCATGACCCGGCCGTTACGGCGGATCACTTTGCACTTCTCGCAGATCGGCTTGACGCTCGGCTTGACCTTCACGTCTGTTCGATCTCCTGGTCGCGTCCGAGGATCACGCGCGAACGCGCCGAACCTCGGACATGGTTGATCCCCGGCTCGCGAGGAACCGGGGACTCTTGACTACTTGTAGCGGTAGACGATCCGCCCGCGTGTCAGGTCGTAGGGAGACAGCTCGACCACGACGCGATCCTCGGGGAGGATGCGGATGTAGTGCTGCCGCATCTTGCCGCTGATGTGAGCGAGCACCTTGTGACCGTTCTCCAGCTCGATGCGAAACATCGCATTGGGCAGGGGTTCGACTACTCGGCCCTCGACCTCGATTGCGCCGTCCTTCTTTGCCATATCCTCCGCGATCCTGGTTTGCACACCTGATTGACGTCTCGTAACCACACTTCGTGCAGGCACGCGTGAACGCACCGACGTTCCATGTTACCGGGTCGGAGCGAGCAGGCCAAACCAGCCGTCTACAGGCGCGGAGCACCCTCAGCCCGAATGGCCCCGATAGGTGCCGAAGGACCAGTGCACGCCCTCGGGATCGCGGCAGGTGAAGCCCTGCCCCCCGTAGTCCTCCTCGCGCAACGGTTCCACGATACGAGCGCCTGCATCCCGTGCGCGATCGTGCAGTGCGACCAGTTCCTCGGCGCCGACCACGACGTACACGGCGCCGACGCCGGCGGGCAGACCCCCGATGCTGCTGTCCGGTCGCGCCGAGCCGAGCATGACGGCTCCGCCACCGGGGCGGACGAGCTCGGCGTGGTCGACGCGCTCCCCCTCGCCGTACACGGCGGCCTCGGTGAAGCCGAGGACGTCGACGAGGAAGGCGATCGCGGCACGCGCGTCGTCGTAGCGGAGTGCGGGCCAGACGACGGTCGGGGTGGTGTCGGTGTGCTGTGACTCGGTCATGCCGTCGATCCTGTCGCCGCGGAGGTGCGCTCGTCTTGTACGGATGCGAACACCTCGTTCGCACGCCACACCGAGGGCGCCGATCCCGCCAGCGCGCGCCAGTCCCGTGCCATGTGTGCCTGGTCGAAGTAGCCGCAGACCGACGCCACCTCGACGAGTCGGGGCGGTTCGGCCACCCGCAGCATCGCGTGCGCTCGGGCGAACCGCCCCAGCCGGACCGCGTCCCGCGGCGTGACGGCGTACTCGGAGGCGAACGCGGTCTCGAGGCGTCGACGGCTCCATCCGACCTCCGCGGCGACCTGCTCCACGGAGATCGCGGTGGGGCCGGTGGTCCGCGCCCACGCCCGCTCCAGCCGGGCGTCCGGCTGCGGAGCTCGGCCCAGTCGCGTGCACAGCGTGCGGTCCAGCAGCGCGAACGCCGTACGCCACTCGGTAGCTGCGTGCACGCCGTCGAGAAGCCGTGCGGCATCGCGCCCGAGCAGGTCGTCCAACGGCACGATGTACTGGCGCAGCTCGGCGGGCGGGACGTGGAGCAGCGCGCGGCACCCCGCGGGCGTCAGCGTGATCTGGACACCGTGCTGCTCGCCGTCGTGTTCGATCACGACGGGTTCGGTCCCCAGCCCCGAGGCGAAGGCACCGAACTCCCCCGGCCGCTGATCCGCCATCGCGGTGCGGGAGATCGTGAGCGGTGGCCCGATCGGCAGAATGATCGTCAGGTCGACGGACGGCATGCCGACGTGCGAGCCCGGCGCGAAGCCGGAGAGGCGGTACCCCTCGTAGCGACGCACGAGGCCGCGGAGGGGCCGCGACGGCACCGCGGTCGCGCCGTCCGACACGGCTGTCATGGGCACACGGTAGAACGGTACGAGCGAGGCCGCACGGCATTCGTGCACACGCTGCGGACGAGGAGGACCGATCGATGGCCGAGGATCCAGGACGCGTCGAGAAGGCGTTGGTGTCGATCCTCGACAACGGGAGCCGACTGCAGGGCCCCGCCGTCGAGAAGTACGTCTGGCGAATTCGCCGCGCGCATCCCACCGAGTCGCCGGCGCAGATCATCGGTCGCCTGGAGAAGACGTTCCTGAACGCCGTGACGGGAAGCGGCGGGGCTGCCGGGGCCACCGCCGCGGTGCCCGGCATCGGCACCGTCGCGTCGGTCGCTGCCGTCGGCACCGAGACGGCCTTCTTCGTCGAGGCCTCCGCACTGCTCACCCTGTCGGTGGCCGCCGTTCACGGCATCGCCGTGCACGACCACGAACAGCGGCGTGCGCTGGTGCTGGCGGTCGCTCTCGGTGAGTCCGGCCGGGAGATCGTCGGCAGGACACTGGGCCGCGGCAACGTGGGCCGCGTGCTCACCGCCGGGATCCCCGGCGCGAACCTCGGCAGTCTGAACAAGCGGCTCGTCCGCAAGTTCGTCGCCAAGTACGCCGCGAAGCGAGGGGCGGTCATGCTCGGCACGCTGCTGCCCGCGGGCATCGGAGCCGTCATCGGTGGAGCCGGCAACCGCGCCTTGGGCAAAGGCGTCGTCACCAATGCACGCGACGCCTTCGGGCCGCCGCCGGCGCGGTGGCAGGACGCACCGGGCGTCGTCGAGCCGGACGCCTGACACGTGCACGTCACCATCGAGACGAGCCCCGGACACGCGCTCGAGGCGCGTGACCTCGCCAAGACGTACGGCACCGCGGTCGCCGCCGCGCGAATCGGGTTCGTCGCACCGCGCGGATCCGTGACCGGGTTGTTCGGACCCGTCGGTTCCGGCACGTCGACCACGCTGCGAATGCTCCTCGGGCTCGTACAGCCCGACGAGGGTGCGGCGCTGGTGGAGGGCCTGCCGTACGCGGCACTCGTCGAGCCGGGCCGCACCGTCGGTGCCGTGCTCGGCGGCGGCGGCGCGCACCCCCGCCGCACGGCGCGCGCACACCTGCGCACTCTCGCGCCTGTCCTCGGTGTCGCCGACTCCCGTGTGGAGGAGGTGCTCGCACTCGTCGGTCTGCACGACGTCGCCGGTCGCCGCGTCGGCGAGTTCTCTCTCGGGATGCGGCAGCGCCTCGCGCTCGCGGCAGCGCTGCTCGGCACACCCCGCATCCTCGTGCTGGACGAGCCGACCGACGGTCTCGACCCCGGCGGCATCGTGTGGCTCCGCGACTTCCTGCGCGGATTCGCTCGTGCGGGCGGCACCGTTCTGGTGTCCGGCCACGTCGTTCGCGAGCTCGAGGGGATCGTCGACCACGTCGTGATCCTCGACCGCGGCTCGGTCGTCTTCCACGGCAGCATCGGCGAGCTCCGCGGTATCCGGCCCGCCCGCATCCTGGTGCACAGTTCGAACCCCGCCGCCCTGGCACTGGGCCTCGCCGCGTCCGGCCACACCGACGCCGTGCTGGGTCCCGACGGCCGACTCGTGGTCACCGGTGTCGGCGAGGCCGTGATCCGGTCGACGGCGCACGCGTCCGCAGTGACCGTCCACGGAACCGTGGTGTCCGCCGTGGATCTCGAGCAGATCTACCTGTCCCTCACGACCCCGGTCGGTCCGCATCCCGCGCTCACCGGAGCTCGGCGATGAGCCCCACAGCAGGCGGTCTGCTCCGATCGGAGATCCGCCGGGTCGGATCGTTGCGGTCGTGGTGGGCACTGGGTCTGCCGCCCGTGCTGATCGGCGGATTCGCCAGCGCCGTGTACGCCGCCATCGCGTCGTCGGACGCACTCACCAGCGTCGACGACGCGAATCGCGTCGCCGCTCTCATCGGGCTGTACGTCGCCGTGGGTGTGTCGGTGCTGTTCGCCGCCGTGTTCGGCGCGGTGCACGCCGCGACCGACCTGCGCCACGGCGCCGCGTCCACGACCTTCCTCGCCGCACAACGTCGCGGTCAGGTGGTGGCCGCCAGGATTCTCGTCTCGGCCGCCGTCGGTGCCGCGTACGCCGTGGTGTCCGTCCTCGTCAGCGTGGCGTCGCTGGCTGTGTTCGGGGGCAGCGCAGTGGTGGACGACGGACTGGTGATCGCGGTCTGCCTCCTCGGCATCGTGGTCTCCGCGCTGTGGTGCGTCCTCGGCTGCGGGCTCGGACTGCTCGTCGGATCCCCCGCCATCGCGGCGATCGTCGTGGTCGCGTGGCTGCCGATCGGAGAGCTCGTCGTGATCGCGGTGCTCAGCGGCATCGGCGCGGACGCGGTCGCCGCCCTGCTCCCCGGAGCCACCACCGTCGCCATCCTGGCGGCGGACAGGGGGACGGACGGCGACATGCTGCTTCCGTTCTCCGCTGCCGTCGTCGGACTGCTGCTGTGGACCATCGGCATCGCCGGAGCCGGGTGGCTGCGCACCACTCGCCGAGACGTGACGTGAGCACTCCCGATTCGCGAGGGTGGATCCGCAGGCTGGCGTCGGACTGCTTCGCTCATCGCCGCGTCGCGGTGGGCGCACTCGCGGTGACCTTCGTGGCCGCGGCCATCGACATCATGTTCCCCCTCCTCACCCGCGCCGCCGTCGACGGCGCGTCGGCCAGCCGCACCGACCACATCGCCACCATCGCCGCGGCCATCGCGGGACTGGCCGTCGTCCGCTTCGCGTGCCAGTTCGGGCGGCGCCTCCTCGCCGGCGCCCTGTCCATCGACGTGCAACACGGGCTGCGCCAACGCCTGCTCGCGTCGCTGCACCGCCTCGACGGCGAGCGGCAGGACGAGGTGCAGGTCGGTCAGGTGGTGTCGCGCTCGATCACCGACCTGCAGCTGGTGCAGGGTCTGCTCGCGATGGTCCCGTTGTCGGCGGGCGCCCTGCTGCAGTTCGTGCTGGCTCTCGGCGTGATGGCCTATCTGTCGCCGCTGCTCACCCTGGTGGCGCTCGCCGTCGTACCGGCCATCAGCGTGCTGGTGGTCCGCATGCGCCCCACGCTGTACGCGGCCACCTGGTCGGCCCAGCAGCAGGCCGCGGAACTGGCCGGGCACGTGGAGGAGACGGTCACCGGCGTGCGCGTGGTCAAGGGCTTCGGCCAGGAATCGCGTGCCGTGGACACGCTGGAGCGCATCGGCCGGCGGCTGTACGCCGAGCGCCTGCGTGCCGCCGTCGTGAACTCCCGATTCGCCCCCGGCATGGCGGCGCTGCCGCAGCTCGGTCTGGTGGGTGTGGTGGCCCTGGGCGGGTGGTTGGCTCTGTCGGGTTCCATCACCGTCGGCACGTTCCTGGCCTTCGCGAGTTACGTCGCCACGATGGCCGCCGTGACCCGGACACTCACGTCCGTCGTGGTCATGGCCCAGCTGTCCCGTGCCGCGGTCGAACGGGTGTACGGCGTCATCGACACCCGGCCGGCGCACGAGGAACCCGAGAATCCGGTACCGATCCCGGACGGACCACTGGGGCTGCGTCTGCGCGACGTCCGATTCGGTTTCGACCCCGATGCCCCCGTGCTCGACGGGCTGGACCTCACGGTCGCGCCGGGCGAGACGGTGGCGGTGGTGGGCCCCTCCGGCAGCGGCAAGTCGACCCTGTCGATGCTGCTGCCGCGGTTCTACCGACCCTCGTCGGGCAGCATCGTGCTCACGTCCGAGAACGGCGACGTCGACATCGCCGACCTGTCCGCCGACGACCTCCGCGCGGCGGTGTCGGTCGCGTTCGACGATCCGTTCCTGTTCTCCTCCAGCGTCGCGCGCAACATCGCCCTCGGTGCCCCCGACGCGTCGGAGGCGAGTGTCCGCGACGCAGCCACGCGCGCCATGGCCGACGACTTCGTCCGCGACCTGTCCGACGGTTACGACACCACGGTGGGTGAGCGCGGGCTCTCGCTGTCCGGTGGCCAACGCCAACGCATCGCGCTCGCGCGGGTCCTGCTGTCCTCCCCGCGCGTCCTGGTCCTCGACGACGCCACCTCGGCCGTCGATGCCCGCACGGAGGCAGCGATCTTCGACCGGCTGCGTTCCGGTCCACGCCGGACGACGGTGGTGCTCGCGCACCGCCGGTCGACGCTCGCGCTGGCCGATCGCGTCGCCGTCCTGGACCGGGGGCGCATCGTCGACATCGGCACCGAGGCCGAACTCGACGAGCGTTGCCCCCTGTTCCGCGCGCTGATGTCCGGCGCAGGCGAGAAGTCCGAGCCGGCGCAGGACGACGTGCCCGCCGACTCGCTGTGGCCGGACGACGGCGACTCCATCGAGTTCGCGTCCTCACCCGCCTCCCGCGCGAGCGCGGACGGCGCGGCTGCCGGCGGCCCTCCTGGCCCGGGCGGTCACATGGCGTCGTCACTCGGCGGCGCCGTGCCTACCGAGGCCATGACCGAGATCCTGACCCGACTCGCCCCGGCCGACGAGGACCCGCGCGTCGACACCGCGACGGCTCGGCGGGACGAGTCGACGTTCACCCTGCGGCGCACCCTCGCCCCCGTCGCCGGACTGCTCGCGGTGGTCATGGTCTGCCTGGCGTTCGACTCGGCCGTCACCATCGCCTTCCCGTCGATCGTGCGGTTCGCCGTCGACCACGGTGTCGCCGAGAGGTCCACCGGAATCCTCGCGGCGGTGTCGGGCATCGCGCTGGCGCTGGTGATCGTCGACTGGCTCGTGGTCCGCACCATGACGGTGGTGACCGCGCGGGCCGGTGAGCGCGTGCTCTTCGGGCTCCGCGTCCGCAGCTACGCGCACCTGCAGCGTCTCGGCCTCGACTACTACGAGCGGGAACTGTCCGGCAGGATCATGACGCGTATGACGACCGACGTGGACGCGTTGTCGGCGTTCATGCAGACGGGTCTCTCGACGGCCGTCGTCAGCCTCCTGACGATCGTCGGGGTGTCGGCGGCGTTGATCCTCACCGACGGCGTCCTCGCCGCGGTGGCCCTGTCGGTCGTCCCGATCCTGGCGGTGGCGACGCTGGTGTTCCGACGCATCTCCGCTCGCGCGTACTCGACGTCACGCGAGCGGATCTCGGCCGTCAACGCCGAGTTCCAGGAGAACGTCACCGGACTACGGGTCACGCAGGCGTACCGGCATCAGCCGGCTGCGGCACGCTCGTTCCTCGCCCGCTCCGAGTCGTATCGCCGCAGCCGGATGCGGTCACAACGGGCCATCTCGGTGTTCTTCCCGTTCATCGCATTCCTGTCGGACCTCGCCCTCGCCGCCGTGGTCCTCGTCGGTGCGTACCGCGTGGCCGACGGGCGCACCTCGGCCGGCGCCCTCGTCGCCTTCGTGCTGTACCTGGGTCTGCTCTTCGGCCCCATCCAGCAGTTGTCCCAGGTGTTCGACGGCTACCAGCAGGCGTCCGTGGGTCTCACTCGCATCGGTGACCTGTTGCGCACCCGCAGCTCGATCGAGCAGGCCGGGTCGTCGACACCGGTCGCGGTCCCACCGCGACTGCGCGGCGACATCGCGCTGAACGACGTCACCTTCCGCTACGCCGGGGCTCCGCGGGATGCGCTGACGTCGGTCGACCTGCACGTTCCGGCGGGATCGACGGTGGCACTGGTGGGTCGCACCGGCGCCGGCAAGTCGACCATCGTGAAGTTGATGGCGCGGTTCTACGACCCCACCACCGGGGACGTCGTCGTGGACGACGTGCCCGTGCGGTCCTACCCGCTCGGGGACTACCGCCGACGCCTCGGAGTAGTACCGCAGGAGGCGCATCTCTTCAGCGGCACCATCGCCTCCAACATCGCCTTCGGGCGTCCGGGCGCGACGCGCGCCGACATCGAGAGCGCGGCCCGCGCCGTGGGGGCACTGCCCGCCATCGCCGCACTCCCCCTCGGCATGGCGACGCCCGTCGGAGAACGTGGCCGCGGCCTCGCGGCGGGAACCCGGCAGTTGCTGGCGCTGGCGCGCGCCGAGCTGGTCGATCCCGACATCCTGTTGCTCGACGAGGCGACGGCGACCCTGGACCCGGCGACGGAACGAGCCGTCCTGGACGCCGGCCGCACCGTCACCACCCGCCGGACATCGGTGATCGTGGCGCACCGCCTCGCCACTGCCGCGCGGGCCGATCTCGTCGTGGTGGTCGACGACGGCCGCATCGTGGAGAGCGGAACCCACGAGAACCTGGTGCGCTCGGACGGTTTCTACGCCGAACTCTGGGAAACCACCGAAGGACGTACCACGGCTGCGAGTGGCGCGGGTCACGCACCCGGCCACGGCGCGACCACGCCACACACCGGTGAAGCCGATCACAAGGGTGATCCGGACACACGGCCGCGGACCGAAAGGTCTAACCTTGATCGTGCCGTGCGCTGAGCGAGAACGAAGAAGGAAACGAGGCGAACACCTGCCGTGAGCAGCAGCTCTACAACACAGTTCGGACAGAATCAGTGGTTGGTCGACGAAATGTACCAGCGTTTCAAGACCGATCCGTCGTCGGTCGACGAGAGCTGGCACGAGTTCCTCGCCGACTACACGCCCGAGCAGAACGGTAGCGGCGATCCCGCCACCGACACCGAGACCACCGCAGCCGCACCCGCTTCCGCGAAGGGCGCGACCGAGAAGCCTGCTGCGCCGAAGACCGAGAAGTCCGCTGCACCGAAGGCCGACAAGCCTGCTGCACCGAAGACCGACAAGCCGGCACCGAAGGCGGAGACCAAGCCCGTGACCACAGCTGCCCCCGCGAAGTCGACCGCCGCCGCCGGGCCGGCCGAGAAGAAGTCCGCGGCCGTGCCGCCCGCACAGCCGGAGTCGGACGCGCCGAAGGAGGACACGACCAAGGTGCTCCGCGGCGCCTCGGCCGCGGTCGCCAAGAACATGGCCGCCTCGTTGCAGATCCCGACGGCCACCAGCGTGCGCGCCATCCCCGCGAAGCTGATGATCGACAACCGCCTCGTGATCAACAACCACCTCGCGCGCACCCGCGGTGGCAAGATCTCGTTCACTCACCTGCTCGGCTACGCCATCGTGCAGGCGGTCAAGTCGTTCCCCAACATGAACCGGCACTTCGCCGAGATCGACGGCAAGCCCAACGCGGTCACCCCCGCGCACACCAACCTCGGCCTCGCCATCGACCTGCCGGGCAAGGACGGTTCGCGGTCACTCGTCGTCGCCGCCATCAAGGGGTGCGAGGAGTTCACGTTCAATCAGTTCCACACTGCGTACGAGGACATCGTCCGTCGTGCGCGCGACGGCAAGCTCACCGCCGCCGACTTCAGCGGCGTCACGATCTCGCTGACCAACCCGGGCACCATCGGCACCGTGCACTCGGTGCCACGTCTGATGAACGGCCAGGGCACCATCATCGGCGCCGGCGCCATGGAGTACCCCGCAGAGTTCCAGGGCTCCAGCGAGGAGCGCATCGCCGAGATGGGCGTCGGCAAGCTGATGACGCTCACCTCGACGTACGACCACCGCCTCATCCAGGGCGCGGAGTCGGGCGACTTCCTTCGCACGATCCACAACCTGCTGATCAGCGACGAGTTCTACGACCAGATCTTCCACGGTCTGGCCATCCCGTACGAGCCGATCCGCTGGCGTCGTGACCTCCCCACGGGCGGCGTCGACAAGAACACGCGCGTCCTCGAGCTCATCGCGGCCTACCGGAACCGTGGCCACCTCATGGCCGACACGGATCCGTTGATGTTCACCAAGGACAAGTTCCGGATGCACCCGGACCTCGACGTGATCAGCCACGACCTGACGCTGTGGGACCTCGACCGCGAGTTCCAGGTCGGCGGCTTCCACGGCCAGGACAAGATGAAGCTGCGTGACGTGCTCAGCGTGCTGCGCGACTCCTACTGCCGTCACGCCGCCATCGAGTACACGCACATCCTCGAGACCGACCAGGTGGCATGGCTCCAGGAGCGCGTCGAGGCCAAGCACGTCAAGCCGACGGTCGCTCAGCAGAAGTACATCCTGAGCAAGCTCAACGCGGCCGAGGCGTTCGAGACGTTCCTGCAGACGAAGTACGTCGGACAGAAGCGCTTCTCGCTCGAGGGCGCGGAGTCCGTCATCCCGATGATGGACTCGGTCATCGACCAGTCCGCCGAGCACGCCCTCGACGAGGTCGTCATCGGCATGCCGCACCGTGGACGCCTGAACGTGCTCGCCAACATCGTCGGCAAGCCGTACTCGAAGATCTTCACCGAGTTCGAGGGCAACATGAACCCGGCCGCCGCACACGGGTCGGGCGACGTGAAGTACCACCTCGGTGCCGAGGGCAACTACATCCAGATGTTCGGCGAGAACGACATCAAGGTCTCGCTCACGGCCAACCCCTCGCACCTCGAGGCGGTCGACCCGGTCCTCGAGGGCCTGGTGCGCGCCAAGCAGGACATGCTGAACAAGGGCGACTCGTCCGACGGCTTCTCCGTCCTGCCGCTCATGCTGCACGGCGACGCGGCCTTCGCGGGCCAGGGCGTGGTGGCGGAGACGCTGAACCTCGCGTTGCTGCGCGGGTACCGCACCGGCGGCACCGTGCACATCGTCGTCAACAACCAGGTCGGTTTCACCACGGCGCCGGAGCACTCGCGCTCCAGCGAGTACTGCACCGACGTCGCGAAGATGATCGGCGCACCGATCTTCCACGTGAACGGCGACGACCCGGAGGCGTGCGCCTGGGTGGCTCGACTGGCGGTCGACTTCCGTCAGAAGTTCCACAAGGACGTCGTCATCGACATGATCTGCTACCGCCGTCGCGGCCACAACGAGGGTGACGATCCCTCGATGACGCAGCCGGCGATGTACGACGTCATCGACACAAAGCGCAGCGTTCGCAAGAGCTACACCGAGTCGCTCATCGGTCGTGGCGACATCAGCCTCAAGGAGGCCGAGGACGCACTCCGCGACTACCAGGGCCAGCTCGAACGCGTCTTCAACGAGGTGCGCGAACTCGAGAAGTACACCCCGGAGCCCAGCGAGTCCGTCGAGCTCGACCAGCAGCTGCCCGCCAAGCTCACCACCGCGGTGGACAAGTCGGTCCTGCACCGCATCGGCGACGCGTTCGTCGACGTCCCGGACGGCTTCACCGTGCATCCGCGCGTGCAGCCCGTCCTCGACAAGCGTCGCGAGATGGCCTACGAGGGCAAGGTCGACTGGGCGTTCGGCGAACTGCTCGCACTCGGCACGCTGATCGACGAGGGCAAGCTCGTGCGCATGTCCGGCCAGGACACCCGTCGCGGCACGTTCACGCAGCGGCACTCGGTCATCATCGATCGCAAGACCGGTGAGGAGTACACGCCGCTGCACAACCTCGGCAGCGACGATCCGGGCAAGTTCCTGGTCTACGACTCCGCGCTGAGCGAGTACGCGGCGGTCGGCTTCGAGTACGGCTACTCCGTGGGCAACCCGGACGCGCTGGTGCTGTGGGAGGCGCAGTTCGGCGACTTCGTCAACGGTGCCCAGTCCATCATCGACGAGTTCATCTCGTCCGGTGAGGCCAAATGGGGACAGCTGTCCGACGTCGTGCTCCTGCTGCCGCACGGCCACGAGGGCCAGGGCCCCGACCACACCTCGGGACGCATCGAGCGGTTCCTGCAGCTGTGCGCCGAGGGATCGATGACGGTCGCGGTGCCGTCCACGCCGGCGAACTACTTCCACCTGCTGCGTCGTCACGCACGTGACGGCATCCAGCGGCCGCTGGTCGTGTTCACCCCGAAGTCGATGCTGCGCAACAAGGCTGCGGTCAGCAACATCGAGGACTTCACCGACGGCAAGTTCCACTCCGTCTTCGACGAGCCCACCTACGACTCGGGCGACGGCGACCGCAAGAAGGTCGAGCGGGTGCTCATGGTCAGCGGCAAGCTGTACTACGAGCTGCTCGCCTTCAAGCAGAAGAACAAGCGGGACGACGTCGCCATCGTGCGTGTCGAGCAGCTCTACCCGATCCCGAGCCGCCGCATCGCGGAGGCGCTGGACGGCTACCCCAACGCCACCGAGTACCGGTGGGTCCAGGAGGAGCCGGCGAACCAGGGTGCGTGGCCGACGTTCGGTCTCGCGTTCCCGGAGTTGCTGCCCGAGCGTCTGTCCGGCATCAAGCGCGTCTCGCGACGTCCGATGTCCGCACCGTCGTCGGGTTCGAGCAAGGTCCACGCGGTCGAGCAGGCCGAGATCATCGATACGGCCTTCAACGGGTGATCGCTCACCTGCGACGCTGCCACTGAGCCGGATCGAGTTCACTCCACGGAGGGGATTCGATCCGGCTTCGTGGTATCTCCAGGTGCCCGTCGTCGACGAGATCGTGCGCACGGGGCTCGAATTCGACAGTCCCGTGACCATCATCGTCGGGGAGAACGGAACCGGGAAGTCGACACTGATGGAGGCGCTGGCCGCCTGCTGGGCCTTCGGCCTCGGTGCGGCCGACGCGATGTGGTCACCCGGCGGCGGCGCGCAGGACACCGACCTGCACAAGCACCTGACGTGCCACGGTGCCCTACCTCGGCCGCAGGGCGGGTGTTTCCTGCGCGCCGAGACGATGCACGGATTGTTCGAGTCCGCGGACTCCCGGCGGGTCCGCGACACCGACGTCGTCTACAACGCACTGTCCCACGGGCAGTCGTTCCTGCGCTACGTGGCGGATCGCCCTGTCGCAGTGGGGCTCTGGTTGATGGACGAGCCTGAGGCCGCCCTGTCCTTCAACTCGTGCCTCGCGTTGATCTCGGTGATGAAGGAGCTGGTGGAGGAGGGGTCACAGATCGTGATGGCGACCCACTCACCTCTGCTGGCAGCCATGCCCGGAGCACGCATCCTCGAACTCGGCGACGACGGCCTGTCGGCGACGACGTGGGAGGAGGCACAGGTCGTCCGGGACTGGTCGGCGTTCTTCGACGGTCCCGAACGGTTCCTGCGCCACCTCTGACACGGCTAGGCGGTCGGAGCCGCCGGCAATGTGACAACCTGGCCGGCGAAGGACAGGCCGGCGCCGAAACCGAGCAGCAGGGCGGTGTCGCCCTTCTTCGCCTTGCCGGTGCGCAGCACTTCTTCCACCGCGAGCGGGATGGAGGCGGCCGAGGTGTTGCCCGCCTCGGCGATGTCGTGCGCCACCGGGATGTCCTCGGCAAGCTCGAGACTCTTCGCCAGCAGATCGGTGATACGCGAGTTCGCCTGGTGCGGTACGAAGACGTCCAACTCCGACGCCGTCAGCCCTGCCTTGTCGAGCGCCTCGCGCGCCACCTTCGCCATCTCGAACGCGGCCCAGCGGAAGACGGCGATACCGGTCATCGCGATCCAGGGACGATCGGCGTTCGGATCCTCCTTCAGGTCCGCGAAGTACTGCAGCCAGTCCTTGTCCTGCTTGATGGCGTCGGACTGCGAACCGTCCGAACCCCAGACGACCGGTCCGATGCCGGGCTCCTCGGTGCGGCCGACGACCATGGCGCCGGCGCCGTCACCGAAGATCATGCGGGTGCCGCGATCGTCGGGTCGCGTCGTGACACTCAGGTGCTCGGTGCCGATGACCAGAACCTTGTCCGACGTGCCCGCGCGGACCATGTCCGAGGCGAGTGCGAGGCCGTAGCAGAAGCCCGCGCACCCGGCACCGAGGTCGAAGGCGCCGGGGCCACCGGTACCGAGAGCGTCGGCGATGATCGAGGCGGCGGGAGGCGTCAGGAGCAGGTGGGTGGAGGTGGCGATGATGACGCAGTCGATCTCTGCGGCGTCCACGCCCGAGTTCTCGAGCGCACGGCGACCGGCCTCGATCGACATGGACACGACGTTCTCGTTCTCGCCGGCGAAGCGGCGGGACTCGATGCCGGTGCGCGTCCGGATCCATTCGTCACTCGAGTCGATGGTCTTGCAGATCTCCTCGTTGGTGACGACACGCTCGGGCCGGTATGCCCCGATACCCAGGATTCCTGAGTGTCGCGTCTCGGTCGGGATACTGATCTGCGCGCCCATCGAAGGCCGTCCTCTCGTGCTGCTGACCGCCGCTCGTGCGTCGGTGTACGCACTCACGTTACTGGTGCGGACCGGCCGATCGGACGGGGTGTGGCTCGGAGTGTCATCCTGCGTCGACCCCGGACCACGACAACTCGCTCACGTCGTCCGCAGGCAACGCCACGGCCGGCAGCGCGTGCACCAGCAATTCGATGAGCTCGTCGCGGCTCAGATCCTCCTGGTTCAGCCATGTGATGGTGACCTCCTCGCAGAACGCCACCCACCCGCGGATGGCCAGCGCGATCCGTGGCGTGCGCTCGACTCCGAGCAACGGAAGTTGCGACACCGTGCGCTCGACCATCACGTCGCGGGTGCGCTCGAAGACGGCCCGCATGTCGGGGTCCCCGCTGGCGGTGCCGCGGAGGAGCGAGACGTAGCTGGCGCGATGGTCGGCGACGTAGTCGACGTACGACGCGAGCGCCGACGCGAGCGTGGTCAGCGGGTCGAGTCCGACGGGCGGCTCGGTGGCGTCGAGCATCTGGCGACTGGTGTGCTCGACGATCGCGACGTGGAAGTCGTGCTTGGACGAGAAGTAGTGGAAGAGCAGCCCGCGCGAGACGCCCGCCTGATCGGCGATGTCCTCCACCGAGATCGCGTCCAGGGTGCGCTCGGAGAGCATCTCGACACCGAGGTCGATGAGTTGAGCCCGCCGTTGTTCCGGGCTGAGCCGCGTGCGCTTCCCGCTGTCCATGCTCCTGATCCTACTGAACATTCGTCAGTAACTGTTGACCTACACTCAATAAGGACCTAGTCTGAGTTCATGAGTCTTCCAGTCACAGATACCGACGCTGTCGCTGCACGCTACGTCGACACGATCATCATCGGCAGTGGTTTCGCGGGACTGGGCGCCGCGATCAAGCTGAGTCAGCAGGGAAGCACCGACTTCCTCGTTCTCGAGCGCGGCAGCGACGTCGGCGGGACGTGGCGGGACAACACCTACCCCGGCGCCGCCTGCGACGTGCCCTCGCACCTCTACTCGTACTCGTTCGCGCTGAACCCGGACTGGACGCGTTCGTTCTCCCGTCAGCCGGAGATCCAGAAGTACATCGAGAGTGTCGCGCGGCAGTACCGCGTGTACGACCGCCACGTGTTCGACTGCCACGTCGAGTCGGCCCGCTGGAACACCGCCACCTCGCAGTGGGACATCGTGACCACGCAGGGGAACTTCACGGCCAAGAAGGTCGTGTCCGCCGTCGGCGCGCTGTGCGAGCCGAACCTCCCGGACATCGCCGGCATCACCGACTTCCAGGGCGAGATCTTCCACTCGGCCCGCTGGAACCACGACGCGAGCCTCGAGGGCAAGCGCGTCGCCGTCATCGGTACCGGCGCCTCTGCGATCCAGATCGTCCCGGCCATCGCGCCGACGGTGGCCCATCTCGACGTCTACCAGCGCACCGCCCCGTGGGTCCTCCCGCGCTTCGACCGCGAGTACACCCGCATCGAGAAGCTGGCGTTCAAGTACCTCCCCGGCTACCAGCGTCTGTCACGCACCGGCATCTACGCCGCGCGTGAGACTCAGGTCGTCGGCCTCACCCGCGTCCCCAAGCTCATGAAGGCGTTCGAGTTCATCGCGCGCCGACAGATCGCGAAGGGTATCCGCGACACCGAGCTGCGTCGCAAGGTGACGCCGAACTTCCGCATCGGCTGCAAGCGCATGCTGATCTCCAACAACTACTACCCGGCACTGGATCGACCGAACGTCGACCTGGTGACCGACGGTATCCGTGAGGTGCGGGCGCACTCCATCGTGACGGCGGACGGCACCGAGCGTGAGATCGACGCCCTTGTGGTCGCCACCGGATTCCACGTGACCGACTCCCCCACCTTCCAGGGCATCTTCGGCAAGGACGGCCGCTCGCTCGCCGAGGTCTTCGACGAGCGCGGACAGCAGGGATACAAGGGCGCCACGGTCGCGGGTTTCCCCAACCTGTTCTTCCTGGTCGGACCCAACACGGGCCTGGGTCACACCTCGATGGTGTTCATGATCGAGTCGCAGCTGAACTACGTGATCGACGCGCTCAACACCATCGACGAGCACGATCTCGGTGTCGTCGAGGTGCGCCGCGAGGTGCAGGACGAGTTCAACGCCGACCTGCAGACCAAGCTCAACAAGACAGTGTGGCTCAACGGCGGCTGCGCGAGCTGGTACCTCGACAAGCACGGCAACAACACGACGCTGTGGCCGGACTTCACGTTCGAGTTCCGCCGCATCACCCGCAACTTCGACCTCGAGGCGTACGACGCCGTCACGGCCTCCGACGTCGCGAGGCCGGTGAGTGCCGTCGACGGATCCCCCACCCCTGCCACGACCGACAACGACGACGAGAAGGCGATCTCCCGATGAGCGAGTTCCGTGGACGAGTGGCCGTGGTGACCGGAGCCGGATCGGGGATCGGCCGCGCACTGGCTCTCGAACTGGCCTCGCGCGGAGCCCGACTCGCATTGTCCGACGTCGACTCGGTGGGCCTGGCCGCCACTGTGGCGGCCGTGGAGCAGCGCGGCGCCGAGGTCCGCAGCGACCACCTCGACGTCAGCGAACGCGGCAGCGTGCTCGACTACGCCGAGACCGTACGTCGACACTTCGGTGCCGTGAACCAGGTCTACAACAACGCGGGCATCGCCTTTCACGGTGACGTCGAGAAGACCGAGTTCAAGGACCTCGAACGCGTGATCGACGTCGATTTCTGGGGCGTCGTCAACGGAACGAAGGCGTTTCTCCCGCATCTCATCGAGTCGGGAGACGGTCATGTGATCAATGTGTCCAGCCTCTTCGGCCTCCTCTCGATCCCGTCGCAGTCCGCCTACAACGCAGCGAAGTTCGCCGTGCGAGGCTTCACCGAGGCGCTGCGCCAGGAGATGCTGATCGCCCGCCACCCGGTCCAGGTCACGTGTGTCCACCCGGGCGGCATCAAGACCGCGATCGCCCGCAACGCGACCGTCGCCGAGGGTCAGGACCAGAAGTCGGTGGCCGAGTTCTTCGACCGTCGACTCGCGAAGACCACCCCGGAACAGGCCGCCCTCGTGATCCTGCGGGGAGTGGAGAAGAACAAGGCCCGCGTGCTCATCGGCAACGACGCCCGAGCGCTCGACGCCCTCGCCCGCATCACGGGCTCGAGATACCAGGACATCATCGTGAAGCTGTCCTCACGCGTCCTGCCGCGGACGACCACCCAGCGGTAGGTTCAGGCGATGCGACCGATGACTCTGCCGTTGCCCGTGGTGTCGCGGGTTCTGAAACCGGTGTTCCGGGTCATCCTGAATCCACGCCTCCCGGTTCCGCTGCAGCGCGCGCTGCTCGAGGTCGCGGCCCGGTCGCTGCCCCTGCCCGAGGGCACGGTGGTCCGCAGCGGGACCGTGGGCGGTGTTCCGGTCGAACGGGTCACGGTCGGTGCCACCGTCCGCCGCACCGCCGTGCTGTATCTGCACGGCGGCGCGTACACCCTCGGGTCGCCACTGACGCACCGCGTCGTGACGTCGTCGCTCGCACGGGACAGCGGCGCCGTCGTGGTGGCGGCGCACTACCGGCTGGCTCCGGAGCATCCCTGCCCGGCAGCACTCGAGGACGCACTGGCCGTGTTCGACGGGCTGGTCGCCGACGGCTTCGCCCCGGACAGCATTGCCGTGGTGGGTGATTCGGCCGGCGGCGGCCTGGCCGCCGCGACGACCCAGGCGCTCGTCGACCGCGGAACCCCGCCGTCGTGCGTCGCGATGATCTCGCCGTGGGCCGATCCGGCGGACCAGGACTTCCCGGCACCGCGTGACTTCCTGCTCGACTCTCGCTGGTTGCGGAACTCGGCTCGTCAGTATCTCGGAGACGGTGATCCGACCGATCCGCGCTACGCCCCTGTGCGGGGCTCGTTGACCGGCTTTCCCGAGACGCTCGTCCAGTACTCCGCCGACGAGATCCTGCGGCCTCAGATCCTCCGCTTCGCCCGAGCGTTGAGCGATGCCGGTGTCACCGTCCGCTGCACCGAGTTGACCGATCTGTGGCACGTCGCCCACCTGCAGGCCACTCTGCTGGCCGAGTCGGCAGCGGCGGTTCGGGAGATCGGCGTCTTCGTCCGCGACGCGACCACCGAGTCAGAAGGACTGCATTCCTAGCCAGCTCTCGGCCACCGCACCCGGATCCTCGCCGCCGCGAACGCGTTCGACCATCTCCGCCAGATCCGCGGTCGTGAGTTCACCGGCGACGATCTGCAGCGGACGGTCCAGCGTCTCGTCGACGGCGCCCTTGCGGACGAGCGGGACGAGAACGTCGGCGATCAGGCCGTCGCGATCGTCGGCGAGCACCACGCCGGTCGCGTCCACCCCCGCGATCCGGTCCGAGGCTCGGACGACGGTCACCTCCGGAGGACCTGCAGGAGCGAACGCACAGCCGTAACTCTCGGCGAGGGCCCGCGTCACCGCGGCCGCGTCCACGCCGGGGTCTATGGCCGCGGAGAGACGGGAACACTGCGGAGCCAGAGCCGACAGAGTGGCTTCCGGAAGAGCCGCTCCCGCAGCCGCAGTGACGGACACGGTCGGCCCGTTCTCCGCGAGACCCTGGTCGGTGACGGCCAGCCACTCCGGCAGTGCGCGCGCCAGATCGGCGTAGACGTCCTCGGGCGCCCGCGCATCCGACGACGGATCCAGTTGCGTTAGAAGCATTCCCGTGAAGCTCGGGACCAGCGCGATGGAGGCGTCGTCGAGGCCGGCGAGTGCGCCGGGCAGGCCGCCGACGGTGTCCACCCGAGCCGCCGCTCCCCCGCGCGACAGCGCCCCGGCGTACAGGTGCGCCAGTACCGTCTGCACCGGAGTTCCGGTGTCGGCGATCGTCAAGGGCCGAGTCGTTCCCTCGGGGTCGCCGGTGCTCGAACACCCGGCCACCATCGAGGCCGCGAGCAGCGCCGCGACGGCCGACCTGCAGACCCGCATCGACCATCCTCTCGAACCCGGTACCGGCGTTCCGGCGCCGAAAGTGGGCCGGTGTCGGGGCCTATCGTTACACTCGAGCAGTGAACACGACACGTCGCACCACCTCACGTTCCGTGCGCGTCGCCGCCACCGCTCTGGTGGCCGCAGCAGCACTCACCCTGTCCGCCTGCGGCGGCGACTCGGACCCACTGAGCAGCGGCGGTGAAGGTGGTAGCGGAGGCGATCCGAACACCATCGTCGTCGGTTCCGCGAACTTCACCGAATCCGAGATCATCGCGAACATCTACGCCGACGCCTTGAAGGCCAACGGCTTCGATGCCAGCACGCGCCTGTCCATCGGCAGCCGCGAGGCGTACATCCCGGCCGTCCGCGACGGCTCCATCGACCTCATCCCGGACTACACCGGAAACCTGTTGCTGTACTTGGACCCCGAAGCCACGGCCACGGCTCCCGACGAGGTGAACACCGCCCTCACCGCGGCGCTGAGCGACGATCTCCTGGCATCCACGCCGGCGCCCGGTGAGGACAAGGACGCCGTCGTCGTCACGCGGGAGACCGCGACGCGCTGGAACCTGACCAACATCTCCGACCTCGCGCCGTACGCGGGTGAAGTCAAGTTCGGCGGACCGCCCGAGTTCGCCGAGCGCCCCGTCGGTCTGCCCGGCCTGCGCGACAAGTACGGCGTCGACATCCCCGCCGCCAACTTCGTGCCGATCTCCGACGGCGGCGGTCCGGCCACCGTGGCCGCTCTGGCCGCGGGAGACATCACCGCGGCGAACCTGTTCACCACCACTCCCGCGATCGTGGAGAACGACTTCGTGGCACTGGGCGACCCGGACAACAACTTCCCGGCTCAGAACGTGGTCCCGGTCTACAACGCGTCGAAGAAGTCGGACAAGCTCACCGCCGTCCTGGACGCCGTGTCGGCCAAGCTCACCACCGTCGAGCTGCTGGCGCTGAACCAGGAGGTGGCGGGCGATGCGAAGACGGAGCCCGCAGCCGCCGCGAATGCCTGGGTCGTCGAGCAGGGTCTGGACAAGCCGGTCTCGTGATCTCGTTCGAGGGCGTCACCAAGCAGTACCCGGACGGAACGCTCGCGGTCGACTCTCTCGATCTCCGGATCGAGGATCGGTCGTTCACCGTCTTCGTCGGCCCGTCGGGTTGCGGCAAGACGACCTCGATGCGGATGATCAACCGGATGATCGAGCCCACGTCGGGCACCATCAGCGTCGACGGTCGAGACATCTCGACCGTCGATGCGGTCAAGCTCCGGCTGGGCATCGGCTACGTCATCCAGAGCGCCGGACTGCTGCCCCACCGCACCGTCGTGGACAACGTCGCCACCGTCCCCGTGCTCACGGGACGTTCGCGCAAGGAGGCCCGTCGCGACGCGATGGAGGTTCTCGAGCGCGTCGGCCTGGATCTGTCGCTGGCCACTCGGTATCCCGCGCAACTGTCGGGCGGCCAGCAGCAGCGGGTCGGCGTCGCGCGCGCCCTGGCGGCCGATCCGCCGATCCTGCTGATGGACGAGCCGTTCAGCGCGGTCGACCCCGTGGTGCGCGAGGACCTGCAGGCCGAGATGCTCAGGCTGCAGGCCGATCTGAAGAAGACCATCGTCTTCGTCACCCACGACATCGACGAGGCCATCAAGCTCGGCGATCGCATCGCGGTGTTCGGCACCGGCGGGACGTTGCAGCAGTACGACACACCCGACGTGGTGCTGTCGGCTCCCGCGACAGACTTCGTCGCGACCTTCGTCGGACGGGACCGTGGCTACCGCGGGCTGTCGTTCCGGCACGGTGACGGGGTGTCCCTGCATCCCATCACGACGGCGTCGGAACACGACGCGGTGTCGGTCCGCCTCGACGAGGGTCAGTGGCTGCTCGTCGTCTCCGCCGAGGGCCGTCCGCGAGGCTGGATGGACGTCACCGGCCTCGAGGCGCTCAAGGCCGGCGCGAGTGTCGAGGACAGCACCTCCGCGGGCGGCTCGCTGTACCCGCCCTCCGGTGACCTGCGGCAGGCGCTGGACGCCGCCATCTCGTCGCCGTCCGGCGTCGGGGTGGCCGTCGACGCCGACGGCAGTGTCCTCGGCGGCATCGACGCCACCGAGGTGGTGGCGCTGCTGGCGGACCAACGCCGTGCCGAGGACCGCGAGCGCGGCCGCCAGTACTTCGAGAAGCCCTGATGCGCTGGCTGATCGACAACATCGACATCGTCCTCGAGCTGACGCGGACCCACCTGTACCTGTCGCTGGTGCCGCTGCTCGTCGGACTGGTCGTCGCGGTTCCCGTGGGCGCAGCCGTACGCACGGTGAGTTGGCTCCGGCGCCTCACCCTCGTGGTCGCGAGTGTCGCGTTCACGATCCCCTCGCTCGCACTGTTCGTCACCATCCCCCTGATCGCGGGACTGCGCGTCCTCGATCCGCTGAACGTGGTCATCGCACTGACCGTGTACTCCACCGCGCTTCTCGTCCGGGCGGTGCCCGAGGCACTGGACTCCGTGTCCCCCGCCGTCGTCGACGCAGCCACCGCGGTCGGCTTCGGACGGTTCCGCCGTGCCGCGACGGTCGAACTGCCGCTCGCTCTTCCCGTTCTCGTCGCCAACGTCCGCGTCGTCGCGGTCACCAACATCTCGATGGTGTCGGTCGGGTCCGTCATCGGCATCGGCGGACTCGGACAGCTGTTCACCCAGGGCTACCAACGTGACTACCCCGACCAGATTCTGGCGGGGATCATCGCGATCGTCGTGTTGGCGTTGATCTTCGACGCGCTGCTGTTCCTTCTCGGGCGCGCACTGACGCCGTGGACCCGCGCCGGTGCGCCCACGACGCGGCGGCGACGAGTGACGGGGGCACGCGCATGAGCATCTTCTCCGACGCGATCGGCTACATCCTCGACGGCGCCAACTGGTCCGGCGGCACCGGCATCGCGACACGGCTCACCGAGCACGTCTGGTACAGCTTTCTCGCCGTGCTGTTCTCCGTCGTCGTCGCGGTTCCGCTGGGACTGCTGATCGGGCACCTGCGCCGCGGCGAGGTGGCCCTGGTCGGCCTGGTGAACAGCCTGCGCTCGCTGCCGACCCTGGGCGTGCTCACGTTCCTCGTCCTGCTGCTCGGGCTCGGCCTGGTGCCCCCACTGATCGCCCTCGTGCTCCTGGGCATCCCGCCCATTCTGGCCGGGACGTACGCGGGTGTGGCCAATGTCGACGCCACCGTCGTGGACGCGGCACGCGCGATGGGCATGACCGAACGCCAGGTGCTGTTGCGAGTGGAGATCCCCAACTCGCTGCCGCTGCTGCTCGGGGGCATCCGCAACGCCACCCTGCAGGTCATCGCCACCGCCACGGTCGCCGCATTCGTCAACCTGGGCGGCTTCGGGCGGTACATCTTCGACGGTCTGGCGCTCTACAGCTACGACCGAGTGGTGGTCGGCGCGATCCTGGTGGCCGTGTTGGCTCTGGTGGCGGACGGCCTGCTGGCGCTCGCCGTGTGGGCCTCGGCGCCGGGGACGGGGCGGCTGCGCCGCGCGCCCCGTCTCTGAGACGTCTCAGGCGACGCCGTCCGCCTTCGCTGCCGCGGCCACTGCCGCCGCGACGGCCGGAGCGACCCGCGGGTCGAGCGGGCTGGGCACGATCATGTCGACGCTCAGATCGTCACCGACCACGGACAGGATCGCGTCCGCGGCGGCGAGCTTCATGTTCTCGGTGATGCGCCGCGCGCCCGCATCGAGAGCACCACGGAACACGCCGGGGAACGCCAGCACATTGTTGATCTGATTGGCGAAGTCGCTGCGCCCGGTGGCGACGATGGCGGCGTACTTCTTCGCGTCCTCCGGATGGATCTCCGGGTTCGGGTTCGAGAGGGCGAAGACGATGCTGTCGTCGGCCATCGACGCGATGAGCTCGTGCCCGATCTTTCCCGCGGACACCCCGAGGAACACGTCCGCGTCGGTCAGAGCGTCGGCGGCCGTTCCGGTGAGGCCGCGCGGGTTGGTGCGCGAGGCGAGGTCGACCTTCACGGGATTGAGGTCGGAGCGGTCGGAACCGACGATGCCCTTGGAGTCGAGCACCACCACGTCCGAGATGCCCGCGGCGAGCAGGATGTTCGCGCATGCGACACCCGCTGCGCCCGCGCCGGAGATGACGACACGCAGACCGGCGAGTTCCCGCTTCTGCACTGCCACAGCGCCTTTCAGTGCAGCCAGGACGACGATGGCCGTACCGTGCTGGTCGTCGTGCATCACCGGGCAGTCGAGTGCCTCGACGACGCGCTTCTCGATCTCGAAGCACCGGGGTGCCGAGATGTCCTCCAGATTCACGGCTCCGAAGCTGGGGCGCAGACGGATCAGCGTCTCGACGATCTCGTCGACGTCATTGGTGTCGAGCACCAGCGGGATCGAGTTCAGGCCGGCGAACTTCTTGAACAGCGCCGCCTTGCCCTCCATGACGGGCAGCGAGGCGCGCGGGCCGATGTCACCCAGACCCAGCACCGCGGAGCCGTCGCTGACCACCACCACGAGTCGCTCGGTCCAGGTGTACTTGTTCACCAGCTCCTGATCGGCGGCGATCGCACTGCTCACCTTGGCCACCCCGGGGGTGTACGCGATGGACAGGTCGCGCTTGGTCTCGAGCGGCGCGGTGAGCTCGACGGACAGCTTGCCGCCCACGTGGCTGAGGAAGATCTCCTCGTCCGTGATGGTCGTGAGGTCTTCGCGGGCAGGCCGGAGGCCGGTCGGGTGTTCGGTCGGATCTGTTGCGGCGGTCACTGGGGGCGCTCCTTCATCGTCCGCACGACGGGTGCGGATCACAGGCGTGAGGGGAAGTCGAGGTACGCGCCCGGGGGATGAGAACCGAGGGCAGGCGACATCTCGATGCGTGCGCGGCGGGTGAGCCGACTTCGCGCGCCACCGACGAGCGGTGACCGGGATCGATCACCACGGGGTGGCGGTGATCGCGAGTGGAGCCAGTGTGCCACCGCCGGTTCCTCGGGAGCAAACAGGTGCCGGTCAGCCCCACCAACGTCTCGTCAGCCCCACCAACGTCTCGTCAGCCCCACCATTGGGTCCACAGCAGGGCTCCCGCGACGACCAGCACGCCCAGTGAGCCGAGGAACGACACCCCGCGCGAGCGATGGTCGGCGATGCGCTGGAGCAGGAGCGCCGCGACGACGGCGGCGACGTGCCATGCGATGGATGCAGTGCCGGGGCCGGGGAATCCCCGGTCTCCGCCGACGACGGCGGCAGCGATGACGAGCGCCGTGAGGACGACGAGACCCGCGGTGATCGATCCGCTGAGCGCCTTCACCGGCAGCCTCCGGGTGAGACGAGCGGCACGCCGGTAGCCCGGCTCACCAGCTTGTCGAACTGGTCCTCGGCGGTGGTACGGGCCGCGATCGGCGTCGTCTTGTTGGTGCCGTGGTAGTCGGAGGATCCGGTCACGACGAGATCGTGCTCGCGCGCGATCTCGCGCAGGGCGTCCGCGTCCTCGGGGCTGTGGTCGGGGTGATCGACCTCGAGTCCGCCGAGTCGCCCACCGGCGGCGAGTTCGAGGATGTGGTCGGTGTGCAGGAGTCGACCTCGCGTGCGCGCGCGGGCGTGGGCGATGACGGGCACTCCCCCGGCGTCGGCGATCATCTCGACGGCGAGGTCGAGTGGTGTGTCCGCCTTCTCGACGTAGTACTTCCCATCGGTCCGCAGCAGGTCGGTGAACGCGTCGTTCACGGTCTCGACGACTCCGGCGGCCACGAGTGCTCGGGCGAGGTGCGGGCGGCCCGCCGACGGACCGGCCGCGGCGAGGATGGTGTCGGCGTCGACGTCGTAGCCGTCGGCCGCCATGCGGTCGATCATGCTGCGCAAGCGCACGTCCCGTTCCCCACGCAACCGGCTGCGCTCCTCGGCGAAGGCGATGTGCCCGGGGTCGAAGAGGTACGCGAGCAGATGCACCGTCACCGGGTCACCGTCGGCTCCGCGGCCCTGGCACGACATCTCCATGCCGCGTACGAGGGTGGGCGCACCGGGCATCGCGGTCACCGCGGCCACGGCCTCGTCCCAGCCGTGGGTGGTGTCGTGGTCGGTCAACGCGATCACGTCGAGGCCCGCGGCGGTCGCCGTGGCGATCAGCTCGGTGGGCGTCTCGGTTCCGTCCGACGACGTGGAATGGGTGTGGAGATCGATCAGCACGCGCCCAGTCTGTCAGGTGGGCGAGCGATCAGGTGGGCGGGCGCAGCGACGCCGCCGAGCGCCGCGGGTCGGCGATGTCGATCTCCGCCTCGGTCCACGCGTCACGCAGTGCGTCGGCCCCACGCAGGCGCACCCACGCCGCCTCGGTGCCGGTGATGGGCACGGCCCGCAGGAACCGCACCGGGTCGTACGGTTCGGGCAGGTCGAGATCGCCCACCCCGGATTCGGCCGTCAGCAGCACCGCCGTGAACGGAGCGCCCGGCCAGAGGGGCTCGCCGGCGTCCAGCAGGGCGTCGGGAACCAGCACGATGCCCTCCACCGCGGGCGACGCAGCGAAGACGGCGAGCGTGCGCCAGACCTTCGCGACCGACTCGTCCACCCCGCGCAGCGCGAGAATCAGCTCGGCCCGGGGGCCGCGCTGCGAGTCGGTCACCATGTCGGACGGATCGGCCATGGGATGCCGCGAGCACCCGAGGGTGGCGAACCGCACGACGCCCTCGTTGTCCGCGGAGAACAGCAGCACGTGCAGCGGCTCGAGGCCCAGGAAGGTCACGGAGGCGCTGGACGGGTCGTCCTGACCGAGCACCGTCTGCAGATGGGTCCGCACCTGCGCTGCCACGTCGCTCCCACTCACGGTGTCCATCCAACCCCACGAGGTCCGTACCGGCTCCGACGGGACCAGGGTGCCGGTACGGTCCTGCGTGTGGTGACTGTGCTGACCGTGTCCGACGAGGTGGTCGAAGGCCTGTGGAACGCCCGCACACTCCCGTTCGACGTCGACCTGGTCCTCGGTGCGGGCGACCTGCCGTTCGAGTACCTCGAGCACCTCGCCGAGGCCGCCGATGCCCCGTGCGTCTTCGTTCCCGGCAACCACGACGCCGACCTCACCGGGTACTCGGCCGGTCGAGCCGGCTGGATGCGTGCCGGGCTGCCGTCGAGCTGGCCCGGTCCGGACGGCGCCGTCAACGCCGATCGACGGATCGTCACCGCCGCCGGTCTGCGGATCGCCGGGCTGGGCGGCTCCATCCGCTACCGCGACGGCCCCAACCAGTGGACGGAACGGCAGCAGAAGCGGCGCTCCGGCTCTCTGATCCGGACCCACACCTGGCACCCGCTGCTGCGACGGGGAGCAGAGGCACACGGGGTCGACGTCCTGCTGACCCACAGCCCACCCTTCGGTGTCGGCGACGCCGAGGACGCACCACACCGCGGTTTCCGGTGTCTCGATCCGCTCACCGAGCGGTTGCGGCCGCAGCTCCTCGTCCACGGACACATCCACCCGCACGGCACGAGACCGGCCGACCGACAGTTGCACGGAGCCACGGTGATCAACACTGTGGGCTACGCCCTGATCGACATCACCCCGGGCGGCGACACCGCGCCCATCATCGAGAGGCGACGTCATGGCTCGTGACACCGGATTCCCCGCTGCGGACGCGCAGAACGACTTCTCGCGCCAGCGCCGGCGCGCGGACGTGGCGCGGTTGGTCGGCTGGCTGCGCCGTCAACCGGACGACATCAACACGATCCTCCCGTTCGACGAGGTGGTCGCCGCCCTGGGCAAGGTGCGGGAGCGCCGCGTGGGACTCGAGGTCATCCGGGTCGACTCGATCGTGGGCAGCGTGGACCGCACCCGTGACTTCGACCGGTACTTCCGTCCCACGTCGACTCGGACGCGCGAACGCTGGCAGCGCCTCGCCACCGCCTGGCGACGCGGCGAACCGATGCCGCCCATCGAGGTGTATCGCGTCGGCGGCATGCACTTCGTCATCGACGGGCACCATCGCGTGTCCATCGCCTGCGCGATGCACAGTCTCACCATCGAGGCCTACGTCACCGAGATCATCACCCGCATCTCCCCCGACGGCATCTCCACGCGGGGCGATCTCCTGGTGAAGGATCACCGGCGCATCTTCCTCAGCCGCGTCCCCCTCACCGGGAAGTCGCGCGAGGCGATCGAGTTCACGGACCCGTGGCAGTACGCCGAGCTGTCGGATGCCGTGGAGGCCTGGGGTTTCCGGCTGATGCAGGAGCTCGGCGAGTTCGTGGACCGCCGCACCGTCGCCCGCCGCTGGTTCGGCGAGGAGTTCCTGCCGGTCGTCCGGATGGTGCGGTCCGTCGGGGGCATGTTGACCCGCCACACCGACGCCGAGGCCTACATGTGGGTGGCGCGCGAGCGTTATCGGCTGGTGCGCAGTCACATCTGGAACGACGAGATCATCGCGCAGCTCAAGGAGGCCGCCCCGAACTGAGACGCGCGCTGACCGAGACGACGACGGCCCCCACCGTGCGGTGGGGGCCGTCCTCGTGTTCGAGCGGTCAGAGCGTCAGGTTGGCACCCGACTCGACGTCGAACACCGACACGCGCTTCTGGTCGAACCACAGCTCGATGGACTCACCCATGCGAGCGGCGGACTCGGCCGACAGGCGAGCGACCAACTGGCCGCCGTCCGCGCCGGAATCCGCTGCCAACTCGTCGAGTTCGCGCGAGGTGACCTTGGGACCCTCGGCGGAGAAGTAGATGTACTTGTCCGACCCCATCGACTCCAGCACCTCGACTCGCGCCGAGAACGTGCTGCCGTTGATCTTCTGGTACGACTCGACGAGCGAGGCGTCCTCGAGGTGCTCGGGGCGGATACCGACGACGACGTCCCCCTTCGCGTTCTTCGAGGCGATCTTCTGCCGCGCCTCGTCGCTCAACCGGATCTCGCCGAGCGAGGTGGTGACCCCGCCCTCCGTCAGACGACCCGACACGAAGTTCATGGACGGCGACCCGATGAAGCCCGCCACGAACAGGTTTCGCGGGTGATCGTAGAGCTCCTGCGGCGATCCGATCTGCTGCACCAGTCCGCCGCGGAGCACCACGACACGGTCGCCGAGCGTCATGGCCTCGGTCTGGTCGTGCGTCACGTACACCGTGGTGGTCTCGAGACGCTTCTGCAGCTGGGCGATCTCGGTCCGCATCTGCACGCGCAGCTTGGCGTCGAGGTTCGACAGCGGCTCGTCCATGAGGAATGCCTTGGGGCTGCGCACGATCGCGCGTCCCATCGCGACGCGCTGACGCTGACCACCGGAGAGGTTGGACGGCTTGCGGTCGAGGTGCTGACCCAGGTCGAGGATGCGGGCGGCGTCGTCGACCTTCTTCGCGATGTCCTCCTTGCTCATCTTGGCGAGCGTGAGAGGGAAGGCGATGTTGTCGCGCACCGTCATGTGGGGGTAGAGAGCGTACGACTGGAACACCATCGCGATGTCGCGATCCTTCGGTGCCCGCTCGTTCACGCGCTCACCGGCGATGCGCAGTTCGCCGCTCGAGATGTCCTCGAGGCCGGCAATCATGTTGAGGGTGGTGGACTTTCCGCAACCGGATGGTCCGACCAGGATGATGAACTCGCCGTCGGCGATGGTGATGTCGACGTCGCTCACCGCCGCGGCACCGTCCGGGTACAGCTTGGTCACTTTGTCGAGAACGATTTCGGCCATGGACTTATCCCTTCACTGCGCCGGACGTCAGGCCCGCCACGATACGACGTTGGAAGAACAGGACGAAGATGATGATCGGGATGGTGATGACCACGGCCGCAGCCGCGATCGAGCCCGTCGGTTCCTCGAACTGCGAACTACCGGTGAACTGTGAGATCGCTGCGGGCACCGTGACCGAACGCTCGGTGGCCGTCAACGAGATGGCGAGCAGCAGGTCGTTCCACGCGAAGATGAAGACGAGGATCGCCGCGGTGACGATGCCCGGTGCCGCGAGCGGTGCGATGACCTTGCGGAACGCCTGTCCCGGGGTGGCACCGTCCATCTTGGCTGCCTTCTCCAGCTCCCACGGGATCTCACGGAAGAACGCCGACAGCGTGTAGATGGCGAGCGGGAGCGCGAACGTGATGTACGGGATGATCAGGCCCGGCCAGGTGTCGAACAGGCCCAGCGCACGCTCGATGTCGAACAGCGGTGTGACGAGCGAGATCTGGGGGAACATCGCGATGAGCAGCGCGGCGCCGACGAGGAGCTTCTTGCCGGGGAAGTCGAGACGAGCGACGGCGTAGGCCGCCATCGTGCCGATGACCACCGCGATGAGCGTGGTGATGAGACCGATACCGATGGAGTTGATCAGGGCGCTGGTGAACTGGGACGTCTGGAAGATGCCCTTGTAGTTGTCCAGCGTCCATGTCGTCGGGATGAACTTGCCGTCGGCGATGTTCGCCACCGGCTTGAACGACAGGCTGATGATCCACACGAGCGGAATCAGCGCATACAGCAGGACGAGAAGGTTGACGATCGACCAGCCGGCCTTCGTCTTCGTGGTGGCTGCCATGGGTCAGCGTCCTTCCGCGTCGGAGCCGGGTGCGGAGGCCCCGAACAGTTTGATGAAGACGAAGGCGATGATGGCCACGCAGAAGAAGATCAGCACGCTGATGGCCGACCCGATACCGAGGTTGAACGCCCCGAAGAGGTTGTCGTACCCGAGGATCGACACCGAGCCGGTGCTGTTGCTGCCCTTCGTCAGAACGTAGATGTTGTCGAAGATGCGGAACGCGTCGAGCGTGCGGAACAGCAGCGCCACGAGGATGGCCGGCTTCATCAACGGGATGATGATGCGGATCAGTCGGGTCCACGCGCCGGCGCCGTCCACCTGGGCCGCCTTGAGCAGATCGTCGGGAACGAGCGCGAGACCGGCGAGCAACAGGAGTGCCATGAACGGCGTCGTCTTCCACACCTCGGCGAGCACGACGATGGCGAGCGACGGAAGCTGCTGCGTCAGAGGCGCACTGCCCTCGGGAAGCAGGTTGGCCAGGTAGCCGGTCTGCGGTGTCCACGCGTAGTACCAGCTGTAGGCGGCGGCGACGGTCACGATGCCGTACGGGATCAGCACGACGGTGCGGACGACGCCGCGCCCGAAGATGGTGCGGTGCATGACCAACGCGACCGCGAGGCCGAGGACGAACTCGATGATCACCGAGATGACGGTGATGCCCACGGTCACCGCGAATGCCGTCCACCAGTAGCCGTCGGTGAGGACGGAGACGTAGTTGGACAGGCCGACGAATTCCTTGTCGTCCGGGAAAGCCAGGTTGTACTTCTGCAGACTCAGCCAGAAGGCGTAGATGATGGGATACGCGGTGACGGCGATCATCAGGATCGCGGCGGGAGCGACCAGCAGGAGCCCCAGTCGGCGCTCCGCCTTCTTGCCCTCGGACACCGCCTCGGCCGCCTTGGCGTGCTTCTGCGGGCGTCGGGGCTCGTCGGTGACGGTCATGGGATCAGCCCTTCGGAGTTCACGGCCTGGCGGACCAGATCGGCGAGCCTGTCGACGTCTCCCACGGGATCGATGTCCTGCGGGGGGTTGAGCGCATCGGTCAAGAGGATCGAGATGGACTGGTACGCGGGCGACACCGGTCGGACCGCAGCACTTTCGATCGAGCCGAGAACGCCCTCCCATGCCGGGTAGGCGGCCTGGAACTCGGGATCGTCGTAGAGCGAGCGGATCACCGGCGGCACACCGCCGTCGACGGCGTTGTTGCGCTGGTTCTGCTCGTCGGTCAGGCACGCGACGGCGGCCCACGCCTCGTCGGGATGCTCGGTGGTCTTGGCGACACCGATGTTGAACCCGCCGATGGTGACCTTGGCGGGCTCACCGGGGTTCACCGAGGGGTACGGCGCGCTGCGGAACACCTCGTTCACCGCCGCGTCCTGCTGGTCGGCGGGAACGGTGGACAGGTCGAGGAAGGACACGCCGCCCGCGGCCGCGTTCTCCTTGAGACCGGGGAGCACGAACGGGTAGTTCACCTCGGCGAACATGGTACCCGCCTCGACGCCGAGACGTGCTGTGCCCTCGTCACTCTGGGAGACCGAGGGGTCGGCGCCCGGAGCGGTCGCGACGCTCTTGATGATCGAGAGCGCCTTCTCGGTGGCCGCGCGGTGCTCGGGGGTGTCGTTCAGTGTCACGGTGGTGCCGTCCTCGCCGACGACGGATCCGCCGGCACTCTCGAGGAGGGTGTTGAACCAGACCATGAAGCCCTCGTACTGCTTTGCCTGCACACCGATGGCCGCGGGCTTGCCGGAGACGGCGTTCTCGCCTGCGGTGGCGATGAGGTCGTCCCACGTCGCCGGGGGTTGACCGTTCGGCACCATGTCCGGGCGGTACCAGAGCAACTGGGTGTTGGAGTTCAGCGGGACCGCGTACAGCTTGTCCTTCTGCTCCGTCTCGGCGTCGAGCCACTCGGCGGTGGCGAGCGGGCCCTCGAGCACCGACCCGTCGCGCAGCTTCGCCTCGAGATCGTCCGGAACCGGCAGTGCCCAACCGGCTTCGGCGAACTCGGCGGTCCAGACCACGTCGAGTGTCATCAGATCGAGCGTGCGGTCGTTGCCCGCCAGACGGCGAGCGAGCTGCAGGCGCTGATCGTTGGCGCTCTTGGGGAGCGTGCGCTGCTCCACCCGGTACGCGCCGCCCGACTGCTCGGTGCACGCCTGCGCCGCCGCCGCGTACTGCTCCGCGCCGTCGGCGGCGGTGTAGAAACTCAACACGATTCCGTCGTCGGAGGATCCACACCCCGCCAACAGACTTCCGGCCACCACCGCGGCGGCCCCTGTCGCTGCGAGTTTCCTCGCCCTGTACCTCTTCGGCACGACCGCCTCCTCTGCCGCAAGAGAAGGCGCCACAGTCGGCCCGACTCCGCAGCGTGTGCTTCGTTGGACACGCATTCCCTGCGAAGTGGAACCTAGTCGAAAGCTGAGAGGAAAACGGTGGCTTGTTGCAATCCCGTGATGCTTTCGGTACCGACGGGTCGGTGGTGAGAGGTCAGATGGCGAGACGCGCCAGCAGATCGCGCGCCTTCTCGGCCGTCTTCGGCTCGCACAGCACGTCGTACCGCCCCGCGACCAACTGCATCGTCGACGCGAAGTCGCGCTGCCCCTTGGTCGCCGCGTAGGGAATGGTGGCCGAGATCAGTCCGAAGACGATACCGCCCAGCACACCGACGAGGAGCGCGCTCAGGTAGTTGGTGTTCGTGATGATTCCCAGAACGAGTCCGAGGAAGACACCGAGCCAGGCGCCCGAGATGATGCCGCCGCCAATCACTTTGGCCCAGGTGAGGCGACCGATGACACGCTCGACCTGCATGAGGTCGACACCCACGATGGTGACGTCCTGGACCGAGAACTCCTGATCGGAGAGGTAGTCGACCGCGCGCTGCGCCTCGGCGTAGGTGGGATAGGAACCGATGGGCCAGCCCGACGGCGGGGTGGGCAGGCCCTGTCCGGGGCGGCCGGACTGCGACATGGGGTTCGTCATGACTCCATTGTGCCTGCTGGCGGGTCGGTCGTGGGGTCCGGTGCGGGCCGTGCACCGCTACGGACCATGCCGGCCGCGTCGGCGGCCTCGACCAGAGCCCGAGCCATCCGATGACCCGCTTCGTCGACCATCTCGTCTCCCACCATGACCGCCCCGCGCGCTCCCCCGTCGACGGAGAGGTACCGACGGTAGGTCTCGACGATGTCGTGGGCGCGGTCGACGTCGGCCTGGCGCGGCGAGAACGTCTCGTTGGCGATGTCGATCTGCGAGGGGTGCAGCACCCACTTGCCGTCGTAGCCCAGAGCCGCGGAATGCCGGGCGGCGCGGGTGAACCCGTCGGTGTCGCGGACCTGCACCCAGGGTCCGTCGATGGCCTGGAGCCCGTGGGCCCGCGCCGACAGCAGGATCGTCATCAGCACGTGGTGGTATGCGTCGCCGCGCTCGTAGCCGGGCGGCTGCTCCCCCACCGTGAGCGTGCGCATGCCGACGTCGGCCATGAAGTCACCGGCCCGAACACCAGGGTCTGCACCCGCGGCGAGGCCGTCGCGACGGCGTCGATGTGGAGCAGACCCACGGCGTCCTCGATCTGCGGCTCGATCCCGATGCGGCCGACCGGCAGGCCCGACTCGCGTTCGAGTTGTGTCAGAAGCAGATCGAGCGCCTGCACCTCACCGGCCGAGCGCACCTTGGGCAGGACGAGGGCGTCGAGGTGGGCACCCGCCCGTCCGACCACCTCGAGCACGTCGCGGAACGTGGCGTCCGTCGTCCAGTCGTTGACCCGCACGAGCCGGAGCTGCGTGCCCCACCCGTCCCATCCGAGCGCGTCGGCGACGTCGATGCGCGCCTGCGCCTTGGCGGCCGGCGCGACCGCGTCCTCGAGATCCAGGAAGACGGCGTCGGCTGGCAGGCTCAGAGCCTTGCGCATCATCTTCGGACTGCTGCCCGGCACGGCGAGCACGGAGCGTCGGAGGCGGGCGCGCGGCACTGTGGTGGTCACCACGGCACACTATCGGCCCGCACCGCGTGCGAGGCCCCCGTCTACTGTTGCGCCCATGGCAGCAGTGAACAAGGTGTTCGCCGCCAGGCTCGCGGGCCTCGTGGTGCTCGGACCCGACGGTGAGAGCATCGGCCGCGTCCGCGACATCGTCGTGACCGTGCGCGTGGGCCGCCAGCAGCCCCGGGTTCTCGGCCTCGTGGTCGACCTCGCCACCCGGCGCAAGATCTTCGTCCCGATGCTGCGCGTGACGGCCGTCGAGCCCACGTCGGTGACGCTGACCACCGGCAACGTCAGTATGCGCCGCTTCGTCCAGCGACCGGGCGAGGTGCTGGCACTGGCCCAGGTCCTGGACTCGCGAGTCCGCACCGACGACCCGGATGCCGAGGATCTGCACGGCGTGGACTGCGTCGTCGTCGACCTGGGCATCGAGCAGACACGCACGCGGGACTGGGTCATCGCGCGCGTCGCCGTGCGCCCCCACCGCACCCGGCTGGGTCGCCGCGGCAGCATCCACGTGCTCGACTGGCAGAACGTGCAGGGCCTCACCTGGTCCGATCTGTCCCTGCCGGGTCAGGGTGTGTCCCAGCTTCTCGCCCAGTTCGAGGGACTCCGTCCCGCCGACGTGGCCGACGCCATCCGCGACCTTCCGGAGAAGCGGCGACTCGAGGTCGCCTTCGCCCTGGACGACCAGCGCCTCGCGGACGTCATCCAGGAGATGCCCGACGACGATCAGATCGATCTCGTGCAGGCGCTCGCCCCCGCGCGCGCGGCCGACGTGCTCGAGGCCATGGATCCGGACGACGCGGCCGACCTGCTCGGCGAGTTGCCGGAGCCGGAGGCCGAATCCCTGCTGCGCCTGATGGATCCGCAGGACTCCGAGCCGGTGCGCCGACTCCTCGAACACTCCCCCGACACCGCGGGTGGTCTGATGACACCCGAACCGGTGGTCCTGAGCGCGTCCGCGACGGTCGCCGAGGCGCTGGCTCGCGCGCGCAACCCCGACCTCACACCCGCCCTCGCATCACTCGTCTTCGTCGTGCGACCGCCGACGGCCACGCCCACGGGCCGTTACCTCGGCTGCGTGCATCTCCAACAGTTGCTGCGCGAACCGCCGGCCAGTCTGGTCGGCGGCGTGATCGACACGACACTGTCCACGCTCTCCCCGGACGACAGTCTCGCCGCCGTCACGCGATACTTCGCGGCGTACAACCTGGTCTGCGGGCCGGTCGTGGACGCGGAGGAGCATCTCATCGGCGCTGTGACCGTGGACGACGTCCTGGACCACCTACTTCCCGACGACTGGCGCGAACAGGAGCACGTGGGACATGAGTGAGAAGTCGGCGGCGACCGCCAGACAGCGCCTCGACACTCCACGCGGATCCCGGCGGTTCAAGCTCGACTTCGACGTCGACTCGGTCGGCCGGACCGGCGAGAACGTCGCGCGTTTCCTCGGCACCGGACGGTACCTGGCGATCCAGACGGGCATCGTCATCGTCTGGATTCTGCTCAACGTCTTCGCCGTGAGCCTGCAGTGGGACCCGTACCCCTTCATCCTGCTCAATCTCGCGTTCTCGACGCAGGCCGCGTACGCGGCCCCGCTGATCCTGCTCGCCCAGAACCGCCAGGACGACCGCGACCGGGTGTCTCTCGAGGAGGATCGCTCCCGCGCGGCGCAGACCAAGGCGGACACCGAGTTTCTCGCTCGCGAGCTCGCCGCACTCCGGATCGCGGTGGGCGAGGTCGCCACGCGTGACTACCTCCGTCGCGAACTGGACGACCTGCGCGCGGCACTGCTCGATCCCGCGCAGGCTGCGGCCGAGGAACAGAAGGCGCGCAAGAAGTCTCGCAAGAAGCCGGTCGACGAGGACACCCCCTCGTTCACCCCTGCCACCCCCACCGATCCGGAAACAACTCGTTTCGACCACAGCGAGGACACGCAACGGTAACCTCGGTCACACTGCGCGTCGGGTCTCGGTGAGTGCGCAGACGAGTTCCGTGGGGGTTTGTCGTATGCGCGTCGGTCGGGACTCTCGACTCGGAGGTGCACTGAGTGCCTCTCTTCTTCTCCTCAGCGCGGTCACACTGGCCGCCGGCTCGGTGACGCCGAGTTCCGCCCACAGTTCGGTGGCGATGGCGGCCGCCGAATCGGTTGCGGCGCCGACACTCCCACCACGTGAGCGCGCGGTCGGCCTGGTCGAGCCCGACGAGCGGCAACCGGTCGCGTTCCGGTCTCCGAAGCCTGCCGCGGCCGCGCCCGCCGGTGCGCCGGCCGCCGCAGCCGCGCCCCTGACGGCAGTTCTCGTCGGCGCGCTCGGCATCCCCGAGCTCGTCCTGCAGGCCTACCGCTCCGCCGAGGCCCAGCTCGCCGCCTCGACGCCGGGCTGTCACCTGCCGTGGCACCTGCTCGCCGCCATCGGGCGCATCGAGTCCGGACACGCGGGCGGCGGCCGCACCGATGCCGCCGGCACCACGATCACGTCCGTGCTGGGCCCGGTGCTCGACGGACGATCGGCTGCGGACGCGGTCATCTCCGACACCGACGGCGGCGCGCTCGACGGGGACGCGGGGCACGACCGTGCGGTCGGGCCGATGCAGTTCATCCCCGCCACCTGGGCCGGGTACGCCGCCGACGGCAACGGCGACGGCACGACCGATCCGAACAACGTGTTCGACGCCGCACTCGCCGCCGGCAAATACCTGTGCTCGGGCGGGCTGGACATGACGAATCCGGCCCAGGCGACCACCGCCGTCATGCGCTACAACAATTCGGCGGCCTACACCGCCAACGTGCTGGCCTGGTCTGCGGCGTACTCCGGCGGCGGCACACCCGTGGTCGGCCGGATCGGCGAGGCGGCCCCCTCCCCTGCGGACGCGTTGGCCGTCGCCGCGGCAGCCGCCGCCGGCGGCGAGGTCACGGATCCGACGACCACGGCCCCGACGACAGCGCCGACCACCGCGATGCCGGACACGTCACTCACGCCGGCGACGACAACGCCCCCGCCGGCGTTCGGCATCCCCGGGTTGCCGCCGCTCCCGGTCATCGAACTCCCCACGATCCCGTGCCTCCTGTGCCCTCCCGCACCACTGACACCACCCGCCCCACCTGTGCAGGACACATCCGTCACGACGCCGTGACCGCTCGTGGCCCACATCACGGGCCGGTAACGGATCGGCAACGGATCAGGTAGCCTCGCTCCGACAGCAAAGGTCGGAAGAGTCCCGGAACGGGGCGGGAACAGTCGTCGCGGATCACGAGTCTCGCGGGGGCGAGGAGGTTGTGTATCCGTGGGTCGGCACCGCAAACGATCGTCTTCCACACTGCGACGGAACACGGTCATCGCGTTGACCGGTCTGATCCCCGCGGGGGCGATCACCGTGGCCAGCGGCTACGGCGCCAGCGCGGACATCCCCTTTCTCCGGACGCACACCACCGCCAGCGAGTCCGCCCTCGAGCCCGCCGACGTGGTCCCGGCAGTCGACGTCGCGCCCGCACCCACCACGCAGTCCGCGCCCGAGCCCGTGGCACCGCCCGCGCCGGAGGCCGCTCCCGCGCCGGCGCTGCCCGAGTCGCTCGCGGCCGGCCCGCTGGGCGTCCCGGGTATCAACGTCGCCGCCTACCGGAACGCCGAGACCCTGCTGGCGCAGACCACCCCCGGGTGCTCGATGAACTGGGCCCTCCTCGCGGGTATCGGCCGAGTCGAGTCCACCCACGCCAACGACGGCAAGGCGGGTGCCGACGGGACGCTGTTCGAGCCCATCCTCGGACCGGTCCTGGACGGCAGCCTCGCCGGTAACAACGTGATCATGGACACCGACGGCGGCGAGCTCGACGGCAACGCGACGTACGACCGCGCAGTGGGACCGATGCAGTTCCTGCCGGCGACGTGGAAGCACTACGCCACGGACGGTAACGGCGACGGCAGGGCCGACCCGCAGAACCTGTTCGACAGCGCCGCCACCACCGGGAAGTACCTGTGCGACGGCGGCCTGAACATGGCGGATCCGATCCAGGCCACGCAGGCGATCCTGCGCTACAACAACTCGATGGCCTACGTGGCGAACGTGGTGGCGTGGTCGGTCGCCTACTCCACCGGCATCGCCCCCTCCGAAGCGGACCTGCCCCGAATTCACTGACGCGGTACCGCATACCATGGAGAGATGCCCGTAGCCACCGAGTCGGATGTTCGCAGCGCCCTCGCGCGCGTGAACGATCCCGAGATCCGCAAGCCCATCACCGAACTCGGCATGGTCAAGAGTGTCGCCCTCGGTGACGACGGATCCGTGGACGTCGGCATCTACCTCACCACTGCCGGGTGCCCGATGAAGACGGAGATCTCCGACCGCGTGCGCAAAGCCGTGGCCGACGTCGCCGGGGTCGGCGAGATCCGCGTCGAACTCGACGTCATGAACGACGAGCAGCGCACCGAGCTGCGCAAGTCGCTGCGCGGCGACTCCGCCGAGCCGGTCATCCCGTTCGCTCAGCCCGGCTCACTCACCCGCGTCTACGCGGTGGCGTCCGGGAAGGGCGGTGTCGGCAAGTCGTCGGTCACCGTCAACCTGGCCGCCGCGATGGCTGCCAAGGGACTGTCGGTGGGCGTTCTCGACGCCGACATCTACGGCCACTCGGTGCCCCGCATGCTCGGTACCGACGCCCGCCCTACGCAGGTCGAGCGCATGATCATGCCGCCGGTCGCGCACGACGTGAAGATGATCTCGATCGCCCAGTTCACCCAGGGCAACACGCCCGTCGTCTGGCGCGGTCCCATGCTGCACCGCGCCCTGCAGCAGTTCCTCGCCGACGTGTTCTGGGGCGACCTGGACATCCTGCTGCTGGATCTGCCGCCGGGTACCGGCGACGTCGCCATCTCGGTCGCCCAGTTGATCCCCGGTGCCGAGATCCTCGTCGTGACCACTCCGCAGCAGGCCGCGGCCGAGGTCGCGGAACGTGCCGGCGCCATTGCCCTGCAGACGCGTCAGCGCGTGGTCGGTGTGGTCGAGAACATGTCGTGGCTCGAGCTGCCGGACGGCTCGCGCATGGACATCTTCGGTTCCGGCGGAGGCCAGGCGGTGTCCGAGCGACTCACCACCGCGGTCGGCGCGAAGGTTCCCCTGCTGGGTCAGATCCCCCTCGACACCGCGGTCCGTGAGGGCGGCGACTCGGGCGTGCCGATCGTGCTCAGCGATCCGGAGTCACCCGCGGCCAAGGCCTTGATCGAGGTGGCCGAGAAGCTGTCGGTCCGCAGTCGCGGCCTCGCCGGCATGAGCCTGGGCATCGACACCACCCGGCATCTGTAAGCGTCCGGGAGAACTCAGGTCGCGTCGGGGTCGATCGGGGGACGGTCCCCGGTCGGCAGCGGCGCCGACCCGGTGGACTTGGTCATGTTCGGCGTACCCGACTGCGGTGTCGACGACTGTGTCCCGGACTGAGGCTTCTCGTCGAATTTTCCCGTGAAGATCGAATCGTCGCCGTCGAGAAGGTGCTTCGTGATGACCGCGCGAGGGGTCATGCCGCGGAGCTGGTTCAGGTCGGCCAGAGGCTTGCGCAGGTCGTCGAAGTCCGTGCCCAGCTCGTCCTTGAGCTGCTGGCTCGCGCCACTGGCGTAGTCCCGAACCTGTCGGAGCGAGCGGGTGGTCCACGTGATGGCCCCGGGCAGACGCTCGGGACCGAGGATGACGAGTGCGGCGACGAGAAGAACCATCATCTCGCCCCAGCCGATGTTCGAGAACACGTCTACACCTTACGCATCCGACACCGGAGTGACCGTCACGTCGACGGTCCGCCCCGAGCGGACTAGTTGTACCTGCACGGGCCGACCGATCTCCTGTTCCTGCACTGCGACCGTCAGCTCGTCGGCACCGGAGACGGTGCGGTCGCCGACTCGGACGATCACGTCGCCCTCCGCGATGCCCGCCTGCTGTGCGGGGCCGCCGGCGGTGACGTTGGCGATCTGAGCGCCACTGAGCGCGTCGTTGATCACCGACCGCGCGTTCACGCCGATGTCCGGATGATTCATCGCGCCGGTCCGGATGAGGGACTGTACGACCTCGGTGACGTCGTCGATGGGGATGGCGAAGCCCAGTCCCACCGATCCCCCGCTCTCACTGCGGATCGCGGAGTTGATGCCGATGACGCGGCCCTCGGCGTCGATGAGGGGACCACCGGAGTTGCCGGGGTTGATCGCCGCGTCGGTCTGAACCGCATCGATGACGGCGTCGGTGTCCGTGCCCTCCCCGGACAGTCGCACGGGACGATCGAGCGCACTGACGATGCCGCGCGTGACCGTCTTGCTCAGTCCCAGTGGTGATCCGACGGCGACGACGTCGTCGCCGACCGCCACGTCCGACGAGCGGCCGAGCTGGGCGACGCTGAGGTCCGCGACGTCGGTCTTGAGCACGGCGAGATCGGTCTTGGTGTCCCGGCCGACGATCTGCGCGGGCACCTTGGTGCCGTCGGAGAACGTCACGTTGAGTGTCGCGCCCGGGTTGGTCGCGGCCATCGAGATCACGTGATTGTTGGTGACGATGTAACCGGCTCCGTCGATGACGACGCCCGAACCGGTACCGGCGTTGCCGCCGAACGTCTCCTGGACCGACACCACGGACGGCAGGACGGCTTCGGCGACGCGGGCCACCTGGCCCTGCGGGAGTTCGCTGCCGCCCTGTTCCAGGGTCACGCGCGAGCTGGTCAGCGAGCCGCCGAGATCGGCGGCGACACTGCCGACGACGCCGCCGAGGAGGCCGATGACCAGCGCGACACCGGCGAGGGAGGCGAGAGCGCCGGCGGATACTCGGCGACCGAACAGAACTTCCCGCGCACCCAGTCTCGTGCCGGGCGTCAGCGGCGCGGGTTCCGGTTCGTCGAGCGCGGGCGAGACCGTCGTGACAGCCGACGAGGGCACGCGCCACGGGTTCTGGGGTTCGGGCTCCTGCTCGACCTCGGGGGCCTCGGGCTCGCGCACCAGAGATTCGGTGACGCCGGGCGGCCGACCGAAGGCCTCGGTGAGGACGGGATCGGGCGCCGCGACGCGGATCGACGAGCTGTCCCGCCGCCGGGTCTGCGCGTCACCGAAGGAATCGCGGATGCCGTGGGGGCGACCGAACGCCCGCACCACGTGCGCGTCGATGGTGGGCCGGTAGAGCGGACGCGGAGGAAGCCGCGGCGCATCGTCGTCGGGTGCTCCCCCGTCCGCCGAAGAAGCCGTGGGGTCCGGTCGGTACTCGTCGGCTGGAGTCACCTCTGCACGCTACCGGCGCCGGAAACGTGACCCGACGACCGACCCCAGACCATGACGCAGGCCGGAGCCGATGCCGGGTTCGGATCGGCCGGGTTCGGGAGATGTGCAGTGCGGGATCTGGTGCAGGAGACCCAGTAGTGAGGATGGCATGGACATCTCCGGCGAGCCCTGGAGAGCGACACGGGCCTGCTGCTGTGCCTCGACCTCGGCGGCACACGAAGCGCACTCCGACACGTGTCGCGCGGCGCGCAGATAGGCGTTCATGCGCAGTTCGCCGTCGACATAGGCGGCCACCGCCTCACTGGCGAGGTGGTCGGTGGGGCTGAACTGCCGAGGATCACGAAACCGAGTCATGCTGCCTCCACTTCATGCCGTGCCGATGTGCGGATCGTCCCGGGGTGAAACGCACGGCACCGGCCGGAAGTTCCCGGCCCGCACTCCGTCCCCCACAGAACGGTACTCGCGTCGGCGGCTACTCGGCCGAGGTCAGCGACTCGCGGGTACGCCGACTGGCGGCGAGGTGGTCGCGCAGCGCCTGGCGGCCACGATGGATACGGCTTCGCACGGTGCCGAGCTTGACCCCCAGGGTCGCGCCGATCTCCTCGTAGGACAGACCCTCGATGTCGCACAGCACGATTGCTGCACGGAACTCGGGAGCCAACGAGTCGAGGGCCGCCTGGAGATCCGGGTCGAGACGCGCATCGTGGTAGATCTGCTCGGGGTCGGGGGTGTCGGACGGCACCCGGTCGTAGTCCTCCGGCAGCGCCTCCATCCGGATGCGGTTGCGGCGGCGCACCATGTCCAGGAACAGGTTCGTCGTGATGCGGTGCAACCAGCCCTCGAAGGTGCCGGGCTGGTAGTTCTGCAGCGAGCGGAACACGCGGATGAAGGTGTCCTGTGTGAGGTCCTCGGCATCCTGCGCGTTGCCGGACAGCCGGTAGGCGAGGCGGTAGACGCGGTCACCGTGCTCCCGGACGAGCTCGTCCCAGGACGGCATCGACGTCGCGTCCCCGGTCGCGTCGAACACCGCGGTGCCGGACAGTTCCTCGGAACTGTCCGCGGCGGCCTGGTCCGACTCGGCGGCGGGGCGGGAGGTCGGGGAGGTGAGGGCAGCGTGTTCGCGCGGGCTGGTGATCATGTGGATCGTTCAATCCTCCTACTCGGGCGATCATCGCGGCGTGGTATCGACGTGCGATGTGGTGTTACCCGTGTTCGGCGCGACCGAAGCGTGAGGACGATCCGACGAACCCGCGTAGGGAAACTATGTCGCGGGCAGGTGTGCGACCCGTGTGAGAAGGCTGAGTGTGGGCTGAGAGTCTGGACGCGAGGAGTTCGTGGGCGGGTTAGGGTCCCTTCGTGACTGCCGACGCCGCCAAGATGCTGCACTACGCCGAAGCCTCCGTCGTGGAGGACGAGATCCTGCAGGCCGCGCGCGAGCGCGCCGTGGATCTGGGCGCCGCGCCGATACCGGCGTCCGTCGGAGCCGTGCTCAGCATGGTCGCGCAGTTGTCCGGAGCCCGCACGGTGGTGGAGGTCGGAACCGGCGCCGGCGTCAGCGGGCTGTGGCTGCTGGACGGGATGCGGCCCGACGGGGTCCTCACCACCATCGACACCGAACCGGAGCATCAGCGCGCCGCCAAGGAGGCGTTCCGTTCCGGCGGCATCGGAGCGTCGCGGACCCGGTTGATCAACGGCCGCGCCCTCGACGTCCTCCCCCGCCTGGCCGACGCGTCCTACGATCTGGTGTTCGTCGACGCGACGCCGCGCGACCACGTCGGATTCGTGACGGAGGGCGTGCGGATGCTCCGCCCCGGTGGCGCCCTGATCCTGCACAACGCGTTGCTGGGTGGACGTGTCGCGGACGCCTCGTCACGCGACGAGGCCACCGTCGCCGTTCGCGCGGCCGCCCGCGCCATCGCGGAGAACGACAGCCTGACGGCGGTCGTCCTTCCCCTCGGCGACGGCCTGCTGTGCGCCTCGCGCGTGCCGGAGTGACCTAGATCCAGACACCCTTGCCGACGGCGACCACGCCGTTGGCACTCACGTTGAACCGCTCGCTGTCCCGCTCGCGGTCGACGCCGATGATCTCGCCGTCGTTCACCACCACGTTCTTGTCCAGGATGGCGTTGCGGACGACCGCATTACGACCGATGCGCACTCCGGGCATGATGACGCTGCCCTCCACGGTGGCGCCCGCGTCGATGATCACCGACGAGCTCAGCACCGAGTTGCGCACCGTCGCGCCGGACAGGATCGAACCCGCTCCGACGATCGACTCCTGCGCCAGACCACCCTGCACGAACTTGGCGGGCGGCAGGTTGTCCGCGGCGCCGCGGATCGGCCATCGCTTGTTGTACAGGTTGAAGATCGGGTGCACCGACACCAGGTCCATGTGCGCGTCGTAGAACGCGTCCAGGGTGCCGACGTCGCGCCAGTAGCCCTTGTCCCGCTCGGTCGCACCGGGGACGACGTTGTCCTTGAAGTCGTAGACCGACGCCTTCCCGGCCGCGACGAGCGCGGGAATGATGTTGCCGCCCATGTCGTGATCGGAGTCCGAGTCCTCGGCGTCGGCACGGATGGCATCGACGAGCACCTTGGTGGTGAAGACGTAGTTGCCCATCGACGCGAACGTCATGGTGGGGTCGTCCGGCGTTCCGGGCGGGTCCGCCGGCTTCTCGAGGAACTCGGTGATGTTGCCCGAGGCGTCGCTGTCGATGCAGCCGAATGCCGTTGCCTCGGCGCGCGGTACGCGGATGCCGGCCACCGTGACACCGGCACCGGAATCGATGTGCTGCTGCACCATCTGCTCGGGGTCCATGCGGTACACGTGGTCCGCACCGAACACGACGATGTACTCGGGATCCTCGTCGTACACGAGGTTCATCGACTGGAAGATGGCGTCGGCACTGCCGGTGTACCAGCGGGGCCCGAGCCGCTGCTGCGCGGGTACTGGGGTGATGTACTCACCCGCGAACCCCGACAGCCGCCAGGTCTGGGAGATGTGCCGGTCGAGCGAGTGCGACTTGTACTGAGTCAGAACACACAACCGCAGATAGCCGGCATTGACGAGATTGCTCAGCACGAAGTCGATCAGGCGGTACGCACCACCGAACGGGACCGCGGGCTTCGCGCGATCGGCTGTCATCGGATACAGGCGTTTGCCCTCACCTCCGGCGAGCACGATTCCGAGTACATGCGGCTGGGTCCTCACAACAGCCAACCTATCCGGTTGTGACGAGCAATCGCTACGTATAGGCCGAATGCACACCGACGCGTTACGTTCCTCTCATGCGAGTGGCGATGATGACGAAGGAATATCCCCCCGAGATCTACGGCGGCGCGGGCGTTCACGTGACGCAGCTGGTCGACCGTCTCCGCGCACTGTGCGAGGTCGACGTGCACTGCATCGGCGCGCCGCGCGACACCGCCGTCGTGCACTCCCCGGACCCGGCCCTGGCCGATGCGAACCCGGCGTTGACGACGCTCTCCACGGGGCTGCGGATGGCGAACGCCGCCGGCGAGGCCGACGTGGTGCACTCGCACACCTGGTACACCGGGCTCGCCGGCCATCTCGCCGCCGAGCTGTACGGGATCCCGCACGTGCTCACCGCGCACTCGCTGGAACCGCGCCGACCATGGAAGGCCGAGCAGCTGGGCGGCGGCTACCGCATCTCGTCGTGGTCCGAGCGCAACGCCATGGAGTACGCCGACGCCGTCATCGCGGTCAGCGACGGCATGAGATCCGACGTGCTGGACTGCTACCCGCGCATCGATCCGGATCGAGTTCACGTGGTGCGCAACGGCATCGACACCGAGGTGTGGCACGCCGGCGGCCCCGCGGAGGGCGCCCCGTCCGCGCTCGAGTCGATCGGCGTGCGCACCGACGCCCCCATCGTCGCGTTCGTCGGCCGCATCACCCGGCAGAAGGGCGTGGGGCACCTCATCGCCGCGGCCCACTCGTTCGACCCGTCCATTCAGCTGGTGCTGTGTGCCGGTGCGCCCGACACCCCGGAGATCGCGGCCGAGACCGAGCGCGCCGTCACCGCCCTGTCCGAGAGCCGCGGCAACGTGTTCTGGGTCCGTGAGATGCTGCCGACCGAACAGATCCGTCAGATCCTCTCGGCGGCCGCCGTGTTCGTGTGTCCGTCGGTGTACGAGCCACTCGGCATCGTCAACCTGGAGGCGATGGCCTGCGAGACGGCCGTCGTCGCCTCCGACGTGGGCGGCATTCCCGAGGTCGTGGCCGACGGCCGCACCGGAGCCCTCGTGCACTACGACGCCGCGGACACCGCCACGTTCGAGGCGGACCTGGCCGCCGCGGTCAACGACCTCGTAGCCGACGAGAGTCGAGCAGCGCGGCAGGGTGTCGCCGGTCGTGAGCGCGCCGTGGCCGAGTTCTCCTGGGAGTCGATCGCGGCACAGACGATGGACGTCTACGCCGCGGCTCGCGCGTAGACGCCGAGGGTCACCGACACGGTGACCGCGCGCGCGGGCGGCATCTCGTCGACCCGCGCGCGCAGGTCGGCCGCCGGGATGTGGCGCGCCGACGGCCCCATGCTCACGACGTCGACGATCTCGTCCCGCGTGAACGTGGTCGAGTAGGTGATCGGGACCCGGCGCACCCGCTCGAACCGGCCACCGAGCGTGTCGCCCAACCTCTGCGTCTTGTTCTCGTCCACCCGGACCAGACCGAGATCGTCGACGAGCTCGACGAGATGGCGCTCGGTGGGAGTGAGCACCACCAACACCCCGTCGGGTGCGAGCACGCGCGCGAGCTCCTCCGCGTTGCGCGGCGAGAACACCGACAGGGCGGCGTCGATCACGCCGGAGCGGACCGGGATGCTCTGCCAGACGTCGGCGACCACCGCGGACGCTCGCGGGTGCGATCGTGCGGCGCGGCGTGCGGCGGCCTTGGACACGTCGAGACCGACGCCGACGGCATCGGGGACGCCCGCGTCCAGCACGCGGGCGAGGTAGTGCCCGGTGCCCACTCCGACGTCGAGCACGCGGCGCCGGTCCCCGACGGAATCGGCCACGGCGTCCATGAGCGTGTCGTAGTGCCCGCGGTCGAGGAATTCGGCGCGCGCCGCGACCATCTCGGCGGAGTCGCCGACGATCTTGCCGCCGGACCCGGCGAGCAGGCTGACGTATCCCTGGCGCGCGACGTCGAACGTGTGCCCGCGGTCGCACAGCAGAGCGGCCGCTCCCGAGTCGAGATCGTCCGCCTCGAGGTCAGACCCGCAGTGTGGGCACGCGAGCAGGGCCACCGCGTCGTCGTTCACGGTTCCTCCGCTCGTCGTGGTGTGTCGCTCGTTCGGTCGGGACGAGAACAGCCCCACCGGTCAGGGTCGGCCGGTGGGGCTGTTCTCACGGTGATGACAGGTGTGGTGTCAGCTGGTGACGCCCTTGAGCTCGTCGCCCAGAGCGGCTGCCTCGTCGGGAGTCAGTTCGACGACCAAGCGTCCTCCGCCTTCGAGTGGAACCCTCATGACGATTCCTCGTCCCTCTTTGGTCGCCTCGAGCGGACCGTCCCCGGTCCGGGGCTTCATGGCCGCCATTCTCTGCTCCCTCCAGATCTGCGCTGCCCCGCATCGCGCGCTGCATCAATTCGGTCGCGCCTCGCCGGGGTCCGACGAGGCTCGTGCACTTATTGTTCCCTATCCTCCGGATCCGTGGGCAACGGACACCCTCGAACGAGCGGGACACGGGTGTGCACTAGCGCGCGGGAACCCAGCATCCGGCGAGGTGATCGTCCACCATCCCGGTCGCCTGCATCAACGCGTACGCCGTGGTGGGGCCGACGAACGCGAACCCCGACTTCTTCAGAGTGCGCGCGAGAGCGGTGGACTCGGGTGTCACCGCGGGAACGTCCTGCAGGCTTGTCGGGCGACCGCGGCGCGGCGGCGCGAACGACCACAGGAGCGTGTCGAGATCGAGATCCTGGTCGACGATGGCCCGTGCATTGGTCACCGCGGCAACGATTTTCGCGCGATTACGCACGATGCCCGCATCACCCATGAGGCGTTCGACGTCGACGTCTCCCCACCGCGCGACGACGGTGGGATCGAAGTGCGCGAACGCCGTTCGGAAAGCGTCGCGCTTGCGCAGAATGGTGATCCACGAGAGCCCCGACTGGAATGCCTCGAGGGTGATCCGCTCGTAGAGGGCGTCCCGGCCGTGCACCACCACACCCCACTCCTCGTCGTGGTACCGGGCGTACAGAGGATCGGTGGTCGGGTCACCGGCCCAGAGGCAGCGGGCCCGTCCGTCCGAACCGATCCGGAGACCGGACTCAGACGTCGTCACCGGGCGCGTCCTTCACGACAGGTTCCGACGGCTCGGCCTCCCGCAGGCGCAGACGCAGACCGTCGATCTCGACCGCGAGCCGATCGAGGGCCCAGTCGACCTCGCGGGCGTCGTACCCGCGCACCGTGAGCGAGAAGCGCAGAGCCCGCACGTCGCGTCCGGAGATGCCGCGTGCGGGCAGCGCGGTGGCCGTGGTCCCCTCCGGCAACGGTTCCATCTCCTCCCCGCGGCCGAAGACGACGGACGCGAGGAGGAACAGGGCCGCGGCCACGACCGCGATCACGACGACGTACAGCAGGATCGTCACCATGACGCGAATCCTGTCACGACGAGGCGACAGGATCCGCGGCGGTGGTGCGCCTCTGCGCCCCCCGACTTCTCAGCCCCCCGACTTCTCGAATCCCGTCTTGCCCGCCCACGGCCGCACCGTGCGCATGGGCGGCCGGTCGGTCAGCGAGACGTCGGTGATCGAGGGGACGAAGGTCTCCCCGTCGAGGACGAACTGCGTGAGACCGGCTCCCGAGTCGGGGATGCCGGCGCGCGCCAGCATGGTTCCGACGATCTGACGGCTCATGGCCCCCAGCTCCACGAGCGGCCGGTTGCGGTGCCGACGGACGCCGAGGTTCACCTGACCGATCGCATCCATTCCCAACCGGTCGTACGTGTCCATCAGCAATCCGATCTCCACGCCGTACCCGGGCGCGAAGGGCACCGAGGACAGGAGTTCGCGAGTTCCGGCGTACTCCCCGCCCAGCGGCTGGATGACCCGACCGAGTTCGGGACGCAGGGCGGCCAACAGCGGCCTGGCCACCAGTTCGGTCACGCGTCCACCACCGTGCGCTTCGGTCGACCCGCTCAGCGGCCTGCGGTAGTACCCCTTGACCAGATGGATGCCGTCCCCTGTGAGCAACGGCCCGAGCAGCTTGGGCACGAACTGCGGGTCGGGATCGATCAGATCGGAGTCCACGAACGCGATGATGTCGCCCGTCGTGGCCGCGACGGCGCGCCACAGCACCTCGCCCTTGCCCGGTGCGGGGGCCAGTTCGGGAACCGCCTCCTCCCGGGAGACGACGGTGGCACCGGCGGCCGTCGCACGCACGGCGGTCCGATCGGTCGACCCGGAGTCGAGCACCACCAACTCGTCGACCAGTCGCCCGAGGAGCGGCGAGATGGTGTCGAGAACACCGGCGACGGTCTCCTCCTCGTTCAGTGCGGGAAGAACGACCGAGACGGTCCGGTCACCCTTCGCCGCCTCGAGCTCCTCGAGGGTCCAGGAGGGTGATTCCCAGCTGTTCTCGCGATCCCAGTCGGTCGCGGGGGTGAGCATGCCTGCCAGTGTCATGCCAGACCTCGTACCGTCCGGGCGGGAGCCCTGGTGCCGGCTATCGCTGCCACCATGTCGACCACCCGTCTCGTCGCTGCCACCTCGTGCACCCGGAACATCCGAGCACCCTGTGATGCCGTCAAAGCTGTCGCGGCCAATGTTCCCTCCAACCGTTCGGCGAGTCCTACACCCAGAGTCTCCCCGATGAAATCCTTGTTGCTCAGTGCCATCAGGACAGGCCATCCGGTGTTTACAAGACTGTCGATCCGACGCAACAGTTCGAGCCCGTGATAGGTGTTCTTGCCGAAATCGTGGGTCGGATCGACGATGATCCCGTCCGCGCGCACACCCGCGGCGAGGGCGTTCTCGGCCGATCGAGTCACTTCGGAGAGCACGTCGGCGACCACGTCGGCGTAGCGGACGCGGTGCGGCCGGGTCCGAGGAACCGCTCCGCCGGTGTGGGAACAGACGATGCCGGCCCCGACCTCGGCGGCGACGTACACGAGGTCGGGGTCCGCTCCGGCCCACGTGTCGTTGATCAGATCGGCGCCCTCCGCGCACGCGAGTCGAGCGACCTCGGCGCGCCAGGTGTCCACGCTGATCACCAGATCCGGGTACGCGGCGCGGATGGCGGCGACGAACGGAACCACCCGTCGGGTCTCCTCGGCGGCGTCGACGGTGGCGCCGGGTCCGGCCTTCACACCGCCGATGTCGACGAGGTCGGCACCCTCGTCCACCGCACGGCGGACCGCGTCCATCGCGGCGTCGTCCTCGAACGTCGCGCCGCGGTCGTAGAAGCTGTCGGGGGTGCGGTTGACGATGGCCATGACCAGCGCACGGTCGGTCGCGACCGGTCTACCGCACAGGGTGTCGGCGGGGACGGACGTCTCGGGTGCGCTCACACCACCATGATGCCCGTCCCCGGGGGCCACCTCAGCCCTTGGGCAGCTTGCCGGCACCGACCTCGTCGACGTACTCGTCGTAGCTCTCGACGTAACCGCCGGACTTGCCCTTCAGGACGAACAGGTCGCCGTCCCCGTCGCCGTAGCCCACCTTGCGGAGCTCGACCTTCTTGCTCTTGAACGTGGACGTGGCCTCGAGCGAGTCCACCACCCGGATGAACAGCGGCACCGCGTAGCCGGGGAGGTTCTTGTAGGCATGCTCGGCGAAGCTCGCACCGTCGAAGCTCTTGTCGTGGCGCAACGTCACCGCCGCCATGCCCGCCTTGCCGTCGGTGCCGGGAACATCCACGCCGAAGACCACGGCCTGATCGACGTCGGGGTGCGAGTTCAGCGCGCCCTCGACCTGGGTGGTGGCGACGTTCTCACCCTTCCAGCGGAAGGTGTCGCCGAGGCGGTCGACGAACGCCACGTGCCGGAAGCCCTGCTGCCGCACCAGGTCTCCGGTGTCGAACCAGCAGTCGCCGTCCTTGAATCCGTCCTTGAGGAGCTTCTTGTTCGTGGCCTCCTCATCGGAGTACCCGTCGAACGGCGCACGGTCGGTGACCTTCGAGAGCAGCAGACCCACGCCGCCGGCGCCGACCTTGCGCAGCCGACCCTTGTCGTCTCGCGTGGCCTTGCCCGACTCGTCGTCGTACTCGACGACGGCGTACGGCAGCGGGCAGAAGCCCGCGGTGCGGTCGATGTTGAAGGCGTTGATGAACGCGATGTTGCACTCGCTGGCGCCGTAGAACTCCGCCACGCGCTCGATGCCGAAGCGGGTGGTGAACTCCTCCCAGATCTCCGGGCGCAGGCCGTTGCCGACGATCAACTTGATCGTGTTGTCCGCGTCCTGCGGAGTCTCGTCCTGCGTGAGCAGGTACCGGCAGAGCTCGCCGATGTAGGTGAACGCGGTGGCCTCGTTCTCGCGGACGTCCTTCCAGAAGTTGGACACCGAGAACTGCTTGCCGATGGCGAGGGTGGCGCCGGACGCGAGCACTGACGAGAGGGAGACCGTCAGCGCGTTGTTGTGATAGAGCGGGAGGCAGCAGTAGAGAACGTCGTTCTTGTCGAGCCGCACACCCATGCTGCCGAGGCCGGACATGGACTTCATCCACCGGAAATGGCTCATCAGGCTGGCCTTGGGCATACCCGTCGTGCCGGAGGTGAAGATGTAGAAGGCCTTCTCCTTGGCCTGCACCTCGGCGGTGGTGGCGGGATTCTCCGCGCTCGCCGACGCCGCCTTCTCGTCCAGCTCGTCCGCGTGCAGGATGACCTTCTCGGGGAGCGCCTCGTCGAGGGTCTCCAGAGCCTCGACACAGTCGCTGTCGACGACGACCACACGCGCGTCGAGGATCCCGAGGCTGTGCTCCAGAACATCGCCGCGCTGGTTGAAGTTCAGCATCCCGGCCGTCGCGCCGAGCTTGACGGTGGCCAGGGTGACGAGCAGCGTGCGCATCGAGTTCTTGGCCAACACGCCGACGACGTCGCCGCGGCGGACACCGCGGTCGGTGAGCACGCCGGCGTACCGGTTCACGAGGTCGTTGGCCTGGCCGTAGGTGAGGGTGTCCCCCTCGAACCGGACGAACGGGTGATCCGGGGTCTTGGCTGCGACGCGCTGGAAGATGTGGCCGATCGACTCCTTGTCGTCGGGCTTGCGCAGGAACCCGGGCACTCCCCGGAGGACACTGGGCAGCGCTGCCGTCATCTTCGGAAGTGTGGCGGCGATGTCGAGCAATCCGACCTTGTGACGAGCCTCGGCACCCATGCTGTGGTTCCCTCCCCTGGCGAGCCGGCAACGTCTCCGGCTGTGACGACGCTTACCTTACTGATTGGTAATGTTCACGGTGCGCGTGCCCTGCACGAGCCCACACGCCGTCAGAGCCGCGTCCACGTCCGCCGTGACGACCAGGCGATCGAGCGAACGCTCGGAGACGAAACCCGTCCCGACGAGCGAGCGCATCCAGTCGAACAGCGGTGTGAAGTGGTTCACGGGATCCAACACTACGACCGGTTTGTCGTGCATTCCCAGATATCCGGCGGTCCAGGTCTCGAACAGTTCCTCGAGCGTGCCGATCCCGCCCGGGAGCGTGATGAACGCGTCGGCGCGGTCGTCCATGATGCGCTTGCGCTCGCGCATGGTCTCGGTGACCACCAGTTCGTCGGCGTCGATGTCCGCGACCTCGCGGTGCACCAGTGCCTGCGGGATGACTCCCACCGTGAACGCACCCGCGGCACGTGCGGCCGCCGCGACGGCGCCCATCATGGAGACGTTGCCGCCCCCGGACACCAGCGTGCCGCCGCGGCGCCCGATCTCGGTGCCCACGGCGGTGGCCAGATCGAGGTGGCGCTGTTCCACCGGGCCGGACGCACAGTAGACACAGACCGCGATCGGCCCGGTCACTGCTCGGTCTCGCTCGCCCGCGACTCGATCGCCGCGATCTCGGCCGCCCTGCTCTCGTCGACCCAGCGGACCACCTCCGCGACGCTGTCCGTGCAGCGGATCAGCTCCAGGTCCGCTTCGGACACCGTGCCGGCGGCCACCAGCGTGGTGCGGATCCAGTCGAGCAGCCCGCCCCAGAACTGCGTGCCGAACAGGATGATGGGGAACCGGGTCACCTTGCGGGTCTGCACCAGCGTGAGTGCCTCGAACAATTCGTCGAGCGTGCCGAAACCGCCCGGCATGCAGACGAAGGCCTGCGAGTACTTGACGAACATCGTCTTGCGGACGAAGAAGTAGCGGAAGTTGACGCCGAGGTCGACCCACTCGTTGAGCGACTGCTCGAAGGGCAGTTCGATACCGAGGCCGACCGAGAACCCGCCCGATTCGCAGGCCCCCTTGTTGGCGGCCTCCATCGCGCCCGGTCCCCCGCCCGTCACCACGGCGTAGCCGGCGCCGGCCAACGCGGTGCCCAGCTCGACGCCGAGCGCGTACTCCGTGGACTCGCGCGACGTCCGCGCCGACCCGAACACCGTGACGGCCCGAGGCAGTTCCGCCAGTGCGCCGAAGCCCTCGACGAACTCGCTCTGGATCCGCAGCACCCGCCACGGATCGGTGTGCAGCCAGTCGGCGGAGCCCCGCGAGTCGAGGAGCCGCTGATCGGTGGTGGACCCGCCGAACTCCCGTCGGTCCATGACGGGCCCGCGGTAGTTCGTGGACCTCTCGCCGACGTTCTCCCGGCTCTCGTGCGCTCCCATGAGGGAGAGGCTAGTGGGCGTCGGTGGCGGTCAGATACCGGCGCAGGACGTCGGCGACGTCGGTGATCTGCTGCACCGGTACACGCTCGTCGCGCTTGTGCGCGAGGTTCGGATCGCCGGGACCGTAGTTCACCGCCGGGATGCCCAGCGCGGAGAACCGGGAGACGTCGGTCCAGCCGTACTTGGCGCGGAACTCTCCCCCCGCCGCCGTGACCAGCGCCGCCGCCGCGGGTGCGGCCAGACCCGGCAGCGCGCCCGGCGACCTGTCGGTCACCTCGACGGTGAGGTCGAGATGCTCCGCGTCGGTCGCCTCGCGCACGTGCTCGATCGCCTGCTCCACACTGCGGTCGGGGGCGAAGCGGAAGTTGACGTCGACGAATGCCTCGTCGGGGACCACGTTCCCCGCGACGCCGCCGCTGACACGGACCGCCTGCAGTCCCTCCCGGTACACGCAGCCGTCGATGTCCACGCTGCGCGGCGCGTACGCGGCGAGGCGCTCGAACAGCGGACCGAGCTTGTGAATCGCATTGTCTCCCAACCACGACCGCGCCGAGTGGGCGCGTGTTCCCGACGCGGAGAACCGCACCCGGAGCGTGCCCTGGCACCCCGCCTCGATGAAGCCGCCCGACGGCTCCCCGAGGATCGCCACGTCACCGCGCAGCCACTCGGGCATCTCCCGTTCGATCCGGCCGAGACCGTTGGCCGACGCCTCGATCTCCTCGCAGTCGTAGAAGATCAGGGTCAGGTCCGCATTCGGCTCCGCGACCGTCGCCGCCAGATGCAGGAACACCGCGTCGCCCGACTTCATGTCGACGGTTCCGCAGCCGTGGAGGACGTCGCCCTCGGCGTGCCCGGGCTCGCGCCGACTCGGCACGTTGTCGGCGATGGGGACCGTGTCCAGGTGACCCGCGAGGATCACCCGCGTCGGGAGCCCCCGGTTCGTCCTGGCCAGCACGGCGTTGCCCGAGCGCACGACCTCGAATCCCGTGGTCTGCTCGCGCAGCGCCCGCTCCACCGCGTCGGCGAGCGCAGCCTCGTCGCGCGAGACGCTGGGAACGTCCACCAGCGCCGCCGTGAGGTCGACGGGATCGGCGTGCAGGTCCAGGGAGATCGGTGCGCTCACGCAGCCGACCTTACGTTCGCCGGGCCGTCCGGTCGTCCTCTAGGCTCGGTCCCCGTGACCACAGGAGCATCGGCAGTCGGCATCGCACACATCACCGCGTCGGGAACGGTGCTCGACACCTGGTTCCCCTCTCCCGAGCTCGCCGACGTGGCCGAGACCGGCACCACGCGGCTCGACGCGGCGGACGTTCCGTCGGAGTTGGCGTCGCTGGTCGGACACGACGATGCACGCGACCTCGACATCGTCGCGGTGCGCACCACCATCTCCTCCCTCGACGACGCCCCGGTCGACGCACACGACGTCTACCTGCGCCTTCACCTGCTCTCGCACCGCCTCGTCCAGCCCCACGGCCTCAACCTGGACGGCCAGTTCGGGCTGCTGTCCAACGTGGTGTGGACCAACCACGGCCCGGCGGCCGTCGACGGCTTCGAGGCGACGCGCGCCCGGCTGCGGGCACGGGGCAACGTCACCGTGTTCAGCGTCGACAAGTTCCCGCGGCTCGTCGACTACGTGCTCCCCACCGGTGTCCGCATCGGCGACGCCGGGCGCGTGCGCCTCGGCGCCCACCTCGCGTCCGGCACCACGGTCATGCACGAGGGTTTCGTGAACTTCAACGCCGGCACGCTCGGCTCGTCCATGGTCGAGGGCCGCATCTCCGCCGGCGTCGTCGTCGACGACGGCTCCGACGTGGGCGGCGGCGCCTCGATCATGGGCACCCTGTCCGGCGGCGGCAAGGCCGTCATCTCGGTGGGACAGCGCTGTCTGCTCGGCGCCAACGCGGGCCTCGGCATCTCCCTCGGCGACGACTGCGTCGTCGAGGCAGGTCTCTACATCACCGCGGGCACCAAGGTCACCGGACCGGACGGCACCGTCGTCAAGGCGGCCGATCTCAGCGGACAGTCGAACATGCTCTTCCGTCGTAACTCCGTTTCCGGTGCCGTCGAGGTCGTGCCGTGGAAGGGTACGGGCGTCGAGCTCAACTCGATTCTGCACGCCAACGACTGAGCGATTAGGCGGCAGGCAGCGTCCGGGGGGACCGTGAGCCAGGAAGCGATACAGCAGGAACCGCGACTCGAGTCGGTGAGCACCGACGATCTGGGTGACGCGGACGCCCACACGTGCGAGGGGCTGGTGCGCGGCGCCTTCGGTGAGCGCTTCACTCCGCACGACTGGCAGCACGCCCTGGGCGGCACCCACGTGATCCTGCGCGACGGCGACCGCATCATCGGCCATGCCGCCGTGGTGCCGCGCCTTCTCCACCACGGCGGCGACGAGTTCGACGGTGGCTTCGTCGAGGCCGTCGCCCTGGACCCGGAGTTCCGGGGCACCGGGCTGGGTGCGCGGCTCATGGCCGCGATCGAGAAGCAGATCGAGTCGGACGACGTGGTCGGCGTGCTCAATTCCCTCCCCGACGCCGTCGGGTTCTACGAGCGGCGCGGTTGGGTGCTGTGGCGTGGGCTTCTCGGCGGCATCGGCAACACGGAGGAGCCGACGCCCCCCGACGAGGACGACGCCGTCATGGTGTTCCGTCCCGAGTCCCGTCTCGATCCGGACGGCACGCTGCTGGTCAACAATCGCGTCGGGTCGCGCTGGTAGCCCTGCCCTCCCGAACATGTGAATCACCGTTCCATCCTTGACACCAGTGCGGAACGGGCGTTCACTTCTTGCCATGGTGTACCGACGGACCGCTGCGGTCCAGGAGCGGCTCGATGCCGCCCGGTCTCGAATCGTCACCGCTGCACTGTCTCTCGTGGCCGAGCGGGGGTATGCCGCCTGTTCGATGGCCGACGTGGCCGCCCGCGCCGGCATCGGAGTGGGCACCGTCTACCGCTACTTCCCCGGCAAGGGCGAACTGTTCGCCGAGGTCTTCCGCGACGCCTGCAGCCGCGAGGTGGCCGCCGCGACAGCGGCGGGTGTGCGCGCCGCCGCGACCGGCACCCACACCGACAGCCTGCTCGCCTCAGTCCACACCTTCTGCGATCGTGCCTGTCGCGCACCGACTCTCGCGTACGCGCTGCTGGCCGAGCCCATCGACGCCCTCGTCGACACCGAGCGACTCGCCTTCCGGCAGTCGTTCGCGGACGCGTTCGCCGCCGCCATCCGTGCCGCCGTCGAGGCCGGTGAACTCCCGGACCAGGACGCGTCCCTGACGGCGGCGTGCATCGTCGGCGCCATCGGCGAGGCACTGGTCGTCCCACTCGCCCGCGGCGAGGCCGACGCTCGCGTTCTCGCCGCACTCGAGACCTTCACACTCCGCGCCCTCGGCGCCCCGACCGACAGGAGAGCGTCATGACCCCCACGCACACCGTCACCAATCAGGTTCCGCCGCTCATCGGCCACGACGTCGCCGACCACCCGGTCGTCCTGGAGGCCCTGCACCGCGAGGGCGCCGACGACGCGCTCGACGAGCTGCACCGGCTCGGTCGGCTGGCCGGGAGCGAGCAGGCGCAGCGCTGGGGCGATCTCGCCGAGGAGCACCCGCCCGTCCTGCACACGCACGACCGCTACGGGAACCGCATCGACGAGGTGGTCTACGACCCGGCGTACCACGAGTTGATGCGCACGGCAGTCGAATTCGGCATGCACGGGGCGCCGTGGCGCGACCCGTCACCGCACGCGCATCTGATCCGTGCCGCGAAGTTCAGCGTGTGGGGCGCGGTGGACGCGGGGCACGGGTGCCCGATCTCCATGACGTACGCCGTCGTTCCCGCACTCCAAGCGAACGCGGAACTGTCCGCGCTGTACGAACCGCTGCTCACCTCGTCGACGTACGACCCCTCGTACCGTCCTCCCGCCACCAAGACGGGTCTGATCGCGGGCATGTCGATGACCGAGAAGCAGGGGGGTTCCGACGTCCGGGCGAACCGCACGACGGCCGTGCCGCAGCCGGACGGCTCGTACCGGATCACCGGCCACAAGTGGTTCACGTCGGCGCCGATGTCGGATGTCCTGCTGGTCCTCGCGCAGGCGCCCGGCGGCCTGTCGTGCTTCTTCCTGCCCCGCGTCCTCCCGGACGGCACTCGCAACGCCATGGCGATACAGCGCCTGAAGGACAAGCTGGGCAACCATTCCAACGCCTCGAGCGAGGTGGAGTACGACGACGCGACCGCGTGGCTCGTCGGCGACGAGGGTCGCGGCGTGCGGACCATCATCGAGATGGTCAACATGACGAGGCTGGACTGCACCCTGGGGTCGGCCACGGGAATGCGGGCGGGCACCGCTCAGGCCGTGCATCATGCGGTGCACCGGCAGGCGTTCGGGAAGAACCTCGTCGACCAGCCGCTCATGCGGAACGTCCTGGCCGATCTCGCGATCGAGTCCGAGGCGTCGACGACCGTCGCCCTGTGGCTCGCCGCGCTCACCGACAGGGCCGCTGCGGGCGACGAGCGTGCCGCCGCACTGCGGCGCATCAGCCTCTCCGTCAGCAAGTACCTGGTGTGCAAGCGCGGCCCGGCGCATGCGGCGGAGGCCCTGGAATGCCTGGGCGGCAACGGGTATGCGGAGGAGTCGAGGATGCCGCGGCTCTACCGGGAGGCTCCACTGCTGTCGGTGTGGGAGGGTTCGGGCAACGTCGCGGCGCTCGACACCCTGCGCGCCGTGGCACGACAGCCGGAGACGCTCGCCGTGTTCTTCGACGAGCTCGACGGCTGCCGCGGAGCCGATGCGTCGCTCGACGCCGCGGTGCGGTCGCTGAAGGACTCCTTCACCGACATCGCCACCCTCGAACAGCGGGCACGCCGCGTCGTCGGCGAGATGGCACTGGCACTGCAGGGCTCGCTGCTCGTGCGGCACGGCCACCCCGCGGTCGCCGACGCGTTCACGACGAGCCGACTCGGCGGCGACTGGGGCAGCGTGTACGGCACCCTGCCGACCGGGGTGGACACGGCCGCCATCATCGAGCGATCGACGCCGAAGGTTCCGGCGTGACCGACGCACCCGCCCCGTGGCGTGACGGGTGGGACGAGGGAGCCGACTCCCCCTTCACCGGCCGGACTTCACGGCAGGACTCGCCGGTGTTCCGGACGCTCACCTACGAAGTCGACGGGCGGATCGCCCGGATCACCTTCGATCGACCGGAGCACGGCAACGCCATCACCGCGGACACCCCCGTCGAACTGGCGGCGGCCGTCGAGCGCGCGGATCTCGATCCGCGGGTGCACGTCATGCTGCTGTCCGGCCGCGGCAAGGGGTTCTGCGGCGGCTACGACCTGTCGATCTACGCGGAGAATCTCGACCGGGGCGACAGCGGAGCCGCGGACACCACGGGGACGGTTCTCGACCCCGTCGTCCAGGCCCGCAACCACGATCCGTCCGGCCAGTGGGACCCGATGATCGACTACGCGATGATGAGCCGATTCAACCGCGGATTCGCCAGCCTGCTGCACGCGAACAAGCCGGTGGTGGCCAAGCTGCACGGTTTCGCCGTGGCGGGCGGTACCGACATCGCGCTTTACGCCGACCAGATCATCTGTGCGGACGACACGCGGATCGGCTACCCGCCGACCCGCGTCTGGGGCGTTCCCGCCGCCGGGATGTGGGCACACCGCCTCGGCGACCAGCGCGCCAAACGACTGCTGCTGACCGGTGACTGTCTCACCGGGGCGCAGGCGGCGGAGTGGGGTCTCGCCGTCGAATCGGTGCCCGCGGATCAGCTCGACGCCCGCACCGAGGAACTGGTCGCGCGGATCGCGCGCATGCCGATCAACCAACTGATGATGGTCAAGCTGGCGCTCAACAGCGCGCTGATCAGCTCCGGCGTGCACACCTCCACGATGATCAGCACGGTCTTCGACGGCGTCGCCCGGCACACCCGTGAGGGCTTCGCGTTCCAGACCCGCGCTGCCACCGTCGGATTCCGGCAGGCCGTCCAGGAACGTGACGAACCGTTCGGTGACGCGAAGCGGCGGTGATGTCCCACGGCGGGAACAGGCCCTCCGATAAATAGGTTGGCTCCGAGTACGGCTCGATGAGACAGTCGAGCGGTACGTGAGGAGTCGTGTGTGTCCACCGGAGTGCTCGATCGCGGAACGAGACGTGCGGTCGAGGCGTCCTCCGCGACGGTGACCTCGTCGCTCCGCCGCTTCGCCCCGTTCCTGGCGCCGTATCGCTGGTACTTCGTCGGGTCCATCGTGGTCTCGCTGATCGCCACGCTCACCGGCCTGGTGATCCCGCTCGTCATCCAGAGCATCATCGACGGCCCGATCACCCGCGGCGACGTCGCCGGCGTGTGGTGGCCCGCGGCACTGGTGCTGCTGCTGGGGACGATCGATGCCGCCGGCATCTGGATCCGTCGCTACCTGGTGTCGGGGCCGTCGAGTCAGTTCGAGATCACGGCCCGCGCGCACGTGTTCGCGAAGCTGCAGCACGTGTCGGTGGCCGCCCACGACAGCTGGGAATCGGGCCAACTGCTCTCCCGCGCCATCTCCGACCTTTCCGCGCTGCGCCGCTTCGTCGCCTTCATCGGACCGTTCATCATCATCAACGCGGTGACCCTCGTCGTGGGTCCGGGTGTCCTGCTCTCCCGCGCATGGCAGTTCGGCGTCATCATGCTCGTCGTGGCGATTCCGCTGGTGTGGGCGTGCGTCCGGTTCGAAGAGCTCTATCGCGTCGTCGCACGCGACGCCCAGGACCAGGCCGGCGACGTCACCACCACCGTCGAGGAGTCCATCCACGGCATCCGGGTGCTCAAGGCGTTCGGACGCAGCGCTCACCTGGGCCGCCGCTTCCTCGCGGAGGCCGCGACGCTCCGCACGACCGAGCTGACCAAGGTGCGCTACCTCGCGATCCTGTGGACCGTCATCGTCGGACTGCCGCCGGTGGCCGTCGGCGGCATGCTCGCCTACGGGACGTACGCCATCGTGACGGGGACCCTGACGGCCGGAACCCTGGTGGCGACCATGGCCATCGTCGCCTTCCTGCTGTGGCCCATCGAGTCCTTCGGCTTCCTGCTCGCCGAGCTGAACAACGCGCGGACGGCGGCGGATCGGTACTGGGAGATCATGGACACCCCGGACACCATCGTGGATCCGGTCTTCCCCATTCCCCTGCCCGACTCGGTTCGGGGGCACATCCGCGTCGACCACGTCTCCTTCGCATTCCCGGACGCATCCGACCACCTCCTGCACGACGTCACGTTCGAGGTGCGTCCGGGCGAGACGGTGGCTCTCGTCGGCAACACCGGAACGGGGAAGTCCGTCTTGACGACGCTGATTCCTCGGCTCTTCGACGTCGACGGTGGCGCCATCACTCTCGACGGTGTCGACGTCCGGTCGATGCGGCTGGCGGATCTGCGCTCGGTGGTCTCGGTCGCCTTCGAGGAGCCGGTGCTGTTCTCGGCCAGTGTGCGCGAGAACGTCGCACTGGGTCGGCCCGACGCGACGGACGACGACGTCGCGGAGGCACTCGAGATCGCGCACGCGACGGACTTCGTCGACAAGCTCCCGTGGGGCCTCGACACCCGGATCGGTGAGCAGGGTCTGAGCCTGTCCGGCGGTCAACGCCAGCGTCTGGCGCTGGCGCGGGCGGTACTCGGCCGTCCGCGCGTGCTCGTGCTGGACGATCCGCTGTCCGCACTCGACGTGGACACCGAGGCGACGGTCCAGCGCCGACTGCGCACCGTGCTCGCGCACTCCACGACCGTGCTGGTGGCACACCGCCCCTCGACCGCCGCGCTCGCGGATCGCGTCGTGCACCTCGGCCACGGCACGGTGATGGAGACCGGGACGCACGAGCACCTGCTCGCCACCTCGGCCGCGTACCGCGACGTGATGGGCTCGATGTCGGGAGCGGAGCGAGATCATGGCTGATACCGACTGGCGTGGCGTCGGAGGTGAGGACACCGACGTGGACCGGGCAGGCAACCTCGTCCTGGCCGGTCGCTCACGTCGACTGCTCTTCTCGCTGCTGCGCCCGCACCGCCGCCGCACGGTCCTCGCGATGGCGATCATCTTCCTGGACAACCTGGCGTTCGTCGCCGGGCCGCTGTTCATCGCCCACGCTCTCGACACCGGCGTCGCCGCCGCCGTCGACGGACGATGGGCGCCCCTGGTGTGGACCGTGGCGGGGTACGTCGTGGTCGGGTTCCTCGGCGCCGCCACGACGTACGCGTTCCTCATGGTCTCGGGCCGCCTGAGCCAGGACATCCTGTTCGATCTGCGCGATCGGGTGTTCCGCCACACGCAGGCACTGTCGCTGTCCTTCCACGAGAAGTACACGTCCGGCAAGGTGATCTCGCGACTGACCAGCGACGTCGAGTCGCTGCAGACACTTCTCGAGAGTGCGCTCAACGATGCGTTGACCGCGATCCTGTCGATGGTCTCGATCGCCGTCATCCTGTTCTGGCTCGACGTGCCGCTGGCCCTCGTCGTGCTCGCGGGATTCGTTCCACTGCTACTGATCACACGCTGGTCGCAGCGCCGCCAGCGCCGCGCCTACCGACGCACCCGAGTGTCCATCGCGCGCGTCGTGGTGCACTTCGTCGAGTCGATGGTCGGCATCCGCGCCGTCCAGGTGTTCCGCCGCGAGCGCCGCAACGACGCGATCCTGCTCGCGGAGGACACCGAGTACCGGGACGCCACCACCACCGCGCTGCGCGGAATGGCGAGCTACACCGGCATCGTGCGCTGGATCGGCAACGCCACGCTCGCCGTCATCGTGGTCGTGGGCAGCATGCGGGTCATCGGCGGTGCCCTCGACATCGGCGTGCTCGCCGCCTACGTGCTGTACCTCCGCCGGTTCTACGGGCCGCTCGACGAACTCGCGCAGGTGTTCAACGCGTACCAGTCGGCCGCGGCGGCGCTCGAGAAGATCTCGGGCGTGCTCGAGGAGGAACCCTCCGTGGCGCCTCCCACCACCCCGGTGCCGATCGGAATCGCGGCCGGCGACGTGGAGTTCGACGGGGTCTCGTTCGGCTACGCCGCGGACGCGCTGGTGCTGCAGCCGTTCTCGCTGCACGTGCCGGCCGGACAGGTGGTCGCCATGGTCGGCGCCACCGGTGCCGGCAAGTCCACGGTGGCCAAGCTCCTCGCGCGGTTCTACGACCCCACGGACGGCCGGATCCGTCTCGACGGCATCGATCTCCGCGACCTGTCCGACGACGACCTGCGTCGCAACGTCGTCATGGTGACGCAGGAATCGTTCCTGTTCTCCGGATCGATCGCGGACAACATCCGCCTCGGCCGACCGTCCGCGACCGACGACGAGGTGCGGGCAGCCGCCGACGCCGTGGGCCTCACCCCGTTCCTGGCCGCACTGCCGCGGGGCATCGACACCGACGTGCGCAAGCGCGGTGGACGTCTGTCCTCCGGACAGCGACAGCTGGTGGCCTTCGCGCGGGTGTTCCTCGCCGCACCGTCGGTGATCGTGCTCGACGAGGCCACGTCCAGCCTCGACATCCCCGGCGAGCGCCTGGTCCAGCGCGCCCTCGAGACGATCCTGCACGGCCGGACCGCACTGATCATCGCGCACCGCCTGTCGACGGTCGCGATCGCGGACCGCGTTCTCGTCATGGCCGACGGACGGATCGTCGAGGACGGCACCCCGGAGGCCCTCGTCGCCGGCGACGGCAGGTTCGCGCACCTCAACACGGCGTGGCAGGAGAGCCTGGTCTGACGCGCGGCGGTGGTCTCAGGCCACCGTCTCGTCCGGCTCGGTGACGTCGTCGATCTCGGCCGGTGTCGCGTCCGCCATGAGTTCGGTGAGCACGTCGAGCACCCGCGGGTCGGACAGCAGCGCGAGGTGCCCGGTACCGACGAGCGTGTGCAACTCCGTCATCGGCCCCCGTGCGCTGCGCAGGGTCACCAGTCCGTCTCCCACCGCGTCGGCCCACCAGGCCGTGTCGTCGGCCGCCAGGGTGGCGGCGACCGCGACGTGCCGGATGCCGGGCGCGAGTGCCACGTCGGTGGCCAGTCGCAGGTCGTCCACGCCGCGGCTGCGGACATCGAGAAGGTCGGCCCAGACCGCGGTCTGCTTCACCTTCCGCAGTGCGCGGGAGAGGTGGTACACGCCCGTCGCGAGCGGTGCGCCCTCGTGCGGTGTGCCGAGGTAGCAGGCCGTGCGCACCAGCGGCAGCCAGGTCGCTCTGCTCGCCTCGACCGCGCAGGCGCGCCGCACGACGAGGCCGCCCATCGAGTGACCGACGAGGTCGATCCGCTCGACGGGAACGGGCCAGACCGCGATCAGCTCGTCGAGGAGGCCGGCCAACGCCGCCCCGTTGTCCTCGATTCCGGCGCCCGTGTTGTACCGCAGACAGACCGCGCTGATGCCGTGCGCCGCCAGCGCCTCGCCGTAACTGCCCCGGCCGTCGTGGCGGTAGTACCAGGCCTGCTCGGTCTCGCCCAGCCCGTGCACGAGCACCGCGACGTGACCGGTGGCCTTCGGATACGCGGTGGTCAGCATCGCGGTGTCGTTCCCGACGATGCGACGCTCGTGATGCGGCCCGAGTTCCACCGTCAGGTCGTTGCCCTCGGCGGCGAGCCGATCGCCCAGCAGACCGTTGACGGCGCCGACCACGACCGATCCGGCAGCGGTGGACGTGACCGCGTGGGACACCCGGTCCTCGGGCAACAGCCGGGACACCGCGGTGACAGCCTCGGCGGCCGCCACACCGCCCCCGCGCACAGCCTCGTACACCAGGTCGGCGATGCCCTCGTTCAGGATGCGCACGGGTGCCGCGGAACGGCCCAGCACCCCGAACACCACGTCGTTGATCGCGCGGTGGGTCCCCTGGACAGGGCGGCTGAGGATGTCGATGGCCGTGGCCACGACGTCGGCAGCGCCCGCTACTTCGTTCCGATCGCGATTCGAGTGCACACGTGTACTCTAACCGTCACGCCACCTTGACGACGAGCTTGCCGAAGTTCTTGCCCTCGAGCAGCCCGAAGAACGCCTCGGGAGCGTTCTCGAGACCCTCGACCACGTCCTCCCGGTACCGGAACGATCCGTTGTCGATCCACTCGGCGACCTCGCGCAGGAAGTCCTTGTAGAGCTCCGGGACGAATTCGCTCTGGATGAAGCCGCGGATGGTCAGGCTCTTCGTCAGCACGCGCGTGAAGAAGCCGGGCAGCCGATCCGGGCCCTCCGGTGCCTGCGTGTCGTTGTACTGCGCGATCAGACCGCACACCGGCACGCGTGCGTAGAGGTTGAGCCGCGGGAGCACCGCCTTCGCGACGGCGCCGCCCACGTTCTCGAAGTAGACGTCGATGCCGTCCGGAGTCGCGGCCTTCAACTGATCCGTGAAGTCCGGGGCGCGGTGATCGACGGCGGCGTCGAAGCCGAGCTCGTCGATCAGGTACGCACACTTCTCGGGACCGCCGGCGATGCCGACGGCGCGCGCACCCTTGATCTTCGCGAACTGGCCGACGGCCGAGCCGACGGGCCCACTGGCCGCGGCGACCACGACGGTCTCCCCCGCCTTCGGCTGCCCGATCTTCGTCATGCCGGAGTACGCGGTGAAGCCCGGCATCCCCAGCACTCCCAGCGCGGTGGACACGGGCGCCTTCTCCGGATCCAGCACTCGCACGGTCGACGCGTCGACCACCGCGTGCGACTGCCACCCGGTGTAGCCGAGCACCACGGCGCCGACCGACACGGCGTCACTGCGGGACTCGATCACCTCGGAGACCGTGGCGCCCACCATCGTGTCGCCCACCTCGACGGGCTCCGCGTACGACTCGGCGTCGCTCATCCGGCCGCGCATGTACGGGTCCAGCGACAGGTACAGGGTCTTCAGCGAGACCTGACCGTCACCGACCTCGGGGAGATCGACCGTCTCGGTCCGGAAGTTCTCGGCAGTGGGTGCGCCGGTGGGACGAGAGGCCAGGACGATACGAGTGGAGGAGGTCATGTCTCCCGACGCTACTCCACCAGGTTCGTGCGGACCTTGCCCATCGCGTTCCGCGGCAACGCGTCCACCACACGCACCTCGCGTGGCCGCTCGTGCACCGAGAGCTGTTGTGCCACAGACTAGATGACGATCCGATGGAAGCCCGCCGGGTCGATCACCGCGACGTCTCCCGTCCGGAACCACCCGTCGTCCGTCCAGCAGGCCGCGGTGGCCTCCGCCCTGTTCAGGTAGCCGTCGAAGAACCGGCCGCGCACCTCCAACGAGCCGATGGACACCCCGTCGCGCGGTATCTCCGACCCGTCCTGGCCGCGAAGCCGAGTGTCGATGCCGCGCACCGGCACTCCGACCCACCCGGGACGCCGTTCACCGTCGGCGCGCGCACTCAGGGTGACGAGGGTCTCGCTCGTGCCGTAGTGCTCGATCGGCGCGAGTCCCGTGAGAGCGGCGATCGTCTCGAACACCGGCACCGGCAGTGGGGCGCTGCCCGAGATCAACAACCGGGCGTGGGACAGAGCCGCGGCGGACACCGGGTCGGCCGCCACTCGCGACCACACGGTGGGCACCCCGAAATACATCGTTCCCCGCGCCGCGGCGTACCGCTCCGCGGACGGCGTGACGGTGTGGATCACCCGACTGCCGAGTCGCAGCGGACCCAGAATTCCCAGCACGAGCCCGTGCACGTGATGGAGCGGGAGTCCGTGCACCAGGGTGTCGTTCGCCGTCCACCCCCACGCCTCGGCGAGCGCGTCGATGCCGGCGGCCAGCGCACCGCGGCTGAGGATCACGCCCTTCGGAGGGCCCGTGGTTCCCGAGGTGTAGAGCACGAGCCCGGTCGCGTCGTCGGACGGCTCCGCGTAGCTGTGCCAGGACCGTGCGTGCATGCGGACCGGGACGACGGGCAGACCGCCGTCGTGATCGGGCGCCACACCCAGCCACCCGCGGGCACCGGAGTCCGCGAGGATGTGGTCGAGTTCGGTCGGCCCCGAGTCCGGTGGCACCGGCACCACGGCCACCCCGGCGATGAGCGCGCCGACCACGGCAACGACGGTACGTGCGGTCGGTTCCGCGAGGACGGCCACCCGGTCGACGCCCATGATGCGCTCCGCCACCGACGTGGCCGCACCGAGCAGATCACGTCGAGAGAGCACCACGTCACCGACGGTGACGGCGTCGTCGACGTCGCCGCCGTGGGTGATCGCGTACGAGTTCAGAGACCGGAGCAGCACACCGAGGAGTCTCTCACGACGCCCGCGACAGCTCCGTGACCTCGACGCACGTGCAGCCCCCGGCGACCGCGGAACAATCGACGACGAGGGTGTGGCGGACGGCGTGCAGCAGAACGCAGGCGTCGTCGGTGCACTCGACCGCACCGTACGAGTGGACGACGAGCGTGCCGTGACAATGGTCGAGCGCGCCGAGACACTCGACGCATCCCGTCAGCGAATCCTTCATGACTCCATCTGTACCACCGGCCCCCGACACGTCCTCGGCCTCGCGGCGGCGCGTCGTCAGAAGAAGACGGTGAGAACGGTCGCGATGGACGCGGTGCCGATCATGGCGATCACCAGGACGGCGGCGACCATCTTCACGCCGGATCGGGACGAGACGGGAGCCTCCGACCACTCGTCGAAGGCCTCGACGTCGACGCCCTCCTGCGCGAAGTAGTGCACCTCGCCGGGCGGCTCCCACTCCTCGCCGCTGGCGCGCACCCGGGATTCGAGCACCGCCAGCCGTTCGCGCACGCGGGGCGGGTACGCCCGCGACGGCGCGTTGATGGGTAGCCGGCGCGCGAGCACCAGCGGCGTCGGGCAGGCGGCGACGAACGAGTCGAGCGCGTGCCGCACCAGCGGGTCCTCGTCGTCTCGATCGGTGAGGAACCAGGCCGCACCGGCACCGGCCGGGTCGTCCATCGCCAGGCACGCGTAGCCGAGGAGGTCGAGCGCGGGCTGCGAGGCGGCGTCCTGATCGAGCAGCGCGGTCAGGCGTTTGCGCGCACTCCACGGCTCCCCGCGAGCGAGGTCCTCCTGGGCGCGGTCGAGCGCTCCCACGGCCGGGCTCAGACCGTGAGACGGGCGACGGCGGCGGCGATGCGCTCGTCGGTCGCCGTCAGCGCGATGCGGACGTGGGTGCTGCCGTCGGGACCGTAGAATTCCCCCGGAGCGACGAGGATGCCGCGTTCGGCGAACCAGCGCACGGTGTCTCGGCACGGCTCCCCGCGCGTGGCCCACAGGTACAGGCCCGCCTCGGAATGATCGATGGTGAAGCCGGCCGCCACCACGGCGGCGGCGAGCGCGGTCCGACGATCGCGGTAGCGCTCGCGCTGGACGTTCTCGTGGTCGTCGTCGCTCAGCGCCGCGGTCATGGCAGCCTGCACAGGCAGGGGGACCATCATGCCCGCATGCTTGCGGACCGCCAGCAGCTCCGCGACCAGAGCGGGATCACCCGCGACGAACCCGGCGCGGTAGCTGGCGAGATTCGACGTCTTGGACAGCGAGTGCACGGCCAGCAGCCCGGTCGTGTCCCCACCGCACACCTCGTCGTCGAGGATCGAGACGGCGCGTCCCTCCCACGTGAGACCGAGGTAGCACTCGTCGGACACGACGATCGTGCCGCGCTCGCGCGCCCACTCGACCACCTTGCGCAGGTGTGCGACGCCGAGCACTCGGCCACTGGGATTGGACGGCGAGTTGACGAACATCAGGGACGCACGTTCGGGACCGAGGCGCGACACTCCGTCCGCGCGGAGTGTGCGGCACCCCGCGAGCAGGGCCCCGACCTCGTAGGTGGGGTACGCCAGTTCCGGGATGACGACGAGATCGTCCGGGCCGAGCGCGAGCAGCGTCGGCAGCCAGGCGATGACTTCCTTGGTGCCGATCACCGGCAGGATCGAACGCTCGTCCAGGCCGCCGATGCCGTAGCGGCGGGCGAGCGCGCCCACAGCGGCCGCCCGCAGTTCGGGTGTGCCCACTGTCGTGGGATAACCCGGCTGCGCGGAGGCCGCGGCGAGAGCGTCACGGATGACATCGGCGACCGGGTCCACCGGCGTTCCCACGGACAGGTTCACGATGCCGTGGGGATGTGACCGCGCCTGCGCGGTGACGTCGGCCAGCGTGTCCCAGGGAAACTCGGGCAGCAGACTCGCCGTGGACCGACGTTCGGTGGGCGACCGACGTGAGACGACGGGTGCGTCCGTCACGCTCAGTTCTCACCCATGGGTGGCAGAGCCTTGATGAATGCCGGATCGTGGTCGGTCTTGCCCACCTTGGCCGCGCCGCCGGGCGATCCCAGGTCGTCGAAGAAGTCGATGTTGGCGCTGACGTAGGCGGACCACTGCTCGGGGACGTCGTCCTCGTAGAAGATCGCCTCGACAGGGCACACCGGCTCGCAGGCACCACAGTCCACACACTCGTCGGGCTGGATGTAGAGCATGCGTCCACCCTCGTAGATGCAGTCGACCGGGCATTCCTCGATGCATGCCTTGTCGAGGACATCGACGCACGGTTCAGCGATCGTGTACGTCACTGGGGTTCTCCTTACCCTTTCCGTTCCATGTGCGTGTCGCGGCGCCGCAAGGACCCGCTCGACGCAGTTGTGCTGTTCTGCTCGATCCACCGGCGCCCCAGCTTCGCAGCGCGAGAGAGTGCGCCGCGCTCGCCGAAGTACCCGGCGACCGCACCGACCACGGGCAGGTTACCGAGCCATCTGTAAACGGTACGGCTGCGGGGCCGCTTGTCCAATTCGTCGGTGACTGCCTTGAGGATCTTGGTGACGGACCACAAGGTCGACAGCAGCGCGAACGGGGACCGGGACAACCGCCCGGACGGCTCGGTGACCCGGCTGTCGTCCGTGACGCCGTCGACGTCGGGTTCGGGCGCGTGGACGCTGGCGCCCCTCGGCAGTTCCCGATTGCACAGCACCGATGCGAGCAGTCGAACTTGCTCGTCCTGCTCGGTGATGCCGTATTCACGGGCGACGGCCACCAGGACGATGGCCTGATTGGCGAACCCGAGGACGTCGCCGAGCGGAAGTCGGCGGGCGAGCACACCGAAGATGCCGGGGAACGCCACCGCAACGGTGCCGATGCCGCCGACGCGGCCGACCCACCACGAGACGCGCTGGTCGACGGTCATCGACTCCCACGCCTTGGTTCCCGGCGTGTCGGCGGCGTCGAACACCGAGGCCACGGCGTTCAGGGCGGCGTCGACCTTGGTGCCGCTCGCGTCCGCCTGCTCGCGGAAGGTGCGCTTCTTGAGGCCGAGCGGGTCGCGGTCCGCGAGCAGTTCGAGTACCGGCACGATGACGCGCACGGCGGCCTTGAGAACTCCGGCGACGCGCTCGTCGCCCAATCGATCAGCGCTCATGCTGCTTCCGTCCGGTCTGCGTAGGCGGTGGTGCGCTCGACTGCGCGTCGTCCGATTCCCTCGGCGATCGCGTGTAGTTCCTCGACGGTCTTCTCCGATCCGTGCTGCGATCCCGCCATCCGCGAGATCGTCTCCTCCATCAGCGTGCCACCCAGGTCGTTGGCGCCGCCGTTCAGCATCACCCGAGTTCCCGTCACGCCGAGTTTCACCCAGCTCGTCTGGATGTTGTCGATGCGGCCGTGGAGCATGATCCGCGCGAGCGCGTGCACGGCGCGGTTGTCCCGCTGTGTCGGTCCCGGCCGAGATGCACCGGCGAGATACAGCGGTGAACTCTGATGCACGAACGGCAACGGAACGAACTCGGTGAATCCGCCGGTTCGGTCCTGGATGCGCTTGAGCACGTTCAGATGCCCCACCCAGTGCGACGGGTTGTCGACGTGGCCGTACATCATCGTCGAGCTCGACCGCAATCCCACCTCGTGCGCCGTGGTGACGACGTCGATCCACGTCTGCGCGGGCAGCTTGCCCTTGGTGAGTACCCAGCGGACCTCGTCGTCGAGAATCTCCGCCGCCGTACCGGGGATGGTGTCCAGCCCCGCCTCCCGCAGTTCGGTCAACCAGTCGCGCACCGACTGGCCCCCGCGCGAGGCCCCGTTGACGATCTCCATGGGCGAGAAGGCGTGCACGTGCATCGACGGCACCCGCGCCTTCACCGCGCGCACGAGATCGGCATAGCCGGTCACGGGGAGCTCCGGATCGATGCCACCCTGCATGCAGACCTCGGTGGCGCCGAGGACGTGTGCCTCCCAGGCACGGTCCGCGACCTCGCTGGTCGACAGCGAGAACGCGTCGGCGTCACCCTTGCGTTGCGCGAACGCGCAGAAACGGCAGCCGGTGTAGCAGATGTTGGTGAAGTTGATGTTCCGGTTCACGACGTACGTGACGTCGTCACCGACGACGTCACGGCGCAGCTGATCGGCGAACGCGGTCACAGCGTCGAGCGCCGCACCCTCGGCGGTGGCCAGTGCGAGGTACTCCTCGTCGGTGCAGTTGCCGGGATCCTTCTCCGCGGCGCGCAGCGCGGCGACCACGTCGCGGTCGACGCTGTCCAGCGTCGCCAGGTGCGCCACCTGCTCACGGATGGACTCCCAGTCACCGAACGCGCTGCCCATGTCGCTGCGTGTCTCGGTGTTCCGGCCCTCGGTGTCGATGCCGGTGTTGAGGTCGACGCGGCCGGTGGACTCCCACACCTCGTCGGGTTCCTGCCACGGCAGGCCGGACGGGATCGTCTCGGGCACCGCCAGTCCCGTCGCGCCGTCGGCGAGCGCGTGCACGTGTGCCGAGATCCGCGGATCGATCCACGGGGAGCCGGCCAGGACGTACCTCGGCTGCACCGCCGTGCGTTCGGTCAGGGTGAAGCCGGCGTCCGCGGACAGCTGCGCGAGCGTGTCGAGATTCGGCCACGGCCGCTCGGGATTGACGTGATCGGGAGTGAGCGGCGAGACGCCACCCCAGTCGTCGACGCCCGCGGCGAGCAACGCCGCGCATTCCTGCGCGGAGACCAGGTTCGGCGGAGCCTGAATGCGCATGGCCGGGCCGAGAAGGATGCGGGACACGGCGATGGTGGCGAGAAACTCCTCCAGGCCGGCATCGGGTGCGGAGCGCATCGCGGTGTCGTCCTTGGCCAGGAAGTTCTGCACGATGACTTCCTGGACATGACCGAAAGCCTTGTGCGACTTGCGGATCGCCATGATCGACTCGGCGCGGTCGCGGATCGTCTCGCCGATGCCCACGAGGATGCCGGTGGTGAACGGAACGGTGAGTCGGCCGGCGTCGGTGAGCACGCGCAGTCGCACCTCGGGGTCCTTGTCGGGACTGCCGTAGTGCGCCTGCCCCTTCTCCTCGAACAGTCGCCGCGAGGTGGTCTCGAGCATCATGCCCATCGACGGGGCGACCGGCTTGAGGCGCGACATCTCCTCCCAACTCATCACTCCGGGATTGAGGTGCGGGAGCAGACCCGTCTCCTCGAGCACGCGGATCGACATCGCCCGCAGGTAGTCGAGCGTGGAGTCGTAGCCGCGCGCGTCCAACCACTCCTGCGCCTCGGGCCAGCGGGCCTCGGGGCGGTCACCGAGCGTGAACAACGCTTCCTTGCATCCCAGTTCGGCACCGCGCCGGGCGATGTCGAGCACCTCGTCGGCCTCGAGGAACATCCCGTGTCCCTCGGCGCGCAGCTTGCCAGGGACCGTCACGAACGTGCAGTAGTGGCACGTGTCGCGGCACAGCCGGGTGAGCGGAATGAACACCTTGCGCGAGTAGGTCACCGTGCCGGGTCGGTTCTCGGCCAGCAGACCCGCGTCCCGCACCCGCGCCGCGGACGCGCACAGATCGGTCAGGTCGTCGCCGCGGGCGTGCAGCAGGGTGGTCGCCTCGTCGACACTGATCACCACACCGTCGCGGGCGCGGCGCAGCGCACGCCGCAGGGCCGATGCGGTCGGTGCCGGGCTGTCGGGAGGCGTCACTCGGGTGTCGGCGCGCGCGGGAGTACTCGGATCGGGCAACATCGTCACCGTTCGATCATGCGCCCTCCGGCCGGAGGCGTGCCACAGCAGGGGTGATGCGACGTGTCCGAGAAAGAGAACACCGGGACGGCGAACAGTTCCGGTGTGGTCCTCACCGATCCCGCGCATCGCCCCGATCCGCGGGCGAAGATTCTGTGGGCCGTGGCCGCCGCCCTGCTGTGGCTCCCGGTGGCCGTCGCCGTGATCGTGTGGGCCGTGGTGCTCGCGGTGAACGTCGAGAGCCCGTCCTGGACGCCCGTGGTGGCCGCTGCCGTCGCCGTGGTGGTCCTCGCGGCAGCGCACGTGACCATCGCGCCGCAGTGGCGGTACCGGGTGCACCGCTGGGAACTGAGCGACACCGCCGTCCACACGCGCACCGGCTGGGTGACTCAGGAACGGCGCATCGCTCCCCTGTCACGAGTGCAGACCGTCGACACCGAGCGCGGACCGCTCGACCGGGCACTCGGGCTGGCGACGGTGACGGTGACGACCGCGTCGTCCGCCGGAGCTCTGGAGATCGCCGGGCTCGATCTCGCGACCGCGGATCGCACCGTCGCCGCCATCACCGCGGCGGCCGCACGCTCGCGAGGTGACGCCACGTGACGCAGGACGCAGGGGTGCGCGTCGACGAGTTGCCGTGGCTGCGACTCGACAAGCGCATGCTCCTGATCCACCCGGTCACCGAGCTGGTCCGCCTGCTACCGGTGCTGCTGCTGTCCCTCGTCCTCGGATCACAGAGCGGCACACACGTCTGGGGCCTGGTCGTCGTGATCCTGCTCGTGGGCGCGGCGATCCTGCGGTGGTTCACCACCGGGTACCGCATCGGTTCCGACGACGTCCAGCTGCGCCGCGGGCTGTTCCAGAAGAAGGTGCTGTCCATCCCGCGTGGACGCGTCCGCAGTGTGGACGTCCGGGCCGGCCCGCTGCACCGACTCCTGGGGCTGTCGATCCTCACCGTGGGCACCGGTCAGCAGAAGTCGGACAAGGCGGACGCGTTCGAGCTGAACGCCCTTGCCTCCGACCTGGTCACCGCCCTGCGTGAGGAGTTGCTGGCGGGCACCGGGCAGACCGTGGGAGGGGGCCCGGCGGTGGTGACCGAACCCGTCGTGGAACCCGAACGTGAGATCGCCCACTTCCGCACCGGCTGGGTCCGATTCGCCCCGTTCACGGCCACGGGCATCGTCGTCGTCGGTGCCGGATTCGGGCTCGTGTTCCAGTCCGGGTTCGCCGGTGACATCGCCTCCTCGCCCGCTCTGGACGACACTTATCAGGCCGTCCTGCGCCTCGGCATCGTGGTCGCGGTGGTCATCGCCGCGGCCCTGTTGCTCGTCGTGTCGAGCATCGTCTCCGTGGTGCGCTACCTGCTCGTCTACGGCAACCTCACCGTGACCGACGACGGCACCAGGCTCCGCGTCGGCCACGGACTGCTGTCGACGCGGCACACGACGCTGGACCGCGACCGCCTCCGCGGCGCGACGCTGCGTCGACCGCTGGTCCTGCGGTGGGCGCGCGGAGCACGCCTCGACGCCGTCATGACCGGGGTGTCCGCCTCGGAGAAGGAGTCGTCGCTGCTCCTGCCGCCCGCTCCCCTTCCGGCCGCCCACCGCACGATGGACGACGTGCTGGCGGGTATGCCGGAGAGTGCGTCGGCCACGACGACACTGCAGAAGCACGGACCGGCGGCCCTGCGGCGCAGGCTCACCCGCGCCGTCGTACCGGTTCTGCTGGTCGTTGTCGCACTCCTCGTGGTCCGGTCGACCGGCCGGGACGTTCCGATCGCCGCGTGGATCGGCGTCGCGCTCCTCGTGGTGGCGGCCGTCGCCCTGGCGCTCGACCGGTACGCCGCCCTGGGCCACCGTGCTCAACCGGGAGTACTCGTCACCGAGCACGGCAGCCTCGACCGGCGGCGCGTCGTCCTCGACACCGACGGCGTGGTCGCGTGGGGTGTCCGGCAGACCTTCTTCCAGCGACGCGCCGGTGTCGCGACCATCGTGGCCGCCACCGCTGCCGGCACGGGCCGCTACACGGTCCTCGACGTACCCGCCGACCACGCGTGGTCGATCGTCGAGTGCGCACAGCCCGGTGCCGGCGACGTCTGGGTGGAGCGCCCGTGACACCCGCCGCCGACTCTCCCCGGACCATCCCCGAACTCGATGTGGCGGTGTCGGAGTGCCGCGCGTGTCCGCGTCTGGTGGAGTGGCGTGAGCTCGTGGCGCGCGAGAAACGTGCCGCGTTCCGCGACGAGACCTACTGGGGCCGACCGGTTCCGGGTTTCGGCCCCGTCGACGCACGGCTGCTGATCGTCGGCCTCGCGCCGGCTGCGCACGGCGCGAACCGCACCGGGCGGATGTTCACCGGCGACCGCAGCGGCGACGTTCTCTACGCGGCCATGCACGCCGTCGGCCTCGCGACGCAGCCCACCGCGACCCACATCGCCGACGGCCTCGAGCTGATCGGCACCCGCATCACCTCACCGGTGCACTGCGCTCCCCCGGCCAACAAGCCGACACCGGAGGAACGGGACCGGTGCCGCCACTGGTTGGAGACGGAACTGCACATCCTGGCACCGACCGTTCGGGCCGTGATGGTCCTGGGCGGATTCGGCTGGCAGGCACTGCTTCCAGTCCTCGACGGCGCGGGATGGACCATCCCCCGGCCGCGCCCGAAGTTCGGCCACGGTGCGCACGTCGTGCTGACCTCCCCCGAGAAGGAGTTGCCGGACCTCCATCTGTTCGGGTGCTTCCACGTGAGCCAGCAGAACACCTTCACGGGACGACTCACGCCGGCCATGGTGGAGCAGGTGCTCACCGCGGCTGCCGATGCCGCCGGGATCGACCGGGGTCAGGGGCGTCCGAGTTCGGCGAACTGACCCATCCGCAGCGCGAACAGTTGCACCACAGCAGGAAGCAGCCCGCCTGCCACGAGGACCAGGGTGCGCCAGTCGGCCACGACGAGGACGTCTCCACCCGGTCCCCCCAGCATGGCCAGCACCAGACCCACGAAGAATCCCGCGACCGGGAGAGCGGCGCGGGAGACGTTGTGCGTCACGGAGAACGCGACCCTGACGAGGATCACCACGACGATGCCGGCGAGGACCCCACTGATCGGGAACGGAGTACGTCCGAGATACAGCGGGAGGTACAGCACTGCCAGGACGGCGACCAGGAACCCGTCGAGCACCAGTGCGCCCACGATCGACGCCTTGATGCCCGACACCACGCCCTCCCCGGCGTGGCCCGTCATCGCGCGGGTCCTGTCAGCGTCCCCGAAGTCAGCGAGGAGGGAACCCGATCGACGTGAGGTAGTTGCTCACGAACGTCGCGAAGTTGCCCACGGAGTTCAGGTAGATCTCGCGCTGCAGATCGGCTGTGGGTCGCAGGGAATCCACGAACGCCACGATGGCGTACTGAAGATCGAAATTCATGGGGGGAGCTCCTTCGAGTCGAACTCACCGGGTACGTCCGACCCCGTCCGGTGATGCCGCTCACAGCATAACCCGGCACCGAGCCCGCTTCCGACCCGCACGTCGTCCCCGCGACGACATTGGGACTCGTCACACGATCCCCGCGAAGAGGTCGGTCTCGCGCCCCGACGAGTCGACCGGCCCGAGGTCGCCTCGGACGAGGACGTACTGCTCGTCCTCGAGGACAGGCTGTGCGATGTCGTTCGACAGTGCGTAGACCCGACCGGACTCCGAGACGGTGACCTGAGTTCGGTGCGCCCGCAACGCGCGTCGCTTGAGATCGAGCACCGGACGAACGTCGACGGACGTGGTGACGGTGTCGTCGGGCACGCTCGGCAGCTCGCCCTCGACCGGCATCCGCCACTGCGGCGGAATGGCGCCGAGGTCACCGAGGCCTGCGGTCAGCTGATCCGAACCGGTGACCGTCCAGTACATCTTGTCCACCGACCAGGCCGGCCCCGTCTCGGCGAACCGGGCGCCGTCGTCGGCCGCCTCGACGGCCAGTCCGGCGAGCCGATGCACCTGCATGTGATCCGGGTGGCCGTAGCCGCCCTCGGGGTCGTAGGCCACGAGGACCTGCGGGCGCACGTCCCGGATGACCTCGACCATCGCGCCGACGGCCTCGTCCTGGTCGGCGTTGACGAAGGCACGCGGATGGCGTGCTGCGGGAGTTCCGGCCATTCCCGAGTCGCGCCAACGCCCGGCACCGCCGAGAAATCGCGGCGGCCGGCATCCGAGCGCCTCGAGAGCCACGGTCAGCTCGTGGATGCGGTACCCGCCCAACTGATCCGCGTGGTCCGCGACCAGTCCGGCCCACGTGTCACCGATCACCTCACCCTCCTCGCCGAGCGAGCAGGTCAGGACAGTCACGTCCACGCCCGCCCGCACGGCGCGGGCGATGGTGCCGCCGGTGGTGATGGTCTCGTCGTCGGGGTGCGCATGGACGACCAGCATCCGGGGCCGCTCCGTCACGGCGTCACCCGCATCCAGTCGTTCGCGTCCCCGAACACACCGAGCTCGATGGGCCCCGTGAGCGTCGCGCCGCTCACGCCGGGCCCGACGGCGACGACAGAACTGTCCTGCGCGATGGGAAGCACGGTGTGCAGGTTCCACAGCTGCGGCTGTGCCGCGATGACGGCCTCGGTCGGGTTCACGTCGCCTCTCAGGCTCTGGTCCATCACCGGCTCGAGCGACGGATCGCAGACTCCGGAGAGGTTGCTCGCCGCCACCGGGTCGGCGTCGGCATCGGGCGCCGTCGTCGTGGACGACGCGAGATCGGGTGCGGCACATCCGTAGCGGGACGACCAGGCCGTCGCGACGTCGGTACCCACGTGGCTCCATCCGACGACGGCGTCGACGGTGCCCTCGAGGAGCGCGGTGCCGTACAACTCCTCCGGGTCGGTGGGAGCGACGCTCGCGTCGACACCCGCGTCCCGGAGTTGGTCGGCCGCCGTGTTGGCGACGGCGACGGCGACGGCGTCGTTCTCGGGAGCGCCGATCACGACGGTCAGCGCCCGCGTGGTGCCCGGCACCGGTGTCGTGGTCGCGGTGGGTTGACCCGAGGTGGGGGCGAGAGCGGGCGGTAACGGCACCGGAACGAAGCCCGCGTCGGCGAGCAGCTGCAGCGCCTCGTCCCGCGGGAGAGCCTGCGGAGCCGTGGGGACATAGCCGGGCTGGGACGGCGAGAGAACCTGCGCACGAACGGTGTCCGCCGCGGTGCCGGTGCCCGACGCGACGGTGGACAGCAGGTCCACGTCCAGCAGACCCATGACGCCGCGGCGCACCTCGGCGTCCGCGAGCTCCGGCACCCGGCCGTTCAGCGTCAGCTCCAGGGTCCGCGACCGGAATCGGGTGTCCGTGCGGACATTGGGGATGGCGCCCAGCTGCGCGAGTGTCGCCGAGCCTCCGCGCACCTCGGCGATCTGTGCGTCGCCCGAGCGCATCGAGTCGGCCAGCTGGGCGTCGCTGCCCCCGCGCCGGAGCAGTATCTGATCGGGTGTCGAGGGCGACCCCCAGTAACGGTCGTTGCGCTCGAGCAGGATCTCGTCGCGACCACGATCGATCGACTCGATCCGGAAGTGTCCGCCGGAGACGGACACGTTGTCGCGCAGGCCCCGTTCGAAGCCGCCGAGGGAGTCCTTGAGCAGGTGTGAGGGCAGCAGGTTCGCGAACAGCTCACGCCACGCGGGGTACGGCGTCGTCATCGTGACGGTGACGGTCTTGCCGCCGTCCGACGACGCGATGTCGTCGATCGCCTCGTAGCCTGCGGGATCCACCACGCCGGGAGCATCGATCATCTGTTGCCAGAGGTAGCGGAAGTCCTCGGCCGCAATGGGGGCACCGTCCGACCACTGCGACTCGTTGCGGAGTCGGTAGGTGATGGTGAACGGTGCCTGCGAGGTGACCTCGGCGGAGAGGAGCAGGGACGCGTCGGGAAGCCACTCGACCCCCGAACCCACCGCCGCGGGACGGAAAGGGCTGGGCAACACCAGCGTCGACACCGCAGTGTTGGCGGGCGACTGGTCGGCGAGAAGGTGCGGGTTGAATCCCGTGCCGACGTCGTCGATCGCGACGACGACCGGATTTCCGGTGGCTGCGGGCGCGGCCGGAGGAGTCGTCGTCGCCGTCTCGGTGCTCTGGATCGGCGGCGGCGGGTCAGCCGTGCACGCCGACAGCGCGAGCAGGGCAGCGGCCAGCGCCGCACCCACCCGTGCCACCGACATGATTACAGAGCAGCCTTGTCACGCGACTTGCTACGCGAACGCTCACGCGCACGCTCGTTCGAGTCCAGGTGCACCTTGCGCACGCGGACGACCTCGGGTGTGACCTCGACGCACTCGTCGCCGGCGCAGAACTCCATTGCCATCTCGAGATCGAGCTTCTTCGGCTTGGCGAGGGTCTCCATGACGTCGGCGGAGGACTGACGCATGTTGGTCAGCTTCTTCTCGCGGGTGACGTTGATGTCGAGATCCTCCTGGCGGGGGTTGATGCCCACCACCATGCCCTCGTAGGTGTCGGCACCCGGCTCGACGAAGAACGTGCCGCGGTCGGCCAGCTGGATCATGGCGAACGGGGTGACGCTGCCCTGACGGTCCGAGACGAGCGAGCCGGTGTGGCGCGCACGGATCTCGCCGGCCCACGGTGCGTACCCGTGGAAGACGGCGTTGGCGATGCCGGTGCCGCGCGTGTCCGTGAGGAAGTCCGTGCGGAAACCGATGAGACCGCGCGAGGGGACGATGAACTCCATGCGAACCCAGCCTGCGCCGTGGTTCGTCATCTGGACCATCTTCCCCTTGCGGGCGGCGAGCAGCTGCGTGACGCCACCGAGGTACTCCTCGGGAGTGTCGATGGTGAGCTCCTCGAAGGGCTCGTGCAGCTTGCCGTCGACCTGGCGGGTGACCACCTGTGGCTTGCCGACGGTGAGCTCGAAGCCCTCACGGCGCATCTGCTCGACCAGGATGGCGAGCGCGAGCTCGCCACGACCCTGGACCTCCCACGCATCGGGACGACCGATGTCGAGGACCTTGAGCGAGACGTTGCCGATGAGCTCCTGATCCAGGCGCGCCTTGACCATGCGGGAGGTCAGCTTGTGGCCGCTGACGCGTCCGACGAGCGGACTGGTGTTGGTGCCGATGGTGACCGAGATGGCCGGCTGGTCGACGGTGATGCGCGGCAGGGCGACCGGATTCTCCAGGTCGGCGAGGGTGTCGCCGATCATGATGTCCGGGAAGCCCGCGACGGCGACGATGTCGCCCGCGACACCCTTCTGGCCGGGGACGCGCTCGACACCGATGGTGTTCAGCAGCTCGGTGATCTTCGTCTTCTGCACGACGGGTTCTCCGTCGACCTCGCGCATCCAGCTCACGGTCTGGCCCTTGTTCAGCTCACCGTTGTGGATACGGACCAGGGCGAGACGACCGAGGAAGGCCGACGCGTCGAGGTTGGTGACGTGCGCCTGCAACGGAGCGTCGACGTTGCCCTTGGGCGCCGGGATGTAGCTGAGCAGGATCTCGAAGAGCTCGTCGAGGTTCTCGGCGTCCGGTGCGTGGCCGTTCTCCGGCTGCTTCGTCGACGCCTTGCCCTCGCGGCCCGAGGCGTACAGGACCGGCAGGTCGAGTGCGAGCTCGGCAGCTTCGGATGCTTCGTCGTCCAGATCCGACGCGAGGTCGAGGAGCAGGTCGTGGCTCTCGGAGACGACTTCCTCGATACGCGCGTCGGGACGGTCGGTCTTGTTGACCACGAGAATGACGGGAAGCGACGCGGCGAGCGCCTTGCGGAGCACGAAGCGCGTCTGCGGCAGCGGTCCCTCGGAGGCGTCGACGAGCAGCACGACACCGTCGACCATGGACAGGCCGCGCTCGACCTCGCCACCGAAGTCGGCGTGGCCGGGGGTGTCGATCACGTTGATGACGGTGGTGCTGCCGTCGGCATTGCGCTTGTGCACGGCCGTGTTCTTGGCCAGGATCGTGATGCCCTTCTCCTTCTCCAGGTCACCCGAGTCCATCACGCGGTCGATGGCCTCGGCGCGTTCCTCGAAGGCACCGGACTGGCGCAGCATCGCGTCGACGAGCGTGGTCTTGCCGTGGTCGACGTGCGCGACGATGGCGACGTTGCGGAAGGTGGTGGGTACGGTCTGACTGGCGGTGGGGCTGGTCACGCGTGAAATCTCCTGGGTCGAATGCGGGGTGAAGAGCGAGCGGCTTCCTCTCCCAGAGAGCGCGCTGCGTCGCCGACGAGAAGCGCGACCGGATCAGTTTACTCGGTCTACTCGGGTGACGGCGGTCACGCAGGCCGGGACGGTCGGCACGGGCTCCACCTCAGGGTACCCTCACCCGATGTCCTCGGCATCGAAGGTCGCTCGCGGCAAGGCCAAGAAGAAGTGCTGCCGCAGCAAGACTCGCTGTCTGACGTGTCCGGTGGTGATCATGCGGATGAAGAAACTGGAACAGGCAGGTGTCACGGGCAAGGATCTGAAGAAGGGCCTGAAGAAGGCCCGCGCGGCCTGACTACAGCAGCGCCGCGAGATCCGGCAACCACGCGGTGTCCGCCGGCACCAGATCGACTCTGTGCAGATCTGCCGCGTCCACCCAGCGCAGGGCCTCGTGCTCGAGCGCCGTCGCCGTCCCCGAGAACCGCGTGACCGCGTAGGCGCGCAGTGTCAGCGTCGCCGACAGTGCGACATCGACGCCGACGGGATCACCGACGGTGACCTCGATGCCCAGTTCCTCGCGCAGTTCTCGGACCAGCGCGTTCTCGGGAGTCTCGCCGGGGTCCACCTTGCCGCCGGGCAGCTCCCACAGCCCCGCCAGTTCCGGCGGGGAAGCGCGCCGTGCGAGAAGCAGGTGTCCGTTCTCGACGAGGGCGCCCGCGACCACCAGCACGGGCTCGGGAACTGGCACCATCGCAGTATGGCCGACTTGTTGAACGACACGGAGATCGACGACGCACTCACCCGCCTCGCCGACTGGCAGCGCGACGGGGACGCACTGGTCCGCACCATCGAGTCCGCGAACTTCCCGGACGCGATCGACCTCGTCCGGCGAGTCGCGGAGGAGGCCGAGTCGGCGGACCATCACCCGGACATCGACATCCGTTGGCGTTCGGTGACCTACCGGCTGTCGACCCACTCCGCCGGCGGACTCACCGGGAAGGACGTGCTGCTGGCAGCCGCGATCGACCGCCTTGCGAGGTGACACGGCGGCCGACCACCGCGATCCAGACGAAGAGAGCCAGGGTGCCGACGGCGTAGACCGATCCCGCCAGAGCGAGCGGCCACGGACGCGAGATGTCCCAGATCGACGGTTGTTCGAAGCTGAGGATCCACGGCACGCCGATCAGCGTGACCACGAGCCAGTACCCCGCGAGCACGCGTGCGCCCGGCGCACCCGACAACGGACCGTGCATCAGCCAGATCAGCATGGGCACCACCCACACCCAGTGGTGGGACCAGGAGATCGGCGAGATCATCAGGCCGACGAACGACACGATGACGAGCGTCCCCAGGCGATCGTCGCGCGCCAGGGTCCGCCAGGCCAGGAACGCCGCCGCGAGCACCACGGCCGCCGCGACCAGCCACACCGGCCCCTGACCGACGTCCTGCCCTGCCACGCGCGACAGCGCTCCGCGCAGCGACTGGTTCCACACCGAGCCGACGGGACCGATCCGGTCCGCGTCGCCCAGCAGGGTGGTGAAGTATGTGGTCGCCGCGGGTCCGACGAGCAGGAAGCTGACGACGACCGTCGCTGCGAACGCGACGGCCGAGAAGGCGGCGGCCGCCCACCGACGCTGCGCCAGGAAGTAGAGGCCCGTGATGGCGGGGGTGAGCTTGACGCCTGCCGCGACACCGACCAGTGCCCCCGACAGCCACCAGCGGGCACTGCGGGCCGCGAGCATCGCCAGCAGGACCAGGAACACGTTGACCTGGCCGTAGTCCAGTGTGGTGCGCATCGACTCGGTCCACAGGCCCACCGTCGTCCAGAGCACCGCCGCGCGGCGGCCGGACCACGGGCCGGTTCCGACCATTCCCTGGGCGAGTCGCACCACCGCGTACAGCGCGGCGATCGTGGCGATCATCCACCCCGCTCCCACCACCGGGAACGGCAGGAAGTGCAGCGGGTAGAACACCAGCGCGGCGAACGGTGGGTAGGTGAAGGGCAGGGGGAAGTCGGGGGTCTCCTCCGAGTACGTGAAGTCGTACAGATCGCCGCTGAAAAGGCGGGCCGATCCGTCGACGTACACGTGGAGATCGACCCAGTTGCTGCCGTTGGGGGTCGCGACGGTCCACACCACGCGCAGGATCAGCGAGAGCACGAACAGGGCCGGTGCTGCTGCCAGCACCGCACGTCCGGCCGATCGCTGTACTTCACTCACGGGTGCTCTTCCGATCGACGGGGGTCGAAGCCACGGGGCAGCCTATCGGCACGCTCCGACGTGACTCGTCCGCACCAAGGAGCCGCCACGTTGTCATGCGACACGGCTCACAGCAGTAACGATCGCATCACTGTTCACTCTGACAACACCAGACACTTCATTAACAGACTACGGTTCGAATCGCGGCGAGCGACACGGGTCGATCGACCGGCGAGCTGCTGTACAACCGTCACTCCGTGTACATAGAGTGACCCCGCGCCCGACCGCCTCGCACGGCGGCACCGGACAGGTAGTGCATCGTGGGTCGTCCTCGGATCGAGTCGAGGCGGCCGGAGAAGAAACGGGGACATCATGCGGGACATCGGGACAACGGGAACGCGCGTCGCAGCGCGGCGTGTTCTGGGCGGAGTGGCCGTCGCGGCTGCGTGTGCCTTCGTCGCACCCGCTGCGGCAGGCGCAGCACCCGCACCCGTCCTGCCGCTGCCCGCCGAGGCACCGGTGGTGCCGGGCTACGAGGCACTGGCCGCACTGGCACCGACCCTGCTCGACGCCGCGGAGCGCGATGCCGCGTCGCCGCAGAGCGATCTCCTGGTGCGCGCGAAGGCACTGCTCGCCACGGCCCCGCTGTCGGACCAGGCGAAGCGCATTCTGAGCAGCATCATCACGTTCCTGGACGGCAGCGGCGGTGGCGGCCCGGAGATCCCCGAGAACGGCCCGGTCATCTCCCAGTTCTTCTACCCCACCGTCGGCAAGGGCTGCATCTCCGCCACGGCCGACTCCGTCGCGAGCGCGCTCGCGGTGCCCGGCCCTGCTCAGCTGCCGCCTCCCGGACCCGGTGCCGGTCAGGCCGGCTTCGTCTTCACGGCGCTCGGCACCGCGCCGCTCGCCGACGTGCAGGCAGCGCCGTTGACCGCGAACTGGGTCAATGTCGACACCGGCCGCACCGGTGCGACCGTGCTCACCGGTGCTGCGGGAATCAATCCCGACGGTCCGGCCACGCTCTCGGCACTCGCGGACACCGGGACCGGCCGCGTGCTGGCCGCCGTCTCCGGGTCGATCAGCACCGAGGCCGGCATCACGTGCAGTTTCCTGCCGACCATCGGCGCCTTCGTCGTCTGACGATCACGACGAGACCGGCGGTCAGGAACCGAACGCGGTCGAGATCTGGGTGTAGATCGCTCCGGCGATCGCGTACAAGTAGTCGATGAGTTCCATGGTGGGCCTTTCCCTTGTTGTGGTGTGACCTGTGTTACCAGTGTGTCGTGAGAGCGTGCCGATCCGTTACGCCGTGAGACTCCACTGTCCGTAGTCCGCACGCAGCACTGTGTTGACGTCCACACCCACCCCGTCGATCGTTCGCTTGTCGATCTCGATCTGATGCAGGTGGGCGGCGGGGTTCACGTAGCCCTTCGGCGTGCCCCAGTTGTGCTGCCAGTACCAGGTACCGAGTCCCGCTGCCGCCGCGAGGTCGATCGTCGGCGAGTTGGCGTAGACACCCGTGTTCTCGGCCCCGACCACCGACTGCCACCCGAGCAGGTACGGCGCGATCATCGAGGCGAACTCGATCGCGGTCGGTTTGTCGTCGATGGCGGCGTAGATCGGGCGATCCGCCGGTCCGCCTGCGGCCGTGTGCAATTCGAGGCCGCGAGTCGCATGCTTCACACCGGCGGCGAATCCGCCGCGCCAGTCGGCCGTCGCCTCCTTACCGAACTGGTAGCACGACACCACCTGCAGACCGGCCGCGGTGAGCTCGTCCGCCTCGGCCGCGGTCATCGGCTTGCCCGTCATCCAGGCGGCACCGGGTCGAGGGTCCGAGACGTAGCGGATGGCGCCCAGATGCCCGGCGGCCGCGATGGCGGAGGCCGACGGCACTCCCCCGGCGTAGTCGACGATCGTGCCCAACGCTGCGGGTGCTGCGGGTGCTGCGGGTGCGGCAGAGGCGACGCCACGAGCGGCGACACCCGTGACCCCGACCGCGACGGAACCGGCGGCGGCATAGCGGAACAATTGACGACGCGACACGTGCACTGGGGTCTACCTCTCGATTCGCCCGGCGCGCCTTCCTCGACATGGCGGTCCGGGCTGGTAACTTCTCACGATTTCCGGCGCTATTGCACCACAGACCTCATGGACCTCGCTAGTCCCGTGAGTCCCCTCGTCCCCACCGATCAGTACCACTGCGTCCAGAACCGCGTCAGCACGCCGCCGCTCTGCGCCCACCCTGCGGGGATGCCGGAGATCTCGTACACGGCGTACACCGCGTCGAAGAAGACGCGATTGACCTGCGGCACGAACAGCAGAGCCACCACGATGAGAACTCCGTAGGGACCGATCTGCGCGAACGATCGCCGCGCACCGGGTGACAGGTAGGGCTCGATCGCGCCGAAGCCGTCCAGACCGGGCATCGGGATCAGGTTGAGGACGACCGCGACCACCTGGAGGAAGGCCAGGAAGCTCGCGCCGAACCAGAAGGCCGCGTGCTCGCTTCCCGGCGCCCACACCGCGATGATCGTCAGAAGGAACACCGCGAGAACGAGATTGGCGAACGGGCCGGCCAGGGACACCGTCGTGCGCTGCCGCCTCGTCATACCACTGGTGTTCAGCCACACGGCGCCGCCCGGCAGACCGATCCCGCCCAGCGCGACGAAGATCAGCGGCAGCACGATCGACAGACCGGGCACCGTGTACTTCAGGGGGTTCAGCGTGAGGTAGCCGCGCGCAGCGGTGTCGTGATCACCGAAGCGCCAGGCCGTCACCGCGTGGGCGAACTCGTGGAGACACAGGGACACCACCCATCCACCGATGACGAGGACGAAGACACCGGCGTACGACAGGACGTCGCCCGGCCTGGTCGAGTTCCAGGCCAGAACACCGCCGATGACGGCGACGGCGACGACCGCGAGGAAGACGGGGCTGGGTCGTACCGACGTGGACAGTGCCATGTCAGCAGCGTATGCGGGTCACCTGAGCGCTTCCCGCACTCGATCGACGGCCTCCCGCAGGCGGTCGGTGTACGCGTCGGCGTCCATGACGTCGTCGCTCGTCACGATCGAGAGGGTCACCACGTCGCCGATGCCGTGCACCCCGTGCGTGATGCCGACCGCGGGCGAGAGGGCCGGGAACCCGGCGCTCAGCACGACGGGCCGACCGGTCAACGTGAGGTCGGCGACGCCTCGGTTCACACTGGAGACCACCGTGTGACCCGCCACCGTCGTCGGCGCCGCCGACAGGTCGGCGATGTCGACGTCGCGTCGGATGATCACCGCGGGAACAGCCTCCGTCGCGCGATCGCCGACGCCGAACGCGGGATGCTCCAGCCGTCGACGTCGATCTCGCAGGGAGTCGTCGATCGCCCGTGCCCGAGCGCGGAGATCCTGCACGGACGGGTGCAGGTCCACCCCCGCATTGTGAAAGGCGTTGGCCGCAGCGGTGGTTCGACTCGACTGCGGTATCGCCATCATGACCTCGGCACCGAGGTCGTCCGGAACTGGCTCACCCAGGGACGCGAGATGCCGACTCATCGCGTCCGACACCACGACGAGCGCGGCCACGGTGACACTGACGGTGTCGGTGCGGAGATCCGACGCCGGGCACACCACGCACCGGATGCGGGTGGTCCCGCCTGCCGGGCGGGACAGCAGCGTCGGCGCTCGGGGAGACGGCGGGCCGGGGATGACGCCGGCCGTCGTGTCGGCCGTGCGCCGATGATGGGCCACCACCGCCTCACGTGCCCGACGCACCATGCCGATCAGCCGCGCGGGCAGCTCGAGTGCACCACGCGCGACCGCGAGGGGCGCCGGAAGCACCACCGTGCGCACCGCCGGCGACGGGCCGTCCGACAGCAACGCGCGAGCCAGGGCCGACACCCGCCCACCGTCCCCGAGGGCATGCGCGATCTGCAGGACGAGCACTGTCGCCGAGCCCGTCGTGCCGGGCACCTCGTCGACGCGCGGATACAGGTGGAGTCGCCACGGCTCGCGGAGTGGGTCGACCTGATCCGCGAAGACGCCGGCCACATGGTCGAGACACTCCCCCCACGTGCCGACGGCGTGGACGCAGACCCGGTCGCGGGTCACGTCCGTGGGCACCCAGTAGGGATAGTCGGCCGTCCACCGCGTCTCGCGTAGACGGACCGACAACCCGTCCACCGCGCGTGCCCGGCGCACGAGAGCGGTGGCGGCGGCGTCCGGGTCGTCGAGCGCACCGTCGAACGCGTAGAGCAGGAACTGGTCGCTCGGCAGACGCCGTGAGAGCCAGTACATGCGGGCGTCGGTGGCGGTGAGCCGACCGGTCACGTCATCGGTCCTGCTGCTCCGCCTGCACCTTCAAGGAGCCGAGTCCCTTCTCGAAGTCCTTGCCGATGAACTTCTCCATCGGCACGATCCTGCCCACGAGACGCGCCAATACGTTCTGCTGTCCCGTCATCCGCCACGTCACCTCGGTGCCGCTTCCCGTCGACGACAGCAGGAACGTGGTCACGTTGGTGGCCTTGAACGGCTTCGTGAACCGCAGATCGAGCACGACACGATCGTCCGTCGATTCCACGATGGTCATCGAGCCGGCGCCGGCCTTGCGATTACCGGACCAGGCGTAGGACGCCCCGACCCCCGACTCCGAGCCGCTGTAGGTGCGGGACAGATCGGGGTCGCTGCCCTCCCACGGCGACCAGGACGTCCACCGGTGCAGATCGTCGAGGAAACCGTGCACGGTCGACGCCGGAGCGTCGACGAGGACGGAACGTTCGATCACGAACTCGTGGGCCCTGTCGGTGGTCATGGGGTGATGGTAGGGCGCACGGCGACCTGACAGCTGTCAGTCGCGCCTGCACAGGCAGAAGAGGTGACCGACGGGATCCTGCAACACGCGGAACCCCGGGTGTTCGCTGTCGTCGTCCAGCACGCGGGCACCCTGCTCCACGGCGAAGGCCTGCGCCGCCTCCATGTCGTCGACCACGAGATCGAGGTGGATGCGGATGCCCTCCCGCGGCCAGTACAGCGGGACGAAGTCGGGCGCCTTCTGGAAGGCCAGACGCGAGCCGCCGGTGCCCTCGATCACGGTCCAGTCGGGATCGTCCTGCACCACCGTCCACCCCAGCAGAGCGGTGTAGAAACGCCCGAGCGCCACCGGATCGGGACAGTCGAGAACCGTGTAGTCCAGGTCGATCGTGGGTCGTGTCATGTCCGAATTCTAGCCAGGCGTGCCGATGCCCGAGAGACTTCCCGCTTGTCGGTACCCGGTCAGGACAACCCATTCCGCACCCTCGCGCCACGGTGCCACCGACCAGGTGGAGAAGCGCTGCACGGCCGTGAAGCCTGCCTCCCGAAGGTCGGCGTCGGCCCGATCGGCGGTGTACGCCCGGTCGGTCGCGAACCCCAGGATCACCACCCCGCCCGGCACCACCGCGTCGTGCCAGCGCCGGAGCACCGTCGACTCGGTGCCCGGAGCGAGAAACACCATGACGTTGCCGGCAGCCACGATCGCGTCGAACGACTGCGGCTCCAGATCCATGGTCGCCAGGTCGTCGTGCACCACCGTGATGCCGTCCTGCCGACGCGCCTCCTCGACCAGGACCGGGTCGAGGTCCACGGCGGTGACCGTGTGTCCGCGCCGCGCGAGTTCCGCGCCCAGTCGTCCGGTTCCGCATCCTGCGTCGAGGACACGCGCGGCTCGGGGCAGCACGGCGTCGACGAAGCGGGCCTCCCCGTGCATGTCCGCGCCCGACGCCTCGAGGTCGCGGAACCGGGCGACGTAGGCGCGGGAGTCGTCGGCGCTGCGTTCGGCGGACCACCGCGTAGCGGTCACCGGTCGAGGTAGAAGCGCGCGGTCTCGGTCGCCACATCGGACACCGCGGACGCCAGCCCGGGCTCGAGATCCAGGGCATCGGCGAGTTCGCCGCCGCGCAGCCCCTGCGAGCGCAGCAGGTCCCAGGCCTTCTCCACCAGACGTACCGACGTCGCGTGATCGAGTTCATGCCGGTTCGAGCGCAGGGCCGTCGCCGCCCAGTCAGCGTCGAACGTGCCGTTGGGCGGACCGAACACCCGCTCCCCCGTGGAGTAGGGCTTCGGGTCGGTGCCACCGGCGTGTGTCATGCCCGTGACGCTATCCCCTGCCGGTAGCGGGCGCCGCGATGCTCTTCTTGTTCCCCGCCGACCAGGCGTAGGGCAGGTCCTCGCCGTTGAGCACGTGAGCACCCACCGAGCGCAATTTGTAGAGCACCGGGTTGTGCACGGAGATCGTGCGCGCGTTGCGCCAGTGCCGGTCGAGGGCGAGGGTCTCCGACACGATCGATGCTCCGCCGACCTCGAACAACTGCGTCGTCGCGTCCAGCACGAGCTCGACGATCACCGCCTGGGCGTGCGACGTGCTCAGCTCGGCCCGGTCGATCGATGCGTCGTCGCTCACCTCGACGGCGCGCTCGACGTCCGAGGCCGCCGACAGGACCAGGGCGCGGGAGGACCAGGCGGCAGCTTCGAGCCGCCCGATGAGCTGCTGCACCACCGGATCGTGTCGCGGCAGGTCGGCGGCGGCGTGGGTGTAGCTGCGGGTGCGGGCGCGGACCCACGCGGTGACGTCGTCGGCGGCGCGGCGCGCGATGCCGGCCAGGACCGCGAGCTGGACCAGCTGCAGGTACGACGTCGCGTACGTGCGTCCGGGTGCGCCGTACCCCGGTCCGAGCAGGCGCGACTCGTCGACGGCGACGTCGGTGAACGTGGTGGTGCCGCTGACGGTGAGCCGCTGCCCGAAGCCGTCCCAGTCGTCACGCTGCACGACGCCGGGAGCGTCCGAGTCGACGAGCACGGACACCCGCTCGCCGTCGAGGTCGGCAGCGACCAGGATGTGGTCGGAGTAGAGACTGCCCGTGCTGTAGAACTTCTCGCCGTTCAGACGCAGACCGTCCGGGCCGCGCGTGACCGTCGTGCGGTAGTGGTCCACCGCCCCGACACCCGGCTCGGTGATCGCGTTGCCGACGAGAGTGCCGCCGGCGATCGCCCGCAGCCACGCGTCGCGATCGGGTCCCGGTTCTGCCGCCACCTGGTCCTCGACGAAGCTCCAGTGCACGCGCAGCGCCTGCGGCAGATTCGACTCGGCGGCCGCGAGATCGACCAGCAGCGAGAACAACTGCGTCACCGAGGCGCCGGAGCCACCGTGCTCGACCGGCACGCGCAGTGCGCCGAAGCCGGCCTCGCGCAGCAGCGCGATCTCGTCGTGGGCGAGCCGTCTGTCCTTCTCGCGGGCCACCGCGCCCTCGGCGATGCGGTCGAAGACGGGCTGGAAGCGGGCGCGGAGGGCCTCGTCGGTCGCCGGGCCGTCGGTCACTCGGTCGTATGTCGTCGTCACGGGAGACGAGACTGCTCGTCGGCGCCGTCGGCCGACACCGTTGGACTCGAGGAGATTCTTGCCACGCCCGCTGCCCGAGGCAGTACGGTGACCCGAACGGGGGGAACCATGGCGCTGTCGCGCAGCATGAATCGACTGATCGCGGGGCGGATCACACCGGAGATGGCGGCGGATCCACACGCCGCCATTCTGCCGACCCCGATCGCCGGCGACTCCTTCTTCGACGCGCCGGGCCAGGACCTGTCACCGGGCGTCCTCGTCCGCCACCGCGATGCGACCGGATGGTTCCCGCGACCGCGAACCCGCCTGCGCCAGTTCATGGTCGGCTCCACCGACGCTCTCGGCCGTCCGGTGTCCGTGACCGCCACCCTGATGGAACCGAGGAAGCCGTGGCGTGGCTCGGGTCCCCGGCCCGTGGTCGTGCACAACGTCGCGATCGACTCGCTCGGCACCCGGTCGACACCGTCGTACCGCATCGTCCACGGCGTCGGTCAGGACTTCCCCACGGTGGTTCCGCTCTGGCTGCAGCGCGGGTTCGCGGTGCTGATCCCGGATCATCAGGGGCCGCGCATGGCCTACGCCGAGGGGACCATGGCAGGGCACGCCGTGCTCGACAGCATCCGCGGTCTCGTCGCGCTCGACTCGTCCTACGCAACGAGCCCGACCGCGCTCTACGGATACAGCGGCGGCGCCATCGCGACGGCCTGGGCCGCGCAACTGCACCCTTCCTACGCGCCCGAGCTCGTCCTGCGCGGCGCCGTGGCCGGAGGATCACCCGTCGACGTGGGCCTGCTGCGCGGAACCATGAACGGCACCCTCGGAGCCGGCCTCTTCGGGGCGGCGATCATCGGCATGGCGCGCGAACACCCCGCCCTCGTGGAGCAGTTCAGCCCCACCGGAATCGTTCTCGCGTCGATGATCAAGGATCTGTCCGTCGTCCCGCTGGCCCTGTCCGGGGTGGCGCGGTTGCGTCTGGAACGACTGTCCGTGGACCCGGGCGTGTTCGAGTCCGCCACCGCGCGCGCCGTCATCGAGGCGAACACTCCGGGTGCGGATGCGCCCGTCGTTCCCGTGGCGTTCTATCACGGTGCTGCGGTGCCCCGGTTCGCCGATCGATGGATTCCCGAGCAGGGCGTCCTGAACCTGGTCGACGCGTGGCGCGGACGCGGCGCCGACGTGGAGTACCGGCCCGTGTTCGGCGACCACTTCGTGGGCGCACTGTCCGGTCTGCCGTTCGCGATGCGGTGGATCGACGCGAGGTTCCGGGACGGCTAACCGTCCACCACCCACCAAGCGGCGTACGGCGCGAGCCACACGGTCTCGTCGTCGACCGAGCCGACGCCCGTCAGCACCTCCCGCGGAGCGACGAGTCCCGAGCGCCCGAGGACGGACGCCGCCACCGGGCGGTGCGTGTCGCTCACGTTGAACAGGGCGACGAGTGTGCCGCTCGGGTGCCGACGGCGGACACCGAGCACTCCGTCGTCCAGATCGCCCAGCACGTCGACCGGCGCCTCGGCATGCAGCATGGGCAGATCCGACCGCACGCGGGCGATGTGCGCGATGCCGTCGAACACCCGCTGCGCGTCGGAGCCCTGCTCGTGGCGTCGTGCCCTGTCGGCGTCGGTCACGCGCGGTCGGTGCACCCACCGGTTGTCGTCCTCGTGGCCGGGTTCCGCCGCCCAGTCGGGGTCACCCGGCGAGCCGATCTCGTCCCCGCTCCACACCACGGGGATCCCGCCCCAGACCGCGACGAGGGCGTGGGCGAGGAACAGCCGGGCGAACGCGCCGTCCGGATCCCGTCGCTCCGCACCGAGGCCCGAGAGCGCCGCCGCGGTCCCGCTGATCCGACGGTCGCCGGTGTCCGGATTGTGTTGGAACACCAGACCTTCAGCCCACGACTGCGGGAACTCCCCGGAGTACCAGTCGGCGAGGAAGTGTCGGTGGCCGGCGCCGGACAGACCCATCGAGGCCGCGTCACCGTCGTCGATCGCCCATCCGATGTCGTCGTGGCACCGAACGTACGTCACCCACGTCCCGCCCGGCGGAGTCGGTGGCAGTGTCGACAGGGCGTGGCGCGCCAGCTCGGTACTGCCCGAGGCCAGCATCGACCACACCTGGACCATGAGGCTGTTGTGGTAAGCGATGTCGGAGACCCGACCCGTGTGGGATCCGGTTCCCAGGTAGGGCAACAGATCTCGTGGTCCGACGATCGCCTCGGCTTTGAACAACAGCGCAGGCGAGGCCATGCGCGCCGTCGCCCGCAAGATCTGCGTGATCGCGTGCACCTCGGGCTGATTCTGACAGTTGGTTCCCAGCCGCTTCCACAGGAAGGCGATGGCGTCGAGACGGACCACCTCGATGCCCAGGTTCGCGAGAGCGGCGACGATGTCGACGAACTCGACCAGCACCGCGGGATTGGCCCAGTTCAGATCCCACTGCCACTCGTTGAAGGTCGTCCAGACCCAGCCGTCGACGCCGTCATCCCACGTGAAGTTCCCCGGTGCGAAGTCGGGGAACACCTCGGGCAGCGTGCGCTCGTAGGCGTCGGGCGTCGACCTGTCGGGATGGATGTGAAAATAGTCGCGATGGTCTGCGTCGCCCTGACGCGCGCGTTCCGCCCACTCGTGTTCGCGGGCAACGTGATTGAGTACCAGGTCGATCACGGGACTGATCCCGCGCTCGCGCAGAGTGGTGGCGAGCGCCCGGAGATCGTCGACCGTCCCCAGGTCCTCCCGCACAGTGCGGTAGTCCATGACCGCGTAGCCGCCGTCGTTGTCGCCCGGACGCGGCGTGAGCAGCGGCATCAGGTGCAGGTAGGTGACACCGAGATCCGTCAGGTGGTCCAGCCGATCCGCCAGACCGGACAGAGTGTCACCGAAACGGTCGACGTAACAGGCGTACCCGAACATGGTGGGCTGCTGGAACCAGTCGGGTTCCAGCAGACGCCGCTCGTCGAGCCGGTGCAGCTCGTCGGGCCGGTCCGCGAACGCGTGTGCCGCGCGCTCGACGAGGGTGCGCGCCACCGCATCGGGCTCCGCGTACAGGGCGGTGACGGCCTCGTGGAGATCGGGCCACCAGCGCTCGACACGGAGAGTGAAGGTGTCCCGCCGGTGCGGCGGGAGCGGGGCGAGTGCCGCACCGATGATGTCGTGGATCGCGGCGGGTACGGCGGTGCGCGGCATGGTCGGGATTCTTCCACGCCCGCCAGTGGGTAGCCTCGAACTGCAGCTCACACGATCAACGAGAGGACGACCGATGGTGAACTTCGGCGAGATCAAGCGCAAGCTCGACCAGAACGAGGAAAAGGTCGAACAGGCCCTGGACAAGGCGGGCGACGCGGCGAAGAAGAAGTTCGCCGGCCACGACTCCCAGATCGACGGCGCGCTGGACAAGGCCAAGGACGCGATCGGCGAGAAGAACAGCGACCGCACCGACGGTCCTCCCGCCTAGTGGTCGCGGTGGGGAACTTTCTGACAGGAGTGCTGGACGAGGCGCTCGACCGGACGGTCGTGCCCGGCTACTCCCGTATCGGGTCGGCCGTCCGTCGCCGATTCTGGGCGGCCGATCCGGCCCCGTTCCCCGCCCCCATCGACGTGATCGTCACCGGCGGCAGCTCGGGTCTCGGAGCGGCTGCCGCCCGGCAACTGGCCGTCCTCGGTGCGCGGGTCCACCTGGTCGGGCGCTCGGCGCGTCGGCTCGATGCCTCCGCGACCGAGATCCGCCACACCGTGCCCGGCGCGGAGCTCGTCGCGCACGAGTGCGACATGAGCGACCTCGATGCGGTGGCTGGGCTGGTCACCACACTGACCGCTCAGCTGACGTCGATCCACGCGGTGGTGCACTGCGCCGGCGTCATGCCGCCCGAGCGCACCGAGACGACACAGAAGCACGAGATGGCCTTCGCGACCCACGTGCTCGGGCCCGTGGCGCTCACGATCGGGCTACGCGAGCTGTTCGACGCGGGGTCCCGCGTGGTGTTCGTCTCCAGCGGCGGCATGTATCCGGTGCCGCTGCAGACCACCGACGTCGAGTTCGCTCACGGCGACTACTCGGGCCTCACTGCCTACGCCCGCACCAAACGCATGCAGGTGGTGATCACCGAGCAACTGGCGGAGCGCCTCACCGGGCCCGACGATCCCGTCGTGCACAGCATGCACCCGGGGTGGGCGGCCACACCCGGCGTCACGGACTCCATTCCGATGTTCGGCTCGGTCATGAAGCCCATCCTCCGCACGGCCGACGACGGAGCCGACACCATCGTGTGGCTCGCGGCCGCCGATCAGGCCCTCGCGTCCACGGGGATGTTCTGGCACGACAGACGACCGCGCCCCACGCACTACCCGTCCTGGCGGCGGGACTCGCCGGAGGCACGGGACGCACTGTGGAACGCGGTCGTGGACGCCACGGGTATCGACGTCGGCTGACCTCTACGTCAGAGAAGGTCGGTCAGGTTCGAGAAGATCGAGGACCAGACCCACGGTTGATTCCAGATCCAGAGCGAAAGCATGGCGGTAGTCCTCACTGCAGGGAACATCTGTCCCTCTCAGTCAAGACTCGTCGTTGCAGGCGTGCACACGGGACGGCGGATGTCGGTGACGAGTCACTGTCACAGCCGGTGCATCACGACATTCACGACGTTTCCGTCAGGAGCGCGCACGAGGAATCGTCGGACTCCCCACTCCTCCGTGGTGAGCGGATGCACGATGTCGTGACCGCGACGGACGGCCTCCTCGTACGCCGCATCGACGTCGTCGACGTGAACCGACATCGCCGACTCCACCGGACTCGTCGCATCTCGCGTGACCAGTTGTACGTGCGCACCGGTCTCCGGTGACGTGAAGCGGGCGACCCAACCGAGATCGAACTCCTCGACCGCGAGTCCCAGGAAATCGGTGTAGAACGACTTCGCCTCGGCGATGTCCTCGACCGGCAGGTTGGTGGTGATGCGCTCGACTCGCATGGTGCGCATTCTGCCCCTCTCGGCCTGTTCGTGTCGGTGCCCGCTGCTACCATCGCACACATGTTCGAACAGGGGTGGGCGACGCGCGATCCGGAGGCCATGGGCCTACCCGGACACCTCGCCGACGTCACGGTCGACGGCGTCCTCGGCGCACTGACCCACGCCACCGCCGGCGCCGCGTACCTCGAATGGACCCGCTACAGGGCAGCGGCGGAACTGCACACCCGACTGGTCGCGCCGCTGGACACCGCCGACCGCCGCCGCTTCGACGCCACCACCCACTGCGCCGCCCGCATCGCCGCAGTCCTGTCGATCACCCAGGGCGCAGGCGAGGGCATTCTCGCCCGTGCCGTGGCCCTGCGAGATCGTCTGCCCGCCGTTGCCGCCTGCCTCCGCGACGGCCTCGTGACCCCGAAATACATCCACACCATCATCGCCCGCACCGACCTCGTCGACGGCACCGACCATGCCCACCTGGTCGATGCCGAGATCGCGGCGGCACTACGGCGACGCGGCTCCTGGTCCGCTGGCCGGATGCGCGACATGGTCGACCGCATCGTCTATCGCCACGACCCCGACGCCGTCCGCGAGCGTCGTACTCGCGCGAAGGACGACCGCGGCTTCTGGATCGACCCCGCACCCGACGGCATGGCGTATCAGTGCGCCACCATGCCCGCCGAGAACGCGGTCCTCGTCGCCGCTGCTGTCGACGACCTCGCCGGACGCGTCTGCCCGAAAGACCCGCGTAGCGCCGGCGCCCGACGCAGCGACGCTCTCTTCGCCCTCGCCACGCGCACCCCCTTCGAATGCCAGTGTGACCGTGACGACTGCGACGCCCCCGGCTGGTCCGGCGAGGACGGTCTCCTGACCACCGTCATCGTGCACGTCGTCGCCGACGCGGCCACCGTGAACGGGGACACCGCCTCCGCACAGCAGGGCAACCCGGGTTTCCTCGCGGGCCACGGCGTCATCTCCGCCGACCACGTCGCCGACCTCGCCGCGCGCCCCGACGCGGTTCTGAGGCCGGTCGCCGCCACCAACCCGGCCTCGCAACCCGCGGATCCTTACCGCCCGTCCAGTGCCCTCGACACGTTCGTGCGCATCCGTGATCAGTACTGCACCTGGCCCGGCTGCAGCAACGCCGTCTGGACCGGCGACCTCGACCACGTCACCGAGTACGACCACGACGATCCCGCGGCCGGTGGACAGACGACCGACGTCAACCTCGGCGCCAAGTGCCGCTTCCACCACAATCTGAAGACGTTCGGCGACTTCGTCGACGACCAGTACCTCGACGAGGACACCGGACGAGTCGTCTCCACCATCGCCACACCCGAGGGACGCGTGATTCCGGGCCCGGCGCACAACGGGTACGACCTGCACCCCGGACTCGCCGACATCACCTTCGAACAGCCGGCGCAGGACCCACCGGATCCCCCGCGCACATCACCGACCAGGCGAAGAACTCGCCTGGCGGACAAGCATGCCCGGCGGCGGTCCGAACGCTCCCGAAACCGACGCAGACGAGAGTTCGCCGACAACGACGACCCACCGCCGTTCTGACGGGACGTCAGTCCAGGCAGAACTCGTTTCCCTCGACGTCCTGTGTCACCATGCAGGACTCTTCTCCGTCGCCCGCGGGCAGGAGTCGCACTCGCGTGGCTCCGAGGTCGACGAGGCGTGCGCATTCCGCTTCCAGAGCCCCGAAGCGCTCGTCACCGACCATGCCGACGCCCACACGGACGTCGAGGTGGACGCGGTTCTTGACGGTCTTCGCCTCGGATACGCGTTGGAAGTACAGCCGTGGGCCCACCCCGTTCGGGTCCACGCATGCGAAGGCCGACCCCTGTTTCTCGGCGGGGAGCGAACGGTCGAACTCCGCCCAGTCGGCGAAGCCCGGGGGCGTCGGCGGCACCACGTATCCGAGAACCTCGCACCAGAATCGGGCGACTCGCTCGGGGTCCTCGCAATCGAAGGTGACCTGCACCTGTCTCACTTGAGCCATGGATCCACGCCAGGCGACAGTGGCAGCCGTCGGAAGGGAAATATTCGGGCGCCCTCAGCGTTCTCCGGTGCATGAAGAACATCGGGTTCCTGTCGTTCGGGCACTGGTCACCGTCGCCGCACTCGCAGACGCGCTCCGCGTCGGACGTGCTGCTGCAGTCGATCGACCTGGCGGTCGCCGCCGAGGAACTCGGTGTAGACGGCGCGTACTTCCGCGTTCACCACTTCGCGAACCAGCTCGCGTCGCCGTTCCCTCTGCTCGCGGCCGTCGGTGCCAAGACCAGTCGTATCGAGATCGGCACCGGCGTCATCGACATGCGCTACGAGAACCCGTTCTACATGGCTGAGGACGCCGGGTCCGCCGACCTGATCTCCGGCGGGCGGCTGCAGCTCGGTGTGAGCCGGGGATCGCCCGAGCAGGTCATCGACGGCTTCCGCTACTTCGGCTACGCCCCGGCCGAGGGCACCGACAGCGGAGACATGGCCCGTGAGCACACGCGCATCTTCCTGGACCTGTTGGAGGGCAAGGGCTTCGCGGAGCCGAACCCCTCCCCCATGTTCCCCAACCCGCCCGGCCTGTTGCGCCTCGAACCGCACTCCGACGGGTTGCGCGAGCGCATCTGGTGGGGTGCAGGTACTCGTGCGACCGCCGAGTGGACGGGGCAGCAGGGCATGAACCTCATGAGCTCGACCCTGCTCAGCGAGGACACCGGCGTGCCGTTCCACGAACTGCAGGCCGAGCAGATCGAGCGCTTCCGCAAGACGTGGTCGGACGTCGGTCACTCGTTCGAACCGCGAGTGTCCGTGAGTCGCAGCATCTTCCCGATCGTCAACGACGTGGATCGTGCGTACTTCGGTCGCGAGGGCGGCAGCGGCGATCAGGTCGGCTACATCGACGGCGGCATCGCTCGCTTCGGCAAGACCTATGCGGGGACACCCGACAAGCTCATCGCGGAGCTGGCGAAGGACGAAGCCGTCGCCGCAGCCGACACGCTGCTCCTGACCGTGCCCAACCAGCTGGGCGTCGAGTACTGCGCGCACCTGATCGAGTCGGTTCTGACGCATGTGGCGCCGGAGCTGGGCTGGCGCTGAACCGCGGTCACACGTTGAAGCGGAACTCGTTGCTGGGCGTCTGTAGCTACTCAATAGCATTGACCCATGACTTGAATTAAGTACGTCCCATTAGTGGGCGGCCAGGAACTGGCCCAACACATTCAGGTGGGAAAACCGCAACAAAGCTAAGCTAGCCGTTCACGGTTCCCCAAACACTCGACGTCAAAGCTATACGAACGACCCATCAATGCCAGGCCTAACCGTTACGCGGACCTTGCTCTTTGACAAGGTGAGCGAGAACCGGCCGTGAATGGGATCGTGGACGCCGTTCCATCGACTTTCAGCACCAGCGACTACGACAAAAGCCCCCTCCACCGGAGCCCCAACCGCCCCCTGAGCTTCCGCTACCCCCACTGTCACTTGAGTATTCTGGGACCTTGATGCTGAGGTTGCCGTCGATGTCAAACTCATAGAAGTTGTGGTCGTCGTCTTCGGTTCCGTACAAGCCATCCGGACCTTTCCGGATTCGATCAATAGCGTCGCGCTGATCGCGTTCGACGACGGCGAGATCATCTGCGTGCCTGCAATCGGCCTGAATATTGAGCCGTCCATCCCACGCATCTGTGTAGGCACCTACTAGGGCTGACCAATACTCTCGATTGGGGGATTCATTTGGTGCCCGCTCGTATTGTGCTGCGGACAATGCCTTTCCAGTCATGACGGATAGGTTGACGGTCGGGTCCGCGATATCGACCCGACCTTCTCGCAACAGCATTTCGTTGACCGAGTCACCGAACGGCTCTACCGTTGCTGCACGACCGTTCTCCGGTAGGTGAATGAAGCCGGCGTCGTCGTCGGACCCGAACCAACCAGTTGACGCACCGCGAACAAAAGTGATCGTCGAACCGATCGGAGTCAATTCACGAAGCCGGTCACCAATGGCCTCGAGCTCACCAGTCCCTCGACAGTAGAGGCGGCGTGTGTGAGCTGCTTCGATAACGCGTGTTGTGCCGTCCTCAAGCTCGATCTCAAGACGTGGGCTGCTGAAGATTTCCGGGTACGAAAGGACCCTCCCAACCCATATGTCCTGATATTTGGTCCGGGTTTGGGTGGGTTGAGGGCTGTATGTTGAGGTGACGCCCTCTGTTGAGGTGACGCCCTCTGCACCCACTTCGTCAGGCGCGTGGTTGATGCAGCTGCCGAACATGGCGATCGTTGCAAACGCGCACCCCCCGTACACCCACTTGCGAACGGACACGTATCAACTCCCGCTTGTTATGACTCTGAGAACGGAAAGACTAGCGCGCGTAGCATCCGACAAGTCTGCGATCGCACTTATCAGGTGCATAACGGATTCGCCAGGAATGCGCCGCATCGACGAGCACCACAGCTTTCTTCAAGCCACCCTCCAGTTTGCTGCGTACCAACAGTTGGTACACGGACCCCACCAGTGGGCCTATACGTTGAAGCGGAACTCCACCACATCCCCGTCGGCCATGACGTATTCCTTGCCCTCGATGCGGACCTTGCCGGCCGACTTGGCGGCAGCCATGGATCCGGCGGCGACGAGGTCGTCGTAGGACACGACCTCGGCCTTGATGAAGCCCTTCTCGAAGTCGGTGTGGATGACGCCGGCGGCCTGCGGTGCGGTGTCGCCCTGGTGGATCGTCCACGCGCGGGACTCCTTCGGGCCTGCCGTGAGGTAGGTCTGCAGTCCGAGGGTGTGGAAGCCGGCGCGGGCCAGGGCGTGCAGACCGGGCTCGGTCTGGCCGATGCTCTCGAGCAACTCCATCGCGGATTCGTCGTCGAGTTCGACGAGCTCGGACTCGATCTTGGCGTCGAGGAACACGGCGTCGGCGGGTGCGACAGCAGCCTTCAGCTCGGCGACCTTCGCGTCGTCGGTGAGGATCGACTCGTCGGCGTTGAAGACGTAGAGGAACGGCTTCGTCGTCAGCAGGTTCAGCTCACGCAGCGACGACGCGTCGAACGTGTTCTTCACCGAGTACAGGGTCTTGCCGCTGTCGAGAATGGTCTGCGCTTCCTTGGCCGCGGCGACCATCGGGGCGCGATCTTTCTGCGTACGAACTTCCTTCTCGAGACGCGGGATCGCCTTCTCGAGGGTCTGCATGTCGGCGATGATCAGCTCGGTCTCGATGACCTCGATGTCGGCGGCGGGATCGACCTTGCCGTCGACGTGCACCACGTCGTCGTCGGCGAACACGCGCACGACCTGGCAGATGGCGTCGGCCTCACGAATGTTCGCGAGGAACTTGTTGCCCAGGCCGGCGCCCTCGGACGCGCCCTTCACGATGCCGGCGATGTCGACGAACGTGACAGGCGCCGGAAGGATCTTCTCGGAACCGAAGATCTTGGCCAGCTCGTTCAGCCGCGGATCCGGCAACGGGACGACGCCCTCGTTCGGCTCGATGGTGGCGAACGGATAGTTCGCCGCCAGCACGTCGTTGTTGGTCAGCGCGTTGAAGAGGGTGGACTTGCCGACGTTGGGCAGTCCGACGATTCCGAGGGTGAGGCTCACAGGGAGGAGAGTCTACGTGCCGCCCCCGACCGCCCTGTCAGTACGTGTAGTCGGTGCCCGATCCCGCCGAGATCGCGAAGGCGATGAGCAGCACGTAGAAGAGGATGAACAGCGCGAAGAGCCCCACGAAGATGTAGAGCGAGTACTTGCCCAGCTGCTTCGTGCGTTCCGACGCGTAGTGCGCACCCTGATAGTCGCCCAGCGACCACCGCGGGAACACCGAGCTCGAGTGGTTGAACGCCGAGAACGCCAACGGCCAGAAGAAGATCAGCGCGGCGGCGGCCCAGCCGGCGTTGATCGGCGGCAGCGGCGGCGGGCCGTACTGCTGCTGGGGATAGCTCGGAGGCTGCTGCTGCGGGAAGGCTCCGGTGGTCGGGAACGCTCCGGTGTCCGTCGGCCCCTTCGTCAGGTCGGGCTCGTACGACGAACCGGTGTACGGCTGCTGCGGGTACTCGGGGTGATCTGACACACGAGCATCGTAGGCAGTCGGGGCGCGCGAGTGGGGACTCGTTGTCATGTCGTGACGTTCGGCGCCGGTCCCGGACCGCTCGGCGCAACGATCCGCACACGCCAGGCTCACAACCGCACGAAATGTCGGTCGGTCTGCTTACAGTGACTGCGATCACACGATGATCGCCGCCCCTCCACCGCATGCCAGGAGCCCGCAGATGACTGCCGTGTCCGACAGGGGGAACTCGCACGTCGAGTTCCTCAAGACCGACGACGACCTTCCCCCCGTGGGCGTCGTCGACCGCTCACCGATGACGGTGCCCAAACGCATCGTCTTCGTCATCATCGGCCTGCTCGGCGCCGTCGCCTGGACTGTGATCGCCGTGATTCGCGGCGAGCAGGTCAACGCGGTGTGGTTCGTCGTCGCGGCGGTCTGCACCTACATCTTCGCGTTCCGCTTCTACGCACGCCTGATCGAGAACCGCATCGTGCACCCGCGCGACGATCGAGCGACGCCGGCCGAGATCCTGGAGAACGGCAAGGATTACATGCCGACGGACCGTCGGGTGCTGTTCGGCCACCACTTCGCCGCCATCGCGGGCGCCGGTCCCCTCGTCGGTCCCGTCCTCGCCGCGCAGATGGGATATCTGCCCGGCACGATGTGGATCATCATCGGCGTCGTCTTCGCCGGCGCGGTCCAGGACTTCCTGGTGCTGTGGATCTCCACGCGCCGACGCGGCCGCAGCCTCGGTCAGATGGCCCGCGAGGAGCTGGGCGTGGTCGGCGGTATCGCCGCCCTCATCGGCGTCTTCGTCATCATGATCATCATCATCGCGGTGCTCGCGCTCGTCGTCGTCAACGCGCTGGCCGAGAGCCCGTGGGGCGTCTTCTCCATCGCGCTGACCATCCCCATCGCCCTGTTCATGGGGGTCTACCTGCGCTACCTGCGCCCGGGCAAGGTGTCCGAGGTCTCGCTCATCGGCGTCGTGCTGCTGCTGCTCGCCATCATCTCGGGCGGCTGGGTCGCCGAGACGGAATGGGGCGCCGACTGGTTCACGCTGTCGAAGGTCACCGTCGCGTGGTTGCTCATCGCCTACGGTCTCGCCGCGTCGATCCTCCCCGTGTGGCTTCTGCTCGCCCCGCGTGACTACCTGTCGACGTTCATGAAGATCGGCACCATCGTGCTGCTCGCCGTCGGCATCCTCATCGCTCGTCCCGTCCTGCAGATGCCGGACATGACGTCGTTCGCCAGCGAGGGCAACGGCCCCGCGTTCTCCGGCTCGCTCTTCCCGTTCCTCTTCATCACCATCGCCTGCGGCGCGCTCTCCGGTTTCCACGCGCTGATCTCCTCGGGCACCACGCCGAAGCTTCTCGAGAAGGAGAAGCAGATGCGCATGATCGGCTACGGCGGCATGCTCACCGAGTCCTTCGTCGCCATCATGGCTCTGGTCACCGCCTGCATCCTCGATCAGCACATCTACTTCGCGCTCAACGCACCCACCGCGCTCACCGGGGGAACCCCCGAGACCGCCGCGGCGTACGTCAACGGGCTCGGACTCTCAGGCGGGGACGTCAGCGCGGCCGAGCTGTCGCAGGCCGCGACGGACGTCGGCGAGGAGTCGATCATCTCGCGCACCGGCGGCGCCCCCACACTCGCGTTCGGCATGTCGGAGGTGCTGCACCAGGTCTTCGGCGGCGAGAGCCTGAAGTCTTTCTGGTACCACTTCGCGATCATGTTCGAGGCGCTGTTCATCCTCACCACCGTCGACGCCGGCACGCGTGTCGCCCGCTTCATGCTGTCGGACTCGCTCGGCAACCTCGGTGGCGGCGCGAAGAAGTTCCGCGATCCGTCGTGGCGCGTCGGTGCCTGGATCTGCTCGGTCGTCGTCGTCGCGGCCTGGGGCGCCATCCTGCTCATGGGCGTCACCGATCCGCTGGGCGGCATCAACACGCTCTTCCCGCTGTTCGGCATCGCGAACCAGTTGCTGGCCGCCATCGCGCTCACGGTCGTCCTGACCGTCGTGGTGAAGAAGGGTCTGTTGAAGTGGGCCTGGATCCCCGCGCTGCCACTGGCCTTCGACCTGGTGGTCACCATGACGGCGTCGTACCAGAAGATCTTCTCCGACGTCCCGGCCATCGGCTACTGGGCACAGCACAGCGACTTCAAGGAAGCGAAGTCGCAGGGCCTCACCGAGTTCCGGTCCGCCGCCACTCCGGAGGCCATCGACGCCGTCATCCGCAACACCTTCATCCAGGGCACGCTGTCCATCGTCTTCGCGGTGCTGGTCCTCATCGTCGCGCTCGCCGGATTCACCGTGTGCTTCAAGGCGATCCGAGCCGGTGGGCTCCCGAGCAGCGAGGAGGAGGACGTACCGTCGAAGCTGTTCGCTCCCAGCGGTTTCCTCCCCACCGAGGCGGAGAAGTCGGTGCAGGCGGAGTGGGACGTTCTCATCGCGGACGGCACGGTGCGTCGACCCGGGGTGGGCCACTGACGTGAATGCCGTACTGAAGTCCGTCCGCGCCGCGACATGGTGGATCACCTCCGTCATGGGCGATCACGATTACGAGCGTTTCGTCGAGCATCAGAACCGGGTTCATCCCGGACAGCCGGTGCCCACCGAGCGCGAGTACTGGAAGGCCCGTCATGCCGAGGCGGACGCGAATCCGGGCGCACGCTGCTGCTGACACCATGACGGGGTGACATCACCGCGTTGGTCCGCCGAGACGACCCGACTGCCCCTCCCCGCGCCCTACGACGTGGCGTGGATGCGGTGGTTCCTGGCGGGCCACGCGGTGCCGGGTATGGAGACCTTCGTCGACGGCGTCTACCGGCGATCGTTACGACTCGACCACGGGCTCGCGGTGGTGTCCTGCCGCTTCGAGGGCACCGCCGTGGAGGTGCACACCCGAGCGTCGGACTCACGCGACATCCCGACCGCGCTCGACAAGGTACGACGGGTGCTGGCCCTCGATGTCGACGCGACGGCGGTCGACGCGGTGCTCGCAGCGGATCCCGCGCTGCGCCCGTCCGTCGAGGATGCGCCGGGTATCCGTGTGCCGGGCGCCTTCGATCCCGCGGAGGTGCTGCTGCGCACGATGATCGGCCAGCAGATCTCACTCGGTGCCGCAGCCACGCACACCGCCCGGCTCGTCGCGGCCCTCGGCGATCCGGTGGGCGACGACGAGGGCGAGGCCGAACACGGCATCACTCGCCTGTTCCCCACGCCGGAGGCCGTCGCCGCACGCGGCGCCGAGATCCTCACCGGCCCGGCGCGGCGGGTCGCCGCCATCGCGTCGACTGCCGCCGCTCTCGCATCGGGCGCCGTGGACGTGCGCCACGACGGCGACGCGGCCACCCAGGAACGGGCTCTGCTGGCACTGCGCGGTGTCGGCCCGTGGACCGCCCGCTACGTGTCGATGCGGCTGCTGGGTGATCCCGACGTGCTGCTCGACACCGATCTGGTGGTCAGGCAGGGCGCGGCTCTGCTCGACATCGATCTGTCCGACACCGCCCACTGGGCGCCCTGGCGGTCCTACGCCTCCATGCACCTGTGGCGCACGGCTCTTCTCGCGCGCGGGCTCACCATCGGCTAGTCCCTCCGTCGCCCTGCATGCAAGGACGGCTTCCCGGGTACAGTCACAGCGCGTTCGACTCTGCGTTCGCCGCATCAACGTCAGACGAGAGGACACACGTGAGCGAGAACGCGCCCACCACTTCCGCAGGCTCCCCGTCGGGCCGTGATCGCAGCGAACTGTTCGGCGCCGGCGGACTCTGGCTGGCCAAGTGGTCCGCGGTGCTGCTCGTCGTCTCGGCCGCATTGTGGATCGCCGGCTGGCTGGTCGGCCAGCTGTGGGTGATCATGCTCCCGGTTCTGCTGGCACTGGTGGTCGCGACGGTCCTCTGGCCGCCCACCAGGTTGCTCCGCCGCATCGGGTTCCCGCCCGCGCTCGCCGCGCTGACCACACTCCTGGGTTTCCTCGCGGTGCTGGCCGGCGTGGTGGCGTTCATCGTCCCCTCCGTCATCAGCCAGGCACCCGATCTCGCCGACAGCGCCACCCTCGGTGTCTCGCAGGTCCAGGAGTGGCTCGAGGGCCCGCCCATCAATCTCGACGACGAACAGATCGACAACGCCGTCGAAGCCATCGTCACCCAGCTGCAGGACAGCGGCACGGCGATCGCCTCGGGCGTCTTCGCCGGCGTCGCCACCGCCGGCTCGATCCTGGTGACCCTCGGTCTGGTCCTCGTCCTGAGCTTCTTCTTCATCAAGGACGGCCCGCGGTTCCTCCCCTGGCTGCACGGTCTGGCCGGGCGCAAGGCCGGTGGCCATCTCGCCGAGGTTCTCCGGCGAGTGTGGGACACCCTCGGTGGCTTCATCCGTACCCAGGCCATCGTCAGCGCGATCGACGCGATCTTCATCGGCATCGGGCTGTTGATCCTCGGCGTACCGCTCACCCCGGTGCTGATGACGCTCACCTTCCTCGGTGGCTTCATCCCCATCGTCGGTGCCTTCGTCGCCGGTGCCCTCGCCGTCCTCGTCGCGCTGGTGGCCAACGGTTTCACCACCGCGGTCATCGTCCTGGCGATCATCCTGGCCGTGCAGCAGATCGAAGGCAATGTCCTGCAACCGATCCTGCAGAGCAAGTCGATGAACCTGCACGCCGCGATCGTGCTGCTGGCCGTCACCGCCGGTGGTTCCATCTTCGGCATCATCGGCGCTTTTCTCGCGGTGCCGGTCGCCGCGGCCACCGCGGTGCTCCTGCGCTACATCAACGAGCAGATCGAACTACGGTCCGACGAGGACCCCGGGGCGAACGACATCGCCGAACGCATCCACGACGATCTCGGCACACCCGGTGACGACGCACCCGTCGTCGTCCACGACGAGAAGACCCGGTACGCGCCGGCGCCCTCGGACCAGTCCGACGACGTGGCACCGACTCCGATCGACGTCGACACGCACGAGGACGACGAGAAGAAGGACGACTGAGCGGTCACACCCCGGCGTGCACTCGCAGCGTGGATCCGTGACGTTCGCGGATCACCTCGAGGCGAGAGGGCACCCGGTCACGGATCTCGTCGACGTGACTGACGATGCCCACCGTGCGCCCACCGGACCGAAGTTCGTCGAGGACTCCCATCACGGCGTCCAGCGATCCCGAGTCGAGGCTTCCGAACCCCTCGTCGATGAACATCGTGTCCAGGGTGATGCCGCCCGCCTCGGCCGCGACGACGTCGGCGAGACCCAACGCGAGCGCGAGCGACGCGCAGAAGGCCTCGCCGCCGGACAGCGTGCCCGCCGACCTCACCACTCCGGTGTAGTCGTCGCGTACGTCGAGACCCAGCCCGCCGCGCGTGCCTCGGGGGCCCACGTCGTCGGAGTGCACGAACTCGAACCGCCCCTGCGACATCAACCGGAAGCGCACGGAGGCCGCGGTGGCGACGTCCTCGAGCCTCGCGGCCAGCACGTAGGACCGCAGCGACATCCGACGCGCGTTGGCGCCCTTGCCCGCCACCACCTCCGCCAGCTGCTCGAGTTCCGCGTGCTCGAGGTGGGCAGGCCCCAGATGGTCCGCGGCGGCCCACAGTTGAGCGACGAGGTCCTCGAGCGTGCGCAGCCGACTGTCGGCGTCTCCCGCCGCGACGATCGCCTCGTCCAGCATCACTCGCAGGCGAGCCTCCTCCGCGTCGACGGCAGCGGTGTCGACGGTCTCCCCCGCCATCGCGGCCGCCACGTCCGGCTCCGCGAGGACGGCCGCAGCTGCGGACCGCTGCTTCTCGGCGTCGAGAACGGCGTTCTCCAGCACCGTGCACCGGGCCCTGTCGCGGATGGCGGCGAGAGCGTCGGTGACCTCGGGGAACCCGTGCTCCCGCGCACACTCCACCAGGTCGGTCTCGAGCCGCAGCACCGCCTGGTCGGCCGAGTCGGCGTCGCGGCGAGCATCGCGCCATGCCACCGCGGCTGCAATGGCCGCATCGAGCGCGGCACGCCGTTCCGCCACGGTGGACGTCGTCCCCACGGCAGCCGTGATGCGCGCGGTGGCCTCTGCGACCCGGGTCTCCAGCGCCTCGATCCGCCCTCGAAGAACGCCCAGTTCGGCGGTGATCGCGTCGGCCCGCACCCGCAGACCGGCGGCCTCCTCGTCCAGCGCCGCCAGCGCGGTGTCGATGGCCGCGAGACGACCCGCGGCACGCCGTGCCTCCGCCAGTGCCGTCGTGGCCTCGTCCAGGTCGGCGGCGAGCTGGGCTGCGGTGCGATCCGCGCACCGGGCCGCGAGCTCGTCCACACGCTGCCGACAGCGCTGCACCTCGGCGTCCGCCGTGGTGCGCTCCACCTCGGCCGCGCCGACCCGTTGTCCCGCGCGGTTTTCGTCGTCCTTCGACACCCGCCGCACAGTCGGTGATGCGGGGGCCGGGTGTTCCGTCGCGCCGCACACTCCGCAGGGTGCGCCGTCCTCGAGTCCCGCTGCGAGTTCCGCGGACATCCCCTCCAGACGGCGTTCCCGCAGGTCCAGCCAGTCGGTGCGTAGATCGTCGTAGCGGGTCCGGGCACGCTCGGCCGTCGTGACGGCCACAGCGAGGCGCTCGGACTCGCGGGCCCACTCGACATGTGCTCGGGCAGCGTCCTCGGCGCCGTGATGCCGCACCTCCAGGCCGGGGAGACCCGCACGGGCGGCGACAGCCGACCGATGGTCGGCGTCCAGCGCCGCGCGCTCCACGGGCACCGCGTCCAGACGTACTCGGACCGCCCGCAGGTCCGTCTCCAGAGCGCGCACCCGTGCGACGGCACCTTCCCGCTCGGCCACCGCCGTCCTGCGATCGGACTCGTCGCCCGCGACACCGTCGAGCACCGCACACTCGCCGCTCCACCGGTGCACCGCGGCGTCGAGCAGCTCCGCATCGGCAGCACCGGGCGGCCACGACAACGTGCCGACGAGCGCGGCGGCCTCGGTCTCGGCAGCCGCCCGCTCCCGGCGCCGCATCGCGACGGCCGCGACGGCCGCGCGCTGACGGTGCTGGTCGAGCGTGAGGGCACGATCGCGTACCGGCAGCGCGCGACGCGCACGGTCCAGTTCGGCGATCTGCTCGGCGCGCTCGACGTCGCCGTCCGCCAGCACCGCGAGCCGCGTTGCGGCCGCGGCCCCACGGTCGCGTGCCTCCCGTCGGCGGTGCGCGATCCGAGCGGTCTCACGAGACGCCGTGTGCTCGGCTCGTGCCGTTCGCAGACGCTCCGTGCGCGCACCGGCCTTCTCGCGGGCACCGCCCAGAAGGTCGGTTCCCCACTCCACGACGTCGGTGCCCGAGAAGAGGTCCACACCGGCGGCGGTGGCGACTTGCGCGGCCAGTCTGTCGACGGACTCCGACCGCCCGGCGAGCCGCTCCGCACTGGCGCGACGCTGATCCTGGAACCACGTCTCGATGTCGCGGAACCGATCGGTGTCGAACAACTGCTCGAGCAGCGCACCCCGTTCGTCGTTGCGCGCCCGCAGGAACCGCGCGAAGTCTCCCTGCGGCAACAGGACGACCTGGAAGAACTGGTCCACCCGCATGCCCAGCAGCCGCTCGACCTCGAGCGCGATCTCGTCGATGCGCGTGAGGTTCTCGCCCCGACCGTCGTGCCACGTCAGCGTCGCCTTGGCGTTCTGCTTCGTGGTTCCCACCCCGCGCCGCTTGGGCCGCAGGAACTCCGGCTGCCGAGCGATGGTGAGGCGCCGACCACCCAGAGTCGCGTCGAGCTCGACGCGCGGAACGGCTTCCGGCGCAGCGTGATCCGACATCAGGCGTCGACTCTCGCGCCGCGAGCCGGGGAGAACGCCGTAGAGAGCGAAGGCGATGGCGTCGAGGACGGACGTCTTGCCCGCGCCGGTCGGCCCGTGCAGAAGGAACAGACCGTCGGCCCCGAGATCGTCGAAGTCGACGTCGACCGTGCCGCCGAACGGCCCGAACGCGGTGACCGACAACGCATGCAGTCTCACGCCGAGCGCACCCACTCGTGCTCGACGGGCGATGCGGACGTCGAATCCCGTTGACCCGTGACGTTCTCGACCGCACGATCGAGCAGGTCGCCTTCGGACGCCGACGGCGCGCTGCGTACGTCCGCGAGAAAGCTGGTGAGCACCTCGCGGTCCGACCTACCCTGCACCTTCTCGCGGTAGCTCCCGGAATCGACACCGGCCGGGCGCTTCCACTCGAGATGCACCGCGTGGGGGAAACGCTCCTGCAGGCGGCGCATCGCGTCGACGGGCCGCACCGCATCGGTGAGCACAGCGGAAACGTAATGCGCTGTCGCGGAATCGAACCGGCCCTCCGTGCAGAGCTCCTCGAGCGTTCCCTCCAGGACGGACAGGCCCCGCACCACCGGCAGATCGACGCGCGTGACGACGCGGCCACCCGAGCCGTCGATGTCGACGAGCCACGCAGCCTTGCGATGCGAACGCTCGCCGAACGAGTACGGCAGCGGCGAGCCCGAGTACCGGATGTGGTCGTCGATGGTCTGCGGAGAGTGCAGGTGCCCCAGTGCGACGTAGTCGACGTCGCCGAAGATCGAGGCCGGCACGGTCTCGACACCACCGACGGAGATCGAACGCTCGGAACCCGTACCCTCACCGCCGATCACGAAGGCGTGTGCGAGGACCACCGAGCGGACCGACGAGTCCCTCGTCGCCAGATCGGCAGCGATGCGGCTCATCGCCGCCTGCAACACCGCGGCGTGCGACCGAGCGGCGGGTACCCCGAGCTCGGCGCGGGTGGCGTCCGGCTCGAGGTACGGGATGCCGTAGAACGCCACGTCGCCGTGCTCGTCCGCCAGCACGACCGGTCGGTCGACAGCGTCGACGGTGGTGAACAGATGCAGACCGCCGGCAGCGGAGAACGCCGACCCTGCACCCAGCCGAGCGGGCGAGTCGTGATTACCCGAGGTGGCGACGATGACGGCGCCCGCGTCACGGATCGCCTCGAATGCCCTGTTGCACAGCCGGACCGCATCTGCGTTGGGCACCGCGCGGTCGTAGATGTCCCCGGGGATGACGACGACGTCCACACTCTGCTCCCGGACGACGGTGGCGAGAGCCTCCAGAGCACGACGCTGATCGGCCACCAGGTCGACACCGTGGAAGGTGCGCCCGATGTGCCAGTCCGAGGTGTGCAGGATTCTCATGTCGCCGACGCTAACGGAGACCTACGACAAAGACGTTCGGGCCGAGGGTGTGTCGGTACCCCGGTTCATAGTGAGCGTCATGACCGCCCTCACAGCCGTGACCACCCTCGTCACCCTTCTCGTCGGACTGGCGCTGGGCTGGTGGTTGCGTGCCGCACGCGGCGACGTCGAACTCGCCCGTGCGGGTGAGCGGATCGCTGTCTCCGCGGACAACGAGGAGACGCTGCGACGGTCGTTGTCGCTGCTCAACGAGGACTCCGCACGTCGCCATTCCGGCGCCATCGGGCAACAGGTGTCCCATCTGGTCGACCCCCTCCGGGAGGCGGTCGACGCGCTCGAGGAACACGTACGGCTCGTCGAGCGCGATCGTGTGCACGCGTACGCAGGACTGACCGAACAGGTCGCCGGGATGCACCGCGCCTCGCGGCAGCTGGCGTCGCAGACAGACCAGCTCGTCACCGCGCTGCGGGCACCGCAGATTCGTGGACGGTGGGGCGAGATCCAGCTCGAGCGGGTCGTGGAGCTGGCCGGCATGACGCGTCACTGCGACTTCGACACCCAGGTCGCCGCACCCGGCGTACGCCCCGATCTGGTGGTCATGCTCGCCGGTGGCAAGCGCATCGTCGTCGACGCCAAGGTTCCGCTGGTCGCCTTCCTCGACGCCAGCGCCGAGCAGGATCCCGAGACCATCGATCGGCATCTCGAACGCCACGCCAAGCACCTGCGCACACACGTCGACCAGCTCGCCGACAAGAAGTACTGGAACGCGTTCGACCCGTCGCCGGAATTCGTCGTCCTGTTCGTTCCGGGCGATCCGTTCCTCGACGCCGCGTTGACGCGTGACCGCGGCCTGCTCGAACACGCCTTCTCCCGCAACGTGGTGCTTGCCACCCCGACCACTCTCATCGCCCTGCTGCGGACCGTCGCCTACACGTGGAAGCAGGACGCACTGGCCGAGGACGCCGCCCGAGTACGCGTACTGGGACGCGAGCTGTACGAGCGCCTCGGCACGGTCGGCGCGCACGTGGACCGCCTCGGATCGCAGCTGGGAAAAGCCGTGGACTCGTTCAACGCGGCGGCCGGATCGTTGGACACCCGGGTCTTCGTCACAGCGCGCAAGCTGCACGAGATGTCCCTCTTCGACGGCGAGCCGCCGCAGGTCACGAGCGTGGATCAACGGCCCCGAACCATGACCGCGACTGCGATGGAGGGCACGTCCTCGACGTGTCGCGGGCATGCCGACGACGCAAGTCGTTGAATCAACGCTAACCTCGCTGTGTGTCTTCCCCCCAACGCGCACGCTCGGGAGTGCCTCTCGATCAGCGCTCCGCTGTGCCGTCGGTACCCGGTATCCCCGCATGGGGCGCCGTCGCGGTGGCAGTGGGCGCAGCCGTACTGGGCTTCCTCGTCGATGCGATGCGCGGCGACGAGCTGGGTTCGACGTTCGCCGTCCTGTACGTGCTCGGTGCACTCATCGCCGTCGTGGCGGTCCGCCATCGCGGGCTCTTCACCGCCATGGTCCAGCCGCCCTTGATCATGTTTCTCGGCGTCCCCATCGCGTACCAGATCCTCACCGACGGAGCGGGTACCTCGATCAAGGACATCGTCCTGACCGTCGCCGTGCCGCTCGTCGATCGCTTCCCGCTCATGGCGCTGACCACGCTGTTGGTCCTCGGTGTCGGTGGCGCCCGGCTCGCGCTCGATCGTCGCCCCACTCCGGTCCGGAAGCCCGCGCGCGCAGCGCGACCGGCCGCGGCCGCGCGCGACGCGGCACCACGACGGTCACGCTCCGAACGTCCCGCCACTCGCGAGACGGCGGGACGAGCGGAAGAACGTCGCAGAACCCGCCAGGAACCGCGGACGGACGCACCCGACGCCCGACACGAGCGCACCCGGCGTGCGCGGCCCGCCGCACCGCAGCCGCGCGAGGAGTCACGCGCTGCTCGGCCCGCCCCGCGCGCCTACGAGGGCCAGGTCACGGCCTCCGACAACGGCCGCCCGAGGGAGGCTCGTCCTCGGTACGAGGCGGCACCGTACGAGCCCAATCGGTACAAACCCAAGCCGTACGAACCCCGTCGCACCGGTTCGGAGAACCTGTCGCCGTATCCCGCACCGCGGGTGCGCTACCGCGACCGGGACTGATCTCCCGGCCGCGGACGGGTCACACCCGGCTGGTGGTCCGCAGCTCGCGAGGAAGTGCGAAGACCAGCGTCTCGTTGGCCGTGGTCACCGACTTCACATCGCCGAAGCCATGTGTCTCGAGCAGGTCCAGCACTCCACGCACCAGCACCTCCGGCACGGACGCGCCGGACGTGATGCCCACCGTGCGGACGCCCTCGAGCCAGGCGAGATCGATGTCCTTCGCGTAGTCGACCAGGTAGCTCGCGCGCGCGCCCGCGGCGAGCGCGACCTCGACGAGACGGACGGAGTTCGACGAGTTCGTCGACCCGACCACGATCACGAGATCGCATTCGGGCGCCATCGCCTTGACGGCGACCTGACGGTTCTGGGTGGCGTAGCAGATGTCGTCGCTGGGCGGATCCTGCAGGTTGGGGAACTTCTCCCGCAGTCGCGCGACAGTCGTCATGGTCTCGTCGACGCTGAGCGTCGTCTGCGACAACCAGATGACGCGGTTCTCGTCCCGCACGGTGACGGCGTCGACGGAATCAGGTCCGTCCACGACCTGAACGTGGTCCGGGGCCTCGCCCGCGGTGCCCTCGACCTCCTCGTGACCCTCGTGGCCGATGAGCAGGATGTCGAAGTCGTCGCGCGCGAACCGCTTGGCCTCCTGGTGCACCTTCGTCACCAGCGGGCACGTGGCGTCGATGGTGCGCAGGTTCTTGGCGGCCGCCGACTCGTGGACCGCCGGTGAGACACCATGAGCGGAGAACACGAGCAGTGCGCCGTCCGGCACCTCGTCGGTCTCGTCCACGAAGACGACACCCTGATCGGACAGCGTCTCCACCACGTGGCGGTTGTGCACGATCTCCTTGCGCACGTAGATCGGGGCGCCGTGCTTCTCGAGCGCCTTCTCGACCGTCTCCACCGCTCGGTCCACACCGGCGCAGTACCCGCGCGGCTCGGCGAGCAGAACGCGCAGCGGGCCGTCGTAGACCTCACCGGTCACCGCCGGCCGGGCGATACCCAGCTCGAGCGGGATGGCGGAGGAGGTGGTGGAAGAGGAGGACACCGGAAGAGCCGAAGACATACCACGAGGATACGGGTAGTCGGGTGCGCGTCGCTTCCCGCGCACGTCGACTGGGAAAAACGCGCGACGTGGGGCACTCTGTGGGACATGATCCGTCCACCCTTCGCCGCCCGCGTCGCGCTCGGAATCGCCGTGACCGTCGTCGAGGAGGCCCGGCGTCTCCCCACCACCGCCATCTCCCTGCCGATGACCGCCGTCAGCGAGGTCCTCCAGACCGCGATGCGTCTGCAGCAGACCGTCACCGAACTGGCCATCAAGGGCGACCAGGTGTTCTCCCTGATCGGGTCCCGCCCGGTCGAGACCGCAGAGTGGGCCACCTTCGACGACGACGCGGACGTCGCACCCGCGCGGTACACACAGGTGCCGCTGTCCACCGAGCCGGAGCAGTTCGGTGACCCGGCCGGCGAGATCGACGTGCCGGAGCCCGGTGCGCCCGCGGGGCGGTTCGCCTTGTACTCGACTCCCCCGTCGGAGATCGAGACGACCGAGCCCACCCCGGCACCGGCGCTCGCGACCGCGAAGACCGTGATTCCCGAGATCGTGGAGTACCTCGACTACGACGCCTTGACGCTGGCCCAGCTGCGTGCGCGGCTGCGGTCGCTGTCGGTCGAGGACCTCACGTCGCTTCTCGAGTACGAGACGTCGGCCTCGGACCGCGCGCCGTACCGGACCATGCTCGAGAACCGCATCACCACCGCACGAGCGAAGTGATTCTCGGACCACGATGACCACGGCCGCCACCAGCACCGCCGAGAACCCGCTCCCCGTCCGCACGGTCGCGACGAAGGTCGCCGGGTGGATCGATCGCCTCGGCAGCGTGTGGGTCGAGGGCCAGATCACGCAGATCTCGGTGCGCGCGGGAACGCGCACGGCGTTCCTGACGCTCCGCGACCCGTCCGCCGACATGTCGCTGTCGGTGACGTGCTCGCCGATGCTCATCCAGAACTCCCCCGTGCCGTTGACCGAGGGCGCTCGTGTCATCCTCTACGGCAAGCTCAGCTTCTTCACGGGGCGCGGCACACTGTCGTTGCGCGCCACGGAGATTCGAGCTGTGGGAGTCGGCGAACTGCTCGCCCGCATCGAGCGCCTGCGGGGTCTTCTCGCGGCCGAGGGACTGTTCGATCCGCGGCTCAAGCGGCCGCTTCCCTTCCTGCCTCGCGTCGTCGGGCTCGTCACCGCACGCGCCAGTGCTGCCGAACGCGACGTGCTCAGCGTCGCGGAACGACGGTGGCCCGCGGTGCGCTTCGAGGTACGCAACACCCCCGTGCAGGGCCCGTCGGCGGTACCAGGCATCCTGCGGGCGCTGGCCGAGCTGGACGAGGATCCCACGGTCGACGTGGTGATACTCGCCCGTGGCGGCGGCAGTGTCGAGGACCTGCTGCCGTTCTCCGACGAGGCGCTCTGCCGCGCGATCTCCCGTGCGACGACGCCGATCGTGAGCGCCATCGGACACGAACCGGACAGTCCGCTCAGCGATCACGTGGCGGATCTTCGTGCCGCCACCCCCACCGATGCCGCCAAGATCGTGGTTCCCGACGCCGTCGCCGAACGGGAACTGGTCACCGAGCTGCGGAGCCGCAGCGCCGCGGCGCTGCGCAGTTGGGTGCAGCGCGAAGCGCGCGCACTCGACGCCCTGCGGCACCGGCCCGTGCTGGCCGATCCGCTCTCCGCCGTCGCCCGCCGCGAGGAGGAGATCGCCGAGATGCGCCGCGTCGTCCGCCGCGACGTGGAGCGGGCGGTGTCGCGAGAGGCGACCACGGTCGAGCACATGCGAGCCCGTCTGACCACGCTCGGACCGGCGGCGACCCTGGCCAGGGGCTACTCGGTGGTGCAGCGCATGGTCCCCGGATCCGACCCCGAGGTGCTCCGGTCGGTCGACGATGCCGCACCGGGGACACAGCTTCGGGTCCGCGTCGCGGACGGCGTGGTCACGGCCGTCACGATGGGTCGCAGTTCCGCCACCTGACTCGTCCGCTGTCGGACTCTCGAGGCAGCATGGGGACTCATGAACGAGACACCGATCGCCGAGCTGGGCTACGAGGACGCGCGGGACGAGTTGGTCGACGTGGTCAAGCTGCTCGAGCAGGGCGGACTGGATCTCGATGCCTCACTGGCGCTGTGGGAACGCGGCGAAGCACTGGCGACGCACTGCGAGCAGCACCTGGCCGGCGCGCGCACGCGGATCGAGAAGGCGCTGGCCCGCGACGAGGAGTGAGCAGTCGCGTCAGCGCTTGTCGAGTACCGGAGCCGTGGCCGTGGCGGACGCCAACGCGACGAACTCCTCCTGCGACCCGGATCCGGTGAGCATCGCGCGGGTGTCGCCGAGATCGGCCACCCAGTGCGGTTCCGTGTCGTCGTTGCCGTAGACCACCCAGTTGAGACCGGCGATGTCCTCCGCGCCGCCCGCGGACACTCGTGACCCCTCGGTCTTCGAGCGGACCAGCTCGTCCTCGGAGGCATCGCTCTGGGTGAGCGACAAGAAGTTGCCGTTCTCGGTGACGAAGCCGACGGTGCTGGACTGGAACTCCGAGCCGGACACCGGGCCACGATTCGCCGAGTTCGGGATCCACTGGTCGGGGACGTCGGGGCCACGCACCGGGAAGGGCAGCGCGTTCGCGTCCGCCTGCAGGGACGCCCCCAGATCGATGCGAGGAACCTCACCCGCCTCGGGGCCGCCCACACGCAACGAACACTGACCGGCGATGGCCGCGATCACCAGGCACGCGAGAAGAAGCGGGATCAGGGACCAGGCCATGTCCTTGTTGTTCTGCAGGTACCTGGGTTTCTTGTCGGCCACCTCTCCAGTATCGCACCGAGCGCGCGGGGGCTCGCCATCCGCGCAGCTCCGCGCTTCCCCCGGCAGGCCGAGGCCGTGCGACTAGTGCGACAATCACGCCGAGTCTTTTTCGCCCGAGTCGATGTTCATTCCGTGCGGACGACGCCCGTCAGTCGGGCTGCGAACCGCGCCATGTGCAAGGAGGCACAGCCCCATGACGGCCAACACCGACGTTCCCACGCAGATGGCGCCGGATCGAAACCTCGCGCTCGAACTCGTCCGCGTCACCGAGGCCGGGGCGCTCGCGTCCGGGCGTTGGGTCGGCCGCGGCGACAAGGAGGGTGGCGACGGCGCTGCCGTGGACGCCATGCGCCAGTTGGTGAGCTCGGTGTCGATGCGCGGCGTCGTGGTCATCGGAGAGGGCGAGAAGGACGAGGCGCCCATGCTCTACAACGGCGAGCAGGTGGGCAACGGCAACGGTCCCGAGGTCGACTTCGCGGTCGATCCCGTCGACGGCACGACGCTGATGGCCAAGGGCATGCCCAACGCGATCTCCGTGCTCGCGGTGGCCGAGCGCGGTGCGATGTTCGATCCGTCGGCCGTGTTCTACATGGAGAAGATCGCCGTCGGCCCCGACTACGCCGATGCCATCGACATCACCGCTCCGGTCGCCGAGAACATCGCCCGGATCGCGAAGATCAAGAAGGGGTCGTCCTCGGACGTCACCGTGTGTGTGCTCGACCGTCCCCGCCACACCGAACTGATGCAGCAGATCCGCGACACCGGTGCCCGCATCCGGCTGATCTCGGACGGTGACGTCGCCGGCGCCATCGCGGCCGCCCGCCCCGATTCGGGCACCGACATCCTGATCGGCACCGGCGGCACGCCCGAGGGCATCATCGCCGCGGCGGCCATGCGCTGCATGGGGGGAGCACTGCAGGGCCGGCTCGCCCCGACGGACGACGACGAGCGCCAGAAGGCCGTCGACGCGGGCCACGATCTCGATCGCATCCTGAACACCAACGACCTGGTCGCCGGGGAGAACGTCTTCTTCACCGCCACCGGTGTCACCGACGGCGATCTGCTGCGCGGAGTGCGCTACTCCGGCGGCGGTGCCCACACGCAGTCCATCGTCATGCGCTCCAAGTCGGGCACCGTGCGGATGATCGACGCGTACCACCAGCTGAACAAACTGCGGGAGTATTCGTCCGTGGACTTCGACGGGGACACCTCCGGCGCCGTCCCGTCCTTCTGACGCGCACTCCGACTTCCCGACCCATCTACCGAGGCACGAGGTACATGACAGACAACGATCAGCAGTTCCGCATCGAGCACGACACCATGGGAGAGGTTCGCGTACCCGTCGACGCGCTGTGGCGTGCGCAGACACAGCGCGCCGTCGAGAACTTCCCCATCTCGGGCCGCCCCCTCGAGCGCACCCAGATCCGCGCGATGGGGCTGCTCAAGGCCGCATGTGCACAGGTCAACAAGGACCTGGGTCTGCTCGATGCGGACAAGGCCGATGCCATCATCGCGGCGGCCGGCGAGATCGCGGACGGCAAGCACGACGATCAGTTCCCCATCGACGTGTTCCAGACCGGCTCGGGCACCAGCTCCAACATGAACGCGAACGAGGTCATCGCGAGCATCGCTAAGAACGCGGGCGTCGAGGTGCACCCCAACGACCACGTCAACATGTCGCAGTCGTCCAACGACACGTTCCCCACCGCGACGCACGTCGCCGCGACCGAGGCCGCGGTCACCAGCCTGATCCCGGCCCTCGAGTACCTGCACACCGCTCTGGCGGCCAAGGCGACCGAGTGGAAGACCGTCGTGAAGTCGGGCCGCACCCACCTCATGGACGCGGTGCCCGTCACGCTCGGCCAGGAGTTCGGCGGCTACGCACGTCAGATCGAGGCCGGCATCGAGCGCGTGCAGTCCACGCTCCCCCGCCTCGGCGAACTCCCCATCGGCGGCACCGCCGTCGGCACGGGTCTCAACGCACCCGACGGCTTCGGCCCGAAGGTCGTGGCCGAGCTGGTGAAGTCGACCGGTGTCGACGCCCTCACCGCGGCGAAGAACTCGTTCGAGGCCCAGGCGGCTCGTGACGGTCTGGTCGAGGCGTCGGGCGCGCTGCGCACCATCGCCGTCTCGTTGACCAAGATCGCCAACGACATCCGCTGGATGGGGTCGGGCCCGCTCACCGGTCTCGGCGAGATCCGGCTCCCCGACCTGCAGCCCGGCAGCTCGATCATGCCCGGCAAGGTCAACCCGGTTCTCCCCGAGGCGGCCACGCAGGTGGCGGCGCAGATCGTCGGCAACGACGCGGCGATCGCATGGGGCGGCGCAGCCGGAGCCTTCGAGCTCAACGTCTACATCCCGATGATGGCGCGCAACCTGCTCGAGTCGTTCACGTTGCTCGCCAACGTCTCCCGGCTGTTCGCCGACAAGTGTGTCGACGGCCTCGTCGCCAACGAGGAGCACCTCAAGCAGCTCGCCGAGTCGTCGCCGTCCATCGTGACACCTCTCAACAGTGCGATCGGCTACGAGGAAGCTGCGGCCGTCGCCAAGCAGGCCTTGAAGGACAAGAAGACCATTCGCGAGGTCGTCCTCGAGCGTGGACTCGTCCCCGAGAAGTTGTCGGAAGAAGAACTCGACGAGCGCCTCGACGTCCTGGCGATGGCCAAGGTCCAGGACTGACCCAGCACTCCGCGTCCCGCATCACGGCGAAACGCTGTGGTGCGGGGCGATCAGGAGGAGTGTGACCTGTCATGAAGAGAACTGCAGTGACACTCCTGGGCTGCACCGCCGCTATCGGCGCGGCGCTGGCCGCCCCGGCACTCGCGTCGGCCGGTCCAGTTCCGGACGGCGTCTACGTCGGCACCACGCCCGAAGGCGCTCCCGTCCCGCTGTGGGACGGGAAGACCATCACCGGCGGCACGACGGTGAATCGACTTCTCGGCGTGAACGCGATTCCGGGTGACGTCTACCGCGCGCCGAGCATCGCGACCGGGGCGGATGTGGTCCACGTGGACTACTCGCGCCTGTCCCCCGCCTTCGGAGCTGTCTTCCACGACGAGATGACGCGCGACGCCGTGAACCCGAACCGTTGGAACGGCACCGTGTACTTCGTGGGTGCCGGTCAGCCCGTCGTGGTGGGCGGGTTCGCGATCACCCGCTGATCAGGACGCGGCAGCGGCGAGTGCGCTCTCGAGCTCCGCGCGGGCCGCGAGGCCGTCCTCGCCGAGGCCGTCGAGGGTGAACACGTTCCACGCCTCGAGCAGGGGCTTGATCACCTCTTCGGTCTCGATGGTGCGGTCGTACAGCCCGATGCCGGCGAGAAGTTCGGCGCTGCCGCCGCGGCCGGGGAGATCCACGGTGGGGACCGCGAAAACCGCGACGGTGTCGGCGATGGCGCGGACGGCGCCGTCGGCGTCGATGCGGATCGCGGCGGACACCAGGTCGGTGAAGAGCGTGGTCTGCAGCTCGTCGTCCTCGGCGATGCGGTCGAGGATGCTCGACAGGAGAGCGTCCTGCGACGACGCGGAGGCGCGGCGGTGGCGCACGGCCGCGGCGCGCTCGTCGAGCGCGAACTTCGCGAGAATGTGCAGCACATGCAGTGACGGTGCGGAGTAGCCGGTGGTCATGTGCTCGATGCGCACGCGCTCGAGGTCCACCGGATCGACCGCGCGAGTGGTCATGAGGTAGTTGCGCAGCACGATGGCGTGGCGGTTCTCCTCCGCGGTCCACCGGCCGATCAGCTTCCACCAGACGTCGCTGCTCCGGAGAGCGAACGCGAGGTCGCGGTGGTACTCGGGCAGGTTGTCGGCGACCAGCACGCTGACGGTGGCACCGACGACCTCGGCGTCACCGAGCGTCACCTGCTCCGGAGACCAGTCCTCGCCGCCGAGGAACGCGAAGTTGCGACCCGAGTCCCACGGAACGTAATCGTGCGGTTGCCAGTCCCGAGCAGCGTCGATGTGCTTCTGCAGCAGGTGCGCGGCGTCGGCTTCGAGCTCGCTCAACAGGTCCTGGTCACTCTTCGGCATCACAGCAGCATAACGGCCGCGGGAGTCCTCTCCGAACCTTCGGACCGTGCGACGCGGATTCCGGTGATCTCCCTGACAAAACGATCAGTGATAGTTCGGCGTCACATCGCGCCGGGCGGTCCGTGCCGCCCGGCGCGAACGGAGACTCAGGCCGGCCCGAACTCCTCCAGCATCTCGGTGACCAGTGCCGCGATGGGCGAGCGCTCCGAGCGGGTCAGCGTGATGTGGGCGAAGAGGGGGTGCCCCTTCAACTTCTCGATCACGGCGGCGACACCGTCGTGGCGTCCGACGCGCAGGTTGTCGCGCTGCGCCACGTCGTGCGTGAGCACCACGCGTGATCCCGTGCCGAGCCGCGAGAGCACCGTCAGCAGGACGTTGCGTTCCAGCGACTGCGCCTCGTCGACGATGACGAACGAGTCGTGCAGCGACCGTCCGCGGATGTGCGTGAGCGGCAGCACCTCGAGCATGCCGCGTGCGGTGACCTCCTCGATGACCTCCGGACTCGCGAGACCGTCGAGCGTGTCGAACACCGCCTGCGCCCACGGACCCATCTTGTCGCTCTCGCTGCCGGGGAGGTAGCCGAGCTCCTGGCCGCCGACCGCATAGAGCGGCCGGAACACGACTACCTTGCGATGAGTCCGTCGTTCCAGCACCGCGTCGAGGCCCGCCGTGAGCGCGAGCGCGGACTTGCCGGTGCCGGCCTTCCCGCCGAGCGAGACGATGCCGATGCTCTCGTCGAGCAGCAGATCCAGGGCGACGCGCTGCTCGGCGGACCGGCCGTGCAGGCCGAACGCCTCCCGCTCGCCGCGCACCAGCTGCACCTGCTTGTTCGCCGTCACCCGACCCAGCGCGCTGGACGTGCCGCCGAGCAGTCGAATCCCGGTGTGGCACGGCAACTCCCGTGCTTCGTCGATGTCGGCGAATCCCTCGGCGAACAGGCCGTCGATGGTCGCACGCGAGGCCTCGATCTCGGCCATGCCCGTCCATCCCGACGGAACGACGTCGTGAGCGTGGTACTCGTCGGCCGGCAGACCCACCGCACCGGCCTTGACGCGCAGCGGGATGTCCTTGCTGACCAGTACCACGTCCTTGCCCTCGGCGGCGAGGTTCAGCGCGCACGCGAGGATCCGCGAGTCGTTGGAGTCGGTCCGGAAGCCGACGGGGAGCACGGCGGGGTCGGTGTGATTGAGCTCGACCTGCAGGGTGCCGTTCTCGGTGCCGATGGGCACGGGCTGATCGAGACGCCCGTACCGGATCCTCAGGTCGTCGAGCATCCGCAACGACTCGCGCGCGAACCACCCCAGTTCGTGATGATGCCGCTTGCCCTCGAGCTCGCTGATGACGACGAGCGGAAGGACGATCGCGTGCTCGGCGAACCGAGTCACGGCCCAGGGATCCGAGAGCAGAACCGAGGTGTCCAGCACGTAGGTGCGGACGGAAGAACCGGAGCGAGCTGCAGTCACGTGGGGCTCCTAAGGACGCGCGGTCACCGCGCATCCGTCGATCGCTGGACCGGTCGATCCCGACACCGTAGGGACCGGGGCCGGCCCCTCCCGACCGAATGACTCAGTCATGTGTGAGGACCTCCCGTACGGACGGCTTCCCCGCCACCCGCACTGCTGACGCTAGACCGGATCGGGGGCGCAGGCTCGGCGACACGGGGGGACGTGTGGGTGAACTCTGCGTTACACGCCCGTGCGCCTTTCGCGCATCCAGGAGTACGCAAAAGGCGCACGGGGCCGAAGGCCACGGTGTTAACTTCGGCCGATGCAGAACGCGCAGGAAATGCAGCAGCTCAGGGGAACCCACGGCACCGTCGCCTACCGTTCCTGGCCGTCCACCACGCCGGGTTTCGTCGCGCTGCTCGCGCACGGATACGGCGAACACTCGGGTCGCTACGGCCACCTGGCGTCGACCCTGACGTCGGCCGGTGCGGCGGTGTACGCCCCCGACCATCACGGGCACGGCCAGTCCGACGGGACGCCCGCCGAGATCTCGGACGTGGACGGCATCGTCGCCGATCTGCACTCGATCGCGGACATCGCCCGCGGCGAGCACCCCGATCTACCGGTGATGCTGCTGGGCCACTCGATGGGCGGTCTCATCGCCACGCGCTACGCGCAGACCCACCCCGGCGAGCTGGCGGCACTCGTGCTGTCCGGTCCGCTGGTCGGGCAGAACCCGGCCTTCTCGATGCTGCTGTCGATGGACGAGATCCCCGAGATCCCGATAGACCCGTCCGTGCTGTCCCGCGACCCCGAGGTCGGCGCCGCGTACCAGGCGGACCCGCTGGTCTACCACGGCCCCTTCGCGCGCGTCACCCTCGAGACCTTCACGGCCGCGGTGGAGACGGTGTCGTCCTCCGGCACTCTCGGCGACCAGCCGACGTTGTGGCTGCACGGCGGCGACGATCAGCTGGTGCCGCTGGAGCCGACGACCGAGGCAATGCGCTCACTGCGCGGCCCGTCGTTCGAGGAGAAGGTCTACCCCGGTGCGCGGCACGAGATCCTGAACGAGACCAACCGCAGCGAGGTCGAGTCGGACATCCTCGACTTCCTGGGCCGCGCCGGCCTGCCGCTCACTCGCGACTGAGGTCGCGGACGATCGACGAGTAGAGGCCGGGGCGGCGGTCCACCAGATACGGGTTGTCTCGATGGGCCGCCGCCACGACCTCGGTGTCCACCGTGCCGAGAATCAGGCCGGTCTCCTCGTCGAGCCGGTCGATCACCTCGGCATCGGGGCCGACGATGCTGCTACGGCCGACGTAGGTGGTGGCGCGCTCGGTTCCGACGTGGTCGACGTACGCGACGTAGAGCTGGTTCTCCCACGCGCGCGTGCGGATGACGACGTCGGCCACGAACGTGAACGGCACCATCTGCGCGGTGGGAACGAGCAAAGCGTGCGCGCCCGCGAGGGCCGCGGCTCGGACGTTCTCGGGGAACTCGACGTCGTAACAGATCATCAGACCGAGCCGCACGCCCCGGAAGTCGACAACTGTCACCGAGTCCGGTCCGGGTGTGAACCACTTCCGGTCGAGTTCACCGTAGAGGTGCGACTTGCGGTGCTGCGCAACCACACTGCCGTCCGCATCGATGAGCGCGACGGTGTTGTACACCGCTCCGGCATCGGTCTCCGGCAGACCCACGAGCAGCGCGATGCCACGGCGGCGGGCCAGTGCGCACACCTCGCCGAGAAGGTCCCGAGACGTCAGCTCACGGAGGCGCTCACCGATGTCGTACCCCGTCAGGAACATCTCCGGGGTGACGAGGAGCTCGGCCCCTCGCGCCAGGGCCTCCCCCGCGGCATCGTCGAGCTCGCCGAGGTTGGCGTCGACGTCCCCGGGTGACCCCGCCGTCTGCAGACCCGCCACGGTGAGCCGCATGTCGGATCAGCCCAGCAGTCCCCAGCCCTCGAGTCCCTCGTACAGCGGGAAGTCGTGGGCCAGCGTGCTGACACGACCACGGAGGTCGTCGGTGGCCTCACCGGTGGCGAGTGCCGTCGCGATGATGTCGGCGACCTCGGTGAACTCGGCCTCGCCGAACCCGCGGGTCGCGAGCGCCGCGGTACCGATGCGCAGGCCGGAGGTGACCATCGGCGGGCGCGGATCGAACGGCACCGCGTTGCGGTTCACGGTGATGCCGACCTCGTGCAGAAGGTCCTCGGCCTGCTGGCCGTCGAGCTGCGAGTTGCGCAGGTCCACCAATGCGAGGTGGACGTCGGTTCCGCCCGTCAGCACCGAGACACCCTTGTCGGCGACGTCGGAACCGGTCAGTCGCTCGGCGAGCAGCGACGCCCCGAGCAGGGTGCGCTCCTGACGCTCGCGGAACTCGGGAGTGCCGGCGATCTTGAAGGCGACGGCCTTGGCCGCGATGGCGTGCATGAGCGGCCCACCCTGCTGGCCGGGGAACACCGCGGAGTTGAGCTTCTTCGCCCACTCCTTCTTCGCGAGGATGATGCCGGAGCGGGGCCCGCCGAGGGTCTTGTGGACCGTGGAGGACACGACGTCGGCGTACGGCACCGGCGACGGATGCACACCGGCGGCGACCAGCCCGGCGAAGTGCGCCATGTCGACCCAGAGCAGCGCACCGACCTCGTCGGCGATGGAGCGGAACGCGGCGAAGTCCTGGTGCCGCGGGTAGGCCGACCATCCGGCGATGAGCACCTGCGGACGCGCATTCAGTGCCTGCTTGCGGACCTCGTCCATGTCGATGCGGTGATCTTCCTTGCTCACACCGTAGGACTCGACCTCGTAGAGCTTGCCCGAGAAGTTCAGCTTCATGCCGTGCGTCAGGTGGCCACCGTGCGCCAGGTCCAGACCCATGATCTTGTCGCCCGGGTTGATCAGAGCCATCAGGACGGCGGCGTTGGCCTGGGCGCCCGCATGCGGCTGCACGTTGGCGAACTCGGCCCTGAACAGCTCCTTCGCCCTGGTCCGGGCAAGATCCTCGACGACGTCGACGTGCTCGCACCCGCCGTAGTACCGACGACCGGGGTAACCCTCGGCGTACTTGTTGGTGAGGACGCTGCCCTGCGCCTGCAGCACCGCGCGGGGAACGAAGTTCTCCGACGCGATCATCTCCAGGGTGTCGCGCTGGCGTCCCAGCTCGCCGGCCATCGCCGCGGCGACCTCGGGGTCCACCTCGGCGAGGGAGGCGGTGTCGATGTTGGTGGCGGAGACGGGCGCAGCAGTCATGTCGCCGAGTCTAATGCCCGAGATCAGCGCAGTTGAGACGGGATGAGTGGTTCGTCGAGCAGCCGTTCGAAGCGGTCGGCTCGGCCGTCTGCCGAGTCGGCCCGGTGCAGCCACGACCGCAGCAGGCGGTACCCCTCGACGTAGGTGCTGGTGTACGCACGCCAGAGCGGCGAGGACAGGAACCGCAGCATCTGACGGGCGCGTTCCGGTGTCGCGAGCGACCACCGACCCAGGAAGGCGGCCACGTCGTCCTGACTGCGGTGCTCGTCGTGCAGCAGCAGTGCCGCGTCCTGACGCACCCCCAGCAGCTTCGCCGACGCCGTCTGCAGCGCCTCGGCGCGTTCCCCGTCGAACCGCAGCCCGAGGTCGGCGTAGATCTCCTGCGCCCACACCCCCCAGCCGGTCCCGACGATCGACTCGAGCGCCAGGTCCGCGAGGCCCTCGGCCATCAGGCACTGCGGTGTGTTGACGACGAAGAGCGTCTGCTCCGCCTGCCCCGCACCGAGCACGAGCCCGGCCTCCTTGCGGCAGTGCTCGGTGTGGTGGCCCGGGTACGACTCGTGCGCGATGAGATGGGGCAGATGCGCCATGTGTTGCTTGAGGTCCGAGTTGATCGCGACGGTGGACCGGTAGTCGCCCAGGTAGTAGTTGAACCCGGACCACGGCTTGTCGCCCACCACCTCGTAGGTGACCTTCTCGGTGTCGGGCAGCGGGTACCGGCCGCGCACCTTGTCGCGCAACGCACTGGAGAACGCCTCGACGCACTCGGCGAGCCGCTCGGGCGGGATCTCGTCGGCCACGCGGTGAGCGCGCACCCGCTCCCCCAGTGGCCCCGCCCCGCCCAGCACCTCGTCCATCAGGCGATGTGCCTCGCGGTAGTCGTCGGTGTCGCCCGGTGCGATCGCGACGTCGAAGTAGTCGTGCACCTCGTCGACGAATCCGATCTCGTCACCGGCCAACTTCCGTGCCGACGTCTCGAGCGCGCGCAGGTGGACGTCGAGGAACGCGGCGCGGTCCTCGGAGAGCCCCGACGAGGGCAGTTCGGTCCGCAGTTCCGCCGCCCGCCGCGCCAGCGCGCGGGGTTCGGGCGGGGGCGCGTTCTCGACCTGGCGTCGCAGAGCGGGGTCGCCGGTGTAGGCGTCGACGAACCCCTCCTCGAGGCGATCGAAGGACAACCCCAGCACGAGGTAGTCGTGGACGAGAGTGTCGACGTGCATGACGCTCGACTCTAGTCACGCACCACCCGGCTGTCGGTTCGCCGGAGCCACCCAGCACAATTCAGTCATGGAGGCAGCGTGTCCCGAGTGAACGAGTCGAGTCCGTACGTCGAATTCGACCGTCGACAGTGGCGCACTCTCCGGAACGCGACACCCCTGGTCCTGACCGAGGACGAGCTCACCGGCCTGCGCGGTCTGGGCGAACAGATCGACCTCGACGAGGTCGCGGAGGTCTACCTCCCCCTCGCTCGACTCATCCATCTCCAGGTGGCCGCCCGCCAACGCCTGTTCGCGGCGACGGCCACGTTCCTCGGGGAGAAGACGCCGGACCGCCAGGTCCCGTTCGTCATCGGCATCGCCGGCAGCGTCGCCGTCGGCAAGTCCACCACCGCGCGCGTGCTGCAGGCACTGCTGGCGCGATGGGAGCACCACCCGCGCGTGGACCTGGTGACGACGGACGGGTTCCTCTACTCGTCGGCCGAGCTGGTGCGTCGAGGAATCATGCACCGCAAGGGTTTTCCCGAGAGCTACGACCGGCGCAAGCTTCTGCGCTTCGTCACCGAGGTGAAATCCGGCGCCGAATCCGCACGCGCACCCGTGTACTCGCACGTCTCGTACGACATCGTGCCGGGCAAGTACACCGAGGTGCGACAGCCGGACATCCTCGTCATCGAGGGACTCAACGTCCTGCAGACCGGTCCGCGCCTCATGGTCTCGGACCTCTTCGACTTCTCCATCTACGTCGACGCCCGCATCGAGGACATCGAGAAGTGGTACGTCGACCGCTTTCTCGCCCTGCGCTCCACGTCGTTCGCCGACCCGGCCTCGCACTTCCACCACTACTCGGGACTGTCCGACGAGCACGCCAGGATCGCGGCCGCGGACATCTGGCAGTCGATCAACCGACCCAACCTGGTGGAGAACATCCTGCCGACGCGCCCCCGCGCCACCCTGGTGCTGCGCAAGGACGCCGACCACACCATCAACCGGCTGCGCCTGCGCAAATTGTGACGACCGGCCTCCGGCCTGCCCGGCTCCGGCTCAGGTACCGAATCTCCGGTGCCGCGCGGCGAAGTCGCGCAGCGCGCGCAGGAAGTCGACGCGGCGGAACTCGGGCCAGTAGGCCTCGGTGAACCAGATCTCCGAGTACGCGCTCTGCCACAGCAGGAACCCGGACAACCGCTGCTCCCCCGACGTGCGGATCACCAGATCCGGATCCGGCTGGCCCGACGTGTAGAGGTGCGAGTCGATGCCCTCGACGGTGACCGAGCGGAGCAACTCCTCCCCGTCTGCACCGTCGGACAGCCGTTCCGCGATGAGCGACTGCACGGCGTCGGCGATCTCCTGACGGCCGCCGTACCCGACCGCGACGTTGACGTGCGTTCCCGAGCGGCCGGCCGTGCCGGCGGCGGCCTCCTTCAGGCGGCGGGCGGATTCGGCGGGAAGCAGATCCATCGTGCCGACGATCTTCACGGACCAGTTCTTTCCCGGTCCGCTGATCTCCTCGACGACGTCGGTGATGATCTCGAGCAGCGAGTCGAGCTCGTCCGGTGACCGGCGCAGGTTCTCGGTGGACAACAGGTAGATGGTGGCCATCTCGACGCCGGCCATGTCACACCACGTGAGCAGCTCCGCAATCTTGAGCGCGCCCATCCGGTGCCCGTGGCTGACGTCGGTGAAGCCGTTCTCCCGAGCCCAGCGACGGTTGCCGTCGCACATCACGGCGACGTGCCGAGGGTGCTGAGCGCCCTCGAGCTGACGCAGCAAACGCCTCTCGTAGAGCGTGTACAGCAGACCGCGAGCCTTCACCCAGCTCCCCACTTCGACAGAATTGTTCAGCAGGTGATCACCCTACGCCCGCAGTACGACGCGATCGGCGTGACCGACTCGTCACCGCGCTCCATGATGGTTCCGTGGCGTACGGGGTACCCGGCTCCGACCGCACACGAGAGAACAGGAGCAGTCATGACTGTTGTCCGGGACACCACGGCGAGCGTCGATGCCGTGTGGAACGCGCTCTCCGACGGGTGGAGCTACGCGACGTGGGTGGTGGGCGCCTCGCGCATCCGCGCCGTCGACCCCGAGTTCCCCGCGCCCGGCTCGCGGATCCACCATTCGGTCGGCCTGTGGCCCGCCGTGCTGAACGACGAGACGCGGGTACTGAGCATGACGGAGGGACGTGAGGTGACACTCGAAGCGCGCGGGATGCCGGCAGGCAAGGCGACGATCGTCCTGCGCCTGACGCCGCAGGGGTCGGGTTGCCGGATCGAGATGATCGAACACGCCCGGACTCTCCCGTTCTCGCTCGTTCCCGAGTCGGTCCAGCACGCGCTCGTGTATCCGCGCAACACCGAGGCGACGCGGCGACTCGCGCTGCTCGCCGAGCGTTCCGCGGTTCCCCGATGACCACCACGACGGTGGATGCCGTCGTGATCGGCGCGGGTCACAACGGGCTTGTCGCTGCGTCCGTGCTCGCCGACGCGGGGTGGGACGTCGTCGTCCTGGAGTCCGCCCCGGTCCCCGGCGGCGCGGTCCGCAGCGCCGAGCTCACCCCGGGATACGTGAGCGACCTGTTCAGTGCCTTCTATCCCCTCGGTGCGTCGTCCCCGGCGTTCACGGCGCTCGAGCTCGACCGCCACGGGCTCCGCTGGACCCACTCACCCGTCGTCTTCGGTCACCCACGCTCACCCGACGACGAGAACGCCCCGGTGGTCCACCACGATCCCGAGGACACGGCCGCCATGCTGGCGGATCACGATGCGCGCGACGGCGAGGCGTGGATGCAGGTGGTGGACCAGTGGAACAAGATCCGCGATCCCCTGCTGCACTCACTGTTCGGCAGCTCCTTCCCGCCGGTCAAGGGTGCCGCGACGCTCTTCCGGCGCCTCGGGACCGCGGAGACACTGCGGTTCCTGCGCTTCGCGGTACTCCCGGCCCGGGCGATGGCGCACGAGTTGTTCCACAGCGAGGCGGCGCGATGCCTGCTGCTCGGCAACGCCATGCACGCCGACGTCCCCACCGACGCACCCGCGAGCGGCATCATGGGCTACCTGTTGACGATGCTCGCGCAGGACGTCGGCTACCCCGTCCCGGTCGGCGGTGCGCAGGAGCTGACCAGCGCGCTCGTGCGCCGCGCCGAGAGCGCCGGGGCGCGGGTCGTCTGCGGTACCGAGGTGACCTCGATCGACGTTTCCGGCGGTGTCGCCCGCGGCGTGCGGACGGCAGGCGGCGACACGTACGTCGCCCGGCGCGCCGTCGTCGCAGACGTGTCCGCTCCCGCGCTGTACGGCTCACTGCTGCCGCGGGACGCAGTTCCCGCGCGGGTGCACAGCGATCTCGAGAAGTTCGAGTGGGACACCCCGGTGGTGAAGATCAACTACGCACTCGACTCCCCGATCCCGTGGCGCTCGAAGAGTCTGAACGAGGCGGGCACGGTGCACGTCGGCGCAGACGACGACGGTCTGGTGCGATGGAACGCCGACCTGGTGACGGGCCGCATCCCGGAGCGGCCGTTCATGCTGTTCGGTCAGATGACGACCGCGGACGCCACCCGTTCCCCTGCCGGGACGGAGAGTGCATGGGCGTACACACACCTCCCCCGCGGTGTGACGGACGACGCCTCGGGCGACCTGCTCGCCGAGCGGGTCGACACCGTCCTCGAGGAGTACGCGCCCGGGTTCGCGGCGTCGATCGTCGGTAAGCACGTCCAACGACCGGGCGACCTGACAGCGGACGACGCCAATCTGTTCGGTGGCGCGGTGAACGGCGGAACGTCGCAACTGCAGCAGCAGTTGGTGTTCAGGCCCGTTCCCGGACTCGGACGTACGGAGACCCCCGTCGGTCGGTTGTTCCTCGGGAGCGCGTCCGCCCATCCGGGCGGCGGCGTGCACGGGGCACCGGGACTGGCCGCGGCGAGGGCTGCGTTGGCGAGCGACGGTGTGCGCGGATGGGTTCACCGCAGGACGATCAGTGCACTCATGGATCTGACGCTCGGTGACCGCTAGTTCGGCCACGGTCGGAGCGCGAACCTACGGTACCGTAGGTTCGTGACTGTCTTCGGCCTCGACGAACTGCCGGTGAAGCCGCGCATGCGCGGGTGGATCCACCTCTATGCCTTCGGTGTGTCGGTGGTCTGCGGGATCGTGCTCGTGGTGCTCGCCTACTCGGCGGTGTCCGTCCGGGCCGGTCTCGCGATCACCGTCTACGCCATCGCGACGTGTGGTCTCTTCGGCGTGAGCGCGACCTACCACCGCGTCCACTGGCAGACCGTGCGGAGCCGGACGTGGATGAAGCGCGCCGATCACTCGATGATCTTCCTGTTCATCGCCGGCAGCTACACGCCGTTCGCGGTGCTCGGGCTGCCGAGCCGGACCGGAACCATCGTGCTGATCGTGGTGTGGGCCGGTGCGCTGGCCGGGGTCACCCTGAAGATGTTGTGGCCCACCGCCCCCCGCTGGTTGGGCGTGCCCCTGTATCTCGTGCTGGGCTGGGCCATCGTGCCGGTCGCGGGCGAACTCACCCATCGTGTGGGCGTCGGACCGATGGCACTGCTGGTGGCGGGCGGCGTGTTCTACAGCATCGGCGCGGTTCTCTACGCAACGAAGTGGCCCAACCCGTGGCCCACCACGTTCGGCCATCACGAGTTCTTCCACGCCGCGACGGTCGTCGCCGCGGTGTGCCACTACATCGCCGTGTGGCTGGTGCTCTTCACCTGATCCGGCGTCACCGGACCAGGAGTGCGGTCAGGTCCTCGGGGTCGGTGACCGGTCGGTCGCACACGAAGCCGTGACAGACGTACGCGGCCGACTCGCCGCTCACCAGCGGGCGATCCGCGAGCAGCGGGACCGAGTCGGGCGGACCCGCGATCACGACCGTGCCGCCGGCGGCGACGCGGCGGGCGGTGCGCACGAGGTCGTCGTCGACGGACTGCGTGGCGATCGCCACCTGCACCGGTCCCGCCACCGCGGCTTCCGCGACGGTCAGCCAGTGGCCGGCCGACCGGGGTGCCCGCTCGAGGAGGATCGACGCTCGCGCCAGCGACCTGTCCGCCGCCGCACCGAAGCGCGAGGAGTTCTCGCTGGACGCGGCCACCGTCAGCAGAGCCTCGGTGATCAGTGCCGCTCCGGACGGGGTCGCGTTGTCGAGTGGATCGCGAGGCCGGGTCACGAGCGTCTCCGCGTCGTCGGCGGTGTCGAACCAGCTGCCCGGCTGCTCAGGATCGGCGAAGTGGTCGAGCGCGACGTCGAGTATCTCCTCCGCCGCCGTCAGCCAGCGTGCCTCCCCGGTCGCCTGGTGCAGCGCGGCGAGAGCGACGGCGAGTGCGCCGTGATCCTCCGCGATGGCCGCCGCATCGCCCACGACACCGCCCAGGGACGCACGCCGTAGTCGGCCGTCGACGCGGTGCAGGTCCAGGATGCGGTCCGCGCAGCGTGCTGCCGCATCGACCCAGTTGCGGCACCCCAGCGCGGCGCCGCCCTCGGCCAGCGCCGTGATCGCGAAGCCGTTCCAGGCGGTCACCACCTTGTCGTCGCGCCCCGGCTGAGGACGCGTGGCACGTGACGCGGCCAGTGCTGCGCGCATGCGTGCGAAACGCTCGGGGTCCGTCGGTTCGGCCCGCAACTGCAACACGGACGCCCCCTCCTCGAACGTGCCCGTGTCGGTCACCCCGAACACCTGTGCGGCGCGGGCCCCGTCCTCGGCGCCCAGCACCTCGACCAGCTGCGCGGGTGTCCACGCGTAGGTCAGTCCCTCCACCCCGTCGGTGTCGGCGTCCAGGGCGGAGGCGAAGCACCCGTCGTCCGTGCCGAGATCGCGCAGGAGGAAGTCGGCGGTGTCGACGGCCACACGATGAGCGAACGCATCGCCGCGGCGCGCCAGGTGAGCGTAGAAGCGCAGCAGCAACGCGTTGTCGTAGAGCATCTTCTCGAAGTGCGGCACCACCCAGTCCGCATCGACGGAGTACCGAGCGAAACCGCCCCCGAGCTGGTCGTACATCCCGCCGCGGGCCATGGCGTCGGCGGTACGGCCCACCGCAGCGCGGGCAGGCTCCGACCCGGTCCGCTCGACGTGGCGGAGCAGTCCCTCCACGAGAGACGACGGTGGGAACTTCGGTGCTCCTCCGAAGCCGCCGCGCGGCACGTCCTCGTCCGTCAGGACGCGCGCCACCGCCTCGTCGAGCAGAGCGGCGTCGACGACGCGGTCGCCCTCCGGAATGCCCGCGGCGGTCCTGCGCAGTTCCGCGACCACGGAGGCCGACGCCTGCTGCACCTCGTCACGACGGGTGCGCCACGTCTCGGAGATGGCCTCGAGCAGTTGCGTGAACGACGGCATCCCCTGCCGCGGCGTGGGCGGGAAGTAGGTGCCGCAGTAGAACGGTTCCGCGTCGGGGGTGAGGAACGCCGTCATCGGCCAGCCGCCCTGGCCCGTCATCGCGACCGTCGCGTTCATGTAGACGGCGTCGATGTCGGGGCGTTCCTCGCGATCGACCTTGATGCACACGAAGTTCGCGTTCATGATCTCCGCGATGGCGTCGTTCTCGAACGACTCGTGTGCCATCACGTGACACCAGTGACACGCCGAGTAGCCCACCGACAGCAGGACCGGGACGTCTCGTTCGCGAGCCCACGCCAGGGCGTCGTCACCCCACTGCTGCCAGTGCACGGGATTGTCGGCGTGCTGACGCAGGTAGGGGCTCGTCGAGTCGGACAGGGTGTTGCGCTCACGGGTGGCCACCCCTGCAGTGTCCCCCGTGACACCCGGCGCAATCACCGCTCGGGTCGCAAGCCCCTCACCGCTCGGGTCGGAAGCCCCTCACCGCTCGGGTCGGAAGCCTCCGCGGTCCGTGCCCTCGTCCGCGGCCTGGTCCGGAGTCGGATCCTCCGGCTCGAAGGACGCCGGGAGCTTCTTGAAGTGCGCGTTCATCGACCGCACCAACAGGGCGGTACCGATGAGCAACAGCACGATGATGACGAGACCGACGGGTGAGGCCTTGCCGAACTCGGGCCCGGTGTTGTTCTGCGCCAGCATGATCGACGCGCTGAGCACGGTCATCTAGGACTCGATCCCGGCGAACAGGTCGGTCTCGGGCAGCGACGTGCGCACGCGGGTCCGCGCGAGCTCGTACTCCTCGGTCGGCCACAGCTTCTTCTGCACGTCGACCGGGACCGCGAAGAAGCGGCCGTTCGGATCGATCTGGGTGCGGTGCGCACGCAGTGCGTCGTCACGCTGCTGGAAGAAGTCCGCGCACTCCACCTGGGTGGTGACGCGCTCCATGATCTCGCCGCGATCCTTCGGCCACTGTGCGAGCCATTCCGTGAACGGCCCCTCCTGACCGGAGGCGATCATCTCGTCGTCGAACAACTGCATGCGCTGGCGGATGAAGCCGTGGGAGTAGTAGAGCTTCGAGACCTCCCACGCCTCGCCCGTTCCGGGGAACTGCTCGGCATCGCCGGCCGCCTCGTAGGCGGCGACCGACACCTCGTGGCAGCGGATGTGATCGGGGTGGGGGTAGCCACCCTTCTCGTCGTAGGTCGTCATGACGTGCGGCCTGAAGTCGCGCACCACGCGCACCAGAGCCTCGGTCGACTCCTCGAGCGGCACCAGCGCGAAGCATCCCTCGGGAAGCGGCGGCAGCGGATCGCCCTCCGGCAGACCGGAGTCCACGAACCCCAGCCACGTCTGCTGCACCCCGAGAATGGCTGCGGCAGCGGCCATCTCCTCCTTGCGCACCTCGGACATGCGCTCGCGCACACCGGGGATGTCCATGGCCGGGTTGAGGATGTCGCCGCGCTCACCGCCGGTGAGCGTGACCACCAGCACCTCGTTGCCCTCGGCCGCGTATCGCGCCATGGTGGCCGCGCCCTTCGAGGACTCGTCGTCGGGATGGGCGTGCACTGCCATCAGTCGCAGTCCGCTCACGTGTGCCTCACTTCAACTATCGGTGGTGCTCCGGTTCCGGTCCGGGCACCGTCAATAGTTCCACTCCCTCGGGCACCCCGGAGAGGCGGGACCAGGTCCGCGGGTAAGTTCGACGGCGATGTCCACCACGCCGCAGAGTCTCCCCGAGGGGCGCTACCCCACCAGTCGGGGAATCGCCCCGTCCCGTGTCCTCGCCGTGGCTCTGACGCTGCTGGTCATCGCACTGGGCGTGGCCGTCGCCTACCTCGGCTACACCAAGTTCACCACCCCCGACGTCGACGGGACGATGGTGTCCTTCGACATCGTCGGCGAGGACCGCGTGGACGTACGCCTGAACGTGACCAGGGACGACCCGTCGCAGCCCGCGGTCTGCATCATCCGGTCGCGGTCACGCGACGGCACCGAGACCGGCCGGCGCGAGGTGGTGATCCCGGCGTCCGAGAACGGCACCGAAGACGTCCGCAGCTTCGTCATCACGTCGGCCGCGCCGGGCCTGGCAGACCTCTACGGATGCAGCCTGGACGTGCCGGAACATCTCACACCTCGGTGACCGTCGGGTGCCGACCAAGAAACCACGAAGTTCTTTCGTGGTAAAATCAGTTCGTACACGGCTCACCCAGTGGGGCCGTGTATTGCTGCATTGACGGGCGTAACGCGAGCACTCGAGCCAAGGGCCGTTCGCATCGACCGCGTTTCGCCTCGGCGGAACGCCCTGCTCGTGACCGAGCTCGCGCACCAGCGCGGGCTCTCTTTCACGTGTGGGCTCGGTGACACCACCGCACGCCGCCTACGAATACCGGAGCCGAACGGCTCTGAAGAACACGAGGGAGTGATCGAGATGAGCGAGACCCAGGTGACCTGGCTGACCCAGGAGTCGCACGACAGGCTCAAGGGCGAACTCGACCAGCTCATCGCCAACCGACCCGTCATCGCCGCGGAGATCAACGAGCGACGGGAAGAGGGCGACCTCAAGGAGAACGGTGGATACCACGCCGCCCGCGAGGAGCAGGGCCAGCAGGAGGCGCGTATCCGCCAGCTGCAGGAGCTGCTGAACAACGCCAAGGTCGGCGAGGCTCCCACCCAGTCGGGCGTCGCGCTCCCCGGATCGGTCGTCAAGGTCTACTACGACGGTGACGAGTCCGACTCCGAGACGTTCCTCATCGCCACCCGCGAGGAGGGCGCCCGGGACGGCAAGCTCGAGGTCTACTCCCCCAACTCGCCTCTCGGCGGCGCGCTGATCGACGCCAAGGTCGGCGACACGCGCGAGTACTCGTTGCCCAACGGCAAGACCATGAAGGTCACGCTCGCGAGCGCAGAGCCGTACCACAACTGATCTCGCACCATGCACGTCCGTTCGGCCCCGTACGTCCGCGTACGGGGCCGAACGCGTGTCCCATCCGTACGGCCGCCAGACCCGAAGCCCTACTCGTGTAACGGGCACGTGCAGGTCGAACGATAGTCACGACGGAGGTGCCACCAGATGAGTCTCGCCACGAAGGCATTCGCAGGGTTCGACATCGACGACCGCCACGTGCGGGTGGTCGTCACCGACGCGGCCGTGATCACCGATGCGGCAGCCGCGGCGCGCACCGCCCTGGACACGTGGCTCGACATCGTCTCGCTCACCCGTGCGGACTCCGAACTGCAGCGACTGAACCGCTCCTTCGGCCGGACCGTGCGCGTCTCCCCTGCTCTGGCGGACCAGCTCCGGCACGCCCTCGACGCCGCCACCCTCACGTCGGGCGCCGTCGATCCACTCCGCACACAGAGCACGGACACTCACGACGCCATCGAGATCGAGGGCCTCGATGTGCGTCTCCCGGCTTGGGCCACACTCGATCTGGACGCGACAGCGCTCGCCGTCGTCGTCGAGCGCATCGCCGCGACGATCGCACGCCGCTTCGGGTGCGGCGCGCTGGTGTCGGTCTCGGGTGCACACTCGACCGACACCCACATCGCCGTCGCCGGACCGGAATCCGCACGGGGATGGCAGATCTCGGTGATCGACGGCTCGGCGGAACGCCTCGTCCCGATCGCCTCGGGGACCACGGTGGTCACCAGCACGGCCACCACCACGGCCACGGTGGCCGCACCCTCCCCCGTGGTGGCAGCCGCGTGGTCGCGAGCCGCGGCGGCGGGCGCCGACGCGCTGGTCGACGGTGCCGCCGACCACGCCTCGGCCACGGTCTTCATCGCCGCCTGATCACTCCTGAACTTCGGCCTCGTATCCGGCGGCCGCGAGACCCGACAGCACAGCGGCACGGTGATCCGGCCCCCTGGTCTCCAGGGTCATCATGATCTCCACCTCGTCCATCGCCAGCCGCCCTGCCGTGCGCGCGTGCACCACGTCGACCACACTCGCGGCAGTGTCGCGTGCCACGCCGAGCACCCCCACGAGGCCGCCCGGGCGGTCGGGAATGACGATGCGCACCGTCAGATAGCGACCCGCCGCTCGCAACCCGTGCGCGACGACGTGCGTCAGCAGGAGCGGATCGATGTTTCCGCCGGACAGAACGGCGACGATCGGCCCGTCACCGTGGAACTGCTCGGGGTGGTCCATGAGCGCAGCGACGGCCGCAGCCCCCGCGGCTTCGACGATGAGCTTGGCGCGCTCCATGCACAGCAGCAGCGCCCGAGACAGCGCGTCCTCGCTGACAGTGATCACGCGGTCCACCATCTCGGTGACATGTGCGAAGGGCACCGCCCCGGGACGCCCCACGGCGATACCGTCGGCCATCGTCGACATCCGTTCGGCGGAGATCGGCATACCGGCCTCGAGCGATCCGGGCCACGCGGCGGCCTGTTCCGCCTGGACCCCGACGATGCGAATGTCCTTGCCGCTCAACGCGACGGCGGCGGCGATGCCGGCGACGAGACCGCCGCCGCCGGTCGGCACCACGATGGTGCCCACATCGGGCATCTGGTCGAGAATCTCCACACCCACGGTGGCCTGGCCCGCCACCACGTCGATGTGATCGAACGGGTGGATCAGCACGGCGCCGGTCTCCTCGGCGAATGCCATGGCCGCGAGCAGCGCCTCGTCGATGGTGGTGCCCACCTGGTGGATGGTGGCCCCGTACGCCTTGGTGGCCACCAACTTCGGCAGGGGAGCACCGTTCGGCATGAACACCGTCGACGCGGCCCCGAGTTCCGACGCCGCCCACGCGACGCCCTGCGCGTGATTGCCGGCGCTGGCCGCGACCACCCCACGAGCGCGCTCCTCGTCGGTCAGACCCGCGATGCGGTTGTACGCACCCCGCGGCTTGAACGATCCGGTGCGCTGCAGGTTCTCGCACTTGAGCCACACCTGACGGTCGGTGCGATCGGACAGGACACGGGAGGCCACGAGGGGTGTGCGGCGCATGACCGGGGCGAGCAGCGCGGTGGCGCGGTCCAGCCGGTCGGCGGTGAGGAGATCCATGGCTGGAACCCTAAACCCGAATACTCCCAGGCGAGCGCCTGTTCGCCGTCGAGCGTCAGGCGAGCGCCTGTTCGATGTCGCCGACCAGGTCTGCGGCGTCCTCGATGCCGACGGACAGGCGCACCAGGTCGTCCGGCACCTCGAGCAGCGAGCCGGCGGTGGAGGCGTGGGTCATGGCGCCGGGATGCTCGATCAACGACTCGACGCCGCCCAACGACTCGGCGAGAGTGAAGATCTCGGTGCGCGCGCAGAGGTCGAGCGCCGCCTGGCGGCCACCCTTCAGACGGACCGACACCATGCCGCCGAACCGACGCATCTGCTTGGCGGCGACGGCGTGGGACGGGTGGCTCTCGGATCCCGGGTAGATGACCGAGGAGACGGCGGGGTGACCCGTCAGCAGCTCGACGATCTTCTCGGCGTTGTCGCTGTGCCGCTCCATGCGCAGGGCGAGCGTCTTGATGCCGCGCAGTGTCAGGAACGCGTCGAACGGTCCGGGAACACCGCCGGCGCCGTTCTGCAGGAAGGCGAACGACGCGTCCAGTTCCTCGTCGTTGCACACGAGGGCGCCGCCGACGACGTCGGAGTGTCCACCGATGTACTTGGTCGTCGAGTGCAGCACCACATCGGCGCCGAGCGTGAGGGGCTGCTGCAGGTACGGCGACGCGAACGTGTTGTCGACGACGATCTTCGCGCCCGCCTCGTGTGCGACGCCCGACAGAGCCTCGATGTCGCCGACGTTGAGCAGCGGGTTGGTGGGCGTCTCGACCCAGACCAGCTTCGTGTTGGGGCGAATGGCCTCGCGCACGGCGTCGACGTCCGACACCGCGGCCACCGAGTACTCGATGCCCCACTGGGTGAACACCTTGTCGATGAGCCGGAAGGTGCCGCCGTACGCGTCGTTCGGGATCACGAGGTGGTCGCCCGGGCGCAGCGACGCCCGCAGGAGGGCGTCCGTCGCGGCCATGCCCGAGGAGAACGCGCGACCGTAGTGGCCGTTCTCGAGGGCTGCCAGGTTGGCCTCGAGCGGACGCCGGGTCGGGTTGCCGGTGCGGGCGTACTCGAACCCGCTGCGCATACCGCCCACGCCGTCCTGGGCGAAGGTGGAGCTCGCGTAGATCGGGACGTTGACCGCACCGGTCAGCGGGTCGGGCTCGTACCCGGCGTGCACCGCGCGAGTGGAGAACCCCTGCCAGGACGTCGTGTCGGACTTGCTGCGCTGCTCACTCATGCAGACCAGCCTAACGAGCGGGCAGGCCGGAGGCCGGTCGGGCTGGGTCAGTACGTCGCCGCGTCAGGACGCGGTGGTGACGAATCCGAGGAGATCGTGGCGGGTGATGACGCCGACCGGCTTGCCGTCGTCGACGACCATGACGGCGTCGGTGTCGCCGAGCGTCTTCGTCGCGGCCGAGACCGGCTCACCGGCACCGATGAGCGGGAACGGCGCACTCATGTGCGTCTTCACGGCGTCGGACAGGTTGGCCCGGCCCTCGAACACGGCACTGAGCAGATCGCGCTCGCTGACACTGCCCGCGACCTCGCCCGCCATGACCGGCGGCTCGGCGCCGACGACCGGCATCTGGGAGACGCCGTACTCGCGCAGGATCTCGATGGCGTCGCGCAGCGTCTCGGACGGGTGCGTGTGCACGAGGTCGGGCAGTGCGCCGGACTTGCCGCGCAGCACGTCACCGACGGTGGGCTCGGCGGTGCCGCCGTCGAGCCGGGTGCGCAGGAAGCCGTAGGAGCTCATCCACTTGTCGTTGAAGATCTTGCCGAGGTAGCCGCGACCACCGTCGGGCAGCAGGACGACGACGAGGGCCTCCGGGCCCTCGCGCTCGGCCACCTGCAGCGCGGCGACCATGGCCATACCGCAGGATCCGCCGACCAGCAGACCCTCCTCGCGGGCGAGGCGACGCGTCATCTCGAACGAGTCGGCGTCGGACACGGCGATGATCTCGTCCGGGATCGACGGGTCGTACGCGCTGGGCCAGAAGTCCTCGCCCACGCCCTCGACGAGGTACGGCCGGCCGGTCCCGCCCGAGTAGACGGAGCCCTCGGGATCGGCGCCGATGATCTTCACCGCACCGCCCGACATCTCCTTGAGGTAGCGACCGGTTCCGGTGATGGTGCCGCCGGTACCGACGCCGGCGACGAAGTGCGTGATCTTGCCGTCCGTGTCGTTCCAGATCTCGGGTCCGGTGGTCTCGTAGTGGCTCTGCGGACCACCCGGGTTGGCGTACTGGTTGGGCTTCCAGGCACCGTCGATCTCGCGCACGAGGCGGTCCGAGACGCTGTAGTAGCTGTCCGGATCCTCGGGGGCGACCGCGGTGGGGCACACGACGACCTGCGCGCCGTAGGCACGTAGGACGTTGCGCTTGTCCTCGCCGACCTTGTCGGGGCACACGAAGACGCACTTGTAGCCGCGCTGCTGTGCGACGAGGGCCAGGCCGACTCCGGTGTTGCCGGAGGTGGGCTCGACGATGGTGCCGCCGGGCTTCAGTTCACCGGACGCCTCGGCCGCCTCGATCATCTTGACGGCGATGCGGTCCTTCGAACTGCCACCGGGATTGAGGTACTCCACCTTGGCGGCGAGGAGTGCGGACCCGGGGGCGACGACGGTGTTCAGCTTGACCAGCGGGGTGTTGCCGATGAGGTCGACGACGCTGTTTGCAATGCGCATGTGTCCATCCTCCCAGATGTCCGGCCGGACACCCACCGAGCCTCGTCGCGCTGCGGCGATCGCACTGCACGGCACCGCCGTCGGCGCACCTAGAATCGGACAGGTGAGCGGAGGTGCGATGCAGCAGGGCGGCTCGGGTCGCGGTGGGTGGCGACAGGCAGCAGTGGCGGGAGCCGCCACCGTCGTCGCGGGATCCGGCGCGGGAACACTGTCCTGGGCCGCGTACCGGCATCTGCTGGCACAGGCGGCCGCTGCTCGGACGGTGATCGGCCGCAGCACGGACCGGCCGCCCGAGGCCGACGGTGTGTACGCCCCGGGTGCGCGCGTCCCCCAGCGGTGGCGGCCCGGCGTGCAGTCCGACCTGCACCTGATGATCTTCGGCGACTCGACGGCCGCCGGCATGGGCTGCGTCGTCGCGGACGACGTGCCGGGCGTGCTGATCGCGCGCGGTCTCGCCGACGAGAGCGGGAAGCGGATCCGGCTCAGCACCAAGGCCATTCCCGGCGCGACGTCCAAGGGACTCGAGGGTCAGGTCGATGCGATGCTGGTCGCCCACCACGACCGGCCCGATGCGGCGGTCATCTTCATCGGCGCGAACGACGTGACCAAGAAGCATGCGGTGGCGGCCTCGGCCGAGCGTCTGCGTACCGCGGTGCGTCGCCTGCGGGCGGAGGGCACCGTCGTGGTCGTCGGGACGTGCCCGGATCTCGGTGTCGTCACCGCCATCCCGCAGCCGCTCCGCGCTGTCGTGCGGACGTGGGGCCACCGACTCGCGCGGGCTCAGACGTCGGCGACGCTCGCCGCCGGCGGCCACCCCGTCGCGCTGGCGGATCTGCTCGCCCCGGAGTTCCTCGCGGCGCCGGAGCGGATGTTCTCGGCCGACCGTTTCCATCCGTCCGCTGCCGGATACGAACTCGCTGCCCAGCAGATCCTGCCCGTGCTGGCGGCCGCGCTGGGCGAATGGGCGGGCGGCCCCCTGCCGACGCTGCCCACGGTGTCGGACGTCGCCGAGCAGCGTCGCCTCGTCGCCCGCCTCACCGCCTCGGCCAACCGCCACGTGTCGCGGCTACGACCGCGAGACGCCCTGCAGTGACCGGGGGCCCACCGGACGAGAGTTACCCTCCAGTCATATCGTCGCCAACCCGAGGAGTCCTCCCATGCCAGAAGCAGTGATCGTGTCCGTGGCCCGTTCGCCCATCGGGCGCGCGATGAAGGGGTCGCTCGTCAGCATGCGTCCCGACGACCTCGCAGCGCAGATGGTCAAGGCAGCCCTCGACAAGGTGCCCGCCCTCGACCCCACCATGATCGACGACCTCCTCATGGGCTGCGGTCTGCCCGGCGGCGAGCAGGGCTTCAACATCGGCCGCAACGTCGCCATCCAGCTCGGCTACGACTTCCTCCCCGGCACCACCATCACCCGCTACTGCTCGTCGTCGCTGCAGACCACCCGCATGGCACTGCACGCCATCAAGGCCGGCGAGGGCGACGTGTTCATCTCCGCGGGCGTCGAGACGGTATCCCGCTTCGTCAAGGGCAACTCCGACTCCTACCCGGACACCCAGAACCCCATCTACGCCGACGCGCAGGCCCGCACCGAGAAGATCGCCGAGGGTGGCCAGACCTGGTCCGACCCCCGCGAGAACGGCAACCTCCCCGACGCCTACATCGCGATGGGCCAGACCGCGGAGAACGTCGCCCAGCTCACCGGCATCAGCCGTGAGGAGCAGGACCACTGGGGCGTCCGCAGCCAGAACCGAGCCGAGGAGGCCATCGCCAAGGGCCACTTCCAGAACGAGATCACCCCGGTCACGCTGCCCGACGGCACCGTCGTGTCCACCGACGACGGCCCCCGCGCCGGCACCACCTACGAGAAGATCTCGCAGCTCAAGCCGGTCTTCCGCCCGGACGGCACCATCACCGCCGGCAACGCCTGCCCGCTGAACGACGGCGCCGCAGCACTGGTGATCATGTCCGACACCAAGGCCAAGGAGCTCGGGTTGACCCCGCTCGCCCGCGTCGTGTCCACCGGCGTCTCGGGCCTCTCGCCCGAGATCATGGGCCTCGGCCCCATCGAGGCGTCGAAGAAGGCGCTCGCGCTCGCAGGCAAGACGATCGACGACATCGACCTCGTCGAGATCAACGAGGCCTTCGCCGTCCAGGTGATCGGCTCCGCCCGCGAGCTGAAGATCGACGAGGACAAGATCAACGTCTCCGGCGGCGCCATCGCCCTCGGACACCCCTTCGGCATGACCGGTGCCCGCATCACCGCCACCCTGCTGAACAACCTGCGCGCCCACGACAAGCAGTTCGGTCTCGAGACCATGTGCGTCGGCGGCGGACAGGGCATGGCCATGGTGCTCGAGCGCCTCAGCTGAGTCGTCCCGTACACAGCGAACAGCCCCCGCCCTCCGAGAGGAGGACGGGGGCTGTCGGCTGTGACGACTACCGCTGGAACTAGTCGTTGTTGAAGTAGCTCAGCAGTCGCAGAATCTCGACGTACAGCCAGACCAGGGTGATGGTCAGACCGAGCGCGACGCCCCAGGCAGCCTTCTCCGGTGCCTGGGCACGGATCAGCTGGTCGGCGGAGTCGAAGTCGAGCAGGAAGCTGAACGCGGCGATGCCGATGCAGACGAGGCTGAAGATGATGGCGACGGTGCCGCCGTCACGCAGTCCGAGCCCGCCGGGGGTGAAGAAGCTGGCGACCAGGTTACCGAGCATGAGCACGACGACACCGATGAGGGCGCCGACGACCATGCGGGTGAGGCGCGGCGTGACACGGATGGCGCCGGTCTTGTAGACGACGAGCATGCCGAAGAAGACGCCGAAGGTGCCGAGCACGGCCTGGGCGATGAGCGCACTGCCGCCGACGCCGCCGAAGCTGATGTCGGTGAACATGAGCGACAGGGCACCGAGGAACACGCCCTCGAAGGCCGCGTACGCGAGCACCAGGGGCGCACTGTCCATCTTGCGGCCGAACGTCGCCACGAGGACGAGGACGAAGCCGATGAGTCCGCCGCCGATGACGAACATCGGGGCGAGGCCGGGGTTGTTGCTCGCGAGCACGTAGGACGCGATGGCGAACACCGTCAGGACACCGAGCGTGGTGGCCGTCTTGGTGACCACGTCGTCGATCGTCATCGCACGCTGCTGCGGACCGGTCTGGTACGGCTGCGGCTGTCCCTGCGGGGAGCCGTATTGCTGGGTGACCGCACCGGCACCGGCGGCGGCCGAACCGAAGGAGGCATATCCGCCTCCCGCCTGCTTGGGCAGATTGCGGAACACCGGGTTGCTGGAAGTGCGCACCGTGTCTCATCCCTTTCGTGTGGTGGAGCCTGTGTATCTCTCAACGTTCGGATGCGACGGAAAAGTTCCCATCGGACAAAACGGACTGTACCGGGCGAACGTCGCCGTTCCCCCAGCGCAGTACCGCATCAGTACACACGGTCGGCGCACGTTTGTCCGCTCACGTTTGTCGCTCGGGCGATCCGGGCACCTTCTCCCTCATGAGCATCGAAGACGGACCCGGAGACACGCTGGACCAGAGTGAGAGTCTCGACTCGGACGAGATCCGAGGCACGGACGACGTCGACGACGTGGTCACCCCGCCGGACTCGTGGACCGAGGCCGACAAGTTCGGCACCACCGAACGCGAGGCGCGGGAGGGTGAGAGCCTCGACCAGAAGCTGGCCGAGGAAGTGCCGGACATCCCGCTCGAAGAGGAACTCGACGTCCCCGTCGCGGCGACACCCGACGACGACCTGACCGAGGAACTGGTGGACCGGGTCGTCGACAGCGACGACGAGAACGACTACATCGCGGACGCCACGGAGGACGACGGCACCGACGGCGCCGCCGTGAAGGACGCGGACGTGGTGGACGGAGTCGTGGTGGAGAACTCCGCGACGCACCGCGGCCAGATCGACGGGACCACCGAGGACGCGGGTTCCTACTTCGACTGAGTCACGACCGCCGGACCGCGGCCGAGATGTTCACCGTCACCTGATCGACCGGGTGACGGTGAACTTGTCGTTGCGGCCCATCACCTCCGTCGGCCCGACCATGCGCGCGAGCACGGAGCGGAACCGCAGGTGTGAGTTGTGCACCGCCCACAGTTCGCCGCCGGGGCGCAGGACGGTCCGCGCGGCCGCGAACAGTTTCTCCGCTCCCCCGGTGTGCACGGCCGCGTTCTCGTGGAACGGCGGATTGCACAGGATCACGTCGGCGCTCGCGGGTGCCTCCGACGCCATGGCGTCGTCCCGACGCGCCGTCACCCGCACGCCGGACGCCTCCGCCGTGGCCGCCGCCGACGCCACCGCCGCGGCCGAGCGATCGGTGGCGACCACCTCCGCGTCCGGCCGTAGGCGCGCGGCGAGGGCCGCGAGAATGCCGGTCCCGCACCCCAGATCGACGATGCGGCGCGCGTCGGGCGATATCCGGTCGAGGAACGTGCACAGGTATCGGGTGCCGATGTCCAGCCGGTCCCCGGAGAAGACGGCACCGTGGGCGACCACGGTGAGGTCCAGATCGGGGAGGAGGGTCGACACGGGGTACGTCGCGCTCTCGCGAGGCAGCGGCCCGGTCGCCACCAACCCGCGAGACTTCTGCGCCGCACGGGTGGCCCCCACGTCGGTGAAGTTCGCGGCGAGCACGTCGTTCATCGACCGACTCATGTGTTTGAGTCGACCCGCCGAGATGACGCGGACCGACGGATCCGCCCAGCGGGCAACGGCTTCGGCGATCTCGGTGAGCTCGGCGAGGGCGCGGGGAAGCTGCAGCAGCACCACGGTCGCACCGTCGAGCAACTCTCGATCCAACGCGTGGCTCGTGTAGACGTCGCCGAGGCCGAGCGTGCCGGCGTTGCGGGCCAGCGCGAGCTCGGAGGTGAGGGGATCCTGGTGCACGCGAATGCCGGTGAGGCCGTGCGCGGCGGCGGTCCCGAGGGTCAGCGCGCCGTACCGGTCGCCGATCACCGCGACCGACCCGGGCTCGGCGGTGGAGGTCGACTCCGCGGCCTCGGCCAGGATCAGCCGGTCGGAGGCGTCGACGGCGTGGAGATTGGGCGCCTCGACATCGGGTGAGCGACGGAGCGCGCCGAGAACATGGTCCGGATCCTGCATCGTCGCAGTCTCTCACTCCCACCGAACCTTGCTTGAATCCCGACGTCAGCGGGCATCATCGACCCATGGGACTCACAGTGGCAGTGACCGGTCCGACCGGCGAGATCGGCATGTCGGCGGTGGACGCGCTCGAGCGCGATCCGGCCGTGGACCGCATCCTCGGCATGGCGCGACGACCGTTCGACGTGGACGAGCACGGCTGGACCAAGACGGAGTACCGGCAGGGCGACATACTCGATCGTGAGGCGGTGGACGCCTTCGTCGCCGAGGCGGATGTCGTGGTGCACCTCGCCTTCCTCATCATGGGATCGCGGGCCGAGAGTTCACGGATCAACCTGGCCGGGACTCGCACCGTCTTCGAGGCGACGGTGGCCGCCGCGCGGCCGACACGGCTCGTCTACACCTCGTCCGTCGCCGCGTACGGCTATCACTCGGACAACCGGGTGCCGCTGACCGAGGACACACCGACGCGCGGATCGAAGGAGCACTACTACTCCGAGCAGAAGGCCGAACTCGAGGAGGTCCTCGACGAGGTCACCGCGGGATCGGACCTCGAGGTGTACGTCCTGCGGCCGTGCATCGTCGCCGGCCCGAAAGCGCCCGCCCTGGCCGACTCCATGCCGTGGCGCTCGATCGCCGCCCAGCTCCCCGCACCACTGGGGGCCGTGGTCGGCGCGGTGCGTCCGGTGTTCCCCGACCCGGGACACCCGCTGCAACTGGTGCACCACGACGACGTGGCGACGGCCATCGCGCTCGCCGCGACCACGGACGCACCTCCCGGCCCGTACAACATCGCGGGCGACGGGGTGGTGTCCCTGTCGCAGGTGGCGGCCGCGCTGGGCGCCTTCCCGGTACGGGTGCCGTCCCTCCTCGGGTCTGCGGCGTCGGCGGTGATCCGCACCCTCCCGTTCGTCCCGTCGATGGTGGAGTGGGTGCACGTGGGACGGACGTCCGTCGTCATGGACACCTCGAAGGCCAAGCGCGACCTCGGGTGGCATCCCGCGCACAGCAGCTCCGCCACCCTGAACGCCCTCGTCGCGTCGCTGTGACACGACGGGGAGTTGCACCGGGTACGAGCACCCCACTAGCGTGACTCCGCGCACTTGAACACCGTTCAAGTGGTTCTCGCTCACGCCACGCACAGGAGTCCCGACCGTGTCCCCTCGTCTCTCGGCTCGTGACCTCGCTCAGGTCGCCGTCTTCGCGGCACTGATCGCGGCACTCGGCCTTCCCGGCTCCATCACGGTCGGCATCAGCGGTGTGCCCATCACCCTGCAGACCCTCGGCGTCATCGCCGCGGGCGCGGTTCTCGGCGCCCGCAAGGGTGCGGCCGCGGTACTGGTCCTGCTCGCACTCGTCGCGATCGGCCTGCCGTTGCTCGCCGGCGGACGCGGAGGCCTCGGCGTCTTCGCGGCCCCCAGCGTCGGGTACCTCGTCGGATGGGTCGTGGGTGCCTTCGTCATCGGCGCGCTCACGCGGCTGATCGTGCCGTCCTACCCGCTGTGGGCCGGTCTGCTCGTCAACGCCGTGGGCGGCATCGTCGTCATCTACGTCTTCGGTGTCCTGGGCCTCCTGCTGCGCACGGACCTCGGTGTCGGGGCGGCCGTCGCGTCCACGGGCGCCTACGTTCCCGGCGACGCGGTCAAGGTCGTCGTCGCGACCGTCGTCGCGAAGGGCGTCCACCGCGCCTACCCCGGCCTCGTCGCGCCGCGGCGTCGCGCGACCGTCGGGTCCGCCGCCTGACATGGTGCGCTCGTCCCCGCGCGATCCGATCCTGCTGGCAGGGAGGCGGACTCCGATCGGCACGGCGGGGCATGCGTTCGCCGACCTGACGGCCGCCGATCTCGCGGCACCCGTCCTCGCCGACGTCGCGCTCCGGGTGCACCATCTCGGCCGCATCGACGACGTGGTCCTGGGCAACTGCCTCGGTCCCGGCGGCGACCTCGCTCGGGTCGCGGCGTTACAGGCCGGTCTCGGTCACCACGTCCCCGGCGTGACGGTCGATCGCCAGTGCGGGTCGGGCCTCGACGCCGTGGCCCTGGCCTCGTCCCGTGTCCGCGCGGGCGACGACGCCCTGATCCTCGCGGGGGGCGTCGAATCGGCGAGCACGGCGCCGTGGCGGTTCCACGCCCCGGTCGGCGACGCGGATCCCCAGCGGTACACGCGCGCCCCGTTCACCCCGCGCGGTCACCCGGACCCCGACATGGGCACTGCCGCCGACGATCTCGCCCGCACGCTCGGCATCGGCCGGGAGCGACAGGACGCCTACGCTGAACGCTCGCACCGGCTCGCGTCGCAGACGGACTTCTCGGCGGAGATCGTCACCGTCGCCGGGATCGATCGGGACGAGCGGGTGCGCAGCGGACTCACCGCGGCGCGTCTGAGCAGGCTGCGTCCGGCGTTCTCCCCCGAGGGCACCGCCACCGCGGGCAACTCGTGCGGCATCTCCGACGGCGCGGCCGTGCTCGCCGTGACGACCGCGGACCGGGCAGACGGCCCTGCCCTGCGGGTACTCGGCTGGGCCGTCGCCGGGACGGATCCCGCGCTCCCGGGACTGTCCCCCGTGCCCGCGGTCCGCGCCGTCCTCAACCGCTGCGGCGTCTCCCTGTCCGACGTCGGGATCGTCGAGATCACCGAAGCCTTCGCCTCGGTGGCCCTGGCGGCCGTCGATCGACTGGGCATCGATCCGGACATCGTGTGCCCGCACGGAGGGGCCATCGCGCTCGGACACCCGTGGGGCGCCTCCGGAGCGATTCTCCTCGTCCGGTTGGCTGAGCAGATGGCCGCGACCGACTCCCCCGCTCTCGGTCTGGCGGTGTGCGCCATCGGCGGTGGTCAGGGCATCGCCATGCTCGTGGAACGAGTCGGAGCATGAGCGTGATCCGGTTCGATCACGTCTCGCACGGGTACGGCGATCGACCCGTGCTGCGCGACATCGATCTCGAGATCGCCGAACACCGCGTCGGCATCGTCGGATCCAACGGCTCCGGGAAGTCGACCCTGGCCCGCATGATCAACGGTCTGGTGTCGCCGAGTTCCGGCACCGTCACCGTCGACGGTTTGAACGTCGCGCGCAAGGGTGGCCAGGTGCGACGGAAGGTCGGGTTCGTGTTCACGGACCCGGACAACCAGATCGTGATGCCGACTGTCGCCGAGGATCTGGCGTTCTCGCTACGCCGCACCGGAGCGTCGAAGGACGAGGTGGCGGACCGCGTCGCCGACATGCTCGACCGTTTCGGGCTGGACGGTCACGCCGATCATCCCGCGCACCTGTTGTCCGGCGGGCAGAAACAGATGCTGGCGATCGGCGCGGTGCTGATCCGCCGACCCGAGGTCCTGGTGGCCGACGAACCCACCACGCTTCTCGATCTCCGCAACTCCCGCAAGGTCGGTGCGGTGTTCGACAGCCTCGAGCAGCAGGTCGTCGTGGTGACGCACCACCTCGATCTGCTGACGAATTTCGATCGCGTCATCGTGATCCACGATGCTCGGGTCGCCCACGACGGACGGCCCGCCGACGCCCTGCCCGCGTACGAGGCGCTGCTCGAATGATCGGCCTCTACCGACCCGGTCACTCGCTCCTGCACCGGCTTCCCGCAGGGTGGAAGCTTCTGCTCCTCATGGTCGGTGTCATCGCGGTCATCGCCCTCGTTCGCCGACCGGTCGACGTCGCGGTCGCTGCCGGCGTGGTCGCCGTTCTCTTCGGGATCGGGGGCATCGGCCCGCGGACCGCACTCGCGCAGATCCGGCCGCTCTTCTGGATGATCGCGATCATCGCGGTGTTCCAGGTGATCATCACGACCCCGGCCCGCGCCGTGGTCGTGTGCGGGATCCTCGTCGTCACGGTGGCCGCGGCGAGTCTGGTCACCCTCACCACCCGGGTGACCGCGATGCTCGACGTGTGCGGCCGCGTCCTGGAACCGTTGCGGCGCTTCGGCGTCGACCCCGACCGCATCGGACTGCTCCTGGCCCTGACGATCCGACTCGTACCCCTCCTCACCGGCATCGTGCACGAGGTCTCCGACGCGCGGAAGGCCCGCGGACTGCAGTGGTCGATGACCGCGCTCGCGACACCCGTGGTGGTCCGTGCGCTGCGGACCGCGGACGCGTTGGGAGACAGTCTCGTCGCCCGCGGCGTGGACGACGACCGGGACGAGGACACGTGAGCACGGACTCGATCGACGAGCGCATCGGTCGTCGCGCCCGAGATCGTCCGGACTCGCTCGCGGTCGTCGCCGCGGGCGGCACCCTCACCTACCGCGAGATGTGGGATCGGTCGGGACGCGTCGGCGCACGCCTGATCGGGGCGAAGCGGGTGGCCGTCCTCCCGGCGTCCGATCTCGGTTCCGTCGTCACGGTTCTCGGTGCGATCCGTGCGGGTTGCTCCCTCGTGCTCCTGCACCGCCACCTGCTCCCCGACCACCTCGCGTCGGTTCTCGAGATCGGTCGCCCCGCTGCGGTGATCGCCACCGAGCGCGGACGGGCTCGGCTGCGCCGACTCGGCGTCGCCGGCACGCTCACCTCGCCCGAAGAACTCGCCGGCGCGCCCGCGGTACCCCTCCCGGCGCCCGACGAGTCCGGAGAACTGTTGGCGGGACTGACCTCCGGTACGTCGGGCACCCCCAAGCTCTTCGTCCGCTCGCGGCGGTCGTGGTCGCGCACGCTCGACCGGTCCGACGAGGAGTTCACCGTGGACCGGCACTCCCGGGTGGCTGCACCGGGCGTCCTGGACCACACCCACTTCCTCTACGGACTGGTGCACGCGCTCACGCGGGGCGCTGCCGTGGACCTGCGGCCGCTCGAGTCGTGGCCCACGGCGGGAGATGTCGACCCGACACACGTCTACACCGTGCCCACCCTCGCGCACGACATCGCCGTGTCCGCCCGCCCCCCACTGACGCAGGTCCGAGAAGTGTTGTCCTCGGGTGCTTTCTGGCCGCGCTCCGGCCGCGACGCACTGTCCGCTCGCATCCCCGGCGCTCGGCTCGTGCACTTCTACGGCGCCTCGGAACTGTCGCTGGTGGCAGTCGACTCCTCCACCGAACCGGTTCCCGACGGCTCCGCCGGGCGGCTCGTCTCCGGCGTCCGCACGAGAACCGTGGACGGCGTCGTCAGCGTGCACAGCGACATGCTGTTCGACGGATACCTCACCCACCCCGATCACGCGGAACCGTCCGACGGGCCCGTGAACGGGTGGACGAGCGTGGGCGATCGGGGCGAGATCCGCGACGGGTGGCTGTTTCTCGCGGGCCGCAGTTCCGACACGATCGTGCGCGGCGGCCTCAAGGTGGAGCCACTCGATGTGGAGACCGCCCTGCGGGCGTTTCCCGGCGTGCTCGACGCGGCGTGTGTGGGCGAGCCGGATCCGAGGATGGGGCACGTCCCGGTCGCGGCGATCACGGTCTCGGAGCCGGTGGACCGCACCGCCCTGCGGCGCCATCTGCGCGCGCACCTCGAGGCACCGGCGATGCCCACCCGGGTGACCGCGGTGCCGGCGCTCCCCCGCACGGCCCGCGGCAAACTCGACCGACCGGCCGTCCTGGAGATGATCGCTGCCCGACCTCGATCCTGACGGCTCGCCGTGCTGCGGACGTATTGTCCGAACAAACTATTGACTTCCCTTGTGATGTGGATTACACATATGTCGGGCCGCGACCGAACAGGTCGCCGGCTCGATCGATTCCAGACGTACCCAGCATGTCGCCGCGTTGTTCTCTCGTCGGCGTTCGAGAAAGAGACCGAATGACACGTCATTTCACCCGTCGGGGCACTGCTGTCGCTCTCGGCGTGGCACTGAGCGTCAGCCTGGCAGCGGGCTGCTCCAGTTCGGGCGGCGCACCGGAGTCCTCCGGTGACGGCGGCAGCAATGCCGGCACGGCCGACACCCCGCGCGCCACGATCGCGATGATCACGCACGAGGTTCCCGGCGACACGTTCTGGGACCTCATCCGCAAGGGCGCCGAGGCGGCCGCAGCCAAGGACAACATCGAGCTGCGCTACTCGGCCGATCCCGAGGCACCGAACCAGGCCAACCTGGTGCAGAGCGCCATCGACTCCGACGTCGACGGCATCGCGGTCACGCTGGCCAAGCCCGACGCCATGGCACCCGCCGTCGAGGCCGCCACGGCCGCCGGCATCCCGGTCGTCGCCTTCAACTCCGGCTACGACGCGTGGAAGGACCAGGGCGTCCAGCAGTACTTCGGCCAGGACGAGACCATCGCCGGCCAGGCGGTCGGTGAGCGTCTGACCACCGAGGGTGCGAAGAAGACCCTCTGCATCATCCAGGAGCAGGGACAGGTCGCCCTCGAATCCCGTTGCGCCGGTGTGACGCAGGGCTTCACCGGAGGTTCCACCGAGATCCTGAACGTCAACAGCAAGGACATGCCGTCCGTCGAGGCCACCATCACGGCCAAGCTGCAGCAGGATCCGACCATCGACCACATCGTCGCCCTGGGCGCTCCCATCGCGCTGACCGCTGTGCAGTCCAAGGCGAACGCCAACTCCGAGGCCACGGTGGTCACCTTCGACACCAACGCCGCACTCGTCGAGGCCATCCAGAGCGGCGACGTCGCGTGGGCCGTCGATCAGCAGCCGTACCTGCAGGGCTACCTGGCCGTCGACTCGCTGTGGTTGTACCTGAACAACGGCAACACCATCGGCGGCGGCACGCCCGTCCTGACCGGACCGGCCTTCATCGACTCGTCGAACATCGACGCGATCGCCGAGTACGCCAAGGGCGGCACGCGCTAGCCTCCACGCACACGAGATCCGGTGCAGAGATCCGCGGTGAACGCGGACCTCTGCACCGGATTCGTCGTCGCGGGGTCAGGTCAGGTCGTTGTTCTTCGTCTCCACCAGCGCCCGTGTGCAGACCAGACTCAGCACCGACAGGAGCGCCAGCATGACGCCCACGGCAATGCTGCCGAACTGTGCCGTCAACGGAGCCGCCAGCAGCGGGGGAATCGCTCCGCCGAGCACGCCCGCCAGGTTGTAGCCGAGACCGGCACCGGTGTACCGGAACCTGGTCCGGAACAGCTCCGGTAGCAATGCGCCGGTGGGGCCGTAGGCGATACCGAAGATGGACAGGGTCACGCACATCGCGATCACGTACGCAGCACTCGATCCCGAGTCGAGGATCGGGAACAGGGCGAGCGACCACGGAACGGCCACCGCGCAGGACACCATGATGACGCGACGCCGACCCACCCGGTCAGAGAACGTGGCCGACAGCGCGATGGTGATGCCGAAGATCACCGCACCGACGATTCCGGTCCACAGCACGAACGGCCGGTCGAAGCCGAGGGTCTTCGTGCCGTAGCTCGTGAGATATGCGGTGCCCATGTAGAAGAGTGAGAACAACGAGGCCAGCGCACCGGCCGCGAGCAGCACTTCGCGCTTCTGCACGTGCCACGCCTCGAGTACGGGGAGCCGGGTGGGAGCGGACGGCGTCGACGCGGCGACGGCCTGTTCGGCCTTGAACACCGGCGTCTCCTCGATGGCGAGGCGCATGTAGAGACCGATCAGAACCAGCACGGCGCTGAAGAGGAACGGGATCCGCCATCCGTAGTTCAGGAACGTGTCGTTGGTGTCGCCGAACACGGCGCCGGTCACCAGGAACGTCGCGCTGGAGAGGATGAAGGCGGCGGCCGGACCGAGCTGCGGGAACATGCCGTAGAAGCCGCGCCGCTTCGCCGGTGCGTACTCGGCGGTCAGCAGCGTCGCTCCCGCCCATTCACCGCCGACGGCGAACCCCTGCCCGAACCGCAGCACCACCAGGATGATCGGTGCGGCGACGCCGATGGTCGCGGCACCGGGGAGCAGCCCGATGACGAAGGTGGAGACACCCATCAGCAGCAGCGTCGAGATCAGCGTCTTCTTGCGGCCGATGCGGTCGCCGAAGTGGCCGAACAGCACGGCGCCCGCGGGACGCGCGATGAAGGCGACGGCGAAGGTGGCGAACGAGGCCACGGTGCCGGCCGTCGATCCCAGTGCCGGGAAGAACACCGTCGGGAACACCAGCGCCGCCGCGGTGCCGTAGATGAAGAAGTCGTAGAACTCGATGGTCGTTCCGATGCCGCTGGCGACGGCCACCTTGCGGACGCTCGTGGCAGGCGGTGCCGCGACGGGTGGTGCCGAGGAGGCGCGAGCGGTCGCGTCGTCCGGCGAAACTGTGGTCATGGTTCTCCATCCGAGGTGAGGATCGTCCGAATCGTCGGACTCCGGGAGGAACGTATGTGACGTGAACCACTCCCACCACCCTCCGAAGAGGGGGTCCGGATCAGGCGGGTCGACGGTCACCCGGCGCTACGCTCGACGGATGATCGTCGACGCCCTGCTCGCTGCGCTCCCCGCCGATCGGGTGGTGATCGATCCCGACGTCATGGCGTCCTACCAGCACGACGAGGCGGAGTGGGCACCGTCGGCGACTCCTCTCGCGGTGGTGCGTCCCGGCACGGCCGACGAGGTCCAGGCGACGGTACGGGCGTGCCTCGACCACGGCACCGCCGTGGTGACCCGCGGCGCCGGGACAGGGCTCTCCGGGGGTGCGAACGCCACCGCGGGGTGCATCGTCCTCGCGCTCGACCGCATGACCGCGATCACCGAGATCGACCACCTCGAGCGGTACGCCGTCGTGCAACCGGGTGTGGTCAACGACGATCTGCGCGCGGCCGTCGCGGAGGTCGGCCTGTGGTACCCACCGGATCCGGCGAGTTCGCCGTGGTCGACCATCGGCGGCAACGTCGCCACCAACGCCGGCGGCCTGTGCTGCGTGAAGTACGGCGTGACCCGCGACTACGTCATGGGCATGGAGGTGGTCACGGGCACCGGTGAGAAGGTCCGACTCGGCCGACGCACCGCCAAGGGCGTCGCGGGCTACGACCTCGCGGGACTGATGGTCGGCTCCGAGGGAACACTCGGCGTCATCACCGAGATCACCGTGAAGCTGCGCCCCCTGCAGGACCCGCAACGCACCGTCGCCGGGTACTTCGACTCGATCGTCGACGCGGGCCGAGCGGTCGCCGCCGTCGCCGCCGCCGGACTCACCCCCTCCGCTCTGGAACTGGTGGACAGGCAGTGCCTCCTCGCGGTGGACGCGTGGAAGAACATGGGACTGTCCGTCGACGCCGAAGTGGTGCTGCTCGGCCGCGTGGACACCCCCGGACAGGTCGGTGACCAGGAGGCGGAGAGGATGCTCGCCTGCTTCGACGACGGCGGTGCCACCTGGTCTGCGGTGTCCACCGATCAGGAGGAGGCGGACGCGCTCTTCGCGGCGCGTCGTCTGGCCTACCCGGCCATGGAGCGGCTGGGCCCGGTGCTCACCGAGGACGTGTGCGTCCCCAAACGCCATGTGCCGGAGATGCTGTCGCGGATCGAGAAGATCGGCATCGCCCACGACGTCGTCATCGCCAACATCGCCCACGCCGGCGACGGCAACCTGCATCCACTGCTCATCACTCCCGCGGGAGACGACGCCGCCCGAACACGCTCGCAGGCGGCGTTCGCCGAGATCATCGATGCCGCACTCGCCCTCGGCGGCACGGTCACCGGCGAGCACGGTGTCGGGTTGCTCAAGATGCACGGACTCGTCCAGGAGCTCGACCCGGTGGTCCTCGCGATGCACCGCGCGGTCAAGGCCGCACTCGATCCGCAGGGCATCCTCAACCCGGGCAAGGTGTTCGACCAGCTAGGCTCGCCCGTGTGACCGACACCCCCGCACGTCCCGTCATGCCCGCCGATCTGCGCGAGTTCGCAGAGGCGGCAACAGGATTCATGCCCGCCGACGAGGGACTCGCACTCTTCGACGCCACCGCCGAGTTCCTGGGCGACGGCGTGGCGGTGGAGATCGGCACCTACTGCGGCAAGTCGACCGTGTACCTCGGCGCCGCGGCGCGCGCCACGGGTGGCCGTGTGGTCACCGTCGATCACCACCACGGATCCGAGGAGCACCAGGTCGGCTGGGAGTACCACGACACCACGCTCGTCGACCCGGCCACCGGTGCGCTGGACACTCTCGGACGATTCCGCCGCACCCTGGCGCACGCGGGCCTCGAGGACGTCGTGGTCGCCGTCGTCGGTCGTTCCGGCGACGTCGCCGCACTGTGGAAGCAGCCCGTCGACGTGCTGTTCATCGACGGTGGTCACACCGACGAGGCGGCCACCGTCGATTTCCAGGGATGGGTGCCGTGGGTCACGGTCGGAGGCGCCCTGCTCATCCACGACGTGTTCCCGGATCCGGCGGACGGCGGGCAGGCCCCGTACCGCATCTACCGGCGCGCGCTGGACAGCGGCATGTTCACCGAGAACCGCGTGATCGGCTCACTGCGCGTCCTGGTGCGGACCTCGGGTCAGCCGGGCACGCTCGCCGGGTAGGACTCCCCCGCGCAGCCGCAGCTGCGATGCGCGCCGGAGAGCCCGACGGGCAGATCGTCCCCTCGGAAGATTCCGGATCCGGCGCTGGACCGGGACAGGGCGTCGGCCGCCAGAATCATGGCTCCGGTGGTCCACGTCGTCCTCTCGACGGGCCACCGCTTGCCGTCCGCGTAGACCAGCCCGGTCCAGTACGACCCGTCGCCCTCGCGCAGGTGCTGCATGCTTCCGAGCAGGTCCGTGGCCACGTCGACCCGACCCATCGCGTCGAGAGTCAGGACCAGCTCACACGTTTCGGCACCGGTGACCCACGGTCGGTCGTCGACACAGCGGATGCCGAGCCCCTCCACGACGAAGTCCGACCACCGGTCGTCGATGCGCCGCCCGGCCGCCGGTCCGCGCACGGCGCCGCCCAGGATCGGGTAGTACCAGTCCATGGAGTACGACGGCTTCGGCGTGAAAGCCGAGAGGTGATGCCGCAGAACGTGACCCAGCCGGCCGACGGCGACCTCCCAGTCCGGCTGCGGGTCGCCGATGTACGCCGCGAGTGCCAACGCGCACCGCAGACTGTGGTGGATGCTGGCGTTCCCGGTGAGCAGGGCCTCGGCACGCGATCCGTTCGGCCCTGCGGCCCAGGCGATCTCGCCGCGGTCGGTCTGCAGACCGAGGACGAAGTCGACGGCGCGGCGCACGGTGGGCCACAGGGCCAGGGCGAAGTTGTCGTCGCCGGTGACGAGGAAGTGGTGCCACACTCCCACCGCGATGTACGCGCAGAAGTTGGTGTCGGCGCCGGCGTCCTCCACGACGTCGCCGCGCAGCCGGATCGGCCAGGTGCCGTCGCTGCGCTGCGTGCGCCGCGACCACTCGTACGCGGCGTCGGCCTCCTCGACGAGGCCCGCGGCGCTGAGCGCCATGGCCGATTCGACGTGGTCCCACGGGTCGAGGTGCCCGCCCTCGGACCACGGAATCGCCCCGGACCGGACCTGGACAGCGGCGATGCTGCGCGCACTGGCCAGACACTGCTCGGCGGACAGGATTCCGGGAACCGACGGCGTCACGTGATCAGTGAGCGCCACGTCCGGCCCCCGGTCCGCCGATCCCGGTCTCCGGCTTGCGCAGGTAGATCACCACGGACTTGCCGATGACGGGATTCAGGACCTGCTCGAGCACTCGGGTGGTGCGCGGGGCCTTCATCATGTCCCACACCAGCATCGAGTGATAGCCGCGCACCAGCGGGTGATCGTCGTTCCGCACCCCGACCGCGCACTTGAGCCACCAGTACGGAGCGTGCAGTGCGTGCGCGTGGTGGGTGTGCGTGACCTCGAGGCCCGCCGCGGTGAGCGACGCCGCCAACTCACTCGCGCGGTAGATCCGGACGTGGCCACCCTCGTTCGCGTGGTACTCGTCGGAGAGGGACCAGCAGACCCGCTCGGGCAACCAGCGCGGGACACTCACCGCCACCGTGCCGCCGGGGCGCACCACGCGCGCGATCTCGGCGATGGCCGACGCGTCGTCCGGCACGTGCTCGAGCATCTCGGACACGATCACCCCGTCGAACCACTCGTCCGGGAACGGCAGGGACAACGCGTCGCCGACGACCGTCTCCGCCGTGGCGGACTCCGGTACCTGCTTCTCCTCGGCCATCGCGCCGAACATGACCTTGACCTCGTCGAGTTCGTCCGCGTTCTGGTCGAAGGCGGTGACATGGGCCCCGCGGCGGTACAGCTCGTACGAGTGGCGCCCCTGGCCGCACCCGATGTCGATGACGCGATCGCCCGCACCGAAGCCGAGCCGGTCGAAGTCCATCGTCAGCATGTCGTCTCTCGATTCCCTCGTCCACGGCGATCGGCGATCGCCTTCTCGTACTCCGCGACGGTCGCGGCGGCCACCGCCGGCCAGCCGTAGGTCTGCATGGCTCGTTCCCGTCCTCGCTCACCCATGGCGCGCCGACGGGGCTCGTCGTCCAGCGCGCGCATCAGGGCCCGCGCCAGGGCATCGCTGTCACCGGGAGGGACCAGATCGGCGCAGAGCCCGTCGGGCCCGACGACCTCGGGGATCGCCCCGGTGCGGCTCACCACCAGGGGGGTCGCGCAGGCCATGGCCTCGATGGTCGGGAGCGAGAAGCCCTCGTACAGCGACGGCACGCAGGCCACGTCGGCCGACGCCAGCACGCGGGCCAGCTCGGCGTCGTCGAGGCCGCTCCGTGTCCGCACGATGTCGTCGATACCGAGGTCGTCGATCAGCGTCCGGGTCGGTCCTGCCGGGTCCACCTTCGACACCAGTTCGAGCTCGACATCCCGCTCGGTGCGCATCTTCGCGACCGCCTCGAGAAGGTGCCGCACGCCCTTGAGGGCGACGTCGGCACTCGCGACGGCCACGATGCGGCCGGGAACTCGCGGCGCCGCGCCGGGGGTGAACACGGTGGTGTCGACCCCGAGCGGGACCACCGTCACCGCACTCGGAGCGACCCCGAACGCGTCCACGATGTCCACCGCGGACGAGCGCGACACGGTCAGCAACCGCGGGATCCGGCGCGCCACCCGCCGCTGCATGGTGAGGAAGCCGTACCAGCGCCGCACGGTGATCCGTCGTCGCCACGGCGCCGCCGCGAGGTCGAGGGCGCGGTCGCGGGTGATGGGGTGATGAATGGTGGCCACGAGCGGCAACGGGATGCGCAGCAGTCCGTAGCTCAGCGACTGGTTGTCGTGGACCACGTCGAACTCGTCGGCTCGCGCGCGCAGCAGACGAGCGGCGCGTGCCCCGAACGTGCGGGGCTCCGGGAACCCGGCCGTCCACATGGTCAGCACCTCGGACACGTCGACCAGGTCACGGATCTCCGACGGCCGCGGGGTGCGGAACGGATCCTCGTCTCGATAGAGGTCGAGGCTCGGTACTCGCGTGAGCCGCACCCGCGGATCGAGATCGGGGTACGGCTGACCGGAGAACACCTCGACCTCGTGCCCCTCGTCCACCAGCGCTCGGCTCAGACGTGCGACGTAGACGCCCTGACCACCGACGTGGGGCTTGCTCCGGTAGGACAGCAGAGCGATACGCACGTGGGTCCCCCGAGCTGTCGCGGCAGTGTGATGGCAGACACCCTCGCCGCGGTGGAACCGGCGATCATGTCCCGATGTGTCTACCACCTTCCGTTCTTCTCGAATCCACGTGGCCTTTCGGCCTGCACTGATTCACACTGAACTCCCCGCCACCCGAGATCGAGGAGCCGACGATGACCGGAACCGGCGACAGGACGCTGCATATCCACGCACCGGCGGGCCTGCCGTTCATCGATGTCCGGCGCGAGTTCGACGCACCCGTGTGCGCGGTCTTCCGGGCGCACGCGGAGCCCGAACTGGTGGCCCGCTGGCTCGGTCCCGCCGGCTACGAGATGGCGGTCGAGGAGTACGACTTCCGCAGCGGTGGCCGGTACCGCTACGTCCACCGTGATCCCGGCGGTGCGGAGTACGCCTTTCACGGCGTGTTCCACACGGTGCGCACGAACGAGTTCGCCGTGCAGACTTTCGAGTACGAGGGCTTCCCCGACGTGGTGAGCATCGAGTTCCTCACGTTCGTCGATCTGGGTGACCGCTGCCGGCTGGAGGGGCACTCGGTGTACCCGACGCTGGAGGCGCGGGATTCGATGGCGGCGAGCGGGATGGAGAAGGGCATGCGGGAGGGCTACGAGCGCCTGGACGATCTGCTGGGCTGAACGGGCGGTCACAGGCGCAGCGCGGGGTCCATCCGCTCGACGAGAGTGTCGAGAGTGATGGGCAGATCTCGCACCCGGACACCACATGCGTGGAACACCGCGTTGGCGATGGCGGCGGGCGACCCCACGATGCCGATCTCGCCGATCCCCTTGCTGCCCATCGGGTTCAGATCGTCGTCGTGCTCCTCGACCCAGATCGCCTCGATGTCGACGACGTCGGCGTCCACCGGGACGTGGTACTCCGCGAGGTCGGCGTTGAGGAAGCCGCCGTGTCGTCGATCCACGATGCCCTCCTCCATGAGTGCCATACCGATACCGAACACCATGCCGCCCAGGAGCTGTGACCGAGCCAACCGAGGGTTCAGCACGCGGCCCACGGAGAAGACGCCCAGCATCCGCGTCACCCGGACCTCCCCGGTGTCGACGTCGACGTGCACCTCGGCGAAATGGGCGCCGAACGCCTGCCGCGCCAGCGCCGCACGCTCCTCGAGGTCGTCGGTGGTGTCCGCGGTGGCCGTCGCACCCGGTGCGAGGTCTCCGTCCGCGCGCAGCGCACGACAGGCCTTGGTCACCGCCCAGCCCCACGACGAGGTGCCCGAGGACCCGCCCGCGCCGGGCGCCGTGGGCAGCGCACTGTCTCCGACGTGGATGTGGACCCGGTCCAGCCCGACCTCCAGCGCGTCGGCGGCGATCTGGGCGAGCACCGTTCGTGCGCCGGTACCGATGTCGGACGCGGCGATGGACACGTCGACCGCCCCGTCGTCGCGGACGGTCGCCCGCGCGGTGCTCGGCGACGTCATCGCGGGGTAGGTCGCCATCGCGACACCGGTCCCGACGAGGGTGCGTCCCTCTCGGCGCACCCCGGGCAGCGGGTCACGCCCGGCCCAGCCGAAGCGCCGCGCGCCCTCCTCGAACACGGCGCGGACGGTCCGTGAGCTGTAGGTCTGCCCGTCCGCGGGATCGACCGACGGCTCGTTCCGCAGCCGCAACTCGATGGGGTCCGTTCCGAGCGTGTGGGCCAGTTCGTCGACCGCGCACTCCAGAGCGAACATGCCGGGCGCCTCACCGGGAGCGCGCATCCAGCGCGGTGTCCCGACGTCCAGCGCGACCGCGCGATGCGTGGTCGAGACGTCGTCGATGTCGTACACGTGGCGACTGCCCTCGGACGTCTGCTCCACGAACTCCATCACGGTGGAGGTCTGCTGGAGTGAATCGTGCAGCAACGCCGTCATCGAGCCGTCCGCGTCCGCCGACAGTCGGACCCGCTGGATCGTCGGCGTCCGGTAGCCGACGAAGTCGAAGGTCGACCGGCGTGGGACCGGGAACGAGACCGGCCGACCCACGACGGACGACGCCATGGCCGCGACGACCGCGTTCGGTCGAGTGCTCCCCTTCGATCCGAAGCCGCCGCCCACGTGCCGGGCGATGACGCGCACGGCGTCCGAGTCGACGCCGAAGAGCTCGGCGAGATCCTCGGCCACGCCGGACGGCGCCTGCGTCGAGTCCCAGACCGTGAGGGTCGAGCGGTCCTCGCTCCACGCGGCGATCGACGCGTGCGGCTCAATGGGCGCATTGTGTTCGGGCGGCGTCGTGTAGCGGACGTCGACGCGCACCGCGGATTCCTCGAAGCGCCGCTCCGGTTCCCCGGTGACGACATCGGTGTCGAAGCCCGCGTTCACCTGCTCGGGTGCGTAGATGCCCGGGTGATGCTCCCGTAACTCGTTGTCGCACTGTCGACTCTCGTACGTGACGTCCAGAACGGAGGCCGCACACGTCGCCTGCTCCGACGTCTCCGCCACGACCACGGCGACGATCTGCCCGCGGTAGGCGACGACATCGGACTGGAGCACCTGCAACTCGCCGTCCCCGGCGGACCCGAGCGTCGGAGCGTTGCCGTGCCACAGCACGGCGAGGACACCCGGAAGCTCCAGCGCGGAGGCGCGATCCACGTCCAGTACACGCCCCGCCGGAACGGCGGCGCCGACGATCGCCGCGTGCGCCGGTTCTCCGCCCACGTCTCGGTACTCCGCCGCGTAGCGGGCGGCTCCGGTGACCTTGTCGCGGCCCTCGAGCCGCTCGACCGGTGTTCCCGTGACGGTCATCGGGTGGCCGCCTCGTCTGCGGCCGAATCCGCGAGGGTCATCACGGTGGAGGCCACCGTCGACGCGAGGAGTGACAACTTGTAGTCGTTGTCGGGGAACGTGTGTGCCGCGGCGAGCTCGCGCTCCATCGCAGCGATCACGCCGCTCCGGGACGGGATCGCCCCGAGCAGTTCGGACTCCGCGACCGTGGCCCGCCACGGCTTGTGGGCAGCGCCGCCGAGCGCGATGCGCACCGTGGTGAAGACCCCGTTCTCCACGACCACGACGGCGGCGACGGACACCCTCGCGAAGGCGTAGGACGCACGGTCCCGCACCTTCCGATAAGTCGAGCGCGCACCGGGTTGAAGCGGCGGTATGTCGAGGTGCGTCACCCACTCGTCATGCCGCAGAGTCGAATCGCGTTCGGGTGCGGACTCGGGGAGCCGATGCAGATCGGCGAACCGGATCTCGCGCACTCCGTCGGTGCCGACGACGGTGACAGAGGGATCGAGCACCGCGAGGCCCACGGCCATGTCCGAGGGATGGGTGGCGATGCAGTGCTGCGATGCGCCCAGCACCGCGGCGTTGCGCCGATCGCCGTCCAGGGCCGAACAGCCCGAGCCCGGTTCGCGCTTGTTGCACGCGGTGTCGGCGTTCATGAAGTACGGACAGCGGGTGCGCTGGAACAGGTTCCCGCCCGTGGTCGCCATGTTCCGCAGTTGACCGGACGCACCCGAGAGCACGGCGCGCGACAGGACGGGAAACTGAGAACGCACGACGGGGTCGGCGGCCAGATCGCTGTTGCGGACCAGGGCCCCGACACGAAGACCCGGCACCCCGCCGCCACTGCCGTCGTTCCACTCGATGTCCGCCAGGGCCAGACCCGTGATGTCGACGAGCCGGTCCGGGGTCTCGATTCCCAGCTTCATCAGATCCACGAGGTTGGTTCCGCCGGCCAGCACGCGGGTGGACCCCTCGGCGAGTGCGGACGCGATGGTCGACGCGTCGGCGGCACGGTCGTACGCGAAGGTTCTCACTGGTCCGCGCCCGTCTCCGTCGTCGTTGCAGGTCTGCCGTCGATGTTCTCTCGCACGGCATCGACGATGTTGGGGTAGGCGCCGCACCGACAGAGGTTGCCGCTCATCCGCTCTCGGATCTCCGCGTCCGAGGCCGTCGGCACGCTGTCGAGATCCTCGGTGACGGCGCTGGGCCATCCGTTCTTCACCTCGTCGAGCACGGCGACGGCGGAGCAGATCTGACCGGGGGTGCAGTAGCCGCACTGGAATGCGTCGTGCGCGAGGAACGACGCCTGCACGGGATGCAGGTCCTCGCCGTCGCCGAGCCCCTCGACGGTGGTGATGTCGTCGTCCTGGGCCGCGACGGCCAGCGTCAGGCAGCTGACCACGCGCCGACCACCGGACAGCACCGTGCACGATCCGCACTGACCGCGGTCGCACCCCTTCTTGGACCCGGTCAGCCCGAGCCGCTCACGCAGCGCGTCGAGGAGGGTCGTCCGGACGTCGCACTCGATCCGGTGCTCCTCGCCGTTGACCGTGAGGCGTACTCCGACATCTCCTGTGACGAGGCTCATGCTCCGGGCTACCCTGCGCTCCCGCCGCCAAACCGTCCCCGGACTACAGGGGCAGGGCGGTCTCGCGCACGGCGTCGGGCGCATCGACCGGGGGCACGATGCGTCGGAACCACTCGGTGCCGAACGCGGACGCGAGATCCTCGTCCGACATGGGGATGAACGGGCCGAAGTCACCGATCTGCGACTCGTGCACCACCATCGCCGCCCGCTTGGCGGCCAGGACACCGGACACGTCCACCGCGGTGGTGAGTTCCGACTCGGGCAGGCCGAACGCCTCGATGTCGAGGTGCGAGGCGTCCTCGTTCTCGCCCGGATCCCAGTTGGGGTTCGCCGTCATCATCTCGCGCATGCGGTCACGGTTCATCGTCGCCTCGTAGACGAACGGCACCTCGGCGATGGCCGCGGCGCGCACCCCCACGTGGTGCACCTGCACGTGGTCGGGATGGCCGTAACCACCGTGCGAGTCGTAGACCGTCAGGACACGGGCCTGCTCCTCGACGAGAACGTCCGCGAGCCGCCGAGCGGCCTCCTCGACGTCCACGTTGGCGAAGGCGTGCGGGTTCGTGTTGCCCTCGGTCCCGGCCATCCCCGAGTCCGCATATCCCAGCAGGACCACGCGCTGCGCCCCCAGCACCTCGGCCGAGCGCTCCAGTTCACGCTGCCGCCGATCGTGCAGCGACTCGCCCTCGGTCAACAGGCCGTCGGGCACCTCACCGAGCGCACCGTCGGTCGCCGTCACCAGCACCACTCGGTGGCCGGCGTCGGCCGCCGACCGCATGATCCCGCCGGTGCCGAACACCTCGTCGTCGGGATGGGCATGGAAGCACACCAACACACTCATCGGCAGATGGTCGCACGGGCGCGGTGCGCGGGCTCGATCACGTCGGGTGTCGACCCCTCACGTCGCGTACCTGCGCAGCGCGGCGATGCCGTCGCGGGGATCGATCCGCTCGTCGACGCGCAGCACCTCGGCATCGAGGTGGAGCGCACCGAACGGGACGGCCTCGTCGGCCCGCAGCGTGCGGGCGGGAGAGACACCGAACACCGAGAGCGCGTCGGGGTCCGGCGCGATCATGGTGGGCGACGAGTCCGCGACCACGGTGACCTCCGGGAGATCCCCGACGAGCAGCGTCTCGAGGCTGCCGTCGCGCACCGCTGCGCAGACGTCGTCGAGACCGTCGATCGCGAGCCCGGACCCCCGGCCCGTCTCGGCCGACCACCTCCGGGCGGCGTCGTCCATCGCGGCGAGTCGTCGACGCTCGACCTCCTCCTCGATCGCGCGCGCCAGTTCCTCGTCGTGGTCCCCACTTCCGCGTGCCCCGATGTCGAGCTCGACCACGACGTCCGCCGTGCGTTCCGGGAGCGCGCCGCGCAGATCGGACCGCGAGCGCACCTCCCCGGCGACGAACGCGACGTCGAGCCGTCGCTCGTCGATCAGGTGCGTCACCCGATCGGCCACGGCGCTCACGTTGCGGCGCGCGGCGTCGTCCGTACGGCGCTGCGGGGTGCCGTAGCCGGCGGACTCCGCCCCGGCTGCCTGGTGAACGGGTCCGGACACGGCGTCGACGGTCTCCTCGTGCACTCCGCCGGGGCCGTGCACGGTGATGTCGGCTCCCGCGTGATCGACCCACGCCACCAGGTAGGTCAGGTCCACGGGGCCGTGGTCGACGAGGGGAACGAGGTAGGGCAACTCCGACACCCGCACCTCCGTCCGGACGGGCGGGCCGAGGAGGCGCTCGTCGACGAGCACCGTCGCCCCGGCAGCGATGAGAGCGCGCCCGCTGCGACCGACGGCGGGCGGTGCGTCCAGCACCGCGGACCGGAGGGCCTCCACGGCCTCGTCCGGTGCGGACCGCTCCCGCAACTCCTCCTCGATCCCGCGCCAGCTGAGCTCGAGGCGCGTTCGCGCGTCCTCGGTGTCGTGCGAATCCTCGAAGTACACGGACACGAAAGGTCCGGTGGACTCGGTCAACGCACGGAGTGAGTTCGGATGCATCGGTTCCTCCCACGGTGTGTCCGACGGGTGTTCGGTCGTCTCGTCCGGAGGTCTGCCCGTCAGGACGGACGTCAAACGACCGGGATTGCCGCCCTCGCTTCCGGGGAACGCGATGCGTCATGACGGAGAAGAACGAGACGGTGGACGACGTGTGGGACGACTGGAAGGACGCGGTCAACATGACCAGGAAGGAGCTCGAGGACTGGCTGACGACCGACGAGTCCCGCTCCGTCGGTGACTCGAAGGACGGTGAGTCGACGGGGCACGAGATGGGGCGGCGCATCACCTCGATCCTGGACACGAAGAAATCCGATCTCACGGACGACGACGTCGCCGCGATGCGCAAGGTCGTCGGATACGTGCACCGACATCGCGCCCAGGGCCCCTCGAAGGACGTGGAGCACTCGCGGTGGCGCTACTCGCTGATGAACTGGGGAAACGATCCGATGAAGTGACCTCGGCGTGAGATGTGGGAGAGGTATTCGGAGCTGAACGCCATCCGGATGTTTTTTTCCTTCGATCCGGGTTATCCGAGCGGTATGTCCCAGTCCTGTTCGGTGTTGCTGTGGCACGTGCACGGATCGTGGACGTCCGCCTTCGTCGCGGGTCGACACCGGTACCTGCTCCCGGTGAACGACACCGGTGACGAGTGGGGGCGCGGACGGTGTGGGCGACCCTGGTCGGATTACGCGATCGACGTTCCGGTCGATCGTGCGCCCGCGCAGGATGTCGACGTCGTCGTGCTGCAACGCCCGCAGGAGCTCGAGCTGGCGGAAGCGATTCTGGGTCGACGACCCGGCCGCGACGTCCCGGCGATCTACGTCGAGCACAACGCGCCACGACCGAGTCCCGTGCACTCCGTCCACCCGCTGGCGGATCGGAGCGACATCCCTGTCGTGCACGTGACCGAGTTCAATCGCCTCATGTGGGACACCGGCGTCGCGCCGACGACGGTGATCCCGCACGGCATCGCCGACCCCGGTCCGCTCTACACGGGCTCGCTGCCCCGAGCCGTCACCATGATCAACGACCCGGTCCGACGCGGACGCGTGGTGGGAACCGACCTCCTCGGCCCGCTGGCCGGCGCCGCACCGCTCGACGTGTTCGGGATGGGAACCCGCGAACTGGACGAGCCGACCGCGAACGTCCGCGGCCTCGGCGACGTGCAGGGCCACGAGCTGCACCGCGAGATCGCTCGACGCCGCGTCTACGTGCACACCGCACGATGGACGTCGCTGGGACTGTCACTGCTCGAGGCGATGTACCTGGGCATGCCCGTCGTGGCGGTGGCGACGACGGAGGTCGCGGCCACTGTGCCGCCCGAGGTCGGCGTCCTCTCCAACGACGTCGACGTCCTCCGCGCCGGAATCAGCGAACTCGTCCACGAGCCGATCGCAGCCGAGCTCGCCGGCAAGGCGGCACGCAGCTTCGTCTCCGCACGACACGACCTCCCGACCTTCCTCGACCGATGGGACAGCGCACTCGCCGCCGTCCTCCCCTGAAGCCGCTCACCCGACCAGACCATCTCCACCCGCTCCACCGACCGAGAGGGACGTCGTTCAGTCACCAGCGACGTCTCGGAACGCACGATCCGAGGGACGGATTCCTCATGCGCATCGCCATGGTGTCAGAACACGCAAGCCCGCTCGCCGCGCTCGGCGGAATCGACGCGGGGGGCCAGAACGTCCACGTCGCGGCGCTGGCCGCGGCCCTGGTCGACCGCGGCCACGAGGTGTCGGTCTTCACCCGGCGCGACTCCCGCGACCTCCCCGACGAGGTCACCGTCGATCACGGCTACCGCGTCGTGCACGTTCCCGCAGGTCCGCCGGAGCCGGTACCGAAGGACGAACTACTGCCCCACATGGGCGACTTCGCCTCGCACCTGGCCGAGCACTGGACGCGAGACCGACCCGACGTGGTCCACGCCCACTTCTGGATGTCGGGGCTCGCGACCCAGCTCGCGGCGCGTCCGCCCGCGATTCCCACGGTCGTGACCTTCCACGCACTCGGTGTGGTCAAGCGTCGGCACCAGGGCACCCGCGACACGTCGCCGCCGAGCCGACCGAAGATCGAGCGGCTCATCGCACGCGGAGCCGATCACGTCGTCGCGACGTGCTCGGACGAGGTCACCGAACTGGTCCGGATGGGCATACCGCGCCGGCGGGTGTCGGTGGTGCCGTGCGGCGTGGACCTCGAGAAGTTCCAGCCGGCGCCGGTCAGCTCTCCCGACCCCGCGCGTCGGCGGCGGCTGGTCGCCGTCGGCCGACTGGTGCCTCGCAAAGGATTCGACCTGGCGATCGCGGCCCTCGCGTCGATTCCGGACACCGACCTCATCATCGCCGGCGGCGAGCGCAGCGACGTCTCGGACGACGACGAGGCTCGACGCCTGAAGCAGATCGCCGTCGCCCACGGTGTGGCCGACCGCGTTCGCCTGGTCGGACAGGTCTCCCACGAGACGATGCCCGACCTTCTCCGCTCCGCCGACATCGTGGTCTGCACTCCTACGTACGAGCCGTTCGGGATCGTGCCGCTCGAAGCGATGGCGTGCGGGATCCCGGTGGTGGCCACCGCGGTCGGTGGCTTCCTCGACACCGTGATCGACGGTGTCACCGGAGTTCTCGTCCACCGACGCACGCCTGCCGCCGTGGCCGACGCCGTCCGTCGCCTGCTGAACGACGAGGGTCGGCGGACCGGCTACGGCATGTCGGCCGCCGATCGCGCTCGTGCGCGGTACTCGTGGGAGCAGATCGCCGTCGACACCGATCGGGTCTACCGGTCACTGCTTCCGGAGCCGGCCGCCGCCGACACCGCGGACGGATCGGGGGACGACCAGCTGGACCGGGTGTGAAGCCCGGTCGAACCCGGTCTCGTCACCCCCCCGAACTTGTCACCCCACGTAGCGCCGCGCCACCGACCGCGACTGCGGCTCCTCGAGGAGTACGAGGCCCCGTTCGACGGACGGCGGCACCACTGTCCGCTCGCGTGCCACCCATCCGGCGGACCGCATCGCCTCCCACACCGCCGACGCCGTCGTGCGGTCCCGGGGGGCGGACCGCACCACCGCGACGGTACGGCGGAGTGCGCTGCGCACCGGCCGGCGTAACCACAGCGTCCACAGGGTGTTCCGGATCCCGAGCTGACGACGGCGGGTGGAGTCGCGGCTCACCGACGGTTCGTGTTCGATGACCATGCCCTCCTCCCAGACCATCCACCAGCCGGCCGCGGCGAGGTCGAGGGCCAACAGTTCCTCCTCGCCGCCGAGCCACATCTTCTCGCAGAATCCGCCCACTCTCCGGAACGCCGCCACGCGAATCATCGTCAGCCCCGCCATGATCCCGAGGAGAGCAGGACCGGGAAGCCAGGCGGGACCCACGATCGGGCTCTCCCGGAACTCGGGAGTGATCGGATCCTCGACCAGCGACGGCGCGACCAGACAGCGGCCCGTGACCGTCGCCAGGGCCGGATAGGCGTCGAGTCGCACCGCCCCCAGTGTCAGTGCGCCCTCCTGCCAGCGCGTGTCGTCGTCGCAGAAGGCGACGTACGGCGTCGTCACGAGATCCACCGCACGGTTCCGGGCCACCGCGCCCAGGTTCTCCGACAGGGCGAGAAGCCGTACCTCGGGGAACAGTTCCCGCACCATGTCCGCCGTACCGTCCGTGGAGGCGTTGTCCACCAGGATGATCGGGGCCGCGTCCGAGATCGACGTCATGTGTTTCAGCGTGCGGTGAAGCTCGTCCCGTCGGTCGTGAGTGATCATCACGACGGTGACACGATCGGCTGTCTCGGTCATGCTCGAACCTCCTCGTCGGGGTGCCCGGACGCCGCCGGTGTGGTCTCGAGAGCGCGAGCGGCCCGCTCGACGTCCGGGGGCAGGGTCTGTCGGTGCCACAGTGCGGTCGGGGCACGGAGCGCCGCGCCCACGAGAGCCGGCGTCACGCGAGGATCGACGAGTGCGCGCGCCACCAGCGTCGTCACCGACCGGACGCACTCCCCCACCGGTCGGCGCATCAGTGCCGTGAGAACTGCATTGCGCGACTCCAGGTTCCGTCGGGCGATCGTCGCCATGCGTCGGGTCGACGGGTGGTGGTGTGCGATCACGTCGCACACGTGCACCACCCGATGACCCGCCGCCACCAGATCGAAGGCGAGCAGGGTCTCCTCACCGCCGAACTGCAGGACCGGAGAGAAGCCGCCGATGGCCAGGAAGGCTCTGCGCCGCACGATCGCAGCGCACGCGAGAAATCCCAGCACCGGCGGACCGGGGTCGTCGACGTCGGCACTGCCGGACGCCAGAGGGCTGACGTGCAGGGCCGCGTTGACGGGGTCGTCCCGACACTCGGGGCCGACCACCGTCCGCGCTGCGACGAGGGCGATGTCCGGATGGACGTCGAGAATTCGTTCCGCGGTCGTCAGCGCCGCACGCTCCCACCACGAGTCGTCGTCCGCGAAGGCGACGAACTCGGTCTCGGCGGCCCAGACGCCCCGATTGCGGGCCGCGGCACCCTCGTTGCGCGACAGTGGAATCGAGCGCACGTCCGCACCCTCCTCGGCTGCCCGCCGTACCACGTCCGCGGTGCCGTCCGAGGAGGCGTTGTCCACGACGATCACCGGCGGTGGCGGCCGCAGCCGCGTCAGGTGGTGCAACGTGGTGGCCAGTTCGTCCGCACGGTTGCGTGTCGCCACCACCACCGTGGTGCGCGACCTCTCCCCGGAACCGCTCGTCTCACTGCCCGACACGCGCCCGGTCTACCCGGAACGGGTCCGGACAAACGCGTTTGCCGGGTGCACTCACGGGTATCTGCCGCGCCATGTCCGAGGAAGCTGGATCGAACCGAACTGGCAGGTCGACGAGAAGCGCGGTCGTGTTCGGCGGCGCGGGATTCGTGGGATCACATCTCTGCGAGGCGCTTCTCGCCGACGGCACCGCGGTGGTCTGTGTGGACAACCTCGTCACGGGGTCGCTCGACAACATCGAGCACCTCCACCGCGAGTCGCGGTTCCGTTTCGTCGAGCACGACATCACGGAACCGCTGCCCCGGTCGATCACCCGTGCCGACCCGGGACAGGTCTTCCATCTCGCGTCCGCGGCCTCCCCCGACGACTATCACCGGCTGCCTCTCGAGACGTTGCACGCGGGTGCCGTCGGAACCGAGCGAGCTCTCGAGCTCGCCCGCGAGCACCGTGCCCGGTTCCTGCTGGCGTCGACGAGTGAGGTGTACGGCGATCCGCTGGTCAGCCCGCAGTCCGAGTCGTACCGCGGGAATGTCGACCCCACCGGTCCGCGCAGCGTCTACGACGAGGCGAAGCGCTACGCCGAGGCGCTCACCGCGGCCTACCGGCGCACGCACGGCGTCGACACGGCGATCGCCCGCATCTTCAACACGTACGGCCCGCGCATGCGCCGCGACGACGGGCGGATGATTCCGAACTTCGTGTGCCAGGCCCTGGAGGGCCGCTCGCTGACCGTCACCGGCTCCGGCCTGCAGACCCGGTCGGTCTGCCACGTGGACGACACCGTGGCCGGGCTGCTCGCACTGGTCCGGTCGGCGCATCCCGGGCCCGTCAACATCGGCAACCCGGACGAACGGACGGTGCTCGAGATCGCGCGCGCCGTGGCCGAGGTCGTGGGGTGCGACCTCACCGTGGCACCGTGCCCGCCGGTCGAGGACGACCCCCAGCGCCGCTGCCCCGACATCACCGTCGCGCGCACTGCTCTCGGATGGGGCCCGACCGTCGACCTGGCGGACGGTCTCACCCGCACGGTCCGGTGGTTCGCCGACACCGCTCCGTCGTCACGACCGAATCCGAACACGGTGTTTACCGGCGCGGCCGGCGGGTAGATCGGGCCGCACCGGCGCGGCCGGAGGATCGATCGGACGAAGAGGAGGTGAGTCATGCGCGTGCTCGGGATCAACGCGGTGTTCCACGATTCGGCCGCCGTGGTCATGGTCGACGGCCGCACGGTGGCCGCGGCGGAGGAGGAGCGCTTCTCCCGACGCAAACACGGGAAGCGGCCGGTTCCGTTCTCCGCGTGGGAGCTTCCCGAGGCGGCGATTCGCTGGTGCCTCGATCACGCCGGCCTCGACGCGTCGGACATCGATGCCGTCGCGTACTCGTACGACCCCGCCCTGGTGGACCACGACGCCGTGCACGGAGATCGCCACGGTGGCCTCGATCCACGGTGGGAGGAGCTGCGTACGACCTATGCCGAGCGCGCTCCGCACTTCCTGTCCACCGTTCTCGGCGGGGCACCCGTGGGGTCGTTCCACCATGTGCGGCACCACGTCGCGCACGCCGCGTCGGCGGGACTGCTGGCTCCGTTCGGCGGCTCCTGCGCGGTACTGGTGTCCGACGGCCGGGGCGAGAGCACCTCGATGCTGTCCGGTCGCTACATCGACTCCAAGCTCGAAGTACTTGCCACGCAGAGCCTTCCGCACTCCCTCGGACTGCTGTACGAGGACCTCACCGAACACCTGGGCTTCACTCGCTCGAGTGACGAGTACAAGGTGATGGCCCTGGCCTCGTACGGACGGCCCCGGCACCTCCCTCTGCTGCGTCGGTTCGTCCACGTCACCGACGACGGCGGATTCCGCACCGAGTGGATCGACTGGGAGCAGCTGGTGCCCCGCCGTGCCCCCGACGCGCGGTTCGACGAGCGCCACGCGGATCTCGCCTGCAGCGTGCAGGCCGTCGTGGAGGAGGTGCTGCTCGCCCTGACCCGCGAACTCGCCGACAGGACCGGCGAACACCGGTTGGCCATGGCCGGCGGAACCGCCCTCAACTGTGTGGCCAACACCCGCGTGCTCACCGAGGGTCCCTTCGACGACATCTGGGTCCAGCCGGCCGCAGGTGACAGCGGAACCGCCTGGGGCGCAGCAGCGACGGTGGCCGCCGAGGCCGGTGACACCATCGCACCGTTGACGACGGCGGCACTCGGTCGCCGATGGAGCGATGACGAGATCGCCGCTCAGCTCACCGTGGCCAAGGTGCCGTTCGAGCGGCCCGTCGACATCGCCTCCGCCGCGGCCGAGGTGTTGGCGGACAACGGGATCGTCGCATGGTTCCAGGGTCCGTCCGAATTCGGTCCCCGCGCGCTCGGCCACCGCTCGCTGCTGGCCCATCCCGGTCATGCCGGCAACGTCGAGCGCCTCAACGACGTGAAGGGGCGCGAGCAGTTCCGGCCCGTGGCACCCATGGTGCTCGCGCATCGCGCTCCCGAATTGTTCTCCCGTGGTCCGATTCCCAGCCCCTACATGCTGTTCGTGCACGACGTCGACCCGGCGTGGCGAGATCGGCTCCCGGCCGTGACCCACGTCGACGGCACCGCGCGCATCCAGACCGTGGAGGACGGTTCGGGGCCGACCGCGGCGATGCTGCGCGAGTTCGATCGCCGGACCGGCATCCCGGTCGTCGTCAACACGAGCCTCAACACCGCGGGCCGACCCATGGTGGACAGCCCGCACGACGCCCTCGAGCTGTTCGGATCCTCTCCCGTCGACGCGTTGGCCATCGGACCGTTCCTCGTCCGGCGGAACCGATGAGCGCGCCGGCCCACAGCGAGCCGACGTGGTCCGTCGTGATCCCGACGATCGGTCGGCCCGGCCTGGCCACACTGCTGCGTGCGCTCGACTCGGGAACGGGTCCGACACCGGACGTCGTGGTGGTGGTCGACGACAGGCCGCGCAGTGCGACCGAGCCCCTCGACCTCCCCGCACTCGATCTCACCGTCCGACTGGTCCGCTGTGGTGGGCGTGGACCAGCCGCTGCACGCAACGTCGGCTGGCGCCACACGAGCAGCGAGTGGGTCGCATTCCTCGACGACGACGTGACGGTCGCGTCGACGTGGCGGGACCAGCTCGTCCGCGACCTGCGCGGACTGCCGTCGTCCGTGGGGGCGTCGCAGGCCGTGATCGACGTGCCCCTGCCGACGGACCGTCGGCCCACCGACGACGAACGCCGCACCGCGGCGCTGTCCACGGCGCGGTGGATCACTGCCGACATGGCTTACCGACGCACGGCGTTGCGCACGGTGGACGGCTTCGACGAGCGGTTCCCACGGGCGTACCGCGAGGACTCGGACCTGGCGGTCCGCGTTCGCCGCGCCGGGTACGAGATCGTCACCGGCACCAGGATCACCACCCACCCGCCCGCCGTGAGCGCGGACCCGTGGGCGAGTCTGCGCGCGCAACGTGGCAACGAGGACAACGCGCTGATGCGCCTGAAGTACGGCCGCGACTGGCGCTCCGAGATCGGTGAGGGTCCTGGCATGATGCCCCGCCACGTCGTCACGACGCTGACGGCCGTCGTCGCCGTGCGATCCGTGTCGAGGGGCCGGCGAAGGATCGCCGCCGCCGCCGCGTCGGCCTGGGCGACACTCACCGCGGAGTTCGCGGCGCGCCGCATCGCCGCGGGACCTCTCTCGTCACGGGAGTGCGTCTCGATGGCCGTCACGTCGGTGCTGATCCCGCCACTCGCCGTGGCGTACCGGGCACGCGGGGAGCTGCGTCATCGTCTCGTCCGGTCGGACGCGTCCACGGGTCCGGCGCTGGCCGTGCTGTTCGACCGCGACGACACCATCATCGTGGACGTCCCCTATCTGGCCGATCCCGACGGGGTGACACCCGTCGACGGGGCGCGCGAGGCCCTGGACCTGTTGCGCGACAACGGTATCAAGGTCGGCGTGGTGAGCAATCAGTCCGGCGTGGCCCGCGGTCTGGTGGCACCCGAGCAACTGGACGCGGTGAATGCACGCGTCGAGACGTTGCTGGGTCCGTTCGACACGTGGCAGGTGTGTCCCCACGGCGAGGCCGACGGGTGCGGGTGCCGCAAGCCCCGCCCCGGCATGGTCGATGCCGCCGCACGGGAACTGGGCCTGTCCCCAGCCGACTGCGTCCTCATCGGGGACATCGGCGCGGACATCGGCGCAGCACAGGCTGCGGGTGCACGCGCGATCCTCGTGCCCACGCCCCGCACCCGTGCGGACGAGGTGGACCATGCTCGCCGTCACGCCGCGGTGGCGCCCACCGTGGCGGCCGCCGTGTCGGCCGTGATCGCAGGTGCCGTGTGAGTGTGCGACGTTCGGAAGGCAGACGGGTGCTCGTGGCTCGCCTGGACAGCATGGGCGACGTCCTGCTGACCGGCCCCGCGGTGCGTGCGATCGCGCAGGAGGACTCGGTGACCATGCTCGTGGGTCCCGGCGGACGCGCTGCGGCGGAACTCCTTCCGGGTGTGCAGGAGGTGATCACGTTCACCGCACCGTGGATCGTTCTCGATCCGCCGGCCGTCGACCGCGCCGAGATCGATGCGCTGGTCTCCAGACTCGCCGACGGAGCGTTCGACCGGCTGCTCGTCTTCGGCTCGTTCCACCAGTCGCCGCTCCCGCTCGCGCTGCTCGGCCGACTCGCCGGGATCCCGTGGATCGGCGCGCACTGCGAGGACTACCCCGGCTCGTTGCTCGATCTGCGTCACCGAACACCCGACGAGGACGTTCCGGAAGCGGAGCGTGCCATGTCCCTGGTGCGCGCGGCAGGGTACGAGTCCGGTGGCAGCGCCCTGTCGGTGCGGCGCCCACTGCCGGACACCTCGCACCTGACCGGTCCCGAGAGCTACGTCGTCGTGCATCCCGGCGCCGCCGTGTCGGCCCGTCGGCCGGGACCGGACCACAGCCGGGCCATCGTGTCCGCGCTCGTCGCGGAGGGTCATCGCGTGGTGGTGACGGGAACCGCGGAGGAGGCCCGGCTCGCAGCCCATGTGGCCGACGAGGACGCGGCGAATCTGGCCGGACGCGTCGACCTCGCCGAACTCGCGGACGTCCTCGATCGCGCCGACGTCGTGGTCGCCCCCAACACCGGGCCGGCCCATCTCGCGGCGGCCGTCGGCACCCCGGTGGTCTCTCTCTTCGCGCCCGTGGTGTCGTCCGTCCGGTGGGCACCCCACGGCGTGCCGCGCGTCGTTCTCGGCGATCAGACGGCGGCCTGCCGGGGTACGCGGGCGCGGCGCTGTCCGGTGCCCGGTCACCCCTGCCTGGACGGTATCGACCCGTACGACGTGGTCGAGGCCGTGCATCGCTTCACCACCCGGCGCGTCTCCATCCGTAGCGCAGCCGTTCCCGCACCCGATCCCACACCCATTCCCACACCCGGAGGCGGACGATGATCGAGGAACACTTCGTAGCTCTGCAGACCGCGGCCCGGCAGGCGTCGGGCGCGGCCCCGGTCCTGTCCCGGTGGGCAGCCCACCTCACCACCGTGTTCGACGGCGGTGGTCGGCTCCTCGCGTGCGGCAACGGCGGGAGCGCCGCGGAGGCGCAGCACCTCACGGGCGAGCTCGTCGGCCGATTCCGGCACGATCGACACCCGCTGTCCGCCATCGCCCTGCACGCCGACACCTCGGCGACCACCGCCATCGTCAACGACTACGGCGAGGAGGAGGTCTTCGCGCGCCAGGTCCGTGCCCACGGTCGCCCGGGGGACGTCCTCGTCGCGCTGTCCACCAGTGGCTCGAGCCGGAACGTGCTCGCAGCAGCGAAGGCTGCGCAGGAGATCGGCGTCACCGTGTGGGCTCTGACGGGCCCTCCTCCCAACGAACTCGCCGCCACGGCGGACGACGCGATCGCCGTCGAGGCACCCACCGTCGCGACGGTCCAGGAGATCCACCTGGCACTGGTGCACGGGCTGTGTCTGGCGCTCGACACGGCACTGGGAGTGCGGACGTGAGTGCGACGCCTGATCCCGGTCCGCTGGTGATCGTGGGCGACACGCTGCTCGACGTCGATGTCCAGGGTGTCGCGGAGCGGCTCAGCCCCGAGGCGCCCGTTCCCGTCGTCGACGTCGCCCGGAGCTGGTGTCGCCCGGGTGGTGCCGGGCTCGCCGCGCTGATCTCGGCCCGCCACGGCGTGCCCACGGTGCTCGTCACCGCGGTGGGAGTCGACGCCGGTGCGGACACCGTGCTGGACCTGCTGGAGCGCGACGTCGAGGTGGTGACGATGCCGCTCGACGGCACGACGGTGCGCAAGACCCGTGTGCAGGCGTCCGGGCAGCCCCTACTGCGCCTGGATTCCGGCGACGGGCGGGCGTCCCGCGCCGACGTGCCGACCCGGGTGTCCGACGCGATCGCCTCCGCGGGAGCCGTTCTCGTGTCCGACTACGGCCGCGGCGTGGCGGCCAACCCGTCACTACGGGCATGTCTCGACGCAGCGGCCGAGCGCGTTCCCGTCGTGTGGGACCCCCATCCCCGAGGGCCCGCGCCGGTGCGCGGCACCATGCTCGCGACCCCCAACCTGGACGAGGCTCGGCGGGTCACGGGCGCGCAGGACCAGGAGGCGGTGCTGGACCGGGTGGCCGCGGCTCTGCACGCCGCCGGTGTCGCCGTCACCACCGGATCACGTGGCGCAGTTCTCGTGGAGGGCGACGATCGCACCGAGGTACCCATCGGCGCGGACATCGGCGCCGCGGGGCGGGGCGCCGACACGTGCGGCGCCGGTGACCGGTTCGCGACCGCGGCCGCAGCCGCGCTGCGGGACGGTGCCACCCTGCTCGCCGCCACCCGGGTGGCCGTCGACGCGGCGGCCCGCTTCGTCGTGTCCGGCGGCGCCGTCGGCTTCTCCCGATGCGAGGGCGAGATCCCTGCTGCCGCGCTCACGACCGTTCCCGAGGACGCCGAGACGACGATCGACCGCGTCCGACGTGCCGGCGGTCGGATCGTCGCGACCGGCGGGTGCTTCGACCTCCTGCACACCGGCCACGTCTCGTTGCTGCGTCAGGCCCGACTGATGGGCGACGCCCTGGTGGTGTGCCTCAACTCCGATGCCTCCGTCGCCCGCGCCAAGGGACCTACGAGACCGGTGGTCTCGCAACGAGATCGAGCGCGCGTCCTCCTCGAGCTCGGCAGCGTCGACGCCGTGGTGGTGTTCGACGAGGACACCCCCACCGCCGTCCTCGACCGCCTACGACCCGACCTCTGGGTCAAGGGATCCGACTACGCGGAGGCGACGTTGCCGGAGGCGGAGACCGTCCGTCGCCACGGCGGCGACATCGTGCTCGTCCCCGTGGTCGGCGGGTACTCGACCACTCGGCTCGTCGACGCCGCACGTGCACGCCCCGCCTGACCCGTCCACACGATCGACCATGGAAGGAACTCTCATGACCCCCACTCTCGGAACCGTTCTCGTCACCGGTGGTGCATCCGGCCTCGGCGCCGCCGTCGTCGACGCCGTCCTCGACGCCGGTGGCACACCGCTGGTCATCGACCGCGTCGCACCGGAATCCGGTGTCGAGCACGTGGTCGCCGACCTCGGCGACTCCGCAGCCGCGGAAGCAGCCACCCTGGAGCTCGTCTCCCGCGCCGGCCGTCTCGACGGGGTGTTCACCGCCGCCGGCGTCGATTCGTGCGGCCCCCTGGGCTCGGTGTCCACGAAGGACTGGGAACGGGTGGTGCACGTCAATCTGCTCGGTACCGTCGCCGTCGTGCGCGCCGCCCTCCCCGCGCTGACCGAGTCGCACGGACGCGTCGTCACGTGCGCGTCCACGCTCGGCATCAAGGCCGTGGGTGACGCCACCGCCTACTGCGCCTCCAAGTTCGGCGTCGTGGGCTTCACCCGAGCCCTCGCCGCGGAGACCGCCGGCGAGATCGGCGTGACGCTGCTGATCCCCGGCGGAATGCACACCGCGTTCTTCGACGGCCGCACCGAGCAGTACAAGCCGCCGGCAGATGCGAAGCTGAACCGGCCCGAGGACACCGCCGCGTCGGTGATCTTCGCACTCTCACAGCCGGCGGGCTGTGAGATCCGTGAGCTGGTGGTCACCTCCTCCACCGAATCGTCCTGGCCCTGAACCTCTCCCGCATCCTCGTCCTGCGCGCGCTCGGTCTCGGCGATCTGCTCACCGCGGTGCCGGCGCTCCGAGCCGTGCGCGCGCAGTACCCGAACGCGCACCTCGCCCTGGCGATGCCGGACCGGTATACCGACCTCGTCGCCCTGGCGCACGGCGCGGACGGTACCGCGTGCGTGGACGCGGTGATCGACACCCGCGGCCTCACGGGACCGCCTCCGGGTCCGACCCCGGACCTCGCGATCAACCTCCACGGGCGAGGACCGCAGAGCATCGACGTGTGCGTCGCCACCGGCGCACCGTCGATCCTGACCCACGCCCACCCCGACCGGGGACTCGCGGGCCGACCGTGGATGCAGGAACTCCACGAGGTCGACCGATGGTGCCGCCTGACGGAGTACGGCGGCGCGTCGGCGGACCGGCGGGATCGCCTGATCGCTCGGCCCGCCGACGTGCCGGTGACGCGATCCGTGGTCGTGCACCCCGGCGCGGCGTCGCTCTCACGCCGATGGCCCCCCGACCGGTTCGCCCGTGTGGCAGCACGACTCGACCGACAGGGCCACCGGGTGGTGCTCACCGGAGTGGCCGAGGAGAGGGGTCTCTGTCGGGCTGTCGCGGACCAGGCAGCACTGGGCGCAGACGCGGTCCTGGCCGGAGAGCTGGACCTCGTGCACCTGGCAGCGCTGGTGTGCGATGCCGACCTGGTGGTGTGCGGAGACACCGGTGTGGCGCATCTCGCGAGCGCCTACCGGACGCCGTCGGTCGTACTGTTCGGTCCCACCCCGCCGCGCTGGTGGGGGCCGCCGTCGGACGGGCCGCACACGGTGCTGTGGAGCGGACACACCGGCGATCCGCACGCGGACACGGTGGATCCAGGCCTGCTCGAGATCTCCGTGTCCGACGTGCTCACCGCCGTGCGGGAACGGCTCTGACGGCTCTGACGGCTGTGACGGCTCGAAGCATCACCGGCGCAGGGCTTCTCGCGGCTTGGCCAGTACCTTGTGGCCGGTCGCCTTGACCACGTCGGGCAGGACCGCGTCGACCGCGGCCATCGCCTTCGACATCACCGACGCCGCCACTACCCTGCGCGAGCCGGCCTGCATGGCGTCGTATCCCGCACGCGCGACGTCCGCCGGGTCGTCCTTCCTCGACCGGCCCATGGCGGTGTCGTCCATGCGCGCGCGGTGGAAGAAGTTGGTCTCGACGGGTCCGGGCATCAGCGACGTGACGGTCACGGGTGACTCACTGAGTTCGCCCTGGATCCCCTCGGCGAACGACTGCAGGAACGACTTGGACGCGTTGTAGACGGCCTGGTACGGGCCGGGCATGGTCGAGGCTACCGACGAGGTGATGAGCACACAGCCCTCACCGGCGCGAATCATGCCGTCCAGCACCACCTTCGCGAGATGCACCGTCGAACGGACGTTCAGGTCGACGACGGCGAGACTGTCGTCGAGCGGCACCTCGGTGAACGCGCCGCCGCGACCGATACCGGCGTTGAGAGCCGCGGCCACGAGGGGGCGGCCCTGCGCCCGCAGCGCGTCGGCGACGCGCGCCACACCGTCCGGCGTCGCCAGGTCCGCGGTCACGGGGGTCACCGACACGCCGGTCGCGCTCAGTTCGGTCGCGACCACGTCGAGGCCGTCGGATTCCGCCACGACGACGAGGTCGTGACCGTCGCGCGCGAAGAGTCGGGCCAGCTCGCGCCCGATGCCGCTGGAGGCACCGGTCACGAGCGCCAGAGGTCGGGTGTCGCCGGGGGTGGACGAGGTATCGGTCATGTCGGTCGACTACCCACCGACCACGCGACTATGCGAGTGCCCGCACGACCTCACGACGCGAGTTCCCGCACGACATCGACGAGCAGATCCGCCACCACCGGGCGCACCCGCGCAGCCGCCTGCGACGCCTGCGCTCGACCGGAGTCGGACAGACACCACGCCGCCCACCGGGACAGCGACGCCGCGTCCACGTCGTCGGCGGCGAGCACCGCCGGCCATCCCCACGCCGCGGCCTGCGCGGTCACCTTCGCTCCCCCGGCCACCGGGTCGATCGCGAGAGCGGGAACGCCGTCGGACAGCGCGAGCACCAGTCCGTGCAGGCGCATCGTGACGACGACGTCGAGGCGTCGCACCACCGACTCGACCGCGGCCGACGTCGACGGTGATCGCCACGACCGCGGATCGAGCCGGGTGTCGAGATCCAGCAGCGCCATATCGTGCCGGGAGGCGAGCCAGTCGTCGAGAACGGCAGCGACCGCCTCGTGCCGGCGACGCGCCCCGTACTCGCGCTGACCGGACGTCGTGTACACCCCGACGACGGGCACGGCTCCGGGTGCCGCCGCGGCAGCCAGGTCCGGAACGGGTGGGGCGGGGCACCTCGCCCCACCCGACTCGCCGGCCGGGACGTCGATGTCTCGGGGAAAGACCTCGTCGAACCCCGTGTACGCCGCACCGGCGACGTCGACGACGCTGACTCCCACCGCGTAACGGCGGCAGTGCGCGAATCTGCGGTGCAGCGCCTCGATCTCGCTCCCGCTCACCGGCCCGCACACCCACAGCAGATGGGAGTACTCGCTCGGGTCGACGTCGGCGAGAGGGACGTCACGGCCGGCTCGGGAGCCGAGCGGGGCGCGGCTCATGACCGTGCTCCAGGCGATGTCCACCCGGTGCCCGGCCGCGGCCACCGCGTCCGCGACAGCCCACATGGCCTTCTGGTCCCCGGCCGTGCACTCGCCGTTCTCGACACTCGACCAGCCCACGACGAGAACGCGTCGGCCGTCCGTACCGATGCTGCTCATCGGGGCTCGATACCCTGGAAAAACCCCGTCAAACTCCCCACCCGGCGCTCGGAGCCGGTGTGGCATCGGTCGGACTCGGCTGCTTGAATGGCCTTTCTGGACCGAACACCGAAAGGCAGGACATCCGATGTCGATCGCCGAGAACACCACGGACGCATTCCGTGTCGACACCGAATGGCACGACGACGCAGCGATCCTGACAGTCGTGGGCGAACTCGATCTGGCCACCGCGCCGATTCTTCAGGACGCGGTGGACGCCGTACGGACCACGGCGTCGAGCGCGCTGATCATCGATCTGACGGGTGTCGATTTTCTTGCGTCGGCCGGTATGACCGTGCTGGTGACCTCGCATCAGGCGGTGGGCGACGACGTCGCCTTCGCCGTCGTCGCCCGCGGTGCGGCCACCGCTCGCCCCCTGCAGTTGGTCGGTCTCGACGAGACGTTCCCCGTGCTCGACACCCGCGAGGCGGCGCTCGCGGCCGTCACCACGTCCGGTTCGCCCGTCGACGACCTCGCATGAGCAGCGCTCCCGGTGTGAGGACCGGGCACGCGTGGGGTACTCCTCCCCTCGTGATCGACGACGCGACGACTGAGCACCACCAGCCCCCCACCCAGTTGTCCCTCACCGATCTCGACGCCGAACCGCAGCGCATCACCGACGCACGCGTCCGCTTCGGTGCGTGGTTGACGCACACGCCGTTCGACGCGGCGCGGACGTACGACATCGTGCTCGCCGTCTACGAGGCGATGGCCAACGTCGTCGAGCACGCCTATGCCGCCACCACCGGTCGACGCGTCTTCGACCTCCAGGCCACCTACGACTCCGCTCGGCTCGAGGTCGCCGTCCGTGATCACGGGACGTGGTCCGACTCGTCGCCGGGGCCCCTCCGTGGCCGCGGTCTGCCGCTGATCGAGACCCTGTCGGACGACGTCACGCTGTCGTCCGCCGACTCGGGCACCACCGTGACCATGGCATGGGACGTGGCACCGACATCCGGCATCGACACCGACGATCAGGTCTCGTAGACTCGTACGCGATTGCTGAGGCTCCCCGTGAGTCTCTCCTCCTCCAGCCCCGGGGAGAGCATTACCGCTCTCGTCTCACCGGAGGCTTCGTGACTGCACTCTCGTCCCACGCGTTCGACTCCCCGCGCCGTGCCACGTCGAGAACGGCGATCGATTCCCTCGATCTCGGTCCCGACCTCGCGCAGGCCGCCGAGGCGGCACGCCTGGCCGCGTTGGCCCGGTACGACGTCGAGCACACCGCCGCCGACGGCGCCTTCGACCGCATCGCCCGCCTCGCGGCCCGCTGGTTCGACGCGCCGTACGCGTCCGTGTCCATCATCGATGCCGACCTGGTGCGGTTCACCGCCACCTACGGCGACGGGCTCCCGGACCACACCGAACGTCACGACGCCCTGTGCACGATGGCGATGACGCACGACGGGCCTTTCGTCGCGTCGGACACCCTGGCGAACCCGGCCACCGCCGGTAGTGCCTTCGTCCGCGGCGATCTCGGCATCCGCTTCTACGCCGGCGCCCCCATCGTGACCGCCGACGGCTTCCGGCTCGGCACGGTCAACGTCTACGACGTGGTGCCGCGCACGGTGTCCGACGATCGCGCGGACATCCTGATGGAACTGGCCGACATAGCGATGGACGAGTTCGAGTTGCGACTGTCGGCCGCGACCACCGTGCGCGCCGAGCGGGAACTCCGCACGCGCGCCGAGGCGGACTCCGCGATCATCGGTGACTACGCCGCCGTGCTGCAGCGCACGCTGCTCCCACCCTCCCTTCCCACCATCGAGGGTCTGACGCTCGCGTCGCACTACCACGCCTCGTCACCGCTGCAGGTCGGCGGCGACTTCTACGACGTCTTCGCGCTGGGCAAGGACCGGTGGGCGTTCTTCCTCGGCGACGTCCAGGGCCACGGCGCCGGCGCCGCGGCCGTCACCTCGCTGGTCCGCTACACCCTGCGGGCCGCGGCGCTGCACCACGACGACCCGACGGAGGGGCTCGCCGAGCTCAATCGACTGTTGTTGATGGACACCTCGCATCAGCGTTTCTGCACCGTGCTGTTCGGTGTGATCACCCCGGATCCTCGCGGCGGTTTCCGCGTCACACTGGCGACGGGCGGGCACCCGCCCGCCCTGCTCCTCGATCCCGCTCGCGGCGAGGTGCACGAGATCCGTTCCAGTACAGGCATGTTCGTCGGCGCTCTGCCGAACGCGACCTTCAGTGCGTGCAGTTTCCGGTTGCAGGAGGGGCAGACACTGCTGCTCTACACGGACGGCATCACCGAGGCACGTCCCGACGGGCGCACCATGTTCGGCGAGGACGGTCTCGCGCAGTTCACGCAGGCCCGCCTCGGACTGTCCACGACGAAGATGGTCGAGGATCTGGTCGCCCTCATCCCCGACCTCTCTCCGATCGACGACATCGCCCTACTCGCGCTGGGCGCCTGACCGGGCGTGGTCGCGCAGCAGGCGTAGCGCGCGTTCGATGGTCGCGGCCAGGACGTCCTTCGGGTCGCCCTCGAAGACCACGCGCTCCGCGCTGGTCGTCCCGTGGTCGGCGATGCCGAACCAGACCGTTCCGGGTTCCACGTCCTCGTTCGTCTCCGGTCCCGCCTCGCCGGTGACGGCCACGGCGAGATCCGCGCCGAGCGCCGACGCCGCTCCGCTCGCCATGGCGGTGGCGGCCTCCTCGCTCACCACGGGGCCGCGGGGCACCTGCAACAGCGAGTACTTCACCTCGCTGGCGTAGGCGACGATCGACCCGCGGAACCACGTTCCGGACGACGACGCGCGGCCCAGGTTGGCAGCGATGTTCCCGGCGGTGAGCGACTCGGCGGTGGCGATACGAAGATCGCGTTCGAGTGCGAGTTCCGCGATCTCCGAACAGAGCTCGGCGAGATCCTCGTCGGTGTCGACGCGCTGCTCCGGTTCGGCCGCCTCGCTCTCGATGAGTTCCTCGGTCTCGACGTGGTGAGACATGTGTCTTCCGTCTCCTCTCTCAGTGCTGCACGGACCGGTAGTCCTTCCCGCTCCGCCCGGTGAGAAACATCCCCGGCACGGGAGGAGGATCGGCGCTAGCGTTGAGTCATGCCAAGCCTTCGCGACACCATCCGAACCGAACTCGAGGTCCGTCCGAGCATCGATCCCGCAGCGGAGATCGACACGCGGGTGGGCTTTCTCGCCGACTACGCCGTCTCCACCCGCACTGCCGGCTTCGTGCTCGGCATCAGTGGCGGACAGGACAGCACGCTCGTGGGACGCCTGTGCCAGCTCGCCGCGGAACGCGTCCGCGCCGGCGGCGGCGACGCGACGTTCATGGCCGTACGACTCCCCTACGGCGAGCAGGCGGACGAGGCCGACGCGGCGATCGCGCTCGATTTCATCCGCCCCGACACCACGGTGACGGTGGACATCAAGCCGTCCGCGGACGGCGCAGGCGTGGCAGCTGCCACGGCCCTCGGAGTCGATCGACTGCGCGACTTCGTTCGCGGCAACATCAAGGCACGCGAGCGGATGATCGCCCAGTACGCGCTCGCGGGCGAGCGGAACCTGCTCGTCGTCGGTACCGATCACGCTGCCGAGGCCGTGACGGGGTTCTTCACCAAGTACGGCGACGGCGGTGTGGACCTCACGCCGCTCACCGGCCTGACCAAGCGCCAGGGTGCGGCCCTGCTGCGCGAACTCGGTGCCCCGGAGAGCACGTGGAAGAAGGTGCCCACAGCCGACCTCGAGGACGACCGGCCGGCGCTGCCCGACGAGGAGGCACTGGGTGTGACGTACGCCCAGATCGACGCCTACCTCGAAGGCGAGGACGTGCCCGACGAGGCCGCAGCCACCATCGAGAACTGGTTCGTCAAGACCCGGCACAAGCGCACCACTCCGGTCACCCCCAGTGAGACGTGGTGGCGCTGACCGACTCGGCCGGTCGGTGTGTTCCTGCTCCGAACGGGTAGTCCCCCTCACAGCGCTCGAGAAGTGAGGCGTCGACGCATTCCGGTGTTTCGACAGGAGATGGACAAATGGACATCGACACGGTGGTCTGGACCGAGGCCGGCCCGCGGCAGGAATGGTGGGAGGCCGTGATGGCGCGGTGCGGTGCGGAGAACGCGCGACCGACGAACGACGAAGCCCCCGAGGATCGATGATCCTCGGGGGCTTCCGTGTGAGTGGATCAGGAGATGCCGACGATGTCCTTCGCCAGCGCCGCCAGGCGCGTCTGCGCGGCGGAGACCACCGAGTGGCGGTTCTTGTTGCGCTCCTCGTAGGCGACCACGGTGCGCAGATCTGCCGGATCGGTCAGCTCCTTGATCTCGGCGACTGCTGCGGCGACGTTCAGACCGTCGTAGTCGGCGATGGGAAGTTCGTGCTCCTCGAGCGTCCCGCCGGCCGCACGGGTGCGGTGGATAGCGTCGGCGACACCGGTCGCGCCGCCGTCACGAGTGACCTCCTCGGCCGTCTCGAGTGCCGCGTCGCGGCTCGCGGTGACGGTGTCGACGGCCAGTTCGGTCGCGCGCTGGCCGCGGCCGATGAGGGTGGACACCTTCGCGGGAACGTCCTTCGCCGTACCGACGACGCGGTCGACACCTCGCGACGACCAGGTGACCGGCGTGTTGATGAGACGCACAGCAGCACCGGTGGCGGCCTGGATCGGCGTGCGGCGCAGTGCGGCCGGTCCACCGAGGGCGTCCTCGGCGAGGACGGTGGTGAGCCACTCGACGGTCGCGGTGTGGGCGGTCACGAGATCGTCTGCGAGCGACACGACGCCCGGCGTGGACGCGGTCGTGGCGAGAGCCTTGACGTAACGGGCGCGGTCGAGCAGCTGGTGCTCCAGCGCGAGATCGCCGAGAAGTGCCTCGTCGAACGGCTGCGCCTGCTCGCCGATGGCCTTGAGCAGCGCGGTGAGGCGCCCGACGACGGGTGCGACGACGCCGGGGAAGCCGCCGAGTTCACGAATGGCGGCATCGATGCGAGCAGCGCGATCGCGTCCGTTCGACGCGTTCTGCAGCAGTTCCTCGCGGACAGCTTCCGTCCGAGCCTGTGCGACGCGGGTCTCGGCCACCTGAACCTCGGTGTTGGTGAGCGCGAGCAGAGCGCGAAGCTGGGCGACGAGCGTCGCCCGTTCGGTGTGTGCGGTGGTGCTGACCATGTGATGTGCCCCCTGTGATGGAAGTTGAGTCTCGGTGCAAGAGCAGCCGGAACGACCGCTCCGTGTCATTCGGTGACAAATCGTGGTTACCCGCCGGTACAACGGGGAAAACGCAGTGTGACGAGGCACATTCCCCGCGATCGAAGGAGTTCTCATGGCCGACGAACTGGACGAGACGATGCTCGACTCCGTGCAGGAGAAGATCGACGAGGCCAAGCAGGCGGCGGGAGACATCCCCGAGCGGCGTGAGGGCGGGCCGGATCAGGACGATCTCCACGATTCCTCCGACGGTGCCGCCGAACAGACCGGCGACGCGGCGGAGGCGACACTCGACGAGTTCCGCAACGCCGACGGTGACCGTGACGAGGGCATGACCGAGGGCGGCGGCGGAGGTCAGGGCGCCGCCTGACACACCAGAGCGGTCCGCCGCAACACGTCGGGCTTCCGCCCTCAGAGCTGCTCGAGGTGGCGGTCGAGGGCGGCGAGTAGCGGAACCTGCCCGCTCAGCAGCCGACGCCGCGCGGACTCCCGATCACACCACTCCACGCGGTCGACCTCGGGAAACACCAGCCGTCGCCCAGATCTGGGTGGCCACTCCATCTCCACACTGTTGCTGACGGCGGTCGAGGGGTCGAGTTCGCCGCGCACGGCGAACGCACGAACCGACTTGGCTCTGGACTGCGCGACCGTGCCGAGATCGATCCAGTACCCGTCGGGCACCGGGGACCCGAGTTCCTCCGCGAACTCTCTGGCCGCCGCTGTGCGCGCATCCTCGGTGTCGGTGTCGTACTCGCCCTTCGGTATCGACCAGGCGCCGGCGTCCTTGCGCGCCCAGAAGGGTCCGCCGGGATGGGCCAGCAGCACCTCCAGCTCGCCCCCACCCCCGCGGAACAGCAGCACACCGGCACTCGTCCTCATTCCGGGATTCTGTCCGATCACGTTTTCTCGCGATCGTGTCGGGTACGCGGTCCGCTGCACGAAGCCTCCGTTCCACAGAGCAGTCAAGGAGCCGACACATGACAGACGTCGCGTCGCAAGGGTCGACACCGGCAGACGACCGGGACATCCTCACCAATCGTCAAGGGCATCCCGTCCACGACAACCAGAACCAGCGCACCGTGGGCTCACGCGGTCCGGCCACCCTCGAGAACTACCAGTTCCTCGAGAAGGTCAGCCATTTCGATCGCGAGCGCATCCCGGAGCGCGTCGTCCACGCCCGCGGAGCCGTCGCCTACGGCTATTTCGAGGCCACCGGGAAGTGGGGCGACGAACCCATCGAGAGGTACACCCGCGCGAAGCTGTTCGCCGAGGCCGGCAAGCGCACGGACCTCGCCGTCAGATTCTCGACGGTGATCGGCGGGCGCGATTCGTCCGAGGCCGCGCGTGACCCCCGCGGCTTCGCGATCAAGTTCTACACCGAGGACGGCAACTGGGACCTCGTCGGGAACAACCTGGGCGTCTTCTTCATCCGTGACGCCATCAAGTTCCCCGACGTCATCCACTCGCTCAAGCCGGATCCGGTGACGTTCCGGCAGGAGCCCGCGCGCATCTTCGACTTCATGTCGCAGACACCCGAGGCGACCCACATGCTCGTGAACCTGTTCTCCCCCCGCGGGATTCCGGCCAACTACCGGACGCAGCAGGGTTTCGGAGTGAACACCTACAAGTGGGTCGACGCCGAGGGCGAGACTCACCTGGTGAAGTACCACTGGATCCCGAAGGCGGGAGTCGCGTCGCTCACCGAGGCGGACGCCGCCGCGATCCAGGCGAACGATCTGGGCCATGCGAGCAAGGATCTGTACGAGCACATCGAGCGCGGCGACTTCCCCGAATGGGAACTGCGCGTGCAGGTGATGAGCGACGACGAGCATCCCGAGCTGAACTTCGACCCGCTCGACGACACGAAGGTGTGGCCGGAGAACGAGTTCCCGCCGAAGGTGGTGGGCCGCATGGTGCTGGACCGCAACGTCTCGAACCACTTCGCCGAGAACGAGCAGATCTCGTTCGGCACCGGTGTGCTCGTCGACGGCCTGGACTTCTCCGACGACAAGATGCTGGTCGGCCGGACCTTCTCGTACTCGGACACCCAGCGCTACCGCGTGGGGCCGAACTACCTGCAGCTGCCCGTCAACCAGGCGAAGAACGCGCGGGTGTCCACGAACCAGCAGGGCGGCCAGATGCAGTACTCGGTGGACAACACCGGCAGCAATCCGCACGTGAACTACGAGCCCTCCATCACGGGCGGCCTCCGTGAGGCCGAGTACCCGACGCACGACGAGCAGGGTCCGGAGATCCACGGCCGCCTCACCCGCAAGCGGATCGATCGCACCAACGACTACGAGCAGGCCGGTCAGCGGTACCAGCTGATGGACCAGTGGGAGAAGGACGACCTCGTGGCGAATCTCGTCGCGAACATCTCGGAGGCGACGCACGAGGTACAGGAGCGGATGGTCTGGCACTTCTTCATGGCCGACGACGAACTCGGCGCCCGCGTGGGAGAAGGGCTGGGCATCTCGGCCGACGACGTCCGCGGACTCGAACCGCTCGCATCGCAGACCTTGTCGGAGGAGGAGGACCAGCGGCGCGCGAATCTCGGGAAGAACGGCCCCCGCGACGTCGCCGACCTGCAGATGACGCACTGCGTCCCGAACGAACGCGCGACGACTGCCGGGTGACGTCGCAGTGACGCAAGTGTGGACAGCGTCACACCGCGGGGCTATCGTCGAAGATGCAAGCCGAACAGGTCGTAGGACGAACTCGAGGCAGGTGGTGCGTATCAACACGGTGACGACGAGACACGTGTTCATTCCGACGCGAGGACGATCACGCGGAGCCTGCTCTCCGGATCTTCTCGCACCATCCACATTAACCTGACAGAACCCCGGCGCCGAAACGGCGCCGGGGTTCTTCGTCGTCCGGGTCGGCCGATCAGCCGGCGTTGGGGTCCAACGTCTCCTTGATCTTGCCCATGACGCCCTTCTCCGTGCCCAGAGCCGCGTTCGACGGTTCGCCGAGTCCGCCGTCGTAGGTGGCGTAGAGCTTCGGGTCCGGCGGCGGTCCACTCTGCTTGTTGCCCAGCGGCTGCGGATCGGCGAGGAACCTGTTCTCGTGGCGGCCGTCGGGTGCGGTGCCGTGCGCCCACCGGCCCTTGTCGGACTCGGTGCCGTCCGACAGATGCCACAGCGTGCTCGCGTGCTCGTCGTACTCCTCGTCGAACAGGTCGTTCGGCGCCACCACGCCCTCCAGACCGTCCGCCTGCAACTCCTCGATGGCCGCGAGCCACATGTTCTGGTGATACGTGTCGCGGGCGAGGTTGAACTTGAGCATGTTCTTGACACCGGGATCGTCGGTCATGTGCCACAGACGTGCGGTCTGCACGCGGCCCTGCGCCTCGGCCGCGACGTTGGCGCGGAAGTCCGCCAGCAGGTTGCCGCTGGCGACGATGAAGCGCCCGTTCCACGGGACACCGTTGCTGTCGGCGAGGGTGGGTCCGCCACCGGACACGATGGCCTGCTGCGGATCCATCCCGCCCAGCACCGCGGCGACGACGGGATCGGCGGCAGCGTTCTTGGTGGACTCGGTGGCCGGTGCGCCCTCGAGGAGCCGCGCGACCATGGTCGCGATCATCTCCACGTGACCGATCTCCTCGGTCGCGATGTCCATGATGAGGTCCTTGTACTTGCCTTTCATGCGACAGTTCCATCCCTGGAACAGGTACTGCATCGTGACGGTCATCTCGCCGTACGCGCCGCCGATCAACTCTTGCAGCTTGCGGGCGTAGACGGGATCCGGCTTCTCCGGCTTCACGTCGAACTGGAGGTGGTCGGTGTGACGGAACATGAAGGCTCCTGACAGTGCTCGGGGGGGTCGTGCTCTTGTCGCGCCCCGGCTACCCGGAGGCGGACCCGACAAACGACCCGGATCGCCGGGTCGTGCGCGTGGGTAACGGCCCCGCGAACGGGTAACCCGCTGCGATGAGCACCGACCTGAACGACCCTGCGGCACCGGGCGACTCCCCCGGTCTGCGTCGCGCCGTCACCGGCAAACTCCTGTTCGTCTTCATCCTGGGTGATGTTCTCGGAGCGGGTATCTACGCACTCGTGGGCGAGATCGCCGGCGAGGTCGGCGGTGCCGTGTGGGTGCCGCTGCTGGTGGCACTCGCCATGGCCATGCTCACCGCGGCCTCGTACGCCGAGCTGGTGACCAAGTACCCGCGCGCAGGTGGCGCCGCTGTGTTCGCCGAGCGAGCCTTCGGACGGCCGGTGGTGTCGTTCCTCGTCGGGTTCTCGATGCTGGCGGCGGGTGTGACGAGCGCGGCCGGGCTGTCCGTCGCCTTCGCCGGTGACTATCTGGGCGCCTTCCTCGACGTCCCGACGGTTCCTGCCGCGCTGGTGTTCCTCGCCGTCGTGGCTCTCCTGAACGCGCGTGGCATCAAGGAGTCGATGCGGGCGAACGTGGTCATGACCGTCGTCGAGGTCAGCGGACTCGTCCTCGTCGTCGTCCTCGCCTGCATCGTGCTCGGTCGCGGCGACGGCGATCTCGGCCGCACCCTCGAGTTCACCGATGCCGTGAACCCTGCCGTGGCGGTCCTCGCGGCGGCACTGCTCGCCTTCTACTCGTTCGTGGGGTTCGAGACCTCGGCCAACATGGCGGAGGAGGTCCGGGACGTGCACCGCGTCTACCCTCGCGCGCTCTTCCTCTCGCTGGCGACGGCCGGTGCGGTCTACGTCGCGGTCGGACTCGCGGTGAGCGCGGTCGTGCCCGCGAGCGACCTCGCGGACACCTCGGCGCCCCTGCTCGCCGTCGTCTCGGCGGCCGACGTCGGTGTCCCCGACAGGCTCTTCGGACTCGTGGCGTTGATCGCCGTGGCCAACGGCGCCCTGCTGACCATGATCATGGCCAGCCGACTCACCTACGGGATGGCCGGACAGCGACTGCTGCCCGCCGTCGCGGGCCGGGTGTTGCCACGTCGGCAGACCCCCTGGGTGGCCATCGTCGCGACCACGGTGGTGGCGATGATTCTCGCGGCCACCGGAACCGTCGCAGCGCTCGCCGAGACCGTCGTCCTGCTGCTCCTGATCGTGTTCGTCAGCACCAACCTCGCCGTGCTGGTGCTGCGCAAGGACCAGGTGGACCACCCGCACTTCCGCACCCCGGCGATACTTCCGGTGCTCGCTCTGATCAGCTGCGGCGTGCTCGCGACGCAGCAGACCGCGCAGACGTGGCTGCGTGCCGGCGTGCTGCTCCTGGTCGGCGGCGTGCTCTACGCGGCGATGCGGTGGACACGGAGTTTGAGAAGTCCCGAAATCGTCAACACGTGACCTGTCTCCTGTAGAACGGGGACGTTCGATGTGTGTCCGACGCCGGAATTCCGGCGTCCGGTCGTGACGACTGAAAGGTAGACGATGGCTATCAACGACGACGACATCACCACTTCCGGAGCAGCAGGCGGCGAAGGCCCCGCCGACGGCGGCTCCAACCCGAACGGTCACGACGGCGGCGCCGACGGCACCGCGTCCAGCACGGAGGGTCCCGCCGACGGCGGCTCGAACCCGGGTGGACACGACGGCGGCGCGGACGGCTCCGCTGCCAGCGGCGAGGGCCCGGCCGACGGCGGCTCCAACCCCGACGGCCACGACGGCGGTGCGGACGGTACGGCTTGAGCCGACCGACCGATGACGAGCGCGGACCGGGAGACCGGTCCGCGCTGCGTCGTCTCCTGAGCATCGAGCCGCGCGCCTTCGCCGAGGATCACTGGGGACGCGCGCCGCTGCTGACACGCGCCGCAGACCTTCCCGCACCGTTCACCGATCTGCTGTCGACGGACGCCGTCGACGAGTTGGTGTCCGAGCGCGGTGTACGCACCCCGTTCGCCCGCATGGCGAAGAACGGCGCGCTGACCGACCGCGGTCAGTTCACCGATTCGGGCGGCTTCGGGGCCGAGGTGACCGATCAGCTCGACTCCGCCGGGATCCTGGCGGCCTTCGCGGACGGCCACACCCTGGTCCTGCAGGGGCTCCATCGACTGTGGCCTCCCCTCATCCACTTCACCGGCGAGCTGGTCTCCGATCTCGGCCACCCGGTGCAGGTCAACTCGTACATCACCCCTGCATCGTCGCGAGGCTTCGATCCGCACTACGACGTGCACGACGTCTTCGTCCTGCAGATCGCCGGCGAGAAGCGCTGGATCCTGCACCCCCCGGTGCACGAGCACCCGCTGTCGAACCAGCCGTGGTCGGACCGCAGGGACGACGTCGCCGCCATGGCGCGCAACGATCCGACCCTCGACGTCGTTCTGCGCGAGGGCGATTCGCTCTACGTTCCGCGTGGCTGGATCCATTCGGCCGAGGCCCTGGGCGACACCTCGATCCATCTGACCGTCGGAATGTCGGCCTTCACCCGGTACGACCTGCTGCATCACGTGCTGGGCACCCTGGCGGACGACGCGAGCTTCCGCGCCCCGCTGCCCGTGGGCCTCGATCTCACCGATCCGGACGCGGTCGCACCGCACGTGCGCGCACTGATCGCAGATCTGACCGCGGCCCTCGCCGAGAGCGACGGTCGAGCACGGACGGCGGCAGACCGTGTCGGACGTCGCTTCGTCGAGGTCACGCGGCCCGCCCCGGTGCGCCCTCTCGAGACCGTGCGGACGATGGCCGGCCTGTCCGCGACCACCGTGGTGGTGTGGCGGCCCGGGCTCGCCGCGCGGGTGACGCAGTCGCCCGAGGCGGTCGCCGTCACGACGCGGACCAAGACGATCACGCTGCCGGCGATCGCGGCGGACGCCGTTCGGCAGCTGCACAGCGGAAAAGACTGCGCTGTCCGCGATCTCACGGGTCTCGACGATCAGGACGCGGTCGTCGTGGTGCGTCGCCTGCTCCGCGAGGGTCTCGTCGTCGCGCGACCGTGACGACGCCGGTGACCACCACCGCGGCGTGGCGCCCGTGCAGCGATACGGCGCGCGATCGCGGTGACACGTTGCAGGGCAGCGGTTCTCGCGGCGATCGGTGGTTCCTCGTCGAGCTCGCGGGCAGTTGGGGCCCGTCGGCGTTCCTCGATTCCCCGTCGGTCCTCGATCCCGTGCTCGGCGGAGCCCTCGTGCGCCGCATCGAGGGTGCCGGACTCCGCCCGCTGGCCGTGCGTGAGCCCGGCCGTCGCCGCGGCCGAGGTCGGTGGCGGTGGGCTCTGGTCGACGCACGGCCCGGCCACGAGAGCGTGCGCCGGGGCGAGGTGACCGACGCCGCCGATCTGCTCGACGTCCCGCTCGACGGATCGTCGGGTACCGCGTCGACGGAGACCATCGTGGCCGTGTGCACCCACGGCAGGCACGACCGCTGTTGCGCCGTCCGTGGTCGCACGATCCTCGCCCCGGCCGTGGCGGCGTACCCCGGCGAGGTGTGGGAGTGCTCGCACCTCGGTGGCGATCGGTTCGCCGGCACGATGATCCTCCTGCCGCACGGTCTCTACTACGGCAACGTCGACGACGCGGACGTCGTCCGCATCCTCCGGCGCCACCACGACGGGCTCGTCACCCCGCAGTTCCTGCGTGGCCGCAGCGCGTTCTCGGGCGCCGTCCAGGTGGCCCAGCACGCGGCGCGCGCCGCTCTGCAGGACTTCGCCATCGACACCCTGCACCCACTCTCGGAGGCCCCGGGCCCGGACGGTCGGCGACACGTCCTCCTCGACCACCACGGGGACACCGTCGAGGTGGTTCTCCAGGAGACTCTGTCGGCGCCGATCCTCACCACGTGCCACGCCCGCGTCGCCGGACCGGTGCGCACCCACGACGTGGTGTCCGTCCGCCGGTCTCGGCCCCGCTGAGCGACCATTACTCTGGACGGGAGGCCGGTCGTACATCCGGAAGGGACACGTGTGGAACTCGTAGTACTGCTCGATGAGGACGGCCGTGCCATCGGCACCCACGACAAGGCCACTGTGCATCACGACGCCACACCGCTGCACCTGGCGTTCTCGAGCTACGTGATCAACCGCGAGCGCGAGGTCCTGGTGACACAGCGGGCGCACGACAAGCGCACCTGGCCCGGCATCTGGACCAACACGTGCTGTGGACATCCCGCGCCCGGTGAACGTCTCGACTCCGCGGTACTGCGGCGCCTCGACCACGAGTTGGGCATCGGTGCGGACAGCGCGGCTCCCGTGCTGCCGTCGTTCCGGTACCGCGCCGTGATGGACAACGGCGTGGTCGAGTACGAGATCTGTCCGGTCTTCCTCGTTCTGCACGACGACAGGACCGTGGATCCGAGACCGGACGAGGTGGCCGACTACCGCTGGGAACCGTGGGACGAGTTCGTCGCGACCGTGCTCGCGGGCGAGAGCGATCTGTCGCCGTGGTGTCAGGACCAGGTCCGGCAGTTGCACGCCCTGGGGTCCGATCCCCTGGCCTGGCCCACCGGCGGCACCGAGTCCCTCCCACCCGCCGCGCGCGTCGCGTGACGCACGGGTCGGGACCGAGCGTCGGCGAGAGAGGTGCACCACCTCGCGGCAACGTGTTGATGACGGCGGTGGATCGGATCTCCCATGCTCTCGGTCGATCGTCGATCTTCGCGGACGTCGATTTCGACGACGAGACACATCCCTGGTTCCTGTCCGAGGAAGAGCGCGCCAACCCGGACACCCGCATCCGCGCCTGGACGGAGGGCAATCGCTGCGTCGCTCTGGTGCACGGCGACACCTACTTCCGCGTGCTGAACGAGCACCTCGCCGACGCGGAACCCGACGATCTGGTGATGTTCACCGATTGGCGCGGCGACCCGGAGCAGGTGCTCACCGACCGCGGTCCCACGGTCGAGGACGCATTGACCGGCGCCGCGACGCGCGGTGTCGTCGTCCGAGGCCTGTTGTGGCGCTCGCACGCGGAGGGCCTCGGATACACCGGCGGCAAGAACAGTGCCCTCGCGACCGCCCTCGAGGACGCGGGCGGTGAGTGCGTTCTCGATCAGCGCGTTCTGACCTTCGGCTCCCATCATCAGAAGCTCGTGGTGCTGCGTTCCTCCTCGCGTCGCGACGGCAACGTCGCGTTCGTGGGCGGTATCGATCTGGCCCGGTCGCGACGGGACGATGCGCACCATCACGGCGACGCCCTGAGCCGGCCGTTCCCGCCGGAGTACGGGGAGACCCCCGCCTGGCACGACCTGCAGCTCGAGATGCGCGGTCCGGCCGTGCGCGACGTCGAGGACACCTTCCGGGAGCGCTGGGAGGATCCGGCGGCGCTGTCCCGGTTGCCGTGGCACGTGGTGAGCGACGTCGTCCGCCGACACCGGCGTGAACCGTCCGAACTGCCCGCTGCCCTCCCCGACCCTGAGGCCACGGGAACGTGCTCGGTGCAGTTGCTGCGCACCTACCCGCGTCGTCGACCGTCCTACCCGTTCGCGCAGGACGGCGAGAGGAGTGCGGCCCGCGCGTACGCCAAGGCCCTCGGTCGCGCCGAGCGACTGATCTACATCGAGGACCAGTACCTGTGGTCCGTGGACGTCGCGCGGGTCTTCGCGCGTGCTCTGCGACGCTCGCCCCGCCTCCGCATGATCATCGTGGTACCCCGGCACCTCGACGACGACAGTGCGATGACCATCCCGCCGTCGCTCCTGGGCCACGCCGCCGCGTTGGATCTGCTCCGCGACGCGGGCGCCGACCGGGTGCTCGTCCTCGATGTGGAGAACGACGACAGCGTGCCCGTCTACGTGCACTCGAAGGTCTGCATCGTCGACGACGTATGGGCGGCCGTCGGCAGCGACAACTTCAATCGCCGCTCCTGGACCCATGATTCGGAGCTCACGGCGGCCGTGGTCGACGAGGAACGGGACACTCGCGAGCCCGTCGACCCCGGTGGCCTGGGTGACGGTGCACGGGTGTTCGCGCGAGACCTCCGCCTCGAACTCCTCGCCGAACACCTGTCCCGTGGGAGCGGCGCGGACGCCGACGTCGCCGACCTCGTCGACCCGGACGACTGCTTCGACGCGGTCGCCGATCAGGTCCGGGAGCTCGACGCGTGGCACGACGGGGGCCGCGACGGTGATCGCCCGCGAGGACGGTTGCGCATGCATGCCATCGAGGTGCCGCCGCTGTGGAAGCAGCGGGTGTTCTCGCTCCTCTACCGGCTGGTGGTCGACCCCGACGGCCGACCACTGCGCCTGCGGTTGACGCGCCGCTTCTGACGGTGCGGCCGCGCAGGATTCGCACGCCCACTCGCGGGTACTCGAGGCGGTGCAGGGGGCGCTGCGGTCCGCCACGGAACCGATGTCGACCGAGTCGCTCACGGGGTTGCCCGGCCTGTCACCGCGCGCTGTGGAGACCGCCCTGGAGCTGCTCGATCACGTCGACGCCGTGCACCACACGGACGCCGGGTGGGTGCCCGGCAGCCTCTCGACGACCGAGGCCGTCGAGCGCGCACTGGAGGCGGCTCGCCGGCAGGAGACGGCGGCGCGATCGCGGGTGGAGATGGTGCGGACCTACGCCGAGACACGGCGATGCCGACGACAGGTGCTCCTCGAGTACCTCGGCGAGGTGACGGAGCAACTCTGTGGTCGGTGCGACACCTGCGAGTCCGGCACCGCGGCCGAGTCCGACGTCAACGGCGGTGACACGAGCTACCGGCCCGGCGACACGCTGCATCACCGCGACTGGGGCGCGGGGAACGTGGTGTCGGCCGAGGCGGAGCGCGTCACCGTGCACTTTCCCGAACACGGTTACCGCACCCTGGCGACCACGATCCTGGAGGAGCGCGACATCACCGAGTGACAGCCTCGAAACGGACCTTCGACGACCTGCGGGAGCCGAGAACCGGGGCCGACCACGACGGACGCGCGAGACTCGGACCGCAGGTTCGTTTAGCGCGTCGACCTGGCGGTTCCGAGCGCGGATCGACTGGGAAGACCGTAGATTCGCGCATGACAGACATCCCCGGGGGAGGGTGTGCCGTCGCTCCTTCCTGCCCGTCGAGTGTGAGGTTGCTAGACCACATGACAGACCTGAAGCCCTTCTTCAAGAACGTTCAGTCGCACTACGACCTGTCCGACGACTTCTTCGCGCTCTTCCTCGACCCCACGTGGACGTACAGCTGTGCGTACTTCGAGCGCGAGGACATGACGCTCGAGGAGGCACAGCTCGCGAAGATCGATCTGGCCCTGGACAAGTTGGGCCTCGAGTCGGGCATGCGCCTGCTCGACGTCGGCTGCGGATGGGGAACCGCGATGATCCGCGCCCGCGAGCGGTTCGATGTGGACGTGGTCGGCCTGACGCTCAGCGAGCACCAGTTCGGACGCGTCCAGTCCCGTCTGGACGACCTCACGGGCGACCGCAAGGCCGAGGTACGCCTGCAGGGCTGGGAGGAGTTCGACGAGCCGGTCGATCGAATCGTCAGCATCGGCGCCTTCGAGCACTTCCGTCGCGCGCGCCACGTCCCGTTCTTCGAGAAGGCGCACTCGCTGCTCCCCTCCGACGGAGTCATGTTGCTGCACACCATCGTCGGCTACGGACTGGACGATCTGGAGGAGAAGGGTGTCGCCGTCGACAAGCGCGACGCCGTCTTCATGCGCTTCATCCTCCGGGAGATCTTCCCCGGCGGAGAGCTCGAGCGCCCCGAGACCATCCAGGAACGCGCCACGTCGGTCGGATTCTCGGTCGACCGGGTGCACTCGTTGCAGCAGCACTACGCCCGCACGCTGGAGATCTGGACGGAGAACCTCGAGGCCCGCAAGGACGAGGCCATCGCGATCGCCGGCGACGAGGTCTACGAGCGCTACATCAAGTACCTCGGCGGATGTGCGAAGCAGTTCCGCCGCGGAACCATCGACATCATGCAGTTCACGCTGTCCAAGTAGAACCAGGTCGTTTGGGACCATGTCGGCAGGGAAGCCGCCGGCATGGTCTCCCACGGCAGCTACACGTTCATCGGTAACGCGACCGGGTTGGTGAGCTACGGCGATATCACGCTGCTCACCGATCCGAACTTCCTGCACGCCGGCGAGCGTGCCTATCTCGGTCACGGTCTGTTCTCCACACGCCGTCTCGATCCGGCCGTCTCGATCGACGAGTTGCCACCGCTGTCCGCGATCGTGTTGTCGCACATGCACGGAGACCACTGGGACCGGCGCGCACAGAGCGGGCTCGACCGGTCGCTGCCGGTGTTCACCACGGGTCACGCTGCCTCGAAACTGACCCGTCGCGGCTTCGAGGCGGCGACCGGACTGTCGACGTGGGAATCACGACGCCTGCGAGTCGGAGAGCAGGTCGTGACGATCACGGCGATGCCCGGTCGGCACGGCCCCGTCTGGGCACAGCGTCTGCGGGTGCTTCCGCCGGTGATGGGCACCATGCTCGAGTTCGGGTCCGCGGACTCCGACACCGTCGACCTGCGCGTGTACGTCTCCGGCGACACCCTGATGGTCGACGAACTCCGGGAGATCCCCACGCGCTACCCGGACATCGACACCGGTGTCGTGCACCTCGGTGGCACCACTCTCCCGTTCGGGCAGAACCCGCGCTGGGGAGCGATGGTGACGATGGACGGCAGCCAGGGCACCGACGCCGTGGAACTCGTGGATCCGGCGCAGGTACTGCCCGTGCACTTCGACGACTACGGCGTCTTCGCGTCTCCCCTGTCCGACTTCTCCCGCGAGATGCGCGCGCGAGGTCTCGGTGATCGCATCACCTACGTCGGGCGCGGCGAGACGGTGCCGCTGAGACGGTGAGATCGGCGGGGTTTTCGCGCCGCCGGACGCGGGTAGGCCCCCTGCACGCGAGACCTGACGTCTCGGACCCGAGAGAAGGAGGCAGTCGTGCCCACGACGGACGACGACGGCAAGCCCATCGAGTCGGAACTGCCCTCCACCCTGCAGAAGTCGGACGGAAAGGCGCAGCGCACCTTCGCGAAGACACTCGACTCCGCGGAGGAGGAATACGACGACGAGCAGCGGGCGCACCGAGTCGCCTACTCCTCGCTGAAGCACAGCTACGAGAAGGTGGGCGACCACTGGGAGCCGAAGGACGAGAAAGGCCCCTCCGACGAGCGCGCCGAGAGCGGCGGCCCGAATCCGAAGGGCCGCAGCGCGGGCGGCGTCGACGCGAACGCGTCGAAGAAGCATCTCGAGGAGGTCGCTCGCGACCTCGACGTTCACGGTCGCTCGACGATGAACAAGGACGAGTTGGTCGACGCCATCGACAAGGAGAACAGGAAGCAGACCGCGAAGAAGCGGTGACAGGTCAGCGGAACGCCTGTTGTCCCGTCAGCGCCTTACCGATGGACAGCATGTGCATCTCGCTGGTCCCCTCGTACGTGAGCACGGACTCCAGGTTGTTGGCGTGCCGCAGAGGTGAGTACTCCAGAGTGATGCCGCTACCGCCCAGGATCGTGCGGCACTCGCGGGCGATGGCGATGGCCTCGCGGACGTTGTTGAGCTTGCCCAGACTCACCTGATCCGGCGTGATCTCACCGCGGTCCTTGATCCTGCCGAGGTGGACGGCGAGAAGGAACCCCTTGCCGAGCTCGAGTGTCATGTCGGCCAGCTTCTGTTGCGTCAGCTGGAAACTCGCGAGCGGCCGGTCGAACACCTCGCGAGAATTCGCGTACGCGATGGCGGTCTCGAGGCTGTCCCGCGCTGCGCCGAGAGCGCCGAACACGATGCCGAACCGCGCCTCGTTGAGGCAGGAGAGCGGAGCTCCGAGGCTGGTGGCACCGGGCAGCATCGCCGACGACGGGAGCCGGATGTCGTCGAAGACGAGTTCCGCTGTCACCGAGGCGCGCAGCGACAGCTTCTTACCGATGGCGTGCGCGGCGAATCCCGGTGTGTCCGTGGGCACGACGAACCCACGGAAGCCCTCGTCGGTCCGCGCCCACACCGTCGCCACGTCGGCCAGGGTGCCGTTGGTGATCCACATCTTGGAGCCGGAGAGGATCCAGTCGTCGCCGTCCCGTCGCGCACGGGTGCGCATCCCGGACGGGTTGGAACCGAAGTCGGCCTCGGTCAGTCCGAAACATCCGATGGCCTCCCCGGTGGCGAGACGCGGGAGCCATTCCTGCTTCTGCTCCTCCGACCCGTACCGGTGGATCGAGAACATGGACAGCGAGCCCTGCACGGAGACGAAACTCCGGAACCCGCTGTCGCCCGCCTCGAGTTCCATGCAGGCGAGGCCGTAGCTCACCGCGTTGGTCCCGGCGCAGCCGTACCCCTCGAGGTGCATGCCCATCAGACCCATGCCGCCGAACTCGCGGGCGAGCTCGCGCGGCAGCGTGCCGGCCTCGAACCAGTCCCCCACCTCGGGCTTGAGCCGCTTGTCCACGAATGCGCGGACCGTGGCCGCGATGTCACGCTCGTCCTCGTCGAGCAGGGAGTCGGCGGCGAAGAGATCGAGTGGTCCGACGGGTGCTGCGGTGGTACGCGGTGCGGTGGTCGTCATCCTGTCGAACCTACCCGGATTCGGGCCTGTACTCGATGAGTCTCGCGCTGTTTCCGACGACGATGACGGACGACGCGTTGTGCAGGATCGCCGCGAGTACCGGTGACAGCGCTCCGCCGGCACTGACGGCCAGTCCGATCGCGTTGACCGCGATCGACATGCCGTAGTTCTGGCGGATGACGGCCACCGAGCGCCGCCCCAGGGCGCGCACGTCGAGCAGTCGTGCCAGATCGTCCCCGGCGAGAGCCACGTCCGCGGTCTCCACCGCGACGTCGGTCCCGGCGGCGCCCATCGCGATGCCGATGTCCGCGGCCGCGAGCGCCGGCGCGTCGTTGGTGCCGTCGCCGACGACCGCGACGATGTGGCCCTCGGCCTGCAGGGCGCGGACGACGTCGAGCTTGTCCTCGGGCATGACCTCGGCGCGCCACTCGTCGATACCGAGCTCGGCCGCGACCGCGGCGGCCGTGGCCGGGTTGTCCCCGGTGAGCATCACGATGCGGTGCACACCGTCGGCCCGCAACGCGCGCAGTACCTCGGCGGCGTTGTGGCGGATCTCGTCGCGCAGACTGACCAGCCCGACCAGCACGCCGTCGACCGCGAGGAGCAGAGGCGTCTCGGCACGGTGCTGCAGACGGGACACCCAGTCGGACGCCTCCTCGGAGACCTCGACGTTCTCTCTGCGCAGCAGCGACGCACTGCCCAGCAGCAGCGTCCGCCCGTCCGAGACGGTCCGCATGCCCAACCCGACGAGCACCTCGCATTCCTCGTGCGGTGGAATCTCGATACGACGTTCCTCGGTACTGCGAATCACGGCTTCCGCCAGGGGATGCCGAGAGTGGATCTCGGAGCTGGCCGCGTAGGCGAGCACCTGCTCCGGCTCCCAGGCGTCGTGGAACGCGATCACGTTGGTCACCACCGGGCGCCCGACCGTCAGCGTTCCCGTCTTGTCGAAGACGACGGCATCGACGCGGCCCGCCTGCTCGAGGTGGGACCCGCCCTTGATGAGGATTCCGCGCCGGGCACCGTTGCCGATGGCGGCGCTGATGGCAGTGGGAGTGGACAGTCCGACCGCGCACGGGCACGCGACGAGCAGCATGGTCATGGCCCGGCGGACGTCACGGGTGACGAGCAGCGTGGCGGCCGAGAGCAGGAACGACGCGGGCACGAAGCGACGGGAGAAGTTGTCGCCCACCGTCTGGATGGGCGCACGATCCTCCTGCGCCTGTTCGACCCGGGCGATGATGCGGCCGATCGCCGTGTCGCGGCCCACGGCCGACGCGCGGACGACGACGCGGCCGCGCAACACGACGGATCCGGCCGACAGCCGGGTCCCCACGGTCACAGTGACCGGCAGCGTCTCGCCGGTGATGGCCGACTGGTCCACGACGGCGTCGCCCTCGATCACGGTGCCGTCCACCGGGACTCCGACGTGATCGTGCACCACGACCTCGTCGCCGACCTCGAGCGAGTCGATGTCCACGGACACCTCGGCACCGTCACCGGTCCGGATCCATGCGGTGTCGTGGGTGCCGCTGAGCAGATCCGAGATGGCGCGCCTGGTGCGGCGCAGCGTCAACTCCTGGAGGTACTCACCGATGTTCAGCAGCCACAGCACGGTGAGGGCGACGACGTTCTCCCGCAGGACGAGACTGGCGACGGTCGCGGCGGACACCAGAGCATCCGTTCCGGCGGCGCGGCCTCCCGTGAGGGACCGCACGGCACCCTTCAGGAAGGGATAGCCGGTGAAGACGGTGACCCCGGTGGCGACGAGCCGGCTGGTGGGTCCCAGAACGGGGGGTCGGCGCAGTGCGTACCGGCGCAGGCCGAGCAGGACGAGGGCCGCTCCGCCCACGGTCATGCGCAACAGTTCACCGGTGCCGACGTCTGCCGACCGCGGTGTGCGGACCGCGACCTGGCCCGGGGCCGGCGCGGTCGCTGCGGGCACCGACGTCAGCGCGGTCAGAACCGACGCGGAGTCGGTGCGAGAACGGGAGTACCAGACGACGACGGACGCCGTCCGAGGGAACGCGTGCACGGCCCGGACGCCGGGTACGGCGTCGAGAAAGTCCTCGACCGCGACCGCGCGGACATCACTGCCGGCGATCCAGTCGAGGCGGACGCGCATCCTGCCGGCACCGTCGGAGAGGACCTCGTGGGTGACGAACGACGTCTCGTCAGCGGTGACCGTGGACACCTCGTCGGCGAGCGCAGTGGTCATGTCGGCGATCAGTGGTCGTGGCCGTGACCGACGTCGGACGCCGCCGGGGGCCGCGCCTCCTCGCCCATGCGATCCTTCGCCTCGGCGACCACGTCGGACACCGCGAGACGTGCGGACTCGGCTCTGACCTCCGCCTTGCGCACTCCACGCAGGCTCACCTCGGTGACCCGCACGGCGGCCTCGCGCAGTGGCGCACGCTCGACGACCTTCTTCACGCCGTTGTAGGCCGCGACACCCACGACCCCGGTCACGACGGTGGACGCCGCTTTCGCGATGACTGGAAACACCATGCTGGGACTCCCTCTGCACCGCGCTGCGAGCAGACGCGGATCGGTGACGATGGATCGCCTGCGAGGACGACGTGGACAGAGCATAGCGTTACCGACAACCGTTGTCGGGTCAGCCGCGATCGTGACCGGTTTGCCCTCACTGTCGCGAACCCCTACTCTCTGGACGACAACGATTATCAGTATCGACAGAAGGCGAAGGAACACCACCGTGCTCGAGGTCGAGGACCTGACCGTCCGAGTCGGCGACACCACACTCGTGTCCGGAGTGTCCTTCGATGTCGTTGCGGGACACCGTGTCGCACTGGTCGGCGCGTCCGGCTCCGGGAAATCGGTGATCGCGTCCGCCGTCGTGGGGGTCACTCCTGCGGACCTGGTCGTCGGCGGCCACGTCCGCATCGGCGGGCACGACGTGGCGGGTACACCCGTGCCCCGGCGACCCCGTGACGCCCGGGCGGCGATGGTCTTCCAGGACTCGTCGGCCGCGCTCGCCCCCTTCCTCACCGTCGGACGGCAACTCGATCTGGCACTGCGGCATCGAGGCGAGGCGCCTCGTCGGCGCGCCGACCGGGACGAGCTGTTGCGGGGCATGGCCTTCACCGATCCCGAGCGCATCGCGGATGCGCGCCCCGCCCACCTGTCCGGCGGGCAGCGCCAACGTGTCTGCATCGCGATGGCCCTGGCGTCGAACGCCTCGGTGATCGTGGCGGACGAGCCCACCACTGCACTCGATGTGGTCAGTCAGCACACCGTGGTCACGACCCTGAGGACCGCGACCGGCGGCGATCGTGGGCCCGCTCTGCTGTTCATCACCCACGATCTCGCCGTTGCCGCCACACTCTGCGACAGCATCGTGGTCGCCCACCAGGGCGCGATCATCGAGACCGGTTCCGTCACGGACATTCTCGGAGCACCGCGGCACCCCGTCACGGCACAGCTCGTGTCACGCGCGCGATCCGTCGACGCGATGCTGCACTCCGACCCGGTCGCATCATGACCTCGTACTCCCCCGGCCTGCACGGACGCGCACTGACGCGCCGGTACGACGACGCCTCGCCCGCGGTCGACCAGGTCACCGTCTCCGTCGCTCCGTCCGAGCGAGTCGCGCTCGTCGGCGCCTCCGGATCGGGCAAGTCCACTCTGCTCCGGATGCTGTTGGCGGTGGAGGCACCCGACACCGGTGAGGTGACCCTCGACGGAGCCGTGATCCGCCCCGGTCCGGCCCGCTCGACCCGGTGGTTCCGCCGCGCGGTGCAGTACGTCCCACAGGATCCCGGCTCGTCGCTCGATCCGCGTCGCACGGTGCTCGACTCGGTGGCCGCACCGCTCCGCTGGCTGCGGTACGACGGCGACCACCGCGCTCGCGCCCTCGAGGCTCTGGACTCGGTGGAGGTGGCCGAGTCGATGTCCGACGCCCGCACCGGCGAGCTCTCGGGCGGCCAGAAGCAGCGGGTGGCCATCGCTCGCGCCCTCGCGTGCCGGCCCCGCTACCTCATTGCGGACGAACCCGTCAGTGGCCTCGACCTCCCGTTGCGCGATCTCGTTCTCGACGTTCTCGACACCGTGTGCACCCGCGACGGCACCGCGTCCCTGCTGGTGACACACGATCTCGCCGTCGCCGCCCGCACGAGTGACCGTCTGTTGGTCATGGCCGACGGCCGGATCGTCGAGAGTGGCTCCACCTCAGCCGTTCTCGGATCCCCGCGGCACACCCACACCCGCGCCCTGGTCGATGCGGTACCGCGTCTTCCCGTCGTCTCGCACCTGTAGTTCGCTACGTCCGGTCCGCCCACTCGAAAGAAATCCCATGATGCGGTCCCCCCGCCGAGTTCTGCCCCTCACCGCCGTCCTCACCGTGTCGGCGCTCGCGCTGTCCGGCTGTTTCGCGGCATCACCGTCCAGCGACGACGACGGCAGCGGCCGAGTGCGCGTGGCGATGCTGCAACCGCCGCGCTCCGGACTGACACCGCTGAGCGACGACGCGTTCAAGTTGTCCCGGTGGTCGACGGCCGAGACCCTCGTCGTGCTGGACGATCTCGGCGAGGCGCAGCCCGCACTCGCCACAGCGTGGACCCGAGTGGACGACACGACCTGGAGCATCGACCTGCGGCCGGACGTCCGGTTCCACGACGGCGCCCCGCTCGACGCCGCCGCGGTGGTCACCGCGCTCACCGCTGCCACCACCGCGTCGCCGAAGCCCCGCATTCTCGACGGTGTCGACATGACCGTCGAGGCCGACGGTGACGACGCCGTGACGGTGCGCACGGCGATCGTGGATCCACTGGTGCCGCAGCGACTGTCGAGTCCACAGCTGGCCATTCTCTCGCCGGACGCGTACGCGGGCGGGGGCCCCGTCGGACACGGCACCGGTGCGTTCGTGCTCACCGCGGTCGACGGCACGTCCACGGCGACGCTCGATCGCAACGACGACTACTGGGGTGGTCCGGCGAAGGCGTCGGGCATCGACGTGAGTTTCGTCCCCGACGGCACGGCGCGGGCCGCGGCGCTGCGGAACGGCACCGCCGACATCGTCGAGGCCGTGCCGGTGTCGCAGGCGGCGCTGGTCGATCCCGCACTCGTGCACGAGGTGCCCATGCCGCGCACCAACACTCTGTATCTGAACAACAGGACGGGCGCCTTCGCCGACCCGTCGATGCGCGCCGCGGCGCGGGAGGCCGTCGACGCCGACCGACTCGTCGACCAGGTCTACGAGGGCCGCGCCGACGTGGCCCGCGGACTGCTGGGACCCGCTCTGCCGTGGACGGCGGACCGGCCCGCACGCACCACCGCCCCGGCCGCCGATCCCGCGGGACGACGAATCACGCTGGGCACATTCACCGATCGCGCCGAACTCCCCGAGGTGGCGGTGCTGTTGCAGCAGGAGCTCGAAGCCCGCGGTTTCGTGGTGGAGCAGGTGGTCCGGGAGTACCAGTTCATCGAGGCCGATGCTCTCGCGGGCGCGTTCGACGCGTTCATACTCTCGCGTGCGACGGTGCTCGACTCGGGTGATCCGGTCGCGTACATGTACTCCGACTTCGCCTGTGCCGGATCCTTCACCATCGCGCAGTTCTGCGACCCCGCCGTCGACGCCGCGTTGACCACCGCCTCGGCGACCGAGCCGGGAGCAGCACGCCGCGCCGCCGTCCTCGAGGCGGAACGGCTGATCCTCGAGCGCGATGCGGTGGTGCCGATGCTGCACGAACGCGTCGTGCAGGGTGAGGCCGCGGCGGTGTCGGGCGCGGCGCGCGATCCGCGGGAACGGATGTTGGTCACCACCGACACCACGGTCGGATGACGTCCGGCCGCGTCCTCGTCTCCGCCTCTCGCCTGCTGTCCGTCGCGGGCGTGATCGTGGTCGTCGCACTGCTGCCGTGGCTCTCGGGCCGCGACCCGGCGCTGTCGATCCTGCGTGCGCGCTCCGCTGACCAGGAACCGACGCCCGCTGCACTCGCCGCGATCCGTGCCGATCTGGGACTCGATGCGGGTCCGATCACGATGCTGCTCCGGTGGTTCGGCGGAGTGCTGCGAGGCGATCTCGGCACGTCGTGGAACACCGGCAGGCCCGTCCTCCCCGGCGCCCTCGACGCGCTCGGCGTCTCCACGACCCTGATGGCCTTCGCCCTCGCGGTGGCCTGTGCGGTGGCGACGGTGATCGTGGCTCCGGCACTCCGCGCCGGGCTCCGGGGACGGCCGTCCCGCTCGTCGGGCATCGGTGCCTCGGTTCTCACCTCGGTGCCGGAGTTCCTGCTGGCCTCCGTCGCGGTGATCGTCGGCAGTGTGTGGCTGTCGCTCCCGTCCTACGGCTGGGCGGGTCCGACCTCGGCGATCCTCCCGGCCCTCGCACTCGGCCTCCCGGCCGGCGGTCTGCTGGGCCGTCTGCTCGCCGATGCGGTGTCGGTGTCGTTCACCGAGGCGTGGGTGACCACGTGGACGGTCGCCGACGTGGGACGCGGCACGCTCGCCCGCGCGGTGCTGCGCCGAGCGGCCTCGTCGCTCACGTCCCAGATCGCCCTCGTCATGGTGGGTCTCCTCGGCGGGGCCGTCGCGGTCGAACGCGTCTTCGCCATTCCCGGAATCGGCCGATCCATGCTGGGAAACGCTCAGTCGCAGGACCTTCCGGCCCTGCAGGCCGACATCCTGCTGCTCATGGCGGTGAGCATCCTCATCGGGGTCCTCGCGCAGGCGGGTCGCCGGGCACTGCTCGGCCGGTCGGTGCACGATCGCGCCGTCCCCGTGCCCACCGCACGGATCGCCGCGGGCCGGTTCGCGCTCGTCGTGCCCGTCGTCGCGGCGAGTGTGCTGGGCGCCATCGTGCTCGCCGGCCTGCCCCGCGACCCGTTCGCCACCACGCGAGGCAAGTTCCTCCCGCCCTCCGTCGCGCACCCTTTCGGTACCGACGCCTCGGGGCGCGACGTGCTGGCCCGCGTCGCCCACGGAGCGGCACACACCATGACGGTGTCCGCGACGGTCGCTCTAGGATGTGTGCTCGTGGGTCTGGTTCTCGGTTCGGCGGCACGGGTGTTCACCGGTCCGATCGAGGTGACCAACGCCGCCCCACCGATCATCGCCGGCGTGATCGTCGCCTCCGTCGCGGGCCCCGGCGCCGCGGCAGCGGCGATCGCCGTCCTGCTGGTCTCCTGGGCACCTCTCGCCGCGCACACCGCGGCGCTGTCGGCGGAGGTGTCGGCCAGGCCGTACGTCGCCGTACTGCCCACCCTCGGTGCGGGCCGCCTCCGCGTGCTGTTCGGATCGGTGCTGCCGGCGGTCGGCCCCGCCGTTCTCCGTCACGGAGTGCTACGGCTGCCGGGCATCGCCCTCGCGCTCGCGGCCCTGGGTTTCCTCGGGCTCGGACCGCAACCGCCGAGTCCTGACTGGGGCCTCGTACTCGCCGACGGAGTGGCGACGGTGGAGCGGGCGCCCTGGGTGGCACTCGCACCTCTGATCAGTCTCGTGCTGCTCGCGGTCACAGCGGTCTCCCTGGCGAGTGCCGTCCGATCCCGCCGTGGCCGCCGGTCCCCCGAGACCGGCGGTCCTGACCCGCAGGCCGACCGTCCCACCGCGCTCACCGCGTGCTGAGGACGTCCCGCCGCGGTCGGATGCTCCCCTGGCACGACCTCCGCGCGGCCACTCCCACGGTGAGACTGCTCGTGCTGACGCAGATGGCGTTCAACATCGGCTTCTTCATGGTGTTGCCGTACCTGTCCGTCCACCTGACGTCCGATCTCGGTCTCGGCGCCGCGGTGGTCGGTGTCGTGCTCGGAGTCCGCACCTTCTCGCAACAGGGCCTCTTCGTCATCGGCGGAACGATGGCCGACCGGCTCGGTGTCAAACCGGTGGTACTGACGGGCTGCGTCCTGCGCGTGCTCGGATTCGTGGGACTGGCGTCCGCGCAGAGCCTTCCGACCGTTCTCGCGGCCACGGCGCTCACCGGCGTGGCCGCGGCGCTGTTCTCGCCGGCGGTCGAGAGCGCGGTGGCGCTGGAGGCGGGCGAGGGTGAACGTGCAGGCGGCCAGTCACGCCTCGACGCGTTCGCGTTGTTCACCGTGTTCGGCCAGATCGGCGCGTTCACCGGCCCGCTGCTCGGCTCCGCGCTGCTCGCGGTGGACTTCCGACTCACCTGCCTCGTCGCTGCCGGGGTGTTCGTCGTCATCACGCTCGCGCACGTGGTGCTGCTGCCGGCGCGACGTTCCGAGTCGACCACGGCGTCCTGGCTCGACGACTGGCGAGAGATCGCCCGCAACCGTCTCTTCCTCGTCTTCGCCGCCGCGATGAGTGCGCAGCTCGTCGCGTACAACCAGCTCTACCTTCTGCTGCCGCTGCGAGTCGAGCAGGTGTGGGGATCGCAGGCCCCACTGGGATGGTTCTTCGCCGCGGCCTCGGCGCTCGTCGTCGTCGGGCAGATGGGCGTCACCCGAGTACTGCGTCGGTTCTCGCTGGTGCACGTGCTGCCACTGGGTTTCGCCGTCATGGCGATCGCGTTCGGCGCGGCGGCCGTGGCCGCCCTGCACGGCGCAGTGGGTGCGGCGGGGCTCGTGGGACCGGCCGCGTTCGTCCTGCTGCTGACAGCCGGTCAGATGATCGCCATGCCGTTCGCACGCGACCTGGTCCCCCGGATGGCGGGTGAGCACAGCACGGGCTCGTACTACGGCCTGCTGGCTTCTCTGGGCGGGATCGGTGTGCTGGTGGGATCGGTCGCGCTCGGCGCGATCATCGACGCGATGCCCGAATCGCCTGCAGGCCAGGCGGTTCCGTGGGCAGCCGCGGCGGTCCTGCCTCTCGCGGCGGCGGCCACGTTGCGCTCGGTGGCTCGCCGACTGGTGCCGGTGACGCCGTCGATCACGCCGCCAGAATCAGATCGCGGCCGGTCAGCACCTCCGTCTCGCGGGTGATGCGTGCCCACACGTCCTCGGTCACGTCGTCCATGATCGAGAACCGGTCCCACCACATCATCCGGGTGCGGTAGCGCTCGTCCGGGTACGCGGCGGGGGCGATGTCCTCGGCCACGCGGCCACCGCCGGACTCCCACCGTCGCAACACGTGATCCGCCGCCGTGGCCATGACGTAGCGGGCGCCGGTGAACACCATGGTGGGCAGCGCCGTGCGGGACAGCAGTGCCGAGAGGGCGCCGGGATGCTCGGCGTCCGCGGAGACGAACGCGGTCTTCATCTCCACCACACCGTCGGGAAGTCGACCGTGAATGAGCTCGGCGACGTCGGGTCGAGCGGCGTTGCCCTCCCATTCCACCAGGGCATGCGACTGGTCAGCGGTGAGGTACGGGCCCTGGCCGCGCACTCCCGCGACGACCTGCCCCGCACGGTCGACGGCCGCGTAGAACACGGCGGTGTCCGCGCCGTCGACGACGCGGTCGATGTCGAGCGCGACACCGACCCCGTGGCGCTCGTAGGACCGCGCGGCGCACTCGAGGTACTCGTCCCAGAGCCCCCGATCGGCGGCCGGCGAACTCATCACCAGAACGGTCCCACTATCACGGTCGGCAAGGCGTGTGCTCCCCTGCGTGATCAGGCGGGTGGGGGCGAGCAGAGTCGTCGACATCGGACACCTCTCGGACAGAGTTGTCGGATCGCCGTCCGGCGCCCCGACCAACAGACCACGGACTCGCCGGACGACGAATCCACACAGTTATTGTCCCGCTTCCCGCACGAAAAGTGGATTCCGCCCCGAAATAGGGGATGTGCAACGGAATTGCCCTTTTCAGGGCCCGAGAACGAACCGCAGGTCATTGACCCGTTACGACAACCTATATCCGAGTTACCCGTTCGTATTCCGGGTCGCTTTGGTGACTCTTCGTAGAAATGCACCGATGAAGCAGACTGAATTTCGTGAAAAACCACGAAGGTCGGGTCGGCGATTCGTGGCGAATTCGCGCCTCACGACGGCGACTCGGGCGCTCTCACAGGGATACACCGACACCTCGGAACGCCGTCAGCCCCGGACGACACCTCCGAGAGGGGTGGTCCGGGGCTGCTGGTGGAGACCCGGGAGTGGACCGCGGGAACGGTCGCTCGCCGCGCGCGCCTATCGGCGCGTGCGGCCGAACAATGGCCGTCGTCCGGTGGTCTCGCGACGCGAGGACGTGGCTGCGGCGAGGGAGTCCGCGAGCATGAGTTCGACGGTCTGTTCGGCATCGAGCTTGTTGTCACCGATGCCGCCGGTGGCTCCACGCTTGGCCCATCCCACGACATACGCCCCGGCCACCGGGTGGTCGTCGGAGTCCACGACGCGGCCGTCGACGTTGCGTACTGTTCCGCGATCCGTGTCGAAGGGAAGCCCGGGGAGGGCGGAGCCCCGGTACCCGGTCGCCTGCAGCACGAGCTCGGCCGGAAGGGTCTGCACTGCCTCGGACGCGAGCGAGGAATCACGGACCTCGAGCCCCCCGTCGCGCACCGCCACCGGTGCGCGGCCGAACGAGAAGACGATCCGCCGGGCGTCGTCGTCGACCTCGGCGCCGTCGACGAGCGGGACCGCCGCGAGTGGCGAGGCGGAGGCGGACAGGGGCAGAGCCGCCAGCACGGAGGAGAGATCGTCGTCGCCCGCGACCAGCACAGGCACCGACCTGCGATCGACGAGTGCCTGGCACTCGGAGCGGGTGAAGGCGGCGACCTCGGGACCACGTCGACCGAGCACGGTGACCTCCCGGACCACACTGTCCCGGAGGGCCGCGAGCGCATGGGCCGAGATCTCGGTGCCGACCAGGTCCTCGACGGGAGCTGTCAGAATTCGCGCCGCGTCCAGCGCCACGTTTCCGTTGCCGATCACGACGACTCGCGTCACGCCGCGCAGGTCCACGGCGTCGGCGGGGACGTCGGGGTGACCGGTGTACCAGCCCACGAGGGTGCGGGCACTCACGGGGACGACCTCGGACTCGAGGGGGAGCTGCCGGTCCTGATCGGCACCCACCGCGTAGACCACGGCGTCGAAGGTGCGTGAGAGTTCCTCCGCCGTGACGTCGACGCCCACCTCGACACCGAGGCGCATCGTCACTCGCGAGTGCACGAAGAGGGACCGGAAATGTTCACCGATACGTCGGGTGCTCGTGTGGTCGGGCGCCACACCGTATCTCGCGAGACCACCCGGGACGGGCAGCTTGTCGAAGAAGGTCACTTCGGCATCGGTCTGACGCAGGAGCGCGGTCGCCGTGTAGCAGGCGGCCGGTCCGGTGCCCACCACGGCGACCCGGCGCAGCGACACGGAGCCGATGTCTGCGGGCGGGAACGTCGGTGCGCCCCATGCGTGATCGACCGGCCGGTCGCGGTAGTAGTCGGCGTTCAGGTCCGCGTAGATCGCCTGGGCGGGCGACAGCCGCGACACCCGCGTGATCGCATCCACCGGGCAGGCGTCCGCGCAGGCGCCGCAGTCGATGCAGGACCGCGGGTCGATGTACAACAGGTCGGTCTTACCGAAGTCCGGCTCGTCCGGCGTGGGATGGATGCAGTTGACGGGACACACCGACAGACACGATGCGTCGTTGCAACAGTTCTGGGTGATCGCGAAGGCCATGGGAGCCTCAGACCATGTGGATGGTGCGGTAGACGGCCGCTGCGGGCTTGGTCAGCAGGCCGCAATCGCTGAGGAACGCCATCAGGTGCTGGCTGCTCGTGCGCATCATGACGTGGTGGTGTGTGTTGTTCTTCGCCTCGCGCACGGCGCGGTCCCGGTCGAGGCCGGCCGCGGCGTAGACGTCCTTGTTCACCATGTTGGACACGATGACGCGCGCCGCGATCGCGATGAGCAGAGCGGCGGACTTCCGACGGCCGACGGAGATGCCCTCCATGTGCTCGCGCATCTGCTGACGCGCGAAGGTCATGTGTCGCGACTCCTCCACCACGTGGATCTTGCTCGTCGTACGCACGAGGGGCAGCACGTTCTCGCCGCGCATCCAGTCGCGCTGCATCACGTCGAGAACCTCCTCGGCCACGAGGATGCCGCCGTACGCGGCCTCGGACACGGCGAGGGTCTTGAAGCCACGACCGAGTTCGACGCTCAGCCGGCGCGGGACGTACGCCTTGATGCCCATGGTGCGGCACGCCTTGGCGAACATCAGGGAGTGGCGGCACTCGTCGGCGATCTCGGTGAGCGCGAACTGGAAGTCCGAGGACGACGAGTCGCCGCAGTACTGATCACGCAGCACCATCTGCTGCAGGATCATCTCGAACCAGATGCCGGTGCTCATGATGGAACAGACCTCGTGGCGAGTGAGGGTGACGCGCTGTTCGGGCGTCATCTCCTTCCACAGATCGGTGCCGTAGAGGGTGCTCCACTCGGGATTGAGACCGAACTGCTCGGGGTCGAGGGGAGCCTCCCAGTCGACCTCCTGCATGGGGTCGTACGAGAGCGCTGCGACGGAATCGAGCAGCCGAGCAGACACGTCCTCTTCGTCCGAGACGGTGAGTTCCGGTTCGAGTGTGCTGGTCATGGCGTCGTCCTTCCGTGGGCGGGTACATCTCCGTGACTAACTGTGACAGAGGTTATCAGGTACTCGCCGTCACGGGAAGATGTCGCGGGGTCGGACGGTGCCGAGGCGTCAGGAGATCTGCGGCATCTCCAGCTCCGTGTGCGCCACTGCGCGCGCCGTGTCGGGGTCCGTTCCGAGCATGACCAACAGACGCTCGGCTGCGTCGTCGATCCGGCGGTCGTCCACGGAGTCCGGGTCCTCGAGCCACCGGTGCACCAGAGCGAACAGCACACCCGCGGTCATCGCCGTCGCGAGAGACAGGTCCTCGATCTCGAGACGCCCGGCATCCACGGCCGCCGCGAGATCCCGCCGGGCCCGCGGCCCGAGACCACCGGGCGCGTCGAGCAGTGCGAATCCCGACCGGTCGACGATCTCGGCGGCCTGACGATGCGAGACGGCGGCGCGGCCGGTTCGCCTGACCGCGTCGCAGAAGATCTGCACCGGATCGTCCGACCGGGGCGAGACTCCGTCGAGCGTGTCCCCCATCTGCTCGAGGACCTGCGCCACGGCGGCGGCGAAGAGGGCGGGCTTGTCCTCGAAGTGGTTGTAGAAACTCCCGAACCCGACGTCGGCGGCGGCCGTGATGTCGGCGATGCTCGCCGTGGAGGAGCGCCCGTCGGCGATCATCGCGCGTGCGGCGTCCACGAGAGCCTGGCGCGTGCGCGCCTTCCGTCGCTCGAGCCTGTTCCCGGCAGTCTGCATCCGGAAAGTCTAGGTCGGCGGATGCTCGATCGTCGGCGCGGCGACTTCGGTGCGGTGCGTCACGACGTCACCGCGACACGGGAGCGGACCAGATCCCCACGATCGCGTCGACGATATCGATGCCGCACGCGGTCCAGTACGCCGTCGGATCGGCGCCCGACGCGGCCAACTCGGCCTCTCGTTCGGCCATCACGTGCGTCAGCAGAATGCGCGCCATGGCCCCTCTGGCCGAGCGGACGTCGGTGGGCATCGGGGGTAGACACGAGGTGATCCCGGCGACCGTCCCCTGCAGCGTCGCGGAGGACAGAGCCTCGTCCACGAGGATCGGTCGCAACACCGGATCCGTCATCACCTGGGAGGCGAACCTCGCGTACCAGGTGGGGGCGCCGAGCTCGGCGAAGTACCGGGTCGACGGCAGGACCAGCGCGGACACCCATGCTCGCAGGTCGGCGTCCTCTCCGATCGTTGCGACGTGGCCGGCCCGGACACGTTCGACGCCCCCCGTCCGGCGCACGACGATCGCGCGGACGAGGTCCTCCTTGCTGCCGAAGTGGTAGCCGACCACGGCGCTGTTGCTCTGCCCTGCTGCGTCGCCGACCTGACGGTTCGACACCGACACCACACCGTTCTCCGCGTACAACCGCTCGGCGGCGCCCAGGATCGCCTCGCGCGTCGCCTCGGAGCGCGCGGACGGGGCTCGCGTGGAACGAGCCCCCGCCGACCGGTACTCGGTCATTCCACCGTCTCGGTCGCGCGGTCGGTGACAGACCCCCCGACGATCTCCGACGCCTCACCCTCGCCGTCCTGGTGACGCGGAAGGAAGGAGGCGAGTACGACCGAGAGGATCGCCGCGCCGGCGGCGACGGCCATGGTGACCCGGAAGGCGGCCTCGGACGGCACCGCGGTGGATCCGAACGACACGGTCATCGACGCGAGGATGACGCCCGCGACCGCGCTGGCGAACGACGTTCCGAGAGAACGCATCAGCGTGTTGAAGCTGTTTGCCGCCGCCGTCTCGGACGCCGGGACCGCCGACATGATCAGCGCCGGCATCGCTCCGTAGGCCAGTCCGATGCCCGCCCCGATGACGAGCGAGACCACGACCAACTGCCACACCGCACCCATCATCACGATGCCCATCAGGTAGCCGACGGCGACCGTCGCCGCGCCGGCCATGAGTGTGATCTTGGGTCCGCGCGTGGTGGTGATCCGGGAGGACAGCGGCGCGACGGCCATCATGATCAGGCCGGACGGTGCCATCACCAGACCCGCGACGAGAATCGACCGTCCGAGGCCGACACCGGTCTCGGCGGGCAGCTGAAGGATCTGCGGCAGAACGAGACTGAGCGCGAACATCGCGAAGCCCAGCATGATCGACGCGGCGTTGGTGAACAGCACCTGCCGCCGCAGCGAGACCCGCAGGTCCACCAGCGGCTGGGGAGTGCGCAGTTCCCACACGACCCACGCCGCGAACGCGAGGACCGACACCAGCAGCAGGCCGAGTATCGACACGCTGCTCCACCCCCAGTCGGAGCCCTTCGAGACGCCGAGCAACAGGGTCACCAGGGCAACCGACAGGGCGACCGCTCCGCCGATGTCGAACGTGCCGCCCGTGCGGACAGTCGACTCGGGAACGACGACGACCACGGCGACCGCCACCAGTGCGCCGAGCGCAGCCGCGGTCCAGAACAGGAAGTGCCAGTCCGCGTACTCGGCGATGATCGCCGCGGCCGGAAGACCCAGGGCGCCCCCGACTCCGAGCGAGGCACTCATCAGAGCGATCGAGCCGGGAAGCTTGTGCCGAGGCAGCACGTCCCGCATCACGCTGATACCGAGGGGAATCACACCGGCGGCGAGACCCTGCAGAGCCCGACCCACGACGAGGGGCACGAGGCTGTTCGCGAGGGCACCGACCACCGATCCGGCGACGAGCAGAGCGAGGCTGACCAGCAGCATCCGCCGCTTGCCCACCATGTCGCCGAGGCGGCCGGTCACGGGAACGGCGACGGCACCCGCCAACAGGGTGGCCGTGATGGCCCACGCGGTGTTCGCGGCCGACGCGTTCACCAGGCCGGGGAGTTGGGGAACCAGCGGGATGATCAGCGTCTGCATCAAGGCGACCGTGATGCCCGCGAAGGCCAGAACCGCGACGATGCGACCGGTTCCGGCCTCGTCCGTCTCGGCCGGGGCAGCGATGGGTGAGGACATGAAAGGCATCTCTTCTCAGCTAGTGTGAAACAGCTGTTTTAAACTAGGCACCGATCGTTACCTACGTCAACGTTCTCAGCGGCTCCTGTGGCCCGCATCACCACGTCACCGGACGAATCGGTCGAGGAAGGAACTGCCGAACACGCGGTGTGGGTCCAGTCTGTCGACGGTGCCGACGACGGAGTCCCAGTCCCGCTCGCCCGAGTACCCGTCGCGGAACGAGTCGGGGATGGCGGCCGTGAGCGCCTGCACGTCTCGGTAGGGGCGGTCCTCGTCGAACGCCCACCCCTTGGACCACTCCGGCCGGAACACCGCATCGGCACCGTCGAAACGTTCTCGCATCCACTGCTCCATCTCGCGATAGAACGCGAACATCCCGGGCGTTCCCGGGACGCCCAGCACGTTGAGCCACACCGCCGTGTCCCACTCGGGACGATCGGGCACCGGACGCATGGCCGAGATCGTCGGCGGGCCGGCCGAGTCGACGAGGACGTCCGAGCCCTGGTCGAGACCACAGCACCGGATCTCCACAGGGCCGTTGATCGGGAACTGCCCCAGGGACGCGTAGTGCTCGGTGCGCTCTCGAAACCAGCGGGTGAAGTCGTGCAGGACCGCAGCCACGTTCGCGCGAGCCGTGATCACCGCACCGCCGCCCTCCGTCAGTAGCAGAGTGCTCGGACGGATGTAGAACTGCGTGTTCTTCGGCGCTCCCCAGATGTCCGACGACCCCGTGGCCGCGAGCCCCGCCACCGTCGTCGCGAGGAACACCTGACCCAACGCGGGCGTCAGTTCCGTCCGCCCGGACACGACAGCACCGTTCGCGTCGGACACCGCTTCCGGGAGGGTGTCGGAGAACGTGTAGTTGTACGGTCCGTCGACCTCCCGGGAGGACGGCGGTCGCACGGGAGTCGGCGTCCACACCTTGAGCCACGGAGTGTCGGTGAACGGGTACCAGATCGCCTCCGCGCGGCCGGACCGGTCCAGGAAATCGACGTACGTACGCCCCGGTGCCCCCGGCGCTCCGAACAACTCCGCCCAACCGATGTCGGTGATGCTCTCGCATCGCAGAGGAATCGCCGGGTGCGCCTGCAACGTCACCTCGGTGACGAACGCTCGGCCGAGATGGACCGCGAGATCCGGCGCGTCGGCCTCCGACCGGGCGACGGTCCGCAGTGCGTACCCGGTCCCGTTCCACGCGACCACCGTCATCGAGGTCACCAGATTGCTCAACGATCCCGACGACGAACCGATCGGAACCTGTTCTCCCACTGCGGGTACCACGGCGCCATGCGCCCCGACAGCCAGCGCGCCCGCGATGGACAGAACCCCCGGCGCGGGCACACTCGACCATCCGAGACCGTGGTCCTCCAGCGCCTGGAGGACGTCGGACAGGGTCGCGCCGGCACCGGCGGTGACGGTGGACGACGCGGTGTCCACGGTGACACCGGTCAGCCCGGTCATGGTGTCCACGAGCACGACCCGGTCCAGGTTCTCGCCGTTCTCGATGGTGAACGGGGTCCACCCGTGCATCGCGCCGCGCGGCCGCAGCCGGTGACCGGAGGCGTGAGCCCAGTTCGCGAGCGTCACCACGTCGTCGGCGGATCGCGGCGAACACGTCCACACCGCGTCGACCACGATCTCCTTCGACCAGTTCTGGTATCGCTGCCGGAACAGCGGGATTTCCGGCGGGAAGTCGGGTGGCGCGGCGACGCCTTCCCCGACACCCGCCGGAACGGCTCCCGCCGGCACGGGCCTGCACACCCCCGCGAGTGTGGCGGCCACGGCCGAGGCGGCGGATGCGGACAGGAAGGATCGACGGTCGAGCGATGGCATGAGTCCCCGATGCGCGAGATGCGGATGATGTGAGCCCCACGCCTCGTGAGCGCACTGCTGGGCAGTCCGGATCTACTTGTCCCCCCGGAGGGTTTACACCTTTGACATACCCGTAAAGATTGTCAAGTCCGGGAGGGTCTCGGCCGGGGGTGGGTCACGCGCCGGGCAGGTCGAGGACCGGCACGAGGCGGCGGCGCAGATAGCCCCGGAGCGCGTCGTCGGAGCGGGTCGCCTCGCTGTCGAACTGCACCACGGACAGGAACATGCGGATGCAGAGGTCGGCGACTTCGTCGAGGTCGCCGCCGGCCTCGGCGGGCGCTCCCACCAGAGGCGTGAGGAAGGACCTGGTCAGGCTCAGCGCGTCGATCCCGAAGGCGGATCCGTCGTAGATCACCGTTCCACGGCCGGGATGCACCAGCGGCGCCAACGCCGGCGACGACCGGAACGCCGCACGCGCGGCGACCATGGCCTCGACGACGAACTCGGACACCGACTCCCGCTCTCCGACCGCGGACACGACGGACCCGATGACACGCGAACTCACGTCTTGCAACGCGTCCGACACCAGGGCGTCACGGGTACCGAAGTGCGCGTACACCGTCGGGCGGGAGACACCGGCCTCGTCGGCCACGGAACTGATGGTCACGCCGTCGAAACCACCGAGCTCGAGGCGTCGCACCGCCGCCGCGAGGATGCGTTCCCTCACGCGGGCGGTGGCTGCCATGCGGCGATGTCCACACCCATGGCGGTGCTCGGCGGTTCGTCGTACAACCACTCGCGCGCGATCCGCCCCCAGTTCGCGGTGGCACGAAGTTGCCCGAGGATGCCGAACGTCAGGAAGTCCGCGCGACGGGAGAAGACGTGCTCGGGCGGCAACCACTGCTTGGTCATGGTGCCGAAACTGCCCGATCGAGGGTCGACGGCGAGGACGAAACACGCCCCCGCCATCTCTGGCGTCACGGTAACCGACCCGTCGTTCAGACTGAGTTCCGCTGCTGCGCAGACGTAGTCGAGACAATCGCTCGCCGTCACGGCGGCGCCGGGGTCGAGAATTCCCCGCGCGGACATGGCGGTGAGCAGATCGTCTCCGCGCCCCTCGATCGCCGCTCGCAGGCACTCCCTCTCGAAACGCACGTCCGCCGGACTCATCCGCAGGTACAGACCGAAGTCGACGAAGGTGACCCGCCCGTCCCGAGCCAGCAGGACATTGCCCGGATGGGGGTCGCCGCAGAACTCGCCGAGCGTGTGCAGAGACCCGATGTAGAAGCGGAACACCGTCTCACCCACCCGGTCTCGCACCTCCGCCGACATCGCACGGATCTCGTCGAACGGCACCGCGTCGACGAACTCGGTCGTCAGGACCGCCGCGCCGCACCGCTCCGGCACGGTGTCCGGGATGAAGAAGTGCGGGTGCTCGCGATACAGGGCCGCGACCCTGCGCTGCGTCCGCTCCTCCGCCGGGTAGTCGAGTTCCGCCTCGAGGTTTCGGCGCAACTCGTCGACGACGGCACGGGAGGACAGCATCGGGATCGAGGCGGGCAACAGCTTGACGTAGAACGACAGATTCTTCAGGTCGGCCCGCACCGCGTCGTCGATACCGGGGTACTTCACCTTGACGGCCACCTCCCGGCCGTCGTGCAAGCGGGCACGATGCACCTGACCGATCGACGCGGCGGCGAACGGGCTCTCGTCGAACTCGGCGTAGAGCGACTCGATCGACTCGCCCAGATCCGCCTCGATCACGGTGCGCACGTCACCGAACGAGACGGTGGGTGCGCGGCTCTGCAACTCGGCGAGCTTGCGGTGGAACTCGTCGCGGTGCTCGTCGGGGACGAACGACAGGTCCAGCATCGACAGCATCTGGCCCAGCTTCATGGCCGCTCCGCGGAGACCGCCCAGGACGGTCACCAGCCGTTCGGCCGAGCGGACGGCCTCCTTCGCCGTGAGGGCGGCACGCAGTTCCTGGGTGCGACCCGCCATGCGTACTCGCATGGTGGCGTTGCGCGCCGTGCGACCCGCGACGAGGCGACCCACCTCGGCGCCCCGGGCCACCCTGGACGTCGGCATCTTCTCCGGCACGCCCTCAGTATCCCGCACCGTCCCTGCGCTCGATCGATCGCGGCACCGCGGACTCGGAAGTTTCTGGCGCACCGGACATCTCGGGCGCGCTATGTCCCACATCACGTTTTCTGGCGTCAGCGAGGGCCTACTCTTACTTTGAGTAACGATATACCGCGTGACGGGGACCGCGCATCGTCGATCAGAGGGGGAAACACATCATGACCAGCACCATCACATCAGAAGACACACGCACCGGCGCGGTCGCGGCCCGCGCGGCACGTCTGTTCGACACCGATCCCGAGGTGCGTGCCGCGGCCGCCGACCCTTCGGTGTCCGCGCAGGTGGCGGACCTGACGCCCGATCTGCACGCGATGGTCGAGGTGGTCATGGACCGCTACACCGATCGGCCCGCACTGGGTCGCCGCGCGTACGACGTCGAGGCCGGAGTCGACGGTCGCCGGGTGCGTCGGCTCCGGCAGCGGATGGACACCATCACCTACGGGTCGCTGTGGTCCGATGCCCTCGATCTCGCGACCGCGCTCGGCGACGTCGTCGCACCGGACACCTTCGTCGCGACCCTGGGATTCGCCGGCGCGGACTACGTCGTCGCCGAACTGGCGACGGTCCGGGCCGGTGCCGTCGCCGTTCCTCTCCAGTCCGGCGCTGCTCCCGGCCGCCTCGCCGACATCGCCGCCGAGGTCGAGCCCGTCGCGCTCGTCGTCGACAGCGAACAGCTGTCGACCGCCACTGCCGTGGCCGACGCGTGCCCGAGCATCCGCCGGATCGTCGTCCTCGACCACGACGACCGTGTGGACGACGACGTCGACCGCCTCGCCGAGGCACGGCGATCCGTACCGGGCACCGTCCTCGCGATCGAGACACTCCGGGACGCGATCGCGCGCGGCCGCACCCTCCCCCGTCTCGCCGGCCCCGAGGCCGTCGATCCCGAGCGGATCGCCACGTTGATCTACACCTCCGGCAGCACCGGCACTCCGAAGGGCGCGATTCACACCCAGCGCATCGTCTCCCGCCTGTGGTCGACGTCCCACTGGTACGAGCAGAGCGCGGAGTCCGACCAGGCGGGGCGACCCGGCGCGATCACGCTGGACTACCTGCCCATGAGCCATCTCGCCGGTCGGGCGGTGGTGTTCACGACCCTGGCCGCCGGCGGCATCGTGTACTTCGCGAGTTCGAGCGATCTGTCCACGCTCCTCGACGATTACGCGCTCGCCCGTCCTACCGTGGCCATGCTGGTCCCCCGCGTGTGCGATCTGCTGCGTCAGACGGCCCTCGGACGCATCGAGACCCGGTCGCATCGCACCGGCGAGAGCGCGGACGCGGTCCGCGCCGAGGTTCTCGAGGACATGCGATCCACCACTCTCGGTGGCCGCATTCTCTCCGCGGTGGTGGGCACCGCGCCGACCTCCCCCGAGGTGATCGAGTTCGTCTCCGAACTGCTGGACACGACGGTGCAGAACAACTACGGCTCCACCGAGGCCGGCATGGTGCTGTTCGACGGCGTCGTGCAGCGGCCGCCGGTGCTCGAGTACCGCCTCGACGACGTTCCCGAGCTCGGATACGCCACGACCGACCGCCCGCACCCGCGCGGTGAGCTTCTCCTCAAGACCGATTCCCTCGTGCCCGGCTACTACAAGCGGCCGGACGTGACGGCCGAGATGTTCAGTGCAGACGGCTTCTATCGCACCGGCGACGTGGTCGCGGAGACGGAGCCGGACCATCTCGTGTACGTCGACCGGCGCAAGAACGTGCTGAAGCTGGCGCAGGGTGAATTCGTCGCTCTCTCGCGTCTCGAGTCGATCTACGCGTCCGCCGACGCCGTCGACCAGATTCATCTGCACGGCAGCGGCGAGCGGTCCTATCTTCTCGGCGTGGTCGTGCCCGCCGACGGAGCCGACGTCGCCACCGTGCTCGACTCCCTGCAGGCACTCGCGCGCGACGAGCAGCTCGAGTCCTACGAGGTTCCGCGGGACATCGTCCTGGCCGAAGAACCCTTCACGCAGGAGAACGGGTTGCTCTCGGGAGCCAACAAGCAGCTGCGTCCCGCGCTGACGGCGCGCTACGGCGAGGCGCTCGAGGGCAGGTACCGCGAGATCGACGAGGGCCAGACGGCGAAGATGAGCGAACTCCGCCGTCGCGGCGCCGACGCCTCCGTCCTGGAGACCGTCGGTGAGGCCGCCGCGGCACTGCTGGGATGCGCCGGCACCGAGATCTCGCCGGACGCCCACTTCACCGATCTCGGCGGTGACTCGTTGTCCGCGTTGACGTTCGCGACCCTGCTGCAGGACATCTTCGACGTGGACGTCCCCGTCACGGTCGTCATCGCACCATCGTCGGATCTCGCGGCCATCGCGAACCACATCGAGCGGCGCCGCGGTGCCGCGGACTCCACGGGAGCCCCGACCTTCGCCTCGGTGCACGGAGCGCACGCGACGCAGGCCCGTGCCGACCAGCTGACGCTGACCGCCGTCCTCGGCGACGAGTTCCTGTCGTCCGCAGGTGATGTCGGGCCGGTGCGCACCGATACCCGGACGGTCTTGCTCACGGGCGCCAACGGATACCTCGGGCGCTTCCTGTGCCTGGAGTGGCTCGAACGCCAGGCCGCGGTCGGCGGCACCGTCGTGTGCCTCGTGCGCGGACGCACCGCGGCGGACGCTCGTGCCCGTCTCGACACCGCGTTCGACACCGGCGACCCGGCCCTGTGGTCGCGGTGGACGACGCTGGCCGACACCGCGCTCGAGGTCGTCGTCGGCGACGTGGGCGAGGCGAACCTGGGCGTGAGCGACGAGGAGTACGCGTCGCTGGCCGAGCGGGTCGACCGCATCGTGCATCCCGCGGCGCTCGTCAATCACGCGCTGCCGTACGAGCAGTTGTTCGGCCCCAATGTGATCGGCACCGCCGAGATCGCCCGGCTCGCCCTGACGCATCACCTCAAGCCGGTGACCTACCTGTCCACCGTGGCCGTCGCGGCGGGCGTCGAGGCCTTCTCCGAGGACGGCGACATCCGCGAGATCAGTCCGGTCCGCGCCCTCGACGAGTCGTACGCCAACGGATACGGCACCTCCAAGTGGGCGGGTGAAGTGTTGCTGCGCAACGCCTCCGACGCCTTCGGACTCCCCGTGACCGTCTTCCGTTCGGACATGATCCTGGCGCACCCCCGGTGGACCGGTCAGCTCAACGTCCCGGACATCTTCACCCGCACGGTGCTGTCGCTGATCGCCACCGGAATCGCCCCGGAGACGTTCTACCGGCAGGACACGGGCGCACCCGTCGACGATGCAGGGCGGCCGCGCGCACACTACGACGGACTCCCCGCCGATTTCACCGCAGCGGCGATCACCGAGCTCGGTGGCAGCGCGACGTCGGGACACCGGACTTTCGACGTGCTCAATCCGCACGACGACGGCATCTCTCTTGACACCGTCGTCGACTTAATCATCCAGTCCGGCAGAAAGATTCGGCGTATCGCCGACTACGACACGTGGTTCGCCGAGTTCTCCGACGCGCTCGAGTCCCTGCCGTCGGCGCAGCGGTCCGCCTCGGTGCTGCCGCTGCGGCACGCCTACGCGCGGCCGGACCTGCCGACCGCCGGGTCACCCCTGCCGGCCGAGGTGTTCCGTGCCGCGGTCCGCGACACGTCGACACCGGGGTCGGCACTGGCGGACATCGACGACATCCCGCACCTGTCGCGCGATCTCGTCGCGAAGTACGTGCGTGATCTCGAGGCGCTGGGGTTGATCCCGACGCTCTGACAGCCGATCAGCGTCCGGTGCGTGACCGAACGAGCCGGACGGCGGGATCGAGGATCCGATGGCGTGCGAGCGCGAACACTGTCCCCACGGGGGAGCTCGCACCGCCACCGGATCCTCGCCGCGCCGCGGTGAAGGCGTCGATCCCGTTGCGCTGCAACGACGACAGCATCGTCTTCGCCACGGGCCGAGCCGGATCCGGATCCTTGCCGGCTCCCATCAGATGCAACTGATCGGTGTGCCACTGCAGATCGAGCAGTCCCCCCAGCGACCGGACCGAACGGTGGGTCGCGAAGCGGGCCGGCACAGGAACGGAGATGGACGGGCTGGGCAGTGCAGTGACGGTGCCGTCGAGAACGTCCCGTGCCGCTCCGGGCAGGACGGCGGTCGGGCGGCCGAGTCCCACCATCTGACACGCACCGGACCGCACCGCGTCCGACATTCCGTCGCGCGTGCGGAACCCACCGGTCACGGCGAGCGGGATGTGGGGAGCGAGGTCGCGCACCGTCACGGCGTAGTCGAGGAAGTACGCCTCGCGCGACGCCGTACTGGCCGACACCGCGGTGCCCATCATCGCGGGCGACTCGTAGCTGCCGCCGCTGATCTCGATGAGGTCGACCGGCAGATCACCGATCATCGAGACCACCTCGCGGGACTCGTCCTCGCTGAAACCGCCGCGCTGGAAGTCTGCCGAGTTGAGCTTGATGCCGACGGCGAAGCCCGGGGAGACGGCGGCGCGTACTCGTCGCACCACCTCGAGCAGGAAACGCGCACGGCCCTCGATGTCGCCGCCCCACTCGTCGGTCCGCAGGTTCGTCAGGGGAGAGAGGAACTGGCTGACGAGGTAGCCGTGGGCGGCGTGGATCTGCACTCCGTCGAAGCCCGCCTCCTCGGCCACCGCGGCCGTCGTCGCGAACCGCGACAGGATGTCCTCGATCTCCGCGCCGGTCGCTGCGCGGGGCGCGGGGATCCCGGGAATGTCCAGGCCCACCGCGGACGGGGCCAGGGTGCCGCCGACCGTCGTCACCGGATTGCCCTGTCGCCCGGGGTGGTTGATCTGCATCCAGATCGGACTGCCGCCGTCCTGCGCCGTCTTCGCCCACCGGGAGAGGGCGTCCAGATCGCGGCCGTCCGCGACCGCGACGTTGCCGGGCTCGCCCAGGTGCCGATGGTCGACCATGACGTTCCCGGTGACGAGGAGTCCGTAGCCGCCGTCGCCCCATCGACGGTAGAGACGCGACAGCCTCTCGTCCGGAGCGTTGTCGCGGGTCCCGAGCGCTTCGCTGAGCGCGGATTTCATGATCCGGTTGGGCAGCACCTGTCCGTTGGGCAACGTCAGCGGTGTGGACAGCGACACGTCAGGCATGGAACCCCTCGTCGGATGAATGGGTGCTCGGGTGGGTGGATCCGTTCCCCGGAGTACACCAGATGTGGTGTGATGATAGCTGTCATCACTTGCCGCGGCGGCCGTACACGGGCGCCCCACCCCTCGGGAGCGCGATGCGCAGCGTCACGGTCGTCATCATCGGCAGCGGATTCGGTGGGCAGTGCGCCGCCATCGAACTGCTGCGTCGCGGCATCGACGACATCGTCGTCCTGGAACGACGCGAGTTCGCCGGCGGAACGTGGCGGCAGAACTCCTACCCCGGAGCGGCCGTCGACGTGCAGAGCCCGCTCTACTCGATCGCGTCCGAGCCGTACGACTGGTCGCAGATGTTCGCGGTGCAGAGCGAGCTCGAGGACTACACCCGCCATGTCGTGGACAAGCACGGTCTCGACGATCTCACCGTGCTCGGTGCCGAGGTGCAACGCATCGAGTGGGTCGACGACTCGTGGCACGTCACCACCACGGCGGGTGACTATCGCGCGCAGTTCGTCGTCAACGCGACCGGTCCGCTCAGCACGCCTGTCGTTCCGCCCTTCCCGGGTCGCGAGAGTTTCGCGGGCGCCCAGTTCCACACCAACGCGTGGGACCACGACGTCCCCCTCGCCGGCAGACGTGTCGCCATCGTCGGCAGTGGTGCGAGCGCGGCACAGATCATCCCGGCCGTTCAGCCCGAGGTGGGCGAGCTCCACGTCTTCCAACGCTCCCCGCACTGGGTGATGCCCCGACCCGATCGGAAGTTTCGACCCTGGGAACGCCGTGCCCTGCGGGTGGGCTTCGTGCGTCGAGCACTGCGCGCGGCCATCTACTGGAAGCTCGAGGCCCGGATCATCGGCTTCAAGTACTCGAAGCTCGGCCTCTGGCTGTTCGCCGAGCGTCACGCACGGAACCTGCTCCGCACGCAGGTGGCGGACCCCGATCTCCGGGCCAGGCTGACACCGGACTACACGATCGGGTGCAAGCGGATCATCCTGTCCAACACGCTGTATCCCGCCATCAGCTCCCCGAACACGACGCTGCACGACCGCGACGACGGCATCGCCGAGGTCACCCCCACCGGCATCACCACCGCGACGGGGCGCGAGATCCCTCTCGACGTCATCGTGTGGTCCACCGGGTACGACGCCACCGACGGCGTCATCTCCTACCCGGTCATCGGTCGGGACGGCACCGCGCTGCGGGACGTGTGGTCCGACTACCCGAGGGCCTACCTGGGCACGACCGTTCCCGACTTCCCGAACCTGTTCATCGTCACAGGGCCCAACACCGGGATCGGTCACACGAGCGCCATCTTCGTCATCGAGGCCCAGATGCGGTACGTCATGTCGGCGATCGAGCACGCTCGGCGGACGTCGTCGCGCACGGTGGAGGTCACCCGCGCCGCCGAGGAGCGCTACACGGCGATGATCCACGACGAGATGACACGCACGGTGTGGCAGAACGGCGGCTGCACGAGCTGGTACAAATCCGCGTCCGGACGCGTGATCGCCATGTTTCCCGGCTTCAGCTTCACCTACCGCAGACTGGCCGGCTCGTTCCGAGGCGACGACCACGTCCTGCGGCCCGCATCGACCGACACCGAGAGAGTGGCAGCATCATGACCCTTAGCACCCCCGGCAGGTTCCGAAGGTCCCCCCGACTACGCCTCGCGGGGCGCGTGGCCGTCGTGACGGGGGCCGGCGGCGGCATCGGGTCAGCCGTCGCACGCGAACTCGTCTCCCGCGGCGCGGCGGTCGCGCTGCTCGACGTCGCTCCGTCCGTCGACGACGTCGCCCGTGACCTGGGCGACCGGGCGATCGCCCTCCGTGTGGACGTGACGTCCCCCGACGAACTGCGAGCGGCCGTCGTCACCGTCCGCGATCGGTTCGGTGGGATCGACGTGGTGCACGCCAACGCGGGCATCTCGAGCGGCGACACCGCGTACACCGTGTCGACCGTTCCCGACGGCGTCTTCGAACGCGTCGTCTCGGTCAACCTCAACGGAGTGTGGAACACGATCCGGGCGACACTGCCGGACGTCGTCGCCGCCCGCGGCCACGTGCTGATCACGTCGTCGACCTACGCCTATCTCAACGGCCTGGCGAACGCTCCGTACGCCGCGACCAAGGCCGCGGTGGAGCAGATCGGTCGCGCCCTGCGTGCCGAGCTCGCTCACACGGGCGCGACCGCGGGAGTCCTGTACCCGGGGTGGGTCGCGACCCCCATCGCGGACGTGGCTTTCGGCGCCGACGACATCGCGACCGCTCTGGTGGCGCGAGCCTTCCCCGCACCCCTTCTCACGCCCATCTCCCCCGAGGCTCTCGCGGCGGGAGCGGTGGACGGTATCGAGCGACGAGCAGCACGGATCCAGCTTCCGGGAAGGTGGCGGGCCTATTCGGCGATGCGCGGGATCGCGAACCCGCTGTCCGATCTCGCGCTGGCAAAAGATCCGACCACCCGAAACCTGGTCGCGCGGCTCGAGCGCCGCAGCCGTTGATTCGGCTATTTCCCGGTTTGTGACCCGCACACTGGTCATTGGTACCGACCGTGTCCGTTCTCACGGGTACTGTCCCGATGCATGATGCTCGCCGCTCTGCTCAGGGAATGCTGGTCCGCCCAGCGTGACACGCAGCAGTTGCGGCTCTTCATAGAGTCGCGCGGCCTCGCGCGATGGATGCGTGGGCTGATCTCCTGCCTCACCCTCGTCGTCACGGCCATCGCTGTCCTGTCGCTCGGATCGCCGTCCGGAGCCCAGGGTCTCGCGGATCGAGCCGTCGTCGTCGTCACCATCGTGGGTGGAATCGGCTGGGCCGTGCGCTGGAACGTCGCGCACTGGCCGTCCTTCCGCGAATCGGTCGTCTTCTTCGCCTACGCCGACGTCGCCATCGCCGTGGTCTGCTTCCTCGACTCGAGCTCGCTCGCCGGCTTGAGCGGTGCCGGTCTGCTGGTGCTCCTCGGGACCTACGCGACCTTCCTGCTGGGGCCACGGGTGTTACTCGCGCACGTCGTGTGGTGCGCATTCACCATCGCGGTGCTCGCCGTCAAGGTCGCGCTCGACCCCGAGTACGACCTGGCGATCGCCGCCGCCAAGGCGATCATGCTGAGTGTCGTCGGCGTGGTGGTCCCCATCGTGATCGAACTGGGTGTCCATCTCATCCGCGTCGACGCGGACAAGTCGTTGACCGATCCGCTCACCGGTCTGAGCAATCGCCGGGGGCTCGAGTCGCGACTGATGCTTCTCGCCGACGACATGCGTTCCACGACCACCCGCGCCGCCGCTGCCCGTCCCGTGGCCGCCGTGATCGTGCTCGACCTCGACAAGTTCAAGGCGATCAACGACGAACTCGGACACAACGTCGGTGACGAGGTGCTCGTACGCGTGGGACGCAGCCTGGTGCGCGCGGCCGGATCCACCGCCGTGGTCACACGCCACGGCGGCGAGGAGTTCCTCGTCTTCGATCTGTACGACGACGCGCTCGCGGCGCTCCGGGCCGCCCGCGCCGTCCGCGACGCGGTGGCGGAGAGGATCCCGGGGCCGGCGGTCACCGCGAGCGTCGGGCTCGCGATGGCGAGCACCACCGCACTGCTGCACGACCGCCGCCGCCTGTCGGCCACACTCACCGAACTCGTCGATCGGGGTGACACCGCGATGTACCGGGCGAAGCGATCGGGTGGGCACTGCGTCGCTGTGGACGGGGGAACGGCGCGCGGCCTCGCGTCGACCGGTTGAATGGGGGCGTGACCGATCCATCGCCCGCACGTACCTACGGCGGGGAGAGCGCCGAGGAGCGCACGGCTCGTCGCCGGCGCCAACTGCTCGACGCGGGGCGCGCGTCCTTCGGATCGGTGGGTTTCCGAGCCTCGACAGTGCGCGGCATCTGTCGTGACGCGCACGTCGCCGACCGCTACTTCTACGAGCTGTTTCCGACACTCGAGGACCTTCTGGTCGCGGTGTACCGGGAATGTATCGACACCCTGACCCGATCCACCACGGCGGCGGTCGACGACCTGCCCGCCGGGACGGACCCGCTGACGCTCTCGCGTCACGGCCTCGACGGCTTCTTCCGCGCCGTGGAGGACCGTGAGCTCGCACGGATCGTGTGGCTCGAGGTGCTCGGGGTGAGTCCGCGGGTGGACCGCACGTATCTCGATACGATGCACGGATTCGGTGAGCTGATGGTGGGGCTCCTCGGTCGCCACACGCCGGACATTGCCGTCGGTAGTTCCCTCGACAGGTTGGCCACCGCCGCTGTCGGCGGCATCAGCCACACCGCCATGACCTGGCTCATGGACGGATACCGAGCGGACAGAACCGATCTCGTTCACGGGACCGCCCGGTTCCTCGCCGCGGTGGTCGGTGCGGCCGAGCCGGAGTAATTCGGTCGACGCGGTCCCCCCTCGGGTGTTTCAGTGGTGCTGACACCGACCACGACACGAGGACTCGCGCATGTATCCCACCGATCCCGACGTGTTCCTGCTCGTCCGACGGCAGGAACACGCGACCTTCACCCGCGACGCCGAGCACCGGCGCGTGGCTCGCGCCCGCGCACGTCTCGTCCGCGACGAACTCCGCGTCCAGCGCGCATGGGAGGAACTGACGGCGGCACTGGCCGAGTCCGCGCAGTCGCGGCAGTCCCTGGCCGACCTGGTGCACAGCAGCCGCTGAGTCAGCGTTCGATGCCCCGAAGTTCGATGCCCCGACGTTCGATGCCCCGACGTTCGATGCCCCGAAGGAGGATGTCGACGGCGGCCTCGATGGTGGCGTCGTCGGGCAGCGTCCCGTACATCAGCGTCGGGCAGACCACGGAGCCGGACAGCATGGACACCGCCGCCTCGAGCTCCGGGCCCTGGATCACCGCACCGAGCATCTGCCGAGTGTGCTTCTCGCCGTCGTCGACGATGCGGCGGCGCACTCGGCCGATCTCGGCGACGGTGGCCCCCCACTGCGCCATCGCCATGAGCACGCGATCGAGTCGCTGCGTCGCAATGGCGTCGCGCAGCATCCGGAGCTCACCGATCAGGTCCGTGCGGACATCCCCGACCAGGTCGTGATGCGGCATGTCGCCGATCGCCTCGAGAGCCATGGTGAGCAGGTCGGACCGGGACGGCCAATGCGTGTACAGCGTGGTCTTGGAGTATCCGGCCACCCGCGCGACGTGCGCATGGGTCACCGCCTCCCACCCCTCACCCGTGAGTACCTCGAGCGCAGCGCGCGCGACGTCCCCGCGCGTGCGAGCGACGCGGGCGTCCTCTGCCACGACATCTGATCCGGTTCCGTTCACGTCCGACGGGGTATGACTCATCGCGTCACTCACCTCCTCGGTCGCTGTGCTTCGAAATTCGGGCATCGAACTTCGAGGGTTGAAGTTACGCGATTGTCGGGTACAGACCTATTGAACTAAATGTTCATTACTGTACTGTTGGACCAGCTTCGTGCACGGCATTTCGACCGCGAACTCCCCCACCATCATTCGCGACGGGTCATCCGTCGCCTCGGGCCTCGGCGCAGCACAGCGTCGGGCCGGTCCACGGAAGGACACCGATGTCTGCCATCCTCTTCGGCTCCATCAGCACTCTCGCCGACACGTCCGAGCTCCAGCGACGCGCCTTCAACGAGGCGTTCTCCTCGCACGGGCTCGACTGGAACTGGTCACGCGAGGACTACCGGTCCATGCTCGGGTCCAACGGCGGCGCGAACCGGATCGAGGACTTCGCGGCGTCCGAGGGCGTCGAGGTCGACGCCTCCGCGGTGCACGCGACCAAGTCGGAGATCTTCCGGTCCCTCCTCTCCTCGGCCGGTGTGAGCCCGCGACCCGGCGTCGTGGACACCATCGCCGCGGCGAAGAAGTCGGGCGCCAAGCTCGGTTTCGTCACGACCACGTCGAAGGAGAACGTCAGCGCCGTGCTCGAGGCGCTGTCCCCCGAGGTCTCTCGCGACTCGTTCGACGTCCTCGTCGACGCGGACGACGTCGAGCAGGGCAAGCCCGACCCCGCGTCCTACGCCTTCGCCCTCGACAAGCTGGGCGAACAGCCGTCCGCGTGTGTCGCGATCGAGGACAACGCCGGTGGTGTGGCCGCCGCAGCCGCAGCCGACATCACCTGCGTCGCGTTCCCCAACGAGAACACGGCCGGCAGCGACTTCTCCTCGGCATCGGAGACGGTCGAATCCCTCGACCCCGCTCGCATCGAATCTCTGGTGACGGCTCGACAGTGACCCTCACCGGTCGACTCCACACCCTGTCGAGTCACATCCACGCCAACCCCGGTTCACCCGTCGAGCGCGACGCTCGCGAACCGTTTTCCTCGGGAGAGAAGTAGTGAGCAACCTCCAGGCACGTGTCACCGCAGACGATCGCACCTTCCACGTCGAGGGATACGAGAAGATCGAGTACGACCTCGTGTACGTCGACGGTGTCTTCGACACCGCGAACACCGAGCTCGCGGACAGCTACCGGCCGTACGGCCGGTGTCTCATGGTGGTGGACGACAGTGTTCTCGCGCTGTACGGCGACGCGATCCACACCTACTTCCGCCATCACGAGATCGCGCTCACCATCGTCCCGGTGCAGATCCGGGAGACGGCGAAGTCGATCGAGACCTTCGAACGGATCGTGGGCGAGTTCGATCGCTTCGGCCTGGTGCGCACCGAGCCGGTTCTGGTCGTCGGCGGCGGACTCACGACGGACGTCGCCGGCTTCGCGTGCGCCAGCTACCGCCGGAACACGCCGTACATCCGCATCCCCACGACACTGATCGGTCTCATCGACGCCAGCGTCAGCATCAAGGTCGCCGTCAACTACGGCAAGCACAAGAACCGTCTCGGCGCGTACCACGCCTCGCAGAAGGTGTTGCTGGACTTCAGCTTCCTGGGCACCCTGCCGGAGGACCAGGTCCGCAACGGCATGGCGGAACTGATCAAGATCTCCGTCGTGGGCAACCTCGAGATCTTCGAGATGCTCGAGAAGCACGGCCCGGAGCTGCTGGCGACGCGATTCGGTCACCTGAACGGCACCGCGGAACTGCGCGAGATCGCCGACCGCCTCACCTACAAGGCCATCGCGACCATGCTGGACCTGGAAGCGCCCAATCTCCACGAGATCGACCTCGATCGCGTGATCGCTTTCGGCCACACCTGGAGTCCGACGCTCGAGCTCACCCCGCCCGCGCCGTTCTTCCACGGACACGCCATCAACATCGACATGGCGCTGTCCACCACCCTCGCGGAACAGCGCGGCCACATCACGGCCGACGACCGCGACCGCGTGCTCGGCGTCATGAGCGGGATCGGGCTCGCGCTCGACAGCTCGTACCTGACGGCCGACCTGCTCGCCGAGGCCACGTCGTCCATCCTCAAGACCCGGGACGGGATTCTCCGCGCGGCGGTGCCGGCGCCCATCGGGTCCTGCGAGTTCCTGAACGACGTGACCGTCGACGAGCTGTCGGACACGCTCACCCTGCACAAGAAGATCTGCCTCGAGCACGACCGCGACGGCGACGGCGTGGACATGTTCACCGCGCCACAACCGGAGGTCGCGGTCGGTTCGTCCCACGATGAGTGATGCACGGCCGGTCACACCGACCACCATCGCCGCGGCCGAGCTGACGGAGCTGTGCCGGGACCTCGACGACCTCGGGGTCCCGGCAGCCGTTCTCGGCCGCGCTCGGCGTGCGCGTGACGTGATCGCGGGCCTCGACCCGTACCTGGACGAGTGCACCACCCCGGAATCACCCGCTCTCGCGGATCTGGCCGCACGCACCCGATCCGCGGAATGGTCAGGCAGCGCGCTCGAGCAGGAGATGCTGTCCGGCCACGTCGAGGGACGTTTCCTCGACTTCCTCGTGCGGATGACCCGCGCCACGTCGGTCCTCGAGATCGGCATGTTCACGGGGTACTCCGCTCTCGCCATGGCCGAGGCACTTCCACCCGGCGGAAGCATCGTCGCCTGTGAACTGGACGAACCCGTCGCGGCGTTCGCCCGCCAGTGCTTCGACGCTTCGCCGGCAGGCGACGCGATCGAGATTCTCGTCGGTCCTGCGGCGGAGTCCCTCACCCGTCTCGCCGAGGAGGGACGCCGGTTCGACCTGGTGTTCATCGACGCCGACAAGGCCGGGTACCTCGGATACCTGACGGCGCTTCTCGACTCCGAGCTGCTGACGCCGGACGCCGTGGTCGCCGTCGACAACACACTCCTGCAGGCCGAGCCGTACCTCGGTACGGCCATGTCCAGCAACGGTTCCGCCATCGCGGAGTTCAATCGCGCCGTGGCGGCGGACCCTCGCGTCGAGCAGGTCCTGGTCCCTCTGCGGGACGGACTGACGCTCATCCGTCGATCGAGCGCATCGTGACGAGCGTCGGCCGGTCCGTGGCGGTCCTCGTCGGCTCGCTCGTCACCGTCCCGCTCGACCTCGTACCCGTCCTGGCGGCACTCGCCCGACCGCGCACGGCACCCGGCTCGCCTGCCGCACAGCGTAGGACCGTCGTGATCAACGGCGGCAAGATGACCAAGGCGCTGCAACTCGCGAGATCGTTCCACGGCGCCGGCCATCGGGTGGTACTGGTCGAATCGGCCAAGTACCGGTACACCGCGCATCGGTTCTCCCGAGCGGTCGACGTGTTCCACACCGTCCCCGAGGCGTCGGAACCCGGATACGCGCGCGCGATCGCCGACATCGTGCTGAGCGAGAGTGCGGACGTGTTCGTGCCGGTGTCGAGCCCGGCGTCCAGCGTGCCGGACGCCGAGGTCGGCCGTCTGCTCGACGGCCGGTGCGACGTGGTCCACGTCGACTCGGCCACCGTGCGCATGCTCGACGACAAGGTGCAGTTCTCGAAGGTCGCGGAGTCGCTCGGTCTGCGCGTGCCGGAATCACACCTCGTCACCGACCGTCGGCAGGTCGAGGACTTCGACTTCCCCGACGGCCGTACCTACATCCTCAAGCGCATCGCGTACAACCCGGTGGGTCGTATGGACCTCACGCCGTTGACGGGACGGGACCGCGCGGCGAATGCCGCGTTCGTCTCCCGGCTCGACATCTCGGACGAGGATCCGTGGATCATGCAGGAGTTCGTCACCGGTCAGGAGTACTGCACCCACTCGACTGTCCGCAACGGGCGCGTGCAGGTGTACGGGTGCTGCGAGTCGTCGGCGTTCCAGATCAACTACGCCATGGTGGACAAGCCCGAGATCCGGTCGTGGGTGGAGCATTTCGTCGGCGAGCTCGGGCTCACGGGCCAGGTGTCCTTCGACTTCATCGAGGCGGCGGACGGCCACGCCTACGCCATCGAGTGCAATCCGCGTACGCATTCGGCCATCACGATGTTCCACGATCACCCGGACGTGGCGGCCGCGTACCTCGACGACGGGCACCCCGTCATCACGCCGCTCCCGTCCGCCCGGCCGACCTACTGGATCTACCACGAGATCTGGCGGCTGCTCACCCAGCCTGGCCGCCTCGCCCGCGCCCGCACCATCGCCACCGGGAAGGACGCGGTGTTCACGCGGTGGGATCCGTTGCCCTACTTCATGCTTCACCACCTCCACATGCCGTCGCTGATCTGGGCGAACCTTCGCGCCGGTCGCTCGTGGAGCCGCATCGACTTCAACATCGGCAAACTCGTGGAGGCCGGCGGTGACTGACGACACGGCTTTCGTCCACCCGACCGCACGGGTGACCGTGCTGCACCTCGCGGGGTCCGCCGAGGACGAGTTCCACTCGGACCTGTCGCGGGTGTACGCCTCGGACGCGCTGTCCGCGCTCGCCGATCCCGCACGGTACGAGTTCCACGTCGCACTGGTCTCGCCCGACCGCACGTGGCGCTTCCCAGTCGATCTCACCGACGACGCGGTGGCGGCGGCTCCGCCTCTGTCGCTCGCGGACGCGCTGCACCACATCGAGGCTCTGGGTGTCGACGTCGTCGTGCCGCAGATGTTCTGCCTGCCCGGCATGACGTCCTACCGGGCGCTGGTCGACGTCGCGGGTCTCGCTCTGCTGGGCAACACCGCCGACGTGATGGCACTCGCGGCGGACAAGGCGCTGACCCGAGCGGTGGTCGCTGCGGCGGGCGTTCCGGTGCCGGAGGGCCACGTAGTCGTCGTGCCCCCGGACGCACCACAGTCAGGCACGCGGTCGCCCGTCCCGTTACCGGTGGTCGTCAAGCCGGTGGACTCCGACAACTCGGTCGGGGTGTCGCTCGCGCGTACCGCCGACGAGTACACGGACGCGCTCGCGGACGCTGCGCGGTTCTCCCGCCGGGTGCTGGTGGAGCGCTACGTCGAGTTGGGACGTGAGGTGCGCTGCGGCATCGTCGTTGTGGACGGTGAACCGGTGTGCCTGCCGCTCGAGGAGTACGCCGTGGACGCGGACGATCGGCCGATCCGCACACGCGAGGACAAATTGTCCCGCGACGAGGACGGCGCGCTGTACCTGGTGGCCAAGAACGCCACGAAGGCCTGGATCGTCGCCGAGGACGATCCGATCACGGAACGGGTCCACGCGGTGGCCCTGGAGTGCCACCGAGCGTTGGGGTGTCGGCACTACAGCCTCTTCGACTTCCGGGTGGACCCCGACGGTCGACCGTGGTTTCTCGAGGCCGGCCTGTACTGCTCCTACGCGCGGGGCAGCGTGGTCGCGGTGATGGCCGCGGCCGCGGGAATGACTCTCGAGGACCTGTTCGCCGCAGGACTGCGCGAACTCTCGATCGAAGGAGCACGATGATGCGACACACCACCCTCGAACCCGTCGGCGCACTCGTCGAGGACGTCCGGGTGGAGGACCTCGACGCGGCGGGGATCGACGAGACACGCCGCCTCGCAGCAGATCACGGCGTCGTCGTCTTCCGGGGGCAGTCGCTCGACGACGACCGTTTCACCGAGTTTCTCCGTGCGTTCGGCGACCTCGTGTTCACCGAGGGCGAGACACCGGTCCCCGGACACCCGGATCTCAACGTCATCAGCAACGTCGGCCGGACGACGACGCCGCGCTCCACCTTCCACGTGGACACGAGCTACGTGGCACACCCACCGGCGTACACCTCCCTCCGTGCGGTCACCGTGCCGTCGGAGGGAGGACAGACCGTCTTCAGCAACCAGTACCGCGCGTGGGACACACTGCCCGACGACCTTCGCGACGACCTCGTCGATCGCACGCTCACGCACGTCGTGACCGGTCTCGATCTCGCCGACGATGCCGAGTCGTCCGCAGTGCATCCGCTCGTGGCGACCCATCCGATCAGCGGACGGCGCTCGCTCTACCTGTCGACTCCCGCGCGATGCGCGTCGATCAGCGGGATGTCGCCCGACGAGACCGCCGAGACCGTCCGGTTCCTCTACGACCACTCCACCGCCGAGGACAACGTGCACCGTCACACGTGGCAGCCGGGCGACGTCGTCTTGTGGGACAACCGGTGCGTCATGCACCGGGCCGACCACAGCGGAGTGGTCGGCGACCGGGTGATGCACCGCGGTATGGCAACCGACGGTCGCGCTCGCTCCTGAGGCCGATCGTCAGCGCGCCAGGACAGCGGCCCCTCGCCGCACCACCATGTCGCGGAAGGCGAGGGCCTGCGCCGGCAGGGTGCGTGCGGGCCACACCACGCCGATGCGCCGCCGCGCCGCGGGGTCGTTCACCGCGATGTCGACCGTGGGCAGCGGGCCGGCGGGAGCGGTCGTGCGAGGGAGGACGCTGACGCCGAGCCCCGCCCCGACCAGCCCGCGCACGGTGTGGATGTCCTGCCCCTCGAAGGCGATGGTCGGGGCCATTCCCGCAGCGGCCCACAGTGTCTCGCAGAGAGAACGCATGCCGTACCCGTGTTCCATCGCCACGTACGGGTCGTCCGCCGTCTCCACGAGGTCCACCGATCGGCGGCCCGCCAGTCGGTGATCGGACGGGACGACCAACACGAGCCTCTCGTCGTACAGCCCGAAGGACGTGTCGGTGCCGTGTTCGGTGCCGAGCGCCACGAATGCGAGATCCGCGCTCCCGTCCTCCAATCTGTCGAGGCATCGGGCCCGCGCGCCCTGGTCGAGGGTGAACGTGACGGCGGGATGATCGGCGAGGAAGCGCTTGATGAGCAGCGGGAGCACGCCCTCGCCCACCGTGTTCTGGAAGCTGACCGAGATGCGGCCACGAGTGCGGGCGTCCTGCTCGGTCATGGCGTCGAGCCCGGCCTCGAGTTCGCGGACCGCCCGGTCGAGGAAGGGCATCAGTGCACGTCCCGCGGGCGTGAGGGCGATGCCCCGACCTCGACGCTCGACCACCGCCACGCCCAAGGCGGCGGACGCGCGGGCGAGCTGCCGACTCACGGTCGGCTGCGGCACACCGAGGACGTGCGCCGCCTCGGTGATGTGTTCGGTCTCCGCCACAGCGAGCAGTGTCGGTATCAGGGGCAGGAGAGCCTCGGCTTCCTCACGCATGACGCGAACGATACGCCTCGATCATGATTCCAGGAGATGCAATGCATTGGACGAATAGGTCGCGTCCGGCCTACCGTCGGATCTCGTGACCATCGACGAGGCGACCGACACCGACTGGGACGGACACACCCGCGGGTCCCGCGAGTACCGGAGGCTCGTCGCCGGGCTGCTTCTCGCCGGTGTCGCCACTTTCGCCCAGCTGTACTCCGTCCAGGGCATCCTCCCGCTCATCGCCTCGAACCTCTCGATCACGCCGTCGCAGTCCTCGCTCGCGGTGGGCTGCGCCACGGTCGGCGTCGCGGTCGCCGTACTGCCGTGGTCCGTGGTGGCCGATCGCGTCGGCCGGGTGCGCGCCATGAGCATCTCGATCGTCACAGCCACCGTCCTGGGCCTCGTCGTCCCGCTCTCCACGTCGTTGCCGATGCTGCTGACGGTGCGGTTCGTGGAGGGCGCCGCCCTCGGCGGGCTGCCGGCCATCGCGATCGCCTACCTCAGCGAGGAGGTGCACCGCCGGAACACCGCGGTGGCCGCGGCCACCTACGTCTCGGGCACCACGCTGGGAGGGCTGCTCGGCCGCATCGTCGCCGGACCCGTCGCCGAGTACACGAACTGGCGCATCGGAACACTGACGGTCTCGATCATCGCCGCCGTGGCCGCGATCGCCTTCCTGCGCCTCGCCCCCGCACCGCGGCGCGCGCTCCCTGCGCGGGACGGCGGCCCGGGGCTGGGTAAACGCGTCACCACACACGTCCGGGACCCCGGTATGCGCGCGCTGTTCGGGCAGGCGTTCCTGCTCATGGGCGGCTTCGTCACCGTCTACAACTATCTGGGCTTCCGCCTCGAGGCAGCCCCGTTCGGACTCCCCCAGTCGCTGATCAGCCTCATCTTCATCGCCTATCTCAGCGGAACCGTCTCGTCTCGCGTCGCCGGACAGCTGGCCGGCCGGTTCGGACGCTCCGCGGTGCTCGCCGGGTCGACGGGCGTCATGATCGCCGGGGTCGCCCTGACGATCGCGCACTCGCTGATCGTCGTACTCCTCGGCCTGGTGGTGTTCACGATGGGATTCTTCGCCGCGCACGCCATCGCGTCCGGATGGACCGGGCATCGCGCGACGGACGGGCGCGCCCAGGCGGCGTCGCTCTACAACCTCTTCTACTACGGCGGTTCGAGCATCGTCGGCTGGACGGGAGGCGTCGTGTATCAGGCCTACGGCTGGTCGGCCATGGCCGCGTTCGTCATCGCGCTGGCCGTCGTCGCCGCTCTGTGGGCACTGGTCCTGCGGTCGCCCGGCGCAGAGGCTCGGACGGCGTAGTCGCCGGGGTCCAGGATGTCGTTCATGTCGCGACGGACGAGCCGGACCATGAGCGGGAGCGGCAGGAACCGGGCCCCGAAGGCGACCTGGCGCGACCGGTGTCCGGTGACGATGCGCATCCGTCCGGACTCGACGTCCCGCACCACGCGCTCGGCCACCGCCTCGGGCGAGGTGGCGAAGTACTTCGCGGCGAACTGCTGGGATCCCTCGGCCCGCGAGATGTTGGTCGCCACGCCGCCCGGATGGACCAGGTGGACCGAGACGGTGGACCCGGCGAGTTCGGTCGCGAGGGCCTCGGTGAATCCCCGCACCGCGAACTTGCTGGCGCAGTAGTCGGTGTGGTTCGGCGTGCCCTGCAGTCCGAAGATGGAGGACACGTTCACCAGCGCAGCCGCCGGCCGCGACATCAGCTGCGGCAGGAAGGCGCGCGTCCCGTGCACCACCCCACCGAGATTGACCGCCATCACCCGGTCGTAGGACGCGTCGTCGAGATGCCAGGCGGGCCGGAAACCGCCCTCGATGCCGGCGTTGTTGACGACGACGGTCGCCGGGCCCACCTCTCGGGCGACGCGGGCGGCGAAGGCCGCGACGGCGTCGCGATCGGCCACGTCGTACACCTCGGTGAGCACCGTGCCGCCAGAGGGCAGGCTCGTCACCGTCTCCGCGAGGGCGTTGCCGTCGATGTCGCCGAGCGCGAGGACCGCCCCGCGTGCGGCGTAGGCCGCCACGTACGCGCGGCCCATGCCGGATCCGGCTCCGGTGATCACCACCACCTTGCCTGCGAGGTCCGCCAACGGTCTCCGTCGTCCCACCATCATCTGATGATAGCTGTCATCACATCGCGTCGCAGCGTCGATGTGCCCGGGTATTCTGCGTGTCATGCCCGACGTCGTCGTACCCGCTGCCGATCGAATCCACTGGCGCAACGAGTGGCTGGACTCCTGGCAGTCCTTCCCCGTGGCGGGCAACTTCGATCTCGCCGCGAATGCGCACGGGTTGCTGCTCGTCCACAACGACGACACCGTCGACGCGGGCGAGGGATTCGACAGCCACCAGCACGCCGACGTCGAGATCGTGACCTGGGTGCTGGACGGATCACTGGTGCACCGTGACTCGCTCGGGAACGAGGGGACCATCACGCCCGGGCTGGCGCAGCGGATGAGTGCGGGCTCCGGCGTCGTCCACTCCGAGCGGAACGGGGCCGGATATTCCGCCGGGACACCGCTCCGGGTCGTCCAGATGTGGCTTCCGCCGGACGAGAACGGGCGGCCGCCCGGGTACGAGGAGTACGCGGCGGCAGGCGAACTGGTCTCCGGCCGCCTGGTCACGGTCGCGTCGGGACTCGACCGTGACCGCGGTGGCACGGCCGTCGGACTGGGCCAGAGCAAGGCGGCGCTCCACGTGGCGCGGCTGCGGCCGGGCTCGCCCGTCACCCTCCCCACCGCGCCGTTCCTCCACCTCTTCGTCGCGCGCGGCACCGTCGAGATAGACGGCATCGGAACACTCGGTCACGGTGACGCGCTCCGCGGTACCGACACCGGCGGACATGTCGTCCACACGACGTCGTCGGCCGAGATCCTGGTGTGGGAGATGCACGCTCACGCGTGAGTGTTTGCGGTCACACGGCCGGGGGTAGAGAACTGTCCACACGGGTCGCGATATGGACGTACCCGCCCGGAAGACGGAGAACGAGATGGCCAACGTCGTCATGCTGCTGCTGTTCATGGTGGTCGGTGTCGGTTCGGGCGCTGCCCTCCTGCTGCGACCCCCCGTCCGCTAGGGCATTCCGGCGCCACCGGTCGGCGGCGGGCGCCGGTAGTGTTCGCCCATGGCCACTCTCGATCACGGCGACCCCGGCGACGCCCCGTCGATGCCGACGCCCACCGCTCCCGTCACCCACCCTCGCCGGCCGTCCGCGGCGGAGGAGGCGCGCACGGTGGCCGCGTCGACCAATACGGCCACGCTCGCGAGCCTCTCGGCCGACGGACATCCGTGGGCGTCCTACGTGACGTACGGCCTCCTGGGCGGGAACCCTGTGCTCTGTGTGTCCCACATGGCGGAGCACGGTCGCAATCTCGCGGCGGATCCACGGGTGAGTCTGTCCGTCGTCGCTCCGGGCGAGAACAGTGATCCGCTCGCGAGCGGACGTATCACGCTAGCGGGCACCGTGCTTCGGCCGTCGGGCTCGGACGTCGAGGCTGCGCGGGAGGCGCACCTGGCGGCCGTCCCGGCGGCGCGGTACTACATCGACTACAGCGACTTCACCGTCTGGATCCTGTCGGTGGACCGGGTCAGATGGGTGGGCGGCTACGGCCGCATGGACTCGGCCACGGCGGCGGACTACGCAGCCGCCGTACCGGATCCGGTACGGCCGGTCAGCGGGCCTGCGGTGGAGCACCTGAACGCCGACCACGCGGACGCACTCACCGCGATGACCGCGGCATTCGGCGGATTCCCCGATGCGACGTCCGCTGTGTGCACCGGCGCCGACCGCTACGGACTCGACATCACGGTCACCACACCGAGAGGCGTGTCGTACACGCGAGTCGGCTACACGTCGCCGTTGGCGTCACTCGACGATCTCCGTGCCGCGACGATCGAGCTGACGAGAAACGCCCGCCGCCCCTGAGGGACGACGGGCGTCGATGGTCGAACGGCTCAGCTGGCCACAGCGTTCCGTCGCGGCAACTTCCAGTCGGGGCGGACCCAGTGGCAGGTGTATCCGTTGGGGATCCGCTGCAGGTAGTCCTGATGTTCGGGCTCGGCCTCCCAGAACTCGCTCGCCGCGGTGACCTCGGTGACCACCTTTCCGGGCCAGATACCGGACGCGTCGACGTCGGCGATCGTGTCCAGCGCGACGCGCTTCTGCTCGTCGGAGGTGTAGAAGATCGCCGAGCGGTAGCTCACTCCGCGGTCGTTGCCCTGACGGTTCTTCGTCGACGGGTCGTGAATCTGGAAGAAGAACTCCAGGATGTCGCGGTAGGTCGTCCGGGTCGGGTCGAACACGATCTCGACCGCCTCGGCGTGCGTGCCGTGGTTCCGGTACGTCGCGTTCGGCACGTCTCCGCCCGAGTACCCGACGCGCGTGGAGAGCACGCCCGGCTGCTTGCGGATCAGTTCCTCGACACCCCAGAAGCATCCACCCGCCAGGATGGCCGTCTCGGTCGTGGAACCTGCCTGTGTGCTGTCCGCCATGGTGTCTCCTCTTGTCGCAGTAACACTCTGTTCCGACAACGTCCGCGCGCACCGCGTTGTTCCGACGGGCAGTTCCGACGGGCAGTTCCGGCGGGCCGTCACGCGACGGGCGGAACCTCGACGGACCTCGTGGGATGCGACTCCTCGATCAGAGACAGCGCGACCTCCCGCAGCGGGCGGTTCTCGGACTGGGAGATGTGGGCGAGCATCGTGAAGGCCTGCACGGCATCGACGTCGAATCGCTCCATGAGGATGCCCTTGGCCTGGCCGATGATGTCGCGACTCGCGAGGCCGTCTCGGAAGTTCTGGTCGTCGCGGGCACTGAGCAGCGCCACCGCGCCGTGGGCGGCGAGCGCCGATCCGACCATCTGAGCGTCGGCATCGAAGGTGTCGGCAGTCCTGCTGAACAGCAGCAACACGCCGAGATCACGCGCCGACGGATCGGTGTAGAGGCGGAACGCCGCCATCGACTCGATTCCCCTGTCGCGCGCGGCCGCGGCGAAGGAGGGCCACCGCCGCTCGCTTCCGAGGTTCTCGGCCACGACGGTGTCGATCTGCCAGATCTCGTTCTCGGTTGGCCCCTCACCCAGTTCGAACTGCACACGGCAGAGATCGGCAGCGACGTCGTCGGTGCGGGCGTGGATGGTGCGCCGCGCACCGGTCATCACGGTGACGCACGCATGGTCGACGCCGGGCATGAGCTGCGTGGCCGACCGCACCAGGGCCGTCAGCGTGTCGTCCACCGATCGACGGGTTCCCCGCAGGGTGCGGGCCATCTCGGCGATGTCGCCCAACGCGGATGCGTTCCGATCGATCTCTGCGTCCTCACCGATGGTGCGGACGATGTCGCCGTGATCGCTGTACGGCACCGTCATGTGTTCCCCACTCTCGACGCCCATGACAACCGACCGTGTCGCGGACCTGTGTTTCCGACCCGGTCCAGAATAGAGCGAGGGCCGGGGGCCGTCGCGCGACCGCCCCCCTCACCTCGCGCCGGGCGTCGCCGTCATCTGATCGGCTCGAGCAACCGACGAGGTGCGCGGAGCGCGCGGGACACGGTGTTCGGCCGCGGGGTCGCGGTCACACCCGGCCCCGGCGACATGACGACCCGACCGGCAGCGGGCACAGTCCCGCACTGCGGGCAGCTGCCGTGATCGTCGAGCTCACCGCCGCACGGTTCGTGTCGGAACACCCGACGGGGGCCGTCCTGCGCGGGCGCTGCTCGTTCACCCCACACCGTCAGCGCGTGCAGCGCGGGCCACAGGTCGACGAGGATCTCGGTGGGACGGTATTCCTCACGCCCACCGACACGTTCCCTGCTCAGCAACCCGTGGTCCACCAGAGCCGACAGGCGCTGCGACAGCACCGCCTTCGACATGCCGAGGTGGTGCTGGAAGTCGGAGAACCGGCGCACACCGAACAGGGAGTCCCGCACGACGAGCAGTGTCCACCGCTCCCCCACGATCTCCAGGGCGCGAGCGAGCGAGCAGTCCTGCGCGGCGTAATCCGTTCCCATCGCCATGGCTCGAGCCTACCTCGAACGGTCTGTTGACCGAACCGTATCGGCGGGTTACGGTTCGCTCACCGAACCGAAGGACGGGCATGACTCAGCAGCGATCCGCACCGCCTCTCGCCCGTCCCCTGCCCGTCGCCGCGTTCGGGACCCTCCTCGCCCTGGCCGCGTTCACGTTTCCCCTGGCGACCATCGGCAGCACCGCCGCGACGCTCGGGAGCGACGCGTCGGGCCGAACCTGGATCCTGAGCTCGATGAGCATCGGACTCAGTGCCGCGTTGCTGGTGTCCGGCGCACTCGCCGACGACATCGGCCGTCGCCGCACCTTCGTTCTCGGTCTCGTCGTCCTCGCCCTCGCGTCCGCTGTGTGCGCGGCCGCGCCGTCCACGCTCGTGTTCGTCCTCGCCCGCGTGGTCCAGGGCGTCGGGGCGGGCGCGGTGCTGGCGTCGAGTCTCGGCGTCATCGCGCACGCCTTCGAACCCGGCCCGCTGCGCGCCCGTGCCAGCGGCATCTGGGGCGCGGCCGTCGGCGCGGGCATCACCCTCGGGCCCCTGCTGTCCGCGACCTCGGATCGTCTCGCCACGTGGCGCGAGGGGTACTGGCTGCTCACCGCGCTGACACTCGTCGCCGCGGTCGTCGCAGGGCGCCTCCTCGCCGAATCCCGCACGGAGACACCGCGCGGGCTGGACCTGATCGGCGCCGTCGCCCTGTCCGGGGGTCTGTCGGCCCTCCTCGCCGCGCTCGTCGAGGGCCGTGCCGGGTGGACGCGACCCCTACCCCTGGTCCTGCTCGCCGTGGCCGCGCTGTTGCTCGCGGGTTTCGTTCTGCACGAACGCCGGACCGCGTCGCCCATGCTCGATCTCACGCTGCTGCGCCAACCCGCCTTCCTCGCCGCCACCGTCGCCGCACTCGCCACCGGAGCCGGGGTGATCGCGCTGATGTCGTACATGGCCGGATTCGTCGGCGCCGCATTCGGTCTGGACGCACTCCACAGCGCCCTCCTGCTCTTCGGCTGGTCCGCGACGAGCGTGATCACCGCCCTGCTCGCGCGGCGCATACCCGCGTCCGTCTCCGGCCGAACGCAACTGGCCCTGGGCCTCGTCGGTGTCGCCGTCGGGACGGGGCTGTTACTCGGACTGTCCGAGACGTCGTCGCCCCTGCGCCTCGTGCCGGGTCTCGTCCTGGCCGGCGCCGCGACAGGAATAGTCAACGCCGCCCTCGGCCGCGAGGCCGTCGCGAGCGTCCCTGCCGGGCGCGCCGCCATGGGAAGCGGGGCGAACAACACCGCGCGCTATCTCGGCTCGGCGATCGGCGTGACCGTGGTGTCGGTGGTGGTCCTGTCGGCCGGCACCGCGCCGTCCGCGGTGTTCGACGGCTGGAACCACGCCGTGATCGTCGTCATCGCGATCACCGCGCTGGGGGCCGCGGTCGTCGCGGCGACCCGGCCGAGAGCCGTACGCTGACCGCGTCGTCGCGCGCCCTCAGAGGTGCGCACCGCTGCCTCGACGCAGCCGGCGGCAGACTCGTCGCTCCAGTCGGACACCCAGTGACGGATCGGATCGATGATCGAGTTCCAGGTCATGGCCCGACGCTGGAGCCGCGCGGCGCGTGGAGACACATCTGCTCGGCGTGATCCGACGGTCACGACGGTCGTGCGTCGACTCCCGTTCCCGGAACGGCGTTGCGCAGTTCCCTCGTGTACTCGTGCTGCGGTCGATTGAACACGTCCTCCGCCGACCCGGACTCGACCACTCGCCCGTGGTTTCGTCCATGTCGAGTTCGAATCACGATGACCGGAAAGGGTGACAACCGCACCGACCGCGTGTTCGCGGTGGTCACGCGCCCGAGGTCTCACGGCCGGACGTGCGCCGGATCGCCGCGACGGAACCGTCCCGGTCGGTACATTCACGGGGTACACGGTGGAGGTCAGCCGACGACGGATCACCGGTGACGGGGACCGGGGTGCTCGCGTGACGCCACACATCGACAGAGCGCACCGCGGCGCGCGGACGTCGCCCACCGAGTCGCCTCTCGAGACACCCGCACGGCAGGTGCTCGACATCCGGTCGATCGCGATGGGAACGGCGATCACCGGTTCCGCCCTGTCACTGGGAGCGGGCTGGGTGGTGCCCGGGCTGTTCTTCCCCGGCATCGCCCCGATGCTCGCCACCGCTCTCGCCGTCGCTGCGGCCGTGGTGGGAGCCGGCATCATCTGGCGCTCGGGGCTGCTGACCGAACGCCAGTTCGTCGCCATGGGCATGGTGATGCTGTGCGGTACGACGTTCTCCGCGGTGGCGGTGACCGATCCGGCGGGTTCCCTCGCGATCGCCGCGCTGCTCACCATCGTCCCGGTGCTCTCCGCGGCCGCGTCGCCGCCCGCGACCGCGTGGTCGTTCACCGTGGCTGCCGGTGGAGCCGCCGTCGTCGTGTCGTTCGCCTCGGCAGGGTCTGCGGCCATCGCGTTCATCAGTGCCGGCGCGTCTCTGACCATCGTCGTCGTCCCCGTCGTGTTGGTGTGGGGCCTGCGGCGGTCGATGGTGCGGGTGAGTCACCGATTCGACGTGCTCGCGCGCACGGACGTCCTGACCGGCCTGTTGAACCGCCGGGGCGTACTCCCCCGTCTGACAGAACTGCTGGGTGCCGCGGCGTCGCGGCACGAATTGGTCACCACCCTCGTCATCGACATCGACAACTTCAAGGCCGTCAACGACACCCACGGACACACCCACGGTGATCGGACGCTGCAGTCCGTCGCGCGAGCGGTGGTGCTGGCGACTCCGGCGGGCGCCGTCGTCTCCCGCCTCGGCGGCGAGGAGTTCCTGGTCGTCGCCCGCGGTGCGCGTACGGCCGATCTCGCGGACCGTGTCCTGCGATCGGTGCGCACACGGTGCTCGGTGACGGTGAGCATCGGCACCACGACGGCCGTGGCCACGGCTCCCGACGGCGCCGCGCTCGCCCTCGGCGACGTCGAGTCGACGCTCGACTCCTTCATCTCCTGCGCGGACGATGCGATGTACCGGGCGAAGCGTCTCGGTCGTGACCGCGTCGAGCACGGCGACACGACCCGGTTCCGCCCGCCGTCACTGCTGCGAGCACGGTCGTCTGAGCACCTCCGGTCCCGTCGACGGCAGGCTGTGCAGAGACGCGCGCGCACCGAGGCCGCCGCGGCGGTCGCTGCCACCCTCGTCGCGCTCCAGACCCGCGGACACGGGCCTGAAGACACGGCCGTCCGACTCGCGATGCTGTCTCGGCGCCTCGAGACGGAGATGGACGTGGCGACGACGTCCCGTTCGGATCGATACTCCGCGGCACTGCGCTCCGCGGCCGCGCTCGATCAGAGCATCGGCATGGCGATGGAACACCTCGCGGTGGACCGGGACACCGCGGCGGCACTCCTGCAGTCGGCCGCGCACGCCGAGGGAACCTCACTCGGCGCACTGTGTCGAGCGCTGGCATCGCTGGCGGACGAGGACCCGACGGCGGCCGGGAGGTACCTCAGCGCGCTCGCCCGAGAATCACCGTGAGCGCAAACATGTTCCGGCAGGTCCGCACCCCCTGGCGTGGAACTCACTGCGGATGTGGCCGAGTGGTGAGGCAACGGCCTGCACAGCCGTGCACACGGGTTCGATTCCCGTCATTCGCTCCACGGGGCGCTCAGCGATCGGCGATCACCGTCGCGATGTTGCGTTCGGCGAGCGCCGCGATGGTGAGCGACGGATTGACTCTGCCGGTGCTGCCCGGGATCAGCGCTCCGTCGACGACGTGCAACCGGTCGTGGCCGAGGACGCGGCCGTGCGCGTCCGTGGCTCGGCCCAGCACCACCCCTCCCAACGGGTGCGCCGTGAACGAGGTGTTCACGTCCGGTACCCGCAGGGGCGGATACCCCACACCGATTCCGGAGCGCTCCGCGATGCGGTCGTGCACCGGTCGCAGGGCGTCCGAGACGGCGATGTTGCCGGCCTCCGGCCAGTCGAGCCGCACCGACCGCGTCGACTCGTCCCACACGAACCGCCCTCTCGTCGGGTCCATGACCATGCCCAACGAGCCGATCAGCGTCAGATCGACGGGCGATCCGGGGACGAACCAGTTCTCGAGGGTGAGCGGGGCGCCCGAGTCGTCGGAGATCCTCGACGCCGAGGGCGACGCCTGCACGATGCCGTTGCCCTCCGGGCTCATGCCCCGGACGAGTGCCGCGTCACCGTTGGTGCCCCATCCCTCACCGACGTGTTCGTTCAGGTCGGGGAGCAATCCGGTGTCGCGGGCATGCACGAGAAGCCGCGACGTTCCCATCGACCCGGCGCCCAGGAACAGGTCGTCGCAGGTCACCGTGCGGGTGGAGAGGACCTCGGCGGACGGGTCGAGCAGATCCACGGTCAGCGCGTAGCGACCGTCCGCCTCCCTGGTCACGGCGGTGACCTCGTGACGCGCATGGATCGTGCACCGGCCAGTGGCGCGAGCAGCGGCCAGATAGTTGCGGTTGAGTTCGAACTTGGCGCCGTTGGAGTTGCCGAGATTCGACTCCCCGATGATCGCGGACGGACGGGACCGACCGGCCATCTCTCCGCGCACCACGTCCCAGTCCCAGATGCCGTCGATGCGCTGTGGTGTGTACCCGGCGCGGCGGACCTGGTGATCCCACACCCGTGAATGCGTGAACGGCAGCGACTGATAGACGTCCTCCGGCATCGGTGCGAGCCGCAGCTCGGAACGGACGAGCGGGTAGTGCAGAGCCTGCATCTCGTCGTACGAGACGAGCCCGGTGAAGAGCTGGTCGAAGAACCGTTGTTCGGGGGCGATCATCACGCCGGTGAACACCAACGAACCACCGCCGACCGCGGCTCCGGACCACACGTCGATGGTGCCGTGTTCACTCACGTCGAAGATGCCGCCGAAGCGGTCGGTGGGAACCGTGGGCAGTCCGGTCAGCGGAGCAGTGCCACCGCGACGCCAGAACGCGCGCCCGTCCGGCAGGAAGTCGTTGGCGAAGATCTGTCGACGCGGATCCGTGGGCCACTGCGACCCGCGCTCCAGGAGGGTGACGCGAACGCCGGCCTCGGCGAGGCGCCGCGCGGTGACCGCGGCACCGAAGCCCGACCCGACCACCACGGCCTCGGAATGTGCCGGCGCCGGATCGATCGGTGCGTAGAGCTCGGGCACCGCCGACCGGTACAGACCGTCGAGCACCGGAGCCGCGCGGGACACCGCTCCCGGTCCCGTCGACCCGATCAGACCCGTGACGCCCACTGCGCCCAGGAACTGCCTCCTCGACCACTGCATCTCGACGCTTCTCTCCACCCGGTGCAGGTGATCGCGGGTGTCGCGGACGGGCAGCGGATGCGCTGAAGCTTCCTTACTCGCCGGTAAGTTGTCCACTTCGCCCGGCTCGATGAGAGGCGATCGGCCGTGACGTCGACGAGTGCGCCGCACCACTCGAGCTGTTCCGGCGCCACGTCGTAGCGGACCAGTGCGCCGCGCCACTCACCCCCCACTGGTTGCTCCGTCGCCGCCACGGGTAGCCCATGCAGGATCGAGACACGATCACCGATCGGAGGCATGACACACATGGCAGCACGAAGTCCGGGCACGGCGCTCGTCGTCGGAGCCACCGGCATCTCGGGCCAGACCATCTGTCGACGACTCGTCGACGCGGGGTGGCGCACCTACGGGTTGTCGCGCAAGACCGAGTTGCCGGTCGACGGCGTGACACCCGTGACGGCCGACCTTCTCGACGCCGATGCGCTGCGTGAGGCACTGCGCGGAACGGCGCCCGACCTCGTGTTCTTCACGGCGTGGATGATGCAGGACTCGGAGGCGGAGAACATCGAGGTGAACACCGCCACCCTCCGGAACACGTTTGACGCGCTGGCACCGGAGAACTCGGTGAAGCACGTCGCGCTCATGACGGGTCTGAAGCACTACCTCGGCCCGTTCGACGCCTACGGCGCCGCGGTGACGGCGGAGACCCCGTTCCACGAGAGCGAGGAGCGCCTCGACACACCGAACTTCTACTACGCCCAGGAGGACGAGTTGTTCTCCGGCGCAGAGCGACTGGGTTTCACCTGGAGCGTGCACCGGGCACACACCATCTTCGGGTTCGCCGTGGGCAACGCCATGAACATGGCACTCACACTGTCGGTGTACGCCACTCTCTGCAAGGAGACCGGGCAACCTTTCGTCTTCCCGGGGTCGGAGACCCAGTGGAACGGTCTGACCGATGTGACCGACGCCGACCTGCTCGCCGAGCAGATGATCTGGGCTGCGACGAACGAGAACGGCGCGAACGAGCCGTTCAATGTCGCGAACGGTGACGTGTTCCGGTGGCGATGGCTGTGGCCGCGCATCGCCGACCATTTCGGGATCGAACCCGTCGGTTTCGACACCGAACCGCGACCGTTGGCGACGCGAATGGACGATGCACCCGATGCGTGGCGGCGCATCGCCGAGAAGTACGACCTCGTCGAGTCGGACGTGACTCGACTCGCATCGTGGTGGCACACCGACGGCGACCTCGGCCGCGACATGGAGTGCCTGACCGACATGACGAAGAGCCGCAAGGCGGGGTTCCTCGGATTCCGCTCGACCAGTGAGAGTTTCGCGGAGAACCTCGCCCGGTACCGAGACGCGCGGATCATTCCTCGCTGAGACCGGAGGAGACGGCCGGCCGGGACGAACCGCCCGGCCGTCGGCGTCGAGACGTCACCGGCGGGCGAGAGCGGTCACCTCGTCCGCGATGATCCGGCCCAACTCGTCGGTCCCCGACGTTCCGCCCATGTCGGCGGTGAGCGCAGCGCCGCCCCGTGCGAGCACGTTCTCGACCGCGGTCAGGACCGTGCGCGCGGCATCGGGCTCGCCCAGGTGATCGAGCATCATGCTGCCGCTCCAGATCTGCCCGATCGGGTTGGCGATGTTCTTGCCCGCGATGCCCGGTGCCGATCCGTGCACCGGCTCGAACAGACTGGGAAAGAGTCCCTCCGGGTTGATGTTTCCACTCGGGGCGATGCCGATGGTGCCTGCGATCGCCGGTCCGAGATCGGACAGGATGTCCCCGAACAGATTGCTCGCGACGACCACGTCGAACCAGTCCGGGTGCAGCACGAAGTTCGCCGTGAGGATGTCGATGTGATAGCTGTCGACGTCCACCGTGGGGTGATGCGACGCCATGGCGGCGACCCGCTCGTCCCAGTACGGCATCGAGATGGAGATGCCGTTGCTCTTGGTCGCGGACGTCAGGTGGCGTTTCGGCCTGGTCTCGGCGAGTTCGAAGGCGTACTTCAGGATTCGATCGACGCCGATGCGCGACATGACCGTCTCCTGGATCACCGTCTCACGCTCGGTCCCCGCGAACATCCGGCCGCCGAGATCGGTGTACTCACCCTCGGTGTTCTCACGGACGACGTAGAAATCGATGTCGCCGACCTCGCGTCCCGCCAGTGGGCTGGTGACGCCCGGCATGAGCCGGATGGGGCGCAGATTCACGTACTGGTCGAAGTGCCGTCGGAACTGGAGCAGACTGCCCCACAACGAGATGTGGTCCGGCACCACCTCCGGCCAGCCCACCGCTCCGAAGAAGATCGCGTCGAACGGTCGAAGCTCGTCGAACCAGCCGTCGGGAAGCATCTTTCCGTGCTCGACGTAGTAATCGGCGCTGGCGTAGTCGAAGTACTCGTACTCGAGGTGGAGGTCGAACGCCGCCGCCGCGGCGTCCAGTACTCCGATACCGGCGGGAACCACCTCCTTGCCGATGCCGTCACCCGGGATCACTGCGATGCGTCTGGTAGCCATCGTTCGAGCCTAGTCGGGACGAAACCTTGACACTCGTGGACAGAACTGTCTAGGTTCTGAGCACCCGGCATCGAGATCGGGTGTTCGCCGGGGGGTACCCACAGGTATCGGCGGACTCCACGAACGATCCGGGGGAAGCCGCATGTCACCGTTCACTCGCCGCACGTTCCTCTCCGGCGCCGCCGCGGCCGGCGGTGCGCTGATCGCCGGCAACCACGCCGCCCGCGCCTCTGCTCACGGCATCGCCGCACGCACACAACGAGTTCCGCTCTCCCGCGAGGATCACCGCGTGGTGATCGTCGGCTCCGGGTTCGGCGGCGGCGTCGCCGCACTGCGCCTCGCACAGGCAGGCGTTCCGGTGACCGTGCTCGAGCGCGGTCTGCGATGGCCGACCGGTCCGAACGCCGAGACCTTTCCGCACGCTCGCTCACCCGACGGTCGTTTCCTCTGGTACGGATCCGCGAAGAACGTGTTCGGACGTCCGATCGACGTCCCGGCGTACACCGGCCTCGTCGAGGCGGTTCCCGGCGAGAACATGACCGCGCTGTGTGCGGCCGGGGTCGGCGGCGGGTCCCTCGTCTATCAGGGGATGACGCTGCAGCCGGCCGAGGCGGTGTTCGCGTCGCAGTTCCCCGGCGCACTGGACTGGGGCCTGCTCGATCGCGTCCACTACCCGCGGGTCGCCCGGATGCTGCACCTCGCGGTCGCACCCGACGCGCTGGTAGACAGCCCCAATTACGCTGCTCCACGGGCATTCCGGGACAGCGCACGACGACTCGGACTCCCCGTGTCGAAGATCCCGATGCCCATCGACTGGAACTTCGCCCTCGACGAGCTCCGCGGAGTGATGTCCCCGTCCTACACCAACGGCGACGGTGCCATCGGCGTCAACAACGGCGGCAAGTTCTCCGTCGACGTCACGTACATCGCCGAGGCGGAGGCGACCGGCCTGGCGACGGTCCGGACACTGCACCAGGTCACCGACGTCGAGCGCGCGCCCGACGGCCGATGGACGGTGTACGTCGACCGCATCGACACCTCCGGTGCGGTCGTGGAGAACAAGATCCTCACCACGCCGACCCTGATCATGGCTGCGGGCAGCATGAACACCACGCGACTGCTCATGCGGGCGGCAGCGTCCGGCCGGATCCCGGACATGCCGGACGCGCTCGGCGACGGCTGGGGCACGAATGCGGACAGGATCTACTCGTGGACGACGTTCGACCAGGACTTCGGACCCGCTCAGGGCGGTCCGGTGGTCTTCGGCAGTCTCGACTGGGCGGACCCGTCCCGCGCGATGACGGTCATCCAGGCGTCGTTCCCCCCTCTCGGGGTGGATGCCCGAACCACCGTTCTGGTCGGCTACGGCGTCAGCGACGCCCGTGGGCGTTTCGTCTACGACGGTGCGCGGGACGATGCGATTCTGCGCTGGCCGCACGAGGGGGATGCGGCCATCCAGAGTCACATCGATCCGCGCGTGCGCGCGATCGCCGGACCGAACAGCCTCGTCGTGGACACCAACGCGGTGTTCCCCTCCACCTGGCATCCGCTCGGCGGGGCGAACATGGGAACTGTCTGTGATCTCGAGGGGCGTGTCCAGGGACAGCGTGGCCTCTACGTTCTCGACGGTGCCCTGATACCCGGAAACTGCGCGGCCTGCAATCCGTCGATGACCATCGCTGCCGTCGCGGAGCACGCTCTCGACAGCATCGTGGCCACGGACGTCGGAACGATCATCTGACCCGGGTCAGCTCGACTCGATCGTCGACCGGACGTGATGCCGCCCCAGGGGGAGCATGAGGGGCGCACCCGACGACGGATCGACGATGACGTGACTCTCCAGACCGAAGACGGCACGCACCGTCTCCTCCGTCAGCACCTCGGTCGGGACACCGCCGGCGTGGACGCGACCGTCGGCGAGGGCGATCAGATGGTCGGAGTACCGCGCTGCCATGTTGAGATCGTGCAACACCATGACGATGGTGGTACCGCGGGCGCGGTTGAGGTCGGTCAGCAGATCCAACACCTCGATCTGATGACTCACATCGAGGAAGGTCGTGGGTTCGTCGAGCAGCAGCAGGTCGGTGTCCTGCGCCAGAGCCATCGCGATCCACACTCGTTGACGCTGGCCGCCGGACAGCTCGTCGACGGCGCGGTCGGCGAGCGCGGCCGTGTCCGTCATGTCGAGCGCGGTGGCCACCGCGAGATCGTCCTGCGCACTCCAGCGCGCGAAGAGCCCTTGGTGGGGGTGCCGACCTCGACCGACCAGATCGCTCACCGTGATCCCCTCCGGCGCGACCGGAGACTGGGGCAACAGTCCCATCGTGCGGGCGGCCGCCTTGGCAGGAAGTCGGTGCACGTCCCGCCCGTCGAGCAACACCCGGCCGACCCTCGGTTTCAGCAATCGGGACATCGCCCGCAGCAGGGTCGACTTGCCGCAGGCGTTCGCGCCCACGATCGACGTGATCGCTCCGGGGACGACCGTCAGAGTGAGCCCCTCGATCACCGTGCGGTCGCCGTAGCCGAGCGTCAGGTCCTCGACGGCGAGAGAGTGGGTCGATGTCACAGGGAGCCTCCCCCACGATGGGAACGAGCGATCAGGTATACCAGGTAGGGCGCGCCCAGCACACCGGTGACGATGCCCACGGGGTAGCGGGTGTCGAAGGCGTACTGGCCGCAGAAGTCGGCCACGAGCACCAGCAGCGCACCGACGAGAGCAGACGGGACCAGCAGTGACGCACCGGGGCCGACGATGCGGGCGGCGATCGGACCGGACAGGAATGCGACGAAGGCAATGGGCCCGGTTGCTGCCGTGGCGAAAGCGATCAGGCCTGTCGCGGCGACGATCGCCAGGAGCCGGGTGCGGCTCACGCGGACCCCGAGGGCGGGAGCCATGTCGTCGCCGAGGCGGGTGATCGCGAGGTCACGGTCGAGGAGCATCAGAACGGGCGTCAGGATCACCGCGGCGAGGAGCACGGGAACAGCGGCGTCCCATGAGGATCCGTTCAGACTGCCGGTGAGCCAGCGTGTCGCTTCCTGCAGATCCCATTCGGCGGCGCGAGAGAGGATGTACGCGGTGGCGCTCTCGAGCACGGCCGCGATGCCGATACCGATCAGGATGAGCCTGGTACCGACGACGCCGTCCTCGAACGAGAGCACGTAGATCACCAGCGCGACGGCCAGCCCACTGACGATCGCGAATGCGGACACCTGCGTCGACGTCCACGACAACGTCACGATGGCGAAGGTCGCGGCGGCTCCCGCTCCCGCACTGATGCCGATCACGTCGGGACTCGCCAACGGGTTGCGCAGCATCGTCTGGAACGTCACACCGGCGATCCCGAAGCACAGACCCGCGGCCACCGCGAGCACGGCGCGTGGCAGGCGCAACCGGCCCACGGTGTAGGACGCTCCCGGAACATCCTGACCCAGAACGACATCGAGCACGTCGCTCGCTGGGTAGAACGTTCTCCCGGCCATCAGCGACAGAGCGAAGACCGCCACGAGCGCGATCGACAACAGCGCCACGACCGTGCGTCGACGTGCGGCCCGGCGGCGCCGGCCCTGCACCACCGTCGTGACCGTGCCGGATCCCGAGCCGGTGGCCACAGCGTGGGTGATCACAGCGCCGACACCTTTCGACGACGGACGATGTGGATGAAGAACGGAGCACCCACGACGGCGGTGAGGATCCCCACGTCGATCTCGGCAGGCCGCGCCACGATGCGGCCCAGGATGTCGGCGCCGGTCAACAGGATCGCCCCGCCCACGGCCGAGAACGGCAGCGTCCAGCGGTGGTCCACGCCCACCAGCAGGCGGCACACGTGCGGGACGACCAGTCCGACGAAGGCGATGGGGCCCGTGACCGCGGTGACGCTGCCGCACAGGACCACCGCACCGATCGCGGCGGTGGCGCGGGCCACGGCCACGCGTTCACCGAGACCGGCCGCCAGGTCGTCGCCCAGCGCGAGGGTGTTCAGACCGCGGGCGGACAGGAGACAGACCACGAAGCCGACGACGAGGAACGGCAGTACGATCCAGATGCGATCGAAGACGGCTCCCCCGACCCCGCCGATCTGCCACGAGCGGATACCGCCCGCGATGTCGTTGCGCGGCAACGCGATGGCGCTGACGAACGACACCAGCGCCGCCGAGGTCGCCGCGCCGGCCAGTGCCAGTTTCAGAGGGGTCGCGCCGCCCCGGCCCAGCGAGCCGACCGAGTACACGAACGCGGCGGCAGCAGCTGCGCCCCCGATGGCCACCCACACGATGCTCGTGGCGCCGGCGAGTCCGAAGAAGGCGATTCCGGCGACGACCGCGAGGGATGCACCCATGTTCACACCGAGAATTCCGGGGTCCGCCAACGGGTTACGGGTCACGCCCTGCATGACGGTGCCTGCGACGGCCAGAGCGGCGCCCGCCACCACCGCGAGCAGCGTGCGCGGGAGTCTCGTGGCCACCGCCGCCTGATCGAATCCGTCGGTTCCACCTCCGAGGGCGAGGAGGACGTCCGACACTCCGACGCTCCTCGACCCGATCATGACCGACGCGACCACGAGCGCCAGCAACGCCCCGCAGGCGACCAGCAGCGCCGCACCCTTCACGAGGACGCGGCCCGCGGTGCTCGACGCAGGCGGAGCCGACGCTCGGGTGTCGGTGATCACCGAGACGAGGCAGCGGCGCCGTCGAGCAGGTCGAGGTAGTCGTCCAGCACCCAGTCGACGGAGAGCGGCGTGGGGTTGGACGCCGTTCCCAGCGGCCCCGTGCCGGGGAGCGCGACGATGGCGTCGTTCTGCACGGCCGGCATCTGCGAGAGCAGGGGATCCGCCTCGAGAGCGGCGACCAGTTCGTCGCCGCCGTAGGTGACGATGATGTCGACGTCCCCGAACGCGTCGGCCTGCTCCGCACTCTGCTTCAGGCTGAAGCGATCCGTCGCCGCAGAGGCAGTCGCCACACTCGGCGGCGTGGTCATGCCGAGGTCCTCGAAGAACATGGTGCGGGTGTCGTGGGTGGTGTAGAAACTCACCTCACTGAGATTCGTCGTGTCGACGTGGGTGAGGAACATGGCAGAGCGGCCCGCGATTCCGGGATGCTCTGCCACCGCCGCGTCGATACGCTCGTCGAGGTCGGCGATCAACTGCCGCCCCTCGTCGGCCTTGCCGAGAGCCGTGCTGCTGACCTCGATCATGTCGCGCCACGGCGTTCCCCACGCGGTCTCCGGGTACGCGACGACGGGCGCGATCTCGCTGAGCTGGTCGTAGTCCTCCTGCGTCAGACCGGAGTACGCGGCGAGAATGACGTCCGGGTCCGTGTCGGCGACGGCCTCGAAGTCGACGCCGTCCGTCTCGTCGAACAGGACCGGCGTCTCGGCGCCGAGTTCCTGGAGCTTCTCGTCGACCCACGGCAGCACGCCGTCGTCATCGTCGTCACCGAAGTTCGCGGCGGCCATGCCGACGGGCACGATGCCCAGAGCGAGGGGCACCTCGTGATTGGCCCAGTTGACGGTCGCCACTCGCTCCGGCCGGGACTCGATCACCGTGGTGCCGAGAGCGTGCTCGATGGTCACGGGCGTCCAGTCGGCCGTCGTGGACGACTCGGTGGTGGCGCCGCCGGTCGAGTCGGACGAGCAGGCCACCAGACCGGTCGTGAGCACCGCCGCAGCGGACAGGACGGCGAAATGCGCTATGCGAGACATGTATTCCTCAAATCGGTGTCCGACAGGCGTCGACAGACACAGGGTAGCCTTACCTTTGGGACAGTAAAGGACCGGTAGGGCTTTCGCAATCGTGCGAACAGGACGTACCGACCATCGAAAGCGACATACCGTGACGACGGTCACGTGCAGCACACTCTGGGTCACACGTCGCGAAACGCTGGGGGTCACATGTCGCGAAACGCTCCGGGTCACATGTCGCGAAACGCTCCGGGGTTCACTCCGGTGACCCGCCGGAACGCAGCACCGAACGAGCTGGCCGACGCGAATCCCACCGCTGTGGCGATGTCGTGCATGTCCTCACCGCGGGCAAGGAGATCGATCGCACGCTGTGCTCGCACGGTCGCGACCCATCGGGTGTATCCCACTCCCGTCTCGGAGTGGAACATCCGGGTCAACGTCCGGGTACTGAGGTTCAGTCGAATCGACCACTGCGCCAACGTCGTGGTGTCGTCGGGACGTTCGAGGATCGTGGCCACGAGCGGAGCCAGCCGATGCGAGGACGGCACTCGCAGCACCACCTCCCGCGGCGACGGAACCAGCACGTCCAGGATCATCGCCTCCGTCGTCGCACGCGACCGCGGCGACAGAGCCTCCTCGGAGACGCGATCCAGCAACAGTCGGAGCAACGGGGTGATGTCCACCGCGACCGGTCGATCCGACAGAGGCTGGGCCTCGGACACGTTGAACTGCGCAGCGCGGGAGACGGTTCCGGCCGACATCCGTCCCCGGTGCAGCAACCCCGCCGGGATCCAGAGGCCGGTGGTGGCCGTGACGGTCCACGTCCGGGTCCCCACGGTCGCCGTCGAAGCACCTCGGTCGTTCCACAGCAACTCGTGAGTGGGGTGAGAGTGATTCTCCCACAGGGTTTCTCGCACCACCGACTCGTGGGTGCCCGCGATCACGAACGGGACGTCCAGCTCTCCCGAGCGGTAGACGGGGAGTCGGCGGACGTCCATGGCCGCGTTCCGAGGCGCGGCCGCTCCGGCGTGCGCTGCGTCGGAATGGGCCACGCGGTCACCCTACGCGGGCGAGGATCGCCGAGCTCACTCCACGACGACGGTTCGGCCGCCGTCGTTCATCGAGGCGACGAGAGCGTCGGCCACGAGCCCCGCACGCAGTCCCGCGTCCGCGTCGGCGAGTTCCGACACCCGGCCGGCCTCGAGGGAATCCACCCATTCCTGAAGTTGCAGGCGGTAGGCGTCGGCGTATCGGGGGATCCAGTCGGCCGGGTAGGCCACGGACCGCCGGCGGTCGCTGTCGGTTATCACGTGAGTGGGCAGCACGAGCGCGGACGCTCCGATATCGCCCACCACCTCGCACCTCGTGTCGTATCCGTAGCGGGCGTTGAGGAAGATCTCGACCGTCACCAGAACGTCGGACTCGGTCCGCAACAGCATGATCTGCGGATCCTGCCGCGTTCCGGAGTGCGCGGACGTGCGACCCGCGTGCCAACTCACCTCCGTGATCGGCGACGACAGCAACCACGGCACGATGTCGAGTTCGTGAATCGCGGAGTTGGTGATGGTCGACGCGGACGTGCCGCCGGGGTAGGCCTCGACCGTGCGACTCACGCAGTGGGCGACGAGGGGTGCACCCAGTGCGCCGGACGACACCACGCGCTTCAGTTCCACGTAGGCCGGATCGAACCGACGCATGAAGCCGACCGTGATCAAGGTGCGATCGCCCTGCGCGGCGATGATCTCGCGGCACTCCGCCGCCGTGGGTGCGAGAGGCTTCTCGCACAGCACCGGCTTGCCCGCGGCCAGCGCCAGGTGCGCCAGTTCGGCATGGGTCGAATCGTGCGAGGCGATGACGACGGCGTCGACGTCGTCACGCTCGATCAGCGCCGGGCCGTCCGCCGCGACGGTGGCGCCGCGCAGGGTGGAGGCGACTGCACTCGCCCGTGCTGCGTCGAAGTCGGCGACAGCGGTCACCGCCGCGCCCGACACCCGCCGATCGAGGGACAGGGCATGGTCCGCCCCCATGACGCCGACACCGATGATTCCAACCCGCACAGTCATGATCGGAAGTATTACATCTTAATGTCCTGACAAATGCGCTTTCGTCTGATTGGCTCTGCCACATGACGCAGAGCGCCTCCCTCCCCCTGTCACGAGTTCCCGATCCCCGTGACGCGCCCGTGCTCCGATGGGCAGTCCTCGGGCCGGGGTGGATCGCGCACCGGTTCGTCGAGTCACTGCACCGGCACACGACCCAGTCCGTCGTCGCGGTGGGATCCCGCTCACCGGAGCGCGCACGCGCCTTCGCCGACGAGCACGGCGTCGACCGCGCGCACGGCACGTACGAGGCCGTCTTCGCCGACGACGACGTCGACATCGTGTACATCGCCACGCCGCACACCGAGCACCTCGCGAACGCCGTCGACGCCATCGCCGCGGGAAAGCACGTGCTCGTGGAGAAGCCGCTCGCCGTCGACGCGGCCGGCGCGGCCCGGATCGCGGAGGCAGCACGGGCTGCGGGGGTGTTCGCGGGCGAAGCGATGTGGACGAGGTTCCTGCCGAAGTTCGACGTGATCGAGCAGGTGCTCGGCAGTGGCATCCTCGGACCGATCCACACGGTGCTCGCGGATCACGGCGAGTTCTTCACCACCGATCACCGCATCTACGACCCGGCGTTGGCCGGTGGCCCGCTCCTGGATCTGGGAACGTACGTCGCGTCCTTCGCCCACTCGGTTCTCGGTGCCCCGGAGACCGTGGATGCCCGGAGTCAGCCGGCGAACGGCGAGATCGACGGTCAGATCTCGGCCCTTCTCACCGGCGAGTCCGGACATGCGGTGCTCAACACCACGATCCTGACGAACACGCCGACGACGGCGGTCGTGTGCGGCCGGGACGGCACACTCACCATCGCCGGGCCCTTCTTCATGCCGGGGCCGTTCACCGTCGCGCTTCGCGACGGCATCACCCTCGCCTACGACGAGACCCCCGGCCTCCAGGTCGACGGACTGCATCTCGCCGCGGTGGAGGCTGCGAGAAGGATTTCCGTCGGCGAGGTCGAGTCCGCCGTCCATCCCCTCGCCGACGCGGTCGCGACCCTGGAGATCATCGACCGGATCCGCGACGGGATCAGCTGATCAGATCGGCGTAGACCACGATGTTGTCGTCGTAACTGGCTGCACCGCTGTCGAACAGGCCCCCACACGTGATCAGCCGGAGACCCGGGTGATCGATGTCGCCGTACACCGTCGTCGTCGGGAACTCCGCCTTCGGATACTGCTCGACCTGAGTGACCCGGAAGCGTGACGTGGTGCCGTCCTGCAGGGTGACGATCACGTCGTCGTCCGAGGTGAGGTCACCGAGCCGGGAGAACACGCCCGGCGCACCGTTCCAGTCGACGTGACCGGCGATCACCGACGGCCCCATCGCGCCGGGAGTCGGTGAACCCGTGTACCACCCGGCCGGGAACGCGCCGGGCGGTACTTCCATCGTCCCGTCCTGCTGCAGACCCAGGCCCATGAGGTCGGAACTCACCTCGATGGCGGGCACGTCGATGCGAATCGGCGGTGACGAGACGGCCTCGGCATCGGAGACACCGGTGGCGCCCTCGTCGACCGCGCCGACGTCCGCCTGCGCGGTCGCGGCCGGCGGCGGCGTGCCGGCAACAGTGGAGCATCCGGAGACAAGCGCCAGCGCGAGCAGCACCGCAGCGCACAGTGCGCGCGCCGCGGTGGCGGCGGAACGTTGGGGCATGTCAGCTCTTTCGACGACGCAGCACCAGGACAGACCCGATGATCGCCGCGGCCGCGAGGCCGACCGACACGGGCTGCCAGTGGTCTGCCGACCGGACGGTGCTGCCGTCACCCGTGTCGACGCCACCACCCGGAACCTGAGTGATCTGGCTGCCCGGCGAGTACTGACCGGGAGCGTCCGGACCTGTTGGGACATCGGGAGTTCCGGGCGTGATCGGGATTCCCGGTGTGTTCGGGGTTCCCGGCGTGTTCGGGGTACCGGGCGTGTTCGGGGTACTGGGCGTGTTCGGGGTACCGGGCGTGTTCGGGGTACCGGGCGTGTTCGGGGCTCCCGGCGTACCGGGCGTGTCCGAGGTGGGCGGGACCACCGGTGCGGTGGGCACCGACGAGGTGGGCGGTGTACCCGGCACACTCGGGAGACCCGGGATGGTGATCACGGGCGGGACACCGGGGATCGACGGCAGTCCCGGGATCGACGGGATCGGAATCACGATGGGAGGCACCACGACTCCCCCGTCGCCGACCGGGGTGGTGGTCGTCCGCGGGGAGCAGTCGTTCGCCGTGATCACGTTGTTGTCCAGGGTGACCGCGCCGTTGCGCGCCAACACACGTCCGGAGACGGTCGCACCGTTCTGCACGCTGATCGAGGTGAGCGCCAGTACCGTTCCGACGAACGTCGTGGAGGTACCGATGATCGCCGAGCTGCCCACCTGCCAGAAGACGTTGCAGGGGTTCACGTTGATCAGTGCCACTCTGCTGCCGGAGCCCGTGATCAATGTGGACGGCGCCTGAAAGACGAAGACGGCGTCGGGATCCGATCCACCGTCCAACGTGACGGTGCCGTTCAGGGCCAGTGCGCTGGAAGCCTTGTAGACCCCGGGGGCGAGGGTGCTGCCGGTGATGTCGGCAGCGACGTTCGCCGAGATCGGCTCCGCGCTCGCCTGGTCGTATGCCGTGGTGAGGTCCGACTGCGCCTGCAGCGCAACCGCGTCGGCGGCATGAATCGTGCCGTTGTTCACGAGACCGGGCGGGAACCCCGTGACGGCCGCGGTCGGACTGGTTCCGAGATCACCCGAGATGACCGACGGGCCGGTGTTGGTCACGCCCGCACCGGCAAGGACCGCGTAACTGGCAGCGGTGCCGAGTCCCACCGGAGTGGCGGCGTCGGCGGTGCTCGCGCCGACGATCATCAGAGCCGCCGTGGCGACGGCGACGGTACCCAGTGCGGGGAGACGGCCTCGTTTGGCGGCATCGAAGGGAGAATGGTCGAGGTGTGTCCTGGTCATGCGGTTCCTTGCGCGATGTGGTGAATGTGCCGCATCCGAGATGCGGCACGTGTGGTGCGCAGACTCTGTCCCCGACGACGCAGAGCGGTGCGATGGAGCCCCGGCGACGCCGGCGCGTCGGTGACCGTCCGAAGAGACGACCACGGCGCCGAGATGTGGCGGGGGCAGGTGTGAGATCGAGCCGACTCCGTCGAATGCGACGTAGATTTACGGCATAAACGAGAGTGAACAGGACGATAACGGTAATGTCAATGCATGCCGGAATTGCGCCATGTGTCCAGTCCGGACAATCATGTGATGGACGCCTGACATCACTGTGCGACAACAATTCTCGGACTTTGATATCGACATCGATACGATATCGGGCATGCATTCACGATATAACGGGCGAATAACTTGGATGTACCGCCCGAGTTCTGTCCGACCGGCCGCATCGACCTCCGATCACCGCAGACGCGAGGTCAACGCGTGTGCGGCCCGCAGCAGCTGTTCGCCGAGAACGGGACGCCGGGCATCGTCGAAACGGCCGGCGACGCCCGTCAGACTCAGCGCCCACGCCGGGGCGTCCCGTCGATCGAACACCGCGGCCCCGAGCCCCCAGCTACCTTCCACCAACAACCCGGGATTCACCGAGTATCCCTGCACCAGAACCTGTTCCACCCGTTCGGCGATCTCGCTCGGCGCGTGACATTTCCCCCAGCCGCCGAGATCTGCACGGTCGAGGTACTCCACCCGCTCACGTTCGGGCAGGTGCGCGAGGATGACCAACCCGGCGGACGCGACTCCGAGGGGCATGCGCAGGCCGATCTGCAGGACGTGCGAGCGCAGCGGGAAACTGCCCTCCTCGCTCGCGATGCAGACCGTCTCGTCGCCCCGACGTGCCGACAGGAAGGCGCTCTCCCCCGTCGTTCGGGCCAGATCGCGCAGGATGTCTCCCGCACTCGACGTGATGTCGTACCGCTCCGCTGCCATCGATCCGAGAAGGAAGGTCTCGGGCCCCAGCGCCCACCGGCCCGACTCGTGCCGATCGACGAAGCCCTCCGCCGCCAGCGCGGTGACCATTCGGTGCACGGTGGGTCTGGCCAACCCGGCGGTCCTGGCGATGTCGGTGGTCGATGCGCCGTCCGGCTCGTGATCACCGATGGCTCGCATCACCGCCGCGACTCGCGCGATGACCGACCTCGCTGCCTCCGCCATCACCGCAGTCTAGTGCTCGGCGGTTGTCCACTCAGTGAACGCCGCGCCGCTGATCGTTCCACCGGTCGAGCAGTTCGTGACCCAAACCCCTCATCGCCTGCGCAGACACGGCATCCCTGGTCGAATGCAGAGAGTGTGCGCGTCCACTCACCGGACTCGCGCGTCCGATCAGTACTCGATCTCAGGAGGAACTCGTGGCCACCGAAGTCCTGTCCACCCCCGCCGACGCGGTCCGCGGCGTCACGGACGGCGCCACCCTGGCCGTCGGCGGCTTCGGCCTGTGCGGCATCCCCGACGCGCTGATCGACGCGCTCGTCGCCACCGACATCACCGACCTGGAGGTCTACTCCAACAACTGCGGTGTCGACGGCCACGGTCTCGGCATCCTGCTCGCGGCCCATCGCATTCGCCGAGTCACCGCGTCCTACGTCGGCGAGAACAAGGAGTTCGCCCGGCAGTACCTCTCCGGTGAACTCGAGGTGGAACTCACCCCCCAGGGCACTCTGGCCGAGCGTCTTCGTGCCGGCGGAGCGGGCATCCCGGCGTTCTTCACCCCGGCCGGGGTGGGCAGCCCCATCGCCGATGGTGGGCTCCCGTGGCGCTACGCCGCCGACGGATCCGTGGCACTCGCCTCACCCCCGAAGGAGACTCGTGTCTTCGGCGACAAGCGGTACGTCCTCGAGGAGGGCATCCGCGCCGACTTCGCGCTCGTGCACGCGCATCTGGGTGACACCGACGGCAACCTCGTCTTCGACAAGGCAGCCATGAACTTCAACCCCCTCGCCGCCATGGCCGGCCGCATCACCGTTGCTCAGGTCGAGCGTCTCGTGCAGCCGGGTGAGATCGACCCGGCGCACGTACACCTGCCCGGCGTGTTCGTCCAGCGCATCGTGGAGACCGGCCCGCAGACACCCCGCATCGAGAAGCGCACCACCCGACCCGCAGGAGACGCACGATGAGCACCGACACCGGATGGACCCGCGAGAACATGGCCCGGCGCGCGGCGGCCGAATTGCGCGACGGTGACTACGTCAACCTCGGGATCGGGTTGCCCACACTGATTCCCGGCTTCCTCGATCCCGCGATCCGCGTCACGCTGCACTCCGAGAACGGCATCCTCGGCACCGGCCCCTACCCCACCGAGGACGAGGTCGACGCGAATCTCATCAACGCCGGCAAGGAAACCGTCACCACCCTGCCCGGCGCGGCGTTCTTCGACTCCGCGCTGTCCTTCGGCATGATTCGCGGCAGCCACATCGACACCGCCGTGCTCGGCGGCATGCAGGTCTCGTCGACCGGCGACCTGGCCAACTGGATGGTCCCGGGCAAGATGGTCAAGGGCATGGGCGGCGCCATGGATCTCGTCCACGGCGCCGCGCGTGTCATCGTCGTCATGGAGCACACCGACCGGGACGGCAACCCCAAGATCGTCGACGCGTGCACCCTCCCCCTCACCGGTCAGGCCGTCGTCGACCGAGTCATCACCAATTTCGCCGTCATCGACGTCGTCGGCGACGGCACCCTCGTCCTACGGGAGACCGCGCCCGGTGTCACGGCCGCGCAGGTGCACGACGCCACCGGCGCCACCCTCACCGACGCCGACGACCTCGTCACGCACTGACCGGCGGCGGGCCGTTCTCACGGCGTGAGGATGGCCCGCCCCCGCACCGTTCCCGCGTCCAGATCGTCGATGGCGCTCTGGAAGTCGTCGAGTGCGTACTTCGCGGTGTGCAGAACCACGGACCCGCGGGCCGCGAGAGCCATGAGGTCGCACAGGTCGTTGTAGGACCCGACCAGGTTGCCGATGACGTTGATCTCCGACGACACGATGTCGATGGTCGGCACGTCGATGTTCTCGCCGTATCCGACGACGTGGTAATTGCCCGCCTGCCGCAACATCGCGATGCCCTCCGCCGTCGCGCCGCCTTCACCGACGAAGTCGATGACCGCTTCGCCGCCCTGCCCGCCGGTGAGCTCGAGCACCTGCTCGATGTGGGTACCGTCGGCGACGACACCGTGATCGGCGCCGATCGCGAGTGCCAGTTTCACCGCGTCGGCGTTACGGTCGACGACGACGATCTCGGCCGCGGTCAGAGCCTTCAACACCTGAATGCCGATGTGGCCCAATCCACCCGCACCGATCACCACGACGCGGTCGCGGGGGGTGAGATGTCGCGACGCCTTCGCGGCAGCGTGGTACGCGGTGAGTCCCGCATCGGCGAGGGCAGCCACGTCCGCCGGCTCCAGCGAGTCGTCGAGCTTGACCACACTGCGTGCCGACGTCTTCAGGTACTCCGCGTAGCCGCCGTTCGTGTCGATGCCGGGGAACTGGTTGATCTCGCAGTGCACGTCGTCGCCGGATCGGCAGGCGCGGCAGAGCCCGCACGTGATGAGCGGGTGGACGATGACCTTGTCGCCCTCCTGCACGTTGGTCACGGCGGAGCCGACGGCGTGGACCCACCCGGCGTTCTCGTGGCCGATCGTGTACGGCAGCGTCACGTTCGACTTCTCGGCCCACTGCCCCTCGAGGATGTGCAGATCGGTACGGCACACCCCCGCTCCGCCGATCCGGACGACGACGTCGAACGGCCCTGTCGGGGTGGGAACGGGCACCTCGGTCATTCGGAGTTTCTCGTGGTACCCCACGACCTGGACTGCGCGCATGGTGCTCATGTCATGTCTCCTCGGTTCTCGGAAAGGTCAGGCGTCGACCGTCGTACGGTCCGGATCGTCGTAGCGGGTACGGAGCAGTCCACGGCAGAAGTGGGCGTTGCCGTCGATCGAGATGCGGGTCGATCGAGCCCGACGCAGCGCGAGCGGCACGTCGAGCTGCGCGTAGCAGGCTCCGGTGTGATCGACCATGACGATGCTGCCGGGCGCCTCGTCCAGGCCGAGGGACCGGCGCCGCGAGAGCAGCGCCATGGTCGTCTCGTCGTCCGGGAGATCCCCCAGCACAACGGTTCCCATGTCCTCCATGCGGCGGGACGGATCCCGCTTCAGCAGTGCGGTCAGGCATCGCTCCATCGCCGCGACGTGAGCCTTGCGTTGAAACGTCGTCCGGAGCTCCTCCAGGTCGTTCTCCGCCTCGTGCGCGAAGGTGCCCCGGTACCCGGCGTCCGCGGCGAGTCCCGCGTTGATGATCGGCGAGTCGTGGTGGTCGTCGAGTTCCACCGTCACGTTCCGCGTCCACGGCAGGCCGGTGAGCACGTCCTTCGCGTCGGAGGCCATGAGGTAGGCGAAGTTCGGCGCGCAGAAGGACGTCGGCAAGCGCAGGTGCACCACGACGTCTCGGTCCTCGGAGACGGTGAGCGACTGCACGAAGTCGAGGTCGGTGATGGGTTGGTCGAGCTCGGGATCGATGACCACGTCCAGGGCCCGCATGGCCGAGTCGGCGCGGGTGGTCATCTCACGCACCCACGAGAACGTCGTCTGCCGCCCGGTCGGCACCGCGCGGGCCGGTGGCGGTCTCGTCCGCATCGGCGATCTGCAGCTCGGCCGGAACCGGGATGTCGTACATCTTCGCCGCGTTCAGGCCCAGCACCTTGCGCTTCTGGTCCATCGTGATCTCCGGGTACTCGCTCAGCTCCGCCGGGATCTGGAAGTCGACGAACGACTCGATCAGCCAGCGCGGTGTCCACAGGGCGTAGTCGGACGAGAACTGGATCCGGTCCTCACCGAGCCAGTAGAGCAGTTCACCCATGATCTGGCCGAAGTACTTCGGCCGGGAGTGAATGAACGGCATCGCGACGGCGAGGCCGGCGTGCACGTTCGGCTCCTGGGTGGCGATCCAGCAGAAGTCCTCGAGCCGCGGGAGGCCGCAGTGCTCGACGACGAAGTTCAGATCGGTGAAGTCGGTGGCGACATGATCGACGTCCGCGACGTCGAAGGCGTCGCGATCGAGCGGCCTGATGGTCGGTCCCTTGTGGACGTGGATGTTGGTGATCCCGAGCTCGCGGCACACCTCCAGGTAGCGACGGGTCCAGTCGTCGTCGAGCTTGTAGCCACGCGAGTCTCCGTGCCACTCCGCCGTGTAGAGCTTGACGCCCTTGAGTCCGAACCGTTCGGCATCGGCGCGGAGCTGATCGAGCCCACGCTCACCGTTGCGCGGATCGAAATGGTGGTTGTAGGTGAGCTTGTCGGGATTCTGTGCCGTGAGGGCCCAGGCCTCCTCCGTCTGCCCGAACCCGTTCACGTAGAACTCCCCGAGGTGGGCCGGCTGGAAGATCGCGTGATCGACGTACCCGTCCTCGAAGAGATCCTTCATCAACCGGTCGCCGCCCTGGTAGAGGTACTCGTCGTAGGGCCACAGTTCACTCTCGGGCGACAGGTTGCGGTGGTAGTCGTAGAAGCAGTCGATGAACTGCTTGCCGTGGATGTTGCGCTGGTTCTCGGCCCTCGCGTCCCACAGCGCGACGTGCGCATCGACGATGAAGAAGCTGTTGTCGCCCTTGGTGTACATCGAGAATCCCTTCGTCATGTGACTGGCGTCACCTTCACTGGTTCGACGGTAGGGCGCGGCGGGCATGGCTCGAGAGACCCCGGCGTCTCAATCTGAGACGGTCGGACTTCGCATCACGCTGTAATCTGGATCACAACCATCCCGCCCACCGTCAGGACGCCCGTGCCCGCATCACTGCCCGAACACCGGACCGGGTCCGGCCGCGAGGTGGACGCGATCGCCGGTGCGGTACCTCCTCGGCTCCGCGCCTCCTGGCTCCGGAGCCGGCGTTACGGAATCCCGGTGGACCACGTCGAGCCGGTCTTCGCCGGGACGGAGCGGCAGGAATCGCTCTTTCTGCAGTGCGGTGACGAGGTGCTCGCCGACCTGCAGCGGACTCTCACGACCGAGCCGGTCGGCCTCATGCTCACCGACGCGGACGGCCTCGTGCTGTCCCGCCTGAGCGGTGACCACACCCTGCTGCGCGCGCTCGACGACGTCCACCTCGCCCCCGGCTTCGGCTACTCGGAACGAGAGGTGGGGACCAATGGTCTGGGTCTCGCGCTGGCCGACCTGGCACCCACCCTGGTGCGTGCGGAGCAGCACTACTCCCACAGCCTCACCGGTTTCACCTGTGCAGCCGCCCCGGTGCTGGATCCCGCGACGGGTCGGTTGCAGGGTGCCGTGAACCTCACCACCTGGTCTCGGACGTCGAGCGACCTCCTGCTCACACTCGCACGGTCGGCCGCGAGCACCATCTCGCTGGCGATGTCGGCGCGGTCGACCGGTAGACGGGAGCGGCCGACCGCGCGGCGCAGCCTCTTCCGTATCGAGCACGGCTCCACCGGCACCGGTGTTCGACTCGGCGCGGAGTGGTCGCGACTGGAGGCAAACGCCCACTCCGCCATGGCGGCGGGATCGACCGTCGCGGTGATCGGCCGCCCCGGCTCCGGCCGCTCCGCGCTGGTGACGCACGCTGCGCGGCGCGCCTTCCCGCGCCACCGCATCCTGTCCGCAGCGGCCCCCGCACCCGACGACGTCGACACGTGGCTCGATCTCTGGACGTACGAGGCGGATCGCACCGACACGGTCGTCGTCCTGCGCGACGTCGACACGCTTCCCGACTTCGCCGCCCAGTCTCTCGTCGACCTGCTGCGGTCCGCCGAGGCTCGGATGCCCTTCGCGGTCACCGCCGAACGGTTGCACGACATCCCGGCCGCTCTCGCCTCCGCTGTCGCGTCGGTCGTGTCGCTGCCCCCGCTGTCGGACCGACCGGACGACGTCGTGCCGTTGGCTCACGAGTTCGCGCGGGCGGTGCGCGGCCGCGACGTACGCATCACCTACGCGGCGGAACGCGCTCTGCAGCATCATGACTGGCCACAGGGCGCGGCAGAGCTACGTGACGTCGTCACCCGGGTCGCGTCACGGGCGGACGTCGTCGACGTCGCGATGCTGCCCGCCGAACTGCTGGCGGGCCGAACCCGCCGATTGTCGAGCATCGAAGCCTTCGAGCACGGTGAGATCGTCCGGGTGCTCGCCTCGGGCAAGGTCACGATGAGCCAGGCGGCCAGGCAACTCGGGATGAGCCGCGCCACGCTCTACCGAAAGATGGCCTACTACAAGATCGATCCGCGCAACCCCGGTTGAACCACCCCGGTTGAACCACCTCGGTTGAACCACCTCGGCCGCGTAGTCTCGTCCCCGGACGACTCGACATCAGCGGGAGGAGCGCGACCATGGACGACGAACTCGCGCGACGTCTTCTCGCACTGCGCGGCCTCCCCCATTTCCTTCGCGCCCTCGCACAGAACGCGACGGCGACCACCACGGTCTCCGATTTCCTCACCGGCTCGGTGGACGACGACGCCGCTCTGCTCGTCGTGCTCGAGCAGGGCGCGGCGGCGGCCGTCCGATCACTCGAGGGCGTGGCGCACGCCGGCATCACCGCCACGGTGGACGGGCACCCGTTCACCGTGTCCCCCACCGATGCGGTCGTGTTCGCGCTCGACGCCCAGCAGTACGACCTCGACGACGGCCCCTGTCTGCGCGCGCTGCGGACACACTCCGCGCTGCGCTTCTCGCACGACGAGGTGGCCCGGCTCTGGCCTCCCCTGGCTGCGCTGGCTGCGCGAGCCGGGGTGGAGCGGGTGCACGCGTCCGCGCTGACCGTCGACGGAGCGGCTGCGGGGTCGGTCAACCTGTACGCCGCGGGTCCACCCCTGACCTCCGCGCAGGTCGAGGCCGAGGACGATCTGGTCTGCGTCCTCGTCGACCACCTCGACACCGCCCTGTGGTCCTACGGCCGCGGGCGCGACCTCGACGCCGGAGTCCGACGGATCGGTGCGGCCATGGCGGACCGCCGGGTCGTCGGCATCGCGGTCGGCATCCTCATGGTGCGGGACGATCTCGACATGGGCGAGGCCCGAGCACTACTCGAGAAAGCCTCTGCCGCAGCGGAACTGCCACTCGTCGACGTGGCCCGCCGGATCACCGAGGACAGCTGACCGACGATCACGGCGCCGCGAACGCCGCCTCGAAGGCGTCGAGTGCCTCGTCGGGATCGGCGCGCGCCCACCCCTCGAGGCCGACGACGCCGTCGTAGCCCATCTCCCGCAGTGCCGCGGCGACGACCGGATAGGCGATCTCTCCGGTGCCCGGTTCGCACCGCCCGGGAACGTCGGCCACCTGGATCTCGCCGATCCAGGGAAGCGAGCGCCGCACGGTCTCGATCAGGTTCCCCTCGCCGATCTGAGCGTGGTACAGGTCCAGATTCAAGCGCAGCGCCTCGCTGTCCACCGCGGACACGAGAGCGAGTGTGTCCGCCGCAGTGGCGAACGGTGTGCCGGGGTGATCCACCGCGGTGTTGAGGTTCTCCAGGGTGAACACGCGTCCGGCACGCTCGCCCAACTCGGCGACCCGGCGCAGTGTGTCGGCCGCTCGGAGCCACATGTCGGGGGTCACCGTGTGCTCGGGACGAACCGGCAAACCCTCGGAATCGAGCCCGGTGCCGTGCAGATTGAGGCGCGGACAGTCGAGCCGATCGGCCACGCGCAGCGACTCCGAGGCCGTGCGGAGCAACGCGTCGATGCCGTCCGGATCGGTGAGGCTCCCGGTCAGATACCCGGTCATCGAGGAGAACCTGGCGCCCGTGGCGCGCAGATCGTCGATGTTCCTCGTCGACCAGTTCCAGATCTCGACCTCCAGGCCGCGGTCGGCGATCCGTCGCACCCGATCGACGAACGGCAGATCAAGATGGAGCATCTCGGCGCTGGCCGCCAGGGTGTACGTCATCGGACGACGTCCGCGTCGAGGTCCGCGACGGCGACCGCGGCACCGGACCGCACGCTCTCGATCGCGGCGAGCGCGATCGACAGGGCGACCCGAGCGTCGGAACCACCGACGATCGCGGGCGTCGAGTCGCGGACCGAGGAGACGAACGCGATGAACTCGCCGACGTAGGCCTCGCGCAGCAGATCGGTGTCGCGACGGGCGGTGTCCACGGTGATCCCGCGAGCGTCGTACAGCGTCATGTCGCTCGACGCCGCGGTGCCGGCAGTGATCATGCCGCCGGATCCGAACACCTCCCCGCGGACGTCGTAGCCGTACAGCGCGGAGAAGTTGGCCTCGGCCGTCGCGAGGGCGCCGTTGTCGAACGCGATGGTGACGACGGCGGTGTCGAGGAAGCCGTCGTCCCTGGCCTCGGGCCGGATCAACGTGTCGGCCATGGCGTGCACCCGCACCGGAGCGGCTCCGGGATCGAGGAAGCACAGCGTGTCGAAGTCGTGGATCAGCGTCTCCAGGAAGATGGTCCACGGCGGAACTCGGCTCGGATCTCCACCCCACGGGCCGGGATCACGGGTGAGCGAGCGCAGCAGCTGGGGGGTACCGATCCTGCCCTCGTCGACGGCCCGACGTGCCGCCGCGAATCCCGGCGCGAAACGGCGGTTGAAGCCCACCTGGAGTGTCACTCCCGCGGCCCGTGCGGCGGCGATGGCACGGTCCGCGTCCTCGAGGGTCACGGCCATCGGCTTCTCGACGAACACGTGCTTCCCGGCCTCCGCGGCGGCGACGACGAGATCGGTGTGACTCCGCGCGGGGGCGGAGATCACGACCGCGTCGACGTCGTCACGCTGCAGGGTCTCGTGGATGTCGGTGGACGCCGTCGGCGCACCGAGTTCTCCGGCGAGCCTGTCCGCGGCGCCGGGCACCGGATCCGCCACTGCCCGCAGCGCGGCCCCCGGAACCCTGCGCGCGACGATCTCGGCGTGATTGGCGCCGATCCTGCCCGCACCGAGCACCGCGATGCCCACCACCTCCGGACGATCGACTGCCATGACGCCTCCTACTAGTACGTTCTAGTTATGCTGCTCGCAGAGGCTAGAACGTACTAGACGCCGTCGTCAACACCCCCGTACGATCGGCGTGTGGCCACCAGGAGACGAATCGAACGTCCCGTCACGATGAGCGACGTGGCGCGGGCGGCGGGCGTCTCCACCGCACTGGTGTCCATCGTCTTCCGCGACTCCCCCGGCGCCAGCGACACGACCCGCGCGCGGGTCCGCGAGATCGCCGACGAGCTGGGGTACGTCCGCGATCGACGGGCGAGCAGTCTGCGGCAGTCGCACTCCCGGCTGCTCGGGGTCGTCTTCGAACTGCAACAACCGTTCCACGGGGATCTCGTCGAGCACGTCTACGCGGCCGCGGCCCGACGGGGATACGAGGTGGCGCTCAGCGCCGTCGCGCCCAGCCGAGACGAGACGGCGGCCATCGACTCCCTACGGCACGATCGCTGCGAGGCGACCATCCTCCTCGGCAGCCGACTGCCGGAGGACGAGTTGGCCGCGCTCGCCCGCACCGTTCCCACCGTCGTCGTCGCTCGCCGTGTCGACACCCCGGACACCGTGACGGTGCGCAGCGACGACGTCGCCGGCATCACGCTGGCGGTACGGCATCTCGCGGAGCTCGGCCATCGGCGCATCGCCTTCGTCGACGGCGACGGCGCACCGGGCAGCGAGGACCGATCCGCCGGTTTCCTCGATGCCCTGTCCCACATCGACGACGCCCGAGCCGAGGTGGTGCGGGGCGGCCTCACGGAGGACGACGGCGCGCGAGCCGTCGAGGGACTCCTCGACACCGAGCACCCTCCCACCGCCGTGATCGCCTTCAACGACCGTTGCGCCACAGGCGTTCTCGCCGCGCTGGTCGCTCGCGGACTCGCCGTGCCGCGGGACATGTCGGTGATCGGGTACGACGATTCGCGCGTCGCCGGACTGGACCACGTCGCACTCACCACGGTGTCCCAGGACGCCGAGAGCCTGGCCGGCGCCGCGGTGGACACCGCACTCGCCCTCACCGTCGACGACAGTGCGCCGAGCATCGTACTGACGCCCAGCCTGGTACCACGGTCGACCACCGGCGCACCGAGAGCTACGTCGTGACGTCCGGGGCGACACCGGTCACGACGGTCCGCAGATCACGGCACGCGACGCGATAGATCTCTGCCAGGTCGGCGTTCCGATCCCCGTCGTCCACGCGCGCCGCCCACGTGTCGAACGCGATCCGGACGGTCATGATCGCGGTCTCGGCGGTCAGTCGGGAGGGTGATCGTGGAACTCGCGCTGCCAGCGCGGCGGCGAGGCGTGCGATCACCACCTCGTCGAGAGCGATCGCCGCAGACCGTAGGTGCGCGTCCGAGACGATCAGCCGACGGATGCGCATCACGAGTTCGGACGACGCCGTGTTCGCTGCACTCATGCGCGCCAGGAATCGTTCCACGATGGTCTCGATCCCGGCCAGACCGACATCACTGGGCTCGGCGTCCGTCACCCACGCCAGGATCTCGCGCTCGAGCCCGGCGTCGAAGCCCACGACGGACTGCTCCTTCGTGGGGAAGTGCCGGAAGTACGTGCTCTGCGAGATGCCCGCGTCGCGCGCGATGTCGCCGACCGTGGTGGCGGCGAAACCCTGTCGCTCGAAGAGTTCGAGCGCCGCCAGCGAGATCTCGGAACACATGTCGCGGCGCCGACGTTCACGCAGATCGGGCGCTCGGGTCGCCGCGGCCTCGGCCGGACCGTCCTCACTCACGACATCACTCCTCTCCGAATGGCCGCAACCTTACATCAACAACCAGTTTGACAGTGACTGTCATGCAGGAAGACACTGTTACCACACCGAACGACAGAGAGGTCCCACGACGATGCAGGTTCAGCAGACAGAGGTGGACGCGCCACGCGTCACGGACGGGCCTCTGCCACGGAGCAGTCGGCTGTTGATCGCGGTGCTCGTCGTGTCGGCGTTCGTCATGATCCTCAACGAGACGATCATGAGTGTCGCACTGCCCACCCTGATGGTCGATCTCGCCATCGACGCCGGTACCGCGCAGTGGCTCACCACCGGTTTCCTCCTGACCATGGCCATCGTCATCCCGACCACGGGCTTCCTCTTCCAGCGCTTCACTCTCCGCCAGGTCTTCTTCGCGGCGATGACGCTGTTCTCGGTCGGCACCGTCCTCGCCGCGTCGGCTCCCGGCTTCCCGCTACTGCTCGCCGGTCGCGTCGTGCAGGCCGGCGGCACCGCGATCATGCTTCCCCTGCTCATGACGACCGTGCTCCGACTGGTCCCCGCCGATCGACGCGGCCGGATGATGGGCGTCATCTCCATCGTCATCGCCGTGGCTCCGGCAGTGGGGCCGACCATCTCGGGCGTCATCCTCAGCGCGCTCGACTGGCGGTGGATGTTCTGGCTCGTACTCCCGATCGCGTTGCTGGCCTTCGCGATCGGATCCCGCCTGGTGGAGAACGCCACCGCGTCCAGCGCGGTCGCCCCGTTCGACGCCGTCTCGGTGGTGCTGTCCGCGTTCGCGTTCGGCGGCATCGTCTACGGACTCGGCAGCCTCGGCCACGCCGCCGAGGGATCCTCGGTCCCCGTGTGGATCCCGCTGGGTGTCGGCGTCGTCGCACTGATCGTGTTCGTCCTCCGGCAGATCGCCCGGCAGGACTCGGGCCGCGCGCTGCTCGACCTGCGTCCGCTGCGCACCCCCACGTTCAGCATCGGCCTGGGCATGCTGTCCATCAGCATGATGGCGCTGTTCGGAGCACTGATCCTGCTGCCGATGTACCTGCAGAACGTTCGCGGGCTGGACACGTTGACCACGGGCTTGATGCTTCTCCCCGGCGGGCTGATCATGGGTGGCCTCGCCCCCGTCGTCGGACGGGTCTTCGACCGTGTCGGTCCGCGGCCACTGGTGGTCCCCGGCGCAATCGTCGTCAGCGCTGCGCTGTGGTCGATGACGATCCTCACGGCCGACACCGCCCTGCCCGTGGTGGTCGCGATCCATTCGCTGCTCAGTGTCGGACTCGCCCTGATCATGACCCCGCTGATGACCTCCTCGTTGGGTTCGGTTCCGCCGCAGCTGTACTCGCACGGCAGTGCTATTTTCAACACCGTGCAGCAATTGGCGGGAGCGGCCGGAACCGCGCTGTTCGTGACCGTGATGTCGCGCGCCGCAGCGTCCCGACTGGCCGGTGGAGTGGGCGACGTGGCGGCGCAGCAGTCGGGCATCCACACCGCGTTCCTGTGCGGCGGTGCCGTGTCTCTGCTGGCTGTGGGCGCCTCGTTCTTCATCCGTACGCCTGCGGTCGACCGGGGGTGAACTCGGTCGATTATCGTTCGTGAGCGATGGCAACGACGACGATCGACCCCAAGGACTCCGCGTTCTTCTACGCGTCTCGTCCAGGACACTCGACCGACCACTACATCACCACGGCGCTCCAGCACGGGAACGGCCGCTCGACGACGGAAGACCTGACAGCACAGATCCGCTCGCGCGTCTCGCGTGTCGTCGCTCTGCGAGCCCGTCTCTCGGCACCTGCTCTGCATCTCGACTATCCCTCGTGGGTGCACCGCACGGCACCGCTGGACGACGACGTCGTCGTCCACGACGTACCGGGTGGCACCTGGAGCCGGGCCGCATCCGTGCTCGGGTCCGTCCTCGCGAGTCCTCTGGACTCCGAACGGTCGTCGTGGCGGGTGCACGTCCTGCCCGAACTCCAGGGCGTGCCCTGCTCCTCGGGATCGGCGGACGTGGTGGTCGTCCAGATCTCGCACTGTCTGACCGACGGATCCGGGGCCGTGGCACTGACTCGATTCCTGCTGGGAGACGACGCGTCGTTCGACGAGGTCCCCGCCCCGGAGATCGGCGAGCCACACTCGCGAGCCGTCGCAGCACTGCGAGGAGTCGGCCGCGTGCCCGGGCAGGTGGTCGGCATCGTCTCGGACGTCGTCCGCAGCCTGCGGTCGAGCCGCGACTTCAGCCGCCGACTCGCGGTCGGCACGGTGACCGCTCGCCCACCGGCCCGTCGGCCCACGATGTTCAACGACGATCCCGGCAACGATCGGGTCGCGCACGTCGTGGTCAGGTCGCGGGACGCTGTCACGACGGTGGCCGGCACCCGAGTCTCCGTCACTGCGGCGAGTCTCACCGTGGTCGCCCGCGCGATGGCCCTCTTCCTCCGCGAACAAGGCCTCGACGTTCCGCGAGACCTCGGCGCTCACGTGACCATGGCGCTGCCACCGAACGCGAGCTGGTCGGGCGTGAACAGACTGGCGGCCGCCAACGTGGATCTCTGCCCTCTGGCGACCGGGCCGCGCGAACAGACCGACGGGATCGCCGCGAGCCTTGCAGCCGAACGTGTTCGAGGAACACACCCCGCCGTTCTCGATGCGGTACGAGTGGCGGATCACCTTCCGGCACCGCTGCTTCGGTGGGGCATCCGACGGAGTGAACCAGACCGTTCGACGGCCTCGGCGCACACCACGGTCTCGAGTGTCAGGTGCGGGGCGAACGACCTGGAGATCGCGGACAGGCACTCCCTCTTCATGACGGCGTTCGCCGCACTCTCTCCCACCGACGGTCTGAACCACACGGTGTTCGGTCTGGGAGACACCATCGCGTTCGGCGTGCTCACCTCTGCGGTGTCCGTTCCGCAGCACAGGCGGTACGTCGACATTCTGTCGACTGTTCTCGACGAACTGGCCGGATGACGCCTCGAACCTCGTCGTCGGAAGATGGTCGTCGGAAAGATGTGTCGTGCCGACGTGGTGCAATGGTGCGGTGAATCCCTCTGACTCCCTGCCGCTCGCGGTCGTGATCGGCAATGCCGTGCGCTCGCTGAGCGCGTCGGGCACCGACGACGACCATGCTGCGGAGCTGATGCACCGTCTGGTGGACGCCGCATGCGCGTGCATCCCCGACACGGACATGTGCGGAGTCACCGTCGAGCTGAACGGCGCGCCCTTCGCCGCAGCGACGTCGTCGGCCACCGTGTCCGCCATCGACCTCGAGCAGTACGACGCGGACAGCGGTCCGTGCCTGCACGCCGCACGCGAGGGCGAGACCGTGCTGGTCGACTGCCTCGCGGGAGATGCCCGGTGGCCGGAGTTCGGCATCACCGCGCGCGCCGCGGGGATCGCCGCGATGATGTGCACCCCGGTGCGGGTGGGTGACCGCACCATCGGTTCCCTCACGCTGTTCGCCCACACCCCGCACTCGTTCGACGACCTGGACCGCCAGGTCCTGAGCACGCTGGTCGGCGCCGTCTCCGACGCGCTCGAGCGCGACGACCAGCACCGCGACCTGTCGACCACGGTCGACGGCCTCCGCGATGCCATGGCGCACCGCGCCCCCATCGAACAGGCGAAGGGCATTCTCATGGCCCTGCGCGGCATCGACGACGCCGCGGCGTTCGAGGTGCTCTCGACCGAGTCGCAGCGCACCAACCGCCGACTGCGTGACATCGCCCGCGAGTTCGTGTCGTCGGTGACGGACGTGGCGCCGGCCGAGATGACGGGCGCGGGCCCCGCCTGACGGGCGGCTCCGCCGGTCACCACCCGGACGGGCCCTCCAGATCGAGGGGAACGCGGGTGTCCCGGTCCCCGCGCGCGGACGCGAGTTGGGTCCTGGTGAGGAACAGCGCGTCACGCAGGTCCGCGCCCCGGACGTCGGCGCCACGGAGATCGACCCCGAGAAGGTCGCACCCGGCCAGATCGGTACGGCGCAGGTCCGCACCCACCAGAGACGACCCACGCAGGTTCGCGCCGCAGAGCCGCAGGGCGCGGAGGTCGGCACCCGCCAGATCCGCTCGCGGGACGAGTCGAGCGTCCGTCCTCGCCCCGTCCGCGAAGTAGGCGGCGCGCACGTCGTCGCTGACCTCGTCGAGCACCTGCCGGACGCGTCCTCGCACGGACGCCACGTCGACCGCGAGAACCGATGCGGCGCCGGCGTCGACGACGCCACCGATCTCGGCGCACAGCAGGTCGATCTCGTCGGTCAGCTCGCAGTCGTGGCAGCGCGTGCGCACACGCGTCAGGTGCCACAGCATCTCGTGGAGGTCCATGACGACCTCGAACGTCGAGAAGACGGTGCGCGCGGTCGCGCCACCCTCCCGCCACGACGTGGTCGGGAACATCGTCGTGCTGACGAGTTGTCCCGCGCCGAAACAGTCGAAGGACACGCAGCCGCGGTAACCACGTCGAGGCAGCGCGGAGTGGATCGAACACCGGAACGTCGTGTCCAGATGGACACACGGGACGCCCGGCGGTTTGTCGGTCGCGAACTCCACCGATCGCGAGAAGCCGAGGGCGGTGCAGCACAGCGCGGTACACCGCGCGCAGTCGGCACGCAGTGTGGACGGATCGGGGACAGGGGCCGAGAACGGCTCGTTCATGAGGTACTCCGGGACGAAGCGACAGGGGCCGGAGGCGGCGGAACCCTCGGAAGGGTCCGCCGACACGGACGCACGCAGTCACCACCGAACACACGGGGTGCGTTCGGTCGGAGCGACAGGGCCTGGTCAGGACGTCATGAAGAGATCACTGCGCGCAGAGTAGCGCACCGACCGCGGTCAGCCGAGCACGAACCTCTGCACGACGAGCCCTGCCAGCACGAGGTACCACAAGCCGAGTGGGACGGCGTGATACCGCGTCAGCAGGTCCCTCGTCCGGCCCGGCCCCGCCAGAGCCGACACGTTCACCACCGTCACGTACCAGAAGACGGGCACCGTGACGGCCCACACCACCATGCAGTACGGGCACAGTGCCCCGATCTCGTACAGGCTCTGCACGATGAGCCAGTGCACGAAGGCGACAGCAGCCGTCACCCCCACCTGCAGCCCGGCCCAGAACCACCGGTCGAGACGCGTGCGCATCAGCAGGGCCACGCCCACCATGGCGACGATGGCGAAGCCGCCCACCCCCATGAAGGAGTTGGGAAATCCGAGGACGGCCGCCTGGCGCGATGCCATGACCGAGCCGCAGTTGACCACGGCATTGAGGTTGCACGTCGGCGCGTACGACGGGTCCGCCGTCAGACGAATCTTCTCGTAGGTCAGCACGCAGGCGGCCGCGAATCCGATGACCCCGCCGATCAGCAGGACCCACGGCAGCACGCGGGCGGGGGTGCCGCGGGACGGACGGTCCACGTCGACGTCGTCGTCGGACAGCGAGGACATCGTCATCGTGAGATCCCGTCGGAGAGTCGGAAGTCGGAGAGTCGGAGAGTGGTCGAGTCCCCGAGTGTAAACAGCCTCCCTGAGAGAGATCGGCTCCGGCGAGTCAGTTGACCTCGCGGTCCATCCCGTCCCAGTAGGGGGTGCGGAGCTTGAACTTCTGCAGCTTGCCGGTGGCCGTGCGCGCCAGCTCGTCCCGGAACTCCACGGTGGTCGGCGCCTTGTACCCGGCCAGTCGCTCCTTGCACCACGCGACGAGGTCGGCCTCCGTCTCCGGGCCGGGATCCACGTCCGGAGCGAGCACCACCAACGCCTTGATGGTCTCGCCCCACTTCTCGCTCGGCACCCCGATGACGGCGACCTCGCTCACCGAGGGATGGGAGAAGAGGCAGTCCTCGACCTCGATGGACGAGACGTTCTCGCCGCCGGTGATGATCACGTCCTTCTTGCGGTCGGCGATGGTGAGATACCCGTCGTCGCCGATGACGCCGCCGTCACCGGTGTGGAACCAGCCGCCGTCCAGCGTCCTGGCGCTCTCCTCGGGCCGACCCCAGTAGCCCTCCATGACGACGTTGGATCGCGCCAGCACCTCGCCGGTCGGGTCGACGTCGAGCCGGACACCCAGTGCGGGGGCGCCGGCCCGAGTGAGCTTCGCGGCACGCTCCTCGGGTTCCAGATCGTCCCACTCCCGGCGAGTGCGGTTGACGGTCAGCAGAGGCGATGTCTCGGTGAGCCCGTAGATCTGGATGAACTCCCACCCCAGTTCACGCTCCACGCGCGCCACGGTCTTCGTCGGTGGCGGCGCACCGGCCATGATGATGCGCACCCGATCCCGGCCGGGGATCTCGCCCTCCCACGACTGCGCGGCCTCGAGCACGGCCGCCGCGACGGCGGGGGCCGCACACATCACCGTCACGCCGTGATCACGCACCCGGCGCAGGATCTCGGCGCCGTCGACCTTGCGTAGAACGATGTGCTGCGCACCGACTCCCGTCATCGCGAACGGCTGCCCCCAGCCGTTCGCGTGGAACATGGGCAGAGTGTGGAGGTAGACGTCGCGATCGCTGACACCGACGTGCATGCCGAAGGTGACCGCGTTGACCCAGATGTTGCGATGCGTGATCTGGACACCCTTGGGGCGAGCCGTGGTCCCCGAGGTGTAGTTGATCGCGGCAGTCGCGTTCTCGTCCGCATCCCACGGCCGCGGAGTCGACCCCGGCGGGGCGTACAGGTCGTCGTCGTCACCGAGAACGACGACGTGTTCGCACTCCACATCACCGAGCGTGTCCTTCAGCTCCGGATCGATGTAGAGCACGCGCGCCCCGGAGTCCGCGACGATGTACCGCACCTCGTCCGGGCGGAGCCGGAAGTTGACGGGAACGATGACGCGGCCCCAGCCGCTGATCCCGTAGAACGACGTGAGCAGTCGGCCCGCGTTGTGGCTGACGATCGCCACCCGATCTCCGGTACCGATCCCCCACTCGTCCAGTTTCGCGGCCTGCCGCCGGGCGAGGTCCGCGATCTCGGCATAGGTCGGTGATCCGAGGCTCGGAGCGGGTTGATCGGGCTCGTCGACGAATCCGATCCGGTCTCCGTAGACGGTCGCGGCGCGGTCGAGGAAGTCGGTGACACCGAACGGGACGAACATTCGACCGACAGTAACAAGGCTCCGGGCCGCGCGGCGCGATTCACCGAGAGGCGGTGCCCAGCAGGTCGGTCATCATGCCGCCGAGCCACTCCTCGACGACGTCGAGTGCCCGCGTGCTGCGTTGCGCCTTGCACATGAGGAGGGCGCCCTCGATGGCCGACAGAGCAAGGGTCGCAGCACGTTCCGCGTCGTCACGAGCCACCCCACGCTCGCACAGAGACGCCGCGATGGTCTCCTCCCACGACGTGAAGGCCGCACCCGCCGCGTCGCGCGCACCCGGGGTGTTGGGACCCTCGACGGCTGCCGCTCCGACGGGACACCCCGCAGCGTGATCCGTCGCGACCAGCCCTTCGCGGAACGAGCCGATGATGGAGGCCATGGTGCGCTCGGGTCCTTGCGACGCGAGACCCGCCGAGATGAGCGATCCCATGAAATCACCCGCGCCGCGTGTCGCTTCCTCGACGAGCTGCGGGCGCCCTCCGGGAAAGTGATGGTAGATCGATCCGCGGGGCGCATGGGCGTGCTCGATGACGTCGGCCACCGAGGTCGCCTCCACGCCCTTCTCCCGGAACAGCAGCGCCGCGCTGCGCAACATGTCGGTACGGGCGGTGCTCTGTCTGGGCATGGGAATCCTCTCGTTCTATGCACCGCACTATACCGACCAGGGGGATGCTCAGCCGACGGTGAGAAACTCTCGGAACGAGAGCGGTCGGCGCCCGGTGATCGCCTCCACGTCACCCGACACGTCGGCGAGAGCACCCGAGGCGATGGCCGTGTACGTCGACACCCACGCGTCGTTCTGCCAGTCGGGTGCCGCCCACCGTGCCCTCGACTCGTAGGCCTCCGCCACCGTCTCGTCGTGGAACCGCACGTCGACTCCCCGGACCTCGGCCAGTGTGGCGGCCACCTCGGTCATCGACAACGCCTGCGGGCCGGTCAGATCGTACGTCCGGTCGACGTGCCGCGCGGGGTCACTCAGCACAGCCGCGGCGGTACGCGCGACGTCGACGCGGGCGACGAGCGCGGCACGTCCCTCCCCCGCGGGTCCGCGCAGGACACCGTCCTCCCCGACGAAGTGCTCCATGACGTCGAGGTAGAAGTTGTCCCGGAGGAACGTGAACCCGACACCCGTGGCCCGGATGTGACTCTCCGTGGCGTGGTGATCGCGGGCCAGGGTGAAGACGGCGTCCGGCGCGGCGCCGACGAACGACGTGTAGACGATGTGGCGCACGCCGGCGGCGACGGCCGAGTCGACGAACGTCCTCTGCTGGTCGACACGATCGGCGCTCTCGGAGGCCGAGACCATGAACAGCACCTCGATACCGGCGAGCGCCTGCACCGCGGCGGTCGTGTCCGAGTAGGAACACTGCGCGACGTCGGCACCCGGATGTGACGGCGCGCGGCCGGCGTCGCGCACCAGCAGGCGCTGCGACGCGCCCGCGGCGGCGAGCGACGCTGCGACGGCGCCGCCGAGCGCGCCGGTCGATCCGGTGACCGCGACGGGAGTTCGGGTGACGTTCATGGGCTTTCCTCTCGTGACACGATGGCCGCCGGACGATCACCGACCAGGAGACTTTTTCATGGCGACGTGGCAGATGCGCGCGGTGGCGCTGTACATGCGGGCGACGGCGAAGCGGACGATGGCGTCCGAGGCTCGTGCCGACCGCCGGATGCGGCGGCCGAAGGACTCTCCGACTCGGCCGACGCGCATGGCGGGACGGCACGACATCGAGCGGTTCGAGGTCGCGGGACGGCCCATCGACGTGGTGCGTCCGTGCGACCGACCCTGCATCGGCGGCGTCCTGTATCTCCACGGCGGAGCGTTCGTCAGCGAGATCGCCGCTCAGCACTGGTCGCTCGTCGATCAGCTCACCGAGGCGGGGCTCGCTGTCGCGGTACCGCACTACGGTCTGGCTCCGGATCACACCGTGGACGACGCCTACCCCCTCCTGACGTCGGTCCACGAACGGATGGTCGCCGAGCACGGGATCGACCACACCGCGATCATGGGCGATTCCGCCGGCGGCACCCTCGCCCTCGGGCTCGCGCAACGGCTCGCGGCGGCCGGCAGACCGGGGTCTCATCTCTGCCTGATCTCCCCGTGGCTCGATCTCGCGCTGACGAACCCGGCGATCCCCGATGTCGAGGCACGCGACCCGTGGTTGTCGAGCGTCGGCCTGCGACACGTGGCGCGGACGTGGTCGAACGGTCGAGACCTCGACGATCCCGCGGTCAGTCCACTGCGCGGGCCCACGCGCGGACTGCCGCCCGTTCACGTCCTGATCGGGGATCGAGATCTGTTCCTGCCCGACGTCCGGGCGTTCGTGGACGAGGCGCGCGCAGCGGGCGTCGACATCCGCAGCACCGAGTGTCCCGGGGCGATCCACGTCTACCCCCTGCTTCCCACACCCGAGGGGGCGAGCGCGCGGCGCAGCATCGTCGACGCCCTGATACGCGATCTCACGACCGCGCCCTGACGTCGCTGTGTCAGGTGTCGCTCACCGCATCACGACGCGCGCGGAGACGCCGGAGACGAACGACGACGACCACGGCGAGCAACAACCACCCGGCGCCGATCACACTGCAGCCGACCACGACCATGGTGCGCAACGGATGGTCCTGGTCGAGGCGTGCACCGACGAGCGCCCAGAACAGGCCCAGCACCGCGAACAAGGCCATCGCCTGCGCGACGGATCGCTTGAACGTCACTCGTCTCGTCACCAGCGGGGTGTACCCCGCACCGGCACGAACTACCTCCGAGGGGGGTGCGAGTCGCGTCACGCGGGAAAGACGACGGTGCCGCAGCGCGGGACAAAACATGACTATGCTCGGTTCTGAGTACAGTCATATAAACCGCACAGAATCGAGCTCGTCATGACCACTCTCGCCGGATCCGTCGTCCTCGTCACCGGAGCCAACGGTGGCATCGGTACGCAGTTCGTCCACGACGCCCTCGCCCGCGGCGCCGCCAAGGTGTACGCGAGCGCCCGTTCGCCGCGCTACTGGGAGGACGAGCGCATCGTTCCCCTCACTCTGGACGTGACCGACCCCCCGTCCGTCGAGGCCGCCGCCGCACAGGCCGCGGACGTCACGGTGCTGGTCAACAACGCGGGCGCACTTCCGCCCGGCGCCAGCCTGCTCGACGTCGAGGTCGCCGACATCCGCGCCACCATGGAGGTGAACTTCTTCGGTCCCCTGCTCGTGGCGCGAGCATTCGCGCCGGCACTGATCGCCCACGGCGCGGGCGTGCTGATCGACGTGCACTCGGTCGCCAGCTGGTACCACTTCGGTGGCGCGTACAGCGTGTCCAAGGCGGCCCTCTGGGCGGCCACCAATTCTCTGCGCCTCGAACTGGCGCCCCACGGCGTGCTCGTCACCGGTGTGCACATGGGGTACGTCGACACCGCGATGGCGGCGGACGCCGACGGGCCGAAGCTGACGACCGAGCAACTCGTCGCGGCTGTTCTCGACGGGGTCGAGGCGGGTGAGACGGAGGTGCTCGCCGACGAGCTGACCGTCGGCACCAAGGCCGCACTCGCCGGACCACTCGACGCCCTGTACCCCGGATCTCGCCCCACCACAGTCTGATTCGACCGACCGAACAGAACTCGGGAGACTCACGATGCGCGCACTCGTCCTCACCCGCTACAAGGACCCTCTCGTCGAACGGGATGTTCCGCAGCCGATCGTCGGTGATCACGATGTCCTGATCCGAGTGGAGGCGGCAGGTCTCAACGTGCTCGACGAGAAGATCCGTCTCGGCGAGTTCCAGCAGATCCTTCCGTACGACCTTCCCCGCACACTCGGCCACGACGTCGCCGGCACCGTTCTCGCGGTCGGCGCGGCAGTGCGGTCCTTCGCACCGGGGGACGAGGTCTGGTCGCGGCCACCGACCGACCACATCGGCACCTTTGCCGAGCGCATCGCCGTCCCCGAGTCCGACGTGGCACCGAAGCCGGCCGGCGTCAGCATGGCCGAGGCCGGATCGCTGCCCCTCGTCGCGCTCACCGCATGGCAGGCGTTGGTCGAGCGAGGCGGTCTGCAGGCCGGCCAGACGGTGCTGATCCATGCGGGGGCCGGCGGTGTGGGCACTGTCGCCATCCAGCTGGCGAAGCATCTGGGAGCGACCGTGGTGACCACGGCCAGTGCTCGCAACGCGGACTTCCTGCGGGAACTCGGTGCCGACGTCGTGATCGACTACCGCACCGACGATCTCGAGACTCTGTCCGGTGTCGACCTCGTGCTCGACAGCGTCGGCGGCGACACCGTCGAGAAGTCCTTGCGCGTCCTGAAGCGGGGCGGCAAGGCCATCGGGATCACCGGCCCGCCGGATCCCGCCTTCGCCTCCGACGCCGGCCTGAACATCGTCGTCCGCACGGCCATCGCCGTGATCAGCCGGAAGATTCGTCGACACGCGGCGAAGGCCGATGTGTCGTACGAGTTCCTGTTCATGCACGCCGACGGCGGTCAGCTCCGCGAGATCGCCGCCCTGATCGAGAACGGGGCGCTTCGTCCCGTCGTCGGCCGCACCATCACCTTCGACGAGATCCCCCGGGCACTGTCGGCGATGTCCGCCGGCGGGAACCGCGGAAAGATCGTGGCCACCCTTCCCGTCGACTGATCGACGGCGGCTGCCGGTAGCGTCGTCGCGATGAGCTGGATTCGCATGAACGACGTCACCGCCGGCTACGAACAGAAAGTCGTTCTCCGCGAAGTGTTCTTTCGTCTCTCCGAGGGCGACCGGGTGGGCCTCACCGGCCGCAACGGGTCAGGCAAGACCACACTCCTGCAGCTGCTCCTGGGACGCGTGGCGTCGGACTCCGGCACGGTGGACGTCACCGAGGGCGCTCGGATCGGCTACTTCTCCCAGTTCTCCGAGCTCGACGGCGATCGCAGCATCACCGCCGAGCTCGAGTCGCTCTTCGGGGACATCAGGGCGGTGGAGAGCGAACTGGCCGAGGTCGAGACGTCGCTCGGAGGCGACATCGACGAGAAGGAGATGTACCGCCTCGTCGACCGACAGGCCGAGCTGCTCGAGCAGATGGAGGTCGGCGGTGGATGGACGTACCACCAGCAGATCGACACCGCCCTGTCCATGCTCGGTTTCGACGCCGAGCGTCGAGAACTGCCGGTGGACAAGCTGTCCGGTGGATGGCGCAACCGAGCCGCGCTGGCCCGCATCGTCCTCGAATCGCCCGACGTCCTCCTTCTGGACGAGCCGACCAACTTCCTCGACGTCGCCGGGATCACCTGGCTCGAGCGGTGGCTCCGTGACTTCCGCGGCGCTCTGCTCCTCGTCTCCCACGATCGCCATTTCCTCGAGCAGGTGGTGACCACCATCGTCGAGATCGAGAACAACCGGTTGCACACCTACGACGGGAGCTACTCGGAGTACGTGCAGCAGAAGCAGTTCCGACTGAAGAACCTCGAGAAGGAGTTCAGCACCGAGCAGCAACTGCTGGCCTACGAGCAGGACGCGATCACCGACCGGAAAGAGGCCGCGAAGAATCCGAGCGGCGTACTGAAGCGGCGACTGGCGTCGATCAAGAAGAGCAAGACCCCTCGCCCGGTCGATCAGATCATCACGTCGATCTACGGCGGACTGCACGTGCACGACGACCTCTGCGTCGTCGACGGCGTCACGAAGGGGCACGGCGGGGATCCACTGTTCGCGGATCTGTCCTTCGAGATCCATCGGGGCGACCGCATCGCGATCACCGGCCCGAACGGCTGCGGAAAGTCCACGCTCCTCGACGTGCTGACCGGGCTCGCACCCGCCGACTCCGGAACGGTGAAGTGGAAGGTCAAGGCGCCGGCGTTCATTCACTACAACACGGTGCTCGAGAACCTCGATCCGGACGACACCGTCACGCACGCGGTCAACGCGATGCCGGACAGTCTGGCACTGACGGCGACCAGGAAGGACGTGGCGCGCTTCCTCGCTCTGCTGCAGTTCTCCGAGGCCGAACAGAAGCAGCGCATCGGAACACTGTCCGGAGGCCAACGGGCACGCGTGGCGTTGGCGCAGTGTCTCCTGTTCGGAGCCGGCGTCATCGTGCTGGACGAGCCGACCAACCATCTCGACCTGCCGAGTGCGCAGATCCTCGAGCGGGCGCTCACGGCGTTCCCCGGAGCCGTCGTGGTGGTGAGCCACGACCGCTTCTTCATCGAGAAGGTCGCGTTCCGCCAACTCGCCTTCGACGGCCGGGGCGGCGTGGAGAAGATCGCCGGCGTGCAGATGTGACGACACCGCTCAGCGCGGCGGCACCCGGTGCAGTAGCAGCGTCGCGGCGTCGAGCACCTGATCGCGGTCGTGCGTGAGCCGATACTCCACACACGGCGCGCCGTCCGCGGTGCACGGAACAGCCGTCAGCGCCGCGGTGAACGCCGGGTCCACCACCACGACCGAATGCTCTCTCGCCAGCGGCTCGCCCGGGCCGATCACGACGACGCGATGACGGCCGGCCAGTGATCGCGGGTCCCCCGCGGTGAACAGCACGGTCAGAGCACTGCGCTCGGCCACCTGATCGAGCAGGCGACGCACAGCCTCGGTCATCGTCTCCGGCTGCGGGACCGTGGCGAGCACGAGCGACGCCGGCCCGCACGCGAGCGCACGACGGAGGAGATCTTCCTCCACGTCGTTCAGCGCGGCCGGTGTGGTCCGCGTCGCGGCACCGCGTCCGTGGGTGAGCCCGAACGGTGTCACGGCCACCGGGGCACGCACCGTCAGAGCCGGCCCGGCGAGTCCCCGATGCGGTCGGCGCCGCGCGGCGTCGAAACGCGGTAGCGGGCCGGGCACGCCGAAGTACCACCCCTGCCCCCACGAGGCACCGAGCTCGAGCGCACGGGCTTCGTGCGCAGCATTCTCGATCCCCTCGGCGACGATGACGGATCCCGTGCGCGCGGTCTCCGCGGCCACCGCGGCGAGGAGCGCGATCGTCTCCGGCGTCGGCGGCTGCTGGATCAAGCGCATCTCGAGTTTCACGACGTCCGGTCGCAGCAACGCCAGCAGCGCGAGGCTCGACGAATCCGCCCCGACGTCGTCGACGGCGATACGCCACCCGAGGTCGCGGGCGTGCGAGACCGCGCTCAGGACCCCGGCCGGATCCGCCATCAGGTCACGCTCGGTGATCTCCACGACGATGGACTGCTCGGCGGCGTCCGCCAGTGCGGCGAGCGCGAAGTCCGGCGCTGGGGCGTCGAGGGCGGCAGGTTCGGAGTTCACGAACAGCGCCAGTTCAGTCGGTAGTCCCGCCGCCACGGCCCCGCGCACAGCGGACACGCGGCACAGCCAATCGAACTCGGCGGTCACACCCCGGCGCTCGGCCTCGGCGAACAACTCCTCGGGCGAGCCCCCGGACGCCGGCCTGGTCAAGGCCTCGTAGCCCACGATCGACCGATCCCGCAGATCGACGATGGGTTGGTAGACGGTGTCGATCGGGCCGGGAAGAAGAGGGGGTGCGTCCACCACGTGTCCTTCCCGATCCACAACTGCGTCCGACGTCCCCACCCGGCCACACAGTGTGCCTCGAGTTCCGTTCCGGTCGGACATCGCGGCGCTGCGGGAACAAGGGCGCGGCCACCCTAGGATCGGTGTGCAGTGTCGATCGAGTGAAAGGCGCGGGGAATGGCTGAGCAGGTGACGTCCCCGCAGTCGGGGACACCGCGCCTCGTCGCCGGTCGCTACGCCCTGGGGCCCGTGCTCGGTCGCGGCGGTGTGTCCGACGTGTTCCGGGCGACCGATCGAACGCTGGGTCGGGCCGTGGCGGTGAAGTTGTTCCGCAGCGACGACCACACGCCGCACGACCGTCGACGCATCGAGAGCGAGATGCGCACCCTCGCCTCACTGACCCACCCCGGGCTGGTCACGCTGCACGACGCCGGCGCCGAGTCCGATGTCGTCGGATACGACGGCCCCTACCTGGTGATGGAATTCGTGGACGGCGCCACGCTGTCCACGTTCCGCGCGGGCGGCGCCCTACCGCCCGAGGTGGTCCGGCAGATCGGGCACCAGGTGGCGCAGGCACTGGCACACATCCACGCAGTCGGCATCGTCCACCGCGACGTCAAGCCTGCCAACATCCTGATCACCCACGACGAAGCGGAACTGCGAGCGAAGCTCACCGACTTCGGCATCGCGCGCATCGTCGACTCCGATCCGCTGACCGAGCACGGCACCGCCGTCGGGACGGCGCACTACCTCAGCCCGGAGCAGGCGACGGGCGAGCCGACGGGGCCGGCCTCGGATGTCTACTCGCTGGGCCTGGTCCTGACCGAGTGCCTGACGGGACGAATGGTGTTCGAGGGCAGCGCGATCGCCGCCGCGATAGCTCGTCTGCACCGCGACCCGGTGATCCCCGACGGGCTCGGGCCCGCGTGGGTCGCACTGCTGACCGACATGACCTCCCGTGCACCGGCCGACCGTCCCACCGCCGCGGACGTGGCTCGCCGGCTGCACATCCTCACCGAGGACACCGACACCGCTGTTCTCGCGACCCCGGTGGCGACGCCGTCCGCAGCCGTGTCCGGTCGGCGCTCCCCCGTGCCGTGGGTACTCGCCGCGCTGGCGATCTGCGCGGTGCTCGTCACCGCGCTCGCTGTCCGCGGAGCGGGGTCGGACGGTGAACCGACAACGGAGCCACCGCCATCGAGCACGTCCGCTGTGGTGGCGACGACACCGGCGCCGACGGCCACCCCCGTCCCTGTTCCCGAGACGGTCCCGGAGGTCGCTCCGCCCGTCGCGGAGACGACCACGGTTGCTCCCGCGCCCGTCGTCCCGCAACCCGCTCCGTCCGAGAACGGCAACTCCGGGAACGGCAACTCCGGCAATGGGAACTCCGGGAACGGCAACTCCGGGAACGGCAATAGCGGGAACGGCAACTCCGGCAATGGGAACAACGGGAACGGAAATCGCTGACGTCCGAGGTCGCCTGCCGAGAGTGTTCACAGGAAACGTCCAGCATCCTCGCACCGGGGATGCAGACACCCTGCTTACTGTCCGTCTCATGTTCTTCTACCGAACTCCCACACCCCCCGGCTACCCACGAGGTGGCCGTACAGCACTCGCCTCGGTACTCCTGGCCGGCAGCCTGTTGCTCGGCGGCTGCAGCGCCGCGGCCGAGAACACTGCGACACCGGCCTCCACCACCACGAGCCAGGAGGCCGCAGTGTCCACTGCCTCCGTCACCGAGGGGGCGACCACGACCGCAGCCACGATCAGCGACAGCGCCGCGGCCGCCGACGCTTTCCTGGCGACGCTCACCGACGAACAACGCGAGCAAGTCACCTACGCCTACGACGACGAGACGAAGACGACGTCCTGGTCCAACTTCCCCGTCACGTTCGTCGACCGCGCCGGACTGAACCTCGCCGACCTCACCGACGAGCAGCGCGCCGCCGCCATGGCCGTGCTCGAGTCGCTGCTCAGCGACGACGCCTACGCGACCGTCACCGGCATCATGGGCGGCGACGAGTACCTCCACGAGAACAGCACCTCCACCGAGGACTCACTCGGCCAGTACTCCATCGCCTTCTTCGGCGACCCGTCCGACACCAGCCCCTGGGAGATCCAGTTCGGCGGACACCACCTCGGCATCAACGCCACCCTCGACGGCGCCGCCGACGCCGTCACCTTCGCCCCCACCCACCTCGGCGTCCAACCCGCCGAGTACACCACTGCCGACGGCACCGACGTGCAGCCGTTCGACGGCATCTACACCGACGCCTTCACCTTCTACGACAGCCTCACCGACGAGCAGAAAGCCACGCTGTACCAGGGATCGGACGTCGCAACCATGGTGTGCGCGCCCGGCAGCACCTGCGACTTCCCCACCGGAACTGGGCTTTCCGGTGCCGACCTCACCGACGAGCAGAGGCAGCTGCTCCTCCAGGTCATCGCGAACTGGGCCGGTATGGCCGACGAGGAGACCACCGCCGACGCACTCGCGGCCATCGGGGCGACGCTCGACACGACCTACGTGAACTGGTCCGGCGCGACGACCTACGACATGAGCCAGGGCGACGGAATCTACTTCCAGATCAGCGGACCGGACGTCTACGTCGAGTTCGCAGCACAGCAGGGCTCGGCCGGGGCAGATGTCGCGGGCGTCACCACCTCGGGCTGGGGCCACGTCCACACCATCTACCGCGACCCGAGCAACGACTACGCGGGCAGCGTCACGCAGCAGGAATCGACCGGCATGGGCGGCGGCGCAGGTCGGGGTGGAGGAACCCCGCCGTCGGGTGGCGGTTTCTGACGATGCGGTTGCGCGGGACGGTTCGCGGCGGGTAGTCAGGTGCAGATGAAGACCTACGAGCTCCCCGGAACCGACATTCGAGCGTCGAGCATTGTTCTCGGCCTCATGCGCATCGAGACGCTGAGCGACGAGGAGATCCGAACCCTCGTCGGCACCGCGCGTGATGCGGGAGTGTCGGTCTTCGACCACGCCGACATCTACGGCAGCGAGCGTCACGCCTGCGAGCGCAGGTTCGGCGACGCCGTGTCGTTCGCGTCGGATCGAGACGACGTCATCATCCAGAGCAAGGTGGGCATCCGAGAAGGGTTCTACGACTTCTCGTCCGAGCACATCCTGACCACCGTCGACGAGTCTCTCGCCGCCTTGCGTACAGATCACCTCGACGTCCTCTTGCTGCACCGGCCGGACACCCTCGTGGAGCCGGCCGAAGTCGCGGCGGCCTTCGACACGCTGCACACGGCGGGCAAGGTACGACACTTCGGCGTCTCCAACCACACTCCCGGACAGATCGAGGTGCTGAAGACCGCGGTGCGACAGCCCCTGATCGTGAATCAGGTACAGCTGAGCATCACGCATGCGCCGCTCGTGGCTGCCGGTCTCGCGGCGAACATCGCCGGGCTCGAGCAGTCGGTCGACCGCGATAACGGGGTGCTCGACCACGCCCGACTGAACGGCATCACTCTGCAGGCGTGGTCACCGTTCCAGAAGGGAACGTCGGACGGCGTGTTCCTCGGTGATCGCGAGAACTACCCCGAACTCGACGACGCGCTCCGCGAGCTCGCCTCCGAGTTCGGAACCACGCCCACCGCGATCGCCACAGCGTGGATCACCCGGCACCCGGCAAACATTCAGGTGGTGCTCGGAACCACGAACCCCGGCCGCGTGCGCGAAGCTGCCGCCGGCTCGGACGTGGTTCTGAGCCGAGAGCAGTGGTACCGCCTCTTCCGCGCTGCGGGGCACACGCTGCCCTGACACCGGTGAACCATGTTCGCCCGCACCCTTTCTCGGTTCCCGCACGCGACCTCGCCGAGCAACACGCGTGCGGAACGCGACGATGGGTGCGGGAAGGTCCGGGCGGCGCGGGTGAGTCGCTCGGTGCCGACGGGTCAGACCTGAGCTCTCGGCAGACCCCGCACCCAGAGCATCGCCTCGCGGCTCGATCGCAATCGGACGACTCGAAGATGCGGGTACACACTCACTGCGTCGACCACGCGCCCGCGCATCTTCTTTCTGCCTTTCCAGCCCCACCGGACGATATGTTCCGGGTCGGTGAGGATCGTCCGCAGCGGCGGCTCGATGTTGCCGCTCCACAACGGAACTCGATGTCGGCGGCGATGCAGCGTACGACGGACGAGCCGCACCATGTGCACGTGAACGGGAAGGTCGAGCCACACCAGAGTGTCGGCGCGCTCCGGCAGCAGCGGGCCCAGTAGCGTCGTGTACTGCCATTCGGTCACCCACCGCTCGCGGGCCGTGAACGCGTCGACTTCGGCGTGGAAGCGCGGTCGCACAGTCCATCCCGGTCCGTGGAAGAGCGCATCGATCTCGGTGTGCGGCAGACCCGTGCGGTTCTCGATCTCTCGCGCCAGCGTGGTCTTCCCGGCACCCGCCGGCGCCCCGATCAGGATGCGTCGCGGTGGCGGGTCGAGGTGGTCTCGGGGTTCGAGCACCTGTCGACTGTAGGGGTTCGAGCCCGTGGACCGCGCCGCCCGGTGACCCGCGGGCTGGGTTCCCGCACTGCTTCTCGGCCCTCGCACGCAACCACGCCGAGCAACACGCGTGCGGCTCGCAAGGATGGGTGCGCGAACACCGGGATTTCAGCGCCCGCAGGAGAGGATGGTCGTCGTACACCCTTCATCGGCACGTCGACGAGGAGCCACGCATGAGCCCGTACGTCCACCTCAGCGGTCAGCTGGTCTGTCGGGACGATGCCGAGCTGGCCGTCGTGTCGGAATGCCTGCCCCGTCATGTCGAGCTGACGCGGGCCGAACCCGGCTGCGTGTCCTTCGACGTCCACCAGAGCGGTAATCCCCTCGTGTGGCTGGTGGACGAGTACTTCGCCGACGAGGCCGCCTTCGCGCGACATCAGGACCGAGTCACGTCGAGTGAGTGGGGCACACGGACGGCGGGCATCGAACGGCGATATGTCGTGGAGCGAGCGCGCGGTGAGGCACCCACCCCGACGACGAGCGGGCCGTTACGCACCGCGGGCATCTCCCTGGATTGTGCGGATCCGGAAGAACTCGTTCGGTTCTATCTGGCCCTTCTCGGTGGTCGTCGACTCTGGCGCGACGAACAGGCGTGCGGGATGCGCACCGATGAGGGGCTCGTCCTGGTGGCACAGAAGGTCGAGAAGTGCACACCGCCCGAGTGGCCCGGAACCGCCGTGGTGCATCTGGACATCGACGCGGGCAACGATCTGGCCGGTGCGGTGCAGTACGCAGAAACCTGTGGCGCGCGACCGTCCGAACCGCAGTTCGATTCTCGGTGGGCTGTTCTCCTCGATCCGGCCGGACACCCGTTCTGCATCACGACGATGGTGTGGTCCGACAAGTGACGAGTCCGGCGCGGTGGCCCCGCGACCTTCCCGTCGCTCGAGTGCGTGTCGCACGTCCGACCGGTCGCCTCACCGAGGTTGTCGCCTTCTATCGGGACGCAATCGGCCTCCCGCAAGTGGCCCACTTCGCCGACCACGCGGGATACGACGGTGTCATCCTCGGAATGCCCGACGCCGGGTATCAACTGGAATTCACATCGCACGTCGACGAAGGCCCCTGCCCGCCTCCATCGGACGACAACCTGCTGGTTCTGTACTTCGACTCTCGCGCCGCGCTCGAGGTCGTGAATCAGCGTTGTCGAGATACCGGAAGCGCACCGGTGGCCGCGTCGAATCCCTACTGGACGCTTATCGACGCCGTCACGTTCGAAGACCCCGACGGCTGGCGCGTCGTACTCGCACCCATCCCGAGGAACGACACGTGAGGTTTCTGTCGGCATGCCTCGGCGCAGCGATCGGGGCGCTCACGGCCACCGTGCTGTATTCGATTCTCATGCCCCCGAAGCGGGTGAACTACGCATTCGTCTCCGGGCGCGAGCCGCTGTTCGTCGTCGACTGGCAATGGCTGTTCACCGTCGGATCCGGCGCCGTGATCGGAGCTGCTGCGGGTGTGTGGGTCGGGATCGTCATCCGCCGGCGACGCGGTCGGTGATCCGCGGACTCGTCACTCGTCGGTCGAGTCGAACAGTGCGCGCACCACACCGTCGAGCGTCTGCGCCGAGACGTCCGCCTCGCGGAATGCGGCCGTGGGCACCTTCTCCTCACGGCGGCACCATCCGGTGCGCATTCCCACGCGTCCGGCGCCCTGAAGGTCCCAGGAGTGCACCGCCACCATCGCGCACCGGTCCGCGGTGACTCCGGCGCTCGACACCGCCAGCTCGTACGGCGCTGCTGCCGGCTTCCACGCGCGGACGTCGTCGATGCTGAGCACTCGTTCGACCCGATCGGACACACCGGCCCGGTCGAGGAACCCTGCTGTGGAGTCCGCGCTCCCGTTCGACAGGGTGAACACTCGCGCACCACCGGCGATGGCGGCGTCGAGTGCCGCGACAACGTCGGGGTGCGGTGTCGTCTCCGCGAACGCTCCGATGATGTGCTCGATGTCAGCATCGGAGACGGACCCACGGGTGTACGCCCGCAGAGCGGACGATGCCACTGTGGCGAACGGCTCGTACGCACCGGACAGGGTCAGCGCCATGCCGTCGCGCAACAGGTGCGCGAACCATCCGTCGAACGACGATGTCGGCGCCGCCGCCGTGAACCTGTCGCGGACGATCTCGAGATCGGCGAGTGTGCCGACCACATCGAAGACGACGACATCAGGACCAGCGCGCTCTGCCATGCCACCGGCGTACCCGACGAGGCGGAACGCCAACCCGCTCGACCAGCGCGCCGACGCCTCGGTGGACCTCCCCGGCCGCGCAGCGTCATCGAATTGCTTCCCGGACAGGACTTCACGAGTCCCTTCAGGGCTCGTCGGTTGCCGCGTCTCCGGTGTCCGATCGGGCCACGCCCACGGTGAAGGCCTTCGTCAACTCGTCGAGCACGCGCTCCGCTCGCGCAGCGCGCCAGGTGTCACCGCACTCGAGCAATCTGGTGCGTTGCGATGCGAAGTGGGCGCTGAGCAACGGGATGAGGTCGACCGGGATGTACATCGATCCCCGTGACGGCCGGGCCTCGAACACCTGGTCCACCTCGACGCCGATGTCCCCGGTCATGACGCATCGCTCAGCGTCGCGGGCCGTCCACCGCCCTGTCGACGGCGCTCGGCGAGCAGTCGCTCGAGTGCCATCAGTCTGAACACCTCTTCGGCGGGGGCGTTCTCCCGTACGGCAGCGCGTCGTTTCTGCACGATCGCCACCACGTAGTCCACGTCGGCCGTCCGGTCCATGTCGTCTGCTCTCGGCACCATGGCGTTCTTCCTTTCCGGCACCGGACGCGTCGTGAGACAGTCGGGCCGATACCTGGTCTTCGGCCGTCGAGCGGCCGGGAACGAGCTCGCGGCTCGGAGCATCGACCGCGCGGGGACACGTCGATACCCGTAGGGAGGGGCCGTAAACACCACGAGCGCATCGACGTGGCGTGCCGAGAGGACGTCGGTGCCCCCACCGGGACTCGAACCCGGAACACAAGGATTTTAAGTCCTCTGCCTCTGCCAATTGGGCTATAGGGGCCAGCTCGAGGCCAGCCTATCGCGGGCCGTTCAGGAGTCGCCCGGTCCCGTCTCGACCGGTCGCCTGGCGTCCGACGACCACGCGGACCACGATCCCGGGAACAAGGCCGCATCGATACCGGCGAGTGCGAGCGCTGCGATCTCGTGCGCCGCGGTCACACCGGAACCGCAGTAGACGGCCACTTCGTCGCCGGGCCGAATACCCATGGTCGCGAACCGATCTCGCAGTACATCAGGCGCTACGAACGCTCCGTCGCCGGTCACGTTGTCCGAGGTCGGCGCACTGACAGCACCGGGAATGTGGCCGGCACGGGGGTCGACGGGCTCGACCTCGCCGCGGTACCGCTCCCCCGCACGTGCGTCCAGGAGACGGCCGGGGAATGTCGCGGCATCGTCCGCCGTCACCGTCGGCAGATGGCCCTCGGACAGCGTCACGTCCCCAGCTCGCGGCGCCGTCTCCTCGCCCGACCGCGTGGGTAGTTCGGCCGCCCGCCACAGGCCGAGTCCACCGTCGAGCATGCGCACGGTCTCGACGCCCGCCCAGCGCAGCAGCCACCACGCCCGAGCCGCAGCCATGTTGCCGGTGGCGTCGTAGACGACGACGAACGAGTCGGCGTCGATGCCCCATCGCCGCGCATGCATCTGCAGATCGTCGAGTTCGGGCAAGGGGTGTCGCCCGTCCGTGGGCTCTCCGTGACCGGCGAGTTCCGAGCCCAGGTCGACGAAGACGGCGCCGGGGATGTGCGCGTCGAGGTAGTGCTGGTGGTTGTCGGGATCACCGAGTGCCCACCTCACGTCGAGCAGCACCGGCGGGCGCGGCGACGTCAGCGCTGCGGACAACTCCGACACGGTCACCAGGATTTCCGACATGGCGATCAGCGTACGACTCGCTGCGCGCGGGAGCGCGACGCGGCCGGCAGCGCTCAGGCCGGGATGACGGGCGGCTCGAAGGTGAACGTCATCCCGAGCAACCAGACGAGCAGCAACACCACCGGGAAGTGGAAGAGGAACTGCAGGAACGTGAACCCGATGAGATCGCGTGCCCGCAGACCCAGCACGGCGAGCAGCGGCAGCATGAAGAACGGGTTGATCAGGTTGGGCAGCGCCTCGGCCACGTTGTAGATCTGCACCGTCCAGCCGAGGTTCATCTGCACGTCCGTCGCGGACTGCATGACGTACGGCGCCTCGACCAACCACTTGCCACCGCCCGACGGGACGAACAGCCCCAGGATCACGGTGTAGACGGCGATGACCACGGCAAAGGCTCCGCCGCCACCGACCTCGGTGAAGAACGTGGCGAGGTGCTCGGACACCGTGACTCCGCCCCGCCCTTCGGATTTGGTCAGAATCGCGGCCATCGCGGCGTACAGCGGGAACTGCACGAGAATGCCCGCCGTGGCGGGCACGGCCTTGGCGACGGCATCGAGGAACCGCCGCGGTGTGCCGTGCAGCACGAGTCCCAGCATCAGGAACACCAGCAAGTAGCCGTTGAGGCTGCTCACCACCGACAGCACGGGCTTCGAGAGCAGTTGCGACACCAGCCAACCCAGCGTCATCGCCCCGGCGAGGATCGGCAGGATGCGGCTGTACTCGAGCCACTCGCCCGGACGGGTGCGCGTCGGCGGCTCGGAGATCGTGTCGTCGAGGTCGACCTTCAAGGCCTCGGCGGTCTTGATCGCCGCACCGGTGGGCGCGGAGAAGTGCGCGATGATCACGGTCAGCACGATGATGATCACGCACATGACCAGTGACTGCCACGTGAAGATGGTGGTGCCGAAATCGAGGACTCCGGTGATCCGGAGCAGAGCCGGCGGGAGCGAGCTCGCGGTGGCCTGGAGCTGCGCCGCGGACGACGACATGCCCAGTGCCCACACCGCACCCAGGCCCATGAACGCCGCGGCGCCGAGCGCGCGGTAGTCGACGCTCAGATCGCGTCGCCGGGCGATGGCTCGAGCGAGAAGTCCACCGAAGACGAGGCTGAGACCCCAGTTCAGGAACGACACCGAGCACGACATGAGCGCGACGAAGCTGACCGCCGTGCGTGGATTGTTCGGCAGCGCGGCCAGTCTCGTGATGAGCCGCGCCACGGGTGGTGACGTCGCCACCACGTAACCGGTGAGTACCACCATGGCCATCTGGAGGGTGAACGCCGTCAGGTCCCAGAAGCCGTTTCCGAACGCGTCGACCACGTTCTGCGGCGACGATCCGTTCGCGAATGCGGCGAGCGCCACCACCAGCACGCCGACCAGCGCGAAGATGTAGGCGTCGGGGAACCATTTCTCGGTACCTCGCGCCAGCGCCTGGGCCGTTCGCGCCAGACCCTTCTCCGCGGGTGCGTCGGTGTCGCGGACTGCCATGGTGACCTCCTGGTCGTCGAGCGATCGGTGTGTCGGGGACCACAACGGCCTCGATCGACCTTTCCCGTGGTCCCGCCCGATGGCAAGAGGCATCCCTGCACCTTCGATCTGCGGCGATGCAGGACCGCAGGTGGCACACTTCGTTCATGGCGACAGAGGACGACGTCAGGCGTATCGCACTCGCGTTGCGCGAGGTGACGGAGAAGCCGTCGTACGGCACTCCCGGCTTCCGCGTGAAGGACCGACTGTTCGCACGGGTCCACGAGATGCCCGATGTACTGCTGCTCCGCAGACCGAGCGTCGAGGACCGCGAGGCCCTCATCAGCTCGAACCCGGCAGCGTTCTTCACCACCGATCACTACGAGGGTCATGCGTCGGTGCTCGTGCGATTGCCCGAAGTGGACGTCGACGAACTCCGTGAACTGATCGAGGAGGCGTGGGAGTGCCGTGCTCCGGTGACTGTCAGGAAGCACGGCCCGAAGCCCGAGTGATCACCGCCCGGCGACGCTGAGAGCGATCCCGTCGAGAATGTCGTGCTCACTCACGACCAGGGTGTCGATTCCGGCTTCGCCACCGATGTGCTCGGCGAGTGTGGCCGCGACGAGGGATCCGCCGCCGATGACGTCGACGCGACCGGGGTGCATCGGGCCGAGCACGGCACGGTCCGCCCTCGTCATGCCGAGCAGACGATCACAGACGTCGCGCAGATCGGTGAACGGGATGCGCGACAGGTGGATCGCGTCCGGATCGTAGGCGTGAAGATTCTGTGCCACGGCCGAGAGGGTGGTCATCGTCCCGGCAACCCCGACCCAGGTGCGCGCATCCTTCACGGGTACCGCGTCGAACGCCGGCTGGAGGCGCTCCGAGGTGAAGGCCTGCCCTGCCCTGCGCTCGGCCTCGGTGGGCGGGTCGGATCGCAGGCACCGCTCGGTGAGCCGAACGCATCCGATGTCGGCGGAGTAGGCGGCGCGTACGCCGTCGGCGTCGCCGAGAACCAGCTCGGTGGAGCCGCCGCCGAGATCGACCACCAGGAACGGCCCCTCGTCCGGATCCAGATCGACGACGGCACCGGCGAACGACAGACGAGCCTCCTCGTCTCCCGAGATGACCTCGGCCACGGCGCCGTCCGCGACGGAGGCGAGTGTCCGGCGCGTCATGTCGAAGAACAGATCACGATTGTCGGCGTCGCGCGTGGCTGACGTCGCAACCATGCGCACCGCGTCGACACCGCCCAGCGCGGTGATGATGTCGACATACTCCCGCAGCGCCGCCTCGGTGCGGTCGATCGCCTCGAGTGCGAACGAACCGGTCGCGTCGACACCCTGCCCCAGCCGGACCACACGCATCTCACGCGCGAGGTCTCGGAGACCGTCGTCGTCCACGTCGGCCACGAGCAGACGGATCGAATTGGTGCCGCAGTCGATCGCAGCGACCCTCATGCTCGAAGCTCCTCGATGGTGGGCCAGTCGGCGGGCAACGCCGTGCCGCGCAGGGGACCCTCGGCGGCCAGTGCCACGGACTCGTCGCCGAGCGGATTGGCCCCCGGCCCCTTGGCCAGCGAGTGCGCCATCAACACGTGGAGGCACTTGACCCGGTCCGGCATCCCGCCGCCGGTGAAATCGGTTCCGAGCGACTCGATCTCGTTGCGCTCGGCCAGATACGCCTCGTGGGCGCGCAGGTAGGCCGCGGCCAGATCCTCGTCCTGCTGCAGCCGCTCGGTCATCTCGCGCATCACGCCGGCGGACTCCTGGCGGCTGGCCTCGGCCGTCAGACGCGGATCCGTGAGGTAGAAGAGGGTGGGGAACGGCGTGCCGTCGGGCAGTTTCGGCGCTGTCCTGACTACGGCGGGACGGCCGTCCGGGGTGCGGTAGGCGATCTCGAGCACGCCGCGCGGCTCTCGTCCGAGCTGCGCGGACACGGCGTCGAGGTCTTCGCGCGACACGTCGCTCACAGGATCTGACTCATTTCCGGATCGGGTGGGTCGGCAGGGGCCGAGGGGTCACCGTGGTGTGGTCGCGGTGGACCACAGGTCGCTGTACCAGGGTCCGGGCGGGGGCGGCGGCGGATCGTTCTCGACGTCCGATCGTGCACGCGCGCCGGGCAACTGGACTTGATAGGGAGTCTCACCGGGCATGACGTAGCCGAGACGCTCGCGCGCCTGCGCGGTGATGTAGGCAGGATCGTCCGTCTGGTCCTTGCGGATCTGCAGCTCGGCCACGCGCTGCTCCAGCGCCACCCGCTCGGCGGCGACCTGAGCCGCGTCCCCGCGCTGGGAGATGTACGTGCGCAACGGAACCGCGAGCGTCAGGGCCAACGCACAGATGACCACGGCGAGGACGACGGCCTTGCCTGTCGAGAGTCCGAGGAACGTGCGTTCCTTCTTCTCGCCTCCGCGGCGACGTCCGCGCCGACCGACCAGCGCGGCACCTTCGGTGACGACGTCGTTGACCGCACCGGCGACGGTCCGAGGCTGCGAGGCCCCGGACCCGTCGCGACGCGTGGATCGACCGGGACGCGCGTCACGGCGCGGCGAACGGCCACCCGGCCGTGCCGCACTGCGTCGAGAGTCCCGGTCTGCCATCGGTGAGCTCAGCTGTCCTTCGAGGTGAAGTCGAGCCGCGGGAACGCCAACTCGCCCGAGTAGCGCGCGGCGTCGCCGAGTGCCTCCTCGATGCGCAGCAGCTGGTTGTACTTGGCGACGCGCTCGCTGCGAGCCGGGGCACCGGTCTTGATCTGTCCGCTGCCCACGGCGACGGCGAGATCGGCGATGGTGGTGTCCTCGGTCTCGCCGCTGCGGTGGCTCATCATCGTGCGGTAGCCACTGCGGTGCGCGAGATCGACGGCGTCGAGGGTCTCGGTCAGCGTGCCGATCTGGTTGACCTTCACCAGGAGAGCGTTGGCGGCTCCCTTGACGATGCCCTCCTCGAGGCGCTCCGGGTTGGTGACGAACAGATCGTCGCCGACGATCTGGACCCGGTCACCGATGCTGTCGGTGAGGGCGACCCAGCCGTCCCAGTCGTTCTCGTCGAGCGGATCCTCGATGGAGACGAGCGGGTACTGGTTCAGCAGGTCCGCGTAGAACGCCGACATCTCCTCCGCGGTGCGGGTGTTGCCCTCGAAGGCGTATCCCGTTCCGGCGGTGAAGAACTCGGTGGCGGCGACATCGAGCGCGAGAGCGATGTCGGAGCCCAGCGTGAGGCCGGTCTTGCCGACGGCCTCCGAGATGAGGTCGAGTGCGGCCTTGGTGCCCGCGAGGTCGGGGGCGAAACCGCCCTCGTCGCCGAGCCCGGTCGACAGGCCCTTGGCCTTGAGGACCGACTTCAGTGCGTGGTAGACCTCGGCGCCCCAGCGCAGGGCCTCCTTGAAGGTCGGCGCACCGATGGGGGCGATCATGAATTCCTGCACGTCGACGCCGCTGTCGGCGTGGGCGCCACCGTTGATGATGTTCATCATCGGCACCGGCAGGATGTGGGCGTTGGGTCCACCCAGGTAACGGAAGAGCTCCAGTCCGGCGGACTCCGCAGCACCCTTGGCCACGGCGAGCGAGACACCGAGCAGAGCGTTCGCGCCGAGACGCGACTTGTCGGCGGTGCCGTCGAGGTCGAGCAGAGCCTGGTCGACCGTGCGCTGCTCGATGGCGTCGAGGCCGATGACGGCCGGCGCGATCTCGTCGAGCACGGCGTTGACGGCCTTCTCGACGCCCTTGCCGCCATAGCGATCGCCGCCGTCGCGGAGCTCGACGGCCTCGTGCTCACCGGTGGAGGCGCCCGAGGGCACCGCTGCACGGGTCAGCGTGCCGTCGTCGAGCGCGACCTCGACCTCGACCGTGGGGTTGCCACGTGAGTCGAGGATCTCGCGAGCTCCGACCTGTTCGATGATGGCCACGAATGAACTCCTAGTCAGGCGTTGAACACACAGCTTCGGGCGCGAACCGGTCACCCGTGGTCGGGCGCGGCTCGAAGACAGACTAGCCGCCGCAGCCGCCGCGCTCGATCTTCGACGCGCAGGCGCGCACGCGGGCAGGCCGGAGGCCGGTCGTGAACCACGCGGGCAGGCCGGAGGCCGGTCGGGGTTCAGGTCGGCGTCAGGACGGCCGGGCACCGACGGAGTAGGCGGAGGCCGCGTCGCGGACGTCCCTCAGGTAGACCCCCGACAGGTTGTAGGCCATGAGGGCGGCCTGCCATCCCTCCGGCGTGGTGAGGTCTCCCCCGCGGGCGCAGAGGTAGCGGCCCGCGGTGAGTGCGGCGTCGTCGAGGTTGTCGGGGTCGGCGCGGCCGTCCCCGTTGGCGTCGACGCCCCACTTGCGCCAGGTCTCGGGGATGAACTGCATCGGTCCCATCGCGCGGTCGAAGACGGTGTCGCCGTCCAGTTCTCCACCGTCGGTGTCGGCGATCTCCGCGTTGCCGGCGGTGCCGTCGAGGGGCACTCCGCGGATGGGCGGGGTCGCGGTGCCATCCGGACCGACGGACGACCCGCCGAAAGTGCCGTGGCGGCTCTCGATGCGGCCGATCCCGGCGAGCGTGGTCCAGGCCAGACCGCACCCCGGTGACGAGCGGGCCATGACCGCGGCCGCGTGGCCGTAGGCCTCGAGCGCGGTGCGGCCGATGCCGGTGGGGTCGACCAGCGGTTCCGCCCAGCCTGCGAGGAGGTCGGCCGAGCGGCCGGGCGCGTCCACGTCGATCGGCGGCAGGGGCGCGCCGGGCCCCGGCGGAATGCCTTCGGGTATCTCCACGGCGGGTCTGCCCGGATCGAGGCCGAGAGCACCGCAGCCGGAGACGACGGCGGCCGTGGCGAGGGCAGCCGCGACGACGCGGAGGCGCCGTGAGCGCGGTGGGGGCATGCGTCCATCATCCCGAGTCAAAGTAATAGAAACGTAAAGGTATGCAAAAGTCCTGGTCGGCGGCTGTTTCCCACCCCGAAGCCGGTGTATGTTCACCTTTCGTATGAGGGTCGCCTTGCCTAAGACGCCCCGCTCCACTCGAACCCGGGAGATCCCGCCGTGTCCACAGTCGCCGTCGTCGCGTCCGCGCCGTCCGTCGTGACGCAGATGGTCGGCAGCGGATTGATCGGAGTCCGGGAGGGGCTGGAGACCGGCATCGTCGTCATGATCCTGGTCGCGTTCCTCGTGAAGTCCGACCGGCGCGACGCGCTGAAGTGGGTGTGGACGGGTGTCGCCGCCGCCGTGGCCATGGTCGCCGTCGTGTTCGCCGTCATCCACCTCGGTACCTCGACGGTCACGGGCCTCACCGCCGAGATCATCGCCGGCATCGCCTCGCTGATCGCCGTCGCGATCGTCACCGGCATGGTGCTGTGGATGCGGTCGGCCGCCGCCTCCATCTCCGGCACGTTGAAGGCCGGCATGGCTCGCGCGCTCGACGTCGGGCCGGTGGCGGTCACGTCGCTCGCCTTCCTGGCGGTCGGGCGCGAGGGAATCGAGACGGCACTTCTCATGGTCGGCTACGCGGAGAACACCAACGGCAGTTCGTGGCCGCTGCTGGGTCTGCTGGCCGGAATTGCCGTCGCTGCGATCCTCACCGTCCTCCTGTACTTCGGAGCCGTACGCATCGACTTCGCCCGGTTCTTCCGCTGGACGGGGGTCTTCCTCGTGTTCGTCGCCGCCGGAATCCTGGCGTACGGACTGCGGGCACTGCAGATCGGCGGAATCCTCCCCGGTGGCAGCGCGACCGCGTTCGACATCAGCGACACCTGGGACGCGGGCAGCTGGTACGGCACCGTCGTCGCCGGCATCTTCAACTTCCGCCCCGAGCCGACCGTTCTGCAGGTCGCGGCCTGGGTGCTCTACCTCGTCGTCGTCCTGCCCCTGTTCCTCCGGCGGCCGAAGGCCGTGCCACGAGTCACCGCACCACAGCCGCAACCCGCCGCCTCCTGACCCACACACATCTGCTTCAGTGCCGACCACCGGCCTCCCCGCTCCCGAAGGGCACCACTGACATGCGCACCACCACCCGCCTCCTCTTCTGCGCCGCCGCGCTGCCGCTGGCACTCACGGCCTGCACCGAGAAGGAGGCCGCGACCTCGGCCGAGGGCGGCGACATCGTGGTCGACGCGACCGACAGCTCGTGCGACGTCGGTACGACGAGTGCACAGACGGGTAGCTCCACCTTCCAGGTGACCAACAACGGCTCCAAGGTCACCGAGTTCTACGTCTACGGCGAGGGCGACCGCGTCATGGGCGAGATCGAGAACATCGGGCCCGGCGTCTCCCGCCAGCTCATCGTCGCGCTGCCCGAGCCCGCCACGTACCAGACCGCGTGCAAGCCGGGCATGGTCGGCGACGGCCTCCGCGGCGACTTCGTCGTCACCGGTGACGCCAAGGAGTCCGACGCCGACGGCACGCTCGCCGAGGCGGCAGACGGCTACAAGCGCTACGTCGTCAGCCAGGTCACGGCGTTGCAGGAGACGACGGCATCGTTCGTCACCGCGGTCACGTCCGGTGACGTCGAGGGCGCCAAGGCCCAGTTCCCGCTCGTCCGCACCTACTACGAGCGCATCGAACCCGTTGCGGAGAGCTTCCCCGACGATCTCGACCCCCGCATCGACCTGCGCGAGCCGGACGTCGAGCCGGGCGCGGAGTGGACCGGATTCCACCGCCTGGAGAAGGACCTGTGGGCACAGGGACTCCAGCCGGACACGAACGCGATCGCCGAGCAGCTGAAGGCGGATGTCGACGAACTGGTCGCGGGCGTGCAGTCCCCCGACTTCGTCATCGACCCGATCACCGTGGCGGGCGGCGCACAGGGCCTCCTCGACGAGGTCGCCCAGACGAAGATCACCGGTGAGGAGGACTTCTTCTCCCACACCGACCTGTACGACTTCCAGGCGAACGTCGACGGATCGCAGGCAGCGGTTGCGGCGCTCGCTCCGGTGCTGTCCGAGCGGAACCCGGAACTCGCGGCCACCATCGAGCAGCGGTTCGCCGAGCTCGACACCGAGCTGGCGAAGTACCGCCAGGGTGACGGCTTCGTCTCCTACGACACGGTCACCGAGCCGCAGCGCCAGGACCTGTCGAAGAAGATCGACGCCCTGTCCGCGTCGGTGAGCCAGGTACAGGGTGTCGTCGCAGGCGCCTGAGCGGACGTCCGACACGGACGCCGCCGCCCCGCCGAGTCGACGCCTCTCGCGCCGCGCGCTCTTCGGTGGCGTGGGAGCCGGCGCACTCGCGGTCGGCGCCGGTGCCACGCTGGGCCGGTCGACCGCACCCGAACCCGTGGTCGCCGACGCGGCCGAGGCCGTGGTGCCGTTCCGCGGCGTCCACCAGGCGGGCATCGTCACGCCCGCACAGGACCGCATGCACTTCGTCACCTTCGACGTGACGACCACCTCGCGCGACGAGATCGTCGCGATGCTCACGAAGTGGACGGCGATGGCCGAGCGTCTCACCGTCGGCGCCGAGTCGGTACCCGGTGGCGTGGTCGGCGGCGGGCAGTACGAGCCGCCCGGTGACACCGGTGAGGCCTACGGCCTGATGCCGTCCAACCTCACGCTGACCATCGGCTTCGGCCCGTCGTTCTTCGACAAGTTCGGTCTGGGCGACCGCAGACCGGCTGCACTGCAGGATCTTCCGCGATTCCCCGGAGACGACCTCGATCCGGCGCGGAGCGGTGGCGACATCGCGGTGCAGGCCTGCGCCGACGATCCCCAGGTGGCGGTGCACGCCATCCGTAATCTCGCCCGCATCGCGTTCGGCACCGCGGCGGTGCGATGGTCGCAGCTCGGCTTCGGTCGCACCGCGTCGACGTCGACCGCCCAGGCGACACCGCGCAACCTCTTCGGCTTCAAGGACGGCACGAACAACATCAAGGCCGAGGAAGCGGCGACCGTCGACGAGCACGTGTGGGTGAGCGGCGGCGAGTCCGACTGGATGACCGGCGGCACCTATCTCGTGGCCCGACGCATCCGGATGAAGATCGAACCGTGGGATCGTGCGGTGCTCGGCGAACAGGAGCGCGTCATCGGTCGGTCCAAGGCCACCGGCGCGCCGCTGGGCGGCACGGCCGAGTTCGACACCGTCGACCTCGGCTCCTCGACCATCGCCAAGGACGCGCACGTACGGCTGGCCTCGTCGGAATCGTTGGGCGGCATCAAGATTCTCCGCCGCGGGTACAACTTCACCGACGGCTCCGACGGCTTCGGCCATCTCGATGCGGGGCTGTTCTTCGTCGCCTTCTGCAGCGATCCGCAGACCCAGTTCGTGCCGATGCAGCAGGCTCTCGCACGACGAGATGCGCTGAACGAGTACATCTCCCACGTCGGTTCGGCGATCTTCGCCTGCCCACCCGGAGTGCCGGAAGGCACCGAGGCCTACTGGGGCTCGACGCTCTTCGGCCAGTAGGTCAGCGGTTCTTCTCGTCCGCCTGCGGCCGATGGTGGGACGCGGCGACGCGTGCGTCGTCCGTTCCCGTCGCCGCGAGCGGTCGGCCGAACATGTCGGTGCCCGGCCAGTACTTGGACCACGCTCGTGCGTCCATCTCGGCCGATCGGACTCCGTCCATGGCGGCGCCGCGCTCCGCGGCACGCACATCGGCGACGAACTCGTTGACGGTGCGGCGCAGCGAGTCCTCGGCGCTGGTGGCGCCGTGATCACCCGAGATGTCGATGCGCACCGAGAGCATGGACTCCGGGACGAAGTCCTGAGGGAGCCCGGCCTTGACCGCTCGGGTGATGACCTGCTGGGCGAGCGCGAGCGACGGCTGCGCCATGGCGATGCCGTCGAGACACGACGCGCGTACCTTCTCCGCGGCCTTGCGCTCCTCCCATGCCTTCTCCTGCGCACCGATGTCGATCGGTGCGCCGGACGTGTCGGCCAGGTGCGGGCTGCGGTGGGTGAGCTTGGCAACCAGAGTGGACGCCACGTCGTCGATGTCGAACGCCTCGGCGCCCGCGTCCTTGGCGATGCGCGCGTGGAAGATGACCTGCAGCAGCAGATCGCCGAGCTCCTCCCGAATCGAGTCCGCGTCGCCGGTCTCGATGGCGTCGAGCAGTTCGTAGGTCTCCTCGAGGAGGTACCCGCGCAGCGACTCGTGCGTCTGCTGCGCCTCCCATCCGCCGAGTGAGCGCAGTTTGTCGATGACGAAGACCGCCTCGGCGAGGTTGCCGCCGCGGGGCACCGGCACCTCGATGACGTCCTCGCCGCGTGTGATGCGTTCCTGGACGTCCGGATTGTCGCGACTGGTGCTGATGAGCACCTCGGGCTCGTCGTCACCCGCGGACGTGAACCCTGTGAGGCGCCAGCGGATGGAGACCGGCACCTCCTCCGTGAAGCCGACCGGCTTGTCCAGCAACGTCACGGCCTGCACCGGCACCATGGTGGGTCGCAGGGGATCCAGCAACAGAATCGTCATCGCGCGCTCACACCCCGATCGGTTGCTCGACTCGTACGGAGCCCGCAGGCTGCCCGTCCATGGCGAGCAGCACGTCGGCGACGAACTGCAGAAGTTCCTCGTCGCGGACACGGGCCGAACCGACTCCACCACCTGCCACGCGAGGAATCGGGATCTGCACCGTGCCGGTGGTCGCCCGATACTGTGCGCTGGGGTAGAGCCGCTTCAACCGTATCTGCTTGGAGTCGGGTAGGTCCATCGGCGCCAACTTCACCATGGTCCCCGCCATCTGCACGTCGACGATGCCGTAGGAACGGCACAGGATCCGCAGGACGGCCACGGCCACGAGCCGCGCCACCTCGGCCGGCACCGGCCCGTAGCGGTCGGTGAGCTCGTCGATGACCGCACGGATCTCGGCGTCGTTCTGCGCTGCCGCCAGCTTGCGGTACGCCTCGAGACGCAGCCTGTCGCTGGTGACGTAGTCCGGCGGTATGTGAGCGTCGACGGGGAGGTCGATGCGCACCTCCTTCGGCGCTTCGTCGGTGGTGACGGGGCGGCCGTCGGCGACGGCGCGATAGGCCTCCACCGCCTCGCCGACCAGTCGGACGTACAGGTCGAAGCCCACGCCGGCGACGTGGCCGGACTGTTCGGCGCCCAGCACGTTGCCCGCGCCGCGGATCTCGAGGTCCTTCATCGCGACGGCCATGCCGGCACCGAGGTCGGAGTTCTGCGAGATGGTGGCGAGCCGGTCGTACGCCGTCTCGGTGAGCGGCTTCTCCGGTGGGTAGAGGAAGTAGGCGTAGCCGCGGTCCCGGCTGCGGCCGACGCGCCCACGCAACTGGTGAAGCTGGGAAAGACCCAGCGAATCGGCGCGCTCGACGATCAGCGTGTTCGCATTGGAGATGTCGAGGCCCGTCTCGATGATGGTGGTGCAGACCAGGATGTCGAATTCCCGCTCCCAGAACCCCTGCACCGTCTTCTCGAGTGCGTCCTCGTTCATCTGACCGTGCGCGACCACGACGCGCGCTTCCGGTACCAGCCGTCGGATGTTGGCGGCGGCCTTGTCGATGCTGCTCACGCGGTTGTGGACGTAGAACACCTGGCCGTCACGGAGCAGCTCACGGCGGATCGCCGCCGCCACCTGCTTCTCCTGGTATGCACCGACGTAGGTCAGAACGGGGTGACGCTCCTCGGGCGGCGTCAGGATGGTGGACATCTCGCGGATGCCCGCCATGCTCATCTCCAGCGTGCGCGGAATCGGCGTCGCCGACATCGTCAGGACGTCGACGTGGGTGCGCAGCGCCTTGATGTGCTCCTTGTGCTCGACGCCGAAGCGCTGCTCCTCGTCGACGATGACCAGCCCGAGGTCCTTCCACTGCACTCCGGTCTGCAGCAGCCGATGCGTGCCCACGACGATGTCCACGGTTCCGTCCGCGAGACCGGCGAACGTCTCGCGCGACTCGGCGGCGTCGGAGAACCGGGACAGTCCCTTGACCGTCACCGGGAAGTTGGCCATCCGCTCGGTGAAGGTCTGCAGATGCTGCTGAGCCAGCAGCGTGGTGGGAACGAGCACCGCCACCTGCTTGCCGTCCTGGACGGCCTTGAATGCCGCGCGGACGCCGACCTCGGTCTTGCCGTAGCCGACGTCGCCGATGACCACGCGGTCCATCGGGACGGGCTTCTCCATGTCGGCCTTGACCTCGTCGATGACGGTCATCTGGTCGACGGTCTCGGTGAACGCGAAGGCGTCCTCCATCTCTTTCTGCCACGGAGTGTCCGGTCCGTAGGCGTGGCCGGGCGCCGCCTGCCGCGCCGCGTAGAGCTGGACGAGCTCGCCGGCGATCTCACGAACGGCCTTGCGGGCCTTGCGCTTGGTGTTGGTCCAGTCGGATCCACCGAGCTTGCTCAGGCTCGGCATCTCGCCGCCGACGTACCGGGACAGCTGATCGAGCGACTCCATGGGCACGAAGAGACGGTCACCCGGATGCCCGCGCTTGCTCGGCGCGTACTCGACGACGAGGTACTCACGGCGTGCTCCACCGATGGTGCGCTCGACCATCTCGACGAAACGGCCGATGCCGTGCTGGTCGTGGACCACCATGTCGCCGGCCGTCAGCGCGAGCGGGTCGACCTGGTTGCGGCGCTTGGCGGGCAAGCGTTTGCCGTCGCCCGCAGCCGCGACACGGTTGCCGGTGAGATCGGCCTCGGTGACGACCACGAGGCCGGCGTCGCGCAGTACGAGACCCGAGTGCAACGACCCGCACAGCACGCCGACGACGTCGGGGCCCGGCTCGGCACCGGCATCGAGATGCAGTGCGGGCACACCGGCCTCACGCAGTCGTTCGACCGTGCGCTGCGCCGTCCCCGCACCGGCGACGACGACGGCCACCCGGCCACCGGACGCGAGGTGCGCCGTGAACATCTGGAAGAGGGTCGCCAGCGCCTCCTCGGAGCCGCGCACGTCCGGCGCGGCATCCACATCGAGCGCGATCTCCTCGTCACTGCCGGAGGCGAGCGGGCCGACGGTCCACCACGGCCGGCCGGCCGCCTCGGCGGACTCGCGCACCTGCCGCAACGATCGGTACGCCGACGCACTGAGATCGAGATCGAGGACGGTGGTCTCGTCCTTCACGCTGCTGGTGTCGAGCGCAGCGGTGTCGAGCGGAGCGGCCGCACCGATGCTCGCCGCCGTCCACGACGCCTCGAGGAACTCCTTGCCCGTCCGCACCAGATCCGTCGCACGCGTGCGTACCTTCTCCGGATCGCACACCAGGACGTGTGCGCCGTCCGGCAGTGCGTCGGTCAACAGTTCGAGACCGCCGGCCTTCAGCACCGGTAGCAGCGCCTCCATGCCCTCGACCGGGACTCCGGCGGAGATCTTCTCGAGCATCTCCACGAGGATCGGGTCGCCGGTGTTGTCGTCGGCCAGACGCGCAGCCCGATCGCGCACCGCCTCGTCGAGGATCATCTCCCGGCAGGGCGGCGCGATGACGGCGTCGACCTCGACATCGGGGAGCGACCGCTGGTCCGCGACCGAGAACGCGCGCAGATCGGTGACCTCGTCACCCCAGAACTCGACGCGCACCGGATGGTCCGCCGTGGGCGAGAACAGGTCGAGGATGCCGCCGCGAACCGCGAACTCGCCGCGTTTGCCGACCATGTCGACGCGGGTGTACGCCAGTTCGACCAGTCGCTTCTGTAGTTCCTCGAAGTCGAACTCGGCCCCCACACGTAGGCCGACCGGCTCGATCTCGCCCAGTCCGCGTGCCATCGGTTGGAGCACCGAACGCACCGTGGTGACGATGATCTTCAGCGGGACGCCGTAATCGGCGTCCTCCGGCCGAGCGAGGCGCCGCAGCACCTCGATGCGACGACCGACGGTGTCCGCGCCGGGAGACAGACGCTCGTGCGGCAGCGTCTCCCAGGACGGGAACTGCGCGACGGCGCCGCCCACCATCTCGGTGAGCTCGGCCGTCAGATCGTCGGCCTCGCGGCCCGTCGCGGTGACGAGCAGGACCGGTGTGGTGCGGGCCATGGCCGCGGCGATGAACGCCCGTGCCGGAGTGGGAGCGACCAGGGTGGCCTCGGAACGGCCCGACAGGTCGACGATCCGGGCCAACGACGCGTCGCGCAGCGCGAACTCGAGCAGTCCGGACATCCGGCCCGCACCGTCGTCCGGGGTCTGCGCGGGGGAAACATGGACGGACGGCGAGGACACCAGCAGAACTCCTGACGGAAAGACGACACGATCGTGCACCCGCGATGCTCGACCACCTCTGACGGGGATCGGACGGTCGGTGACGACTCGGTACCGATTCTAGAAGCAGTCGCCGACAGAAACGACCGTGGGCCGAGCGATGCGACCGCGACGCGGCCGGCCGCGGTCAGGCGCCGTAGCGCAGGACCCGGCGGGCGGCGAACTCACGGAAGTAGTCGAGTTTGCGAGCGGGAACCAACGACGGGAGCAGGTAGTGCCAGAGCCGCTCCATGCGTGCCGACAGCTCCTTGGTGCGGTCGGTGGCCACGGCGACCATGTGCGCACCGACGATGACCTCCAGGAACAGCATCCCGGTGGTCACCGGATCGAGATCCGGCTCGAGGTCACCCTCGTCGATCGCCCGACGAGCCAGGCCGGTGTGATACTCCGCCCACCCCTCCATGACGTTCTCACCGGTACCGCGGTAGTCGCCGATCTGGTGCTTGAGTCGGAACATCGCGGCGACCATCGGATCCGTGACCGCGAGATCCACCGTGATGTACGAGACACCGATCTCGGCCTCGAGTGCGGGGATCCGGCCGTCGTCCAGTGCGCGGCACGCCGCGGTGAGCCGCCGTGCGCCCTCGTCGATGACGGCGCGAGCCAGCTCCTCCTTCGACCCGAAGTGGAAGTAGAGAGCTCCCTTGGTGACCTGCGACTGCGAAATGATCTCGCTGAGGCTGGCATTGGCGTACCCGAGCCGGAGAAAGACATGGGCGGCCCCCGCGAGCACCGTGTCTCTGGTGATCTCGGCGCGTGCCTGTCTGACCATGCGATCCGCCTCGAAAGTGTGGGGCATTCAATCCGGGAACAACGCGAGAACGGTACCACTGGACAGCTACACAGCACGAGCACTCGTCCCGGAGTCCGAGCGTCGTGTCGTCACGACCGATGCGGCGGTCGATCGTGACCACCTCTGGTGACACCCGCGCTTTCAGCTCCCCAACCGGGGATCCGGCTCAAGATTCGTGAGCCCGTTCCAGCACAGGTTCACGATGTGCGCGGCGACCACCTCTTTCGAGGGGGACCGTTCGTCCAGCCACCATTGCGCCGTCATCGACACCATTCCGACCAATGCCTGCGCGTACAGCTGGGCATTGGCCGGGTCGATGTCACGGCGGGAGAAATCACCGGCCAGGATGTGACCGACCTGGCCGACGGCGTCGTTCAACAGGCTCGAGTACGTCCCCTCGGCCGCGGCGACCGGGGAATCGCGCACGAGGATGCGGAACCCGTCACTGCGTTCCTCGACGTAGGTCAGCAGGGCCAGTGCCACCCGCTCGACCCGGATCCTGGACCGGTTCTCGGTCAGCGAGGACGTGATCATGGACAGCAACGTCGACATCTCGCGGTCCACCACCACGGCGTAGAGACCCTCCTTGCCGCCGAAGTGCTCGTAGACGACCGGCTTGCTCACCTGTGCGCGTTGCGCGATCTCCTCGATGGACGTGGCCTCGTAGCCACGCTCGGCGAACAGTGTGCGGCCGATCTCGATCAACTGGGCCCGGCGCTGGGTCCCCGTCATCCGGACGCGGGGTGCACGCTCCGGCGTGCCGGCGTCACCGGGTGCGCGCGGCTGATCGGGCTCGCGGGGCGCGTCGGGCGTCGAGGTCATGGTTTCACTGTGACACGCGAGCGCTGCGCAGCGAGTGAGGCCTGCGGAGCGTTTTACGGAGCGGGTGCACTCGTGCGAGGATCGACGCGCTCGGCGCACGCCAGCCGAGGCTGTGATCCGCCGTGGTGTAATGGCAGCACCTCTGATTTTGGTTCAGATAGTTCAGGTTCGAATCCTGGCGGCGGAGCCGTGACACCACAGCGGCGGAGCTGCTGTCGTAGGGCGGCGGAGCCGTGGCGACGAGTGTGGCGGGTCCCCCGCCCGGGGCACATCCGAAGTCGGTCGAGGAGATTCATGACGTCGAAGGTCGCTGTAGTCGTGCTCGCCGCGGGGGCGGGAACCCGAATGCGATCGAAGACTCCGAAAGTTCTGCACGAACTGGCCGGTCGGTCCATGCTCGCGCACGCCCTGCACGCGGCCGACGGAGTGGATCCCGACCACCTCGTCACCGTCGTCGGGCACGACCGCGAGAAGGTCTCGGCCGCCGTCGCCGATCTGGCCGAGACGGTGGGTCGCACCATCGACATCGCGGTGCAGGCCGAACAGCACGGCACCGGCCACGCGGTGCAGTGCGGCCTGGCGTCACTGCCCGCCGATTTCGACGGCACCGTGGTGGTGACCGCGGGAGACGTACCGCTGCTCGACGCCCACACGTTGCAGGCACTCCTGCACGATCACCATTCCTCCGCGGAGCCCGTCGCGGTGTCGGTCCTCACCTTCGTCCCCGACGACGCCAACGGCTACGGCCGCATCGTCCGCGATCAGTCCGGCCAGGTCCAGGAGATCGTGGAGCACGCCGACGCGACTCCCGACCAGCTGACCATCACCGAGGTGAACTCGGGCGTGTACGCGTTCGACGCGCAGTCGCTGCGGGTCGCACTCGACTCGCTCGGCACCGACAACGCCCAGCACGAGCTGTACCTGACCGACGTCCTGAAGATCTCGCGCCGACGCGGCCTGCCGGTGTTCAGCACCCAGCTCACCGACCCGTCGCTGGTGCGCGGCGTGAACGACCGGGTGCAGCTGTCCGAGGTCACCCGCATCCTCAACGAGCACATCCTGGCCCGCCACATGCGCGCCGGCGTCACCGTGATCGACCCGTCGTCGACGTGGGTGGATGTCGAGGTCGCCATCGGACGCGACGCCGTGCTCCACCCCGGTACGCAGTTGCACGGACGCACCGTGGTCGGGGAGGACGCGATCATCGGACCCGACACGACGCTCACCGACGTGTCGGTCGGCGACGGCGCGACGGTGGTCCGGTCCCACGGTTCGAACTCGGTGATCGGCGCCGGAGCGACGGTCGGGCCCTTCACCTACCTACGGCCGGGCAGCGAGTTGGGCGAGCAGGGCAAGCTCGGCGCCTTCGTCGAGACCAAGAACGCGACCATCGGAGCGCACTCCAAGGTGCCGCACCTGACGTACGTCGGGGACGCCAGCATCGGCGAGCACTCCAACATCGGCGCCTCCAGTGTCTTCGTCAACTACGACGGGGTCGGCAAGAGCCGGACCGAGATCGGTTCGCACGTGCGCACCGGGTCCGACACCATGTTCATCGCGCCGGTGCGTGTGGGCGACGGGGCCTACACGGGCGCCGGAACCGTCCTACGCCATGATGTACCGGCGGGAGCGCTCGCGGTCTCCGGTGGTCCGCAACGGATCATCGAGGGCTGGGTGCAGAAGAAGCGTCCGGGAACGCCGGCGGCGGAGGCCGCCGAACGCGCCCGTTCGACCGAGGAATCACACGTGCACGAACCGAAGGACGGCGAGTAGAGCAGTGACCACAGCCAACTGGATCGACAACCAGAAGAACTTGATGCTCTTCTCCGGTCGCGCTCATCCCGAGCTGGCCGCGCAGGTGGCCGAGGAACTGGGAATCGAGGTCACCCCGCAGACGGCTCGTGATTTCGCGAACGGCGAGATCTTCGTTCGTTTCGAGGAGTCGGTCCGCGGTTCCGACGCGTTCGTGCTGCAGAGCCACCCGTTCCCGCTGAACACGTGGCTCATGGAGCAGCTCATCATGATCGACGCGCTCAAGCGCGGATCGGCGAAGCGGATCACCGCGATCCTGCCGTTCTACCCCTACGCCCGCCAGGACAAGAAGCACCGCGGCCGCGAGCCGATCTCCGCCCGCCTGGTGGCCGACCTGCTCAAGACGGCCGGTGCCGACCGGATCATCACGGTCGACCTGCACACCGACCAGATCCAGGGCTTCTTCGACGGTCCCGTCGACCACATGCACGCGCACAGTCAGCTCGCCGACCACATCCGCGAGGGCTACAACCTCGAGCACATCACCGTGGTCTCCCCCGACTCCGGCCGTGTGCGCGTCGCCGAGAAGTGGGCCGACTCGCTGGGTGGAGCGCCGCTCGCCTTCATCCACAAGACACGAGACCCGTTGGTTCCCAACCAGGTCAAGTCGAACCGCGTCGTCGGTGACGTCGAGGGACGCACCTGCATCCTGATCGACGACATGATCGACACCGGCGGCACCATCGCCGGCGCCGTCAAGGTGCTGAAGGAAGCGGGCGCCGGGGATGTCGTCATCGCCGCCACCCACGGTGTGCTGAGCCACCCGGCGGCCGAGCGTCTCGCATCGTGCGGCGCCAAGGAGGTCGTCGTGACCAACACGCTGCCGATCAGCGAGGACAAGATGTTCCCGTCGCTGACCGTGCTCTCCATCGCACCCCTGCTCGGCAAGACGATCCGCGAGGTCTTCGAGAACGGGTCCGTCACCAGCCTGTTCAACGGCAACGCCTGAGAAACGACGTCACCGACCGACACTCCCCGCGGACCTGGTCCGCGGGGAGTGTCGTCGTCGGGTGCCCTACTTCCGGGCCAGCACCAGGGCGAAGCGCTGCTCGGGGTCGGTCCAGAACTCGTCGACCGTCAGACCGGCCGCGGCCAGTTCACCGGTGATCGACTCGCGGCGGAACTTGGCGGAGATCTCGGTCCGCATCTCCTCGCCCGCCGCGAACTGCACGTCCAGATCGAGGTCCGCGACGCGCACCGTGTGGTCGCGGCGTGCCCGCAGCCGCATCTCGATCCACTCGTTGCGCTCGTCCCACACGGCGACGTGCTCGAAGTCGTCGACGTCGAAGGCGGCGTTCAACTGGCCGTTCAACACGGAGAGCACGTTCAGGTCGAACTGCGCCGTCACTCCCTGCGCGTCGTCGTAGGCGGGCACCAGCACCGCCGGATCGATGACCAGACCGACCCCCAGCAACAGGAACTCCCCCGTATCGAGGGTGTTCGAGATGGCGGAGAGGAACTCGGCGCGTTCCTGCGGCACGAGGTTCCCCAGCGTGCCACCGAGGAACGCCAGCGTCCTGCGCCCGCCGGTCGGCACCCAGAACAATCCACTGTCCGGGCCACCGGTACTGGTGAAATCGCTGACGACACCGTGGATCTCGAGGTTCGGGAACTGGCGCGACAACTCCTCCATCGCACCGGTCAACGCCGACGGCGACACGTCCTGCGGGACGTAGCGACGCAGGGTCCCGTGCTCGAGACCAGCGGACAGCAGCACTCGGGTCTTGTCCGACGATCCCGAGCCCAACTCGACCAGCACCTCGACTCCCGTCACGCGCGCGATCTCCGCGGCCCGTTCGGTCAGCAGGGCGCGCTCGGTGCGCGTCGGGTAGTACTCGTCCAACTCGGTGATGCGCTCGAACAGTTCGCTGCCCACGGCATCGTAGAAGTACTTCGGCGGCAACCATTTCGGCGTCGCGGTGAGTCCGCGGCGGGCATCCTCCCGCAGCGATTCCTGTAGATCGCCCTCGGTGATGTGGATGTCCAGTGACGGCGCTGTCATGACGAACTCCTTGTTGCTGACGAGCATGGAAGGTGCAGGGGTGGAGCGGTCAGAAGGTGGTGATGTCCACCGAACCCGGTCGGGCGGAGACGAGGCACCGATCGGGTACCTGCTCCCATCCGGGCAGATCGTCGAGCGGTTCGGATGCGAGCACGACGCTGTCCTCGTCGTACCGGACGGACAGAGAGTGGTACAGGGTGGTCGCCCACAGTGACTCGCCGTCGCCGAGCAGCAGGTTGACGCGGGAGTCGGGAGCGGCGGCGTCGACGTCCGCCACCAGACCGGCGAGCGCGTCCGCAGGGTCGCGGTCCACCAGTCGCTGCTGCAGGATCGCCCACAGCACAGCGGAATCCGTGGGTGCCGCCAACCGCAGCAGCATGTCGACGGGCACCTTCTCGGCGAGTGCGGAGACCGACTGCGGCCACCCCCGCACGACACCGTTGTGGCTGAACGCCCACCGCCCCTCGACGAACGGCGCGCACGCCGACCGCTCGACGGGCATGCCGACGGTGGCGGACCGCACGGCCCCCATCACCGCCACCGAGCGGATGTGGGTGAGCGTGTCGGTCACAGCCGGGTCACCCCACATCGGCATCGCGCTCCGATACGACGACGCGGTGCCGTTCGACCACCAGGCCGCACCGAACCCGTCCGCGTTGATCGTGCCGCCGCCGCGCATCTCACGGGGCGCGTACGACTGGGTGAGCAGCGATGTCGGTCCCGCGGTGAGCACGTCTCCGACGGCGCGTTCGGGTCCGAGATAGCCGACGTGTCGGCACATCCGCTACCGGTGTCCCACGTCGCGGGCGCACCGGAAGCCCGCGAAGATCTGGCGCCGGATCGGGTGGTCCCAGTTGCGGAACGTCGCGCGGACCGCCGTCTGGTCGGTACCGAACGAACCGCCGCGCAAGACCTTGTAATCGCCGCCGAAGAACACCTCGGAGTACTCCGGGTAGGGGAACATCTCGAACCCGGGGTACGGCTCGAAGTCGGACGACGTCCACTCCCAGACGTCGCCCATCAGCTGCTCGACGCCGAGCGGCGACGCACCCTCGGGATACGCGCCGACGTCGGCGGGTTCGAGGTGGCGCTGCCCGAGATTCGCGTGACGTTCGTCGGCGTCGTCGTCGCCCCAGGGGTTGCGCCGGGAGAGCCCCGACGCGGGATCGAACCGCGCTGCCTTCTCCCATTCGGCCTCGGTCGGCAGGCGCTTGCCGGCCCAGCGGGCGTAGGCGTCGGCTTCGAACCAGCTGACGTGAACCACGGGCTGCGCTGCCCGGATCTGCTTTGCACGTCCGAAGACTCGGCGCCACCACACACCGTCGTCGTCCTGCGACCAGAACTGCGGCGCGGTGAGACCGGCCTCGGCGCGGTGCGCCCAGCCGCGTTCGGTCCACAGTTCCTCGCGGTCGTAGCCCCCGTCGGCGATGAACTGGAGATACTCACCGTTGGTCACCGGGGCCGCGTCGATCGCGAAGGTGGGCACCTCGACACTGTGCGCGGGCCGCTCGTTGTCGAGGGCCCACGGATCGTCGCCGGTGCCCATCTCGAACGCACCACCGGGGACGATGACCTCGACGTCGTGGGCGGGCGGCAGCTGGGCGCGGGGAGCGTCGGGTGCCTCCAGCACGGCGTCGCCGGTGCGCAGCTGATGCGTCGCCAGCATCGTCTCGTCGTGCTGCTGTTCGTGCTGCGCGACCATCGCGAAGACGAAGCCGTTCTCCACCAACCGACTCTCGTCGAAGGTGCAGCGCTGCAACGCATCCAGCGACAGAGCGCGCACGGCGTCCACGTAGGTGCGCGCCTCGTCCGGCGACAACAGATCCAGTCCCGGTCGCGTGGCACGTGCATGGCGGAACGCGTCGTAGAGGTCGTCGATCTCGGGGTGCACCGCGTCTCGGCCGCCCACGTCGCGGACCAGCCACAGCTCTTCCTGATTGCCGATGTGGGCGAGATCCCACACCAGTGGGCTCATCAACGGCGACACCTGCTCGCGCAACCCGTCCTCGTCGAGGCACCCGGTGAGGGCCAGGGTCCGGGCACGACTGCGCACCAGCATCGATTCGAGTCGGCTGCGCAGCGCCACCTCGTCGACCGTCGTGTTCACCGTCATCGTGAGAACTCCTTCCGAGCAGCGCCGCGCGGTGGTGTCGTCGCTGTCCCTGGTGCCGTCGGCGGCCGGGCGGCCGAGCAGCGTGTCGCGGCGCGGCCCAGGGCGTCTCGCGCCTCGCCGTGACTGGAATCGGCCGCGAGTGTCAGCAGCTCCACCGCTGCTCGCCGCAGCGCCTGGTCCGCGAGTCCGTCGCGCGCCGCGTCCTCCCACCTGTTCAGGGTGGGTTCCGCCAGGTCCAGCGCCTGATCGGCCACCGAGTCGGAGGACAGCAGGGCGTCCACCGCGTACATCGGCACCTCCCACGTCCCGTCGGGTTGGCCGTCGAGGTACCGGATCTCGAGGTGGCCACTCGCGCGGACGAGGGGGAACACCGTCGTCAGGTGGTAGTCCAGGTCGGCCGTCGTGGGGCGGCGACCCATGTCGTCGTCCAGATCACCCGCGAGCCACTGCGCGAAGGTGGCCTCGCGCGGCGGGGCGGCGAGTCGCCCGTCGCGGCGCACACACAACAGCGGGACGTCCATCACCCAGCGTGCGTAGTCGCGGACGGGGTCGACCCCGAGCGGAACGCGCGTGCGGGTGCGGTCCAGTTCGAACCAGGTGCGCATGCGCTGCGAGGCCCACCGACCGTCGGGAACGCCGTACAGCGCGGGCGTGGTCGCGAACGCCGCCAGCAGTGCCGGACCCACGGCATGCACTGTGGCCCATCGTCGTCGGATCTGCTGGTCGTCGCCGCCGGCATCCACACTGATCTGGACCGCAGCCGTGTTGCACATCATGAGCTTGCCGTACGGGCCGTACTGCTCGAAGCGCTGCTCCATCGCGCAGTAGCGCGGCAGCGTGAGCAGGCGGTCGGGAGGTCGCAGCGTGTCCGCGCCGCCTCCGGCGAGGGAGATCCCGTGCGAATCGAGCAGGCGGGTCAACGTCTGCTCGTCGTCGCGCAACGCCTCGACGACGGAGGCGAGGGACGTGGCGGGCGAGGACGACAATTCGATCTGACCACCGGGCTCGACGGAGACGACACTTCCGGAGCGGAGGGCGAGTGCGGGGGACTCGGGCCGAAGAGACTGCGGGGTGTGGGCACCCAGTGCCTCGGCGAGCGAGTCGAGAGTGGGACGTGCACCGGACGCGGAGCGGGTGAACCATTCGAGTTCTGCGCCGATCAGAGTCGGCGGCCCCACCTTGAAACAGACCCGGGCCAGGTACGCCTCGGCGGCGGGCCGCGAACTGAGAGTGCCGGAAACGGCAGTCATGGATGCCTCCGCGGGTGACGGTGGAGCGTGAAGTGGAACGGGCACTGCGTGCGGGAAGAGGAACGGACACTGCGTGTCCGGATGATGTCTACCCCCGCCCTCCACAGACTAATCGCTCCCGCGCGCGGTCGCCGGTAGTGTCGGCATCCTCATGATCACCACCCCCGAGACCGACACCGTCGACATGCTCGCCGTTCGCGCGGACACCCCTGCCGCCGAGCACGGGGTGTTCCTCGACAGCGCCGGCTCGTCGCTGCCACCGCAGCGCGTCGTCGACACCGTCGTCGGGCACCTGCGTCGTGAGGCCGAGGTGGGCGGTTACCGCGCGGCACGGGAGCGCTCCGACGATCTCGCCGCGGTGCGCACGTCCGTCGAGACGCTGATCGGAGCGCCGACGGGCACCGTGGCACTGTCCGACAGCGCCACGCGTGCCTGGTGCGATTTCTTCTACGCGGTGCCGCTCTCCCCCGGCGATCGCATCCTGGTCTCCACCGTCGAATACGCCACCAACGCGATCGCCGCACTGCAGCGAGCGCAGGCTACCGGCGCCGTGGTCGACACCATTCCCGTGGACCTGTCCGGGCGCATCGATCTCGAGGCCCTCGAGCGGATGATGGACGATCGCGTCGCGCTGGTCTCCCTGGTGCACGCACCGACCAACGGCGGACTGCTGAACCCGGTCCGCGAGATCGTCGACCTGGCCCATCGTCACGGGGCCCTCGTGCTGCTGGACGCCTGCCAGTCGGTGGGCCAGGTCGCGCTCGACGTGGCGGAGCTCGGTGTGGACGCGCTGTCCGCGACGGGACGCAAGTGGCTGCGAGGGCCACGCGGTACCGGTTTCCTCCACGTCGCCCCCGCCGTGCTCGACACCCTGGAACCGCGATCACTGGATCTGCACAGTGCGTCCTGGACCGGCCCCGACTCCTACACCGTGGCCGACGACGCTCGACGGTTCGAGACGTGGGAACACGACGTCGCGGCCCGGCTCGGTCTCGGCGCCGCCGTCGATCTGCTGCTCGAGCTGGGACCGAGCGCGGTCGAGGCCGCGGTGCGCGTGCGGGCCGAGCGGCTGCGGACCGCACTCGCCGACGTGCCCGGCATCGCGGTGCACGACCTCGGCGACCACCGCACCGGCATCGTGACCTTCACCGTCGAGGGCATCGCGCCCGCCGCGGTGAAGGACGCGCTGGCGGATCGCGACGTCACCGTCTCCGTCAGCCCGGCATCGTCGACTCTGCTCGACATGACGGCCCGCGGACTGGACTCCCTCGTCCGAGCGTCCCCCCACTACTTCCTCACCCTCGATCAGATCGATCAGGCCGTGGACGAGTGCCGGGCCCTGACCGGCCGGCGGTGACGAGCAGGGGTGATTCGCTGCAGTTCGGCGAGTTCGGGTAGTGTTCACGCAGTTGTCTCGGCGAGGGTGACGAGTGCGCAGTGCGTACGTCACCGTGATCGACGCAGGCGCGGTCTCACAGCCGTCCTCGTTCGTGTCCACGCCGAGCGAGTAGTACCCGCAGCAGTCCCACCGGGCCGCAGCCGCACCAGACCGCAGTCACACCAGATCTTCCGAGGAGTCCCGTCACATGGCCAACGTTCTGAATGCCACCGTCCGCACCGAGTTCGGCAAGGGCGCAGCGCGCCGGACCCGTCGCGACGGTCTCGTCCCCGCCGTCCTGTACGGACACGCCACCGAGCCCAAGCACCTCTCGCTCCCGTCCCGCGAGTTCGCCGCCGTGCTCCGCGCCGACGGCACCAACGCCGTCATCGAGCTCCAGGTCGACGGCGAGAAGCACCTCGCCCTCACCAAGTCGGTCGTGGTCCACCCGATCCGTAACTACATCGAGCACGCCGACCTCCTGGTCATCCGTCGCGGCGAGAAGGTCACCGTCGAGATCAACGTCATCGTCACCGGAGACGCGGCGCCCGGCGCCCTCGTCACCACCGACGCCAACGTCATCGAGATCGAGGTCGACGCGACCCAGATCCCCGAGCAGTTCGAGGTCTCCGTCGAGGACGCCGAGATCGGCACCCAGATCCTCGCCTCGTCGATCGAGCTGCCGTCCGGCGCGACGCTGATCTCCGATCCCGAGCTCCTCCTCGTCAACGTCGTCGAGGCGCCCAGCGAGGCTGCACTCGAGGCCGAGGGCGCGGGCGATCTCGCCAGCAACGTCGCCGCCGAGGAAGAGGAGGCTGTCGAGGACAGCTCCGCCGCCGACGAGGCCGCAGCAGCAGACGAGAACTGATCCACCGAGCACCACCGCGGCGCGCCTCCCTCACCGGAGGCGCGCCGTTTCTCGTTCCCCACCCTGAACGACCCCGCACGTCACGAGCTGAAAGCGACTGCCGCACATGACCGATCGCCCCGCACTCGTCATCGGTCTGGGTAATCCCGGGCCGCAGTACGAGCGCACCCGACACAATGTCGGTGCCGTCGTCGTCGACACCCTGGCGGCGCGGATGCGAGGGTCGTTCTCGTCGCACAAGCGCAGCAACTCCGACGTGCTCCAGGCACGGCTCGGGACTCGCCCGGTCGTGCTGGGGAAGCCACGGTCGTACATGAACGAATCCGGGGGCCCGGTCGCCAACCTGGCCCGGTTCTTCTCCGTGGCGCCGGCGGACATCATCGTCGTGCACGACGAACTCGACGTCGATCTGGGTCGGGTGCGGCTCAAGATCGGCGGCGGCGAGGGCGGGCACAACGGGCTGCGCTCGATCTCGAAGTCGTTGTCCACCAAGGACTACCTGCGAGTCCGGGTCGGGGTGGGGCGGCCGCCCGGTCGGATGGATCCGGCGTCGTACGTGCTCAAGCCGTTCGCCGCGTCCGAGCGCGACGAACTGGCCGTCGTGCTGGAAGAGGCCGCGGACGCGGTCGAGCTCCTGCTGAAGGGCAGCCTCGAGGACGCGCAGAATCGCATCCACCGACCCTGACGCCGTGTCTCAGCCGAGGAGGGAGGCCGAGTTCGCGCGGCGGAGCTTGCCCGACGACGTCTTCGGAATGGTGCCGGGGCCCAGCACCGCGACCGTGCGAGGTCGAACCCCCACCTCCACGAACACCGCGTGCACGATGTCGTGCTCGATGCGCTTGACCGCTTCGGGATCGGCGATCTCGTTGGTCTCCGCCGCGACCGCGAAACTCTCCCGCTTCTGCCCCGCGTCGAGACGGATCGCCACGGCGTTGCCCGGCCGTACGCCCGCGACGGTGCCCACGGCACGTTCGATGTCCGTCGGATAGATGTTGCGGCCGCCCATGATGATGACGTCCTTGATGCGCCCGCAGACGACGACCAGGCCTTCCTCGGTGAAGTACCCGATATCGCCGGTGTCGAGCCACCCGTCCTCGTCCTGCGCGGACACCGCGCCCTCCACCGTGACGTACCCGGGCGTCACCGCCGGTCCCCGCACGTGGATGACACCGACGCCGCGGCTCGGAAGCACCTGACCCTCGCCGTCGACGACACGCCCCTCGAGATTCGGCACCATCCGGCCGAGCGTCGCGAGACTACGGACGTTGCCCTTGGTCGAAGGAACGGCGCGCCCCATCACCTCGAGCAGGTCCGCGTCGACCACGTCGAGCACCTGACCCTGATCGCGGACCGGGATCGACACCGCGAGCGTGGTCTCCGCCATCCCGTAGACGGGTGCGAGAGCCGTCGGGGCGAGCCCGAACCGGCCGCCCGCCTCGGCGAGGGCGAGCATCGTGTCGGGATCCACCGGCTCTGCACCGTTCCACGCGTAGCGCAACGACGACAGATCGAGGACGGTGTCGGCAGGCGCCTGCTTCAGCCTGCGCGCCAGTAGGGAGTACGCGAAGTTGGGAGCGGCGGTGACGGTGCCGCGGTACTTGTCGATCAGCTGCGCCCACAGCAGCGGCGAGCGCAGGAAGTCGATCGGGGTGATGCTGACGACCTCGGCACCGACCTGCATCGGCACCGACAGGAAGCCGACCATCCCCATGTCGTGGAACAGCGGGAGCCAGCTGACCATCACGTCGTCCTCGAGCGAGTACTCGATGCGATCGATCATCGCGTAGGCGTTGACGTAGAAGTTCTCGTGCGTGATGCGCACGGCCTTGGGAGATCCGGTGGACCCGGAGGTGAGCTGCTGCAACGCGATGTCGGACTCGTCGGTGGGCACCGGATCGGTGTCCTCCCCGCCGCGCAGATCGTCGATGGTCAACACGGTGATCCCGCGTTCCTCGAGGATGGGCGCCGCGGCGTCGAACGGTGCGCCGAGCACCACCGCGGCCGCGTCGATCATCCGGATGACGGTCTCGGTGTCGGCACCCCACACGGCGAGATCGGTGCGCGGCGTCGGTTGATGGAGCATGGTGACGGACGCGCCGCGCATCCACGCCGCCTGGCACGACGGGGCGATGTCCACCGGCTGACCGGCCAGGATGCCGATCGCATCCCCGCGTGACACGCCGGCCGTGGCGAGCCCGCCGGCCATCCGGCGCGCGACCGCGTGAATGTCACCCCACGTCTGCCGCAACGGGGCATCGGGCTCACCGGTGACGAGTCCCCGCTCGGTCGTGGCCGCGGTCGCGTACATCTCCTCGGTGAACCTGCTCAACGTCGCTCCCTCGAAAGGTGGTGTGTGCCGGGTACGCGCACCACTGTTACATCCGGACGACGGTGGCCGCTGTTACGGACGGACGGGCTCGGCGTGTCCGCCGAGTACCCTGGACACGTTCCGACCAGTGATCCGCACGGCTGCGGTCACCGAAGAAAGGCCCTCGTGAGCACCCCGTCCGTCGACACCGACACCACCACCGCGGCTCCCGCGACCGGCACCACCCCGCCGAAGAATCTCCGGCGCGAGGTGGAGCGTCGCCGTACCTTCGCGGTGATCTCGCACCCCGACGCGGGCAAGTCGACGCTCACCGAGGCCCTGGCTCTGCACGCGCGCAAGATCTCCGAGGCCGGTGCGATCCACGGCAAGTCGGGTCGCCGCTCCACCGTCTCCGACTGGATGGAGATGGAGAAGGCGCGCGGCATCTCCGTGAGTTCGACGGCGCTGCAGTTCGACTACGCCGACCACACCATCAATCTGGTGGACACCCCCGGCCACGCCGACTTCTCCGAGGACACCTACCGGGTGCTGACCGCGGTGGACGCCGCCGTGATGCTGATCGACGCGGCGAAGGGTCTGGAACCGCAGACGCTCAAGCTGTTCCAGGTGTGTCGGCACCGCGGCATCCCCGTCATCACCGTCGTCAACAAGTGGGACCGTCCGGGCCGCTCTCCCCTCGAGTTGCTCGACGAGATCGAGGAGCGCATCGGTCTGACGCCGACGCCGCTGTACTGGCCCGTCGGTATCGCGGGTGACTTCCGCGGACTGCTCGACGTGTCGGAACACCAGTACATCCACTTCACCCGCACGGCCGGTGGCGCGACGATCGCACCGGAGGAGTTCCTGGACTCCGAGTCGGCGCAGGCCCGCGAGGGCGACGACTGGACCACCGCCGTCGAGGAGAGTGAGCTGCTCGTCGAGAGCGGGCAGCACCACGACGAGGACGAATTCCTCGCGGGCCGGACGTCTCCGGTGATCTTCGCGTCGGCGATGCTGAACTTCGGCGTGCACCAGATCCTCGACACCCTCGTCTCGTTCGCTCCGGCCCCGGGCCCCCGTCCCGACGTGGCCGGCGGCGAGCGCGAGGTCACCGACCCCTTCAGCGCCGTCGTGTTCAAGGTGCAGGCCGGCATGGACACGGCGCACCGCGACCGCCTCGCCTTCATGCGCGTGGTCTCCGGAGTCTTCGAGCGCGGCATGGTGGTCACCCATGCCCAGACGGGCAAACCGTTCACGACGAAGTACGCGCTGACGGTGTTCGGCCGCGAGCGCACCACCGTGGAGAACGCTTATCCCGGCGACGTCGTCGGGCTGGTCAACGCCACCGCGCTCGCTCCCGGCCACACGTTGTACGCGGATCGCAAGGTCGAGTTCCCGCCGATCCCGTCCTTCGCTCCCGAGCACTTCGCCGTCCTCCGCGCGGAGAGCGCGAGCAAGTACAAGCAGTTCCGTCGCGCCGTGGACCAGATGGATCAGGAGGGTGTCGTCCAGATCCTCCGCAACGACATCCGCGGTGACGCGTCGCCGGTTCTCGCGGCCGTCGGTCCGATGCAGTTCGAGGTGGTGTCCGCGCGGATGAAGTCGGAATTCGGTGTCGAGGCGCGCATGGAGCCCCTGGGGTACTCGATCGCCCGACGGACCGATGCGGCGTCCGCCGGTGAACTGGGTCGCCAACGAGGTGTCGAGGTGTTCACCCGGACGGACGGCGTGATGTTGGCACTGGTCAGTGACAAGTGGCGTCTGCAGTACATCCAGAAGGAGCTGCCGGACCTGCTGCTCGAGCCGCTGGTCGCTGCGGCCGACTGACACTCTGGGACATCTCCACACCACCTCACCCCCTCATTGGTGTCATCTCCAATCCATAGGGAGAGAACTGTTCGCCGTTTCCTTCCCGTGGTACTTTTTCTCTGTTCGAACGTACTTCTGGTTTGTTCTTCGGAAGTATTCGAGTCACGTACCGAGACGATCGAGGAGCAGTCCGAGTAATGAGCGATGGATCAAGTGGGCCCCTCACGGGGATCAAGATCGGCAAGGCACCAGCCCACCGATCCAACGGGACACCTTCGAGCGTCACTCCGAGCACAAGTGAGGTCGACATGACAACCAGTGATCAGATTTCCGAACACGCGTTGCCTGGCGGCAGCACGTCCACCAACGGGTCGTCGAACGGCAGCAGCTTCGCCGCGGGTCGTCACCCGAGTCCCGATCGCCGCACCGCCATGGGCATCGCGTCCATCCGCATCGCGGGTCGGCTGACCCAGAACGAGATCACCAGCCGCGACACGCGCCCGATGGACTCCTCCACCGGTCCCGACGAGCTGCTGCAGCTCCTCGGTGAGTACCTCACCTCCGGTGGGCTCGCGAGCCCCGAGCTGCACGTGCGTTCCAACGGCACGACCGTGGTGCTCGATCTGCAGAACCCCGCCAAGGGCTTCCGCTGATCCTCCCCTGACACACGAGAATGGCCCCCGGCATCGCCGGGGGCCATTCTCGTGCTGTCGTCATCCGTCCCCGTGACGCACGAAGGCGACCCGAGAAGAATCTCGGGTCGCCTCGTACTACTTCACGACGGACACAGTCGGGGGACGACCGCCGCGAAGAGAGTGTTCGTCCTCATGATCCCTGTGGAAAAGGATCAGGCGGGGGGCATCATGACCGAGTCGACCATGTAGACGGTCGCGTTGGCGGTCGTGACGCCACCGCACACCAGGTTGGAGTCGTTGAACTTCAGCGAATCGCCCTCGCCGGTGATGTTGACGGCCTGGCCCTCGACGGAGGTCTGCTCGCCGGCGATCGCGTCGGGCGCGAGCTGGCCGGGGATCACGTGGTACGTGAGGATCTTGGTGAGCAGCGCGGAATCGGTCTTCAGCGTCTCGATGGTGGCCGGGTCGATCTTCGCGAACGCGTCGTCGGTCGGGGCGATGACGGTGAACTCGGAGCCGTTCAGCGTGTCGACCAGGTTGACGTCCGGGTTCAGTCCACCGGAGACCGCTGCGGTCAGGGTGGTGAGGATCGGGTTGTTGGAAGCGGCGACGGCGACCGGATCGGCAGCCATTCCGCTCACGGAGCCGGCACCGTCCGGGACCTGCTCGGCGTAGGCTGCGCAGCCCGAGCCGATGAGGTTGGAGGCCGGGTCGGCACTCGAGTTCATCGCGGTGGAGGAGGACATGGCCGACGAGGTCATCGACTCCATGCTGCTGCTCGCGGTGGTCTCGGTGGTGCTGCTGCTGTCGTCGGACGAACATGCGGACAGTCCGAGGAGTGCAACTGCTGCGAAGCCGACTGCTACTGCACTCTTGCTCTTGGTGACGCTCATGGCGAGAACCCTTCTTGTACGGATCTGATAGCCGCTCACCGCCGGTGATGATCACCGGCCGCTGTCGGTTGTGTCATCCACCATTCGGATCCGGGTCCCATGGGGGATTGGTGACGGTTGTGAGAAAAATTCCCCACCAGTCACTTCGGGGTCCGACCAGGGATCACTCCCTGGGATCGGTACGCCCCGGCCCCAATTCGGCGGGCAGATCGGTCGGAAGGCAGGTTTCCTGTGTGGCCGTGAACCATCCGGTGTAGCGGAACAATCGCCCGAGCGTGCGGCCACGCACCTCGATGTCGATGCGGTGGCGCTGCTGCTCCTCGTCCCACCACTCGCGGCCGATCGTCTCCGCCGACAGGAGACCCGGCGGCTTGATCGACCCACGCGGAGCGAGGAACCGGGGCAGACCGCTGTCGAGCCGCAGGCTACCGTCGGCGTCCGCGGAGCACTGGGTGTGCACCACCATGTCGGGGCCGGCACCGATGTAGTCGAGTGCGCCGCGCGATCCCACGACCATCACCGAGTCGAGTGCCACCTCGTGGCCGGGGAACTGGAAACGACGGACGAACGCGAGCGTGGGCCTGCCCAGCTCGTCCGTGTACGCGTAGTTGGCGATGGTGAAGGGGATGTTCTCGCCCGAGTCGGAGGGGACCATCCGCCGCTTGCCACCGAGCCACAGGGCCGGCGGCGGCAGCAGCGGAGAGTGCGTGATGGTCTCCATGACACCGGTGCCGAACTGCGCCACATGATCGTCCGCACCGAAACCGAAGCGCCACTGCACCTTCGGATGAAGCTTCTCGAACTCCGAGCCCATGACCTCGGACACGACGGATGTCATCGTCACTCCTCGCGCAGAACGCGGTCGCCGATCGACCGCCTGAACGCGAGGGTAGACCGTGTCAGCCCAGTTCCTCGGCCAGCTCCATCCAGCGCTCCTCGACGGAGTCCTTCTCCGCGACGACGGTGAGCAACTCGGCGTTCAGCGACTGCAACGTCGCCGGGTCCGTCGCCGCCTCGGCCAGCGAGACGTGCAGTGCGCGCACCCGATCGTCGAGCTTGACCAGGGAGCGCTCGAGCTTCGAGAGTTCCTTGCGAGCGGCGCGCTCGTCGGCACCGCCCCTGGCCGCTGCCGGCTTCGCTCCCCCGCCGGACGACATGCCGGGAGCCGCGTCGTCGGCTGCGGCGATCCGCGCGCGACGCCGCAGGTACTCCTCGATGCCACCCGGCAGGTTGGTGAGCTTGCCGTCGCCGAACAGGGCCCACGTCGAGTCACAGACACGCTCGATGAGGTACCGGTCGTGGCTGATCACGATCATGGTGCCGGCCCAGCCGTCGAGCAGATCCTCGAGCTGCTGCAGCGTGTCGATGTCGAGGTCGTTGGTCGGCTCGTCGAGGAGCAGGACGTTCGGCTCGGACATCAGGACGCGCGTCAGCTGGAGTCGACGGCGCTCGCCGCCGGACAGGTCACCGACGGGCGTGCGCTGCCGCGCGGGTGTGAAGCCCAACCGCTCGGCGAGCTGCCCGGCGGAGATCTCCCTGTCGCCCAGCTGAATTCGTTCTGCGACGTCCTGGACCGCCTCGAGCACGCGCATGCCCACCGGCAGGTCGTCGAGCTCCTGGCGAAGCCACCCGATGCGCACCGTCGTGCCCTGGATGCGTTTACCGGTGGCCGGTTCCAGTTCTCCGGCGATGGTGCGCAGCAGAGTGGTCTTGCCGGAACCGTTCACCCCGACCAGGCCGATGCGTTCACCCGGCGCCAGGCGCCACGTGAAGTCCTCGACGAGAGTGCGACCGTCCGGCGTGGTCAGCGTCGCGTCCTCGAGTTCGATGACGATGCGACCGAGCCGGGTCTGCGCGAACTTCGACAACGCGACCGAGTCACGCGGCGGCGGCACGTCGGAGATGAGGGCCTCGGCCGCCTCGATGCGGTAGCGCGGCTTGGAGGTGCGCGCGGGCGGACCGCGTCGCAGCCAGGCCAGTTCCTTGCGCGCGAGGTTGCGACGACGGTCCTCGGCGGCGTCGGCCTGACGAGAACGTTCCGCGCGAGCGAAGATCCAGTCGGCGTAGCCGCCCTCGTACGTCTCGACCTGGCCGTTCACCACTTCCCAGGTGCGGGTGGCGACGGTGTCGAGGAACCACCGATCGTGCGTGACGACCACCAGCGACGACCGCCGGTTCACCAGATGCTCGGCCAACCACTGCACGCCCTCGACGTCGAGGTGGTTGGTGGGCTCGTCGAGCACGAGCAGATCGAGGTCCTGCACCAGCGCGGCCGCGAGCGCCGTGCGTCGGCGCTCGCCGCCCGACAACTGCTCGACCGGTGCGTCGAGCCCGAGACCGGTGATGCCGATGCCGTCCAGGACGCTGCGGATCCGGGCGTCACCCGCCCACTCGTGCTCGGCGACCCCCAACGGCGCGAGGACGATGTCCCCGATGGTGGATCCGGGCGGAAGGACACCACGCTGCGTCACGACGGCCATCCGGAGGCCGCCCACGCGACTCACCCGGCCCGCATCGGGCTGCTCGACGCCCGCGAGCACCTCGAGCATGGTGGTCTTGCCGTTGCCGTTCAGTCCCACGACGCCGATGCGCTCGTTCTCCTGGACACCGAGCGAGACGCCGTCGAGAAGCGGCTTGACGCCGAAGGATTTGGAGACCTGCTCCAGGTTGATCAGGTTGGCCATCAGTGTTGTCCCCGGTTCGTGTCGTTCTGGTCGCGTTCGGTGCGCACTCGCGCTCCGCTCACCGGTCCACGTGCCACGCGTACCGTGCGGCAGACGCCGGCGCCGGACAGTTCCGCGCCGACCTCGATCGCGTGGTCGGCGGAGGCGCAGAGGAAGGCGCAGGTGGGGCCGGACCCGGAGACGATGCCGGCGATGGCACCCGCCTCGGTGCCGGCGCGCAGGGTGCGGCGAAGGCCTGGTTCGAGCGACAGCGCCGCGGCCTGGAGGTCGTTGCCCAGGAGCGGCCCGACCCGCGCCGGATCGCCCGACGCCAGGGCCTGCATCAGCTCGTCGGGTGCGCCGAGGCGCGGCGGCGCTCCCCGTTCGCGCAGCCGGTCGAGTTCGCGGTAGACCGCGGGAGTCGAGAGACCGCCCTTCGCGAGAGCGAGCACCCAGTGGAAGGAGTTGCGTGAGAGCACCGGCAGCAGCTTCTCGCCGCGACCCGTGCCGACGGCCGTGCCACCGGCGACGGAGAACGGGACGTCGCTGCCGAGCTGCGCCGCGAAGTCCATGATCTTCTCGCGGGACAGGCCGAGGTTCCAGAGCGCGTCCAGCGCGACGACGGTCGCGGCCGCGTCGGCGCTGCCCCCGGCCATGCCCCCCGCGACGGGAATGCCCTTGTCGATGCTGATGGCGACGGCCGGCCGACGACCGGCATGGGCGGCGACGAGTTCGGCCGCCTTCCACGCCAGGTTGGTGTGGTCGGTGGGAACGATGCCTGCATCGTCCCCGTACACGCTGACGGACAGTGTCTCCGCAGCCACGACGGAGACGTCGTCGACGAGGGAGAGCGCGTGGAAGACGGTGGTGAGTTCGTGGTAGCCGTCGGGGCGCAGGTCACCCACGGCAAGGTGCAGATTGACCTTGGCGGGAGCGCGGACCGAGACCGGCCGCGGAACGACTGTGAGCACGTCTCACCACTGTAGTCGGCGTGCGGCCGAGTACCGAACCGGATCGAGGACCCGAACTGTCCGCTGTCGGGTGCATCATGTGCGACATGCGCGAGACGTCCGCTCGACTGCTGGCTCTGCTGTCGTTGCTGCAGACCCGGCGCGACTGGTCCGGGGCCGATCTGGCCGAACGGCTCCAGATCACCCCGCGCACCGTGCGCCGTGACGTCGACCGGTTGCGGTCACTGGGCTATCCGGTGGACGGAACGGTCGGCGTCGGCGGCGGGTACCGGCTGGGTGCCGGCGCGGAGATGCCACCCCTGCTGCTGACGGACGACGAGGTGATCGCCGTGGCGCTCGGGCTGCAGAGTGGCGCGTCTGCGTCCGTCACCGGCACCGCGGAGTCGTCGATCGGTGCCCTCACCAAGCTGCGACAGGTGATGCCGTCACGGTTGCGCCACCGCCTCGACGCACTACAGATCGACGTCGTCCAGTCACGTCCGGTGCAGTCGAGCGTCGACGCCTCGGTGCTGACGGCGCTGGCGACCGTGTGCCAGAACCACGAGCGCCTGCGCTTCGATTACCGCACCCACGGCGGGGACACCATGCGGCGCGAGGTGGAGCCGTACCGGCTCGTGCGGTCGGGGTTGCGGTGGTACCTCGTGGGCTGGGACCTCGCCCGTGAGGACTGGCGGTCGTTCCGCGTCGACCGCCTCGATCCGAAGGTGCCGACGGGGCCTCGCTTCACTCCTCGGGCCCTGCCCGAGGGCGGCGCCGCGGAGTTCGTGTCGAGGGGCATCGATCAGGCGTTCTCGGCCGCCCGCGGACGGGTCGTCCTGCACGTGCCGTTCGAGCGGATCGAGGATCGCGTCGATCCGCAGTGGGGCACCCTCGCCCGGCTCGACGACGAGCGGTGCGAGGTCTCGATCACCGCGGACACCTACCCGTCGATGGCGCGGTGGCTCGCCGCCTTCGACGTGGACTTCACCGTGTGCGGTCCGCAGGAGTTGATCGACGCCTGCGAGGTCGAGTCACGGCGACTCGACCGTGTCGCCGCCCGATATGCCCGTGCCCGCGACGAGCACAGCGCGCGTCAGGACTCGTGACCACCGGTGGTCTGCGCCAGTCGGACGAACGCGGCGGCGTCGAGCGTCTCCCCGCGCGCCGACGGGTCGATCCCCGCCTCGACGAGTCGCGTCTCCGCCATGGCCGCCGACCCGGCCCACCCCGCCAGAGCCGCACGTAACGTCTTGCGCCGCTGCGCGAATGCCGCGTCCACGACAGCGAACAGAGTGCGGCGGAACGTCTCGTCCATCGGCCACTGCGGATTCTCGTGCCGATCGACGCGCACCAGACCCGACTCCACCTGCGGCACCGGCCAGAACACCGAACGGCCCACGGCGCCCGCGCGGCGGACGTCGCCGAAGTACGCGGCCTTCACACTCGGCACCCCGTAGGTCTTGCTGCCGGGAGGAGCCGCCAGCCGGTCCGCCACCTCCGACTGCACCATCACCAGCGCGGTGCGCAGGGTGGGGATCAGGGCGAGCAGGTGCAGCAGCACCGGCACCGCCACGTTGTACGGGAGGTTGGCGACCAGTGCGGTCGGCGCGCCGGGAATCTCGTCGCGGCGCACGCGCAGGGCGTCGGCACCGACCACCGCCAACCGGTCGACACGCGTCTCGGCGCGCTCGGCGACGGTCCGCGGAAGACGCTGCGCCAGTACCGGATCGATCTCCACGGCGACCACGTCGTGCACGAGGTCGAGCAGGGCCAGGGTCAGCGATCCGAGCCCCGGCCCCACCTCGAGCACCGTGTCGTCCGGACCGACTCCGGCCGCCGTCACGATGCGCCGCACCGTGTTCGCGTCGTGGACGAAGTTCTGGCCGAGGGTCTTGGTGGGCCGGACGCCCAGCTCGGCTGCGAGGGTGCGCACCTCCGCGGGCCCCAGCAGGCGGACGCGTGCCGGACCGGCTGCGGAATCGGACGCCGGCGAATCGGACGTCGGCGGGGAGACGGGAGGTTCGGACACGGGTGGAGCGTATGTCAGCGCAGCCCGAGCCTGCTGGTGCAGGAGGGCCAGGCGCCCCAGCCCTGGGTGCGCTGGGTCTGCGACGCGATCGCGATCTGCTCCTCGCGGGTGGCCAGGTCGGCGCGCGCCGCGTACTTGAGCCCGCCCTGCCGCTCCCAGGTGTTCTGGTCGAACTGCACGCCGCCGAAGAAGCCGTTGCCCGTGTTGATGGCCCAGTTCCCCGTGGCCTCGCACTGCGCGAGAGCGTCCCACACGGCGCCGTTCTCGACCGGCGGTACCTCGGTGCCGGGCTTGGCACCGACGCGCACGGTCTTGGCCACCGGCGGTGTCGTGACGTCGGCCTTCACGAGGGTGCGGGAGACCTCGACGCCGTTGACCTTCTGCACCGAGTAGGTCGCGTTCTGCTCACCCGGAGCGCCGTCGGACTCCTCGATGGTCTTGCTCATGTTCATCGTCGGGTCCTCGATGCGCTGATCGGGTGCGACCACGGGCTCGGTGACGCTGACGGTCTCGGTCCGGTCGCGGGTCACCGTGACCACGGCGCCCTCGACGAGGGGCGTGTTCGCCGCGGGCGCGACGGTGTCGTTCTGCTCGAGGGGTACACCGGCCGCGGCGAGGAAATCGCCGATGGTGGGAGCAGCGAGCCGCATCGGTGCGGGCGGCGCGGCGCCGTCGGCGAGGGTCACGGACTTCGGCAGCACGACGTTGACAGAGGCACCGTCGAGCGGCAGCGGGTCGGACTCCGACTCGTCGATGTGGACGTCGGGAGCGATGCCGAGCTGATCCTTGGCCTCGGCCACGGTGGCGGCCGTGGTCCACACCGTGGACGGCGCGCCGTCCACTGTCAGGGTGACCTCGCGAGCCCGTTTGAGCGTGACGGTCTCCCCGTCGGCGAGGGGCGCGTCCGCGGCGGGCGCCACCTCGTCCCGCTCGGTGGGCTGATATCCGGCGGCCTGGAGGGCGCTGCGGACGTCGGTCGTCATCGTGGAGAGCTGGACCTGCTGCCCGTCGACGTCGATCGTGACCGTCTTGTGGCGGGCCACCGCGACGCTCGCTCCCACGACGAGGGTGGCGAGAAGCGCAGCCACCACGACGTACAGCAGGCGGGACCGGGCGGAGTTGAGTCTGGCGACATGCGACATCGTTACTGCGCTCCCGCCCCGGTGGACACGACTGGTCGAACGGACATCACGGACGAATAACGCAACTTCGATTTCCTTGCCAGGTCGAGACGATCACGAGCTCTCCGAGCCCGCGCCACGCTTACACGATCACGATACGGTAACGAGCGGGCACAGGTTCGGCAACTTCATGGCCTCGAGCAGCCCCGCGACCGTTCCTACTTTCCGGTAAGGGTCGCCGCGAGTCTCCCGGCCGATAGGGTCCGACCCGACTGTTCACCTGCACCAGACCGGAAGGCTCTTCGTGAATCCGACCTCCCCACCGCGATCCGAACGGGGCCGGTGGCACCGACTGCGCCGCCTCCCGGCGATCACCGCCGTCGTGGCACTCGTCGCGTTGGTGCTCGCACCCGCAGCGCAGGCCCAGCCGGCGCCCCCGAGCCCGGTGGAGGGTCGCACGTTCGCCATCGCCACCGACGTGACCTTCGCACCGTTCGAGTTCCAGAACTCCGACGGTCAGTTCGTCGGCATCGACATGGACCTCATCCGGGCGATCGCGGAGGACCAGGGTTTCCAGGTCGACATCCGGCCCCTCGGGTTCGACGCGGCGTTGCAGGCAGTGCAGGCGAACCAGGCCGACGGCGTCATCGCCGGTATGACGATCACGCCGGCGCGCGAGGCGGTGTTCGACTTCTCCGAGCCCTACTTCGAGTCCGGCGTGCAGATGGCCGTGCTCGAGAACTCGTCGATCACCTCGTACGACGATCTCTCCGGGCAGCAGGTCGCGGTCAAGAACGGCACCGAGGGCGCCGACTTCGCGGAGAGCATCAAGGCGCAGTACGGCTTCACGACGCGGTACTTCGCCGACTCCGCCAGCATGTACGACGAGGTGCGCACCGGGAACTCGGTCGCCGTGTTCGACGACTACCCGGTGCTGCAGTACGGCATCACCCAGGGGAACGGTCTGAAGACGGTCACGGAGAAGGAGTCGCCCAGCAACTACGGCTTCGCCGTGAACAAGGGTGCCAACCCGGAGCTGCTCGCCGCGTTCGACACCGGACTGGCCAACCTGCGGTCCTCCGGCCAGTACGACGAGATCCTCGGTACCTACATCGGCGCCGCGGCCGACGAGACGGACAACTCGATCCCCGGACTGATCAAGAGCGAGTACAAGGAACTGCTGAAGGGCCTCTGGCTGACGATCGTCCTGACGGTCATCTCCATCGTGGTGGCGCTGATCCTCGGTGCCGTCTTCGGACTCTTCCGGGTGTCGACCAAGGCGTGGCTGCGCGGCATCGGCGCCACCTACGTGGCGATCTTCCGCGGCACACCGCTACTGGTGCAGGCCTTCTTCATCTACTTCGGCATTCCCGCCGCGCTCGGTTTCCAGATGTCGGCGTTCACCGCCGGCATCATCACGCTGTCGCTCAACGCCGGTGCGTACATGGCGGAGATCGTCCGCGGCGGCATCCTGTCGGTGGACAAGGGCCAGATGGAGGCCTCGCGGAGCCTCGGCATCAGTTACCTGACGTCCATGCGCAAGGTCGTGATGCCGCAGGCGATCCGGACGATGATCCCGTCGTACATCAATCAGTTCGTCATCACGCTGAAGGACACCTCGATCCTGTCGGTGATCGGCCTCGCCGAGCTCACCCAGTCGGGGCGGATCATCATCGCCCGCAACTTCCAGTCGTTCAACATGTGGCTGATCATCGGTGTCATGTACTTCGTCATCATCATGGCGTTGACGATGCTGTCGAACCGTCTCGAGAAGAGGATCAACAAGTGAGCACCGAGACCACCGCGCCCGACGCCGCTGCGGCCGAGGTCAAGATCCGCGCCATCGGACTGAAGAAGTCGTTCGGCGATCTCGAAGTGCTCAAGGGCCTCGACGTCGACGTCCACTCGGGCGAGGTGGTGTGTGTCATCGGCCCGTCCGGTTCCGGCAAGAGCACCTTCCTCCGGTGCCTCAACAAGCTCGAGGACATCACGGGCGGCACTGTCGTGGTCGACGGTTTCGACCTGACCGATCCGAAGGTGAACCTCGACTCCGTGCGCCAGCACATCGGCATGGTGTTCCAGCACTTCAACCTCTTCCCCCACATGAGCGTCATCGAGAACGTGATGCTCGCGCCCGTCGAGACGAAGAAGTCGGACAAGGGGAAGGCGCGCGAGAACGCCGTCCGCCTGCTGGCCCAGGTGGGTCTGGCCGACAAGGAGAACGCCAAGCCGGCGCAGTTGTCCGGTGGGCAGAAGCAGCGCGTCGCGATCGCGCGGGCGCTCGCCATGGACCCGGACATCATGCTGTTCGACGAGGCCACGAGTGCGCTCGACCCCGAGATGGTCGGCGAGGTCCTGCAGGTTCTCCGCGATCTGGCGAAGGGCGGCATGACGATGGTCGTCGTCACGCACGAGATGGGCTTCGCCCGCGAGGTGTCCGACCGTGTGATCTTCATGGCGGAGGGGTACATCGTCGAGGAGGGCTCGCCGGACGACCTGTTCGGCAATCCGCAGCACGAGCGAACGAAGGACTTCCTCGACAAGGTCCTGTGAGACGCGGGCCCCGCACCGAGAAGCCGCTACACCGACGAGAGGCACGACAGTGAGCGACGACCAAGAGATCATGCAGAAGATCACGGCCAAGATCGACGCTCGGTTGGGTGCGCAGACGAACGGTCTGCAGAACGAGGTGCCGCCCGGAGCGAGCACGCAGGACGACGACGAGGACGGTGAGCGTGGTCCCCTGGGCCGCGATTACCACCTCGCGGGCAAGTACGCGCAGGCCCTGGCCATCAACGAGCCCAGCGTGATCGACCGCGCCGAGTTCGATCGACTGGTGGAGACGTACGGCGACGACGACTGATCCGTCGCCGCGACCCGATCGTGACCTGAGCACCGGTAACGATCGGGTGGTGGTCGCCGACACACCCTTCGACCGCCGAGCAGAACGCTCGGTACGGACACCCTGGAGGCCCGGTGACCACTCTCCCTCGTTCGATGGCCGTTCTCGCGATGGCGGCGTGCGCCGCCGCGGCCGTGTCGTGCGGTTCCGGCGGCACGACCGGGACGGCGCTCCCCGCCGACGACCCGGCACCCTCGTCGTCTACTCCGGCACCGGCACCGGCACCCGCACCCGCGCCGGAGACGAGCGTGGAGACGCAGACCGAGACGGTCACCGTGCCCGCACCCGCGCCGGTGCAACCTGCGCAGATCGTGCCGTGTGTGGATCCGAACTCGCTGAACGTGCGCACTGCCGTGGCGAATCTGGGTACCGACTCGCAGGGCGGGGTGTTCGTCATCGACGACCACACTCCCGGCACCAGCGCCGACGGATGCCCGACGCTGGAGTGGGCGCGGGCGACGGGCACCGGCATCCGGAACGGGACGGTGCAGTCGCACGTCCTGTTCTTCACCAACTCGGGTGACTACCTGGGGACCGCCACGTCGGACGCGTACAGCTACACCTCGGTGGTCGGTGCGACCGACTCCACGGTGACGGTGCGGTACCGCTGGCTGAACGAGAGCGACGCGTTCTGCTGCCCGTCCAACACCTCCTACGTCGACTTCACGCTCGACGGCGGCACTATCGTCCCCAACGGTCAGTTCCCGCCCCCGAACTAGAGGCGGTAGACCCGCTCCGCCGTCGACGTCGCCGATGCAGCGACGTCCTCGGCGGAACGGCCGGTCGCCTCCGCCAGGGCGCGCGCCGTGTACGGCAGGCAGTAGGGCTCGTTGGGTGCGCCGCGGTACGGATGCGGCGTCAGGAACGGGGCGTCGGTCTCGAGCAGGAACTGCCCGTCCGGCACCAACTGGGCCGCTTCCCGCAATTCGTGGGAATTCTTGAAACTCACCGTCCCGGAGAAGCTGAGCACATAGCCGGCGTCGACGCACACCTCGGCCATCTCGGGACCCGACGAGAAGCAGTGGAAGATCACCGTCTCGGGCGCGCCCTCGTCGAGGAGCACCGCGAGAACGTCGTGGTCCGCGTCGCGGTTGTGGATCATCAGTGGTTTGCCGACGCGCTTCGCCAGATCGATGTGCCACCGGAAGCCCTCGACCTGCTCCTCCACCGCGGCGCAACCGTCGAGCTTCCCCGGCCAGTAGTAGTCGAGACCGGTCTCCCCCACGGCGACGGTGCGGGGATCTCGCGCGAGGCGTTCGATCTCGGTCTTCACCTCGTCGGTGAGCACGTTCGCCCGCGTCGGGTGGATGGCGGTGGCCGCGAAGACGCGCGGATCCCAGTGCGCGGCGGCGACGGCGAAACGAGCGGCGTCCAGATCGTCCGCGACGGTGACGACTCGGCCCACCCCGACGGACTCGGCGCAGTCGAGAACGGCCGCGACGGACGCTGCATCGGTGGCCCCACACGCGTCGAGGTGCGTGTGCGCGTCCACGAGCGGTGCGAGCGGACTGGGCAAGTCGGGGGCGGGACGGTCTCTCGGCACGAAAGATAGAGTAGGCGCACCATGACTGAGACCGGTTCGACCAAGCCTGCGTTCTACATCACGACCGCTATCGCCTACCCGAACGGTGATCCCCACATCGGCCACGCGTACGAGTACATCTCCACCGATGTCCTCGCTCGGTTCAAGCGGCTCGACGGGTTCGACGTGCGGTTCCTGACGGGAACGGACGAGCACGGTCTGAAGATGGCGCAGACGGCGTCGAAGGAGGGTATCTCCACCGCCGATCTGGCGCGCCGGAACTCGGACGCGTTCCAGGCCATGCAGGAGTCGTTGAAGATCACGTTCGACAGGTTCATCCGCACCACGGACGCCGACCACCTCGAGGCCAGCCGCGACCTGTGGCAGAAGATGACCGACAACGGCGACATCTACCTCGACTCGTACAGCGGGTGGTACTCGGTGCGGGACGAGGCGTACTACGCCGAGGGCGAGACCACCCTGCAGGACGACGGTTCCCGCATCGCGACCGAGTCGGGCACCCCGGTGGAGTGGACGGAGGAGTCGACGTACTTCTTCCGGCTGTCCGCTTACCAGGACAAGCTGCTCGCGCTGTACGAGGAGCGTCCCGAGTTCATTCTCCCGGCGGGTCGCCGCAACGAGGTGGCGAGCTTCGTGAAGTCCGGTCTCAAGGACCTGTCGATCTCACGGTCCACCTTCGACTGGGGTGTCCAGGTTCCCGGCGATCCCGACCACGTCATGTACGTGTGGGTCGACGCGTTGACGAACTACCTCACCGGCGTCGGCTACCCCGACACCGACAGCGAGTCGTTCCGGAAGTTCTGGCCGGCCGACGTCCACATGATCGGCAAGGACATCGTGCGATTCCACGCCGTGTTCTGGCCGGCGTTCCTGATGTCGGCAGGTGTCGAATTGCCGAAACGCGTGTTCGCGCACGGCTTCCTGACCAACAAGGGCGAGAAGATGTCCAAGTCGGTGGGCAACGTCGTCAGCCCGGCGGCCTTGATCGAGGAGTACGGCCTGGACTCGTTGCGCTTCTTCCTCCTGCGCGAGGTGTCGTTCGGACAGGACGGCAGCTACAGCCACGAGGCGATCGTCACCAGGATCAACGCCGACCTGGCGAACGAACTGGGGAACCTGGCTCAGCGGTCGCTGTCCATGGTGGCCAAGAACTGCGGTGCGCAGGTGCCGACACCCGGCGAGTTCACCGCCGACGACGAGGCGATGCTCGCTCGCGTCGATGCCCTTCACGCCGTGGTGCGCGGCCACATGGACGCCGTCGAGATGCACCTGGCGCTCGACGCGATCTGGTCGGTACTCGCGGAGACCAACCGCTACTTCTCGTCGCAGGAACCGTGGGTTCTGCGCAAGACGGATCCGGCCCGCATGGCGACGGTGCTGTACGTGACCCTCGAGGTGCTCCGCGTGACCGTCCTGCTGACCCAGCCGTTCATGCCCGACAGCACAGCGAAGCTGCTCGACCTGCTCGGGGTGACGGACCGCGAGTTCGACTCGCTGACAACGCGTCTCACCCCCGGCGTCGCGCTGCCCAAGCCCACCGGCGTCTTCCCCCGCTACGTCGAACCGGAGGAGTGAGCCTCGGTCGCGCCTCGGTCACCGAACACGACCGACACCGCGACGACCGCCGCGAGGATCAGAGCCGCGACGGCCGCACTGACGATCGCGGATCCGGGAATCGCGGTGGCCGCGAGCACCGCGAGGGCGCCGACCGGAGTGGCGACGTTGACGATGCCGGTCGAGCGCGGCCTGATGGCCAGAGCCCAGAAACAGAACACGAACAGCGCCACGGGCACGGTGATGGTGGCCGACGCCGCCCGATCCGACAACGAGCCGCCGCCCTCGATGTGCGCGACGGCCACCTCGATGCCGGCCGACACGGCGCCGGCCGCCGCGAACACGACATAATGGGTGTAGCCGAAACCGAGTGATCTCCCCAGCCGGGCGCCGACCGAGTCCTCCTGCGACACCGAGAAGTACAGCCACCACATGGTGGCCACCACCACGAGCGTGGCCATCGCGAGGCCGACGAGCTCGGCCGTGTGATCGTGCTCGGAGATGCCGCCCACGATGGCGGTCGCCGAGGCGAGCAACGACTCCCCCAGCAGAATCAGTGTGAAGAGTCCGTAGCGCTCGGCGATGTGTTCGCCGTGCAGCGGGGTGCGTCCGGAACGCTCGCTCAGCACCGGTACCGAGATCTCGGCCGCCACCAGGACGACGAAGCTGACCACGGCGACGCTGTCCGGCAGCGCCAGCCTGGCCACCCACAGCACCTGCACCAGGGTGATGCCCACCGCGTACCGGGTGGCGGTGGCACGGAACTCGCTGTTGCGCAGGCCCGCCCGGATCCACTGGCTCACCATCGCCAGCCGCATCACCACGTAGCCGGCGGTCACCAACCGGTAGTCGTAGTCGACCATCGCGTCGGTGACACCGCTCGCCAGAATCAGCACGCCTGCCATCTGCACGATGGTGGTCACCCGGTACAGCCAGTCGTCGGTGTCGAACGACGTGGCGAACCAGGTGAAGTTCATCCACGCCCACCAGATGGCGAAGAACACCATCGCGTACGCGCCGACGCCGGAGAGGAAGTGGCCGTCCTCGAGTTGGTGCGCCAACTCGACCGACGCGAACGACACGGCCACCACGAACACCAGGTCGAAGAACAGCTCCAGCGAGCTGGCGGCGCGATGCTCCTCGTGGGGATCGCGCGGAAGCATCGGCCGCAGTGCGAGACTCACCCGTCGGCCAGCTTCTCGAGCTCCTCCAGCGCGGTGTCGAGATGCGTGAGCATGCGCTGCAGCGACGGCACGCTGCGCCGATCTCCGACCAGTCCGAAGTTGACGTTGTCGGCGTTGGTCGCGAGTGTGATGTTGAGCGCCTGCCCGTCCAGCACGATCGACGCCGGGTACACACCGTCGAGTTTCGCACCGTTCCAGTACATCTCGGTCTTCGGACCGGGCACGTTCGAGATGATGACGTTGAACGGGGGCGGCGTGTTGCGCACGAAGCCCGGTACCGGCGTGAGCAGCAGCGGGGCCATCACGGCCGCGCCGTAGCTGAGCGCCTGCAGCGGAGACAGGGTGCGCATCATCGCCTTCGACTCGTTCATCGACGAGACGACGGCGGCGAGTCGGCGTTCCGGATCGGGCTGGTCGGTACCGAGGTTGCACAGCACCGTGGTGACGGCGTTACCGCCGTCCGCGTCCGCGCCGGCCTCCCGCATGGACACCGGCACCATCGCGATCAGCGGCTGGTCGGGCAGTGCGTTGCGGTCGATGAGATAGGACCGCAGCGCCCCGGAGCACATCGTCAGCACCACGTCGTTCAGCGTGACCCCCAGCGCTGCCGCGATGTCCTTCATCCGCGACTTGGACCATTGCTGCGACGCGAAGCGGCGTGCCCCGCCGATCGGCACGTTGAGCATCGTCCGAGGTGCGGTCAGAGGCAGCACCATCTCGTTGCCGCGCAGCTTGTTCAGACCGATCCGCGCCGCGGCGGGTCCGACCCCGGCGAGCTCGCCGGCGGCCTTGACGCCCGTCGACAACAGTGACAGGACGCCACCCTCGTCGACCTTCGCCACCTCGGTGCTCTTCTTCTTCGGCCGCTCGAAGAGCGCCGGGTTCCAGATCGGGCCGCAGTCGCGGGCATCGGGATCGGTGGTCAGGGTGCGCTCGAACAACTTGAGCGCCGAGACACCGTCGACCAGCGAGTGGTGGATCTTGCTGTAGAGCGCGACGCGGCCGTCGGCCAACCCCTCGATGATGTGCAGCTCCCACATCGGACGGTGCCGGTCGAGAGGCGCACTGTGCTCGGCGGAGATGTAGCGCAGCAGCTCGCGGATGCGGCCCGGCCGCGGCAGCATGATGCGGCGGACGTGATGCTCGAAGTCGAGATCCTCGTCGTAGATCCAGCGCACGGTGCCCATGAAGTTGACCGGCGGAGCCGGGCGTTTGCGGAAGAGCTTGTAGACGTCGGTGGCGGCCTGGAACGTCTCGTAGAGCTGCATCCCGAAGTCGTCGCCGGCGTCCTCCGGGGGCACGAACAGTTGCAGTCCCCCGACGTGCATGGGGTGCTCGCGCGTCTCGGCCAGGAGGAACATGGACTCTGTGACCGGCATGAAGGGCATGGGGGCGGACCTCTCTCGAACTGCGGAACCGCGTGGTCACGGTACGGCTCACCTGCAGGTTCACTGTGCTACTCGGAAGTAACGAACCCACAACTATTGCGACAACGTGGAGTCACGGTGTGACCCCGGCAACAACTATTCCTCGAGAAGTGTTTCGTTTCGGCCCTATCGTGCGATTCACAGTACGAGCAAGGAAGTGGAGGGCCACCCATGAGCATCGCCTCGGCCGAGATGACCGCACCGTCGTCGCTGACACGTTCGTCCGCCAGTCGCCGCGTGCGGCGCGCACTCGGCGTCGGCACCGCCGTCGACCGCCAGGAGTTCGAGGGCGGCAGCATGCAGTCCCGGCTCCTCGCCGCGTATCTGCGCCGCACGGTCCGCCCCTTCCTCGGCGTGTGGGCCCGGACCCACACCCTGCCGTGGCCCATGTCCGTGGTCGACCAGGCCGGCCGGCTCCTCCCGCCGGTGGGAGACACCACCGTCGCGCCCGTGCGGCTAGACGAGTGTCGGGCCGAGTGGATTCGCACGGACAGCCCCCGTCGTGTCGGCGCCGACGGCAGATCGGAGCGCCCGACCCGCCGCGCGGACCGCGACCGCGTGATCCTGTACCTCCACGGCGGCGCCTTCGTGGTGTGCGGCCTCAACAGCCACCGACGCCTCATCTCGCGCATCGCCCAGTCCACCGGTGCCGACGTGCTGTCGGTCGACTACCGGATGATGCCGCGCAACCCCATCTCGCACGCGGTGGAGGACGGGGTCGACGGCTTCCGCTACCTGCTCGACGCGGGATACCTGCCCGAGCAGATCTTCATCGCAGGGGACTCCGCCGGCGGTTACCTTGCGTTCATGGTGGCGCTCGCCCTGCAGAGCCAGGGTCTGCCGCCCGCGGGCGGCATCATCGCCCTGTCTCCGCTCACCGATCTCGATCCGACGCGGAAGATGTTGCATCCCAACGCGTCTCTCTGTTCGGTCTTCCCCAAGGGTGCCGTGCCGGCGCTCACGAAACTGGCGGACGAGGTCGAGGCCCGAATCGTCGTGGACGGCAGGCGTGGTCCGCGCGTGTGTCCCGTCGACGCCGACCTGTCCGCCCTCCCTCCGGTCCTCATCCAGGTCGGATCCACCGAGATGGTCTACGCCGACTCGGAACTGATGGCGGAGCGCCTGGCGGACGCCGGAATCGAGTGCCGTCTGCAGGTGTGGCAGGACCAGGTGCACGTGTTCCACGCCGCGGACTTCGTTCCCGAATCCGCGCGCGCGATCTCGGAGATCGCCGTGTTCGTCGACGAACAGGTTCGCCGCGGCACAGTTCCCCTGGCCGGCACCGGGACATGATCACGACACCGACCCAAACCGCCCTGTAGGTGTGGACGGTCGGTTACATTCACGCCATGGCTGTCAGCGGAAACAGAGAAGTCGAGATCGAGGCACCACCGGCCGACGTGCTCGCGGTCATCGCGGACCTCGAAGGCCTGCCGGCGTGGTCGTCGATCCACAAGAAGGTGTCGGTGCGTGAGCGTGACGACCAGGGTCGCCCCGTCCTCGCCGAGATGACCGTCGCCGTCATGGGATTCACCGACGAGCAGGTGCTGCGCTTCACGTGGTCCGACATGTCGGTGGCGTGGGACGTCGTCGAGAGCACCCAGCAGAAGTCGCAGCACGCGGAGTACCGCCTCAGCGAGACCGACAAGGGCACCCACCTCGAGTTCGAGATCACGCTCGACCCGAAGATCCCCGTGCCGGGGTTCATCATCAAGCGCGGGACCAAGTCCGTTCTCGAGACGGCGACCGACGGACTTCGCCAGCAGATCGTCGGCTGACGGCCCGTCAGTCTCGGGCGGCCAGCACCGCTTCGTAGAGCGCGCGCTTGGACACGTCCGCCGCCGTCGTGGCGGCCACCCGTGCGCACGCGTCCTTGAGGCCGAGCCCGGCGGAGACGAGATCCTCCACCTCGGCGACGAGGTCGGCGGGATCCGCGCTGACGGGCTCGGCCCCGGCCAGGACCACCGTGATCTCGCCGCGCACCCCGTCGGCGGCCCACGCGGCCAACTCCCCCAGCGTTCCTCGCTTCACTTCCTCGTAGGTCTTGGTCAACTCCCGGCACACCGCGGCGCGCCGATCCGGGCCCAGTACCTCGGACGCGTCGGCGAGACAGTCGGCGATGCGGTGCGGGGCCTCGAAGAACACGACGGCGCGACTCTCCGTCGCCAGTGTGCGCATCCACGCCTGCCGGGGACCACGCTTGCGAGGGGCGAAACCGTCGAAGCAGAAGCGCTCGACCGGCAACCCCGACAGGGCCAGCGCGGTGGTCACGGCGGACGGCCCGGGCAGGCAGGTCACGCCGATCCCCGCCTCCGCGCACGCGGCGACCAACCGGTAGCCCGGATCGCTCACGGAGGGCATACCGGCGTCGGTGACCAGCAGGACCCGCCGTCCCTCACGCATCTCGGCGAGCAACAGCGGAACCCGATCGACCTCGACCTGGTCGTAGAAGCTGACGACCCGGCCGGTGATCTGGACACCGAGTGCCGTGGCCAGCGACTTCGTGCGACGCGTGTCCTCCGCGGCCACGACGTCGGCCGTGGCCAGTGCGTCGCGCAGTCGAGGCGACGCGTCTGCGGGGTCCCCCATCGGTGTCGCACCGAGTACCAGCACGCGTCGTCCTCATCTCGCTCGTCGGTCACGACCGCGGTCGCCGTCGCCACCTAGCCTACGATCGAAGGGTGACCCTCGTGACCGCGCGTATCCCCACCGGTCGCGACGGTTCCGACGAGTACCTCACCGCGCCGCGCCCGGCTCTCCCGCCCGCGGTGTTCGGGCCCACCGACCGCATGCGCGGATGGATCGTCACCGCGGTCCTCACGGTCCTCGCAGCCGTCACCCGCTTCACGATGCTCGGCTATCCGACCGACGCCGGCACCCCGGTCTTCGACGAGAAGCACTACGCCCCGCAGGGCTACCAGGTACTCACCGGCGGCGGTGTCGAGGACAACCCGGCCTACGGACTCGTCGTGCACCCGCCCGTCGGCAAGCAGCTGATCGCGGTCGGGGAGGCACTGTTCGGCTACACCGGATGGGGCTGGCGGCTGTCGTCGGCCGTCTTCGGAGTGGTCCTCGTGCTCCTCGTCGTCCGCATCGTGCGCCGCATGACGCGCTCGACTCTGTTGGGTGCGATCGCCGGGATCCTCATGATCGTCGACGGCGTCACGTTCGTGACGTCCCGAGTCGGCATGCTCGACATCTTCATGGTGGTGTTCGTCGTCGCCGCGTTCGGCGCTCTGGTCCGCGACCGGGACGATGTCCGGGAGCGGTTGCACCGGGTCGCCGTCGAGGGCCGCACGGAGATGACCACGTGGGGCCCGCGTCTCGGCGTCCGCTGGTGGCGGTTCGGCGGCGGACTCCTGCTCGGTCTGGCGTGCGGAACGAAGTGGTCGGGCATCTACTTCGTCGCATTCTTCGGACTGCTCAGCGTCGCCTTCGACGTCGCGGCGCGTCGCCAGTACGGGGTCACCCGGCCGTGGGTCGGCACCGCCGTGCGCGACGTCGGACCCGCGCTGTACGCGCTCGTGGCCATTCCGCTCGTCGTCTATCTGGCCACCTACGCCGGCTGGTTCGCGAGCGAGACCGGCGTCGACCGGAACGCCGTGGGCACCGACATCGGGACGGGAGGGCCGTTCTCGTTCGTGCCCGCCGCCCTGCGTTCGCTCTGGTACTACAGCGGCAACGTCCTCGACTTCCACGCCGGGCTGACCAACTCGGCCGGCAACCGCCATCCGTGGGAGTCCAAGCCGTGGACGTGGCCGATGGGTCTGCGGCCGATGCTCTACTACTTCGCCGACGGGCAGCAGATCACCGGCTGTTCGACGGGCGGCAACTGCGTCAAGGCCGTCATGCTCATCGGCACGCCCGCTCTGTGGTGGGTCGCGTTCCCGATGCTCGGCTGGGCGCTGTGGAGCACCGTGGCCCGCCGCGACTGGCGCTACGCCGCCGTCCTCGTCGGCTACGGCGCCGGCATCCTGCCGTGGTTCCTCACCCTCGACCGCCAGATGTACTTCTTCTACGCCGCAGCGCTCGCGCCCTTCCTCGTCATGGGCGTCACCCTCGTCCTCGGCGACATCCTCGGTCGAGGACTCCGCGGTGGACAGGGGCGTGAGGGGCCGGGGCGCGAGCGCCGCACGCTCGGCCTGCTGCTCGTCTCGCTGTACGTCGCCGTGGTGATCGCCAACTTCGTGTGGCTCTGGCCGATCCTCACGGGTCTGCCCATCAGTCAGGAGACGTGGCAGCAGCAGCTCTGGTTGCCGAGCTGGCGCTGACCGCTCAGAGCTCGGTGCGCCCGGCCTTCGTCAGCCGGAGACGTCGACGGCGCTGCGTGAGCACCAGCGGATCGTGTGACAGATCGCGGTAGAGCGACACCGACAGCCCGATCATCACCAGGACGAACGGCGCCGCGGCGATGATCGTCATCGTCTGCAGACCGTTGAGTGCGTCCGCGCCGCCGGTCCACAGGATGATCGCGGCGGTGCCACCGGTGATGGCTCCCCAGAACACGACGACCCAACGGCTGGGCTCGAGCGTGCCGCGCTGGCTGAGGGTGCCCATGACCATGGACGCCGCGTCTGCGCCGGAGACGAAGAAGACGGCCACCAGAATCATCACGACGACCGTGGACAGCCCGAAGAGCGGCAGGTTCTCGAGCATGCCGAACAGCTGGGACTCGCTGCTGCCACGCGCGGCCAGGTCGATGCCGTCGCGCTGTTCGCCGATGCCGGCGCCGCCGAAGATCGAGAACCACACCAGGCTCACGGCACTGGGGATCACGATGACACCGATGATGAACTCGCGGACGGTGCGGCCACGGCTGATGCGGGCGAGGAACATGCCGACGAAGGGGGTCCAGGAGACCCACCAGGCCCAGTAGAAGATCGTCCACGAGGACAGCCACGAGGCGGTCTCCGGATCGGACGACGCCGCCGAGCGCGCCGACATGTGGAACAGCTGGCTCGCGTAGTCGCCGATGGTGGTGGGGATCAGGTTGAGGATCAGCACCGTCGGGCCGAGCACGAACACGAAGAGTGCGAGGACGAGCGCCAGCACCATGTTGATGTTGGACAGCCACTGGATGCCCTTGGCGACGCCGGAGACCGCGGACGCGACGAAGGCGAGGGTCAGCAGCGCGACGATGGCGACCAGCAGGAGAGTGCCGGCCTCACCGAGCCAGCCGATGACCTCGACGCCCGAACCGATCTGCAGCGCACCGAGTCCGAGCGAGGCGGCGGTACCGAACAGCGTCGCGAAGATGGCGAGGATGTCGATGACCTTGCCGATCGGGCCCTCGGCGCGGCGGCCGAGGAGCGGCAGGAAGGCAGAGCTGATGAGCTGACGACGGCCGCGGCGGTAGGTGCTGTACGCGACGGCGAGTCCCATGACGGCGTAGATGGACCACGGATGCAGGCTCCAGTGGAACATCGTGGTGGCCATGGCCGTTCCGACACTGCTGTCGGTACCGGGCGGCGGAGTGACGAAGTGTGTCAGCGGCTCGGAGACGCCGTAGAACATCAATCCGATGCCCATGCCGGCGCTGAACATCATGGCGATCCAGCTGACGGTCCTGAACTCCGGCTTCTCCCCGTCCTTGCCGAGCGGGATGCGTCCGTACTTCGACACCGCCAGGTAGATGCAGAAGAGCACGAAGCCGGTGGCCGAGATGATGAACAGCCAGCCCATGTTGGTGACGAGCCAGTCCAGCATCGAGGACGTGACGTTCTCGAGGCTGGTCGGCCCGGCCAGTCCCCAGACGATGATGCCCGTGACGACGGCGGCCGCGACGCCGAACACGACGGGGTCGAGAGTGGCGCGCCGCGGCGCCGGTTCCTGCGACCCGGGGTCCTGCGCATCGGGGTGCGCGGAGGTGGGCAGTACGGCGGATGCCGCGGACGAGGGAACGTCCGCGGCATCATCGCGTGGGGTGTCAGCCGGTCCTGTGTCCGTGTCCATACGCGATGTCATGAGACGTCACGTTGCTCGCCTCGACGCCCCGGTGCAAGTTCACGGACTGTTTTCGCTGGTCAGGACGATACGCGTGCACGCGACTTCGGACGGCGGAATGCGCGGTCGACACTGTACGTGCCCGAGCCGACGGCCGCGAGGAGAAGCGCACCGGCGCCGAGTGCGACGACCAGTTCCCAGCCCCCCTCGCCGACGAACACGCCCATGTCGAGGTGGACGAAGACGAGCGCGCCGACCATGTCGACGACCAGGAGCAGAGCGGCGACGGACGTCAGCACGCCCAGGATCAGAGCGGCTCCGCCGATGAGCTCGACGAAGGTGGCGAAGTACGCCGACACCTGCGGGGCCGGAATGCCCATGCCTTCGAAGCCGGCGGTGGTGGCATCGAGCCCGTTGGTACGCAGTTTCTGCCACCCGTGGGCGACGAACACGACGCCCAGGGCGATGCGCGCAACGAGTGCGGCGATGTCTCGAACGACGACAGGTGTCTTCACAGTGATCCTCTGATGGGTGGGCGGGATGCGGGTCGGGGTGGATTCGGGATGACGATGACACACTTTAAGTTGAAGCGTCAACCTCACTGGTGTCAGGAGTCCGCGAGCGCCGTCCGCACGTAGCGCAGAGCCACCTCGTCGTCGATGCCGGCGCGACGCGCCGCGCGGACGTACTCCGTGGCCGCGAGTTGCACTGCCCCGGCCGAAGGATCGCCGCCGGCCGCCACGAAGGTGCCCGACCGCCCCCGGGTCTCGATCACGCCGTCCTTCTCGAGTTCGCGGTACGCCTTCGCCACCGTGTTGGGAGCGAGGTCCAGCGTCGCCGCGAGAGCCCGCACCGTCGGCAGTTTCGATCCCGCGATGAGCTGTCCCGACCGCACCGCGGCGACGATCTGCGACCGCACCTGGTCGAACGGCGCCGTCCCCGACGCACCGTCGATCGTGAACCTCACCGGTCCCACTCCCGCCATACTTGCTCCATGTCCGTCACGATCTATCACAACCCCCGGTGCTCGACGTCCCGCAACGTACTCGCGGCCATCCGCGACGCGGGGGTGGAGCCGACCATCGTGCCCTACCTGACCACCCCGCCGGACGAGGCGACGTTGCGAGCCCTCATCTCCGACGCCGGCCTCACCCCGCGCACCGCGGTGCGCAAGCGCGAGACACTGTATAAGGAACTCGATCTCGCGAATGCCGACGACGAGACGGTGCTGCGCGCCATGCTGACGCATCCGGTGCTCATCGAGCGACCCTTCGTGGTCGGCGAGAAGGGCACCGTCCTGGCGCGCCCGGCGGCCACGGTGAGCACGGTCCTCTAGCCGGCCGGACATCAGCGGGAAGGCCGGAGGCCGGCCGGAGGTCAGCGGGAAGGCCGGAGGCCGGCCGGACATCAGACGGGATCGCGGGCGACGGGGCAGGACATGCAGCGGGGTCCGCCGCGGCCTGATCCCAGTTCCGATCCCGAGATGCGCAGCACCTCGATGCCCGACGCCTCGAGGCGCGCGTTGGTCTCGACGTTGCGTTCGTACGCGACGACGACGCCGGGAGCCAGTGCGAGCGTGTTGTTCCCGTCGTCCCACTGCTCACGTTCGGCGGTGACGTTGTCGAGTCCGGTGTCGATGACCCGCAGTTTGCCGATTCCCATGGCGTCGGCCGCGGCGTCGAGGAACGGGCCCGCGCCGGTGATGGTCACACCGGTGTCCTCGCGGCGAATCGTGAACGCGGACAGCGTGTCCTGGATGATCGGGTACATCACCACCGCGTCGGTGTCGACCATCGTGCACACGGTGTCCAGATGCATCGACGCCCGTTCCTGCGCGATGGGAACCACGAGCACGGTGTGCGCGAGGTCGTCGTCGAAGAGGCTGCGTGCGAGCGCTTCGGCACCGGCGGGCGTGGTGCGTTCTCCGACTCCCACGGCGACGACGCCGGGTGCCATGAGCAGCACGTCGCCGCCCTCCACGGGCGCGGTGTGCGACTCGTAGGCCCGGCGCACGCCGAGGAATCGTGGGTGGAAGGCGTAGATCAGGTCCGTCAGCGACGTCTCGCGGGCGCGTGCACGCAGCGCCAGCGACGTGATCGCGACGCGTTGCTGGATCCAGAACGACGAGTCGCGGGTGAACAGCAGGTTCGGGAGCGGCTCGATGACGAAGTCGCCGCCGTGGTGCATGCGCCGGACCAACGAGACACCCGAGTCGTCGGCTACCGGCAGTTCGTCGAAGGTCATGCCCGCCATCAGCACGGTCGCCAGTTCGGGTGCGGGCAGGCCGCGGAGGTAGGTCGCCAGATCCCGGGCGAGCACGTGTCCGAGCCGGCGGGGCTCCACCGCGGCGGCGACACCCTGCACGCGTGCGGCACCGCTGAGGGCCAGGGTCTCGGTCAGCAGATCACCGAGCAGGAGGACCTCGACACCGCGTCCTCGCAGCAGGTCGGCGAAGGCGTCGTGCTCGTCGCGAGCGCGGTCCACCCACGGCAGCCCGTCGAACAGCAGCTGATCGTTGTTACGGGGGGTGAGCCGGCGCAGCTCGTCGCCCGGGCGGTGCAGCATGACCGTCCGCAGCGTTCCCACCTCGGAATCCGCTCCCAGCGGAGCCGTCGCGTCCATGCCAGAACGGTAGTGCGTGCGCGCCGACTCGGCACGCGCTCCGCCGCGACACGCGCGTGAGGTCAGCGCAGCAGTCGGGAGAAGTAGTCGTTGGCCGCCTGCATGGTCATCTCGTAGGGGCGCGCGAACTTGCGCGAGACCCAGTACCCCACCCGGATGTCGTTGCTCGAGTAGACGAGGAAGTGCCGCTTCGCCATCCCGGTCAGGATCTTCTCCGCGACCGTCTCGGGCGACACGGCGTGGGCCTCGAAGCGTGCGGTCAGCTTCGTCACGCGTGGGTCGTCCCGATCCACGCCGGCGATGTCCACCGTCTCGACGAGCGGTGTCCGCACCGCCCCGGGGACCACGAGCGAGACGTCGATGCCGTGCCGGGCGAGGTCGTAGCGCAACACCTCGGACATGCCGCGCACGCCGAACTTGCTGGCGCTGTACGCCGCGTGCCACGGATACGCGAGCAGGCCGGCCGACGACGACACGTTGACCAGGTACCCACCGCGACCCGCCGCGATCATCGGGGGAACGAAGCACTGGGTGACGTGGATCGGGCCCATCAGGTTGATGTCGATCAGCGCCTTCCACGTCTCGTGGGCCATGTTCTCGACGGTGCCCCACGCGGAGATCCCGGCGACGTTCATGACGACGTCGACACTCCCCACCTCGGCGTGCACGGCGTCGGCGAACGAGGCGACGGCGTCGTGATCGGAGACGTCGAGCGCACGCGAGGCGACGACGCTGCCGCCGTTCTCGGCGATGGTGGCGGCCGTGGCGGCCAGTCCCGCCTCCGCGATGTCGGTGACGACCAGCCGCGCCCCACGCCGCGCGGCCTCGATGGCCGTGGCGCGGCCGATGCCGCTGGCGGCGCCGGTGACCAGCACGATCGACCCCTCGAGGTCGGTCCACGACCGCCGCGGACGTCTCCCTCTCAGCCTGCTCTGCACCATCGCGTCGCACTCCCCCCTCGCCGGCCTGCTGTGGTCCCCGACACTACCGGTCGACGTGCGCGCTCCGACTTGTCAGAGGACCGACGACCGGCGCAGAATCTGCCACCATGGCGTTGATCTCGAAGGGCTTCGTGGGCCGCCGACGCGGCGACGACGGCCGGACTCCCCCCGGCCAGTATCTGACCGACGACTTTCCGGTTCTCGCCATCGGGCCCGCGCCCGTGGTCGCGACCGACACGTGGTCGTTCTCGATCACGTCCGAGACCGGTGAGACCCGGGCCTGGACGTGGGACGAGGTGGCGGCGCTGCCGCACGAGACCCCGACGGTCGACATCCACTGCGTCACCAAGTGGTCGAAGCTCGACACCTCGTGGAACGGCGTGAGCCTCGACGTGCTGCTGGACGGTCTCGACACCGAGGCCGGGTACGTCGTCGTCCACGGCTTCGACGGATACACCACCAATCTGCCCCTCGAGGACCTGCGCGACGGGAAGGCGTGGCTCGTCACCGAGTTCGACGGAGAGCCGCTCGCACGCGAACACGGCGGTCCCGCACGGCTTCTCGTGCCGCACCTGTATTTCTGGAAGTCGGCGAAGTGGGTCTCGCGCATCGAGCTCACCGAGGAGAACGAACAGGGATTCTGGGAGCGCGGCGGCTATCACGACTACGGCGACCCGTGGCGCGAGCAGCGATACCAGGGCGACTGACGTGACCACCGGATCCACGGCCGGGGTGGGGATCGGGGCCAGGCCCTGGCTCGTCGCGACGGTGCTCGAGGTGCGGCGCGAGACACCGACCGCCTCGACGCTGGTGCTCGACGTCGACGGCTGGCCGGGACATCTCGCCGGACAGCACGTCGACGTGAAACTGACCGCCGAGGACGGGTACAGCGCGCAACGTAGCTACTCCCTCGCCTCCGCTCCGGACGGCACGTCGCGCATCGAGATCGCGGTGCAGAACGTCGCGGACGGCGAGGTGTCCCCCTACCTCGTCGGCGCCGTCGAGGTGGGCGACCGGTTCGAGATCCGCGGACCCGTCGGCCGGTGGTTCGTCTGGCGGCCGTCGACACCCACCGAGACGCCGTCACCGCCCGTCCTGCTGGTGGGCGGGGGCTCGGGCATCGTTCCGCTCCGAGCGATGGTCCGCGCGCAGGCCGCGGCGGGATCGAGCGGCGGCCGGGTGCCGTTCCGCGTGCTGTACTCGGTCCGCGAACCGGCGGAGGTGTACTTCGCCGACGAGTGGGCGCACCCGCCCGCGGGAGTCGACGTCACCACGCTCTACACGCGGCGCGCTCCCACCGGCTCCCCCAGGCCGCTCGGCCGCATCACGATCGAGGATCTCGACGCACACGGGTGGCCCGCCGAGTTCGAGCCGCGGTGCTACATCTGCGGACCCACGAGCTTCGTCGACACGGTCGCGGACATGCTGGTCGCACGGGGACATTCGCCGGCGAACATCCGCACGGAGCGCTTCGGTCCCAGCTGACACCCGACCCCGCCCGGCCGATGTCAGAGGCGGGTAGTCATCTCGTCCTGGTAGTCCCGGACGGTGCGCTCGATGCGTGCAGCATCGTCGTCGTCTCCGCGCTTGCGCGCGTCGTCCGCCCGTGACTGCAGAACGCGAATGGCCTTGCGCAGCTCGTTGTCGGACATGCGGCGGTCGGCGCGCTCGCGCGTGGCGATGTCTTCCATGGTTCTCTCCCGACGTCACTCGTGCAGTCGACACACCACATCGTGTGTCCCACGTCACAGTGTGCGCCGAGACAGCGCCGAACGCTAGTGGCTGCTGGAGACGCCGCTGGTGGTGTCGGCGGCGGCCGCGCGATCACGCACGAAGCTCGACAGGCTCCGCGACGCGAACTCACGGAAGTACGGGAGCTTCGCGGGCGGCACGAGCGAGGGCAGGATCGTGTGCCAGACCTGCTCCATGCGCACCGCGGCACCGTCGAGGCGCGCCGTGCCCTCGGCGACCATCAGCACACCGCTGAGCATCTCCGAGACCAGGCAGGACGCGGTCTCGGCATCCAACGAGTCGATGACGTCCCCGTGCTCGATCGCGCGCTCGAAGAGATGCGAGAAGATGTTCTGCCAGGTTCCGAAGACGCTTCCCCGCGTGGGGTCCGGTGCGTCCACCTCGAGCTGCAGGCGGTACATGATGCGCACCAGGTTGTCGGTATTGGCAAGGTCCAGAACGGAATACGTGATTCCGATGACGGATTCCAGTGCGGGAGAACGGCTGTCGACCATTCCGGTGCAGGCGGCAGCGACACGCTCGCGACCCTCGTCCACGAGCGCGCGAGCCAGCTCCTCCTTGGAGGCGAAGTGGAAGTACAGCGCGCCCTTGGTCACACCCGACTCCGCCGAGACCTGGCTCAGGGTCGCCGTGGCATGGCCGACCCGCAGGAACAGATCGGCGGCAGCCCGCAGGGCCGCGGACCGCGTTGCCTCTGCACGTAATTGCCTGACCATTGTTACTCCCCACTAGTCACGCGCGTTCGGACCAGAACTCCGAACCGCCGGTGTGAATCCCGTGTCACACCCTTCTACTGCGCGTGATCATGATAAGCACAGGTTGGACCCGAACACGGGCGCAAAATGCACTCGAGACAAAATCACAACGACGACCGGTGCGCGAGCGAGTCCGAGCACCGCTCCGGTGCCGTCTACTCGTCGGTAGGTTCCTTATCGCGCGTAGAGCCGACTTCTCGTTCGTCGTTTCTGGACGTCGGCGCACGTCATTGCAGCAGGACCGACACGAAGATCTCGACATTCCCGTCGGGCGAGAGGCATTCGAACTCCACCCCTCCGGCCCGCACGATCGACCCGTCGGCAATGGCGTCCTCGGCCTGCGACCACGCGTCCTCGGCGCGGTCGGGCAGCGTCATCGAGGGCGTGAAGACGGCGAACGCTCCTGACGGAAGCGTGACGAAGACGTCGCCGACGGGGACCTCGTCGACGTGTCGGCGAGGAACTCCGACGACCACGTTGCACACACCACGCTGATCCGGGACGTAGACGGTGTAGACGTCGGCGCCCTCCGGTTCGCGTTCGCGGATGCGTTCGCGCAGGAACACGACGAGGTCACTGGCGCTGCCCTCGGGGCCGGGATCGACACCGGGCACGACCAGCCCTCCGAACACCTCGCTGGGCCGGGCGACGAGACGGAAGGTCATCCCGCACCGCCGATGCCCCGCGAGCCCGGCGTCTCGACCGGAACGTACATCTCGATCTTGTACGCGTGGGGATACACCTCGAACTCGCCGGTGAAGGCACGAGTGAAGGCTCCCATCTCCTCCGCGTGCGTGATCTCGTTCCACAGCGTCGTCAGGACCTTCGGAAAATTGCCGACCGCGGAGAATTTCGCGTAACGCCCCGCCGGCACACGCGCCACGATGTGGCCGCGGCGCACGTCACCGTCGACGACGCGGTACCCGACGATCTGCGTGCTGTAGGACCCGATCGCGGGAACGAAGTCGGTGTACACCGACCCGAGCGGTTCACCGATGTCCTGGTTCAGGATTCCCGACCACGCACGTTCGAGATTGGTGTCGTAGAGAGAGCCCAGCGCCCGTTTCGGGCTGCGCACAGGTAGACCCGCAACCCACGTTTCCGCGAGGTCGACGAATTCGATGGTCATGACGGGCTCCCGTGCAACGGCTTCGATGTCCGCGTAGTGATCACTGCCATTCCGGCGGACCGGCACTCGCGACCCCGCCCGGAGAAGTGACCGTCCGCCGAATACCACGACGCGCCCTCACCATACAGTGCCGCGTCAGGGGAGAACGGATACCCCGTGGGATCCGTCCATTCCTGCCGACGCCGGCAACGCCTCCGCGGGCGGCGGTGCATCGGATCGCCACTGCACCACCGCGGCTCCCGTCAGAATTGCTGTACCACCCGCGATTTGAGTGAGAGACACCGTCTCGCCGAGCAGGAGCCATGCCGCACCCACCGCGCACAGCACCTCGACCAGCGCGATCACCGACGCGGTCGAGGCCCCCAGCGCGCGGGACGCCATGATCCCGAAGACGTACGCGACGGCTGCGGAGACCAGGGCGAGCACCGCGACGGCCGTCCACCACGGCCACGCTCGGCCGTCGAGTGCGACGTCGTTGGTCGACACCTGCAACGGAACCATTCCCGACATTCCGGCAACGCCGACCACAATGGCGCCCACCGCAAGTCCGGCGGCCGAGAGCACCAACGGATCGACGGCGTCACCTTGTTTCGCGGACACCACGAAGTAGAAGGCGAGGCACACGGCCGCGGACAGCCCCCAGAGCACACCGACCGGATCGAACACGGCGCCGTCGAACACGTCGAGCACGACGAGCGCACCGCCGAGTGCGAGTGCCACGCCCGCCAGGGTCGCAGGCCGGGGGCATCGCCGAGTGGTGATCCAGATCCACCCGATCACCAGCACCGGCCCGAGGTACTCGAGCATGAGCGCGACACCGACCGAGAGGTGTTGGATCGCATTGAAGAAGCAGACCTGCGCTCCTGCCACCGCGATGACGCCGTACGCGACGACCGTGACGGGGGCGGACAGCATGCCGCGGAGTGCGCCGCGGCGCAGCAGGACGACCACGGGCAGCAATATCACCGCGCCGCCGACGATGCGAGCGAGCACCGCGGCCTCGGGCGACCACCCGGTGTCGGTCAGCGCCTTGGCGAACGGGCCCGACATTCCGAACGCGATCGCGGAGGTCACGGCGAATGCGACACCGGAACGGGAGGACACCATGAGCGACCCTTTCGAGGAACCGGTCACGGCGTCCGACGCGCTGTCATGACCGTAACTGTAGATTGGTCATGACAGTAGATACCCGCAAGGTCAGGAGTCAAATGCTTTTTGCTCATGACACACGCACCGCGCTCGTCTGGGCAGCGGCGCTGATCAACACGGCCGCGAACGGCGAAGACCACCTCCACGACACGAGCACCCTGTCCTCGATGCTCGACGAGCACGAGTGGACGGGGCGCCGTGACGGCACGCAGGAGGAACTCGACGCCGTGTGCGCACTGCGCCCGGCCTGGCGAGCGCTGTGGGAGACGGGCGAACCCGACGCGGTCGTGCCCGTCGTCAACGCGATGCTGGCCGCATCGGACGCGCGGCCGTACCTCACCCGCCACGGTGACTGGGGCTGGCACATGCACGTCAGCGACGACGATGCGCCCCTCGCCGATCGCATGACGGCCGAGACCGCCGTCGCCCTCGCCGACATGGTGCGGTCGGACGAGCTCGAGCGGCTCCGTCTGTGCGACGCACCGGACTGCGACGCGGTGCTCGTGGATCTCTCCCGCAACCGATCGAGGCGGTACTGCGACACCGGAAACTGCGGCAACCGCGCCAATGTCGCCGCGTACCGGGCTCGCAAGCGGAGCTGACCCCGGCCGGTTTCCGGTGAACCGATATTCGCACGAATATGCGGTTTCCGACCGGCGCGACGAGACGAGAGGACCAGCCGCCGGGTGACGGTTCGGCGATAACCGCAGTTCGCGTCAGCGGTTGTGTCACAACATCATCCGGATCCGCTGCCGCTTTGACGACGTCCAGGGACGGGGTTACCGTCGGTGATCGCGGTGGCCCGCCGGGTCGCACGCCTCATCGCTTCTCCTCGTCTCGGGAGTCCCATCATGTCGATCTCGACGTCCCTCGACGGGCGGGTACAGAGCCACACCCGCGCTCACCTGTCCGAGTCTCGTGCACGCGTGGCCGCCATGCTGGGCGACATCGTGGAGGACCGCTCTCTCGGAGCCAGGCTGTGGTCGACCGAGGACGTCGAGTATCTCAACTGCGGTGGCTACGGGACCCTCCTGCTCGGTGCTCGGCATCCCCGCGTCGTCGACGCCGTGATCGCCCAGCTCGGTCGCCATCCCGTCGCCACCCGCACTCTGCTCGAACCTCGGGTGGCCGAGGCCGCGGCGGCACTGGCGGCGCGTCTGCCGGATCCGTTGTCGAAGGTGTACTTCGGCGCCTCCGGAACCGAGGCGACAGAGGCCGCCGTCAAGATGGCCTGCAGCGCCGGCCACCACCGACTGATCGGGGCGAGCCGCGGCTACCACGGCAAGACCCTCGGCGCACTCGCCCTCACGGCGAATCCGTCGTATCAGAACCCGTTCCGTCGGCTGTTCACCGCGGCGACCACCGTGCCGTACGGCGACAGCCACGCATTGTCGGACGCTCTCGGCGACGACGCCTCCGATACCTGTGTGGTCCTCGAGCCCGTGCAGGGCGAGGGCGGGGTCGTGCTGCCGCCCCGCAACTACCTCGCGGTCGCCTCGGCGCTGTGCCGTGAACGCGGTGCACTCCTCGTGATCGACGAGATCATGACCGGGCTGGGACGCACCGGCCTGATGTGGGAGAGCGAGCGGGATGCCGTCGAGGCGGACATCGTCCTCGTGGGAAAGAGTCTGGGCGGCGGCGTGATTCCCGTGTCGGCCGCCGTCGCGACACCGCGCGCCTTCCGTGCGTTCGACATCGACTTCGGCATCCACACGTCGACCTTCTCCGGTGCGCCGCTGGGGATGGCGGCTGCGTGCGCCGCGCTCGAGGTCATCGACGACGAGAAACTGGTGGCGCGCTCCGCCCGGACGGGTGCCCGACTCCTCGACGAGTTACGTCTGCTCGCGGCGGATGTCGGGCCTGTGGAGGTCCGCGGTCGTGGGCTGCTCATCGGGCTCGACTTCGGCGACGCGGGTATCGCCGGCCGGTTCCTGCTCGCACTGCTCGACCGACGCGTCGTGGCCAACCACTCCCTCAACGCCAGTCCCGTCGTGCGCTTCACACCCCCGGCCACGATGACCGAGGCGGATGTCGACTGGATGCTCAGCGCCGTCGCCGGGGCGCTGCGCGAGACGTACTCGAAAGGACACCTGTGACGATCCTGCTGACCGGCGCCTCCGGCGTCGTCGGACTGCCGACGCTCCGCGCCCTCACCGAGGACCACGACGTGATCGTGCTGGAAGGTCGACGCGCCGTGCATCACTCGGGGGTCACCGTCCGCGGTGATCTCCGTGCGCCGCACCTCGGTCTCGACGATCGGACGTGGTCCACCCTCACCCGCGACGTGAACACCGTCGTGCACTGCGCGGGCGTCGTGGACTTCGGAGCGGACGACGAGTCCACTCGCGCCGTCAACGTCGACGGCGTCCGCCACGTCGTGGAACTGGCCCGAGAAGCGTCGGCACGCCTGGTGCATGTGAGCACCGCCTTCGTCGAGCAGCCCGTGATCGCCGACGTGACAGGCGGACTCGCCACCATGCACCCCGGTGCGTACATCGCCAGCAAGAGAGACGGCGAGAACGTCGTGCGGAGCAGCGGCCTCGACTGGACCATCGTCCGCCCGTCCATCGTGTGCGGCGATTCCGTGACCGGCGAGATCTCCGAGTTGCAGGGGCTGCACACCCTCGTGCGCGCCTTCCTGCGCGGGACGTTGCCGGTGGTCCTGTGCGAGGACGCGCTGCAGTACGACTTCGTACCGTGCGACGTGGTCGCACGGTCGATCGCGACGGTGGTGGCGCACCCACAGCGGTACGACCGGGAGCACGTGTGGGTCACCAGTGGGGCCGCGGCACTGGACATCGACTCCCTCGTCGCCGTGCTGGTCGACGAGGCCACTCGCCTCGGCGTCGCGGTGGACGCGCCTCGTCGGCTGCATCCGGACGTGTTCCAGCGCCTGTGGAGGCCGGCCTTCTTCGATCTGCTCGATCCCGCGTCGCAGACGAAGTTCGCCAACCTCCTCGCCTCCGTCGCGAACCTGTTCAATACCAGCCCATTTCCCACGTCACTGGGTTCGGGGCCCCTCCCGCCCGTACAGACGGCGGACACCATCGAACGTTCCGCTCGACTCACCGCCCGGCACCTGGTGTCTCGCTCCCCCGGCGCCTATCCCGTCCTGCAATCCGCCTGATCGTGTTCCCAGTCGAGGAGTTCTCATGTCCCCCAGCATCATCAGTGTGCTCGCCACCCTCACCGGGGTCACCCCGGACGACGTGTTCGCTCGGGTCAGCGACTTCGCGTCGTTCGGGGACCACGTGCCGATGGTCGACCGCATCACCGTGACGGATCCCGAGTCGCAGGATGCGACCGGACACGTCCGGTCGTCGTCGTGGTCGACCCACTTCCGAGGCGGGCTGCTGCAGTGGATCGAGACGGACACCGTCGACGTGGCCGGGCGCACCGTCACCTTCGAACAGTCGAGCGGCGACCTCGGATCGTTCGGCGGCCGGTGGGCGGTGCGGGAGACCGGCGACGGCGCCGTGGAGATGGCGTTCGACGCCGCCGTCGACATCGGCATCCCGTCGATGGCCGACATGCTCAATCCAGTTGCCGCGCAGGAACTGGCCACCGCCGTGCACCAGATCGTCGACGGACTCTTCGGTTCCGGGGTCGTGTCCGTCGAGACAGGGTCGCGGCTCCCCCAGCGCTGACGGCCCGGCTCGGGCCTATGCTGAGCGAGTGCTCGGCCGACGGCAGTTCCTCCGCGGGGCCGGTGCGGTTGCCGCCGGTGCCGCCCTGGCGGGGTGTTCCCGAGATCCGTGGTGGCAGGACGCGTCCGGCCGACTCCGCATCGCCACCGGCAACGTCGGGGCGGTGTTCGACGAGTACGGCGCGGCTCTGCGCACGGAGGCCTCCCGAGTGCTCCCGGGCGTGCGCGCGGAGGTCGTCGTGACCGGCGGTTCCGTGGGTAACGTGCTCGATCTCGCAGCGGGCACCGCGGACGTCGCGTTCTGCCTCGGCGACACGGCGCTCGACGCGGTGCGCGGCGCGGGGTCCTTCGACACCCCGGTCTCCCTGACAGCGCTGGCCCGGCTCTACGACAGCTTCCTGCAGATCCTCGTCCCGGTGGACTCTCCGGTCACGAGTATCGACGATCTGGCCGGCCTGCGCCTGAGCGCGGGCCAGACCGACTCGGGAACCCGGTCGGTGACCGAGAGATGCCTGGCCGCAGCGGGAGTGGACACGGCGGACGTCGACTTCGTCGCGCAGCCGCTCGGCGACTCGACAGCGGCACTGAGCTCCGGGCGCGTCGACGCCCTGGCCTTCGTCAGCGGGTTTCCGGTGCGGGCACTGGTCGAGCTGGGCGCGCGCACACCGGTCCGCGCCCTCGACATCGGTGGACTGGTCGAGGGACTCGTGTCGACGTGGGGTCCGCAGTACGTCACCGGTCCGCTGCCGGCCGGGCCGTACCGTCTGCCCGCCGCCGTCCAGACGGTCAGCGTGAAGACGTACCTCATAGCGACGCCGACGCTCCGCGAGGACACTGCCTACGGATTCACGTCCGTCGTCTTCGACCGTCAGGACGCGATCGCGCAGACCGTGCCCGACGTCCGACAGCCGACCGTCGCCGCCGGGATGTTCACCCAGCCGGTCCCGCTGCATCCGGGGGCGTTGCGGTGGTTCCGCGATCGAGACGCGCGGGAAGTGAGATGACCGTCCGCAGGCCGGGATCGGCGGGTTCGAAGACCACCTCGCCGTCGGCGTCACGGATGCGGAGGACGACGATCGCGAGACCCAGTCCGGTGCCCTCGACGCCGGCGTGTCGTTCGAGTCGGTGGAAGCGTCGCCCCAGCTCGGCGGCTTCGGCGGCACTGACGCCGTCACCGTGATCACGCACCGTCACTCGCCACGCGTCGCCGGCTTGCTCCAGCACGACGTCGACGGACCGACCCTCCGCGTACTTCACGGCGTTGTCCAGCAGGACGTCGAGCACGGTCGGGACGAGGTCCTCCTCCAGCACCGCCGGGGCCGCGTCGACGTCCACCCGGACGGTGAGCAGACTCCCGAACAACGGCGCCCACAACGCGACTCGCTCGCGTAGCTGCCCGGCGACGTCCACCTCCGTCGAGCGTCGGTCGAAGCCTCCCGCGCGGCTGATCTCGATCACCGCGTCGAGCGAGCGCGCCATGCGTTCGGTCTCGGCGAGCACCGGTTCGACGGCCGGATCGTCCACGGCCAGGTTCTCGAGCCGAAGCCGCAGTGCCGTCAGCGGATTGGCCAACTGGTGCGACACGTCCGCGACCAGTTCGCGTTGCTGCTGCCGGGAGTGCTCCACGTTCGCCGCCATGTCGTCGAACGACTCCGCGAGCCGCCGGAGTTCGGGCGGCCCGACGTGGCGTCCCTCTGTCGGGGTGCGGCCACGGGACAGCTGCTCGACGCGGGTGGTCAGATCGTCGACCGGCCGCACCACCCAGCCGACGAGCGGCACTCCCACGAGCCAGGCGACGAGCGCGAGGACGACGGCGCCGCCCGCCGCGGCCAGCACCATCGCTCGCTGCACGTTGTCCCGTGCGTCCGACGTGTCCTCCAGCATGACGACGGCACCGAGGATCTGCGCGTCCCGGCCGATCGGCGTCGCGACGATCAACGGCTCGCTCTGCCACGGCCACAGCGCGGTCGGAGCCGAGGTCGGTGTTCCCGCCAGCGCGTCGCGCACCGCGCCGTTAAGCCCCGGCACGTCCGCCGGCAGGTTCGAACCGGACGGTGCGAGCACCGATCCGTCGATGTCGACGAGCCAGGTACGGGTGCTCTGCGTGACCTCGCCGTACCGCATCAGATCAGGTCCCAGCGAGCTCGCGTCCCCGACACTGTCGGCCAGGGTGGCGAACCGGGTGGCGGCGGCCAGCCGGCGTTCGTGGATGGTGATCGCCCGCTCCTCCGCGTGGGCGGCCACGAGGGGCGCGATGAGCGCCGCCAGCACGGCGGCCGTCAACGTGATCGCCAGTGCGAGCAGCCGTCTCCTCACTCGTCGGGCCCGGCCGCCGTGACCAGTCGATAGCCGACGCCGCGCACCGACTCGATCCGGGCGATGTCCTTCACCTTGTTCCGCAGCGAGGCGACATGGACGTCGAGCGTGCGCGAGGCACCCACCCACGTCGTGTCCCACACCTCCTCCATGAGAGCTGCGCGGCTCACGGGGCGGTCCGGTGTGCGAGAGAGTGCCACGAGCAGTTCGCATTCCTTCGCGGTGAGCGTGCGCACGGAGCCGTCGGGCGCGGTGACCTCGCGGGTGTCCCGAGCGAGGTCGAAGCCGAGATCGACGGTCGGCTCGGTGGCGACGCGTCCGACGCTGCGCCGCACCACCGCGTCCAGCCGTGCGAGCAGCACCGCAAAGCTGTACGGCTTGGTGACGTAGTCGTCGACACCCGCACGCAGAGCGCCGATCACGGAATCCTCGGTGCGCCGCGCCGTGAGCGCCACGATGGGAACGGACGAGTGCTCCCGGATCCGGCGGCAGACCCACAGGCCGTCGTGATCCGGGAGCCCCATGTCGAGCAGGACGAGATCGGCGTCGTCGAGCATGTCGAGTGCTGCGGTCCCGGTGGCGGCGTGGCGCACCGCCCAGCCCTGCCGACGCAGCGACTGCGTCAGTGCGTCGGCGACCCCGAGGTCGTCCTCCACGACGAGAATCTGCATCGTCAGGCCCTCCCGTCCGGCGCGAAGAGCCTAACGCAGGCTCAGGACACGGTTGCCGTGTTCGCGTCCGCTCGGCGTGCCTGCTCGGCGTCCAGGAAGGTCGGCGCGCGATTCTTCAGTACGAAGACGTACACGACGAGCGAGACACCGATGGCGATGGTGACGTAGATGCCGAAGGCGTCGAGTGCGTTGTTCTCCTTGGCGGCCTCGTAGATCACCGGGGCCGTGCCACCGAACATCGAATTGGCCAGTGCGTAACCGAGTCCCAACCCCAGCGCGCGTACGTGAGCCGGGAACAGCTCGGCCTTCACGATCGCGTTGATCGAGGTGTAGCCGGTGAGGATGACGTAGGTTCCGGCGAGCAGCAGGAAGGACACCATCGGCGTCTCGACCCGGGGCAGCAGGTTCAGGAAGGTCCACGACCACAGCACGCCCGCGATGCCGAACCCGACGAGCAGCGGCTTGCGCCCGATCTTGTCGCTCAGCAGACCTCCGAGCGGCTGGATCACCATGAGCAGCACCAGCGCCGCGAGATTGATCCACGTCGCCGTCATACCCTGATCGGCGTAGGTGCTCTTGACGATGAGCGGCCCGTTGACGCTGTAGGTGTAGAACGCGACGGTGCCGCCGAGGGTCACGAGGAAGCAGATGAGCAGCTGCTTCGGGTACGCGGTGAACAGCTCGGTCATGGATCCGCTGCGCTTGCCGTCGACGTCGGTCTGCAGCGATTCGTCCATGCTCCGACGCAGGAACAGGACGACCACGGCGCCGACGGCACCGATCCCGAACGCGATGCGCCAGCCGAAGGAAGCGATCTGCTCGTCGGTCAGGACGCTCTGTTGTATCAGCAGCGTGACCTGAGCCAGCACGTGACCGCCCACCAGGGTGACGTACTGGAACGAGGAGAAGAACCCGCGCAGCCCCGGCGTCGCCGCCTCGGACATGTACGTCGCCGAGGTCCCGTACTCACCGCCCGTCGCGAAGCCCTGCAGCAATCGGCACAGCACCAGCATGACCACCGCGGCCGACCCGATGGACTCGGCCGTGGGGGTCAGCGCGATGAGCAGCGATGCTCCCGCCATCAGCGAGATGCTGAACACCAGTGCGGGGCGACGCCCGTGCCGATCCGCGTACCGGCCGAAGAACCACGATCCGATGGGGCGCATGACGAACGTGATCGCGAAGATGCCCATCGTGTAGATGCCCGCGTTGGGCTCACCGTCGGCGAAGAAGCTCGACTGCAGGTACGACGCGAAGACCGTGTAGACGTACACGTCGTACCACTCGACGAGGTTGCCGAGCGATCCGCGAATGGTGTTGAACACCGCGCGCTTCGTCGAGGGAGGCCCCGCGGGGATGGCTGTCGTGGCCATGGATGGTCACCTTTCGGTCCGGTGCAGGGGATGCACCGAACGAACACTAGGTGTGACCGGCGCCATATGCGGCACGGCCGCCTGCAGTCTTTACAGATACTTTGCAATCGCGACCGAGGCTGTCGGTGGTACCTGCCACGATCGCCGACATGACGACGACGCCGGCACTGCCCGAAGCCTGCCTCGCGTGGTGCAGCGCCCGTTCGTACGAGTACGACGTGCTGGGTGATCTCGCCGAGATCGACCTCGACTGGTGGAACAGTCGACTCACGACCGCACGGATCCCGGTGCGCGTTCGCGCCCGCGCGCTGGACGGAGACATCGTCGAGACGGGTATCGGGTTCCTGCGCCGAGGCGACCTGCAGACTTTCGGCAACGGGTGCGATCTGGCCACCGTCTATCACTGCGCCGCATGGCTCGTCGGCCATCGGGACCGTGACCGCGCTCGACGCTTTCCCGATGCGCGTGATCTGGCGGAGCCCGCCGACGAGCGGCGGTTGCACACCGTCCGAACGGCCCTGGACGAGTGCCGCCGCGCGCCGGCGCTCATCGACGTCGGGCCGCACCGGGACTGGTCGGGCTGGCCGAAGGCCACGGGCTTCGGGCGCGTTCCGATGTCCCTGTACGTGTGGGCGATCGGGTCCGAGAGCACGCTGCACCGCCCACAACTCCTCGACCAGCAGGCATTGTCCGAGCTCGTGCATCGGGGGTGGGTGGAGAATCCGTCGGTGTCGGCCATGACCGTGCGGCGCTACCTCGGCTACTGCGAGGTGCTCGACGAGTGGGCGAGACTGGGCCACGTACGCCCCGAGCTGATCGAGATGTGGCTGATGCGATCGTGGCGGAGCCGCCGGGAATCGCCGTCACCGTTCATGGACGAGTTCCGCAAGGCGTTGTGACGCGATGATGATGAGAGTCGAACGTGGTGGAGCTGAGGGGAATCGAACCCCTGACCTTCTCGATGCGAACGAGACGCGCTACCAACTGCGCCACAGCCCCTGACCCGGCGAACCAGGATCGACTCGAACTCTAGCAGCCCCGCGGGACTGCCAGAAATCCGGTCACTCCCCCGCTGCGCGGCGCATGCGGACGTCGAGGTGGGAGTCGCCGACGTGCTCGTCGTAGTGCTCGAGATGGTCGAACGCCGGGTCCTCGTCGTCCACCTCGAGCACCACGGCACCGGGGCGACGCAGGCGCTCGGGAGTGAGCGCGAGCTCCGGATCGGTGCTCGACTCGACACCGAGGCGCGAGCGCTGCAGACGCTGCATGCGACGACGACGGATGTCCTCCTCGATGCGCACCTGGCGGCGGAGGTAGAACAGGTAGGACGACAGTCCGACGAGGGTGACGGCGAAGACCCACCAGAAGATCGGGCTCGCAAGGAATCCCAATGCTGCGGACATCGCGATGACGAACACGGAGCCGAGCACCGTGCGCTGACGGAACGAGTAGCGGGCGGCGCGGGCGATGGCGTCGGCCTCGGGATCGAAGCCACCACGTCCGCGTCGCTGCGGCACGAAGTCCTCCGAGAAGTACTCGTCGACGTGCTCGTCGCTCTCGTGGCCGTGCTGGGTCTCCATCGGATCCTCCGAAAGCGAGTCGGTCGAGTGCAGGTCGTCGTCGGACGGGCGCCAATCGGGGTCGCTGCGATGACCCGCCGCGGGGCCGGGGTCGACACGGAGCCGTGCTCCGCCCCGATGCAGAACCCTGGTGGCGAGCGCGACATCGGTGGTGCGCCGGATGCGCGGGCGCGACTTCACCACCATCGGCACGAGCACGAACAGCCAGATGGCGACGAGGCCGATCCAGATCACCGAATTGGGCACACCCACCACCTCCTGACGTGAATCACATTCATGTGAGCTTGCACGTCAGCGTAGTGGGGCGCGGTGAACCGCCGACGGCGACGCGCCGAACACGAGTGCACTCATGTCACACCAGTCACAGGCCCGCGCCATGTGCTGACGCAATCGGGAGTCGTGGTCGCTGCAGCGTCAGCACATCCCGGCACGGTCAGCGTGCGTCATCCACAGGCAGCCCTCGCTGGCCGTTCGGCGACGCGGCGCTGTCCGACACTGTCCCGATGACACTCCGCGACATCGACGACCACACCGACGATGAACTGCGCGGAATGGTGCGGCGAGGAGAGTTGGTCCGGCTCGGACGAGGCTGCTACGTCGACGGCGATCGATGGCGCGCAGCCGATGTCGACGAGCGCTACCTGCTCCGGGTTCGCGCGGCACTCTCGCGCCGGTCGTCCATCGCCGTGGCGAGCCACCACTCGGCGGCGGCCGTGCTGGGACTCGCGACGCTGCACCCCGACCGGTCCCGTGTGCACGTGAGTGTCGAAGGCCGGGGCGGCGGGAAGTCGACCTCGAGTTGCGTCGAGCACCGTGTGTCGTCGACCGACGCCGACCGCACCTCGGTGGACGGGCTCCGGGTGACCACCCCGGCGCGGACGGCACTCGATCTCTCGTGCGTCGGGTCGCCCGTTCAGGCGTTGTGCGCGGTGGAATCAGCGCTGCGCCTCGGGCGGACGTCGCGGCGGCGCTGCCCGGGATGGGCCGCCGGGACGGTATCGCTCGCGCACGCACGGCGGTACACCTGGCCAGCCCACTCACCGAGAGCATCGGCGAGTCGTGGAGTCGGGCGCTGATGATGCAGTGGCCGGAGATCCCGGCGCCCCGCTTGCAGCACCGGTTCGTCGATTCCCTCGGACGGTTCGTCGCCCGCTCGGACTTCGACTGGGAGGGACGCCTGCCCCGACGCCTGCGGCGACTGCTGAACGAGGGGCTCGCGCGAGCGTTCCCCGAACGTGGCAGCAACCGCGGACGGTGCCGGTAGCCGTGGGTGCTGCAGCGTCAGCACATCCCGACAGCGTCAGCACATCCCGACAGCGTCAGCACATCCCGACAGCGTCAGCACGTCCCGACAGCGTCAGCGGGAACACGCAACCCCTCTACCGAGCCCACGCCGCCCGACCACTGCGCACCAGGACGTCGGCCACCGTTCCGGGCGTCTCCCCCACCGTCATGGCCACGAGGATGTGGTCGCGCCACGCACCGTCCACGTCGAGGTACCGCTGCAACAGGCCCTCCTGACGGAACCCGACGTTACGCAGAACCGCTTGGCTGGCAGCGTTTTCCGGCCGCACGGTGGCTTCGAGCCGGTGCAGCCCGGCCGACGCGAAGCAGTGATCGACGCCGAGGGCGAGTGCCGCCGTCGCGACGCCCTGGCCGCCGACGTCCTTGGCCACCCAGTAGCCGATCCACGCCGACCGAAGGGCTCCGCGGACGATGTTGCCGACCGTCAGCTGCCCGACGAAGGTGCCGTTCAGTTCGATGGCGAAGGGCAGCATCATCCCGCGCCGGGCCTCGGCCTTGAGACTCGAGAACAGGGGCGGCCACGACGACATCGCGTGCCGCATGTCCCAGGGCGCCTCACCGGTGGGCTCCCACGGTTCGAGGTGCGCGCGGTTGTCGATGCGGGTCCGCGACCACACCGCGGCGTCACGCAGACGCACCGGCCGGACCGTCACCTCGCCCGCGGGAACCACGAGAGGTCCCAGCTTCGCCGGCCATCCGGGATGGCTCGACCACGATCGCGGCATACTTCGAAACCTTAGCGAAGAGGACGGAGCGTCAGCCGCGCTGCGCGAGGAATGCGACGTCGACCTCTTCGCCGGTCCGCACCTCGGTCACCTCGGGGTCGACCATGACCAGGCAGTTGGCCTCCGCCAGCGTCGCCAGCAGGTGCGACGAGCTGCCTGGAGCACCGCCGAGTGCCTGCACCAGGTACTCCCCCGTGCCCTCGTCCCGCATGAGCTGGCCGCGCAGGTAGGCGCGGCGCCCGGCGATGGACGTGATGGGTCCGACGGTGCGGGCAGTGACGATGCGGCGCATGGGCTGCCGTCGACCGAGCGCGATGCGCACGAGCGGCCGCACCATCACCTCGAAGACGACGAGCGCACTCACCGGGTTGGACGGCAGCAGGAAGGTGGGCACCTCGTCGCGACCGAGCTGGCCGAAGCCCTGCACCGATCCGGGGTGCATCGCCACGCGACCGACCTCGATGTCGCCGAAGTCCTCGAGCGCCTCGCGGATCTCGTCGGACGCGCTGCCGCCGACGGCTCCGGCGATGACGACGATCTCGGAGCGGATGAGCTGCCCCTCGACCACCTCGCGGAGCCGCTTGGCGTCACCGCTGACGATGCCGATGCGGTTGACGTCCGCGCCCGCGTCACGTGCCGCGGCAGCGAGGGCGTAGCTGTTCACGTCGTACACCTGGCCCTGGCCCGGTGTGCGTTCGATGTCGACCAGCTCGCCGCCGATCGAGATGACCGAGAGTCGCGGACGGGGATGCACCAGGACCTTGTCGCGGCCCACGGCTGCGAGGAGCCCGACCTGCGCCGCGCCGATGATGGTCCCGGACCGCACCGCGACGTCGCCGGGCTGCACGTCGTCACCGATGCGGCGCACGTACTCCCCGGAGCGCACGGGTGCGAGCACCTCGATGCGGCCGCGCGCGAACTTCGCTCGCTCCACGGGGAGAACGGCGTCGGCCAGGGTGGGCAGCGGTGCGCCCGTGTCCACGCGTACCGCCTGCCGCGGCTGCAGACGGATGGGCTGACGCGACCCCGCCGCGACCTCACCCACCACGGGCAGCGAGATGTCGACGGGCGCGCCGTCGTCGTCGGTGGCCGACCCCGCAGCAGCGATGTCCACACTGCGGACCGCGTAGCCGTCGATGGCCGCCTGATCGAACCCGGGCAGCGGGCGCTCGGTCACCACTTCCTCTGCGCACAGCAATCCCTGCGCCTCGGAGATGGCGACTCGCACCGGCCGGGGGGCAACCGCTGCAGCCGTCACTCTCGACTGCTGCTCCTCAACCGAGCGCATCCGCACCTTCCGTCATCCGTGTCGACCGGGCGTCACTCGTAGGTCGTGAGCTCCGGTGCCCAGCTGTCGCTCAAGCGCTCCTGGAGCCACTCGCGCAACGCCGGACCGTAATCTTCGCGTTCCAGTGCGAAGTCAACCGCAGCGCGGAGGTATCCCCCGGGATTTCCGAGGTCGTGTCTCACTCCGCGGTGCACCACCACATGTACCGGATGGCCCTCCTCGATGAGGAGCGCGATGGCATCGGTGAGTTGCAGTTCGCCGCCGGCGCCGGGCTCGATGCGTCGCAATGCGTCGAAGATGGCCCGGTCCAGAAGGTATCGGCCGGCCGCCGCGTAGTTCGACGGCGCGTCCTCCTTCTTGGGCTTCTCCACCATGCCGTTGACCTTGAGCACGTTGGGATTCACCGCGTCGGGCACGATCTCGGTGTCGAACACGCCGTAGGCGGACACCGCGTCCTCGGGAACCTCGATGGCGCACAACACGGTTCCGCCGCGCTTGGCACGCACCCGCGACATTACGTCGAGCACCCCGCGCGGCATCACCAGATCGTCGGGAAGCAGGACGGCGATCGCGTCCTCGTCGTCGTCGAGCACCTCCTCGGCGCACGCGACGGCATGCCCGAGCCCCAGCGGCTCCGCCTGGATCACCGACTGGACGTCGAGAAGTCCGGGCGCGACACGGACCTTCTCGAGCATCTCGAGCTTGCCGCTCGCCTCGAGCTTGTTCTCCAGCACCAGATCCTCGACGAAGTGTGCGACCACACCGTCCTTGCCGGGCGAGGTGACGATGACCAGACGCTGGGCACCGGAATCGGCGGCCTCTCCGGCGACCAATTCGATCCCGGGTGTGTCGACCACCGGCAGCAGCTCTTTCGGCACCGTTTTCGTGGCGGGGAGGAAACGCGTTCCCATGCCTGCAGCGGGTACGACGGCCGTACGGAACGACGGCTTCTTGCCACCGGCCTCGGACTCACTGTTTGCTGAGCTCATGCGCACACCCTATCCATGTAGACCGCGAATCGTCCTTCGCGAGACACTGGGGTTTCCCCCGTGATCAGTGACGACAAACTCGAGTGGAGGACACGCATACTCACTGCCCGGAAACAGCGAGACGTCCTCGCACGGGAGCGGGCATCAGAGGCACTCTCTCACGCCGTGTCGGTTTTGGCCTCCGATGTGCGGGAGCGCGGCGGCGACACTCTCGCCGCCTACGTACCGGTGGGTAGCGAGCCCGGCGACGTGACCATGCTGGACTCCGCACTGGCCACCGGCGTGCGCGTTCTGCTGCCCGTCGCGCGCGAACCCGGGCCACTGTCGTGGGCCGAGTACACCGGACCCGACTCGCTCGTCTCGGCCGCGTACGGCCTGCGTGAACCGGCCGGCCCGACGCTTCCTCCCGAGACCGTCGCGGACGCGTCGATCGTGCTGGTCCCCGCGCTCGCCGTCGACCGCAGCGGTGGTCGCCTCGGTCGGGGCGCCGGCTTCTACGACCGCACGCTCGGTGCCGTCCGGCCGGACGCGTGGCTGGTGGGGGTCGTGTACGACGACGACGTGGTCGACGCGCTGCCGACCGAACCGCACGACGTGCGCATGACCCACGTGTTGACGCCGCTGTCGGGGCTGCAGCGGCTGGTCCACGACAGTCGCGGCTGAGGAATAGCGCCACCTGCACCGACGTTGCCTCGATTGCCGACGCTGGCACTGTCGACTGTAGAGTGCCAGTCAGGGACCGACAGCGGAGGAAACGTGCCTACCTACTCTTATGCGTGCACCGAGTGTGACAACCGGTTCGACATCGTCCAGAAGTTCACGGACGACTCGTTGACCGTGTGCCCCGCGTGCTCCGGCAAGCTCCGCAAGCTGTTCAACACCGTGGGCATCGTCTTCAAGGGCAGCGGCTTCTACCGCAACGACAGCCGTGGCAGCTCGAGCAGCAGCGAATCGGGTTCCTCCGACTCCGGCAGCTCGTCGGACAGCAAGGGCTCGAGCGAGAAGAAGAGCGAGACGAAGTCCGACTCGACCTCCAGCACCTCGAGCGAGAAGAAGTCGAGCGAGAAGAAGTCGACCAGCACCTCCACCCCCGCCGCCGCAAGCTGATCGTCCGACCCGGGGATCGCCGAGCCGCTGTCCCCGGGCGCCGCTGACTCTCGCGGCGCCGCGACTCGCGCACGTCCTACGGTCGCGTCATGTCTCCCACGGTCGACCACCCGCTGAGTGCGCGCCTGTTCGACCGCATCCCGCCGATGCCGCCGCGCCTGCGGTCGCCCGCCGCTCGGCGCATCCTCGCCGGCGCTCTCGTGGCACTCGCCGCCGTCTCGGCCTACCGGACCGATCCGTCGCGCACGGAGGTACCGGTGGTCGTCGCCGCCGCGGACCTTACTCCCGGCACCTACCTCACAGCAGCCGACGTCACGCTGACCCGCGTGGACTCGTCTCTGCTCGCGGACGGAACGCTCCGGTCGGTGGACGAGGCTGTGGGAAGAACGGTCGCCGGACCCGTCCGCTCCGGCGAGGCACTCACCGATGTCCGACTGCTTGGGCCCCGGCTCGCGTCCGCCACCCTGCCGTCCGGCGATGCCCGCATCGTGCCGATCCGCCTCGCCGATCCCGAGTTGGCACAACTGCTTCGGGCCGGCGACGTGGTCGACGTGGTGCGGGCGGCGAACTCACCGGACGGGGACGACGCATCCGGTGTGATCGCCGAGAGCGCCACCGTGGTGATGGTGTCGGCTCCGAGCTCCGGGGTCTCGCGACGCGAACAGCTCGTTCTGGTCGCCCTGCGGGCCGACGACGCGTCGGCCGTCGCCGCCGCGTCACTCTCCGACGCGCTCACCGTCCTCCTGCGGTGACCGTCCCGTCACGGTCCTGCTGCCGGGCCCCTCGAGACGCGCTGGTCGGTTACTCTCGTCGTGGCTCAATCCATGATCGACGAGAGTAGGGGCGGATCGCATGTTGAAGGGCTTCAAGGACTTCCTGTTGCGCGGGAACGTGGTCGACCTCGCGGTCGCGGTGGTCATCGGTGCGGCGTTCACGGCCATCGTCACCGCATTCACCACCAACATCGTGAACCCGTTGATCTCGTCCATCGGGGCGAGCAACGAGCTGGGCTGGGGCTTCCTGATCCGCTCCGGCAACGATGCGACGTTCGTGAACATCGGGGCTGTCATCACCGCGGTGATCAACTTCGTCATCATCGCGGCGGTCGTGTACTTCGTGCTCATCCTCCCGGTGAACACCGCGAAGAACCGCTTCGCGACGAAGAAGGAGAAGGCCCTCAGCGATCAGGACATCCTGATCCAGATCCGGGACCTGTTGGCGGAGGGCCGGTCCGACGGCGTCAAGACCACCTCCGACGGCATCACCGGCACCGCGACCCCGGGCAGCACCACCACGTAGTCACTCGAGAGACGTCGTCACCCGAGACACGACGAAGGGCTCGTACTCACCGCGCGGTGGGTACGAGCCCTTCGTCGTCTGTTCGGAGCGAGATCAGTTGAACTTGACCAGCGGGAACTCGTCGAGGGTGATCGCGGTGCCGGCCGCGGAGCACGCGTCGACCACAGCCGTCGAGTTGTCGACGAAGGCCTGACCGGACGAGCTGTCCGGCTCGGTGAGCTCGAGCGAATCTGCGGGCAGCGCACCGATGAGGGTGCTGAGCGAGGACTCGACGTCACCGGTGGCGGTGTCCGCGAGCGGCTGGAACTTCTGCATCTCGGCGGTCTTCGCGTCGGTCCACGTCTGCACGTCGGTGTCGGCCGGGCCGGCCTTGACGAGGGCGGTGAACTGGTCGTACGTGGTCTCGAATTCGGTGCAGGCGGTGGCGTTCTCGGACGAGTCGTCGGACGACCCGGAATCCCCGCTGCTGCAGGCGGACAGGCCCACCAGGGCCGTGAGGGCAAAGGCGGCAGTCATCACACGAGTCGCGGTACCGGAGTTCATGCCGACCATTCAACAGGACGCACGACCACCGGAACGCAGTGGGGCGGTGCACCTTCGGACCCTGGTGACATGCCACCGACCGTTGTCGTGCGCCATTGTCACGCTTCACGAACACGACGAAGCCCCACCCGGATGACCCGGATGGGGCTTCGTCTGTGTTCAGATCTGCTGTGGCAGCGGACTACCGATCAGCAGGCAACCGATACTGGCTGGGCCAGGATCAGTTGAAGGTCCACACGGGGCCGTAGGCGACGGCCGTGTCGCCGGTGGCGGACACGATCGAGGCGTAGGGACGGACGCGGACGTTGCCCAGGATGCCGGTGGCGGTTCCGTGGACGTTGGCCAGCTGGACGGAGCCCTCGGAGCCGGCAGCTTCCTGCTCGCCACCGGTGATGTCAGCCGACTCGTCGATGACTGCGACTGCACCCTCGGACTGGACGATGCCGGGTCCGGGTGAGATTTCGACAGAGGCAGTGGCGGTCGGGAGGAGGCCGTCAGTGGAGACGCTGGAGCCGCCCCCGGTCACGGCACCGGTAGCACCTGTCGATGAGCTGCTGCCCAGCGAGATCTGCGGCGTCGTGTAGGCAACGGTGAACGAACCACCGAGGCTGGCCGGGTAACCAACCTGGTAACCGACCTTGACCGTGCCCTCGAAGTCGTCGGCGGACGGGCCGTTGATGGCCCAGGTGATGCGGCCGTTGCCGAACCACTCGCGGGTGAGCGGGTTGCCGTCGAGCGGGAACACGCTGTTCACGAAGGTGTCCTCGAGGTTGACCGTGATGGAGTTGCCATCAGCGTCAACGACGGTGTTGCTGGCGTCGACGCCGGCCTGCGCGGTGCCGGTTCCGAGAACCAGACCGACGACCGAGGCGCCTGCCACAGCTGCAACACTCATGGACTTGAGCCCCCGGCTGCGCCGCGGCTTACGAATTACGGTCATGTACTTCCTCATCATGTTCGTCCCGCGGCGTGTTCGCCTCGGGTGCGCTGTCGGGCTCTGACGTCCTCCCGAGCGGTTCGCTTTCGAGCGAACCGTATCAGGCGGCGACTGCAAGCTCATGGCTTACGCGTCGGGCAGTGCAGGAACACAAGTTGGACGCATCCTCGTATCGATTCAGCATCCACCGTTGAACCTGAGCGAAACCTTAGAGGGTGATTCGGACCGTGACAATCCCTACGTTCACGGCGTTGCGCTCGAACACCGCCGCCCACGTTTCGTGCGTGTGAACGTGCGTCACAAGCGTTTTGGCCGCACGACGCGCCGCAGCTCCAATGGTCGGGATCCTGCCGGATCTGTGCTAATCGCCTCGACGCATGCCCCGTGACGTGCGCGTTATCAGGCTCACACCCGAGTACAACGGTCCCGACACGGGGGTTGCCAGTCACACCAGTCACATCTACCCTGCGGTAACCCACGGGGTGATCGTCCCGATTCAGCGAATTCGCGGTTAACAGACAGGCAACATCGGGTTCGCCTTGTGGTAACTCCCAGTGATGTGGATCACACCACTTCAGTGGTAATGGGGAGGTCTCTGACTCCTCAACCATTCCTCCGAGCCTTGCCCCGAATCACCTCGGTGTGGTTCGTCGGACGTTGCGTCGTCCCGAGTCGACTCCGGAAGGACGTCACCGAACACACGAGCGAGCCGGGCCCGTCGTGCACGGGCCCGGCTCGCAGTGTCCTCGGAGTCCGGATCGACAGGTGATGCGTCGCCGGCTGGAGGGGCGTTCTTCTGGGGGTCGTCAGCCGTCAAGACTGGACAGCTCACCGATGACATGGGCGGCGAGCGGCGTCAGCGTCGCCATTCCGTCGCGGACGGCGGCGCGACTCCCGGCCAGGTTGACCACCAGCGTGCTGCCGGACACTCCGGCGAGCCCGCGGGACAGCCCGGCGTCGAGCGACCCCGCCGCCAGTCCGGAGGAGCGGAGCGCCTCACTGATGCCGAGCAGTTCGCGGTCGAGCACCTCGGCCGTCGCGTCCGGGGTGACGTCGCGCGGTGACGTGCCGGTGCCGCCGACGGAGACCACTAGGTCGACGCCTCCGATGACCGCGGTGTTCAGTGCGTTGCGCACGTCCACCTCGTCGTTGCTGACCACGACGACACCGTCGACGAGGAAGCCCGCCTCGGTCAGCAGTTCGTTGACCAGAGGCCCGGTCGAGTCGGCATCTCCATGGGCCGTGCGGTCGTCGACGATCACGACGAGCGCACGTCCGGCCACGGCTGCATCCATAGTCATGTCGCTCACCGTAATGCCCGGGCCCGACGGAGACTCGATGTGCCCGACGATGGGCGTGAGGTGGCCGCGATCACGGACGATCCGGGGGCGCTTCATCAGTTGCCTCCGCTCGGGGCCGTCCCGAGCGTGACCTGCACGGTCTGCTCGGAGCCACCCTGCGTGTAGGTCACCGAGACCTCGTCGCCCGGAGCGTGCGAGCGGACCGCCGCGATGAGAGCGTCGCCGCTGGCGATGACGCGGTCGTCGACCTTCGTGACCACCGCACCCGTCGGTACACCCGCCTGCGCGGCCGGCCCGCCCTCGGTGACGGCCATGACCGTCGCCCCGTTGGCGTCGTCACGGCTCGGGACACTGATACCGATGATGGCCTGCGTCGCCTTGCCGGTCTGCACCAACTCGTCCGCGATGCGGCGCGCCTGGTCGACCGGGATGGCGAAGCCCAGACCGATGGAGCCGCTCTGCGACTCGGACGAGCTGGCGCCCGCCCCCAACGTCGCGATGGCGCTGTTGACGCCGACCAGCTTGCCGTTCATGTCCACGAGCGCACCGCCCGAGTTACCCGGGTTGATGGCCGCGTCGGTCTGGATCGCGTCGATCACCGTGGTCTGGTCCGTGGACTCGCCGCTGGTCGCGACGGGACGATTCAGGGACGAGATGATGCCGGAGGTCACCGTGCCGGCGAGGCCGAGCGGCGAACCGACGGCCACGACACCCTGGCCCACCTGGAGGCCGTCCGAGGTGCCGAGCTCGATGGGCGTCAGGTTGCTGCGTCCCTGCGCCTTGATCACCGCGATGTCGGACGACGCGTCCGCGCCGACCACCGTCGCCGACGACGTGGACCCGTCGTTGAAGGAGACCGTCAGCTGCGCGTTGGCACCCGCACCGGACACGACGTGGTTGTTCGTCAGGATGAGGCCGTCGGAGGAGAGGATCACGCCGGATCCCTCACCCTCCGCGGTGCGGCCCGCCACCTGGATCTGGACCACGCTGGGGAGAACCTTCTCCGCGACGGCCTGCACCGAACCGTCGGGGGCGTTGGCGGCCGGGTTGGCCTGGGTGACCGGCTGGTTGAGGGCATTGGTGATGCCGCCGCTGCCGCCGTCCGCGGCGATGGCACCGACCGCGCCGCCGACTCCGCCGCTCACCAGGGCCAGCGCGATGGCGCCCGCGACGAGGGCTGCACGCCCCGGCTTCCGCGAGGTGGTCGCCGGCGCGGTCCCGCCGTAGTACTGCGGCTGCTGCTGGTACGGGTTCTGCTGGTACGGGTTCTGCCCCTGCTGGTGAGGCTGCTGATACGGGTTGTGGGGCTGCTGGTGCTGACCCGCCTGTCGACCGTCCCACCCGGTGTACTGGGGCTGCGTGTGCCCCTGTCCCCCGTACGCGGGCTGCTGCGCGGTGGGCTCCGATGCGCCGTCCCGGCCGTCGCGGCCGTTGTCACCAGTGGTGCGGTCCTCGTTCATGCGTTTCGCTCCATCTCCATGACCGGCTCGCACCGGTCACCTCACGTCGTCCTGATCGACGATGCTCCGCCGGACTGAGAGGGCGCTGAGATCAGCGTGTCAGTCGCCTGTGGGTCTTGCGGACCGGCGGATTCCCCCGGAAGGACGATTCGAATCAGGGTGCCGCCGGTCACCGAGTCCTCCACCGCGATGGTTCCGCCGTGCTTGAGCACCACCTGACGCACGATCGCCAGACCCAACCCCGATCCGGGCATGGACCGCGATGCGGTGGACCGGTAGAAGCGTTCGAACACCAGCTCCCGCTCCTCCGGCGCGATGCCCGGACCCGCATCGGACACAGTGAGTTCGAGCAGGCCGTCGGGCCGGGCGATCATCGCCACGTGCACGGTGGCGCCCGACGGACTCCACTTGGCCGCGTTGTCGAGGACGTTGAGGACGGCGCGGGACAGTCCCGCCTGATCGCCGTACAGAATCCACGGTGTGGTCATCGAGTCGAAGTCGATCTCGTTGCGGCGTCGGCGAACTCGTTCCAGACTGCGTTCGACGACATCGGCCATGTCGACCCGTTCGAAGACGTTCTCCGGGGCGTCCTCACGTGCCAGGTCGACCAGATCGCCGACGAGCGTCGACAACTCCTCGATCTGCGCCACCACGTCGAGGCGCAGCTCGGCCATGTCCTGCTCCGGGATGCGCGGCGCACCCGGCCGACTCGACGCGATCAGCAGTTCCATGTTGGTGCGGAGCGACGTCAGCGGAGTCCGCAGTTCGTGGCCCGCGTCCGCCACGAGTCGGCTCTGCCGCGCCCGCGACTCGGCGAGCGCCCGCAGCATCGTGTTGAAACTGTCGGTGAGGCGGGCGAGTTCGTCGTTGCCCGTCACGGGAATGGGAGTCAAGTCGTCGGTTCGGGCGACACGCTCGGCGGCCGCGGTCAGACGTCCGATGGGGCGGAGACCGGTGCGTCCCACGGCTGTGCCGGCCACCGCCGCGAGGACGACGCCGCAACCACCCACGACGAACAGCACCCAGGCCAGTCGGTCGAGGACCTGGCCGGTGGGCGCGAGCCGCTGCGCGATCACCAGCGTGCTTCCGGTCTGCGTGCGCTCGGCGAGAACGCGAGCACCCGAGGTGGTGCGCAGCGACGAGGTCGACTGGCCCAGCGCGACGTCCATCTCGGGATCACCGATGGGCACTACCGAGCCCGGCGGGATGTACTTGGTCAGATCCGGAAAGATCAGCGCGACACTGACATCGGTGCTGTAGAGCGTGGCGCCCGCGACGTACCGGGGATCGAACGCGACGAGGTTGGTCTCGATCAGCGCACTCGCCCGGGTGCGGAGCTGGTTGTCCACGTCGCCGTACAGCGCACGGGACACCACCGCGTACGCCGCGATCGCCATGACGGCGACCGCGATGGCCACGACGGACGCCGCGAGCAGCGTGACACGCCACCGCAGCGACACCGAGCGGGTGAGCGGCATCGGAGGACGCATCAGTCCGTCCTGCGCCGCGCGCGCCTTGTCGGTCCCGGCCTCGCCCCGCCGACGGCCGAAGGGAGCAACCATCACGGAGGCGTTTCCCGCAGCACGTAGCCCACACCGCGGACGGTGTGGATGAGTCGGGTCTCGCCGTCGGCCTCGGTCTTGCGTCGCAGATACCCGACATACACCTCGAGAGCGTTGCCCGACGTCGGGAAGTCGTAGCCCCACACCTCCTCGAGGATGCGACTCCGGCTGAGCACCCGTCGGGGGTTGGCGAGCAACATCTCGAGCAACGAGAACTCGGTGCGGGTGAGACTGATCGGGCGTTCGCCGCGTCGCACCTCACGCGTGACGGGGTCGAGCGACAGATCCGCGAACGTCATGGCCTCGCTGTCCGGACCCAGTTCCCCGCCGGTGCGTCGCAACAGGGCGCGCAGCCGCGCCAGCAACTCCTCGAGGGCGAAGGGCTTGGGCAGGTAGTCGTCCGCGCCGGCGTCGAGACCCGCCACGCGCTCGGACACGGAGTCACGAGCCGTCAGGACCAGGATCGGCAGATCGTCGCCGGTGCTGCGCAGACGGCGGCACACCTCGAGCCCGTCGAGCCTCGGCATCATGACGTCGAGCACCAACGCGTCCGGTCGCTCGGCCGCGACCTTCTCGAGGGCGTCGAGACCGTCGGTCGCCAGGTCCACGGTGTACCCGTTGAACGTCAGCGACCGTCGTAGCGATTCTCGGACGGCACGATCGTCGTCGGTCACCAGTACACGCATGGGAACAGTGTGTCCCTGACGACTGAGACGCTGCTGAGAGGACATGGAGACGGCCTGCGTCAGCGCCCGAACAGCCGGTCGACGAAGGCGATGGCGTCGGGCTGCGAGTCACGGAACGTCTGACTGTGGTCGCCCGGGTAGGTCCGGAAGGTGAGCGGTTCGCCGCTGGCCGTCATGGCCGCCGCGAGCGACAGCGCGGACGGTGCCGGCACGTCGAGGTCCCGCAGTCCCTGGCCTATGAACACGGGGCGGTCGTACCCGGAGGTGGGCACACCCATGTAGTCGTTCAGCAATCCGTACACGTTCGGGATCTGCGCCAACGGCCGCGAGAACATGTCGCCGAGTCGCAACCCGGACACCGCGTCGTGGAACGGGTTCGCGCACTGCGTCTCGGCGGTGTCGACCCACTGCCGACCGAGCGGCGTGAGGTAGGAGTTCAGATCTATCTCCGGATGGGCGGCGCGCAGTCCCGCCAGGATGTAGAAGACGTACGACGTGAGACCGTCCGGAATCGCGACGGGCGGCACACCGGGCCCGAGCGGGAGCAGGACGAGTTCGATGTTGGCGGGCACACCGGTCCCGACGGCGCCGAGGTAGTCCAGGCCGGCGCCGCCGTATTCGGTGGCGTACCGCGCGGTCGTCACCGCGGCGCCGCCGCCCTGGGACTGGCCGATAGCGACCCACCGATTCGACAGGGTGGGCTCCAGTTCCCGTGCAGCGGTGACACTGTCGACGACACTGTGCGCCTGCACCTTGCCGTCCAGGTACGGCATCACTCCGGGGGTACCGAGACCCACGTAGTCCGTGGCGACGATCGCGTAACCGCGGTCGAGCCACGTCTGGAGGTACGGGAAGTCGCGGTCCGGCAACGTGGGACCCACGACCGACGGAGCGCAGTCGTCGCCGAGCCCGGACGTGCCGTGCGCCCATGCGATGACGGGCCAGCCGCCCTCGGGCGCCTCACCGCGCGGCAGATAGACGCCACCGGTACTCAGGGCAGGCTCGTTCTGCGAGCCCACCGACCAGTAGGTGATGCGCCGGGCGTCGACACTTCCGGGGATCGGGGCAGGCGACGCCGTCGATCCGACGAGCGTGCCCGGGTCGCGGTCCTGCGCGTGCGCCACACCCGTGAGGGTCAGCGCGACGGACGTCGTGGCGGTCAGGGTCACCAGGGCGCGCAGCAGGCGGCGGGAGCGGTTCGGCACGGCGTCACCGTACCGCCACGACACCGGATTCCGGACTAGAACATATGTTCGATCACCGCTAGGCTCTTCAGTCATGGACGAGGTGGGTGCGACGCAGAGTTCGGTGAACGACAAGGTGCTCGAGCTGCGCGCGGTCGCGGACGAACTCCGGGCGCTCGACGACCATCGAGTGGCCCTCGGCGACAAGCTGGTGGACCTCGAACACTGGTTCCGACGGGTGGGGTGCCTGGAGTTGTCCGACCACGCACTCGACGTCTTCGTCTCTCGCTACGTGGGCCGGGTCTTCGAGCTGGCCGACGGTCTGCGCGAGTAGCCGTGACCTCGCGTCACACTCAGTTGTGACCCGCGTCGCCTCGATCGGCACCACGTGGGGTGCCCCTCATTCCGGTGGAAACCACCCCGGAACGGGCAATCATGGAGCACGGCGGGACACGTTCTCGTCGAGGCCGGTCAGGGGAACCGACCTCAGCACGATCGGAGGAAACACATGATGATCACACTGACACTCGTCGGGGCGGCAGCACTCGCGGTCGCACTGTTGTCCGGCGGACGCGACCTGGACTTCCAGGGACGCCAGATGTCGCACAGCTACCGTTCACGCTGACACTTCGTACAGACCGACTGCCCATCGTTCACCTGTGAACGATGGGCAGTTCGCTGTAAACAGTTGGTGACATCTACTATCGAACATATGTTCGATTGCATGTAGTCTGAGGTCATGGAATCGGGGGATCCAGGGTCGGCCTGGCAGGTGCAGATGGGCCGACATGTCGGCGCGCTGCCTGCTGTCGCCGCGCCGGTCGACGATCCTCGCGTGTGCGCGCTGCTCGCCCAGCTCGCCTCCGCGGTCGAGGGCATCGCCGAGCTCGACGCGTCGACGCTCACCAGCGAGGACCGACTGGCGCTCGTGTGCGGGGCCGAGAACACCCGTCGGCTGCTCACCGGCGCGTCACACACCTGGCTCAACGGCCTGGTGGCCGGCTCGGGCTTCGACTCGGTGCTCGGTGCCATCGGAGCGAGCGGCGTGCCGCATGCGCTGGCCCACATGCTGCGCATCACCACGGCTGCTGCGGCATCCCGGCTCGCCGTGGCCCGCGATCTCGGGACCGGCACCACGATGACGGGCGAGGCGCTGGATCCGCCGCTCCCCCACACGGCCTCGGCGGCACGGGACGGCGCGCTGGCAGAGGCACACGTCTCGATCATCCGCTCGTTCCTGAAGAAGCTTCCCCATGCAGTCGACGCCGAGACCCGTGACTCCGCCGAGCAGACCCTCGCCGACCTTGCGCGGACCGTCGGGCCGGAGGAACTCACGGCCATCGCGACGCGCCTCACCGAATACCTCGATCCCGACGGCGCGGAGCCTGATGATCGTGACCGCGCCCGGAAGCGCTTCTTCGAACTCGATCCCCAGGGCCCCGATTCGATGACGACCGGCCGCTTCTGCGCCGATCCCGAGCTGCGTGCCGTCCTCGAGGCGTTGTTCGCCAAGTTCGCGGCACCGGGAACCCTCACTCCCGAGGGTGCCCCCGCAGCAGTCGATCTCGATGCCCCGGCTCCGACCGACGCGCGGGACCAGGAGGCCGAGTGGGATCACCGCACCCCCGGCCAGCGCAATCACGATGCACTGACATACCTGCTGAAGGACTCGCTGTCGTCGGGGCGCCACGGACAGCACCGCGGCGTACCGCTGTCCGTGATCGTGTCGGTGTCACTCGAGCAACTCACTGCCGCAGCGGGTCTCGGGCTCACCGCCACCGGGTCCACGATTCCGGTGGCGGAGGTGGTGCGGCGGGCAGCCGAAGCGCACCACTACCTCCGCGTCTTCGACGGGGCGAGCGGCAGCACGCTGCACTTCGCCCGAGCTCGCCGGTGTGCGAGCACCGACCAACGGCTCGCCCTGTTCGCCCGCGACCGCGGCTGCACCGGGCCGGGGTGCACGGCCCCCGCGTCACGGTGCGAGGCGCACCACGTCGACGACTGGGCGGCGGGCGGTCTCACCGACATCGACGATCTCGCGCTGGCGTGCGACGTCCACCACCCTCTCGTCGGCGAACGCACCGGCCAGTGGGCCACCAGCATCGCTCCTCCGGGTCATCCGTACCCGGGAACAGTGCTGTGGCATCCGCCTGCCGTCATCGACGAGGGTCGGCACGGCATCCCGAACCACCTGAACTTTCCCGAACGGCACCTCGCGCCGCCGCCGGACGACTGAGCGAATCCCGACACGGGTGAACCCGGATGCTCAGCCGGAATGTTCAGCCGTGAACTCCGTGATCTCGGCGAGCGCAGGCTTGGGCGAGAAATCGCGGCGTACCACTCCGAAGTTCTGCTCCGTGTCGGACAGGTCGCTGCCCGAGTCGCGCAGGCTGTACACATAGGCCGGCCCGAGCCAAGAATTGCCGAGAAGGGCATTGAGCATGATGGCGATGGACTCGGCCTGCCCCTCCTCGCTCATGGCGTTCTCGTCGGTCCCCGTGGGCGCCCCCATCTCGGTGATCCAGATCTGTTTGTCGCCGTCACCCTCGGCGGCCATCACATCGTGCATCGACCACATCGCCATCGCGGTGTTCCACGGCGCCGTCGCCAGATCGTTCGGAAGAAACGGCCACGTGTACGGGTGGACATTGAAGGCATCGAAATAGCGATTCGCTCCGAGGGTGTACAGCGACGAGAGGAAGGCCGTCGGCGAGATGTTGGTGCCGTTGTTCACGGCGGGCGCCATGCCGCCGGCGAGCACCAGCGAATCCGGGAGCACCTTCTTGATGGCGCGGTACGTCGCGCGCAGCATCAGCGCGTACACCGTCGGATCGGGTAGCGGCGTGAAGTACGTCGTGATGTTCGGCTCGTTCCACACCTCCCACAACGCAATCCGATCTCGGTACCGCTCCGCGGCGAGCGCGGCGAAAGCCGCGAACACGTCCGGACTCGCCGGGCGCGCGTAGGGCTGATCCCGGGCCGTCGCCACACGCGCCCAGCCGGGCGCGTAGGTGACGATGGCGTACGGGCACATGCCCCGAGCGATGATGGCGTCGACCACCCGGTCCGTCGACGCCCAGTCACGCCGACCGGGCTGCGGCTCCACCACCGACCAGTCGATGTCGATCCGGACCGAGAACATGCCGGCGATCTTCGCGATGTCGAGTTCGCGTCCGAGGTCCTCGTCCGACAGGAACCCGAACGAACCGCCGGGAGAACCACCCACCCGGACACCGTCCGATTCCGCGACGCACCGCGGCACGTCGCCCGACGGGGCGCCGGACGCCTGCATCGGAACACCGACGAGAACGAGAATGGCAGCGACGGCCGACAGAGAACACCGCCGAAGAAAGCCGACACCGGCTCCGCGCCGAGTCGGCCTCGAACGAGAAACAGACCGATCGGTGAGCACCGGGCCAGGCTAACAGCGGTGGCCGCGCGGGGCGTACCAGCCAAAACGGACACAGGCGAGACTCCGAATACGATGATTCTCCACATCGCTCGATCCCGTACACACCTGCATTAGTATCGGCGAAATGACGACGGGAAACGACGGCTTCGACGCCCGCCTGAACGAGGTTCTGGAGCAGCAGGCCGTGAGGGTCGGCGAGACGGTGCCCGCATATGTTCGGCGCGCTGTGATGACACGCCTGGTGAAGGAGCTCGCCGAGGCCGACGACACCGATCTGGGACACCTTCTCAAGCGCCTCGAGGCGACGGCGGATCCCGTGCCCGACACGCCCGCGTCCACGTCGCCCGCAGGATCCGAGATGCCCGCGATCGTCACCGACCCCGATCGGGTCCGCGCCGTCGAGGCCACCGGCCTACTCGACACCCCGTCCGAACCGGCCTACGACCGCATCGTGACCATGGCTGCGGACGCCTTGTCCACGCCCGGCGCCTCGATCTCGCTGATCGACAAGGACCGGCAGTTCATCAAGAGCGCCGTCGGTTTCGGACCGGAGGAGGAGCGACCCCGGGAGATTCCCCTCGAGGCCGGCATGTGCCGTCACACGGTGGCCCTGGGTGAGCCCCTGCTGGTGGAGGACGCCCGCCTCGACGAGAAGTTCATGAATCACCCCGGCGTACTGGACAAGACCTTCATCTCCTACCTCGGTATCCCGCTGGTGGACGACGGCGGTCACGCGGTGGGCACGCTGTGCGTCTGGGACGCCGAACCACGGCAATGGACGACGGGGCACGTACAGGTACTCAAGGACATCGCGTGGATGGTTCGCGAGCGTATTTTCGAGTGAGCGAACCATTCCGGGCGTGATCTGCCTTTTCGCGCCGTTTGCCTGTCTATCGGTCGCTTTTCCGTAATGGCGCCGTGACCATTCTGAGAAGACACCACTCAAGAATGGTCTAGTGTTGACCTCGGTCGGTCAACCACTAGGTCCGTACGGAGTGAATCCTGTGTCCGAAACACTGGAATCGCGAGATACGTTGCTACGCAACGCCCCTGCCACGAGGGTGTCCAAAGAACGTGGATTAGCGGACCGTCTTCGCGTCGATCCCGCACACACGATGGTCACCATCGCGGCAGATGCGACGGCAGCGATCCTGGCGGTCGCCGTGGCGAGGTTCTGGCCGGGTACCGGCGGCATCGATTACGGCTGGGTGCCGTGGTTGTTCGTACCGCTGGTCCTGCTCATCCTGGCGTCTCGCTCGCTCTACCGGCGCGGACTGCGACGGAACTTCCTCGACGAGATCGGTCCCGTCGAGACGTCCGTGGCGATGGCCACCCTCCTGGTGCTGACGATCCTGCTGGTGATCGGCACGGACTATCGACCCGGCCTCTTCATGGTCCGCGTGTGGATCGCCGCGGGCATCCTGGTGGCGGTGGCGCGGTTCGTGCGCACGACGATCCAGCGCTACCTGCGGGTGAACCACAAGTCGGCTGCGCCGACACTGATCATCGGCGGCGGCCCGATCGCCCACCAGCTCGCCGCTCGCATGCACCAGTTCCCCGAGTACGGCCTCGACCCCGTGGGCGTGCTGGACAAAGCACCTGCGGTCGATGCGCAGCCGGACACTCCCGAAGCACTGGCCGTCCCCTACATGGGCACACCGGCGCAGCTCGCGCAGGCCATCGACGAGACGGGTGCCGAGGAACTCGTCATCGGGTTCTCGGACGTTCCGACCGAGAGTCTGGTCAAGGCCATTCGCACGGCCCACTCGAACGGTATGCGCGTGTGGTTGGTACCGCGCCTGTTCGACACCGTCGGGGTACGTACCCGCGTCGAGCATCTCGGCGGGCTGCCCCTGATGGTGTTGCCGCACACCGACCCCAAGGGATGGCAGTTCGTCGTCAAGGGCGTCATGGACCGCGCTCTCGCCGGGCTCGGTGTGCTCGTCCTCTCCCCCGTCTTCCTGATCCTCGCGCTGCTGGTCAAGACGAGCTCTCCCGGGCCCGTCTTCTTCTCCCAGGAGCGCATCGGCCGTGACGGCAACTCGTTCGGCTGCTTGAAGTTCAGGTCCATGCGCCCGCCGCGCGCATCGGACGCCGAGTTCGCTCGCGTCGAGGGCTCCGCACCGGGCGGTGTCGAGGGTGTCGATCGCCGGACGCGCATCGGCAAGATCATGCGCCAGACATCGCTCGACGAGTTGCCCCAGCTCCTCAACGTCGTCCGCGGCGACATGAGCCTCGTGGGTCCCCGACCGGAGCGCCCCGCGTACGTCGATCTGTTCGAGATGCAGATCCGCCGCTACGGCGAGCGCCACCGGGTGAAGGCAGGTGTCACCGGGTGGGCCCAGGTGCACGGACTGCGCGGACAGACGTCCATCGCCGACCGCGCCGAGTGGGACAACTACTACATCGAGAACTGGTCACTGTCCCTCGACATCAAGATTCTGTTCCTCACCATCGCGGCCGTCCTGAAGAAGGCGGAAGACTGACCGTGTCGGCGGTCCCGTCATGCTGATCGTCCTGGAGGGGCTCGCCGCGGTCGTCGTCCTGATCGTCGCGTTCCTGGTGGCGCGCGCGGTCTTTCATCGACCCCAACTCGGCGTGCTCCTGGTGGCTGCGTTCGTCCCACTGAACGGTCTCCTCGCCATCCTTCCGCTGCCCGGCTTCGTCGCCGGATGGAAGGAGGGCCTGGTGATCTTCACGCTCGGCAGCGCCTGGATCCGGCGCAGCCGAGCGCTCGGCGTGCGGCGCCCGACACTGCTGATGCCCTGGTGGCCGGCCGCAGCCCTGTTCCTGGTGTTCGGGACGGCGTCGGCACTGCTGTCGTTCGGTGTCATCGGCTTCGTCGGCATCAAGGTGACGTTCTTCTACCTGCTGCTGGTGGCGATCCTGTGGCTCGCACCGTTCGACGCCCGCGACCGGGACCACCTCGTCACCATTCTCATGGGCATGGGAGCGTTCACGTCCCTCGTCGGCATCGCCCAATTGCTCGCCGGACCGGCGGCGCTGGTGGCACTGGGGTACGAGTACGGCACTCAGGTCCGCACGTCCGGCGGCCTGCTCCGCACGTTCAGTACGTTCAATCTGCCGTTCCCGTTCGGGCTCTACGTGATGCTGTCGCTGCTCGTCGGCGGAGCCGTGGCGCTGGCGAATCCCATGCGTCGACGCAACCTGTTGTTCCTGTGCGCGAGCCCGGTCATGGTGGTCGCCATGTCGAGCGCCATCGTGCGTGCGGCTCTGCTCGGACTCGCGGTCGGGCTGATCTACATGACCATCATCCGGTTCCGCGCACTCGGCGGCCTGCTCGTGATCATGGCGGCGCTCGTCGGCGCGATCCTGCCGTTCGTCCCCAAGATCACGTCGGTGTTCTTCTCGTCGAGCAGCCTGAACGAACGCGGCGGTCGGTGGAACGAGGTCATCGAGAAGGTGCGCACACACTGGCTCGGCGAGGGGCTCGGGTCGAGTGGCGCCGCAGCGGACCGGATCTCGTCCGCCGCGGGTGAGAACATCACCGGATCACAAGGGCTGTCAACCAATTACCAGCCCGACAACTACTACGTGAAGACGGCACTCGAACTCGGTCCCATCGGACTGTGGGCCGTCATCGCACTCCTGGTGACCGCTCTGATCTGGTGCACGCGACTCTCGCGCACCCTCCCCGGTCAGGACGGCGCGCTGACACTCGGTGTCGGCGCCTCCATCGTGGCGGCGATGTTCGCGTCGCTGGTGGCCACCTATTTCGAGATCTTCCCTATCGACGTCTATTTCTGGCTCTTGTTAGGAGTTGTGGGATGCGCAGCAGCACAACACGAATCGTCTTCGGGGCCCTCGCCCTCCGTCCCGGCGGCAGCGGCGTCCAGACATACATCCGCGAGCTCCTGAGGGAGCTGCCCGGCCGTCTCCCCGGAACGGACCTCGCCGCCGTCGTCCAGAAGGACGCGATCGGCGAGTTGCCGACAGGCGTCGACGCGCTCCCCCGGCCGGTGTCCGGCGGCGCCGTCCGCGCGGTGCTCGGTGCACTCCCGGTCGGGCCGCACGACGTGGTCCACGGTCTCGACGTCGACCTTCCCCTCGTCGGCCGGGGTGCCACCGTCGCCACGGTGCACGACATCTCGGTCATCGACATGCCCTCGGCGTCGAGTCGCTTCCGCGCCGCCGGCGAACAGCGCCTCGTCCGACGCTCGCTGCGCAAGGCCGATCTGCTGATCGCCGTCTCGCAGTTCACCGCCGACCGCATCAAGGCCGTCAGCGGCCGCGACGCCGCGGTCGTCGAACTCGCGCCGGCCGCGTGGGCCACGCCGCCGGAGGACGGCGCGGTGGAGACCGTGCGCGCGAAGTACGGTCTGCCCGAACGCTTCGTCATGCAGGTGGGCACCGTGGAGCCGCGCAAGAACGTGCAGCTGGTCGCCGACGCCGCCGAGAAGCTCGGCGTGCCCTTCTTCCTGGCGGGCGCGGGGTCCACCGGCCCGGACGCACCTCGCTACGCGAACGGGCTCGGCTACGTCGACGTGGAGGATCTGCCCGCGCTGTACGCGGCAGCGACCGTCACCGCGTACGCGTCGCGTTACGAAGGTTTCGGCCTGCCCCCGGTGGAGGCGATGGCGTGCGGCGGCGCCGTGGTCGCGAGCGCGGTGGGAGCCCTGCCCGAGGTGGTCGGCAAGGGTGCGGTGCTGCTCGACGACGAGCGGGTCGACCACTGGGCGGAGGCACTGAGCCCCTTGATGTTCGACGAGACCGCGCGGGCGGACCTGGTGACCGAGGCCCTGCACGCGATGGCCGACCTGACGTGGGCCCGGACCGCCCAGCGCACCGCCGACGCCTACCGGGACGCAGGCCTGCTCTGATGGACGACGACATCACCGTCGAGGGTGCCGTCACCCCTGGACCTGAGACCACAGCACCCGACTATCGCGCGCTCGCCGCCGATCCGAAGGCGGCGGCGCGGGCGACCGCGGCGGTGCTGATCTCTCGGGTGATCGTGGCGGGACTCGGCTGGGTGGGCAGCGTCATCGTGGCCCGCTCGCTGAGCCCCGAGGGATGGGGCCAGTTCAGCTTCGTCTTCGCGCTGCTCGGACTCATGTCCGTCGTCACCGACCTCGGCGTCGGTCGCGTCGTCCTGGCCCGGCTGATGGACGACGATGCCGACGAGATCGGCCGCACCGCATCGTCGTTCCTCGCACTGCGCACCGTTCTCGGACTCGTGGGGTACGTCCTCGCCGTGGGCTACGTCGTGGTGCTGCAGTACCCGGGTGAGGTGATCGCGGCGACCGCGCTGGGCGGCCTCGTCGTGGTGTTCGCGACGCCGTCCCACGCGCTCTCCGTGCTGTTCCAGGCTCGCCATCGACTGTTGCTGGTCGCGGTCATCGAGAGCCTGGGTCAGGGCCTGCAACTGGTGCTCACCATCCTCGCCGCCGTCTTCGCGCCGGTGCTGCTGATCTTCGTGCTGCCGGCGGTGCTGAACGAGGCGTTCCGCGCGGTCGGCAAGGGTCTCGCGGTGCGGCGGCGGTCGGTGGGGCTGCGCCCGTCCCGTCACATCGACGTCCACCGGTGGGGTGCCTACCTCCGCGAGGCGATTCCCCTCGCGATCGGCTTCGCGCTGACCATCGCGATGCTGAAGATCGACGTCCTGATGCTGAGCCTTCTCGACACCTTCGACGCGGTCGGCCTGTACTCCATCGGCTACAAGTTCTCCGACATGATGGACACCATCGCGCTGGCCGCCGTGGCGCCGGTGAGCACCCTCCTCGTGGCGGCCTGGCCGAGCGAGACGGCCACGTTCCGCGCCCGATCCCGTTCCGCGGGACTGTACTTCGCGACCTTCGGCGCCGTCGCCGTCGCCGGCTTCTGGCCCTCTGCCGAGCCGCTCATCCGCCTGCTCTACGGCGAGCGCTTCGCTCCCGGTTCCGACGCGGCACGGCTCCTCGTCCTCGGTGCCGCGATCATGTCGCTCATCCTGCTCGGCATCTTCCTGCTCGCCTCCGCGGGAATGCAGCGGCACTACCCGCTCGTCGCGCTGTTCGGCCTCGCGCTCAACATCGGCCTCAACGTCGCGCTCATCCCGCGGTTGTCCTACAACGGATCCGCCATCGCCACCGTCGTCACGTTCGGTGTCACGGTGATCATGCTGTGGGTCGTGATCGAGCGCAGCATGCCCATGTCGGGGCTGCTCGCCGTGTCGCCGATCCTCGTTCTCGCCGTCGTGACGGCCGTGGTGACGGTCGGAGCGACCCTGCTGGTCGACGCGGCACCCTCTCTGTGGTTCCTGATCTCGGTCGTCGCGGCGCTCCTGGTCGCCGCGTGCGGGTTCCTCCTGTCCAGGCGCGACTCGCGCAGCAACTCTCCTGCCCCGGAGGTCGCCTCGTGACTCCGGATCGCACCACCGTCTTCGTCGCGCACACCGCGAACATCTCGGGTGCCGAGAAGATGCTGCTGGCGCTCGTCTCCGAGGCACTGCGGGGGCCCGGCGGCGTCACCGTCGTCTGTCCCGTCGGAGCGTTGTCCGAGGCGCTGCCCGAGGCCGCGGCGCACGTCACGATCCCCGAGCTGGGCCTGGGCGGAGAGCACGGCCTCGCCCGTATCGGCGCCGCGGCGAGAATGGCGGCACGGTGGGTGTCCGCCGCACGGACGCTGCGTGCGGTGACGCGACGGCCGGCGACCCACACCGTCGTCAACTCGCTGTTCGCCCTGCCCGCAGCCCGACTGGCTCGGCCGCCGCACGGTGTCGCGTGGCTGGTGCACGACGCGATCGCCGCGGGACGCCAGCGCGCCGTCGCGTCGGCGAGTCGAGCCGTCGTACGCCGCGCCGTCGCGTGCACGTCCGCCGCGGCGGCGCCGGTGCGCGACCTGGGCATCGAGGTGGAGATCGTGCCCTACGGCGTGCCGTGGCCCGTGGAGGACTTCGCTGCTCCCACCCATGCGCCGCCCGTCGTGGGCATGCTCGCTCTGCTCACCCCGTGGAAGGGGCACCTCGTCCTGCTCGACGCCGTCGCCACGCTCGACGACGTGGTGGTCGAACTGGCGGGCGGCAGCTTCTCCGGTGACCAGGCGTACGTCGACGAACTGCACACGCGCGCAGCACGTCCCGATCTCGCGGGTCGTGTCCGCTTCCTCGGACACGTCGATCCGGACAGCGTGCTGCGACAGTGGGACGTCGTGGTGTCGGCCAGTGTTCTCCCCGAGGCGGGACCCCTGTCCGTCCTCGAGGCCATGTCCCACGGGGTGCCGGTGGTGGCGACCGATCACGGCGGTCCCACCGAGTTCCTCGCGCGCGGAGAGGGCGTGCTCGTCCCGCCGGGTGACGCGGCGGCACTGGCCGACGCCCTGCGGAGGGTGCTCGGCGACGACGCGGCGCGCGCGGACATGGGAGCACGGGCGCGGGACACCGTCGCGACCCGCCACGACATCGCGCACACGCTTCCCCGACTGTTGACGGAATTGACCACATGAATGTCGGCGCGAAAACGGTCAACGGCCATTGTCGAGGCGGCGAGAATGGGTACCGCGTCGGTTTGTCTACATTTCGCGAACCGATCTCCCGGACGGTGACACACGGTGATTGGACTACGCAGGAATGGCCTCCATCCCTGCGTAGTATCGAATGGGACATGCCGTCGACCGGGCATGAATGCACGCGCATCAGCAACTCGAGGAGATTCGGTTGGCGCCCGTAGACGACCCCGTGCACCGCGGAGACGTACCTCCGCCGATAGACCTCGCCGGGCACATGCGGGAACTGGGACGTGCGTTCCTCCCTGCTCTGGTGATCGCGCTGATCGTCGGCGCCGGCGTCTTCGCCCTACGCGAGTTCGGCACCGAGAAGCAGTACGCGGCGTCCGTCGTGACGGAGATCCGGGCGACCGGTGAGGTGATTCCCGGCGACGCGTTCATCGAGCAGCTGCGAGCCCCGTTCATCGGACTGGCCGGGGACAACGACGTGCTGGATCAGGTCCTGTCGCAGGTGGACACCGGATGGGATGCCGGTGAGCTCGCCTCGCACCTCGAGCTCTCGCCGGGAACCTCGCCGGCCCTGCTCACCTTCACCGTCACCGCGGACTCGCCCGAGCTCGCACTCGAGGTCGCCCGCACGACGGTGACGACGGTGTCGCAGGCATCGTCCGCCAACGCCGCCCGCAACGCGCAGGGGCAGCTCGAGCAGGTCCAGGCCTCCATCGCCGCCGAGGAGGCACGCAACTCCCAGCTCATCCCGGGCGACCCCGCCCGCACCGCCTCGGACCAGTCGCTCGCCGATCTCCGCGACCAGCTGACCCAGCTGCAGAGCACGGGCGGTGGGAACCAGTTGGTGGTGCTCGCCGTGCCCGAACAGAGCACCGCCCCCGTCTCACCCATGCCGGCCTCGGAGGCGTCGGTCGCCGGGCTGGTGGCGTTCATCGTCGCCGCCGAGCTGATCGTGTTGTTGCGCAGTCGACTCGGGCGACGTCCGCGCCCCGCCTGGGCCCGCCGCGTCGCCCGCAAGCACCAGGCCGAGTTCGATCCGAAGGTCACCATGGGCCTGCCGCCGGTCGTCGCCGCGACGGTGGCCGCGTCGGTGTCGGAATCCACGCGGGGCGCGCCGTCGTCGAACGGGAACGGCAGTAACGGCAACGGCACCCGCTCGGCCGGCGCGCGGCACGCCGCCCACGGTCGCGTGGAGCAGAACGTGCTGGTGCTCGTCGGCGACGACGCCGTGTATCCGACTCCCACCTCCCTGTCCGCGGGCGGGCAACCCCGTCACCCGGACGCACTCGTCGGGGCCGACCTCACGAGCGAGTGGTGGACGTTCATCGACGTGCACGACGTCGAGACAGCGGTGGTACTACTGTCGTCCGGTGGACATGACCGCCGAGCTGCCGAGGGAGTTCTGAAGCAGTTGCGGACGTTCGGCATCCACACTCACCTCGTCGTGCAACCGTCCGGCCGCAAGCGCCGGTCCGATCCCGCTCCGGGAGGACGCACGGCTTCCCAGCGCCCCGAGGAACAGGTCGGACACAATGCCAGACACTGACAAGATCGCGATCGTCCACGAGCGCTTCACCGAGATCGCCGGGTCCGAGCACGTCGTCGAACAGCTCGCTCTGCAGTGGCCGGGCGCCCGGGTCTACGCACCCATCGCTCGGCCCGAGGGAACCCCCGCCGGGCTCACCACGCCGCCGAGCACCACGTGGCTCAACTCGATCTACAACGGCATCGGTCAGCGGTCCTACGCCCCGGTCCTGCCGCTGATGCCGACGGCGTTCCGTCGTCTGCCGCTGCGGGACGCCGAGGCCGTCGTCGTCAGCCACCACGCCTTCGCGACACAGGCCGTGCACGCGACCGATGCTCCCGTCATCGCCTACGTGCACAGTCCGGCGCGCTGGGCGTGGGATCCGGAACTGCGGGCGGGTGAGGGCGGCGGCCGCGCAGGTGCCGCGATCCTCACGGCACTGTCGGCCGTCGCACGGCGCTGCGAGACCGGTGCCGCGCCGCGTCTGACCACCGTCGTCGCCAACTCGACCGCCGTCGCGGACCGCATCTCGCGATGGTGGGGACGAGACGACGCCGTGGTGGTGCACCCACCCGTCGACACCGAGGGCTTCACCCCCGACCCGACGGTGGAGCGCGAGGACTTCTTCCTCCTCGCCGGGCGTCTGGTGCCCTACAAGCGTCCCGACATCGCCATCCGCGCGGCAGCCCTGGCGGACGTACCCCTCATCGTCGCCGGCGACGGTCGCGCGATGGAGCAGTGCCGCGCCCTCGCCGGACCGAAGACGGTGTTCCTCGGTCGGGTCTCGCACGAGAAGCTGCTCGAGCTCCACCGCTCCACGCGCGCACTGCTGATGCCCGGTATCGAGGACTTCGGCATCGTTCCCGTCGAGTCCATGGCCACCGGCACCCCGGTCATCGCGCTCGGTGAGGGCGGTGCCGTCGATTCGGTCATCCACGGCACCACCGGGTTGCACGTGCAGCCCGGTACCGACGACGAGATCGTCACCGGTTTCGCCGACGCCATGAAGACGTTCGATCCGGCCCAGTTCGATCGAGCGCAGATCCGCGTCTGGGCGGAAGGCTTCTCGCGAGCCAACTTCCGCTCACGGATGCAGGAGGTGATCGATGCCGCAGTCTGAGTACCCGTCGACCGAACTCGACCGCACCTTCGCGTCCGCGCAGACCCTGGCCGTCGTCGGTCCGACGGCAGGTCTCGACGTCGACGCCGTGCGGGCGATGCTCGCCGCGGCGGAGAGCGCGTCCCCCACCTCCCGCATCCGTCTCGATCCCCGCTCGGACCGACGGAACTGGGCCTACCGCACCGACATCGGCGCCGGCACCGCCGTCACCAGCAGGCCCGATCTGGCCACCGACGACCTCGGTGAGCTGATGGATCGCGTGCGTACCCGCGACGGTGTGCGGGCTCCCGTGGAGATCGTGCTGTGCGGTGACTACGCCGTGGTCCACTACTCGCACGGAGTGGGCGACGGGCAGCTCGGCGTTCTTCTCGTCGGCGCCGCTGCGAGCGACCCCGGCTTCGCATTCGCTCGCAGTATGGCTCCGTCCCTGCCGAGAAACGCGACGTGGAGCGCACTGCGACGCCACTACCGGTCCCACCCTCGGGCCCTGCAGGACCTCCGGCGCCTGCGCGCCGTCCACAAGCGGCGCGATGCACCGACCGACGGGGTTCCGACCCGCCGCATCGAGCACTGGGAATCGACGAAGACCACCCGCGCGGCCTACATGCGTCCCGAGCGGGTCGCGGAACTGCGGTCGTGGTCGAAGGCGAACGCACCCGGCGCGACCGGAGCGTCCGTGTCCGTCGCCCTGATGGTCGCCGCGCTGCGCGCCGAGGGTGTGGCGCTGGACGAGCACGTCATGATCCTGTTCAACTGCCGCCGATACCTCGACGAGAAGCACCGCGCCGAACACGGCAACTTCGCGATCGGTATCCCGGTACGCCTGCCCGTGCTGCCGACGCCCGGTGACGTCGCCGGGGTCATGAAGCAGGTCATCGACTCGGGTTGGCCCATCGCCGTGCTCGGAATGGCCGATGCGCGAGCAACTCTCGAGGGGCACAGGACAGCCCCGGCACCGGCGCCGAGCGAAGACGTCGTCACGGTTCCCGACCGACCGCGTCTCGCGGTGAGCGACCTGGGAACGCTGTCGTGCTACGACCACCTTCCCTGGCTCGACGACGGGCGACCCCGTCAGATGACGGCCTCCCTCGAACCCGACGGTCCGGACGGCATCTCGATCCTGGTCTCTCAGGTCCAGGGTGCGCGGACGTACTCGGCATCGTTCTGCAGCGGCATGATCGAGACCGAGATCGTCGACCGTGCCCTCGCTCGCGCGTGTGCCGATCCCGTCGCGCTGCTGCAGCAGAACACGGCCGACCTGCGCTCCGACGGCGAGTGACGTGCGGTGGCCGCGCACGGGACGACCACCGCGCGCCGCCACGCTGCGCTGACCTGGCTGTCGGTGCTGATCGTCCTCTGTGCGGGCTGCACCGTTATGCCGGGACAGTCGGACACCGAGACGGCAGCCGACTCGCCCGCGGACGTCGCCGCCGGCTCGCTCCTGGCCACTCCCCGCGACTTCGCCGGCTACCCCGCACTCGCCGCGCTGACCGCGGCGTCGAAGACGGTGCTCTACCGCTCGACCTCCGGCATCGACGGTGCAGCCACCGAGGTGAGCGGGCTGGTCCTCGTTCCTCGCGGCGACCCACCGGCCGGCGGGTGGCCCGTGGTCTCCCTCGGCCACGCGACCACCGGCACCGACAGTCGGTGCGCGCCGTCCACCCACATCGGGCTGCTCGGATCGCTCACCACCGTGATCCCGTTCCTCGCCAACGGCTACGTCGTCGCGATGTCCGACTACGAGGGTCTGGGCACACCGGGGCCGCACCCGTACCTCGACGCCGCCACGGCCGGCAACAACGTGATCGACGCGGTGCGCGCGGCGCGAGAGGTGGAACCGGCGACGTCCGACTCGTGGATCGGCTACGGCGTCTCCCAGGGTGGACAGGCGGTGTGGGCCGCGAACGAACGGGCCGGCGACTACGGCGCAGGACTCCGTCTCGTCGGCACCATCAGCATGTCCCCCGCGACCGATCTGAGCCCCATGGTGGACGCGATGGTCGCCGGGACCCTGACCACGGAACAGATCGCCCTGCTGCCGTCGGTTCTGACAGGACTCTCCGTCGCGCACCCCGACCTCCAGGTGACCGACTACCTCCGCGGCGTGCTGTACGAACGCCGGGACGTCTTCGCCGCCTGCGAGGGTGAGAACGACGGACTCGAGAGCCTGATCGTCGAGTCGGTCACGCCGGCGGACTACGCACCGGTGGATCGAGCAGCCGCAGATCGCCTGCGCGCGTGGCTCTCCGCGGCCGCAGTACCGGGCGCCCCGGCGACGGCACCGATGTTCGTCGGTTACGGAGAACTGGACCGACTCGCGCTCCCGGAGTGGACCGTGGCCGCGGTGCAGCGGGCGTGCGCGCTCGGCGACACCATCGAACTTCGCGAGGCACCGGGGCAGGGCCACGGCATCCTGAACCTCGGGAGCGCGCCGGCGGAATGGCTGGACGGCCGATTCGCCGGGACACCTGCGCCGAGTACCTGCAGCTAGCTCACCAGCTCACTCCCCGCGCCACTCACGCTCGAACGGCAGCCGCCACGCATCGGGCGCGACCAGACTGTGGATCGCGTTGGGGCCCCACGACCCCGGCGCGTAGGACCGCACGGGCGGCGGGTCCTCGAGCAGCGGTGCCGAGACCTCCCACAACCGCTCGATGCCCTCCGACGTCGTGAACAGGGTGTGATCCCCGTGCATCGCGTCGAGAATCAGCCGCTCGTACGCCTCCAGAACGTCTGCGGCACTGTCGGTCTCGTGCAACGCGAACTGCATGCTGAGCTTGTCCAGACGCATACCGGGGCCCGGCCGCTTGCCGTAGAAGGACAGCGACACCTTGGACGAGTCGGTGAGGTCGAAGGTCAGGTGGTCCGGGCCCTGGGCTCCGACACCGGATCCGGCCGGGAACATCGACTTGGGCGGTTCCCGGAACGCGATCGAGATGATGCGCTGCCCCTCGGCCAGCTTCTTGCCGGTACGGAGATAGAACGGCACGCCCGCCCACCGCCAGTTGTCGATGTGGCACTTCAGCGCGACGAAGGTGTCGGTGTCCGAGTCGGGGGCGATGTCCTTCTCGCTCCGGTAGCCGGAGTACTGGCCGCGCACGACGTTCCGCGGATCGAGGGGAAGCATGGAGCGGAAGACCTTGTTCTTCTCCTCCTTGATCGCCTCGGGTTCCAGCGCGGTGGGCGGCTCCATGGCCGTGAAGGCCAACACCTGGAACAGGTGGGTCACCACCATGTCCTTGAAGGCACCCGTCGATTCGTAGAAGCCGGCGCGACCGTCCAGTCCGAGGGTCTCGGGCACGTCGATCTGCACGTGTTGGATAAACGTGCGGTTCCAGATCGGCTCGAAGAGACCGTTGGCGAAGCGGAACGCGAGGATGTTCTGCGCCGGCTCCTTGCCGAGGAAGTGGTCGATGCGGAAGATCTGCTCCTCGGCGAAGGTCTCGTGCACAGCCGCGTTGAGTGCGACCGCGCTGGCGAGGTCGGTGCCGAACGGCTTCTCCATGATGATGCGGGCCCGCTCCACCAACTTCGCCTCGGAGAGCATGTCGATGACGGCGAGCGCTGCGGACGGCGGTACCGACAGGTAGTGCAGCCGCTGCACCCCCGGCTGTCCCACCCCACTGCCGAGTTCCTTCTCCGCCGCCGCGACCGCGTCCGACAACGCCTGCGGACCGGCGGTCTGGGGCACGTAGGTCAGGCGAGCCGCGAAGCGGTCCCACTCGTCGTCCGTCGGTGTGCGCGTGGAGAACTGCTCGACGGCCTCCTTCGCCATCGCCCGGAACTCGTCCGACGACATCTCCTGCAAAGACGTACCGACGACGCGCATCCGCGGCGCCAGTTCGGACAGGACGAGGTGCATCATTCCGGACAGCAGTTTGCGTTTGGCCAGATCCCCGGTGGCACCGAAGAGGACGACCACCTGTGGCGGCAACGCGTCCGGGACGGAGGATCGGCGGCGAGTCGTGGTCATGCCCGCGATGCTTCCATCGAACCCACTCCACCGCTCGGCGGGGGTGAGCGGGACACACGCGCTACCGTGGTGGTCAGCGCCGTGTCGTCGCGCTGCCCGATTTAGCACCCTTACGGAGCACCCGCATGTCGTCCCGCCCTGCCCTCCTTCGCACCGTTCTCCTGACGTGTCTCGCGTTCGTGACGCTGCTGGCCTCGGCCTGCACCGTCGGATCGGGCGACGGCGGCTCCGGCGCCGCGCCGGAGACGACACAGGCCGCTCCGGCGCCGACCGTCACCCTGGACCCGCCGGACGGTGCCGCCGACGTCAACCCGCTCGCGCCGGTGAGCGTGACGGCGTCGAACGGGACTATCACCGCGGTGCGGATGACCAATGCGGACGGTGTCGTCGTCGACGGGGTCGTCACACCCGACGGCTCGACCTGGAAGCCGGCCACCACGCTCGGCTACGGGAAGCAGTACTCCCTGGAGATCGACACCGAGGCGACCGACGGCGCCGCGCACCGGCAGACGAGCACCTTCACCACCGTGGAGCCGGACAACTACACGTTGCCCTCCTTCGTGACATCGGGGGGCAACCTGCTCACGGACGGCGGCACCTTCGGCGTCGGCATCGTCGCGGTGGTGCACTTCGACGAGCCCATCGGTGACCGCGCCGCTGCGGAGCGCACGCTGTCGGTGCAGACCACGCCCGCCGTGACGGGGTCCTGGTACTGGGCCGACGATCAGAACGTGCACTGGCGGCCGGAGAGCTACTACGCGCCCGGAACCGCGGTGACCATCTCCGCGAAGGTGTACGGCGTCGAGGTCGGTGAGGGCCTGTTCGGACAGGAGGACGTCACCACGTCGTTCACCATCGGCGACTCGCACGTCTCCGTCGCCGACGACGACACCAAGCAGGTGGAGGTGTACGAGAACGGCACGCTCGTGCGCACCATGCCCACGTCGATGGGCATGGGCGGCAGCGAGACCGTCGGCGGCCAGACGTTGACGTTCTGGACTCAGCCCGGCGTCTACACCGTGCTGGACAAGGCGAACCCGGTGATCATGGACTCCTCGACGTACGGGCTGCCGGTGAACTCGCGCCTCGGGTACAAGGAGTCGATCAACTACGCGACGCGCATCAGCAACGACGGCATCTACCTGCACGAACTCGAGGACACCGTGTGGGCGCAGGGCAACACCAACGTCTCGCACGGCTGCCTCAACCTGAGCCGGGCCAACGCGTCCTGGTTCTACGACTTCTCGATGCCCGGCGACGTCGTCGAGGTGCGCGACACCGGCGGTGCACCGCTGCAGCAGTGGCAGAACGGTGACTGGAGCGTCCCGTGGTCCGAGTGGCTCGCCGGGAGTGCGCTGGCCTGATCCGCTCGCAGTCGTCACCACCCCGCGCGCACCTTTACACTGTACGGAGACGCGCGAGGAAGGTTCATCAGGAATGCCGGGGACGACGACAGCACACAGCGCATGACGGGTGTGCTCGCATGATGCACGTGGTCGCGTGACGACCCGCGACGAGCTGTTCCCCGGCACGGACGCCACCTCGACCGCCCATCGCGAGTTCGACTGGTCGACGACGTCACTCGGACCGGTCGAGAACTGGCCGGACGCACTGGTGACCGCCATCCGCACGCTGTTCCCGTCCGAGGTGGGACAGCTCGTGTGGTGGGGCGAGGATCTGGTCCAGCTCTTCAACCACGCCTACACCCCGATGGCAGGCGACCTGTTTCCCGAGGCCGTGGGCCAGCGCGCCGCGGACTGCTGGCGCGTCGGCTGGGAGCAGCTCGGCCCGTTGGCGCACGACGCCCTGCGCGGCACCGCCGTCCATCGCACCCGTCAGCGCGTCCTGCTGGACCGTTTCGGCTACCTCGAGGAGACGTTCTTCACGTTCTCCTACAGCCCGATCCTCGGTTCCGGCGACACGGTGAACGGGGTCTTCGTCGCCACCACCGACGTGACCCAGCAGGTGCTGGCGGAGCGCCGCATGTCGGTGCTGCACGAGCTGGGCTCGATCTCCGTGGCCTCCCGCGACATCGACGACGTCTGCCGGGCGTCACTGGACCTGCTCGCCGGCAACGAGGCCGACGTGCCGTTCGCGTCCATCCACCTCCGCACCACCCACGACGCGGAACTCGGCGAGATCCGTCCCGTCGCCTCGACGTCCGCGACGCTCCCCGGTCGGCCGCACACCGCCACGACCGTCGATCGCGGCGTGATCGATCGCGTCAGCACGAGCGGTGTCGGCGAGATCGTGGGCACGACCGCCGTCGTGCTCCCCCTGCACGCGTCGTCGGGCCGACCCGTCGGCGTTCTCGTGGCCGGCATCAGCGCGTTGCGGCGCTTCGACGAGCCGTACCGCGTGTTCCTCGATCTGGTGGCCGGACGCATCTCGACGGCGCTGACGGATGCGTACTCGTATGCGGCAGAACGCCGCCGGGCTCGCGACCTGGAGGAGCTGGATGCTGCCAAGACCCGGTTCTTCGAGAACGTCAGCCACGGGTTCCGCACCCCGCTGACACTGCTCCTGGGTCCGTTGGGCGACGTGGTGGACGACCAGGAGAACCCACTGCCGCCGCACCGGGTGCGATCGCTGCAGACCGCGCGGCGCGCGGCACTGCGACTGCAGCGACTGGTGGACACCCTGCTCGACGTCGCCCGCGGCGATGCCGACGGATTCGTCGTGTCTCTCGAACCGACCGACATCGTCTCGCTCACCACGGACTGCGCCTCGATGTTCCGCGACGCGACGGCGCGGGCCGGCGTGGAACTGCACCTCGCACTCGACGGCGTCACCCACCGCTTCGCCGAGATGGACCGCACGATGTGGACTCACGTGGTGATGAACCTGGTGTCCAACGCGGTCAAGTTCACGACGGCGGGATCGGTGACCGTGAGCCTGCGAGACGACGCGGACACGGTGACGTTGACGGTCACGGACACGGGACCGGGTGTCCCCGAGGCCGACCGAGCGAAGATCTTCGACCGGTTCTATCAGGTCGCGGCCGCCGCCGGTCGCAGCCGCGAGGGGTCCGGCGTCGGGCTCTCCCTGGTGCGCGACCTCGTGGCCGCCCTGCACGGCACCATCGACGTGAGCGACGGTCCGGACGGCACGGGATCCACGTTCACCGTGACGCTTCCCCGCACGGTGGCCTCCGCGCCGCCCGCCTCCGACGCCACCACGCAGGAGGTCGCGGAAGCGTTGGGCGCCGGCTACATCGGTGAAGCCGACACCTGGCGACCACTGGACGACGCCCGGACCGACCCGACACCCGATCAGCGCCAGGTGGTGCTCGTCGAGGACAACGCCGACATGCGCGACTATCTCGTCGGACTGCTCCGCGAGCAGAACTGGCACGTGACGATGTTCGCCGATGTCGACTCCGCGATGGCGCACGCTCGTACCCACCCGCCGGACGTCGTCGTCAGCGACATCATGCTGCCGGGACGCTCCGGTCTCTCGCTCGTCGACGAGGCGCGGTCCGACGGCCGGTTGGTGCGCGTCCCGATCGTGTTGCTCAGTGCGCGTGCAGGATCCGAGTCGGTCGTCGAAGGGCTCCGCCTCGGTGCGGACGACTACGTGACCAAGCCGTTCCAGCCCGCGGAGCTCGTCGCCCGCATCCGAGTACACCTCGAGCTCGCTCGGTTGCGGGAACAGCTGCTCGGTAGCGCGCAACGCGAGGTGTCCTCTCTGCGCACGGCACTCGACAGTCGCAGTGTCCTGAGTCAGGCAGTGGGTCTGCTCATGGTCACGCAGCGGATGTCGCCGGAGGCGGCCTTCGACCACATCGCGACGATGAGTCAGGCCGCCAACGTCAAGGCGCGGGTGATCGCGGAGCAACTGGTCCGCGAGTTCGTGGAGGAGCTCGGGTCCGACCCGGTCGGATAGAGGAGCTCGGGTCCGACCCAGTCGGATAGTGGAGCAGCAGCACAGCAGGAGGTCTTGTCGCATGACGGAACGCAAGCCGTCGGACATCAGTGTCCAGACGTGGGTGGACCGGCAGATCGCGTCCGCTCAGGAGAGCGGCGCCTTCGAGAACCTGCCGGGCCTCGGCAAGCCGATCCCGCCGTCGAGTACCGACGAGTTGTCCTGGGTGCGGGGGTATCTGAAGCGCGAGAACCTGTCGGGCGATGCCCTCCTGCCGACGCCGCTACGCCTGCGCAAGGAAGTCGAGCGTCTCCCGGAGGCGCTGCGCGACGTCCGATCCGAGGATGCGGTCCGCGCGATCGTCTCGGATCTGAACGCGCGCATCATGGACTGGCTGCGGGCGCCTGTCGGACCTCAGGTCCCCATCGGCCGCGTCGACGCCGACGAGGTGGTCGCGCAGTGGACGCAGGACCGGGCGGCCGCGAGGGCGGCGCTCGCGGCGAAGAAGGCCGTGCTGCAGCAGGCCGGTCTCATGAAGCCGGACCCCGGGCAGCCAGAACACGCTGCGTCACGGGCTCGACGACCCTGGCTGCGATGGGTCCGGCGACGGCCATGATCAGCACGTAGGCCGTGGCGAGTGCGGCCAGTTCGCTCTCCACGGCGCCGGCCGCGACGGCCAGACCCGCGATGACGATGGAGAACTCGCCGCGCGCGATCAGTGCCGCCCCGGCCCGCATCCGGCCCAGCTGTCCCACGCCGATCTGCTTCGCGGCCCACGCGCCGGTGGCCACCTTGGTCACGGCGGTGATGACCGCGAGCAGCACCGCGTACCCCAGGACGGGCGGGATCGAGCGCGGGTCGGTGTTGAATCCGAACACGACGAAGAAGATGGCCGCGAACAGGTCACGCAAGGGCTCGAGCACCCGGGTGGCGGCCTGGGCGGTGGATCCCGAGATGGCGATGCCGAGCAGGAACGCCCCCACGGCCGCGGACACCTGCATCGCCGACGCGATTCCGGCCACCAGGAGGGCGAGCCCGAAGACCTTCAGCAGCACCACCTCCCGGTCCCGGCTGGCGACCACCTTCGACACCACCCACCCGTACCGCAACGCGACGACCAGCACGACGGCGACGACCAGCAGGGAGATGCCCACGGCCTCGGCGCCGCCGAGAATGCTGACACCGCCGAGCACCGCGGTGAGGATCGGCAGGTAGAGCGCCATCATGAGGTCCTCGAACACCAGGATGGACAGCACGACGGGCGTCTCGCGGTTGCCCAGTCGGCCCAGGTCACCGAGCACCTTGGCGACGATGCCGGACGACGAGATGTAGGTGACACCGCCGAGCACCAGGGCACCGATGGGTCCCCAGCCGAGGATCAGGGCGATCACCGCGCCGGGCACGAAGTTCAGCACCAGGTCGAGCAGGCCCGCCGTCCACGACCGTTGCAGACCGGTGACCAGTTCGTTCGCGGTGTACTCGAGTCCGAGGAGCAGGAGCAGCAACACCACGCCGATCTCGCTCGCGAGATGGGTGAAGTCGTCGATACCGTCGAGCTCGACGATGCCGCCGTTGCCGAAGAACAACCCGGCGAGCAGATAGAACGGGATGGGGGACATGCCGATCCGCGAAGCGAGCCTGGCGAGCAACCCCAGCGCGAAGAAGACAGCGCCCAGCTCGGTCAGTCCGAGCGCAGTCTCTCCCACCCGTCAGCTACCGAGAATCTTCGCCGCGTGATCGAGGCCGTCGCTCGTTCCCACGACGACGAGCAGATCGCCCGAGACGAGGGTGAAGTTCGGCGGTGGCGACGGCTGCACCTGGCCCGCCCGCATGACCGCCACGATGGACACCCCGGTCTTGGTCCGCATGGCGGTGTCACCGAGAAGCCGGCCGTCGAACCGGGACCCCTCGTGGATCGGCAACTGCCGGGTCCGGATACCGGGAAGGTCGCGGTGCTCCTCCCCCAGCTGCGCGACGAGTTGCGGCGTGCCCAGCAGATTGCCGAGCGCCGCCGCCTCCTCGTTCGTCAGCGTGATCGACGCCTGCGTCGAATCCGGGTCCTCCTTCTTCGACACGATCAGCTCGTTCGTGCCGTCCTTGCGCGTGATGACCCCGATGCGTCGCCCCGTGGACAACGCGAAATCCTTGCGTACCCCGATGCCGGGAAGCAGGGTGACGTCGACGTTCATGCGGCGATGCTAACCCCTCAGGTCAGTCGTGACGGGTCCAACAGCCCCGTCTGCACCGCCTTCACCAGCCGACGCGGCACCCGGTGCGTCACGCCGCCGACGGTGACGGACACCAGATCCGGTGGCGTCGCCTTCCACTGCGAGCGCCGACTGCGTGTGTTCGAGCGAGACATCTTCCTCTTGGGAACCGCCACGGGTCAGGCCTTTCTCGTGCGGGTGCCGTACCGGCGCTCGAACTTCTCGACGCGCCCCTGGGTGTCCATAACCCGAGCCGCGCCGGTCCAGAACGGGTGCGACTCGTTGGTGACGTCGACGACCACCAGCGGGTAGGTGCGACCGTCCGAGTACTCGACGGTGCGTTCGCTGGTGACGGTCGACCTGGTCAGGAACATCGATCCCGTCCCGGAGTCCTGGAATACGACCGGATGGTAGTCCGGATGTACGTTCTTCTTCACTGTGCAGCCCTTCTGTCGTCGTCCGCCCCGACGGCGGAACTGTCTGTCTCGCAGGGATCTTCGTGGTACTGCCCGAACGGGTCGGCCCACTCGGTCCAGCGCTCGGGACTCTGCAGCTCCGCGGGCGTGAGCAGGGCGTCGGACAGCGCCGCGTACACGTGCTCGGGATCGGCCTCGTGCACCAGCACCACCAGCGACTGCGCGCGGTCCCCGTACTCCTCGTCCCACGCCAGCGCGGCGAGAGCGCGGCGGGCGGTGGGAACCTCGTCGAACTCGTCCGGTGCCATCGCGGCGAGCCACGAGCCCGCGGAGGCCACCCGCAGCCCCCCGCCGGCGGACTCGAGCCACAGCACGGCGTCGGGCTGCGTCGCCACCCACAGCCGACCGCGGGTGGACACGACGCCGTCGAGAAGAACATCGATCGCGTCGTGCAGCCGGCCCGGGTGGAACGGTCGTCGGTCGGTGAACTCGAGCAGGGTGACGCCGCACTCCGCCGACAGCGGCGGCTGTCCGTCGAGCAGCGGCGCGTGGGCGTCGTCGACCAATCCTCGGCGCGCCGTCGCCGGCACGCGGGACACCAGGTTCCGAGGTCGCTCGCCCGGCAGGATCCAGACTCGGGGCGCGCGTGGGGCGAGCCGCACGAGCACCGCGTCGAGGCGGGCGGCGTCCCACCGATCGACTCCGGTGTCCGCGACGACCAGCAGGTCGGACCCTCGGACGTTGCCGACGGCCACCTGCGCGACGGTGCGGTCGTCGAGAAGATCGACGACCTGATCGCCGTCGGGCCCCGCCGGGAACGCACGTTCGCCGACGAGTTCGTCGCCGGTGGCGTCGGAGAGCCAGGTCGCGCCGTCGACGCAACCGACGACCGCCTCGATGCGCACGTCCCGCGATGCGGTGGCGTCCACCCTCCCGACCATGCCGGTGACGACGGTGTTCTCGACCGCCCAGCAGATCGCCTCGACCTCCAGCGCGGGATCCACCCGCACGACGATGCGCCGCACGGAGGAGTCCGCGGACACCGATCGCAGCAGGGGCAGCAGATCCTCCCGCAGCAGGCAGGAGACACAGCACCCGAGCCCCGCGAGGTCGACGACGCGGGTGGTCACCGTGCCGTCGTCGTCCACCCGGACGGTTCGGCGGCGCACGACACCGACGGATGCGTCGGAGAGATCGTGGTGCAGCACGATCGTGCCCGGCTCCTGGAACGTGGCGCTCACCGCGGCGCCGAGGTCCTCCGGCCCGCACACCACGACCAGGGGCGTTCTCCTGTCGGCCGTCTCGCGGTTCTGCATCGGCACAGCACGTCCTTTCACGAGTTGTCGACAACGATTGTCAGTTACAGCAGTCCGAGCGTACAGTTCCGACCCAGCGCTTGTCGACAACGATTGTCGACACAGCGGACCGACGACACACAGCACAGGAAGGAGCGGCTCTTGTCCGCGCACTGCGACGTCACAGGACGGGTACCGAGCTTCGGGAAGTCCGTCTCGCACTCCCACCACCGCACGAGCCGGAGGTGGAACCCCAACGTGCAGCACAAGACCTACTTCGTACCGAGTCTCGGCCGACGAGTGCGGCTGACGGTCTCGGCGAAGGGGATCAAGACCATCGACCGCGACGGCATCGATTCCGTCGTGACTCGTCTGATCGCAGCCGGAAAGAGGTTCTGACATGGCGAGCAAGAGCACCGACGTCCGGCCGATCGTGAAACTGAAGTCGACCGCCGGCACCGGCTACACCTACGTCACTCGCAAGAACCGCCGCAACGACCCCGACCGGTTGGTGCTGCGCAAGTACGACCCCGTCGTGCGTCGACACGTCGATTTCCGGGAGGAACGCTGATGGCCAAGAAGTCGAAGATCGTCCGCAACACCCAGCGGGCCGAGATCGTCGCCCGGCACGCGGCGCGTCGTCACGAACTGAAAGAGCTGATCCGCAAGCCCTCGACGAACGACGAGGACCGGTTCGCGGCGCAGCGGGCTCTCCACCGTCTGCCGCGCGATGCGAGTCCGGTAAGATTGCGCAATCGAGACGCTGCGGACGGTCGCCCGCGCGGGTACCTCCGGAAATTCGGACTCTCCCGCATCGGCGTTCGAGAGAGAGCACATCGCGGGGAACTTCCCGGCGTCCACAAGAGCAGTTGGTGAGATGGAGAACTCATGGCAGTGAAGAGGGGCCCGTCCAAGAAGGACCGGGTCGAGAAGGACCGCAAGCCCAAGAAGAACCCGCTCATCGCGGCGGGCATCACCGAGGTCGACTACAAGGACGTGAACCTGCTCCGCCAGTTCATCTCCGATCGCGGCAAGATCCGTAGCCGCCGCGTCACCGGGCTGACCCCCCAGCAGCAGCGCCAGGTCGCCACCGCCGTGCGCAACGCACGTGAGATGGCGCTCCTTCCGTTCACCACCCGCTGAGTGCCGACCGGTAGGGGCTGACAGGCCCCCCGTGGCAGGAGTTCTCGCCGGATTCACCGTCATCTTCGTGGTCGTCTTCATCGGCTACGTCGTCGCCCGCACGGGCGTACTCGGTGAGTCCGGCGGACTCGTTCTGGGGCGGATGGTGTTCTTCGTCGCCACCCCGGCGCTGCTGTTCGACACCCTCGCCCGCGCCGACCTGTCGGTGATCTTCTCCCCCACGCTCGCCATCACGGCCGTGGGGGCTCTGCTCGTCGGCGCCCTGTACCTGCTGATCGCCCTGACGATCGCGAAGCGCACGGTCCCCGAGGCCACCATCGGCGCCCTCGCCGCGTCCTACGTCAACGCGGCCAACCTCGGTATCCCCATCGCCGTGTACGTGCTGGGCGACGCGTCGTTCGTGGCGCCGCTGCTGCTCTTCCAGATCATGATCTACTCGCCGCTCGCCCTGACGATCCTCGACGTGTCGACGTCGTCACGCGACACCTCGCTGGTGGGGGTCGTGGCTGCCCCCTTCACGAACCCGATCGTCCTCGCCGGCCTCGCCGGCCTGGTTCTCGCGGTGACGGGCCTGACACTGCCGGACCCCGTGATGCAGCCGTTCGCTCTGCTCGGCGGTGCCAGCGTGCCCGGCGCTCTTCTCGCCTTCGGCATGTCGTTGCAGGGCGTGCGCGTGCTCGAGCGGGGCGCCGGACCGCGCCGCGACGTCGCGCTGGCAACCTTCCTCAAGATGGCGGTGCTGCCCGTCCTCACCTACGTCCTGGCACGGTGGGTGTGGCGTGTCGACGGGCACGACCTCTTTGCAGTGGTGGTGATCGCGGCACTGCCCACCGCGCAGAACGTGTTCATCTACGCCACTCGCTACGGCCGGGGGACCGTGCTGGCGCGCGACACCGCGTTCGTCACGACGCTGGTGTCCGTTCCGGTCATCGCCCTCGTCGCCGCGCTGCTCGCGTGAGAGTGCGAGCGGTAGCGCGGCAGGGCCCGCGCGCGGCCGCGCTACCGTGGAGGTCATGAGGTCGTTCGCCCTGGGGCTGCTGTTGTGTGTCGCGCTCGGCGGATGCGGCTCCTCCGACCCGGGCGACGTCGGCGACCTCGAGACCGGCGCGGCGTCCCCCACCGATCTCGTGCCCGTCCCCGGCTCGCCGCCGGTCCCCCACGAGGTGTCCGCGGACCAGGTGGGCACCGAATTCACACCCGGTGCGCCGCTGGTGATGGCGCAGTCCACACCGTTCGAGGCGTGGACCGCGCTGCCGGACAACCGGATCGCGGTGCACTTCGTCACCGGGACACCCGAGTGCTACGGCGCCGACGCGACCGTCGAGGAGACCGCCGAGTCGGTGGTGGTCACCGTCCGGACCGGCACCCTCGAATCGGCGAAGGACAAGTCCTGCATCATGATCGCCGTGTACGGCACGATGGAGCTGCAACTCGCGGCCCCGGTGGGCACCCGCACGGTGCTCAACGGGACCTGACGCGGTTCAGCGCTTCGTGCGGGCGTTCAGATAGTCGCTCACCACCGCCGCGCCGAGTCCGTCCAGATCGGGCGCGATGACCCGCCCGCCCACACGCTGGGCCATCCGGTCCACGACGCGGGCCAGACCGGGATCGTCTCCCAGTCGGAAGATCGTCACCTGCGCACCGATCTTCGCCAGGGTGTCGAGCTCCTTGACCGTCAGACCGAGGGTCCGCGGATGCGGCGGATAGTCGAAGAAGGCGTGGCCGTCCGGTTCGAGATGGGCGGTCGGCTCGCCGTCCGTGACGATGAGCACCACGGGTTGGGCGTTGGGATTGCGACGGAGATGCTGGACGGCCAACATCAGCGCGTGATGAAGGTTGGTGCCCTGGTCCCAGGCGCCGTCGAGACCCGCGAGCTCCGACGGCGTCAGAGTCTGCGCGTGTCGACCGAAGCCGATCATCGTCAGATCGTCCCCACGGAACCGGGTGCTGACAAGATGATTCAACGCCAGCGCCGTGCGCTTCATCGGAACCCAGCGTCCCTCCATAACCATGGAGAACGACGTGTCCACCAGCAGGGCCACCACTGCCTGTGACCGTTGCTCGGTCTCGCTGATCTCGACGTCGGTGACTGCCAGACGCACTCCGGTCTCGCCGTCTCCGCGAGGTTCCGTCGCGGTGCGCAGGACGGCGTTGGTCACCGTCCGGACGACGTCCCACGGCTCGGTGTCGCCGAACTCCCAGGCACGCGACGCACCGGTGGGCTCGCCCATCGCGCCCGCTCGGCGGGTGTCCCGTTCGCCGCGTCGCGACGCCATGCTGCCCGCGACGTCCTTCAGAGCCGATTGCCCTAACTGCCGCATGGCCTTCGGGGACAGGCGCCACTGCCCGTCGGCACCCTTGTCGAGGAAGCCCTCCCGCTGCAGCGCCTTCTCGAGCTCGGCCAACGTCCGCGCATCCGCGGCCGCCTCCGGACCGAGTTGGCGCAGCAACGCATCGGCGTCGATGTCGTCGAGCGCCGCACCGTTGTACTGCTGCGACAGTTGGTCCCCCAGCTCCTCGAGCTCGGCGATGTCCTGGAGCACACCCGTCCCGTCGCCGAGTCCCATGCCCTCCTGACCGCGGAACTTCTGGGCGGAATCCCAGTCCTCCCCCGGCCGGGCCGACTGCAGATTCGCATCGAGCCGAGACAGCTGGTCCATCAGGTCCTGGCTGCCGAAGGCCTGCTGCGCCAACGCGTCCAGTTCGGCACGTTGCTCCGCGGAGAGCGAGTTCCGCAGCCTCTGCGCCGCCGCGGATCGCTCCGCGAGGGCGTCGATCAACTCGTCGATCGTCTCGGGATTCTCGGGGAAGAACTCGCCGTGATCGCGCATGAACTTCTCGAACTGCTCGTCGGTGTTCTCCCCGCGCGCGTGGGCGTCGAGCATGTCGTTGAGATCGGACAGCATCTCGGCGACCCGGGCGCGGTCCTCCTCGGTGGCACCCTCGAGTGCCTGCTTCATGCCCTTGAAGCGCTGATCGAGCACCTCACGACCGAGCAGATCCTTGATCTTCTCGTAGTTCTCGCGCGCCTCGCTGCTACGCCAGTCGTAGTCGGCGAGTTCCTGCACGGCCTGCGCCGTCGACGGTGGCAGCTCGGCGATCTGCATCTCCTGGAAGCGGGCGTCGTCGTCCAACGCACGGGCCAGGGTCTTGCGCTCCTCCAGAACCGCCTTGTCCAGCAGCTCGCGCACCTCCTGCAAGGTGCCGTCGAGGTTCTTGTTCTTCAGTAGTTCCCGACGACGGCGGTTCGCCCGCGCGGCGAGATCGTCCAGGCCGCGCATGTTCTTCGTCCCGCGACGCAGCATCTCCTGCATCGCGCGGCGCGGCGACGCACCTTCGAGAACGTCCTGTCCGATCGCGTCGAGGGCCTCGCGGAGATCGACCGGTGGCGCGAGCGGGTCCGGACCGTCGACATAGGGGCCGTAGCGTGAGTTGCCTCCCATCAGCTGTACACCGTCTGCCCGTCGTCGCCGGTGTCCTTGCCGATGCGACGTGCGAGGTAGAGCCCCTCGAGCGCGAGTTCGACGGCGGCAGCGCGCTCACCGTCCGAGGTCGCGCCCAGGCGCTCGGCGATCTCGTCGATGACGGGCAGATCCGGCAACTCGTTCAGCAGCACCTTCGCCGTGACCCGATCTCCGGTGATCACGGGCTCGCCCTGCTCGACGGCCGTGACGAGCGGGCTCAGGTCGATGCCCCCGAGCGAGTCCCGTGCGGTGTCGGCGGTCGCCCGACGCAAGAGGTGGTTGAGGATTTCGATCTCACGCCCCTCCTCGCCGGACTCGAATTCCACCTTGCCCCGGAGAACGTCGACGATGGTCTGAGTGTCGACGGGACGGGCCACGGGATCGGCCTCGCCCAGCACGGCTGCGCGATGCACTGCGGCCGCCCCGACGGTCTCCGCGGCGGCGACGGCGAAACGGGCCGAGACGCCGGATCGTTGGTCCACCGACGGCGATTCACGCAGCAGCCGCGTGAACCGGGCCAGCACTTCGAGCACGTGCGGCGGCACGACGGCGGTGAGGTCGGCCTCCTGCTCGATGACCGCGATCTCGTCGGTCAGCAGGATCGGGTAGTGGGTGCGGATCTCGGCGCCGAACCGGTCCTTCAGCGGCGTGATGATGCGGCCACGATTGGTGTAGTCCTCCGGGTTCGCGCTCGCGACGAGGAGGACGTCGAGCGGCAACCGCACCGTGTAGCCACGGATCTGGATGTCGCGCTCCTCCATCACGTTGAGCAACGACACCTGGATGCGCTCGGCGAGGTCGGGGAGCTCGTTGATCGCGACGATCCCGCGGTGCGTACGCGGCACGAGACCGAAGTGGATGGTCTCGGGATCGCCCAGGCTGCGGCCCTCGGCGACCTTGACCGGGTCGACGTCGCCGACGAGGTCCGCGACCGAAGTGTCCGGAGTGGCCAGCTTCTCCGAGTACCGCTCGGAGCGATGGCGCCACGTCACCGGCAGATCGTCGCCGAGTTCGGCGGCCCGACGGATGGATGCGGGAGCGATGGGATCGTACGGATGCTCGCCCAGTTCGGAGCCGTCGATGACGGGCGTCCACTCGTCGAGCAGGGTGGCGAGAGTACGGAGCAGGCGGGTCTTGCCCTGCCCGCGCTCGCCGAGGAGAACGACGTCGTGCTGGGCGAGGAGCGCGCGTTCGATCTGCGGAAGAACGGTGTTCTCGAATCCGAGAATGCCGGGCCACGCGTCACGGCCCTCGCGCAGCGCGTCGAGGAGGTTGTCGCGGAGTTCGTTCTTGACGGTCTTCTGGACGTGTCCCGACGCGCGGAGCTCACCGAGGGTGGTCGGGCGCGGGTGTGGATCTCGACTGCTGGGAGACTGGGTCACCCCTCCAACGTACGAGCGTCGGAGCGTTTCGGCACGTGCGCCGCTCGATCAATGGCCGGCGGGGTCCGTCAGATCCTTGCCCTCGGCGTTCTTGACGCGCTTGCGCTCGAGCAGGATCACCGTCAGACCGGCCGCCCAGAGAACCACGGTCGCCGGGAACAGAATCATGACCCAGCCCTCGAAACCGCCTCCCGCAGCGGTGAGCCCGAGGCCCATGGCCCCGAGACCCAGTGCGATGAGGAAGTAGCCGGGCCAGTTCCTGGCGTCGGCGATGGCCTCGCCGGCGTGTGCGCGGAAAGTACGTTCGTCGTCGCGGGGTTCGCGTTCGGAGCTGCCCTCCTTCATTCCGCCGTCCGGGTCGCCGTCACGGTGGTCCTGAGTCATGGCCCGCGTCTACCCTCACCGAGAACAGACCAAACACGCTGTGCGCTCCTACCGGTAGCGTCGAGCGGTGACCGAGACCAGTGCATACGACTTCACCGCCACGACCATCGACGGCGAGCCCGTCGACCTCGCCGCCTACAAGGGCAAGCCGCTCCTCATCGTCAACACCGCCTCGCAGTGCGGATTCACACCGCAGTACGAGGGCCTCGAAGTGTTGAACAAGACGTACGGGCCGAAGGGTCTGGTGGTTCTCGGCTTCCCGTGCGACCAGTTCGGACACCAGGAGCCCGGCGACGCCGACGAGATCAAGAACTTCTGCTCGCTGCGCTACGACGTCACGTTCCCGATGCACGAGAAGATCGAGGTGAACGGAGACGGCGCACACCCGCTCTACAAGTGGTTGCGCGACCAGAAATCGGGTGTGCTCGGCAGCCGCATCAAGTGGAACTTCACCAAGTTCCTCGTCGACTCCGACGGCCGGGTCGTCGACCGTTTCGGGCCGACCACCAAGCCGGAGAAGCTCGCGAAGCCCATCGAGAAGGTGCTCGGGCAGAGCTGACCCGTTCCCACGAGCTGACCCGTTCCCATGAACGTCAGGGGCGGACCGCTCGTGTCACCTGGGCGAGACTGAACTGCCACCTCTCCACCAGCCGGAAGCCGAGCTCCGCCGGGACGAAGAACGCGTTCACCGTGCCGAAGCGGGGACCGGGCGGGAGCGCGACGCCGGAGTCGTGGTCCGGCAGCGTCGGGTCTCGCTCCGAGATCGTCCACAGGACGCCGCACCGGTCGATACGGTCCCGCACCATGAACGGTGCCAGATTCTGGTCCCAGAGGGACTCGGTCGCCACCGCTGTACTTCCCAGCCCCACGTCGACGAGGTCGCCGTACGCCTCCGGTCGGGCGGCGACGAGCGGTCGGATGGGCCCCGGCACCCAGCTCACCGTGTCGTCGAGCAGCAGACAGTCCCCCGGTTCCGCCCGGGCACCGATCAGGTCGGCGACCTGGCTGTAGTCCATGCCGACCTTTGCGTAGGCACCGCGCTGCGCCACGAAGTTCGGCAGCGCGGCGACAGCCAGGACGACCATCACCGCGGTCGACCGGAGGCGGTCACGCGCGACGACGGTGGCCGCCACACCGAGGGCGAGGGCCATCCCCGGCGCCGTGAATGACAGGTACCGGTCGACGTACACGGACTTCGCCGCGGTGGCCGAGTACAGCAGCAGGACGGCAGTGGGAAGCGCCGTCCAGGCCAGCGCCACCCATCCCACGGTTCTGCGGCCCACCATCGCTTCGACCGCGGCGCTGCGGTGGTGGTGGTGGTGGTGGTGGTGGTGGCGGGCAGCCGTCACGCCTGCAGCGACACCGAGTGCCGCGGCGAGCACCGCGAAGGCCGTCGACCGGTCGAAATACTGTGTGACGGCGACGAACACCACCGTTCTCCGGTCCAGGGGATCGATCCAGTCGACCTGACCCGCCTGCTTCATCACGTACACGACGTGCGGCACCAGTGCGCCACCGGCGGCGACGACCACCACGAGCCACCGCAGCACGATCGGCCGACGCGCGTTCAGGAGCGGGAGCATCGCCGCGTGCACCACCACCATCAGCACCACGTAGACGTTGAGAACGCCGACACCGATCAGACCCACGCCGTACACGGCCCACCCGATCGCCTGGCGCCGTGGTGTACCGGCCCCCCGAATCGCTGCGACGAACGCGACGGTGAGCCACACCGAGGCAGCGCACGTCATGGCTGAGGGGCGCGCTTCGATCGCCGCCCAGGTCACCCTGGGCAACACGGCGAAGACCACGCCCGAGGACACCGCCAGCGCGCGCGTCGACAGCATGCCGGCGAGGACCACGACCCCGGCGGCCGCGACACCGACAGCGAGTGCGCTCGGCACCCGCGCCCAGAACTCCGTGCGGGGCACGATGCCGAACCACGCGTGCATGACCAGGTAGTACAACCCGTGCACCGCGTCGATGTGCGTGAGCAGCCTCCCCATGTCCGGCAACGACCTGTTCGTCGCCGAGATCGTGGCGGCCTCGTCCAACCAGTACGAGGGTCGAGTCGACCCGACCATCCCGAGCGCCGCCGCACCGAACCCGACGACGACGGCATCGGGCAGCCGAAGCCGGGCACTGACGCGGTGGTCAGTGCGCGAAATGGCGCGATCCGGTGAGGTACATGGTCACGCCGGCGTCGCGCGCCGCCTCCACGACCTCGGTGTCACGGATCGATCCGCCGGGCTGCACCACGGCCGCCACTCCCGCTGCGGCGAGGATCTGGAAGCCGTCGGGGAACGGGAAGAACGCGTCCGACGCGGCCACGGCACCGGTTGTGCGGTCGCCGGCACGGCGCACGGCCAGTTCGGCGGAATCGACCCGATTGACCTGTCCCATGCCCACTCCCACCGATGCGCCGTCCGCGGCGATGAGGATGGCGTTGGACTTGACGGCGCGGCACGCCTTCCAGGCGAACTCCAGATCGGCCAGCAGGGCCTCGTCGGCGGGCTCGCCCACGGCCAGGGTCCAGCCCGACGGATCGTCGCCCGCGGCGTCGAGACGGTCGCGGTCCTGCAGCAGCAGCCCGCCCGATATCTGCTTGATCTCCGGAACCGACGTCGGCGGCTCGCAGACGAGCACGCGGATGTTCTTCTTGCGCTGCAGCACTCCCAGCGCGCCGTCGGCGTACGACGGGGCGATGATGACCTCGGTGAAGATCTCGGCGACCTGCTCGGCCATCTCGACGGTGATCTCGCGATTGGACGCGATGACGCCGCCGTACGCGCTCACCGGATCGCAGGCGTGCGCCTTGCGATGCGCCTCGGCGATGGAGCCGGACGCCGACACCGCGATGCCACACGGGTTGGCGTGCTTGATGATCGCCACGCACGGGAGATCGTGGTCGAACGCGGCACGCCAGGCCGCGTCCCCGTCGGTGTAGTTGTTGTACGACATCTCCTTGCCGTGCACCTGCTCCGCCTGCGCGATGCCGGCCGGAGCCGACGGGTCGACGTACAGTGCGCCCGCCTGATGCGGGTTCTCGCCGTAGCGCAGGACGGAGGCGCGCTCGTAGGTCGCACCCATCCATGCCGGGAAGTGCTCGTCCTGCTCGGCCGCGGAGCCGGTGGCGGGGACCAGGGTGCCGGTCATCCACGAGGCGACGGCGACGTCGTAGGCCGCAGTGTGCTGAAATGCCTTGGCTGCCAACCCGATCCGCTGCTCCAGCGTGAAGCCGCCGGCCTGCACCGCCGTCAGGACGTCGGCATAGCGGGCGGGGTCCACCACGACCGCCACCGACGGGTGGTTCTTGGCCGCGGCACGCACCATGGACGGGCCGCCGATGTCGATCTGCTCCACGCACTCGTCCGGACTCGCACCGGACGCCACCGTCTCGGTGAACGGGTACAGGTTGACGATGACGAGCTCGAACGGAGCGACGCCCAATTCGTCGAGCTGCGCGAGGTGCTCCGGCTTGCGGGTGTCCGCCAGGACACCGGCGTGCACGCGCGGATGCAGAGTCTTCACGCGGCCGTCGAGGGTCTCGGGGAAACCGGTGAGGTCCTCGACCCGCGTGACCGGTACACCCGCGGCGGCGATGCGCGCGGCGGTCGATCCGGTGGACACGATCTCCACCCCCGCCGCGTCGAGGCCCACGGCCAGCTCGTCCAGACCTGTCTTGTCGTAGACGCTGACGAGTGCGCGAGAAACTGCTCGCGTGTTCACTGGATTATTCACTGGGGATCTGGGCCTTTCGTCCATCGGTGATGACTCCGCGTGTGGCGACGGCTGCGACAACGTCGATGAGCAGCCGTCGTTCGACGATCTTGATGCGCTCGTGCAGCGACTCCTCGGTGTCGCCGTCGAGCACCGGAACAGCTTCCTGCGCCACGATGGGACCGGTGTCCACACCGTCGTCCACCAGGTGCACGGTGGATCCACTGACCTTCACACCGTGCGCGAGCGCGTCGGCCACCGCGTGCGCGCCCGGGAACGACGGCAGCAGCGCCGGATGGGTGTTGACGATGCGGCCGCCGAAACGAGCGAGGAACACCGGCCCGAGGATGCGCATGAACCCTGCGCTCACGACGAGATCCGGTGACCAGGAGTTCACGACCTCGGTGAGGGCGGCATCCCACTCCGCACGCGAAGCGTGGTCCGACACGGTCACTCGCCGGGACGGCAGCCCCACGCTCTCGGCGCCGCACGGGCGATCCACCACGACGGCGACGACCTCGGCAGGGAACTCGGGAGCGGATGCCGCGTCGACCAGCGATCCGAGCAGTGAACCGACTCCCGAAGCGAGGACGACCACGCGGGCCGGGAGGTCCCGCCCGGGTGTCGAACGCGGGGCAGACAGTGTGCTTCTCCTCAGCGGCTCGGGCGAATCAGGTGCTCTCTCGGCGTGGGGTGACGCCGTGGGGAAGCCTAGACGTCCGCCGTTCGCCCCCACGATCGGCCTCGCCCGAGGAAGGTTCCGGTCAGGGGGTGGTCTCGGGGCCGGCGGGCTCGTCGGTCTCGGTCGGCTCGTCACCCGGGGTCGGCTCGTCGGGCAGATCGACTATCTCCGCATCGACGACGTCCGTGTCGCCGATGTCCGTGTCGCCGGTGTCCGTGTCGCCGGGCGTGCTCTCGTCGGCGGTCTCGGCGTCGGCTTCCACGATGTCCGTGTCCGTCTGTTCCACATCCGGGGCCGCGGTGAGGGCCGCCGGCGCGCCGAGCACCGGAGCTTCGGCGGTCTCGTCGGCCATGCTCTCGTCGCGGTCGCTGTCCTCGTGCCATCCGTGGACGTCGTGGCGCCGCATCGACCATGCGGTGACGGCCGCGGTGAGCGCGCCCACCACGAGGCACCACGCGAAGGTGGTGACACCGAACAGTGGCGCATCGACACCGAGATCACCGAACGTCCCCACCGCACCACCGGCGACGACGCCGACCAGGACGGCCACGACGCTGACGCAGACCGCGGCAGCGGCGGCACCGCGCACCGCGTCCGCCAGAGAGGTCGTCGCGCGAGCACAGGCACGCCCGAGCACCACGGCCGCGAGTGCGGGGACGACGAGCATGACCGGCCACCACACCTGGGCCGACGACTCGGGCATGACGGCCAAGACCGGCACGGCGGGAAGCTGACCGCCGGTCGTCTCGGTGACGGACACCATCGCAGCGCCCACGTGGGCGGACGACCCCGCGACGACGGAGGATGCTGCGACCACGATGTTGGGGAGATAGAGCACCGATATCGCGGTCAGGCCCAGTGCTCCACCGATCCCGCCGCCGGACTCGAGCAGCGTGCCGAGCGTGGAGAAGGACAACACGAGCGAGACGGCGACGACGACGGCGCCACCGGCGAGCAGCACCGCGCCGGCACGCGCCGCGGGAGCGAAGGACGCCGCGAGCCACGGCGGCAGGACCACCGTTCTCATGAGCGACGGCCAGGTACCGCGGATGCAGCCGATCGCCGCACCGACGCCGTGCACCAGGATCACCCACCCGAAGGTGGCGAGTGCGTTCGGCGTACTGAGGGCGATGACCGTGGACGCGTCGTGAATCATCGCGAGCATCACCGCCGCCATCGCGAGTGGACCCGCGACCGCCGCACCGACGACCCACCCGATGTCGCGACGGGTGGAGGCGTCGGACAGCGGCCGCGCCACCGCCGACGACACCATGCGCACCAGGACGAGCGTGGGCAGCAACGGGAGGATGGACAACGTCGCACCGGCGATGCCCAACGGCACCTGGTGCACGGCCAGCCACGTGGCGGCCAACGCACCGAAGGTGCCCGTCAGGTCGCTGTTCGCGGAGACGAGCGTCACCAGCACCACGGCCGTGACGACGGCCAGGAGCAGCCCGACGGGCCGGAACGCCACGGTGAGCAGCATCCGAGCCTCGTCGGGAGTCGGACCGAAGCGGCCCCGCGTGTGCGATTCGCGATCGAGTAGTGAGGTCATCACCGATCAGGTTCTCACCGTCGGCGCGGTGGCGAACCTAGGCGCGCCGACGGCGCGCATCAGCGGCGGTCGTCGGACCGATCGCCGAAGTCGAGTGCACGGGTGGCTTCGGGTGCCTGCTGTTCCGGTGCCTGCTGTTCCGGTGCCTGCTGCTCGGGTGCCTGCTGCTCGGGCGTGTGCTCCTCCGTGCTCGGCTGCTGCGCGGACGACTGCTCGCCGGTGGTGGGTGTCACGGACTCCGCCGATGCGGCGTGCGCGGGGGCGGTGTCCGCGGCGGTCTGGCCGACCGGCTGCCCGTAGCGCTCGGTGGGGGCGCTGTAGGGCGATCCGTAGCCCTGGGGCTGGCCGTATCCCTGCTGACCGTAGGCGCCGGGCTGCGCCTGGCCCTGCTGGCCGTACCCCTGCGGCTGCCCGTATCCCTGCTGACCGTAGGCGCCCGGCTGCCCGTAACCCTGCGGCTGCCCGTATCCCTGGGGCTGCCCGTATCCCTGGGGCTGGCCGTAACCCTGGGGCTGGCCGTAACCCTGGGGCTGGCCATAGCTCTGCGGCTGGCCGTAACCCTGCTGGCCGTAACCCTGCTGGCCGTAGGCGCCCTGCTGTCCGTATGCCTGCTGGCCGTATGCCTGCTGGCCGGGACCCTGCTGAGCGAACTGCTGCTGCTTCGGACGCGGCGCCGGAACGGTGACGACTCCCGAGTCGACGAGAAGCACACCGACGGCTGCGGCCACCTGCACGATGGACAGGATCAGCACCAGGATCGACCCGATGCCGACACCGACGCGGACGGTGTCACCGAAGGCGGTGAATGCCGCCCCGCGGTTCACCAGCTGGAAGATCAGCGTGAGGAGCGCGGTGAAGGACAACGCGGCGACCAGTCCCGGCGACGTCGTCTGCCGCGGCAGGAGGCCCGCTGCCGTGACGAGTGCGGCGAGGAGGAGCAGCGCCACCGACGTCGGGTCGCCGAGCTCTCGTTCGAAGAAGTTGGAGGACTCCCCGCCGAGCGCGAACTGCGCGGACAGACCGAGCAGGAACGCCAGGACACCAGTACCGATGACGACGTAGGACGCGATTCGGGCGACCTGCGACGTCCGCGCCGCGATCTGCTCGGTCGTGTGGCTGTCGGCCTCGGCCGCATCCGCGTCGGCCGACGAGGTGGTCGCGCCGTCAGTCGGGGCGACGGTCGCAGAGCCGCTGTCGACCTGGCCGGTCTCCGTGGACGGGTCTCCGAAGGTGGTCGCCCGCGGGTCCGTCCGGCCGTGGTCGTGGTCGGGTCCCCCTGGTGAGAAGGTCATCTCGATTCCTCTTCCTCGGTGCTGGTCGTCGGGCGGCCACCGACTGCGGCGGCCGCGCCGCTCACCAACACTACGGACCCGCGGTGAGTGACGTCTCGGTCAGGCGACGCCGACGGGTTCGCGATCGCTCGCCCGCGCGGCCTCGATCTCTCGCACCAGCGGCAGGATCTTCGCCCCGAAGTACTCGATCTCCTCCTGGAAGTGCAGGAAACCGCCGAGGATGAGGTCGACGCCGCGGTCGCGATAGTCGACGATGCGCGTCGCCACCTGCTCGGGCGTACCGATCAGCTGAGTCTTGAAGCCGTCGTTGTACTGCACGAGGTCCTCGAAGCTCGAGTCGGCCCACATGCCCTTCTTGTCCGACGTCGACCTGCCGGCCTGCTGCACGGCACCGCGGAATCCCTCGACCGCGGGCTTGTTCGCCTTCTCGATGATCTCGCGGAGGGTGTCCCTCGCCTCCTTCTCGGTGTCGCGAGCAATGATGAAGCCGTTGAGCCCGAACTTCACCTCACGCTGGTGGGCCTGCGCGACGCGGCGTACGTCGTCGATCTGCTCGGTGATGCCGTCGAAGTCCTTGCCGTTGGAGAAGTACCAGTCGGAGTACCGCCCTGCGTTCTCCCGTGCCGCCGACGAGTTACCACCCTGGAACAGCTCGGGATTGGGACGCGCGGGCGTGTTCAGCGGCTTCGGCTTGAGCGTGAAGTCGTGAATGCGGTAGAAGTCGCCGCGGAAATCGACGTCGTCCTCGGTCCAGATCTTGCGCAGCACCTGGAGGAACTCGGCGCTGCGCCGGTACCTCTCGTCGTGTTCGAGCCACGGCTCACCGAGATGGGTGAACTCGTCCTTGAACCACCCGCTCACCACATTGACGGCGAAGCGCCCGTTGGACAGATGATCGGCTGTCGCACCGAGTTTGGCGAGCACGGCCGGCTGCCAGAGTCCCGGATGCACCGCGGCGATGACCTTGAGGCGCTCGGTCGCGAGGAGCAGTCCCAGGCTGAAGCTCGTGGATTCGTGTTGGAACTCGGCGCCGTAGCTGGCTTCGTACCGCACCTGGCTCAACGCGTACTCGAAGCCGTTGTTCTCCGCCGTCTGCGCGAGCTTCTTGTTGTACTCGAACTCCCAGCTGGTGCGTTGCTCGATGTCGCTGGTGACGAGGCCACCACTGACGTTGGGCACCCAGTAGGCGAACTTCACTTCGTCGGCGATCTTCTCTGTACTCATGCAGTCCTCGGTTCGATAATAGTGCGCGACATATGATTTCAGGAGTACCAGGTGGGTTGCGGCAACTCACCGGTGAGCACGTGGCGGCCGACCTCGCGGCGCTTGTAGGCCACCGGGTCGTGCAACGTGTGCGTACGGACGTTGCGCCAGAAGCGGTCGAAGCCATGACTCGACGCCGTGGCGCGGGCGCCCAGACCCTCGAAGATGCCGGACGTGATCTCCAGGGCGACCTCCGTGGCACGTGCCTTCGCCGCAGCGACGCGCACCTCGTGTTCGCCGCGCTCGTGCTCGGTGACGGTCCAGGCATTGTCATGGATCCGCTGCTGCTCGGAGGCCACGGCATCCGCGAGAGCCTCTGCCGCCCACAGCTTCGCGGTCAGGTCCCCGTACAGGTCGATGATGTAGGGCTCGTCGAGCGCGTTGTCCACGGTGCTGTGCAGCCACGCTCGCGTCGTGGTGCGTGTGTAGTCGGCAGCCGCCTCGAGGGCGCCGCGTGCGATGCCGAGGTAGAAGTTGACGAACACCAGCTGGATGATCGGGACGTTCAGAGTGTTGTAGACCCGCGGTTCGAACGCCTTGTTCGCGAATCCGGCAGCCGAACTCCAGTCGGTGCGGACGTGATCGATGGTGACACTGCCACTCTCGGTCCGACGCTGACCGATGTTGTCCCAGTCGTCGTGGAAGGTGAGGCCCTCGGAATTCGACGGAACGATGGCGAAGACGTGGGTGTCCGTGCCGGCGAGCACACCCTCGAGCACGGTCACGTCGGAGACACGGCTGCCCGTGGAGAACGTCTTGGCGCCGTTGTAGACGATCGTGTCGCCCTCGTCGGTGATCTCGACGTCGTTGTCGCGCGGGTTGACGGCGCCGCCGAAGAACCAGGTGTTCTCGGTGGCGGCCTGCTCGACGGCGGCGATCTGCTCCTTCGTCCCGACCAGACGCGCCGCCCAGAACCACAGCAGGTGATAGCCGAGCAGCTGTCCGATCGACCCGTCTGCCGCGGCCACGGCGCGGATCACCTGGTACGCGGTCTCCCAGGTCTGCCCGCCACCACCGAACTCGGTCGGGCCGAGGATGGTGACCAGACCAGACTCCTTCAGAAGCGTCACCTCCTCGTGCGGCGCCTCGGTGCCGCGATCACGAGCGACGGCGTCGACAGCGAGAATCGCGGCCACCTCGTGGGCACGGTCGATCCATTCCGCGGACGTCGTGGGAGTGGTGGTCCAGCGCGGTTCGGTGGCGGCGCCGGCGGGGCGGGTGTCGGTGATCGTCATGCCCGGAAGTACACCGCCCCGGTCGACGCGGAACCACCGTTGCACTCTGGGTGATTCGAACGGTTCCTGTTAAACGAGACACCGCAGGTTGCGGCCGGTTTTTGCGCCTCAAGCCTTTTCTGCCATTTTTCTGTTATTCATCACAACACGGCGGTACATTTACGGTCCCAATGGTGGCGGCAGGCCCGCCCTTTCTTAGGACACCTCATGAAGAAGTCCGTCCTCGCCGGTGCAGCAGCCGCCGGTGTCACCCTCGCCGCCGTCGTCCTTCCGGGAACGGCGTCCGCCGCGGAAACGACCGTGACGTTCACGATCGCGGCCGGAAACATCTCGATCACCGCGCCGGGAGCTGCCTCACTGACCGAGAACCCGTTGCTCGACACTGCCACCGGGTCCATCACCGGAGTCAAGGTGACGGACGACAGACGCGGGTTCAGTGGTTGGACCGCCACCGCGTCGAGTACGGCGTTCACCAATGGAACGGGTGAAGGAACGACGTCCATCGGCGCCGACAAGGTGACCTACACGGCCCCTCTCGCTATACCCACAGGTGTCGCTGTCGTGACGCCGGGCCTTCCGGGAACGCTGGCCGCGGCACGCAACGCCCAGGTCGCCACGGCGGTGCTGGGATCCAACTCCGTCACCTGGTCACCGACGCTGTCCGTGGCACTGCCCCCCGATCGCACGTCGGGCACGTACTCGGGCAAAATCACGCATTCCCTTGCATGACGGCCTGATCAGGACGTCGACTCGGCCGCTCCTGGCGGTGCTGACGCTTCTGTCGTTCGCCTCCGTCCTCGCCGGGCCCCCCGCTGTCGCTCAGCCGACGCCGGACGGGTCCACGGGCATCGGGATCCGGTTGCTCGAAGCGCCCGTCGCGCTGGAGGACGATCCCCGTGCCTTGTCGTACATCGTCGACAATTTGCCGCCGGGAACTCTGATCGACCGACGGTTCGAAGTCACCAACGACACCGGCGCGGAGGCGTCCGTCCGCATGTACGTCGGCGCGGCCGACATCACGCCGGACAGCGGCTTCACCTTCGCGGACGGTGCCGCACCGAACGAGCTGACGTCCTGGATGACGGTGACGCCGTCCGAGGTGGTCGTACCGTCAGGTGGCTCCACCGAGGGACTCGTGTCCGTCTCGGTCCCGCCGGACGCGACCGAAGCCGAGCGGTACGCAGTCGTGTGGGCAGAGGTGAGCGGCGCACCCGGTTCCGGCGGGATATCGACGGTGTCACGGGTCGGCATCCGAACGTACTTGTCCGTAGGAGCCGGGAACGGCCCGCCGGAAGACTTCGCGGTGACCACCGTGACTGCCGGCCGATCCACGACAGGTGCGCCGGAAGTCACCATCGGCGTCGACAACACCGGTGGGCGGGCGCTCGACCCCTCCGCATCGGTGACACTGTCCGGCGGCCCCGGCGGTATCAGTGCTGCCCCGGCGACCGGATCCGGAGGGTCCATAGCGCCCGGCACGAGCGGGACGGTCACCGTTGCGCTCGATGCCGCGCTACCCGCGGGTCCGTGGACCGCCGACGTCACCGTGACGAGCGGCCGTGTGAGCCGCGACGGAAGCGGCCAGGTTACGTTCCCCGATTCCGGCACCGCTGACGCACAACAGCTATCGGCATCGAGCAGTGGCACACCGGCGTGGATCTGGATCGTGGTGGCGGCCGTGGTCATTGCTCTCGCTGTCGCGCTGGCTCTCGTCCTGCGAAGCAGGGCGCGGACGAGTACCTGACATGAGGTACGCACCGACACTTGTAGCCGTCGTGATCCTCGCTGTGGCAATGTCGATCGCTGCACCGACGGCCGGGGCACAGGACATCGATCCCTGCTCGGTCATCACGACGACAACCGAGGCGCCCCCGACCGATGTCGTCACGACCACACCCGCGCCGACGTGCCTCCCGGTCACCACCGACCCGTCCGTCACGACAACTGCTGCCGTTCCGATCACAACTGCTGCTGTACCGATCACGACCACTGCCGTACCGATCACGACCACTGCCGTACCGATCACGACCACTGCCGTACCGATCACGACCACTGCCGTACCGATCACGACCACTGCCGTACCGATCACGACCACTGCCGTACCGATCACGAGCACTGCCGTACCGACGACACAGGTCTCGCCGACCACCACGGACACGGTCACGACCGTCGATCTGATCCCGACGACCTTCGCCATCCCCACGACAACTGCTCCGCGGCAACGGGCAGCAGTTGCAGCGGCCGGTGTAGGAATCATTCTCGGTACCGTGACTTTGGTCGGTCCGGGGACCCCTTCGCCCGGCACCACATGGGTCGGCGCCGGGAACGCATCGATCACGAGTGGCATCGGTTCCTGGGTCGCCTCGGTGTCTCTCAGCCCGTTGACGGTCACGCAACCAGCAAGTTCCGCTGTCACCGTCAGCGGCGGCTCGTACAGCGCGGCCCAGTCGAGCTGCTTGATCGGGTTGAGCCCCATGCCGGCCACCACTGTCACGCTCGACTCGACGCCCCGAGAAGTGAAGAAATCTCCGACGGGTCTGCTCCCGACGCTGGCGTGTCTCACAAACTGGAACTACACCGTGTCCCTACCCCTGCCGTCCACGCTGCTGTCCGGCAAATACGTCGGAACGCTCACTCATTCGGTCGCTTGATACTCCCCTTCGCTCAGTCGCCGGGAGCGGTGAGGTAGTCGTTCCCCCGCGAGTCGCGGATGTGGACGATGCCATCGCGGAGCATGCGGTGGTGCCATTGCCGACGGGTCTTCAGGCCGTGGTGCCGGCGGCACAGCGGCGTGAGGTTGCCGGTCACGGTCCATCCACCTCTCGTGGGGTCGGTGTGGTCGAACGGGACGACGTGGTCGAGGTCGCAGTCCTCGCTGGGCACAGCACACCCCGGATGGATGCACGTCGGATACAGGGCTGTCACCAGGGCGGCGATCGCCTCGGACGGCCGGTACGTCAACGCACCCGTCGGGGGTACGGCGAAGCCGCCGTGCCCGTCGGGGTTGGCGACGGCACGGTCGAGTGCTGATGGTGGGAGCGCGCGAAGGTACTCGACCTGCTCCCTGACTTTCCGGGCTGTCGTGCTGCCCAGTTTCCCCCTCGTCGATGTCCAGCCTGCGGGCATGCGTCGGGTGCGTCGAACCTCGCGCTCAGCATCCTCGAGATCGGGATCGTGCTCAGGACACCGGCACCCACACCCGCCCGGCGGGCTCTCACGCGCCTCGGTGATCATCGCCTGCCACGTCGCATCCTCGGCGATCCTCCGGGCAGTGTCGGCCGGGACCGGACCCCAGCCGACGAGATGACCCGGCTCCCCCGCCAACCCCGCCGCCGTGGCCGCATCGAGCACGATCACCGCAGTGGCCTCGGTACAGGACACCGTCTCCCGCCGTTCGCAGTCCTGATCAGCACATTCACACGCGACAGCTCCGCCGGCGAGCACCGCGTGAGCCGCATCGAACAAGCGCGCCGGCAGCGGCCGCGGATCCGTCGCGCACACCCCACGCGCCGCCGACACGATCATCCGCCACATCGCGGCGACCTGCTCCGCCGAACCACGAATCGTCAGCTCCGCCTGACCCCGAGGGCGCGTGCGCACCGTCGCTGCGCGCTCCGACGCCGCTCGTTCACGGGCTTTCCGGTACCACTGCGCGTCGAACTCCGCGAGGATCCGGTCGACCGCCGCGGCGACTGCACCCGGAGTGCACCTCGCCGCGGCAGCGATCACCCGCTGCAGCAGTGCTTCGGTGGCGTTCGGGATCCCGGCCACCGATCGGCACACCGTCCGGAACGCCGCATACGCCAACCGGCCCGCGTCGAACGCTTCCGTCACCGCAGGATGCGCGGTGCGGGTCAGGAACAGCCACTCGGTGACCGTGCGCGTCGACACCGACAGCGCCGCCGCGACCTCCGCCACCGCACAGGTCTCAGCAGCCTCGGCATCGAACACCCCACCCGGCCCCAGCACCGCCGGCCGACGCGACGACTCCTGTACGTACGCACACGACGCCGACACGGTCCGGGCGAACGACGCCTGAGCGTCCACCTTCGACGACACCAATAGATCCGTCGAACCCACTGTGTCGTACACGAATTCACCCCCCGGTGATGCCCCGATCAGACCGCCCCCCGACGACCTGACCAGACAGTAACCCACCCCACCGACACGCTTTCGGGTCACGCCGTCGGATGCGCGCTCCAGCTCCTCGATCGGTTACAGCCGTCGATACATGCGCGGACAGTGAGCGCAGATCGCCCTTCGGCCACCACATTCCGTGCCCGAGCAACACGGCCGGCCGGCGGTCAACTGGATGGGGGTGAGTGTGTTTCGGCCAGGACCTTCGCGAGTTGGCTGATGCGTGTGCGGGCCGCCTCTGGGGCGAGGACCTCGATGTGGTCGCCGAATTGCAGCAGTTGACGCACCGACTCGATGTCGGGGTAGCCGACGACGACGATGCACGTTCCGTTCTCCGGATCGGATACATCGTGGATGCGTGTCCCGAGGATGCGCCGCGCCAAGTCGAGGCCGCGTTCCGGCAGGCGAAAGGTCACGCTCACATGACCTCGACCCTCGGTGCGTTCCTTCAACGCGGCCCATGTGGTGCGGAGGGTTTCTCCGGGTCGAAGAGAGACTGGCACGTCGAGTTGTTCGAAAGCCGCGAGTCGGTCCAGAGAGAACAGTCGGCCATCTGCTCGGTGGTCGGCGACGAGATACCAGCGGCCGGACTTCGCCACGATCCCGTACGGATCGACCACACACGTTGAGGCTTCACTCTCGGCGCTCCGCCGGTATCGGATTCGCAATCGGCGTCGGTCCTGCAGGGCCGATGCCAGATCGGCGACGTCGACCGCTGCTTCCGATTCGGCGAACCACGGGGTGCTGTCCACCAGCACGAGGTCCGCCAGTCGCAGTGGGCTCGTGCCCGTGGATGTCGCGGCCTGGCGGGCGGCGATCTTGCGTGCTGCCGACTCCCACATCGCCGACAAGCCCATGCGCTCACGTTGCGTGTTGTCCAGACCCGCCAGAGAAAGGGCTTCCAACTCCGGTGGTTCCAGGTGGGACGCGTTGAGCCGCGCACCGGGGAGTAGGACGATTCCACCGCTGCGGCCACGTTCGGCATACACAGGCACTCCTGCTGCCGAGAGCGCCTCGACGTCCCGCAGCACGGTCCGCCGCGATACTTCCAGACGCGCGGCCAGCTCCGTGGTGGTGATGCGTTGGCGGGTCTGCAGCAACAGCAAGAGGTGCAGCAATCGGGAGGCCTTCATGCGTCCGATCTTCACAGAAAAGGTGACAGGTTCTGTCGTGATAGGCCGGTCCACTGTGCCGGTACCGAAAATTCACCGAGTCGAGGAGCTCCTGTGCCCGCACCGAACCTGTTCCTGATCGGCGTCCGCGACGCCGAGACCGCTACCAGCTTCTACAGCGACGTGTTCGAGATCGAACCGACCTTCACCAGTCCCCACTATGTCGCTTTCCAGGTAGCCCCCGGCGTGTTGTTCGCGCTGTGGACCGGCTACAGCGAGCACGTGGCCCCGGACACTCCACGCACGACCGAGGTCGGACTGATGGTTCCGGGGCCGGCGTCTGCCGTCGACGAGGTCTTCGCGAACTGGGTCTCGAAGGGAGTCCGTGTCGTCGAGAAGCCGTACGACGCGGTCTTCGGCCGCACATTCGTGGTCAGCGACCCCGACGGCAACCTCATCAGGGTCTCGCCGATCGACTGATCTACCGAACGACCACGACCTTGCCGATGGTGCCACCGCTTTCCACCCGTCGATGCGCGTCCCGCAGGGTGTCCACGTCGAGAGGCGACAGCGTGGTGGTGCGGGTGCTCCGCAACGTCCCGTCGTCGATCAGGCGGGAAACCTCGTCGAGGATGGCGCGCTGAGATGTGCTCTCGGGCAACGACAACGGCACCGTGAACATCAGCTCCCAGTGCCAGGTCTGGCTCTTCGCCTTCAGCGGCATCAGATCGAGGCCGACCGGATCGTCGATCGCGACGACCTGCCCGTGCACCGCCATCACCGCGGCGTAGGCGTCGACGTTGCCCTCGGAGAACGGGGAGAACACGTACTCGACGCCGTCCGGCGCCAGGGCACCGACCTCGTCCACGAGAGAGTGCCGATCCACGACGTGGTGTGCGCCCATCTCCGTTGCCCAGTCACGGGATTCGCCGCGGGATGCCGCGGCCACGACGGTGAGCGAGGTCAGTGCCCGGGCGAGCTGGATGATCATCGACCCGGTACCGCCGGCGGCTCCCATCACGAGAAGTGTTCCGGTGCTGTTCTTTCCGAGCCCGAGTCGGACGAACAGCGATTCCCACGCGGTGATGGCGGTCAGCGGCACGGCCGCGGCGTCCGCGGCGGACAGCGACGACGGTGCGTGGCCGACGATCCGCTCGTCGACGAGCTGGTACTCGGCATTGCTGCCGTCCCGGGCGATCGATCCTGCATAGAACACTCGGTCACCAGGCGAGTACTCCCGGGCATCGGACCCCACCGCGACGACCTCGCCGACGGCGTCGAAGCCGAGGATCTTGGGGCCGTCCGACGAGTCGAAGGAGCTACGAACCTTCGTGTCCACCGGATTGACGGAGACCGCGTCGACACGCACGAGGATGTCGAAGCCGTTGGGAGAGGGGGTCTCTCGCTCGATCTGCACGAACGACGGGTCGGCGTCGACGGAGCCGGGTTCCGTGGAGACGATGGCGGAGTGAGTCGCGGGAATGCTCATACCTCGACGGTAGCCCCCCCCCCCCGGAACGACACGAGGGAGGCAGGCTTCCCGAGCGGGAAACCGGCCTCCCTCGTGTGAGAGAAGAGAGTGACTACTTCTTCTCGAGGATCTCGCGCGCGAGGGCCGCAGTCTCGGACGGCGTCTTGCCGACCTTCACACCGGCCGCCTCGAGGGCGTCCTTCTTGGCCTGCGCCGTTCCCAGCGAGCCGGAGACGATGGCGCCGGCGTGGCCCATGGTCTTGCCCTCGGGAGCGGTGAAGCCGGCGACGTAACCGACGACGGGCTTGGTGACGTGCGCCTTGATGTAGTCGGCCGCACGCTCTTCGGCGTCGCCACCGATCTCGCCGATCATGACGATGATCTCGGTGTCGGGGTCGTTCTCGAACGCCTCGATGGCGTCGATGTGCGTGGTGCCGATGACCGGGTCGCCGCCGATGCCGATGGCGGTGGAGAAACCGAAGTCACGGAGCTCGAACATCATCTGGTAGGTCAGGGTGCCCGACTTCGAGACGAGGCCGATGGGTCCCTTGCCGGCGATGTTGGCGGGCGTGATGCCGACCAGAGCCTCGCCGGGGGTGATGATGCCGGGGCAGTTCGGCCCGATGATGCGGGTCTTCTTGCCCTTCTCGACGTTGTAGGCCCACGCGTACGCGCTGTCCTGCACCGGGATTCCCTCGGTGATGACGACGAGCAGCGGGATCTCGGCGTCGATGGCCTCGACGATGGCGTCCTTGGAGAACGCCGGCGGGACGAACGCGATGGAGACGTCCGCGCCGGTCTTCTCCATGGCCTCGGCGACGGAGCCGAAGACGGGGAGCTCGACATCGGAACCGTCGGCTGCGGTGTGCTTCACCGTGGTTCCGGCCTTGCGAGCGTTGACGCCGCCGACGACCTGCGTGCCGGCCTTGAGCATCAGGGCGGTGTGCTTGGTGCCCTCGCCGCCGGTGATGCCCTGGACGATGACCTTGTTGTTCTTGTTCAGGAAAATAGACATAGTTTCGGTGCCCTCTACTTCGCAGCCAGCTCGGCGGCCTTGTCGGCGCCTTCGTCCATGGTCTCGGCCAGTGTCACCAACGGGTGCGCAGCATCGGCGAGAATCTTCCGGCCTTCTTCGACCTTGTTGCCGTCCAGGCGGACGACCAGCGGCTTGGAGGCGGTGTCGCCCAGCGTCTTCAGGGCGCCGACGATGCCGTTGGCGACCGCGTCGCACGCGGTGATGCCGCCGAAGACGTTGACGAACACGCTCTTGACCTGCGAGTCGCCGAGGATGACGTCGAGGCCTGCGGCCATGACCTCGGCCGAGGCGCCGCCGCCGATGTCGAGGAAGTTGGCGGGCTTGACGCCACCGTGCGCCTCGCCGGCGTACGCGACGACGTCGAGGGTCGACATGACCAGTCCGGCACCGTTTCCGATGATGCCGACCTGTCCGTCGAGCTTGACGTAGTTGAGGTCGTTCTCCTTCGCCTTCGCCTCGAGTGGGTCCGCCGCGTCGGCGTCCTCGAACTCGGCGTGGCCCTTCTGACGGAAGTCCGCGTTGGCGTCCAGGGTGACCTTGCCGTCGAGGGCGAGGATCTGGTCGTCCGGCGTGCGCACGAGGGGGTTGACCTCGACGAGCAGCGCGTCTTCCTTGATGAAGACGTCCCACAGCTTCTGGATCGTGTTGGCCGCGGCGTCGAGCACCTCGGCGGGAAGCTTGCCGGCCTCGGCGATCTCACGCGCGAAGGCGAGGTCGACACCCTTGACGGCGTCGACGGGGATGCGGGCGAGCGCGTCGGGGTTCTCCTCGGCGGTGACCTCGATCTCGACACCACCCTCGACGGAACACATCGCCAGGTACGTGCGGTTCGTGCGGTCGAGCAGGAAGGAGATGTAGTACTCCTCCGCGATGTCGCTGGCCTCGGCGACGAGGAGCTTCTTGACGACGTGGCCCTTGATGTCGAGTCCGAGGATCGCTTCCGCGTTCGCCTCGGCCTCGGCGACGTCCTTGGAGTACTTCACGCCGCCGGCCTTGCCGCGGCCGCCGACCTTCACCTGGGCCTTGACCATGACGGGCTTACCGATTTCTTCGGCAATCTGTCGTGCACCGGCAACCGTGTCGGTGACACGTCCTGCCGACGTCGGAACCTCGTGCTTGGCGAAGAGTTCCTTCGCCTGGTATTCGAAGAGATCCATCAGCTCACCATCTCGTCTGCGTTGACGCCCGCTCGAGGGGTAGGAGCGGGTCCGACTTGCGACTGTAACTTTCCACCGAGAGGCCTGATCGACAGCCCGTCGAACTTGTGGTTCAGATCACCGACCTGCGCCGACACCTACTCGCCAGTACGAAAAAATCCCGCCGTCACCAGCGCCGATGCCGCAGCGCCGACAGCCGTCACGAAGGCCCCCGACGACGCCGTCACGCCGGGGCCCGCGCAGCCGAGGATCGGGCTCAGCGCGACACCCGCCAGAGCCACCGCGGAACCGACCTGGAGCGCCGCGGCGCGCGACGCCCGAGCACGTGCCGCGACGGCGGCGCCGACCAGCACGGCGGCCACCAAGGCCAGCCGCCCCCACACGTCCCACCCCCACGGCAGCGCGCCGATCCAGCCGCCGGTCTCGCCGCCCACGTCGTACTGCGGCAGAAGCAGACCCACGGCGGCGATACCGGCCGCGACGGCCAGCGCGGCCCCGAGAGGACGCGAGGCCCCGGCCAGATCACTGGTGTCGACGCCGTCCCGCTCCGAGGCACCCGCGGAGGCGACGAGCACCAGCGTCAGCAGACCGAGCACCGTTCCGGCAACCAGCAGCCAGCCGCCCGCGCCGACGGAGACGCCCTCGATACCGACCCCCAGCACGAGCGCCTGCAACACCGCGGCCGCGAGCGCCAGATGGCCCGTGACGATCAGCGGCACCGCCGGCCGCACCGCGGCGGCGAACTCCGAGAACAGCAACAGCACGCCGCCGACGACGGTCACGACGGCGTAGGCGGCCACCGCCCGATCGCCCACCACCGTCGGGACGGCACCGGTCGAGACGTCGAGGAGCGGCAGGACGGCGCCGACACCGAGGGCGACGCCCGTCAGGACGGTCACCGCGCCCGCGACGACGTGCCGCCGCGTCGAGTCCGAGAAAGCGGCGGACCGCGCGAGCCGGGGCACAGATGTCGTGGAGGGCGCACGGTCGGAGCGCGCAGTCGCCAGCGTGACCACGCCGAGGACGGCGATCCCGCCGACACCGACGACCGTGCCCATGCCGAGATCGATGCGGTCGCCCGCCCCGAGCGCGGCAGCCAGGCGGACGCCGACGACGGTCGCCGACGCCGCGACCACACCGGTCAGTGCTCCCACCGCCGCGGACCTGCTGGTCGACGAGAACGCGTAGGCCACGCCCACCAACACGGCGACCGCGGACAGTCCACCGCCGAGAGCCGACGCGACAGGTCCTGCGACCGGTGCCGGAGCGAGAACGACGGCATCGGTGCTCACGTACGCGGGCAGGAGGAACGAGGCGGCGAGGGCGAGAGCGCCGAGGACACCCGCGGCGACCACGGCCGACGCCGACCGGCGCGCGACGGGATCCTCGTCGAGATCGTCCCACTCCACCGACCGCGCGAGCGCGAGTGTCGCGAGCACCCCGGCGACGACGACGAGCGCGTGTCCGAGCGTCACCACCACCGCACCGGGGCCCGCCTTCAGCGCGGCGGCCGAGACGGGGCGGAACAGCTCCAGCCGGTCGGCGTCGATCGCTCCGACGAACAACTGGACATCGGCCACGATCGACCCCAGCGCGACGGCGCCCAGTGTCGCGAGGACCGACAGGGTGGACGGCCGGGTCGCGCGCGTCAGGAGCACCAGCGCGATCGCCGCCCACAGCGACGTCGAGACGACGGCCGCGCCCCGCACCGGGGTGCCCACGTCGGCGCCGCCGACGACGGGCACGTACGGAGCGGCGGCCACCGCCAGCGCTCCGACGACTCCGAGCACCCGGGCACCGAGCTGAACGGGGTCGGACGTAGAACCAGAGGGACGAAGGCCAGCGGATGTCGGCTGTGTCACGATGACGAACGGTATCCGGTCCTCGTGTCCGCCGATCGTGATGCCGCCCGCTCCGATCACAGGAAGATCACCGGTGTGCGGGATCGGAGTCGGGACTCGTCCTCGAGTAAACCCAGGACACCTTGTGAGCCACCTCACATATATGACCCGAGACGCCGTTTGGCTTGCGCCCGCCGCGACCATTTCGTTACCGTCCACGAGGTTCCACATCACGGGTAGGTCACGAATCAGGAGGACGGCAGGTCTTGCAGCACCACCGAACTCCGTTCACACGCTCACGCTTCGTCTCGGACGACATCGATGACAGTCGGTTCGATTCACAGCAGTTCGAGCACGACACCACCGTGCTGACGCCGGCAGACGGTCACCTGACCGACACCGGCCCCTTCGAAGCCCTCACGACCGACGCAGCGTCGTCCCCCTGGGACCGCGCGCACGAGTCCAGTGACTACGTGGCGTCCGCACCCGCCTACACCCCGACCGCCGTCGGCGACGCGTCCACGCGCCGCCGCCGCTCGGTGCCGGCGACGTCCTTCCTCGTCTCCGCTCCGGCCGGAGCTGCGCCGTCGGTGACCTCCGCTGCCATCGCGGACGAGATCGCCGTCAAGCGCAGCGGCGCTCATCGCATCCCCGCTCCGCCGTCCGCCCTCAAGGGTCGAGTCGCCGTCGTCGCCGTCGCCGCAGGTGCCGTCGTCGCTGCAGGACAGGCCGCGATCGACAACGCGCAGCCCGCCGAGCGCACCGAGACCTCCGAGTACGCCCTCGCCGCGGGTCAGGCACCAGCAGCCGCCGCGTCCGCAGGAATCGTGGACAGCTCCACCGCCGCCGGCATCGTGGTCGGCCAGCCGGCCGCGCACGTCGACTCGGTACCCACCGCGACGTCGACCGGAGCGCCCGTCACGGCCCCTTCCACGTCCGCGGCACCACAGATCCTCAACATCGCGGCACCGGTCGATCTGGGCCAGTTCTCGGAGCTCCTGGCCAAGGGTCAGCGCTTCAGCGAGGAGCGCGAGGCTCGCGAGGCCGCCGCACGGCGTCCCTTGTTCGCACTGCCCGCGCTCGGCACCTACACCTCCGGCTTCGGCTCGCGGTGGGGCACGCTGCACGCCGGCGTGGACATCGCCAACGCCATCGGCACACCGGTGTACGCGGTGGCCGACGGCACCGTCATCGACTCGGGCCCCGCGGCCGGCTTCGGACTGTGGGTCCGGCTGCAGCACGCCGACGGCACCATCACCGTCTACGGCCACATCGATTCGTCCGAGGTCCAGGTCGGCCAGACGGTCATGGCCGGCGACGAGATCGCCAAGATGGGCAACCGCGGCCAGTCGACCGGCCCGCACCTCCACTTCGAGGTCCACCTCACGGGCGACAGCAAGATCGACCCGCTCCCCTGGTTGGCGTCCCGCGGTATCGCTCTCGGCCCCGAGCGCGACTGAGGTCCCAGACCTCCACACACGTCGAAGGTCCGGCGCCACCGTCATGCACGGTGGCGCCGGACCTTTCTTCCGTGCCCTCTTACAGCTTGGTCATCGGCACTCCGCCGATGAGCATCATCTTGACGCGACCGGACGTGCCGAAGTCGATCAGCACCATCGCACGCTGACCTGATCCCTCGGACTCGACAACGGTCCCGAGACCGTACTTGTCGTGGCTCACGCGATCACCCACGGCGAGCGTCAGGGTGTTGTTGGACCGGGCCTTGCCGAAGCTGGGTGTCGGCGTGGCCGACGGCGACGACGACCCACCGGACCATCCACCACGGGGGTTCGACGTCCAATCGCGCTGGCGCCCGGCGCCTCCACTGGAACCGAACCCGCCGCCGACTCCCGGGTCCTCCCGTTTCCAGTCGATGAGATGCTGCGGAACCTCTTGCAGGAAGCGCGATTCGGGGTTGTTGATGGGTTGCCCCCACGCCGACCGCATGATCGCGCGAGTGAGGTAGAGCCGGTGCCGCGCACGCGTGATGCCCACGTAGGCGAGTCGACGCTCCTCGGACAGCTCGGCAGGATCGCCGAGCGCTCGCATGTGCGGGAACTGGCCGTCCTCCCACCCGGTGACGAACACGACCGGAAACTCGAGTCCCTTGGCCGTGTGCAGCGTCATGAGTGTGACGACGCCGTCGCCGTTGTCCGGGATCTGGTCGGTGTCGGCCACCAGCGAGACCCGCTCGAGGAAGGCCGCGAGCGAACCCGGCTCGGCGACACCGTCGGTGTCCTCGGGTTCTGCGGACGCGACGTCGAGGTCGGCGTTGATATCGACCCCCACCTCGAGATCCTCGATGCCCTGCAGGTTGCGCGCGTCGGCGCTGAACTCGCGGGCCACGCTGACCAGTTCGTTGAGGTTGTCGAGGCGAGCGCCGTCCTGGGGATCCGAGCTGGCCTCGAGTTCGGCCCGGTACCGCGTCCGGTCGAGCACCGCCTCGACGATGTCGCCGATGTCCGCGACGTCGTTGCCGTCGGCATCGGTGGCGTTCATGGTGGCCCTCAGCTCGCCGATCATCTCCATGAACGACGCGATGGCGTTCTGCGCTCGTGTGTTGAGCAGCGCCACGGAACCGGCCGCGGCATCGAGGAGCGCGGCGTTGAAGCTGATGTTCTTCCGCTCGGCGTGCACGGCGACACAGGCCTCGGCACGATCGCCGATCCCACGGCGCGGGGTGTTGAGAATGCGCCGCATGCTCACCGTGTCGTCCGGATTGGCCAGCACGCGCAGGTAGGCGACCACGTCGCGCACCTCCTTGCGCTCGTAGAAGCGCACGCCGCCCACCACCTTGTAGGGCAGACCGAGGCGGATGAAGATCTCCTCGAGCGCGCGCGAGGAGTTGTTGGTCCGGTAGAACACCGCGACGTCGGAGTACTTGTAGTCGGTGCCGTCGACCAGCCGATCGATCTCCGACGCCACGAACTTGGCCTCGTCGTGCTCGTTGTCCGCCACGTAGCCGATGATGGGATCGCCGTCGCCGGTGTCCGTCCACAGCCGCTTGTCACGGCGATTGGTGTTGCGCGCGATGACGGCGTTGGCGGCCGCCAGGATGGTCTGGGTGGACCGGTAGTTCTGCTCGAGCAGGATGGTCCGCGCGTCCGGATAGTCGCGCTCGAACTCCTCGATGTTGCGGATGGTCGCGCCGCGGAACGCGTAGATCGACTGGTCCGCATCGCCCACCACGCACAGCTCGCTCGGGGGAACCGCCGCGACGTCGCCCGCCGACGTCGATCCGGTGCCCACCAGCTCGCGCACCAGCATGTACTGCGCATGGTTGGTGTCCTGGTACTCGTCGACGAGAACATGACGGAAGCGGCGACGGTAGTACTCGGCGACGTCCGGATGGCTCTGCAGCAGCGCCACCGTCTCACCGATGAGATCGTCGAAGTCGAACGCGTTGGCCGCCCGCAGACGCTGCTGGTAGTGGCCGTAGACCTTGGCGATGACCGCCGGCAGCTCCGCCGGCTCCTTCTCCGCGTCGGCGACGGCCTGATCCGGATCGATCAGCTCGTTCTTCAGATTGGAGATCTGCGTCGCCAGCAGACGCGACGAGAACTTCTTCGGATCGAGCTGCAGATCCTTGCCGATCATCGTGAGCAGCCGACGCGAATCGTCCGCGTCGTAGATCGAGAAGTTGGAGTTGAGGCCGGGGAGCAACGCGGCCTGGCTGCGGAGGATCCGCACACAGCTCGAGTGGAACGTGCTCACCCACATGAAGTTGGCCCGCGGCCCGACCAACTGGACGACGCGCTCCCGCATCTCCGCCGCGGCCTTGTTGGTGAACGTGATCGCGAGGACCTGGCCGGGTGTGACATCTCTCTCCGCCAGGAGATACGCGATCCGACGGGTCAGCACGGCGGTCTTGCCCGAACCGGCGCCCGCCACGATGAGCAACGGTCCCCCCGAGTGCATCACTGCCTCGCGCTGCTGGGGATTGAGGCCCTCGAGGAGCTGGTCCGAGGACCTGGTGGCACGTGCGGGTGACTGTGTGTTCATCGTCCGTCCAGATTACCGGCGACTACCGACACCGACACCATCACTCGAGCCGTGTGCGCCGAATCCCTCGGTGACACACGCACTCGGACGACGGAACCGGACGAGACCGCTCGGCTTCTTCTTTACGCAGAGTGCGGGACGGGCATACTCTTGCTCCGGCCCGGACTCGCGGTAGGCGCCTTGCAAACCGCATCCACCCCACTGACCAGGCATTTCGTGGCGTCCTCGAGAATTCTTGGAATCTACGTAACAGAACGTGAGAGCAGAGCGACACACGTTCTGACACGAGGAGTTGATATGAGCACAGCGATTCACACCACCACGGGTTCGACGTCGTCCGAGTCGAACGATCACGCCGACGACGCGAATCTGCCGAAGTCCGAGGCCGAGATCGACGAGCTCCGCAAGGAGATCGACCGCCTCGATGCCGAGATCCTCGCCGCCGTGAAGCGCCGCTCGGAGGTCTCCCGCACCATCGGTCAGACGCGCATGGCGCAGGGCGGACCCCGCCTCGTCCACAGCCGCGAGATGAAGGTCCTCCAGCGTTTCAGCGACCTCGGCCAGGAGGGTCACACGCTGGCCATGCTCCTGCTCCGCCTGGGCCGCGGACGCCTCGGACACTGAGTCCACCGCTCGTCCAGCTCGACCGGGAACCGCCCACACGAGGGGCGGTTCCCGTGCCTCACCGCATCACTGCCTCACCGTCTCACTGCAGGGCGATGTACTTGGTCTCGAGATACTCCTCGATCCCCTCGCTTCCGCCCTCGCGACCGAATCCCGACGCCTTGATCCCACCGAACGGTGCGGCCGCGTCGGATATCACTCCGCGATTGACACCCACCATGCCGGTCTCCACGGCCTCCGCCACGCGCAGTGCCCGGTCGAGATCCCGCGTGAAGATGTACGCAGCCAGACCGAACTCGGTGTCGTTCGCCGCGGCGATGCCGTCCTCCTCGGTCTCGAAGCCGCGCACCGCGAGCACCGGTCCGAAGACCTCCTCGCTCAGGATTCGCGCGTCAGCGGGAACGTCGGTCAGCACGGTGGCGGGGTAGAACCAGCCCGGCCCGTCCTCCGCAGAGCCGCCGAGCGCGACGGTCGCGCCCTTGGACGCCGCGTCGTCGACGAGTTCGGCCACCGTGTCACGCTGCTCCTCGTTGATCAGCGGTCCGAGCTTCGTGTCCGGATCACTGCCCCGCCCGACCGTCATGGCGCGCATCTTCTCGGTCGCCTTGGCGACGAACTCGTCCTTGACCGAGTTCTGCACGTGGAACCGATTGGCGGCCGTGCAGGCCTCACCGCCGTTGCGCATCTTGGCGAGCATCGCTCCCTCGACGGCGGCGTCGATGTCCGCGTCGTCGAACACGACGAAGGGCGCATTGCCGCCCAGCTCCATCGACGTCCGCAGCAGGTTCTTCGACGACTTCTCCACGAGCATCCGCCCCACCTCGGTGGAGCCGGTGAAGGTCAGCTTGCGCAGTCGAGGATCGTCGATCAGCGGTCCGGTGACAGCGCTGGATTTCGACGTAGGCAGTACCGACAGCACACCCTCGGGCAGCCCGGCCTCGGAGATGAGCTTCGCCAGATAGAGCATCGTCAGTGGAGTCTCCGACGCGGGCTTGACCAGGATCGTGCACCCGGCCGCGAGCGCAGGCCCGATCTTGCGGGTGCCCATGGCCAGCGGGAAGTTCCACGGCGTAATCGCCAGCACCGGGCCGACGGGCTGCTTGGTCACCAGGATCCGGCCGTTGCCCGCGGGCGCCGGCGTGTACCGCCCCGCGATGCGGACCGCCTCCTCGGAGAACCAGCGGAAGAACTCGCCGCCGTACTTCACCTCGGCCTGGCTCTCGGCGAAGGCCTTGCCCATCTCGAGCGTCATGAGCAACGCGATGTCGTCCGCGTGCTCGGTGATCGACTCGAAGACCGCCCGCAGAATCTCGCCGCGCTGCCGCGCCGGGGTGGCGGCCCAGGACTTCTGCACCGCGACGGCCTCGTCCAGTGCGCGGGCCGCATCGGCGGGACTCGCGTCCGAGACCTCGGTGAGCACCTCCCCCGTCGAGGGGTCCCGAACCGGGAACGTGGCGCCGTTCTCCGCGTCGACCTGCTTGCCCCCGATCCACAACTTCGTGGGGACGGACGCGATCAGGTCCTTCTCCCGGGTCGTCGCTGCGCTGCTCGTTCCTTCGCTCACGTCTCTCGCACTCCTCGTCGCTGCTCGCCGGGTCGCCCGGTGGTACCGACTGTCTACCCCGTGGGGCCGGACTCGTCACGCACGCCTGCAAGGCGATCGCATGTCAGCGGGCAGGCCGGAGGCCGGTCGGCATGTCAGCGGGCAGGCCGGAGGCCGGTCGGCATGTCTCAGCGGCTCGGGTGCCCAGCGATTAGGGTCAGGGCTCATGAGCGCCGACATCACGAGCACCGAAGCCTGGACCGAGCTCGTCTCGCATCACGAGGCCGTGGCCGATCGCCACCTCCGTGAGTTCTTCGCCGACGATCCGTCGCGTGGGAGCGAGCTGACCGTCACCGCGGGCGACCTGTACATCGACTACAGCAAGCACCGGGTCGAGCGGCAGACCCTCGACCTGCTGCTCGACCTCGCACGGGCAGCGGACGTCACCGGGCGGCGGGACGCCATGTTCGCCGGTGAGCACATCAACACCTCCGAGAACCGGGCCGTGCTGCACACCGCGCTGCGTCTGCCGTCGGACGCGTCGCTCGAGGTCGACGGCCAGGACGTGGTGGCCGACGTGCACGAGGTCCTCACGCGGATGGGCGATTTCAGTGATCGGGTGCGATCCGGTGAGTGGACCGGCGCCACCGGTGAGCGGATCCGCACCATCGTCAACATCGGGATCGGCGGCTCCGACCTCGGTCCGGTGATGGTCTACCAGGCCCTGCGGCACTACGCCGACGCCGGAATCTCGGCGCGGTTCGTCTCGAACGTCGACCCTGCCGATCTGGTCGGCACACTCGCCGACCTGGACCCGGCGTCGACGCTGTTCATCGTCGCCTCCAAGACCTTCGGCACGCTCGAGACGCTCACCAACGCCACGGCTGCCCGGCGCTGGCTCACAGCCGCGCTCGGTGACGACGCCGTCGCCCAGCACTTCGTCGCGGTGTCCACCAACGCGGAGAAGGTGTCGGACTTCGGCATCGACACCGCGAACATGTTCGGCTTCTGGGACTGGGTCGGCGGCCGCTACTCGGTCGACTCCGCCATCGGCCTGTCGGTGATGCTCGCCGTCGGCCGCGAGGCGTTCGCGGACTTCCTCAAGGGGTTCCACCTCATCGATCAGCACTTCCGCGAGGCGCCGCTCGAGTCCAACGCGCCGATCCTGCTGGGCACGCTGGGAGTCTGGTACTCCAGCTTCTTCGGCGCGCAGTCTCGCGCGGTGCTGCCGTACTCGAACGATCTGAACCGGTTCGCCGCCTACCTGCAGCAGCTCACCATGGAGTCGAACGGCAAGTCGGTCAGGGCGGACGGAACGCCCGTCACCACGGACACCGGCGAGATCTTCTGGGGCGAACCGGGAACGAACGGCCAGCACGCCTTCTACCAATTGCTGCACCAGGGAACACGACTGGTGCCGGCGGACTTCATCGGCTTCGCCGAGCCGACGGACGATCTCCCCACCGCGGACGGCACGGGCAGCATGCACGACCTGCTGATGAGCAACTACTTCGCTCAGACCAAGGTGCTGGCGTTCGGCAAGACTGCGGAGGAGATCGCGGCCGAGGGCACGGACGCGGACATCGTGCCGCACAAGGTGATGCCGGGCAACCGCCCGTCGACGTCGATTCTCGCGCCGAAACTCACTCCGTCGGTGGTCGGTCAGCTGATCGCCCTCTACGAACACCAGGTCTTCGTCGAGGGCGTCATCTTCGGTATCGACTCGTTCGACCAGTGGGGAGTCGAGCTGGGCAAGACCCAGGCGCAGGAGCTCACGCCGGTGCTGACCGATGCGGACGGCCCCGGGGCGGACCTCGATTCGTCGACGAGTGCCCTGATCGACTGGTACCGCGGCGAACGCGGACGCTGACGTACGGCGAGACCGTGCCGGTCCGTCGGGTCGGGGGTCTGACGGACCGGCACGGTCTCACACACCATGTCGCCGCCACCCGTCCGGGCGTTACACATCGGGCGAACTTTCTTCGGCGCCCTCGTGAACAACCACAACCAGGCGTGGGCAGCGGTACGGTCGGACCATGAACGTGCGGATCGAAAGACGAGGTCCGGTGGTCACGGTGATCCTCCACCGACCCGAGGCGCGCAACGCCGTGGACGGTCCCACGGCGGCAGCCCTGGTGGAGGCCTTCGAGGAGTTCGACGCCGATCCGACGGCATCGGTGGCGGTGCTCTGGGGAGACGGCGGAACCTTCTGCGCCGGTGCCGACCTCAAGGCGCTGGGCACCGAGCGCTCCAATGTGGCGACCGAACACGGTGACGGTCCGATGGGCCCCACGCGCATGGAACTGTCCAAGCCCGTCATCGCCGCGGTGTCCGGTCACGCGGTCGCCGGCGGCCTCGAACTCGCTCTGTGGTGCGACCTCCGCGTCGCCGACGAGGACGCCGTGTTCGGTGTGTTCTGTCGGCGCTGGGGTGTGCCGCTGATCGACGGCGGGACGGTGCGGTTGCCACGGGCGATCGGTACGTCGCGGGCGATGGACATGATTCTCACCGGGCGTGCCGTCGATGCGCAGGAGGCGCTGACGTTCGGACTCGCCAACCGGGTCGTTCCCACGGGCACCTGCCGCGCCGCCGCCGAGGAACTCGCGGCGTCGCTGGCCGAGTTCCCGCAGGCCTGCCTGCGCGGCGACCGCCTGTCGGCGCTCGAGCAGGAGGGCATGGACCATCGCGCGGCGATGGCGAACGAGTTCCGGCACGGTGCCACCTCGCTCGTCGATGCGTTCGACGGTGCGCAGAAGTTCGCGTCCGGCGCCGGACGACACGGAGCACCGCTCGAGTGACTCGCCTCTCCGTCGTCGACGAGATCTTTCTCCGCACCCATCGCGGCTTCGGCATACCCGTTGCCATGCAGGGTATCTGGGTCACGGAAGAGCCCATCACCCGGGACGCTCTCGACCTGATCGACGCTCGTCTCGCCGAGGGACGCCTGGGTGTGCGGATCGTCAGTTCGCGCCTGCCCGGCGCTCGCCGACGGTGGGTACGGGCGTCGGGGCGGCCCGGAGTCCGGTGGACGGAGCCGACCGACGACCCCGTCCGCTGGGCCGAGTCGTGCGCCGACGAGTCACTGGATCCGGAATACGGGCCGGGCTGGCGCCTGACGGCGGCGCCCTGCAGGAACGGGACCGCTGTCTCACTGGTGTGCTCGCACGTCATCGCCGATGCACGCGGACTCATCGACGCCGCAGCGGCGGCGCTGTCCGGGGTACCGGACGCACTCTCCCCGGACGACGACACCACCGACACCGCCGACGCGCTGGCGACACTGTCGACCGTCCTCGGCCGCACCACAATGGCCGTCTCCGCCCTGGCCGTCAGTCGGGCCCGACGTGCCGAACTGATGCACTACCTGCAGGCATCGAGGACCGGGACTCGTGCGCCCGCCCGTCCCGACGGGTGGGAAGTCCTGTCCGTGAGCACCGATGTGGATGCGACGCAATGGGATCGGGTCGCCGCCGAGGGAGCGGGCACTCCCAACGTGGTGTTCCTGTCCGTCGCCGCAGCCGTCGTCGCGACCCTGAGGTGTTCCGGCACGTCCGGCGGCACCGACGACTCCGTTCTGCTGGGTGTCCCGATGAAGGTCGAGGGGGGCGGCGCCAACGCGATCTCGGTGACGGCCGTCCGCATCACGGGTGCCGACTCACTGGCCGATGTCCGACAGCGGGCGAAGACGGCGTACCGGAGCCCCCTGACCGGTCCCGCGGGCTTTCCCGACGAGTTGCTGCACGTCGTCCCCGAACGCGCCGCCGCGCTGCTCGCACCGTCGACGGGGCGGCGGGATGCACTGTGCTCCAACATCGGTCCGCTTCCCGAAGCGGTGCGGACCATCGGCGGCCGCCGCGCGGTGCACGTCGCCGCCCGAGCGATCCACCCGGGACTACGACACGAGCAGTCCGCCGCGTCGCCGACCATCCTGTCGGCCTATCTGTGCCGCCACGATCACGCCTACACGCTGTCGGTGGTGGTCACCGATCCCGCGGAGGCGCACTCGGTGAAGCAGCTCCGCGACGCGATCTGCCAGGCGCTGGCGCATCACCACCTCACACCCGACTTCTGGTGAGTACGGTGAACACCACCGACGAGAGAGGGCGAGTGCGTTCATGAGCGAGACCGACATCTACGCGAAGATCAAGGACCTGGTCGACACCGAGCACGCGTTGCGTTCGCGCACCGAGGCCGGCGAGCTCGACCCCGGTGAGGAGCGGGCGCAGCTCGACCAGCTCGAGAAGGCGCTCGACCAGTGCTGGGACCTGCTGCGTCAGCGCCGCGCCAAGAAGGACGCCGGCCTGTCCCCTGACGACGCCGAGGCGCAGCCCGTCTCGCAGGTCGAGGGCTACCTGCAGTAGCTAGACGAGCCTGTCCGTGAGGCGACGAGGGAGCACGCGCAGGACGACGTCGATGGCCTTCCACGTGAGGCCCGGCACCGCGGAGCGCGTGACCTCCTTCTCGATGGCCGAGACCATCGCGGAGACGCCGTCGTCGAGTGAGGACATCAGCCGACCGGCGTCTCCCGCGCGGGAGGACATGTCGGTGGCGACGTACCCGGGCAGCACCGTGGTGACCGTGATGGGTGTTCGGCGGAGTTCGGCGACCAGCGCCTCGCCGAGCGCCGAGACTCCCGCCTTCGATGCGGAATAGACAGCCTTCGATCCGGGTAGTCCGCGATCGGCACTGACCGACGACACGAGGACGAGGTGACCGGCATTCTGCTCACGGAACACCGCCAGCGCTGCCTCGACCTGCGACACCACTCCGACGAAGTTGGTGCGTGCGGTCTCGAGGTTGGCGTCCGCGCGGCCGGTGCCGAGCCTCGCGCCCTTCCCGAGACCGGCGTTCACGATCACGCGGTCGAGCCCGCCGAGTGTCTCCCGCAGCGCGTCGATCCCCGACACCACCGACTCGTGATCCGTCACGTCCATCGCGGCGACCGCCACGGTGATGTCCGGATGCCGGACGGTGAGCTCGGCGCGCAGAGCCTCGAGCCGCTCCACCCGCCGGGCACAGAGCCCCACGTCGCGGCCCATCGCCGCGAACCGCCGCGCCATCTCCTCGCCCAGACCCGAACTGGCCCCGGTGATCACGATCTTCTGTCTCCCCATCGGGCACACACTAGCCACCACGACCGACTCAGAACCCCGACGTCCCTGTGAATGGAGGATCAGTGAGCGACAGCAGCACCGACGAGTACGACGTCATCGTGATCGGCGGAGGACCCGTCGGCGAGAACGCGGCGCAGTATGCGATCGCGGGCAGTGATCGCACCGCCGCCCTCGTCGAGCACGAACTGGTGGGCGGTGAGTGCTCGTACTGGGCCTGCATGCCCAGCAAGGCGCTGCTCCTGCCCGGTTCCGTCCTGAACCAGGCCCGCTCGATGCCCGGGGTACGCGAGATCGTGGGCGACGCGCGACTCGACGTCGATGCGGTGCTCGCCCGCCGCGAGAGCTACACCCACGGGCTCGACGACTCGTCGCAGGTCGAGTGGGCCGAGGGTGCGAACATCCATGTCGTCCGGGGTCACGGGCGAGTGTCCGGCGAGCGCGAGGTGACGGTGGGCGATCGGGTCCTGCGCGCCCGGCACGCGGTGGTCCTCGCGACCGGCACCACGGCCACGGTGCCGCCCATTCCCGGACTGCGCGAGGCACTTCCGTGGACGTCCCGCGATTCGACCAACCTGCACGAGGTACCGGAGCGGATCATCGTGATCGGCGGGGGCGTCGTCGCCTGCGAGTCGGCGACATGGTTGCTGGCCCTCGGCGCGGAGGTCACGATGATCGTGCGCGGAACCTCGCTGTTGACCGGATCGGAGCCCTTCGCCGGGGCCGCGGTGGCCGACGCACTGACCGCCGCGGGTGCACGCATCCTGTTCGAGTCGCAGGTCGCCACGGTGTCGCGACCCGACGCGCGGGACACCGGGTACGGCCACCTCCACGGCGGTCCCGCCTCGGTGACGGTCGGTGACGACACACTCGAGGTCGACGAGATCCTGGTCGCCGCAGGTCGACGGCCGGCCACCAAGGACCTGGGACTCGACGCGGTGGGCCTCCCCACCGGGGACTCGATCGCCGTCGACGACCATCTGACGGCGAAGGACGAGTGGCTCTACGCGGTGGGCGACGTCAACGGTCGCGCCCTACTCACCCACATGGGCAAGTACCAGGGACGCGTGTGCGGCGACGTCATCGCCGCGCGCGCGGAGGGTCGATCGATCGACGGCAGCAGGTTCCGGGCGAGCGCCGACCACGGCCAGGTGCCCCAGGTCGTCTTCACCACCCCCGAGGTGGCGTCGGTGGGCCTCACCGAGAGGAAGGCGCGGGCCGCCGGTCTGCCGGTGCGGGTGGTCGAGATGGACATCGCCGTCGCGGGAAGCTCACTGCGCCAAGACGACTTCGCCGGACACGCGTCGATGGTGATCGACACGTCGAGCGACGTGATCGTCGGATTCACGCTGGTCGGCCAAGGCGTCGCGGAACTCCTGCACGCGGCCACCATCGCGGTGGTAGGCCGCGTCCCGCTGGAGACCCTGTGGCACGCGGTCCCGTCCTACCCGACGATGAGCGAGGTCTGGTTGCGCCTCCTGGAGTCCGCTCGCGACGGGAGTTAGCTGCGCGGCAGCGGCTGGGCGCGCCGCACGGAGAGCGCCGCTCGCGCAGGGTCGAGCGGGACCGGGGAGATCACGACGCCGTGTCCGACGCGGAGCGTGCCCGAGCTGATCGGCGCTGTGCGCAGACCACCGCGTCCGATCAGAGCCTTCCGGGTGCCGTCCACCACCATGCTGTCCATCCACGCGCACGGGTGCGCCGGCCGGCCTCCGCGCAGGAGCACCGGGCCGTCACCGGTGTCGATGACGAAGTCCTCGCCCCGGAGCGGGTCGAGCTCGAGACCCCGAACGACGATGTTGCGTCGCGCCACGCTCACGTCGCCGTCCCACGGCTCGTCGTCCGGATGCAGAGCGTTCGCCTCGGCGACCGCCGTCTCCCACGCCTCGATCGCCAGGAACGTGATCGCGGCCTCGGTATGGGCCTTGACGCCGAAGAACCGGTCGCCCCGGATGCCCTTCCCGGTCACCACCTCGACGGACGACGGCTGTTGCGTGCGTACGTCGGCGGCGGGCCCGTCCTTGCTGCGACCGAAGTAGGCATGTGACGGAGACACGAGAAGCTGCACGATCTCGATGGGACAGGTGAACGTCATACCCCGAGTGTGCTCACTCTGCTCTCCGTATAGTCGGCCGGATGGGGCAGGGAGACTTTTCGACAGAGATCACCACGAGCGAGGGGCGGGTCCGCGGATTCGTCGCGCGCGGCATCGCGCAGTGGCGGGGCATCCCGTACGCGCAGCCGCCGGTCGGACCGCTGCGGTTGCGTGCGCCGCAGCCGCCGACGGCCTGGGAGGGCGTCCGGGACGCCACCCGCTGGGGTGATGCGGCGGTCCAGGATTCCGGCCGCTCCCCCATCGGACCCATCAAGGGACAGGGCACCAGCGAGGACTGCCTGACGCTCAACGTCAGCGCGCCGGCGACCACGGCCACCGGTCCCCGGCCCGTGATGGTGTTCATCCACGGCGGCGCGTACACGCTGGGAACGTCGGCCACCTCCATGTACTCGGGCACGTCGCTGGTCCGCCGCGGCGACATCGTCTACGTCTCGCTCAACTACCGGCTCGGCGCCCTCGGATACCTCGATTTCCGACAGTTCTCGACGCCCGACCGGACCTTCGACAGCAATCTCGGGCTGCGGGACCAGGTCGCCGCGCTGCAGTGGGTCCGGCGCAACATCGCCTCGTTCGGCGGCGATCCGGACAACGTCACCATCTTCGGCGAATCGGCCGGCGGCAATGCCGTCACCACGCTGACGACCGTGCCCGCCACGAAGGGCCTCTTCCACAAGGCCATCTCGCAGAGCTCGGCCCCGGGCATGGTCGCCACGTCCGACCGCAGCGAGAAGTGGGGACGCGACTTCGTCGAGTTGCTCGGTGCCACTCCGGACACCGCCGCGGAGGCGCTCGCGGGCGCCGACGTGGCCGATCTGCTGAAGGCGGCTCACCGGCTGGGTTCGAAGAGCCTGAAGGAGACTCCGGGGCTCATTCCGTTCGGCCCCAGCGTCGACGGGGACTACGTGCCGGAAGCGCCGCTCGCGGCGTACCGATCGGGCCGCGCACACCCGGTTCCGATGATCATCGGCAGCAACGAGCACGAGGGCACCCTGTTCCCCAAGTGGCTCGACGCCCTGCCCACGAACGCCGAACGCATCGACCGCCTGTTCGCGAACACCGACCCGTCGGCCAAGGATCGCATTCTCGCGGAGTACCCCGGGTACCCGAAGGGTCTGTCCGCCATCGACTTCGGCGGCGACATCACCTTCTGGCGACCGTCGCTCGAGATCGCGGACGCCCACACCGAACACGCGCCCACCTACGTCTACCGCTACGACTACTCGCCGCGGTTGTTCGACCTCCTGAAGCTGCATTCGACGCACGGTTCCGAACTGTTCGCCGTGTTCGGCGTCTACCGCGCCCGCGTCGGGAAGTTCTTCGCGATCCTGGGTGACTGGGGCAGCTCGGTGGCCGTCACCGACGAGGTGCAGAAGCAGTGGCTCGCCTTCGCGAGAACGGGTGCGCCCGAAGCGGACTGGACCCGCTACGAGGTGCCCGGGCGCGCCACCCGGATCTTCGACAGCGCGACGCGGATGGAGAACGATCCGCTCGGATCCCGCCGCGCCGCGTGGGAGGGCTTCAGCGGCTACGACACACCGACAGCATCCTCGGCCGGTACGGAGAACGAGTCGTCGCAGGACTTCCGCTGATCGGCTACTTCACGAGACGGGACAGACGGCGGTCGGCGAGAATCCGGCCGCCGGTCTGGCACGTGGGGCAGTACTGGAACGACCTGTCGACGTAGGACACCTCGCGCACGGTGTCGCCGCAGACCGGGCAGGGCATTCCCGTCCGCGCGTGCACCCGCATGCCGGACCGCTTCTCGCCCTTGAGCCGTGCCGCGTCCTGACCCTCGGACCGCGCGACGGCGTCGAGCAGGACCGAGCGCATCGTGGTCCACAGCAGGGTCACCGACTCGGGAGTGAGCGAGGCGGTGGTGGCGAACGGCGACAGCTTCGCGGTGTGCAGGATCTCGTCGCTGTAGGCATTGCCGATTCCGGCGAGCAGTTGCTGATCCACCAGCGCGGTCTTGAGCCGAGAACTCTTGCGGGCGAGCAGTTCCGCGAACTCCGGCTCCGTCACCGCGAGTGCGTCCGGGCCCAGACGGGCGATGCCGGGAACGTCCTGTGGATCCCGCACGACCCACACGGCGAGCCGCTTGCGCGTCCCCGCCTCGGTGAGGTCGAACGCGGGCGTGAGTCCCTCGGGCGTGAAGAGATGCACGCGGAGAGCGAGCGGCCCCTTACCGGGCTTGGGCGGCGCCGACGACGGGTTGTCCGTCCACCGCAGCCAGCCACCGCGGGACAGATGCGTGACGAGCCAGAGCCCGCCGGCCTCGATACCGAGATGCTTGCCCCACCGAGCGGCGGCCGTGATGTCCTTGCCCTGCAGATCGGTGACCGGCGGGTCGAAGGTCTTGAGAACACTCAGCGCGGCCACGTCGATGCGCCCGATCACCGCTCCCAGCGCGTGATCGCGCAGAAAGCCGGCGAGGGCCTCCACCTCGGGTAGTTCCGGCACGTCTCGACCCTAACGGGAGTTCACGGCAGATGGACCAGATAGGTGTCCATCACCCAACCCGCCTCGGCCCGTAGAGCCGCCCGACGCTCGACGATCTCGTCCCCGATGTCGTCGACCGTGCCCTCCAGGATCACCTCACCGGGCGTGCCCAGGTTCGCGCCCCACCACACGTGCCACCCGGGCAGAGACCGGAAGCTGCAGTCCGAGTCCAGCATCACCACGGCCGCCGTGACGCCGTCGGGCAGGCCCTCGTCGCGAAGCCGGCGACCGGTGGTGGTGAGGACAGGCTCCCCCACGCGGTTCATCACGATGCGGTGCGCCGCCGCGAGCGCCGAGGGACTGGTGACACCCGGGATCACCGAGACCTCGAACGGGCTGTCCAGCACGGCGCGCACCCGCTCCACCACGCGCAACGTGCTGTCGTAGAGCGACGGGTCGCCCCACACCAGCATCGCGCCGACCGACTCGGACGGCTCCGCGTCCACGAGGTCGGCGAGCATCCGGGCGCGGAGGTCGTGCCAGGTGTCGACGGCGTCGTCGTAGTCCGACGGCGCGCGGTCACGAGGCGGATCGGTGAACTCGACCACGCGATGGTCGGTCGGCACGTGCTCACGCAGGATGCGGGTGCGGACGTCGACCAACTCCTGCTTCTGCGCGCCCTTGTCGATGACGAAGAAGACGTCGACGGTGTTCATCGCCTTGATCGCCGCGACGGTCACCTGGTCGGGATCCCCCGCGCCGATACCGATCACGTGCATGGTCCTCATCTGCCTGAGCCTAAGGTGTAGCCATGGTCGCGACGCCCTACGAGGATCTGCTCCGCCGCGTGCTCGCGGAGGGCACGCCCAAGTCCGACCGCACCGGGACGGGCACCACCAGCCTGTTCGGCCACCAGATGCGGTTCGATCTGTCCGAGGGCTTTCCCCTCGTGACCACCAAGCGGGTGCACCTCAAGTCGATCGTGCACGAGTTGCTGTGGTTCCTGCGGGGCGAGTCCAACGTCGCCTACCTGCGCGAGAACGGCGTCACCATCTGGGACGAGTGGGCCGACGAGAAGGGCGACCTGGGGCCGGTCTACGGAGTGCAGTGGCGCTCGTGGCCCACGCCGTCGGGCGACCACATCGACCAGATCTCGCAGGTGATCGACACCATCCGCCGCGACCCCGATTCCCGACGCATGATCGTCTCGGCCTGGAACGTCGCGGAGATCCCCGACATGGCCCTGGCTCCGTGCCACGCCTTCTTCCAGTTCTACGTCGCCGACGGAAAGCTCTCCTGCCAGCTGTACCAGCGCAGCGCCGACATGTTCCTCGGCGTGCCGTTCAACATCGCGAGCTACGCCCTGCTCACGCACATGGTCGCCGCGCAGACCGGTCTCGCGGTGGGCGACTTCGTGTGGACCGGCGGCGACTGCCACATCTACGACAATCACGTCGACCAGGTGCGCGAGCAGGTGACGCGAGAGGCGTTCCCCGCCCCCACGCTCCGACTCGCTCCACGTGACTCGATCTTCGACTACACCTTCGAGGACATCGAGATCGTCGACTACCAGCACCATCCCGCGATCAAGGCACCCGTCGCGGTATGACGATCGGGTTGGTGTGGGCGCAGGCGCACGGCGGCGTCATCGGCAAGGACGGCACGATCCCGTGGCGGGTGCCCGAGGACATGGCGCACTTCCGGGAGATCACGGGTTCGAGCCGCGTCGTCATGGGACGGCGCACCTGGGACTCGTTGCCCGCACGGTTCCGCCCTCTGCCCGGCCGGACGAACATCGTGCTCAGCCGTGACGCGTCCTGGTCCGCGGAGGGCGCCGCGCGTGCCGCCACGATGGACGAAGCGCTGCTCGGCGGCCACGACACGTGGATCATCGGCGGTGCGGACATCTACCGACTCGCCCTTCCGCACGCGGACGTCGTCGAGATGACCGAGATCGATCTGGACGTCCCCGGCGGCGACACGGTGGCCCCCGAAGTGCCGGCATCGTTCACCCGGACCGAGGGCACCTGGCGTACGAGCAGCGCGTCCGATGTCCGCTATCGATTCGTGCGCTACACGCGCTGATTCGCCGCGCCGGGGCCCGCCGAGCGGGACAATACGACGCATGGACAAGAAATCGCTGACCGCGCTCGCTCGGCAACAGCTGAAGCTGGCGAGGACCGCGTCCAGCGGACGGAGTTCGAGCACCGTCTACGGCGGGCACCAGCGCAGTCTGCGGCAGACAGTGGTGGGCCTGGCCGCGGGCAACTCGCTGGCCGAGCACGATCTGAACGGAGAGTCCACGGTCCTGGTGCTCAGCGGCCAGTTGCAACTGGTGAGCGGTGAGCGATCCTGGAAAGGTTCCGCGGGCGATCTCCTCGTCGTCCCCGACGCCCGCCACAGTGTGGAGGCCGTCGAGGACGTCGCGTTCCTGCTGACCGTCGCGATGTAGGACGGGCAGGCCGGTTCGAGGCGGTCAGTCGTTCGATCGGTCAGACGGCGATGGCTTCGCCGCGCTCGCGATCGCGGGCCAGCGCCCGGTCGCGGGACTCCTCGAAGCGCACCGCCTGCTTCTCGAGGTCCGCCAGGTAGTCGGCCACCAGTTCACGCAGCTTCTCGCCCTCGGGTCCGAAGTCGGTGCGCTCGAAGATGTCCCACTTGCGCAGCACCGGCATGATGACCTCGTCGAGGTGCTGGCGCAGGTCGTAGATGCCGTACTTCGCGATGAGGACGGCGTTGCGACGGAAGTCCGGCTGGTTGAGCCCCGGCATCTGGAAGTTCATGACGACGTCGGCGATCGCCTTCATCGTCTGGTCCGGCGCGAGCTCGATGGCTGCCGCGCACATGTTCCGATAGAAGATCATGTGCAGGTTCTCGTCGGCCGCGATGCGGGCCAGTAGTGCGTCGGCGATCGGATCGTTGCAGGCCCTGCCGGTGTTGCGGTGCGACACCCGCGTGGCCAGCTCCTGGAACGTCACGTAGGCGACGCCGTGCAGCAGATTGGCGCCCTCCATCGGCGAGTCGATGCCCACCGTCATGTGCTCCATCCGCGCCTGCTCGAGCGCGACGGGATCGACACTCCGGGTGACGACGAGGTAGTCGCGCATCGCGATGCCGTGGCGGTTCTCCTCCGCGGTCCACCGACCGACCCAGGTTCCCCAGGCTCCGTCCATCGAGAAGTTCTCGGCGAGACCGCGGTGGTAGGAGGGCAGGTTGTCCTCGGTCAGGAGGTTGGTGACCATGGCAGCCTTGGCAACCTTGGACAGGGACGACTGCTCCGGCGACCAGTCCTGGCCACCCAGCATCGCGAAGTTCTTGCCGTCGCTCCACGGGATGTAATCGTGCGGGTTCCACGGCTTGGCCAGCGTCAGATGGCGTTCGAGATTGGTTTCCGCTACCGGCTGCAGTTCGCGCAGCAGCTCGATCTGTGACAGCACCTGTGGCATGAGATTCCCCCGTGACGCGTCGTGTTCCGTCGACCTGGCAGGCCGACGAGAGGTGACGCTAGGACGCGTCCGATCGGGCTGCCGCTGCCTTGCGTCGATGTTGGGACGAGTCGCAGGAGGGCCCGATTCCGCCTGGCTCGAGTCACAGCACCGTGAGGAAACGCGGGACGAAACTACACATATAAACTTTTATTGCCCTACAATTTGAACTTGCGCCCCGTTTTTGTGCGAGTGACGAGTCAGTCGATCGTGGACGTGGCAGGAAACCGCCACGTGCCACGGAGTGGACGTACGGCTCGCCGACCGGAAGGAACTAGTTACGTGAGTGTCGAGAACACGCAGTCGTCCCAGGCGGCTGCGGTGGAGAAGAGCACCACCGGACTCATGGTGGCAGGCCGCACCGGCGTGCCGCCACGCGACCTCGAGAACGTCGCTCGTCGCACGGTGGGACAGCCGGCTGCGGCCACCCGCACGTCGACACTGGGCGCGAGCCTCCGGGCGGACGTCACGGAACTGACGGTGTCCTGCCTGTCGATGGCCGTCGGTGTCGGAGACGCACCGACCACCTCGGACGAGGACATCGCCGAGCTCGGCGGCCGCGCGGCGCAGTGGGCCCGCGAGGGAGTTCCGCTCCGCGCCGTCCTCGGCGTCTACCACGAGGGCATCCAGATGGGCTGGGACCTGGTGTCCGAACGCGCGACGGGCAACCTCAAGTCCGTCGCCAAGGCGTTCGTCGCCCTGTCGGAGCGCATCTCGACGGCCGCGTCGGCCAGCTACGTCGACGAACTGCAGGCCGTCGCGAGCGAGCATCACACCGCGGCGCACACCGTCGTCACAGCACTGCTCAGCGGCCACAACGCGCGTTCCGTGGCTCGCCAGTCGGGCATCGAGCTCGCCGACTCGTTCACCGTGCTCGCCGTCTCCATCGCCGCTCACCCCGACGAGTCCAACCCCGCCCTGCCGCGCGCGGTCACCGCCCGTCGCAAGCTGCGCCGCGTGCAGGCCGAGCTGGCTCTCGTGTGCGACCGCTCTCCTCTGTCGATGCTGTCCGCCGAGGGCGGCACCATCCTGGTGCCGGGCGAGCGCGACGACGAGTGGGTCGCCACCCTCGTCGAGCGCATGTCCGTCGCCGCCGAGACAGCGGTCACCGCCACCGTCGCCACCAGTTCCGTCAACGACGTGCCGGCCGCCTCGGATCAGGTGCACGAGCTTCTCGATCTCGCCCAGCAGCTTCGTCGACCCGCCGGCGTCTACCGCATGACCGACCTGGTTCTCGAGTACCAGCTCACGCGCCCCGGCCCCGGCCGGGCGTACCTCTCGCGCGTCCTGGTCCCGCTGGACAACTCGCCCGAGCTGCTCGAGACCCTCGAGATCCACATCAATCACGACCTCAACCGGCAGCGGTCGGCCCGGCAGCTGCACCTGCACACCAACACGGTCGACTACCGCCTCAAGCGGATCGCGCACCTCACGGGGTTCGATCCCACGCGCCCGTCCGGGATGCGGCACCTGCAGGCCGCACTGGTGGCACGCAAGTTGGAAGCCATCTCGCCCAGCGCCTGACGGCCACGTCGACCCGGTAGAGTGCTGAACGTCAGCCCGGCTCTCACCGGGTCGGCCCTCGTAGCTCAGGGGATAGAGCAACCCTCTCCTAAAGGGTAGGTCGCAGGTTCGAATCCTGCCGAGGGCACCGAAGGCTCCGCTACAGTCCAGCCATGACGCGCGCGCTCCTCCTCGTGGCAGGCCTGCTCGGTTCCCTCTTCCTGTCCGTTCCGGCCGCGTCGGCCGCACCGTCCACCACCTGGCTCTGTCGACCCGGGGCCGCGGATCCGTGTGGGGGTGGCACCGACGCCCCTGTCGACTGCTTCTACGTCTACCCGACCGCCTCCCTGCAGCCGGCGCAGTCCGCGAACCTCGACGCCTCTCCCGAACTCGCCTTCGCTGCGGCAGCGCAGGCTCGCCCGTTCGGATCCGTGTGCAACGTATGGGCTCCGGTCTACCGCCAGGCCACTCTGCTGAGCCTCGCCACCGCGGACGGTCCCGCACGCGATGCGGCACTCGCCGCGGCCTACGTGGACATCGATCGAGCCTGGACCGACTACCTCGCGCAGCGGAACTCGAACCGCGGTGTCGTGCTCGTCGGCCATTCGCAGGGGTCACGCATGCTGCGCACGCTCCTGCAGCAACGCATCGAACCGGATCCCGCGACGCGAGCACTGTTGGTGTCCGCCATCATTCCCGGCATATCGGTACGGACGTCGGACTTCACCACCGTCGCCCCGTGCACGGATGCGAGCGAGACCGGTTGCGTCGTAGCGTATTCCACGTTCTCGCGCTTTCCCCCGCCCGACTCCCGCTACGGCGGCGACGGCATCCTCTGCACCAACCCGGCGTCGCTCGGGACGAATGCCAGGACACCGGTACCGGGGCCGCTGCCGAACCTCACGGCGCAGTGCGACGACGACAACGTGCTGATGATCGACGGCCCGGGAGCCTCGGCCCTGCCCACGCTGCCGAACGCCACCTGGGGCCTGCACCTGCTGGACCTGACGATTCCGCAGCAGACGCTGGTCGATCTGGTGCGGTCGCAGAGCGCGGCGTTCACTGCCTGACCGCACACCGGTTCTGTGAAGCGCACACCCATTGCAGCCTGCTGGAAGGGGTGTGAGCTCGCGACAAGGGGTGTGCACACGCGACGCAGCCGCGCGTGCAACCCATCCGCCGGAGCGCACACCGGTTCTGTGAAGCGCACACCCGCTGCAGCCTGCGGGTAGGTGTGTGAGCTCGCGACAAGGGGTGTGCACACGCGACGCAGCCGCGCGTGCAACCCAGCACGCCGGAGCGCACACCGGTTCTGTGAAGCGCACACCCGCTGCAGCCTGCTGGAAGGGGTGTGAGCTCGCGACAAGGGGTGTGCACACGCGACACAGCACAGCCGATCCCGTTCCGCCACAACCACTCCAGCCGATTCAGCGCGCCCCGCAACGCCCCACGGGTTGCGAGACCGCGGTCACAGCGACCGACCGGCTACACTGGGTCACGCTGCTGCGCCACTGTGCGCGGCGTACGTCGTGGAATCAGCACGAATTTTTCTTACGGCGATCGGAACTGCCCACCGGCAGTCTCGCCATTCTGCGCTCCGCCACAGGAGTGCTCAGATGCCCGAAAGGCACTCGAACTCTTCATGACTTCTCCCTCCTTCGCCGACCTCGGCGTCAGTGACCGTCTCGTCCGCGCTCTCACAGCTGCCGGCATCGCGTCACCGTTCCCCATCCAGGCGGACACCCTGCCCGACACGCTGAAGGGTCGCGACGTCCTCGGACGCGGAAAGACCGGCAGCGGAAAAACTCTCGCGTTCTCCATCCCCATGGTGTCCCGCCTCGGCGAGACGTTCTCGGGCGTCCGCAAGCCCAATCGCCCGCGTGGTCTGATCCTTGCCCCCACCCGTGAGCTGGCCACCCAGATCGCTGCCGCCCTCGAGCCGCTCACCATGGCGTCGAACCTGCGCGTCACGACGATCTTCGGTGGCGTCTCGCAGGCACGCCAGGTCACCGCGCTCAACCGCGGCGTCGACATCGTCGTCGCCTGCCCCGGCCGCCTCGAGGATCTGATGAAGCAGCGTCTGGTGACGCTGGACGACATCGAGATCACCGTGCTCGACGAGGCCGACCACATGGCGGACCTGGGCTTCCTGCCCGGCGTCACGCGCATCATGAAGGCCACGCCCTCGCACGGACAGCGCATGCTGTTCTCGGCGACACTGGACAACGGTGTCGACAAGCTGGTCAAGCAGTTCCTCACCGACCCGGTGCAGCACTCGGTCGACGAGGAGAACTCCCCCGTCGCCGCGATGACCCACCACATCTTCGAGGTGGGCGGCGTCGACGGCAAGAAGGCGCTGGTTCAGCGTCTCGCCTCCGGCGAGGGTCGGCGCATCCTGTTCATGCGCACCAAGCACCAGGCCCGCAAGCTGGCGCGTCAGCTCACCGAGGCCGGCATCCCGTCCGTCGACCTGCACGGCAACCTGTCGCAGGCTGCGCGTGACCGCAACCTCGCCGCGTTCTCCAACGGTGATGCGCGGGTGCTCGTCGCCACCGACGTCGCGGCGCGCGGTGTGCACGTCGACAACGTCGAGCTGGTCGTCCACGTCGATCCGCCCGCCGAGCACAAGGCCTACCTGCACCGCAGTGGCCGTACGGCCCGTGCGGGCAGCGCCGGCGACGTCGTCACCGTCGTCCTGCCGGAGCAGCGCCGCGACCTGTCGGTCCTGATGCGCAAGGCGAAGATCGACGCGGCGCCGCAGCGCGTGACCGTCGACTCACCGGCCGTCCAGGAGCTGGTCGGCGACGTCGCGGCCTACGTCAAGCCCGCTCCCAAGGAGGCCGCACCGGCTCCGAAGCAGCAGCAGCCCGGACGCGGACGCTCCACCCGCGGCGGTCACGCCGGTAACTCCAACGCGGGCTCGGGTCGACGTCGTCGCCCCACCACCGCGCGCAGCGAATCAGCCGGTTACCGGGGCTGATCGCCGAGCGATCCCGACGCTGAGCACCGCCGCCACGACGCAGAGACCAGCTGCGCCGAACCAGGCGGCGGTGTACTCACCGGTGGCATCGCGCACGACCCCCGCCACCACGGACGCGATGCCGGCGCCCACCTGGTGCGAGGCGAACACCCAACCGAACACCAATGGTCCCTGCGCGCCGAACACCTCGCGACACAGAGCGATGGTGGGCGGCACCGTGGCGACCCAGTCGAGTCCGTACACGACGATGAACACCACGATCGACGGGTGCAGGGCGTCGGACAGCAGCGCCGGCAGGAACAGCAGGGCGACGCCTCGGAAGGCGTAGTACGCGCCCAGCAGCAGTCTCGGATCCACCCGGTCGGTGAGCCAGCCCGATGCGATGGTGCCCACGATGTCGAAGATCCCCACCACGGCCAGCAGTCCCGCGGCTGTGGTCTGCGGCATTCCGTGATCATGCGCGGACGGGATGAAGTGCACCCCCACCAGCCCGTTCGTGGTGGCGCCGCAGATCGCGAAGCCCACCATCAGCGCCCAGAACGTCCGCACGGACGACGCGTCCCGCAGTGCTCGGATCGCCCGCATCGCGGGATTCCCCGTGACGAGCACAGGAGCGGGTCGCTCGGTCGCCCCGTACGGCAGCTCCCCCACCTCCTCGGGAGAGTTCCGCAGGAACAGCAGCACGAACGGCACGACGGCCAGTGCGCCGCCCGCCACGACGAGTGACGCCGTCCGCCATCCCGAGCTGTCGGCGAGCGCAGCGACCACCGGCAGGAAGATGAGCTGGCCGGTCGCGGACCCGGCCGTGAGGATGCCGGACACGAGCCCGCGGCGCCGCACGAACCAGCGGTCGGTGACCATGGCGGCGAAGACGAGGGCCATCGATCCGGTACCCAGGCCGATGAGCAACCCCCACGTCAGCAGGATCTGCCACGGCGCGGTGACGAACACGGTGAGGGCGCTGCCCAGGGCCACGACGGTGAGGGCGACGGATGTCACCGTCCGGATGCCGAAGCGGTCCATCAGCGCCGCCGCGAACGGTGCGGTCAGCCCGAACAGCAGCAGGTTGATGCCCACCGCCGCGGACAGCACGCCGCGCGACCACCCGAACTCGTCGGTGATCGGCACCATGAGCACCGACGGAGCGGCGCGGAACCCCGCCGCTCCGAGGAGTGCGAGGAACGCCACTGCGGCGACGATCCAGGCCCGGTGCACGCGTCTCGGTCGCGTGATCTGCACGGCGGCGTCGGAGTCGGACGTCATGGCTCACTTTCTCGTTCCGCGGGTCTCCGTCGGAACGGGAACCGGACACGCCGGTGGCACACTCGAGGGGTGAGATCCAGGACGGCCACAGGTCGCGGTACGAAGACGCTACACCCGGACGAACTCGCGACCGGATCGGTGATGACCGCCCTCGCCGTCGCGTTCTCGGTGATCGGCGCCCTCATTCCCGTGGCGGGTGCGTTGCAGATCGTGGCCATCGTCCCGTTGGCCGTCATCGCCCAGCGCCATCGCCTGCGGGCGCTCGCCGTCGCCGGTACCGCCGGCATGCTCGTGTCGTTCGTCGCGGGCGGCTTCGGCACCGCGCTGACCATGACGATCTCCGGAGTTCTGGCCGGGATCGTGGGAGTGAGCGTCCGACGCGGGCGTGGGTTCACCTCCGTGCTCACACTCTCGTTGCTCACCGGCGCCGTGGTGGGCGCCCTCTCCGTGCTGATGCTGCTGATCCTCAGCGGATTGCGCGAGCTGTTCCTCACCGTGCTCGAGAACTCGATTCGCGGGAGCGCCGACATCGTCGGCCGATTCGCACCGGCGGAGGACGTCGCCACGGCCGTCGCCGACTACGTGTCCTTCGCGCTGGGGTACTGGTGGGTGCTCGTCTTCGTCTCGGCGCTGATGTCGACGGCCGTCAGCGGCGTCGTCGCGTGGTGGGTGCTGCGCGCCACCCTGTCCCGCCTCGGCGAGCTGGAGTCGCGGGGCGAGTTGCCCGACGTCGTGGTCACCCCCGACGACGCGGCCGCACCGCACCCCGTGCCCGTGCGGTTGACGGGCGTGACCTACCGCTACCGGGGCAGCCATGACGATGCGCTGGGCCCACTCGATCTCGAGATCGTGCCCGGTCGTTTCGTGGCCGTCGTCGGCGCCAACGGATCCGGCAAGTCGACCCTCGCTCGCATCCTGGTGGGCACCGAGCCGACGGGCGGCAGGATCGACCGGACGGGTTCCACCGGGCTCGGCCTGATCGGCGGCACCGCGATGATCCTGCAGCACCCCGAGTCCCAGATCCTGGGCACGCGCGTAGCCGACGACGTCGTGTGGGGCCTGCCGGCAGCGGCGCGGCCGACACCGGACCGAGTCGAGTCCCTGCTCGCCGAGGTGGGGTTGGCCGGGTACGGACTGCGCGATACCGGCAGCCTGTCGGGCGGTGAACTGCAGCGCCTCGCCGTCGCCGCGGCGCTGGCTCGCGAACCACGGCTGCTGGTCGCCGACGAGGCCACCGCGATGATCGACCCGGAAGGTCAGCGCGACCTCGTCGAACTGCTGGCCCGACTCCCCCGCCGCCACGGCATGGCCGTCGTCCTCATCACCCATCGCGCGACCGAGGCCGCACTGGCCGACGACGTCGTACGGCTGCATCGCGGCCGCCGGGTGATGCACGACCCGCAGTGGATGTCGTCGACGCCGCTGCGGACGGATCCGCTTCCGCCGCCGGGGCCGCCGCTACTGGTGCTGCGGGGCGTCGGACACGTGTACGACCGGCGCGGTCCGTGGGCCACCCGCGCGCTCGAGGGAATCGACCTCACGGTGCACCGCGGCGAGGGGTTGCTCGTCATCGGCGGCAACGGCTCCGGCAAGTCCACGCTCGCCTGGATCATGGCCGGCCTGACGACGCCCTCCGAGGGCACGTGCGAGCTCTCGGGCAAGGCCACGTCGTCGTCCGTCGGCACGGTCGCGCTCTCGTTCCAGCACGCCCGGTTGCAATTACAACGCCGGACGGTGTCCGAGGACATCGAGGCCGCGGGGGGAACCGACGTGGGCACCATCGACGTCAGCCGCGTTCTCGATCAGGTGGGGCTCGATCGCCGCATCGCGGGTGCCCGCATCGACGAACTGAGTGGTGGACAGATGCGGCGCGTAGCGCTGGCCGGACTGCTGGTGGGCAAGCCGGACGTCCTGGTGCTCGACGAACCGCTCGCCGGACTCGATCCGCCGGGTCGACGGGAGATCACCGCGCTGCTCACGCATCTGCGCCGCACGGGGCTCACCCTCGTCATCATCTCGCACGACGTCGACACCCTGGCGTCCGTCCGCTCGCGCACCGTCGTGCTCGACCACGGCACCCTGCAGCTGGGGTCCACCGACGACACCATGGAACGAGGAGTGACCCGATGAGAGGCACGCTGCTCCGCGAACTTCCGCGGGAGACGTCGGTCCACCGACTCTGGGCGGGAACGAAACTCGTGGCGGTCACGCTGCTGGGCGGGTCGCTGGTGGTCTACCCGACCTGGCCGATGCTCGCCGCGGTGTCCGTCGTCCTGCTGCTCGCGGCGATCGCCGCACGAGTCCCGGTGTTCGCGATCCCCGTTCCGCCGTGGTGGCTCTGGGGACTGGTCGCGTTCGGTGCCGCGGTGAACTCGGTGGTCGGCGTCGACGCCGTGTGGATCTACTTCCGCGGCATCCTGTTCGGCGTCGTGCTGCTGTGGGCGACGCTCACCGTGGCCTGGACGACGTCGATGGCGGACATCGCACCGGCCATCGCCACTCTGCTGTCCCCGCTGCGCAGAATCGGTGCGCCCGTGGACGAGTGGGCCGTCTCGATGGCTCTGCTGCTGCGGTCGCTGCCGATGCTGGTCGACGATGTCTACACGCTGGTGGCCGCACGCAAGCTGCGACCCCGCAAGAGCACGCGCAGCGGCAAGACGCAGGACACGTTCCTCATCGACATCATGGCCGCCATCATGTCGGTGGCCATCCGGCGGTCGGCCGACATGGGCGAGGCCATCGCCGTGCGCGGCGGCAGCGGCAGCATCACATCGGGCCGACGGCGCCCGCACGGATCCGACGCGGTCGCCCTGGTGCTGGTGATCTCCGCGTGCGCGGCGGGGGTCGTACTGTCCTGACGCTCAGGAGAAGACGGTGACGAACGTGTCGACCGACTTCTCGATGTCGCCCTTGAGCGCACGCGCCACACCGGATCCCACGGGACCGAACAGGGGCGCGCCGCCGAGATCGATCGTCATCTTCAGCTCGGAGCCGTCCTTCTTCTCCGCGACGGTGAGCGTCAGCGAGACCTTGACCCCGCCCTTGCCCGCGCCCTTCAGCTCGAGCTCGCGCGGCGGGGAGTACTTCTTCACGGTCCACTGCACCCGGTTCCGCATGCCCTTGACCGACACCACGGACGCCATCTGCGTGCCCTCGGACAGTTCGGCGGGCAGGTCGCCGCGCCACCCGTCGTGAATGCTGAGCCATTCCTCGTACCGCGTCAGATCGGATGCGCCGTTCCAGGCATCCTCCGCGGACAGAGGAACGATGCGGACCACCTCGAGTTTCGCCACGCCGTGAACACTAGCGCGTGACGACACCCGCGGTGGCCCGCATCGTGTCCGAACTTCCAGGGCGAATCCTAGTGAGCGACCGGCTTCTCGGCGCCGACGCCGGTGAGGGATCGCACCTCCATCTCCGCTGCCTTGTCGGTGCTCTCGTTGTCCTTGCTCGTCAGCGTTCCCACGATGCCGAGGATGAAGGCGAGCGGGATCGAGACGATGCCCGGGTTCGACAGGGGGAACCAGGCGAAGTCCGAACCCTTGATCATCGCCGTCGCCGAGCCGGACACGGCCGGGGAGAAGATGATGAGCACGATGGTGGAGATCAGACCGCCGTACATGCTCCACAGCGCGCCGCGCGTGGTGAAGCGTCGCCAGAAGAGCGAGTACAGGATGGTCGGCAGGTTGGCCGCCGCGGCGACCGCGAAGGCCAGCGCCACGAGGAAGGCGATGTTCTGTCCGTTGGCCAGGATGCCGCCACCGATGGCGAGGATGCCGATGACGACGGCGGTGATGCGAGAGACCTGGACCTGCTTCTTGTCGTCGACCTTGCCCTTCTTGATGACACCGGCGTAGATGTCGTGAGCGAAGGACGCGGACGCCGTGATCGTGAGGCCGGCGACGACCGCGAGAATCGTCGCGAAGGCGACCGCCGAGATGACGCCCAGCAGGATCACGCCGCCGAGCTCGAACGCGAGAAGTGGTGCGGCAGCGTTCTGTCCGCCGGCCGCGGCGAGAATGCGGTCCGGTCCGACGATGGCGGCGGCGCCGTAGCCGAGCACCAGCGTGAAGAGGTAGAACGCACCGATCAGCGCGATGGCCCAGACGACGCTGCGACGGGCTTCCTTGGCGGTGGGCACCGTGTAGAAGCGCATGAGCACGTGCGGCAGGCCGGCGGTGCCGAGCACCAGGGCGATACCGAGCGAGACGAAGTTCAGCTGCGACGTGGCCGAGCCGCCGTACTGGGCGCCGGGGGCGAGAACGTCACGCGCGGCGACGGTGTCGGAGACCGAGTCGCCGACCATGGTCTGCGCGCTGCCGAGGATCTCGGACAGGTTGAAGCCGAACTTGGCCAGCACCATCACCGTCATGAGACCGGCACCGGCGATGAGCAGCGCGGCCTTGATGATCTGCACCCAGGTGGTGCCCTTCATACCGCCGACGAGGACGTAGACGATCATGAGGACGCCGACGACCGCGATGACGATGGACTGTCCCGTGCGATCCGAGATGTCGAGGAGCAGTGCGACGAGGCCGCCGGCTCCGGCCATCTGCGCGAGCAGGTAGAAGAACGACACCGTGAGTGTCGACAGCGCGGCCGCGGTACGCACCGGGCCCTGCTTGAGGCGGAAGCTCAACACGTCGGCCATCGTGAACTTGCCGGTGTTGCGCAACATCTCGGCAACGAGGAGCAGGGCGACGAGCCACGCGACGAGGAAGCCGATGGAGTACAGGAAGCCGTCGTAACCGTAGACGGCGATGGCGCCCGCGATGCCGAGGAAACTCGCCGCGGAGAGGTAGTCACCGGCGATGGCGACACCGTTCTGCGGTCCGGAGAAGCCGCCGCCCGCGGTGAAGAACTCCGCGGAGGTGGCGTTCTTCTTGCTGGCCTTGATCACCACGGCCATGGTCACGATGACGAAGACCGCGAAGATCGAGATGTTGACGAGCGGGCTGCCGACGGTCTCGGCCTCGATCGTCTGCTGGGCCAGGAACTGCTGCGCGGCAGAGTAGGTGGTCACTGGAGGGGTCCTTCGAGTTCGTCGCGGATCTTCGCGGCACGGGGGTCGAGCTCACGGTTCGCGAACTTCACGTAGATGCCGGTGATGGCGAACGTCGTCACGAACTGTCCGAGTCCGAGCAGCAGTCCGACGTTGATGTTGCCGAAGACGCGGGTGGCCATGAAGTCGTGTGCGTACGCCCCGAGGAGCACGTACGTCGTGTACCAGACGAGGAAGAAGGCGGCCATCGGGAAGACGAAGCCGCGCAGACGCTTCTTGAGTTCCTGGAACTCGGGCGTGGCCTGCATGTCGACGAAGTCCTGGGGGGACGGGGTCCGGGGTTCGGGTCGTTCGCCCGAATGGGGTTGTGCGGTGGTCACGGGTGCTCCTACGTGTCGGGAGATACTCGGATGACGGTAGTGAGACCACCATCACACCGATACGGCGTGGCGCCGATCACACGCCGAGCAGCGCGCCGGTGCGCCGAACGGTCTGCCGGGCGGGACGAACGGTCGTGCCGCTCACTGCTTGCGCAGTCGCTCCACGCCCAGCCCGAGGCGCTCGGGTGCGTGCATGGCCGACATGATGCGGCCGATGTCCAGCGGGATCGAGGACCGAGTCACCAGCGACACCGTCACCATGACGGCGAACGCGAGGGGGACGCTGACCGCCGCCGGGTAGCCGACGATCGCCGCGGCCCACCCACCCAGGAGCTGGTCGGACACCCCACCGAGCACGGCGAGGGAGGCCGCTGCCGTCGAGACCCCACCGCCGACGATCAGCCCCGCGGCGGCCCCTGCGGCGGTGAGACCGCGCCACCAGATGCCGAGCACCAGCAGCGGACACAGCGTCGACGCCGCGACGGCGAACACGAGCCCGACGGTGCGGGAGAGGTCGAGCGTCACCAGCCCGACCGACAGCAGCAGCGGACCGGTGCCGGCGACGATCGCGGCGATCCGGAAATCCCGCACCCGGCCGCGCAGGACGTCGGTGCTGAGCACTCCGGCGATGGTCACCAGCAGTCCCGAGGACGTGGACAGGAACGCCGCCATCGCGCCCGCGGCGACCAGTGCGGCGAGCAGCAGCCCCGGCACCCCGTCGATGGCCGCCGACGGGAGCAGGAGCACGGCCGCGTCGGATGCTCCGGTGATCAGCAACTGGGGAACGTACAGGCGCGCGAACACACCCAGCACCGTCGGAAACAGGTAGAACACCGACAGGAGACCCACCACGGTCAGAGCCGTCCATCGGGCCGCAGGCCCGTCCGGGTTGGTGTAGAAGCGCACGAGGACGTGGGGCAGCCCCATCGTGCCGAGGAACGTGGCGAGGATCAGCGAGTACACCTGGTACAGGGGGAAGGGGCCACCGAAACCGTTGCCGGGCGAGAGCCAGTCGGAGCCCTCGACCGGTGCGCCCGCCACCACGGGGACCGGCGATCCGGCCTCGAGTTCGAGCACCGTGCCCGACTGCAGCGTGTGGTCGCCCGCGTCGAGTGTCGTCGGTCCGTCCACCGCCGCGCCGTCGACGGTGCCGCGGACCACGACGTCGAGGTTCTCCTGCACCTGCACGACGACGTCGGTACTGATGTCGACCGTCGTGGCGGTGTCCACGGACGGCGGTGCGGGGGTGCCCATCTCGCGCGGATCGGCCGCGAAGTGCACCGCGAGCACCAGCGCCGGTACCGCGACGGCCGTCAGCTTGAGCCAGTACTGGAACGCCTGGACGAACGTGATGGAGCGCATGCCGCCGCCGACGACGTTGAGGATCACGATCACGCCGATGACGGCCGCGCCGACCCAACTGGGCACGCCGAGAAGGATGTTGAGGGTGAGCCCGGCGCCCTGCAGCTGCGGGACGAGATAGAGCGCACACACCCCGGCTACCACCAGCATGGCCAACGTGCGGAGCCGCGCCGAGCCGAGCCGGAACTCGGCGAAGTCCGGCACCGTGTACGCGCCGGATCGTCGCAACGGCGCCGACACGAACAGCAGCAGCCCGAGATAGCCGGCCGTGAACCCCACCGGGTACCAGAGCGCGTCCGCGCCGTACTTGGCGATCAGGCCCGCGACCCCGAGAAACGATGCGGCCGACAGGTACTCACCGGACACGGCCGCGGCATTCCACCGCGGTCCCACGCTGCGAGAAGCCACGAGGAAGTCGGACGTGGTGCGCGCCAACCGGACTCCGTAGGCGCCCACCGCGACCGTGGCTATCGCCGAGAAGATGACGGCGAGCACCGTGGGAACGGACACCATCAGCGCGTGCCGGACGTGAGAACCGTGGACATCAGTCCTCCACCAGTTCGGTGAACTCCTGCTCGTTGCGCTCGGCCGAGCGGACGAACAGGTACCCGGCGACCAACAGGATCGGGTACGCGGCGACAGCGAGCGCCCACCACGGAACTCCGATGCCGGCGATGCGTGCGGTACCCGCGGCCGGCGCGAACACCCACACCAGCGGGACGATACCGAGGATCAGGACCACGACGGCGGCGGTGCGCAGCGCGAGCGCCAACTGGGCGCGGACCAGGCCGTTGATCATGGCCTCGCCCACCTCGGTCTGCTCCTGGACCTCCACGCGGGTGCGCACGATGCGCGCGCCCCGGCGCTGGGCCAGCACCACCTTCTCTCGTTGAACCGCCATGTCAGATCGCTGCCATCTCAGGAACGCTGCTGTCCGGCGAGTGCCGCTCGTGGGCCGCGAACGAGCCGATCGCGCAGTTCGCGGGTGTGGCGACGGCTCACCGGGAGCTCGACGGGTGGGCAGGCACCCGTACCGCGCAGGCAGACCACCAGTCCGGACCCGACGGTGCGGGTTCCCCCGACCTGACCGACGGACACGAGATACGACCGGTGGACGCGCAGGAATCCGTGGTCTGCCCACCGCGACTCCAGCGTCGAGAGGGCGATCCGCACCAGGTGGTTCCCGGTCGTGGTGTGCAGGCGGGCGTAGTCGCCCTCGGCCTCCACCCAGACGACGGTGGACCGCGGCACCATCGTCGTCACGCCGCCGAGTTCCACCGGGATCACGTCGTCCTGATCGGCACGTCCCGCGGGACCCGGCACCGCGCCGGAACGCTTGTCGACGACGCGGCGGACCGCGTCGGACAGTCGCTGGTCGCGGATCGGCTTGAGGAGGTAGTCGACGGCCCCGATCTCGAAGGCGGCGACGGCGCGATCGTCGTGGGCGGTCACGAAGACCACGGCGGGCGGCGCAGCGAAGTTGCTCAGCACTCCGGCGAGTTCCATGCCGTCGAGTCCGGGCATGTCGATGTCGAGGAAGACCCCGTCCACCGGCGCGTCACGCAGGATGCGCAGCGCCGTGGTGGCATCGCTCGCCCCCTCGACCGATCCGACCGACGGGTGGCGGCGCAGCAGGTAGACCAGCTCGTCCAGCGCCGGCCGCTCGTCGTCCACGGCGAGCAGCCGCAGGGGCCGGTCGGTGGCGGCGGGCGTGGTCGCCTCGGTGGCACGGGTGGGGCTCATGGCGTCTTCATCGTGCCATGTCGCGCGTGCACGTCAGGGCCGGATGCCTGCCCGAAATTTCGGGATCCGCATACTCACCCTGGTGCCGGCGTCCGGTGCGGTCTCCACCACCAGGCCGTAGTCGTTACCGAAGGCGGCTCGTAACCGGTCGTCGACGTTGGCGAGTCCGACGTGCACCCCCTCCTCGGAACCCAGGTCGCCCGAGCGCAGCAGTTCCGGATCCATGCCGACACCGTCGTCCTCGATGCTGATGGCCGCGTCGGTGCCCGCGTCGGCCGCGATCACGGTGATGCGGCCGCGTCCCCGGCCGGCGACGCCGTGGCGCACCGCGTTCTCGACGAGGGGCTGCAGCGCCAGGAACGGCAGCACCACTCCCAGCACCTCAGGAGCGATCTGCACCGTCACGTCGAGGGAGTCACCGAAACGCGCGCGCTCGAGCGTGAGGTACCGGTCGATGTTGCGGAGCTCGTCGGAGAGCACCGTGAACTCCCCCGCCGTGCGGAAGGAGTAGCGCGTGAAGTCGGCGAACTCGAGGACCAGCTCGCGCGCACGATCGGGATCGGTCCGCACGAACGACGCGATGGTCGTCAGCGCGTTGTAGATGAAGTGGGGGCTGATCTGGGCGCGCAGGGCCCGGACCTCGGCCCGGTCGAGACGAGCTCTGCTCGCGTCGAGTTCGGCCAGCTCGACCTGCTCGCCGACGTACCGCGCGACCTCGGTGCAGGCCCCGAGCAGACCGGGACCGGGTTCCTCGAGCGTGACGACGCCCAGCACGCAGACCACGCCGGCGCCCTCGGTGAGGACCGGCTGCACCACCACCGAGCACGCCGGCGATTCCGCCGTGGCGGCGGTGCGCAGCAGCACCCGACGCTCGGTGTCGACGGCGCGACGGGCGACCTGCGGGAACTGGTCCAGGGTCCCGTCGACGGGGCCGTCGTGCCCGAGCACCGTCCCGTCCGGTCCCGCCAGCACGACGGCGGCAGCGCCGGTCAGCGTGCGCAGATGCGGCGCCGCCTCCGAGGCGGACACGGCGTCGAGACCCCGCCGCAGAGGTCGTGCCGCGAGCGACGCGGTGTGCAGCGCGGCGTGCACCGCGCGTTCGGTGGGCGTGGTCAGCGGGCGCGTACCGCGGCGCGTGATGACGACGACCGCACCGACGACGACCGCGGCCATCACCAGCAGGACGACCGCCGTGGTGGCTGTCACGGCACCTGTTCACACGTGTTCGTCGGTGGCTGGTCGTCGGCGAACCGCTGGGTGACCCAGTCGATGCCCTCGATGTTGGCGGCCGAGTCGGCGTGGCCCTGGTCCGCGCGGATCCGGTAGTCGATGACGTCGCCCTGCGCGCACGCTCGGCGGGACGCCGCCTCGGTCCACTGCGGGAGGATCAGATCGTCTCGCGACCCGACCAGCACCATCATCGGCCCCGCGGCCCGTGTCTGCGGTAAGGCATTGTCCGACAGCCACTCCCGAATGGCGGTGTACGCCTCCGGTGAGCTGGGGCGCACGTCGTCCGGGCCGATGGAGGCGGCGGCCGTCAATTTCCCGGCGGCGAGGGGTCCCGTGCAGGCCAGCAGAACGTCCTTGTTCTCCAGCAGTCCGCCGCTGAGGAAGTCCGCGTCGGTGTACTCGGGGTGGTCGACCAGAAAGCCCTCGACGACGAACGGCATGATCGCCTTCTGCGGCAGCGTGAGCTGCCCCAGTCCGGACTCCGGAGCGATCGGGCTGACGTCCGCGGCCGGGGACAGGTTGGCCGATCCGAGGAACTCGAGACCGTCGCCGTACTCCGACGCGATCTCCGCGGCGGCCCAGGTTGCCTGTCCACCCTGCGACACACCCAGCGCTGCCCAGCGAGTTCCAGTGCCGGGCGCGATGTTCCGCGCCGCGCGGACCGCGTCGATGATGTCGTGGCCGGCCGACGGCGCGTTCAGGTACGGGTGCGGATCGTCGGTGCCCAGGCCCTCGTAGTCCGTCACCGCCACGACGGCGCCTCGCTCGAGCATCGGCGTCACCAGGCCGATGGAGCCGAGCAGGTTGGGATAGAGAGACGGCGCGCACTCGTCGGTGACACCCGTCGTACCGTGACCGACCGACACGACCGGCCATCCTCCCTCGGGAGGTGCGCCGGCCGGGACGAACACCGTTCCCGTGACGTCGACGCCGCCGCCGTCCACCCCGGACGTCGAGCGGTACGTGATGCGGTGCGCCGTGGCGCCGAGATTCGTGACCGCCTGGTCGACCTGACCGAGGAGCACGTCGTCGACCAGCGAGCCGCGCTCGTCGCCTGTGGGTGCAGGAGAGCTCGGTGCGGGAGAGAGGGGTGTCGCATCGGTCCCCGGGGTCGGCGCGGGATCCGACGACGCACACCCCGACAGCATCAGCATCGACGCCGTCAGTGCTGATCCCAGCACGACCGGGACCCTGCCGCGCAGTCCTGGTCTCGAACCGATCCTGCGCACGTTCACTCTCGACCTCTCTCCGCCATGAATCGCTGCAACCGTGTCTCGGTGGCGGCCTGCTCGATGTCGAGCCCGTCCAGAACCGCGGCGAGAACCTCGTCGTCGAGGTCGCCCGCGTCGCGTGCGGCCAGCAGCGCCTCCCGTTGACGCCGTAGTGCCGTGCGCCGCCATCGGTCGAACACCGCGCCGGAGGACCGCGCCCGCGCGGCCTTCTCCTGATCGTCCTCGTCCTGTTCCGTCCGAAGTCGGCCCAGCATGACACGACGAACCCGATCGACCACGTCGGCGGCCTCGGTTCCCTCGACCTTCTCCATCGCCTCGTCGAGGGACTCCTCGACCGCACGGCGGGCGATCTGCCGAGCGAGTGCGCGCTGTTCGTCGAGATGCCGGGCCTCGTCGGGGTCGGAGATGTCCAGCCGTCGGATCACCAACGGCAGCGTCACTCCCTGGATCAGCAGGGTTCCGACAGCCACGGTGAACGCGATGGCCTGGATGACACCCCGCCCCGGGAAGTCGTCGCCCACCAGCGTGGTGAAAGGCACGCCGGCCGCTGCGGCGAGGGTCACCACTCCGCGCATCCCAGCCCAGGACAGGACGATGTTCTGGCGCCAGGTCAGTTCCGTGTCGTCGGTGGAGCGAGCCCGGTGGTAGACGCGCCGCAGGGCCGAGCCGGCGAACAGCATCACCGGGCGTACCGCCATCACGAGCGCGAGCACCAGCAGTCCGTACAGGAAGATGTGGTGGACGGGCAGCCCCTCGCTGCTGATGTCGTCGATGACGAACTTCAGCTGCAGGCCCATGTAGGCGAAGACGAAGGTCTCGAGGAGGAGATCGAGTGTCGGCCAGACGTGCCGCTCCTGGATGCGCGTCGGAATCGCGTCACCGCTGCGCGCCGAACCGAGCACGAAGCCGGCGGTGACGACGGCGAGCACGCCCGAGGCGTGGATCTGCTCGGCGGCGAGGTAGGCGGTGAACGGAACCAGGATGCCCAGCACGGTCTCGAGCGCGCTGTCCGCCATGCGGCTGCGCACGAATCGCACGAGTCGGCTGAGGACGTATCCCACCGCGACGCCGCCCACCACCTCGTAGAGGAAGAACAGCAGCGGCGAGTCGATGCCGACCCGGCTGCCCGTGACAGAAGCGACGGTGATGGTGAACAGAGTGAGGGCCGCCGCGTCGTTGACGAGCGATTCGCCGGTGAGGATGGCCATCATGCGGGCCGGCAGACCCAGCTTGCGCCCCACGGCGACCGCGGCGACGGCGTCCGGCGGCGCGACCACCGCGCCGAGGACCAGCGCGGCCCCCAGCGTCAGTTCCGGGACGAGCCAGTAGGAGAAGTACCCCACCGACACGGTCGTGACGACGACGAGACCGACGCCGAGCCGGACGATCGAGCGGATGTTATGCCTGAACGAGCGGAACGAGAAGTTCAACGCCGTCGAGTACAGGAGGGGCGGAAGGATCACGCCCAGAAGGAGTTCGGGTTCGAGAGCGGGACGCGGCAGGCCGGGAACGAACGAGGCGACGGACCCGACCGCGACGAGAACGAGGGGCACCTGGAGGTCCAGGCGCTTGGCGAAGCCGGCGATGACGACGGCCCCGACGATCACCAGAAGCAGGAGCCACCCGTCCATCGACTCGACTACCGCGCGGGTCTGCTACTTCTCCGGGATCGCCTTCTTGGCGGCGTCCTGGACCTTGTCGATCTTGTCGGCGTACTTGCCCTGCGTCTTCTTGTCCGCGAAGTCGGCAGCCTTGTCGACGGCCTTCTCGATCTTGTCGCTGTTCTGAGCGGCGGCCTTCTTGCCCTGGCCGATCAGCTTCTTGAGGTTGTCCACGAGTGCCATGGACGTCACGATACCGCGCCGGACCACCAACGCCGGTGCGGGAGAGGACGCGCGAGGTCGACTCGCTGACCCGGCATCGGCACCACCACCGAGATCCGCTCCGCCTCGGCAGCCGTCAGGAGTCGCTCCACAGGTTCGGACCACGGATGGAACGCGAGGTTGAAGGTCGCCCAGTGGACGGGCACGACGATGCCGGCGGACGGGGCGCCCTGCTGCAGGTCACCGTGCGACCGCGCCGCCTCCTCGGGGTTCATGTGAATGTCCGGCCACCGATCGTCGTAGGCGCCGACGGGCAAGAGGGTCACGTCGAACGGGCCGAGCCGCGCGCCGATGTCCGCGAACGCCTCGGTGTAACCGGTGTCGCCGCCGAAAAAGGCCCGATGCTCCGGACCCACCACCGACCACGACGCCCACTGCGTGGTGTCGCGCACCAGGGACCGACCCGAGAAGTGCCGCGCCTCGAGGCACGTGACGGTGAGCGATCCGATGCGGACGTCCTCGTTCCAGTCGAGTTCCACGATCCGGTCCTCGGGGACCTTCCAGCGGCGCAGATGAGCGCCCACCCCCAGCGGCACCAGGAACGGCGCCGACTGCGACGTGAGCAGCGTGGTCACCGTGTCACGGTCGAGGTGGTCGTAGTGATCGTGCGAGACGACGATGGCGTCCACCTGCGGAAGTGCTTCGGCCGCAACGGGTACCGGGTGCAACCTGGCCGGTCCGAGAACCCGCGACGGTGATACCCGCCGACTCCAGACCGGATCGGTCAGCACACGGTGGCCGTCGATCTCGATGACCACCGAGGAGTGCCCGAACCACGTGACGGCCAGGTCCCCGGCCTCCGTCGGCGCGAGCGGGGTGGCCAGCGGCACGGCGCGCTCGGGTCGTCCCGAGCGGCCGCGCGTGAGCATCGCGGCTCCGATGCTCGCCTGCTCTCCCGCCGCGACAGGCGAGCTGCTGCGAGTGTTGTGGAACTTCCGGTCCCGGTAGTGCGAGGACGCGGCGGCGTACGGACGGATGGCGCCGCGTCCGGCGCCGACGGCGGACGGCACACCCCACGCCGCACGCGCGAGCCAGGACAACCCTGCGGCGGCGAGCCCGATGGACACTGCTGCGGTGGCTGGTTTCACGCTTCCGACACTAGTCCACGGTTGATGTGTACCGGCTTCACAAATATCGGCTCACGTCTGTTCGGGCAGGATGTGCTCCCCCGTCTTGTCCGTGCTCAGCGACAGCGACGAGATGTAGAGCGTCTCCCCGTTCGGTCCCTTCGTGGCCGACGCGATCATGTCCGGCCGCTCGAACTCCATACCCGACACCGAACACAGCAGCGTCGCGTCGGACGGGTTGCCGTACTCGTCGAACATCGGCAGGTCGATGCCGTCGTCGGTGCGCCGCAGGTAGTACTTGCCCTTGGTCGCGATCGCGAGCACGGGCGGCAGAACGATGGCCAGCACCAGCGCCACGATGGGCGAGTACGGCTTGATCGCCGGCCCGAACACGCCGAAGAACACGAGGATGGACAGGATCGCTGACACGGCCATGGAACCGAAACCGACCGGGTTCACCGCGTAGAGCATTCCCCGTCGGAACTCCGGCACCTTCGGCGACAGCTTCAGCAGGTACTTGTTGAACACGATGTCGGACGCGACCACCGCGATCCAGGCGATACCGCAGTTCGCGTAGAACCCCAGGATGTTGTTGAGGAAGTCGAACATGTTGGCTTCCATCAGGATCAGCGCGATCGCGAGGTTGAACAGCACGAAGACCATGCGTCCGGGGTAGGACTTGGTGACGCGGGTGTACGAGTTGGTCCAGGCCAGGGAGCCGGAATACGCGTTGGTCACGTTGATCTTGATCTGCGAGATGACCACGAGCACCACGGCGAGGGTCATGGCGAGCCAGCCCGGCATGAAGTTCTCGTAGATCTCGAGGAACTGGTGCACCGGCTCGTTGGCGATCGACGATCCGTCCACGACGTTCGCGATGAGGTACACGGCGAGGAACAGGCCGACGATCTGCTTGAGCGCACCGAAGATGACCCAGCCCGGTCCGGCAAGGAGAACCGCCGTCCACCAGCGGCGCGAGTTCTCCGGCGTCTTGGGCGGCATGAAGCGCAGGTAGTCGATCTGCTCCGCGATCTGGGCGATCAACGAGAGACAGACACCCGCTGCGAGCATGACGGATCCGAGGTTCACGCCGGTACCGGCCGCACCGTCGGCGCCCCCGTAGGCCATGAACTGACCGATGGAGTCGGGATTGCTCACCACGAGATAGACGAACGGCAGCACCATCAGGATCAGCCACAGCGGGGTCGTCCACACCTGCAGTGTGGCGAGCGCCTTCATGCCGTAGATGACCAACGGGATGACCATCAGGGTGGACACCGCGTACCCGATGGGCAGCGGGAAGTTCAGCCCCAATTCCAGGCCCTGGGCCATGATCGAACCCTCGAGCGCGAAGAAGATGAACGTGAACGTCGCGAAGATGACGTTGGTGACCACCGACCCGTAGTAGCCGAATCCGCTTCCGCGTGTGATCAGATCGAGGTCGATGTTGTAGCGCGCCGCGTAGTAGGCGAGCGGCAGACCCGTGAGAAAGATGACCACCGCGAACACCAGGATGCCCCAGAGCGCGTTGCCGGTGCCGTACGAGATGCCGATGTTGGCGCCGATGGCGAAGTCCGCGAGGTAGGCGATGCCGCCGAGAGCCGACGTCGCCACGACGCCGGTCCCCCACTTGCGGTAGCTGCGCGGAGCGAAGCGCAGAGTGTAGTCCTCGAGCGTCTCCTTGAGTGCCGCCGATTGCTTCCGAGTGTCGGACGTGAGCGTGGAGTCGGGTGGAACGTCTCCGAGAGCGGTCATGGTCGGGTGCCTCCGGTCGTGTCGCACGCCGTGGCGGCGCGATGCGAGATGACCGTAGGAACGCCGTGTTGCCGGACTGTACGCACTCTGTGTCGAGTGCGTTACGTGATGCCGAGGCGCCGCTTTTGTCCGAATCAGCAGGTCAGCGACCCCGACGTGTCACTGCCCCTGAAACACCGGGGGCCGCTTCTCCTTGCGAGCGATCCGCGCCTCCACGGCGTCGTTGCTCGCCCAGGCGGCCGCGAACGCGTCGAGCTGCGTGGCGTTCGCCTCGTCACGGGTGCCGTCGTCGTTGAAGACGAGTTTGAGGTGACGCAGAGACAACGGCGCCAGCTGGGCGATCTCCTCGGCCCACGCGTGCGCGACGTCGAGCCCGCCGAGTTTGTTGGCCAGTCCGCACGCCAGCGCCTGCTCCGCGGACAACTGCTCGGCGCCCAGCAGCACGGTCCGGGCAGGACCGCCGCCGGCCAGCGACACCAGCCGTTTGACGGTCCAGTTGTCCACCGCGATGGCCAGTTTCGTGGAGGGAATGGCGAAGAAGGCGCCCGAATCGACCACCCGCAGATCTGCGGCGATGGCCAACTGCGTGCCCGCGCCCACAGCAGGCCCGTTCACGGCGGCGATGACCGGGACCGACACGGTCTGGAGCGCGCGGTTCATCGACAGCAGCGCCTCGGGGAACTCGTCGGCGATCGCCTCGCCCGAGAGATCGGCGCCCGCGCAGAAGCTCGTGCCCTCGCCGGTGATCACGACGACGCGGGTGCCGTCCGCCTCGGCAGACTCCACCGCCTCGCGCACTTCGGTGCACAGAGCCGTGTTCAGAGCGTTGCGACGCTCCGGTCGCTGCAGTTCCACGGTGAGAACCGCGCCGTTCCTGGTGATACCAATGGTCACGTTGTGTCTTCTCTCTGCGTGGAACGACATGTTCTGTGAGACCCCCCGAAGCCAATTTAGCGGGTGTGGGCGCCTGGCTGGTGTACTTGACGCGTGCATCCTGTCGACGTCGCCGTGATCGGAGCCGGGCAGTCCGGTCTGTCCGCGGCCTATTTCCTGCAGCGAGCGGGGCTGCGGGCATGGGAGGACTACGTCGTGCTCGACGGTGCGCCGGCACCTGGTGGGGCGTGGCAGTTCCGCTGGCCCTCCCTGACCCTCGAGACCGTCAACGGGGTGCACGACCTTCCGGGCATGGCGTTCGCGGACATGCTGGCCCCCGACGTCGACCCCGCGCACGTGCCCGCGTCGTCGGCGGTGCCCGAGTACTACGCGGCGTACGAGAAGCACTTCGCGCTGCCCGTGCGGCGGCCGGGACGGGTGTCGGTCGTCTGCGACCGGGACGAGACGACGATGCGGTACCGGGTGGAGGCCGAGCAGGGCGACGTCCACGCACGCGGACTGATCAACTGCACCGGCACCTGGGAGCACCCGTTCGTCCCGCGCTACCCCGGCATGGAGACGTTCACGGGGCGACAACTGCACACGCGCGACTACACCTCGGCGGAGGACTTCCGCGGCGAGCACGTCGTCGTCGTCGGAGGCGGGATCTCCGCGGTGCAGTTGCTCGACGAGATCTCGCGGGTGACCACGACGACCTGGGTGACCCGCCGCGAGCCCGTCTTCCTCGAGCGGGACTTCACGCCCGAGGTCGGCCGCGCCGCCGTCGCACAGGTAGAGGATCGGGTGCGCCGCGGACTGCCGCCGGGATCGGTGGTGTCGGTGACCGGTCTGATCCTCACCCCGAGCCTGCACGAGGCCCGAGATCGCGGCGTCCTGGCACGGCGGCCCATGTTCGCGGAGGTCACCCCCGACGGGGTGCGGTGGGACGACGGCACCTCCACCCGGGCGGACGTCATTCTGTGGGCCACCGGGTTTCGCAGCGCGCTCGATCACCTCGCGCCACTCCGACTACGCGGGCCGGGCGGCGGCATCACGATGACCGGCGCGTCGGCCACTCGAGTGGCCGCGCGGCCCACCGTCCATCTGATCGGATACGGTCCGTCGGCCAGCACCATCGGCGCCAACCGTGCGGGACGCACGGCCGTGCGGGAACTACTTCAGGAGCTGGGCGAGACGTGAGTGCCGTGGTCCGTGTCGACGACCTGTCCGCCTATCGCGGCGAGCGCACGCTGTTCGACGGTCTCGACCTCACCGTCGGACCCGGCGACGTCGTCGGGCTGGTCGGCGCGAACGGCGCCGGCAAGTCGACGCTGCTCGGCCTGCTGGCGGGCACGGCGACCGGGGTCGACCACGACGGCACGGTCACGCTCACCCCGTCGGACGCCACCGTCGGCCATCTGGCGCAGGAGGTCTCCCGCGTACCCGGTGAGACCGTCGAGATGTTCCTGCAGCGCCGCACCGGAGTGCGCGCGGCCGAGGACGCGATGAACGCGGCGGCGGAGACGCTCGGCGACGCGAGCGCGTCGGACGATCTCTACACACCGGCACTGGAGCGGTGGTTGGCGCTCGGCGGCGCCGATCTGCCCGAGCGGGCCGAGTCGGTGCTCGCCGGCCTGGGCCTGGACGCGGCGCTCGACACCGAGATGTCCGCCCTGTCCGGTGGGCAGGCGGCCCGCGCGTCACTCGCGGGAATCCTGTTGGCGCGCTACGACGTCCTGCTTCTCGACGAGCCCACCAACGATCTGGATCTCGCGGGACTGGACCAGCTCGAGAACTTCGTCACGAGTACTCAGTGCGCCGTGATGATCGTCAGTCACGATCGTGAGTTCTTGGCGCGTACCGTCACCGGCATCGTCGAGCTGGACCTGGCGCAGCAGCAGATTGCGGTCTACGACGGCGGGTACGAGGCCTACCTCGTCGAGCGCGACGTGGCGCGTCGTCACGCACGGGAAGAGTTCGAGCAGTACGCCGACACCAGGTCCGGGCTCGAGGATCGCGCTCGGATGCAACGGAACTGGCTCGAGCACGGCGTGCGGAACGCTCGACGCAAGAGCACGGACAACGACAAGGCGAGCCGGAAGGTCCGCGCCGAATCGACGGAGAAGCAAGCCGCGAAGGCGCGCCAGACCCAGCGCCGCATCGAACGGCTCGACGTCGTCGAGGAGCCGCGCAAGGAGTGGGAACTGCGCATGGAGATCGCGGCGGCGCCCCGCAGCGGGAGTGTCGTCGTCTCCGTGAACTCCGCCGTCGTGGAGCGGGGCGCGTTCCGGCTCGGTCCGGTGACGGCGCAGGTCGATTCCGGGGACCGCATCGTCGTCACCGGTGCCAACGGCTCGGGTAAGACCACCCTCTTACACCTGCTACTGGGGCGCATCACGCCGACGAGTGGATCCGTGAGCATCGGCTCCGGCGTGGAGATCGGCGAGATGGACCAGGCGCGTTCCGCTTTCGACGGATCCGACTCGGTCGCCGACGCGCTGGCGGCCTCCGTTCCGGACTGGCCGGACGCCGACGTCCGCACACTGCTCGCGAAATTCGGTCTGCGCGGACAGGCCGCCCTGCGGCCGTCGGCGTCCCTGTCCCCCGGTGAGCGCACCCGTGCGGGACTCGCGCTGCTCCAGGCCCGTGGGGTGAACCTGCTGGTTCTCGACGAGCCCACCAATCACCTCGACGTCCCCGCCATCGAACAGCTCGAATCGGCACTCGAGTCCTACGAGGGCACGCTGCTCCTGGTCACCCATGATCGGCGGATGCTCGACTCGGTGCGCAGCACACGGCGGTGGACCGTCGCCGAGGGCGTGCTGCACCAGAACTGACGGCCGGCGGCGGATCCGCGATGCACGGTCGGGCGAGACAGAACCGACTGAGGTATTGACACATCGTTAGGTTTATACAACACTTCGATGCATGAGTCCGGTCAAACGCGGGACCACGCTCCCCATCCACAACCGCATCGGTGTGCTGCGCGCCGAGCGTCGGATGACCCGGGCTCAGCTCGCGGATTTCGTCGAGGTCAACCCGCAGACGGTCGGCGCACTCGAACGCGGCGACCACTACCCGAGCCTCGATCTCGCGATGCGCATCTGCGACGTGTTCGGGCTGCCGATCGAGGCAGTGTTCTCACGTACCGAGTTCGCACCCCTGTCCACGGAGGTCTACCGGCGAGGTCGACCCGAGGAAGGAACACCACGATGAGCGACACCGTTCTCGAGCGCTACCAGGCGTTCCGCACCCGTCGATACCTGCAGAACGAGGCACGATACGCCCACTACCTCCCCGGTTGGCGTACCCGGTCGCGGCGTCGGCTCCTGGTGTGGATTCTCGTCGCCTCCCTCGCTGCGCTCGCGGCGTCGGCGGTGTTCATCCTCGTCGGACCCGAGTGGGCACCGCTCACGGCGCTACCGGGCGCGATCGTCATGATCGTGTCGTGGACGACGTTGCAGATGGTCACCGGCCGCCGCAGCGATGCTCCCGCCGACGCTCTCGACGAGTGGGACCTGGAGCGGCGCAACGCGGCTCGCTCCATCGGGTTCGCGATCACCCAGGGCACCGTGATGGTTCCGGCGCTGGCACTGATGTGGGCGACGTCGTTCACCGACAATCCCCGACTCGCCCTCGGTGGCAGCGTCATCATACTGAGTGGTCTACTTGTCGGGATCTGCTCTCCCGGCATCATCCTCGCATGGACGGCGCCGGTCGACGATCCGGACGAATTCCTTACTCCCACATCCCACTCCCCCGAGGAAGGACCAGCATGAGCGGCTCGACTCTCGAGATCGACGACCTGCACAAGAGATACGGCGAGACCGTCGCACTCGACGGCGTCGGGTTCACGGTGAATCCCGGCGAGGTGTTCGGGTTCGTCGGCAGCAACGGTGCAGGCAAGACGACGACGATGCGCATCACTCTCGGCGTGCTGGGAGCAGATTCGGGAGAGGCGCGCCTGAACGGGCAGCCCATCGACCTGAACGTGCGCCGCACCATCGGCTACATGCCGGAGGAGCGTGGGCTGTACCCGAAGATGAAGGTGGGAGCACAGCTGAAGTACCTGGCCGAGCTGCACGGACTCTCCACGTCCGACGCCTCCACCGCGGTGGCGACGTGGACCGAGCGCCTCGGCATCGACGGCCGGGTGAACGACACCGTCGATTCACTGTCGCTGGGTAACCAACAGCGAGTCCAGTTGGCGGCAGCCCTGATTCACGATCCCGCCGTCCTGGTGCTCGACGAGCCCTTCTCCGGTCTCGACCCGGTGGCCGTCGACACCATGAGCGAAGTACTGCTCGAGAAGGCCCGCACGGGTGTTCCCGTGCTGTTCTCGAGCCACCAGCTCGATCTGGTGCAGCGCCTGTGTGATCGGGTCGGCATCATCGGCTCCGGTCGGATGAAGGCCGTGGGCAACGTCGACGAACTGCGCGGCAAGTCCGGCACCACCCTCGAGGTGCACGCCCCGGCCGCTCCTTCCGGCTGGGCCGATGCGTTGACCGGGGTCACCACCGTGTCGCACTCCGACGGGCGCACCAGCCTGTCGCTCGCACCCGAGGCGGACGACCAGGCGGTGCTCGCCGCGGCGCTCGCCACCGGCCCCGTGCACGAGTTCGCCCGCAGCACACCGTCCCTGACCGACCTGTACCGAGAGGTAGTGGCATGAGCGAGAAATCGACCACCCGATCACCGCTCTCGGCGGGACGAGCCATCGCGCTCGTCGCCCGGCGCGAGTTCGACGTCCAGGTCCGGAAGAAGAGCTTCCTGATCTCCAATGCCATCGTGCTGCTGGTCATCGTCGGCGGCATCGTCGCGTTCTCGATCTTCTCCGGCGGCAGCGATTCCGAGGACCGGACGCCCCTCGGCCTCGTCGGTGACCAGAGCCTGTCCCAGACCCTCACCGCGGTGGGCGATCAACTCGGCGCTCCCGTCGAGGTCCGCGAGATCGGCTCGGTGGACGAGGCTCGCACGCAGGTCACCGACGGCGACGTGGACGTGGCGCTCGTCCCCGGGACCGGCGGCGCGTACACGGCCGTCACCGAGGACACCGTCGACGGCACCCTGAAGGCCGTCATCGACAGCGCGGTCGCAGCGCAGGCGCAGAACGACGCGCTCACCGGGCTGGGAGTCGATCCCGCCGCGGTCACCTCGGCGACGAGCGCCGCCACGGTCACGGTCGAGGCCGTCGATCCGCCCGATCCCGCACAGGGTCAGCGACTCGCGCTGAGTTTCATCGCCGTCATCCTGCTGTACGCCCAGATCATCACCTTCGGCATGTACGTCGCGATGGGTGTCGTGGAGGAGAAGTCGTCCCGGGTCGTCGAACTGCTCCTCTCCACCGTGCGCCCGTTGCAGTTGCTGTGGGGCAAGGTGATCGGCATCGGCGTGGTCGGACTGGTCCAGCTCACCGCGTACGGCGCCGCCGGCCTGATCGCGGGCACGGCCACCGGCACACTCACGGTCACCGGTACCGCCGTCAGCGTCTTCGTCTCCACGATCGGCTGGTTCGTGCTGGGCTTCGCGTTCTTCGCGGTGCTCTACGCCGCCGGCGGCTCCATGGTGTCGCGCCAGGAGGACGTCAACTCGACGACCATGCCGCTGCTGATCGTGATCCTCGCGATGTTCTTCGCGGCGTTCTCGTCCATCGACGATCCGGGAGCGACACTGCCGACCGTTCTGTCGTGGATTCCCCCGTTCTCCGCCATCCTCATGCCGCTGCGCATCGCGGCGGGCGTCGCGGACCCGATCCAGATCGTCGGCACCATCGTGCTGATGATCGTCGCGACCCTCGTTCTCGCCGTCGTCGCGGCCAAGATCTACCAGCGCTCCATCCTGCGCATCGGCCGCACCGTGTCCTGGAAGGAGGCGCTCGGGCGCGCCTGATCGCACGCCGACCCGAGCGTCCGCCGGCCCGAGCGACGGGGACGGTTCAGGACGCCGGGGCGGTAGCCTTCGCTCGGTGCCGCCGGACCGCGTCACGGTTGGAACAGGCCGTGCCGCAGTACCGTTGGCGACCGGTGCGCGAGAAGTCGGCGTAGACACGGTCGCAATCGCCCGCCGAGCACCGACCGAGACGGTGCATTCCGCGGCCGACCAGATGCAGCGCCGTACCGACGCTCACCAGTGCGCGCACGACGTCCGCGAGTGGCAGATCCGGATCCCGGTAGTGCAGGTGCCAGCCGTCGTCGGCGTGGTTCGTCAGCCTCGGGTAGGCGGAGGTCTGGGCGAGCAGCGCGTTGAGTGCGAGCGCGCGCTGCTCGTGCGTCGGTGCGTCGACCACGCCGAGCCACTCCCCGAAGAACACCTCCGCCCGAGAGAGGTCGGTGTGCATGGCCACCGTGTCGTCGGACATCCCCGCCTCGAGGCACCGACGCTCGAACTCCACGGCATCGGTCGGGGGCGAGTTCACGATGTCGACGGCAAGCCGGACCGCGTATTCTCCGTAAGGGTTGAGGTGCACAAGACCATTACAGCAGACTCGTCGTCATGAGCACCGTGGAATGCCTGCATCGATGGACGATCGAGTCCCGCCACCGCACCAGCGAGGGCACCGTCGTCTATCACCGGTGCCACTGCGGACGGCACCGCGTCACGCGGGAGACCCCGGGCCAGGAGGCGGTGGGGATCAGCTCCCCGACGTACCGGCCATGACGGGAACCATCACGGCGACGGTCACCGCGGTGTAGACGTCCTGCACCGCCTTGCGCACCGCATCGCTCGCCCACTCCCCCTGCGCGATGTCCTTGGCACGGTTCTTGACCGCGCGCTTGTCCGCGTCGGGAAAGACCTTGTGCGTGGCATCGATGGCCGACAGCAACGCGACCACCGCGGACGTCCGTGCATCGGGATCGAGACCGTCGATCAGGACGGAGTGCAGCGTCTCGCGGACCCGGTCCTCGTGCGACGAATCGAGCGCCGGCCACGTGGTGGTCGGGAACAGCCCCAGGACCTTGCCCTTCTCCTCGCCGACGAACCCTTGCTCGACGACGCGGGCGACCACCTGCTCGCGAATGTCCTTGTGCATCTTCTCGACCGCCGACTTCGGGGTCATCGGGCGCTTGGCCGTCTCGATGGACTCCACGGCCCGCCCGAGTATCGGATCCGACACCCCTCGGGTGCCGGACACCGCGAGCCGGCCCTTCTTCGTCGTCTCGTTGTCGCCGGCCACGGACACGGTGCCGTCCATCGCGAGCTCGAGGATCACCGCACCGGCGAGTACCCGCGGCAGCTTGGTGCTGTCGACGACGGGCTTGCCCGATCCGTCGTCCAGCAGGAGAAGCAGCAGATCCTCGGCAATCAGGGTCATGTCTCGACCTTACGGAAGTGCGGCCGAGATTACAGTCGGCTCATGACCGAATCGGGCGCCTACCGCCAGGCCTACGCCGCCGCTGCCGCCGACCCCGACGCCTTCTGGCTCGAGGCGGCACGGGCGATCGACTGGGACGTCGCGCCGACCACCGCCCTGGACTCGTCGAACGCACCCTTCCACCGCTGGTTCCCGGACGGTCGGCTGAACACGTGCGTCAACGCGCTCGACCGCCACGTCGCGGCCGGCGCCGGCGATCGGACCGCGCTGATCCACGATTCGGCCATGACGGGCGCACGCGTGTCGTTCACCTACGCCGAGCTCCTCGACCGGGTGTCCCGCTTCGCTGGGGCGCTCGCCGCGCACGGCGTCGGTGCGGGTGATCGCGTCGTGCTCTACATGCCCATGATTCCCGAGGCCGTCGTCGCGATGCTCGCGTGCGCGCGACTCGGTGCGGTCCACTCGGTGGTGTTCGGCGGATTCGCCGCGAAGGAACTCGCCGCGCGCATCGACGACGCGGATCCCGTCGCGATCGTGACCGCCACGGGCGGTCTCGAACCCGGCCGCACCGTCGACTACGTGACACCCGTCGCCGCGGCGCTCGCGATGTCGACGTCGTCCCCGCGTGCGGTCTTCCTCACGCGCCGACCCGAGATCGACATCGAGGCGCCGAGCGACTGGCTGGACTTCCACCGGGAACTCGATGCCGCGACTCCCGCGGATCCCGTGTCGGTCGCGGCGACCGATCCGCTCTACATCCTCTACACGTCGGGAACCACGGGGAAGCCGAAGGGCGTCGTCCGGGACAACGGCGGACATGCCGTCGCGCTGCGCTGGTCGATGACGAACATCTACGACGTCGGACCGGGCCAGGTCATGTGGACCGCCTCGGACGTGGGCTGGGTGGTCGGCCACAGCTACATCGTCTACGGCCCGTTGCTGGCCGGAGCGACGACGGTGCTGTACGAGGGCAAGCCCGTCGGCACCCCTGACGCGGGCGCGTTCTGGCGGGTGATCGAGGACTACGGGGTGCGTGCGCTGTTCACCGCGCCGACGGCACTGCGCGCCGTGCGCAAGGTCGATCCGGAGGCCGCGCTGCTGCGCGATCACGACGTGTCGTCCCTGGAAACGCTCTTCGTCGCCGGCGAACGCCTCGACCCGGACACCTTCGCCTGGGCGTCCCGCATCCTGGACCGGCCGGTGGTCGATCACTGGTGGCAGACCGAGACCGGCTGGGCGATCTGCGCGAACCTTCGCGGGCTGGAACCGATGCCGCTGAAATCGGGCTCACCGACGGTGCCGGTGCCCGGGTTCCACGTCGGCATCGTCGACGGCTCGGGGGCCGAGGTACCGGCCGGCACCGAGGGCAACATCGTGCTCGAACTCCCCCTGCCGCCCGGCACACTCGCCGGACTGTGGCAGGACGACGACCGGTTCCTGTCGTCGTATCTCACCGCGTTCGACGGGTACTACCTGACCGGCGATTCGGGCTACGTCGACGAGGACGGCTACGTCTACGTCCTGGGGCGCACCGACGACGTCATCAACGTCGCGGGGCACCGATTGTCCACGGGCAGCATCGAAGCCGTCGTCGGCGCGCACCCGGCCGTCGCCGAGTGCGCCGTGATCGGCATCCACGACGAGACGAAGGGTCAACGCCCCAGCGCGTACGTCGTGCTCAAGACCGGCGTGGACATCGACGACGACACCCTACGCTCCGAACTCGTCGCCGCCGTCCGCGAGGACATCGGCGCCGTCGCCACGTTCCGTGACGTCACCGTCGTACAGGCGTTGCCCAAAACCCGTTCGGGCAAGATCCTGCGCAAGACGATGCGTCAGATGGTCGACGGCGACGAGGTGGTGGTGCCGTCGACCATCGAGGACGCGTCCGTGCTCGACGCCCTGGCGGCCCTCTTCAGGACTTGAGCGCGCCGAAGCGGCGGAGCGCTTCCTCCCGCTCGTGCTTGTGGTCGACGATCGGCTCGGGATACTCGTCGGGCCGACCGTTCTTCAGGGCGTGCACCGCCTTGCCGTCGACACCGCGGAGCTCCGGAACCCAGCGCCGCACGTAGTCGCCGTTCGGGTCGAACTTCTCGCCCTGCGTCGTCGGGTTGAACACCCGGAAGTACGGCGACGCATCGGTTCCCGTGCCCGCGGTCCACTGCCACCCGTGCTGGTTGCTGGCGATGTCGCCGTCCATCAGGTGCTGCAGGAAGAAGCGTGCGCCCCGCCACCACGGCAGGTGCAGGTCCTTCACCAGGAAGGACGCGACGATCATCCGCACCCGGTTGTGCATCCAGTTCTCCGATACCAGTTGGCGCATGCCCGCGTCGACGATGGGGAAGCCCGTCCTGCCGTCGCACCACGCCTGGAAGAGCTCGTCCGCGTGCGGCCCCGAGTCGAGCTCGATCTTGTCGAACCTCTTGTCGTAGTTCTCCCGAGCGCTGTCCGGTCGACGAAACAATATGTCGCCGTAGAAGTCTCGGAAACACAGTTCGCGTCGATACGCCTCCGAGCCGTCGTTCTTCAACGAGGCCAGATCGGCCAGCATGGTGCGCGGATGGATGGTCCCGTACTTCAGATGCACCGACATCCGGCTGGTGCTGTCCTTGTCCGGACGGTTGCGCTCGTCGTCGTACCCGCTCGCGCGATCGTCGCGGAAGTCTGCCCAGGAGGACAGCGCCGCCTTCTCGCCGGCCTCGACGTCCGCACGGGTCTTCTCCGTCGGAATCGTCACTCGCTTCCGGCCACCCGACACCTCGTCCGGATCGATCCACGACGCCGACGACGCGGAGGTGTCGGCGGGGCCGCGCCAGCCGTGGTCCTGCCAGCGGCGGTAGAACGGCGTGAAGACCTTGAAGCCCTCACCGTCGTCCTTGACGATGCGTCCGGGCGACACCGCGTACGGCGACCCCGTGCGAACCAGGTCGACCTTCTCGGCGACAGCGTCGTCGCGGCGTCGACCGTACGGACCGTAGTCCTCGCTGACGTGCACGGCGTCCGCCCCCACGGCCTTCGCCACGGCCGGAACCGCGGCCACCGGATCGCCCTTCACCACCATGAGACGACCGCCGAGCTGATCGTCCAGCGCTGTCAGCGACCGGAACAGCACGTCGCGGCGCGCGGCACCCGACGGGCCGAGAAGGTGATCGTCGAGCACGAAGAGCGCCAGCACGTCCCGGCCGTCCTCGGCGGCGTGGGCCAGTGCCGGGTGGTCACCGAGGCGCAGGTCGCGGCGGAACCACAGGACGGAGGGTGCAGAAGAGCTCATGACAGACGTTCGTACCCGTTTCCCGCCTCGGCCGAACGTCAGGGCCCGGTGAAGGCCGGCTCGGCCGGGAGCAGCTGTGTCTGCACCTGCGCGTCCACCAGGCCGGCGAGGGCCGTGGGCGCGGTCCGCAACGGGCCGATCGGATCGGTGCCGGGCGGGGTGAGCTGCAGACAACTCTGCGTTCCCACCCTCGACTCGACCGCCGGACCGTCGTGGTCCAGTGCGTCGGCCAGCATCGCGATCGCCGTGGCGTCCGAGGGGAGCAGCACGTGCGAGACGTACTTCAGTGGGCAGACGTCCTGGATCACCAGGTTCGATGCCCCCATCATCGCGTTGGCGACCGGGGCCGGCCGCACCAGCTCGTCGAACGCGGTCGCGATCGTGGTGGCCGACGTGCCCGCCGGAAACGGCGTCGACGTCAGGGCGGCCATGAAGTCGGACCCCTCGGAGAACTGCCAGATGGGCGCGGCGCAGCCGCCGAGCGCCGCGCACACCGCATCGGTGTCCTGCGGAGCACCCACCGGAGCGAGCCCGACGACGTCGTCCACCACCGCGGCGACGTCGGGATCGGATTTCACCGCCCACGCGGCGAGAGTGCCACCCTGGCTGTGGCCGACCAGATCGACCGGGCCGCCGCGCGCGCTCGCGGTGCGCAGCACGGCGTCCGCGACGAAGCGGGTGCTGACCTGGACGTCGACCGTGGCACGCCTAGGCAGTTCGACCGTGCAGAACGGTCGACCGGTCTGCGTGAGCCACGGTTCGAGCACCGCGCCGAAGTCCTCGACGCTGTTCGTCCAGGTGCCGTGCACCAACACCACGGGGTCCTCCGCCGCACCCGCGACGTCGCCGCTGCACGCGTAGGTGGAGCCGACAGCCGGGTCGGTGGGCGCTGCGACCGCCGTGACGGCGCTGACCACCACCGTCGCCGCCACCGCGGTCAGGACCAACCCGACCCGCACCGGTAGCGCGAACAACGACCCTGCATTCCACCCTGACGACCCTGATCCTGACGACCCTGATCCTGACGACCCCATGCCGCATCACCCCCGACGGGGAAGCTACCGCCCGCCGGAGGTGGTGCCGCACGGAAATCGGACATTCGACGCGCCTCGAGTGAATGTCACCAGCGCGTCGCATGCATCACAGGACGAACAACATCTCCTGGTAGGTCGGCAGCGGCCACAGGTCGTCGGCCACGATGTCCTCGAGCTGATCGGCCGCCGCCCGCACCTCCGCCATGGCCGGAAGGAGCGCGTCCCTGGCGTGGGTGGCCTCGCCGAGCGCGTCGTGCCCGGTGTCGGCGTCCAGCGCGCCCTTCAGCGTCGCCAGCCCGGCCCGCAGAGCCGCGAGCGGCACGGACACGGTGTCCAGCGGCGCTCTGTCGATCTCCACGCCCACCGCCTGCAGCGCGGCCAGGTTCTGGGCGACCTCCGTCTGATACCGCACTGCCGCCGGCAACACGATGGTCGTCCCCATCTCGAGCGTCAACCGAGCCTCCACACCGATGGTGAGTGCGTACTGCTCGAGCCCGATCTCGTAGCGGCTGTGCATCTCTCGCGAGTTGAACACGTCGTACTTCGAGAAGAGGGCCAACGCTTCATCGGTGATGAGTTCCGGCAACGCGTCGAGCGTCGTGCGCAGGTTCGCGAGACCCCGCGCCTCCGCCTCGATGGGCCAGTTCTCCGAGTACCCGTCACCGTTGAAGACGACGGCGCCGTGGTCGGTGATGATCTGCGTCAACAGATTCTGGACCGCAGTGTCGAAGTCGACGCCGTCCGCGACGGCCGTCTCGAGCTCGGTGGCCATGTGGTCGAGGGACTCGGCCATGATCGTGTTGATGACGACCATCGGCTCGTTCACCGTCTGCATCGACCCCGGAGCGCGGAACTCGAATCGGTTGCCGGTGAACGCGAACGGGCTCGTACGGTTGCGGTCGCCCGGATCGGTGGGCAGCACGGGCAGCGTGTCCGCCCCGATCATCATGGTGCCCTTGCCCTTCGAGGACGTCGCCGCGCCCTTGGCGATCTGGTCGAAGACGTCGGCGAGCTGGTCACCCAGGAAGATCGAGATGATGGCCGGCGGAGCCTCGTTCGCGCCGAGCCGGTGATCGTTGGTGGCCGACGCCACCGATGCGCGCAGCAGCCCGGCGTACTTGTGCACCGCGCGGATCACCGCGGCACAGAAGACGAGGAACTGTGCGTTGTCGTGCGGGGTGTCTCCGGGAACCAGGAGGCTGCCGAGCTCGGAGTTGCCCAACGAGAAGTTGACATGCTTACCCGATCCGTTGACGCCCTCGAACGGCTTCTCGTGGAACAGGATCTCCATGCCGTGCTTCTTGGCGATGGTCTTGAACGTCGTCATGAGCAGTTGCTGGTGATCCGCGGCGATGTTGCCGCGCTCGAACATCGGCGCGATCTCGAACTGTCCGGGCGCCACCTCGTTGTGCCGGGTCTTGGCCGGGATGCCGAGCTTGAACAGTTCGCGCTCGGTGTCCATCATGAAGCCCAGGACGCGCTCTGGAATCGCGCCGAAGTAGTGGTCGTCGAACTCCTGACCCTTGGGCGGCTTCGCACCGAACAGGGTGCGCCCCGCGTTGAGGAGATCCGGACGCGCCAGGAAGAAGTGCCGGTCGACGAGGAAGTACTCCTGCTCCGGTCCGCAGAAGGACACGACGTGCTCGGGGTCCTCGTGTCCGAAGAGCGTCAGGATGCGTTCGGCGTGCCGGCCCATGGCCTGCTGCGAGCGCAGCAGACCCGTCTTGTGGTCCAGTGCCTCACCGGTCATCGACACGAACACCGTCGGGATGCACAGCGTGTTGCCGTTGGGATTCTCGAGGACGTACGCGGGGCTGGTGACGTCCCACCCGGTGTAGCCGCGCGCCTCGAAAGTGTTGCGCAGACCGCCGTTCGGAAAGCTCGACGCGTCGGGTTCACCCTGGATCAGCGTCTTGCCGGCGAACTCCGCCAAGGCGCTACCGTCCGACACCGGCTCGAGGAAGCTGTCGTGCTTCTCCGCCGTCAGACCCGTCAGCGGGTAGAACACGTGCGCGTAGTGCGTCGCGCCCTTCTCGATGGCCCAGTCCTTCATCGCGGACGCCACCGCGTCGGCCACCATCGGATCGAGCGGCGCTCCGTGCTCGATGGTCTTCATCACCGACTTGTAGACCGACTTCGGCAGACGCTTCTGCATCACCACGCGGTTGAACACGTTCTCGCCGAAGACCTGGCCCGGAGTCTCCGAGTCGGTGTAGCTCACGGCGGGAGGCTGGTACGCCTCGACCGCTCGCAGAGCCTGGAGACGGACCGTGTTCGCACTCATCGTGTTACCCCTTGCTTGCTCGACCCCGCCCGTGCTGGATGCACCGACGGCTTCGAGAGACGATAGAGACGCTCTGTTCCGAAAAGATTGCGCAGAGGTGACCACCGCGATCGATCACTCTGCACTCGCGTCCCTCGTCGACGCGGGGCACAGCGGTAGACCATCGGGTTCCGGCACAATCGACGGATGACCGCTCCGGACCAGCCCACCGTCCTCGTGGTGGACGACGACGTCGACGTGCTGGCTTCCCTCGAACGCGGACTTCGACTGTCCGGGTTCACCGTGCTCACCGCACGGGACGGCGCGGCCGCCCTCGACCTCGTCGGCGCGCGGGATCCGGACGTCGTGGTGCTGGACATGAACATGCCCGTCCTCGACGGCAACGGCGTCGTCACCGCGTTGCGCGCCCGTGGCAACGACGTCCCGGTGTGCGTCCTGAGCGCCCGCAGTTCGGTCGACGACCGCATCGCGGGCCTCGAGTCCGGTGCCGACGACTATCTGACCAAGCCGTTCGTCCTCGCCGAACTGGTCGCACGCATCAACGCGATGCTGCGCCGCCGCGGCACCCTCGGCACCGGCGTCGCCGCCACGGCCGCGGTGGTGGTCGGGCCACTGAGTCTCGACGAACCGGGGCACCGCGCCACCATCGACGGGCGACCCCTCGACCTCACCAAGCGCGAGTTCGAACTCCTCGCCGTCCTCGCACACAACTCCGGAGTGGTGCTCAGCCGGGAGCGACTCCTGGAACTGGTGTGGGGATACGACTTCGTGGCCGACACCAACGTCGTCGACGTCTTCGTCGGGTACCTGCGCCGGAAGATGGAGAGCGGTGGGGTGCCGCGGATCCTGCACACCGTCCGCGGCGTCGGCTTCGTCCTGCGCACGGCGTCATGAAGCTTCTCCGGCCTTCCCGGCGCATGACGACCGGCCTCCGGCCTTCCCGGGTCTTCTCGCTGCGCGCCCGCGTCGCCGCCGCCACCGCCCTGGGCGCCCTCATCATCGTCTCGCTCGTCGGGTGGTACGTCGCAGCGGCGATCTCCCGCAACAACATCCTGCAACTCGACCGCCGACTCGAGACAGCGTCCGAGGTGGTGGTGCCGCGTGCGCAGACGTTCGAGATGTTCCTCGGCAGCTTGAGCCGGTCCGAGGCGTTCGCCATCACGATCCGGCAGACCGATCAGGTGCGGGCCAGCACCCAACCGCAGCTTCCCGCGATGCCGCTCGGTTCGGCGACCGCGGACGTCGACGGCACCCCGTTCCGGGTCTTCACCGCCGCGGTGCCGGACCGGTCGGACGTCACCGTGTCCATCGCGGTGCCGTTGTCGGAGGCGCAGGACATCACGGACGACCAGCAGCGGCAGGTGCTGCAGGCCGGCGCTCTGGCGGTCGGCGCGTCGACGGCACTCGGCTGGATCCTCGGCGGGCGGGCCGTGCGTCCCTTGATGAGACTCACGCACGACGTCGCGAAGGATCCCCCGACACCACCCCGCAAGTCCACAGGCGTGCGCGAGGCGGACGCCCTCGCGGCCGCCGTCGGCGACATGTTGCAGCGGGTGTCCGACGCGCAGGCGCGCACCGAGAGCGCCCTCGAGACGGCCCGCGACTTCGCCGCCGTGTCGGCGCACGAGCTGCGGACACCTCTGACCGCCATGCGTACCGACATCGAGGTGCTGCGCACGCTCGATCTCTCGACCGAACAGAAGGACGAGATCCTCGAGGACCTGCAACGCACCCAGGGCCGGGTGGAGTCCACGCTGGCGGCGCTGGAACGGCTGGCCACCGGAGAGTTGACCACCGAGGCGGACCGGGTGAACCTCGACGTCGTCGAGGTCGCGGACCTCGTCGCGCGGGACGCCGCGCGGACGCTGCCGGAGACGCAGGTGCGGGTGGAGGCCGACGGGCCCGTCTCCGCGCTGGGGCATCCCACGGGTCTGCGGCTGGCGCTCGACAACGCGGTGCTCAACGCCGTGCGTCACGGCGGCGCGACCACCGTGGTGATCACCGTGGAGAAGCGGGCGCAGGGAGTGCGGATCTGCGTGGACGACGACGGGTCCGGCATCCCGGAGGACGAGCGGGCCCGCGTCTTCGGACGCTTCGAGCGCGGATCACGGGCCGCAGCGGGCGGATCCGGACTCGGGCTCGCACTGGTCGCCCAGCAGGCTCACCTGCACGGTGGAACGGTGCATCTGGAGGCGAGCCCGCTGGGCGGTGCGAGGTTGGTGCTCGACGTGGCGTGAGCCCGTCGAATCTGCGGAGCAGAGATCAGGCGTTCAGCAGGTCGATGACGAAGACGAGGGTCTTGCCCGACAGCCGATGTCCGGCGCCTGCGGGGCCGTAGGCGAGCTCCGGCGGGATGGTGAGCTGACGGCGTCCGCCGACCTTCATGCCGGGAATGCCGTCCTGCCAGCCCTGGATGAGGCCGCGCAGCGGGAAGGTGATGGACTCGCCGCGGTTCCAGGACGAGTCGAATTCCTCGCCGCTCTCGAACTCGACGCCGACGTAGTGGACCTCGACGGTACCGCCGGGAACGGCTTCCGCGCCGTCACCGACCGTGATGTCCTGGACCACGAGGTCGGTAGGAGGGGGGCCGGCCTGGAACTCGATCTCGGGCTTGGTCACGATGAACTCCTGTAGTCGACTGATACCGAACGAGGGTGTCACGAACGGGCTGGTCCTGTACCGATCGACTCTAACGTGACTGCGCTCAGCCTATCGGGGACGGCATGGCGACGGTGCGGTAGGCGCAGGTCAGGGACCGATCGGTCGTCGGGTCTCGCAGCTCGACCTTCCACGCGCTCGCGAACTGGTCCACCCCCGGAACCATCGACACCGTGCCGGACATCAGCACCGTGCCCGCCCGGAAGAGCCCCCGCTCGGTGAGGACGTCGAGCCAGTGATCGGGCGAGAGCAGATCGCCCAGAGTGCCGTCCTGGATCAGGGTCTCGTCGTCGCCGACCCACGCGCGCAGCGTGATGTCGTCGAGGCGGTCGGCGACCTCGGCGAGCCGCCAGGCACCGGTGCCGAGCACGTCGGGTGAGGCGTTCTTGCTCCACGCGACGCTGTGCACCTCGAGATCGCGATCGGTGTGGTCGCACGCGACGGTCAGCAGCACGTCGTCGCGGGTGGGACCGGTGATCACCAGTGCCCACTCCGCCTCGCCCGAGGTGTGTCCGTGCTGGACGTGCACCTCGGAGGTCTGCTGTGCCAGGTAGGGCGAAATGGGGTACATCGCCGGGATGGTGGTCGGTGCGGGAACGCCGAGCTCGGCCAGTTCGGCGATGTGGGACGCGACCTCGGCCTGGTCACGGCCCGCGTACCCGGCATTCAGGAGGGTGGTCACGGTGACCGACTCGGTGGAACCGTCGGGAAGTTCGAAGGTCAGTGTCGTCATCATTTCTCCTGTTACTTCTCTGTTTCCGGAGCGCTCGGGGGGTTGCGCATACGTCTTGTATACAGCAAGTATATGAACCACGACACCCGAAAGGACATCCCATGGACGGCACGACACACGACGGCCGAGGGGCGGTGCGTCCTGACCGGACGGCCCTGACCAAGGCTTTCGCTGCCAGCCTGACCGGTACGGCACTGGAGTGGTACGACTTCGCCGTCTACTCCGCGTCGGCCGCACTGATCTTCCCCATCATCTTCTTCCCGGAGAGCGACCCGTTGACGGGAACGCTGCTCGCGTTCTCGACCTACGCCGTGGGGTACGTCGCGCGACCCATCGGCGGATTCGTCTTCGGCCGCCTCGGCGACGTCATCGGACGCAAACAGCTGCTCGTCATCACGTTGTTGCTCATCGGCGTCACGACGTTCCTCATCGGACTGCTGCCGGGCTACGCGACCATCGGCGTCGCGGCGCCGATCATCCTGGTGGCGTTGCGGTTCGCGCAGGGCGTCGCCGTCGGCGGCGAGTGGGGCGGTGCCGTCCTGCTCTCGAGTGAGTACGGCAATCCGCGCAAGCGTGGATTCTGGTCGTCCGCGGCGCAGATCGGCCCGCCCGCCGGCAACCTGATGGCCAACGGCGCTCTCGCGGCCCTGACCTTCGCCCTCACCGAGGAGCAGTTCGAGTCGTGGGGCTGGCGCGTGGCATTCCTGCTGTCGGCCGTTCTGGTCGGCTTCGGACTGTGGATCCGCCTGAAGCTCGAGGACACCCCGGTGTTCAAGGCGCTGCAGGAGAGCGGCGACCGACCCGCGGCACCGATCACCGAGGTGTTCCGCGAGCAGCGCCGCCCCCTGGTCGCCGCGATCCTCTCGCGCATCGCGCCCGACGTCATCTACGCCCTCTTCACCGTCTTCTCCATCACCTACGGCGTGCAGAAGCTCGGCTTCGTGCGCAGCGAGGTGCTCACAGCCATCCTCATCGGCTCGGCGTTCCAGCTGGCCACCATCCCGCTGGCGGGCGCCCTGTCCGACATCGTGAACCGGCGACTGCTCTACGCCGTCGCGGCCGTGGGCGGCGTCGCGTGGGTGGCCGTCTTCTTCCTCCTCATCGGCGGCAGCTCGTTCGGCATGCTCGTCCTGGGTGTCGTGGTCGGACTGACGTTCCACTCGTTCATGTACGGGCCGCAGGCCGCGTTCGTGACGGAGCAGTTCTCCCTGCGCCTGCGCTCCACCGGCGCGTCGCTGGCGTACACGATCGCCGGCGTCTTCGGCGGCGCGATCGCTCCCCTGATGTTCACGTTCCTGCTCGACCGCACCGACAGCTGGGTGCCCGTCTTCGTCTACATCACGGCGATGGGTGTGCTCACCGTCCTCGGCCTGGCACTCGGCCGTGGTCCCGATCCCGCGGAGGAGGAGAGCTACGTCGCGCAGAACATCGGCGCCGAGCAGCTCTCCGCGCGGGAGATTTAGCCGCGCAGCAGGATACGCATGGTGACGTCCAGGTGTGCATCGATCTGCGCGGACGCCGCGGCCAGATCTCCCGAGGCCAACGCGTCGACGATCGCGCGATGCTCGGTGCACACCTGGCGCTTGCGGTCGGGAGCACCGAACAGCGCGGACAACCCCGCACGCAACTGCCGCGCCCGCAGTCCGGCGTACGTCCGGGACAGCAGCTCACTGCCCGCGGAGTCGATCAGTTCCTGGTGGAACGTCCCGTCGAGATCGATGAAGGTTCGAGCGTGATCCTCGGCGGCCCCCGCGGCCAGGGCCTCCTGCGACCTCAGGGTGGCCGTCATCGCCGCGATGGGCACGTTCCCGGCGTCGATCGCCTTCTCCGCGGCGTGCCGTTCGAGTACGCCGCGCAGGTCCATCAGTTCACCGATCTGGCGCCCGGACATCGGCGGCACGTATGCGCCGCGACCCCGCACCATCTCGATGAGACCTTCGGACACCAACAGCAGCAACGCTTCTCGGACCGGGGTGCGCGACACCCCGATCTGCGACGCCAGCTCACCCTCGTTCAGGAACGTTCCCGTGAACGCCGGTTCGGACAGCACGCGGTCGCGGAGATAGACGTAGGCACGCTCACGACCGGACTGTTCTTGCATACTGTGTGTATACCAGTCACCACTCTCGTCACCCGCACGCCGACATCAGGAGCACCGCATGAGAATCAGCCTCGCCCAGATCACCGCGTCCCGCGATCCGCACGAGAACCTCGACCTGGTGCGCTCGTCGGTCCGTGACGCCGTCGACGCGGGCGCCCGGCTGTGCGTTCTCCCCGAGGCCACGATGCGCCGCTTCGGCGGATCGATCGTCGACATCGCCGAACCGCTCGACGGCCCCTGGGCCACCGCCGTGCGCGCGATCGCCGACGACGCGGGCATCACCGTCGCGGCCGGCATGTTCACTCCGGCCGTCGGTGGGGACGAGAGAGTGCGCAACACGTTGCTGATCACCGGCGGGGGCGTCGAGGCGTCGTACGACAAGATCCACCTGTTCGACGCGTTCGGTTTCGCCGAGTCCGACACCGTCGCACCGGGAACCGAGCCCGTGGTCGTCGACATAGACGGTGTGGGTGTCGGCTTCGCGACGTGCTACGACATCCGCTTCCCGGGCCTCTTCCAGACCCTCGCGGACCGCGGCGCCCTGCTCACAGTCGTCGCCGCGTCGTGGGGCCGCGGGCCCGGCAAAGTGGATCAGTGGACACTGCTCGCCCGCGCCCGCGCACTGGACTCCACGACGTTCCTCGCGGCCTGCGGGCAGGCGGACCCCGCCGAGTCGGGTATCGAGATCTCCGGCTCCGCCCCCGTGGGCGTCGGCAACTCGATGGTGGTGTCCCCCACCGGCCACGTGCTCGACCAGCTCGGCGCGGCGCCCGGCCTGCTCACGCTCGACATCGACCCGAACGAGATCGACGCGGTGCGCCAGAACCTGCCGGTGTTGGCCAACCGGAAGTTCTGACGCACCGCGTCGGGGGTGTCGCGAGGGGCGGGCCGATCAGCGGCCGTCGATGCCCTCGTAGCCGCGCTCGGTGTAGCCCGTGTAGATCTGACGGGGGCGGCCGATCTTGGCGTTCGGGTCCTGGTGCATCTCCTGCCAGTGCGCGATCCACCCGGGCAGGCGGCCGAGCGCGAACAGCACCGTGAACATGCGTTCCGGGAAGCCCATGGCGCGGTAGATCAGGCCCGTGTAGAAGTCGACGTTCGGGTACAGCTTGCGCTCGACGAAGTAGTCGTCGGACAGGGCGACCTCTTCGAGCTTCATCGCGATGTCGAGCAACTCGTCGTTGGTGCCGAGCTTCTCGAGGATCGAGTGCGCCGTCTTGCGCACGATGGCCGCGCGCGGGTCGTAGTTCTTGTAGACACGGTGTCCGAAGCCCATGAGCTTGACACCGTCCTCCTTGTTCTTGACCCGCTTGAGGAAGTCGGCGCTGTCGCCGCCCTCGCTCTGGATGCGGTAGAGCATCTCGAGGACGGCCTGGTTGGCGCCGCCGTGCAGCGGACCCCACAGTGCGTTGATGCCGCCGGAGATGGACGTGAACAGGTTGGCGTCGGACGAGCCGACAAGGCGCACCGTCGACGTCGAGCAGTTCTGCTCGTGATCGGCGTGCAGGATGAGCAGCATGTCGAGCGCCTTGACCATCTCGGGATCGGCCTCGTAGGGCTCGGCCGGGAAACCGAAGGTCATGCGCAGGAAGTTCTCGACGTAGCTCTTCGAGTTGTCCGGGTACAGGAAAGGCTGGCCCACCGACTTCTTGTACGCGTACGCGGCGATGGTCGGCAGCTTGGCCAGCAGACGGATCGTCGAGAGCTCGACCTGCTCGGGATCGTTCGGGTCGAGCGAGTCCTGGTAGTACGCGGACAGCGCGTTGACAGCGGAGGAGACGACGGGCATCGGGTGCGCGTTGCGCGGGAAGCCGTCGAAGAAGCGCTTGAGGTCCTCGTGCAGCAGGGTGTGCCGACGGATGCGGTCGGTGAAGTTCTCCAGCTCGACCGTGGTGGGCAGCTCCCCGTAGATCAGCAGGTAGCTGACCTCGAGGAACGACGACTTCTCGGCGAGCTGGTCGATGGGGTATCCGCGGTAGCGCAGGATGCCCTCGGCACCGTCGATGTACGTGATGGCGGACTTGGTGGAGGCCGTGTTGACGAACCCACCGTCCAGCGTCGTGTACCCGGTGTTCGCGAGCAGTTTGCCCAGCTCGATACCGTCGTTGCCTTCGGTCGCTCTCGCAATGGTCATCTCGTGTTCGCCGCCGGGATAGATCAGCTTGGCGGTGGCGGCGTTGTCGGCATTCTCAGCGGGCACGAAGGGTCCCTCTCGAGCTCGGTGTAACGGAACTTGTGGTGTCTCGATAAAACTAGTCGTCGCCGACCTCGTCCGCCCAGGGAGGGTCCGCCCCCGGTCGTGACACGGTGATGGCGGCTGCCCTCGCGGCGAACGTGAGAGCCGCAGTCCACGCCTGTGAATCGAGTCGCCGAAGGTCCGCCGACGAGCGCACGCCGTGCTCCGTCAGGTGGTGGAGCATCGCTCCGTGGACGGTGTCGCCCGCACCGATGGTGTCCGCGACCTGCACCGACACACCGGGAACGACTGTCTCGCCGGCCGTGGTGACCACCGACAGTCCGTCCCCGCCGCGCGTGACGACGACGGCCGTCACGCCCGCGTCCAACCAGTCTCGGACGGTGGTGCCCTGCGGCCCCTCCCCCAGCCATCCCGCGTCCTCGACCGACACCTTGAGGATGTCGATCGACGGAAGCCAGGTACGGAAGCGGGTGCGGTAGCCGTCACCGTCCGTCATCGCGGCCGGGCGGATGTTGGGATCGAGCATCGTCAGGACCCCGGCGTCGTGCACCCTCGCGAGCAACGCCGCGTATACGCTCGCGCCCGGCTCGTAGAGCAGCGACAGGGTGCCGAACGATGCCGCGGTCACCGACTCGGGGATGGTGGCGGGCGCCTCGACGAGTCGGTCCGCGGTGCCGTCGGCATAGAACGAGTACTCGGCGGCGCCGTGCGCGTCGAGCACGGTCAGCGCGAGCGTGGTCAGCTCCGGCCCACGCTGGAGCAGGTCGAGTCCCACCCTCGACGCCTCCAGCCACGCCACCAGGTCGCGGCCGAACGGGTCGCGGGAAATACGCGAGAGGAACTGCACGTCCGCGCCCAGTCGACCGAGCGCTACCGCGACGTTGAACGGGCCGCCGCCCAGCTTGGGTGTCAGAGTCGGCCCACCATCCAGGGGCACGAGGTCCACGAGAGCTTCGCCGCACACGAGGATGCTCATGCGCTGATCCCCCACTGTCCGGTCCACGTGTCGCCCGGCTTCAGCACGATCAGTCCCACACCGGAATTGAGCGCGTCGGGCGGGCACGTCATGGGTTCGATCGCCAGGGCACGGCCGCGGTCCGGGTAGGCCTGGTCGTGGTCGGGATCGGCCGTGAAGACCTGCACCCACGGGAAGTTCGCGTCGGTCCACAGCACGGTGGCCGCGCTGTCCGGCGGCGTCAGGTACTGCCGCGCGATGCCGTCCGCGTCCGGGACGAGGGCGCTGAACGGGGTGTCGAGCCAGACTCCGGCGAGGCTCCGCGCCGCGGAGAAGTCGAGGTCCGTGTCCTGCACGGGCACCGGGCCGCCGCTGGGCAGGTTGCGCTCGCCGTCGAGCGGGAGACGCACACCCGCCGAGAGTCGCAGAGTGCACTCGTCCAGGGGCGCATCGCCTGCGCGGACGAACGAGTGGACGCCCATGCCGAACGGCGCGGTGCGGTCGCCGATGTTCGTGGCCGTATGGGTGACGGTCAGACCGTCGTCACCGAGGCTGTGCCGAGCGGTCAGACGGAGAGCGAAGGGCCACCCCTGTTCACCGCCGATGTCGATGGTGTGGGTGATCGACGAGTCGGACCGCTCGGCGACGTCCCATTCCCGCCGGCGGACGAGTCCGTGACTCGCGTTGTTCCGGGCCGGTTCGGTGATCTCGAGCTGATGGGTCTCACCGTCGAACGTGAACCGGCCGTCGCGCGTGCGGTTGGGCCACGGCGCCAACACCAGCCCCGCCGACAACGGGGGTTTGACGGCGACCCGATCCCGACCGGCCTCCGGCCTGCCCGCGTCCCACGTCTCGGTGAGTCGCCGGCCGGCGTGCTCGAGGGCACGCAGACCCGCACCGGTGGCGGCGACGTCGGCTCTGTACGCACCGTGGCGCAGCGAGTGGGAGAGGGCGGATGGCGCGTCGTCGACCATGTCAGCACGCTACCGCCCCGGTATGTTGCCTCGTTCTCTGTACGGTGGATCGGGTGTCCACAGTCGCCGTCGCCATCGAACCGGTGGCACCCCGCCGCTGGGTCGACAGGACCCTTGTCGACATCGTCGTGGTCGTCGCGGCCCTGGTGGTCTTCAATCTGACCGCGCACTTCGCGCCCACCCCCATCGCTGTCGCCGCGGTGCCGGTCGGCGCCCTGTTGCTGCTCGCCTTCGCCCGTGCGCGCGGCCTCCAGTGGAGCGACCTGGGACTGAGCAACGTCGGACGCGGAGCCCGTCACGGCGCCGCCGCGGCGGGCATCACGCTTCTCGTCGTCGCCATCGCCGCGTCGATACCGCTGACGCAGAGCGCCTTCCTCAACGAGCGGTACGGCGTCAACGTCGGCGCCACACTGTTCGCGGCCCTGGTCATCATTCCGCTCCAGACAGTCGTTCCCGAGGAGCTCGCGTTCCGCGGCGTCCTGCACGCGAAGTTGTCGCGGCGCTTCGGCATTCGCGCGGTCGCCGTCATCGGCTCGCTGCTGTTCGGACTGTGGCACGTGGCGTCGTCACTCGGCCTGACGGTCGGTAACGACGGGTTCTCCGCCGTGCTGGGTACCGGACTGTTCGGCCAGATCATCGGGGTGTGCGGCGCCGTCGCCGGGACCACCGTCGCCGGCTTCGTCTTCACCTGGCTGCGCCATCGCGGCGGGAGCATCCTCGCTCCCATCGGTCTGCACTGGGCACTCAACGGCGCCGGCGCGCTGGCCGCGCTCGCGGTGTGGCACGTCACCTTCCACTGAGGTCGAGCATCGTCGCGAGATCCCGCACGATGTCTCTGTAGAACGCGCCGGTGTCCTCGGTGACGCCGACCAGATGACCGAAACGCTCGAACGACACCGCGCCGAAGACCGTGATCCACGCCGACAACGTGCGGGCCACCAGGTCGTCCGTCATCACGCCACTCACGTCCTCCCCGCGGGTCTCGCGGAAGTGCTGCACGACGAAGTCGCGCGCCGGCGAGTAGAGGCCGGGCTCGATGGTCGTCGGCGGCTCCGATCGGTAGGCATCGACGACGATGCTCACCAGCACGAGGGTGGGCCGGGTGGCGGGAACCACCGTGGTCCGCGGAGCGCGGTAGCCGGGCACGGGTGAGCCGTACAGCAGCGCGTATTCGTGGGGGTGCGCCGCGGCCCAGGACCGCAGCGCGTCACATACCGCCACCCAGCGGTCGAGAGGCTTCCCGCCCCGCGGATCCGCGTCTTCGAGAGCCGCGCCGACCTCGTCGTAGCACTGCACGATCAACGCGGTGAGCAGGTCGTCCCGGCTCGCCACGTAGCGGTAGACGGCCGAGGACACCATGCCGATCTCCCGCGCCACCGCCCGCAGCGACAGCGACGCGGGACCGACCTCGGCGAGCTGTGTCCGTGCGGCGCTGAGGATCGCGGCCATCGTCTCCGTGCGTGCGGTTTCGCGGGGCGTGGGCATGCCTTCACAGTAACCGAGAGCACCGCTCTTGACTTTAGAGAGCGGTGCTCTCATAGTTGTGGCGAGAGCGGTGCTCTCCACTACGGAAGGTGTTTCCCATGTCCGATCGTCACGTCGTCGTCGGGGCCGGCCCCGTCGGTACCCATGTCGCCCGCCTGCTCGCCGACCGCGGCTCCGAGGTCGTTCTCGTCTCCCGTCGCGGCACCACCGCGCCCGGCGTCACCTCCGCCACCCTGGACGCCTCCGACGCCGACGCACTCGGCGCCCTCACGGACGGTGCCGTCGCGCTGTACAACTGCGCCAACCCGAGCGACTACACGCAGTGGCATCAGGTGTGGCCGCCGCTGGCCCGGTCGCTGCGCACCGCCGCCGAACGAACCGGCGCCGTCCTCGCCGTCACGGGCACGCTGTACCCGTACGGGCCCGTCGCCGACGGTGTCATGCGCGAGGGAATGCCCGACGCCGCCACCGACCACAAGGGCGTGCTGCGGGCCCAGATGTGGGCGGAGCTCGCCGACGCGCACCGCGCCGGTTCTCTGCGCGCCGTCGAGGTACGCGGATCCGACTACGTGGGAACGGGAGTGGGCGCGAACGGCCACGTCACGCGCCTCCTTCCCGCGGCGCTCGACGGCAAGACAGTCTGGGCGATCGATGCAGCCGACGTGCCGCACTCGTTCACCGACGTCCTCGACGAGGCGCGCGCGCTGATCGCCGCCGTCGACACCCCCGAATCATGGGGTCAGGTGTGGCATGCACCGACCAATCCTGCTGTGACGCTGCGACAAGCGATCACCGACACACTCGCGGCCGTGGGCAGACCCCCGGTACCGGTGCGCGTCGTACCCCGGCTGATCACGCGGGCGGCGGGTCTCGCCGTACCGATGCTGCGGGAGCTGAACCAGCTGTCCTACCAGCGCACCGCGGCCTACGTCCTCGACTCGACGCGGTCACAGCAGATGCTGGGTATCGAGCCCACACCCTGGGCGGAGGTGTGCCGCCGCACCGCTCAGGTGTGAGCCGTGACGCGGTACTTGACGAAGGCCGGGATGGCGAGGGCCGCGATCATCACGCCCACGATGACCAGCACCCCGCCGCCCGCCGCCGCGGCCGCGGTACCCACCATGAAGGCGGCCGCGCCGTGCAGGACGTCGCCGACCCGAGGGCCGCCCGCGACCACGACGATGAAGACGCCCTGCAGTCGGCCCCGCATGTCGTCGGTGGCGACGGACTGCAGCATCGAACTCCGGAACGCGGCGGAGATCATGTCGGCGCCGCCGCCGATCGCCAGGAAGCCCAGCGCCAGGTACAGCGCCCACCCGCGCTCCCCGACCGTCGCGAGCGCCACCGAGACGCCGAAGCCCACCATCGCGCCGCCCCACACCACGATGCACGCGATCACCGCGACACCCTGACGCTGCACACGCGGCAACCAGCCCGAGAAGATCCCGCCCAGCACCGCGCCCGCCGACAACGACGCGAACAGCAGCCCGAGGACGAGTCCACCCTCGGCCGGGTCACCGAACGTCTCGGTGGCCACCTCCGGGAACAGGGCGCGCGGCATCCCGAACACCATCGCGATGATGTCGACGACGAACGAGGCGAGCAGCACCTTCTGCGTCGCCAGGTAGGCGAACCCCTGAAACACCTCGCGCAGCCCGGCCCGTCGCGACTCCCCTGTCGGAGGTATCTTCGGCAGTCGCACCACTGCCCACAGGGTCACCGACAGCGCGATGGTGTCGAGCAGGTAGAGCGTCGGAAGCCCGAACGCCGGGATCAACGCACCGGCGAGCATCGGGCCCGCGATGGCACCGAAATTGAACACCGTCATGTTGAGCGAATTGGCAGCGGGCAACTGCCGCAGCGGAATCAGGCGCGGGATGATGGCGCTGCGTGTGGGTTGATTGACCGCGAAGAAGCCCTGCTGTACGCCGAGCAACACCAGCACGATCCACACGTTGTCCAGGCCCAGGTGCGCCTGCAGCCACAGCATGAACGACGTCGCGCCGATGCCCACCGTGGTGATCATCAGCAAGGTGCGCCGATCCATCACGTCGGCCAACGCCCCGCCCCACAGGCCGAACACGACGAGCGGCACCAGGGCGAACGCACCCGCGAGGCCCACGTACGCCGAACTCGACGTGATCTGGAAGATTTGTTGCGGCACAGCGACGACCGAGAGCTGGGCACCGATGACCGTGACGACGCCCGACGCCCACAGGCGTCGATAATCGGGGTTCTGGAGCGGGGTGGTGTCGGCGAGAAGCTTCACGGTTGCAGGCGCTCGACGCCGGACGCCGTGACCACCAGCCTGTTGTGCAGACGGTTGTTCCGGCCCTGCCAGAACTCCACGGACTCGGGCGCGATGCGGAGGCCGCCCCAGTTCGGCGGCACCGGCACGTCCTGGTTCTCGAACCTGTCGGTCACGTCGGCGAGTTGCCGTTCCAGATCCTGACGCGATCCGATGGGGCTCGATTGCTGCGACGCCCACGCACCGAGCTGCGACCCCCGCGGTCGGGTGGCCCAGTAGGCAGCCGTCTCGTCGGCGCTCACCCGCGTGACCGGTCCGCGCACCGTGAGCTGGCGCTGGATGCCGATCCACGGGAACGTCGCGGATGCGAAGGGCGTCGACTCGAGATGGCGGGCCTTCGCGGATCCGTAGTTGGTGAAGAACACGACGCCGTCGGTGGAGATCTCCTTGCACAGCACCGTGCGAGTGGCCGGTCGGCCGTCCGCGTCGACGGTGCCGAGCGTGAGAGCATTCGGTTCCGGCAGACGCGCGTCGATCGCCTGCTGCAACCACACGCGGGCGAGCGCGAGCCACCCACCGTCGAGGTCGCTGTCCTCCAGATCCGCGTCGCCGCCGTAGGCCACCCGCATCTCGGCGAGGTCGATGTTCTCGGTCACCGCGCAGACGCTACTCCCGGAGTACGGTCCCGCCCGCGCTACCCACTAGGGTGCGGTGAGGTGCAGGTCCACGCACGAAAGCGGGGTCCGCGGACACAGGAGAACGAGGGATCTTCATGGCCCAGGAAACAGTGGTACCGGAGGGCTTCGTCGCCGGACTCGAGGGCGTCGTCGCCTTCACCACCGACATCGCCGAACCCGACAAGGACGGCGGCGCACTGCGCTACCGCGGCGTCGACATCGAGGACCTCGTCGGCAAGGGCGTCACCTTCGGCAACGTGTGGGCACTGCTCGTCGACGGACGCTTCGGCCCCGGACTGCCGCCGGCCGAGCCGTTCCCCCTTCCCATCCACACCGGCGACGTCCGCGTCGACGTGCAGGCCGGTCTCGCGATGCTCGCCCCGATCTGGGGCTACGAACCGCTGCTCGACATCGACGACGACACCGCCCGCGAACACCTCGCCCGCGCCTCCGTCATGGCACTGTCCTACGTCGCCCAGTCCGCGCGAGGGATCTACCAGCCGGCCGTGCCGCAGTCACGTATCGACGAGTGTTCCACCGTCACAGAACGATTCATGACCCGGTGGAAGGGCGACCCCGACCCCGCCCACACCGAGGCCATCGACGCCTACTGGGTCTCCGCCGCCGAACACGGCATGAACGCCTCCACCTTCACCGCTCGCGTCATCGCCTCCACCGGAGCCGACGTCGCCGCCGCGCTCTCCGGAGCCATCGGCGCCATGTCCGGACCCCTGCACGGCGGCGCCCCCGCCCGCGTCCTCCCCATGATCGAGGAAGTCGAGAAGTCCGGCGACGCACGGGCACTGGTCAAGGGCATCCTCGACCGGAAAGAGAAGCTCATGGGCTTCGGGCACCGCGTCTACCGCGCCGAGGATCCCCGCGCCCGCGTCCTGCGCGCCACCGCACAGCGCCTGAATGCACCCCGCTTCGAGGTCGCCGCAGCCCTCGAGCAGGCTGCACTGGCCGAACTGCGCGAACGCCGGCCCGACCGCGCCATCGAGACCAACGTCGAGTTCTGGGCCGCCGTCATCCTCGACTTCGCCGAGGTCCCCGCGCACATGATGCCCGCCATGTTCACCTGCGGCCGCACCGCCGGCTGGTGCGCCCACATCCTCGAACAGAAGCGCCTCGGCAAGCTCGTTCGCCCCGCCGCCATCTACACCGGCCCCGCACCGCGCTCCCCCGAGAGCGTCGAGGGGTGGGGCACCATCGCGTAGGTCGGTGGGGTGTCAGTTCTCCGCCGCGCGCACCGCACGGTGTTCCGCGCACCGCACGGTGTTCCGCGCACCGCGCGGTGTTCCGCGCACCTCTCGTCCTGCGCGCGTAGCCGAGCGGTGCGCGCGAGGCAAGGGGCGGGCGCTCGAACCCGGGGATGACGGCCGACTGTGGACGGCCGCAGCGCGGGTCACCGAGTCGTGCGCACACTGCGGCCGTGAACTTCTACGGGGAACTGCTGCTCAGCCGTCGTGACGCACTCGCACGCGGCGCCACCGATGCCGAGATCAAGACTGCACTGGCGCGTCGCGAGATCGCCGTCGTCCGGCGCGGCATCTACGTTCCGGCGGCGGTCCTCGACTCGCTCGACGCCACCGGCCGGCACCTGCTCGAGGTGCGCGCGACGCTGCTGGGGAGCGCACCCACGGCGGCCGCCGCACACGGTTCCGCAGCCTTGGTGCACGGGATGTCGTTGTGGCGAGTCCCGGAACAGGTGCATCTCGGCATCCCGCGATCGTCGGGTGGCCACGTCGGTCGTCATCGCCACGTGCATGCCGACGGTCTGACCGAGCGGGACGTCGACGTCATCGACGGCCTGCGCTGCACGTCCGCCGCGCGCACCGTCGCCGACCTCGCGCGGACCCTCCCGTTCGAGGATGCGGTCTGCGCCGGCGACTCCGCGCTGAACCGACATCTCGTGACGCCGGAGTCGGTGCGCGAGTCGCTGAGCCGTACGCCGTCCCATCGCAGACGCACCGCCGCCGAGTGTGTACTCGACTTCCTGGACGGACGAAGCGAGAGCGTCGGGGAATCGCGGAGCCGCGTGTATCTGCACCATCTCGGCGTTCCGTGCCCGGAACTCCAGGTCACGCTGATGCTCGCGGACGGCCGCACCACCTTCCGCCCCGATTTCCTGTGGGAGGACGAGGGTGTTATCGGCGAGTTCGACGGCGTCTCGAAATACTCGGCCCTCGCACGCCCCGGCGAGTCACCCGCCGACGTCCTGGTGCGGGAGAAGCGTCGCGAGGACCTGCTCCGCGCGCACGGATGGACGGTGGTGCGCTGGACGTGGGCCGATCTGACGTCGCCGCAACTCGGCCGCGAACTGCGTCGGGTGCTGGCCGCAGGGTGCGGAGGCGCACGGCCGCGCACCATTCGGGTGGGGTGACCGCGCCCTCCACGCGCAGCGCCCGGCGACGAGCGCACGCCGCAACCTGCGCAGGGCACCGCGCGGTGCGCCCGCCGGCAAACCAACGCCGGCCCAGCGGGTGCACGACCCCTGTCACGGCTGCACTACCCTGATCTCGCCGGTACCGCCCACACCGAAACTAAGGACGCGAACCCCGTATGGCCGAGAACCTGACCATTCCTTCCGACCTCAAGCCCGGCGACGGACGCTTCGGGTGCGGTCCGTCGAAGGTTCGGCCCGAGCAGCTCCAGTCCCTGGTGGACGTGGGCGCGTCGGTGTTCGGCACCAGCCATCGCCAGAAGCCGGTGAAGGACGTGGTGGGACGGGTGCGCGACGGGTTGCGCGAGCTGTTCACCATTCCCGACGGCTACGAGGTCGTGCTGGGCAACGGCGGCACCACGGCATTCTGGGACGCTGCGGCGTTCGGCCTGATCAAGGAGAAGTCGCTGCACCTCACCAACGGTGAGTTCAGCTCGAAGTTCGCCTCGGTGGCCAAGGCCAACCCGTTCATCGGTGACCCGATCGTCGTCTCCGCGGAGCCGGGCAGTGCTCCGGAGCCCACGTCGGACCCGTCGGTCGACCTGATCGGGTGGGCGCACAACGAGACCTCGACCGGTGTGGCCATTCCGGTGTCCCGGCCCGCGGGTTCGGAGAAGGCGCTCATCGCGATCGACGCGACCTCGGGCGCCGGCGGGCTGCCCGTGAACGTGGCCGATTCGGATATCTACTACTTCGCTCCGCAGAAGAACTTCGCTGCGGACGGCGGCCTCTGGGTCGCGCTGATGAGCCCCGCCGCACTGGCCCGCGTCGACGAGATCGCGGCGAGCAAGCGCTGGGTGCCCGATTTCCTGTCGCTGCCCATCGCCATCGACAACAGCACCAAGAACCAGACGTACAACACCCCCGCGGTGGCGACTCTGCTCCTGTTCGCCGACCAGATCGAGTGGCTGAACGGCAAGGGCGGCCTGGACTGGGCGACGTCACGGACCGCGGACTCCTCGTCGCGGCTGTACGACTGGGCCGAGCGCTCCGAGTACGCGACGCCGTTCGTCGTCGACCCGAAGCATCGGTCGCAGGTGGTCGGCACCATCGACTTCGACGAGAAGGTCGATGCTGCAGCAGTGGCGAAGACGTTGCGCGCCAACGGCATCGTCGACACGGAGCCGTATCGCAAGCTCGGCCGCAACCAGCTGCGTGTCGGAATGTTCCCGGCCGTCGAGCCCGACGACGTCACCGCGTTGACCGCCTGCATCGATCACGTGGTCGAACACCTGGCGTGAGAGCATGCGTGTCCCCCAGACTGCTGCACTGTGGTGCATTACAGTCGGGGGAGGCACCGAACCCGGCCCCGTGCTCGGACAACGAGCAGCCGAGGGGCAGGGGCCGTCGCGACGCGAAGGAGTGATCGTGCGAGAGATCCACGTGATCGGCCTGGCGTCGGACGGCAAGCACATCGTCTGTGCCGATTCCTCCGGTGAGAAGTTCCGTCTGCCGGCCGACGAGAAGTTGCGTGCCGCCGCCCGTGGTGACGCCGCGCGACTCGGACAGATCGAGATCGAGATGGATTCTCTGATGCGACCGCGCGAGATCCAGGCGCGCATCCGATCCGGCGCCTCCATCGAGCAGGTGGCCAAGGAATCGGGCATGCCGGCGAGCAAGGTGGAGCGCTACGCGCACCCCGTTCTGCTCGAACGTTCCCGCGCCGCCGAACTGGCCCAGCTGGGTCACCCCTTGCGCGCCGACGGGCCCGCCGTGCTCACGCTGGTGGAGATCGTCGGTCTCGCGTTCCGCGGCCGCGGCCACTCGATGGACCAGGCCGAGTGGGATGCCTGGCGCGACGAGGACAATCACTGGATCGCCCAGCTGACCTGGCCCGCAGGCCGGACGACCAACACCGCGCACTGGCGATTCCAGCCGGATGCACACGGCGGCAGCGTCACTCCGCTGGACGACGCGGCCTCCGAGCTGATCGACCCCGACTTCGGCCGCCAGCTCCGAGGGCTGGCCCCCGTCGCGGCCGCGGGCGAGGAGGACTCGCCGTCGCAGCAGACCCTCGACGACTACTACGGGGTCGACGCGGACTCGGACACGGAGACCACGGCAGAGCAGCCCGAACCCGCGGAGACACCCGCAGCCGAGCCCGAGCCCGAACCGACGCAACCCAAGCCTGCGCCGGGCCATGCGAACGCGAAGGACAAACGGGGAAAGCCCGCCATGCCGTCGTGGGAGGATGTCTTGCTGGGAGTGCGCAGCAACGGTCGGTGAGCCGAGCGGTGTTCTCGGCAGAGCAGGGTTTCACGACCGAGTAAGTGACCGTCTGAGACCGGACGACGACAAGGGGGCGCCCGGTGGGGCTGGGAACAGCAGCGTTGTGGTTCGTCGACGCACCTGATCCGATCGCGGTACTGCGATCCGGAGTGCAGTCCGACACCGATGCGGCCGCGGCCGTGGCACGGAAGCTCCATCCCGGCCTCGAGCCCACCCTCGTCGGCATGGCTCCGCTGACGGCGTTCGCCGTGGCGTCGGAGCGGAATCGCGTGCTGGTCGGCTGCTACCCGGGCATCACCGTCGTCTGCGCGTCGGAGCCCGCCGCGGTGCGCCCGTCGAGTCTCGAGGAGTCGTGGACGTCGTTGCTGCCGTCCGCACACACCTTTCTCGTCGCCTCCGAACGTGAGCACGCGTGGGGCGCCTTCGCGCAATGGGACTCCGGCACCCTGAAGCGCTCGTTCAGCGCCGGACCCACCTACATCCATGAGGACGAGGGCCTGCCCTTCCCGTGGGAACGGCCTTTCTGGTCGGGCGACCATCCGCTGCAGTTCGACGGCGAGAAGTTTCCCGATCCCCAGGCGCTGCCGTTCCATCCCCAGGAGTTCGCCGACGCGGCGAGCGCCCACTGGCTCGGCGTCCGCATGATCGGCGGTGCCCGCGACGGGGACACCGACCCCGGGTCGGTGTTGCTGTGCGACTTCGCGATGCGCGATCCGGCAGCGACCCCTCCGCCGGAACCGCCGCGACCGCAGGCTCAGGAGACTCCGGAGCCGCAGCGCAAGCGCGGTCTCTTCCGGCGCCGCTAACCCAGCGCGTCGACGGCGAACGCCAGCACACCCACGGTCGCCCCGGCGGCGACGCCCGGAACGACGAAGCGCCACACCGGATCTGCGCGTCGACGGGCCACCGACGGCGCAGCGCCGCCCACCATCACGGCCATCACCAGGACCGCGAAGAGGCTGCTGACCCGCAGCAGGGTGAGGCCGAGCGAGATCACCGCGGCGGCGGTGACGAGTGCCGCCGCGACGGCACACGCGATTCCCGGGCCCCACGGTGTCGGTTCGGCCGGATCCCTCATCCCGTGCGCACCCGCTCGTAGAACGCCATGGCGGCTGCGGTCGCGACGTTGAGCGAATCGGTGCCCGGGGCCATCGGGATCCGCGCCCGGACATCGGTGGCGCGCATCGCGTGTTCGGTGAGTCCGGGCCCCTCGGCGCCGAGGAGGAGCGCGACCTTCTCCCCCGTCATCGCCTCGGCCAGCGGCACGGCGGTGGGGTTCGGGGTCAGCGAGACGAGCTGGAACCCGTTGTCGCGCAGCACGGACAGCCCGCGTGGCCAGTCGGGAACCGTGGCGAACGGCACGCGCAGCACGTGACCCATCGAGACGCGCACCGACCGTCGGTACAGCGGATCGGCGCAGGCGCCGCCGAACAGGACGGCGTCGGCACCGAGGCCGGCGGCATTGCGGAACATGGAGCCGAGGTTCTCGTGGTCGTTGACGCCTTCGAGAATCGCCACCGTCCGCGCGTCGGCGACGACGTCCGCGAGGTCCAGCGGTGCGGGACGCCGGGCGGCCGCGAGCACCCCGCGGTTGAGGTGGAACCCGACGGCCTCCGCCATGACGTCCGCCGTGGTGCGGTAGAACGGCACGTCGACATCCACCAGATCGTCCGCGAGCTCACCGAGCCGCCGCTCGACGCCCAGCAGCGAGAGGGGCTCGAAGCGTGACGCGACGAGGCGCTGGACCACCAGAACACCCTCCGCGATCACCAGCCCCTTGCCCTGGGGCAGGTCGGGGCGACGGTCCGAGGAGTTGAGGTCCCGGAAGTCGTCGAGGCGAGGATCGGCTGGGTCGGTGATGTCGACGACGTGTACCACGGACCCATCTTCTCAGGACGTGTTCCGGCGGTGCATCGGCGCGGCCGATAAGGTCGTCTGCGATGACTACCGACGACACGATCACCATCCGTACCGCCACCGAGGACGACTGGGACGCCATCGCGCTCCTCGACGCCCACGCCTTCGGTGAGCACCAGAACAGCGAGGACATGGAGGAGACCAAGATCCTCACGGCCTCGTCCGAGATCTTCCTGGCGTGCGACGGTGATCTGCCGGTCGGTGTCACGATGCACTTCCCGATGGACGTCACCGTCCCCGGTGGCCGCACGCTGCCCGCGACGGGGGTGTCGTGGGTGTCGGTCGCTCCCACGCATCGCCGACGCGGCATCCTGCGCCGGATGTTCACCGCGCAGCACGAGCGCTTCGAGGACGCGGGAAAGCCCCTGTCGGTGCTCACGGCGAGCGAGGCGACCATCTACGAGCGGTTCGGGTACGGCGCCGCCACGCAGGGTGTCAACTACACCATCGACCGCCGATTCACCGCGTTCCGCAAGGACCTGCCGCCGCCCCGAGGTGCCCGTCTGGTGACGTCGGCGGAAGCTCGTGAACTGCTGCCGGAGATCTACGGCCGGTGGCAGCGACAGACCGCCGGTGCCCAGCCGATGCCCCAGACCCGGTGGCATCGCTTCTTCGCCGATCGCAAGAACTCCCGCGGTGGCTTCTCCAAGTTGTTCTTCATCGTCCACCCCGACGGGTACATCGCGTTCCGCCGCGGCTATCGCGTCGGGACAGCGGGGGCACAGGAGGCGCGCATCGTCGACATCATCGCCGCCACGGACGAGGCACGCTCCGACCTCTGGCAGGTGATGTGCGGCATCGATCTCGTGGAGACGATCGAGGTGACACTTCCCGTCGGGGATCCGCTGCTGACACTGCTGACCGATCGCCGTGTCCCGCAGGTCACCGGCGTCAAGGACGGCCTGTGGGTGCGGTTGATGGACGTTCCGGCGGCCCTGTCGGCGCGGACGTACGCCGTCGACACCGACCTGGTGATCGGCGTGGAGGATCCGTTCCTGCACGCCGGCGGCGCCTATCGCTTCGTCATCCGCGACGGGCATGCCGAGGTCACCCGCAGTGACGACGACCCCGACGTGACGGTGTCCTCGTCCGTCCTCGGCAGCCTCTACCTCGGCGCGCACCGCGCTCGTCAGTTCGCGGCCGCCGGCCGAGTGGCGTCGACGTCGGAGAAGGCGTTGCACGAGTTCGATCTGGCTTTCGGCACCCCGAGCCAGCCCCAGATCGGCTGGTTCTTCTAGACGGGTCGGGTCTCCTCGACCCCGACGTCGGGCGCAGCGACATCGTCGACGTGGGTGCGGCGCACCACCAGCGCCGCACCCAGGCCCGCGATCAGGGAGACGATCCCGCCGAGCACGAGCGGTGCCCGAGGATCGACGACGTCGGCGACCCAGCCCAGCAACGGGCTACCCAGCGGGGTTCCGCCGAGGAAGCACAGCATGTAGATGCCCATGACCCGGCCGCGCATGTCCGACGGGACCGACGCCTGCAGGATGTTCATCGCGATGGTGCTGAACGTGAGCTGGACTGCGCCGGCCGGGATCAGCATGACGGCGACGGCCCAGAACGCCGGCATCAGTCCTGCCAGAGTCTCGAAGATGCCGAACACCACCGCGGACAGCACGAACAGACGGATCCCGGGGGTGCCGCGTCGCCGGGCTGCGATCGTCGCGCCGATCAGGGTGCCCACCGCGAGCACCGTGGACAGGAATCCGTATGCGTCCGCACCCTTGTCGAAGGTGTTGCGCGCGATCACCGACAGGCTCAGCGGGAAGTTGATGCCGAACGTCGACACGACGAACACGGTGGCCAGCAGCACGCAGAGATCCGGCCGCCCCGCGACGTAGCCGAATCCCTCCCGCACCTGCCCTTTCCGACGCGGCGCACGCTCGACCGTGAACAGCTCGGCGGGCCGCATGGCGGCCAGCGCACCGAACACCGCGGCGAACGAGGCCGCGTTGACGAGGAACACCCAGCCGGTTCCGACCAGGGTGATGCCCACGCCGGCGATGGCGGGGCCGACGATGCGCGCGAGATTGAATGTCATCGAGTTGAGGCCGATGGCATTGGGAAGCCTTGCGGGACCGACCATTTCGATGGTGAACGACTGCCGGACGGGCGCGTCGATCGCCGACGAACAGCCGAGGAGCAGCGCCAGGACGTACACGTGCCACAGCGCCACGACACCGCCGACGTCGAGCAGCCCGAGCACGAGCCCGAACACGGCGGCAGCGGCCTGGGTGCCCATGAGGAGGCGTCTCTTGTCGTACCGATCCGCGAGCACCCCGCCCCACACGGACAGCACCAGCGTGGGACCGAACTGCAGTGCCATGACGATGCCGACGGCGAGCCCGTTGCCCCCGGACAGTTCGAGAACCAGCCAGTCCTGGGCGATGCGCTGCATCCACGTGCCGATGAGCGAGACGATCTGCCCCGACGCCCACAGCCGGTAGTTGCGCGAGTGCAACGCATCGAACAGCGAGGGCCGGGAAGCGGACCCGTCCGTCCGGCGATGACGTAGTTGCACGAAGTATCAATCTACTCCGATGCCGGAGCCCTCGGCCCCGGGTCAGACGGGCAGCGTCACTCCGACTCGTTGACGATGGCCGACATGATGTCGACCGCGGTGCGCATCGCCACGAGCTGGTCCGCGTCGAGCCCGCGCAGCTGCTCGGTCAACCACGCCTCGCGGGCGTTGACCTCGTCCTCGATGACCTGACGGCCCGCGTCGGACAGCGACACGATGATCTGACGACCGTCGGTGGGATGGGGCATCCGGTCCACGTACCCGAGATCGCCCAGGGACGCCACGACGCGCGTCATGGAGGGCGGCTGTACGCGCTCGCGCGCTGCGAGCGTGCCCGGCGTCATCGCGCCTTCACGGGCGAGTGTCGCGAGAGCGGAGAGCTGCGTGAGTGTCACCTGACTGGTGCGGCGGCCTCGCAGGTGCCGCGTCATACGAACGACAGCGAGGGAGAGGTCGCCGGCCAACGCACGCAATTCCTGAGGCATCGCCACAGGATACGGCACGTGCGGGTGCTGAACGACCCGCGCGAGCAGCCGATTCCCGCCGACTAGGTGAGCGCGTCCGTGATGGGACCGAGGGCGAAGTACGCGACGAAGAGCAGGGCCACGATGCCGAGAAGTGGGTGGACGCTGCGGATCTTGCCGCGACCGACGGCGAGGACGACCCAGGTGACGAACCCGACGCCGATGCCGTTCGCGATGGAGTACGTGAACGGCATGACGACGATGGTGAGGAACGCGGGCAGTGCCACGTGGAACTGGGTGAAGTCGATGTCGGCGACCTGCCCGATCATCAACGCGCCCACCACGACGAGGGCCGGTGCGGCCGCCTCGATCGGTACCACCGAGTACAGCGGTGTCAGGAACATCGCGGCGAGGAACAGCACGCCCGTCACCACGTTGGCGAGGCCGGTGCGCGCACCCTCGGCGATTCCCGACGCCGACTCGACGAAGACCGTGTTCGACGACGCCGAACCCGCGCCGCCCGCGACCGCGCCGACACCCTCGACGACGAGCGCCTTGCCGACGCCCGGCAGCGTGCCGTCCTTGCTCGCGAGCCCGGCCTCCTTGCCGAGCCCGGTCATGGTGCCCATGGCGTCGAAGAAGTTGGCCAGCACCAGCGTGAACACCAGCAGGCTGGCCGCCAGGACGCCGATACGGGTGAAGGCGCCGAACAGATCGACGTTGCCCACGAGAGACAGGTCGGGGAGATCGACGACGACGTCGGGCAGCGCCGGCACGCTGAGGTTCCAGCCCTTCGGGTTCACTCCCGCGGAGGCACCGGTGTCGGTGATCGCCTCGATGATCGCGGCCACCACGGTGGTGACGACGATGCCGATCAGCAACCCGCCCCGCACCTTTCGCGCCACGAGGATGCCCATGAGAAGCAGACCGAAGACGAAGGTCACCGTCGGCCACGACGCGATCGACCCGTCGATGCCCAGGCCGACCGGGACGGTGGTGCCCGCGATGTCCGGCACGCGGCGCACGAAGCCGGCGTCGACGAGACCGATGAGCGCGATGAAGGCGCCGATGCCCGCCGCGATGGCGGCCTTGAGTTCGCGGGGGATGGCCTCGAACACGGCGGTGCGGAACCCGGTGAGCGCCAACACCACGATGATGATGCCGTCGATGACGACCAGCCCCATGGCCTCGGCCCAGGTGACCTGCGGTGCAATGGTCACGGCGAGCAGCGTGTTGATGCCGAGTCCCGCCGCGATGGCGAACGGGTAATTGGCGATGACACCGAAGAGGATGCTCATGACGCCAGCCACGAGCGCCGTGACGGCGGCGACCTGGGGCACCGGGAGGATGTCTCCCAGCACGTCGGTCTTGGCGGCCGCGTCGTCCGGCGAGAAGCTGCCGAGGATCAGCGGATTCAGCACCACGATGTAGGCCATGGCGACGAACGTGACGACGCCTCCCCGCACCTCCGCGGACATGGTCGATCCGCGATCGGTGATCTTGAAGAACGAGTCGAGGAGAGACGTCGCGCGAGACATGAAGTGGAGACTAGGCCATGACCCGGCGAGGGGCGCGAGTAGCGTCGGCGCCGTGCGCCCCACCCCCGCCACCCCGCCCGGACTGCCTCCGCGCGTGACCGATCCCGCTCCGGTGCTCGCTGCCGGGACGCTGCTGTTCCTCGCCGCCGCCGTCCTGTGCTCGGTCGTCGACTCCTTCTCGGGCGCGACCGCGGTCTGCTGGACGGGAACCGCGCTGGGCGCGTTGGGGTTCGGACTGTTCGCACTGCAACGCCGCGCCGCTCGCCGCGGCCGACGCACGGCTCAGAAGGGGCTCGTGCACCCGCCCGAGGTGTGACCCGGGCGACAGGTTTCGGGCATCAAAACCCCCTCTGACGTGCTGGAACTCACCCTCGTCGAGGTTGAGTAACACGGACGTAACGTGGAGAATCGGTTATGTCAGTTCAGCTACTCGAGCAACGTCCGGAGAGATAGAAGTGAAGTACGTCGAAAGTTTCCTCAACCGCCGCCGCCACGTTCGGGCACTGCGTGATCTCTACGCACGCGCGAACAACGTGGGCAGCCCCGCGATGCGTGACGAGCTCCTCGTCATCGCCCAGCGCGACCGCTGAGTCGCGCCACCACCGCGATACCCGCGACACCGATCAGGGCCCCCAGGAGCCAGCCGACGAGAACGTCGCTGAGCCAGTGCGCCCCGAGGTAGACGCGCGAGAACCCGATGAGCAGCGTTGCCGCCGTGACCACGGCGGCCGCTGCTCTCGTTCGTTTCCGGGCCCCTCGGAACGCGCCGAGGACGACGAGGACCGTGATCACCGCCGCCGCGAAGGTCGCCGAGACCATCGCGTGACCGGACGGGAACGAGTGGGTCGAGATCTCGACCAGCCGCTCGGGCACCGGCGGACGGGTTCGCCGGACAGCGAGCTTCAGAGCGTTCATCACGAGCCATCCGGTGAACACCGTGGCCACGAGGCCCGGCCCGAGATGGCGGTGCCCCCGGCGCACCAGGATCAGCGCGACCACCACCGTCACGAGTGCGACGCCCGCAGTGTTGCCCACCGTAGTGATCACGGTCATGACGTCCGTCGCCGCCGCGCTCCGGTGATCCACCATCCAGTCGAGGACATCACGGTCGAGGCTCACGGCAGCACCGTCCGCGACACGTGCGTCTCGCCGTCGTCGGTGACCCAGAAAGGCACCGCTCGCTCCACTCGCACGGTGCCGCGACACCGCACCACCAGGTCGTCGTGCAGGAGAACGACGTCCGGGACCTCCCACGACGAGATCGCTCGCACGGCCGCGAGGGCGGGGTGGGTGTCCACCGTCGCCCGCTCCCCCACCGACACGATCTCGACGCTCAGCGCCGTGGCCGTCGTCTCCACGTCGAGGAGATCCGCGAGGGTGTCGGCGGACGCCGTAGACCCGAGCACGACTCGGTCGGCGGGTAGTAGGGCGATCCACCGCGGGTGATCGAGGACGACCACCGCGGCGGGATCGGCCACGCTGCCGGCGAGAGTGCGGACCGCCTCGGGGGGATCGATGTCGCGCAGATCCACCCGCCCGGAGTCCACCGCCTCGGCGAGGAGCGTGTGGGCCCGGATCGCCACCGCGGGCGACACCACGCGATCGGGATCGTCCGCCGCGGCGAGCAGACCGGCCGCCGTGTCGGCGTCGTCGATCGTGGGACCCGCCAGCGCCGCGGCGAACTCGGCGGCGCGGGGATGGTCGACGGCATCCAGCAGTCCGCGCAGAGACTCGTCGCTCGGCAGCCGGAGCAACCCCAGCGGTGTTCCGTTCACCCGCGCGTGACGACGCAGCCACCAGGCGGTGTAGCCGGTCCGGTCCCGCACCGCCGCGGCCGTCACCGGATCGTCGACGATCTGGGTGAGCGCGTCCGCCCAGCGCGCCTCGTCCACCAGATCGAGATCACGCACGGCGACCAGGGGGCCGGGCTCACCGGAGAGACTGTCCCACCACGCCTCCTCGTCGTCGAGATCGTGATCGGGACCCGCGGGGGTCTCGTCCACCACGACGCCGAAGCCGTGACCCACGCCCACGACCTCCAGGGTGTCCGCACCGTACCGATCGACGACAGAGTGGTCCACCACACCGAACGGACTGTCTCGCTGCAACACTCGCCGTAACGGCGAGTCCGGCAACAGCAGTTCGTCCGCCGCCCGTATCTCGCCGTCCGACGAGAGCAACGGCAACGACCCGACGGAGCCGATCCTCGTCTCGCCGCCGACGGCTGCCGCGAGGGTCAGCACATCGTGCACCAGTTCCTCCGGCACGTCGTCCGGATCCTCGAGCATCGCTGCCAACGTGGGGTCGGCGAGCAGGTCGGCCGGGCGAGCGGTCTGCGCTCCCGCGCGGCGGAGCAACGGATGGGCGGCGTCCGGGTGCACCACACGAGCCCACCCGACCGAGCCGAGACGGTCGCCGTCCACCAGCACCACCGTGCGGGGACCCGTGACCGTGCGGCCGTCCGTCAGCGGAACCGGCAGCGCCGCACACTCGTCGACGTCCGCCGAGTCGTGCACGATGTCGGTCAGTGCGTCGTACAGGCGGTGCCACCAGATCGGCGGCCGCGACACCCCCGACAGGTTCTCGACGATGCCCGCGAGCCCGAGCCGGCGCACACCGACAACCGCCAGGGCCGACGCCGACGCGCGATCCGATGCCGCCGGTGCCACGAGTCCCGGCACGACGTCCACGAGGAGCTCGGCCAGTTCCGCCGAGATCGAGTCCACCACTGTGGCATTCGAGGGACGTACCGCCCGGCCCGCCGCCGTCGGCACCCAGTCGGTCGACTCCAACTCGCGAACCAGCGCCGCGCGGACCGCCTCGTCGACCTCGGACGCCGGCAGTCCCGGACGCGGTACCGCGGCGGCCCGATGAGACGCCGGCAGGTCGGCGACCAGTGCCGCGTATCCGGTCGCCACGACCGAGAGGTCGGCGCCCGGAAGGACCCGTCGACGGTCGGGCTGGAGGGGGACGTCCGCGATCAGGAGCAGCGGAATCGTCAGCACCTCATCGGATCTGGTGGGCGCACGCAGCACGTCCCGCGTCAGTGGCGCGGGTGAGTCCGGCGTGAGGCCGTCGTCCGCGAGCGGGAGAAACCAGCGTGCGGCCGGCGCGTCGCCGCGCCACCATCGTCGGCCACCCACGCGCACGTCCGTCCACGCTCCCGGCCCCGACGACACCTCGCGTACGAGTTGGGTCCCGACGACCGAGATCGACTGCAGCGCATCGAGTTCGAGCATCAGGTCGATCGACTCACGGGCGGCGGCGGTCAGCACTTCGGCGACGTCCACGACGCCGTGCAGCACGACCTCGGTGTCCCAACCCGGGGTCGGCACATCGTCCGACGCCCACGGCAACCGGAGGACGGGAACGCCCTGCTCCGGCTCGCCGAGCCCACGCGCGGCGATCTCGCGGCGCGTCCTCGATCCGTCGAACACGATCGAGCCCGACGTGGATCGGATCTCGATGCGATCGGACACCGCACGGACGGCCGTGAACCCGACGCCGTATCGCCCGACGGACGTGGCGTGCTCGTCAGTCTTGTCGGACGCTCGCAGCGCGGCCAGCGCCTGAACCCCGGTGATCGAGAGCGGCACACCGACATTCGCGACGTGCAGCGCATCGCCGACGGACCACACCGCCATACGGCCGGGAACGTCGGCACGTGACGCGGCGTCGGCCGCGTTCTGCGCCAGCTCGGTGATCACCCGATCGCGGTAGCCCCCCACCACCAGATCGGCCTCCGTGGCCGCATCCTCCCGCAGTCGGGTGGGCGACGACGACCAGGCCGCGAGAACGGACTCGCGCAGCGCCTCCGTCCCGAAGGGGTCGGTCAGAGGGTCGACGACGACTCCGTGATGTCGGTGACCGCCTCGGTGTCCCGGGGCTCGATGTTCTCGGTCGGCGTGGTCTCCAGGGCACCGTCGTCGTAGGCCGGGTACGCGGGCGATCCGGCGCCCGTCGGTCCCTCGGTGTCCGAGTGCGCACCGCAGCCGTACGCCGCGTGCACCACGTGCCCGTCCGCGGCCAACTCGTTTCCGCACACGCCGAATGCAGCGCTCAGCGAACCCTGCAGAGCGAGATAGAAACCACACGTGACGCACGTGCCCGGCGCCGCCTTGGCCATCGGGGAATCGGGACCGAAGTCGCTCTCGGCCCACCGCTCGGCGGCCTCGAGCCGACCCTCGCGGCTCATGACCTGCGTGCGACCGAGACCGAGTTCGAGGGCGACGTCGTCGACGGCGGGATCGCCGGTGGCCAGGTACCCCGGCACCAGTCGGACGTCCTCGTGGCGCGGCGGCAGCAGGTCACCCGGTGCCAGATCGCCGGGACGGATGCGCTCGTCCCAGGGAACCCACGTCGGCGCCACCAGGGCGTCCGGACCGGGAAGCAGGGCGAGTTCGCTGACGGTGACGGTCTCGGAACCGGGGGGCGCTGCGACGACGACCGCCCACTGCCAGCCGCCGTACCCCGGCAGGTCGGCCGCGAAGCGATGGATCGCGGAGGACTCGTCGACCGCCTCGACTCCGAGGTGGGCTCCGACCGGGCCCTCGCCCGACTCCACGACGGCGGCCTGCGCCACGGACACGGCGTCGGCAAGAAGCGGGGGGATCTCGGTCACGACAGGGGCACTCACACCCCTATTTTGCAGCATCGGCTCGCGTCGTGCGCCCACCGGGCCTGACAGGATGGCCACATGCGTTCGGGTCTCTTGCGTTCAGGTTCGGGAGTCGGCCGCGCGATCGCGTCCGGAACCGTCGCCGCCGCGGTGGTGCTCGGTGGATGCGCGCCGGACCCCGCACCGCCCGCCGCAGACGTGCCCCGCTTCGATGTCGAGATCGTCGGCACGTCGCCGCACGACACCGACGCCTTCACCCAGGGACTCGAGATCGACGGTGACCGGTTGCTCGAGGGGACGGGCCGCGAGGGCCGCTCCCGCGTCACGGCGTCCGATCGGGAGACCGGCGACGTGCTCACGGAGGTGGACCTTCCCGCACCGCTGTTCGGCGAGGGCCTCACCGTCGCCGGCGACACGGTGTGGCAGCTGACCTGGCAGGACGGGATCGCGGTGGCCCGAGATCGCGAGACTCTGCTGGAGCGACGACGCGTCGAGTACGACGGCGAGGGCTGGGGTCTGTGCCTCGACGAGTCGAGTGCGGGTTCGAGCGGCCGCCTCGTCATGAGCGACGGCACCGACACCCTCACTTTCCGGGATCCGGTGAGCTTCGAGCCCACCGGCACCGTGCGTGTGACGCAGGACGAGCAGCCGGTGACGTCGATCAACGAGCTGGAATGCACCGCGGACGGGGTCTACGCCAACATCTGGAAGACCGACGACATCGTGCGGATAGATCCGTCGTCCGGCGCCGTGACGGCGATCGTCGACGCCTCGCCACTGCGCGCCGCACTGGACGACTCCTCCGGTATCGACGTCCTCAACGGCATCGCGGCCGTCCCCGGCACGTCTCGGTTCCTCGTGACCGGCAAGCTGTGGCCCACTCTGTTCGAGGTCGAGTTCAGACCACGGTGACCGAGGGACGGCGCCCTCTGCCGAGCGAGTCGCCCACACTCCCCGACCCGAGGTGGGGGACAATGACGGGGTGACAGGTCCCGACGATCCGCGCCCCGGTTCGCGACATCCGGGATGGGACAACTACTCGCCGTCCGAGCGACTCCCACCCCGTCGATCGCCGCTGCCTCCGCTGCATCCTCCGACGGCCGGATCAGGCGAGACGATCCCGTCCGACCAGACGACCTCGCCCGACTCGACCACCGCGCCCGACCCGACGACCCGCATGCCGAATCAGGACACCGGTCCCCGCCGTCCCCGGGTACCGCGCAAGCTGACGGTCACCCGTGTCGCGGCGATGCGTGGTCGCGAGATCACGGGCAAGGGCATCGCGACGTTCCGCCGCGCTGCCACCGCCGACGGGGCCGACAAGTCCGGTCTCACGGCGCTGACCTACGCGACGATGGCCAACTTCGCCTCGGACGCGGCGATGGCGGTGGCGCTGGCCAACACGCTGTTCTTCTCTGCCGCGACGGGTGAGGACAAGACCAAGGTCGCCCTCTACCTGCTCATCACCATCGCCCCGTTCGCGATCATCGCTCCCCTTATCGGGCCCATGCTCGACCGCCTGCAGCAGGGTCGCCGCATCGCGCTGGCCACCTCGTTCGTCCTGCGCGCCGTCCTCGCCGTCGTGCTGGTCTTCAACTTCGACACCTGGCTCCTCTATCCCGCCGCGCTCGGGATGATGGTGCTGAGCAAGTCGTTCTCGGTGCTCAAGTCGGCCGTCACCCCTCGGGTGCTGCCACCGGACATCGACCTCGTCCGGGTGAACTCCCGGCTCACCGTGTTCGGGTTGCTGGGCGGCACCATCTCGGCGGGAGCGGTCGCGGGTGCCATCGCGTTCGCGCTGGGTTCCGCCGGGGCACTGTGGTTCACGTTCGCCGTGACGGTGTTCGGCGCGTACCTCTCCATGCGCATCCCGTCCTGGGTCGAGGTCACCGAGGGTGAGGTGCCCGCGACGCTCGGGTACCACGCCGAGGCGACCACCGGCGCGATCGGCATCGTCCCGGCGCCCAGCAAACGGCGGCAGCCTCTCGGTCGCGACGTCCTCACCGGGCTGTGGGGCAACGGCACCATTCGCGTGCTCACCGGCTTCCTCACGCTGTACGTCGCGTTCGTGGCGAAATCCCGCACCGAGCACGAGCCACTCCAGCAGGCACTCATGTTGGCGCTGGTGGGTGCGGCGGCCGGACTCGGCAACTTCGGCGGCAACGCTGCCGGTGCCCGGGTCAAACTCGGTCGCCCGTCGGTGCTGGTGGTGCGCTGCACCGCGGCCGTCACCGCGGTCGCGATCATCGCGGCCCTGACGAACAGCCTGCTCACCGCCGCACTCGCAGCTCTCGTCGCGTCGGGCGCGAGCGCGCTGGCGAAGGTGTCGCTCGACGCGTCGTTGCAGAACGACCTGCCGCCCGAGTCGATCGCGTCCGGCTTCGGGCGCAGCGAGACGGTGCTGCAGCTGAGCTGGGTCATCGGCGGCACATTCGGCGTGCTGCTCCCCACCGAGTACTGGCTGGGTTTCACCGTGGTGTCGGTGATCCTTACGATCGGCCTGGTGCAGACATTCGTGACCCACCGGGGCGGCTCGCTGCTTCCCGGCTTCGGCGGCAAGAGACCGGTACGAGCGGACCAGGAGGTGGCGGGCAGCGAACTGCGTCACGCCACCGGCCGAATCCCCCGAGTGGATCAGGACGCGGGCCGCGCACCCGCGGGCGAGGACGCTCCCCGATGACGACACGCACGATCCTGTACGGACTGTCCGCACTGGTCGCCGTCGTCGGCGTCGTCTTCGTGCTGGTGGTCGGCAAGGCGATCCTGGACGCCCCCGAGGAGACCCCGCGGGTGTCCGCGTACGCCGACGGCCGGTACGAGGAGGTCGAACCGTTCCGGTACTGCCCGGTGCAGGAACCACTCTGCGACTACGAGGGCACGACCGCGACGATGCCGGTTCGCGAGGGCCATCCGCTGCAGTTGTCCCTGCCGGGCGCCATCTCGGAGAACCCGTGGGGCTTCGCCAGCGTCTACGGAGACCCGGACTCCGGCGACGTGGTGGAAGCAGACGAGTACTTCGCCCCCGGGACGCGGAACACGCTCACCGTGCCGCCGGTGAACGAGGACGGACTCGTGCTCATCGGCGTCGAGGTGCGCCTGCCGTCCGGTGTGATCGACGTCGACACCGACCAGGAGGAGATCGTCAGCCACGCCATCTGGTCGATCGCCACCACGGACGCGGACGACGCCGAATAGCCGGGTCGGGTCAGCTGTCCAGTTCGCGGGCGACGGCCCGAACCACCTCGGAGATCTTCTGGGCGGTCTTGCGGTCGGGGTACTTGCCCTTGCGCAGCTCGGGCTGCACGGTCGCCTCGAGAAGCGTGATCATGTCCTCGACCATGCCGTGCAGCTCGTCGGGCGTGTGCTTGCGCGTGGTCGGCTGGTCGCGGCGCGCGGCGGCACCCGACTGACGCAGCGAGGGAGCAGGGTCGAGAACTGTCAGCGACAGGGCCTGGGGTCCGCGGCGTCCGGCGGCCATGCCGAACTCGACGCGCTGGCCGGCCTTCAGACCCTCGACTCCCTGCGGGAGCGCGGACGACCGGACGTACACGTCCTCACCCTCGTCCTGCGAGAGGAAGCCGAAACCCTTGTCGACGTCGTACCACTTCACCTTGCCGGTCGGCACCGATCTCACCCATTCGTTCGTTGATCGCGTCACATGAATAATCGCGCCCGTGGCCACCGCCCATGACGGGCCTGGTCGCTCGGGACGCGATGAGTCGATGGTACTCCGCTGCGGGAGTCACGAGCACCTCGATATCGACCGCGCCGGACAGATGCCCGCCCCGACACCGGGCTAGGGTGCTCTCTCGTGACCGACTCATCCCGTACCGGAACCCCGGCGCTCCTGGTCGCCGCCCTCGTCTGCTTCGGGCTGGGACTGCTGGCGATCGTCGTCATGTTCGTGACGTTGCTCGTCTGGGACGATCCGCCCGGGCTGTGGATCTACCTCTCCGCGATGCTGTGCCCGCTCGGGTTCCTGCTCGGCCTCGTCCACGCTCTGCGTTCGGGGCGCCGAGCACGGCGCTGACACGGCGGAACCGGGCATACTGATCGCATGCGCCTGCTGCTCAACGTCATCTGGTTGATCTTCGGCGGTCTGTGGCTGGCCCTCGGCTATTTCGTGGCCGGCATCCTGTGCTGCATCCTCGTCGTCACCATCCCGTTCGGCATCGCGGCCTTCCGCATCGGGGTGTACGCCCTGTGGCCCTTCGGCCGGACCGTGGTGGACAAACCGACCGCGGGCGTCGCGTCGGTGATCGGCAACGTGATCTGGATCGTCGTCGCAGGCATCTGGCTCACCATCGGACACATCGTCACCGCCGTCGCCATGGCGATCACCATCATCGGAATACCGCTGGCGCTGGCGAACCTCAAGCTGATTCCGGTCTCGCTCATGCCGTTGGGCAAGGACATCGTCGACTCGGACGCGCCGTTCGTGGCCACTCGGTACTGACCGCGGGATCCGCACTCAACAGAACGAACGGTTCCTTCTCGGCGTGGCCCGAGGGGTGAGAGTCCCCGAATCGGTCTAACATCCTGTGCGTGTTACTGAAGAAATCCGAAGACCGCACCTTCGGATCACACAAGATCTTCGTCGCGCTCACCGTGATCGGTGCCGCCGTGGCGCTCGTCGCGCACGATCGGCTCATCCCGTTCGATGCCCCCAAGTTCGGCTTGTTCCGCTTCGGCATCGACGCACTCGTCTACCGCGCGGGCGGGGCGACGGTGCTCGACTCGTCCCCGTTGTACGCCCACGATCTGGTCGGTGAACTGCCCTTCACGTATCCCCCGTTCGCCGCGCTGGTGTTCGCGCCGCTCGGGCTGATGTCCGCCGCGACGACCAACATCGTCTTCTGGCTCGGCAACATCGCGTTGCTCTACCTGATCATCCGATCCTGCTGGATGTATCTCGGCTTCCACGACGATCGCAGCCTCCGCGTCGTCAGTGCCGCGCTGACCATCGTCTTCACCTGGCTCGAACCGGTGCGCATGACCATCTGGCTCGGCCAGATCAACCTCGTGCTGCTGGCGCTGGTGTTGTGGGACCTCTCACGTCCCGAGGGCAGCCGACTCCGGGGCATCGGCGTCGGCATCGCCACCGGCATCAAGATGACCCCCGGACTGTTCCTGGTCCACCTCGCCCTGACGCGGCAGTGGCGGGCACTGATCGTCGGCGTCGTCACCGCTGCCGCGACGGTGCTGCTGGGCTTCGTCGTGCTCTTCTCGGACGCGGTCACGTATTGGTTCGGCGCCATCTCCGACTCGTCCCGGATCGGCGACATCTCGTCCGGAGCCAACCAGTCGCTGCGAGCGTCGATCCCGCGGTGGCTCGGGATGACCGAGGCCCCGACGCTGCTCTGGATCGTCGTCGCCGGGGCGGTCTGCGTCGCCGGACTCGTGGTGGGCGCCGCGGCGCACCGCCGCGGACTGCCCCTTCTCGGCCTCATCGTCGTCGGCCTGACCGCGCCCCTCGTGTCCCCGTTCTCCTGGGGCCACCACTGGGTCTGGCTCCTGCCGTTGGCGATCGTCTGCATGGACGTCGCACTGCGCGCCTCGAACCCGCTCGCCTGGCTGCTGCCCCTCGTCGCGAGCCTGCCGCAGATCGCCTGGTTCTGGGTGGCGCCCGGCGACGTCTACGCCATCGGCACCTTCATGCTCCCGCCGTCCAACCGACTCGAAGGCGTGGCGTTGCAGACCGTCTACCCGACGACGGGCGTTCTCGTGCTCGTCGTGGTGGCTGTGATGCTGCGGACATGTGACGTCGGACACATAACGAAGCGGTCACGAACGGGTGACGAGACGGTGGTCAGCACGTCTTCGCCGTCCTAGCTGCGACGACCTGTTCCCACACCTCACAACGCGGCGCGACGCGCGCACCAGGGGAAGTTATCGAACAGTGACATGGACACCCGTTTCGTAATACTGTCCATCTCGGCCGGAAGTTCGGCCGACGTCCGGCCCGCCGCGCCAAACCTCGTCCCGCGGGTACCGGACATCCCTCACAGACATGATCAGGGACGAGGGCGGGGGACCCACACGTCCTTCGTAGATATCCGGCCGACTCTCGCGGCGCCCTACCGGGCACCGAGGGGTCGACCTAGGGGTGAAGCCTCTCCGCTCCAGCCAGGAGCGCACCGAGGCCGGGCTACCTCTCAGCCCGAATCCGACAGCTGACCTCGCAGGCGCGTGTGGAGAGGATTTCTACCCTTATGAGCGGACGTCATCGCAAGCCGAGCACCACGGGCAAGACCGTCGCCAAGGTCGCCGTCACCGGCGCACTGGTCGGCACCGCAGGTCTCGCATTCGGCGGCACGGCCAATGCAGCTCCCGACTCCGATTGGGACCGTCTCTCGCAGTGCGAGGCCGGCGGCAACTGGGGCATCAACACCGGCAACGGTTTCCAGGGCGGCCTGCAGTTCTCGCCGAGCACCTGGACCGGCCACGGCGGCGGAGAGTTCGCGGCCACCGCGAACCAGGCCAGCCGTGAAGAGCAGATCGTCGTCGCCGAGCGCGTGCTCGAGTCGCAGGGCTGGGGCGCCTGGCCGTCCTGCTCCTCGCAGCTCGGACTGAGCAGCGGCGCGACGCAGCGCGACGCCCCGGCGGCCACGGCTCCGTCGGCACCGGCACTTCCCGATCTGACGAGCATCCCGTCGACCGAGCAGGCCGTGCAGGGACTGACGCAGATCGTCGAGAACTTCACCAACGATCCCGCGATCCTGGGCTTCGTCCAGGCCGCGACCGCGGATCCGCAGGTGGCGAGCTTCATCGCAGCGAACCAGGACCTCCTGCCCCGCTGACCCGCACCACGAGAAAGGCCCCCACCGGATGGTGGGGGCCTTTCTCGTGTCTCTCAGGTCAGCGATTGATGACCGTGTGCGGGTGCGCGTACGGCAGCGAGTCCACCGGCAACGGAAACTCCGTCTCCTCGCCGAACGGGGACAGGTTTCCGGCACGCGCCGACGTCAGTTCGGTGACGGGATGATCGTCGTCGTCTGCGCTGTGGGGCCAGCCCGGGTCGACATATCGCTTCTTCTCTGAGTTCGCCATGGTTCATTCCACCATCCGGAGTAGCGCCTCTGCCAGTCCAGGTCCCCGGACCGGTCTCTACGCTTGACCTCGATGACCGACAACGAGGGCGCGCCGGCGGACACACTCACCGAGTGGTTGTCCGCGCGCAGCGACGACGAACTGGCCGAACTGCTGCGGCTCCGCCCCGACCTGACGATCCCGCCACCGCCCACGCTGGAGGTCCTGGCAGGCCGTTCCGAACAGCGGGCCTCGGTCCTTCGCGCCGCCGAGGATCTGGACACCACCTGTCTGACGGTCGTGGAGCTGCTCGCGCACGAGGGCGCCGACACCACCCCGGTCGCCCGCGCGCGTCTCGACGAGGTCATCGGCCGCCGGGCGACGAAGAAGTCCGTCGACGCGGCACTCGCGGTCCTGCGGGCGCGGGCGCTGGCGCGCGGAACGACGACACTGACCCTGGTCGCGGCCGCACGCGATGCCGTGCCGTGGCGGGTCGGGCGGTTCTTCGACGTCGACGCCTCGCTCACCGCCGAGGTGGTCGGGACGAAGCTCGCGGAGATCGACGATCGCAGCCGTGAGCTGCTGACGACGCTGACGCGCTCGTCCTCGATCGGCCGGACGCGCGACGCCGCACCGGGTACACCCGCCGACAGACCCGTCCAGCGTCTGCTCGCCGCCGGGCTGCTGACCTGGCTCGACGACAACACGGTCGAACTGCCGCCCCAGGTATCACAGGTGCTGCGCGGCGAGCCCGTCACCGATCCGGTGTCGCTGGCTCCGCCCGCGGCGGCGACCACCGCCGTCGGGGTCGCGGACGTCGACGCGGCCGCAGCCGGGGAGGCCCTCGAGCTGCTGCGGCACTGCGAGGACATCGTCGACTCGCTCTCCCGCACACCGGCACCGGCACTCAAGGCGGGCGGACTCGGCGTCCGTGAGATCCGGCGCATCGCGAAGACGGCCGATCTCGACGAGGCGCGGGTCGGACTGCTGGTCGAGGTGTTGGCGGGCGCCGGGCTCATCGCGGTGGGGCTGCCGGATCCAGGGCCGCTCACCGACATCGACGACATGTGGACACCCACCCCCGCGGTCGACGCCTGGGTCACCGCCTCGCCGGCGCAGCGCTGGGCCACTCTGGCCGGTGCCTGGCTCGACCTTCCGCGGGTGCCCTGGCTGATCGGCATGCGCGACGCCAACGACAAGCCCATCGCCGCACTGTCCGACGAGGCCCGCTCCGTCGCCGCGCCGCGCGACCGACGAGTCGTGCTGGGCGTTCTCGCCGATCTCGCCTCGGGGAAGGCCCTCGCCACCGAGGACGTCGTGCGGGTGGCCACGTGGCGACGGCCGCGCCTCGCCGCTCGCCTGGGCATCGGCCCGGTCTCCCGGTATCTGGCCGAGGCCGGCGCTCTCGGGGTCGTCGGCCGCGGAGCGCTGTCCACGCCCGGACGCGCTCTGATCGGCGACCCCTCCTCCGCCGCGGCGGCGATGCACCGCGTCCTGCCCGAGCCCATCGACCACGTTCTGGTCCAGGCGGACCTGACGGTCGTCGCACCCGGGCCGCTGACTCCCGAGCTCGCGCAGCGGATGGCGACGGTCGCGGACGTCGAGTCGGCGGGTGCCGCGACGATGTACCGCATCGACGAACGGACACTGCGCCGCGCTCTGGACGGCGGTACCACCGCCGCGGAACTCCACGCTCTCTTCGCCACCCACTCGCGGACGCCCGTCCCCCAGTCGCTGACCTACCTCATCGACGACGTCGCCCGACGCCACGGACGCCTGCGCGCCGGGGTGGCGTCGTCCTTCGTCCGCTGCGAGGACCCCGCTCTGCTCGCGGAGGTGCTCTCCTCCCCCGCCGCCGAGGCCCTGGCCTTGCGGGCACTGGCTCCCACCGTCGCGATCTCGCAGGCGCCACTGGCCGACGTGCTCGCCGGCCTGCGAGCCGCCGGGTTCGCTCCCGCGGGCGAGGACTCCTCCGGCACCATCGTGGACGTCCGCGATCGCGGTGCCCGCGTCGTCCCCCGTCGCGGTCGCTCGCCCTACCGCACGCCCGCCGTCCCCACCGACGAGCAGCTGGGGCGACTGGTCTCGGAGATGCGGGCCGGCACCCGAGCCGGAGACGTGCGCCGGACCGAACGGGAACGCGTGCGGTCCGACGGCACCCGCGCGTCCGGGGCCGCGACGATCGCGCTGCTCCAGCGCGCGGCCCTGTCCCGGTCACCGATCAGCATCGGCTACGTCGACGCCGCCGGGGTCTCGAGCAACCGCGTCGTCGAACCGGTGACCGTCGGCGGCGGCCAGCTCGACGCGTGGGACCCCGACGCCGGTGTCATGCGTCACTTCACGTTGCACCGCATCACGTCGGTGGCCCTGCTCGCCTGAACGACCGCGGTCCCACCTGGCGGTCGCCGGTGCCCCGGCACAGGGCACGTGTCCCCGGTGCAAGGCACAATGGACTGGTTGCGCCCCGGTTCGTCCATGCGGGGCGCGTGAAGGAGAGACCGTGACCGACGGACCGTTGATCGTCCAGTCCGACAAGACCCTGCTGCTCGAGGTCGACCACGAGCTCGCCGGGCAGGCCCGCGCGGCCATCGCTCCGTTCGCCGAGCTGGAACGCGCACCCGAGCACGTCCACACCTACCGCATCACGCCCCTCGCGCTGTGGAACGCGCGCGCTGCGGGCCACGATGCCGAGCAGGTGGTCGACGCCCTCGTGACCTTCTCCCGCTACGCGGTTCCGCAGCCTCTGCTCGTCGACATCGTCGACACCATGGCCCGCTACGGCCGGCTTCAGCTGGTCAAGTCCCCGGTGCACGGGCTGTCCCTGGTGAGCCTCGACCGCGCTGTGCTCACCGAGATCATGCGACACAAGAAGATCGCGCCGATGCTGGGCGCGCAGGTCGACGACGACACCGTGCTCGTCCATCCCAGTGAGCGCGGGCGGCTCAAGCAGATGCTCCTCAAGGTCGGCTGGCCGGCCGAGGATCTGGCCGGGTACGTGGACGGCGAGGCGCACCCGATCGATCTGGACTTCTCCGGTGGTCACTGGGAGCTGCGCGACTACCAGCAGATGGCGACCGACTCGTTCTGGGCCGGCGGATCCGGAGTGGTCGTCCTCCCCTGTGGTGCCGGCAAGACCATGGTCGGCGCCGCGGCGATGGCCAAGGCCCGCGCGACCACACTGATCCTCGTCACCAACACCGTCGCCGGTCGGCAGTGGAAGCGCGAGCTCATCGCCCGCACCTCGCTGACCGAGGAGGAGATCGGCGAGTACTCCGGCGAGCGCAAGGAGATCCGCCCGGTCACCATCGCGACCTACCAGGTGATCACGCGCCGCACGAAGGGTGAGTACAAGCACCTCGAGCTGTTCGACTCCCGCGACTGGGGCCTGGTGATCTACGACGAGGTGCACCTGCTCCCCGCTCCCGTGTTCCGCATGACCGCCGACCTGCAGTCGCGCCGTCGGCTCGGACTCACCGCGACGCTGGTGCGCGAGGACGGCCGCGAGGGCGACGTCTTCTCGCTCATCGGCCCCAAGCGCTACGACGCACCGTGGAAGGACATCGAGGCGCAGGGGTGGATCGCCCCGGCCGAGTGCATCGAGGTGCGCGTCACCCTGACCGACGCGGAACGCATGTCGTACGCCGTGGCGGAGCCGGAGGAGCGCTACAAACTGTGCTCGACGGCCCACACCAAGATCGCCGTGGTGAAGTCGATCCTGGCGCGGCACGAGGACTCGCCGACGCTCGTCATCGGTGCGTATCTCGACCAGCTCGACGAGCTGGGCGCGGCCCTGGACGCGCCCGTGATCCAGGGCTCGACCAAGAACAAGGAACGCGAGCTGCTCTTCGACGCGTTCCGACGCGGCGAGATCAAGACCCTCGTGGTGAGCAAGGTCGCCAACTTCTCCATCGACCTCCCGGAAGCCTCGGTGGCCGTGCAGGTCTCCGGCACCTTCGGATCCCGGCAGGAGGAGGCCCAGCGCCTCGGCCGACTGCTGCGACCCAAGCACGACGGCGGACAGGCGCACTTCTACTCGGTCGTCTCACGCGACACCCTCGACGCGGAGTACGCGGCTCACCGCCAGCGCTTCCTCGCCGAGCAGGGCTACGCGTACCGCATCACCGACGCCGACGACCTCCTGGGCCCGGCGATCTGAGATGCGTACCTTCGACTTCCCCGTCGACCGCGCGCACGCCCGGTCGGTGAACGAGACCCTCGGCGACGTGCGGCGGCTGCGCATCTCGTCCATCGTGTTCGCCGTGCTTCTCGCGGGCGGTGCAGCCTGGTTGTTCGTACTCGACCATGCGTGGTCCTACATTCTGTGCGCGGTGCTCGCCGTGGCCGCGCTGATGTCGCTGTGGGTGTCCGTGTGGGCACCCCGCAAGGTCGGGTCCATCGACGAGTTGTACGCCTCGGGCGCGTTGGTGCCGGCCATGGTGTCCGAGACGCGGCCGCGGGGAGCGACGATCCTCGCGCTCATCGACATCGCCAAGCCGGAGACCACCGTCCCGCACTACGCACTCGTCGTGCGGAACGTGCGGGCGCTCCCCGGACACACGATGACCGAGGGTGAACGCGTCCCGTCCGTGGCCGTGCTGTCCGACCGGAGCGCCAAGTCCATCTCCGAGACCTGGCAGATGGTCAGCCCCATGCCCATCGCCTGGGGTACCCGCGACAGGACCGTGCTGCGGACGGCCATCGACGCCATCGACCCGGTCGAGTGGAAGCTGCTGCGAAAGAACCTGTCCGTGTCGGAGACCGTGCGGGCGGCCGAGAACGATCAGCTCCTCATCGATCCCCACGACCTGCCCGAGGAACTGCTGCAGAAGCGCGCGGACTGACGCGTCGAGGGACTCGTGACTCGAACGCTAGGCTCCCCCTCATGGCTGTGACGTCGAACGACCGCGCTTCAGATCCGGCCGGCCTCCGGCCTTCCCGCACGGTCGCCCGACTGCGCCCCTTCGCGTCCACCATCTTCGCGGAGATGACCGCACTGGCGGCCACACACGACGCCGTCAACCTCGGACAGGGTTTTCCCGACACCGACGGTCCCGCGCGCATGCTCGAGGTGGCCCGCGAGGCCATCGCGTCGGGACTGAACCAGTACCCGCCCGGACCGGGCATGCCGGTGCTGCGCGAGGCCGTCGCGCGGGACCGGGCCGGGCGCTACGGCACCGAGTACGACCCGGACTCCGAGGTCCTGGTCACCGTCGGCGCCACCGAGGCGATCAGCGCCGCGATGCTCGGCCTCGTCGAGAGTGGTGACGAGGTGCTGCTCATCGAGCCGTACTACGACTCGTACGCGGCCGCCGTCGCGCTCGCGGGGGCGCAGCGGCGCACCGTCCCCCTCGTCCCCGACGGTGATCGGTTCGCACTCGACGTCGATGCATTGCGATCCGCGGTCGGTCCGCGCACCCGCATGATCGTCGTCAACTCCCCGCACAATCCCACCGGAACCGTGTTCACCGCACCGGAGATGGCGGCGATCGCCGAGGTCGCGTGCGAGCACGACCTCCTGGTCCTCACCGACGAGGTGTACGAGCGTCTGGTGTTCGACGACGCCGTCCACACCCCCATCGCCACACTCCCCGGCATGGCAGAGCGCACCATCACGGTGTCGAGCGCGGCGAAGACGTTCAACGCCACCGGGTGGAAGACGGGCTGGGCCTGCGGACCCGCACCTCTGATCGCCGCGGTGAAGGCGGCCAAGCAGTTCATGACCTTCGTCGGCGGCGCCCCCTTCCAGCCGGCGGTGGCCCACGCCCTCGATCACGAGAGTGCCTGGGTGGACGCCCTGCGAGCAGGACTGCAGGCCAAGCGGGACGCGCTCTCCGCAGCGCTGGCGCATGCCGGGCTGGACGTCAAGCGCAGCGAGGGCACGTACTTCGTCTGCGCCGACATCACTCCACTGGGCGAGTCCGACGCCGACAGCTTCTGCCGCGCGTTGCCCGAACGTATCGGCGTCGTCGGCGTTCCGGTGGACGCGTTCGTCGATCACCGCGAGGGCTGGGACACGCTGGTGCGCTTCGCCTTCTGCAAACAGGATCACGTGCTCACCGACGCGGCGTCGCGACTGGCCCGATTGTCCGCCACCCCATGACGACCGAGACCGTGGCGCCGCCGACCATCTCGGTGGAGTTCGTCCGGACGGCGGTGACGCTCGCGCGGGAGACGGGTGTGGACCTGTCCGCCTGTCTGCGCGAGGCGGACATCGACCCGCACGTCCTCGACCGACCCGGCGCCCGCCTCACCACGGACCAGGTCACGCGCCTCACCCGCGCACTGTGGCAGATGACGGGTGACGAGCTGATGGGTCTCGGGTCGGCTCCGGTGCGCCGCGGCACCTTTCGGGCACTCAGCCTCACGATGATCCACCGCCCTGATCTGGGAAGCGCGCTCGAGCGGATGGTGGACGTCGGTCGGGCCTTTCCCGGCGTCCCGCGCGGCGTGCTGATGCGCGGCGGGGGGCGCGCCCGGCTCGAACTCGTCGACTCCCCGACGATGATCGCCGATCAGCTCTCCCCGGAGGCGGCCGAGGCGGCGCAGCGCATCCGTATCGAGTTCCTGCTGATCCTGTGGCACCGATTCTCGGCGTGGCTCATCGGTCGGCGCGTGAAACTGCTGTCCGTGCAGGTGCCCTTCCCCGAACCGCAGCATCCAGCGCCGCGGGTGTACGACGACATCTTCGGTGTGCACGTGACGTTCGGATCCGACGTCGCCGCACTGGAATTCGACGATGCCATCATGGCGTCCCCTCTGGTGCAGACCGAGGAAACCCTCGAGGAGTACCTCCGCGAGTCGCCCAATCGCCTGTTCTCGGAGCGGGACTACGGCTCGAGCGCGGCGAGTGTGGTGCGGCGCGCCCTCGCACTGGGAGCGATGGGCCGCGCCTCGACCACCACCGACATCGCGACGATGCTGTCCATCAGCGTCCCGCACCTGCGCCGCCTGCTCCGCCAGGAGGGCACGTCACTGGGTCAGCTGCGCGACGAGGTGCTGCGCGACGCGGCGGTCGCCGGGCTCGAACGAGGCGAGACGGCCGAGGAGATCTCCTCGCGTCTCGGCTTCTCCGAACCCAGCGCCTTCCGCCGCGCCTTCAAACGGTGGACCGGGATGACGCCGGGGTCGTACCGCTCACACCCGTGACGCGAGCACGAACTCCGACAGCTTCTCCCCGATGAGAACCGACGGTGCGTGGGTGTGGCCACGGATGATCGTCGGCATCACGGACGCGTCGGCCACGCGCAGACCCTCGACTCCGCGCACGCGCAGCTCCGGATCCACCACCGACGCAGCGTCCGAGCCCATCCGGGCGGTACCCACCGGGTGGTAGAGGGTGTGGGACATGGTTTCCAGTGACTCGCTCAGAGCCTCGTCGAGTGCCTCGCTGTTGCGCAGCACCGGACGCACCATCTCCCCCAGTCGCGACTTCAGCGGCTCCGTCTGCGCGATGTCGGCGCAGTAGCGCAGCCCGCTGAGCATCGCCGCACGATCCACACCGCCCGGGTCGGACAGGTAGCGCGGATCCACGATGGCCTTGTCCAACGGTGCGGACGACCGCAACGAGATGCGTCCGCGGCTCTCGGGCTTGAGCAGGATCGACGCCAGGATGGCCGCATGCGAGTCCGCGGGAATCAGGCCCTCGTCGAAGAACGGTGCCGGAGCGAAGAGCAGTTCGATGTCCGGAAGGTCGAGCGAGTCTCGACTACGGACGAAGCCGTACGCCTCCGCGACGTTGGAGGTCAGCATGCCGCGACGACGCGCGAGGTAGTTGATCAGCTCCGGGATCTTCTCCGCCGTGAACAGCGTGTCCGACTGCACCCCGTACCCGAGGGCGGACACCAGGTGGTCCATGAGATTCTCGCCCACCTCGGGGGCGGCGTGCACCACGGCGATGCCGTGCTCGGCGAGATGGTCCGGCGCACCGATCCCCGAGAGCATCAGCAGTTGTGGAGTGTTGATGGCACCGCCGGACAGAATGACCTCCTTGGAGGCCCGAACCGTGTGCAGCGCACCGTCCTTGGAGTACTCGACACCCACTGCGCGGGTGCCCTCGAACAGCACGCGAGTGGCCTGCGCCTCCGTCACCACGGTGAGGTTGGGCCGCGACATGGCCGGTCGCAGGTAGGCGTCGGCGCAGCTCCACCGGGCGCCGCGCTTCTGGTTGACCATCGTCGCGGTCATACCCTTGGGCGTGGGGAGGTTGGCCCGCTCCGTCGACAGGCCCAGGGCCGCTGCGGACTCCAGGTACGCGCCCGTGATGGACCGCGGACTGCGCTGCTTCGACACGTGCAGTGGTCCACCGCTGCCCTCGTCGGATTCGGTTGCGCCCTCGATGTTCTCGATGCGGCGAAATGTCTCCACCACGTTGTCGAACGACCACCCGGATCCCGCTGCCTCCGCCCAGTCGTCGTAGTCCGCGGCGAATCCGCGCACCCACATCATGGCGTTCATCGACGAGGAGCCGCCGAGCATGCGCCCACGGGGCCAGAAGATCCGTCGGCCGGCGAGTTCGGCCTGCGGCTCGGTGTCGTAGTCCCAGTCCAGTTCCGAACGGAAGAGCTTCGAGAACCCGGCGGGAATGTGAACGAACTTGTCCTTGTCCTCCGGGCCCGCCTCGAGGACGACGACGTCGGTGTTCGACGCGGCACTGAGCCGATTCGCGACGACGCATCCTGCGGATCCTGCGCCGACGACGACGTAGTCGGTGGAAGTCTCGGTCATGTCAACCTCTCAGAGCGGACGCGAAGATGGCGGGCAGGGCTTTCCAGGACGGAGCCGCGGCGAACGCGGTGAACCGCTTCGCGGTGGTGGCCGCGGTGCGGTTGGTGACGAACCACGGCGGCTTCGGCGACAGGGTGAACTCGCCCTTCAGGATCGAGCGCGGCGCGGGTCGGAAGGGCCCGCGGACGATGGTGCGCTCGGGTCGGTCGATGAGCAGTGCGTTGTGCACGACGCCGATTCCGCTCTGGACGTCGTCGAGCGTGTGGCCCGGGAACGCACCCCAGGTCGCCGCCGCCGTGAGGAAGCCGACGCCGGTCCACGCGTTGAGCGCGATGGTGCCGTAGCGCAGGTCCTCGAGCATCTCGTCGACGGCGGTGCCGAGCGACGACAGCGTGTCGGGATGCGCGATCACGTTGACGCCGAGCGTGCCGACGAACTCCTCGTTCGACATGCGGACGGCCTCGTCCACGAAACGTTGCCCGGTGTACGGGATCTCGATGACACCGAGTACCGGTGCGAAGTACTCGGTGGTGAGCAGAGCGCGATAGCTGTCCGGATCGAGGTCGCTCACCAGGGTGCGGCCGCCGGACGGGCCGAGCGACTCCGCGCCCGGGTAGTCCGCTCGGGCACCGGCGACGCGGGTGGCGCTGCCGGGGTAGTACGGCTCGCGGTCCGGCGCCTCGTGGAGTGCCGTGCGCAGTGCCGCCAGGAACGCGTCGCGCTGCGGCCACTCGGAGGAGATCACCACGACCTGCGCCGCGACGCAGTTGTAGCCGCCGTTGTGCAGCCGCTGGGTCACCACGTGCTCGGCCTGGAATCGGATGTCCGCATCGGACCACTCGCCGGGGATCACGATGACGGGCGAGACGCCGCCGAGTTCGCTCGAGATGGGCACGTCGAGCAACGGCGTGTTCGCCTTCTTCCGCTCGGCCCCCTCCTCGCCGGTGCCGAAGACGATGGCGTCGTGCGTGATCGAGCTGCCGGTCATGTGGACGTGCGCCACGGCGTCGTGGTGCACGAGGTACGAACCGACGTCCGGGCCACCGGTGAGGATGCGCACCGCACCCAGCTCGACCAGCGGAGCGAAGACGGCGCGGAGCACCGGCTCCATCGGATCCGTCACCGGGTTGAGCTTCAGCGCGACGACGCGGTTGTGCGCGACCAGTTCGTAGAGCGTGTCGAGCGGGGCGATGGACGTGATGTTGCCGGCGCCGAGCACCGCACCGATGCCCCCGGTCTCGGTCGGGTTCCGTTGCGCCAGTCCGGCGTCACGGCGGGCGGTGTCCGCGTCGACACCCGGTTCGAGCCACACCTCCGCGGAGAACCCGTTGAGCAGCAGCGTGTCGAAGATGTTCGACGGCAGCACCTGCACGGTGGTGCGCCCGCCCGGACCCGAGCCGATCCGGGCGTCCGCGAGCGGGCTCTTCCCGGCGGCGAGCTGCCGCAGGCTCTGCGCGAGCACGTGGCACGCGGTGACGACGGAGTACGGCCCGGACAGCCATTCCTCGCCGAGGAGCGCGGAGTTCGCCGGCAGCTTCTTGAACCGGGCAGCCGCGTCGACCCACTCCTGCGCCCTCGACGCCGTGAGGGCAGCGACGCGGTCGAGAAGGTCCGCGCGATCGCCGAGCGAGGCACGGCCCCATGAATCCTCGCCCTGCGCGAGGTCGCGGAGAGCCGCGTCGACCTCGGGAAAGGCGGATGCGCCGGTGGTACTCGGAGTGAGTTCGCCTGTGGTCATACCGTTGATTGTGACCTGTACTACATCGGGTGGCCATAGGCCGACGTCGGGCGCTCACGGTCCCGCTTTGTGCCGAGGCACAGCCGCCCTGTGGTGGCCGTCACCGGACACCCGTACGGTGGTGTGATGTCGACGCCCGTGGCCGTACGCCGCTCCGCACCGGAACCGCTGACCTCACAGGCCCTCGCCGCGCTGCTGGGAGAGCACGTCGGCGAGCTCAGCGAGCGACTCGTCCTCGACATCCTGGTCGCCGAACAGTCGTACCTCGAGGCCACGTCGCTCACGCGGGACGAGCTCGCCACGGTGTGCACCGGCAATCTTCGCTCCATGCTCGACGCTCTGACCACGGGCGCGAGCGGCGACCTGGAACCCGCACGCGCGGCCGGCCGGATCAAGGCCGAGAACGCGGTGCCGTTGGCGGCGTTGCTGCACGCGTTCCGCCTCGGCGGTCGTCTGATCTGGGCCGAGCTCACCGCGGCGGCCGCGGGCCGGGCTCCGGAGGTGCTGCTCGCGATGGCGACCGAGGTGTGGGCTCTGGTGGACACCTACTCCGACGCGGCCGCGGAGGCGTATCGCGACGCCGCGGACCGGCTCGCACTCGACGACGCCGATGCGCGCCGCATGGTGCTGCGCGCGCTGTTCGACGAGACCGCCTCGGATCCCGCCGCCGCGCAGGACGCCCTGCGCGCCTTCCGTGTCCCGGACGCGGGCCACTTCGCCGTCGTGTCCGCCGAGACCACCGTCGACCGGGGTGCCACTCCGGGGAGCGCGCGCGAGAGCATCCTGCCGCTCGGTGTCGAGTCGGTGTGGGACACCGATGCGGACGGTCACCTGGGACTGCTGGTCGCCTCCGCGCCGGCGGTGCTCGACGATGCGGTGGACACCCTGGGCCGGCTCTACGGCACCCGACTGGGTGTCGGCACGTACTACGAGCGGTCGCTGTCCACCCCGACGGCGGTGGCGCAGGCCCGGACGGCTCGCCGGTGCGCACCGCCGGGGAGCGCGCGCATCAGTCGCTACGACGCGTGTCCGGTTCCGCTGCTGCTGGTCTCGACTCCCGACGCGGCCGCGCGGGCAGCCCGGCAGATCCTGGGTCCGCTCGCGGCGGCCGACGGTCCACACCGGCTCGCGGACCGGGACAGCCTGCTCGAGACCCTCGACGCGTGGTTCGCGGCCGCCGGTTCCACCACCGCGGCGGCAGACCGGTTGCACTACCACCGCAACACCGTGCTCTACCGGCTCCGCCGCATCCACGACCTCACGGGCCGCGATCACACGAATCCGGTGGATGCGGCCGAACTGTACGTCGGTCTGCGGGCGGCGGAGCTCGCCCGAGCTCGCTGACGGCGGTCGCTCGAACCAGAACATGTGTTCGAATGTCCGCGCTAGGATGGACACGTGACCTACGCACTCCAGGCGTCCCTGTTCGACGACGGCGCGGACGGACCGTCGCTCGGCTCCCTCACCTCCGTCCGGCGGACGGTGTTGACCGACGGCGCGTGGATCGACGTGTTGCCGAACTGGGTGAGCGGCTCGGACTCCGTCTTCGACCGGCTGGTGGACGAGGTCCCGTGGCGGTCGGAACGCCGACCGATGTACGACCGCGTCGTCGACGTCCCGCGCCTGGTCTCCTTCTTCCCCGACCCCGAGCGGCTGCCCTCCCCCGTCCTCGTCGATGCCGGTCGGCAGCTGAGCGAGCACTACCGAACGGAACTGGGCGAGGACTTCGCCACGGCCGGACTCTGCTTCTACCGCGACGGCAAGGACAGCGTCGCCTGGCACGGCGACGACCTCGGACGCGGAGCGCGCGAGGACACCATGGTCGCCATCGTGTCCCTCGGCGCCGCACGGCCGCTGATGCTGCGACCGCGCGGCGGCGGTCCCTCGGTGAGACACACTCTGGGACACGGTGATCTGATCGTCATGGGTGGGTCCTGCCAGCGGACCTGGGAGCACTGCGTGCCCAAGAGCACGCGCGCCACGGGGCCCCGGATCAGCGTCCAGTTCCGACCGCACGGCGTGCGCTGACAGCGTCGGCCAGCGCCCGCACGGCGCGTTCGGTGTCCGCCCACCCGAGGCAGGCATCGGTGATCGACTGGCCGTAGGTGAGCGGCTCCCCCGGCGTGCCGAGGTCCTGACGGCCCTCGACGAGGAAGCTCTCCACCATCACCCCCACGACGCCGCGGTCGCCGCCGGCGATCCGGTCGGCGAGGTCGCCCAGCACGTCGAGCTGGCGTCGGTGGTTCTTGGCACTGTTGCCGTGGCTGACGTCCACCACCACCCGCGGGTCCGCGCCCGAGCGCCGGAGCCGCTCCCCCGCGTCGGACACCGAGGCCGCGTCGTAGTTCGGGCCGGAGGACCCACCCCGGAGGATGACGTGCGCGTCCTCGTTGCCCGTCGTGCGCACGGCAGCCAGTCGGCCGTCGTCGTCGACCCCGGCGTACACGTGTGGCGACGTCGCCGAGCGCACCCCGTCGACGGCCACCTGCACGTCGCCGTCCGTTCCGTTCTTGATGCCCACCGGCATCGGCAGACCGCTGACCATCTGGCGGTGAACTTGCGACGACGCGGTGCGGGCACCGATCGCCCCGTACGTCACCAGGTCCGAGAGATGGCCGGACAGAGCAGGATCGAGGAATTCCGTCGCCGTGGGCAGGCCACTGTCGACGATGGCGGCCAAGATGCGCCGCGCCACCCGAAGCCCGGCGTCGAGATCGTCCGAGCCGTCGAGGCCGGGGTCGCTGAGCAGACCCTTCCAGCCAACCGACGTCCGTGGCTTCTCGAAGTAGACCCGCATGATCACCTGGAGCCGATCGCCCACCTCGTCGGCCAGGACGGCCAGCCGGCGGGCGTAGTCCAGCGCCGCGATCGGGTCGTGCACGGAGCACGGGCCGACCACGACGGCCACGCGGTCGTCGGCTCCGGTCAGGATGGCGCGCAGGGCGTCACGGCTGTCGGCGACGCGGAGAGCCGCGTCGGCGGACGCGGGTTCCGCGTCCCGCAGCGCACGCGGCGAGACCAGCGGACCTGTCCGCGACAGGTCGGGAAGAGTGTCGAGTGCGAGAGTCACGATGAGTCCTCGGGGCGGTCGGGTGAGACGTCACGACCGGGACACGCATTCCACGCGAGCCGGTCCTGCCGGCTCGTCGGATGGAGTGGGTCAGCGCATGGTTCCGCTGACCGGACCACCGAGGGCCGGCCTGCTGAACCAAAAATATGCTCGCTGCACGGGGAAACTGTAGCGCATGGCCGTACCGCCGCACCCGGGCAGCGGAAGCGGACATTCTTCCCCCTCGGCGTGGGATCATGGCCCGATGGCGATCGACACCTCTGACGGGGAACGCATCCAGAACAGCACGGCGTTCGAGAGAGCCGCCCGCGCAGGGCATCTCGTGAGCGGAGTGCTGCACCTCCTGATCGGATACATCGCGGTGCGGCTCGCCTTCGGACAGGGCGGCAACGCCGACCAGTCCGGCGCGCTGGGCGAGCTGGCCTCCAAGCCCGGCGGCGCGGTCATGCTGTGGATCGCTGTCGTCGCCTTCCTGGCCCTCGCGGCGTGGCGCATCCTCGAGGCGGTGGTGGGCAAGAAGACCGAGGCGGACTCCGGCAGTGCGACAGACCGGGTCAAGGCCGGGGCGCTCGCCGTCGTGTATCTCGCATTCGCCTGGTCTGCACTGAACTTCGCCCGCGGCGCCGGACAGTCGAGCGGGCAGCAGAACGCCGGACTCACCGCACGCCTGATGGAATCGACGATCGGCAAGGTCGTTCTCGTCGTGGCCGCGGCCGTGATCATCGGCGTCGGCGTCTATCACGTCTACAAGGGCATCTCCACGAAGTTCGAGAAGGACCTCGAGGGTCACGTCGGGCGTCCGGTCCGGGTCATCGGCGTGGTCGGGTACACCGCCAAGGGCCTCGCCCTCGTCGGTGTCGGTGTGCTGGTGGCCGCCGCCGTGCTGACCGCGGACCCCGGCAAGGCGACGGGTCTCGACGGCGCCGTCAAGACCCTGGGGGCGCAACCGTTCGGTCAGATCCTGCTCGTCCTCGCCGGGGTCGGTATCGCCCTCTACGGCGTCTACGCCGTCGTCCTGGCCCGGCACGCCCGGATGTGACGCTGCCACTTCTGTGACGCCGAACAAACTTGTACCTTGTTTCGCGGGCTTTTTTCTGCACGATGGTGCATAATCGGGGAATTACTCTGCATGTTCCCGCCGAAACCACCGCCGCCCCGGTTATCGAGAGCACGTTCCCTTCCGTGCCCATGACACCGCTCCGTCCCGCAGCCGCGCGCACACCGGCGCGGGACGACAACCCCGGCGTCCTACGCACCCTCGCGATGTTCCTGTTCGCACGCTGACGTCCGCCTCGATCTCCGGGGCGGGCGTTTCCGTCCACCTCGATAGGTTGTGCACAACTTGATTGTGCGCTATGTTTCTGAGGTGAACGACGCGCTGACACTGGACAAGCAAGTCTGCTTCGCCCTGTACTCGGCGTCGCGGGCAACCACCGCGGTCTACCGGCCACTGCTGGACGACCTGGGCATCACCTACCCGCAATACCTGGTGATGCTCGCGCTGTGGGAGCGGGACGGACTCGGCGTCTCGGAACTCGGTGATCGACTCGACCTCGACTCCGGGACCCTGTCTCCTCTGCTCAAGCGCATCGAGGCGCTGTCGCTCGTCACTCGCGACCGCTCACCGGAGGACGAACGACGCGTCGAGATCCGCCTGACGGAGGCGGGCCGCGCTCTTCGCTCGGCGGCCGCGCACATTCCCGAGTGCATCGTCACGGCGGCCGGCCTCACCGAAGACGAGACGACGGCACTCCTCGCGCTCGTCCGCAAGACCACCGCCTCGCTTCGTTCCGCCTGACCCATCCATCCCCACCACGAGAGGTTCCCCATGAAGACGCTGTACACCGCAGAGGCACTGGCCACCGGAGAAGGCCGCGACGGCCACGGGCGCACCACCGACGGAAAGGTCGACGTCGACCTCTCGATCCCGACCGAGATGGGCGGCAACGGCAAGGGAACCAATCCTGAGCAGCTGTTCGCCGTCGGCTACGCAGCGTGCTACCACTCCGCACTGCGCATGGTCGCAGGCCAGCAGAAGGCCGACGTCTCGGACTCGTCCGTCGGCGCGAAGGTGAGCATCGGCCCCAACGACGCCGGCGGCTTCCAGCTCGCCGTCGTCCTCGAGGTGACCCTCCCCAACCTCGACCACGACACGGCGCAGGCCCTCGCGGACAAGGCCCACGAGGTCTGCCCCTACAGCAACGCGACCCGCGGCAACATCGACGTGCAGATCACGGTCAGCGACGACTGACAGCGTCAGATCGGGTAGGTGACGCCCGTGAGCTCGACCGACCTGGTCCACAGCTCACGGGCTTTCGCCTCGTCCCGCGAGACCTTGTTCGATCCGACCTTCTTCGGGTGTCCGCTCAGTTCCTGGAACCCGTCCGGCCCGAAGTAGCCGCCGGACTGCAGCCCCGGCGCCGTCGCGGCGTAGAGCTCCGGCAGGCTCCCCATGTAGGCCGACTGGGCGAAGACCCTGCCGAGCGACATGAACGCGTCCTGCACACTCTCCGTCCGGCCCATCAACTCGGTGCTCGAGTAGCCGGGGTGCGCCGCCAGCGACAGCACGGGTGATCCCGCCGCGCGCAGACGCCGATCCAATTCGTACGCGAACAGCAGATTCGACAGCTTCGACTGCCCGTAGGCACCCCACCGGCTGTAGCGACGCTTCTCGTAGTTCAGGTCCGACAGCTTCAGTCCCGGTACCTGATGCATGAAACTGGACATGGTGACCACGCGGTCGGTGATCCTGTCCAGCAGAAGGCCCGTCAGCGCGAAATGACCGAGATGGTTGGTGCCGAACTGCATCTCGAAGCCGTCGGCCGTCCGCTTGAGCGGCAACGCCATGACGCCGGCGTTGTTGATCAACACGTCGACGGTGGGCGTGTTCTCGGCGAACTCCCGCACCGAACTCAGATCCGCGAGGTCGAGTCGACGTACCTCGGCTCGCTCACCGATCTCGTCCGCGATCGGCTTCGCCTTCTCCACGGTCCGGCAGGCCAGCACGACCGTCGCGCCGGCGCGCCCGAGCGCCTTCGCGGCCTCTGCGCCGAGCCCACTGTTGGCCCCCGTGACCACGAAGGTCCGGCCGGTCTGATCCGGTACATCGGTCTCGACCCACTTGTGTGCGGACGTCTGTGCCATGCGCTTCCCCCTGAGACTTCTCTCGGCCACTCGCCGCGGCCGACCGCGTTCGAGGGTACCGGCGCACTACGCTGGATCCGGTGCCCGCACCGCTGCCCATCCGAGACGGCCTGAATCCGACGCGGATCCGGATGCCGGACCCGCCGGCGGAGCACGGGACCATCGTCGAGTACCTCGTCGCACGGTTCCCGAACGATGCGGCAGCCCTGCGCGCGAAGGTGGCGGGCGGCGAGGTCGTCGATGCCGGTGGACGGCCCGTGTCGATCGACAGTCCCCTGGTTCCCCGCGCCGACGTGTATCTGTACCGGGATCCACCCGTCGAACCCGAGGTGCCGTTCGCCGCCCCGATCCTGCATCGAGACGACGCGATCGTGGTGGTCGACAAGCCGCACTTCCTGGCGACGACTCCGCGGGGTCGCTTCGTCGTGCAAACCGCACTGACCCGGCTGCGGCGCGAGTTGGGAAACGACGCACTGTCCCCGGCGCACCGCCTCGATCGCCTCACCGCGGGCGTGCTCGTCTTCACCGCGCGACAGGACGTCCGGCGCGCCTACCAGGAGATGTTCCGGGATCGCAGCATGGTCAAGGTCTACGAAGCGGTGGCCCCGGATTCACCGATCTCGTTCCCGCGCACCGTGATCAGCCGCATGGTCAAGGATCGCGAATCACTGCAGGCGACCGAGGTGCCGGGTGAGCCGAACAGCGAGACCGTGATCGAGAAGGTGCACACGGTGGGCGACCTGGCGCTCTACCGCCTGCATCCGCGCACGGGCAAGACCCATCAACTACGCGTGCACATGGCCTCTCTCGGTCTGCCGATCATCGGCGACTCGCTGTACCCGCTACCGCGGGACGTCGCGGTCGACGACTACCGGAACCCACTGCAGCTGCTGGCGCGGAGCATCGACTTCACCGATCCACTCACCGGCGAACCGCGCCACTTCGCGTCGCGGCGGACCCTCTCGCTGTCCGCCCCGTGATCCCGTCCGATTCGTCGCGGGGCCCGTCTCGTTCTGTGGCGGGCGGCGTCGACAGTGGTTCTTCACAAACGATCTTCGCGGTCGGGTCCGTGGTCCGTCACGGTAAAGTTCGTGCGATGAGACTCCTTCCCGCCACGCTCGCCGCTGCCGCCACCCTCGCCCTGGTCCTGGGTGGATGCAGCTCCGAGGATCAGCAGTCCGCACAGGACACCGCGAACAACGCCGCGGAATCGGTGGGAGACGCGGCCCAGGGCGCGCTCAGCTCCGCCCAGTCGGCCGCACCCGGCATCCAGTCGAGTGCCGGCAGCCTGGCCGACGATGCCGGCACCGTGTTCGACGACGCCAAGCGCGCGACCTTCGTCGCCGCCTACAAGGCACAGTTCTCCGCGCTCTCCGAGGGGAAGTCCGACGAGGACATCGAATCGCTGCTCGGCAGCATCTGCCAGCAGATCACCGACGGCAAGGAGAAGGACGCCGTGGTCACCGACATCCGGTCGCAGGCCACCAACAACGGCAACGAGCCCGGCGTCGACGAGGCCGGTCGCATCTACGACCAGGCGAAGGTCGCCTGCCCCTGACCTGACGAGCTCGGCGAGGTGCGCGGGCTGTCGGTGATCGGGGTTAGCGTGACGATCGTTCCCCCTCGGAAGGATGTCATCGTGCCGACCCACCCCGTCTCGCGCACCACGCCCTGCTGCCAGGGTGTCGTTCCGCCCTATCTCCTGCAGCGCCTCGCGTCGGCCCCCGCGGAACGCAGTGCCCGCCTCGACACCGCCCCGTCCGTCGCGAGCCGCACGCTGGAACTCGACGACGAGATGCGGCGCCGACGCGACTCGACGCGGTCCACCGTGTCGCCCACCGCCCCCCGCGGCGCCGTCGCGAATCGACTGCAGCGCACCATCGCCGACGCGAAGAACACGCAGACCCTTCCCGGCGACGTCGTCCGGCGCGAGGGTGATCCTGCTGTCGGCGATGCCGCAGCGGACGAGAGCTACGACGGGCTGGGGCTGACGTACGCCCTGTTCGACGAGGTCTACGGATGGGCGAGCCTGGACGGCAAGGGACTCCCCCTCGACGCCACCGTGCACTACGGCGAGCAGTACGACAACGCGTTCTGGGACGGCGACCGCATGGTGTTCGGCGACGGAGACGGCGAGGTGTTCACCCGCTTCACGGTGTCGCTGTCCGTCATCGCGCACGAGTTGGCCCACGGTTTCACGCAGTACACCTCACAGCTCGAGTACGCCGGCCAGTCCGGCGCCCTCAACGAGTCGGTGTCCGACGTGTTCGGCGTACTCGCCGAACAGCGCTCGCGCGGGCAGAACGCCGAGGACGCGTCCTGGCTCGTCGGCGAGGGGCTCTTCCTCCCCGACGTGCAGGGCACCGCCCTTCGCTCCATGCTGGCTCCCGGTACCGCGTACGACGACGACGTCCTCGGGAAAGATCCCCAGCCCGCCGACATGGCGGGGTACGTCGAGACCACCGAGGACAACGGCGGGGTGCACATCAACTCCGGTATCCCCAACCGCGCGTTCGCAGAAGCCGCCGTGGCGCTTCGTGGGCCGGCCTGGGATCGGCTCGGGCAGGTCTGGTTCGACACCCTCACCTCCGGCACCCTGACGCCCACCGCCGACTTCGCCTCCTTCTCCGCGGCGACGGTCGCCGCGGCGACGGCTCGCTACGGATCGGGGTCCGACGTTCACCGTGCCGTCGTCGGCGGGTGGACTACCGTGGGACTCGAGCCGGCCGGAACGGGATCCGCGTCCGACGCGGCGGACGAGGCGAGCAAGAGGACGTGACATGGTCATCGTGGTGGTGCGCAGCGGTGGCGTGGCCGGGATGACCCGCCGCGGAAGCGTCGACACCACCACCGCGGGCGACGACTGGCAACACTTGGTCGAGCGCGCTCTCCCGTTGCTTTCCTCGCTCGACGACTCGTCGACGTCGGTGCGCGACGGGTTCCGGTGGCGCCTCGAGATCGGGGAGCACTCGTGCGAGACCGGCGATTCGGCGCTCACCGGTCCGCTGCGCGAGCTTGCGGAACGCACCTTGAAGGAGGGGCGTCCGCCGCGATAGCGGCGGCCTCCCTGCGTGCCAGGTTCGCGTTCCACCACGGGTCGCTCCCGGGTTCGTCGAGGATGCAGGCGCGCAACTCCGGTTCCAGAGTGGACACCGCCGGCACCGCGTCCGCGGACAGCGTGGACAGATAGTCGACGTCGATCAGTCCGGTCCGTTCGTAGCGCTCGACTGCCCGCTCCGCGACCAGGGCATCGACGTTCACCACCGCCATCACCAGCACGCCCAGCGCCGCCGTACCGACGATCACGGCGGGCAGACGGCGCGAGGACCATCGCGCACCGGCGACGATGACGGCGAGCACGACGACGCCCAGCCACACCTCGACGGCCATGACACCGACGCGGAGTCGAGTGAGACCGAACTGCTGCTCGTACAAGGACATTCGATACACCGCCGACCAGACGACCACCAGTGTCAGGACGCACAGCGACCCGAACGCGACGCGCGCGAGCACCCGGTCGCGCCGCACCTCGGCGTCGACCTTGCGTACCTGCACGGCGACCACGACGAGCACGCCGACGGTCACCGTGATCAGCTGCCAGAACCCGGATCGAGCGTGGTCCGCGAACGTCAGGTCGTCCGTGGTCATCACATGGTCGTGTCCGCCGAACAACGTGGCCGCCTGCACCACCACGAACGCGGCGAACACGACGACGAGCGCCGACACGGGCACCGCCCACTCCCATGTCGGTCGTCGTCGACCGGCGCCGAGCGCTAGCGAGTCGAGTTCCGCCGCGTGCCGTCTCGCGTGGGCGACACCCAGAATCCACAGCGCGACGCCCAGAGCCACGACCGGCCCCCGTGGGTCGACGTCGAGAGACACGGTCGGGATCACCGAGTCGACGAGCGAGGCGAAGCGGTCGTCGGCGCCCGCGAACAGCAGCGTGAACACGGTGACCAGCAGGGCCGTGCTCACCACGACGCGGAGCGCGCGCGCCGCGGACCGCCGCGACGGGAGCGTCAGCCCGGCGGCACCGGATCCGAGCGAGCGCACCACGGCTCCCTGCGCCGCGACGGGCATGAGAGGGGCCAGCAGCGTCGCGGTGAAGGTCGTCGATCTCGTGGTCGACAGAGCCACACACCACACGGCAAGTCCGACGGACGACGCGGCGAGCCATCCCGAATCCCGGACGAACGGGACCAGCAGCAGCGCGAACGCGGCGCTGATCCATGCCGCGGACCAGCAGGATCGCCGGTCCGGCAGCACTCTGTCCGGAAACCCGGCGGCGAGGACGGCCGCGACGCCGACGACGAGGTAGGCCACCGACGGCCGGTCGGTCAGCGCGATGCCGCCGACCACGCCGACCGCTGCGGCGGAGCCCACTGCCCAGCGACGCGGAGACTCGGTGACGGTACGGATCGGCGACTGCGCCGCAGGATCGGGAAGTAGGTCGGTGGTCATCGTGAACCTCTTTCAGGCAGGGATGATCACGTGAGCACCGGATGCGGTGTCACGTGCCGAGTGCGGACGGTGGGGTCAGACGGGAAGGGTGAGCCGGAAGCAACACCCGGCGCCGACGTCGACCACATCGACTGTGCCGCCGTGCAACTCGGCGGCCCAACGAGCGATGGCGAGCCCGATGCCGGTGCCGCCGTCGGTCGACCCGCCGCGGACGAACCGGTCGAAGACCCGAGCGCGATCGGCCGGCGCGATCCCGTCGCCCTCGTCGACCACGTCGATGCGCACCGTGTCGTCACCCACCACGGCCGACACGGCCACTGCACCGTCGGGCGGACCGTGTCGCACGGCGTTCTCGACCAGATTGGCCATCACCTGCCGTACCCGTTCCTCGTCGGCGGTCACCGTCGCACCGGGAGGCTCGACCGACACCGAGAACCGGGTCGCCGTGCTCTGGGTGACCACGCTGGTCAGGAACTTGCGGAGGTCGAACGTGCTGCGCGACAGACCGACTGCGCCACCCTCGAGCTTGGAGAGATCCAGGAGGTCGTCGACGAGCCGAGCCAGACGTTCGGTCTGCTCGAGGGCGACTCCCACCGTCGCCGGGGTCGCCTCCTGCACCCCGTCGGCGATGTTCTCGAGCACGGCCTGCAGCGACGCGATCGGTGTCCGGAGTTCGTGCGAGACGTTGCCGATCAGCTCCCGCCGATAGCGGTCGGCCTCTGCGAGGTCTGCCGACATCGTGTTGAACGCGACGGCCAGCTGGCCGATCTCGTCCCGCGACGTGGCACGGACCCGGTGCGTGTAGTCCCCGTTCGCCATCGCTCGCGACGCCGCGGTCATCTCGCGCAGCGGCGAGGTCATCCCGTGCGCGACGATCTGTGTGACGACCAACGCGACGACCAGAGCGAGCAGTAACGCGTACCGGAACGGCTGCTGGGCCGCGAGCCAGAAGGTGCCCGATGCCGCGAACAGTGCGATGACCACCACCAGGCCGGTCTTGACCTTGAACGAGCGCAGCGAGTCCAGGGGGCGGATCATCCGCGTGCCCGGAACGCGTAGCCGACGCCGTGGACCGTGCGGACGACGTCGGAGCCCAGTTTGCGCCGTAACGCCTTCACGTGGCTGTCGACCGTGCGGGACGGCACCGACGTCATCGAGTCGTCGCGCGACCATCCCCACACGTCCGACAGCAACCGATCTCGTGCGAATGCCGCGCCCGGCCGCCGAGCCAGGAACAGCAGCAGATCGAACTCCGTGCGCGTGAGGTGGACCTCGTCACCGTCACGGAACACCCGTCGCGCGTGCTCGTCGACCCGGACGTCGTCGAACTCGTGCACCACGGCCGGCGTCGGCGCCGGATGGCGCTCCACTCGCCGGAGCAGGGCATGCACGCGGGCCACCAGGGTGCGCATCGAGAACGGCTTGGACATGTAGTCGTCAGCACCCACCCCGAGGCCCACCAGCTGGTCCGTCTCGTCCGACCGCGCCGTGAGCATGAGGACGGCGACGGCGCCCTCGGGGCGGGACTGGATGCGTCGGCACACCTCGAGACCGTCGAACCCGGGCAACATCACGTCGAGGACCACCAGGTCGGGCTTCGTGAGCGCCACCGTCTCCACGGCGGCCGGTCCGGTCGCGGCGAGGTCGACGTCGAAGCCCTCGGACCGCAGCCGCGCGGCGATCGCATCGGCCAGGGCCTTCTCGTCCTCGACCACCAGAATTCGTCGTCGGTCCATGAAACAGACCGTAACGGCATCATGTGCGGGTCTCGGGGACGCGATGTGAAGATTCCGTGGAGATCGCCGCGGGATCTCTCAGCCGAGGAGCCGCGCCACCTCGGCGGCCGCGCGCCCACCCGAGACGAGTGCACCCTGGATCGACGGAGTGTCGCGATGATCGCCGGCGAGCAGCACGCGGTCACCGACCCGCAGCGATCGTCGGAGCGGCATCCCGGCTGCCTGGACCGGGAGCGCATGCCTCACGTCGTGACGCACGATCACCCGCCACGACGCGGTGGACCGGCCCCACAATCGATCGAGTGCGGCGCGCACGACGTGTTCCTCGGCGTGCCCGGTGTCGTCCAAGAGCGTGGTCGCCTGCACCAACGTCTTCCCGGCAGGTGCGTATCCCGGTGCGATGGAGCTCATCTCGGCGGTGTTGACCACCACCCCGCCCACTCCCGAGATGCGCAGGAACCGGTCGGATTCCGCGGTGTCGGCCTCGAACCACCATGTCGACAACCCGCGCATGACAGAGGCCCGGGTATCCGTCAGGTCGTTCGCGCCTCGCGCGTCCGTCGCCACCACCACGGCGCGGGCCCGCAGCACCGACCCGTCGGCGATCCGTACCGCGGGTGCCGCGCCGTCGACGACCTGTTCGACGCGCGAGGAGTACGCGATGTCGACCCCGGCATCGCGGGCGAGTTGTTCGGGGAACGCCTGCATCCCGCTGTTCGGCACACCGGGCGTCGCGAGGAGGAAACTCCGGAGCACCAGCCGGACGTAGCGGTCCGAGGTGTCACCGACGCCGTCGGCGAGGACGCCGCTGAGAAACGGGGCCAGCAGCGCGGAACGCAGCGGACCGCGGAGGCCGAGCCGGTCCCAGTCGTCGGCGAGTGCGGCGTCGGGGGCGGCGGCCAGCCGGCGCACCGATCCGAGAGCAGGTAACGCCCAGCGTGCGGCGCCGATGACGGCGCGCGGGCGCAGTATGCCCAACCGAGCCGCGGACCGCACCGTCCCGGGCAGGAGGCCCGGGTGCCGTGTCGGGTCGGCGACGGTGTGCGGTCGCCCCGAGCCGTCGACGATGCGCACACCGCGACCGGCGACCCGCAGATCGAGAGCAGTCACGTCGACGTGGCGCTTCACGGCCGGGTACGAGGGATTGAGGAGCTGGAACCCGCGATCGCACCGGAACCCGTCCACGACGTCGGTGCGGATCCGCCCACCCGGCGAGTCCCCCGCCTCCACCACGCGGACGGTGAACCCGCGACGACGCAGCGCGGCGGCGCACCGCAGACCGGCGACACCCGCCCCCACCACGATCACGTCCGCATCGATGTCAGCCATGATCTATCGATACCATCCGACGGTCGTCGCCCTTGCACGGCAGGCCCGGAAACGAAGAAAACCACCTGCGCAGGCAGGTGGTTCTCGGTGACGACTACTTCCTCGGTGGCCAGAGCCGGGATCGAACCGGCGACCTTCCGCTTTTCAGGCGGACGCTCGTACCGACTGAGCTACCTGGCCGTGGGCACCCGTACGGGTACCGGTGATGCTGTACTACTCGGTGCTGTTCATCATCGCATCACTGAGGTCTGTGCGACCTCTGAGGTGTTGCGACCCTGACGGGACTCGAACCCGCGACCTCCGCCGTGACAGGGCGGCGCGCTAACCAACTGCGCCACAGGGCCATGCTGTGAAGCATGTACTGCGTGGAAGACCCTACTGCATCTTCGTCCTACTTCTTACCACTACCCGTTGCAGCGTCGTCACTCGCTGAAACGTACCCCCTACGGGATTCGAACCCGCGCTACCGCCTTGAAAGGGCGGCGTCCTAGGCCGCTAAACGAAGGGGGCCCGTCGAATCGCTCCGACCGTACCCCAACGGCGTTCCGTTGGGAGCTTGGATAGCTTAGGACACCGCTTTGGGATTGTACAAATCCGCAGTTCAGGCTATGTTTCGACGCTCACGGCGTCGACTCGGGGCCACCCGTCGACGCGCCACTTGTCGAGCCATTCCCGAGACGCCATCGCCATCAGGAGAACCTCCAGGGACTCCTCGAACAGCACCACCAGATCGGTGTCCTCGGCGGTCAGATCGGCCATGTACCGCTGGCCGGCGAGCGAGGTCACCAGCACGCGCGTGAACATGCGCGGATCGATGTCGGGACGCAGCAGACCGGTCTCGTGCGCCTCGGCCGCGAGCTTGTGGGCGGTACGGCCCCACACGGCGCCCGCTCCCTCACGGATGCTCGCGTGGAACTCGGGTTCGACGACGAGTCGGAACTCCGCACGCACGACGACGTTCTCGTCGAAGGACCGGGCGAGCTGGATGATGAGGTCGTGCAGCCACTCCAGCGCGTCCATGCCGCTCGGGCGCTCCACATCCATGATCGCGACGTACTTCTCCATCGCCGTCTGCAGAACGGCGCGGGCCAGTTCTTCCTTCGAGCTGAAGTGGAAGTACATCGCACCCTTCGTGGCGCGCGATCCCTCGAGGATCGTGTTGACCGACGCCGCGGTGTACCCACGCTTGCTGAACTCGTACGCGGCCGCCTCGACGATCGCGGCCCGGGTGCGTCGAGCACGTTCCTGCTGTGCCATTGCGCTGTTGCCTCCGAAATTGAACACCCTGAAGGGCCCTGATACTGAGTGAAGGTTAGCCGACAAACCTGAGAATCCCCTCGGACGTGGCCGCAAACATCGAGCTCGAGCGGGTTCTCCCAGCGTGTCCGGACGGCTCCACCAGCCTGTCGTGCGTTCCGATGACCGATTTGTCGGACATCTCCTCGGCTTCGACCCGAATGTCGACCGTAAAGAATGGTGATGACTCATAGGGAACAGGTGAATGGTGAATGCGTCACTCTCGGCGCCGAGGCCAGGTCGAGGGCATCCGGTGGTGGTCCATTACACTCGTCGAGCACTGCCCCTATAGCTCAGTTGGTAGAGCTACGGACTTTTAATCCGCAGGTCGTAGGTTCGAGCCCTACTGGGGGCACAACATCTGAGGGCACAACAGCTGAGGGCACAACAGCTGAGGGCACACACGCTGCTCCCACACCCGGCGCTCAGGAGTTCCGACTCAGCCGGGCCCCGATGCTCTGGTGGAGCGTCCGCAACGCGTTCTGGCCCAGCGCCACGGTCTCCGACTCGATGTGCCGGAGCAGATGCGCGTCGCTCACCACCTTCTCGGAGGACTGGATCAGCACCGTTCCGGCACCGGTGAAGTCGAACTGCCGCTCCTCCCCCGTCTGCGCTCCGAGGAGCATCCCCTGCGCCGCACCCAGGAAGCTCTGCATCCACTGTGCGTCGAAGTGATGGGACGGAGCAGGGCAGTCGGCCCAGCCGACGAGCGCCTGCGGATCGACGCGAACGGGCGGTTCGGCGAAGACGACCGCACCGTTGGACGAGGCGAGGAACTTCCCGGTGCCGAGCAGCGTCAGGAAACCGGGCACGATGGACTGCTTCAACTCGAGGCCGGGTTCGAAGGCCAGCAGGTTCGACGCACGGATGGTCAGGTTGCCGTCGTCGAGGTCGAACGAGTTGATGTCGAACCCCCGATCGCCGAGCACCACCTTGCCGTGCCCGGTCGCGAGCACCCAGTCGTTCGCGTACAGCGGCGACGAGAAACGCGACGCCACGACGGCGGCCATCGACGTCCGTCCGAGAGGCTCGAACTGCACCGACCCGTAGTAGGCGATCATCGCGCCCTTCGCCGTGAACCACGGCTGCCCCGCGAGTTCGATACAGAATGCGTACGCGTTCCCCGGGACGTTGTCGTTCACCGGCAGGGTGTGGGGGTTGTGCACGACGTCGGTCATGTCCGATCCCTCTCGTCAGAACTTCTGCTCGGACGCCTGGACCCACACGGTCCCTGCGCCGCCGATCGCGAGTTGCACAGCTTCGCCCGAACCGCGGCCCACGGCGTCACGCCACCCGACGTTCGCGGAGATGTCGACGGTCAGAGTGCCGCGGTGACACACGTAGGCCTGCGGATCGACCACCACCTGCGGCCGGTGCGGACCCACCTCGATCTCGACCGTCCCACCGTGGGACAGCACGGCCACCTGCCCACGGCCGGCGACCTGTGTCGTGAACATGCCCTGCCCCGTCATCGCCCCGCGCACCGCTCCGCGGACCCCACCCTGCTGCGTCAGGGGTACGACCGACGTGGACAGTGGCCCGCTGTGCGCGAGCAACCGTGACGCCTCGACCGACAGGAGGCCGGTCCCGTCGAGATCGATGATCGACACGTGCAGCCCGGCGTGGCCGTAGTGCACGGTGCCGGACCCCTCGGCGGCCATCATGGCAACGTGTTCGCCCGACATCATCCGGCCGGCCATCCCCGCGGCGGCACCCATTCCCGGCATGCCGCCGGCGCCGCCGATCGTGTGCGGGACGAAGCGGACGTCGCCCTGGTGGAACAGCATGGATCCGCGGCGCGCGAGCGTGGGCGAGCCCGGGGCGACGGTCGACTTCACGACCTTGCTGTTGACGAGTTCCAACATGTCAGCGCTCCTGCGGCTGGATGTAGACGACGCCGGTGCCGTCGAAACGGAGGGAGAAGGCCTCGCCGCTCCCACCACCGACGGCCGACCGCCACGTGACGTCGGTGACGAAGCTCTGCGTCACCTGACCCCGGTGCGCGACGAAGGCGTCCGGATCGACCACCAACGGGTACTGCGGCGACACCTCGAGCGCGATGAGCGGTCCGCCGGCGGACAGCAGCCCCACCTCGCCCTGCCCCCTGACGACCGTCGTGAACAGACCCTGCCCGGACGAGGCGCCGCGGAGCCCGGCAAAGGCCACGTCGGACCGTAGTCCGCCGGACAGAGCCAGCAACTGCGACGACTCGACGTGGAGTGCGTCACCCGCCAGCGGCACGACGACGACGTGCTGCGCGTCGACCGCGAGGCGCACCGTCCCCTGTCCCGCCATCTCCATCAGGGACAGCGACTCGCCGGTGACCTTCTGCTTCAAGGCGGCCCGCAGTCCACCGCCACCGCCCATGCCGGCGTTCCGGAAGGTCACCTGACCCTCGTACGCGATCATCGATCCGGTGACCGCCCGCACGCTGTCCCCGTGCAGGTCGACGACCAGAACGCGGTGTCCCTCGGTTCTCAGTTGCGCCACGGCAGACAGAATGGCAGACAACGGCCGTCTGCACAGGGGCTCCGGTGATCCACCACCGGTCACCGACCGGAGAGTGACGCACAGTACTTGGAGTTCGTTTCTCGCAGAAGTCACAACACCTGGACCCCGTACCCCGAGGCATATACTGGGGGAGGTCGACGACGAACGGGCGTAACGAACTGTCGCCCCGCTCGATGGACGTCTACCGGACGGTACGCATCCCTCGCGGCGGCCCGTCGAAGCAATTCACATCGAAGTTACGGTGCCGTAGGCTGCCCTCACAGTACGAGGCAGCGCGGTCATCGCGCGGAAGCAGTGAGCCGAACACCATTCTGGAGGACACGCATGGCACGGGATCTGACACAACTGGAGCTGCTCGGAGAGCTGCAGCCGGTTGCGGAAGAGAATCTGAACCGGCATCTCTCCATGGCGAAGGAGTGGCACCCCCACGACTACGTCCCCTGGGACGAGGGGCGCAATTTCGCGGCGCTCGGTGGCGAGGACTGGTCACCCGAGCAGTCGCGACTCGACGAGGTGGCCAAGGCCGCCATGATCACCAACCTCCTCACGGAGGACAACCTGCCGTCGTACCACCGCGAGATCGCGGAGAATTTCTCGCAGGACGGCGCCTGGGGCACCTGGGTGGGTCGGTGGACCGCCGAGGAGAACCGCCACGGCATCGTGATGCGCGACTACCTCGTGGTCACCCGTGGCGTGGATCCCGTCGCGCTGGAGCAGGCTCGTATGGAGCACATGACCAACGGGTTCTCCTCCGCCGCGGCCGGTGGCCACGACCAGATGGGATTCCTGCACTCCGTCTCGTACGTGACGTTCCAGGAGTTGGCCACGCGAGTGAGCCACCGCAACACCGGCAGGGTCTGCAACGACCCCATCGCCGATCGCATGCTCCAGCGCATCGCGGCCGACGAGAACCTGCACATGATCTTCTACCGCAACCTGTGCGGCGCAGCCCTCGACATCTCGCCCGACCAGGCTCTGCGTGCCATCGCGGACATCGTGCAGAACTTCCAGATGCCCGGTGCCGGCATGCCCAACTTCCGCCGCAACGGTGTGCTGATGGCCAAGCACGGCATCTACGATCTGCGTCAGCACCTCGAGGACGTCGTGATGCCGGTGCTGCGCAAGTGGAGCATCTTCGATCGCACCGACTTCACCGCCGAGGGCGAGCAGACGCGCGAGGAACTCGCCGCCTTCCTCGAGAAGCTGGAGAAGGACGTTCTCAAGTTCGAGGAGCAGCGCGATCGCATGCTCTCTCGTGAGGCCGCCAAGCGCCAGGCCGCGCAGGCGTCCTGACCCCACTCACGCCGACGGTGTGATTGGCCGAGTTCGGACTCGGCGGATACTCTCGATGTGCCCGGCAACCGTGTCTGCGGATGCCGGGCACATCGCTGTTTCCACTACTGACGGGTGACACTGGCCATGACTCTGCAGATCGGATCTCTGACCCTGCGCAGTCCCGTCGTGCTCGCTCCGATGGCCGGGGTCACCAATGTCGCGTTCCGCACGCTGTGCCGCGAGCTCGAGGAGAACCTGACGGGCAGCACCTCCGGGCTGTACGTCTGCGAGATGGTCACCGCGCGCGCCCTCGTCGAACGGCAACCCGCCACGTTGCACATGACCACGTTCGGCCCGACCGAGACGCCGCGCTCGTTGCAGCTCTACACCGTGGATCCGGACACGACGTACGACGCCGCGAAGATGATCGTCGACGAGAACATGGCCGACCACATCGACATGAACTTCGGCTGCCCCGTGCCCAAGGTCACCCGCAAGGGCGGCGGCGCTGCCCTGCCGTACAAGCGATCGCTGTTCGGGCGCATCGTCGCCGCGGCGGTCAAGGCCACCGAAGGGACCGACATCCCGGTGACCGTCAAGTTCCGGATCGGCATCGACGACGAGCACCACACTCACCTCGACGCAGGACGGATCGCCGCCGGCGAGGGTGCAGCGGCCGTCGCGCTCCACGCCCGCACCGCAGCGCAGCGCTACTCCGGTACGGCCGACTGGTCCGAGATCGCGCGCCTCAAGGATCACGTCCGCGACGTCCCCGTCCTGGGCAACGGCGACATCTTCGACGCGTCCGATGCCGCCCGGATGATGGCCGAGACCGGCTGCGACGGCGTGGTGGTCGGCCGCGGCTGCCTCGGACGCCCGTGGCTGTTCGCCGAGCTGTCCGCCGCTCTGCGGGGAACCACTCCGCCGACACCGCCCACGCTGGGCGAGGTCGCCGTCATCATGCGTCGGCATGCGGAACTGCTGTCCGACCACCACGGTGAGGGCCGAGGGCTCCGGGAGATGCGCAAGCACGTCGCCTGGTACATGCGCGGCTTCCCGGCAGGCTCGGACCTGCGGGTGCGCATGGCGACCGTCTCGACGCTCGCGGAGCTCGACGAGCTGCTGGCACGCCTGGATCCGTCCGTACCGTTCCCGGCCGACGCCGAGGGCCCCCGCGGTCGCCAGGGCTCCCCCGGCACCGTGTCGCTGCCCGACGGCTGGCTCGACGATCCCGACGACTGCGCGGTGCCGGCAGGCGCTGATCTGATGCACTCGGGCGGATGATCAGTACTATGGCGTCGATCCGTCGACCCGTGGTCGACGGCCGAGAGAAAGACGGAACGACCAGTGGGTGACGAGAACGAACCCGGGTCACCCACACCCGGACGACGCGCCCCGTGGGAGCGTCCGATCTCACGCGTACCGCGCTCCGACCGTGACTCCGAGACGGCGGCCGCGTCGCCCGAACAACCTCCGTCACCGCCGCAACGCTCTGCGCAGGACGTCCCGGCGCAGGAGCAGCGCCCATCGACAGACCGACCCGCGCCGGACCAGACTCCGCCGTCCTCCTCCGACGACCAGGACCGGCGACTCTCGGTGGCCGAGGTCGTGGACCGGATCTCCCGCATGGGATCGAACCGAGGACGCGCGGCGGGCCACGACGAGTCGCCTACCTCGGATGCCGACGACCGCGCGGGCGCTGCTCCCGGTCCCCCGCCGTCCCCCCCGGCACCGTCTGCACCCGCGGCACCGCCGACTCCGCCCGTTCGACCTCGCGAGGACGCGGAGCCGCCCACCGAGGTGATCGATCCCGTCGCCGACGAGCGCCGCACCACCGACCGTCCGGCACCCGAGGCGGTGGGCCCCATCGCACCTCCGACCCTCACGCGGCTCGCCCTCGGTCGCGCGCGCAAGCGGAAGCGGATGCGGGTCGCCGGCCGCGTCGGCGTCTCGATGATCTCGATCGTGGCGCTCCTCGTCACCGGTGTCGTGTGGGGATACCTCCGTGCGACCGACCGCGGGTTCGAGCAGGTCGCGGCACTGGACACCGAGTCCGCCGACGTCGTCGACGCGCCCGGCCAGTACGGCGACGAGACGTACCTCATCGTCGGGACGGACACCCGCGCCGGGGCGAGTGGCACCCTCGGCGCAGGCACGGTGGCCGACGCCGAGGGCGCGCGTTCCGACACCGTCATGCTCATCAACATCCCGGCCGATCGCAGTCGCGTGGTCGCCGTGTCGTTCCCCCGCGACCTCGATGTCGAGCGTCCCGAGTGCGAAGCCTGGGACAGCACCACCGGCGACTACACAGGTGAGATCTATCCGGCCGCCGACGGCGACAAGCTCAATGCGACCTACGCTCTCGGCGGACCGAAATGCCTGGTCAAGATCATTCAGAAGATCTCCGGACTGCGTATCGGCCACTTCGTGGGTATCGATTTCGCCGGCTTCGAGTCGATGGTGGACGAGGTGGGCGGGGTGGACGTGTGCTCTCCCGTACCGCTGGTCGACGAAGAGCTGGGCACCGTGCTGGCCACCGCGGGGGAGCAACGCATCGACGGTCGCACGGCGCTCAACTACGTCCGTGCGCGCAAGGTGGACGCCGAGGGCACGGGAGACTACGGGCGCATCAAGCGTCAGCAGCTCTTCCTCTCCTCGCTTCTGCGCTCCGTGCTGAGCAACCGTGTGTTGTTCGATCCGGGCGCCCTCAACGGCTTCGTCACGGCCTTCACTCGCGACACGTTCGTCGAGAACGTGAAGACGGCGGACCTGTTGACGCTCGGCAAGTCGCTGCGCGGCGTCGCGGCGGGCGCGGTCACGTTCCTCACCGTCCCCACCTCGGGTACCACCGACTACGGCAACGAGATCCCCCGCACCGACGACATCAAGGCGATCTTCCAGGCCATCATCGACGACCAGCCGCTTCCGGGTGAGGAGCGTGCTCCGGAGACCACACCCGAGGTGGCGCCGCCGGTCGTCACCGAACCGCAGATCGCGGTCGATCCGTCCCTGGTGTCGGTTCAGCTGTCCAACGCCTCGGACACCAGCGGACTGGCCGCCACCACCGCGGACGAACTCGCGGCCTACGGCTTCCAGATCGTCGGTACCGGCAATGCGGAGACCACCGGCACCGCGGCGACCGTCGTGCGGTACGGCGCCGGATCGATCGCCGACGCGGCCACCGTGGCCAGCACCATCCCGGGAGCCGTCCTCGAGGAGACACCGACTCTCGGCGGCATCGTCGAGGTGGTGCTGGGAACTGACTTCGAGGGGTTCCTGACGGCGCCGACCCTCGCCGGCGAGGTGCTGCCGACCTTTGCAACCGGGGTCTCCGGAGCCTCCACGGATGCTGCCCTTCCGAGCGATCTGACGGTCACGAACGGCGCCGACGAGTCCTGTGTGTGAATCGCTGCTCCGCATTCACCGCCCGTTCACCGCCTGCATGCCCTGAACCCACCTCCGGCCGAGTAAAATCGGGCCATGCGCGTGGCTTACAACGAACAGATGACAGAACTCGCCGACCTGCTCGGCGAGATGGCCGCCCTGGCCGGTAGTGCAATGGAGCGCGCCACGCAGTCCCTGCTGCAGGCAGATCTCCGGATCGCCGAGCAGGTGATCGGCGAGCACGACAAGATCACCGACCTCAGTGCCCAGGCCGAGGAGCGCGCCTTCGCGCTGCTCGCGCTGCAGGCACCCGTCGCCGGCGACCTCCGCTCGGTCGTCTCCGGCATCCAGATCGTCGCGGACATCGACAGGATGGGGGCTCTCGCCCTGCACGTCGCCAAGATCGCGCGTCGTCGCCACCCCCAGCACGCACTGCCGGAGGAGGTCAACGGGTACTTCGCCGAGATGGGACGTATCGCCGTCGCCCTCGGCTCCTCCGCACGTGAGGTGCTCGAGACCCGCGACCCCGAGCGCGCCGCGAAACTCCGCGAGGAGGACGAGGCGATGGACGACCTGCACCGTCATCTGTTCAGCGTCCTCATGGACAAGGAGTGGAAGCACGGCGTCGCCGCAGCCGTCGACGTGACCTTGCTGGGCCGCTTCTACGAGCGCTTCGCCGACCACGCCGTCGAGGTGGGCCGCCGGGTCATCTTCCTGGTCACCGGCAGCCTGCCCAGCGACCTGCCGACGCCTCCCGCGCAGCACGTGTCCTAGTTCTTCCACTCGGCGTTCTTCCACTCGGTACCCGGACACACGAAAGGGCGCCCTCCCCGCGGGGAGGGCGCCCTTTCGTGTGTGGACGCGCGAGCTGAGGTCTAGCCGAAGCGGCCGGAGATGTAGTCCTCGGTGGCCTTCTGCGACGGGTTGGAGAAAATCTTCTCGGTGTCGTCGATCTCGATCAGGTTGCCCGGCTTGCCGGTCGCCTCGAGGTTGAAGAATCCGGTCTGATCGCTCACACGCGCAGCCTGCTGCATGTTGTGCGTGACGATGACGATGGTGAAGTCCTTCTTCAGCTCACCGATCAGGTCCTCGATCGCCAACGTCGAGATCGGGTCGAGAGCCGAGCAGGGCTCGTCCATGAGCAGGACGTCGGGCTGCACCGCGATCGCACGGGCGATGCACAGTCGCTGCTGCTGACCACCGGACAGGCCGCCGCCCGGCTTGTCGAGGCGGTCCTTGACCTCGTTCCACAGATTCGCGCCCTTGAGCGACTCCTCCGCGACCTCGTCCAGCTGCTTCTTGCTGCGTCCACCTTGGAGCTTCAGGCCGGCCACGACGTTGTCGCGGATGGACATGGTGGGGAACGGGTTCGGACGCTGGAAGACCATGCCGATGGTGCGGCGGACGCCGACCGGGTCGACACCGGAACCGTAGATGTCCTCGCCGTCGAGCAGCACCGAACCCTCGACGCGGGCACCCGGGGTGACCTCGTGCATGCGGTTCAGCGAGCGGAGCACCGTGGACTTGCCGCAGCCCGACGGTCCGATGAAGGCCGTGACGCTACGAGGAGGAACGGAGAGTGTCACGTTCGACACGGCATGAAACTTGCCGTAGAAGATGTTGACGTCCTTGAGATCGAGTCGTTTTGCCATGTCGAGATCCTTCTGTCAGAAGTTCTTGGGAGCGAAGAAGCGGGAGACCAGCTTCGCGCCGATGTTCAGCACCGCGACGATGAGGATGAGTGTGAGGGCGGCACCCCACATCCGCTCGCTGGTGAGGGCAGCGGTTCCGGCCTTCTGGAGGTCGACCATCATGAGCGGCAGCGACGTCTGCGGACCGGCGAACAGGTTGAAGTTGATGGCCGTCGCGGATCCGACCAGGATCAGCACCGGCGCCGTCTCACCCATCACGCGGGCGAGAGCGAGCATGATGCCCGTGACGATGCCGGAGAGCGCCGTCGGGACGACGATCTTGGCGATGGTCTTCCACTTGGGCACACCGAGCGCGTAGGACGCCTCGCGCAGGTCCTGGGGAACGATGCGCAGCATCTCCTCCGCCGACCGCACGATCACCGGGATCATCAGCAGGACCAGGGCGAGCGAGACCGCCAGGCCCGACCGGTCGAAGCCGAACGTCGCGATCCACAGCGAGTAGATGAACAGCGCTGCGACGATGGACGGGACACCGGTGAGGATGTCGACCATGAACGTCGTGGCCTTCGCGAGCCGCGTGCCCACGCCGTACTCGACGAGGTAGATGGCGACGAAGATGCCGATCGGGATGGAGATGACCGCGCAGAAGAGTCCCTGCAGCAGCGTTCCGACGATGGCGTGATACGCGCCGCCGCCTTCCTTGAAGGGGGTCACACCCGCCTGGGAGTACTGCCACCAGTCGGCCGTGGCGACGGCGCCGATGCCGCGGGAGACGACGGTGTAGAGAACCCAGATCAACGGGACGAGAGCGACGAGAACCGCGAGGGACACGAGCACGGTCGCGATCGAGTCGGATGCCTTGCGACGGGCGCTGACACCCTGGAAGGTCGGCTCCTTGACGGGGCGATCCATGGTGGCGGTTCCGCCGGACGTGGTGTCGGCCATGGGTCAGTCCTTCTTTCCAGCGATGGCGGCGCGCGCGCCGGCGTTGACGACGAAGGTGAGGACGAACAGCACCAGGCCCGCGGCGATGTAGGCGCCGGCCTGCAGCTGGTTGTTGAACTCACCCGCGGCCAGAGCGATCTTGGTCGCGAACGTGTTGCCGCCGTCGAACAGCGTCCAGCCGAACGTCTCCTGGGTGCTGCGGATGATGATGTAGAGCGCGATGGTCTCACCGAGAGCGCGGCCGAGGCCCAGCATCGAGCCGCTGACGAAGCCGGACTTGCCGAACGGGATGACCGTGGTGCGCACGACCTCCCACCGGGTGGCGCCGAGGGCGAGAGCCGCCTCGATCTGGCCGCGGGGCGTCTGGACGAACACCTCACGGGTGACCGCGGCGATGATCGGCAGGATCATGACGGCGAGAACGATCGCACCGGTGAAGATGGTGCCGCCGCCGGCGATGGAGACCGATCCGGTGGCGAACAGCGGGAACCACGCGAGGTTCGTGTTGAGCCATTCCGCGACGGGCGAGATGACCGGCGCGAGAACGTACAGGCCCCAGAGACCGAAGACGATGGACGGCACGGCGGCCAGCAGGTCGATGACGTAGCCCAGCGGGCCTGCCAGACGCTTCGGGGCGTAGTTCGTCAGGTAGATCGCGATGCCCAGTGCCACCGGCATGGCGATCAGTAGAGCCACCACCGACACCGTGGCCGTGACCAGAAACAGGTCGCGGACGCCGAAGAGCATGGCGGACGTGTCCGAGGTACTCCACTGCCCGTTGTAGGTGAAGAAGTTGACGGTGTTGTTCTGCAGAGCGGGGATCGCCCGCCACAGGAGGAACCCACCGATCGCCGCGATCAGGACGATGACGAAGACACCGGAACCGGTGGCGAGCGTCGAGAAGATGCGGTCACCCGGGCGGGTGACCGTACCTGAGGCTTTGTTGTCGGGCACTGGTGTCGGCGCTTCCGTCTTGCGAGCGGCGCTCACGGCCGATGTGGTGGCCGGCGTGACGTCGCTGATCGAATGGGTGTCGCTCATACCGCTCACTGTCTCGTGTGGGGTGGTACGGCATCGCCTGCATCACCCGGTGAATGGTCTTCGGGGGTGATGCAGGCGAGAACCAGTGTGTCAGGAAATGGCGTTGATCGCCGTCACCAGACGCTCCTTGAAGCTGTCCGGGAGCGGCACGTAACCGGCAGCCTCGAGGCCTTCCTGGCCCTCGTTGGCAGCGCTGAGCAGGAACGACTTGACGCCGGCGGCGGTCTCCGCGTCGTAGCCCTTGGAGCAGACGATCTCGTAGGTCGACAGGACCAGCGGGTAGGAATCGGCTTCCTTGCTGGCGAACAATGCGTCGGTGTCGAGCGCGAGGTCGTTTCCGTCACCGGAGAAGGTGACCGTGTCGATCGCCTTGGCGGCGGTCTCGGTGGTGAGCTCGACGGCACCGGCGCCGAAGTCGATCTGCGCCGCGGTCAGGTTCTCCTGATCGGCGAAGCCCTTCTCGACGTAGGTGATGGCACCCGGGGTGGCGGCAGCTGCCTGCGCGACGCCCGACGAACCGTTGGCGCCCTCGCCCACTCCACCGGCCCAGTCGGAGCTGTGGTCCAGCGTCCAGGACTGCGGTGCGGCGTCGGACAGGAAGCGCTGGAAGTTGTCGCTGGTGCCCGAGGAATCGGAGCGGTAGATCGGCGTGATGGCGGTGGTCGGGAGCGAGGCGCCCTCGTTCAGCGCGGCGATCGCCGGATCGTTCCACGTGGTGATCTTGCCGGTGAAGATCTGGGCGATGACGTCGGGCGTCAGGACCAGGTCGTCCACACCGTCGAGCGTGTAGGCCACGGCGACCGGACCGAACACGAGCGGCAGGTTCCACGCCGGGTTGCCGGCGCAGCGGGTGGCGGCCGCGTCGGCCTGCTCTTCCTTGATGGACGAGTCCGAGCCCGCGAAGTCGACGAGACCGGCGACGAACTGGGTCCGGCCGTTGCCGGATCCGCTGACGGTGTACTCCACGGCCTTGCCGGAGCACACACCCGAGTAGACGGACGTGAAGTTGGACATCGCGTTCTGCTGCGCCGACGATCCTTCGCCGGTGATGGGGCTCTTGCCCTCGCACGTCGCGGCGGAGTCACCACTGCCGGTGGCCTCGACGTTCGCGTCGGAACCACATGCAGCCAGCGTCAATCCGCCGACAGCCAGTACACCCATGAGGGCAATGCTGCGCTCGAGCTTCACCTGTCTCCTCCAGAAACTGCCCGTCGGCGACCGATCGGTCGGCGGGCGAGAAAAGATGCGGTGACGTCGTACCGCAACGGGCAGCGTGCGCTACCCGTGGGAGAACGTAAGCGCCGGTGGTGGACGGTTCACCGCGCCTTTGTGAACGGAGGGTGAACAGACAGACCGAAAACCCGGATCGGGACGCGATGCGCGTCTCAGGGACCGCACCGAACCCCTACGACCCGGGGCGTGCGTCAGGCGCGCGCGAACGCCGCGTCGACGTGGAAGGTGGCGAAGCCGAGCCGGTCGTACGTGTGCACGGCGGCCGTGTTGTCCGACTCGACGTACAGCAGCACGCCGGCGAGGCCGCGATCGGCCAGATACCGCAGGCCGGCGAGCGTGAGGGTCCGGCCGAGCCCCCTGCCCTGGGCCGCCGGATCGATGCCGACGACGTAGACCTCACCCAGTTCTGGATCGTCTCCGGTCGGCGGGTGCACCTTGGTCCAGTGGAACCCCAGCACGGTGTCCGGGTCGTCCGTCGACGTGGCCACGAACAGCCCCTCGGGGTCGAACCAGGTTTCCGCGCGGCGCTCGTCGATCTCCGCCTGCGTCCAGCCACCCTGCTCGGGGTGCCACGAGAACGCGGCGTTGTTCACGCGCAGGATCTCGGCGTCGTCCGACTCACGGTAGGTCCGCACGGTGATGCCGTCCGGGACGGACAGTTCGGGCAGGGCGGTGGCGTCGGGGCCACCGAGCGGGCGGCGCATCTGGAGCAGTTCGCGGACCACCTCGAGACCGAGTCTCCCGGCGACGCGATCGGCGGCGGGCAGCCGACCGTGGGCCCACACGCGCGCCCCCGGTGCTGCGAGCGCTCGGTCGATCAGTGCGGTGCCGACACCACGACCCCGATGATCGGGATGCACGACCGCCTCCACCATGACCGGCGCGTCACCGCGCGCGGGCGAGAGCGTCGCGTACCCCACGACATGGTCGCCGTCCAGCGCCAGCACGTGCTCGTCGTCCCGCGGAGCGTCCACGGCGCGCTCGGCCTGCTCCGACAGCGGCGGCGTCCCGTCGGCGGTCGTGGCGGCCGCGATCGCCTCGCGGACGCTGTCGCCCTCGTCGCCGACCGGTCGCCGTGCCTCGAGTCGAATCACGTCGCTCACGTCAGAATGCCGTCCGATCAGCAGGGGCGAACGAGGATGTCGCCGTGTCGTTCTCGATGTCCAGGTCGCCGTCCGCCGGGAGGCCCGGCGTGTCGTCCCCGGCCGCTGCGCCCTTGCCCGCCCGGCTCGGACGCACGGCCTTGTATCCCACGTTGCGCACGGTGCCGATGAGCGACTCGTACTCCGTTCCGAGCTTCGCGCGCAGACGCCGCACGTGGACGTCCACGGTCCGGGTACCGCCGAAGAAGTCGTATCCCCACACCTCCTGCAGCAGCTGGGCTCGGGTGAAGACCCGGCCCGCGTGCTGGGCGAGGTACTTGAGGAGTTCGAACTCCTTGTAGGTCAGGTCGAGCGGACGCCCGCGCAGACGGGCGGTGTAGGTGCCCTCGTCGATGACGAGTTCTCCGAGAGTGATCTTTCCCGACGCCTCGGGGCTGCTGACGCCGCCGTGCCGACCCACGAGGAGCCGAAGCCGGGCGTCGAGCTCGGCGGGGCCGGTGGTGGGAAGCAGGATGTCGTCGAGACCCCACTCCGCGTTGACCGCGACCAGACCGCCCTCGGTGAGCACGGCGACCACGGGTACCGACGAGCCTGCACTGCCGAGCAGTCGGCAGAGTCCACGCGCGGCGGCCAGATCGGTGCGGGCGTCCACCAGAGCGATGTCCGCACTCCCGGCTTCGAGCAGCGACGAGACCTCGGTCGGTGCGGGGCGCACCGTGTGTGCGAGGAGCGCGAGGGAAGGGAGAACCGCCTCCGGATCCGGATCGGAGGTCAGCAGCAGCAACTCCACAAGGCCTCCTCGTCCGCTCTTCTCCGGCCGGCGCACCCTCCAGCGGGTCCGCGACCGGCAGGTCCGGTTGTTCGTCGGTCACAGACTAACCTGTCGGAAGGCAGGACAGTCGGCTGTGAGTCGTCACCGCCCCGCCTGTGGACCGCCCGCAGGACACCGAACCGCCCGAGAGGAACTCCGTGCGAAAACTGATCGTCGGGCTCGTCTTCGTCCTGGCGCTCGCCCTGGCCGCCGATTTCGGCACCGCCGCCTACGCCGAGTACCGCGTGTCACGGTCGCTGCGGGACGGCGGAGATCTGGTGTCCGATCCACAGGTGACCATCCACGGATTCCCGTTCCTGACCCAGGCCGCCGACGGCAGGTACGGGCGCGTGGAGATCCGAGCGCAGGACGTCCCGACCGACTACGTCGAGAAGACGACCATCGAGGCGACACTGCGCGGGGTCCGCATCCCGGCGTCGGACCTGCTGGACGGGTCGGTGCGCACAGTGCCCATGGACGAACTCGACGCGCGAGTCCGCATCGACGCGACCGACCTCGGCCGGTTCCTCGACATCCCCGATCTCCAGGTGTCCGCTCCCCCCGCCGATCGTTCCGACGGCACCGGTGGCTCCGGCGGTTCCGGTGAGACCACCGCCGGCGCGGTGGTTCTGACGGGCACGGTGGCCGTCGGCCCGCTCGACACCGCCGTCAGCGTCACCGCCGAGTTGCAGCTCGACGGCGAAGGCGTGTCCATCGTCGCGTCGGACCTCTACTTCGGGCCGGAGGGGCAGGCCGACTTCACGATCCCCGACTTCCTGAAGCCGGCCGTCCTGGGCCTGTTCACCCGCACGATCGACGCGCAGCAGTTGCCGTTCGGCATTCTCCCCACGTCGGTCTACGCCGAGGGCGGACAAATCGTGATCGAGGGCAGCGCCGAGGACGTCACCATCGACCTCGACGAGATCCGAACGCCGTGAGTGCCGTCGTCGTCCTGGTCCTCGTCCTGGCGCTCGCCGCCGTGGTGGGCCTGTGGGTCCGTCGCCGCGAGGGCGCCGTCCGCACGTCGGGTCGCGGTGCGGCCTCGGATTCTCGTACTCACGCTCTGCGCGCAGCCGGTGTCGCCGACGGGGCGGTGACCGTGCTCCACTTCTCCGCCACCTGGTGCGGCCCGTGTGCGGCGGTGCGACGCGTCGTGTCCGCCGTGGTGACCGACCTCGAGTCGGCGGGGCACCGCGTGTCCGACGTCGAGGTGGACATGGACGAGAACCCGCAGCTCGCCCGCGACTTCGGCGTGATGTCTCTCCCCACCACCTTCGTGCTCGACGGGGCCATGCGGGAGCGGTCACGCGCGTCGGGTGTTCCGTCGCCGAAGGACCTGCGGGCCGCCGTGCTCTCGGCCTCCGGTTCACCCTCGTCGGAGTGACGAGCGACACCCGGAACTTCTGGATCGGGACCGGCGTGGGTACCATGGCCGACGTGACCGCCAGCCACGAGCTCTTGCTCACCCGACGCCGCACAGTGGACCTGTGCCGCCTCGGTGGCTGTTGCTGCCGTTGCCGCTGACGACGGTCCTCCCCTCGTCGACCCGTCCGCTCGGGTACAGCCGTGCTGTACCGACCTCGGACCGCTCGACGATCGCCGGAGACCACGCGCATCCGCTCGGTCCCCCTTCCTCCACTCCAGGAGCATCTCGATGTCATCCATCCCCCCGCAGGTCGACGTTCGTGGTCCCCGCTTCGTCGCCTGGGTGACCACCGGCGTCCTCGTCGTGACGCTGCTCGTGTCGACGGTGTCACTCACCGCTGCAGCGGTGCTCCTGGGCCTGCAGACGCTGGTCTTCGCGTACGGCGCTGCTGCCGGGCCGGCAGCGCATCCCTACGGACGCGTGTTCCGCGCCGTCGTCGCACCGCGCCTGGGCCCGGTATCGGAGACCGAACCGACGACCCCCCTGCGGTTCGCGCAGGGACTGGGATTCGCCTTCTCGATCGTGGGAACCCTCGGGTTCGCGCTGTCCTCGACGGCCGTCGGCACCGTCGCCACGGGTCTGGCCCTGTTCGCCGCCGTGCTGAACGCGGCGTTCGGAATCTGCCTGGGCTGCAAGATCTACCCACTCGCGAGTCGGCTCCTGCCGGCTCGACATGCCACCACCTGAACCACCCACCACCTGTCAGAGAAGAATCGAAAGGAACCACATGGCTCGCTCCGACGTCCTGGTCACTGCCGACTGGGCCGAGCAGAACCTGCATGCTCCCAAGACCGTGTTCGTCGAGGTCGACGAGGACACCAGCGCCTACGACACCGGCCACATCGAGGGTGCCGTCAAGCTCGACTGGAAGTCCGACCTCCAGGATCCGGTCCTTCGTGACTTCCTGAACCAGGAGCAGTTCTCGGACCTGCTGTCGACTCGTGGCATCGCCAACGACGACACCGTGATCCTCTACGGCGGCAACAACAACTGGTTCGCGGCCTACGCCTACTGGTACTTCAAGCTGTACGGCCACAAGGACGTTCGTCTCCTCGACGGTGGTCGCAAGAAGTGGGAGCTCGACGGCCGCCCGCTGAGCACCGAGTCCGTCTCCCGCGAGGGAACGTCCTACAGGGCCGAGGCGCCCGACCTGTCGATCCGCGCGTTCCGCGACGAGGTCATTGCCGCCATCGGCACCAAGAACCTCCTCGACATCCGGTCCCCCGACGAGTACTCGGGCAAGATCCTGGCGCCGGCGCACCTCCCGCAGGAGCAGAGCCAGCGTCCCGGACACATCCCCGGCGCCGTCAACGTGCCGTGGAGCAAGGCAGCGAACGAGGACGGCACCTTCAAGTCCGACGAGGAACTGAAGGAGCTCTACGACGGTGTCGGCATCGATCCCGCCAAGGGCACCATCGCGTACTGCCGCATCGGCGAGCGTTCGTCACACAGCTGGTTCGCACTGACGCAGCTGCTGGGCTACGACAACGTCAAGAACTACGACGGCAGCTGGACCGAGTACGGCTCCCTCGTCGGAGCACCTATCGAGTTGGGAGCGTAATCATGTGTGGAGCACCTGTTCAGGGACAGACCCTTCCCGCCGGCGTCGACGTGGAGAAGGAGACGGTCATCACGGGCCGCGTCCTGGCCGCGTCCGACGGTCAGCCCGTCGGTGGTGCGTACGTGCGCCTGCTCGACAGCACGGGTGAGTTCACCGCCGAGGTCGTCGCGTCCGGAACCGGAGACTTCCGCTTCTTCGCAGCTCCCGGCACCTGGACGCTGCGCGCGCTGTCCGCGTCCGGCAACGGCGACGTGACCATCTCGCCCGAGTCCGCCGGCCTCCACGAGGCCGAGATCTCGATCGGCGCCTGACCGACACCCCGCCTGATCGACGACAACACCCTCCCCAGCGTGCTGGGGAGGGTGTTGTCGTCGTGAAGCGTGTGCGGTCCGACGGTGGGGAACCGCGGTACTACTTGCCCGGCTCCGGCGGAAGGCCGAGTGACTTCAGCACTTCCTCCCACGTCGACGGCACCGTCTCCATGGGTTGCGCCGGAGGCGCGAGGTAGCCGGGGTTCACCGGGGGAATCGCGCGCGGCTCGGCCGGAGCATCACCCGCGGTGGGCTCTGCCGGGGCGGCCGGCGGGGCCTCGCTCTGCTCCCGAGCGAGGTCGGTGATCCACCGGATCAGCTTCTCGCTCTCCCAGTCCCGGCCGTTGTCGGGGAAGTTGTCCCAGTAGTAGAGATGCTGCAGGAAGCCGAGTTCGACGTACGGCCTGTCGAGCAGTTGCGCGATGTCGGCATTGTCCTCGTCGAAGCCCACCGCCTCCGCCTGCAGCTTGGCCTCCACGACGGGCCGACCGGGTCCGAGTGCCCAGTTCACGGCGTCGTACATCTCGCGCGGCGTCGGCGACGGCTGGTCCGGCAGCGGTTGGGTACGGTCCGACACGCGAAGCATGACGTCGAGCAGGGATTCGTCGGACGTCGCGAACTCCGGGTCGCTGAAGACGTACGCGATGGTACGAGCCGCTACGTCGGACGACACCGCGACGAAGTCGGTGACCGTGCGGCCCGGATCGAGCAGCGTGAAGTGCATCCGCCCGAAGACGTTGAGCGCCAACGGCAGTACCCCGAGGTTCTGCGGGGCATCGCATGCGATGTCCATCGGTCGGCACGCCCAGCGAATCTTGTTCGTGAGCGCCCCGTAGTCCTTCGGCTCGGACGACATGAAGCCACCACCGGGCGGACCGGGCTTGTCCACGGACGCGGTACCGGCGGGGCGGTAAGGATCCCCGACCAGTGCGATCCCGGCGATGTCGTCCGACGACACGTGCGCCGTGGACGGTCGCGAGCCGATGTCGACGGCGAGGCGTTCGACCACCTCGGCGCCCACGCTGTAACCGAGCAGCACGTACTTGGTCGACGTCCCGCAGGCGGTCTTGTTGTCGTCGATCATGCGCCTCATGGTCGCGAGGCCCTCACTGACCGATTCCTGGTACGTCGGTACCGCGTCCGTCACGGCGACCCCGTACTGGGACGCGTACGGCACGTACACCCACCCGACTCGTCCGGGCGTCGACGCTGCGGCCTCGCCGGTGGGAACCGTCACGTTGCCGACCCAGTTGGACCAGGGCAGCCGGTCGACCTCGTCGACCGGATTGCGGTCCGACTCCGAGTCCGTCGCGCCCGTGATGGCGACGATGAGCACGTCGGGGCAGTCGTAGGCGTAGTTGTTCGGATCCTGATCGACCTTCGCGCCGAGTCCGAACGTGTCGAGAACCGACTCGACGGGGTCGTCACCGAGACCGAGCGGATCGGAGGGGGTGACCGGTGCCGCCCCGGCGAACCCTCCGGGGATCGCGCACAGCACCAGGGCCGCGAGCGCGGCGGTCGCTGCGCGCGTCACGATCCTCGCCGGCCCGGTCCGCCGACGTCCGGTCGGGTCGACCCCGGTCACACGAAGCATGGATGAATCACCCTCGTCTCTCGATTCCTGAACCTCACGACCCTAAACAATGATTCGCGTCACCGGACCCGGCACAGGTTGTCATCCGTCACACAGTCTGAGCACTTCCTGCGTCGACCGACGGTGAGCGCAGCCCGTGGCGGATCTGCGGGACCGCCGGTCTACAATCGGTGCGTGGTCCTATTCTTCGAAGCACTCCTCATCCTGGCGTCGATTCTCATCGCCTGGTTCTCGCTGTACGTCGTCTATCGCCTGGTCACCGACGAGTCGTGACCGACGAGTTCGACACCCCGGCGCCCCGCCTGAGCGGTGACGCCGCGGTCGCGCGTGCAGAGGAACGGGCCAAGGAGACGGCCGGGCGCAACATACCGCTTCTCCCGGACCTGCCCGGTGACGGTGACACCGCGAACCTGCGGCAGGGTCCCGACATCTCGCACTCCATGCTGGCTCTACTGCCGTTGGTCGGCGTGTGGCGCGGCACCGGTGAGGGACACGACGCCGAGGGCGACTACGCGCTGGGACAGCAGATCGTCGTGAGCCACGACGGCGGTCCCTATCTCTCGTGGGAGTCCCGCACCTGGCGCGTCGACGAGAACGGCGCCTACGCGGGTCGCGACCTGCGCGAGTCCGGCTTCTGGCGAGTGAGCGGAACGGGCGAGCCCGGCGACGACGGCGAGGAGACCCTCGAGCTCCTGCTGACCCACGCGAGCGGGCTCATCGAGCTCTACTACGGCCGTGCACTGACGCAGTCGTCCTGGGAGCTGGCCACCGACGTCGTCATCCGCAGCACGTCGGCGGCTCTGGTGGGAGGCGCCAAGCGCCTGTACGGCATCGTCGAGGGTGGCGACCTCGCGTACGTCGAGGAGCGGGTCGGACCGGACGGCGATCTCGAGCCCCGGCTGTCCGCCCGCCTCGAGCGCTACGTGGGCTGACGCTCGCCCTTCTCGCTCTCGGCGTCATCCCCGGAAGCGGCATCAGACTTCTCGGTGTCGGCATTCTCGGTGTCGGCATTCTGGGAGGCGCCGTCCTCGTCGAAGTCCGCGAACGCGGTGCCGGACACGGTGCCGCCGGTGCCGGGCAGCGTCACGGTCTCCCGAGCACCGGTCTCGTAGCGCGCATTGAGGCCGTCCATCTTCTCGCCGGCGCGATCGAGGTCCTCCTGCGTCAGTTCGGGGCCCACGGTCTCCTCGTTCGCCGAACCGGTGTCGGAGGACGTGTCGTCGGTGTTCGTCGTGTCGGTCTGCTCGTCACTCGTCATGTCCCCCACAGTGACACAGGCGAAGGGGTCTGCTCGGCATAACGGGAAAGACCAGGCGCGCGATCCTGGTCCGGACATGGGACGACCCCCGAGCCCTACCGGTACACCGTTGCAGGAGTACGGGTCTCGGTCTGGACGGACCGAGGGCTCGGGGGTCGGGTAGCTGCCTGGTATTCGCCCGCCGCTCGCGCGGTGAGAGAAGAACCGTCAGCGGTTGCGGCTAGCGGGCAGCCACCTCACGCGTCCAAGAGTCATACAATTCCAGACCACCTCCTCTCTCGTGTACGGACGACGCTACGCGCGGATCGGCCGGGTCGGCAACGTCTTTTTCCGTGAGCGAACACACCTCCAGCTCAGCGCGAACGGTCATCACGCGAAACGCCCGTCGGGACCTGTCAGTGCGCGACCGCGGTGTCCACCAGTTCGCGCACCAGGCGGTCGGACGGCATCTCCTTCAGGTGCGTGGTGTCGAGCGTGTGCACGCGCGCGGCCAGCGTGACGGAAGAGATCAGCCAGACGCTGTCGGCCAGGATCAGATCGGCCACCCGCAACGGCTCGTGCGCACAGTCGAAGCCGGCGTCGCCCGCGACCTCGAAGAGAGCGTCCACCGTGGTGCCGCGCAGCACCCCGTGCTCCACCGGCGGCGTGATCATGCGGCGGTCCACCACTGCCAGCACGCTCGACCGCGGCCCTTCGAGTACCTGTCCCTCGATGCTGCGGAACACGACCTCGTCGAAGCCCTCTCGTGCCGCGTGGCGCAGGGCCGCCATGTTGGAGGCGTAGGACAGAGTCTTCGCACCGAGCAGCGCCCACGGCGACTGCTGTGTCGCGTCGATGGAGAATCCCCGGTTCAGGGTCAGGGCCGACACGCCCTCCGCGCGCGCCTGTGTGACGCGATCGGCGACGGCGGAGACCATGACGAGCGCCGTCTCGGCACCGTCCGCCCCCTCACGCCCCCGGCTCAGCAGCAGCCGCATCGCACCCTCGCCGCCGCCGGTCTTCTCCCACTGCGCGAGTGCCACGTCCACGGCGCGCCGCCATGCGTCGACGTCCGGTTCCGCGAGGTCGAGCATCACCGCTGATCGGGTGAGGCGGGCGAGGTGCGCGTCGAGTCGGCACGCCCGGCCCTCGCGGATCAGCACGGTCTCGAAGATCCCGTCCCCGCGCACCGCCGCCAGGTCGTCGGCATGCAGAACAGGCTCGGTCGGATCGAGTACCGCACCGTCCAGGGTCACCACCACGCGTGAAGTCATGGTCCCGAGGGTAGTGCCGTGGCCGGACCGGGCAGTCCGCTCCTAGAATGGTGGTGTGTCCGAGACCCCTGGCCTGTACTCCTCCCCCGTTCTGGCTCGACCCGGCGCGGTGGCCGCACCGCAGGACGGTCCCGATCACGGAACCGCCTGGCACTACGGGGATCCGTTGGGTGAGCAGCGCGCGGCCGTCACGACCGCCGCGGTCGTCGATCGGTCGAACCGGTTCGTCATCGCCATCACCGGCGAGGAACGACTGACCTGGTTGCACACCATCTCCAGCCAGCACGTCGCGACACTCGCCGACGGAGCCTCCGCGGAGAACCTGAGCCTGGACGTCAACGGACGCGTCGAACACCACATGGTCATGACCGACCTCGACGGCACCACCTGGATCGACACCGAGGCGGACCGCGGACCGGACCTTCTCGCCTTCCTGTCCAAGATGGTGTTCTGGTCGAAGGCCGCGCCGCGCCGCGGCAGCGAACGGGTCGTCGTGTCGTTGCTCGGCCCGAAGGCCGGCTCCATCCTGCGAGCGGTGGGCGCCGAGGTGCCCGCGATGCCGTACGACGCCCTTCCGCTCGACGCCGCGAACCCCGACGCCGGTCTCGTCCGTCGGATGCCGTGGCCGACCCGCACCGATTCCTTCGACGTCCTTGTCCCCGCCGACCGTCTCGACGAGTGGTGGGCGAAGTTCGTCGTGGCGGGTGCGCGTGAGGCGGGCAGCTGGGCGTTCGAGGCGCTGCGCGTCGAGTCCGGTCGACCACGCCTCGGTCTCGACACCGACGACCGCACGATTCCCCACGAGGTCGGCTGGATCGGCGGGGTCACCGAGTTCGGGGCCGTCCACCTCGAGAAGGGGTGCTACCGCGGACAGGAGACGGTGGCGCGCGTCCACAATCTGGGCAAGCCACCGCGCCGACTGGTCCTGCTGCACCTCGACGGCTCCGCGGACGGTCGACCGGAGACGGGCGACGACGTCACCGTCGGCGGCCGGTCCGTGGGCCGCATCGGCACCGTCGTCGATCATTTCGAGCTCGGACCGATCGCGCTCGCTCAGATCAAGCGCGCGGTGCCGGTGGAGACCACGCTCGACGCCGGGCCGTGTGCCGCCTCGATCGATCCCGATTCCTACGTCCTGGACACCGCGGTCCAGGCGGGCCGCGCCGCGGTGGATCGGCTGCGCGGCCGGTGACGCAGCCGGCCCCGGCGGGACGCGTGCTGTCGGTGTGCGTCGTGCACACCATCCACCCCATCTCTCGGCCGACGGTGGTCGACTCTGCCATCGACAAGCGAGCGGTGTCCGGACCGGTCCACGTCACCGAGCTCGGTCTGCACGGTGATCGCTCGTGCGACGTCACCTTCCACGGCGGCGCGGACCAGGCGGTCTACGCGTACGACGAGGCCGAGGCCGACAGGTGGGCCGAAGAACTCGGCCGAGAGGTTCCCGCGGGGTGGTTCGGGGAGAACCTGCGCGTGAGCGGACTGCCCGTCACCGATGCGGTCGTCGGAACGCGCTGGTCGGTGGGCACCGCCGAACTCGAGGTGACCATTCCGCGGCGCCCGTGTGCGGCCTTCGCGCGGTGGACGGGCGAGAAGACCTGGGTCAAGCGTTTCACCGCGCGGGGCGATGTCGGGGCGTACCTGCGCGTCGTGCGAGTCGGCGCGCTCTCGGCGGGCGACGACATCGAGATCGTGTCCGTTCCCGACCACGGAGTCACCGTGCGGGACCTCTTCACAGGGGTGTCGGCGGAGGCGATGCAGATCCTTCTGAACACCCCCGATCTGGCGCCCAAGGTCTACCGCGAAGCCCGCGACATGGCGGCCCGAGCAACACGACGCAGCCCGGCCGTGTGACACCGACTGCGGTGGAAGCGCGGACCCGATTCACACGCTAGAGTGTGGGCAGGAAGAACACACAATCAGACGGGGCCGCCAAAAATTCCCAGGCCGCCCCGCTACTCGCGAGGGGGTTAGCCATGGGCCGCGGCCGGGCTAAGGCAAAGCAGACCAAAGTTGCACGTGAGCTCAAGTACAGCTCACCGTCCACGGACTTCGAGAGTCTCCAACGAGAGCTCACAGGTTCCCCCGACTCGCACCGCAACGGCATCGCCGATCGGGAGCCGTCCCGACACGACGATGAGGACTACGACGACTGGCGGCGTTGACCGCATCCCCTGACAGGGGAAACACACATATCTCGCGCGACCGTGCGGGGCGTTCCGACACCGGGATGCCCCGCACGGTCGTGTGTGCGTGTCACGTCGCCGACGTCAGATCGCATACCGTCGTGGCGTGTGCTGGACACTGATCCAGTGGTCCGTGGTGAACTCGTCGATTGCCCACTCGCCGCCGAATCGTCCGATACCGGAGTTCTTCTCACCGCCGAAGGCCGTGTTCGGCTCGTCGTTGATCGTGGTGTCGTTCACATGTGTCATCCCGGCGTCGAGTCTCGTCGCCACCCGGACCGCACGCTCGACGTCGCGCGAGAACACCGCACTGGAGAGCCCGTACTCGGTGTCGTTCGCGATCCGGACGGCGTCGTCCTCCCCGTCGGCGCGGATCACCGTGGCGACGGGTCCGAACACCTCCTCGGCGGCGGTCGCGACACCGTTCGTTCCCAGCACGAGATGCGGGCCCACCACCCGCCCGGCCGGTCCCGAACGCTCTCCCCGCACGCGGATCTCCGCGCCGTCCGACTCCGCGCGAGAGATCCGGTCGAGAATCGATTCCACCTGCGCGTCGTTGATGATCGGGCCGATCTGTGTGTCGGGATCGGCGGGGTCGCCGGTGCGCAGCGACCGGACCCGCTCGGTGAGCCGGTCCACCACCTCGTCGTGCACTGCATCGACCGCGATCACCCGGTTGGTCGCCATGCACACCTGACCCTGGTGGAAGAACGACCCGAAGACCGCCGCATTCACGGCGGCCTCGACGTCCGCGTCCTCGAGCACGACCAGGGGCCCGTTGCCCCCGAGTTCGAGCGACATCCTGGTGAGCGGCGCCGACGCCGCGATGCCCGAGCCCACAGGCGTCGAGCCGGTGAACGACACGAGCCGTGTGAGGGGATGCGAGGTCACGGCGTCACCGATCTCACTGCTCTTGCCGACGAGGACGGACAACAGGCCGGCGGGCAATCCGGCCTCCTCGAGGATTCTGGCCAGCAGGAGTCCGCCGGTGACGGGGGTGTCGCTCGCGGGCTTCAGCACCACTGCGTTGCCGAGCGCCAGCGCGGGCGCCACCGAGCGGGCGGACAGTTGCATCGGGAAGTTCCACGGACTGATCACCGTGACCACGCCGAGGGGCCGCCGGTACACGCGGTTCTCCTTGCCGTCGATCAGGGCAGCGGGGAGAATCCGCCCGGCCGATCGAGTGGGGTAGCTCGCCGATTCGAGCATCACTGCGCGGACGGCCAGCCATTCCCACTCGGCGCGGGGGCGGATGGCGCCGACCTCCGCGACGAGCCAGTCCACGATCTCGTCCTTGCGGTCCTCCATGATGCGCGCAGCGCGGTGGAACACGTCCGCACGCTCGGTCGGGAGCGTCGCCTCCCAGTCCCGCTGCGCGATGCTCGCCGCGGTGAACGCCGCGTCGACGTCGGCCGCATCGGCCAGCGGGAGGGTGGTCAGGACGTCGCCCGAGTACGGGTTCACGTCGTCGGCGGTGCGGCCGTCTCGGCCCACTCGCCACTGACCGGCGATCGGGAGGGTGTCGAAGCCGTCGTACGTCGTCATGCCGGTCGGGTGCCCGACCAGTCCTGCGACAAACGAGAACCTAGAAACGCGGGTGATTACCCGTCAGCACAGCGCGCTCGTCGGTCCCGCTGTCGGCGGACTTCTTGACCGTTCCCAGGGTCCAGCAGTCGATGTGGCGAGCGGTGAGCACGGCGAGGGCGCGGTCGACGTCCTCGGGGGCCACGATCGCGACCATGCCGACGCCCATGTTGAACGTGCGGTCCATCTCCTCGCGCTCCACGCGTCCGCGCTGCGCGATCATCGCGAAGATGGGAGCCGGGCTCCATGTTCCGCGATCGAGCTCGGCGACGAGGCCCTTCGGCATGACGCGAGCGAGGTTGGCCGCCAGGCCACCACCGGTGACGTGACAGAACGTCCGCACGTCCGTCTCCGCCGCGAGGGCGAGGCAGTCCTTGGCGTAGATGCGGGTGGGCTCGAGCATCTCCTCGCCGAGCGTGCGTCCGAACTCCTCGACGTGGCCGGTGAGCGACATGCGGCTGATGTCGAGCAAGACCTTGCGGGCGAGGGAGTAGCCGTTGGAGTGCAGTCCCGAGGACCCCATCGCGAGGACCACGTCGCCGGGACGCACCCGGTCCGGGCCCAGCACCTGGTCGGCCTCGACGACGCCGACACCCGTCGCGGACAGGTCGTACTCGCCGTCCGCCATCATGCCGGGGTGCTCGGCGGTCTCGCCGCCCAGCAACGCGCATCCGGCCAGGATGCAGCCGTCGGCGATGCCTTTGACCAACTGCGCGACGTGCTCGGGCACCACACGCCCCACCGCGATGTAGTCCTGCAGGAACAGCGGCTCGGCGCCGCAGACGACGAGGTCGTCCACGACCATCGCGACCAGGTCGAGTCCCACCGTGTCGTGCTTGTCCAGAGCCTGCGCGACCGCGATCTTGGTGCCCACACCGTCGGTGGACGCGGCGAGCAGCGGCTCGCGGTATCCGCCCTTCAGCGCGAACAGGCCGGCGAACCCACCGAGACCGCCCATGACCTCCGGTCGCGACGCCCGCTTGGCGAGGGGCGCGAACAGCTCGACGGCACGATCACCGGCTTCGATGTCCACTCCTGCCGCTGCGTACGAGGCTCCTGCGCCGGGCTGGTGGGTGTCATCGGTCATGGGTGTACTGCTCCAGCCTGATCTGTGTGTGAGTACCCGGGAGGGTCGGATGCGGCCCTAACGGTACCGGAGGCCTATCGGTCCTTCCGGTCTCGTGTCACCTCGGGCCTGGGAATGGCCGCGATCAGGCGCTTGGTGTACTCCTCCGCGGGATCCCGGAGGATCCGTCCGGGCGTCCCGAGCTCGACGACGGCGCCGCCCCGCAGCACCGCCACCCGGTGCGCGAGACGGTCGACCACGGCGAGGTCGTGACTGATGAACAGGCACGCGAAGTGCAGTTCGGTCTGCAGTTCCTCGAAGAGGTCGAGAACCGCGGCCTGCACCGAGACGTCGAGCGCGCTGGTCGGTTCGTCGGCGACCAGCAGATCCGGCTTCAGGACGAGTGCCCGCGCCAGCGACGCCCGCTGACGCTGACCGCCGGACAGCTCGTGCGGGTACCGCTTCTCCGTTCCCTTCGGGAGTTGGACCGCGTCCAGCCACTCCGCGACCGTGCGGGCGATGTCCGCCTTCGACCCGGCCTTGTGCACGATCATCGGCTCGGCGATGCACTGGCCGACGGTCAGTCTCGGGTTGAGCGACGTGGACGGATCCTGGAACACGAATCCGAAACGCTTGCGCAGACTCTTCAGCGCGGATCCCCGCAGCCTGCCCACGTCCTGACCGAGGACGTCCACCGAGCCGGACGTCGGCTTCTGCAGTGCGGCCACACAGCGGCCGATGGTGGACTTGCCCGAACCGGACTCCCCCACCAGACCGAGGGTCTCCCCGCGGTGCAGATCGAACGTCACCGAGTCGACGGCGCGGAAGACGGGCTGACCGATGCCACCGGGGAACTGCACGACGAGATCGCGCACCGACAGCACCACCTCGTCCGAGACGGTCCGATCGGTGACCACGGGATCGAGCGTCGGGACTGCCGCGAGCAGCTTCTTCGTGTAGCCGGCCTTCGGCGCGGCGAACAGATCGTGGACGAGGGCCTCCTCCACGACCTCACCGTCCTTCATCACGACGACGCGGTCGGCGATGTCCGCCACCACGCCCATGCTGTGCGTGATCAGCACGATCGCGCAGCCCAGACGGTCCTTGAGATCGCGCAGCAGGTCGAGGATCTCGGCCTGCACGGTCACGTCGAGTGCCGTCGTCGGCTCGTCCGCGATGATCACCTTCGCCTCGCACGAGATGGCGATCGCGATCATCACACGCTGCTTCTGGCCACCGGACAGCTCGTGCGGGAAGTAGCCGAATCGCCGCTCCGGGTCGGGCAGACCCACCATGGTGAGCAACTCGATCGCCCGGAGGCGGGCGGCCTTCTTGTCCAGCACCTTCCCGTCCGGTCCGGCGTGCGCTCGCAGGGCCTCGACGATCTGGAAGCCGACGGTGAACAGCGGGTCGAGGGCGCTGCCGGGTTCCTGGAACACCATCGCGACGGCGTTGCCGCGCAGGTCGGCCCACTGCTTGTCCGACAGCGACGTCACCTCGCGGGACCCCACGGTGACGGTTCCGCGTACGCGGGCGGTGTCCGGGAGGAGCCCGATGGCGGACCGGACGCTGACCGACTTCCCGGAGCCCGATTCGCCGACGACGGCCAGGACCTCGCCCGGGAAGACCTCGAAACTCACTCCTTTGACGGCGTCGACGGGCCCCGCGTCGGTGGCGAAGCTGACCGACAGGGCCTCGAGTGTCAAGGCGGCCGGGGAGGCCGGAGGCCGGCCGGGATCGGACGGAGTCGACGCTGTCATGAGGCGTCCTTCTGCTTGCGACGTGTACGGAGAACGGGATTGAGTGTCTCGCTGACGGATTCGCCGACCATGGTCATGCCGAGCACGACGAGCACGATGGCCGTACCGGGGAAGATCGACGTCCACCAGATGCCGTTGGAGATGTCCGGCAACGCCTTGTTGAGGTCGTATCCCCACTCGGACGCGGACGTCGGCTCGATGCCGAACCCGAGGAATCCGAGACCGGCGAGCGTGAGGATGGCCTCGGCGCCGTTCAACGTCAAAATCACAGGGAGCGTCTGAGTGACGTTGGCGAGGATGTGGCGGAACATGATGCGCAGCGGACTGGCTCCGGTCACACGAGCGGCGTCCACGTACGGCTCCGTCTTGACCGACACGGTCGCGTTGCGCACCACCCGGAAGTACTGCGGCACGAAGACCGCCGTGATCGCGATGGCGGCGGACAGGACACCGCCGAAGCTGGAGGACTGACCACCCGCCACGACGATCGAGACCACCACGGCGAGAAGCAGACTCGGGAAGGCGTACATCGCGTCCATGAAGAGCACCAGCACCCGGTCCACCCATCGGCCGACGTAGCCGGAGAGCAGTCCGAGCGGAACGCCCACCACGATCGACAGCACCAACGACGTCACGATCACGAGCAGGGCGGTCCGCGCGCCGTAGACGACGCGGGAGAACACGTCCTCGCCGCGCACCGACGTGCCGAAGATGTGGTCCGCGCTCGGCGCCGCCTGGCGCGCGAACTCCACGCCGTCCGACGAGGTCTGGGAGAAGGTGTACGGCGCGATGAGCGGAGCCAAGACCGCCATGATCACGAACAGCGCCACCAGCACGAGCCCGATGACGATGGTGGCCTTCTGCAGTCCGGCACTCGAGCGGATGATCGACAGGCCGGGCACACCGCGACGTCGCTTCGGCGCCTCGATCGCGCCGACGCTCACCTCGATACTCATCAGAACCTCACTCGTGGGTCGACGATCGCCACGATGGCGTCGGTGAGGAAGCTGACGACGGCGACGACGATGGCCAGGAACGTGACGATGCCCTGGACGGCGATGAAGTCGCGCGCCTGCAGGTAGCGGGCGAGCTGATAGCCCAGCCCCTGCCACTCGAACGTCGTCTCGGTGAGCACCGCGCCGCCCAGGAGCATCGCGATCTGCAGCCCCATCACGGTGACGACCGGGATGAGCGCGTTGCGGAAGGCGTGCCGCCGGGCGACGACGCGCGCGGAGAGTCCGCGTGCGCGCGCAGCTTCCACGTAGCCGGACTGCAGGGTCTGCAGGAGGTTCACCCGTACCAGGCGCAGGAACACGCCGGCGGTGAGGAGTCCGAGCGCGACCGCGGGGAGCACGGCGTGCTTCAGCACATCGACGGTGTAGCTCGGCTCGCCGTAGAGGATCGAGTCGATCAGCAGGATGTTGGTCTTCGGTGACACGTTCTGCAGTGCCAGTTCGACGTTCGTGCTGGCCCGGCCCGCCACCGGCAGCCATCCGAGCTTCACGGCGAAGACCAACTTGAGCAGCATGCCGACGAAGAAGACCGGTGCCGCGTAGAACAGGATCGCCAGGATGCGCAGGGTGCCGTCGGAGATCGAGTCGCGGCGGGTCGCAGCGTAGAAGCCGAGGGGGATGCCGACGGCGAACGCGACGAGCAACGCCCAGAACGCGAGTTCCAGCGTCGCCGCGCCGTTGGTGATCAGCACACCGCTGATCTCCTGGTTACTGGTCGCGGAGCGACCGAAGTCTCCCCGCAGCAGACCGGACAGGTACTCCCAGTACTGCACCAGGATCGGCCGGTCGTATCCGGCCGCGGCGCGTCGTTCGGCGATCTGGTCGGCGGGCAGTCGTCCACCGAGGGCAGCACTGATGGGATCGCCGAGAACGCGCATGAGGAAGAAGACGACCGTGACCAGGATCCATGCCGTGGGAATGATCAGCAGGAACCGGATCACGAGATAACGGGCGAGCGCGCCGTAGCGTGACGACGCGCTCGCCCGTGACTGCTTCCCCACCGACGCCTCGTCGGGCGTGGTGGTGACCATGGATCAGCCCTTCGTGAGCGGGGTGAAGCGGAACTTGAACGAGGCGTCGAGGGTCTCGTCGACACCCTGGACCTCGTCCGTCGAGATCGCGATCTGCTTGCCCTCGAGGAGCGGCAGCGTGGACACGAAGTCCTGCGCCATCCGCGTCTGGATCTCACCGATGATCTCGGAGCGGCGAGCCGGGTCGGTCTCGGTCCGCTCGGAGTCGATCAGCGCCGTGATCTCGGGGTTCTCGAAATGGTTCTGCAGGAAGTTGTCCGGTGCGAAGAACGGCGTCAGGTAGTTGTCCGCGTCCGGGAAGTCCGGGAACCAACCGAGCTGGTACACGGGGTACGTGTCCGCGACGCGCTCCTTGTTGTAGGTGTTCCACTCGGTGGACTGCAGGTTCACCGTGAACAGGCCCGAGCTCTCGAGCTGCGCCTTGACTGCCGCGTACTCCTCCGACGACGAGGAACCGTAGTGATCGGGGTTGTACTGCAGGTTGACCGCGACCGGGGTCTGCACACCGGCGTCGGACAGGAACTTCGCTGCCTCGTCCTTGTTCGGGGCCTCGCCGTAGATGTCCTTGAACGCGGTGTTCGCGCCCTCGAGGCCACTGGGCACCACAGACCAGGCCGGCGTGAACGTGCCCTTGTAGACGTTCTCCGACAGTGCGTCACGGTCCACCGAGGCGGCCATGGCCTTGCGGATCGCGAGCTTCTGCTCGGGGGTGCCGCCGGGCATCGTGTTCTGGTTGAAGACGATGTAGCGGAGCTCGCCGCCGGGGCCCTCGTGGACGGTGAGGCCGTCCACCTGGTCGAGCGACTCGATGTCGGTCGGGGTCAGCGAACGCCACGCGACGTCGATGGACTTGTTCTGCATGTCGAGCTTGAGGTTGTCCGCGCTGGTGTAAGTGCGCAGGGTGACCGATCCGGTCTTGGGCTCGCCCAGCACGCCCTTGTAGTCCGGCGCGGCGGAGAAGCTGACGAGGGAGTTCTTCTCGTAGCTGTCGATCGAGTAGGGGCCGGCGAAGGGCTTGGCCGCCACGACCGCGTTGTCGTCCATGATCGAGTCGGCCGGGAAGACCTCGGAGTCGATGATGGGCCCGGTGTTGGTGGCGAGCACCTGGGGGAAGGTCTGGTCGTTCGCGGCCTTCAGCGTGAACTCGACGGTCTTGTCGTCCGGCGCGGCCACCGAGTCCAGGTTGGCCAGCAGCGAGGACGGGCCGTTGGGATCGTTGATGGACACGATGCGATCGAACGAGAACTTGACGTCCTCGCTGGTCAGCGCGTGGCCGTTGGCGAAGGTCAGGTCGTCCTTCAGCGTGCAGGTGTAGACCGTCGGCTGACTGAACTCGCAGCTCTCGGCGGCGTCGGGCTGCAGTTCGTCGCTGCCCGGGGCGTAGTTCATCAGGAACGGATAGACCTGGTTCATGATCGTGAACGAGCCGTTGTCGTACGAGGCTGCAGGATCGAGCGAGTAGACCTGGTCGGTGGTGCCGACGACGAGCGCCTCACCGCCGCCCTCACCGCCTGCGCCGCCGCCGTCGTCGGTGCGGCCGGAGCCGCACGCTGCCGCGGTGAGAGCCGCGACGGACAGGATGGACACGGCTGCGGTGCGCCGCGCCGTGCGTCCTCGGGAGGGCACGCTCATGGTGTGGATGTCCTTCGTGAGTCTGGGCCCGCGGTGTCGGAGGCGCGCGTCGCGCCCCGTCCGGCCGGGTCGTTCCGGGTGTTGCTCGGGCCTTGCGGTGAACGGCACGTTACCGAGTGCGCATGTCGTTCATGTGTCGAACCACACGAAATTTTTAACATGACCGGTACTTACCTGTCCGACCGCCTGATGTCCAACAGCTTTTCGCCCCGCGGAGACAGCCGATATCCCACCTTCAGACTCTCGGTCAGACCCAGCGCCTTCAGCCTGCGCACGCGCGGCTTGAACACGTCGCGTTCGAGTCCCAGCACGGCGCCGAGGTCCGCCGCCAGCACCGCCGGGCGCTCCCGGATCAGCTCGAGGGTGCGCCAGGCCCACGGCGCGTCGGCACGCTCGTCCATGCGATCGAGCTTCGTGGTCACCATGGCGACGTCGTCGTCGGACAGATCGTCGTCCGCACGCAGCCTCACTCGCGGGTCCTCGCCCCGATCCGACCGGCCTCCGGCCTCCCCGCCCCGATCCGGCCGGCCTCCGGCCTCCCCGCCACCGAACGACACCTCGACCCGCCAGACGGGATCACCGTCGACGCCCCGAAACCCCTTGCGCAAGGCCGAGATCGAGGGCTCTCCCGCCGCGCGGGCATCGTCGTCCGTGAGCGACTCGGGGTCGCACTCGGTGATCGAGTCCACGACGACGACACCGGCCGACGTGTGGATCCACGTACCCGCCTTGACGCGCCGCTTCGCCCAGCGCCGGTACTGCACCCGGATCGTTCCCGCCGCGATCGCCTCGGCGATCGCGAGCCGGATCAGCATCTGGGTGTCAGGGGCGCGAGAGAGCGCTCACGTTGTCGACGGCAGCGGGCATCGCGATGCCCGCTGCGGTCGCCAACATGCCCTCGAGGACGTTCTTGCCCATGGCGGTCTCCTTGGGGAGCTCGATGGGGTACTTGCCGTCGAAGCAGGCGGAGCACAGCCGCGTCGCGGGCTGCTCGGAGGCGGCGATCATGCCCTCGATCGAGATGTAGCCCAGCGAATCGGCGCCGATGGCCTGGCGCACACCCTCGAGCATGCCGTCCTCGGAGTCCATGCCGTTGGCGATCAGTTCCGCGGGCGAGGCGAAGTCGATGCCGTAGAAGCAGGGCCAGCGGACCGGCGGCGACGCGATGCGCACGTGGATCTCGAGCGCGCCCGCCTCGCGCAGCATGCGCACCAGGGCCCGCTGCGTGTTGCCGCGGACGATCGAGTCGTCCACCACGATGAGGCGCTTGCCCCGGATGACCTCGCGGAGAGGGTTGAGCTTCAGGCGGATGCCGAGCTGACGGATGGTCTGCGACGGCTGGATGAACGTGCGTCCGACGTAGGCGTTCTTCATCAGGCCCTGGCCGTACGGGATGCCCGAACCCTGCGCGTAGCCGACGGCGGCGGGCGTTCCCGACTCCGGGACCGGGATCACCAGATCGCCCTCGGCGGGGTGCTCCTCGGCCAGGCGGCGGCCGATCTCGACGCGGGTCGAGTGGACCGACCGGCCACCGATGACGCTGTCGGGGCGCGCGAGGTAGACGTACTCGAAGATGCAGCCCTTGGGCTCGGGCGCGGCGAAGCGGGAGGATCGCACACCGTCCGCGTCGATGGCGAGCAGCTCGCCCGGCTCGATGTCGCGGACGAACGAGGCGCCGACGATGTCGAGGGCGGCGGTCTCCGAGGCCACGACCCAGCCGCGGTCGAGACGACCCAGGGACAACGGGCGCACACCGTGGGGGTCACGCGCCGCGTAGAGGGTGTGCTCGTCCATGAACGTGAGGCAGAAGGCACCCTTCAGCGTCGGCAGCAGTTCCATGGCCGCCTGCTCGATGGTGCTGTCCGCGGCGCCGTGCGCCAGCAGTGCGCCCACGATGTCCGAGTCGGAGGTCGCACCGGTCCCGCGCGGGCGGCCCATGATGCCGGCGTCGCGTGCCCGCTCCGACAACTCGGCCGTGTTCACGAGGTTGCCGTTGTGGCCCAGGGCGATGCCGCTGCCGGCCGCGGTGGTGCGGAAGATGGGCTGCGCGTTCTCCCACGTCGTCGATCCGGTGGTGGAGTACCGGCAGTGCCCGATGGCGATGTGGCCGCTCATGGCGCCGAGAGTCTGCTCGTCGAACACCTGGCTCACCAGACCGAGGTCCTTGAACACCAGCACCTGGGACCCGTCGGCCACGGCGATGCCGGCGGCCTCCTGACCGCGGTGCTGCAGCGCGTAGAGGCCGTAGTACGTCATCTTCGCGACGTCCTCGCCGGGGGCCCACACACCGAAGACGCCGCATTCCTCCCGCGGCTCGTTCTCGTTGATGTCCAGTTCCGGACCGGATGTGTCATCGAGCAGATTCGGGCTGTGGACCGAGGGGTCACGAGTCACGACGCGCTCTCCTAGAAGCCGGGAGGGGTGGGGTGCAGGCCACGCTGCACGCACACTCGGGGAGTCTACGGGCAACCCCGCGATCAACAAGCCGTCGGCAGGCACCGATACCGCGGTGAGCTGTGATCCACGACTCGCGGCGCGGTGCCATGATGGAGACATGGCCAGCAGACTTCCGTACGGCGTCACCCCCGAACAGCCCGGCGAGGGGCAGGAATCGGTGTGGGACTACCCGCGTCCGCCGGCCCTCGAGGCGTCCCCGAAGCATCTCGTGGTGCGCTTCGGCGACGTGATCGTCGCCGACAGTCACGCGGCCCACCGCGTCCTGGAGACCAGCCATCCGCCCACCTGGTACATCCCGCGGGCCGACGTCGACGAGAGCCGACTGCGGCGCTCGAGTGCGCGATCGACGATGTGCGAATGGAAGGGATCCGCCACCTACTGGGACATCGTGGGCGACGACGGCGCCGTGCTGGAGGCCGGCGGCTGGAGCTACGAGAACCCCACCCCGTCCTTCGCACCGATCGCCGGCGCGCTCTCCTTCTCTCCCGTGTCCCTGACGTGCGAGCTCGACGGCGAGGTGGCACGCCCGCAGGAGGGCGGCTTCTACGCGGGGTGGATCACCCGCGACGTCGTCGGACCGTTCAAGGGCATCGCCGGGAGCTGGGGCTGGTAGTGGCCGAGAAGAACTTCTACAGCCACTCCGACGCGGCCGAGAAGTCCCGGCGCGACAAGGCCGTCGCTCTCGCGCGGTATCTGTGGGACCGCGACATCTCTGCAGACGATCTCGCGGCGATGGCTGCGGACGTCCGACGCAAGGTGGCCCGGGCCGCGGACATCAACCCGCCCAGCTCCGACGAGACATGGACAGTGGTCTCGACGCTGTTGCGCGAGAAGGCCGAGTGGGCGCGCGATCACCCCGATCACGACGCGGCCGGCCGAGCGCACTCGGGCGAGAAGATCCTGTGGGTGAAGCCGCCGGTGCAGCCCTGGCGGTGAGAGTCAGATTCGCACGAGCGGAAGCCAGTGCGCCACCTCGCCGGCGCGGCCGCCCGAGGCCGTGACGCCCGCTCCGCGCACGGCGTCGTGGAACGCCACGCGCCCCGTCACCAACAACAGCCATGTCCGCGGGTCGCATTCGACGACGTTGGGGGGCGTGCCTCGGGTGTGACGGGGCCCGACGATGCACTGCACCGCGACGAACGGCGGCACGCGCACCTCGACACTCGAGCCCGGCGCCGTCTGCTCGATGGTGCGCGCACTGAGCCGCACCGCGGCGGCGAGATCGGCGCGCGGCGGCTTCGGGAGGTCGGGGTCGTCGAGCCACGGAGACACGGTCTGCAGTGCGCTCCGTAGCTCGGCCGGGTCGACGGGTTTCGAGGGTGCCACGCCGTTCAGTGTCCCACCGAGCGCGGCGGGCCCCGAGCCGTGCCTCACGGTCACGGAGCGGCGATGTCGCGGAGGGTCAGCGCCATGGCGACGTCCATGGCGTGGTCCGGTCTCGCCAGGTCCAGCCCCGTGAGTGTCTGAACGCGGCGGAGTCGCTGGCCGACGGTGTTGGGGTGCACGTGCAGGGCCGCGGCGGTGTCCCCGACGTGTTGCCGGTGGCCGAGATACGCGCGGAGCGTTCCGACGAGGTCGGTGCCGCGCGACGCGTCGTGCTCGCGCACCGGACCCAGCGTGCGATCCGCGTAGCGCGCCACCTGGTCCGGGTCGTTCAACTGCAGCAGCAACCCCGGAACGCCGAGCTGGTCGAGTGACACGGTGGCGCCGGTACGGTCCCACAGGATCATCAGCCGCACGGCTCCTCGCACCGCGCGGTGGGCCGCCCGGTAGTCGGCCACCTCCGTGCACGGCGACCCCACCACCGCGGTGACCGGGCCCTCGGCGACCGTGCCGGCGCGCACGCGGTCGATCTGCGCGACCACCGCGTCCATCGGCATCCCTGCACTCACCGGCCACAGCACCACCGCACGGTGCTGATGCGCGGCCACCAGCGGACCGGCTCCCGCGCGGGCCGCGATCGATCGCACCGCGCGCGACAGCGACGCGTCGACGTCACCGGTCGACGGCAGGTCGATCACGGCAACGACGTGCGGTGCCGTCAGGTCGTGGCCCAGCCGGTCCGCGCGCTCGACAGCGGACGCCGCTGCCACCGGGTCGTCACCGAGCAGGTCACCGACCACCTCGCCCTGCAGTCGCCACTGCACGTCCTCCGCGGTGCGCGCACGGAGCAGCTCCAACGCGGCGACGACGGCAGTGTGCTCGACGGCACGGCGGTCGAGCGTCGACAGGGTGGCCGGATCCCCCTCCACGACAAGGCAGGCCACCCGCTCCCCCGACAGCAGAACGTCCTCCCGATGAGCGGACGTCGACTGCGGCCCGCGCGAGGACTGTGCGAGCACCCCGCCGTGCACGTCCTCGATGGTGACCGACCGGCCGACCAGCACCGAGAGTGCCGTCGCGATGCCGTCGACCCCACCACCTCGTGACGCGATGGTGGTCAGGCGCCGGTGGATCTCCTCGGACTTCTCGAGCAGGGTCCGTCGACGCTGCAGTTCGGCGTTGAGCGTCCGCAGGTCCGAGGTGCGCTGCGCCTCCTCGGCGCGCAGGCGCGTGATCGTGACCGAGATGGATGCCTGGGTCGCGAGCATGCTGAGGAGCTGAATCTCGTTGTCGTCGAACACGTGTACGCCGCGCCGGTAGCAGTTCAGAGTTCCGATCGCCGCTCCCGTCGATCCGATGAGCGGGACCGACACCATCGAGCGGTATCCCTGCTCCCGCGCCACGCCGCCCCACGGCCCGAAGTTCGGTGCGGCGACGATGTCGTCGATCGCGACGGGCTCACCCGTCCGGAACGCCCTGCTCGACGGCGCCTCCACGGAGGGGTCCTGATCGAGTCGCACCGGACGGTCCGCGTTGATCCGGGCGATGTAATCGGCAGACAACCCGTGCGATCCCTCGATGGTCAACATGCTGCCGACGTCGTCGGACAGGAAAACTCCGCAGAAGTCGTAGTCCATCAGGGCGACCGCGATCCCGGCGATGGTGTCCAGCACGACGGACGGCGGGTCGTCGGACGCGACAGCCGCTGTGACGTCGTGGATGCCGGCCATCCACCGTCGAAGCTCCGACAGCTCGGTCATGCGGCCCTCCATGTCCCGCGCCACAGTGCACGGCGCCCTTTGTGTCTCCACGAACATATCGCGAACGTGACGTAGATCGCAGACTTCTTCCATCGAGGCACTGCATCACGACGAGAAGCGAGAAGACATGACAGAGCACCTGATGTTCATCGACGGCAAGTCGATGCCGTCCGAGTCCGGCGACACTCTCGCCGTGGTCGATCCGGCCACCGGCGCGTCCTTCGCCGAGGTTCCCGACGGCGGCGCGGTCGACGTGGACCGCGCGGTCGCCGCGGCGCGCACCGCGTTCGAGAACGGTCCCTGGCCGCGGACCACCCGCACGGAGCGCGCTCGCATCCTGCTCCGCGCCGCGGATGCCATCGAGGACGCGTCCGAGGAGCTGTTCACGCTCGAGACCCGCAACAACGGTCGGCCCATCACCGAGACGCGCGCCCAGCTGTCCCGCGTGCCGGAGTGGTTCCGCTACAACGCGGGCCTGCTCGCCGCCCAGCGCGACGGTGTCCTGCCCAGCGACGGCCCGTACCTCACCTATCAGCGACGCACCCCGCTCGGCGTGTGCGGCATCATCACTCCGTTCAACCACCCGGCGCTCATCCTCGCGCGTAGCCTGTCGGCGGCCCTCGCCACCGGCAACACCGTCGTGATCAAGCCGTCGGAACTCACTCCCCTCACGACGCTCGCCATCGCGCGCATCGTCTCCGAGGCCGGCGTGCCGGACGGCGTCGTCAACGTCGTCACCGGCGGACGCGAGGCCGGCATCCGGCTCACCCAGCATCCCGATGTCGCGAAGATCACCCTGACCGGTGGCACGGAGGCCGGCCGGTCCGCGGCCGTCGCGACAGCGGGCCGATTCGCCCGCATCACGGCAGAATTGGGCGGCAAGACCCCCGTCGTCGTGTTCGACGACCAGGACCCCGTCGTCGCCGCGGAGGGCGCGGCGTTCGCCGCCTTCGTCGCGTCCGGTCAGTCATGCGTCGCCGGCGCCCGGTTCCTCGTCCAGCGAGGAGTGTACGACCGGTTCGTCGAGGCACTCGCGGCTCGCGCCGACGCCATCCGGCTGGGCGATCCCGCCGACACCAGCACCCAGATGGGTCCCCTGATCAGTGCCGTGCAGCGTCAGAAGGTGTTGTCCTACATCGACATCGGACACCAGGACGGCGCACGACTGGTCGCGGGAGGCGGCGTGCCGGAGCTGCCGGACGCACTGCAGGGCGGATTCTTCCTTCGCCCCACCGTCTTCGCCGACGCGACCAATTCCATGCGGGTCTCGCAGGAGGAGATCTTCGGGCCGGTGGCCGTGGTGGTGCCGTTCGACACCGAGGCGCAGGCCGTGGAGATGGCCAACGACAACAGGTTCGGGCTCGGAGCAGCCGTCTGGACCCGCGACCTCGCCCGCGCGCACCGCGTCGCGGACGCACTCGAGTCGGGCATGGTCTGGATCAACGACCACCACCGCCTCGAGCCGTCCCTCCCCTGGGGCGGCACCAAGGAGTCGGGCACCGGCAAGGACGCCGGCACCGAGTCCTTCGACGACTTCACCTGGATCAAGACCGTCGTGGTCCGCATCGCCGAGTCCGACGTCGACTGGTACGGCTCCGACACCCCCGGACGGCTCAATTGAGCACCCGGCCTGTCGACCACAACCCCACGCACAGAGGAGAACACACCGTGCACGACACCACTGCCACGGAGCCGGGCTGGAGAACGCAGATCACGCGCGTCCAGTGGCTCGTACTGCTGGGCACCACGATGGGATGGGCGCTGGACGGCTTCGCCGGCAGCCTCTACGCGTTGGTGCTCGGACCGGCGATGACCGAACTGCTCCCGAACTCGGGACTGACGGTCGATGCCGATCACATCGGACTCTACGGCGGTCTGACCGTCGCGCTGTTCCTGGCGGGATGGGCCACGGGCGGCATCCTGTTCGGCGTCCTGGCCGACTACTTCGGCCGAGTGCGTGTGCTGTCCATCGGCATCGTCACCTACGCCGTCTTCACCGCCCTGGCCGCCTTCGCCGACACCTGGTGGCAACTCGGCGTCCTGCGCTTCATCGCCGGCCTCGGATCGGGCGTCGAGGCTCCTGTGGGCGCCGCGCTGGTCGCCGAGGTGTGGCGTAACAAGTACCGGGCTCGCGCCTGCGGCGTGATGATGTCCGGCTACGCCGGCGGGTTCTTCATCGCCGCACTGGCATACGGACTTCTCGGCACCCACGGCTGGCGGTTCATGCTCGTCCTGGCCGTCGTCCCCGCCTTCCTCGTGTGGTTCCTGCGTCGCTACGTCCCGGAGCCCGAGGAGATCACCACCGTCATCGCCACCCGCAAGGAGCGCAAGCGGCAGTCGTCCACCCGCCCGGAGGACCAGTTCGTGTTGAAGCGGCTCCTCTCCCCGCCGCACCTGCGTGCCACGCTCATCTGCACCGCGCTGGCCACCGGGTCGCTGCTCGCCTTCTGGAGCGTCTCGACGTGGTATCCGCAGATCATCCGCACGATGGCCACCGCCGAGTCGCTGTCGGCCGACGTCGCCAACCACCGGGTCGCCATCACCTCCATGCTGTTCAACGCCGGCGGCATCATCGGCTACGCGACCTGGGGGTTCCTGGCGGACGCCATCGGCCGCCGCAAGGCGTTCATGGTGAGCTTCGTGTGCTCCGCCGTGAGCATCGCGTACCTCTTCCCGTTCGAGCACAGCTACACGACCTACCTGCTCGTCATCCCCCTCGTCGGATTCGGACTGTTCGGAGCCCTCTCCGGCAACTTCGTCTACGGACCCGAGATGTTCTCGCCCAGCATGCGGGCATCGGGAATCGCGTTGGCGAACAGCATCGGTCGTTACATCACCGCGGCCGGCCCGCTCGTGGCCGGCGTCATCGCCACCTCCTGGTTCGGCGGAGACCTCGGAACAGCAACGGCCGTGCTCGCCGCGACGGGTGTCATCGCCCTCGTCGGCCTGTGGTTCGCACCCGAGACCCGTGGCGCCGCACTCCCCACCGACACACCGACCGAGTCCGCCCCCGAGGCGACCTCCGCACCGATCATGAAGGGAACGTCCGCATGAACCACTACCAGGGAGCCCGCGCCGTCGTCATCGGCGGCTCCATCGGGGGCCTCACCTCCGCACTCCTGTTGCGCGACCTCGGTTTCGAGGTCGACGTCTTCGAACGCACCCCCTCGGATCTCGACGGGCGCGGCGGTGGCATCGTCCTCCAGCCCGACACCCTGCGGTGGTTCCGCGAGCGCAGCACCCAGCGCCCCGAGGACGTCAGTACGACGACTCGCTGGGTCCAGTACCTCGGATCCGACGACGAGATCGTGCACCGGGACGAGCGTGCGTGGTCCCACACCTCGTGGGGCACGTTCTACCGCGCACTACTCTCGGACTTCGGACGCGAGCACTACCACCTCGGTGAATTCGCCTGCGGCTTCGACCAGACCGACGATCATGTCGACGTGCGATTCGTCAGCGGCCGGCGCGAACGAGCCGACCTGGTCGTCATCGCCGACGGAGTCACCTCCGCCAACCGTCTGCGGATCGACCCCGACGTGACGATGGAGTACTCGGGGTACATCGGATGGCGCGGCACCGTCGACGAGCGGGTGCTGTCCACCCGCACCGCGGACCTGCTGCACGACGCGATCACGTACGACGTGATCCCTCACTCGCAGATCACGATGTATCCGATCCCGAGCGCGCGAGGCACTCAGGTGGGCGACCGCCTCATGAACTACGTCTGGTACCGCAACGTGGCGGAGGGCCCGGATCTCACCGAGATGCTCACCGACAAGCGCGGATTCGTCGGCAAGGTGTCCGTACATCCCGGCCAGGTGCAGGATCGCTACGTCGACGAGATGCGGGAGACCGCGCGGCGCAGTCTGTCACCGGCCGCCGCCGAGGTCGTCACCGCGACCGAGGAGCCATTCATCCAGGTGGTGTGGGACTCGCGGGTGAACCGGATGGCGTCCGGACGCGTCGCCCTCATCGGCGACGCAGCCTGTGCCGCACGCCCTCACGCCGCCGCCGGAACCGCCAAGGCCGCTGCCGATTCGTGGGCGCTCGCCGACGCACTCACCTCCGCTGCCGGGAACATCGCGGAGGCACTCGAGAAGTGGGAACCGGGGCAGCTCGAACTGAGCAGCGCCCTGCTCGCCCGAGTCCAGGCGATGGGCGAGCGGTCCCAGTTCAGCAACACCTGGACGCCCGGGGATCCGGACCTCCGCTTCGGCCTGTACGGCCCCGGCCGCTAGTCCCCTCCCCCACAATATGAAAGGCACGGTCATGTCCAACACGTTCCTCCAGGACCTCCCTCTCGCCGGCACCGTCGTCGGCACCGACTTCGACGGCTGGTCTCCGGACCTCCGCGCGGAGTTCGAGTCTCACGCCTTCGACGGCGCCGTGGGGTCGCGCCTGCTGAGCAGCACCGACCGGGTGCGGGTCTGGGAGATCAGGCTCGCACCGGGTGAGCGGTGGCACGCGCACCGCCACGTTCTCGACTACTTCTGGACGGCCGTGAACGCGGGCACCTCTCGCCAACACACCTTCGACGGGACCACTCGCGACGTCTCCTACGACGCCGGCGAGACGCGCCACTTCACCTTCGGACCGGGCGAATACCTGTTGCACGACATCGAGAACGTCGGCGACACACCGCTCGTCTTCACCACGGTCGAGCACCTCGATTCCGCCAACGACGCTCTGCCGGTGGTGACCTCGTGACCGGCATCGACCTCGTGGACGTCCACGCGCACTGGCTGCCCGCCTCGCACTTCGGCCTACCGCCCGGATCGCCGTTCGCACCGATGCAGGATCGGGAGGGGCGTCTGCATCTCGGAGATCTCCCGCTGTCGATCGCCACCGAGGCCATGAGCGACGTCGATGCCGTCTACGCCGACATGGATGCGCAGGGCATCGGGGTCCGCGCGTTGTCACCCCCGCCGTTCGCCTTCCCGACGACGTCCGACTCGGGTGCGGACGACTACATCGGCAGCTTCAACGTCGAACTCGCGGGTCTGGTCGCGAACTCCGGTGGTCGACTCGCCGGCCTGGGCCTCGTGCGTCTCGACGATGCGGACGCGGCGACGAGGGAGATGACACGCCTCGCCTCCGAGGGCGTGGTGTCCGGCGTCGCGATCCCGCCGCTGGTGGGCAGCACCTCGCTCGACACCGGTGTCCTGCGCGACATCCTGCGCTCCGCGGCGCGGCTCGACCTGGCGGTTCTGGTGCACCCGATGCAGCTGCCCCGCCCGGAGTGGAGCTCGCTCTACCTGGCCAACCTCATCGGCAACCCCGTCGAGACGGCGACCGCCGTCGCCGGCGTCGTGCTGGGTGGTGTCCTGGACGAACTGCCCTCGCTGCGAGTGTGTTTCGTGCACGGCGGCGGGTGCGCGCCGGCGCTCCTGGGTCGCTGGAGCCACGCATGGGGAGCGCGGCCGGACGTCCACCACACCGACACGCACCCTCGGGACGCGTTCCGGCAGTGCTGGTTCGACACCGTGACTCACGACGTGGCCGCCTTGACGCTGCTGCGAGAACACGCGTCGAGCGATCACGTCCTGTGCGGTACCGACTACCCCTTCGACATGGCGGAATCGGCGCCCTCGGCCTTCCTCGAGTCGGCCGGTGTGGACCGTCGCGCGCTGCACGACAACGGACTCGCGTTCCTGGGCGGATCGCGTCGCAGCACAGAGCAGTCGGCTGCAGCCTCGGTGGCGGTGTCGTCGTGAGCGCACTGTTCGAGCCGCTGACCCTGCGCGGGAGAACGATGCGCAACCGGATCTGGATGTCGCCGATGATGCAGTTCGCCGCCGAACCGTCCGGTCCCGCCGTCGGCGCGGCCACCGATTGGCACTTCCAGCACCTCGCCGCCCGCATCGTCGGCGGCGTGGGTCTGGCCATGATGGAGGCCACCGCCGTCTCTCCCGACGGGCGGAGCAGCGAGTTCGATCTGGGCCTGTGGACGTCGGTGCAGGAGCACGCGCTCGAGCGCATCGTGCGGTTCGCCCGCGGCAACGGCGCCGCACTGGGTGTCCAACTGGTGCACGCCGGACGCAAGGCCGCCACCGGCAGGCCGTGGTCGGGGCCGTCGTGGGACGGCACCCATCACGTCGAGACTCTGTGGGATCGAGTCGGTCCCAGTCCGGAATCGTTCGGAGCCCTCCCTCTGCCCTCGTCGCTGAGCACCACGGAGATCGCCGAGGTGGTCGAGGACTTCGCGGCGGCCGCCGCACGCGCCGCACGAGCGGGAGTGGACGTCCTCGAACTGCACGGTGCACACGGCTATCTGATCCACCAGTTCTTGTCCCCACATGCCAACACGCGGACCGACGAGTACGGCGGAGACTTCGACGCCCGGGCACGCTTCGCCCTCGAGGTGGTGGACGCGGTGCGCGCCGCGTGGCCGGAGGACCGGCCGCTGTTCTTCCGGCTCTCGGCGACGGACTGGCTCGCCGGCGACACGGACGACCCTCGACCCGGGTGGACGATCGAGGACAGTGTGCGACTGGCCCCGCTGCTCCGAGATCACGGCGTAGACCTGATCGACGTGTCGACCGGCGGCATCGCCGCCGACGCTCCGATTCCCGTGGGCCCCGGCTACCAGGTGCCGTTCTCGGAGCGAGTGCGCGAGACGGGCATCCCGACGGCGACCGTCGGGCTCGTGACTGATCCCGCCGACGCCGACCTGCTCGTGTCGTCGGGTCGCGCCGACGCGGTGTTCCTCGCTCGCGAGTTGCTGCGCAACCCGGTGTGGGCTCAGCGCGCGGCGGCCGAACTCGGCGATCCGGTGCCCTACCCGCCCCAGTACACCCGGGCATTCACCGGGCGGTCGGCAGTGCGTCGCTGATACGGCCCGCAGGCCGTGCCTCACCGTCCACAGGACGCTCTGATCGACGGGATCCCGTCGATTCGTGAGAGTTGTGGATACTGAGGCACGGCATCAACCTCGAGGCGGTCTGTCACCTCGAGTAGAGCGCCACCACGTCGATGCGATCGCACCGACCGAGTTGGCGGCCCAGTGCAGTGCCATGGGCGTGAGAATGGTGCCGGTTTGCCGCTTCGACTCGACGAACAGCGCACCGGCCGCCCCGGTGAACAGGACGACGGGCATCGACCTGCCCGAGTCGTACCAGTGCCAGACCCCGAATGCCGTGGAGCCGAACACGAGTGCGGCGCGCGGACCCACCACGGCAGTGGCCACGGTGTCGACGACGCCGCGGAACAGGAACTCCTCGGGTAGGACTGTCCCGATGGGGATGTCGAACAGCACCCATCGGGCCAGTCCGGTCACTTCTCGGGACCGTCGGCGTCGGCGTACTCGTTCATGACGACGCGGATGCGTTCGGTGTCGGCCTGCGTCCACCCGTCGGGGGCGGCCACAGCGGCGAAGCCGTCGAGCACCGTCGTCCCGTAGTTGTGGCCGTGCCCGTCCGGCACGCCGGCCGCGTTCGTGAGGTCGGCACTCACCTGCCAGAAGGTGACGAACGGGAACCACCGCATGCTGGGCAGTCGGTCGTACCCGGGCGGCTCGGCGAGCCAATCCGGACGCTGGAAGATCAGATCCGGCGTCCACCACACGATGGGGTCGGACGGGTGCTGGATGTACAGCACGCGCGGATAGGGCCAGTCCCCGCTCAGTGCCTCGACGTCCCGGGTGCTGTCGGCGAACCGCATCAGCAGTCCGCCGGCGTAGACGGGTTCCACCTCGGTGGTTCCCGGATCGCGTCGGCTGACGTAGGTGTCCCAGATGCGATTGGAGTTCGGCGGGCCCACCCACAGCACTCCGTCGACGGTGTCCCGGATGTCGGCGATGTCCGCGAACGCGCCTTCGCCGGCCTGGGTTCCGAGACTCTCTCCGTACACGTAGAACGTGGGCCTGGTCGCCTCGGGCTCCTGCTCCCATCGCTGGTGCACGGTGTCGATGAGCAACTTCCCCGCGGCCGCCGCCTTCTCGCGATCGGCGAGGAAGGAGATCCAACTCGGAAGGTACGAGTACTGGGACGCCACGAGCGCGACATCCCCGTCGTACATCAACTCCACGGCCCGGGCGGCGGTGGGATTGACCCACCCCGTTCCCGTGGTCGGGATGACGACGATGGCCTTGCGGGAGAACGCATCGGTTCGATCGAGTTCGCGTACCAGGAGATCCATGCGCTCCTCGTCCGTCTCCGCGCTCTCGAGTCCCACGTACGCGCGGATCGCCTCCGTGCCCGTGCGGCCCGTCGCTCGGGTCATCTCGTCGGCCGACAATCCACCCGAGACGAAGTTCCTGCCCTCGAATCCCAGTGTGTCCCAGCCGACGAGCGAGCCGGTACCACCGGAACGCTCGGGCACCGTCGGCTGTTCGGCACCCTCACGCGTGTTGCTGTTCTGAGTGCTGAAGACCGAGTTGGCGACGGTCATGGTGCCGCGCAACAGCACACCCTGCACCAGTGTGACGAGCACCGTCACGACGAGGAGGAACCCCACGAGGTTGGCCACCCACTGCGGGAGTCGGATCAGACGCAGAATCGAGCGCACCACGAAGCGTCGGATGTCACGGATGACCCGCCAGAGGCCGATGAGCGCGGCGCACACCGCGAAACTGATGATGCCGGTGCGGATGAATCCCGTGGACGTGAGCCCCTCGGCGCCCATGAGCGCGGCGAGTTGACGCTGCCAGTCCGCGGAGGCGTACAGCATGACCGCGCCGGCGACGGTCGCGATCACCGGGACAGCGACCAGGAGTGCGCGCTCCACACGGATCGGCAGCGGCCACCACGGCTGTTGACGGAGCACCGTGCGCAGGAGAATCCAGCCGACGGCGACGCCCACCCCGTACCCGATGGCCGCGGTGATGCCGCTGACGATGCCCTGGAACAGCCAGCCGCGTGGCAGCAGAGACGGCGTCAGCGACCAGCAGAAGAACAGAGCACCGAAGGCGATCCCGGTGACGTCGAGCCGCAGCAGACCCCATGCCCACACCCACGCCGGGTGCTTGCGCACCGTGCGGGTCGCCGAGCTCAGGACGTACGCCGGCAGTTCCTCGAAACTGTGGGGGCGCTGCAGTTCGTCCGACGACCGAGTATCGGTGTCGGTCATCGGACGGAGCCGGGTAGGCCGGAGGCCGGCCGTATCGGTACCGGGCCGGGTAGGCCGGAGGCCGGCCGTATCGGTACCAGGTCGGTCAGCCGAAGAGCGCCGGGAGCGTCCCCTCGTACGCCTCGCGGAGTTCGGTCAGCGGGACACTGAACAGCCCCTGGAACTCCACCTCGTCCGACCCTTCGTCGGCCACCCCGATACGCACCCATGGCATCCCCCTTGCACTGCACATCCCCGTGAACCTGGTCTCCTCGGTCCGAGGGACTGCAACGAGTACCCGCCCGGACGACTCCGAGAACAAGGTGACGAAGGGATCTGTTCCCTCCGGCGGCAAGATGCGGCACCCGGTTTCACCGGTCAGCGCGACCTCGACGACCGTCTGCGCGAGTCCGCCCTCGGACAGGTCGTGCGCTGCGGTGACCAGACCGTCGCGGCTCGACGCGGTGAGGATGTCCGCCAGCAACTGCTCGCGAGCCAGGTCGACCTTCGGCGGAACCCCGCCGAGATGGTCGTGCACGACCTGCGACCAGATGGACCCGTCCAGCTCGTCGTGGGTCTCCCCCAGCAGGATCAGGGTCTCGCCCGGTTCCAGGCCGATCCCTGTCGGGATCCGGCGATGGACGTCGTCGAGCACACCGAGCACGCCGACCACGGGCGTGGGCAGGATCGGCGTCGATCCGGTCTGGTTGTAGAAGCTGACGTTGCCGCCGGTGACCGGAATGCCCAGTTGCACACAGCCGTCCGCCAGACCTCGCACGGCCTGCTGGAACTGCCACATGACACCCGGATCCTCCGGCGAGCCGAAGTTCAGGCAGTTCGTCACGGCCTTGGGTGTGGCGCCCGTCGTCGCGACGTTGCGGAACGCTTCCGCGAGAGCGAGTTGCGCGCCCCGGTACGGGTCCAGCGCCGTGTAGCGACCGGACGCATCGGTCGCGAGAGCGATTCCGCGACCGGTCTTCTCGTCGATGCGGATGACGCCGGCGTCGGCGTGCTCCGCCAGAACCGTGTTGCCGCGGACATAGCGGTCGTACTGCTCGGTGATCAGGCGACGGCTGCACAGCTGCGGCGACGAGATCATCGTCAGGAGCGTCTCGCGCAACTCCACACCCGTCGTCGGACGCGGCAGTCCCTCGGTCGTGTTCGCGACCAGAGCGTCCTGCGACGCGGGCCGCTGCACCGGGCGCTCGTAGACGGGGCCGTCGTGCGCCACCGTCTTCGGCGGAACGTCCACGACAGTGTCACCGTGCCAGGTGATCTGGAGGTTGTCGCCGTCGGTGACCTCACCGATGTCCGTCGCCAACACGTCCCACTTCGCGCAGACAGCCATGAAGGCGTCGACGTTCTCGGGAGACACGACGGCGCACATACGTTCCTGCGACTCGCTCGAGAGCACCTCGGCGGGCGTCATCCCGGTGGCCCGCAACGGAACCCGATCCAGCGCGATGTGCATGCCGCCATCGCCCGCGGATGCGAGCTCCGATGTGGCGCAGGACAATCCGGCACCGCCGAGATCCTGGATGCCGACGACGAGCTTCTGCTGATACAGCTCGAGGCAGCACTCGATGAGCACCTTCTCGGTGAACGGGTCGCCCACCTGCACCGCGGGGAGCTTGCGTCGGCCCTGCTTCTCGTCGAACGTCTCGGACGCCAGCACCGACACGCCGCCGATCCCGTCGAGGCCCGTACGGGCACCGAACAGGATGATCTTGTTGCCCGAGCCCGACGCGAATGCCAGGTGGAGGTCCTCCGTGCGCATCACACCGGCGCACAGCGCATTGAGGAGCGGGTTGCCGGCGTAGGACGCGTCGAACACCGTCTCGCCACCCACGTTCGGAAGGCCGAGCGAGTTTCCGTAACCGCCGACGCCGCGCACGATGCCCTCGAGCACCCGGCGCGTGTCCGGCGCATCAGCCGCACCGAAACGCAACTGGTCCATCACCGCGATCGGACGAGCACCCATGGCCATGATGTCGCGCACGATGCCGCCGACGCCGGTGGCCGCACCCTGGTAGGGCTCGATGTACGACGGATGGTTGTGGCTCTCCACCTTGAAGGTGACCGCCCAGCCGTCGCCGACGTCGACCACGCCCGCGTTCTCACCGATACCGGCGAGCATTCCCGACCGCATCTCGTCCGTCGTCGTCTCACCGAAGTACTTCAGGTGCACCTTCGACGACTTGTACGAGCAGTGCTCGCTCCACATCACCGAGTACATCGCCAACTCGGCATCCGTCGGGCGGCGGCCGAGGATCTCCCGGATGCGGGCGTACTCGTCCTCCTTCAGACCCAGCTCCGCCCACGGCTGAGCGACGTCGGGCGACTCGGCCGCAGCGGAGACGGTGTCGACCGGAGGGGTGGGGAGGGCGTCGACCTGAGGAGTGGACTCGACAGACACGGTGGATGGGGTCCTTCCCTCGGCAGAATGTCGAGGTCATTCTATGTGCATCGCCGAGTTCTCTCCGACCGGCCTCCGGCCTGCCCGCTCCCTACTCGGTGCGGATGCCGTAATCGAGCACGGCGTTGCCCTCACTGGTGATGGTGGCGTTCTTCAGCACCAGGCGGGTCAACGGGTCGCCGGGCTCGAACAGGTGCCGGCCCTTGCCCACGACGACGGGGTGCGTCATCAGGGTCAGGGTGTCGAGTACACCGGCCAGGAACAGCTGGCGCACCAGAGAGACGCCACCCACCAGCGCGATGTCGCCACCGTCGGTCTGCTTGAGTCGACGCACGAACTCCACCGGATCGCCGTCGATGAGCGTCGAGTTCTGCCATGCGAGATCTCCGGTGAGCGTGCGTGAGGCGACGAACTTCTCCACCGGATTGATGAAGCCGGCGAAGGGGTCGTCCGCCCCCGCGTTGCCGAAGTGTTCCGACCACGACTCGTAGGCGACCCGACCCATGACGGCGGTGGTGGTCCTGCTCATGAATCCGCCCATGGACTGGCCGAGTTCGTCGTCGAAGCTGTCGAACTGCCACTGGTCGGGAGCTTCGACCACACCGTCCACCGAGTGGAAGAGCCCTGCCGTCACCGCACGCATCGTGTACCGCCCTCGTGAAGAACCGGCGCCGATCGCCGATCGTCCTGCAGGAGTGACCGTAGACGGCGCCGGGACTCATCACGGGCAGTCACCGACTACAGCGGAAGCAGGACCTCCGACCGACTCGACGAGCACAGTGATGTTCTCGCTGTCCTGCCACTTCGATCCGATGGTGAGCTGTCCGGCGAACTCGTCCGGGGCGGCGGGAGCGAACGTCGAGGGTGCCCACCGCCGCCGCGCGCAGCGCCCGCCCATGCGCGCAGGTTGCAAAGTGCGCTGACCGCCGCGCGCAGCGCCGAACTTCTGGCGCGCACTGCAATTGCCGTCGCGCACTGCCGATCGAGGGTGCTCAGCACTATCGAGGGTGCAGCCCCCCGCCGCCGCGCGCAGCGCCCGACCATGCGCGCAGTGTGCAACCTGCGCAGACCGCCGCGCGCAGCGCCCGGCGCAACCCGGCGCCCGGCGCAGCCGACCCCCGCGACTACGCCCCCAGGAACGCAGCCAAGGCGTCGGCGTACATGTCGACGTCGTGAGCACCCATCAACTCGCGGGCCGAGTGCATGGCCAGTTGGGGTGCACCCACGTCGACGGTGGACAGGCCTGTACGGGAGGCGGTGATGGGGCCGATGGTGGAACCGCACGGAAGGTCGGCCCGGTGGACGTAGCGCTGTAGTGGAACGTCCGCGCGCTCGCAGGCCAACGCGAAGGCCGCGGCACCGGCGGCGTCGGTGGCGTAGCGCAGGTTCTGGTTGACCTTGAGCACCGGGCCGCCGTTGACCTCGATGCGGTGCGCGGGCTCGTGCCGGGAGACGTAGTTGGGGTGGGTGGCGTGGGCCATGTCGCCCGACGCGTGGATCGACCCGGCCATCGCGCGCAGGAACTCCTCGCGGCCACCGCCGCGGGCGAGCACGATGCGTTCGAGCACCGTGTTCATCAGGTCGGAGAAGGCACCGCGGTCCGACATGCTGCCCACCTCCTCGTGGTCGAAGAGTGCGAGCACGGGAATGCAGTCGTCGGCTTGCGCCGCCGCGACGACCAGCGCTTCGGTTCCGGCGTAGCAGGTGCCCTGGTTGTCCAGGCGGGGCGAGCTGACCAGATCGTCCGAGAGACCCACCACTGCAGCGGGATTCAGGTCGTGGGTCATCAGCTCCCAGCCGAGCACGTCGCCGGGGTCGACCCCGACCTCGTCGGCGAGGAACCCGATGAACGAGTGGGGAGATCGTCCGACGCCCCAGATCGCATTGACGTTGTTCTGCGGATCGAGGTGCACACCCTTGCGATCCTCGGACAGATGGATCGCCAGTTGGGGTACGCGCAGGATGGACCGGTCGACGCGCACGAGTACCTCACGGACGGATCCGCCGTCACGCACACCGAGACGGCCGGAGATCCCGAGATCCCGGTCGAGCCACGAGTTGAGCCATGCGCCGCCGTACGGCTCGAGCGCGACCATCTGCCAGCCGGCTACGTCGAGGTCGGGGTTCTGCTTCACGCGGAGGTTGGGGCTGTCGGTGTGCCCGCCCACGATGCGGAACGTCGCGTCGGGCGCGCGTTCGGTGGACCACGCGATGATCGAACCACCGCGGACGACCAGGTACCGGCCGGGCTCGGAGGGCCACGCGTCCGTCTCCGCAACGGCGGTGAACCCGTGTGCCGTCAGTTCCGAGACCACCGTCTCGACGACGTGGAACGGCGACGGGGACGCGTCGACGAAGGAGCAGAGGCCGGCCGCGGTCGCGGAGGTGAGGGACGCCATGGTCACCGATCGTAGAGAGAAGGGGTGCGGAGACAGCGATGCCGGGCCCACCGCGAGGGTGGGCCCGGCATCACGAGTCGAGTGGAGCTCAGCTGAAGAAGCTCAAGCCCTCGAGGAAGTCGCCCGAGCCGCCGAAGATCTTGGCGATCGCGCCGAGGGTCTCGATGATCTGAGTGAGGTCCATGGTGTTCTCCCTTTGTGAGGTTGGTGGGCTGTGTGCCCGCGGTGTTAAGTAATCCACACAAAAGAATGGCTCGCAACCCAGAAATTATCGCGATTCGGTGACAGGAACCGACTCACGAGCCGATCGTTGCATCATCTGCAACATTGACGCCCGGAACGACCATTGTCACCAGGATCGACGGAACGGCGCCACCCGTCCCGATCCGGACATACCCGTGGGGCACACTCGTCGGGAGTCCGCCCCACAGGTACCTCGGATCAGCTGAAGAAGGACAAGCCGTCGACGATGGATCCGAGTGCGCCGACGATGCCGGCGAGGTTCTGGAACAGGTCGGTCAGATCAGAGGACACGGGGGCTCCTTTGGCACGATGGTGACGAACGGTCGTCCGCCGACGTCAGTCACTCATAGTGACAGTCACTACGCGACCGGAATCGAATTGTGCGATTCGACAAGCAGACCGTCGCTCGGCGAACCCTCGTCGAGACCGGTGAAAAGGGGGAGAAGCGATGCAGGACTGGGTCGATCACGTCATCTTCTGGCAGGTGTACCCCCTCGGTTTCGTGGGCGCAGAGGCCGAGGCGGTGGACCGTACCGAGCACCGACTGGACCGGATCGAGGGGTGGTTCGACTACCTGCTCGAGCTCGGGTGCAACGGCCTCGCACTCGGCCCGGTGTTCGCATCGGAGACCCACGGGTACGACACCGTCGACCACCTTCGCATCGACTCCCGTCTGGGGACCGAGAGCGACATGGATGCGCTCATCGGCGCGGCACGCGCCAAGGGCATCCGAGTCCTGCTCGACGGGGTCTTCAACCACGTCGGCAGGAGTCACCCGCAGTTCGTCCGTGCGGAACAGGACGGTCCCGACTCGGACGCGGGCCGCTGGTTCCGGTGGAAGGACGGCCGGCCGCGCACGTTCGAGGGCCACGATCTCCTGGTCGAGTTGAATCACGACGAGCCGGCGGTGCAGGAGCACGTCGCGCAGGTCATGACGCACTGGCTGGACCACGGTGTCGACGGGTGGCGGCTCGACGCGGCGTACGCCGTCTCGCCCGCCTTCTGGGCGACCGTGCTCCCCCGAGTTCGGGAATCGCATCCGGATGCGTGGATCGTCGGCGAGATGATCCATGGGGACTACGCGTCGTACGTGCGGGAGTCCGGGCTCGACTCGATCACCCAGTACGAGTTGTGGAAGGCGACGTGGAGCGCCTTGAAGGACGCGAACTTCTTCGAGTTCGCTCACGCACTGGGGCGTCACGACGAGCTGCTGCCCACGTTCGTTCCGGCGACGTTCGTCGGGAACCACGACGTCACCCGGATCGCGTCCACCCTCGACGACGACGACGCCGACATCGCGGCCGCACTGCTCTTCTTCGTGGCGGGGACGCCGACGGTGTACTACGGCGACGAACAGGGATTCCGCGGCATCAAGGAGGAGAGGGTGGGCGGCGACGACGCCATCCGGCCCGAGTTCCCGGCGACGCCCGACGATCTGGCTCCGTACGGATGGCCGCACTACCGGCGCCACCAGGCTCTGATCGCGATGCGACGACGGTTCGCGTGGCTTCATCGTGCTCGTGCAGAGGTGTCCGGTCTCGAGAACACCGCCATCACCCTCACCGCGACGGACGGCACGACGACGCTCGTGTTGACGGCGAATCTCGGCGACGCACCCGTGCAGCGGCCGGCCGGGGAGATCGTCGCCGCGGCCGACGGAGTGCAGGACGAACTCCGGCCGCACTCCTGGGCGGTGACCCTCAGCCCGTGACGGTTCCGGTACCGCGTCCTCACCAGTAGAGGATGCGGTACCGGACGCTGCCTCGTATCCGGCCGATCAGGTTGCCCGTCACCCACATCCACGCTCCGCGCCGCCCTCGGGACCATCCCCAGGGCCACACGGGTGCGGTGCCGAGCACCACGGCGCAGTGCACCGGGAACCACCACCACTGCCGACCGATCGCCCCGTGCTGCCGAGCCACCCTGGCTTCGGCACACCCGTACTCGGAGGCCTGGTGGAAGGAGTCCATCATGCCCGTGCGGAATCGGTAGGCGACCATCGCTCCCGGCGCGAATCCGAAGTCGTGGCCCGATTCCTGGACGCGCCAACAGAAGTCGATGTCGCTGCCGGCAGTGGGGTACGACTCGTCCCAGCCTCCGACGGAGTCGAACGCGCGGCGCCGCACCGCGAGGTTGCAGCCGAAGCTCATCGGCAGGTAGCGACCGAGTACCACGGGCCGGTCCGGATCCGGAAGCGCACGCCACGAGGCCACCACCGCGTCGTTGAGGGTGTCGCGCTCGAGCGGTCCACCGACCAGATCGGCCGATTCCGCGGCATCCACCAGCGCCTCCAACCACGTCGAGTGCACCGCATCGTCCTGATCGCAGTAGGCGATGAGGTCGTACCGCGCCGCTCGAGTGCCGACGTTGCGCGCGTGCGAGGTTCCCGGCGTGCCCGACGCCTCGACCACCTGGATCGACAGGGCGCGACTCGCGGGGTGAGACCGGACGAAGGTCGCGAGATCCGCACTGCCCTCGTTGTCGCTCACGATCACTTCGACGGGCCCGTCGTAGGTCTGCGACTCCAGGGCCGACAGCTGTTCACCGATGTCCGGAACGGCACGGTACGCGGCGATGACCACCGATACTCCCGTCATGAGAGCGAGCCTCCGAGTTCGCCGACCGTCGGCCACGGCCCCTCCTCGGCGACGCGCCGCAACACGGAGACGAGCGCACGCACCACCCACTCCACCGTCGATGCGTCGAAGAGCGCCACCGGGTAGATGACCGTTCCGGCCAGGCCGTCGGGCCGGCGATCGACGCGGCGCTCGCGCACCGTGACCTCGAGCTCGTGTTTGGCCACGACACCCGGTACTGCGTAGGGACTGATGCGTACACCGCCGATCTCGATGTGCTGTCCGAGTTCGATCGCGTCCTGCAGGATCAGCGTGGCCGGGAAGAGCACGTTCTCGTCGGGCGCAGGCGACACTCCCATCGCCTCCAGCAGTACGGGCGCGGAGATGTCCGGAGCCGACAGGCCCAGAGCCAGCTGATCTCGGACCTGGTGGACCAGGTCACCGAAACCGACCTCGGCTCGTACGTCGAGTCGCATCGGCACATCCTCCGAGAAGTTGCCCACGACTGTGGCGAGCACAGGGTGTGGCCGGTTCGCGTTGGCAGTGGCGACCGCGACATCGGGGTCGCCGGCCAGGTCTGCGAGCACGACCGCGAAGGCGGCCTGCAGCACGGCGAAGAGTCCGCTCCCCGAGGACCGGGCGCGACGGTCGAGTCGCCCGTGCAACTCGGCGTCGATCTCGACATCGACTGCGGCACCGGTCGAGTCCCAGATCGGCGGCCGTGGTCGATCGGTTCGGAGCCTCGGCCTCGGCGCAGTGCGAGTGAATCGCGGGAGCCACGAGTCGAGCTGCCTCGACATCTCGTCGCCGGACCGCAGTACGTCCCAGCGCCACGACGCGTGGTCGCGGAAGCGGACGACCACGTCCTCGAACCGCGGCATCGTCCCCGCACTGCGCGCGCCGAAGGCGGTCAGCATGTCGCCCACGAGCGGACCCGTCGAACCACCGTCGGCACTGAGATGGTGGACGACCACCACCAGGACCGCGGTGCCGTCGTCGACATCGAAGATCCGTGCCCGGAACGGGATCTCCGCGGCGACGTCGAAGGCGCGCCACCCGAATTCGCCCGTGGCACCGGCCAGCTCGGCTCGCGAGACACGGACGAGGTCGATCTCCGGTGTTGTCTCGGTGACGGACAGCAACCAGCCGTCCGGCCCCGCCGGGTACAGGGTTCGCAACGACTCGTGCCGCTCGACGACGTCCCGAATCGCACCGCGGACCGCGTCCACGTCCAGAGGTCCGTCGAACTGCAGGGCGAAGGGGACGTTCCAGTCACCGTCCGCACGTCGATCCACCGCGTCCCGGATTCTGCGCTGCGACGGCGCCAGCGCCACGTCGCCGCCGTCCTCGCGCCGTCGCAGGAGCGGCAGCCCGTCGTCCGCGTTCGTCTCCACCAGCTGCTCGATCGCCGAGACGAGGTCCTCGATCCTGTCGCACTCGAAGAGAAGCCGGACCGGGACGGGTCGCTGCAGTCGCGCCTCGAGCACCGCCACCACTCGGGTGGCGTCCAGCGAGTTGCCGCCGAGGTCGAAGAAGTTGTCGTCCAACCCGACGGCCGGCGCTCCGACGACCTCACTGATCACCTCGGCCACGACGACCTCGTGGCGGGTGCGAGGCGCGCGATGCTCCCGTGTCACTCGACCCGCGTCGGGCAGCCGGGCGCGATCGACCTTTCCGTTCGCGGTGACGGGGATCGACTCGAGCAGCACGATCCGGCGCGGAACCATGTGATCGGGCACCACGCCGCGAATCCGGTCGGGCAGAGCCTCCGTGTCGACGTCCGACCCCGCCACGTAGGCGACCAGGCGAGCTCCCGGAGTTCCCGCCTCGACGACGACGACCACGGCATCGGTGACTCCGTCGCAGGCGCGCAGGGCCGCCTCGATCTCCCCCGGTTCGATGCGGAACCCACGGATCTTGACCTGCCGGTCCACCCGAGAGACGTACTCCAACTCGCCGTCGGCGCGTCGACGCACCAGATCGCCCGTGCGGTACATCCGCGTCCCGATCGATCCTGGTTCCGCCAGGGGATCGGCCACGAACGCGTCCGCGGTGCGTGCGCTCGCGGCGTGATATCCCCTGGCGAGTTGCACACCGGTCAGGTAGAGCTCGCCCACCACCGACGTCGGAACGGGGCGCAGTCGGCGGTCGAGAACCCGGATCCCGACGGCCGGCTGCGGCCGTCCGATCGGAACGACGCTCGTTGCCTCGTCGAGGTCCACGGCCTCGTGGGACGTGACGCTGACCGCGGTCTCCGTGGGTCCGTACAGATTGTGTACCGCTGCGTCCGAGACCGCGGCCAGTCGCCGGACCAGATCGGCGGGCAGCGCCTCACCGATGCACAGGACCAACCGCACCGACGCCGGAAACGATCCGCGCTCGACCAGCATCGCCAGTGCGGTCGGTACGACACAGAGGACCGTGACGGCGCCCTCGGTGATCACCGACATCGTCGCGTCGGCGTCGCGTTCGGTCCCGGTGGGAGCCACCACCAGGCGGGCGCCCGTCTGCAGGGCCCACCAGTACTCCCACACGGACAGATCGAAACCGGCCGACGTGTGCAGGAGGACGGCGTCGTCGGCCGTCAGCGTGAACCGGCTCTGCATCCACGCCAGCTGCGTCGACACCGCGCGGTGCGTGATACCGACGCCCTTCGGCACCCCGGTCGAGCCCGAGGTGAACAGCACGTAGGCCAGGGCGTCGGAGGACACCGCGGCCGGGGTCGGGTCCGCGGACGTCGCCGCCGTCGCATCGACGGCGACGACCGTTCGTCCGTGCAGCTCCGGTGCGTGGACGTGCGTCGTCGACGTCAGGACCACCAGCGGATCCGCCACCCCGAGGATCGTGGCGGCGCGCGCGTGGTCACCGAGCGCCACCGGCACGTAGGCGCCGCCGGCGAGCACCACCGCGTACAGCGCGGCGATCTGCTCGATGCCACGCGGCAGCACGACCGCGACCGTCGAGTCCGGGCCCACTCCGCGTTCGGTGAGAGCCGACACGATCCGCCCGACGCGAGAGGCCAGTTCTCCGTAGGTGACAGCACGATCGCCGTCCACGACGGCGATCGTGTCCGGCGCGACCGCGACACGGTGCACGAAACCCGAACCGAGCGTCGAGGCCGAGCCGACGTGGTCGGACGCGTGGTGCACCACCGACTCCGCCGCGCCCACGACGTCCAGATCGCCCACCGACCGGTCGGGAGCGTCGAGCAGTGTCCTCAGCACCGTCTCGTACCTCTCGGCGAGCGTCACGACGGACGATCGGTCGAAGACGTCCGTCGCGTAGGTGATGCGGGCGTCGAGAGTGCCGTCGGGGACCGGAGTGAGTGTGAGATGAAGGTCGAACTCGGCCACCTCGGTGTCGGCATCCGTCACCTCGATCGTGAGACCGGGTAGCTCGACACCGGTCCAGCCGATGTTCTGGAACGACAGCGCGACCTGGAAGACCGGATGGTGTGCGCGGGTGCGCGGCGGCTCCACCATCGCGACGACACGGTCGAACGGCGTCTCGGAGTGCGCGAAGGCATCGAGGTCCACCGCACGTACCAGCGCGAGCGCCTCCCTGCCCGTCGCGTCCGCGGGGATCGAGGTCCGCAGGGCGAGCATGTTGACGAACATGCCGACGACCTCGTCGAAACGGTCGTGCGCGCGGCCCGACACCGGCGTTCCGATGACGACGTCGGCGTTGTCCCCGACCCGCGCCAGCAGGACGGCCAGTGCGGTGTGCGCGAGCATGAACACACTCGAGCCGGATGCCGACGCGAACCGGGCCATCCGCTGATGGACGTCCGCGTCCATGGTGAAGGCCACACTCGCGCCCTGCCCCGAACGCCGACTCGGCCGTGGCCGGTCGAAGGGGAGATCGACTGCCGCAGGCACGTTCGCGAGAGCGGCCCGCCAGTACCGCGCCTCCTCGGTCGAACGGGCCGATCCGTCGGCGAGTGTCGCACGGTGCCACAGCGCGTAGTCCACGTAGCGCAGATCGTCCTGGGGCCACGTGGGCGCGACGCCGGCGACACGCGCCGCGTACGCCTCGGCCAGCTGTGCGGCCAGCCTCACGACGGACACGCCGTCGACCGCGATGTGGTGGGCGACGATGGCGCAGACGTGTTCCGGCACCGCCGGATCGCGGGGATCCTCGATGCGCACCAGTTCCGCTCGGACCGGGGGCTCCGAACTGACGTCGAACGGGGAATGAACGACTCTGTGCAGCAGGGTCTTCCACGAGTCCGAGGTCGCGAGTTGCGTCGAGAGCTTCAGCGCAACGCTCTCCCGCGCAGTGATCACCTGCCGCGGACCGTCGACCGAGTCGGGGTACGCGGTGCGCAGAACGTCGTGTCGTCGTACGAGATCGAGAAGCGCGGCCTCGAACGCGGCCTCGTCCAGCACGCCGACCAGGCGAAGCACGACAGGAATGTTCTCGGTCGTCGACGACGGATCGAGTTTGTTGAGGAACCACATCCGCTGCTGGGCCAGGGACAGCGGAATCGGGTCCGGCCACGGGAGGGTGCCGGGTTCCGGGCCGTCGCCGTGCGCCGCTTCCGACACCGTGTGCGCGAAGGACCTGACGTCCGGGGCATCGAACAACGCGCGCACCGGAACGGCCCGGCCCGTCTGCGTTCGGATCCTCGACACCACGCGGGTCGCGGACAGCGAATCGCCGCCGCTGTCGAAGAAGTCGTCGAGGGCCCCGACGTCGTGGCGCCCGAGAACGTCCGCGAAGGTCGCCGCGACGAGGATCTCCCACTCACCCTCGGGGGACACTCGAGTGCGTGCCGGCATGGCCGGTTCGGGTAGAGCGGCGCGATCGATCTTGCCCGCGACGGTCAACGGAACAGTGGGCAGGCACATGATCGAGGGGGGAACCATGTAGCGCGGCAACGACTTCGCGAGTCGGCTCCGGACGAGATCGGCGTCGATGGTCGCGTCCGGGACCGCGGTCACGTACGCGACGAGTACCTCCCGAGCGCTCGACATGTCGGGGGTCGCGGCAAGGGTACGCACCAGCACGGCCGCGGACTCGATCTCGGGCATGCGACGGAGCGTCGTCTCGATCTCACCGATCTCGACACGGTGCCCTCTGATCTTGACCTGGGCGTCGATCCGACCGTGATGGACGAAGCCGTCACGCCCGCGACGTGCCAGGTCGCCGCTGCGGAACCGCCTCGACCCCGCCGGCCCGTCCGGGTCGGCCACGAACGTACTCGCCGTCAGCGCCGGCCGACCGTGGTAGCCGGCCGCCACACCGACCCCACCCAGGTACATCTCGCCGACCACTCGCGGCGGGACCTCGCACAGGCTCGTGTCGAGAACGCGCACCGTGGCTCCCCGGATCGGCGTTCCGATGGACACCCGCGGGTCGGCGGTCGTGAGCGGCCCCGCGAGGGTGGCCGCGATCGTGATCTCCGTCGGCCCGTACGCGTTGTACAGACGGAAGCCGAGTGCGATCCACTGTCGGGCGAGCTCTGGAGGACAGGCATCGCCCCCCACGACGACGGCCTGCAGGTGGGGCAGCGCGGACCGCGACTCGATTCGCACCGTGTCGAGCGCACCGGGTGTGAGGAACGCGTGCGTGACCCGCTGACGGTTCAGGAGAGCGATCAGTTCGTCCCCGCCGAACACGTCGGGCGGTGCGATCACCAGATGGGCACCGCGTCCCGCGGCCATCGACATCTCGAGGATCGACGCGTCGAAGCTCGGCGATGCGGCATGCAGCACTCGATGCCCGGGTCGGACATCGAGACGGTCGCAGAGTTCCTCGGTGAACGCCGAGAGTCCGCGATGCGTGACGACGACTGCCTTCGGAGTGCCCGTCGAGCCGGACGTGTAGATCAGATACGCGGGCGCATCTGCCCGTGTGGGCGTGGCACCGTCGGTCGACGGATCGGACGGGGCACCGGCGAGCAGACGCTGCACGTCGGAGGAGTCGAGGACGATGGTCGACTCCGGATCGAATCCGGCAGCGACGGCAGAGGTGGTCAGCACGGCCCGCGCGGCCGAATCCGCGACCATGAGCGCGATTCTGTCCGGTGGAGTCGACGGATCGATCGGGACGAAGGCCGCACCCACGTCCGCGACGGCGCGAACGGCGACGACGGAGTCGATCGACCGCCCGACACAGACTGCGACCACGTCTCCGACGCCGATGCCTCGACCACGCAGCAGTCGGGCCAGTCGATGCACTGCGGCGCGACCCTCCTCCGCGGACAGCCCTTCCCCGCCACCGCCGTCGACCAGATCGCCGACACCGGCGAAGATGTCCGCGATCGACCGCACGGGTACGAGGTCGTCGTACCCTCCCCCGGACGACTCGATCAGCTCGTCGGGAAGGCGGACGTCGAGAGTGCGCAGCGGTCGATCCGGCATCGCCACCGCCGAGCGGAGCACGAGCGCCCAGCGATCGAGAAGCGCTCGGACCGTGTCGGTCTCGTAGATGTCGGTCCGGTGCACGACGGTCAGTTCGACCTCGTCGCCGCGGAAGTGGACGGTGAATTCGAGATCGAAGCGCGCGACGGCCACATCCATCTCGGCCATCGAGGACACCATCGAGTTCGCGGACGACGTGGCGTGCGGATCGGAGTCGTCCACATCGAGGGTCGTCTGGAACACCGGGTGGTGCGACGGCTCGCGCGTGGCGGCCATGGCATCGACCACGTCCTCGATGTCGACGTCGGCGTGCTCGAGTGCCTCGAGGAGGACGTCGCGGGACTCGGCCACGCCCTCGGTGAAGGTGCTCGTCGGGCGATACCGGGTCCGCAGAGCGAGCATGGTGACGAACATGCCCACCGTGCGATGAGCGGTGGGGTCCTCCCGGCCGGCCGTCGGGAGCCCGATCACGATGTCGTCACCGGCACCCGACCGTGCCAGGGTCGCCACGAGCGCCGAGTGGAACACGGAGAACGCGGATGCGTGCGCGCGTGCGGCCACCGTGGACAGTGCGGCTCGTGTGACTCCCTGCACGCGAGTGCGGACGACGGCGCCGCGGTAGGAGGGCGCATCGGGTCGCGGTCGGTCGGGCGCGGGCACTCCCAGTGCGGGCGCTCCGGCCAGCACCCGGACCCAGTGATCGAGGTGCGCCCGGCGGGAGTGCTCCGACCTCCGATGTCGCCGGAGGAGAACGTCGGCGAAGGTCGGCGCGGGCGTATCCCACGTGGGCTCCTCCCCGCGCTGTCGTGCAGCGACCGCGTGTCCGAGATCCTCGGCCAGCACGCGCATGGACCACCCGTCGGCAGCTATGTGGTGGACCACCAGCACCAGCATCGACACCTGCGCGTCGATGACCACCCGGACGGGCAGATCGGTGGTCAGATCGAAACCCTCCAGAGCGCGCGCCGTCACGTCGGCTGCGGCGACGTCGTCCCGAAGGATCTCGGCACGGCTCCACACCTCGGCGCTCACCCGTCGTGGGCGCGGCCCGTCTCCGGTGTCGGGATACACGGTGCGCAGGGCCTCGTGCCGCGCCACGACGTCGCGCACGGCGGATCGAACGTGTGCGACATCGACACTGCTCGCTGCGACCACGTCGAGCGAGACGGGAAGGACGATGTGATAGGCGGCGGACGCGGGATCGAGTCTGTTGTGGACCCACATCCGAATCTGAGCCGCGGTCATGAGATCGGATCCGCTCTCCTGGTCCGGGCTCGTCGCCACCGCGCCGACCGCCGAGTCGACTCGGGTGCGTGGGAGGGAATCGACGAGCGCCGCGATCCCGGACGCCGTGCGCTTCTCGAAGATCGCACGGAGCCCGACGGACACGCCCAGCCGCTCCGAGACGGCGGACATGACCGTCGCGGCGGTGAGCGAGTTGCCACCGACGTCGAAGAAATCGGAGTCGACACCCAGGTCCTCGGCAACGTCGCCCGTGGCAACTCGCAGGATGTCGAGAACGACGGCCTCGGTCGGCGTACGTGGTGCCGTGCGAGTACGCGCGGTCCTCGCCGGTACGGGGAGTCGACGGCGATCGACCTTTCCGGCCGAGGTGGTCGGAAGCTCCTGCAGAACGACTGTGCGTGCGGGCACCATGTGATCGGGGACGAGGGTGCGCGCGTGCCCGATCACGACCTCGTGGTCGAGGTGGCGGCCGCGCTCGGCGACCACGTACGCCACCAGCTCACCCGCGGCGACGAGTTCGTCTCGCACCACCACGATGCATTGCGACACCGCGGGATGACTCCTGATCGCGGCGTCGATCTCCCCCGTCTCGATCCGCAGCCCCCGGATCTTGACCTGGAAGTCCGTGCGGCCCAGAAACTCCAGCACACCGGGTTCCGTCGTCGACCAGCGAACGAGATCGCCTGTGCGATAGATTCTCTCGCCGGGAACACAGGGGTCCGCGACGAATCGGGCGGCGGTCAGCGCCCCTCGACCGACGTAACCGCGTGCGAGTTGCACTCCCCCCAGATACAACTCACCGGCGATACCCGCGTCGACCGGGTGCAGTCGGGCGTCGAGGACGTACGTGCGGGTTCCCGTCACGGGCCGACCGATGGGGACCGCACCGGACTCGAGGTGGTCCGTCGAACGATCCGACACCGGATGTGACGTGACGTCCACGGATGCTTCCGTGGGCCCGTACAGGTTGTGCATCGAGGCGGACATCCGGCGGAGAGCGCGACTCGCGGTGGACGACATCAGCGCCTCGCCGCTGGTGAAGAGGAGGCGCAGGGACGGAGCGCCGGTGTCGGTCGAGGCCAGGAACACGTCGAGAACCGACGGTACGAAATGCACGACGGTGACCCTCTCGTCGTCGACGAGAGCCGCGATCCGTGCCGGATCGCGATGGGCGTCCGGCTCGGCCACGACCGTCCGAGCACCGGTGATCAACCCCCAGTACAGCTCCCACACCGAGACGTCGAACGTGACGGGTGTCTTGTGCAGCACGGTGTCGCCGACACCGATCGGGTACGAGGCCTGCATCCAGCGCAGACGGTTCACGATGCCCGCGTGCGGCACCGAGACCCCCTTCGGTTCGCCCGTGGAGCCCGACGTGAAGATGACGTAGCACGGGTGCTGCGGCCGGAGCGGAGAGAGTCGATCCTCGTCCGTCACAGGCCGATCCGAGTGCTCGACCGTCATCAGGTCCGATCCGGAGAGCATCCGTGCGCCGAACGTTCCGGGGACCGCGGACGGGTCGTCCGCGAGAACGACGAGGGGCCGTGCCCGCTGGAGCATGGCGGACACTCTCGCGGCCGGCTGGTCGAGATCGAGCGGCAGCGCTGCGCCGCCTGCGGTGACCACCGCGTGCAGGGCGACCATCATCTCCAGGGACCGCGGTAGGGCGACGGCCACCACCGTCTCGGGGCCGACGCCCACGGAGATCAGGTGCCTGGCAGCGCGTGCCACCATGGCGGCGAAGGCCGAGCGCTCCGTCGTCGTCGCCCCGACGGTGATCGCCGGAGTTCCCGTGTGACGGTGCGCTGCCCGGTCCAGCAGGTCGACCACCGTCTCCGACGAACTCTCGCCGTCCTGTCCGGTCCGGGGCGGGCCCTCGGTCCAGACGTCGATCAGAGCGCGCCGAGAGGGAGTCATCACCTCGAGGTCGCCGACCGCCACCGGCGTCCGGCGGACGAGCGCGTCCAGCACCTGCCGGAACGTCGCGTTCATCCGCACGATCGTCGACTCGTCGAACAGGTCGGTCGCGTACGTCCAGGTGACACCGAGAGGCCTGCCACTCCCGGACGGCGGCTCGTCGATCGTCACGTGCAGGTCGAACCTCGCCACCGGCAGGTCGATCGGCCGGACCTCGAGATGCAGACCCGCGTGCTCCCACGCGGTGGGCAGTGCGTCCTGCGCGCCCAGCATGACTCGGAACAACGGGTGGTCGGGGCTCGACCGATCCACGGAGGTCATCGCGACGACGTCCTCGAAGGGAACGTCCGACGCTGCCAACGCAGCGACGACAGTGTCCCTCGACTGCGCGAGATGCCGAGTCGGCGGCGCGTCGACATCGATCCTCGTGCGCAGCACGACCGTGGACACGAACATGCCGACGAGGTCGTCGAGTTCCGGGCGCCCCCGCCCGTCGACGGGCGTCCCGATCAGAATGTCGTCCGCTCCCGTGACGCGGGCGAGCGTCACGGCGAGTGCCGTGTGCACGGCCATGAAGACCGTCGCGCGCTCGGCCGCCGCGGCATCGCGTACCGCCTCGAGAACGTCCGCACTCACCTCGTCACGCACGGTGGCGCCGGCCCGGGTGGGAACGGGTAGCGGTGGGCGATCGGTGGGAAGAGGAAGGGGACCGGGTGGATCGGCGAGAGCATGTGCCCAGTACCGATAGTGCGGAGCGATGCTCGCATGGGGCTCGCCGCCCGCGCCGCCGAGCAGATCCTGTTGCCACAGTGCATGATCGGCGACCTGGACCGGCAGGGGACGGAGCGACGGCGCGGTGTCCTGCACCCGCGCCTCGTACGACGAGACGACGTCCGCGACCAAGGGCCGGAAGGACCCGGCGTCGGCGGCGATGTGGTGCACCACCATCACCAGGGTCACGTCGTCCGAGGAGTCCACGCGCAGGGTCCACCGGACCGGTGGCTCCGTGGAGAGGTCGAACCCTCTGCTCACCATGGTCTCCGCGTCGCCGACGTGTCGTGTCACCACCGACGCGGCCAGAACACGCTGTGCTGGTTGCCCGTCGGTCGTCGGGTAGACCGTCCGCAGCACCTCGTGCCGCTCGATCACGTCGCCGACGGCATCCGACAGAGCCTCCACGTCTATCTCGCCGGTCAGTCGGATCGCCAGGGGCAGGTTGTACAGCGGGGATCCCGTGTCGAGCTGGTTGATGATCCACATGCGGAACTGACTGCGCGAGAGCGGGAGCACCGCCGGACGTGGCCCGGCAGTCAGGGGCGGGCGCGGGAGACGGCCCGCGGCATCCACCACGCGGGCCAGTCCACGTACCGTCGGATCCGCGAACACCGCCGACACCGGCACGTCCACACCGAAGTCGGTGCCGAGCCTGGCCGCGACACGGGTGGCCGCCAGCGAGTTGCCGCCGAGCCGGAAGAAGTCGTCGTCGACGCCGATCGTGGCATCCGTGTCGAGCACCGATGCCACGACCGCCGCCACGTGCAGTTCCGTCGCCGTGGTGGGGGCGGCGGAGCCGGGCACGAGCGCTGCAGGTTCCGGCAGGGAGGCGCGATCGAGTTTCCCGTTGACGGTGGTGGGCAAGGCCGGCAGCAGCATGACCGACGAGGGAATCATGTACCCCGGCAACCACTGCGAGAGCGGCGCGGTCATCGACTCCGGTGTGAGCGTGTCGGTGTCCGCGCCCGCAGCGGCGACGACGTAGGCCACCAGGTGCTGACCTCGGTGCACGTCCACGGCCACCGAGGCGATCCGTCGGTCTCTCGAGAGCGCCGCCTCGATCTCCCCGAGTTCGATTCGTTGTCCGCGGAGCTTGAGTTGGAAGTCGTTGCGCCCGAGAAACTCCAGGTCACCGGAGGACAGCACCCGGACCAGGTCGCCGGTGCGGTACATGCGTCCGCCGACGTCGGCCGGATCGGCGACGAAACGTTCCGCCGTGAGGTCGGGACGCCCTTCGTACCACGAGGCCAGCTGTGGCCCCGAGAGATACAGTTCGCCCGGCACTCCACGAGGCACCGGATGGAGCCGGCGGTCCAGGACGTGAATGCCGGTCCCGGCCACCGGCCGACCGATGGGGACGGACGGGTCGCTGCCGCGGGTGAACCCGTCGTCGCGGTCCGATCCGGTCGAACGCCACGAGTGAACCGTGACCGCGACCGCTGCCTCGGTCGGTCCGTAGAGGTTCTCCACCGCGGCACCGGTCGACCGCGCTGCTCGCTCGGCCGTGCGCGGCGCGAGGGACTCACCGATGCAGAGGACGCGATCGAGGTCGGTGGGGTCCGTGTCCAGGTGCGCTTCGAGCAACGACGGGACGAAGTGGACGGTGCGTACCGGATGACGTCCGATCAGGTCGGCGACATAGCGCGGGTCACGGTGTCCGTCCGGGCGCGCGATCACGGTCCCGGTTCCCCACAGAACCGGTCCCATCAGCTCCCACACCGAGAGGTCGAAGGTGACGGGCGTCCGGAGAACACCGAACTCCCCGGCCGTCATCGGGTGCCGCTCGCGCTTCCACCGCAGCTGAGTGGCCACGGCGCCGTGCGAGAGCGCGACGCCCTTGGGCGCACCTGTCGAACCCGAGGTGTAGATGACGTAGACGCCGTTCGCCTCGCGCAGCGGCCAGGGTCGCTCCGCGTCGACGATCGGTCCCGAGCCGAACGACGACGTGTCCAGGTTCCGGACGTCCACCACGTCGACGCCCTCACGGCCCGGCTGTTCCGCCGTGGTCGTCAGAATCATGGTGGCGCCGGATGTCCGGAACACCGAGGCCACTCGATCGACGGGGGCCTCGGGGTCGACGGGTACATAGGTTCCACCGGCGAGGACGATCGCCCACAGCGTCTCGACCAGGAGGGCCGACCGCGGCATCGCGACGACCACACGAGTGTCCGGCCCCACGCCCCGAGCGATGAGGAGTCGCGCGAGTCTCCGGACGCGACCGCGCGTCTCCTCGAACGTCCATCGACGCGCGGACTCGTCCTCGACGAGAGCGACGGCGTCGTCGGCGCCGGCCGCGAGTCCGGACTCCAGGAGATCCGCGACCGTGCCCACGGGACCATCGGGAGACGGGGCGGTACGCAACAGGGCGGTAGGCGACAGGGCGGTAGGCAACGGGGCGGGGTGGATCGGGGAGAGTCGCGGCACGGCGAGGTCGCCCACCGGGGTGGTGGATGCTCGGAGCGCGGCATCGAGAACGGACTCGAAGTCGTCGGCGATGCGCTCGACGGTGTCTCGATCGAACAAGTCGGTCGCGTACTCCCACTGCATCTCCGGTCCTGCGGGACCTTCCACCACCGTCAGATGCAGATCGAACTTCGCCACCGCGATCTCGGGCTCGACCACCTCGACGTTCACGCCGTCGAGATCGAACACCGTCGGGGCGAGGTTCTGATAGGAGAACCCGTACTGGACCAGGGGGTGGTGATTGGCCGTGCGCACCGGATTGACGAGTTCGACCAGGCGGTCGAACGGGACGTCGGCATTCTCGAACGCTTCCAGATCGCGGTCTCGGACGTCCCGCAGGAAGTGCGAGAACGGTGTGTGGCCGTCGACGCGCGTACGCAGGACGACCGTGTTGACGAACATCCCCACCAGATGTTCGGTCGCGGGGTCGTCGCGGCCCGCGACCGGGGTCCCGACCGAGACGTCCACCGTTCCCGACCATCGGGCCAGCAGGATCGCCAGGGCGGCATGGAACACCATGAAGGGAGTCACGGAGTGCTCGGCCGCGACGGCCGAGAGTCTCGCCGGCGTCTCCGGGCCGCCCGAGCGCACCACTCGGCCCCCTGCGAGCGAGGACACCGCCGGCCGCGGACGATCGAACGGGAGGTCCAGCCGCTCCGGTGGATCGCTCAGCCTCTCGGACCAGAAGGCGAGCTGGCGGGACGTCACCGACCCCGGGTCGCTGTCCGAGCCCATGTGGTCGTGATGCCAGACGGTGTAATCGATGTAGCGGACCGGCAACTCATCCCACTGCGGCGCCACGCCGAGGGTCCGCGCCCGGTAGGCGATCGTGAGATCGCGCGCCAGCGGCAACGTCGACGAACCGTCGGCACTGATGTGGTGCACCACGCACGCCAGAACGACGTGATCGGTGGCCACCTGCAGGATCTCGACGCGGATCGGGACGGTCGCACTCACGTCGAACCCGGTGGACGCCACCTGGACGATCCGATCGGCGGCCGCGGCCGCCGTCATCACTCGTGGAGTGACGTCGAGCATCCGACGCATCTCGTCGATGTCGTGCACGAGTTGAATCGGTCCGTCCGGCGTGTCCGGATAGCTGGTGCGCAGGCTGCCGTGTCGCGCCACGAGATCGAACACCGCGGCGCCGATCGCCTCCACGTCGACCGTCCCCCGCAGCCGCAGCACGATCGGCACGTTGTAGGTCGCCAGGTGGATGTCGAACTGATTGAGCACCCACATGCGGTGCTGCGCCGGTGAGAGCGGAATCGCCGACGAGTCGTCGGCCACCCTGGTCAGCGGTACCCGGGGGGCCTCGTCGACGGCCGCGTCCACCCGCGTCGCGAGAGCACCGACGGTGGGCGACTCGAACACGGCGCGAACCGGCACCCGCGTACCCGCGGCAGCTCCGAGCACGGACGTCAATCGGGTTGCGATCAGCGAGTTTCCGCCGAGCTCGAAGAAGTGATCGCCGGTGCCGTATCCGGCGCCGTCCGGTCCGGTGCGCGGACCGAGAACGGTGGCGAACGCGTCCGCGACCATCACCTCGGTGGCAGTGCGAGGAGCGACGTGCACCGATGCCCGCACCATGGGCGTCGGCAGGGCAGTCCTGTCGACTTTCCCGGACGAGGTCAACGGGATCTGGTCCTGCACCATCACGAAGGAGGGCACGGCGTGCGCCGGCAGGAGGTCGCGCAGTCGGGACACGACGTCCTCCGCCACCGCGCTCTCGCTCCGGCGAACGTCGGCGGCGACGGGTTGCACGTACGCCACGAGAGCGGGGTGCCCCGCCACCTCACGTACGGCGGACACTGCCCGGGCGATACCGGGCACTCCGTGCAGCGCGGCGTCCACCTCACCCAGCTCGATCCGGAAACCACGGACCTTCACCTGGTGGTCCGATCGGCCCAGGTAGGACAGCGTCGAATCGGCATTCGTCCGAACGACGTCGCCGGTCCGGTACAGGCGGGAACCACTCTCTCCCCACGGATTCGCGAGATAGCGAGTCGCCGTCAGCGGCGCGCGATCGTGGTATCCCAGGCCCTCGCTCGACCCCGCGACGTAGAGCTCGCCGACAGCGCCCTCCGGCACCGGGCGGAGACGGTGATCGAGCACGATCACGCTCGTCCCCGTCACCGGACCGCCGATGGTGACCGGTCGCCCGGGTTCCAGAGGACCGGCCAGTGTCACCATCACGGTGCACTCGGTGGGGCCGTACGCATTGAACATCCGGCGACCCGGCGCCCATCTCCCCACCAGCGCAGGCGAACAGGCCTCTCCGCCCACGATCACCACCGACGGGTAGGACGCGTCCCCCGGCTCGACCGACGCGAGAGCCGCCGGGGTGACGAAGGCGTGTGTGACCCGCTCGTTCGAGAGCAGCCGAGCGAGCTCCTCGCCGCCGTAGACGTCGGGAGGCACTATCACCATCGTGGCGCCCGAGCCGATCGCCAACAGCAGTTCGAGGATGGACGCATCGAAGCTGGGCGAGGCGAAATGCAGGGTGCGAGAGCGACTGTCGAGGTCGTAGCGGCGAATCTGCTCGGCCGCGAGCGACGCGATGCCGCGGTGGCCGATGACCACACCCTTCGGCGATCCGGTGGACCCGGAGGTGTAGATCATGTACGCGGGGTGATCGATGCGGAGCGGCCGACGTCGTTCGGCATCGGTCACGGACGAGGTGGACTGCCGCGAGAACTCGTCGACCACGTCGCGTGCGCCGATGTCGATCCAGGACACGACGTCGTGGTCGGGGCGCGGTTCGTCGACGATGCCCAGCGTCACACCGCTGTCCGCGAGCAGGAAGTCGATGCGATCGTCGGGAAGCGCGGGGTCGACGGGCAGGAAGGCGCCGCCCGCCTTGCTCACCGCCATCTGGGCCACCACCGAATGGATGCCGCGCGTCAGCACGACCGCGACGAAGGTCCCCGGGCCGACGCCGCGGGCCACCAGCATGCGAGCGAGCCGGTTGGCGCGAGAGTCCCACTCGCGGTACGTCAATCGCCGATCGTCGGAGACGATGGCAGTCCGATCTCCGTGGTGGCGCACCGTCCGGTCGAAGACGTCGGGCAGCGCGACCGGCTCCGCGGTGGGCTCGCCCGACACCGTTCCGACGACACGGAGACCGTGATCGAGATCGAGCACCCGATCGTCGTCGCCCGCGTCGACGAGCGATCCGAGAAGGTGCAGGAGCCGACGGCGATGGTCGGCGACCTCGTCGACGGAGTAGACCGTCGGGTTGGCCTCGAGATCGATGCGCAGACCTCCGCCACCGGTGTGCACGTTGACCGCGAGATCGTCGATCGGCCCCGTCGTCAGGATGTGTGCGCGGCCGGTGCACGGACCCAGGACGGTGTCGTTGCGGAACGTCATGATGTTGATGGGTGGGCCGAAGAAGCCGCGTCCGGTACCCGCACCTCCCGTCGAGGCGGACCCGCCGTCCCGCATGTCCTCGAAGCGGTACCGCTGATGACGCAACGCCCCCACGATCTCGCGACCCATCGCGTTCACCAGTTGCGACGCCGTCGTGCGGGGGCCCACGTGAGCCCGGAGAGGCACCACGTTCGACACCATGCCACCCGAGCGGCGCAGCAGAGCGTTCGTGCGCGCGGACACCGGAAGCGACAGGGACACGTCCGTCACGTCCGCCATGCGGGCGTAGTACAACGCGGTGGCGGCGCTGATCAGGGCCGGTGTCGAGGTCGACCACCGGGCGCACGCACTCTCGATCCTGCCGAGCAAGGAGACGTCGACGGACTCCCCGACCACGAGGGATCGCACGTCTCGTCGCCCACTCGCCTCCGCCAGCCGCACCGGGTCCCCGAGTCCCGCCAACCGTTCGGTCCAGTACTCGGCGTCACGCAGAAAACGCGGCGACGCTCGATACGCGGCTTCGTCGGCGACGATCTGCGCGACGCGGCCGGCGCGGTTGGTGGACGCGCCGGCACCCGTGACGAGGGAGTCGTACAGCTCGGCAGCACGATCGGCGAACACCGCGGCGCCGTACCCGTCGAGGAGGACGTGATGCACTCGCGTGTACCAGAACCATCGCTGGTCGGCGACACGCAGGGTCGCCACCTCCATGAGGCGGGACTCGTACATGTCCACGGGTGTCGCGACCTCGGTCCGCATCCACGCCGTGGCACTGGCGACCGGGTCGGTCTCGTCTCGGAAATCGAGGTGCGCGATCGTGTCACGGAGAGAATCGTCGACGATCTGACGCGGTTCCGGGTCGCCGGCCACGAGGCGCACCATCACGGTGTCGAACTCGCGTGCGACGAGGCGCCCGACCTTCTCCAGGACGGCCGTGTCGAGGGGACCGTGAACGTCGACGTACTGCGCGATGCTCAGTGGCGTCTCGGGATCGAGTTCCTGCGCGAACCAGATACTGCGCTGAGCCGCAGAGAGCGGGAAGCTCCGGTCGTCCGATTCATGCATTCTCTGAACGCTCACTCGAATCGGTGACGGCCCTGCTCGAAATTGCATAGCCCACCCACGTGCACACGGCGCAGAGCGTAACACCGGGATATCGCCGACACCGGGTGGAACCGAATGCGCCCGCCCTCCGACCGCGCATTCTCCGAGAACCGGTACGGTGCCCACCGAACTCGACACCGTCCTCGATGCACCTTGCGAAGCTGACTGTGGCACAGTGAGATATGTCCTCGGCACCGTGATGACGCCGATCCCTGACCCAGGAGTGCTGTCCGTCGAATGGCCGACCCGTCCGAGCTCGGTTCCGCAGTTGTGGTGTCGAATGTGCGCAAGACTTTCGGCACCGTCACCGCTCTCGACGGATTGTCTTTCTCGGCGGCGCCCGGGTCCGTTCTCGGCATTCTGGGCCCGAATGGCGCCGGGAAAACCACGTTGATCGAGATCCTGTGTACGCTTTCGACCCCGGATTCGGGGAATGCGATTGTTTGCGGTTTCGATGTGGTGTCCCGCGGCGCCGACGTCCGGGAACGGATCTCCATGACCGGCCAGTACGCGGCGCTCGACGAGACGTTGAGCGGACGCGAGAACCTGGTGTTCTTCGCCCGCATGGTCGGACTCCGGCGAGCCTCCGCGCGGGAGCGGGCGCGGTACCTGCTCGATCTGTTCGATCTGTCCGCGGCCGGTCATCGCCCGGTGTCGACCTACTCCGGCGGCATGCGTCGGCGGCTGGACATCGCGTGCGGGCTGGTCGCCCGGCCGGAGGTCGTGTTCCTGGACGAACCGACGACCGGCCTCGACCCGCGCAGCAGACAGCGCGTGTGGGATCTCGTCGAATCACTGAAACTCGACGGCATCACCACCATCCTCACCACGCAGTACCTCGACGAGGCGGACAAGCTCAGCGATCGGATCGTGGTCATCGATCACGGGAGGGTGGTCGCGGAGGGAACCCCGACGGAACTCAAAGCTCGTGTCGGTGACACCGTCTGCGAGGCATTTCCCGAGACGCTGGACGATGTCGAGCGGTTGGCGGCTGCCGTCTCGGACGAATGGGGGCCGGATCTGCAGGTGACGGTGCACAGCGGCGCCGTCCGACTGAGCGCCGTCGCCGGTGTCGACACACTCGCGGACGTTCTCGCCGTCGCCTCCCGACACGGGATTCGTCTGCAGGACGCACGGCTGCGCACTCCGTCTCTCGACGACGTCTTCCTGGCACTGACCTCACCGAGTGCTCGTCCCGCCGACACTGCAGGCACGGTGTGAGCACGTCGGCTGCGGCGACGGACGACCGCGCCGGGGTGCACCTGCAGTGGCCGGACGAGGCGCCGAACTCGCGAACACGCTCGGCGGGATGGCGTCAGTGTGCGGCCATGACGGCACGTGCCGTCCGATCGGCGCGCGTGGAGAACGAGTTCCTCATCGCGGTGGTGATGCCGGCGGTGTTCGCACTCGGCCTGTACCTGCCCTTGAAGTCCGTGATGGAACAACGCGGCCTCGACTACGCGCAGTTCCTGGTGCCGATCATCGTTCTGCAGACGTCCGCGTTCACGGCGGTCAGCGCGGCACAGCGGTCGGCCCTGGACGCGATGCGAGGAATGAATCGTCGGCTGTCCGTCATGCCGGTCCGGTCGTTCGTCCCACTGACGTCGCGCATGGTGACCAACACCGTCCGCTCGATCGTGTCGGTCGTCGCCGCCGTGCTGTACGGCTCGGTGTTGGGCTTCCGCTTCGGCGGATCCGTTCTCGACCCGGTCATGTTCGTGGGATTCGCCCTCCTCGTCGGCGCGGTGTTCTCTCTCGGGGCCGACGCTCTGGGGCTGCTCGCCCGCAATCCCGAAGCCACGTCGCAACTCCTGGTGCTCCCCCAACTCGTGCTCGGACTGCTGTCGACCGGATTCGCCCCGGAGTCCAGCTTTCCCGAGTGGGCGCAACCGTTCGCGCGCAACCAGCCCATCTCGCACTTCGCCGCCGCACTCCGTGAGCTGGCGCAGGGAACCCCCCACCTCTCGACCTTCCTACCGGCGGCGCTCTGGCTCGCGGGTCTCACAGCCGTCTTCGTCCCCCTGGCCGTTCGAGCGCAACGGAAGAGCTTGTGACGTCGTTCGCCGTCGCCTTCGCGGCGCGGGACGGCTACCTCCGCGAATCGTCCGTCGCCTCGCTGGTGCGTGGATCGGGACTGCAGTGTTCGCGGATACTCGTGAAGTGGTTGCGCGATCCGGTGACACTCGCGCAGGCTCTGCTCTACCCGGCGTTGATGGTGCTGCTCTTCTGGCTCGTGCTCGACCGATCCGTGTCGCAGGCGACAGGCACGTCACCGGTGACGGGCATGGTTCCCATGGTGGCCCTGGTGGGCGCGATGTCCGGCGCCTCCATCAGCGGAATCGGACTGCAACGCGAGCGTGACAACGGGCAGCTCGCGAAGATGTGGGTCCTTCCCGCTCATCGGGCGTCGGCGATGGTGGGTCGTCTGTGCGCCGAGTTGGTGCGTGTCGCCGTCACCGTGTCCCTGATCCTCGCGGTCGGCGTGATCGTGGGGTTCCGCGTCACCACTGGTCCCGTCGGCCTGGCCGGGGTGCTGATCATCGCCCTCGTGTTCGGCACGAGCTTCTCGATCATGGTCACCGCTCTCGCGCTGCGCGGGTCCAAGACCAAGGTCGTCGAGTGGACGGCGGTCGGGACCAATGTGGCGCTCTTCTTCAATTCGGGATTCGTTCCCGTCGCGTCGTATCCGGCATGGCTGCAGCCGATCATCCGGTGGCAACCGCTCAGCTGCGCTGTCGACGCGATGCGCGGTGTCGCCACCGGAACGTCGGTGGCGCAGCCTCTTCTCGCGACCGCGGCGTGGAGCATCGGAATCCTCGCGGTCTTCGCGGTACCGGCGGTTCGCGGCTACCGGCGAGCGTCGCAGACCTAGCTGCTCACACGTAGAACACCCGGTGCGACCGACTACCGCGTATCCGGCCGACGAGATTACCCGCCCAGAACACCCACCGGCCGCGCTCCAGTCGCGTGATCCAGGTCGGCAGCAACGGGTTACGGAGCACCACCAGCGCGATGACATCGACGGTCGTGATCGGGTGTCGGCGCGGCATGCCGTAGGCACGGTAATCGTGGAACAGGCGCGCATCACCCTGACCGCAGGTCACCGACTGTCGCCACAGTCCCCGCATGGTGCCCCGTAACCGATAGGCGATCACCGCATCTGGAGCGTGAACGAGGGTGTAGCCGGCGAGTTGGAGACGAAAAGCGAGATCGGTGTCCTCCGCCGCGCCGACGTAGGACTCGTCGCAGCCTCCGACCGCGCGATAGGCCGTGGCCGTCACGCCGAAGCTCGCCCCGGTCATCAGCGCCAGGAACTTCGGCCATTCCTGCCGGGTCTCGCGCGGTGGTGCGCTTCGCCACGTGCGGACCAGAGGCGAGTTCAAGGTCTCGGTCTCCAGAGCTCCGGACACGACGTCGGCGTGCCGGGCGGCAGCGGTCAACGCCGCCAACCACCCCGGCGAGACCCGATCGTCCGCGTCGCAGAAGGCCAGGAAGTCACCGCGCGCGACAGCCGCGCCGGCATTGCGTGCGTACGACGCACCGGACACGGCGGACGCGTCGATGCACCGCAAGACGTAGGCGTCCGTCGGTGGTCTGGACGACACGTGCTCGACCGTGCCGTCCACCGAACCGTTGTCGCACACCAACACCTCGAAGGGGCGGTCGTACGTCTGCCTCGACAGCGCGTCCAGTTGATCGTCGATGGTCGACACCGCGTTCCGCGTCGGCACGATGACCGACACTCCGACCGAATCTCCTTCGGTCATCCGAGTCTCGCGCGCCGCAGGACACGGTCGGGGATCTTCCCCGTCTCGCCGCGCATGCCGGCCCGCAGTCCACTGAGGGTGAGATGGACACGAGCGAGGCGGTGGTCACCCATCAGGAACAGTCCGCCCCGGGCGAGCGTGTCCTTGAGTACGGACACCACGCACCACAGTGGTTCGCGACGTGCGTACCGCCGGTACAGGATCCACCGATTTCGCATGATGTAGTAGTGCCGGAACGCTGCGTCACCGTGGAACTCGACACGCCCGGCCGATCGCCGCAGCGCCAGCCGCACCGGCCAACGCGGTGCCCACACCATGGGACGTCCTATGCTGTGTGTCATCGACGTTCCCGGGACGACGAGCGCATGCGCCCCGTGCGCCCTGGCGCGGAGATAGAACTCCGTCTCGACACAATCGATGAAGAGACCCTCGTCGAAGAGACCGACCGCGTCGAACAGCGACCGGGTGACCACCATCCCGGACTGGATCGGTTCGAAGGCGAGCGTCAATCCCTTCTCCGCGAACCAGAACGGGGCCACGAGCCCGTTCATGGTGGCGGTGGAGAGCATGACCTCGTCGAGTCCGAGAGACCTCGCCAGAATCAGATGATCGACGGCCCGTCGCACGTAGTCGTCCGCCACCACGGTGTCCTGATCGAGAGTCAGGACCGCGTCGGCGCCTTCCCGGAGCGCGGCCTCGACACCCCGGTTGAGGGCGTGCGCGATTCCGGAGTTCACCGCCGACTCGAGCACGAGATGGCCCCGACGGCGACAGTCCTCGAGCAGTGCGCTGACGTCACCCGGTGAACCGTCGTCGACGACGACGACGCGGGACACCTGCGGCGCGACGGCGTCACAGGTGTCGAGAAGCGACGACGACGGGTCGAACGCCGTCACCACGGCGACCACCGTCGGAGTCATCGTGGCATCGCGGGAGGAACACGATCTCGTCCGAGCGCGTCACGCAACAGCGGCCACGCCCGATGCAGCTCGTCCTGCCAGTACAACCACGAGTGTGTTCCGTACGGCGGCAGGTGAATCGTGGCCGGAATGCCCAGCGTCGACAGTCGTCCGGCCATGGCCTCGGTGCACCCTCGCGCGGCCGCCTCGATCGCACCCCCGACCACGAGCTGCTGTTCCAGTGGGGGCGACCCGGGCGGACGGGGCGCATCCGGAGTGTCGAACGGGCCGGGCAGCCCGGAGCCACTCGACAGATAGATCTCCTTGCCACGCAACATCTCTGCCCGTACGTACGGATCCCGAGCGATCCATTCCGGTGAGTCCCACGGACCCCACATATTGGTGGCGTCGGCGCCGGTGGCGAGCGCGACCACGCCTCGAACAGCGGCCTGGCCCTCGATGGTGCTGGTGCGAGCACACCCGCTGAACGATGCCACCCCGTCGTACACGTCGGGCGCGGACACGACGAGGTCGAGAACCGAGGTCGCCGACATCGAGATACCTGCCACGGCGTTTCGGCCGGTGGTCTCCAACAGCTCGTCGACGACCGGGGGCAACTCGCGCGTCAGGAACGTACGCCACATCGGCTTACCGACGAGCGGATCGGTGGAGACCCAGTCGGTGTAGTAGCTGCCCAGTCCTCGAGCGGGCACGACCACGTTGACGTTCTCGTCCGCGAAGTAGGACTCCACGTCGGTCTGAGCCCCCCACGTCGCGCCGTCCTCCCCGCCGCCGGCCCCGTTCAGCAGGTACAGCGTCGGCGCCGACCCACCGGACGACGGACGGAGGACGTCGAGTGGGATGTCGCGGCCCATCGCGGGCGAGAAGACGGTCAGCGACCATCGGTTGCGCTCGACGCGCTCGAACGATGTGACATGCGGTTCGGCGGTCGCGTCGTCCGCGCGCGCGGGTGACTGCCCGGACGCGACGAGCGAGAGCAGCGCCGTCACCACGGCGAGCGTCAGACACAACGAGGCTGCACGGATCCCCCCCGGGGAACGCGATCGCAGAGCGAGAGCATTCATCGCTGTGACACTACGCAGAGATCGCCGAATTCTCTCTGTGACGTCTCCCCGGGTCCGAGACCGTCAGGCCGTGACGATCGCGTCCAACGCGGAGTAGAAGAGGCCGAGGCCGTCGTCGCTGGGGCCCGTGAGGGCCTCGGTGGCGTGCTCGGGGTGCGGCATGAGTCCCACGATGCGTCCGTCGGCGGACGAGATGCCTGCGATGGACCGCTGCGAACCGTTGGGGTTGTCACCCGAGTAGCGGAACACGACGCGTCCCTCGCCCTCGAGCTCGTCCAGGACCGCCTCGGACGCCTGGAAGCGACCCTCACCCGACTTGAGTGGCACGAGGATCTCGGCGCCCGACTCGTACCGCGAGGACCACGCCGAGGACGTGCTCTCCACCGTGAGCCACTGATCACGACATGTGAAATGCAGGTTCGCGTTCCGGGTGAGGGCACCGGGCAGGAGCCCCGCCTCGCACAGCACCTGGAAGCCGTTGCAGATGCCCAGCACCGGCATTCCGCCCTTGGCGGCGTCGATGACCGCACCCATGACGGGCGCGAAGCGCGCGATGGCGCCGGCGCGCAGGTAGTCGCCGTACGAGAAACCGCCGGGGACGACGATGGCGTCGACACCCTTCAGGTCCGCGTCGCCGTGCCAGAGGCTGACGGCCTCACCACCTGCGAGCGTGATCGCGCGCGAGGCGTCGATGTCGTCCAGCGTGCCGGGGAAGGTGATCACACCGATCCGGGCGGGCAGGCCGGAGGCCGGTCGGTTGTCGAGGCGAGTCACAGCCGGGTCACTTTCCATTCCTCGATGACGGTGTTGGCCAGGAAGGTCTCGGCGATCTGGTCGAGCGTCGCGTCGTCGACGTCGTCGCCGACCTCGAGCTCGAACCGCTTGCCCTGACGGACGTCGGAGACACCGGCGAACCCGAGTCGCGGCAGCGCCCCCACGATGGCCTGCCCCTGGGGGTCGAGAATTTCCGCTTTGGGCATGACGTCGACAACCACACGGGCCACGTGAGAGCTCCTGAGCTAAGAGGGCAGATCCAGCAGGCACTTTACCCAGTCCCGAACCACTCCACGAATCCGGCGCATACTTGGGAACCATGGAGCTGACTCACTTCGGACATTCGTGCATTCAGGTGTCGATGGCGGGATCGACGGTGCTGTTCGACCCCGGCGCCTTCTCGCACGGGTTCGAGGGCATCACCGGCCTCGACGCCATCCTGATCACGCACCAGCATGCGGACCATGTCGACACCGATCGGTTGCCGGCGCTCCTCGAGGCCAACCCCGGCGCGGCGCTGTACGCGGACCCGCAGACGGCCGAACAGCTCGGGAACAGATGGACCGCCGTGAACGCGGGCGACGTCTTCTCGATCGGCGGCGTGCAGGTGACGGGTGCGGGCGGCACGCACGCCACGATCCACCCGGACATCCCGCTGATCGACAACATCGCCTATCTCCTCGGCACGCCGGATCAGCCGGGGCAGCTGATGCATCCCGGCGACTCGCTGTTCGTTCCCGACGTGGAGATCGACGTGCTGGCACTTCCGGCAGCGGCCCCGTGGATGAAGATCGGCGAGGGTATCGACTTCCTCCGCGCGGTCTCTCCGCGACTGGCCGTTCCCATCCACCAGGCCATCGTCGCGCCGGACGCCCGCGGCATCTACTACGGCATGCTGTCGGGCCTCGCGGGTGAGGGGACGGAGTTCCGCGCCCTCGAGGAGGAGACGGGAACGTCGCTCTAGACATTCCCGGACCGTCGTGGACACTGACCCGATGACATGGACCAGGAGTACCTCGAAGGCCATCGGATCTGCCGCCCTGCTGGCCGTCGTGGCGGCGACCGCGGCATGCGGGACCGGGGAGTCCGGTGCGTCGGCCACCGACACACCGCCGGGGATCTCCGTGTCCGGGGTCGGCGAGATCCAGGGCACCCCGGACACTCTCACCGCTCAGATCGGTGTCGAGACGACGGCGGACGACGTGACGACGGCGATCGACGAGGCGAACACCGCGGTGACGGCGGTGACCGAGGCGATCGCCGCTGCCGGCGTCGACCGCGCGGACATCCAGACCCGCCAGGTGTCCATCGACCCGCAGTATGCCGACGGGTTCGGGGGCGGCACCTCCACGATCTCCGGCTACCGGGCGTCCAACACCCTCGGTGTGACCGTGCGCGACCTGTCGCGAGCGTCGACGGTGCTGGGCGACGCCACCCGGGCGGGTGGGAATGCGACGCGGGTGTCCGGAGTGTCCTTCCGCATCGACGACGACTCCGACCTCATCGCCGACGCTCGGTCACGGGCATTCGCGGATGCTCGCGACCGAGCCGAGCAGTACGCGTCCCTGGCGGGGAGCGACCTCGGCAAGGTCCTGTCGATCACCGAGAACATCACCGGCCAGGAGTCGGCGCCGAGCTTCGATCGAAGTTCGGCCTCGTCCGCGGTGCCGATCGAGCCGGGACAGCAGACCGTCAGCGTCTCGGTGAACGTGCAGTGGTCGCTGGGATGACCCCCTCGCTGCAGTACGCCTAGCGCCGCAGGGCTCGTCCCGCAGCGCGTCCGGAGAAGATGCACCCCCCGAGGAACGTGCCCTCGAGCGAGCGGTACCCGTGCACGCCGCCGCCACCGAAGCCGGCCACCTCGCCGGCCGCGTAGAGCCCCGGGAACGGCGTGCCGTCGGCTCGGAGCACCCGGGAGTTCAGGTCGGTCTGCAACCCGCCCAACGACTTCCGTGTGAGGAGGTGCAACTTGACGGCGATCAGCGGACCAGCTGCGGCACGCCCGGTCTCGTCGAGCAGCTTGTGTGGCGTGGCGATGCGCGCCAGGCGATCGCCTCGGTAATGGCGCGCCGCGTGGATCGCCGAGACGGAAAGGTCCTTGCTGAAGTCGTTGTCCATCTCGCGATCTCGCGCGACGACCAACTTCTCCACGTCGGCGGCGTCGAGCGCGACGTCACCGATCTTGTTCATGCCGGCGACCAGTTCGGCCACCGTGTCGGCGACGACGAAGTCGACGCCGTTCTGCTTGAAGGCCTCGACGGGGCCGGGAGCGCCGGGACGAACTCGCTCGAGAAGCTTGCGCAGATCGCGGCCAGTGAGATCCGGATTCTGTTCCTGCCCGGAGAGTCCGAACTCCTTCTCGATGATCTTCTGATCGAGGAGGAACCACGTGTAGTCGTGTCCCGTCGACACGATGTGTTCGAGAGTGCCGAGCGTGTCGAAGCCGGGGAACAGCGGCGCCGGTAACTGCTGACCCGACGCGTCGAGCCACAGCGACGAGGGACCCGGCAGGATGCGGATGCCGTGGTTCGGCCACACGGAGTCCCAGTTGGTGATGCCCTCGGTGTAGTGCCACATGCGGTCCTCGTTGATGATGTTCCCGCCTGCGGCACGCGAGATCTCCAGCATCCGACCGTCGACGTGCGCCGGTACGCCCGAGAGCATGTGAGAGGGGGTGCGGCCCATGCGCTTCGGCCAGTTCTTCTGCACCAGGTCCCAGTTGCCGCCGATGCCACCGGAGGTCACGAGTACCGCGCCGGCCCGGATCTCGAAGTCGCCGACGACGGTGCGGGAGGAGGTCACGCCACGAGCGACGTCGGTCGGCTCGAGGACGGCGCCGCGTACCCCGGTCGCGACACCGTCGGTGACCACCACCTCGTCGACCCGGTGCCGGAAGGCGGGGATCACGCTGCCGCGGTCGATACCGTCCCGCACGATGCGTTCGAAGATCTCGACCAGTCCCGGCCCGGTTCCCCAGGTGAGATGGAACCGCGGCACGGAGTTGCCGTGCCCGGTGGGGCCGTAGCCGCCGCGTTCGGCCCACCCGACGACCGGGAAGATCTTCCAGCCGCGCTCCCGCAGCCAGGAGCGCTTCTCCCCCGCCGCGAACGCGACGTAGGCCTCGGCCCACTGGCGCGGCCACGCGTCCTCGGGACGGTCGAAGCCGGCGGATCCCATCCAGTCCTGCAGAGCGAGATCGTAGGAGTCCTTGACGCCGAGACGACGCTGCTCCGGACTGTCCACCAGGAACAGTCCGCCGAACGACCAGAACGCCTGGCCGCCGAGGTTCGCCTCGTTCTCCTGATCGAGCAGGATCACCCGCTTGCCCGCCTCGACAAGTTCCGCGGTCGCGACCAGTCCGGCGAGACCCGCACCGACCACGACGACATCGCACTCTCGTATCCCCATGACCTCACCGTATACGGACATCCACGTTTTCGATACCGTCGGTATCGAGCGGTACAATTCCCGAGTGAGTACCCCCGACCCGAACATCACCGAGCCGACCACCCGCCCCCCTCGCAGCGAGGTCCGCGAGCGGATCATCGAGTCTGCGATGGCAGAGTTCGGTCGACGCGGGTACGCCGACGCCACCCTCGATGCCATCGCCGAGCAGGCCGGGTTCACCAAGGGCGCGGTCTATTCGAACTTCGGCTCCAAGGAAGGGCTGTTCTACGAGTTGATGGACCGGCAGGTGCTCGGTAGGGCCCGCATGTCGGTCGACCTCCTCGCCGAGCTCCCCTCCGACCTGCGGGACGCCCAGCGCGTGCTGAGCATCCGCCTCACGGAGGCGATCTCGAGCAACCGCGACTGGCACCTGCTGTTCATGGACTACTGGTCGAGGGCCCTGCGTGATCCGGAGGTGGGCGCCCGCTTCGCCGAGCACCGGGCGCAAGTCCGTGCGGCGGTCACCGACGCCGTCGTCAGCGTCACCGAGAGCTCCGGAGCGGAGCTGCACGTTCCCGCGGAGTGGGTCACGTTCGTCATCCTGGCGCTCAGCAACGGTCTGGCCGTCGAGGAACTCGCCCAGCCGGGCATCGTGCCTCCGCACCTGATGGGTGAGGTCGTCGGCCGCCTCCTGCACGTCCCCCACCACGGGGGCCCTCAGCGCCCCGAATAGGTCGCCTTCACATGCATCCGCTCGCCTTGCGGTCCGAAGATTCCCAGGTACTCGACGGGCCGACGGTCGGCGCTACCGAACCAGTGCGGAAGGTGCGTGTCGAATTCGGCCACCTCTCCCGGACCCAGCACCAAGTCCTTGTCTCCCAGGATGAGTCGAAGCTTCCCGTTCAGCACGTAGATCCAGTGGTACCCCTCGTGGGACCCCAATCGCGGGTTCTCCTCGTAGCGGTCTCCGGGAACTATCTGCTTGAACGCCTGCAACCCGCCCGCCCGGCGCGTCAGCGGAACGACAGTCACGCCATTCGTCGTGACAGGTGTGAACTGCACCCGCGGATCTCCCGTCTCGGGGGCGTCGACGATGTCGTCCAACGGGACGTCGTACACCTTCGCCAACGGCAGCAACAGCTCGAGACTGGGCTTGCGTTGTCCCGATTCGAGCCGGGAGAGGGTGCTCACCGGGATGCCCGTCCGTTCGGACACCGCCGCGAGAGTCACGTCCGCCGTGACCCGGAGAGCGCGCAGGCGCGGTCCGATCGCACTGATCACTCCGTCGAAGTCGTCCATGCGACATATTGCAGTTTCCGCAAATTTGTTTGTCAAATCCGCAGACTCGGGTGCACAGTGTCCGCATGACCTCACACCACCACGTCGACGCCGACGTCATCGTCATCGGCGGTGGATCCGCCGGACTGTCCGCCGCGCTCATGCTCGGCCGTGCCCGCCGGCGAGTCCTGGTTCTGGACAACGGAACTCCGCGCAACGCACCCGCCTCCCACATGCACGGGGTGCTGGGCCGTGACCACACCTCGCCACTCGACTACCTGAAGAACGGGCGCGCCGACCTCGAGCGCTACGACGTGACCATCGTCGACGCCACGGTCACCGCACTCGGCGGTCACGTCGGGCACTTCTCCGCGACCACTGCGGGCAGTCCGGAGGACGGTCGGAACGCGCACGACGGACGCACCTTCTCGGCGCGGCGCATCGTGGTGACGACCGGACTCACCGATCTGCTCCCGCCCGTCGACGGTCTGGCGGAGCGGTGGGGCCGCGATGTGGTGCAGTGCCCCTACTGCGACGGGTGGGAGATCCAGGATCGCCGCATCGGTGTCCTGAGCACCGGGCCGTTCAGCGTCCATCACGCCTCGATGTGGCGGCAGTGGAGTGAGAATCTGACCTTCTTCACCGACGGCGGACCCCTGACGGACGAGGACCGCGAGAAGTTCACCGCGCGCGGCATCGAGATCGTCGAGGAGAAGGTCACCGCGGTGCTGGTCGACGACGATCGACTCCGTGCGCTCGGACTGGCCGACGGCAGTGAGGTCGAGGTCGACGCTCTCGCAGTGGGACTGCGCTTCACCGCCCGCAGTGAACTTCTCGGGTCACTCGGCCTCACCACAGTGCCGCATGCCACCGGCCTGGGCGATGTCCTCGAGGTCGATGCCTTCGGAGCCACGACGGTTCCGGGTATCTGGGCGGCGGGCAACGTCGCGGATCCGTCGGCCACGGTGATCGCCGCGACGGCCCAGGGCGCCCTCGCCGGTGCCCACGTGAACGCGAGCCTGATCAGCGAGGAGTTCGACCAGGCGGTCCAGGCAACGCGCCCCCGACCGGCCCTGGACGGACACTTCTGGGACGAGCTGTACCGGGAGTCGGACAAGCGCTGGAGCGGCAACTCCAACCCGACACTGGTCCAGTACGCGGAACACCTCTCCCCCGGGCGCGCCGTCGACGTCGGATCGGGCGAGGGCGCCGACGCCGTGTGGTTGGCCGACCGCGGCTGGACCGTCACCGGCGTCGACATCTCCGAGGTGGCCGTCGAGCGAGCACGCGGACTGCACGACGGTGTGACGTGGCTGGCCCGGGACCTGCTGACCGACCCGCTGCCGCCGCACTCCACGGATCTGCTGACCCTGCACTACTTCGGCATCCTGCGATCCGGCCCGGAGGAAGGCCTCGCGCGCCTCGTCGACACCGTCGCGCCCGGCGGCACGCTGCTCATGGTCGGCCACACCCCGTCGCCGGGGCACCGGTGGGCCGGCTTCGATCCGGCGGACTTCCACAGCCCGCACTCCGTCGCCGAGTCCCTCGACCCGGCCGAGTGGACAGTCACGGTCGACGAGACACGTCCTCGCCTGGTGGACGCGGCACCCGGAACCCCGCACGTCTCCGACGACATCCTGGTTGCTGTCCGGGTGCCGGAACGGGTCGTACAGCGATAGCGTCGACGCATGATCCCGGCGTCCGATCTCCGCGCTCGTTTCGCAGCCGCTCTGTCGGCGATGTACGGGCGTGAGGTCCCGGCCTACACCACGCTGGTGGAGGTGGCGACCGCGGTGAACGCGGACGTGGTGGCGCGCGAGGGTGCCGAGGCCGAGCGCCTCGGCACCCTCGACCGCGTGACGGCGGAACGGCACGGCGCGATCCGAGTCGGGACCATCGCCGAGATGCGGGACGTGGCGAGACTGTTCGGCGGGTTCGGCATGCACCCCGTCGGCTTCTACGACCTACGAGACGCCGCCACCCCGATCCCGGTGGTGTCCACAGCATTCCGGCCCGTGGATCCGGTCGAACTCGCCCGCAACCCGTTTCGGGTGTTCTGCTCCATGCTTGTCGTCGACGACCGCCGGTTCTTCAGTGCCGATCTGGAGCGGCGACTCACCAATGCACTCGAGGCGCGCACGCTCGTCCCACCCGACCTGGTGCGCCTCGCGGTCCGAGCCGCCGAGGACGGCGGGTCACCGGAACCGGAGGCGACCACCCTGGTGAACGACGCCGTCGCCGTCTTCGAACTGGGCACCGATCCTGTCGATCGCGCCTGGTACGACGAACTCGAGGCCGTGTCCTCGGTGGCCGCGGACATCGGCGGTGTGAGCTCGACACACGTCAACCACCTCACGCCGCGGGTGCTCGACATCGACGACCTGTACCGCCGCATGGTCGATCGCGGCATCGAGATGATCGACCGCATCCAGGGGCCCCCGCGGTGGGCCGGACCGCCGGTGCTGTTGCGCCAGACGTCGTTCCGCGCTCTCGCCGAACCTCGACTCTGTCGCGACGCGTCCGGTGCCACGTTCTCGGATCGGCTCCGCGTGCGCTTCGGTGAGGTGGAGGCACGGGGTGTCGCCCTCACCCGCCGCGGCCGGGAGGTCTACGACACCGCGATGGCACGCGTCGACGGCATGTCCGGCGAGGCCGCAGCCCGGGAGTGGGCGCGGCACTTCCCCGCCACCGACGAGGAGCTGGCCGAGCGGGGCCTGGCCTACTACGTGAGAACAGCCTGCGGTCTCGAACCTGTTGTCTACGAGGACTTCCTGCCGGCATCCGCCGCGGGCATCTTCCGGTCGAACCTCACCTCGGACGGCGCCGTGAACACCGAGGTCGAGGGGACGAGCTGGTCGGCGGAGACCCTGTCCGACGCCCTCGGGATGTCGATAGCGGATCCCTACGACCTGTACGACGCGCAGGTCGCGGCCGGGTCAGGCGACAGCGGTGCGTGAACGCGGAACCCACTCGTAACGGGCCGACGTCGCACCGTGGAAGCGCGCCAGGTCCACCGCGTCGAGCATGGCGGCACGAGGACCCGGACGGCCGAGCTGCTTGGCGCTCACCGACAGTCGCACGACGCCGCCGCGGCGAGCCGTACGGCCGGCACCCATGACGAGCGCGCGGCACCACCACGGTTCCGTGGAACCGGGCTCCCAGACGTAACCGCCGGATCCGGTGCCGAAGCCTTCTCCGATGCCGTGCACTCGACCGCGCACCGTGGTGCCCCGCTCGAGGTCCTGGATGCCGGCGAGCGCGGCGAACACGCGGAACCCGACCGTGGGTAGCGCCGAGACCGCGCCCGGTGAGGCGACCCAGCGCGGCGGCGCGAACACTCGGGTACGCATGCCGATCTCCTCCATGACCCGGTCCGCGGCGCGCAGCCGCAGCTGCGCCTCGTGAGCGGGGAGGGTCGCGAACTCGGCTCGACGCCGCTTGGTGGCCGCCTGGTCGTACCCGTGCAGGACCAGGGCGTCACCATGGTCCCGACGCGCCCGCAGCCACTCCTGCGTCTCGGCGTCGCGCGTGAGGCGGTACTTGTCCTTCAATCGTGGGGCCACCAGCAGGGACAGCTCGATGTCGCGGCGATCCATCTCCGCGGCGAACTCGGCGGCGGCGTCGCGGGTCTCGTCGCGGATACCGGACACGGACACGATCAGACGTGCACTCATGAAGAAACCGTCGCACACCGAGGTGTACGACGGTCTCGTCCCGCGTGAACGCCGGGCGACGTCAGAGAGTCGGAACGGGCAGTACCTTGTCGATCGCCGCGAGCACCTCGGGGGCGTCGGGTTCGGTGCGAGGACGGAAGCGCCCCACGACCTCACCGTCCGGCGAGACGAGGAACTTCTCGAAGTTCCACTGCACGTCCCCGGCGTTGCCCTCGGAGTCCGCGGTCTGCGTCAGGATCTCGTAGAGCGGATGCCGGTTCTCGCCGTTGACGTCGACCTTCTCCGTCAGCGGGAAAGTGACGTCGTACGTCGTGGAGCAGAACGTCTCGATCTCCTCGGCCGAGCCGGGCTCCTGGCCACCGAACTGGTTGCAGGGAACACCGACGACCGAGAGTCCGCGGTCCGCGTACTCGCGGGCCAGCTTCTCGAGCGTCGTGTACTGCGGGGTCAGGCCACACTTCGAGGCGACGTTGACCACGAGCACCGCGCGGCCGCTGTACTCCTCGAGCGAGGTGGGAGCGCCGCCGAGAGTGCTGATGCCGACGTTCTGCAGTTCTGTCATGGGCTCACAGTACCGGCCGGTAACCCGTGAACACGAGAGCGGGCGCACCCTCCGGTGTCGGAGGATGCGCCCGCGGTCGATCCGTGCGTGTGGAGCTAGTTCTTCACGAGGTCGGGCTTGGCTTCCGGATCGCGGGCCTCGCCGTGCCCGTCGTCCACCATCGTGGTCTCGTCGAACGGAAGCTTGCCGCCGAGAACGTCCTTGACGCGCTCGTTGTCGATGGTCTTCGTCCAGGTGCCGACCAGCATCGTGGCGACCGCGTTACCCGAGAAGTTGGTGACGGCGCGAGCCTCGGACATGAACCGGTCGATGCCGACGATGAGGCCGATGCCGTCGAGGAGCTCGGGGCGGTGACTCTGCAGACCACCGGCGAGCGTGGCGAGTCCGGCGCCGGAGACGCCGGCCGCACCCTTGCTGGCGATGATCATGAAGACGAGCAGCGAGATCTGCTCGCCGAGTCCGAGCGGGTTGCCCATGGCGTCGGCGATGAAGATCGAGGCCATCGTCAGGTAGATCGCGGTGCCGTCGAGGTTGAACGAGTAACCGGTGGGGACGACGACGCCGACCGTGGTGCGCTGCACTCCGACGTGCTCCATCTTGGCGATGAGGCGCGGCAGGGCCGACTCGGAGGACGAGGTGGCGACGATGAGCAGGTACTCACGGGCCAGGTACTTGACCAGCTTGAAGATCGAGACACCGGAGACGAAGCGCAGGATCGTGCCGAGGATGCCGAAGACGAAGATGGTGCAGGTCAGGTAGAAGGCGAGCATGAGGGTGGCGAGCTGGACCACTGCCTCGAAGCCGGTGTCACCGACGACCTTGGCGATGGCGCCGAACGCGCCGATCGGGGCGAGCCACAGGATGCCGGCCAGGATGCGGAAGACGAGCTTCTGGATCGAGCCGATGCCGCGAAGGATGCCCTCACCCTGCTTGCCCATGGCCTGCAGGCCGAAGCCGACGAGCAGTGCGACGAAGAGGGTCTGCAACACGCTGCCCTCGGTGAGCGACGACAGCAGCGACGTCGGGATGATTCCCTGGATGAAGTCGAGCGTGCCGCCGGCACCTTCCGCGGTCTCGACGAGCTTGCCGACAGCGCCGGAGTTCGGCTCGATGTTCAGGCCGGTTCCGGGCTGGATCAGGTTGCCGACCACCATGCCGATGGCGAGGGCGAAGGTGGACATCGTGATGAAGTAGCCGAGGGCGAGGCCGCCGACCTTGCCGACGCTGGCCGCGGCCTTGACCGACCCGATGCCGAGCACGATGGTGCAGAAGATGACCGGGCTGATCATCATCTTGATCAGATCGACGAACATGGTGCCCAGCACGCCGAGGCTCGACCCGACCTCGGGTGCGACGAGACCGACGATGACACCACCGATCACGGCGATGATGACGGCGATGTAGAGCCAGTGGGTCTTGTCCCGCTTCTTCTTGGGCGGCGGGGTCGCGTCGTACGGTTCGGCGTCGATGCTGGCGGTCATGGTTGTCCTTACGATCGTGGCGTGAGGTGGATCACGCTTGTCTGAATGGAATGGTGGTCCATGAGCGTGACCCGAGTCACCAATGAGTTCATTTCGTTCATGTGTACAGCGGTCACGCGCACGTCGTGAGCAGAACCGTCGAACCCGGAGGAACCCCGTGAGCAGCACGAACACCCGGCGACGTCGCAGCGTGGCGCGGCAGCTCCTCGTCGGCCAGCTCGCGGTCGTGGTGCTCCTCGTGACGCTCGGCGGCGCTCTCGCCCTCGTCGACGCCCGCCGGGACAGCGACGAGAGCATCCGCCGGGAGGTCGTCGACATCGCCGTCTCGATCGCGACGGCCCCGTCCACCGTGACAGCACTCGCGAGTGCGGATCCCACGGCCGCTCTGCAACCGGTGACCGAGCGCGTGCGCATCGCGACGGGGATGGACTTCATCGTCGTCATGTCGCCCGACCGGACGCGCTTCACGCACACCACCACCGAGCTGATCGGCGGGCAGTTCACGGGCACGATCGACCGTGCGCTCGCCGGCGAGACGTTCACCGAGACGTACCGCGGATCGCTGGGACCGTCGATCCGCGCCGTCACGCCGGTCCTCGACGACGGCCGCGTCGTGGGGCTCGTCTCCGCCGGGGTCACCCGTCAGAAGATCTCCAGTCAGTTCGTCGCCGGGCTCCCCGCCGTCCTCGGCATCATCGCGGCGGCACTCGGCGTGGCCCTCGTCGCGTCGTATCTGCTCAACCGGCGGCTCAGTCGTCAGACTCTCGGGCTCGCGCCCGACGAGCTGCGCAGTATGTACGAGCACCACGACGCCGTCCTGCACTCCATCGGCGAGGGGCTCGTGGTGTGGGGCGAAGGCTCGGAAGCCGACCTGGTCAACGACGAGGCGCGGCGGCTGCTCGATCTGCCCGAGGGGCCCGTGACGCGCGAGCGCCTCCCGGAATCCCTGCGCGGACTGGGCGACACCGCCGTTCGCGACGAGATGCACCTGACCACGACGCGTGTCCTCGTGGTGACCCAGGACCCCGTCCTGCACGGGTCGCGCCGACTCGGCACGGTGACCGTGCTGCGCGATCACACCGAATTACAGCGTGTCCTGGGCGAACTCGACTCGATGACGTCCTTCGCCGAGTCGCTGCGCTCGCAGGCGCACGAGTCCGCGAACCGTCTCCACACCGTCATCACGATGGTCGAGCTCGGCCGCACCGAGCAGGCGGTCGAGTTCGCCACCCAGGAACTCGAGCTGTCGCAGAACCTCATCGATCGGCTCATGAGCACGGTGCAGGAACCCGCGGTCGCGGCACTGTTGCTGGGCAAGGTGAGCCAGGCCGCCGAGCAGGGCGTCGAGCTCACGGTCACCGAGGACACCGCCCTCACCGACACCGAGGCCTTCGACCGACGCGAATTGGTCACTCTCGCCGGAAATTTGATAGACAATGCGATCGATGCAGCGAAGCAATCGGACGAGCCGTGGGTGGAGGTGACCGTGCGCGAGAGCGAGACGGACCTCGTGATCCAGGTGGCGGACAGTGGACCGGGAATGGACGCGGAGGCTCTTGCGAAGGCACGGACCCGCGGCTACTCCACCAAGTCCGGCTCGCGAGGCCTCGGGCTCGCGTTGGTCACCCAGGTGGTCGAACGCCATCACGGGACCCTGACGTCGGAGACGACCTACGGATCGGTCGTCACCGCGAGCATCCCGCATGAGTGAGGCACCCGGACCCCACGGCACCACCATCCGCGTGCTGATCGTCGAGGACGAACCCCTGATCGCGGAGGCCCATTCGAGCTACGTCGGCCGTGTCCCCGGCTTCACCGTGGGCGCGATGGTGCACACCGCGTCGGGCGCGATGCGCGCGGCGTCCAAGGCCATCGCCGACGGGTCGCCGTTCGATCTGGTCCTGCTCGACATCGGGCTGCCGGACGCCAACGGCATCGACGTCGCCGCCGCACTCGGCGGACTGCGCCCCGGACCCGACGTCATCGCCATCACCTCCGAGCGCGACCTCGCCGTCGTGCGCAACGCCGTCGCGCACGGGGTGGTGCTGTACCTGCTCAAGCCCTTCACCTTCGCGGCCTTCCGCGACAAGCTGGAACGGTACGGCGAGTTCCGCAGTGCCCTGCGCGACGGTGAGTCCGCGGTGAGTCAGCGCGACATCGACCGCGCCATGGCGTCTCTGCGCACCGCCGACGAGCGCGCCGCCTCCCCCAAGGGCATCGCTCCGGCGACACTGACCGAGATCTCGAACAGTGTGCGGGCTCAGCCGGAGGGACTCGGGGCCTCCGAGGCAGCCAAGGCCGTCGGCGTCTCCCGTGTGACGGCATGGCGCTATCTGGAACGGCTCGCCGACGACGGGCTCGTCGAGCGGCACACCGAGTACGGCAGGGCCGGACGGCCCCAGGTGCGGTATCGCTGGCGGTGACTCAGCCCAGCGGGACGGCGCGTTGGAGGAACGCGATCTGGTCGGCCACGACACGCTCGAACGGGTCGCCGACATAGATCTCGAAGTGCCCGTACGGGTACACCTCGATCTGTCCGCGGGGCGCCTTCGCGGCATGACGCAGTGTCGCCTTCGTCGGTGCGACGGTGTCCGGATCGCACACGCAGAACAGCACCGGCGCGGTGATCTTCTTCGCGGCGCGGCCGGGGAAGTACCGGGTGATCGCGAGCGCGAACCGGGCCGCCACCTCGTTGGAGAAGGCGGAGCCGGGCGGCTGCAGACCGAGGTACCCGTCGAGAGCGTCCGTGCTCGCCATCAGCGCGACACCACGGTGCTCCGCGGCGAGCGGCACCATCACGGGGGGCTTGCCACGGAGCGATCCCACGATGTCCCGGACGGCGAGCGGGGTGATCCTGAGCGTGGTGGTGAACGGTGTGGCCAGAGCGGACGCGAGCCCGTCGGTGAACGGGCACTGAGAAATCACCGCGGCGACCCGGCCGTCCCGTGCCGCGGCCTCGAGAACATGGCCCCCACCGAAAGAGGATCCCCACACCACCACTCGAGTGGGGTCGACACCGTCGACGGTGCGGGCGTGCGCGATGGCCGCCGCCCAGTCCTCGAGCTGGCGCCCGATGTCGAGAAGTTGACGTGGCTCGCCGCCGCTGGCGCCGAAATGGCGGTAGTCGAACACCAGGCACGCGTAGCCGGCAGCGGTGAACCGCTCGGCGTACGCGTCGAGCCGCATCTCCCGGACTCCGCCGAGACCGTGCGCCAGGACGATGATCGGTTGCCGCTCGCTCGGTGTGTCCGGACGGTAGAGCCACGCCGCGCAGGTGGCGTCCCCGGACACGAACTCGACATCACGACGTTCACTCACTGCGGCCCCCGACCGTCATTCGCTGCAGTCCACCCCCCGGCGAACGCCGTCAGCTTGCCGTATCGCGGCCACCCGTGGCAATCGCACCCGTGCGTTCGATCACCCACGCGTACTCGAAGGCGATCTCCTTCCACTTCTCGTATCGCCCGCTGACCCCGCCGTGCCCGGCACTCATCTCGGTCTTCAGCAGAATCGGCTCGCTGCCGGTGTTCTTCACCCGCAGAGCGGCGATCCACTTCGCGGGTTCGACGTAGAGCACGCGCGTGTCGTTGATCGAGGTGATGGCCAGGACGGCCGGGTAGTCCTTCTCCGCCACGTTCTCGTACGGGCTGTACGACTTCATGTAGTCGTAGACGTCCTTGTCCTCCAACGGGTTTCCCCACTCATCCCACTCGATCACCGTGAGCGGCAGCGACGGGTCGAGAATGGACGTGAGCGGATCCACGAACGGCACGTTGGCGAGGATGCCCGCGAACAGTTCGGGTGCGAGGTTGGCCACCGCTCCCATGAGGAGGCCGCCCGCGCTGCCGCCGTCGGCCACCAGACGATCGGGAGACGTCACCCCGGTGTCGATCAGATGCCGTGCGCACGAGACGAAGTCGGTGAACGTGTTCTTCTTGTGCAGCATCTTGCCGTCCTCGTACCAGAGGCGACCCATCTCCCCGCCGCCGCGCACGTGCGCGATGACGAACACGATGCCCCGATCGAGCAGGGACAGTCTCGACACCGAGAAGCCCGGGTCCATGCTCGCCTCGTACGAGCCGTACCCGTACAGCAGCGTCGGCGCGCCGCCCTCGGACATCTCGACGTCGACGCGCTTGATCACCGAGAGCGGCACCCGCGTGCCGTCCTCCGCCGTCGCCCACTCCCTGGTCTGGGTGTACCGCGCCGGGTCGAAGTCGCCGAGCACCGGCTGCGACTTGCGCAGGATGCGCTCGCCGGACGCCAGGTCGTAGTCGTAGACGCGCGAGGGCGTGATGAACGAGGTGTAGCCGAAACGCAGCAACGGTGCGTCCCACTCCGGATTCGAGCCGAGACCCACCGAGAACAGTTCCTCGTCGAACTCGAGCTCGTGACGCTCGCCGTAGCCGCTGTCGAGCAGTGGCCACAAGGCCATGCGCGGCACGGCTTCCCGGCGGTACGACAGGACCAGGTGGTGCGCGAACGCGTCGACGTCCTCGAGCCGCACGTCGTCGGCGTGCTCGAGGAGAATCGTCATGTCCGACGGGTCCTGCACCGGCGCGTCGGCCAGGACGAAGTTCTCCGCCTTCACGCCGTCGACGACGTCGTTGTGCAGGATCAGGAACCGGTCGCGGCCGGCGACCACGGCGTGCTCCGCGCTGTACTCGACGCCGTCCCTACGCGGCAGGATCACGTGGAACTCGCCCGTCGGATCCTGCGCGTCGAGGTACCAGCCCTCGGTGGTGACCTTCGACCCCACCCAGATCATGAGGTACTTCTCGCTGCGCGTGGATCCGAAACTGACCCAGTAGGACTCGTCCGGTTCGTGGAAGACCACCACGTCCTCGGTCGTGGGCGACCCGATCCGGTGTCGCCACACCTTGTCGGGACGCCAAGAGTCGTCCACGGTCTGATAGAAGAGGTACTGCTGATCGGCGGACCAGGTCGCTCCGGGAGCGGTCTGCTCGATCTCGTCCGGGAACAGCTCCCCGGTACGAAGATCCTTGATGCGCAACGTGTACCGCTCGTCGCCGGCCGTGTCGACGGAGTACGCGAGCAGATGTCCGTCGTCGCTCAGGGAGAATGCACCGAGCGAGAAGAAATCGTGTCCTTCTGCCAGCACGTTGGCGTCGAGGACGATCTCCTCGCCGGGGACCTCGACACCCGGTTCGAGCGCGGGCGGCGTCCAGTCGTCCACCGAGGCGACCGGGCAGCGGCACTGCATGCCGTAACTCTTGCCCTCGAGCGTGCGCCCGTAGTACCACCAGAGTCCGCGGCGCGTGGGCACCGACAGATCGGTCTCCTGTGTGCGCGACTTGATCTCGTCGAAGATCTCCGTGCGCAGCGGCTCCAGGTGGGCCGTCTGTGCCTCGGTGTAGGCGTTCTCCGCCTCGAGGTACGCGACGACCTCGGGGTCCGACTTCTCCCGCAACCACTCGTACGGGTCGACGACCTCGTCACCGTGGTGGGTACGGATGTGCGGCACCGTCTTCGCGATCGGCGGCGTCGCGTGCTGTGCGTCGTGCGTCTGCATGTCGGTCACGGTCGTACCCAATCGTCGAAGGAGAGACCCGAGAGTCGTTCGTACGCCTCGACGTAACGCGACCGGGTGCGGTCGGCGATGTCGTCGGGCAGCGGCGGGGGCGGTGCGTCACCGTGGCGGTCCCATCCGGACTCACCGATCAGCCAGTCCCGGACGAACTGCTTGTCGAAACTCGGCTGCGCCTGCCCCTCGGTGTAGCCGTCGAGCGGCCAGTACCGGGACGAGTCGGGAGTCAGCACCTCGTCGGCGAGGACCACCTCGCCGTCGTCGTCGACACCGAACTCGAACTTGGTGTCGGCGAGAATGATTCCGCGTCCGGCGGCGAACTCCGCGGCGCGCGCGTAGATGTCGAGCGTGGCCGAGCGCAGCTTGTCCGCCGTGTCGGCTCCGACCAGGACGACCACGGAATCGAAGTCGATGTTCTCGTCGTGGTCGCCGATCGCCGCCTTGCTGGCGGGGGTGAAGATCGGCTCCGGGAGCTTGCTCGCCTCGGTGAGGCCGTCCGGGAGCGGAACGCCGCACACCGAGCCGGTCTCCCGATAGTCGAGCAGCCCCGAGCCGGTCAGATAGCCACGGGCGACACACTCGACCGGCGCCATGCGCAGCGCGCGCACCACGAGCGCCCGGCCGAGCACCTCCTGCGGAATCCGCGGATCCTCCGCGTCTCCGGCGAGGTGATCGCGGACGCCGAGGACGCCGAAGAAGTACACGCTCATCGCGGTGAGCACACGACCCTTGTCCGGAATGGGCGTCGACAGCACGTGGTCGTACGCGGAGATGCGGTCGCTCGCCACCAGGAGCAGATGGTCGTCGTCGATGCGATACAGGTCGCGGACCTTGCCGGCCGCCAGATGGGGGTACTGCGAGAGAGAGGGGCGCACGACGATCGAGCGTAGTCGTGCCGCGCATCGCGGTGGTGGCGGTGTCTGGCAGTGTTCGGAGGGACCCTCGGTACCGAGGCGAACGAAGGAGTGTGGCCGGGTGACGACGACGGACAGGGTGCAGGTCGGATTCCGGTCCGAACGGGGCCCGATCCTGGCGGCACTGATGCTCTGCAACTCGCTCGTCGCGCTCGACTCGACGATCATCGCCACGTCCGTCCTCACCATCGTCGACGATCTGGGCGGCTTCTCCCAGTTCCCGTGGCTCTTCTCGATCTATCTGCTCGCCCAGGCCGTGACCGTGCCGGTGTACGGCAAGCTGGCGGATCTCTTCGGTCGCAAACGCCTCGTCCTGTTCGGCATCGCCGTCTTCGCGATCGGCTCGGTGCTGTGCGGGATCGCGTGGAGCATGCCCGCCCTCATCGTCGCCCGAGCGATCCAGGGCATCGGCGCCGGCGCGATCCAGCCGATGGTGCAGACGATCGCCGGCGACATCTACACCGTGCGCGAGCGCGCGAAGGCGCAGGGCTATCTGGCGAGCGTGTGGGCCATGTCGTCCATCGTGGGGCCGAGTCTCGGTGGCATCTTCTCCGAGTTCCTCTCGTGGCGCTGGATCTTCTTCGTCAACATCCCGCTGTGCCTGATCGCCGCGGTGATGCTGATCCGCAAGTTCGACGAGACGGCGAGACCGTCGACGCGGCAGAGCGTCGACTACGTCGGCGCCGCCCTGCTCACCGTCGGCGCGGGCGCCCTCATCCTCGGACTGCTCGAGGGCGGTCAGTCGTGGGCGTGGACATCCGGAGCGAGTGTCGCCGTGTTCGCCGTCGGAGTGGCCGGGCTCGCCGCCTTCGTTCTGGTCGAGAGACGCGTCGCGTCCCCGGTGCTGCCACTGTGGGTGCTGACCCGCCGAGTCCTGGTCGCCACGAGCGCCGTGGGCGCCGTCATCGGCGCCGTCGTGCTCACGCTCACCACGTACGTCCCGACGTTCGTCCAGGGCGTGCTGGGGCTCAGCGCACTGGCAGGCGGCTTCACCCTCGCACCGCTCCTGCTGTCGTGGCCGCTGATGTCCTCACAGTCGGGGCGGGTGTATCTGCGCATCGGGTTCCGTCGCACCGCTGTCATCGGTGGGTCGATCGTCACGGCCGGTTCCCTGCTCACACTGGGGTGGACCGCGACGTCGTCGGTGTGGGAGATCTGCGCCGGGTGCCTCGTGATCGGAGCCGGGATGGGGCTGATCGCGGGCCCCGCGCTCATCGCGGCGCAATCGAGTGTCGACTGGTCCGAACGCGGCGTGGTCACCTCCACCAATACGTTCGCGCGCAACCTCGGCAGTGCCGTCGGCATCGCGGTGTGCGGGGCCATCGTCAATGCCACCGTCGGGGACGACGCCTCGCCGGCCGAGCTCGGCGACGGTCTGCACATCGTGTTCTACACGGTGATCGGCGGCGCGGTCCTGCTGCTGATCGCCGCGCTCGCGATGCCCGGTGGCCGTATCGCCGATCCCGAGAAGAGCTGAGACCCCGGGAAGCTAGAGGCCGACGCGCTCGAGGAGTGCCTCGAACTCCTCCTGCGCCTGCGCTTCCGACTTGCCCTCACGTAGCGCGCGCTTGTAACCCGCGAGCGCCATCGCCTCGTACCGCTTGTAGGAGGCCAACCACTCCTCGGCGCGCTCGCGCCAGTATCCGATGACCGAGCACTGACGGGTGCTCATGCCCCACTGCTTGCGCACGTGGGAGCGCACCGCGCGGGACGCGCCCGCCTCACCGGCGAACCACACGTATCCGGTGCCTGCGGGACGCTCGTACGAGGCAACCGCATCGGGGAGAACACTCGGCATCACACCGTTGCCGGTACCCACGCGCCAGTCGACGGTGACGTCCGCCGCCGTGTCGAAGGACTGGACGTCGGCGGGATCGAGGACCTCGAGCACGACGTGCGTGCGCAGCCCTGCCGGAGCCTGCTCGAGTGCTCGGGCGATGGCCGGCAGCCCCGTCTGGTCCGCCACGAGCAACTGCCACGCGGCGTCCTCGGGGCAGCGGTACCAGGAACGGGGTCGCGAGAGGACGACGCTGTGCCCCGGGCGCGCCAGCCGCGCCCAGTTCGACGCGACTCCGCTCTCGTGCAGGACGAAATCGATGGTCAGGGTGTCGTCGTCGCGCGTGCGGACGGTGTAGTTGCGGCACTCCGGTCGTGTCGCCGCGTCGTGGTAACCCCACACGCCCTTGCAGCAGGTCATCGGCGGAAGGACGTCGTCGACGGCGGCCGGGAAATACACGGTGACGCACTCGTCCGGTGCCTCGACGCCGACGTACCGTTGCACCCACGGGCCACCGAGAACGATGCGCACCATGCTGGGCGAGATCGCGGTCGCGGACAGCACCGACGCCGGGTAGAAGCCCGGTTCCGCATCGAGCGTTACCGCGTCGAGTTCGAACGCTGTCGACATCGGACCTCCTCGCCTGCGTCGTGCTCGGGTATCGAGCAGCTGTAAGGCGAGCCTAACCATGCCTGGCGACCGAGTGCAATGGGGCCGGTCACAGACAGACGTGACCAGCGCGTCCCGACGTCACGACAGGCGGCGTCCGGAGCTAGGCGTCAGGAGTGCGAGCAGTCCGGCACGTCGACCACGACGGACGCGTCACGTACCTGTGGCTGGACCGGCACTCTGGCCTGTCCCCCGGCGGTGGGTTCGACGAGTTCGAGAACCACGGTCCGGCTCTGCCCCGGTTCCGAGACGATCGGCGCATAGAAGACGGGATGACCGCGTTCGGTTCCCGACAACATCAGCAGCGGTACGCCGTCGACGGTGGCTCGGTTCAGACGCGCGCCCGCGGTGGTGAAGACCTCCACCAGCGACCGATTCGTTCCCGGTGGACCTTCGAACGAGGTACTGCCGGTGAAGCGCCCGGAAACGTAGGCCGGGTAGTCGCGTGCGGGTGCAGTGTTGGTGAGGGTCACGTCGATCCGACTCTCGCGAGTCGGGGACGAGCACGATCCGGCCGTGTAGACCACGTCGCGTTCGAGGAAGTAGTCCAGCTTTCCGCCTGCACCGTTGTTGACGACGACGTTGGCATACGGCGCCGAGTCCTCGGGCACCTCGTGAGCGATCGCCGTTCCGGACAGCTCGCTCTGCACGAGCGGATCCGCGCTCCAGAGCGCCGTGTGCCCCTCGCTCACACCCCGACCGACGGCTCTCACCAGCGCTGCCGTCGACACGACCGGGCTCTGCATGCGCGCGAAGGTCCGAGCAGCGATGTCCTGCAGATACGCTTTGCGCGCAGCGTTGTCGTCCGAGAAGCGCGCGTACGCGGTCGACTCGGTGGCCTCGACGACGTTCCGAGCGTCGATCTGCTCGCCGTCAGGGAGAGTGATCGGCCCGACCACGTCGAGGATGTACGAGAGAGCCACCGGATCGGTGGCGACGACACCGTCGACCTGCTGCCCTGATTCCTGTTCCCAGATCGACCGCAGAATCTGTCCCGTGTAAGGGAAGTGCGGGCTGACGTTCGCGTTCTGCCAGTGGGACGTCGCTCGGTATCTGCCCTCGTAGTTCGTCGTGAACTCGGCCCCGAGATCCATGGGGGCGTAGTCGCCGTCGAGTTCACTGTTGGTCGCCAGTTCGTCCAGTGACAGTCTGCCGCGATCGGCGGTGATCACGGCGAACCCACCGATCAGGCCACCGGTCGCGCGTGCCTCGGCATTGGTCTGGAGTGCGACAAAGTAGCTGCGTGGTGTGGTCTCCCCCACCATGTCGGGTACCACTCGGGCAGCCGTGCTCGTGGTGCGCAGGAGCGACGTGAGGTCGGAGAGCTGACGCTTGACGGCATCAGCGGCGGCCGTGACCAGCGGCACGTACGTGGTGGTGTCGACCGACATCGACTGCGACTCGAGCAGTGCGGCACCGTCGTACATCCTCACGAGCGTCGGCTCGGCATCGCGGAGCAACGCCACCGCGATCGTGCCGTCGTCCCCGCGCAGTTCGGACGGATCGAGCCCGATCCCGGCGGCCGCAGCGGGGCTCAGGACTTCGGTGACGACGTCCTCGACCACGTGCGCGACGAACGCCGTCACGTCGAAGGGCGAACCGAGCACCGGCATCGCCGATGCTGCCTTCCAGATCAGCGAATCCGTCGCTCCCACGGCTCGTGTCGTCGCGCTCCGGGCAGCATCGACGCCTGCGGTTGCAGACACCGGGTCGCCGGAGGAGACGGCGGACATCGTCGCCGTGATCTCGTCTCGCGCCTCGGTCAAGCCGGCGTAGGCCTCGTGCGCAGTCCAGGCGAGCCACCCCAGCAACCCGAGAACGATCACCACGCCTGCACCCAGCCAGTGTCGACTCCGGCGAAGACACGAGGACCGGCCCGCAGCCCTCGCCGTCACGCGTGGCCCGGGACGGTGGACCCGAGATCCGGCCGAAGCATCCGGCGCGACACCTCCGACGTCACGGCCGTCCCAGCCCCCGATAGACCCAACCCGCAGATCGCCAGACATCCACGTCGAGGCAGTTTCGGCCGTCGATGATCCGACGTTCCCGCACCACGCTCTCCAGATCGGCCGGAACCAGCTCCCGGAACTCACGCCATTCCGTGAGCACGAGCACCACGTCGGCCTTCGCGCACGCTTCGAGCGCCGAACTCGCGTAACCGAGCGTCGGGAAGAGCGCACGCGAGTTGTCGTTCGCCTTGGGGTCGTACACCGTCACACCCGCACCCTGGAGCTGCAGTTGCCCAGCGACATTGAGAGCCGGTGAATCGCGGACGTCGTCGGAGTCGGGTTTGAATGCGGCCCCGAGCACCGCCACCTGGGCACCGAGGAGGGTCCCGACAGTGTCGCGGACGACGTCGACCATGCCCGTGCGGCGACGCATGTTGATGTTGTCGACCTCGCGCAGGAAGGTCAGTGCCTGATCGGCTCCCAGCTCACCGGCGCGCGCCATGAAGGCGCGAATGTCCTTGGGCAAACAGCCGCCGCCGAAGCCGATTCCGGCATTGAGGAACTTGCGTCCGATCCGATCGTCGTGACCGATCGCGTCGGCCAGAACGGTGATGTCGGCGCCCGCCGCGTCACAGACCTCGGAGATGGCGTTGATGAACGAGATCTTGGTCGCGAGAAATGCATTGGCCGAGGTCTTGACCAGTTCGGCGGTGGCCAGATCGGTCACGATGAAGGGAATTCCCTCGGCGAGCAAGGGCGCGTAGACCTCGCGTGCGACCTCCTCCGCCCGACGGGGACGGTTCCGATCGACCCCGAGCACCAAGCGGTCCGGGTGGAGCGTGTCCTCCACGGCGTGACCCTCGCGCAGGAACTCCGGATTCCACGCCACCTCGAGGTCCTCGCCGGCGGGCGAGAGAGCATGAGCCATGGTGCCGAGCCGCTCCGCCGTCCCCACGGGGACCGTCGACTTGCCGAAGATGACAGCGGGGCCCGTGATCAGCGGCGCGAGGTTCTCCACCACCGCGTTCACGTACGTCACGTCCGCGGCGTACTCGCCCTTCTTCTGTGGCGTGCCCACCGCGAGGAAGAAGATGTCACCGAAGGATGCAGCGTCCTCGTACGACGCGGTGAAACGCAGTCGGCCCGCCGCGATGTTGCGCTGCAGCACCTCCTCGAGACCGGGCTCCCAGAAGGGAACCTCGCCGGCCTCGAGCTTGGCCAACTTGCTCGGGTCGACATCGACCCCCAGGACGTCGTGTCCGATCTCGGCCATGCACGCGGCGTGCGTGGCGCCAAGGTAACCCGTTCCGATGACCACGACATTGCTCACACGTGGAACCGTAGGTTCTCCGGCACGACAGTTCCACTCGGAACCGCCCGGTGGTCACATGTCACATCGGTGTGCGAATCAGACAGTGTCAGAGGATGGGTGCCGGTGTGTACCGAGCCGCTTCCGGGTTCGCGTCGACCAGATTCTGCACTGCGGCGACGACCGCGGCGACCTGCGCGTGGGCAGCGCCGATGAAGGCCGAACGGTCCGCCAGCGCCGTGTCGAGCGCCGCCCGGTCGAGGGGCAACCTGTCGTCGCCGGCGAGTCGATCGAGGAGGTCCGGCTCCCTGCCCTGCTCCCGCATCGCGAGAGCGACGGCCACCGCGTGCTCCTTGATGGCCTCGTGCGCGCTCTCGCGGCCCACGCCCGCACGCACCGCGGCCATGAGCACCTTCGTCGTCGCCAGGAAGGGGAGGTAGCGATCGAGCTCACGCGCGATCACGGCCGGATAGGCGCCGAATTCCGCCAGCACCGTCAGGAAGGTCTCCATCATGCCGTCGATGGCGAAGAAAGCGTCCGGCAGCGCGACCCGGCGCACGACGGAACAGAAGACGTCGCCCTCGTTCCACTGCGCACCGGCCAGCTCCGCGGCCATCGATCCGTAACCGCGCAGGATCACCTGCAGACCGTTGACGCGTTCGCAGGACCGGGTGTTCATCTTGTGCGGCATGGCCGACGAGCCCACCTGGCCCGGCTGGAAACCCTCGGTGACCAACTCGTGCCCCGCCATCAGACGCACCGTGTGCGCGAACGAGGACTGCGCCGCACCCACCTGCACCAGTGCCGACACCACGTCGTGGTCGAGGGAACGAGGGTAGACCTGGCCGACGCTCGTGAAGACGTGGGCGAAACCGAGATGCTGCGCCACCGCGCGTTCGAGAGTCTCGAGTTTGTCGGCATCGCCGCCGAGCAGATCGAGCATGTCCTGCGCCGTTCCCATCGGACCCTTGATGCCGCGCAGCGGGTAGCGGTCGATCAGTTCCCGGAGCCTGGTCAGCGCCACCATCAGCTCGTCGGCGGCCGACGCGAACCGCTTGCCCAGCGTCGTCGCCTGCGCCGCGACGTTGTGGCTGCGGCCGGCCATGACCAGCTCGGTGTACTCGGCCGCGCGCTCACCCAAGCGCGCCGCGACAGCCACTCCGTGGCCGTACACGTGTTCCATCGACCGCAGAATCTGCAGTTGCTCGACGTTCTCCGTCAGATCGCGACTGGTCAGCCCCTTGTGCACGTGCTCGTGACCGGCGAGCGCGTTGAACTCCTCGATCCGCGCCTTCACGTCGTGGCGAGTGACCCGCTCCCGATCCGCGATCGACTCCAGATCGACCCGGTCGGCCACGCGCTCGTAGTCCGCGATGGCCTCCGCCGGAACGTCGACCCCGAGATCGGCCTGCGCACGCAATACGGCGATCCACAACTGACGCTCGAGCACGATCTTGTGCTCGGGCGACCAGAGGCGGGCCATGTCGGGACTGGCGTAACGGTGGGCGAGGACATTCGGGATACGGCTCACGAGCGGCCAGTTTACGGCCCCTCTACTGCGCGACCGTCCTCCGGACTTCCCGCTACTGCGCGACCGTCCTCCGGACTTCCCGCTACTGCGCGACCGTCCTCCGGACTTCCCACTACTGCGCGACCGTCCTCCGGACTTCCCACTACTGCGCGACCGTCCTCCGGACTTCCCGCGACAGCGGCGCGTGACGGTCCACCACATCCAGCAGGACCTCGCGCACCCGTGACCGCAGGTCCGCCCCGTTCTCCCCCAGCGCTCCCATCACGACGCCGTCGACGAGGGCCAGGAGCGGCCGGACGTGGTCGCGGTCGGTGGGCCGACCCGCGGCGGACAGAACGTCGGACAGCATGTCCTCCAGCTCGCCCCGCAGCCGGCAGTGCAGTTCCTGCAGCTGCGGATGCCGCGCCGCGGCCAGCACCCGTTCGTAGCGCGCGACCATCAGTTCGCGTCGGACCTCGTCGCCGTCGTCCGGACCGACGAGCAGGTCGACGACCAGGTCCACCGTGTCCGCGGCGTCCAGTGCGGCCGGCGCGAACGCCGTCATGCGGTCGCGGATCATCGCGATCTCGCGGACCCCGTTCAGCTCCGCCGCATGCGTGACGAGGTCGTCGAGAGAGTCGAAGTAGTAGGTCGTCGATGCCAGGGGAAGCCTGGCCCTCGCCGCGACGCTCCGGTGCCGCACGGCGTCGTATCCTCCGGCCAGCAGCAGGTCCGCTGCGGCCGAGATGAGGGCCTCGCGTCGACGCCGACCCTTGGGCGTCGAGCGGGGAGCGGAGCCGGTCGACATGCGTACACATGCTGCCACCGGCGCTTCTCCCCCGTGCGCCTTTTGCGTATCCCTGGATGCGCAGAAGGCGCACGGGGCGCAGCCCACTACCGCAGTCGCGGGGCGAGCCGACGCAGCGCCTCGGTGATGTCCTCGGTCGCACCGGCGAAGGAGAAGCGCACCGTGTGGTGACCGTGCACCGTGTCGAAGTCCGCACCCGGGACGACGGCCACGCCGGTCTCGTTCAGGACGTCGGCGCACCATCGGAACGAGTCGTCCGTCAGGTGCCCGATGTCGGCGTACGCGTAGAAGGCGCCGTCCGCGGGCGCGAGCCGGGTGATGCCGGCATCACGGAGACCGCCGAGCAGTTCCTCGCGGTTGCGGGCGTACCGCCGCACGTGGCCGTCCAACTCGGCGAGGGACTCGTCCGTGAAGGCGGCGATCGCGGCGAGCTGTGAGACGGTCGGTGGACACACCGTCATGTTCGAGGCCAGCCGCTGGACCGCCCGCGTCAGCGAACGCGGGAGCACCATCCAACCGAGACGCCAGCCGGTCATGGAGAAGTACTTCGAGACCGACCCGATCGAGACGGCACCGTCCGAGAACTCCCGAGCGCTCCGGCACTCGACGTCGCCGTAGGAGATGCCGTGGTAGATCTCGTCGGAGATCAGCAGTGTGCCGTGCGCGTCGCACCATCGCGCGAGCGCGGCCAACTCGCCGGGATCGATGATCGTGCCGGTCGGATTGGCCGGGCTGGCGACGATCAGCCCCTTCGGAGGTTCGGGGAGCGCATCGAGCATCGCGACCGTCGGCTGGAAGCGCACGTCCTCGCCGCAGTCCAGCTCGATCACGCGACACCCCAAGGCGGACAACGTGTTGCGATACGCGGGATACCCGGGTCGCGCCATCACCACGGTGTCGCCGGCGTCGAACGCCGCGAGGAACAGCAACGTGAACGCACCCGACGACCCGGTGGTCACCACGACGTCCTCGGCCTCGACGACGACCTGCGATCGCCTGGACAGATACATGGCGATCGTCGACCTCAGCCGCGCGGTACCCAACGTCTCGGAGTAGCCGATCACGTCGTCGTCGAGCGCCGTGCGCATGGCAGCGAGGACCGGCCCGGGCGCACGCGTGGACGGCTGTCCGGCCGCGAGGGACACGACGTCGCCGTGGGTCTCCTGGCGGCGTGCCGCAGCCGCGAACACGTCCATGACGCGGAACGGCTCGATACGCGAGCGCGCGGATTCCTCGACCATCGTCAGGAGGGGATCGAGATTCGGCCCTCGACGGCCGAGAGTCCGATGTCGGTGCGGAAGTGGCCGCCGGTCAACGACACTCGCGCCATGATGTCGTACGCCTCGGTGCGGGCGGCGGCGAGATCGGCCCCGGTACCGACGACGCTGAGTACTCGACCTCCGGCCGACACGAGGCCTCCGTTCTTGCCGTGTGCCGTTCCCGCGTGCAGCACACCGGGAACGTCGGCGCCGGTGATGGCGTCGCCCGTCCGCGGTCGGCCGGGGTAGTTCTCGGCGGCGAGCACGACGGTGACTGCGGTGCCCTTCTTCCACTGCAGCGGCGGGAGGTCGGCCAATGTCCCGGTGGACGCCGCGTACAGCGCCGCACCGAGCGGTGAATCGAGCAGTGCCAGCACGGCCTGGGTCTCGGGATCGCCGAAGCGACAGTTGAATTCGATGACGGCGGGGCCTTCACCGTCCACCGCGAGTCCCGCGTAGAGCAGGCCGGTGAACGGGCAGCCCCGTGCCACCATCTCCGCGGCCACGGGTGCGACCACCTCGTCGACGATGCGCTGGACCGTCGAGTCGGGCAACCACGGCAACGGTGTGTAGGCACCCATCCCGCCGGTGTTGGGCCCGGTGTCACCGTCACCGACGCGCTTGTGGTCCTGAGCGGGCAGCAGCGGCACCACGGTCTCGCCGTCGACGAGACAGAACAGCGACACCTCCGGGCCGGACAGGAACGATTCGAGCAACACGGGATGGCCGAGTTCGAGGAGCTCGGCGGCGTGAGCGCGCGCGGTGAGGCGGTCCTGCGTGACGACGACTCCCTTGCCCGCGGCCAGTCCGTCGTCCTTCACCACCCACGTCGGCCCGAAGCGGTTGAGGGCGGCATCGAGCAGTGCCGGCGTGTCCACCACCTCGCTGGTCGCGGTGCGGACCCCGGCCGACGCCATGACGTCCTTCGCGAACGCCTTGGAACCCTCGATGCGGGCGGCGGCGGCGGACGGACCGAAGCAGGCGATCCCGGCCTCGCGCACCGCGTCGGCGACGCCGAGCACCAGCGGTACCTCGGGGCCGATGACGACCAGATCGGCGCCGCGCTCGCGAGCGAGCGACACGACGGCCTCCCCGGAGGCGACGTCGACGGGGTACGTCTGGGCGACGGTCTCGATGCCGGCGTTGCCGGGGGCGCACATCACCGCGCTCACCTCGGGGTCCGCCGCCAGGGCGATCAGCAGGGCATGTTCACGGGCTCCGGAACCGATGACGAGTACTCGCACGAGAGCAGCGTACTGGCCACGGCCCCTGGACCAGCGCGCCCGTTCGCGCTATGGTAATTCCGGAATTACGGAATCACCGAACTATGCGACTCGAGGAGATCCGATGATGCGCACTCTCACCGCCGTGATCGCGGCATCGATCCTGTTGGCCGGGTGCTCGTCCGCACCGCCGAGTACGGCCGAGCCGACGTCCACCACGACGTGCGCACCGGCCCCCGTTGCGGACATGACCACACCCGACGGCTGGATCGGTTTCGCCGCCGAGCATCCCGAATCGGTGTCCTTCGCGGTGGACGACGGGCTCGGACACACCTCCGAGCACGACGCGAACACGCCGCACCCCCTCGCCTCCGCCGTGAAGGTCGTACACCTCGGCGCCTACGCCCGCGCGGTGGCCGACGGCACGCTGAATCCGGACGAACGCGTCCCCGTCGCCGACTGGCAGCGATGGTTCGCGCCCGGCACCGACGGCGGCGCCCACATCGCGGCCCTGAACCGCCTCGGCATCCCGAACGACGGAACGTCGCCGACGGATCCGGCGGCGACGGTGCGGCTCGACGACATGGTCTCCGCGATGGTGCGCGAGAGCGACAACGGAGTGCCCGACTACCTCCGGTACCGGCTCGGCGACGACGCGTTGCGGGACGCGGCCGCAGCGGGCGGGTGGAGCGACTTCACACCGCCCACCCTCGTCGGCGTCACGCTCGGCGCCCTCGACGCGACCGTCGACACGGACGATCTGTGGTCGCTCGCACAGCGGTTCGCCTTCGATGCCGACTTCCGCGCGACCTACGGAACGACTGCGCGACCGCGAGACGAGACGGAACTTCTCACGTACTTCGATCGGTTCGGCCCGACCGGGACGGCCGCCGAGCTCGCACGATTCCACACCGCCGTCGCCGACGGGTCCTACGGCTCGGGGGTCGACACCGTCAGGCGCCACCTCGAATGGCAGGACCCGCCTGCGGACGCCGGGTTCGTGGCCATGGGGTTCAAGGGCGGGAATCTGCCCGGAGTCCTCACGCACGGCTTCGAGTTCCGCCGCGCGGACGGCGCCCCCGCCGTGGTGGTGTGGCTGAACCACGATCTGACTGCGTCCGAGTACGAGTCCGCGACGACGAACCTGACCCAGCATCAGACGCTGCTCCTCGAGGCCGCGGCGGATCCGGCGACAGTGGGGCGGCTAGCCTGCATCTCGTGAGCGAGCTGGAGGCACGCGTCGCAGCCCTGGAGGCTCGGGTCGCGGCGCTCGAGGGGGACCCCCGACAGACGGCGGCGTCCACCGGGGGCCTCGTGTCCTACTCGGGTGACGTCCATCTGGCCGGCGACGTCACCTGGTCCATCGAGTACGTGCCCGACGCCGTGCTCGATCTTCCCCCCGACCGGGCGGTCGAGGTGCTGGCGGCGCTCGGCCACCCCGTGAGACTCGCCGTGGTCCGTGAACTGTTGCGCGGTCCCGCGGTCGCCGCCGATCTGCAGGCGGCGGTGGGACTGTCGTCCGTCGGTCAGCTCTACCACCATCTCAAGACCCTCACGTCGGCACGGATCGTCGAGCAGCAGGGCCGGGGCGACTACCGGCTCGCCGCACGCACCGTCGTGCCCGCGCTGGTGCTGATGCTCGCGTCCGCCGACATCGCCGGGGAACTTCGCTGATGTGAGATCCGGTGCAGTGGACCGTGGTCGACACGGTTCACTGCACCGGATCACTGTCAGGCGGTGAGGTCGTACAGCGTCACGCCGTCCACGGTCTGCGCGGCGAAGGTCGCCGTGACCCACTCGCTGATCTCCGCCGAGGTACCGGACGTACCGCCTCCCATACCGCCGCCCGCGATGAACCAGTGGATCTCACCGTCGGCGACGTACTGCTGGAACTCGGCCAACGTCGGGGAGGGATCGCTGCCGTTGAAGCCACCGATCGGCATGACCGGATCCTCGGTCGCCAACTGGTAGCCCGACGCGGCGTTGGACCCGATCGCCGCTGCGACCCAGGTGAACGAGTCCGAGTTCTCCTCGAGCAGGCCCACCATCTCGGCGCTCGGAGTGCTGCCGTCGAGCAACCCGCCCATTGCGCCGCCACCGTCCGCGCCGCCCGGCATCTGCGCCGTGCCACCCGGGAGCTGCCCGGGCGCACCCGTCGGCGCCTGACCGGTCGGCGCCTGGCCGCCGGGAGCCATCTGGCCCGTCCCGCCGTCACGCATGCCGCGCCCGCCGTCCATGCCGCCGCGTCCGACGCCGCCACCGGTGTTCGGGCCGGCCGTGACGATGGAGCCCTGGTGCGGTGTCGCGATGGTGTTCGCGGCGTAGGCGGTCGGCCCTGCGATACCCGCGATCATCGCCGCGAGGACCGTGACCGCGGCCAGCCTGCCGCGGGTCAGCCGTGGAACGAGCAGGCCCACGACCGCGAGCACACCGACCAGCACGACGACGACCTTCAGCCACGGAACGAACGAGGCGCTGCGGGACAACAGGATCCAGGCCATCACCACGGTCGCGGCCACCGCCGAGGCGAGAACGATGCGTGCGACGAGGCGCTCGCGAGCCCGCCAGAGCGCCACGCTGCCCATGCCCACCAGCGCCGCCACCGCCGGTGCCAGCGCGACGGTGTAGTACGAGTGGAAGATGCCGGCCATGAAGCTGAATGTCAGCCCGGTGACGAGCAGCCACAGTCCCCAGACGATCAGCGCAGCTCGCCGCTGGTCCGTGCGAGCCACTCTGCCGCGCAGCACGATCGCCGCGATTCCCAGGATCAGCGCAGCAGGGACGAGCCAGGCGATCTGTCCACCCTGGGACGCGTCGAACATGCGCAGGGTGCCCGTCTCACCCCACATCCCACCGCCGCCACCGCCACCGCCGCCGGGAGTGACCGATCCGGTCTCCTCACCGTTGAGCCGACCGAGACCGTTGTATCCCAGCGTCAGTTCGAGAATCGAGTTGTTCTGCGAGCCGCCGATCCACGGCCGCGACGACGCCGGCCAGAGCTCCACGGCGGCGATCCACCAGCCGGCCGACAGGATCATCGCCCCGAGTGCGGCTAACAACTGCAGGATGCGCCGCCGCAGAGACACGGGCCCGGCCAGCAGGTAGGTCAGGGCGAGCGGAGGGACCACCAGCATGACCTGGAGCTGCTTGGTCAGGAAGCCGAGTCCGACCATCGTGCCGACGACCACGAGCCACCGGGTACGACCGGTCTCGACGGCCCGCATCATCGCCCACACCGCTGCGATCATGAGCAGCACCAGCAGCGCGTCGGGGTTGTTGAAACGGAACATCAGTGCCGCGACCGGAGTCACCGCGAGAGCCAGGCCGGCGAGGAGTCCGGCGGCGGGTCCCCACTGTCGCCGTACCGTGCGCCACAGCAGCGTCACGGAGGCGACACCCAGGAGGACCTGCGGCACGAGGATCGCCCACGAGTCGAGCCCGAACACCCGCACGGACAGTTCCATGAGCCACAACGACATCGGAGGTTTGTCGACGGTGATGGAGTTCGCTGCATCGGAGGAACCGAAGAAGAACGCTTCCCATGACTGCGAACCTGCTTGCACCGCAGCGGAGTAGAAGGAGTTGGCCCACCCGTTGCTGCTCAGGTTCACGAGGTAGGCGAGAGCAGTTCCCAGGATCAGGGCCGCAGCGGCCCATGGTTCCCAGCGAGTACGGACCGGGCGCGGAGCCCCGTCGTGCACGTGATCTTCCGGGGCGGCGAGAAGGGTGGTCACGAGGTGGACTCCATCTGATGAGAGCGGTCGGAGGACGTGGGCCGGAAGACCCATCGCAACGCCACGAAGCGCGTCACGGTGGCGACCAGGTTGGCGAGAACGAGAACGAGGAGCTCGACGTGCTTGGACGCACCCGGAGCCCACTCGTGCAGAGCGAACAGTGAGCCCGCGGTGACGAACCACCCGAAGGCGAACACCGCGAGGCCCTGAAGGTGATGTGTCGCAGCGCCGTCGGATCCTCGTACCCCGAAGGTGAACGCTCTGTTGGCGGCGGTGTTCAGCACCGCGGTGGTCAGCAGGGCGACGAAGTTGGCACCCTGCGCCCCGAGGACCGTGTGCAGGATCAGGTACAGCACCGCGTAGGCGACGGTGCTGGCGACACCCACGAGCGCGAACCGCACCAGTTGACCGATCATGCCGACGGGCACTCCCCGCAACTCGGGGACCGCGGTGGTGGTGGAGGCGGTCGACGACAGAGGTCCGCGACCGAGGCTGCGACGCAGGTCCGCGATCGGAAGGGCGCCGGTCGCGAGTGCGCGCCCGACGCGCCAGCAGCCCTTGAGATCGGCCAGTGCGGTGTCGACGATGTCCACGCTCGAGTCGGGATCGTCGACCCAGTCGACGGGCACCTCGTGAATGCGGAGACCGACACGCTCCGCGAGGACGAGCAGTTCGGTGTCGAAGAACCACCCGGTGTCCTCGATCAGCGGAAGCAGTTCCCGGACGACCTCGGTGCGCGCGGCCTTGAACCCGCACTGAGCGTCGGAGAATCTGGTCCGCAGACCTGTGCGGAGGAGGACGTTGTAGGTGCGGGAGATGAACTCTCGCTTCGCCCCTCGCACCACCCGCGAGGACGAGGCGAGCCGGGACCCGATCGCGAGATCGGAATGGCCGGATGCCAGCGGAGCCAGGAGGGGCACGAGTGCACCGAGATCCGTCGACAGGTCGACGTCCATGTACGCGACGATGTCGGCCTCCGACTCCGTCCACGCCGCCTTGAGCGCGCGACCGCGACCCTTGTCGTCCAGATGTCGCACCGAGACACCGTCGAGCTCCCGGGCGAGGCGCTCGGCGATCGACCGTGTCGCGTCCGTGCTCGCGTTGTCGGCGACGGTGATCACCGTCGACCAGGGAACGTCGGCCCGCAGGAAGGCGTGCAGCCTGCGGACACAGGCTTCGAGCGCGGCCTCCTCGTTGTACACGGGCACCACGACCTCGACGGTCACCGTCCGCGCCGCACCCGGCCCCGCCCTCCGGCCTTCCCGCCCGTCACCGGCCGGCCTCCGGCCTTCCCGCCCGTCACCGCCCGGCCTCCGGCCTTCCCGCTCCACCACTGAGTTGGTTGTCATGCACCGAACACTCGTTCGCCGCCCCGGGACCGACCCGGGGCGAACCCGGGAAGTACCCGGGAGCCGATGCGGAGCCGACGAATAGAGTCGGTTCATGGCATCCGTGTTCAGCGCAATCATCGCCGGCGACATCCCGGGCCGCTTCGTGTGGGAGGACGACGACGTCGTCGGGTTCCTCACCATCGCCCCGGTCACGCAGGGCCACACCCTGATCGTCCCGCGCGCCGAGATCGATCAGTGGCAGGACGTCGATCCGACGACCTTCGGATCGCTCACGTCGGTCGCTCAGACCGTCGGCAAGGCCGTCCGGTCGGCGTTCGACGCCCCTCGGGCGGGTCTGCTGATCGCCGGTCTCGAGGTGCCGCACCTGCATCTGCACGTGTTCCCGGCCTTCGACATGGCGGACTTCGACATCTCCGGCGCCGACACCTCCCCGTCGCCCGAGTCGCTCGACGAGGCGCAGGAGAAGATCACCGCCGCGCTCACGGCGCTCGGCCACGGGCAGCACGTCCCCCGTCGCTGATCGGTCATCCGAGCACCGCCCGCGCGGCACCGACGATCGCCGCGGCCACGGTGTCGAGCGCCGGCGACGACAGCGTCCACTGCTGCCAGTGGAGCGCCACGTCGATCACGGTGTCGTCGAGTTCGACGACGTCGAGGCCGCCGCGCTGCTGGTCCGGCAGCATGCCCCAGCCGAATCCCAGATGCACGGCACGCGCGTACTCGGTGGACGACGGCACCAGGTGCCGCGGCGGCGCCGACGCTGCCACGCCGTGTCGCGTCAGGTAGCGATCCTGCAGCGCGTCCTTCTCGTCGAACACCACGACGTGGGCTCGGGTCAGAGCGTCCGGAGTGACGCCGTCGCCCAGGAATCGAGTCACGAACGACGGTGACGCACACGGGCGGTACCGCATCGAGCCGAGCCGGGTCGAGGTGCAGCCTCGGACAGGGGTGTCCACGGACGTGATCGCCGCCGTCACCGTTCCACCGCGGAGCAGTTCGGCGGTGTGGTCCTGATCCTCCCGATGGATGTCGAGGATCACGGAGCCCGCCAACGGCGCGAGGGCCGGCAACACCCACGTGGCCAGGGAATCCGAGTTGACGGCCAGCGACACCCGAGCGACGTCGTCCGCGGTGCGCAACTCCCGCACGGCGCCGTCGGTCAGAGTCTGGATCTGCCGGGCGAGTCGGAGCAGCACGACGCCGGACTCGGTCGGGATCACGGGCTTCGTGCGCGAGACGAGAACGGCACCGACCCGCAGTTCCAGCGCCTTGATGCGCTGACTCACCGCCGACGGTGTGATGTGCAGCGACCGTGCGGCCGCCTCGAATGTGCCGTCGTCCACGACGGCACGCAGGGCTTCGAGCTGGTCGGACTGCATGATGTGAAGCTACGCTCATCACTACTGAAAAACATGAGCTGGACTACATCACTCGAATCGCCCTAGCGTTCCGGTCATGTCCTCCCTGTTCGTCGGCTTCGGTGTCGGCCTCTCCCTCATCGTCGCGATCGGCGCACAGAACGCTTTCGTTCTCCGTCAGGGCATCGCGCGACAGCACGTGCTCGCCGTCGTCCTGGTGTGCGCTCTGTCCGACGCGGTCCTCATCCTCGCGGGAGTCTCCGGCATCGGCGTGGTCGTCGAGGCCTACCCGACGGCGGTCACCGTCGTCACCGTCGCCGGCGCCGTCTTCCTCACCGTGTACGGACTCATGGCCTTCCGACGGGCACTGCGCCCGACGAGTCTGACCGTCGGCGGGAACGGAGCGAGTGTGTCTCTGCGGTCCGCGGTCCTCACCTGCCTGGCACTGACGTGGCTCAACCCGCACGTCTATCTCGACACCGTCGTCTTCCTCGGCTCCGTCGCCAACCGCGAGAGCGGATCAGCGCGCTGGTGGTTCGCCCTGGGCGCGACGCTGGGCAGCATCGTCTGGTTCACGGCCCTCGGATTCGGCGCGCGATTCATGACGCCGATCTTCGCCAGACCCGTCGCGTGGCGTGTGCTCGACGTCCTGATCGGCGTGGTGATGCTCCTCATCGCCGTCGTCCTGGTCGAGGGCCTCGTCTCCGGCTGACTCCCATCCACCCGACCTCCGGTCCGCCCGAGGCAGCTCCACCCGGAAGGTCGCACCCCGGCCGGGCGCACTGTCCACCGAGACCCGCCCACCGTGGGCCGCGACGAGGGCAGACACGATCGACAGCCCCAGTCCACTCCCACCGCTCTCCCTCGTGCGCGAACGATCCGCCCGATAGAACCGTTCGAAGACGCGCTGGGCATCGTCCTCGCTCAGCCCCGGCCCGGTGTCGCGAACCTCCAGAACGGCTGTCTCACCGGCGGTTCCGACCGCCACGGTGACCGACGCCGTCGGCGGGGTGTGTCGGAGCGCATTGCTCACGAGATTGCCGAGCACCTGGCGCAGACGCGCGTCGTCGCCGAGCACCTCCGGGACTCCGCTGCCCTCGAGCACTCGCAGAGTCACGGCCCGTTCCGGAGCCGTGGCCGCCGCATCGTGCACCGCGTCCGCTGCGATCGCGAGGAGGTCCACCGTGCTCCGCTCGATCGGGCGCTGGGCATCCAACCGCGCCAACATCAGCAGGTCCTCGACGAGCAGACCCATCCGCGCCGACTCTCCCCCGATGCGGGTCATCAGCATCTCGGTGTCGGTCATGGCCCCCTGCCGGTAGAGCTCGGCAAAGCCGCGGATCGTCGTCAGCGGGGTCCGGAGCTCGTGGGAGGCGTCGGCCACGAAACGACGCATTCGATCTTCCGACGCCCGTGCCGCGTTCTCGGACTCGCGCGCGGCGTTCTCGGACGCCTCCGTCGCAGCGAAGGCGTGCTGGATCTGGGCGAGCATTCCGTTGAGAGCGGCGGACAGTCGCCCCACCTCTGTGCGCTCGTTCCACTCGGGAACGCGTCTGTGCAGATCCCCGGACGCGATGGCCGCGGCGGTCGACTCCACCTCCTGCAGCGGCCGCAGGCTCCGGCGCACCAGGAAGTACGCCGCCACGCCCAGCACCACCAGCACTCCGAGACCGATGGAGAGTTGCAGAGTCACGAGCCTCGACACGATGGCCTCGTTCCCTGCGAGCGGAATCGCGACGGTGGTCTGGCCGTCCTCGTTGGACACGGTCACCGTGCGCCACGACTCGTCGGGATCCCCGACCGATCCGACGGTGGTCGGCGTGATGGACAGGGCGCCGGTCAGATCGGGCTCCGCGTCTCCGAAATCGTTCACCAAGGTTCGGACGGTGCCGTCCGCCGCCACCGAGCGGACGTAGAAGGCCGCGGGCGGGCGCCGTGGATTCGCTTCTTCGGGAGGCGGTCCGATTCGGTCACTGCGCGGCCTCGCCCAGCCGGACGCCCCTTCCATCAGCTGCTCGTCGACGCGTTGGGTCAGCGTGTTCTGCAGCGCGGACGTCACGGCCACACCCGAACCGACGAGACCGAGGGCGACGAGCAACAGCAGCACCGTCACCAGCGTGACGCGCAGGGGAACGGCGCGCAGGTGCCGCTTCACCGTCGCGGTTCCCGCAGGACGTAGCCGACGCCTCGCAGTGTGTGGATCAGCCGGGGTTCCGTCGTGTCGACCTTCCTGCGCAGGTACGACACGTAGGACTCCACGACACCGACCTCACCTCCGAAGTCGTAGTGCCACACGTGGTCCAGGATCCGAGGCTTGGACAGAACGGTCCCGGAATTGACCATGAGGTAACGCAGGAGCGTGAACTCCGTCGGGGACAACGAGACGGGTTCGCCCGCCTTCCACACCTCGTGGGTGTCGTCGTCGAGCTCGATGTCGGCGAACGTCAGGCGTGACGGCTGCGCCTCCGGCCCACGCACCGACCGGCGCAGGATCACGCGCAGGCGCGCCACCACCTCCTCGAGGCTGAACGGCTTGGTGACGTAGTCGTCCGCACCCATGGTCAGACCGGTCACCTTGTCCTCCACAGAGTCCCGCGCAGTGAGGAACAGTGCGGGCGCGTCGATGCCGTCGGCACGCAGTCGGCGGAGCAGCCCGAAGCCGTCCATGTCGGGCATCATCACGTCCAGGATCAACGCGTCCGGCCGGAAGGTCCGGGCGACGTCCAGAGCCGCGGGCCCACCCAGCGCCGTGCGGACCTCGAAACCCTGGAACTTCAGACTGACCGACAGCAGTTCGACGATGGTCGGCTCGTCGTCGACCACCAGCACCTTCGCCTCGGCGGTGGTCTGCGGTCGGGGAGTCGTCATGACGGAATTCTCGCTCACGAGTGCCATCATGTCCGGGGTTGCTGGTTCCTGCCCGGGGTGTCGCTGTGAGGTTCCTGTGAGCCCCGACCCGGCGTCGTGTCCGCTTTGCTACCGTGGAGGACAGACTGCGACACAGACCCGGACGAGCGCACCGTACCCGGCCAGCGACAAGACGGTGCCAGGGGAGTCGACTACTCATGGCATGGATCATTCTGGTGCTGTCCGGCGTGTTCGAGGCCGTCTGGGCCACCGCACTCGGCAAGTCCGAGGGCTTCACCAAGCCCGTCGCCACCATCGTCTTCGGTACGGCGCTCGTCGTCAGCATGGGCGGTCTCGCCTTCGCCATGCGGACCATCCCGACCGGAACCGCCTACGCGGTGTGGGTCGGCATCGGCGCCTCCCTCACCGTCGTCTACGCGATGGTGTCCGGCACCGAGTCCGCGACGCCGATCCGCATCGCGCTCATCGCGGGGCTCGTCGGGTGCGTCATCGGACTCAAGCTCGCACACTGACCGCGCCTCCGGCCGTCCCGACCGGCCTCCGGCCTCCCCGACCGTCCCATCCCGACCGGCCTCCGGCCTCCCCGCCGCGGGTTAGAGTGACCCCATGAACTGGGTGTCCGCGGTCACACTGCCGGTGCGCGTCGGGTTGGCCGTCGCCGAGTCGGCGGTGGGGGTGGCCGAGTCGGCCGTCGCGACCACCCGGATGGCGCTGGCCGCAGGCGCTTCCGGGTCGCTCGACGCCATCACTCTGGCCAATCCCCGGAGCGGCCCGCTGCAGCTCCTCGGACAGTTGGCCGAGCTCACCTCCGACGACCGCGCACTGGGTCACGCGCTGCGGCCCGGTGGCCCGCTGGACCGACTGCTCGAGCCCGGTGGCGCCGTCGACAGGTTGACCAGCAAGGGCGGCACCCTCGATCGGCTGCTCGAGCCCGGCGGCCCCCTCGAGCGCATCCTGGCGGACGACGGGCCCCTCACCCGTGTCCTCGCGGAGGACGGACCGCTCGATCGTCTCCTGGCCGAGGGCGGTCTGCTCGACCGACTCACGGCCGTCGACGGACCCATCGAGCGCCTCACCGCGAAGGACGGCCCTGTCGAACTCCTGACCAAGGAGGGCGGCGTGATCGAGGCGCTGACCCGTGAGAACGGGGTCATCGACAACGCCCTCGCCAAGGGCGGGCTCGTCGAGACGCTGCTCGGTGAGGAAGGCGCGATCCAGCGGCTGACGGCACGCAACGGTCCGCTGGATCAGCTCGTGACCGTCGCCGAGTCGCTCAGTTCGCTGGCGCCCAACCTCGAGCGCATGAGCGTCAGCGTGGAGATTCTGCAGGACACCGTGGACGTCCTCGCCGCTGCGGTGAACCCGCTCGGCGAGCTGGTGGGCAAGCTGCCCAGCCGCTGGGTCAAGAGTCGCGGCGCGGTCGAGCCCAAGACGGGCGAGGTGCGCGGGGCGCTGCAGGGTCCGGCCGTCGGCCGCTGAACCTCGTCGGCCGCCGAACCTCGTCGCCGTCAGCGCGACCGGACGTGCTCGCCGAAGAAGGTGAAGACTCGGGCGAAGGCGTCCTCGGCCTGCTCGTGCTGATATCCGAATCCTGTGACGCGCATGACCAGTGCACCCGGACCCGATCCGAAGTCGTTCGCGAAACTGTGGCCGGCACCGGGATAGGTCACGACGTCGTGGGCAACGCCCTTGTCCTGCAACACCTTCTCGAGCTTCGGGCCCGCGCCCGGCAGCATCGGATCGCGCTTGCCGAAACTCGCGACCATCGGGCACGTGCCCTCGAGGGCCGACTCGATGTGACGGGGCAGGATGCCGTAGAACGGCGCGCTCGCCTCGAACCCCTTGGGCGCCAGCGCCAGAGCGAAGCCTCCGCCCATACAGAACCCGACGATGCCCACCGCGCCGGTGGTGTCGGCGCGCACGGTGAGGGTGTCGCGGCACGCCAACAGATCGTCCACCGCCCGGCCCGAGCGCGCGAGAAGCGACCGGAACACTCCTGTCACACACTTGGCGCGGCCACCGCGGGCGTAGAGATCCGGCACCAACGCGACGTAGCCCTGGTCGGCGAAGCGCCGGGCGATGGACCTGATGTCGTCGGTCATGCCGAACACGTCGTGCACGATCACGACGGCGGGCCAGGGCCCCTCCCCTGCGGGGACCTCGAGTGTCGCCTCGATGCGATCGGTTCCGGTGTCGACCTCGATGACAGTCATACCGGCCGACTCTAGCGACCCAGCGCCGTTCTCACGGTGTCCGACAGCAGGTTGCCGGCGTGCACGCTGAGACCGTCGGCGAGCCCGGGAACGGTGGCGCACGCCTGCTCCCAGCCCTGGTCGGCAAGAGCGAGAACGAACGGGAGCGTCGCGTTGGTCAGCGCCTGCGTCGACGTGCGGGGAACCGACCCCGGCATGTTGGCCACGCAGTAGAAGATCGAATCGTGCACCGGAAAGGTGGGCTCGTCGTGTGTGGTGGGACGCGAGTCCTCGAAACACCCGGCCTGGTCGATGGCGATGTCGACGAGCACGGACCCCGCCTTCATCCGTGCGACCAGTGCGTTGGACACCACCGTCGGGGCCTTGGCACCCGGGACGAGGACCGCCCCGATGACGAGGTCGGCGCCCACGACGGCCTGCTCGAGCTCCCACCTGTTCGACACCACGGTCTTGACCTGGCCGCGGTACTGCGCGTCGATGGTCCGCAGCTTGGCGATGTCGAGGTCGAACACCGTCACGTCCGCACCGAGCCCGTGCGCCATCGCCACGGCGTTGGATCCCGACACTCCGCCACCGATCACCACCACCTTCGCCGGACTCACTCCGGGAACACCACCCATCAGCACGCCGCGGCCGCCCGTCTGCGCCATCAGGTGGTAGGCCCCGGCCTGGGTCGCGAGCCGGCCGGCGACCTCGCTCATCGGTGCGAGCAACGGCAGGCTGCCGCCCGCGCCGGTCACCGTCTCGTAGGCGATCGCCGTGGTGCCGGACGCGACGAGAGCATCGGTGCACGCGGCCGACGCGGCGAGATGGAGATAGGTGAACAGGACCTGGCCCGACCGCAGCCGGTGGTATTCGGCCTCGATCGGCTCCTTCACCTTGAGCAGCAACTCGGCCCGCGCCCACACCTCGTCGGCCGAGTTCGAGATCTCCGCGCCGGCAGCCTTGAAGTCGTTGTCCGAGAACGACGATCCCGCGCCCGCCTCGGTCTCGACGACGACGTGATGACCGTGCGCGACCATGTCGTGCACCCCCGCCGGGCTCGCCGCCACCCGGTACTCGTGGTTCTTCAGTTCCCGAGGTATGCCGATTCTCATGGTGCGCCCTTCGCCCTTACCGGATGACTCGTCATGTCCGATAATCGTGAACTTCGTTCGACCAGCACGCAATCGAAGTGACGATAATTTCGTAGACTGGCCTCATGGACATCGAATCGTCGAATACGGGTCTGTCCGCCCCGGTGCGACCGAACAATCTTCGGGCGGCATCCCTGGACCGGATCGATCGCGTCATCCTGCGTGAACTGGCGAACGACGCCCGCATTCCCAACAACACCCTGGCCGCCCGCGCCGGAATCGCCCCGTCGACATGTCTGGGACGCGTCCGATCACTGGTCGAGCGCGGGGTCGTCCGCGGCTTCCATGCCGACATCGATCCGGCGGCACTGGGACAGGGCCTGCAGGCCATGATCGCGGTGCGGCTGCTGGCGGGTGCTCGACGGCACCTGGGCGAGTTCGCGGAATCCTTCACGACGTTCCCCGAGGTGCTCGACGTCTACTTCATCGCCGGTGCCGACGACTACCTGATCCACGTCGCGATGACGGACTCGGCGCACCTGAGGGACTTCGTCGTCCAGAACCTCAGCGCTCATCCGTCGGTGGCCGCGACCGAGACCACACTGATCTTCGAGCATCTACGGCCGCGACTGGTCGACGAGGGTGGACCGAGCTGACGCCCTCCGCCCATCCGGTGCGGCGAGCGCACCGAATACCCGGTGTATCAGCCAGGAGAGCACGGCCGTGGATGTGACGGGGGTACTTTTCGCCCACTCTTACCTGACCACCGACCACACGCATGGAGGCAGCCCGAGATGAGCGATCACGGTTCGCCCGATCGACCCGTGCAGCTGCCGGATCGGGACCTTCTCGAGCTCGCGTACCTGTGTGCCCTCGACGCCATGGCAGCCTCGGAGCAGTACGAGACGATGACTCGCCTCGACGACACGGATGCCCACACCAGGCGCAGGTTCGACGCGATCGTGCGCGACGTCCGCGAGACGATGGCCGTGACCTCGGACGCGACGCGCACTCCCGCCCCCGCCGACCTCCGGGTCCGCATCCTGGGGGCCGTGGAGGACACGGCGCAGGTCGACCCTGACGGCGCGACCGTTCTCCCCCTTCGTCCGAGCCGCCGACGCGGGTGGCGCATCGCCGCGATGGCGGCCGCAGCCGCGGTGGTCGTCGGTGTGGGCGGCGCGGTGGCCGTGCAGCAGAATGCGACTCCGTCGGCTCCCACCGCGACCGTCGCGGCACCACTCGAATCCCCCGTGGCGGGCGGCGGCACCATGAGCGTTCAGTTCACCCCGGGAGACGAGCGCGCCGTGCTCCGCATGACGGGTGTCGCGGCGCCTCCCGCCGGATCGGTCTACCAGGTCTGGCTCATCGAGGGCTCGCCCGTCTCCGTCGGGACGATGGATGCCGACGATCTCTCCCAGCCGGCATCCGTGCCCGTCGACGGCGCCACCGCACTCTCGGTGACCGTGGAACCCGCGGGCGGATCACCGTTTCCCACCTCCGGCGCGGTGGCCCGCGTCGCGCTCGTCTGATCCCGGATCGGATCCACCCGAGTCGAACATGTGTTCGATACACGTGTAGGGTGGGAACTACTGCACCACCCGACGTCAGAACTTCCCTCGTGACGTGTGATTCCCGAGGAGACGTCCGTGATGAACCGTCGGCGCCGACTGCACCTGATGAACGGTGTCTGGCACGAGGAGGCACCGGCCACCTGCAGCAACGGTCATGTGCTGCAGGCGCGTTCGGTTCTCGTGGGAGCGCGGTCGTGCTCGTGCGGCATCGGTCACCATCGCACGCACCACTGCCGCACCTGCGGTGACACCGTCTTCACTCCCGCCCTCGGTGAGGGGTGCCGGGACGGGAGTTTCGACGGGCGCGCGAATCGTGCGCGCGGCGAGGGGTCAGGAACGGGTCAGCAGTGACCGGAGGAAGAACGTCAGATTCGCCGGACGCTCCGCCAACCGCCGCATGAAGTACCCGTACCACTGGGTACCGAAGGGCACGTACACGCGGACGCGGTACCCCTCCGACACCAGGCGTGTCTGCTCGTTGTCGCGGATGCCGTAGAGCATCTGGTACTCCATGTCGCCCGGTCCACGTCCCAGCTCGGCAGCGTCTCGTCGCGCCGCCTCGATCATGCGGGGATCGTGCGATGCCACCATGGGGTAACCCTCCCCCTCCATGAGCACCCGCAGGCACCGTTCGTACGAGGCGTCCACCTCGGCCCTCTTCTGGAAGGCCACACTCGCCGGTTCGCGATACGCGCCCTTGCACAACCGGATTCGCGATCCGGGCCCCGAGAGCTCGCGGCAGTCCTGTTCGGTGCGGTGCAGGTACGCCTGCAGGACGGTGCCGAGAGTCGGGAAGTCCTTGCGGAGCTCCCGCACGATCGCGAGAGTCGAGTCGGTGGTGGTGTGGTCCTCGGCATCGACGGTGACCCACACTCCCGCAGCGTCCGCGGCGGCGCACACCTTGTGGGCGTTGGCGAGGGCCACGGCGTGGCCGTCGTCGGGGAGCGACTGTCCGAGCGCCGAGAGCTTCAGCGAGATCTCCAGCGGGAAGGCCGGAGGCCGGCCGGAGGTGGGCGGGAAGGCCGGAGGCCGGCCGGAGGTGGGCGGGAAGGCCGGAGGCCGGCCGGAATTGGACGGGGAAGCAGCCGGCTGTGGGGTGTGGAGACGTGAGTATGCCCGCAGCAATGACAGATACGCGTCGACGGTAGCCGTGGCCTGCGCCGCGTCGGTGGTGTCCTCACCCAGGTGATCGACGCTGACGAAGCGGCCGGACCCGAGCAGGTCGGCGACGGCACCGACCACCTCCGGTTCGGTGCTCCCGGCGATGAAGCGTTCGACGAGCGACCTGGTCAGGACGGATCGAGCGACGACGCGTTCGAGGCGGCGCGATCGCCCGGCGGCGAGCAGGACGGGGCGGAGCGGGTTGGTGGCCATGGTCAGACTCCCTGGTGCGGGTAGGTGTGGTCCACGGCCGGCACGAAGGTCTCCTTGATGGTGCGCGCGGAGGCCCACCGGAGCAGGTTCTGCGGTGATCCGGCCTTGTCGTTGGTGCCCGACGCGCGAGCACCGCCGAACGGCTGCTGTCCGACGACGGCGCCGGTCGGCTTGTCGTTGACGTAGAAGTTGCCGGCGGCGAAACGCAGGGCCTCGGTGGCCTGCGTGACGGCGGCGCGATCGTCGGCGATGATCGATCCGGTCAGGGCGTACTTCGACCCGCTGTCGACCAGGGCGAGCGTGTTCTCGAACGCTCCGGGCTTCGAGTCGTCGTAGACGTGCACGGCGAGGATCGGACCGAAGTACTCGGTGTGGAACGCCTCGTCGCCCGCGTCGTCACCGAGCAGGATCGTCGGGTCCACGAAGTAGCCGACGGAATCGTCGCAGGTGCCGCCGGCGGCGATGGTGATACCCGGGGTGGACTTCGCGCGCTCGAGTGCAGCCGCGTTGCGGTCGAAGGCCTTCCGGTCGATGACCGCCCCACCGAAGTTCGACAGATCGGTGACGTCGCCGTAACGCAGCGACGACGCGGTGTCGACGAGCGTGTCCCCCATCCTCTTCCACACGGACGACGGCACGAAGGCCCTCGACGCCGCGGAGCACTTCTGACCCTGGAAGTCGAAGGCACCGCGGATCAGCGCCGTGGTGAGCACGTCCGGGTCGGCGGAACTGTGGGCGACGACGAAGTCCTTGCCACCGGTCTCACCGACCAGTCGCGGGTAGGTGTCGTAGCCGGCGATGTTCTCGCCCACCTCGCGCCACAGCCGCTGGAACGTCGGTGTGGAGCCGGTGAAGTGGATGCCGGCGAGACGACGATCGGCGAGTGCGACCTCGGAGACGAGGGGTCCGTCACCGAGCACGAGGTTGATGACGCCGGGGGGCAGTCCGGCGGCCTCGAGAAGCTGCATCGTCAGGTACGCGGCGACGGCCTGGGTGGGCGACGGCTTCCACAGCACGGTGTTGCCCATGAGCGCCGGCGCCGTGGGGAGGTTGCCCGCGATGGCGGTGAAGTTGAACGGGGTGATGGCGTAGACGAAGCCCTCGAGGGGGCGGTACTCGACGCGGTTCCAGACGCCGGGCGCGGAGACCGGTTGCTCGGCCATGATCTGCCGGGCGAACGAGACGTTGAAGCGCCAGAAGTCGATCAGCTCGCAGGGTGCGTCGATCTCGGCCTGATACGCGCTCTTCGACTGCCCCAGCATGGTGGCGGCCGCGATGGTCTCGCGCCACGGCCCGGCGAGGAGATCGGCGGCGCGGAGGAAGACTGCGGCGCGCTCGTCGAAGGGCAGCGATCGCCACGCAGGTGCGGCGGCGGTCGCCGCGTCGATGGCGTCGCGCACGTCCTGGTGGGTGGCGTTCGCGAACGATCCGATGACGGACGCGTGCCTGTGCGGTTGCACGACGTTCTCGCGCGGACCCGTCGCCTCTCGGTGGTCTCCGCCGATGACCTGGGTGATCTCGGTCGGCGACGCGGCGAGTCGGTCCAGATGGTGCGTGAGCCGCGCTCGCTCGGCGCTGCCGGGTGCGTACGTGTGTACCGGCTCGTTCAGGGGTGTGGGTACTGCGGTGACGGCGTCCATGTCGGTCCTCGGTGTCGGGTCTTCGTGCCGGGTCGGTGGGTTCAGCCAAGCGGACGCGGCATGCCCGATATTCGGCCCAGAGGCCAAAGAAACCCACCGACCGCTGTCCGATCGGACGAAGGACACCTAGAGTGCACGGCATGACCAGCACCTCGTCGACTCTCGACTCGATCGTGCGTGCGCTGCACTCCGCCTTCGTCGAGGTGCTCGTGGCACCGGCAGGGTCGGACGTGCCGATCGGGTCGGTGACGCTCGTCGACGCCGACGATCTGGCCGCCGAGCTCTACACGACCGCCGCCGCGGCGGACCTCTATCTCCTGGCGGGTGTGCGGGAAGCGGACGCCGTGGCGTGGTTCGACGACATGGCGACGCGGAGCAGCGACCTTCGACCCACCGCGGTGATGTCGAAGATCGCCGCCTCGTCGACGCTGATGCAGCACTCGGCCCGCACGGCCGGCGTCGCTCTCGTGGCGGTGCACCCGCAGACCCGCTGGGATCGCCTCCTGTCGATGGTGCGCGGCGTGCTCGACCATTCCTCGCCGTCGATCACCACACCTCCGCCGTCGTCTGCGGAACCGTCCGAACTGGCGGGACTGGTGGGCGCAGACACCGATCTCTTCGGGCTGGCGCACACCGTCGCGATGCTCACGCGCGGGATGGTGAGCATCGAGGATCAGCGATCACACGTGTTGGCGTACTCGGCGTCGGACGATCAGGCGGACGAGCTGCGGACCCTGTCCATCCTCGGCCGGGAAGGCCCCTCGGAATATCTCCGGCGACTCGAGCAGTGGGGTGTCTACGACGCGGTCCGCCGTTCCGACGAGGTCGTCGAGGTGCCGGCACACCCCGATCTGGGTATCCGGCGGCGGCTGGTCGCCGGTATCCGAACGACTGCCACACAGCATATTTCGGGTACACCCCGACTGGTGGGCACGCTGTGGATCCAGGAGGGCCGTCGACCGCTCACCGACGACGCTGCCAGCGTGCTGCAGGGCGCGGCCGCCGTGGCGGCGCGGTTGATCACACGCATCCTGGAGGCACCCACGAACGAGGCGGTGCAGATCCAGCGACTGCTCGGCGCTCGGGGCGGCGGGGTCGATGTGCCCTCACTCGCTGCGGCCCTGTCCATTCCGACGGACGGCCCGGCGGCGGTGATCGGTCTGGCCGCGCTCGACAGCACTGCGCCAGATGCCCCCTCGTCGGCCACGATGGCCGATTTGTCCGGTGCGATCCGTCTGCACGCCAGTTCGTTTCACCGCCTGTCGCTGGTCACCACGCTCGGCGACCGCATCTACGTTCTCGTTCCACGGACCCGCGCGGAGTCCTCGGTGCCGTCGTGGACTCGCCGGTTGCTCGACGGCGTCGAGGCACGCACAGCTATCAGGTTGCGGGCCGCGGTGGCGTCGCCGGTGTCCGCGCTGTCGGAGGTCGCCGCCGCCCGGCTCGAGGTCGATCGCGTCCTGGACGGAACGGTGGGAGCCGACGACAGGGTGACCACACTCGCCGATTCGCGGACGTCCGTGCTGCTCGGTGAGATCGTCGATCTGCTCGTCGCGCATCCGTCGCTGCACGATCCGCGCATGGCGGCTCTCGTCGCGTACGACGCGCGCACGTCCTCGTCGCTGTGCGAGAGCGTCGCGATGTATCTGCGCCACCCGTCGGACGTGCGCCGGGCCGCGGCGGATCTGCACGTGCACCCGAACACGCTGCGTTATCGGGTCAGACGGGCGGAGGAGATCACCGGGACGGATCTGTCCGATCCTGCTGCGCGAGTGCTGATGGAGCTCCAGTTGGCCGTGCTGGCGCGTCAGGCGAGTACCTGACGGCACCATTCGAGAAGGGGCGTGAGATCCCGCCAGGCGGCACGGATGTGATCGGCGCACTCCGGTGTGTCGAGCCAGGGCGGGCAGCCGAACGACCGCCCCGCGGTCAGGGACTTGTGGCGCAACAGATCGATGCGCGGATGATCCGCGTCGTAACCGCGCGGCGAGGTCTTGAGTCGATCACCGCCGCGGTCGTATCCGCGGCTCTCGAGATCGGCGACGATCCGTGCGAGCTCCGACCCACGGACCTCGTCGTCGACGACGGCACGGAACTGGGCGATGGAGTCGGACGTGGACGCGTAGAACCCGCCGGCGACCATGAGGCCGGAAGCATCGACCTGCACGTACCACCCCGTGGACGGGGCCACCTGCACGTAGGCACCCTGGTGCGTCTTGTACGGCACCTTGTCCTTGGAGAAGCGGACGTCGCGGTGCGGCCGGAAGAGCGTGGCCGACCCGAACTCCTCGGCCAGCACCTCCGTGAGCGCGGTCATGGGCGCGCGGACCGACTCGTCGTAGACGTGCTTGTGCTCGGCCCACCAGGTCTTGCTGTTGTCGACCTCGAGATCCTCGTAGAAATCGAGGGCGGCCTCCGGGATTCCGGTGAACGAGCTCATAGCGGGAGGCTATCGCCCCGTGCGCCCTGTGCGTACCGCTGGATGCGCATAGTGCGCACGGGGGTCAGGCCAGCGACCGGCTGATCACCAGACGCTGGATCTGGTTGGTGCCCTCGAAGATCTGCGTGATCTTGGCATCACGCATGTACCGCTCGACCCGGAAATCTCGGGTGTACCCGTAGCCTCCGAACACCTGCACGCCGTCGGTGGTCACCTTCATGGCGGCGTCGGTCGCCACGAGCTTGGCCACGGAGGCCTGACGCGAGAACGGCAGTCCGGCGTCCTTGCGGCGTGCCGCGTCGATGTACGTCGCGCGGGCCGAGTCGACCGCCGCTGCCATGTCCGCCAGCACGAACCCGAGCCCTTGATGATCGATGATCTTGCGGCCGAACGTCGTCCGCTCCTGCGCATAGGCCACGGCGTCGTCGAGCGCGGCCTGGGCGATCCCGACGGCGACGGCGGCGATGCCCAGCCGACCCGCGTCGAGGGCACTGAAGGCGATGCCGAGCCCCTGCCCCTCCTCGCCGATGCGGCGATCGGCCGACAACACCGCGCCGTCGTAGTGGGCGGCCGTCGTGGGGATCGCGTGCAGCCCCATCTTCTCCTCCGGAGCTCCGAAGGAGAGCCCCTCGAGGTCGGCGGGCACCAGGAAGCAGGAGATGCCCCGCGATCCCTCACCGGTGCGCGCGAAGAGCGTGTAGAAGTCCGCCTTGCCGCCGTGCGTGATCCAGGCCTTCGACCCGGTGACGGTGTACCCGTCCGGACCGGCCACGGCCTTGCAGGACAGGGCGGCCGCGTCGCTGCCGGCCTGTGGCTCCGACAGGCTGTAGGCGCCGATCGTGCGCCCACCGAGCATGTCCGGCAGCCACTGCGACTTCTGGTCCTCGGACCCGAAGGACATCAACGGGTGGCACGAGAGCCCGTGCACGCTGACCGCGACGGCCACTGCGGCCCAGCGCGACGCCAGCTCCTCGAGCACCTGCAGATAGACCTCGTAGGACTGACCGCCGCCGCCCCACTCCTCCGGATACGGCAGGCTGAGCAGCCCCGCCTCGCCCAGCGTGGCGAAGACGCCCTCGGGATAGGTCTCGGCCTTCTCGTGTTCGTCGACGATCGGATCGAGGACCTTGTCCGCGATGTCGCGGGTCAACTGGAGCAGGTCACGTGCGTCGTCGTTCGGCAGCAGTCGTTCGACAGTCATGGGTCCTCGTCTCGGTCGCGGATCGGGCGGGGCGGCACCAGTACTGCGGCGGCTCCCTCAGTACCGCGAACAGTACTGCATGACGTTCTGCAGTACTGTCGCTCACCATGACCGGTGCTCACGCGACGGCGCGGCGCGCACAACTCTTCGATTCCGTGGTCGCACTGTTCCTGGCCGAAGGCTTCGCGCACCTCACACTCGACGACATCGCCGCCCGCCTGCGCTGCTCGAAGAGCACGCTGTACACCCTCGCCGCGAGCAAGGACGACCTCGTCCGATCCGCGGCGGTGCACTTCTTCACCTCGGCAGCGATCCGGGTGGATGCAGCATCCGACGCAGCGACAGGAACACGCGAACGCCTCGCCGCCTACCTGGGCGCGGTCGGTGAAGCACTCGCGCCGGCGTCGGAACGCTTCATGACCGACCTCGCCGACTTCGAACCGTCGAGGCTCGTCTACGAACGCAACACCGCCATCGCCGCCGAACGAGTCCGCGGCATCATCGACGACGGAGTCCGCGCCGGTGACGTGCGGGACGTCCACGCCGCGTTCGTCGCCGACGTGGCCGCGTCGGTGATGGTGTCGATCCAGAGCCGCGCGCTCGCCCGGCGCACTGGTCTCGACGATGCCGCCGCCTACCGGGAGCTGGCCACACTGCTGACCGCGGGCATCGCGCGATGACTTTCGTCGGCGGTCGGAGTCGACACGGCTGACGGGTCGAGTTCGATCCGCCATCCGAGCACGAAGGACCTGACGATGCAGAAGATCACACCCACGCTGTGGTTCGACGACCAGGCCGAGGAGGCGGCAGAGTTCTATCTCTCGACATTCGGCACGGGGGCGATCCTGAACGTCAGCCGCTACGGCGACGGCGGACCCGGTGCCCCCGGCCGCGCGATGATGGTCGACTTCGAACTCTTCGGTCAGCGATTCAACGCCTTGAACGGCGGGCCACAGTTCCCGTTCACCGAGGCCATCTCCATGGCGGTCAGCTGCGACGGGCAGGAGGAGGTCGATCGCTACTGGAACGCGCTCACGTCCGACGGCGGAAGCGAGGGCCGATGCGCCTGGTGCAAGGACAGGTTCGGGGTCTCCTGGCAGATCGTCCCGATCCAGTTGATGCAGCTGATGAGCACGCCGGATCCGGCGGCATCGCAGCGCGTCGTGCAGGCCATGCTGTCGATGTCGAAGATCGTGGTCGCCGACCTGCAGAAGGCCCACGACGGCGCCTGATCGGGTGAGGTTTTCTCATGGCGCGCACCGGGCAGACACCGAACGTGAACGAGACGTCGATGCCCGTGCGCGCGCTGGCCCTGCCGTTCGGACTGGGGTCGGCGCTGCGCCACGCCAAGCTCTTCCACCCGCACGGGAAGATTCTGACGGGCACACTGCGCCGTACCGCCGAGGGCGACATCGGACTGCCCGTGGGCTCGTGCGAGGTGATGGTGCGTTTGTCGACCGCGCTCGGGTTGCCCCGCCGGGTTCCCGATGTCGCCGGTCTCGCGCTGCGTCTTCCACCGACCGACCGGGCTGACGGCGCGTGGGACATGCTCCTGGCGAGCGCCGGCCGGGACGTGGTGACGCGGTGCGTTCCGCTTCCGGTACTGGCGTTCGAGACGGCCTCCTTCTCGACACTGATGCCGCTGCAGTTCGAGGGTCGTCAGTGGTGGGTCCGCGCGCGGGCCGTCGCCGCGCCCCCACTACCCACCCTGGACTCCATCGTCGACGCCGTGCGTGCGCGGCCGCTGGTCTTCGAGTTCGAGCAGGCCGAGGGCACCGGGTCGTACCTCCCACTGGCGGAACTGACGCTGAACTCGGTCGACGAGTCCGGTGGCGACCTGTCGTTCGACCCGATCCGGCGCACTCCCGACAGTGTGCGGCCCGGCCCGGAATGGCTGCGGTCGCTCCGGGCGAGGGCCTACCTCGACAGCCGGCGCGGCCGGTCCGACACCTGACCGTTTCGACCGCGCTCGACCGCGCTCGACCGACCGGGTTCGACCGCCGCATTTGTGGTTATTCACGCGCGAAGTAGGATTTGTTCACATACGCGTGTGCCGACGATCGTGGCCGCGTCCCAGGGGAAGGCTCCACGTGACCAGCAATTCGGTGACCGACGATTCCGTGACGGGTGCCCACGAGACTCGCCCGCTCGTTCCCCACGAGCCCGATCACCGGTTCGAACGCAGTTCCCGGCTGGTCGGACACGAGTACGTCATTCCCGACTACTACGAGGTCGGTCGCGAGAAGATCCGGGAACTCTCGCGTGCCATCCAGAACCAGCACCCCGCCCATCACAAGGAGGCCGCGGCGGCCGAGCTGGGTTACGGGGGACTCGTCGCACCCGCGACCTTCGTGAGCGTCGTCGGGTCGATCGCGATCGACTACCTCTTCGCCCACATCCTCGTGGAGTACGAGATCACGGCGGTCATGCAGACCGATCAAGGCTTCGTTCTGCATCGCCCGGTGATGCAGGGAGATCAGTTGGTGTCCACCCTCCAGGTGCTGTCGATCCGCCAGTTCGCGGGCAACGACATCCTGGTGGTCCAGAACCATCTGACGTCGCACGGCGAGGACGTGTGCACCAGCACCACGACGTTCATCGCGCGGTCCGATGCCGACGTGGATCCGCGAGCGGCGGCCCTCGTCGACGCCGTACTGCCCGCCAGCGTGCCGCGGATGGGCCCCACCGCACGCCCGACCGCCTGACCGCCTGCATTCCGGCCGGCCTCCGGCCTCCCCGCCACACCCCGGCCTTCCCGGCACACCCCGGCCGGCCTCCGGCCTTCCCGCTAGAGTCCCCCGTGTGGAGGACGAATTCGCCGACCGGTCGTTCGAGGACGAGAACTACAACGAGAGCGACGCACACGGCCAGCAGTGGGACAGGCGCTCGTACACGTCCTGCAGCTTCATCGATGCGGATCTCGCCGGCCTGACCACTCACGGTGTCGTCTTCACCGACTGCGACTTCTCCGGTGTCGATCTGACGGAGTCGACGCACATCGGGTCGGCCTTCCGCAACTGCGAATTCCGCCGGAGCCGGTTGTGGCACAGCACCTTCCGTAGCACATCGTTTCTCGGTTCCGCCATTTCCGACTCGCGTATCACGCCCGCTGTCTTCGACGAGGTCGACCTCATGCTCACGTCTCTCGGCGGGCTCGACCTCCGCGGGCTCGACCTGACCGGGGCGCGTCTGCGGGACGCCAACCTCGTCGGAACCGATCTTCGCAAGGCCACGCTGCGCGGCGTCGACTTCGGCGGCGCCCGCACCTCCGGCCTCCGACTCGACGACGCGGATCTGCGCGGCAGCGTCGCCGATGCGACGTTCTGGACGTCGGCGGCGCTCGGCGGTGCCCGCATCGACACCGTCCAGGCGCTCGCCTACGTGCACGCGCACGGTCTCACCGTCACGGACTAGATCGATCCGACACCGGCCCGACTCCGAATAGAAGACGGAAACGGCCTCCCCGCCCGCGTGGTCCGTGCGGGAAGGCCGTTCCATCGGCAGGGCTGTGGTCTCAACCTCACCGGGCGTCCGCGCCGACGCTCGCGCCGCCGCTGCCGCCGCACGTCTTCTACCCGAGCCGCCCTGTTCCGAAACGGACACGGGTACCGGGTCGAACCGCGTCGATCGAAACTCTGGACCGGACGCCACCCGAGGACGCACGATGACGGAGTTCTGTTCATCGACCGAAGGGCACCCCGTGAGCGACAACGTCTACCGCGTCACCGAGATCGTCGGCACCTCGACCGAAGGTGTCGACGACGCCATCCGCAAGGCCATCTCCCGTGCGAGCGCCACACTGCGAGAGCTGGACTGGTTCGAAGTCACCGAGACTCGCGGACACATCGAGAACGGTGCTGTCGCGCACTTCCAGGTGACGCTGAAGGTCGGCTTCAAGCTCGACGACTGAGCGATCGGTCGGGCGACGACTCGGCGGGAACGCGGCGGCCCCCCGTGCCCGTTTCCGATCGAGCACGACGGGTAGCCGACCAGGATGCCCGTCGTCAGAGTCGCGTCCGATCCCGGCTTCGCCGCCGCCGTCGCCGACTCCGTCGCGGCCGATCTCGACGGATCGGCAACGCGCGACGGCGACGTGCTCACCGTCGACCAGGTCGCGATCCCGTTGCCACCGGTACAGAGCGGCAGCCCCGACCTGGACACCTGGGCGTCCCTGCTCGGCCATACCGGGGGCAGCGAGGACGTCCTCACCGTGTGCGTGTCCGAGATACCGCGGCGCGTGCGGTCCCGCCCCGTACTCGCCGAGATCGTCGGGCCGTCGATGGTGGTCGTCTACGTTCCGTCGTTCGGGACCCACCGAGTCGCGCCGCGGGCGCGCGCCGTCACGCTGGCCGCGCTGGAAGCGCTACGCGACGCCACCGGTGTCGACCGGCCCGATCCCGCCACGGGTCTCGCGCACTGGTCCACCGTGTCCGGCCACGACGCCCTGGTGGCGCCCGCCCTGGCGGGACGAGCGCGAGTGGTCGCGGGCATGATCCGCACCAACCGCCCGTGGCGGTTGATGCCGACGTTGTCCGGCGCACTCGCCGCGGCGACCGCGACGTCCGCGTTCGGCCTCTTCTACTCGAGCATCTGGCAGATGGCGGCCTCGATGTCGATCGTGCGTCTGTCAGCGGTGTCCGCCACCGCCCTCGTGGCCGTGACGACATGGCTCATCGTGCCGAACGGACTGTGGGAGAGGCGCGCTCGACGCGAGCGCGGGTTCGATCGCACGATGTACAACCTCGCCACCCTCGGTACGGTCGTGTCCGGGGTGGCCGTCATGTACGCGGTCCTGTTCGCGGTGGTCGGCGCGGCGGCCGCGGTGGTGATCTCTCCGTCGTTCCTGTCCGAACAGATCGGGCGTTCGGCGAACCTCTCCGATTACGTTCGCCTGGCCTGGCTCTCGGCATCACTCGGCACCGTGGCGGGCGCCGTCGGCAGCACCGTGGCCGACCGGGAGCAGATTCTCCGTGCGACGTTCGGACACCGCGAGGTCCTGCGTCGACGCGCAGCGGCCGGCCGACTGGACGACACGCAGGACCACGTCGACTCGTGACCGGTCCCGAAGTCCGATGAAAACATCAGGAGTGGCACCGGCGCCTGTTACGTTGCCGCGGAGCCGGGGGGACGGCTTCCGCACACGGGGGGAACGACGATGGCGACACGACGACAGGCTCTGCAGACTCTGATCGGCGGAGGCGTGCTCGGCACGGGCCTGCTCGCGGCCACGGGACCGACGGCCTGGGCCGCTCCCACAGGCGCGTATCGAGTGGACCTGCACGCGCACATGATCCCGCCGATGTATCGGGAGGCCGTGCTGCGCGCAGGGCTTCTCGTTCCGGGCGGCCTTCCGTTGCCCGCGTGGTCGCCGGAGGCCGCTCTCGCGTTCATGGACGAGTTCGGTATCGCGGCCCAGGTGCTCTCGATCTCCGACCCCGGTGTGCGGTTCGCGCGCGGTCTCGAGGCAGTGCGCCTGGCGCGTTCCTGCAACGACTACGCGGCCGACCAGGTGCGGCTGCATCCCGCTCGTTTCGGCTCCCTGGTCACCGTGCCCCTCCCGGACGTGCCGGCGTCCCTCGCCGAGATCGCGCACGGTCTGGACGTCCTGGGAATGGACGGCGTCGCACTGCTGTCCTCGTACGACGGCATCTACCTCGGTGACCCCCGCTTCGAGCCGATCATGGCGTTGCTCGACGCGCGGTCCGCCCTCGTCTTCGTCCACCCCGGCGAGCTCCCCGCGGGTTCGGCTCCCCCACTGCCGCTTCCGAGCTTTCTTCTGGAGTTCCCGTTCGAGACCACGAGGACAGCGGTCGAGATGATCGCGGCCGGCACGCTCGACCGGTATCCGAACATCCGCTTCGTCCTCGCTCACGCCGGTGGTTGCCTGCCGTACCTCGCCACACGGCTGGGTGCGCCCCGCGCCGTCGTACCGGACCAGATCCCGTCCGTGTCGCTGCTGGGCCTGGAAGGTGCACTGCGGCGCTTCCACTACGACACCGCGCTGTCCGCCTCGGCGTCGTCGCTGCGGTCGGTGCTCGAGGTGGCCGACGTCGACCACATCGTCTTCGGAACCGACTGGCCCTTCAGCGGACTCACCTACTCCGCCTCGGACACCTCCGACCCGGCCCCGGGCCTGTCCGACGTGTTCGACGGCGACGGCCGGGCGCGGGTCGAACGCACCAATCCCCTCGCGCTGCTCCCCCGCCTGGCGGCGGAGCTGCGGTAGCTGGTCGCGGTTCTGCCACCATGGTGGGTATGGCCACGAGCACCACTGCCCCACTCACCGGATACCTCAGCGACAACGCCGCCGGCACCGCCCCGGAGATTCTCGCGGCCATGGTGGAGGCGTCGACCGGACTCGCGACCCCGTACGGCAACGATTCGACGTCCGCTCGTCTCACGGCACTGATGGCCGATGTCTTCGAGCGTCCCGTCGACGTGTTCGTCGTCGGAACCGGTTCGGCGGCCAACGGACTGGCGTTGGCCGCGTGCACGCCGCCGTGGGGCAGCATTCTCACGCATCCCGACGGCCACATCACCAACGACGAGGCGGGCGCTCCCGAGTTCTTCACCGACGGCGCCAAGATCGTTCTGGTGGACGGTCCGCACTCGAAAATGCATCCCGACGCACTGCGCGCTGCAGTCGTGCGACGACGCGGCGACGTCCACAGTGTCCAGCCGTCGGTGGTGAGCCTCACCCAGGTCACCGAGACCGGCAGCGTCCACACCCTCGACGAGGTGCGCGAGGTCTCGACCATCGCGCACGATGCCGGACTCCGCGTGCACATGGACGGCGCCCGGTTCGCCAACGCGCTCGTGGCCCTCGACTGCTCGCCGGCCGAGATGACCTGGCGAGCGGGAGTCGACGTCCTGTCCTTCGGCGCGACGAAGAACGGCACCATGACGGCCGAGGCGATCGTCTCGTTCGATCCCTCCCTGTCTGTGGAACTGGCGTTCCGTCACAAGCGCGGTGGCCAGCTGACGTCCAAGATGCGGTTCCAGAGTGCCCAACTCGTGGCCTACCTGGAGAACGATCTCTGGATGCGTCATGCGCGTAACGCCAACGCGATGGCCGCCCGGCTGCGCGCGGGACTACGACCGGTCACCGGTGTGGAGGTCGTGGGCGACGCGTCGGCGAACATGTCCTACTTCCGCTTCCCCGCTGCTCTGACACGGGCACTGCACGACCGCGGATTCACGTTCTACGACGACCGGTGGGAGCCGGGGGTCGTGCGTCTCGTGACGTCGTTCGCGCACACTGCGCGCGACGTGGATGCATTCGTCGACGCCGTGCGGGCGCTCGCCATTATTGACTGATCAGTCTAGAATGGGTGCATGCCGAGACCTCGTGAGTTCGACACGGACACCGTGCTCGCGGCTGCGATCGACGTGTTCACCGCACACGGCTACACGGGAGCCTCCGTGGACCAGATCCTCGAGGCCGTGGGCATCCGGCGGGCCAGCCTCTACAACGCGTTCGGAAGCAAGCGCGGACTGTTCCTCACCGCACTGCGCTCGACGCACTCCACGATGCCTCTGCTTCTGGTCGCTCTCATGGATCTGGCCCCTTCCGATCCCTCGGTGAGGCAGGAGATTCACGAGAAGTTGGTTGCCGAGAGCATCGACGCACGAACACTGGGCGACGCGATACTCACGCGCGCCTGCATCGAGAGAAAGGGCACATCATGAACACCGTGACCATCGTCGACGGTCGACTGGTCGTCGAACCTCGCGGTCTCGACAAGCTCTGGAGCTTCACGCGCCGACTCGACATTCCGTTGTCCGAGGTGAAGGGCGCCACCGTCGACACCGGCGTACGGCGTGAGCCCAGGGGCATCAGGGCTCCGGGCCTCTCGATACCGGGAAAGTACGCCGGCACCTTCCACCGTGACGGCGAGAAGGTGTTCTGGAACGTCGGGGATCCGGTGCGCAACATCGTGATCGAGCTCGACGGCACCGGACGGTTCGATCGCCTCGTCCTGACGGTGGACGATCCGACCAGGACGGAGAACGCGGTCAACTCCGCACTCGCGACCTAGTTCTCACAGGTCCGCCCATGCCTCCGGATTGACGGCGTGGGGCGGCAGCTCGCCGGCGGCCATCGCGACGGCGTTCTCCGCGCACAGACGCGCCATCTCGCTCCGCACCGACACCGTCGCGCTCCCGACGTGCGGCAGCAGCACGGTGTTGGCCAGCTCCGACAGGCCGGGTGCCGTGGCCGGTTCGTCCTCGTAGACGTCGAGCCCCGCGCCGGCGATCACGCCGCCGCGCAACGCCTCCACCAGAGCGGCCTCGTCGACCACCGGCCCGCGCGCGGTGTTCACCAGAATCGCGGAGGTCTTCATCGCGCCGAGAACCCGAGCATCGACGAGGTGGTGCGTCGCCTCGGTCAGCGGAACGTGCAGGGACAGGAAATCGCTCGTCGCCACCAACTCGTCCCACGAGACGTGCTCGACACGACCGCCGAACTCGCCGAGTTCCTCGTCGTCGACGGGCCTGTCGGACGGGGGTCGAGGGCAGAACCGCACCGTCATACCGAATCCGAGAGCGCGCCGCGCTGTCGCGCGCGCGATGCGCCCGAATCCGGCCAGTCCCAACACCCGTCCGGACACGTCCGTGCCGAGCATCAGTTCCGGTGCCCATCCGGTGAACTCACCGGCGCGCACCATCCGGTCCGCCTCGAGCGCCCGACGCGCTGTGGCCAGCATCAGCAACAGAGCGATGTCCGCCGTCGAGTCCGTCAGGACGCCCGGAGTGTTCCCGACGACGATGCCTCGGGCGGTGGCGGCGCCGACCTCGATGTTGTCGACACCCACCGCGTAGTTGGAGATCCCCCGCAGGCGCGCACCGGCGAGCAGACCGCTGTCGAACCGGTCTCGGAGCTGGGCCACCACCACGTCGTAGTCGCCGGAGGCGCATCGCTCCGCCAGCGCGACGTGATCGAGCGCGATCACGTCGACGTCGGCGGCGCGGCGCAGGATCTCCATACCCGGTTCCGGAATCGGCAGGGTGACCAGGATCCGTGTCATACGTCCTGCTCGCTTTCCGTACGTCCCAACAGTTCCCGCAGTACTTCGGCGGTGTGCTCGCCGAGGTCCGGTCCGAGCGATCGGATGGGAACGGACGCGTCGCCGATGACGGGCACCACACCGACGAAACCCACGTCCACCGGAGTCTCACCACCGACGTCCACGGGGAACGTCTGAATCATGTTGCGCGCTCGGTACTGTGGGTCCCGCACGATGTCGGCGGCCGTGTAGATGGGCCCCGACGGCACACCGGCCCGATCAAGCACCGCCAACGCCTCGTCGCGTGAGTGCAGCATGGTCCAGGCGGAGATGGCCGCGTCCAGTTCGTCCCGACGCTGCCAGCGGCCTGCGTTGGCAGACAGCTCGGGATCCGCGCCGAGATCCGGCCGCCCGATGGTCTCCATGTAGCGCTGGAAGATGGCGTCACCGTTGCCGGCGATGATGATCGAGTGACCGTCGTTGCACGGGTACGCATTCGAGGGTGCGATGCCTTCCATCCGCCCACCGGTGCGCTCGCGTTCCACTCCGTAGGCGAGGTAGTCGGGTACCAACGATTCCATCATCGACAGAATCGACTCGTTGAGCGCGACGTCGATCGATCGTTGCTCCAGCGAGAGCTCGCTCGTCGCGGCCTGGCGTCGGAACAGTGCCATGACACAACCGAAGGCGGCGTAGAGGCCGGCGATGGAATCGCCGATCGACACTCCGACGCGAACCGGTGGTCGGTCGGGGTCGCCGACGAGGTTGCGGAATCCCCCGTAGGCCTCGGCGACAGCGGCGAATCCGGGACGCTCGGCCATCGGACCGGTCTGCCCGAAAGCGGAGATGCGGGTGATGATGAGGTCGGGGTTCTTCTCGCTCAACCGCTCCGGCGAGAGTCCCCATTTCTCGAGGGTGCCGGGCCGAAAGTTCTCGAGCACGATGTCGCACTGCGCGGCGAGATCCAGCACGTCCTGCCGCCCCTGCTCGGTGCGCAGATCGAGAACGATCGACTTCTTGTTGCGGTTGATCGTGCGATACAACATCGAGGTGGTACCGGAATAGAGACGCCAGTTACGGATCTCGTCGCCGGTGCCGGGCCGCTCGACCTTGATCACCTCCGCGCCGAAGTCCGCGAGCATGCGTCCCGCGGTCGGTGCGGCGATGTAGTTGCCGAGCTCCAACACTCGTATGCCGGTCAGCGGTAGCGACATGGGGTCCTCTCCGTCGTTCCCGGTCGTCCGGGTGCGCTCTCTGTTCGGGAGCCTAGGTGTCGTGGACCCTCGACAGGCAGCACTCCGACGAGGCAGCCTTCACACGTTCGGCCCCGCGCCCCTCACGACCGGAGGGCGTCCGCCAGAAGGGGAACCACCGTGTCGAGTGCGTAGCGCAGTGAGAGCGCCGAGTTGGTGGAGTACGACTTCGCCACGGCCGGGTCGTCGAACACGATCGCACGCCCCCGCGCGACGGCCGGAATGCTGCGGAACAGCGGGTTCTGCTCGATGTCCGGCGCTGTCCTGCCGATCGGGAACATGACGACGAGGTCCGCGTCGAGCAGACCCAACTGCTCGTCCGCGATCGGTACGGAGAAGCGCACCGGGGTCATGGACGCGATGGTCGGGTTCTGTCGGAACCCGAGCCGCATCAGGAACTGCACCCGTTCGCTGTCCTCGATGTAGGCGCCGAAGCCGGTCCCGCTGAGGGCGCCCACGGTGACGGTCCTGCCCTCGAACTCGGGGTGGCCCGCGGCGGCCGCGCGGAAACCGTCGTCCAGCCCGGCGATCAGTTCCGCGCCCCTGTCGGGCACGCCGAGCGCCGCGGCGACCATGGTCACCTGGTCTTCGTAGGACGTCGTGTAGTTCTCCGCTCCCTCCGGGATGCCGACCGTCGGGGCGATCGCCGCCAGCCGGTCGTGTCGGCCGACGTCACCCGAGCTCTTGGTGTCGAGGATCAGATCCGGCTCGAGCGCTGCTACAGCTTCGTAGGACGGTTCCAGCGTTCCGATGATCTCGGGTGGAGTGTCGTAGAGACCCTCGGCCCACGGGCCCACGCCCTCTCCGCCGAAGTCGAGCCAGTCGCTCGCACCGACAGGCTGGACCCCCAGCGCCAACGCCGTCTCCGCATCTCCCCACCCCAACGCCACGACACGCGTCGGCGCCGAGTCGATGTCGACGGCGCCGAACGCAGTGTCGACCGCCGCCGGGTAGACGCCGCCCGGTGTCCGCGCCGCGTCACGGTCGTCGTCCGTCGGGGCAGACGAACACGACACGGTGAGGGCCACCATCGCGACGAGAACGGGAATCAGTCGCCTCAGGGGCGTGCGGCGAGTGCGGAACATTGCGTTAGCCTAACCTCACTTCAGGCCGCAGCGTGTACTGCGACCCAGCTCACAATCACCATCGCCGCAGGTGAGACCCGTTCTCGACCGGTCGCCGAAAAATATCTCGGCAGATCGGTAATGAAATCCGGGATGGGCGCGATTCAGTAGACATGAGCATTGCAACCGACTTCGCCACCGCAGACGTCACGCGCAACCACGGTGCCGACACCGCCCACGACATCGACTCCCTGCACGACGAGATCGAGCGTCTCGACGCTCAGATCCTCGCCGCTGTGGCACGCCGCACCGAGCTCACTCGCACCGTCGGCATGATGGAGCCTCGCTCGGCCGCATCGTCCGCACGCGAGATGTCGGTGCTCCAGCGCTTCGGCGATCTCGGCCACGAGGGCCGCACCCTCGGCATGCTTCTCCTGCGTATGGGCCGCGGACAGATCGCTCGCTAGTCCGACCGTGCGGTAGAACTACCGCATGGTGTGGTTCGTTCTGGCAGCGGCCGTGGTGGCCGAAGTGTCCGCCACCCTGTCGCTTCAGGGTTCCGAGACCCGTCCCGCCCTGTACGTGGTCGTCGTCATCGGATACCTGCTGGCGTTCGTCGGACTCGCGTTCGTACTGCGCCGCGGAATGGCCCTCGGTGTCGCGTACGGAATCTGGGGAGCGAGCGGTGTCGCTCTCACCGCCCTACTCGCGACGGCGCTCTTCGGTGAGCCGCTGACCATCGTGATGGGTCTCGGAATCGGGCTGGTCATCGTCGGTGTACTCCTCGTCGAGACCGGGTCTCACCCCGCACAGCGGGAACCGTGATGCAGTACCTGTTCCTCCTCGGCGCCATCCTCCTCGAGGTGTCGGCCACGCTGTCGCTTCGCGTGGCGGCCACCGGACGCCCCGCGTTCTACGGGGTCGTCGCACTCGGATATCTCCTCGCTCTCGTCGCCCTTCTCGGTGCGCTCCGTTCCGGCCTGGCCCTCGGTGTGGCCTACGGCATCTGGGCCGCGTCCGGAGTGGCCCTCACCGCCGTGGCCTCCCGATACCTCTTCCGTGAACCCCTGACTCGCCGCATGCTCGGCGGGATCGCGTGCATCGTCGCCGGCGTCCTGCTCATCGAACTCGGTGCCGCGGCCGCTCGGTGACCGTGCCGCGACGCAGTCAGTGACCGGTGACGTCGAGAGCGGCCCGGACGATCGAATCGGTGTCGATGTGGTGGTGGCGGTACACCTCGTCGAGTGAGCCGACCTGCCCGAACTCGCTCACTCCCAGAGACGTGGACGGCACCCGGTTGACCGTCGCCAGGAACGCGAGCGTGTGTGGATGACCGTCGAGGACCGTCACCATCGGCGTCGCCCGCTCGGCCGGCAGCAGTTGATCGAGAATCCACGACTCTGCGTCGAGATGCCCCTGCCGGGCCTGCACCGCCCGATACAGCTCCCCCGGACTCGTGACGCACAGCACGTCGGCCACGAGCCCGATCTGCTCGAGCCGCTCCGCGGCAGCGAGGGCCTCCGTGACCATCGCGCCCATCGCCGCGATGGTCACCACGGCGCCGTCCTGCCGCACCAGCGGGTATCCCCCGGCCACCACCTGCCGCCGTCGACGCTCGCGCGCCGCCGGATCCGCCGGAACGTTCGCCAGCGACTGCTCGACCGGCCTGGTCGACAGGCGCAGGTACGCCGACGTGCCGCCCGGTCGTCCCAACCGACCGATCGCCGCCAGCAGCGTCCACTCCACATCGATCGCGAACGCCGGTTCCCAGCTCACGCACCCGGGCTGCTCCAGACCGATCGACGGCGTCTTGATCGACTGGTGCGCACCACCTTCCGCGGCCAGCGTCACTCCCGACGGGGTGCCGACGAGAATCGACTGACCGCCCGCGTAGATGCCGTACGACCACGGCTCGAGCGCGCGTTCGACGAACGGGTCGTACATCACCCCGATCGGGAAGAGCGGCTCCCCCCACCGGCTCCACGTGGCCCCGAGCTCGCCCATCAACCCGACCAGGTTGGTCTCGGCGATGCCAAGTTCCATGTGTTGTCCCGTGGGGCTCTCGCGCCAGTGCATGATCGTCTCGGCGTCGTCACCGAACCAGTCGTGGCGTTCCGACGAGGACCAGACTCCGACCTTGTTCACCCAGCCACCGAGGTTGGTGGTGGAACTGACGTCGGGACTGACGGTGACGACCCGCCGCGCCGCCTCGGGCGCCTGCCGCGTCAGATCCAGCAGCACCCGCCCCAGCGCGGCCTGCGTCGTCGCCGTTCCCTTGGGCGTACGCCCGATGTCGGTCGGCACCACCGGAGGCTCGACAGTGCGAACCGGTTCCCGACGCAGGCGATCCGCGGTGTCCTCGCACACCCGCCCGGCAGCACTGCCGTCCGGGAATCGTCCCCACGGCGCGTCGGGGTCGGTGCCGAGCGCGTGAGCCAGCTCGGCGTACTCCTCCACCGTCAACAGTGAGGAGTGGTTCTGCGGATGACCCTGCGTGGGCAACCCGAAGCCCTTCACCGTGTAGGCGATGATCACCGTGGGTCGAGTGTCGTCGATGCGGTCGAATGCGGCGCGCAGGGCGGCGAGGTCGTGTCCGCCCAGGTTGCGGATGGCCTCCGTCAGCGCGGTGTCGTCCAGATCGGCGACGAGGGTGCGGATCCTCTCGGCACCGGGCCCGTCGCCGGGCAGTCGGCTGCGCAGTTCGTCCGCCGTGCAGCGCAGCAACCGCTGATACTCGGGATTGGGCATGTCGATGATGCGTTCGCGCAGGGCCTCACCGCCCGGGCGGGCGAACAACGCGTCGAGAAGGGTGCCGAACGAGACGGTGACGACCTGCCAGCCGGCGGCGTCGAACATCTTCTCCAGCCGCCGCGCAGCGAAGTTCGGCACCACTCGATCCAGCGACTGGCGGTTCAGGTCGACGATCCACACGATCTCGCCGAGGTCCGCGATGCCAGGGTCGATCACCGCTTCCCACACCGCACCCTCGTCCAGTTCGGCGTCGCCGACGAGCGAGTACTGCCGCCCGCGGAATCCGGTGGCCGCCCGGTCGTCGTCCGCGTCGCCGAAGGCGGCGTCGACGTACCGGCGCGACATCGCGCCCCAGATCGGTGCCGTCGCCCCGATACCCACAGACCCGGTGGAGTAGTCGACGGTGTCGGGGTCCTTCGCGCGCGAGGGGTAGGACTGCAACCCGCCGTAGGACCGCAGCGTCGTCAGATATTCCTCGTCCAACTCACCGAGGAGGTAGTTGATCGCGTGCAGCACCGGGGACGCGTGCGGTTTGACCGACACCCGGTCTCCGGGCTGCAACTGCTCGAACCACAGCGACGTCATGATCGACACCATCGACGCGCACGACGCCTGGTGGCCACCCACCTTGAGCCCACTCGGGTTCGGCCGGATCCGATTGGCGTGGTGAATCATCGAGGTCGACAACCACAACACACGCTGCGCGATGCTCTCGAGTGCCTCCGCTGTCCGCGGCGTTCGGTGGTCGACATTCTCGTTGCTGGTCATGGCGCTTCCCCCTCAGGACGTCATCTCCGGCTCGGTGCATCGCGGAGATGCTCAGGTCACCACGGTCTTGCCATCTGCACAAGATCCGGCTCGGACCTCGAGCATTCTGCGCACAACGCGAGAAGTCGTCGAGGACGCTCCGAGCGAGTTGACCATGTCGGTGATCGTCGCCTTGCGGCGATCGATGTGCCCGTGCTCGAGGACACCGGCGGATGTGGTGTGCGGAGACGACAGGCGGGTACACGATGAAAGGCGAGACACTCCCTCAGCTGCGGTCCACGAGCCGGTTTCACGAACGCAGCGAAGGACGCCCCCATGGCATCGAACTCGGCCCGCGAGCCGCACCCACCCGACGAGCGCGTCTCGGGCGAACTGCGGTCCGGTCGCACTGCGGAGACGTGGCTGGCTTCCTGTGTGCAGTGGTGCCGGGCGGACGGGGCTGCCGTGGTGGCGGAGTCGGCCGCCGATGCCGACGTCCGGCTCGTCACGTATGCGACGGACGACCTGGCCGAACGCCTGGCCGACCTCCAGTACCTCCTCGGCAGCGGACCACACACCGACTCGATGGCGGGGGCAGGACACAGTCGCCTCGACGTAGAGAATCCCGACCACGGCGTCCGCTGGACCACCCTCGTCGACGAACTGGCGACACTCGGAGTCGTCGAGGTCGCCACGTTCCCCATCGGTGCCGCCGGCACACCGCTGGGAACACTCCAGATGTACTGGCGCAGTCGACGCCGGAGCAGCACGCACTCGGACGCCGCCATCGCAGCGCTCGTCGAGCAGCGCCCGGAGTTGCTGGCGCCACGCGTTCCCCTGTGCGACGACCTGGACGGAGACACCGTGCTGACGGCCGTCGACGGCGGGCCCGACCATGGGTTCGATCTGTCGACCGTGCACCTGGCGATCGGCGTGGTGGTCGCGCGGCACCATCTGAGCGTCCAGGCCGCGTCGGCGCTGCTGCGAGCACAGGCGTACAGCGCGGGAACCTCGGTCACCGAACAGGCCCGACGGGTGCTGGACGTCCAACGAGGCTGACGACCGACCTCGTCGACACGAACTAGGCTCCCCTCCATGCTGTCGAGCGACGTCCCCACCGCAGAAGGACTCACCACCGCGGAGGCGGAGACCCTCGCATCGCAGGGTCGATCCAACGACGTGCCGGCCCGCTCCTCGAGGTCGGTCGCAGACATCTTGCGCGGCAACATCTTCACGCGTATCAACGCGATCCTGGCGGTACTCCTCGTCATCGTGCTGTCCACCGGGTCGATCATCGACGCGATGTTCGGTCTGCTCATCGTCGCGAACAGCGGGATCGGCATCATCCAGGAACTCCGCGCGAAACGTACCCTCGACGCGCTCGCCATCGTCGGACAGAGTCGCCCCCTCGTGCGACGAGATGGTCGAGCGCGGGATCTCGCGCCGCACGAGGTGGTGCTCGGCGACGTCGTGGAACTCGGCCCGGGCGATCAGATCATCGTGGACGGCGACGTGATCGAGGCGGACTCGCTCGACGTCGACGAATCACTGCTGACGGGTGAGTCCGACTCGATGACGAAGACCCCGGGCGACTCCGTGTTCTCCGGGTCGTTCGTCGTCGCCGGCCGCGGCGCCTACCGCGTCACCAAGGTGGGCAGGGAAGCGTACGCGGCCCAGCTGGCCGAGGAGGCAGGCAAGTTCACCCTCATCGACTCCGAACTCCGGTCCGGTATCGACCGCATCCTCCGCCACATCACCCGGGTGATGATCCCGGCCGGCATCGTCATCGTCGTCAACCAGCTCGTCGTCACGGGCCAGCCGCTCGGCCCCGCGCTCAACGGCATGGTGGCGGCACTGGTCCCGATGGTGCCGGAAGGACTGGTGCTGCTCACCTCGCTGGCCTTCGCCGTCGGCGTGGTCCGCCTCGGACGTCGACAGTGCCTCGTGCAGGAGCTTCCGGCGGTAGAGGGGCTGGCCCGTATCGACGTGGTGTGTGCGGACAAGACCGGAACGCTGACCGAGAACGCGATGGTCATGTCGGACCTGATACTGCTGTCGACCGAGTCGGGCGAGGACGTCCGGCGCGATCTGTCCGCCGTCGTCGCCGACGACGATCGACCGAACGCCAGCATGATCGCCGTTGCCGACGCGCTTCCGACCGCGCCGGCCCGGACGGCGTCCGCTCGGGCCCCGTTCTCGTCGGAGAAGAAGTGGAGCGGAGTCTCTTTTCCCGACGCGGGCAACTTCCTGATCGGCGCGCCGGACGTACTGCTGGATCCGGCATCGGAGGCCTCCGCACGCGCGACCGAGCTGGGCGCGGCCGGCAAGAGAGTGTTGCTCTTCGCGACCAGCGACCTACCGATGGATCACGCCGACGCACCGGGTGTCGTGACGCCCCGAGCGCTCGTCGTGCTGGAACAGAAGATTCGGGGGGACGCCGGCGACACCCTGAACTACTTCGCCGATCAAGCGGTTCAGGTCAAGATCATCTCCGGCGACAACGCGGTGTCCGTGGGCGCGGTGGCCGGGTCGCTCGACGCTCTGCCGTCGGGTGATGCGGTCGACGCCCGCAGTCTCCCGTCGAACACCGAGGAACTCGCGGACACCATGGAGCGCCATGCTGTGTTCGGACGGGTACGACCGGAACAGAAGCGGGACATGGTCACCGCCCTGCAGAGCCGTGGTCACACGGTGGCCATGACGGGTGACGGCGTCAACGACGTACTGGCCCTGAAGAAGGCCGACATCGGTGTCGCCATGGGAGCGGGGAGCCCTGCGGCGCGGTCCGTGGCGCAGATCGTGTTGCTGGACAACGCGTTCTCGACACTGCCCCACGTGGTGGCCGAGGGACGCCGGGTCATCGGCAACATCGAACGCGTCTCCACCCTGTTCCTCACCAAGACGGTCTACTCGGTGGTGCTCGCGGTCCTCGTCGGGCTGTCGGGTCTGCTGTCCCTGATCGTGAACGTCGATCCGCTGCCCTACCCGTTCCTGCCTCGCCACGTCACCATCGCGGCGTGGTTCACCATCGGCATCCCCGCGTTCCTGCTGTCGCTGGCGCCGAACAACGAGCGCGCCCGCTCCGGCTTCGTTCCGCGGGTTCTGCGCAAGGCGGTGCCCGCAGGACTGGTGGTGGGAATCGCCACGTTCGCGACCTACCTCGCCACCTACGACGGACCCGACGCCTCGCGCGCGGACCGGATCCAGTCGAGCACCTCGGCGCTCATCACGCTGATCGTCGTCGCGATGTGGGTCCTCGGTACGGTGGCCCGGCCCATGCAGTGGTGGAAGGTGACGCTGCTGACGGTGTCCGTGGCGGCCTACGCGGTCATCTTCACCGTGCCGCCGCTCGCCCGCTTCTTCGAGCTGGACGCGGGCAACGCGTCCTACACCGTGCTCGCGTTCGTCTCCGCGGCAGTGGGGATCGCGGTTCTGGAGGCGGTACGCCCCGTCGTGCGGTCCCGCGCGCATCGCACGGCGTAGCGCGCGCACAGCACCGCGCGCTGCGCATGATTGGCGACGACGGGAATCGGGCATTTCACAGGTGTGCATTTCACGCCGACCCGGGTCGAGCGCATCGTGGCAGTGGTGCCTGCCCACAACGAGGACGCATCGCTGTCGGTGTGCCTCGATGCCCTGCGCACCGCTCGCGCGCTGTCGCCGGTCCCGGTGCGACTGGTGGTGGTGCTCGACGCCTGCAGTGACAGCACCGCGGAGGTGGTGGGCGGGGGCGTCCGGTGCATCACGACGGACGTCGCGAACGTGGGAGCGGCTCGGGCGCTGGGTTTCCGGTCCGACACGTCGACCGCCGGATCGTCCACCTGGTATGTCAGCACCGACGCCGATTCACTGGTCGACCCCGGCCACTTTCGGTCGATCGTGGCGTCCGCCGCACACACACACGTCCTACCCGGGCCGATCCGCATCGAGGACGGACATCGCGATCCTGCTGTGCTGCGGCGGTTCCGGCGCGAGTACGCGGACCGTGAACGACGCGGTCTCCTGCAGGTCCACGGGGCCAACCTCGCGGTGCGCGCCGATGCCTATCGCGCTGTCGGAGGCTTCCGGGCGCTCGCCGTCCACGAGGACGTCGATCTCGTCGAGCGCCTCGGGCGCCGGGGGTACCGCATACGCCGCGCGGGCGCTCCGTGCGTGACGACGTCGGCCCGCTCGAGTACCCGCACCACAGGCGGCTTCGCCACGTTCCTCGACGAGATGGCGACTCCCGCCACCGCCTGATCAGAGTGCGCCAGTACCCCGCGTGAAGACGTCGACGAGAACGTCGTCGTCGCGGTACTCCGCCCGGAGGAGCAGGTGCGGTGACGCGCGGAACGCGGTGTGCACCTCGGCCGCAGTGCTCGGGTACTCCGGAACGTCGTGGCGCCAGTGCGCGATGCACACGGTTCCGCCGGGCTCTGCCGCATCGACCGCCTTCGACACCAGAGCGTCGAGCTCCGTCGGGTGGACGTAGTAACACATCTCGCTCAACATGACGAGATCGAACTGCTCGCCAGGCCACCCGTCGTGCAACGACTCTCGGCGGAACTCCACGTTCGGAATCCCACGCTCCCGTGCGCGACGCAACGGTGCCTCCGAGATGTCCGTGGAGAGCAGGCGATCGGCTCGGCCCGCGATGAGTTCGGACAGAACGCCCACGGAACACCCCGGCTCGAAGGCCGACCGGTACCGCTCGTTCGGGAGCATCGCCATCGTGAGGGCGTACTTGCGTCGCTCGTACCACCGGCTCTCGAACCCCCACGGGTCCGGATCCGCCTCATACATGCGCTCGAAATAACTCGCCGGGACACCTCCGGGCTGCCCGCTCACACGAACACCGTCTCGTGAGAACGCAGGAGCCGCTCCAGAACCCACGGCGGCAGGATCTCGTCCTCGTTCCCGTCCCGAGTCGTCTGGCTGACGAATCTGCTCACCGCTACCTCCTTGCGCGCGACCGCGTCCGCGTCGAGCGTGATCGTGCGGGCCGACTCCCAGTCCACGGCCTCGTCCCCGGGTTCTGCCCAGTGCCACATCCACACCGGGTACTCGACGAGCGTGCACCCGTTCCGGATCGCCGCCGTGGCCGACGCGCGGCCGACCGCTTCGTGATCGGGGTGGCCGTCGCCGCGCAGCGTCGTCGCGCACCACACCGTCGTACCGCGCCCCACGGTGTCGAGCACGTCGACGAGAGCGTCGACGAGGGCGCGCTCGTGCTCGGCCACCTGTCCGTCGGGCAGGCTCAGCCGACGGACGTCGACGATACCGAGATCCACCAGTGCCGAGTCACTTTCTGCTCTGCGCACCGCTTCCAGGTCGGCGCGCGACCGCGCGGGCGTGGGGGTGTGAGACGCGCCCCCGTCGGTGACGGCGACCACCGTCACCGGAACACCGGACGCGGCCAGCATCGATGCCCAGCCGCCCAGACCGAGGACCTCGTCGTCGGGGTGCGGAGCGACGAGGACCAGATGCGCCAGCCCGTCGTGGGCCAGGTCGGGGTACGTCGAACCGTTCTCGAGCCACACGGACTCCGGCGTTCCGCGCTGTGCCACCGGGCGTTCCGCGAACCTGTCCACACTCACGATGCGGAGCCCGTCGCCGCGACCGCCCGACCCAGGTTCTCCAGATCGACCTCGGCGTGGCTCTGGCGTAGATACGTCGTCAGGTCTGCCACCCGGCGGGAGTGCTCTGCGTCCAGACCGAGGGGAGCCGCACCCAGCGCACGGCCGACCCGGTCGAGAACCTCGGTGCAGGCCCGCTCCACGATGGCGCGAACCCGCATGGCGCGGACTCTCGCCTCGTCCAGAGCCAGTGGGTCTCGGTCCACTTGACTGGCAGCGGCGTCGAAGGTGTTGACGCAGGCCGCCAGTGCTGCGTCCACTGCGCCGAGGTGCGCGAGCGCGTGCGGGCCCGCCCGGTCCGCAGCGGCCCTGCGATAGAGCGGGTCGGCGACGGCGAGCGCCACCCCGAACCAGCAGGCGGCCACCCCGATCGCACCGTGCCAGAATCCGGCGCGCGCGGTGTAGTCACCCGGCCGCCCCACCGCGACCGCGGGCGTTCCCGCGAGAGATACTGCACCGGAATCGCTTTCGCGCATCCCCGTCGCGTGCCACGTGTCGGGTTCGGGGGTCACGGTGCCGCTGTCCAACACCACGGCGAACAGTGCGGAGTCCTCCCCCGCTCGTGCGGTCACCAACGCGTGCGAGCAACTGTGGGCGCCCGAGCACCACATCTTCCGGCCGGTCAGCGACCAGGAACCGTGCGCGTCGGAGACCGCGTTCACGGGCGGCAGTGTCTCGGCGGCCCACACTCCCCACATCTGCTCGGACGAGGTGGCGGGACCACCCAGTTCCGCGCTGATGGCGACGGCGTCGAAGTGGGCTTCGAGCAACCGGCCGACCACCGCGTCCTCGCGGCACCACGCGGTCAGCAGTTCCCAGCGTCGCCTGGTCGCGCCGGCTCCCGGTAGCGGGATCTCACCGGCGGACGCGATGCGGGACCGTACGGCCGCGGCGACACCGGGGTCGAGATCGTCCGTACTCACGTGAGCTGCTCCTGTCGTCGTTCCGAGCGGGTACCCGATCGGCGTCTCGCCTACGCAGACCGATCGATCGCTCGCTGTGCGGCTGCACAGCGCAGCCCGGATCGACGTGGAGTCACGCACCTGTCCCGCGACCGCCCGCCGGGCGACGCTGAGGGGGACCGTGAAGGACGACCAGTGGAGGACAGGGCGCATGGCATCGATGGCAGGCAGAGTCGTACTCGTCACCGGCGGTGCGTCCGGGATCGGTCTCGAGACCGGACGACGGCTCGCGTCTCTCGGCGCGCACGTGGTGCTCGTGGACCGCTCCGACATCCCCGCGTCGGTGATCGGCAGCCTGGACACCAGCGCTCACGGCCGGCACCTGGCCGTGACCGCCGACGTCACGGACTCGGACTCACTGGAATCAGCCGTCGCGCAGGTTCTCTCGGAGTACGGGTGCCTCGACGTGGTGGTGGCCAATGCGGGCATCGCCGAGGCCGGCACCGTTGCGATCAGCGACATCGACACGCTCACCCGCATCGTCGACGTCAACCTGAACGGCGTCATCCGCACCGTGCACGCCACACTCCCCGCCGTCACGGCACAACGCGGTTTCTACCTGCTGGTCTCGTCCGCAGCCGCCCTGAAGACCGTGCCGGGCCAGTCCGCCTACGCTGCCGCCAAGACGGGCGTCGAGGCCTTCGGCGGTGGTCTGCGCCTCGAGGTGGCACACAAGGGCGTCGGTGTCGGGGTCGCGCATCCCGCGTTCGTTCGGACTCCGATGTTCGAGTCGCAGAACAGCATCGAGTCGGTGCGGGCGAGCATCGAGGAACTGCCGTGGCCGTTCGACGTCGTCACCGACGTCGAGGACTGCGCCGACGCGTTCGTCGACGCCATCGTGCGGCGCCGGCGAAAGGTGTACGTGCCGGGCGCGCTGCGCGGCGTCGACAAGATCCGCGGTGTGTTCACGGGCTCGCTGTGGGACGCGATCCTTCGTCCGAAGATGCGGAAGACGGTCCCTCTACTGGAGCGCGGGATTCTCGAGAGCCGAGCGCGAGCCGCGCTCACGCGTCAGTAGCCACCAGGCCAGGACGAGATCGGCTGTCCGGTCGATGTCGAGGCCCGTCAGATCTCCGAAGCGTGCCACCCGATTGCGCACGGTGTTGCGGTGCACGAAGAGGGCGGCGGCGGTGTCGTCCACGCGTCGATCGTGATCGAGGTACGCCGCGACGGTGTCCAGGATCTCGCGACCGGCCTCGCCGCGCTCGGCCACCGCGGTCAGATGCGCGGACGCGAGTCGATCCGCCGCCGCCTCGCCCAGCGCGAGGAGTGGAAGCGGGCCCAGCGAGGCCAGGTCGACCATCCCCGTCCTCTCGAAGCGGGTGGCGAGATCGAGTGCCTGCCGCGCCTGTCCGTACGACGCGCGCGCGTCCGCTGCCGGTCGAGCATCGCCCAGACCGACCGTCACCGTGGCCGTGAGGCGGTCCGGAACCCGAGGTAGCAACGCGACGAGGCAGCCGTCGATGACCGCGTCCACCACGCCGAGATCATCGGTGCCGCAACGGAGTCGCAACATCGACCGGATGTCCGACACGAGCGACGAGTCGTTCCAGGCCACGCAGGCGACTCGGTAACGGTGGTCGAGGGCGATACCGTGCTCACGGGCGTCCCGCTCGACGGACGCGGGCACGTACGACCCGTCGACGAGCTGCCGGATGAGATCTGCTCGGCGGGTGGCACCCGTGACCGCTCGCTCCTGCATCACCGTGTTCACGACGGCCGAGTACGACGTGGCCCACTCCCACATCAGATCCTGCATGTCGTCGATCAGATCGGTCGACAACTGCTGGTCGACGGCGTTGCGCCGGATCATCTTGAACAGCTCGCGGGCGCCGAGCTGGATGCTGTGCGCGACGAGTTCCAGGGGGATCCGCTGATCGGCCCACCGCCGGACGAGATCGGCGACGTCCCGCTCGTTCACGGCAGGCGCATCGCTGCGCACTCGCCACAGCACGATGTCCAGGACGGCGCGCGTGTTGCGCTGCACCTCCTCGTGCGCCACCGAGTCGTACACCGGAATGCTTCTGCGGTACAACGACGTCAGGTCCGATGCGACGGCGTCGAGTTGTTGCTCGGCGTCGGTGACGAGAGAGGCGATGCGCGCGGCGATCTCCCGCTCCCGCGGAGTGCCCGTCCGGTCGCTCATCGCGTCTCCTCTTCCACCACCGTGCCCGTCCGGTTCACGAGCGTCGCACATCCCTGGCCGCGAGTGCACGAATCGTCGGAGCCGCTGCTCGACTCCGCGCCGTGAACGGTGCCGTCGGGAGTGCGGCACGGAGGACGAGGAGGACGCGGCCGGCTCTCGGGTACACCATGCGCGACGACCGCCGTTCGAGAGCGCGGACGATGTGCGGAACGATGTCGTCGACGGGGTTGACCGCACCGAACGGGCCGGGAAGGGCGGCGAGCAGGGCCGCGAACGCAGGCTGCGCCATCTTTCCCGTGACCATCGACGTGTCGATCCATCCCGGGTGCAGGGATCCGACGCGCACTCCGGTACCGCTGAGCTCCAGTCGCAGGGCATTCGCGAACGCTTCCAGCCCGGCCTTCGCCGCGGCGTAGCCCGAGTGGCCGGGCTGATGAGCGAAGGACGCCCAGGAACACGTGAAGGCGATGTGGCCGCGCGAGGCCAGGACAGCCGGGAGCGCGGCCCGCACGATGTTGTGGGCACCGACCAGGTTGATGTCGATCATGCGCTTCCACGCTCCGTCGGGCAGGAGGTCGAGCGGACCGTACTCCGACACCCCGGCGTTGGCCCACACGATGTCGACCCGCCCCCGCTCGGCGACGACGGCGTCGATCACCCGTCGGCAGGCGTCGGCGTCCCGGACGTCGAGCACGTGGGTGTCGCACGGTCCCGTCAGCGACTGCGCGGTACGGGCCAGGCCGGCCTCGTCCACGTCGAGCAGGACGACGACGGCACCGAGGTCCGAGCACCACCGCGCCGTCGCGGAACCGATGCCGCCGGCCGCGCCCGTGATCACGAGGACCTGGCCGTCGAGGCTGCTCACCATTCGACTCTCCCGTGCGACGTGGGCGGGAGATCGACGACCGCCAGCGCGGATTCGGTGATGCTTCCGAGGATCAGTTGCGCGCCGCGCCGGACCACGCTGGTGACCATCGAGTACTCGGGCGACGCCGACTGCAGGTCGTGCACGGCAGCGCCGCCGGAGTCGAGAGCGATCACCCACGTCGTGGACTCGCCTTGTCGCACGCTCTCGGGCAGGCGGTACGCGAGCCTCCGGACGATGCCGGGAAGCTGCGCGACACGATCGTGCAGTGCACTGCGCGGCGTCGCCATGGCCACCCACAGAAGGTCACCGTCGGCCGAGACGTTGTCGGGGAAGGCCGGCAGGTTGTCGGCGACCACACGCGGCGGTCCGGCGCGACCGTCGACGAGGGGGTATTGCAGCACGGCGAAGTCGCCCGTCGAGATCACGGTGGCGACATCCTCGTCGTCCGACACCGCGAGTCCGTTGGCGAACTGGAGACCGTCGACGAGCGTGCGCGCGTCGCCGTCGGGCGACAGCACCGCCAGCCGGCCCGTGCCGGAGTGCTCGAGAAGATCGGCGAGGAAGTCGTGGAACCCGAACCGCCGGGTGGACACGGTGAAGTAGATGTTTCCCGACCGTCCCTGGACGATGTTCGACGCGAAGGTGATCGGTTCGCCGTCGAGTCGGTCGAGAAGGACGTCGACCGCCCCGGTGTCGAGGTCCACACGGAGGACGCCGCGTTCGGCATCGCACACCAGCAGCGTGGCGTCGTCGACGACGGTGATGCCGAGCGGCCGACCTCCGGTGCTCGCGAGAGTCTCGACGCCGTGACCGGTGTCGTCGATGGTGACCCGGACGATGCGCCCGTCCTCCAGTCCGGTGAGCACTCGCCCCCGCGAGTCCAGCCTGACGTCCTCCGGCCCGCGGCCCGGCAGTTCGAGACGGCGGATCGACGCCACCGGCTCCGTGCTCGCCACCTGCCGTGCTCGGGCCGGCGCGCTCGGTGGAGTCCACCGGACCGGGCGTAGTCGCGGAGCCACCGCGGGAGAGGGTCGGACCACCTCGCTCGCGGACGCGTCGCCGGCGATCACGGCAGCCACGGCACCGGCCGAACTCCACGGAGCACCGTGCCCCTCACGATGCAGCGGATACGCGGTGGTGCGCGGACCGCCCGCGCTGTCCGCCATCGCGGCCGGATCCACCCGGCGATCGTCGAGACCGTAGACGAGCGAGGCCGGGACGGACAGTCTCGACAGTCGTTCTCCCAGCGGCCCGTCGGTCAGGTAGTGGTCGATCGCCGTCGAGGAGGCGCGGAAGCGACGCAGTCCCGTCGCGACGAGATCCCGCACAGCGAGCTCCGGAACCGGACCACCGGGAGCGAACGCGGATGTCAGGCCGGACCGGAGCCTGCGTTCGGGCAGGACCTTCCACACCGCGGCGCCGAGAACCGGCACACCGAGAACCGTCTCGGACACACCCCTCGCCGTCAGTCGACTCGCCGTGGTCGGCGGCGTCGCCACCAGCACCAGGCGGGTCACGAGCCCCGGGAACTGCTCTGCGAGCGACGTGGCGACGAGTCCGCCGCGAGAGTGACCCACCACGACGGCCGGGCCGATGCCGGCAGCCCGGATCGCACGGGCGAGGTCGAGGGCGTCCTGCTCGATCGACGCGGTTCCCGCCACCTCGGGCGCGAACACCGTTCCGGCGAGCAGAGGTCGAACGCGATCCCAGATCGCCGACGACCCACCGAGTCCGTGCAGGAGGACGACGGGCTCGCTCATCGCGGCACCTCGTCCGCATGGACAGCGTGGTGCTTCTCCTCGAATCGCACGGCACGGCGTCGATACCCGAGGATGCTGCCGGGCCAGAGGTTGCTGTTGCGCCCGGCGGGGTCGAGATACCAACTCGAGCATCCACCGCTCGTCCACACCGTGCCGTCGGTGAGGTCGTCGATGTGGGTCGAGTACTCGGCCTGCGCCCGGGTGGTCGGCTCGATGGAACCGCCCGCGGCCATCGCACGACGCATCGCCTTCTCGATGTACGCGATCTGCGACTCGAACATCAGGATGACCGACGTGTGGCCGAGTGCGATGTTCGGTCCGTGCATCAGATAGAGATTCGGGAATCCGGCGACGGTCGTTCCCAGGTATGCCCGCGGGCTGTCGCCCCACGTGTCCGCCATCGATCGACCGGACTCGTCGAAGACGCCGTCCGTCAGCGGAAGTCGACTGGTGTCGAACCCCGTGCCGAAGATGATGGCGTCCACCTCGTGCGCGGTGCCGTTCGTGTCGACGACGCCGTTCGGAGTCACCGTCGCCACGCCCGCCGTCTCGACGGACACGTTGGGTTGCGCCAGAGCCGGATAGTACTCGTCGGACAGCAGAATCCGCTTGCAGCCCATCCGATAGTCCGGTGTGAGTTTCTGCCGCAGAACAGGATCGCTCACGGCATGTGCCAGGTGCGCACGGCCCTCGCGCTCCCCGATCGCCATCAACGCAGGGTGGCGGAAGGCCAGGAGCTTCACCTCCCGCTCGAGGTAGATGGCCGCGCGCGCAGCACGCTGGTACCCGGGAACCGACTTCAGGAGCGTCCACGTGCGGGCCGAGATGGGCTTGTCGTCGCGCGGCATCACCCACGGTGCCGTGCGCTGGAACAGGGTCAGGGACTCCACCAGCGGTTGGATTCTCGGAACGAACTGGATGGCCGAGGCACCGGTACCGACGACGGCGACGCGCATACCCGTCAGATCCGTGGCGTGGTCCCACTGCGACGAATGGAACATCGGCCCCGCGAAGGACTCGATGCCGTCGACGACGGGGAGGGACGGGTCGGCGAGGGATCCGGTGGCGAGGACGACGTGGTCCGCGGTCGACGTTCCGCGCGGCGTCTCGAGCATCCACCGCGCCGCCGACGCGTCCCACGTCAGGGATGTGACCGGGCACTCCGTCCGGAGTCGTGGGAGCAATCCGTGGTCCCGCGCGACACGGTCGAGGTACTCGCGGATCTCGGACTGCCGTGCGTAGGTGTGACGCCACCGGTGACTGGGGGCGAACGAGAACGAGTAGAGGAGGCTCTGCACGTCGCACGCAGCACCCGGATAGTCGTTGTCCCGCCACACTCCACCGAGCGTCGCCGCCCGCTCGAAGATGACGAGGCTTCCCTCGTGCAGCGATGCCAGCCCGATCGCGGCTCCGATTCCCGCGAAACCCGAGCCGATGACCGCCAGCGTGTGGTGGTCGGAACTCGTGGAGGTCCCGGACGATGACATCACTGACCCTCTTTCTCTGCGTGATGGTGACGGGAGAACTCCGACCACTCGGCGACGGCTGCCGGGATGCTCCCGGGTAGGACGAAAGTTCCGTCGAGAGCGAGGATTCGCGCCGGCGGCACCGACGTACCGCCCCGATCGGTCAGTCGAACGGACACGACAGCGGTCGCGTGGTCGATGTCCCGGATGTGGAAGACCTGTTCGAAGTACAGGTTCTTGGCATCGGTCCCGATCAGACGGGTCCGGACGCGGTAGGCCCGAGGGAAGGTCAGCGAGCGCCGATACGTGATGCTCTGCGCCGTGACGACGGGGCTCCAGCCCCGCTCTCGGAACTGACGCCAGAGACCTGTTCTCGCGTAGTACGAGATGCGGGCAGCGTCCAGAACGGACAGGTACCTGCCGTTGGTCATGTGCATCAGGATGTCGAGATCCACCGGTAGCACGCGGAACCGTGTCTCGAGAGGATCACCCACCCTGGCCGGCCGTCCGAAGGACCACATGCGGAGAGCCCAGCGCAGCATCATGATCACGGGCGACTCCTCGCTCGACGACGGTATCGGTCATCCGAGTGTGGGCCACGAGGGCGCCGCCCACGATGGCTGCCGCGACACGGCGCCGCTCACCGGGTTGTGCACGTGCCCACCACCGCGAGGTTGCGAGTTGTCAGTGCCCGGTGACCACGCCGAAGGCCCTCACCACGAGATCCACGACGTCGTCGAGCGACAGGTCGTCGCGCTCGACGTACTCGTCGGCCGCTCGGTCGAGGAACCCCGTCCAGGCGACGACCGCCGTGTGCATCACCGGCGTGAGTGGTTGATCCAGTCCGACGATGTCGGCGACCTGACGCGCACCTTCTGCACGCGCCGTTCGTAGCGCCTGTTCGACGGCCGGATCGCCCAACACACCCTCGACGACGACACGGACGTACAGCGTCCGATGGCTCTCCAGGAACTCGATGTGGCGGCGGACGAATCCGTCGAGGCGTAGTTCCGCCGTCTGCTCGTCCGCCCGGGGACTCTGGTGCTGTACCAAGCGGGACAACACATCTGCGAGCGCTGCTGCCACCAGCCCCTGCTTGTCGGTGAAGTAGTAGAACAGCAACCCGTGCGCCACGTCGGCCCGCCGAGAGATGGCTGCTGCGCTGATGTCCGCATCGCCGCCCTCGCTCATGAGAGCGATGGCCGCGTCGATGAGCGCCTGTCGACGATCCCGTCGCGGACGGCGCGCGCCGTCGGGAGAGTTCGCGGACATGGCACCGAGGGTAGTGCACCCGGCCCTACAACTCGAGTAGGAGTCAGTTTCTTGACTGACAGTCAAAGTGCTCGTAGCGTCGATGTCACTTCCTTCGACGAGAGGCTGACGATGAGCGCGACGGCTGACGACACCGGCTCGGCCGGTCTTGACAGGCACGGACCGGATCGCATCGCCCACTGGGTGGTGAAATCGACACGTACCGACGAGATGGTGCGGTGGTACGGCACCGTCTTCGGTGCGCAGGTCGCATATCAGGACGACGAGATCACGTTCCTGACCTGGGACGACGAGTCGCACCGCCTGGCAATCATCGCCGTGCCCCCGGTTCTGCGGCTTCTCTTCCCCCTCGCGCGGCTCAAGCGCAAGGTCTACGGCATCGACCACATCGCTCTGACCTTCACCTCGCTCGAGCGGCTGCTCGAGAACTACGTGCGGTTGAAGCGACAGGGCATCCGCCCGGTCTGGTCCATCAACCACGGCCCGACCATCTCCCTGTACTACGAGGATCCCGACGGCATCCGACTCGAGTTCCAGGTGGAGAACTTCGACCCGGATCACACGGCGGCGTTCTTCTACAGCGACGAGTTCGCCCGTAATCCGATCGGCGTGAACATCGACCCCGACTACTTGCTGAGCCGACTGCGCAACGGCGATTCGCCGGAGGAGTTACGACGACGTGAGGCCGGGACCAGACCGGGCCGCCCAGTCGTGGCGAACAAGAAGACCATCTCGTTCCGAACTCTGTGACCCGTCCACCAGAAAGCGAATCATCATGCCTGTGAACATCGTTCGCACCGCCGAGGGATGGTGGCGCCTGCACGGTGAGACCGCGTCCCGCATCGACACCGCGGCAACCACGACCGGCGGCCTCCTCGCCGATCGCGATGCCCTCGAGGGCGCCCACGGCGTCGAGGTCGCCGTCGGCGACCTCGACGCACTCTCTCCGATCACCACTCCGTGCCGCGTCGTGGCGCAGCTGCTCAACTATCGGTCGCACGCGCTGGACATCGGAGCCGACCCGACGACGCTGCACCCCACCTTCTTCCGGAAGTCGTCGGCATCCATCAGTGGTCCGAACGATGCGATCCGGCAACCCGCCGAGGTCGCCCTGTTGGATCACGAGATCGAGCTGGGCATCGTGATCGGCACGGACATTCCTGTCGGGACGACGGTCACGCAGGACACCCTGTCGCACTACGCCGCGGGAGTGGTCGTGGGAAACGACGTCTCCGCGCGCGAGATCCAATTGACCCGAGTACAGGTCTACGAGAGCAAGTCCTACCCCACCTTCACTCCGCTCGGGCCGCGCCTCGTCCTCTTCGACGCGGCGGACTGGTCCCGCCTCCCCGAGCTGCACATGACCCTGTCCGTCAACGGCGACGTCCGCCAGGATCAGACCATCGGTGATGATCTGATCACCCCACCCGCAGAGGCACTCACCCGCCTGTCCCGTTTCCAGTCCCTTTCCGCAGGAGACGTTCTGCTCACCGGCACACCCGTCGGTACCGCCATCTCGGCACCGCCCAAGATCGTGCAGAAGATCGGCGAGCTGATCCCACCGGCGTTGAAGTGGAAGTTCTTCTTCGCCCGGCAGGCGAAGAATCCGCGCTACCTCGCCGTGGACGACGTCGTGACCGCCACCATCCGGACGGCCGACGGCACGATCGACCTCGGCACGCAGCGGACCGTCGTCCGATGACGACACCGGTGGTGATCGTCGGCGCGGGTCCGGCGGGCGCCACAGCCGCACTGCTGTTGGCTCGCAGGGGAATCCGCAGCACTGTCCTGGAGCGTCGAACCACACCGCTCTTCCATCCGGCCGCACACGTGATCAATGCCCGCACCCTGGAGATCTGGCACGAGTACAGCCCCGATCTGGCGGCGGCGATCGCATCGATGTCGCCACCGCACGACGAGGTGAACCTCATCAGTTGGTTCGGCGGCATCGACGACGGCCCCATCGGATCCATCGATCTGCTGTCCGACCCGGAGCGGAAAGCAGTCGTCGAGAGCCAGAGCCGTTACATGGTCTCGCACATCGGACAGCACCTGCTGATGCCCGTGTTGTGGGATGCGCTCGACGACGAACCGCTGATCGACCTGCGGCGCGGCGTCACCGTTCTCGACGTCGAGTCCACACCCGACGTCGCTCGCGTGCGGACGCGGAGTGGAGACGACGACGACGGAGAGCTGACCGCTCGGTACGTACTGGGGTGTGACGGCGCCAACAGCCCCGTTCGCGACGCCAGCGGCATCGTTCTCGACGGTCCGGTCCTGGCGAACATGGGCAGCGCGTTCTTCACCTCGCACTCACTGTTTCCGGACGATGCTCGTCCACTTCTGAGCTGGATCTACACACCCGATCTGTGCGGCGTGCTGATCTCCCATGCCGATCACCGCTACATCCTCATGACGGCCTACCTCCACCCAGCTCAGGACATCGCCGCGAACAGCCGGGAGTTCTGGGCGGACATGTTGCCGAAGGTACTCGGCGACAAGGACTTCGACCTGGAATCGACCGGAACCTGGTTGATGACGTCGCAGACCGCCGACTCGTTCCGCCGGGGGCGACTCCTGCTCCTCGGAGACGCCGCTCATCGTTTCCCTCACACGGGCGGATTCGGTCTGAACTCCGGTGTACAGGATGCCCACAATCTCGCCTGGAAACTCGACGCGGTGCTGTCCGGCACGGCGTCTCCCACTCTGCTCGACACCTACGAGACGGAGCGGCGACCCGTCGTGGAGAAATTCGCGGAACAGAGTGTGGCCAATCACTTCCGGCTCGACGACATCGGTGGGCGGATCGGCATCACCAACAGGATGCTCGCTGCCGCGACCCGTGTCGCAGCCCGGGCCCCGCTCGTCTCGCTACCCGGCCGTCTCGTCGCGCCCGTGGCCACGGCGATGATGCGTCGGCAGATGCGCCGAGCGCGGCGGCTGGACCCTCGCGCTCCCGGTGCCGCGGCGCTGCGTGGGCAGATCGCCGAGGCTCTCCCCGGTCAGATCGAACACTTCGTCTCCACCGGTCTGCAGTTCGGCTATCTCCACACGAGTGACCTCGTCGCCGACGACGACCCCGCCGTCCGGCCGCCCGAAGACGTGGTCGACTACCTCCCCACCACCTACCCCGGCGCCCGGCTACCCCACGCGGTGGTGTCGATCGGCGGTGCCACCGCGAGCATCCACGACCTGATCGACCCGACCTCGTTGACGCTCGTCGGCCTGGACGGCAACCGGTGGGAGAACGAGCTGAAAGATCACCGTGTCCCGAGCCCGGGTGTCGTGGTGGCTCCCGTCGACGTGCCGGATCCCGAGGACCGGCGTCGAGTGAGAGACCTCCTCGAGGTCGGTGAGGAGGGAGCCGTGCTCGTCCGTCCCGACGGTCACGTGGTCTGGCGTACCACCTCACCTGCGTCGTCGGGCGTAGCCGAGCTGACTACGTTTCTCGAACGGTGGCGCAGCCACTATCCGACGCACTGACGGGCGGTGCTGCGGGTGGCCGGTGGACTACCTGCGGTGGGGACCCACCTTGTTCTCGGGGTTCTCGTAGTCCCCGCGGTACAGACGATTGCTGAAGGGCTTCTCTTTCGGCGGGATCTCGATGAGCCAGTCGTGGTCTCGGACGTCTCTCGGCCGGTAGGACCCCTTGAACGTCACGGTCACCGCGCCGCCGCGTTCCGCCGCCGCCTCCTCCGTGGCCTCACGGCCGGTGTTGAACGTCTCGGCGAGGTCGCGACCGTCGTTGCCGACGATGATGGTCCCGTCGTGCACGAACTGGACGAAGGTTCCGTTGGTGGCCGCAGCGGTTCCGGCGACGGCCGATCCGAGCTCCGGATCCAGCTCCGCGACGAAGTCGGGGGTGCCCGGTGCGGCCTCGCGGTCGTCCGCCCGAACGTCCGCGTGGCGGGCCGGTGCGGGCGCGAGGGTGACGTACTGGCCGAGGGCGCTGTGACGGCCGCGGTCGACGATGTCCCAGACGTGCGAACTCGAGGTGACCTTCACCCTCCCGTCGTGGAAGACGGTGACGCGGTCGGCGCCGTTGCTCAGAATCGTGCGCTTCGCGTTGGGGGGCATCCGGTAAGTATGCGCCCGATCCTCGTCCGCAGTTCCCGGCGGCTCCGAAGGAGCGGATCGCGATGCATCGATCGGAGCCCGTCGGGACCCGTGGTGGTCCCGTCCGGCGAGCCGTACCCCCGAGTCCGAGCGCTGCGGCGCCGAGCCCGTCGAGATCGCCGCGGACCCGGACCTCGATGACGCCGGCGCCGAGGAACCGCCCGGGACAGCGACCCTGCGGTCACCCGGCGGGAACGCGCTGCACCGCTCCGGGTTCGAATCGGACGTGTACACGCCCGCCGGGCGCGTCGACCGAGACGCGCGCCCGCACGTCGTAGACGTCGGCGATCAGCTCCTCGGTGAGCACGTCCTCGGGGGTACCGCCGGCGACGACGCGGCCGTTCTTCAGCACCATCACCCGGTCGCAGAACATGGCGGCCAGATTGAGATCGTGCAGGGCCACCACACTGGTGACGGGCAGCCGGGCGACCAGTGCCAGGATCTCGAGTTGGTGGTGGATGTCGAGGTGGTTGGTCGGCTCGTCGAGCAGCAGTTCGCGCGGCTGTTGCGCCAGCGCCCTCGCGATGTGCACGCGCTGGCGCTCGCCACCGGACAGTCTGCGCCACAGCCGATCCGCTTTGTCCTCGAGACCGGTGTGCGCCAGAGCCTCGTCGACGGCGAGCTCGTCGCCGTCGGATCCGCCGAACATGCCGCGGTGTGGGATCCGCCCGAGCCGCACCACGTCTCGGACCGTGACGTCCACGTCGGTGTGCGTGTCCTGATCGACGACGGCGACGGCCTTGGCCACGTCGCGGCGGCGCAGGGACGACACGTCGTCGCCGTCGAGATGCACCACCCCCGACGTGGGGTTCGTCGCTCCGGACATCAGCTGCAGCAGCGAGGATTTGCCCGATCCGTTCGGACCGAGCAGCCCGACGACGTCCCCCGGTTCCGGCGTCAGGGTCACACCGTCGACCACGAGTGCGGCGCCTCTCTTCCACGAGACGTCCCGTGCGTGGAGGGTCATCGGTCCCGACCTCGCCTCGCCATGATGACGATGAAGGCGGGAACGCCCACCAGTGCGGTTCCCACTCCCACCGGCAGTGGGGTGGGCGCGAACGCGACGCGCGAGACCGCGTCGACCCACACCATGAAGATCGCGCCGATGATCGCGGTCGCCGGAACGAGGCGACTGTGGTTCGGACCCACCAGCAATCGCGCTGCGTGGGGCAGCACCAGACCGACGAAGCCGATGGCTCCCGCCACACTGACCAATGTCGCGGTGACCAGGGCGGTGCCTACCAGCAGCACGAGTCGCACTCGTCGGACGTCGAATCCGAGCGAGGAGGCGACGGAGTCACCGAAGGTGAAGGCGTCCAACACGTACGCATGGTGAGTGCACAACGCCACGCCGACCAGGGCGACGCCGGCGCACAGGGCCACGTCGTTCCAGCGCACACCCTCGAACGATCCGAGCAGCCAGAACATCACGCCACGCGTCTCGTCGGAGTCGGCGAACGCGAAGATGAGAAAGGACGTGAGGGCCGAGAACAACTGCGTCGCGGCCACACCCGCGAGAATGATGCGGTCGGTGCCGTTCCCGGCGAGCCGGCCGAGGAACAGCACTAACCCGAAGGCCAGCAGGGCACCGACGAACGCGCCGCTCGACAACCCGAACGCCGCTCCCCCGATGCCGAGCACGCCGACCACCACGGCGCCGGTGGAGGCACCCGACGAGATCCCGAGGATGAACGGGTCGGCCAGGGGGTTGCGCAGCAACGACTGCATGACGACACCGCAGATACCCAGTCCGACACCGCTGGCCGCCGCGACCAGAGCACGGGGCAACCGCTCCTGCCAGACGATCGCGTCCTTGGACATCTTCACGGGAACGTCCGCGAGACCGAGGTGATTCAGCACGATGTCGCGGACGTTGACCATCGAGATGTTCGCCGGCCCCAGAGTGATGGCGACCAGTACGGAGAACACCACGGCAGCGAGCGCGCCGATCGACACCGCAGCGACGCGGACCGTGTGTCCCCGACCACGACGCGGGGTCGTCGGGGACCCGGTGTCGAGGACGGCGGAGGTCAGGACGACAGTCCCATCTCGCGGAGACCGGCCACCATCTTCTCGACGCCGTCGACGGTGCGGATGGAGGGGTTCATCTCGGCGCCGTGGAGCGAGACGTAGCGCTTGTCACGGACGGCCTGCATCGTGCTCGTGACCGGATCGGACTCGAGGAATGCGATCTTGTCGGCCAGGAGGTCACCGGGGAATCGTGCTCGCGTGAGATCTCCCAGCACCAGCACGGTGGGATCACGGTCGACGACCGTCTCCCAGCCGACGGCGGGGAAGTCGTCGGTCTGGTCCGCGAAGACGTTGGTCGTTCCGACAGAGGTGGCCAGGAGGTTCGCCGCGCCCAGACCGCCACCGACGTACGGGCTCTTCGTGTCGGCGAACCAGAATGCCACCGTCACACCGTCGGTCGTCGTCGGAGCCGTCGCGGCGGCCATGCGCTCCTTCAGCTCGGCGACGAACTCCGCGCCGCGCTCGTTGACGTCGAAGACGGCCGCGAGCTCGGTGATCTCCTGGTACAGCGAGTCCATGGTCAACGGGGTGGTGCGCGTGTTGCCGCCGTTGACGCTCAGGCCCTTGTCGCAATCGGTCGGCGAGAGGTACGTCGCGGTCGAGGTCTCGGTGAAGCGTGACCGCTCTGCGACGCCGCCCTGCCTGAAATGGCGACCGAAGGAGGCGGTCACCAGATCGGGTTCCGCATCGACGACGACCTCGTAGGTGGGCGCGTTGTCGGCGAGCCGGGGCACGCCGGCGTTCGCGTCGGCGAGTTCGTCCAGCACCGGATCGGTCCACGACGCCGTGCCCACGATGCGGTCCGCGAGACCCAGCGACAGCAGGATCTCGGTGGAGTCCTGATCCAGCGAGACCACCCCGGTCGGGGCCGAGTCGAACGTGACCGTCTCACCGCAGTTGTCGACGGTCAGGGGATACGTGGTGCCGCCGTCGGTGGTCGCGGCCGCGGTCTCGGTCACCTCCTCGGACGCGCCGCAGGCGACGAGCGAACCGAGAACAAGGGTGGCGGCGGCGAGAATGCCGACGCGCCGAGCAGCGTGCACCACAGACGATTCCTTCGTGTGACAGCGAGAAGCCGCCGACATACGCCGGCGGCCCACCACACGACGGTGTGGAGTTAGCACAGGCTAACCTGCGGTACTCGCGCGGCGAAATCGGCCGACCTCGCGAGTGCGTCTGCGGTCGGCCTAGGGTGGCTCCATCGACGACCACAGCACAGCGGCGGATCCGGGCGACGGAACCCCCGCGACGGAGACGCGGGCCAGGTCCGCCTCCACCCTGGTGTTCGTCGGCATCGTCCTGGTCACCGCACTGCTCGCCGTGCCCGTGTCCGACGTGGTGATGTCGAACGCGCGGGCGAGTACCGCGGCAGCGATCTTCGTCGGCGTCGTCGTGCAGGCAATTCCGTTCCTCGTACTCGGGACGCTCGTCAGCGGAGCGATCGCCGCGTGGATCACCCCTGCCATGGTGCGGCGGATCCTGCCCCGCAGAACGCCGCTGGCCATCACCGCTGCGAGCCTGTCCGGCGCGGTGATGCCGGGGTGCGAGTGCGGATCGGTCCCCATCGCCCGTCGACTGCTGGACCGCGGTGTGCCCGTCGGCCCCGCGCTGGCCTTCCTGTTGTCCGCACCCGCGATCAACCCCGTCGTGCTCGTCTCGACAGCCGTCGCCTTTCCGGGCGAACCACGAATGGTGGTGGCGCGAGCGCTCGGATCGCTCGCGACGTCCGTCGTCGTCGCAGGTCTGTGGACGCGCTTCGCGGATCCGACGTGGATCACGCGCCGGCTCGCCGAGGCGAGAAGCCCGGACGAGGACGCGCCCCGCTGGGCGGTGTTCGCCGAGTCGGCCAGAGCGGACCTCCTGCAGTCCGCTGCCTACCTCACGTTCGGAGCGCTGTTCGTGGCGATGCTGAACGTCGTCGTTCCGCAGAGCGTGTTCGATACTCTGGCAGGACAACTGATGCTCGCCATCGCAGCCATGGCCGTCCTCGCCGTCGTGCTCTCGGTGTGCTCGGAGGCCGACGCCTTCGTCGCCGCGAGTTTCTCCACCCTGCCGGCGCTCCCGAAGCTGGTGTTCATGGTGGTCGGCCCGGCGATCGACGTGAAGCTCTTCGCGATGCACGCGGGAACGTTCGGACGCACGTTCGCGGTGCGCTTCGCACCGGTCGTGTTCTGCGCGGCGGTTCTGTGCGCGTGCCTGGCCGGCGTACTCGTCCCGGGACTGTCGTCGTGAGCCGGGAGACGCAGAACCTGATCCTGGTGTTTCTCGGCATAGCCGTCCTGAAGACCACCCTCGACGGCACGTACGTCCGCTACGTCAAACCTGGGCTGGGTCCGTACCTGATCGTCAGCGCGGTGGTCGTCCTCCTGCTGGCGGCGGCGGCGATCGTCTCCGACATCAGGGCAGGCGGTGTGCGCGAGCACGACGACGGTCACGCGCACTCGCACCGCATGCCGTGGTTGCTCCTCGCTCCGGCGCTGGTCGTCCTGTTTCTCGCGCCCCCTGCGCTGGGACCAGGATCGTTCGTACAGCGCCAGGCGGAACCGCCGAGCACCGTCGCGGGCGGGCGAGCGTTTCCCCCGTTGCCGGCCGACGGCACGCCCGAATTGACGATGATCGACGTCCTGCAGCGCGCCCGGTCGGACACGGCGGGCACACTCGACGACCGCGAGATCGCGGTCCGCGGATACGCGATGCCCCGCGAGGACGGCGGCGTCGATCTGGCGCGCATCCTCATCATCTGCTGCGCCGCCGACGCCCGGACGACGAGGCTGCACCTCGTGGGTCCCGGCACCGAGTCGATGCGCAGCGCGGGTGCCGATCAGTGGTGGATCGTGACAGGTTTCGTGGTCTCGGGCAGCGCCACCGAGGACGATCGGTGGACGCCGGACCTCCGGGTGACAGCGGTGACACCGACGGAGGCGCCGTCGAACACGTACAGCTACTGAACGACGTCGTGGACACGGTCGTCGAATCGTCCCGCTGTCAGAAGTCGAGGCTGTCCACTCCGTCGGTCGCACCGCGTACTCGGCGAATGTGCACACGTCGACACAGGCGGATGACAGGACGGATCAGAAGCTCGATGCTTCCGAGGAGGAAGAGGACAGTGCCGATCTCGGTCGTCGACTCACTGAAGAACAGCACGCTGCCCACGATGAACCACACCGCGATCGCGATGTCGTTGACGATACTGACGACTTCCCATCGCTGACGGACGATCAACTCGTCGTGCCCGATGGTGAGTGTCAGCGTCCTTCCGCTGGTGTCGATACCCACGATCGTCGATCAGGAGTCCGTGTTCGCGTCCCCCGGGTGCGGCACGTTCTCCTCGTCGACGTAGGCCGTGTGCTCGGTGTCCTGCTCGTGCTCGCGCGGCCCGTCGTTGCTTCCGGCGGCGGGAACGGCGTCCGCAGCATCACTGGGCATCGTCATCGTGGGGTCCTGCTCTCTGATCGGTGGTCGGGTCACACCGTGGATGCCCCGCGTCCCGATTCGGCAACCCTCGTGCGGGTGTGGCGTCGCCGGTCAGATCACTCATCTCGAGCACGAAGCGATAGCGAACGTCCCCGGCCTCGAGACGGTCCAGAGCGGTGCCGACGAAAGCGGACGGCAGTACCTCGACCTGTGCGGTGATGCCGTGTTCGCCGCAGAAGTCGAGCATCTCCTGCGTGCTCCGGCGACCACCGCTGCCGGACGAGGTGACCGACTTGCGACCGACCAGGAGGTCCACCGTCTCGATCGAGACCGAGCCGAGGTGGCCCACCAGACAGAGGGCCCCGTCGAGTGCCAGGCTCGCGAGGTACGGCTTCGGATCGTGAGCGACCGGGATGCAGTCGACGACGAGGTCGAGTCCGCCACGCACCGTGGCCATCGCGGCATCGTCCGTCGACAGGACGGTGTGATGGGCACCGAGCCCGCGCGCCTCCTCCGCCTTGGCCGACGAGGTGGTGAACACGGTGACCGACTGCCGAGTTCGCCGAGCACGGGATCGCCGGGGCGCGCGTGGACCGCATCGCCGGGAACGCCGCCATCAACAAGTCGCAGATCTATGCGTACTTCGGCAGCAAGCAGGCGTTGTTCGACGCGGTCTTCGACCATCGGGTCGACGTCGACATGGCGGACATGCCGCTCGACGCGGACGATCTGCCCGGATACGTGGCGGCCCTGTACGACATGTATCTGAACGATCCCGAGCTGGTGCGGCTGCTCACGTGGGCGCGGTTGGAGCGGACTCCGATCGGCCCGCTGTTCGCACACCGCGAGGATGCGAGTCGTGTCGAGCTGAACGCCATCCGGGACGCACAGAAGCGGGGCGTTCTCGTCGACGACCTCTCGGCGGAGGATCTCTGGTCGATGCTGGTGTCCCTCGCCGCCACGTGGGCGCAGTCTGCGATCGTCCACACCGCACACGCGGGTGAGAGCGCGTCCGATCACGACCGACGACGGGCAGCACTGGCCGCGACGGCGCGGAGAGCTTTCCGCGCGATCTGAGCCGGCGGGGTACCTGTCAGCCGAAGACCGTCTGCCGCTCGGTGTGCGTGAACGTGAAGATGGTGGCGCCGAAGCTGAACACCGCGGCGAGCAGAAGCACCTGGGGGCCCGTGATGACCACACCGACGAATGCGCCGATCGCACCACCGAGCGAGAACGAACCCAACAGCATCACGTAGCAGACCCAGTCGTAGCGGGTGCCGCCCCCGAACAGATGGCGTTCGATTCCCTGACCGAGCTTGACCAGCGTTCCGGTGACGTAACTCAACGGAATATAGGTCTCTTCCTTCTTGGTGAAGGCGGTGTTCAATGCACCGAGCGCGAAAGCGATGAGAAGGATCGGATAGAAGTTGACGTCGGCGGACGACCAACCGGACAGAGCGATATCGATCGATCCCGCTGCCGCGAGCGCGATCGTCGTCACCACGGTGGCACCGTGCGGATGGTTCGACCAGTACTTCCGCCGGCAGATCGATGCGATGACGACACCGAGCAGGAACGATCCCATCAAAGCGAGTGCAGCCCAGGGAGATGCGCCGGGCGCCACCTCCTTGCCGGCGGGTTCCCCGAAATGACCCACAACCGCACGTTCGGTATTTCCCGTCATGAAGGTGACGAAGTATCCCGCGGAATGCAGAAATGCGACCGCGCCGACCATCCCGGCGAGGCCGGACAGAATCCAGGACAACCGGGCTTCCGGGCCCACTGCGGTGTCACGACTGATCGCCATAGGAGAGGTCATACCTGTCATTCTCCGGACGAAATGTGCTCGGACGACTCCGTGAGGCGTGTATCACAAAACAATAAATGCGCGTAACACCAGTGAAACGTGGTGAGTCACAACAGCCTTCCTCGAAGACTGGAACACCACCGAAGGATTGAGGGTGGTCAGATGCGGGGCACCCGTGCTGCGTGGGCGGCAGTTCCGCCCCACGCCTGAGGAGGCCCCATGTATCTGCACGTACAGAAGCTGATCCACGACATCGTTCCCGACGAGCCCGATCCCGCCGCAGCGAACGCACTGCAGGAGGGTCTCGGTGGCCAGTTCGGCGAGATGCGCACGATGATGCAGTACCTGTTCCAGTCGATGAACTTCCGCGGTGCCGCGGCCAAGCCCTACCGGGACCTGATCCAGGGCATCGGTACCGAGGAGATCAGCCACGTCGAACTGATCGGCACCACGATCTCCCGCCTGCTCGACGGGTCGCCCCGATACCAGGGCAAGCAGAACGATCCGCTCGACACGCCGGGCGCAGGCGGCGCGGTGCCGCTGAACATCGCCCTGTCCGAGGGCAACATCCATCACCACCTCGTCGGTGCTCAGGGCGCGATGCCCGTGGACTCGGTGGGCAACCCGTGGAGCGGCAGTTACGTCTACAACTCGGGCAACCTCGTGCTCGATCTGCTGTACAACCTCATGCTCGAATCGACGGGGCGCCTACAGAAGTGCCGCATGTACGAGATGACCGACAACAAGACCGCCCGGTCCACCATCTCCTACCTCATCGTTCGGGATCAGGCGCACGAGAACGGATACGCGAAGGCACTCGAGACCCTGGGGGTCGACTGGAAGAAGACGTTGCCGATACCGAAGACGAACGCCGAGCAGTTCCCCGAGGTGAAGAAGCTCGTGGAGATGGGCCTGCAGAGCAAGCAGTACACCTTCGACCTCACCGGCGCGTCCGAGGCGGGCCGCATCTACCAGGGCATGTCGCCGTCGAAGGACGGAACGGATCTCGATGCGAGCGAACAGGCGCCGGCGGGGGCACCGTTGGACATCGCGCCCGAGCGACCGGAGGAGTTCGCACCCGGACTCGATCCGGAGCTCATGGAACTGATCCAGCAGACCGCGGAGATGGAGATGGCCGACATCGACGCCACGTTCGGCGAACTCGGGAAGTGATCTGACAGTTCACCGACGCGGCACTGCACGAAACCTGTTCGCGCAGTGCCGCGTCGGGGGATCACGCCGCCATACGACGGAGCAACCCGACAGCCTTCTTCATCCCGTAGGCCACGACGGTCCTGCGGCCGCTCTCGTGTGTCCATTCCAGAAGGGCCGATCCGTCCTCCACCGAGCCTTCCAGCACGGTGGGTGCGCCGACGAGGGGCAGCGGTCCGACGACCTTGATCGACAGACCGAGCACCTCCGTCCAGAAATAGTCGTCGGTCGGCGCGCACCGGGCAGGGACATCCAACGCGGACGCCGCGGCCACCCTGCCCTGCGCGATCGCGTTCGACCAGAACGGCGTCCGGCGCCGTAGACCGTCCTCGCCGACGGTCCGAGCGACATCCCCGGCGGCGTACACCCCCGGAACCGCTGTCGCACAGCGCTCGTCGATGTCCACACCGCCGCCGTCACCGATCCCGGTGCCGTCCAGCCAGCGTGTACCCGGAACTTCTCCGGCACAGGTCACCACGAGATCGGCCGTCGACTCGTCGTCGTCGATCCGGACCCCACCCACCGGATCGCCGAGCAGGTCGACAGGTCGGTCCACTCGGCGGACCTCGACGGCCCGAGCAGCCGCCCGCGCGGCGATCGCGTCGGACAGGAACGGGCCGAGTATGCGGTGCAGCGGTGGGTCCACGTCGACCACGGTGACCGCGATGTCACGGGATGCGCAGGCACTGACCACCTCCATGCCCAGGAACCCTGCGCCGACGACGATCGCGGACGTCGCCGTGTCCAACCGGTTCCGCAGCAATCTCGCGTCGGCGAGGCTGCGCACCACGATCTCACCGTTCTGCTCGGGCGCTGCGAGTCGGCGTGCATCCGCGCCCGTCGCCACGATGAGGGCGTCGTACGGAACGTCCGCACCGTCCGACAGGGCGATCGTTCTCCGCTCGACATCGACTCCGGTCGCTTCCGCGGTGACGGACGTCAGATTCAGGTCGGACAGATCCCAGGCATCGGACGCGCCGACTCCCTCGGCGAGAACTCGTTTCGACAGTGGCGGCCGTGCGTAGCAGCCGTCGGGATCGCGTCCGATCATGGTGATCGGACCGTCGTGACCGAGCGCACGGAGTTCACGTGCCGCGGTGCACCCGGCGATGGAGTCGCCGACGATCACCACTCGGCGTTCGGCACCGCTCACGTGCGCTCACGCAGAGCCGCGACGGGGCAGACACCCACGGCGGATCGAGCACCGGACACCAACTCGTCCGGTATGTCCGCGCCGTCGTAGGCGTGGTGCAGCTCGCCCTCGTCATCGAGGCTGAACACCTCGGGAGCCTGCTCTGCGCAGATGCCGTGTCCCTCGCATCGATCCCAGTCGACATCGACGATCATGATGGTGTCCTTTCTGCTGCGACCAGTCTCAGTGGGAGCCGATCGAATCTGTGGATGACGTTGTTGACTGCGCGCGAGGGAGTTCCGGCCGGTTCGATGCGCTCGACGCGCTCGGCCAGGACCCGCAGGATCGTGGACGCTTCGAGGCGAGCGAGACCCTGGCCGGCGCACCCGTGCACTCCCGATCCGAATCCGAGTTGGCGCGACGCGTCCCGGGTGATGTCGAACGAGTCCGGGTCGTGCCATTCACGCGGATCACGGTTCGCCGAGGCGTACAGCACCAGTACCCGGGCGTCCCGCGGGATCACCACACCGCCGATCACCTCCTGTCGCACGGCCCGGCGCGAGAACGCACGGATGGGCGACTCGTACCGCACCACCTCGTTGATCGCGTTGGGAATCAGAGCCGGATCCTCGCGAACCGCCTGCCATTGATCCGGGTGCTTCGAGAAGAGATGGAGTGCACCGGAGATGGCGCCGATGGTCGTGTCGAGGGACGGACCGAGATAATCGATCATCAGCGCCGGGCACTGTGACTTCTCGATGCGGCCCTCGTCGGCAGCGGCGAGGACATCCGCGCCCATGCTGCCCGGCAGCACCGACCGTTCCTCGACCACGCGTCGGGAGTAGGCCATCATCTCCGTCGCTGCTCTGGTCGCCGCCACGGAGTGCCGGTTCAGTGGACCGAGCGCATCGAATGTCGCTCCGGCCCAGCGCAACAACTCGTCGCGGCCATCTTCGGGCCAGCCGACGAGATCAGGCACGATCGAGGTGGGTAGCGCCGTGGCGAGGTCGTCGACCCCGTCGACCCACCGCTTCGCGATCGCCGCGTCGACGATGTGCTCGGCCTTCTCCTGCACCGCCGAGGCCATCTTCCGGACGGCCTTCGGAGTGAGCCGATGCGCGAGCACCGAACGCTTCAGGGTGTGGTCGTCGCCGTCACTGTTCAGGGTCGTACCCCGACCGAGCCTGTTGGCGACGGGGTTCAGGGCGACTCCATCGCCGGAGATGAACGTCGCGTCGTCGAGCAGTACCTGTTTGCACTCCGCGTAGCGCGTGACCGCGTACACCTTCTGACGAGACAGCCACACGACCGGACCCAGCGCACGCATCTCTGCGTAGTGCGGGTACGGATCGAGGATGGCGGCGGTGGAGTAGATGTCCTGCGTGTACCGCGGGATCGCCGTGTCAGTTCTCATCGGCACGTCCGATCTGATTCGGGGGGAACGGATGTGGAGAAGGGGGTATGAGCGTGTGCAGGGCGGACAGGGACCGCGCGGTCGCCATCACGGTCCGGTCGGGACGGACCAGGGCCGCGGACACACGTCCGCCACGCAACCATCTGCCGTGGTCCGACCCGGGGCTGACCAGCAGGATCTCCGCGCCACGGCGCGTGATCTCCTGACGCTGAGCGGGTTCGGGCACCACGGCGGTGACCACTGTGAACCGATACGGGGCGACGGCATCGAAGCGCACGCCGCGCTCCGTCGGTGCGTTCGGACACAACGTTCCCTCGAGCCGACGCGGCGACATCGACCCCCGTCGCACCAACGCCGATGGATGCAGGCGCGGGGTCGCGCTGTCCGTGACGAGGGAAGTCAGACCGGGAACGCGCGTGAGCATCGGAAAGGCCCGGCGCCGCAGGCCGGCGACACGTTCGCCGCCGCCGTTCATCGCCCAGCCCACGGCGACGGCCTGGCGAATCATGGCCCGCGCGTGCGGCACTCGTTCCTGCTCGTACGTGTCGAGTGCCTGCTCGGGAAGGGTGCCGCGCAACACACCGGCCACCTTCCACGTGAGGTTGTAGGCGTCTCGCAGTCCGGCACCCATGCCCTGACCGATGAAGGGCGGTGTCAGATGCGCGGCGTCTCCCAGCAGGAAGACCCGTCGATCACGCCACCGGTCCGCGATCTGGGCACGGAAGGTGTACTCCGTGACCCGGACCAGCTCGAGATCGGCGTTCGGAGCGCCGCGTAGCCACGGATCGAGCAGGGGTGTGAGCGAGTCGAGATCCGAGTAGTCGTCGACGGTCTCGTGTTGCAGCAGCTCGAACTCCCACCGGTAGCGAGTGGCGCCGATGCGCATGAACGTTCCCGCGCGGTGTGGATCGCAGAGCTGATGCACCCCGTCCCACAGACCCGGGTCGACCGGGCTCGACACGTCGACGACGAGCCACCGCTGCTCGGGCGCCAGAGTCTCCATGGAGGTTCCGAGTGCGGCGCGAACAGCGCTGTTCGCACCGTCGCACCCGAGAACGACGTCCGCGGTGACGGCGCTGCGTTCACCCGTGGCGATGTCTCGCAGGACCACCTCCACGTGGTCCTTCATCGTGGCGACGTCGATGATCTCCACACCACCGCGAAACTCCACATGCGGGTCGTGTGTCATCGCCGTGCGCAGGATGCGCTCGAGTTCTGGCTGGTCGAACATGTTGGCCGGCGGGAAGCCGTGGGGGCGAGACTCCGGGTCACGCTCGAACTCGGCGATGGTGGCCATGTCCGAGTCGACCAGGCGCAGGCCGTGTCCGGGGCGAGAGATGTCGGTGAACGCGTCGGCGACGCCCAGATCGCCGAGGATGCGGTGCACCTCGTCGTCGAGGTGGACGGCACGCGGCTGCGGGAAGATGTCCTCCCACCTGTCCAGCACGAGCGTCTCGACACCGTGCCGAGCCAGCAGCGAGGCCGCCACCATGCCGGTGGGTCCCGCGCCGACGACGACGGCCGGGTGGTGCGTCACGCGTACCGCACCGTCGTGCGCTGCATCCCCAGGTCGAGCATCGCGTCGTCGGTGGCGATGGTCACCTCCACCACGTCGCCGTCCTGCAGGTACGCCGGGTTGCTCGCCTGCTTCTTGAAGAAGGTCTTCCACTTGACCGCCGGCGGCACCAGGGCGCCGATCATCTCGATCACCTTCGCCGGCGCCTTCAGCGCAGTTCCCCCGGGCGTGCCGGTCAGGATCAGGTCGCCCGGGTCGACGCGCTGGAATCCGGTCAGAGTGCGCAGCGCCTCCATCGGCTTGTAGATCATGTCGGCGACCGTACTGTTCTGCCGGATCTCCCCGTTGACGCGCAGCATCAACCGGAGCTGATCGAACCGCGCCAGGTCGCCGTCCTCGAGAATCAACAGGACCGGGCCGACGGGGGTGAATGTGGGGTACGACTTCGCCTCGTAGAACTGGGTCTTCGGCAGCTGGACGTCGCGTGCCGACACGTCGTTGGTGATGACCAGCGCCGCGATGTGTCGAGCAACCGTCGTCTCGTCGACGGCGGACCCCACCGGAAGGGTCGCTCCCACCACGAGCCCGATCTCCACCTCGTAGTCGAGCAACGTGACGTGGGCCGGCCTGACGATGTCGGCCGCGGGGCCGCTGATCGACCCGGACGACTTGCGGAAGAAGGTCAGCGGCACCGTCTCCGGGTTCATGCCGGAGTCCTTGACGTGTGACACGTAGTTGGTCATCTGGGCCACCACCCGACACGGTGCGGTGACGGGCGAGACGAGCTCGAGTGAGGCCACCGGCACGGTCTCGGCGCCGGCCGCGGCGGCATCGACGGCCGAACGGTCGGCGAGCAGCTCCGCGGTGGTGACTGCCGCGGTGTCCACCCGAACAGCACCCTCGCGGGTCTGCACCCACCATGCGTCGACGGTACGGAGAACGGCAATGCTCATGACGAGGCTACTTTCATCAGGCCGAGAAGGCGTTCGGAGTCGAATTCGTTGTCGCTGCGCAGTCCGGTGAGGATGGAGCGCAGTTCGGAGAGTGATCGCCGGTTCGGAGCGATTCCCAGGAAGTCCTTGCTGGCGGGCGGCCCCCACTGCGCGAGGCCGGATGCCGTCATCGGCGCCCAGCCCGGATCCAGCGTCGCATCGAAACGGTCACCGTCACTGAAGTGCTCGACGAGGAACCCGTCGGGATCACGCCAGTAGTCGAAGATCTGACTGCCCTGGATGTGGCGGCCGATGCCCCAGGAGTGCCGATACCCGCGTTCGGTCAGATAGCGACTGCCCGCACCGATCGCGTCCAGATCGCACACCTGGTACGCCGAGTGGACGTAGCGGTCCGACGGACCCAACGTCATCGCGAGGGTGTGATGGTCGGTCGGTTCGGACCCCCGGTCGCAGCGGATGAAACTCATGACCGGGCCACGGTGACGTTGCCCGTCGTAGTAGAGGAAGTCGCTGACGATCAGTCCCAGGTGTTCGAGGTACCAGTTCAGGTTCTCGAGGTAGCGCGTACGTTGCAGCACCACGTGACCGAGCCTCTCCACGAGCGCCGGCTCGTGCGGAGGACGCTGGGTGCGGTTGGTGCGGGTGATCCGCGAGGCATCGAGCGCCCCGAAGTTGTAGTCGTGGGTGCGTTGTCCCGGCAGTTGCCGACCGTCGTCGAGGTCGGCGACCACCCGGACCGGCTGACCGCTCGGGTCGGTCACGGTCACCCCGATCCCCCCGATCGAGTCGGGCAACCGCTCGGCTCGGTGGCCCGTGACCTCGGCGAGACGAAGTACGTCGGCGGACTCCGCAGCGCGGAACGCAGCGCCGACGTAGGACGTCCGACGCCCCTTTCGGATGATCACGCACGGCGCCCGGTCGGCGAGACCCCGCAGGTGCAGCTCGTCGTCGGTCCGCACGGTCACGCGGAATCCGAACGCCTCCGCGAACGTCTGCGCACGGTCCAGATCGGGCTTACGGAACTCCAGCCATGCGATGTCCTGAACCTTGATCACCGGATTCGCGGCGCGTCCGGGATGCTCGCCGGGCAGCGCGCCCTGATCGACGTGCATCCCCTGATGCCCGTCGACGTCGCGGATCCGGTGCGCGTGGTCGATCGTCATGGCCGCTCCTGAAGTAGGTGATCACATCGTCACTCATGATCGGACACCCAGTCAAGAGTTTCTGATGAAATCATCACCGAGTGCGGTTCACACCGGGCCCGCCGCCTGCTCGTGCAGCAGGGCCGTCGTGCGGGCGACATCCGCGGGGCGGCCGAGAAGGAAGCCCTGCACCAGATCGCACCCGGCGGCGGCGAGCGCCTCCCACTGCTCGAGTGTCTCCACCCCTTCCCCCACCACGGTCACGTCGTAGGCCTTGGCCAGCAGGACGATGGCGGACACCACGGCCCGCCCACGCGGGGTGCTCACCGCGTCGATGTACGCCTTGTCGATCTTGAAGCTCTCGAACACCGGGAACCGCTCGAGGTAGGACAGGCTGTTGTACCCCTTGCCCACGTCGTCGAGCAGCAACGCGACGCCGAGGTCGCGCAGCGCGGAGAGGTTCGCCGCGACGCGGCCGGTGTCGGCGAGCCAGACGGTCTCCGTGATCTCGAGACCCACCTCGCCGGGCAGTGCACCCGTCTCGCGGAGGGTTGCGGCTACGCGCGCAGGGAACGCCGGGTCGCGCAGCTGCAGACCGCTGATGTTGACGCGCACGCTCACGTCGCAGAACCGGCGCCACTGCACCACCTGGCGGCAGGCACTCCCCAACGACCACTCGCCCAGCGGGGTGGTGAGGCCGGTGCGCTCGGCGACGGCGACGAATTCCGACGGCGCGATGGGGCCGAGGCTCGGGTGCGTCCACCGAGCGAGTGCCTCCACCGCGACGATGCGTCCCGTCCCCACGTCGACCACCGGCTGATAGTGCAGCGACAGTTCGTCACGGGCGAGCGCACCGCGCAGATCGACGGACAGCGTGCGCACGCGGTCGGCGTCGTAGAGGTCGTCCGGGTCGAACACGGCGTACCCACCGGCACCGGTGTCCTTCGCGCGGTACATCGCGAGATCGGCACGCCGCAGAAGTTCGCGTCGAGTCGAGTCCCGTTCGGAGACAGCAACACCCATGCTCGCGCTCACCGGCGTCGGCGCGCCGTCCAACGTGGACGTCGTGGCGAGAGCGGTGAGCACGTGGGCGGCCAGCCGTTCGGCATGGGAATCGTCCTCGACTCCGCTGCAGACGATCAAGAACTCGTCACCGCCCAGCCTGGCGACCATGTCCTCGGGGCGAGTCGCCGTGACCAGCCGGCGAGCGAAGCGGACGAGCGCACGGTCCCCGGCGTCGTGACCCAGGCTGTCGTTGATGATCTTGAAGTCGTCGACGTCGAGCAGCAGCAGGGCGACGGATCCGTTCTCGTCGGCGAGCGCGGAGTCGATGGCCTCGTAGACCAGCGCTCGATTCGGCAGTCCGGTCAGCGGGTCGTGCATGCTGCGACGGTGCAGCCTTCGATCGAGGTCGACTCGTTCGAGCGCCCCTGACAGCACCCCGGCCACCGCGGACAGGAAGGTCAGCTCACCCTCGCCGACCACACCCGGCTCGGTGCCGAAGACGATCAGCGCACCCCACTGGCCTGCTCCGGTGGTGATGGGAACCGCTGCGCCGCTGCGATAACCCATGAGGTTCATCGCCGAGACGTCGAACCGCGATTCCTCCCTCGTGTCGACGCACACGGTGGCCTCGTGGTGCGCCAGGGCATACCCGGAGAGCGAACCGGTTCCGGCCGCGATCACGACGTCGGGTCTGAGTTCGCGGGTGACCGCGTCGAAGCGCAGCGTCCCGGCGTCCTCGACGCTTCTGGCGACGGCAGCCGACTCGACGCCGACCACCGTGGCCGCCGTGCTCGTGGCAGCCACCAACAGCGACGGCATGTCGGCGGAGACCGCGAGACCGCTCAGTTCCGCGAGAGCACGATGTTCGGCTGCGGAGCGCAGCGCCGAACGGGCTGCAGCGACGAGATCCGCGTCCCGACGGTGACCGTGCGTGCGGTCGCGGATGATGGTGGCGATCAGGTCGGGCGTACCTCGAGATCGACGTACGACGAAGGTGGACAGTGCCACCGGGACACCGACGTCGGTGCCGAAGTGTCGAAGTTCGGTCCGCCCCTGCCAGTGTCCGACCGTCCGAAGCGCCGCTTCGACGTCGTCGGCGACCTCGAGCCCCCGCGTGGTGAAGACCTCCGCGGTGGTGACACCCGCAGGCGGCAGCGCTGCCAGACCGAGGAGTGTCAGCCCCACCGGGTTGACGTGGACGACCGCACCGGAGAACTCCGACAGCATGATCATGTCCGGAGATTGTTCGAGCAGCGAGCGCAGGACGGCAGCGTCCAGCGCCGGGTCGGTCACGACAGACAGCGCGAGAGCGTGGGCATCCGACACAGCATGGTCTCGTCGAGCACGATTGACAAACTTCTCCTCGACGACCGTCGGGTGCCCTACCGAAGGGTGCCTCGTCGACTGTTCCCGTCGCTCGCACCGTTCCCGGCGGTCGCTCCGCCTCGACCACCGTCCCGCTGCGCGAGCAGACGGCGGCGCTGATGTCGCGTCGCCTGCGGGTGGTCATGGCTGCCTGCGTCCTCGTCACCACGGCCGTGATGTCCACCTACCCGTTCATCGTCCCGCTGCTGACGAAGCGTGCGGGCCTGTCCGCCGAACTCCTCCCGGTGGGTCTCGCGATCTTCGGCGTCGGTGCCGTCACCGGCACACTCGGCAGTGGCCGGCTCGCGGGCCGTCGGTGTGTCCGGCCCGGCCTCGTTCCCGGTCGTCGGCGCAGCGTTCGCCGCCGCGCTGCTCGTTCCGCTGGCTACCCTCGTGATCATGGCCAGGCACGCAGACGGCCACCGCGCCGGCGCCACCCCGCATCACGACGCGCTGGTGTCCTGACTTCCACTCGATCAGAGGAGTACGACCATGACCACGATCGCCATCATCGGTGCGGGTGAGGGACTCGGAGCCGCTGTCGCTCGCCGCTTCGGCCGCGAGGGGTTCTCGGTCGCCCTGATCTCGCGAGAGCAGGGCAATGTCGACCGCATCGCCGACTCGCTGGGCGATGCCGGGATCACCGCCGCGGGCTTCGCGGCCGACGTCCGGGACCCCAAGTCCCTGACCACCGCGCTCGACTCGGCGGCCGAGCGACTCGGACCGATCGAGGTGCTGCAGTACAGCCCTGTCCCGGCAAGGGAATTCATGAAGCCGGTCCTCGAGACACGCGTGGCCGATCTCGTCGGTCCGGTCGAGTTCTCCATCTACGGACCCGTCACAGCGGTGAACTGGGCACTGCCGGGAATGCGGTCGCTGGGACGCGGCACCGTGCTGTTCGTCAACGGAGGCAGTGCAGTTCGTCCCGGCGCGACCGTTGCCGGGACCTCGGTCGCCTTCGCCGGCGAGAGTGCCTACGCCCAACTGCTGCACGACGCACTCGCACCGGAGGGGCTGCACGTCGGTCAGCTGATCATTCCGCGGGGCATCGGCGCGGGCGAGCCGTCCCACGAACCGGACGCGCTCGCGGAACGGCTGTGGACCATGCACACCGAGCGCGGCGAATTCCGCACGTTCGCAGCACCTCTCGACTGACCTTCTCCACGAGAAGTGCCCTGCGGGTACACCCTTCATCGGGGACTCCCTCGACCGCCGACGCGGGTGTCGACTGGAGACATGACCACGTCCGTGAAGGCGTAAGCCGCCACCGCAGCAGACGAGCCACTGTCCCGAGCCGAGATCGAGGTCATCTCCGCAGACAAGATCGACGAGGCGTGGAACGCGTGCTCGCCTCCGATGTCCGCCACCGGTTCGTCAACGACACCGCGACGCTGGCCTGACCGCGCGAGGGATGTCATGACAGGGCCTCCCTCATCGCCTCCGGTCGTCCTACGCTGGATTCATGGACTCCAAGGCCGAGGTTCGCGAGTTCCTCATGACCCGCCGCGCCAGGCTGACACCGGAGGCAGCGGGCATCACGACCAGTGGTACCCGTCGGGTGGCCGGCCTGCGTCGCAGCGAAGTGGCGTCGCTGGCCGGCCTGTCGGTCGAGTACTACGCCCGCATCGAGCGCGGCGCCATCGGCGGTGCATCGTCGTCGGTGCTCGACGCGCTCTCACGCGCCCTGCAGCTCACCGACACCGAACATGCGCATCTGCTCGATCTCGCTCGCGCAGCCGACGGTGTCCCCACGTCGGGACGCCCCCGTCGCAGGGCGGAGCGCATCGCCCCACCTCGCATCAGCCTGCAGTGGGCACTCGACTCCATCACCGACGGCGTCGCCTTCGTGCGCAATCGACGGCAGGATCTGCTGGCCACCAACGAACTGGGCAAAGCGTTCTACGCCCCCGTCATCGGGGAAGGCGGCCGGGTGCCCAACCTGGCTCGGTTCCAGTTCCTCGATCCGCTGTCGCGGGAGTTCTATCCCGACTGGGACCTGTTCGCGCAGATGTGCGTCTCCATCATGCGTGCGGAGGCCGGCCGCGACCCGCACGACAAGGGCCTGCAGGACCTCGTCGGCGAACTGTCCACACGCGACGAGACGTTTCGCAGGCTGTGGGGAGCACACGACGTCCGCACTCACGGCGCCGGGACCAAACGCTTCCACCATCCCGTGGTAGGCGAGATCCACCTCGCCTACGAGGAACTGGTGATCACCGCGGACCCCGGTTCCGTCCTCATGGTCTACACAGCGGAGCCCGGATCCCCGAGCGCGGATCGACTGCGACTGCTGGGGTCCTGGTCGACTGAAGCAGCCCGCTGATCGTGTACTACCGACCCCGGAATCCGGGGTCTCGATTCCACTGTCGTCATCGCGTCGTTCAGGACGACGCCCACACACCCAGCACGGTGCCGCTCGGATCGGCGAAGTGGAAGCGTCGTCCACCCGGGAAGTCGTACGGGCCGGACACCACCGATCCGCCTGCCGCCTCGACCGCCTCGGCCGATGCGTCCAGGTCGTCGGAGTAGAGCAGCACGAATGGTCCTCCCGCCGGCGCGGGGGTCTCGACCACGGCCAGCCCACCGACCTCGGCGCCGTCGGCTCCCACGATGCCTGCGTACGTCGGGCCGTAGTCGACGAACGTCCATCCGAAGGCCCCCGCGTAGAAGGCCCGAGCGACTGTCAGGTCGGTGACCGACAGCTCGATGTAGTCGATGCGGTGGTGCCTGGTCGCCATTGCCCGATCATGCCGGTCGAGCACGCCGGCGCGTGTCCTTCCGCGGGACCTCTGTCGCCGAGTGGCAACCCGCCGACCGCACGAGTAGTGTCCTCCCACGGTGTGCCGGGAAGTCTGGTCGGCGGTCGCTTCCGCGACCCCGAACGACGTCCAGCAGGAAGAGGCACCTCGACATGTTGCTCGCCGTCGACACGGGCACGTACCGGACCACAGCAGGCCGAGAGGCCGTGCAGGAATGGTGCCGACGCAGACTCGCCGACTGGTCCACGCCGCACACCGTCCGCACGATCGACACGTCACTCGGCTCGACCGTCATCACGTCCGTCGTTCGACCCGACGCGCAGCGCACCGTCGTGGTGGTGCCCGGCGAGCTGTCCTGCGGGGCACTTCTGACGCCGCTGATCGATGCGATGCCCGACGCCACGGTGCACGTCGCCGACATGCCCGGCCAGCCCGGGCTCAGTTCGGGGGTGCGCCCGCGCCGAGGCCGGGCCTCGGCCGACTACGGTCGCTGGCTGGAGGACACCCTGACGCAGATCGGCGCCCCGCGGCCGGTTCTGCTGGGCATCGGGAGCGGCGCCGCGGCGGCGCTCTCCGCCACCTGCCGATCGTCGGTCGGCGCGATGGTGCTGGTCCGTCCCGAAGGCATCGTCCCGGTCTCTCGCCCCGATGGGCGGCTCCTGCGACGCCGCACGTCCGCGCACGGCACCTCCAGGGCGGTGGCCGCACTCGGCGGGCAGAATTTCCGTCCGGACGACGACCTGGTGGAATGGCGACTACTGGTGTCCACGCACTGCGCCGGAATGCGCGCGGATCGCCACATCTCGGAGCGGCGGCTCGCGGAGTGGAGCCACGCGGTGCCGCTCGAAGTGGTGGCGGGATCGTGTGATCCGGTGCTCGACCACCGTCGACTGGACGACCAGGTGTGGGAGATCACCGGTCGGGACACGACGGTGCTCGACGACTGCGGTCACCTCCCGGAACACGAATGCCCGCGGGCGCTCACCGCCGCGATCGAGCGGGTCGATCGACGGGTCCGGACGTAGCGGATTCGCGTCCACCCCGGCCTCACCGCCATGATCGACTGACCGATCGTCTATTTCTCAGGATGTGAACAAGTGAATTCAGTACGATCCGCCTGGCGCGGAATACGCAAACCGGTATTCATTCCCGCGTCCGCGATCATCGTCGCCATGATCGTTTTCTCCGTCATTTTCGCGGGCACCGCTGCCGATGCCTTCGAGGCTCTCAACGGGGCGATCACCGACGGCGTCGGATGGTGGTACATCCTCACGGCAACGGGATTCGTCGTCTTCGCTCTGTACTGCGGCGCCAGCCGTATCGGCAACATTCGCCTCGGCCGCGACGACGAGAGCCCCGAATTCGGTGTCCTCTCCTGGTTCGCGATGCTCTTCAGCGCCGGTATGGGTATCGGACTGGTGTTCTACGGCGTCGCAGAACCGTTGTCGCACTACATCACTCCCCCGGTTGCCGGGGGTGTCGACGGATCGACCGACGCGGCCGCCAACCAGGCCATGGAGCTCACCCTGTACCACTGGGGTCTGCACGCATGGGCGATCTACGTCGTCGTCGGTCTCGGACTCGCATACATGACCTACCGCAAGGGCCGCCCCCTGTCGGTTCGCTGGCTCCTCGAGCCACTGCTCGGACGGCAACGGATCGAGGGGGGAATCGGCCACGCCATCGACGCGATCGCCATCATCGGAACGTTGTTCGGCGTCGCGACCTCACTCGGCTTCGGCGTCCAGCAGATCTCGGCCGGCTTGTCCTACCTCGGCTGGGTGGAGACGAACAATTGGCTGACCATCGCGCTGATCGCCTTCGTCACGTTGCTTGCCACGTACTCCGTCGTGTCCGGCGTGTCGAAGGGCCTCAAATGGCTCTCGAACATCAACATGGCGCTCGCGGCCGGTCTGGCCCTGTTCGTCCTCATCGCCGGCCCGACGCTGTTCCTGATGCAGTCCTGGGTGCAGAACCTCGGTGGATACGTCCAGGCTCTTCCGGAACTGATGCTCCGTACCTCCCCCTTCGCCGAGGACGGATGGGCCGGCGCCTGGACCATCTTCTACTGGGGTTGGTGGATGAGCTGGGCACCGTTCGTCGGAATGTTCATCGCCCGTATCTCGCGCGGCCGCACGATCCGCGAATTCGTCTTCGGCGTGTTGCTGGCGCCGACTCTCGTCGGCTCGCTGTGGTTCACCATCTTCGGTGACTCCGGAATCCTCCGTCAGCGCAACGAGGGCACCATGCTCGCCGACGACGGAACGGTCGGCACGGACACGAGCTTGTTCCAACTTCTCGACGGTCTCCCGTTCGCGACCATCACGAGCGTTCTCGCCATCGCGGTGATCGTGTTCTTCTTCGTCACGTCCTCCGACTCGGGCTCGCTGGTCATCGACATTCTGTCCACCGGCGGTGACCTCGACACACCGAAGATCACCCGCGTCTACTGGACCGTGCTCGAGGGCGTCGCCGCCGCGGTTCTGCTGCTGATCGGCGGATCGGGGTCACTCACGGCCTTGCAGACGGCCTCGATCGCGACCGCGGTGCCGTTCTCGATCATCATGGTGCTGGCCTGCGTGTCACTCCTCAAGGCTTTCCGCTACGAGGTGGCCACCACGCCGTCCTACGTCCGGATCACCCCTGCCGGGGATGCACTGACCGTGGACGGCGCGACTCCGACGAGACGGCCGGAGCGCGGGGGCATCTCCACCACGTTCGCCGGTCTGTCGCCGTCGAAGGACGGCCTGTCCACTCCGTCGGGGCTCCTCGCGGTCCAGTCGGTACCGCAGAGCCGACTCCAGATCGACCCGGACACGGGCGCCGTTCAGTACTCGGAGCACGACGAGCCGGTGGATCCCCTCGGCGGCGAGGTCTTCGACACACCTGAATTCGCCGACTCGGCCGAAGGCGAAGCGCACCAGCGCCGTACCGACGCCACCCCGTACGACAACTCCTGATCGTCAGAGCACCGAAGGGCACCCCATGACGTCATCCTCGCCACCCCCCACGCGTCGCAATCTGCTGGCGCGCGGGTCGTGGTCCGAAGCATCGCGAATCTCGGACGTGCTGCGCAAGGAAACCGTCGGGGGTGCCCTTCTCCTGGTCGCCACGGTCGTCGCTCTCGTCTGGGCCAACTCACCGTGGTCGGCCGCGTACGACACACTCATGGCGACACGGGTCGGCCCGTCCGCGCTCCACCTCGATCTCACACTCTCCACCTGGGCCGCGGACGGCCTGCTCGCGATCTTCTTCTTCGTCGTGGGGCTCGAGCTCAAGCGTGAGTTCGTCGCCGGGGACCTCCGCGACCCGGCGCGTGCGGCACTGCCCATCGCAGCCGCGGTCGGCGGTATGGCGGTGCCCGCGCTGATCTTCGTCATGGTCAATCTCCGCACCGGGGACGGTGCGCTGCTGGGGTGGGCGATTCCCACCGCGACCGACATCGCCTTCGCGGTCGCCGTTCTCGCCGTCGTCAGCACGCATCTCCCGCTCGCCCTGCGCACCTTTCTGCTCACGCTGGCCGTCGTCGACGATCTCCTCGCGGTGACGGTGATCGCGATCTTCTACACCGCCGACCTGAACTTCGTGGCGCTCGGCGCCGCGATGATCCCGCTCGCCCTCTTCGCCGTCGCCGTGCAGCGACGGATCCGGTCGTGGTGGATTCTCATTCCCCTCGCCGTCGTCACCTGGGTTCTCATGCACGAGTCCGGCGTCCACGCCACGGTCGCCGGTGTGCTGCTCGGATTCGCTGTGCCGGTGATCCGCAGCCGCGCCGCCGGGGGTCCGGAGGCCGGACCAGGTATGGCCGAACACTTCGAACATCGCATTCGGCCACTCTCCGCCGGTGTCGCGGTGCCGCTCTTCGCTTTCTGTGCCGCCGGCGTGACCGTCGGCGGCGTGTCCGGCTTCTTCGAGGCGCTCGGCGACCCGATCGCCATCGGTATCGTCGCCGGTCTGGTCGTCGGCAAGACCATCGGTGTGCTGGGCACCACCTATCTCGTGTCCCGCTTCACCCGTGCCACTCTCGATGCCGGACTCGCGTGGCGCGACGTGTTCGGCGTCGCCGTTCTCGCCGGTATCGGTTTCACCGTCTCACTGCTGATCGGCGACCTCGCGTTCGGCGAGAGCACCGAACGAGACGATCACGTCAAGGTCGGCGTGCTTACCGGATCGGTGATCTCGGCGTGCATCGCCGCCGTGATTCTGCGCAGCCGCAACCGCGAGTACAAGCTCATTCACGAGGAGGAGACCCGCGACGACGATCACGACGGCATCCCCGACGTGTATCAGCGCCGCGAGGAGAGCTGACTCAGAGTTCGGTGACCGGCCTGCGGGCCGCGAGCAGTGCGGCGAACTCCTCGCCGTAGGCAAGGTGGCGTCGCAACGTCTCACATCGGTCCAACGCCTTGTCGTGACACTGGTCGACGAACTGTGTGGCGACAGAACGTTGCTCGTCGTCGGACTCGTCGTTCGCGAGGACGTCGAGGGCCGCGAGCAGCTCGCCCATCTCGGCCAGCGTGAACTCCAACGGCTTCATACGCCGGATCACCAGCAATCGCTCGACGTCGGCCTCGGTGTAGAGCCGGAATCCACCGGCCGACCGCGCCGACGGGACGACGAGACCGACCGAGTCGTAGTGGCGCAGTGTGCGAATGGACAGGGACGTGCGTTCGGCGACTTCACCGATCTGCATGCTCTCGCCCACTGTCCCGCTCCTCTGTCGTGCGTCGTCCCTGCGTCGACTCTAGTTCCGGTCCGCAGACCGGGCCCGATCAGTGCCCTGCGCCGAGGTTTCCGCTGAGCCGGTCCCGTCGTTCCACGGACGACGCGTTCAGGCCGATGATCTCGACGATCTTGCCCTTCGCCGCGTACTTCGTGGTGACGGCGTCCAGCGTCGCGACGGTGGAGGCGTCCCAGATGTGCGATTCCGACATGTCGATGATGATGTTCTCGGGATCACCGATGTAGTCGAACTGGTGGATCAGATCGTTGCTGGAGGCGAAGAACAGCTCTCCGAGGACCTTGTAGACGCGCGTGTTCTCGTCCGGGTGCGCCACGTCGACCACCTCGGTCAGATGGGCGACACGCCGGGCGAAGAGGACCATCGCGGTGACGACACCCACGACGACGCCGTAGGCCAGATTGTGGGTCGCGACGGTCACGGCCACTGTGGCGACCATGACGAGCGTCTCGCTCTTGGGCATGCGCCGCAGGGTCGACGGACGGATGCTGTGCCAGTCGAACGTACCCACCGAGACCATGATCATGACCGCGACCAGCGCGGCCATCGGGATGAGCGCCACGATGTCGCCCAGACCCACCACGAGGATCAGCAGGAACGTGCCGGCGAGGAAGGTCGAGATCCGGGTGCGGGCTCCGGAGACCTTCACGTTGATCATGGTCTGGCCGATCATCGCGCAGCCGCCCATGCCGCCGGTGAAGCCCGTGACGAGGTTGGCGACACCCTGGCCCCAGCCCTCGCGGGTCTTGTTCGAGCGCGAATCGGTGATGTCGTCCACCAGCTTCGCGGTCATGAGCGATTCGAGCAGCCCCACCAGGGCGATGGCGAGTGCGAACGGCGCGATGATCGACAGGGTGTCGAGGGTGAACGGCACGTTCGGGAGCAACAGCGCGGGAAGCGATGACGGCAGCTCGCCCTCGTCGCCGACATCGGGAACCTGCAGCGCGAACACGAGCGTGGCTGCGGTGAGCATGACGATCGCGATCAACGGAGCGGGTACGACGGTCGTCAGCTTGGGGAGGAACACCATGACCACGAGACCCACTGCCACGAGGGGATACACCAGAGCGGGCACGCCGATGAGGTACGGCAACTGCGACGTGAAGATGAGGATGGCGAGCGCGTTGACGAACCCGACCATCACGCTGCGCGGGATGAAGCGCATCAGTTTCGCCACACCGAGGACACTGAGGACGATCTGCAGGACGCCACCGAGGACCACGGCGGCGATGAGGTAGTCGAGGCCGTACTCGCGTGACAGTGGCGCGACGACGAGGGCGATCGCTCCGGTGGCGGCGGAGATCATGGCCGGACGACCGCCGACGATCGAGATGGTGACCGCCATCGTGAAGGACGCGAACAGTCCGACGCGGGGATCGACACCGGCGATGATGGAGAACGAGATCGCCTCCGGGATCAGCGCCAGCGCGACGACCAGGCCCGCCAGCACCTCGGTCTTCAGACGACGAGGTGAGCGCAGCGCGGCCAGCACCGAGGTGTCCTCGGGTGGGGCGACGGTCGAGCCGGCGTGGGACATGACGAGCCTCTTTCGTGGTGCGGAACTGCCGGAGGCCGAGCATGGCCCTTCGCTGGCCGAACCCTACTCTCACCGGAGAGTAGAGTGCGAATTGACCGCGATCATCGACGCCCGTCAATATAGAAGAATGTCGAATCAGTCAGAACCCGCCACGGGTGTCCGATGCTCGCCACTGGTTCGTGAACCTCTGACCGAGCAGCAGTCGCACACCCTCGCGTCGATGTTCAAGGCACTGGGCGACCCGGTGCGGTTGCGCCTGCTCAGTCTCATCGCCAGTCACGACAGTGGCGAGGCATGCGTGTGCGACATCTCGGGATTCTTCGACCTGTCGCAGCCGACCATCTCCCATCACCTCAAGGTGCTTCGCCAGGCCGGCCTGCTCGACTCCGAGCGGCGCGGAACCTGGGTCTACTATCGCGTGGTTCCCGCTGCGCTGCAGCAGTTGTCGGCCGTCATGGCCACCGTCGACCCGACACTGGTGACCGCATGAGCACCGCGGCGAACACCACCGACCAGCCCGCCGTCGTCGGCAAGCTCTCCACCCTCGACCGCTTTCTCCCGGTGTGGATCGGCGTCGCGATGGTCGTCGGGCTGCTGCTCGGGCGCATGATCCCCGGGATCAACGACGCTCTGTCGTCCATCTCCGTCGACGGAGTCTCTCTACCGATCGCGATCGGCCTGCTGATCATGATGTACCCGGTACTGGCGAAGGTCCGCTACGACCGGCTCGACACGGTCACCGGAGACAAGAAACTTTTACTGGGTTCGCTTGTACTGAACTGGATCCTGGGCCCGGCCTTGATGTTCGCTCTGGCCTGGCTGTTCCTTCCCGACCTGCCCGAGTACCGCACCGGACTCATCATCGTCGGACTCGCCCGCTGCATCGCGATGGTCATCATCTGGAACGACCTCGCCTGCGGCGACCGCGAAGCCGCCGCCGTTCTCGTGGCGATCAACTCGGTGTTCCAGGTGATCATGTTCGCCGTCCTCGGCTGGTTCTACCTCTCCGTGCTCCCCGGCTGGCTCGGTCTCGACCAGACCACCATCGAGGCATCACCGTGGCAGATCGCGAAGTCCGTGCTGATTTTCCTGGGCATCCCGTTGATCGCCGGATTCGCCTCTCGGTACTTCGGCGAACGCGCCAAGGGCCGCGACTGGTACGAGACCTCGTTCATCCCGAAAATCGGGCCGTGGGCGCTCTACGGACTGCTGTTCACCATCGTCGTCCTGTTCGCCCTGCAGGGCGACCGCATCACCTCCCAACCCCTCGACGTCGTCCGCATCGCGCTCCCGCTGCTGGTGTACTTCGCCGTGATGTGGGGCGGCGGATATGCGCTCGGCGCCGCCATGGGCCTGGGCTACGAACGCACGACCACCCTGGCGTTCACCGCGGCGGGCAACAACTTCGAACTCGCCATCGCCGTCGCGATCGCCACCTACGGCGCCACGTCCGGTCAAGCCCTCGCCGGCGTCGTCGGACCCCTCATCGAAGTCCCCGTGCTCGTGGGCCTGGTGTACGTCTCGCTGGCACTGCGCAGACGATTCTCACCCACCCGACAGACGAAGGAATCCTGATGTCCCACAAGCCGAGTGTGTTGTTCGTCTGCGTGAAGAACGGCGGCAAGTCGCAGATGGCCGCAGGGCTGATGCGCACGGTCGCCGGTGACGATGTCGAGGTGCATTCCGCCGGGACTGCCCCCGGCAGTGCAGTCAATGCTCTGTCGGCCGAGTCGCTGCGTGAGGTCGGAGTCGATCTCACCGGTGAGCACCCCAAGCCGATCGATCCGGATCTGATGTCCCGGATGGACTTCGTCGTCACCCTCGGCACCGAGGCGACCGTCGACCCGGTCGAGGGACCGACCTACCTGAACTGGGACACCGACGAGCCGTCGACGCGAGGCATCGAGGGCATCGAGCGGATGCGCCTGGTGCGCGACGACATCGCCACGCGCGTCGACGAACTCGCGGCGCGCCTCCGGAACTGACACGGGCCGCACCCGATGGCCGCCACTCCCGTCGGAGTGGCGGCCGTCGGCCGGAGGTCAACCGAGAAGGTGTTCCATCCTGGCGATCTCGGCGTTCTGCGTCTCGACGATCGTGCGGGCCATCGCGACCGCGTCGTCGTTCGAGCCCTCCTCGATCTCCGTCTCCGCCATGGCGACCGCACCTCGATGATGGTCGATCATCATCGTCAGCCACCGCTGGTCGAACTCGTCGCCGGACAAGGCCGTCAGGGAGGCCATGTCCTGCGATCTCATCATTCCGCTCCCCGACCCGTGGTCCATGCCTTGCATGTCGTCGGGCGATGCAGACGGAGACGGCTGGCCCCACTCCGCCAGCCAGGAGGCCAACTGGTCCATCTCGGGCCCCTGCGCGTCCGCGATCGCGTCGGCGAGCGTGACCACGTCCGGGTTCGTCGAACGCCCGTCGACCATGGAGGCCATCTCGACAGCCTGAGCATGGTGCGGGTACATCATCGATGCGAACGCGACGTCGGCGTCGGCGTCGGCGTCGGCGAAGTCCGCAGCAGGATCCTGAGACGGAGCGGACTCCATGGACGAGGAACCCATCGAGTGGCCCTCCATCGACGCGGACGACCCGTCGTCGCCACAACCGGCGACGAGGGCGACTCCGATCGCGGCAGCGGCAAGGGCGGTGACCGTCGTGGTCTTGACATGCATGGACGTACTCCTGAGGTGTGTCGACGGGAACGGGGTCTGGATCGACGTGCGATCCGCCAGAGCATCACTGCCCCGGGCTCCCCGTCACACCCGCAGAAGTACCGAGTCGTCCAGCGAGGACAGCGCCCACGGTGGAGCTCGACCTGCTCGGGCGACGATCGTGACGACACGGTCGAATGCGTCATCGAGCGCCGACAGGCACTCGACGACCCCCGCCGGGACCGACATCGGGGGAAACGAGGTGACCGTCCCGATGCACGGATGCATCATGTCGTGACCGCCGGGACACGGCGGTTGCTCCGACACCGGACCGGACTCCGCGGTGTGCGTGGCGGCGGCAGCGTGGGCCTCCGTGTCCATCGACGCGTGGTGGTTCGGCATCGCTTCATGGGCCCCGGCGGTCCGGACGGGCACCACCATGTGCATCAGCACCACGCCCAGTGCGATCGAGACGGCCCACCAGGCCATCGGCACAGCGCGGGTCAGCGAACGTCGCTGCCGAAGACTGTGCAACACGGGCCCCAGCGTACCGACGAGTACCCCCTGGGGGTACGTCGGCAGTCAACACACCGACACCCGGCAACCTCGGTCAGATACCCCAGGGGGTACTTGCATACCCCCCCTCGTATGTGGCACGGTGGTGTCGTCCAGGCGACCGAACCCGGAAGGAGCGCCCCGTGTGCCGTCCCGCCGAATGCCCCCCCAGTGCGGCAAGACCACGTGGTCGGGCTGCGGCCGACATATCGACAGCGTGATGACCTCGGTCCCGCAGTCGCAACGCTGCACGTGTGACCGCCGGTCCGCGCCATCCCCGTCCAGCGGCCTGCGTTCCCTGTTCCGCCGCTGAGGACACCCCCGACCCAATTTTCGACGGCGGCCGATCCAGGCCCTTCAAATACCCCCACCCGTATAGGAGTCAATCGTGTCCCAGCCCGACACCGTCGCCGAATCCCGGCTCGGCGACCACCACGACAATGCCCCCGGCCGCCTCGGCCGGTGGGGCGCAGCCATGGTCACCCGCCGCCGCTGGGTCTTCGGCACCTGGTTGATTCTGTTGATCGCCCTCGGATCCGCTGCGCCGTCGGTGTTCTCATCCCTCGCGGGTGCCGGGTGGCAGGCGAACGGATCGGAATCGGTCCAGGTCCGCGAGCTCGCCGAGGAACACTTCGGCGGCAACTCCTCCGCCGCGGTGCAGGTCGTCGTCCACAGCGACTCCGGTGCGCTGAGCGACCCGGAAGCGACCGCCGCGCTCACCGGCGCGACCGACATCCTGAACGCGGACCCGCGTTTCGGTGAGATCGTGCCCCCGCAGCAGGGGATGACGATCAGCCCCGACGGGCGCACCGGCATCCTCATCGCCGGCGCCGACGGCACCACCGACGAGATGGTCACCGCCGTCAACGACGTCAAGGACCAGCTCACCGCACTCTCCGGCGACGGTGTCGAGGTCTACCCCACCGGTGCGTCGGCGCTGTGGTCGGACTTCAACAAGGCCAACCACGACGCGATGATCCAGGCCGAACTCATCTCCTGGCCCGTCACCCTCGCCATCATGGTCCTCGCGTTCGGCTCGCTCGTCGCCGCCGGACTCCCGCTGCTCTTGACCATTGCCGGTCTCGTCGCCTCCGCCGGCGGGCTGGTCCTGCTCAACGAGATCACCCCGATCTCGGTGTGGGCCATGAACTTCGCCATGATGTTCGCCCTCGCACTCGGCATCGACTACGCGCTGTTCCTCGTCGCCCGCTTCCGCGACGCCCTGCGCTCCCGCGATCCCCGCGCGGCCGTCGCCGAGACCATGGACACCGCCGGCAAAGCCGTGGCCCTGTCCGGACTCACCGTCCTCGTCAGCCTGTCCGCCGTGCTGATCGTCCCCGCCCCCGCAGTGCGGACCATGGCCGTCGGCATCATGCTCGCCGTCACCTTCGTCCTGCTCGCCACCCTCACCCTGCTCCCCGCGGCCCTCGGCGCGCTCGGACCGAAGGTCAACGCCGCGTCCCTCCCCTACGCCAAGCGTCAGCAGCACCGCTCACCGGTGTTCGCTGCCTGGGGCGCTCTCCTGCACAAGCACCCGTGGCCGTTCGCGCTCGCCTCGATCGGCGTCCTCGTCGCACTCGCACTGCCGGTCCTCGGCTTGAAGGTCGCGATGCCGTCGATCTCCGTCGTCCCCGAGGACGCGCCCGTGCGGCAGGGCTACGCCCTCGTCCAGCAGCAGTTCGGAGACGGCGCCCCCGGCGCACTGCAGATAGTCGTCCCCTCGGCCGACGCGGCCGACACGGCCGCCGCCGCGGCGCAGGTGCCCGGCATTGCCATGGTCACCCCACCGCAACCCGCCGCCGACGGCTCCGGCTACGCACTCCTGCAAACGATTCCGGCTGCCGACCCGTCCGACGAGTCGATGGGCACCATTCTTGCCGACCTACGCGGCCAGCTTCCGGAGTCGGCACTGGTCGGCGGCGCCCCCGCGGAAAACCTCGACCTGCAGCAGTCCCTGAACGACTACCTGCCGCTCGTCGTCACGATCATCCTGATCCTTGGATTCGTGCTGCTCCTCGTCGCACTGCAAGCACCCCTGATCGCTTTCCTCGGTACCGCGGTCAGCCTGCTCTCCACCGCCGCCGCGTTCGGCGTCGCAAAGCTGATCTTCCAGGACGGGCACGGCGCCTCGCTGCTCGGTTTCACCCCGCAGGGCTTCCTGAACGGGTGGGGACCGGTGTTCTTCTTCGCGATGATCTTCGCCATCGCCATGGACTACACCGTGTTCCTCCTCGCCACCGCCAAGGAGCACTTCGAGCGCACCGGCGACGCGACGACCGCGATGATCGACGGTCTCGCCCACTCCGGTCGGGTCATCTTCGCCGCGGCCGCGGTGATGGTGGCGGTGTTCTTCACCTTCGCCCTCGCCGACCCGCTCCCGCCGAAGGAGATGGGCATCATTCTCGGCGTCGCCGTTCTTCTCGACGCGGTGCTCATCCGGTTGATCCTGCTGCCCGTCCTGCTCCGACTGGCCGGTTCCGCCGCCTGGTGGTCACCGGCCTGGCTCCGCAAGGCTCTCCCGTCCATCAGCTTCTCCCACTGACCCCACGAAAGATTCCTCATGAGCATCGCCCTGACCACGACACTGACCGGTACCGACTTCGACACCGCCGTCCAGCGCACCCGCAACGCCCTGGCAGAGCAGGGTTTCGGCGTGCTGACCGAAATCGACATGCAGGCCACCATGAAAGCCAAACTCGACGAAGACATGGAGCGCTACCTGATCCTCGGCGCGTGCAACCCGCCCCTGGCCCACCGCGCCGTCGGCATCATGCGACAGATCGGCCTGCTGCTCCCGTGCAACGTCGTCGTCCGCGAAGACCCGGACAACGCGGATGTGATCATCGTCGACGCGATGAACCCCGACATCATGGTCGACGCAACCGGGGAGCCCGCACTCGGCGACATCGCCCGCGACGCCGCGATCAAGCTCCGCGCTGCCATCGCAACACTCGCCGAGGAGCCGACACCCGGCAGCTGAGACCGCGATGCCCCCGGGGGTACCATCGAAGTCTCACGGTAATTCTGACAGGAGTTTCACATGATCGGCGACGAAGACAGCATCGCACTGGTACTCAACCGGCTCCGACGCGCCAACGGTCAACTTACCGGGGTCATCTCGATGATCGAGAACGGCCGCGACTGCAAGGAGGTCGTCACCCAACTTGCCGCCGTCTCCCGCGCACTCGACAAGGCAGGGTTCAAGATCGTCGCCACGGGACTGCGTGAGTGCATGACCGGTGCCACCGCCGACAACAAGGAACCCATGACCGAAGCGGAACTGGAAAAGCTGTTCCTCGCACTCGCGTGACGAGACGAGTACTCCGGCACACGCCGGCCCGACCGCGCGCCGCGCTCGCTGTCGGCGCTCTGGCCCTCACCGCCTGCGCTCCCTCGGGGGGTGACCAGGGAAGCGTGCCTGTCTCGACGGATCCCACCTCGAATCAAGCAGTGCGCGATGACTTCTCGACCGAACTACAGGCTGTCGAGGAACGCTACGACGTGACGGTGGGTGTCAGCCTCCTGGACACCGGGACCGGAGAGACGATCAGCTATCGCGGTGCCGAACGTTTCGGTTTCGCCTCCACTGTGAAGGTGTTCCTGGCAGCCGAGTTCCTGCGACGAACTCCTCAGGACGCTCGGGACGACATCGCGAGGTGGACCGCGGCCGACATCGAGCGCGCGGGTTACTCACCGGTGACCACGGCACGTCTGGATACCGGACTCACTGCGGCCGAGTTGGCAGAAGCGGCCGTGCGGGAGAGCGACAACACGGCGACCAACCTCGTGTTCGACCGGATCGGCGGTCCCGCAGAACTCGATGCTGCTCTCTCCCGACTCGGTGACGACGTCACGGACATCGTCGACGTGGAGCCGGCCCTCAACACGGTCGAACCCGACAGCACCGCAAACACCACCACCGCCGACGCGTTCACGGCGAACATGGCCGCATTGCGAGGTGACGGCTCGTCGACCGATGCCGATGCAGCGACTCTGGTCGAGTGGATGAGCGGAAACGCCACCGGCGATGCCCTCGTCCGCGCGGGGGCGCCGAGCGGATGGACGGTGGCCGACAAGTCGGGTGGCGCCGGGGGCGCGCGAAACGACATCGCCGTCGTCACACCACCCGGCCGCCCCCCGCTGGTCCTGACTGTGCTGACACGGAAGAACGACGCCTCGGCACCGTACGAGGACGCCGCGGTGAGCGAGAGCGCCGCCGTCGTCCTGAACACCGTTCGGTAGCCCTGAACACCGTTAGGTAGCCCTGAACACCGTTAGGTAGCCCCGAACACCGTTAGGTAGCCCCGAACACCGTTAGGTAGCCCCGAACACCGTTAGGTAGCCTCGGAAAGCATGATCGCTGTACCGCTCACCGACGACCTCGTTCTCGGTGCAGCCGAGCTCGAACGCGTGGATCGGGGCGTGCGCCCACACCGGCTCCCCCGTCCTGTCCGGCAACGCGATGCGGACCCGCAGCTCGCGATGATGGAGGCGCAACCGTCCGGAGTGCGTATCGCTGCGCGCACGACTGCCGTCCAGATGGTCCTCGAGGTCCACACCACGCGCATGACCTACCGCGGTGTGATGCGCGACCGGGGCGCCGTCGACGTGGTGGTGAACGACTCGGTGCTTCAGTCGCACGTGCTCTCGGGCGGTGACACCGTCGAGATCGATCCGGCCACCGGGACGAGCACGGTCCACCCGGGAACGACGGAACGCATCACCCTCACCGATCTGCCGGCCGGGGAGAAGACGGTCGAGATCTGGCTCCCCCACAACGAACAGGTGGACCTGGTCTCGCTGTCCGCTGATGCCGTTCTGCACCCGGCACCGTCGAGCGGACCGAGGTGGCTGCACCACGGCAGCTCCATCAGCCAGGGATCCAACGCCGCGAGCCCCACGCGCATCTGGCCTGTCGTCGCGGCCCGTCGCGCCGGCATTCGGCTGCGCAACCTGGGTTTCGGGGGCAGCGCCTTCGTCGATCCGTTCACGGCTCGCGTCGTGCGGGACTCCCCCGCGGACGTCATCAGCGTCAAGCTGGGCATCAACGTCGTCAACCTCGACGCAATGCGCCTTCGTACGTTCGTTCCCGCCGTTCACGGGTTCCTCGACACCGTGCGCGACGGGCACCCGACCACACCGCTGCTGCTGATCTCGCCGATCCACTGCGCAATTCACGAGAACACGCCGGGACCCGGGGCAATCGATCCCGACTCGTTCGCCGCCGGCTCCGTGAGATTCCGCGCGACGGGCACGGAAGGCGACATCGCGCTCGGACGCCTGACACTTCGCGTGATCCGTGACGCGCTCGCTCGGATCGTCGAGAGTCGATCGGACGACCCCAACCTCCACCACCTCGACGGGCTGATGCTCTTCGGCGAGGACGACGAACGGCGCCACCCACTTCCGGACAACCTGCATCCCGACACCGACGCCCACGCCGTCATGGGACAGCGTTTCGCGGACATCGTCTTCGGCCCGTCAGGGCCGTTCGCGCCGAGGACGACTACAGCCGATGCGCCCGGCGAAGCGTCGAGAGAGTGACCGTGGCGGCGGCCAGATCCTCCACCACCGCGGCCATCGCACTCGGGTATCGGCGCCGCGCTTCGCGACCGCCGTACGTCGTCGTGAGAGCCGCCACCGCGGCCAGTGACACGGCGAGTGCATCGACTCGTTCTCCACGGGCGGTGCGCCCGAGCAGCGCAGCGGTCGCGGCGGCGACCAACACCCTCGATGCGGCGGGCCCCGGGGCGGTCCTCGCCGGCGTCGCCGGCAGCTTGTCGACGACGGCCTCGACGACGACAGCTCCTCCGGCAACTGCCAGCGCACGAGAGCGACGCTGCCCCTGCACTCCGATGACCGTCGCCGCGAGTATTCCCCAGGCGCTCCTGAGCCCGGTCGCTGCCCCGATCGAGGTCGCGTCGAGGAGTAGACGGCGTCGGTCGCCGGAAGAAGCCTGTGCGCGCACGGTGGTCATGAACGGACGAGTACCCGCTCCGCGACGTTCCATCGCTTCGTACGACAACGGCGGGAGACCGGGCAGTGAGTGGAGTTGCCGCAGTCTGGGTATCAGTCGATCACCACGACCGAGTGGGCGCGATGTGGGGATCTGCGCTGAAAGAAAGGACGACCACCCTCGATGGTGAGCGCGGGGTACCGACGCGACGGTCGCGGCACGTCGGTGATCACCGACATCGTCGATGTCTGTGTGGAACTGACGGGAGCGGACGGCGCAGCCCTGGTCCTGGTGGCTCCCGACGGTGGACCGGCGCAGACGGTCGCCCACGTGACCGACGAGACGGCGGCTCGCGTGGCACGCGCACTGCACACACTGGGAACTGGACCGGCCATCGACGCCCTCGCCGACGGTGCGGTGCACGATGCGGCGGTGGAGGATTCACTCGATCGTCTACGGTGGCCACAGGTCACCGGGGAGTTGGGTCTTCTGGGCGTGGGGTGGCTGCGGGTGTTCCCTGTCGGGCCCCGCGCACGACCGTCGGGGACCTTGCAGCTCCATCGACGGACGTGGAGAGGTCGGGGGTGGTCGACGGACCTCGACGCGCCCCTCGGCCGTCTGGCCCACTCCCTCGCCACTCTCTCCGCGACAGAATTCGCCGACGAGAACGCTGCAGCGGCCGGCCCCGACACCGACGTGGTGCACACGGCGATCGGGATGATCGCCGCCAGGCAGAAAATTCCGGTCCCCGCCGCATCCGCACTTCTCCGCGCGGTCGCAGATTCCCACGGCCGCGCGTCGGTGGCTCAGGCCAGAATCATCGTCGAATCCCTCGGACGACGCGGAACCGACCGCTGAGCTCGGCGATTGCGATATGAGGGCAGGCTACCCTTAGCATCGTGGCATGACGCGCATTCTCGGCAGAACTGCCCGAAGGACGAACCGCTCGATCGCAGTTCTGATCGCAACCGCGGCGGTGACCGCGCAGCTCATCGGCTGCAGTACGTCGGACCCCGCCGAGCCCGCGTCGACGACGACCACCGATGAGTCGTTCCCGAAGACGGTGCGGCACATGTACGGAGAGACCACCCTCGACTCGGCACCCACCCGCGTGGCCACCTGGGGCGCCGGCGCCACGGATGCCGTACTGGCTCTCGGGGTGATGCCGGTGGCCATGCCGTCGACAACGTACGGCGGCGGTGACGACCTGACCTACCCGTGGATCGCCGAGTCCATCGCCCGGAACGGCGGTGGGGCACCGGCTCTCCTGGACGACGTCCTGGGTCCCCTGTCGGTCGAGAAGCTCGTCGCAGCCGACCCCGACGTCCTGCTGGCACCACATTCCGGCCTCACCCGGAGCGAGTACGACGCGGTCACATCGGCCGGCATTCCCGTGGTCGCACCTCCGTCCGAGCTCTGGTCGACTCCGTGGCGAGACACGATCGGTGTCACCGGTGAGGTTCTCGGAAAGAGCGTCGAGGCGATCGAACTCGTGTCCGAACTGGACCAGCAGGTAGTCGATGCCGGCGCACGACACCCCGAGTTCCGAGACCGAACCATCGCCTATGTGTCCGAGGCGCAGGACGTCTACTACCTCCTGCTTCCCTCGGACCCGCGCGTCGAGTTGCTCGAGAACCTGGGATTCACGTCCGATCCGTCCGTCACCGAACTGGCGACCGGTGATTCCACGTTCTCGACCGCGGTGTCGTCCGAGGAGATCTCCCGAATCGATGCCTCCGTCGTCTTCACGCAGGTGGACACGGACACGGCGCTCCAGCAGTTCATGGCATCCGACGTGTCTCGGCAGATTCCCGCCGTGGCAACGGGTGCCGTCGCCGGATTCGTCGGCCAGGAGGCCGGGGCCGCCATCGGCCCGACGGCACTGACGATTCCCTACTTCCTCCCGACTCTCGTCGACGGCTTGGCGACGGCGGTCGGCGCAGCGGAGCGGTGACGAGCCACCGGAGCGAGTCGAGGTCGCGCACTGGCCGGTCGGCCGGCTACGGGTGCGACCAACGAGTCGGCGGTGGCGACGAGACGACCCTGAACCGGCGGTTGCACCTTTCGGATGAATGTCGGCGGTGCCACCTTTCGCCTCTCGATGTCGTACTGCGTGGTCCCTAGCGTTCTCGAGTGACAGCACTCGGACGAAAGGACCACCACCATGACCCTCACGACCTCTCCACCGACGGAAGGACACGTCGGCCTCCGCGGACTGATTCGCCGGTATCCGCTTCTGAGCTTCTTCACCCTCGCGAATGCGCTGAGTTGGCTCGCCTGGCTTCCGTACATTCTGTCCCACAACGGAACCGGCGTATGGCACTACACATTTCCCAGCGTCTTCGGATCCAGTCAGCTGACCGGCATGTTGCCCGGCGCCTACCTGGGTCCCATCTTCTCGGCACTCGTGGTCACCGCGGTCGTGGACGGTCGGGCAGGTCTGCGGGTGTGGGCCGGTCGTCTGTTCCGGTGGCGTGTGAGCGCGCGCTGGTATGCGGTCGCCCTGCTCTCCGTGCGGCGGTCATGATCGTCGCAGGCGCGGCGTTCTCCGGGGGGCAGATCGCTGCGCCCTCCACGGTCGCGATCATGGCCTACATACCTATGTTGTTCCTGCAGATGATCACCACCGGGCTTGCCGAAGAACCGGGCTGGCGCGATTTCGCACTCCCTCGCCTGCAGACACGATTCGGTCCGCTGGGTGCAGCGATGATTCTCGGACCCCTCTGGGGCGCGTGGCACCTTCCGCTGTTCTTCACCGAGTGGGGTGGGTGGCCGGACGCGCACTGGACCGAACCCCTCGTGTTCCTCGTCTTCTGCTGCGCCTTCAACGTCGTCATGTCGTGGGTGTTCAACAGCACCGGTCAGAGCCTGCCCGTGTCGATGCTCATGCACGTCAGCGTCAACACGTTCGCGTCCGTCATGTGGACGGACATGTTTCCGACTCTCGACACCCAGCGCGCGATGGAGGTGATGGCCGTGACCGCGAGCGTGGCTGCGGTCGCGCTGGTCGTCGTCACCCGCGGGCGTCTCGGCGTGGACTCGAGTCGCACGAACCCGGCCCACCTACAATCGCTTTCGTGATCGCTCTCCCCCGCTCGCGACGCGGCGTGGACATCGCGGTCGGTGTGGTCTGCTGGGCCGTTGCCGTGGGTGTGGCGACCCTCGTCCCACTCGACCCGTCGATGGCCCTGTCTCCGGTCGGAGGCAGGGCCTGGTGGGTGCTCGCCCTCGTGCTGACGGGTCAGGCGATCGCACTGGCGTGGACTGCGCGGCATCCACGGGTGGTGGTCGCCACCGTCGCCGTGACACCTCTGCTCGTCGCGGGCCTCGCGCCGACCGCACTGTTCAGCGTCACCTCGCTCGCCGTGATGGTGGCCGTGTATCTCATGGTCTCGCGCTCGTCGCTACGGACATCGATGCCCACGGTGGTGTCGGCCGCCGCGGCGGTTCTGCTGAGCGATGTCGTGAACCGGACGTCCCTCGACGGTTCGGGCCTCGCCTCCGGGCTGATCCAATCGGTACTGCAGACGGCCACCGTGATCGGGCTGCCCGTTCTCGTCGGATCGGTGGTGGCCGCCCGCCGAGACGCCCGGGTCGCACACGGCAGGGAATTGCGCGCCGCCGAAGGGGAACGGGATGCGCGAGTGAGCGCCGCCATCGCGGGCGAGCGTGCTGCGATGGCGCGGGAACTCCACGACATCGCGGCGCACCACCTGTCGGGGATAGCCGTGATGGCGGCGGCTGTCGGGCGCCAGATCGAGAGTGATCCGGACACGGCCAGGAGATCGGCCGACGAGATCCGTGTCCAGGCGCGGGCGGTACTGGACGATCTGCGTCAGTTGGTCGGCCTGCTGCGCGAGGACACTGCCTCCGCGGAGCGTTCGGTCGAGACTCTGGGCTCGATCGACCATCTCGTCGGCCGCAGACGCGCCTCGGGTCTGGACGTCGAGCTGCGCCTGGTCGGTCTGACGGATCTCGAGGCTCTGGGCGAGCGTGTCGGGCCACTGGCTCAGCTGGTCGCGTTCCGCATGGTGCAGGAATCCCTCACCAACGCAGTGCGGCATGCCCCGGGGTCGCCCTGTGTCGTCGAGGTCAGTGCCGCGGACTCGAGTGCGGTGACGGTGACGGTGTCCAACCCGATGCGACAGTCGGCGGGGACCGCGCCACGACAGGAAGGATTCGGATTGATCGGCATGCGCGAACGCGCCGTGCTCGTCGGCGGACACGTGCACCACGGCCCTACCGCCGACGGGCGATGGACCGTGACGCTCCAGCTTCCGCGCGAGCCCGACAACGTTGGGGAGCACACGTGATTCGACTCGTGCTCGCGGACGACCAGCCGCTCGTCCGCGCCGGCCTCTCGGCCTTGCTCGGATCCGAAGCGGACATCGACGTGGTCGGAGTCGCGTCCGACGGCGCCGAGGCGGTACGCCTGACCCGAGATCTGGCGCCGGACATCGCGTGCCTCGATATCCGGATGCCAGGTACCGATGGCATCGAGGCGACGCGGTTGTTGTGCGGCCCGGATGTCCAGAACCCCACTCCTGTACTGATTCTGACGACGTTCGACCTGGACGACTACGTGTTCGGCGCACTGGAGGCCGGCGCCTCAGGCTTCCTGCTCAAGGACGCGGACCCGGAGGTGATCGTCGACGCAGTGCGGCGAGTCGCCGCCGGACAGGGCACCCTGGACCAGGCGCTGACGCGGCGGATCATGCAGGAGTTCGCACGCCGACGAGCGCTACGACCCGTCACCACGGCACGCGCCGACGGAATCCTCACCGACCGCGAGCAGGACATCCTGCGCCTGCTCGCCCAGGGCATGTCGAACGACGACATCTCTCGGGCGTTGTTCGTCGAGGTGTCGACGGTCAAATCGCATCTGGCACGGATGCTTCCGAAATTGGGAGTGCGGTCACGCCTGCAAGCAGTGGTGTGGGCTTATCAGAACAAGATCGTCGATGTGAACGAGTAGAACCCCGCCATTGTCAGGTCGACGAGGTCCGCACGCCTGTGGGTCAGCGCTGTCGTGATCGCCGACGGGCCCCAGCGAGATTGATGACCAGCGCAACGAGCGCAAGGACGGCCACGACGGCCGTCGCACCAGGGTCCGCGGTCTGTACGACGACCACGGCGCCGAAGACGAGGAGTGCTGCAACCGCGACCACCGCGAGCCCGGGGCCGCCGAGCGCTGTGCGGGTGCGACGGTCCAGACGTCCCAATTGTGTCCTCACTCCTCGACCGTACGTCATCCCGTCACCATGTCGGTCTGTCGCTGCCGATGCCACCGATCGATGGTGCGGGGGAACATCTGCGGGCCGTTCGGCATGGATCAGATGCGCCGGAGCGGGTCAGGTCACTGCGAATCGGGTGCGCAGATTGTGTGTCTGACGGTGCAGCTCCCGCAACATCTTCTTGTGCGCCGCGACCTGCTGCTCGTGCCATGCCCCCAGGGGCGCGTTCCCTCGAGACCGGGCCTCGGCGGCGAGCCGACGAGCATCCTCCAACTGGACCGTGACGGCAGCGATCTCGGCGCCGAGCGCCGTCAGGAACACCCTCGCCTGCGCCACGTCGGATTCGTCCGCCACCCCGGTTCGCCTCCCTGTCATCGATCGTTCGACCGTACTCGCGACCCGGCACGATCTGGTGCAGTGAACCGTGTACAGCACTGCCGGCTGCACCGGATCGCGTGTCACGCCCACACCATCGATGAGTTCTCGATCTTTCGAAGGTCCACATCAGTGACACCCGACGAGAGGACGAGCCCATGATCGACCACGTACTGACCGTCGTACCCGTGCACGACATCGATGTCGCACGCGAGTGGTACACGCGCCTGCTGGGACGCGAACCCGACAACAACCCCATGCCGGGTCTGATCGAGTGGCAGGTCGTGCCGGGGGCGTGGATACAGGTGTTCCTCGATGCCGACCTGGCCGGCCACACGCGGTCGAACCTCGCCGTCGACGACCTCGACGCTCACACCACCGAGCTCGCGGGCCGCGGACTCACAGTCGGCGACACCACGGACGCCACCAACGGAGTTCGACTCGCGCCGATCACCGATCCCGACGGCAACGTCATCACCCTGATAGGCGGTTTCCGGACGGTGTACTGACCGCGCGGTGCCGTATCCCGGGAGACGTTCGGATCACCTCGAGCGCAAGGGGTGACGGCGAGGCACCACGTACATCAATGTCGGAACACGTGACTGTCCTCACCGACTCGGCCTCGTACGAACCCGATGCCGACCGGCGCAAGCGCCTTCGCACGGTCGTGGCGTCGAGTCTGCTCGGCACCACCGTCGAGTGGTACGACTTCTTCCTCTACGCCACGGCGGCGAGTGTGGTCTTCAATCGCCTGTTCTTCCCCGATCAGTCGTCCTTCGTCGGCACCATGCTGTCGTTCGCCACCTTCGCTGTCGGATTCGTGGTGCGCCCCATCGGTGGAGTCGTCTTCGGATACTTCGGAGACCGTATCGGCCGCAAGAAGACGCTGGCGTTGTCGATGTTGATCATGGGTGTGGCGACCACCCTGATGGGCGTCCTACCGACGACCGAGAACGTCGGACTGCTGGCTCCGATTCTGTTGTTGCTGTTGCGCATTGCGCAGGGCTTCGCACTCGGCGGCGAGTGGGCCGGTGCCGTTCTTCTGGCCGTCGAACACAGCCCGGCGCGGAGGCGCGGACTGTTCGGCAGCATCCCGCAGGTGGGGCTCGCGCTCGGACTCGCGTTGGGGACCGGAATGTTCGCCCTGCTACAGGTGATCTTCGACGAGGAGCAGTTCCTCTCCTACGGCTGGCGCATCGCGTTCCTCGCCAGTCTCGTTCTGGTGATCGTCGGCCTGGTCGTACGCCTGAAGGTGGAGGAGACGCCGGCGTTCCGCGAGGTGTCCGACCTCCAGCAGCGATCGAGCGCACCGATCAAGGAAGTGTTCGCGCGGCGTCATGCGCGAAGCACCGTCCTCGGACTGCTGTCGCGATGGGGCGAGGGCGCAGCCTTCAACACGTGGGGTGTCTTCGCCATCACCTACGCGACGACGCAACTGAAGTTCGACAAGGTCTCGGTCCTGCTCGTGGTCACCGTGGCGGCAGTGGTGATGGCGGTGCTGATCCCGGTGTCCGGGGTGCTCGTGGACAGGGTGGGCGCCAAGCGTGTGTACGTCACCGGCATCGCGGCCTACGGGCTGGCCGTGTTTCCCGTGTTCGCCCTCTTCGACACGGGCAGCTTGTGGCTCTTCGGACTCGGACTGGTCCTGGTGTTCGGCATCGTCCACGCCACCTTCTACGGAGCACAGGGCACGCTGTACGCGAGCCTCTATCCGACCGAGATCCGCTACACCGGCCTGTCCGTGGTCTACCAGTTCTCCGGCATCTACGCCTCCGGAGTGACACCACTGATCCTCACCGCACTGATCGCTGCGGCGAGCGGGTCACCCTGGCTCGCGTGCGGCTTCCTCGTCGGCACCTCGGTGGTCAGTGTCGTCGCCACGGCGCTGATCCGCGACGACGATCTGCATCTGTCACACCCGCGCTCCGGCACGGAGACAGCGAGCGCACTGACGTAGATCCGTCAGATGCCGCCGACCGCCTCGGCCGGTGATGCACGGAGCTCCAACACGGCGGTGGTCTGCTCGGCATCGACGGGTCTGCCGAGCAGGAACCCCTGCGCCAGATCGCATCCCGTCTCGGCGAGTGCATCGAGTTGCGCCCGGGTCTCGACACCTTCGCCCACGACGGTCATCTCGTACGCCTTGGCCAGTGCGACGATGGCCGACACGACCGCCCGCCCCCGCCTGGTCTCGACAGCGTCGATGTACCCCTTGTCGATCTTGAAGCACTCGAACACCGAGAACCGCTCGAGGTAGGCGAGACTGCTGTGGCCCGCACCGACATCGTCGAGGACCAGGGCGACGCCCATCTCGTTCACCGCTGCGACGTTTCGAGCGACGCGACCGGTGTCGGCGAGCCACACCGTCTCGGTCACCTCCAGTCCCAGAGCCTGTGGCGGCAGACCTGTCTCCCGAAGCACCGACGACACCCGCTCGGGGAACGCAGGGTCTCGCAGTTGGAGTGCGCTGACGTTGACTCGCACGGTGATCCGGAAGGCTTCACGCCACGAGGCCGCCTGTCGACATGCCGATCGCAGAGCCCATTCACCCAGCACTGCGGCCAGACCGGTGCGCTCGGCGACTGCCACGAACTCCGACGGCTCGATACGCCCCAGCGTCGGGTGGTCCCACCGAGCGAGCGCCTCGACCGACACCACTGCGCCCGTCGCGATGTCCACCAAGGGCTGATACGCCAGCGTCAACTCGCCGCGACTCAGCGAAGCGCGCAGATCCACCGACAGGGAGCGCACACGGTCGGCGTCGTAATGATCGTCCTCGGCATCGAAGATCGCGTGTGCGCCACCTCCGCCGTCCTTGGCGCGGTGCAATGCCAGATCGGCCCGCCGTAGGAGTTCTCGGACGGTGATGCCGTTCTCGGACACCGCGATCCCGATCGATGCACTCATAGGGATGGGAGCGTCGGCCGCGGACGGCGGGGCCGCCAGTGCAGCGGTGATGCGGAAGGCGAGGTCCTCGGCACGGCGGGCGTCGTCGACACCGTCGCAGATGACGAGAAACTCGTCACCTCCCAGGCGGTACACGGTGTCCCGGCTACGGACCGCGGCGACGAGGCGGTCTGCGAATCGGGCCAGCGCCCGGTCACCCGTGTCGTGCCCGAGGCTGTCGTTGATGATCGCGAAGTCGTCGATGTCGAGGAGTAGCAACGCCACGCCGTCGCCCTGCTCACGCACGCGGGACAGTGCGTCACCCACCGCCGAATAGGCCAGGGTGCGGTCCGGCAGTCCCGTCAGCGGATCGTGTTCGTTTCTCTCTCTGAGTCTCCGAGAGAGGTCGACTCGTTCGAGTGCCGCGGACAACACACCCGCGACCGCCGACAGGAACGCGATGTCCGTGTCGTCGAACAGGTTCGGTTCGGTTCCGTACACGAGCAGGACGCCCCACACCCCGATACTGGTCATGACCGGGACGGCAGCACCACTGCGAAATCCCACCGTCGACATCGCGGACGTGTCGAATCGCGTCTCGGTCACGGCGTCGGAGCACACCGTCAGCTGCCCCTGCGTGAGGGTGTACCCGGCCAGGGATCCCGCTCCGGCACGCACCTCGACGCCGGTGTGCAGAACGTGAGTGACAGCCGTCATGCGGAGGAACTGATCGTGTGGATTCTCGTGCCGAGCGAGTGCCGCGGACGCCACCCCCACCAGGGTCGCCGCGGTGGACGTCGCGGCCGTCGTCATCTCCTCCATGTCCGCGGAGACGGCGAGACCGCTGAGCCTGGCCAACGCGGTCTGTGCCAGCGCGAAGCGGCGGGCCGCGAGGACCTCCGCGAGGACACGAGCGGGAATCGCCACCATCACTCCGTTCGGGCGTCTGCGGGACGATGGTCGGTTGGACCACGGGCGCACGTCACGAGCGACGAACCCGACATTCACGGCTTATGACGCGTCCAGCATGGCACGATGCCGCGCCTGTGGCGGTGTGAACGTCGAGGAAGGTACCGGTCCGGGAACACAGCCGCCGGGCCGAGGGGCTCAGAAGCTGCGGGCAGCGACGCCTCGGGACACCAGGTCGGCCGCGAACCTCCGTGTCAGCGTGTCCGACGTCGCCCCGACCATCACGACGACCGACCGCTTCAGCGGGGGTGACATAGAATTGGCGATGCCTGTGAAGCGAGCGGGAAGGGCGGTGGCCGGCACGAGCGCGACCCCCAACCCTGCGTGAGCGAGTTGTGCTGCCGTCGCGGCATGTCGGGTGTGCGTGACAGCGTCGAGCTGGACTCCGTGCGTCGCAGCCACGGTGTTTAACCATCCACGAAGGCCGTTCGACGGGTGGTAGTGCACGATCGGCCTGCCGGCGAGGTCCGGCCACGAGACGGCGTCCTCGTCGGCGAGATCGAGACCTTCCGGGACGACGACCACGATCTCCTCGGTCCCGATCTCGGTCACGGCTGCGGACATGCGCGACGGCGCCGGCCCCACGGCGATGTCGAGGTCGCCGTCCGTGATCGCCGTCGCCATCGTGTCGGCACTGGTGTACTCGGTCAGATCCAGACCGATGTGCGGATACTTCCGGGTCCATGTACGCAACGTCGGCGCGAGGATCGGCACGGTCATACTCTCGGCGCACCCCAGGCGTAGCCGACCCGCATCACCCTGTGCCGCAGCGTGTCCGGTTCGCAGGACGCGCTCGGCCGCTGCCAATGCCGCCCGCGCATCGGAGAGAACGGCACGGCCGGTGGGCGTGGGACGCACTCCTCGCGGAAGCCGCTCCAGCAAGGGAGTCCCGATCTCCGCCTCCAACGACGCCAGGTGATGCGAGAGCGCGGGTTGCGAGAGATGCAGCCGAGCTGCTCCCCCGGTGACAGAGCCGGCGTCGACGACGGCCACGAAGCATTCCAGGGCTCGCAGAGTCGGCACCGATGGAGCGTATGTCAGCGGCGCAGGCTCGTGGCGGGGCGATCATGCGACTCGTCGTCGTCGGTATGCGACGGGAGGGGATGCGAGGGGAGAAAGATCAGCGTCAGCACACCCGCCACGGCGGTGACCATCCCGGCGACGAGACTGCCGGTGGTGAAGCCGTCGACGAAGCGTTCGCGTGCGAGATCGGACAGTTGCGACCCGAGCAGTGCCCCGGTGGCACCCAGCGAGTCCGCCGCCTGGCGTGCGGCTTCGAGCGCGGCGCCCACCGACTCCTGCGCGGGTTCCATCAGGACGGTGGGCAATTCGGTCGTGTCCAGCCCGTCCCGGTACACCGACAGTGCGACCGATCCGATCACGGCGACACCCAGTGTTCCGCCGAGTTCGCGGGTGGCATCGTTGACCGCTGATCCCATCCCGGCCTTGTCGGTCGGAACGACTCCCATGATCGCCTCCGTCGCAGGGGCACTCGTCAGACCCAGGCCTGCGCCCAGCAGCACCATCTGACCCGCGATCTGCAGGTAGGACGTGCCCGTGTCGATCTGCGAGATCCACAGGAACGCAGCCGTCAACGATGCCAGGCCGGCGGCCACCACGATCTTGGAACCGACCAGTACTGCCAGGCGGGGACCCACCAGCGAGAACACTGCCAGCGATCCCGCGACGGGCAGCATGCGCACGCCGGTCTCGAGGGCACCGAAGCCGCGTACGGACTGGAAGTACTGGGTGACGAGGAAAATGAACCCGAACAGCGCGAAGAACGCACTGGTGACCGCCCCACTGGCAGCCGTGAAGCGCATGTTCGTGAACAGCCACACATCCAGCATCGGGTGGCGAGCGCGCGACTCCCGGAGAACGAAGGTGACCAACAATGCGGCGGCCACACCGAATCCGAGCGCCGTCGACGCCGAGGACCACCCGCGGTCGGGGCCTTCGATGATGGCGTGCACCAGTGACCCCAGGGCCAGCACGGACAGAAGCAAGCCCGACTTGTCCAGCGGCGGGGTCGACGGATCACGGGAGTTCGGCACGAAACGCGCTGCGAGAGCGATGGTTGCGACAGCAGCGAGGCCGTTGAAGACGAAGATCGATCCCCACCAGAAATGTTCGATCAACGCCCCACCCACCACGGGTCCGACCGCGACCGAGACGCCGGTCGCCGCGCCCCACAGTCCGATGGCCATGACGCGTTCGGACCGCTCCTGGAACACGTTGGTCAGAATCGACAGCGTCACCGGGTACACCACGGCAGCCGCGACACCGGCCAGCGCCCGCCACGCGATCAGCTGGGCGGGCTCACCACTCCACGCCCCACCCACCGATGCGACCGCGAAGAGCACGAGCCCGCCCACGAGGAAGGGACGGCGACCGAACCGGTCGCTGAGCGATCCCCCGGCCAGCACCAACGCAGCGAATGCCAGGTTGAAGGCATCGACCACCCACAGCAGATCGCGCGTGGACGCCCCCAGGTCCTCGACGAGGGTGGGCAGCGCGATGTTGACGATCGTGGTGGACACGTTGACCACGAACACCGCGCAGCACAGCGTCACCAGGGCGGCCATCTTGCGCGAGCGGAGGGCCGGCACCGCGGCGAGGAGCGTCATAACACAGTTATAGCAGGCGTGGCGGGCCCGTCGCATCAGGACGTCACCGTGGGACCATGACGTCATGGCCGCTCGGCGAGACACCGCCCGCACAGCGGACGACGGATCCACCCGCGAGCGCCTCGTCGACGCCGCCGTCGCTGTCCTGGCAGAGGAAGGCCCTGCCGAGATGAAGGTCCGTCGCATCAGCGACAGGGCAGGGTCCTCGACGATCACGGTCTACCACCACTTCGGGAACGTGGGCGGACTGCTCGACGCCGTCGTGGCGCGGGGATACGCCACACTGAAGGGGACTCTCGAGGACGCGGCCGCGTCGAACGATGACCCGGGTGTTCAGCTCTTCGCCATGGCCCTGGGAACCAGAGGTTTCGCACAGCGCAATCCGCACCTCTACGACCTGATGTTCGGACTCTCGCCGCGAGGAACCCATCGTGCGTTCGCTCCCACTGTGCCGCAGCAGCATTTCCGCGACGCCTACGCCGTTCTGGTCGGCAGCTGCCACCGACTGGTGACGGCCGGTCGCGTCGACATCGACGACCCGGAACAGATCGCCGCCCAGTTGTGGAGCATGGTCCACGGGTTCGTCTCGCTCGAAGCGGCCGGCCACTTCGCCGATCACAACGACGCAGTCGCGGACGTCCTCGCGCCCATGGCTGTTGCCCAGCTCGTCGGTATCGGCGACGACCGCGCTCGGGCGACCCGCGGAGCGCTCGACGCCTACGCGACCTGGACCGCGACGGCAGTCGAGTAAGAGAACGATCTGCCCGCTCGAGAGCTCGCTGATCGCGACTGCGACAACCTCGCAACCCCGGATCGCGGCGCGCGGAGATGGGCGCGGGCCCGGCAACCCCGTCGTGCCCGTCATCGCACTGCCCTCACCTGCGTGATTGACATCACAAGGACGTCATACTACTTTCAAACTGACATCAGTTCAGGAAGTCCACTCGCACCGACAGCCGAGCGGCCCTGTGAGTCCGAGAGAGGTCTGACCATGCGGAGGATTCCCCGAGCCATCGCCACCGTTGCCGTGGCAGCGTCGGCGTTCGCGCTCACAGCGTGCGGCGGCAGCACCACCCCGTCCGGGCCCGTCGAGGGCAGCTGGGACGATGTCGTCGCCGCGGCGAAGACGGAGGGCAGCGTGATGCTCTACTCCAGCCAGAAGCCTGCGAACCTCGACGCGCTGAAGGCCGCGTTCACGCAGAAGTACCCGGAGATCTCCATGGACTTCGTGCGCGGAACAGATTCCGAGATCAATCCCCGGGTCGAGACCGAGAACCGGACGGGTACAGGCATTGCCGACGTCCACATGGTGACCGACGCGTCGTGGATCGCCAGCGCGTCCGAGTCCGGCACCTACTCCACCGAGATCGTGGGTCCGGACTTCGACGCAGCCGACTACGACCGCGCGGCCAGCGTGAAGAACGACCGCTTCTTCCTCTCGTCCGCCGCTGTCTTCGGCCTCGGGTGGAACACCGCCGCGGTGCCCGACGGTCTCGAGACCCCGCAGGACATTCTGGACCCGGCCTACCGCGGCCGCATCGGCATCGTCAATCCGACGGGCATCGCGTCGTACGTCGACCTGTATCGGCACTACGCCGAGAACTACGGCGAGGACTACTGGAACAAGCTGGCCGAACTGCAGCCGCGTGTCTACCCGAGCGCACTGGCCGTCGCGCAGGCCCTGACGTCGGGTGAAGTGGTGGTCTCGCCCAGCGTCCAGCCGCTCGTCACCGAGGTCGACGCGGGCGCTCCCGTCGACTGGGTGCTGCCGGAGAACCCCTGGGGCACACCGTGGTACACCGAGGTCCTGAGTGCGGCGCCGCATCCGAATGCGGCTCAGGTCCTGGCGGACTTCATGGTGACCGCCGAGGGACAGGCCGCGCTGAACGGTGGCTACGCCGCCGCGCTGCCGGATGTTCCGGGCGCCGTCGAGCGGGCACAGAACATCGCCTCACCCGATCCCGCCGATCTGACCCCCGAGAACGTCGACCGGTACTCGCAGGAATGGTCGCAGCTCTTCCAGTGACGGGGACGCGACCGCTCTCGACCATCCGAACTCGTCATCCAGGGAGGTGATCATGGACGCTCGGACAGCGCCTTCACACGGCTCACGTGTGCTCGTCACCGGCGCCGCGCGCGGCATCGGTGCGGCATGTGCCGCGCGCTTCGCCTCTCTCGGAGCGACCGTGTACGTCACGGACGTGGACGACGAGGGTGGTCGCGCCGTCGCCGACGCCCTCGGACCGTCGGCGCGCTACCTGCATCTGGACGTGGCGTCGGAAGCCGAGTGGGACGCGTGCGTGCAGAGAATCGAAGCGGACGGTGGAGGCCTCGACGTGCTGGTGGCCAACGCCGGGGCGGCGCACCGCGGCGACATCGCCGACACCTCACTGGCCGACTTCCGCCGCATGCTCGACATCAACCTGGTCGGCACCTTCCTCGCCCTCAGGGCGGCGAGCACTGCCGTGAAGTCCGGCGGTTCCGTGATCACGGTCTCGTCCCTGCGCGGAATCCTCGCGACAGCGAAGCTCGGTGCCTACGGCGCCTCGAAATTCGGGGTGCGGGCCCTCACCCGAGTGGCTGCGCTCGAGTTCGCCGAGCGGGGGATCCGGGTCAACTCGGTGTGCCCCGGAAGCATCGACACCGACATCACCGGTAGCGAGGACTTCGCCGACCACGATGTCGCCGGCTACGTGCGCACCATTCCGATGCAGCGTCGGGGCACCACCGCCGACGTCGCGGACGCCGTCGTGTTCCTCGCCGGATCCGAGAGCAGCTACATCACGGGAACCGACCTCGTCGTCGACGGCGGTCTGGCGGCCGGCGCGCGAACACCCACACACACCTCTGGACAGAAGGCATGAGATGACCGATCGCTTCACCATTTCCGGACTGACCAAGACGTACGGCAGCACGAAGGTCGTGGACGGTCTCGACATCGACATCGAGCAGGGCGAGTTCCTGGTTCTTCTCGGCCCGAGTGGCTGTGGGAAGACCACCACGCTGCGGTGCCTCGCGGGGCTCGAGACGCCCCAGGGCGGGCGTATCTCGTTCAAGGACAGGACGGTCTTCGACGCGGACCAGCGAGTCGACGTCCCCGCGCACAAGCGCAACATCGGCATGGTCTTCCAGTCCTACGCCCTGTGGCCGCACATGACGGTGCGCCGCAACATCAAGTACCCCCTCGACGTCCGCGGACTCACCAAGTCCTTCGGGCCGGGAGCCGTGGAGGCAGCGGCCGACATGGTGGACTGCGGGGCCCTGCTCGATCGGTACCCGTCTCAACTCAGTGGCGGTCAACAGCAGCGTGTGGCGGTAGCTCGCGGTCTGGTGGCGCGGCCGGATCTCATCCTCTTCGACGAGCCGCTCAGCAACCTCGACGCGCGGCTGCGCGATCAGGTCCGTTCTCAAATCCACCGTCTGCATCGCGAACTCGGGTTCACCGCCGTATTTGTGACCCACGACCAGTCCGAGGCCTTCGCACTCGGAGACCGCCTCGCGATCATGAAATCCGGCCGCATCGAGCAGCTCGACACGCCGTCGAACGTATTCGAGAACCCCGGGTCGGACTACGTCGCGGCGTTCATCGGTATGGCCAACAAGCTCGAACTGCGCAGAGCACACGATGGCTGGCAGACGTCCGCGGGTGACGCGATCGATCTCCGGGACTCGGTGGTCCGCGACCGCGCCGACGAGGGCGACTCCGCGGTCGCACGGCTACGTCCGGACGACCTGCTCCTGCACCGCAGCATGGCCGAGGTCCCGCCGGGCCACGTCGGACTGCACGCCGCCCTCGTCGATCACGAGTACGGAGGCCGGCACTTCGACGTGACCGTGCGGTCCGGCGCCGAGACACTCACCCTGCGTGCGTCGGCCGCCGAGCACGGCCTCGCGCTGCGTTCGGCCGAGCCGGGTGACGCCGTGGTCGTCTCCTTCTCCCCCGCAGCGCTGCGGGTGTTCCCCTCGGCGCCCTCCACCGCGACAGCCGCGGACACCGCACCCGTCGCCGCAGCAGTGGGGAGCGCATCGTGACCGCCACCCTCACACCCCCCGACACCGACACGACGCCGCCGCCGGCGGGACGACGGTCACGGCTGACCGGCCCCTGGCGTGCCCGGCTCGGTTACGGCATTCTTCTCGCCGTTCTCGCCTATCTGGTCGTCCTCCCCATGGTGCGTCTGCAGATGCTCGCGTTCGAGGACGGAGCGCGGGGCTACCGCAGCCAGTACGGACGGTTCGACATCGCCCAGACACTGTGGACGACAGTGATTCTGGCGCTGGGATCGCTCGTCATCGCGCTCGTTCTCGGCACCCTGCTCGCCTACGCCGCGAGCCGCCTTCCGGCGCGACTGGGGTTCCTCAAGATGATCCCCATCCTGCCCATCGTGCTTCCCGCGGTCGCCAACATCGTCGGCTGGGCCTTCCTGCTGTCACCGGGACCCGGCTACCTCAATGTCGTACTGCGCGCGCTGCCCTGGTGGAGCGATCTCGAGAGCGGCCCCGTGGACGTCTACACGGTGCCGTGGATCGTCATCCTGACCGGATTCGGTCTGACGTCGTTCGTCTATCTCTTCGTGTCCTCGGGGATGGACAACATCAGTTCGGAGCACCTCGAGGCCGCTCGGATCAGCGGATCGTCCTCGATGGGTGTGTTCTTCCGTATCGTTCTCCCCCTGCTCCGTCCGTCGCTCATCTACGGCGGTGGTATCGCGTTCCTCCTCGGACTCGGCCAGTTCACCGGACCACTCCTGTTGGGTCAGAACAGCGGAGTGAAGGTCCTCACCACCGAGATGTACCGGCGGGTGTCGGAATCACCGTCCGACTTCGCGGCCGCCGCCGCTGCCGGTTCACCCCTCGTCCTGTTCGGACTGGCGCTGGTTCTGGTGCAGAAGATGTTGCTGGGCAACCAGAGCCGGTTCGTCACTCACGGCGGCAAGGCGTTCTCCGCACCCTCGGGCCGCGGAACGTGGGCGGCCGTCACCATCAGTGTGTACGCCCTGTTCGCGCTGCTGATTCCCGTCGTCGGACTCGTCATCGTGTCGCTGACCCCGTACTGGTCGGACACCCTGACCCTGGATCTGTTGACGCTGGACAACTTCCGGGCCCTCATCTCCGACGACGCGATCGTCTCGTCCGTGCTCACCAGCATCCTCACGTCCCTCGCCGCGGTGGCCGTGTGCATCCCCATCGGGTACGTCATGGCCAACCTGTTGGTCCGCGGCCGGCGCTTCCGCGTCCTGGGCATGATCGGCGACTTCATCACCGCCCTGCCACTGGGTATCCCCGCGGTCATCTTCGGTGTGGGGTTCCTGCTCACGTACACCGAACCTCCGCTGATCCTCTACGGAACCCGAACGGTGATCGTGCTCGTCTACATCGTGCTGATGTTGCCGTTCTCGGTCCGACTGCAGATGACGGCGATGCTCGCGCTGGGCAACACCTACACCGAGGCCTCCGCAACCAGTGGCGCCTCGCCTGTGGTGACAAACCTGCGAATCCTGTTGCCGCTCATGCGAGGAGCCATCTTCGGCGCCGTCGCCCTGATGTTCATCCTCCTGACTCACGAGTTCGCCGCCTCGCTCCTCGTGCGTGCCTCGACGACCCAGGTCATGGGCACCCTGCTCTACGACATGTGGCAGAACGGGTCGTACCCGCTCGTCGCGGCGATGGCGCTGCTCATGACCGCAGTGACCACCACCGGAGTCGCGATCGCCATGCTCGTCGGCGGTCGCAACGTCCTCAGCAAGCTCTGAAAGGCCCACCATGCCCGAAGGCAGTACTCGACTGACCGACAAGGTGGTCCTCGTGACCGGCGCCACCGGCGGAATCGGTGTCGACATCGTGACGAGGCTGGCGTCCGAGGGAGCCAGCGTGATCGTCACCGATGTCGACCAGAGCGCCTGCGACGCGGCGGTGCACGCGCTGGAACGCCCCGACTCGCACCTGGCGTGCGCGCTGGACATCACCGACGAGGAGCAGTGGGCGGCGACCCTCGCCCTCGTGGAGGACCGTCACGGCACGCTCGACGCCGTCGTCAACAACGGTGCGATCGGATCGCTCGCCACCGTCGTCGACGAGACGGTGGAGCAGTATCGCCGCGTCGTCGAGGTGAGTCAGACCGGTACGTGGCTGGGAATGAAGCACGCCGGCGCCCTGATCGAGCGGACCGGCGGCGGATCGGTGGTCAACATCTGCTCCATCCTCGGCAGCGTCGGCGGACTGGGCAACAGCATCGCCTACGCCGCGGCGAAGGGTGCCGTGCGGACCATGACGAAGAACGCAGCGCTGCACTGGGCCCGCCTCGGGGTGCGGGTCAACTCGATCCACCCCGGTTTCATCGCGACCCCGCCACTGCTCGCACGCTACGAGGGCACACCGCGCCACGAGGCCATGCTGGCCGGCACACCGATGGGACGACTGGGTTCCGGCGCGGAAGTCGCTGCCGCGGTGGCGTTCCTGGCCGGTGACGATGCACGCTTCGTGACCGGCACCGAGCTGTACGTCGACGGCGGGTGGACCGCCGCCTGAGTCCTAGGCGGCGCTGAACACGTCGACGCCGTCCTGGTTCTCCACACGCAGCACGCCCCGGTGGCCGTCCAGATCGAGGTGGGCCAGGGTCTCGCAGACCGCGACCATGCGATCGAACGTTCCGAGATCCGCGAACGGTCGATCACGACGGGTCCACGGAAGGCGTTCGGCGACATCGAGGCCGGTCGCCCGGGTCAGGTCGGCGACGACCGCCCGGGTCGCCGCCAAGCGGCGGGCGTGGTGATCGAGGAGTTCGCGCACGCGCGCGTGCAGACCGACACCGGTGTCCCCGTGGGCGGGCAGCACGGTGCGATCCCGATCGTCGAGCATCATCTCCAGCGACTGCAGGTAGTGCCCCAGGGGCAGGTCCCACTCACCGAGTTCGAATCCGATCGACGGGGTGATGGTCGGCAGAACGTGGTCGCCCGTGTAGCTGATGTCTCGGTCGAGATCGTGGAACACCATGTGGCCCTTGGTGTGGCCGGGCGTGTGCACCGCGGTCAACCGGTGTCCGGGGATGTCGAGGGCGCCCTCGGTGAGCCACGCGTCCGGCGGCTCCCAGTCGTCCGAGTCGAAGTCCTCGTCGCTGGTGTCCAGGCGAACCGCTCGCGCGATGCCGTCGGCGCCGGCCCGTTCCAGCTCACGCAGTGACGATGTCGGCATGTTGGAGGCCAGCTCCCCGATGGCGACGATCCCCGGCGCCTCGGCCGACCCGAGGTGGATGCGGCAGCCGTGTCGACGGCGGAGGTCGACGGCGAAGGTGTAGTGGTCACGGTGGACGTGGGTGACGAACACGTCATGCACGTCGTCCGGACGGTGACCGAATTCGGCCAGGGCGGTGCGGAATTCGTCGTAGGTGCCCGGTCGTCGCCATCCTCCGTCGATCAGCGCGAGGCCTCGATCGGTTTCCAGGGCATAGACGTTGATGGCACGGAGTCCGTCGGACGGCATCTGCAGTGGCACCCGGTGGATGCCGTCCGCGATCCGAACGGATCCCGGATCGGACCACCGGGCGGTCACGAGGTGGTCGACGTGTCGGCGACCATGGTCCGCTCGTCGCCGTACCAGATCATCCGTCGCCCACGCATGGTTCCGACGTGCTCGACGGCGACCTTCCACTCCGGACTGGCGAGCGCGGTCTCGAGATCGTCGCGCGAGGCGAAGCTCAGAATGGACAGACCGTCCCACCCGGCGCTGCGCTCGTCTATCGAGTGGACGATGTCGATGTGCTGCCACCGCAGCAGGCCCGGGAGAGGGTAGGTCACCTCCGCGTGCTCACCGCGCCACCACGCCATGAACTGCTCGTGCGTCCAGTCGTTCGGACGGGCGGCGAGAACCATCAGATCGAACATGATTTCCTCCAGAGTGTGGTCGACATGAATTCGGTTCGGTACAGGTGGACGTGATCGACATAAATGGCCGAGCCGGGCTCACCGCCCAGCGGTCAGGGGCGCACCATCTTGAGCACTGCGGTGGTGACGGTCTCGGCGATCTCGTCGAGGGTGGCGGAACCGTTCGGCCGATACCATCGCCATACGCTGATGACGAGCGCGAGGACCAGGCGTCCCACGGTCTTCGGATCTCCCTCGGCGAAGACCCCGTCGTCCATGCCACTGGCGATCAGTCTCGTCCACCGACGCTCGATCTCCTGGACCAGCTCGCGGGACTGGAGACGCTCGGCCTCCTCCTTCCCCGACTGCCGCTCCGTCGCCAGAAGGTCCATGTGGTTCTGCAGGATCCGGCGCTGCAGAGCGTCCAGCGGCGAGGCCTGGAGAGCTCCCGCGACGGCGGCTCGCAGCGCCGCCTCCGGGTCGCTCGGGTCGGCCGTGGCCGCGTCGAAGCGCTCGACAGAATCCGCCAGTTCCAGACGCATGATGGTGAGCAGGCAGTGCGCTTTGGATTCGAAGTAGTGGTAGAGCGCGGTCTGTCCTATTCCGACCTCGTCCGCCACCGACGCCCACTTGGTGTGGTCGTAGCCCACCCTGCCGAACTGCTCGATGGCGACGGTGAGAATACGAGAACGCTTGGAGCGCGGGCTCTCGCGGCGTGCCGTCGTTCCGACGCTCATCGCGGCACCCGCGAAGACCGGCCCGGCCGGCCTCCGGCCTTCCCGCAACGTGTCCGCATCGTGATCATGCTACGCGTCCCGAGGTGAATTCGGATCGGGAACACCGGCGAGACGTGCTGCGATCCGCACGGCATCCGGCCGGGAGAGCTTCCCGACACGGTTCTGCGGCAGATCGTCCACAGCGAAGACGTACTCCGGCCAGTTGTGTCGTGGCACGCCGCGACGGGACAATCCGTCCGTCACCTCGGCCAGACCTAGAGCGCGTCCGTCGGTCACCACGAGGGCTCCGGCGCGCTCGGACAGCAGCTCGTCCGGGATCGGCACCACGCAGACCTGCACGATTCCGGGGACGCCGGCCACCGCCGCCTCGACCTCGTTGATGTCGATGTTGCGACCACCACGGATGATGATCTGTTTCTGCCTGCCCATCACGGTGATGGTGCCGTCGGTCGCCACCTCGACGAGGTCACCGGTCGGCAGGAATCCGTCGTCGGTCAGTGTCGGTGCAGCGACCTGCCCTCCCCGCGCGTACCCGACGAACATCGATGGTCCGCGGACCTGCGCGTCACCGATCTCCCCGGTGCCCACGTCCTCCCCCGCACCGTTCACGGCCCGCACGATCGTGCCGGGGAACGGCCGTCCGTCCGTACCGAGGCGAAGCGGAGGATCGTCGTCCGGGGTCGCGGTCGTGTGACCGAGGCATTCCGACATGCCGAACACCCGGAGGAACGTCGTTCCCAGGAACTGCTCGGCCCGTTCGAGAGCCGACGCGTTCATGGGCCCCCCGCCGACCGTCATCGCCCGCATCCCCGCGAGTCGACCGGCCCCGTTCTCGACGAGGGACAGCTGCAGCGCCATCGTCGGCACCAGCATCGTCCAGCGGACGTCGTGGGCGGCCATCGCGTCGAGTGCGGCCGCCGGTGACCACTTGCCGATCGACACCATCGGTCCGCCCACGAACAGCGGCAGATACATCCCGAAACATGCTGCGGCGACGGAGGACAGGGGGACGAAGGCGCCCACCGCGTCGCCCGGCCGCAGACCCACGGCGTCCCTCGTGCACGAACAGGCGTAGCGCAGTGCGTCCTCGGACTGGACGACGCACTTCGGGCGACCGGTGGATCCGGAGGTCATCGCGATGACACTGCCTCCGTTCCAGCGCGACACACCTCGCGGGTCACCACGGCGAGCACGCAGATGACGGTCACCGACCGCCGCGTCGCCCGACGGGAAGTCCTGGTCGGACACCCCCCACTGTTCGAGTGTGCGGAGGTCGGCCACCACCATGTCGGGGTCGACGTCCTCGACGGCGAGCACGAACTCCGATGCTGTGGCGTGCGGGCTGAGCACGGCGACCACGCCTCCGCGCAAACCGACCGACAGTGCGGTTGCCACCGTCTGCCAGGTGTTGTCCGCCTGGATCAGCACCGTGGGAGGTGTGGGGTCGTGCTGTGCCATGTGCTCGGCTCCGCGTTCGGCGGCAGCCATCACGTCGGCCAGTCGATGGGTGCCGTGCAGGTCGATCACGGCGATCGCGTCGGGGTGTTCCCGGACGCGGTCTCGCAGTTCGAGCGCGAGGGTCTTCACTGACAGTGGTCCTTTCCGGCATCACGTTCTGGGGTGGGCTCGTCGGACGTGGTGGGCAGGAGCACGGTTCGGCCGGCGTCCTCCCCGGCACGCAGACGCGCATAGGCGTCGATCGCCTCGTCGAGAGGTCGCGTGGTCACCTCGGGCAGCAGCGCCCCGGACTCCGCGAGCGCCACCACCTCCACCAGATCCGCGCGACTGCCCCAGAAGGGGGCGGAGACCTGCCACCCGGCGGCGATCCCCCGGTTCTTGGCCACCGACACGGACCCACCCGCGCCGCCGACCACTACCAGGCGCCCTCCGGGTGCGAGCGTCGCCAGCCCCTCGGCCATCGTGTCGTCGCTGCCGACGAAGTCGAACACCACGTCCACGCCCCCGAGATCCTTCGTGGCCGAGGCCGCCTCGGCCAGTGACGGGTACACCGCGGTCGCGCCCATGGTCGACGCGGATCGCCGAGCCGCGTCGCGCGGATCGACGGCCACGACGTGGCCGGCTCCCAGCAGCGAAGCCATCCTGACGGCAAGGTGACCCAGTCCGCCGACACCCACGATCACGACCACGGCGTTCGAGTCGAGGAGGTCGGCCTGACCGCTGACGGCGTGATGCACGGTGGCGCCCGCATCAGCAAGGGGCGCTGCGAGTTCCGGTGCCAGGGAGCCGGTGTCGACCAGCACGCCGCTGTGCGGAACCACCATGTACTCGGCCAGTCCGCCCGGCGCGCCGAGGCCGTTGCCGATCACGGCGAGCCTGCCGTCGACCGGCCGCAGTGCCAGACAGTAGTTCTCCCGACCCCGGCGGCAGTTACGGCAGGTCCTGCAGGACCACACGCCGTGGACGACCACGGACGATCCCACCGTGCTGCCGTCGGCATCGGGGCCGGCAGCGACGACGCGTCCGGCCACCTCGTGTCCCAGTGTGAGCGGCAACGGGTAGTCGAACCGTCCGGAGGGCGCATCGCAGACGGACAGGTCGCTGCGACACAGACCCGCCGCCGTGACTTCGAGCAGCAGCTGCTCGCCCGTCGGTTCGGGAACGGGAATGTCCCTCAGCTCGGGAGCGGAGCCCCACTCGAGCAGTTGCACGGCCAGCATCAGCGCGCCGTCCAGCCGCCGTCGACCACCAGGGTGTGCCCGGTGACGTACGACGAGGCATCGGAGGCGAGGAACAGCACTGCGCCGTCCACCTCGCCCGCGGTGCCTCCGCGACCGAGCATCGTGTTGCGCCGCACCCACCCGGCCGACTTCTCGTTCTCGAACAGCCCGTCGGTCATCTCGGTGTCGAACCACCCGGGGACCACCGCGTTCACGCGGATGCCCCGTCTCCCCCACTGCCCGGCGAGTTCGCGGGTCAGCCCGAGCACACCGGCCTTGGATGCCGCGTAACTCGCACCGCCGATGGGGGCGGTGGACACGAGACCCACGACGGACGAGATGTTGACGATCGACACCGGGGCGGAGTCCGGCGTCGTCGAGGCGACGTGCACCGCCAGGTGGAAGCCTGCGAGGAGGTTGACCTCCAGGATCGCGGAGAAACCCTCCGCGGTCTCCTGCTCCGCGTCCGGTGGGCCGGGCATCCCGGCGTTGTTGATCAGGATGTCCAGGCGCCCGGTCTCCGCACGGCACCGATCCACCAGCGCTCGACGGTCCTCGTCCGAGGTCACATCGCATCGCACGGGAACGAGGCCCGGGACGGTCTCCGCCACCGCGGCCAGACGATCCGCGCGACGTGCCGCCGCGTACACCGTGGCTCCGGCGGCGGCGAGCGTCCGGGCGAACCCGAGACCGAGACCGGACGACGCTCCGGTCACCACCGCTGTTCGGCCGGTCAGATCGAACAAGGCGGCAGGGCTCGGGGTGTCGTTCACTTCTGTCACGTCCACGCCCTCCTCAGTAGACCGCGGTGCGGCCGCCGTCGACGGGAATGATGGCACCCGTCGTGTACGACGAGGCGTCACTCGCGAGATGTACGACGAGACCGGCGATCTCCTCGGGGCGACCCAGACGTCCCGACGGCAACCGGTCGACGATCTTGCCGACGAACTCGTCGTCCCAGTGCTCGGCCATGTCCGTTGCAAATCCCCCGGGCATCACGCAGTTCACTCGCACGTGCGGCGCATACTCCTGCGCGAACGCCATGGTCAGCGCATTGAGGCCGTTCTTGGCCGCGGCGTACATGGCCTCGGGCGGGCTCGGTCGAACAGCTCCGATGCTCGAGATGTTGATGATCGACCCGCGCCCGGCGGCCGCCATCCGCGCTCCGGCCACTGCCATCAGCCTGAACGGACCCTTGAGATTGACCTCGATAGTTTTGTCCCACAACCCTTCCGTCACTCCGACGAGGTTCTCGGACAGCGGTGCGATGCCGGCGTTGTTGACCACGACATCGAGGGAGCCGAACTCGTCGACGATGGCGTCGACCGCGGGTTCGATCTCGTCCCAGCGACCCACGTGCAGAGCGCGGGCGTGAGCGCTGCCCACCGTCGACGGTCCGAGTGAGGCGACTGCTTCCTCGCACGCCTCGAGTTTGCGGCTGGACACCACGACGGTGGCTCCCGCGTCGCGCAGTCCACGAGCGATGGCCAGGCCGAGTCCGCGGCTCGCGCCGGTCACGAGGGCCACTCTGCCGGTGAGGGAATGCATGTCGGTCATCGGTACTTCTTCGTCTCGAGGCGGGCGATCGTGCGGAGGTGGACCTCGCTGGGTCCGTCCGCGATCTGGAGGGCGCGGGTGATGGCGTGCAGACGTGCCAGGACGAAATCGTCGCTGACCCCGGCCGCTCCGAACGTCTGGACAGCGCGGTCGACCACCTTGTGCGCCACCTCCATCGCCGCGACCTTGATCGCGGCGACCTCGGAGCGCGCCGAGGCGTTACCGCGGGTGTCCATCATCCAGGACGACTTCAGGACCAACAGTCGAATCTGGTCGATCTCGATACGGCTGCGGGCGATCCACTCGCGCACGACACCGCGATCGGCGAGCGGGGCACCGAACGCGACCCGGTCGAGCGAACGGCGGCACATCATCTCCAGGGCGCGCTCGGCCATGCCGACGGCGCGCATGGCGTAGTGCATCCGGCCCGGCCCGAGGCGACCCTGCGCGATGGCGAAACCGTCGCCCTCGGCTCCGAGCATGTTCGAGGCCGGCACTCGGACATCGGTGAACTGGACGTCGCCGTGCCCGAGACGGTCGTGGAAACCGAACATCGGGAGATCGCGCAGCACCTCGATGCCGGGACTGTCGGCCGGAACCAGGATCATGCTCTGCTGACGGTAGGTCGGACCGTCCGGATCCGACTTGCCCATGAAGATGATGAGCTTGCAGTCCGGGTCGAGAACACCCGAGGTGTACCACTTTCGGCCGTTGAGCACGTACTCGTCACCGTCGCGCCGGATCGTCGAGGTGATGTTGGTGGCGTCGGAGCTGGCCACGGCCGGTTCGGTCATGGCGAACGCGGACCGGATACGACAGTCGAGCAACGGCTCGAGCCAGTCCTTCTTCTGCTCCTCGGTACCGAACATGGCGAGGATCTCCATGTTGCCGGTGTCCGGGGCGGAGCAGTTGATGGCCTCGTTGCCGATGATCGAGCGCCCGACCACCTCGGCGAGAGGGGCGTACTCGAGGTTGGTGAGTCCGGCTCCGAGTCCGTCGTGCGTCATGAACAGGTTCCACAGTCCCTGCGAGCGCGCGGTCTCCTGCAGTTCGCGCATCACCGCCGGCTGCTCGTGCTTGTTCGTGTTCGCCGCGATCTGCGCGTCGTACACCTTCTCGGCGGGCAGAACATGATCGGTCATGAATGTCTCGAGGGTCTCGAGCAGCGCGTCGGTACGAGCACTGTAGGAGAAGTCCACGGTTGGCCTCCTGGAGGGCGGATCGAGCGTGTGAATGCGAGGACGGGGGGCTCAGGCGAGCAGGGCGGTGCCGGTGTCGATGAGCCGAGAGATGGTGGCGGGCAGCTTCTCCTGATCCGGATCGTGATGACGACCCTCCCGGTGACGACGCAGATTGTGGCCCATGATGGCGGCCATCTTGAGTCGTCCCAGGGCATCGAACCACGGCAGGTCGGGCAGGTCGCGTCCCGTGCCGGCGTAGATCTCCACCAGCTCGTCGGCGCTCGGCAGGCCGGGGACCGACCGCCCGACACCCGGGAAGTTGTCACCGTCGGCGAAGACGAGGAACCACCCCAGCTCGACTCGGGGGTCGCCCACACTCCAGATCTCCCAGTCGATGAGCGCGACCGGCTCGGTACCGTCCGCGATCAGATTGCCCAGGCGATAGTCACCGTGCACCAGCGTCGACGAGACCGCATCCGGGACTCGGGCACCGAGGAGGCTCAGCAGTCTGTCTCCGCCCTCCACCAGTTCCGGTGGAACGGCGCCGAGCGTGCGAGCCCACCGGGCGAGTTCGTCACCCGGTGTGAGTGTGGGACCGGCGTCGGGTACCGCCCGGTGATCGACCGCGTGCAACTCGGGCAGGACCGCTGCCGCACGACGCATGCGCGCGGCCGCCAGCTCCGGGTCGACCGCCGGGTCGTCCAGAACAGGCTCGAGCGACTCACCGCGGACGAATGTCATGGCGTACCAGGAGGGCTCGGTGTCGTCGACCATCACGATCGTGGGCACCGGCACCGACGTACCCGCGAGTTCCCGCATGATGGTGGCCTGCCGCAGCATGTCGTGGCGCCCGACGGGGCGCTGCCCTGCGGGCACGGCCTTGACCACCAACTCGGCGTCGTCGGTCCGCACGCGGTAGGTCAGACCGGAGTGCCCTCCGAGGAGTGGATCGAAGCTGCGCAGCGATCCGAGGCCGCCGGCCTCGAGCTTCTCGGCGACGCGCTGCTGCAGTGCGGAGTGTGTCGTGTCGTCGGTGGTCACGGCCTCGGCTCTCGGGGAAGGCCGAGAACGCGCTCGGCGATGATGTTGTGTTGGATCTCGTCGGTGCCGCCGGCGATGCGGTATCCGGGTGCGCCCAGGACGTGTTCCGTCCAGGCGAACGTGCCCCATTCACCGGTGTCGGACACCAGATCGGAGCCCAGCATCCGGCGGACCGCCGCCGATGTCCGGGACATCGTGGTGGTCGCGAGCAGTTTGCCGACGGACGCCTCGGGGCCGGGATCGCGTCCGGAGACGACGACGCCGGCGACGCGCATGGCGGTGACGCGCTGAACGTGGCTGTGCACGACGAGATCAGCAACCTGGTCCAGCTCGATCTCGGTGAGGGGCCGACCCAGGTTGCGCGCCAGTTCCACGGCCCGGTCGGCGTTCGCCAGTCCGAGGTTGCCACCGTCGAGTCGTTCGGCCGCCAGCACGGTGAGAGCGACCTGCCACCCCTGCCCCTCCGGGCCGAGACGGTGCGCATCGGTCAGCCGCACGTTCTCGAGGTACACCTCGTTGAACGAGCTGCCACCCGTCATCTGCCGGATGGGGCGGACGGAGACGCCCTCCGCGTCCATCGGGACCAGGAAGACGGTGAGGCCCTTGTGCTTCGGGACCGAGGAATCGGTGCGGCACACCGCCACCCCGATGTCCGAGACCGTGGCTCCCGACGTCCAGACCTTGTGGCCGTTCAGCACCCACCCGTCGCCGTCACGGACCGCGCGGGTGCGGACGGCCGCGAGGTCGGAACCGGCCTCGGTCTCCGAGAAGAGCTGGCAGGCCATGAGGTCGGTGCGCAGCATCGCTCGCACGTACGTGGCGCGCTGCTCCGGCGTGCCCCATTTCTCGATCGTGGGCGCCACCAGTTGCTGTGTCACGGAGAACATCTCGGTGCGACGCGGGACATCGAACCGGTCCTCCGCGCGGCGGAAGGCGAGTACGTGGGAGAGCGGAAGATCTCGTCCACCGTATTCCGCCGGCCAGTCGAGCGGACCCCACCCGGCATCGAACTTCCGCCGTTCGTAGTCGCGGATGACGTCGGTGTGTCGTCGTTCCTCCTCGGGCGTCCAGTTCTCGAAGACGGCCACCGAGTCGGAGCCCTCGCCCCACGTCGTGCTGGTCCGCGGTGCGGCCACGCTGCTGAGCCACGCCGTCGCCTCGGCGGTGAAGGCTCGGACGTCGGACGACACGGTGCTGGTACTCATGGACTGACCTCGCTGGTCGGATCGGACTGGTTCAGACGGACAGAACGGTGCAGGCGCTGATGCCCGGTGCCCCGTAGACATGGGTGAAGCCGATGGACGGCCCGCCCGGCACCTGACGATCGCCGGCCTCCCCACGCAACTGAGTGACCACCTCGTGCACCTGGCGCAGACCGGAAGCCCCGATCGGTTCACCGTTCGCGATGCACCCACCGTCGGTGTTGACGGGCAGACGCCCGCCGATCTCGGTGGCCCCCTCGGCGATCCACTGCTCCTGCTCGCCGTGCTCGCAGAAGCCGCACTCGGCCATGTGCATGAGCTCGGCCCCACTCTCGGTGTCCTGCAGCTGAGCCACGTCGACATCCGACGGGGAGATCCCGGCCTGCTCGAACGCGGCTGCCGCAGCATCCGCGCTGACGCTGGTCGGCTCGCCGACGCCCTGGACGGACGGACTGAAGACCTCGAACGAGCCGAATCGCCGCGTCCGATGGGTGATGGCGCGCAACCGGATCGGTCGGCCCGTCAGCCGCTCGGCCACCTCGGGTGAGGCCACGATCACGGCCGCTCCGCCTTCGCCGGGAGAACAGAACATGTAGCGCGTGAGGGGATCGTTCACCATGTCGGCGGACGCGATCGCCTCGGCCGACATGGGTTCGCGGCGCCACGCATTGGGATTGAGCGCGCCGTTGCGGTAGGACTTCTCGGCCACGCGCGCGAGCGTGTCCGGGGTGATGCCGTGCTGACGCATGTACCGGGAGATCTTCGCGCCGAAGAACTGGGTGGTCACCATGAGACCCGCCTCGCCGTACCCCTCGGACAGACCCCACTCCGCCGGCGTGGGGTCGAACGCACCGCGTGGGTGCTTGTCGAAGCCCACTGCGAGACCGATCGACGCCGATCCCGCCCGTACGGCGTTGACCGCCGAGAACAGGGCGCTGCCGCCCGTGGCGCAGCCGTTCCGCACGTTGGTGAACGGCAGGCCGGTGAAACCGAGCTCGCTGACGAGCGTGTCGGCGAGGCCCGCGGAGTCGCTGCCGCCGAACGCCACATCGACGTCCGGCCAGGCGATGCCCGCGTCGGCGAGCGCGGCGGTGATGGCCGAGACGGCCATCGCGCGGCCGCTGACACCGGGCTGGCGACCGAACTTCGACAATCCCACTCCGACGATGACCACGGACTCGCTCATACTGTGTCTCCCAGTGTGCTCGGTGCAGACGACGGGTCGGCCGCGACGACCTCGAACCGGGGAACCGGGACGACGGCCGTGAGGTGGACGAGCGCTCCGTGCAGATCGTCGACGTTCTCGGTGTCGAGAATCGCCTCGATGCGGATGCCCTCGCTCAACTCGACCCAGCCGACCGCGAACGGGGTGAACCCGCCCGCGGGTGGCATGTACGGCGGCGACTTTGGCGGGAAGCGCTGCACCGTGTGGGCCCACACGGTGCCCGACGTACTCAGGTCGACGGGTTCTGCCGTGGGCGTGACGCACCGGGAGCAGAGGGTCGACGCCGGGTACGCGACCGTGCCGCACACAGTGCATCTACTGCCCTGTAACACCACCCGCTGTGTCCCGAGACCGTTCGTCATCGTGATCCTCCCGCTCCCCGCCGACCGTCGTTCCTCGTTCGTGTCTCGCTGTGGATCAGCGACCGACCCACTTCGGCTCACGCTTCTCGAGGAACGCGGTGACGCCTTCTCGCCCGTCCTCGGACTGCAGGGCGTTGCCCACGGCGAGGTGCTCCATGACCATGAGGGACTGGATGTCCGCGTCCAGGCCGCGGTCGATCGTCATCTTGGTCAGCTTCATCATGAACGGGCTCTTGTCGGTGAGCTGCGCGATGAACTCCTCGACGGTCTTGTCCAGCTCGGCGGCCGGCGCGGACGCGTTGATGAGATCGAAGTCCGCAGCCTCGACACCGGAGAGCAGCTTGCCGGTCAGCATCAGTTCCTTGGTCTTGCGGATGCCGATCATGCGCGGGAGGCGGTAGATGGGGCCGGCGCCGCCGAACAGTGCACGGCGGATGTGGAAGTCGCCGATCTTGGCGTCATCGTCCGCGATGGCGAAGTCGCAGGAGATCATGAGCTCGAATCCACCGGCGGTGACGTACCCCTCGAGGACCGCGACCGACGGAGTGTTCATGGAGTACAGGCGATCGCAGACCTTGGCCGAGAGCACGGCCACGTCCATGGCGTTGGTGCTGCCGACGTAATCGGACAGCAGGATGTCCAGGTCGAACCCCGAGCAGAAGGTGTTGTTCACACCGCGCAGGACCAAAACCTTGAGGTTCGGGTCGGCGTCGACCTCGGCGATGATCTCGTCGAGTCGGTACAGCAGCTCCGGAGTCACCGCGTTCTTCTTGTGCGGGCGGTTGAGCCAGACGCGAGCGACGTCGCCGTCCTTCTCAAGCAGGATGTGGTCGGTGTCGATCATGGGATCTCCTTGGGCTGCGTCACGATTTGAACTGGATTCACTTCAGTTTTACGGCATGGGGTCGAGCACGTCAAGCCTCGAATCGAATCGAGTTCAGTCCGATGAGGTCGGCGATGCGGCGGCGGTGGAACACCCCATCGCCGAGCAGTGCCTCGTCACCGGTCGCTCGACGAAAGTACCTGTGCGCCTGGTGCTCCCACGTGAAACCGACGCCACCGTGCAGCTGTACCGCCTCGGCGACCGACTCGGACGCGACCTCCGTGCACACGGCGCCCGCGATCGCGACCGCGAGCACGGCGCGGTCCGGGGAGCTGTCGTACAGCGCAGCAGCGAAGCGGGATGCCGATCGCGCTCGTTCGAGAGAGAGGAGCAGGTCTGCGAGTCGGTGCTTCACGGCCTGGAAGGAGCCGACGGGCCGACCGAACTGCTGCCTGGTGGTGACGTACTCGACGGTCATCTCCAGCATGCGATCGGCGATTCCCGTGTGCTCGCTCGCCAGCCCGATCGTCGCTCGCGCCGTCAGGTCGTCGAGAGCGGAGGCCGTGTCTGCCACCTCGGTGAGCACGGACGCCACTGCCGAGTCGAGATGCACGTCGGCGCGCGGCCGCGTCGGGTCGACGACCGTCCGCGGGACGGCGCGCACCGCGTCGGAGAGGGGTACGGCGAACACTCGGGCGCCGTCCGCCGTGTGCGCCCCGACCACGACGACATCGGCCGACGCACCGTGAACGATGTCGGTCGCGACACCGCTCAGACGCCATCCGTCCGCCGTGTGGTCGGCCGTGATCACCTGCGCGGCAGCTCGTCCCGCCTGCGACACTGGCAGGTGCACCGCGACGCGGAGTTCACCGGCGAGAGCGCCGGACAGCATCTCGTCCACGGTTCCGGCCGGAGCTCGGAGCAACGCGTGCACGCCGACACCGGCCGCGAACAGCACCGGTTCCGACACGAGCGCTCGGCCGCACTCCTCCAGGACCACGGCCATGTCCGTCATCCCGTACCCGAGGCCGCCACGATCCTCGGGAACGGACAGCATGGTCACGGCCATGTCGTCCACGAGTGTCCGCCACAGTGCCGTCGGGTCCCCCTCGTCTCGGCCACCGTGCCGCGCGAGTACTGCGCGCATCGCGGACCGGAGATCGGTCTGCTCCGGCCCGGGAATCAGGCCCGCGGGCTCCGCCTCCGGCCAGGGTGAGTAGGTGACGTCGTCGATCGCTGCAGACATAACACTCCTGAGTCGAGTTCAGTTCTGTTTTGAGAGTATCGACGAAAGGGGAGACGTGCGGACTTTTCTTGAACTAAGTTCGGTTCATGCTTCGAATCGAGTCCTACTACGCCACCCTCGACAGCGGTGAGCTCGAGCAGGCGACCGACATGCTGGCGGAGAACGTCTCCTTCGTGATGATCGTCCCGACGGGAGCCCGAGCCGGCACCGGTCGCGCCGCGATGCTCGACTACCTCACCGGACGTCCCCCTGTCGGCCGGCAGCATCGACTGCTGCGACGCGCACAGGACGGCGATGTCCAGTTCGCCCAGGGAGCCGTCACCGAGCACGGCGATGTCGTGACGGGATACTTCGTCGCGGCGATGCACCTCGACGAGAACGGACTGATCGACCGCTACCAGGTGTCGTTCGATCCCGACCACGCGCTGGTGCCGTGGACCGGTTCCGACGCGCCCTCGACCGACCCGACAGGAGCACGACGATGACGACCGATGCGACAGCAGTCCTGCGAACGTGGTTCTCGTACATGGACTCCGAAGATCCCGACCGGGTGCTGACCATGATCACGGACGACTTCCGGATGTCAGTGCAGTTCTCCCGTGGCGAGGGGGCGTCCGCCGAATTCGTCGGCGACAGAGAGGGACTCGTCCTCTACCTCGCCCAGCGTGAGAAGAGCACTCTCGTCCATCACATCGACGTCGGATCCCGGGTGGGCGACGTGGAGCTCGTACTGGGGCGGACCACGCGAGACGGCGACTTCGAGGCGTCCTTCAACGCGACCGCGTCGGTCGACGCGGCCGGCTCGATACGCCGGTTGCTCATCTGCCGGACACCGGAACTCGCGTTCGACTGATGCCGTCGACCAGAACTGACAGGAGGCCCTCATGACCACGTGGTGTCGTACGCTCGCGGCGCTGACATCGGCAGCTGCAATCGGGTTGTCGGCGGCCTGCAGCGGTGGGGCGACAGCGTCCGGACCGGTGTCGGGCACGTGGGACGACGTGGTCGCCGCAGCGAAGGACGAAGGATCCGTCTACCTGTACTCGTCGCAGCACCCCGAGAACCTCGCCTCGGTGAAAGCCGGATTCGAAGCGACGTATCCGGGCATCACGGTGGAGTTCACGCGAGGTTCCGACGTCGAGCTGAACCCCCGCGTGGACGCGGAGCACAAGTCCGGGCGCGGGATCGGCGACGTCCACATGACCACCGACCCCGCGTGGATCCGCGCGGCCGCCGACTCGGGCGAGTACTCGGTGAACGTCGTCGGCCCCTCGTTCGACAACCCCGACTACGATCGAGACACCAGCGTGCTGGAGAACAAGCTCTTCCTCACCAGCGCCGCCGTTCTGGGGCTCGGCTGGAACACCACGGCATTACCGGACGGTCTCGACAGTCCGGAGGATCTCCTGGCTCCCGAACTGCGTGGACGTGTCGGCGTCGTGAATCCGGCGGGCTTCGCCGCCGTGACCGATCAGTTCCGGTTCTTCGACCGGAACTGGTCACCCGACTACACCGACGAACTCGCGAAGAACGAGCCACGTGTCTATCCCGGCGTTCTGGCCGTCGCGCAGGGCCTCGGGTCCGGAGAGATCATCGCCACGCCGATGGTCCAGCCCCTCGTCCGGGAACAGGAGGCCGGCGCACCCGTCGGGTGGTTCAGGCCGGACCCGGCATGGGGCGCCCCGTACTACTCGCATGTTCTCGCATCCGCACCGCACCCGAATGCAGCGCAACTACTCGCCGACTTCCTCATCTCCCCCGAGGGCCAGCAGGCGTTGTCGAAGGGGTACGCCAGTGTGCTGCCGAACATCCCGGAGGCAGTGGGCCGCGCACAGGACATCGCACTGACCGACCCCGCGGACCTCGACCCCGCAGCGGTGACCGAGTACCAGGCGGAGTGGGAACAGCGTTTCATCCGGTGACGTCGGGCTTCATCCGGTGACGCCGGCCGGCGGCGAAGGGGCACGGGCCATGACACGACCACAGACCGTCACACTCCTGACGCCGTTGCGGGTGCACCGATTACGCATGATGCTGGGTTTCGAACTCGGCGCTGCGATCGGGATCTGGATCCTGGTTCTGGCGGTTCAGTGGACCTTGACGCAATCGGGAGAATCCGCGTTCGCAGTGTCGGCTGTCCAGTTCGCTGCCAGTCTGCCCTTCTTTCTGCTCTCCCTCCCCCTCGGCGCGATCGCGGAGCACGCCGGTCACCGGAACCTGTTGACAGGAACGGCGATCGGTCTGCTGATCACGTCCGCAATACTGACGGCGCTCCAGGTCCTCGAACTCGCGACGACGCCGGTTCTCATGACAGCCGTGTTCCTGTCGGGGTGCGGTCTGGCGTCGGTGGCGATCGTCTGGCAATCGCTGCTGCCGACGCTGGCGTCCCGCGAGATGATGACCGTCGTGCCCGCGATCGACGGCGCCATCTTCAACGGTGCGCGCGCCATAGGTCCGGTACTCGGCGGGGCGCTCCTGTCCGCATGGGGCGCCACCTCGACCTTCGCTCTCGTCACGGTCGTGTTCGCGATCTGCGTCGTCGTGGCGGCCGGTCAGATTCCGGCTCGGTCCGGGCGAGTTCCCAGGACCGAGTCGGTTCTCGAATCGGTGGCGACGAGCCTGCGGTTCATCCGTCATTCGCGATGGACGCGGAGACTGTTGTTCCGTGTCGTGATGTTCGGCCTGCCGGCGAGCTGCCTGTGGGCTCTGCTGCCGCTCGTGGCGTACGAGATGCTTCACGTGACGACGTTCGAGTTCGGAGTGTTGTCCGGGGCGATCGGTGTCGGCGCGGTGGCGGGCACCGTCGCCTCGATGCCGCTGCGACGACGCCTGAGCTGGAACGTGTTCGCGGCCCTGGGTTCTGCCGCGTACGCACTGGTTCTGCTCGGTCTCGCCTTCGTGCCGTGGATGCCGGTCGTGTTCGCTCTACTGGTGATGGTCGGCGCGGCCTGGGTGGGCGTGCAGAGCACGTGGATGATCGCGACGCACGCGGTCATGCCACCGTGGATCAAGGCCCGAGTCATTGCCTTCGTGATGCTGACGTTCCAGGGCAGCCAAGCGATCGGTGCCCTTCTCTGGGGGCTCCTCGCCGACACGATGGGGCTCGTCTCCGCTGTCGCACTCTCCGCCGTCGCGATGTCGGTGTCGTCGATCGGATTGCTGCGCCGAGGCATTCTGCCCAGCGACTCCATCGCGCCCGACCCGTCCGGTGCCGACGGACCGCCGGAACTCGAACCGGGTCATCGTGGAGCGACGATCGTCGTCGAGACGACGTACGTGGTCCGTCCGCAGCGGGCGGACCACTTCGTCCACGCCATGGCTCGTCTGAGGTCGTCGCGCCTGCGCCTCGGCGCATCGCGATGGGCGCTGACCAGGGTGAGCGACTCCGCCTCGACGTACGTCGAATTCTGCACCTTCCGGAACTGGGCCGAGTACTCCGCCCAGGAGACCGTCCGTCTCACCGTCCCGGAACGGCTCGTCCGAACGGACCTCGCCCCCGACCTGGCGGAGGAACCGCGTGTTCGAATCCTCGTCCGCCCCAGAACACCCGCCGACAGAACCGAGTCCGCATGAACGACCACTTTCCCCACCTCTTCTCACCGATCCGGATCGGCGGACTCACGCTGAAGAACAGACTGGTCGCGCTCCCGGCGGGCACGTCGATGGCGGTCGACGGTGTGCCCACCCACAAGGACACCGAGCACGTCGAGCGTCTGGCCGCGGGTGGAGTGGGCTTGATCATCGGAGGTGCCACGGTCGTGCACCCGACGACGACGCTGCGATCGCGCAAGCTGATCGAGGCCTACCGGGTCGACGTCGTTCCGAGCACAGCGGCCAAAGTATCTGCGGCGCATCGCCACGGCGCACGATTCATCGGCCAACTCTGTCATCTCGGACGTGAGTTCATCGGCGGCGAATCGGATGCGCCGCCCTCGGCGCCCTCCGCGATCAAGACCGCGCGCGACGCCTACCCACCCCACGAGCTGTCGGTCGCGGAGATCGAGGACATCGTCGAGGGATGGCGTACGTCGACCCGAAACCTGGTGCGAGCAGGTGTCGACGGGGTGGAGCTCCACGCTGCGCACGGGTATCTCCCCGCTCAGTTCATGTCCCCGCTCACGAACCGACGGACGGACGATTTCGGCGGCTCGTTCGACGGCCGAATGCGCTTCACCCGGATGGTGATCGAGGCGATGCGGTCGGAGATGCCCGCGGGGCTCGCGCTGGGAGTGAGGCTGAGTGGGGAGGAGGAGATCCCCGGCGGAATGACGATCGACGACTGCGTTCGCATCGCCGAGAACGTGACCACGGTCGGCGTCGACTACTTCAGCATCACTCACGGCACCCGCGGGAAGTACGTCAAGGATTCCACCGGCGCGGACGCGGTCGCGATCCCGTCGGCTGCGAGGGTCCGAGCGGCGACCGGGACACCGACTCTCGTCGGACAGCGGATTCGCGATGCGGGCGTTGCGGACCACGCCATCAAGACCGGACAGGTGGACATGGTCGGCATGGCACGGGCGCTGATAGCGGACCCCGAACTGCCGAACAAGTCCCGAACCGGTCGCCTCGACGAGATACGCGGCTGTCTCGGCGTCAACCAGGACTGCAGGGCCTTCGATCCGCATCTGCACTGCGCGGTCAATGCCGAGATCGGGCGCGGTCGACACGTCGACGTCGGTCGACGAGCCCGCGCGACGAAGGATGTCATCGTGATCGGCGGCGGCCCCGCCGGTCTGGAAGCCGCCCGCGTGGCCGCCGGGAGGGGCCACCGCGTCACCGTGTTCGAGAAGAGCGGTGCCCTCGGCGGATCCGTGCGGGTGGCTGCCTCGGCGCCCCATCGCGCCACACTCATCGACATCGTCGACTATCTGGAACGGGAGATGCGTCGGCTGAAGGTCGAGGTTCACCTGTCGGCCGGGATCGGCGAGGACGACCTGGACGAGATTCGCTCCGCGTCGGACCACATCGTGGTGGCGACTGGATCGCGTCCCGCGGACGTGACCCCGTCGCTCCGGACGCGGACCGCCTACAGCGTCGACGATGTTCTGCTCGGCCGTGTCTCGGCCGATGCCGGCAGGGTGGTGGTGTTCGACGACGGTGACGGCTTCTGGCCGGCGTACAGCGCGGCCGAAGCACTCGTGCAGCGTGGATGGGAGGTCACCGTGGCCACGACGCTCACGGCTCTCGCGTCCCGAATCCCCACCGAGAGTGCAGGACCGCTGCTCGATCGACTGGGTGACGCAGGGGTCGACTTCAAGATCGCGCACGGCCTTCACGTCCCCGACGACCCGGCAGATCCGGTGACCTTGCGACCGGTCTTCGGGACGGGCGACCTGCCCTACGAGGACGCCGCCATCGTGTGGCACCAGCCGCGAGTGGCGCTGTCGTCGTTCGGACTCGACTCGAGTTCCACCGTCAGTGTCATCGGAGATTGCGTCACGCCACGGCGCATCGGTCATGCGATCGCAGAGGGTTATCGGGCCGGCGCGGAACTCTAGACCGCTGGTGCCCTACCACGGGGAACAGGAGGAGCGGTCACCTCGCCGCGTCGAACCGAAACCGTTGATCGTGACCGCTGCGGGATCATCCCAGCCGAACGAGCGTCTTGCCGATGTTCTCCCCTGCCAGCATCGAGACCAGTGCGGCCGGGGCCGAATCGAGCCCGTCGAACACCCATTCGTCGTACCCGAGACGGCCCGCGTCGATGAGGGAGGTGATCTCCGCGCGCATGTCGGCTTCGAGGTGCAGGAACGATCCGGCCCGATACCCCCGCATCGACAGATTCTTCGACACGAACTGGAACAGGTTGCCGGGAAGACTCGGCGCGTCGGCCGCGTCGTACTGGGACATCTGGCCGCACATCGCGATACGTCCGTTCGGCCGGAGTGCGTCGATCGCAGCAGTCAGATGATCACCTCCCACACAGTCGAAGTACGCGTCGATGCCGTCGGGCGCCGCGGCGGCCAATGCCACCGGCAGCGAATCGTGATGATCGAAGGCGTCCGCCAGGCCGGACGCTCGCAGATGGGCCACCTTGGCCGCGGACCCTGCCGAGCCGATGACGGTGGCCCCTCGTGCCACCGCGAGTCCCGCCGCGAGCCCACCGACCGCACCGGCAGCGGACGACACCCACACCGTGTCCGCGGGCCCCACGTCGAGGATGCCGATCACTCCCGCGTACGCGGTGAGACCGGAACTGCCCAGGGGGCCGAGGAACCACTGCTCGGGCAGACCGCCCGGACGGACGACGGTGGGCGACCCGTAACCACCGATCGTCGCGGTGTCGGCCGAGATGAGGGCGTGCTCACGGAAACCCAGTGTATGAGCGACGATGTCGCCGACGGCGAAAGCGGAACTCTCCGATCGCTCGACGACGCCGAGGGCAAGGCCTTCCAATGGCTGCCCCGGCGCAAAGGGTGGCAGATAGCCTCGCGGCGTCTGGCTCGACAGCCGGATGCGGATCGACGGATCGATCGAGAGCCACGTGTTCCGGACCAGCACGTCCCCGGAACGAAGCTCGGGCACCGTAGCCTCCACCACCTCGAGATCGCCGCTCGTCAGCGCGCCGTTCGGCCGACAGCGCAACACGACATGACGAGTCGAGGTCACCCCCGTCATACCGCATCGACCGCGCTGGGCGTGACACCGGTCCACCGCCGGAAGGCGCGGCGGAATGCCCGCGGTTCCGAGTAGCCCAACCGGGCCGACACGATGTCCAGGGCCTCTCCACGCCGAAGTGCCTCCACCGCACGGGCGGCGTCGTGTCGAGCCCGCAGAGCACCCAGGGTGGTCGACTCACCGGCGAGCAGGCGGCGCAGGTGCGGTTCGCTGACGTGCAGTGCGCCGGCCACAGCGGTGGTGGTCGGCAGGGGCCCGCGGCCACAGGAAGCGAACTCGTCGAGCACCCTGAGCGACACCGGCTGCGGATCACGCACAGCCGTACGGTCATCACACAACATCGTTCACCAGCCTCTCTAATTGAAGTCAGTTCATGTTAGCCTGGCCGTCGACCGAAGGGAACCACCATGGCGATCGATCTGACCTACGACCCCGTCGTCCGCGAGTGGATCGAGCGCACCCGCACGTTCACCCGCGAGCACGTCCTGCCCATCGAGGACAAGTTCCTCGGTGACGTGACCGCCGCGGGCGGCGACGACCTCCGCCAGGAACTGCAGGCCGCGGCGAAGGACGCAGCAGTCTTCGCCCCCCACGCGCCCCGCGAGTACGGCGGCGGCGGACTGTCCATGAGCGACCGGGCACCGGTGTTCGAAGAAGCCGGCTACTCCCTCTTCGGACCGATCGCGACGAACATCGGCGCCCCCGACGAAGGCAACGTCCACCTGCTCGCCCACGTCGCCTCCCCCGCCCAGAAGGAACAGTTCCTCGCCCCCCTCGCCCGCGGCGACGTGCGGTCCGCATTCGCGATGACCGAACCGGCCCCCGGCGCCGGCTCGGACCCCTCCGCCCTCACCACCACCGCCACCCGCACCGACGGCGGCTGGCGCATCGACGGCCACAAATGGTTCATCACCGGCGCCGACGGCGCCGGATTCTTCATCGTCATGGCCCGCACCTCCGGCACCCCCGGCGACCGCGGCGGCGCCACGATGTTCCTCGTCCCCGCCGACACCGCCGGCATCACCATCGGCCGCCACATCAGCACCCTCGACCGCGCCATGATCGGCGGGCACTGCGAAGTCACCTTCGACCGCGTCGTCGTGCCCGAGGACAACGTCCTCGGCGCCGTCGACGAAGGATTCACCTACGCCCAGGTACGCCTCGGACCCGCCCGCATGACCCACGTCATGCGCTGGCTCGGCGCCGCCCGACGCGGACACGACGTCGCCGTCGCCCACGTCGCCCACCGCGAAGGGTTCGGTAGCCGCCTCGGCGACCTCGGCATGGTGCAGAAGATGATCGCCGACAACGAGATCGACATCGCCGCCACCCGCGCCCTGCTCGTCACCGCCTGCCACGCACTCGACCTCGGCGACCCCGCGAGCAACGAGACCTCCATCGCCAAGACCTTCGCCGCCGAAGCCATCTTCCGCATCGTCGACCGCGGCGTGCAGATGTGCGGCGGACTCGGTGTCTCCGACGACCTTCCCCTCGCCCGACTCTCCCGCGAGGTCCGCCCCTTCCGCGTCTACGACGGCCCCTCCGAAGTGCACCGGTGGGCCATCGCCAAACGCGCCGTCGGCGCCGCCCGCCGCGCCGCGAAGGAACAGCCGTGACCACCACCCTCCCCGGCATGAACATCGCCGCACTCGAGACGTTCCTGCGCGACAACGGCATCGACATCACCGGGCACCTGCGCGTCGACCGCATCGCCGGAGGCCGGTCCAACCTCACCTACCGCGCCCACGACGACACCACCTCGTGGATCGTGCGGCGCCCCCCGGTCAGCGGACTGACCCCCTCCGCCCACGACATGGCCCGCGAGTGGACCGTCACCCGCGCCCTCGCCGGCACCGACTTCCCCGTCGCCACCGCCGTCGCCTTCGACGCCGACGGCGCCACCCTCGGCGCGCCCATGACCGTCGTCGAGTTCGTCCACGGACAGGTCGTGCGCACCCGCACCGACCTCGACGCCCTCACCGACGACGACATCGCCGCCAACACCAGCGAACTCGTCCGTGTCCTCGCCGCGCTGCACGCCGTCGACCACCACGAGGTCGGACTCGCCGACTTCGGTCGGCCCGACGGATTCACCGCCCGACAGGTCGCCACCTGGGGACGGCAATGGCACCGCGTCAAGACCCGCGACCTGAACGACATCGACCGACTCCACCAGGCCCTCACCGACGCCGTCCCCGCCCACTGCGCCGCCGCCATCGTGCACGGCGACTACCGCGTCGACAACACCATCCTCACCCACGGCGAACCCGGAACTGTTGCCGCACTTGTCGACTGGGAGATGTCCACCCTCGGTGACCCCCTCACCGACATCGCCCTCATGTGCGCCTACCGGCAACCCATGTTCGACACCGTCCTCGGCGTCGACGCCGCCTGGACCTCCCCTCGCTATCCCGACGCCGACGACCTCGCCCAGCACTACGCCGTCGCCTCCGGGCGCGACCTCGCCCACTGGAACTTCTACCGCGCCCTCGCCGACTTCAAGATCGCCGTCATCGCCGAAGGCATCGCATACCGCGCCGCCGCCTCCGACGACACGGACGGCACCGCCGCGGCAGCCGCCCACGCCACAGCCGAATTCGCCGCAGCCGGGCTGCGCGCGTTCTCACGGTGACCCACAGACACCACATCTGATGAGAGGCCGACAGCAATGAACGACATCGAGTGCGACGTACTGGTGATCGGCGGAGGGATGGCCGGTCTGACCGCCGGGGCCCGCGCCGCGTCCGCAGGCCGATCCGTCGTCGTGGTGGAGGTCGGTGCGGATGTCGGCGGATCCGCGCGCTATGCCGGATACGTCTGGACGGCACCGGATCACACCGTCATGGACGCACAGAACCCGCACGGCGACCCTGCCCTGAGACGACTGCTGGTGGACCGGTTCCAGGACGGCGTGCAGTGGATACGTGACACCGGCGTGGAGGTGGGCGATGCTCAGCGAATCCTGTCCTTCGGGCGAGGACACAAGTTCGACACCAACCAGTACGTCGATCTGTGCCGGCGGATCGTCCTCGAGTCCGGCGGATCGGTCCTGCTGAACACGCGCACCGAGAGCCTGTCGTTCGAGAACGGCGTCGTCACCGGTGCGGTGATCCGGACCAGCACCGCGGAACCACAGGACGTGCGGGCGACGTACACCGTGCTCGCCACGGGCGGGTTCCAAGGGTCCGCGGCGCTGCTCGAGAAGCACGTTCATCCGAACGCAGGGCGCATGCAGCTGCGGTCGAATCCCCACAGCGCAGGTGTCGGGCTGACTCTCGCCGACAGTGTGGGCGCTGACTCCGGTACGACGAACGCCGGCTTCTACGGGCACCTGATTCCCAGCGGGGTGACCCTGACGGACCCGTCCGACTTCGTCGACATGTCGCTCTACTACAGCGAACACGCGCTCCTGTTCGATCTCGACGGGACGCGGTTCGTCGACGAGACACTCGGTGATCACCTCACGACGATGGCTCTGCTCGACCGGCGCGAGGCACGCGGGCTTCTCGTGGCAGACGCTCGTGTGCACCGGGACTGGGTCCTGGCGTCGTACGTCGAGGGCGCGGTGGCCGTCGACAAGTTCGCACTCGCGAGCAAGCGCGGCGGTCGGGTCGGACGAGCGGACACGCTCGAGGAGCTCGAGTACCTACCGGAGGACTGGGGGTACGACGGAGCCGCCATCGCGGCCGCGATCGCCGAGTTCAACGAGTCCACCACGTCCGCGGAGGGACCGACACCGGGACGGGCACTGGATGGGAGCGCACTGAGCGAACCCCCGTACTACGTCATCGAAGCCGTCCCGGCCGTCACCTTCCCGTTTCACGGCGTCAGAGTCGACGGCGACGCCCGTGTTCTGACACCGAACGGCGAGCCGATTCCGGGCCTGCTGGCAGCCGGTTCGGACACGGGCGACCTGTGGAACCGCGCGTACGCAGGCGGTCTGGCGGCCGCTCTGGTGCTCGGGCTCGTCGCTGCGGAGACAGCCGGGTGACCACTCGGGAAGGATGATGCCGCCGCCGCGCTGCGCGTGTCACGGCCCCTCGCGGCCGTGGAGGGTGGCGATGATGCGCTGCGCCTCCTCCACCGACGAATGCGCCCGGGTGACCGCTCCGGCCCGCAACATCGCCGACGCGACATCGACCGCCACGGCATGCCGCGCGACCAGGATGCCGATGGCCACGCTCGTGAGATCGGTGGCCTCGTCCCCGTCCACGGTCGCCAGCGCGGCGTCGCCGGCGACCACGGGCCCGATGACCCGCACCAGGTGTCCGATCAAGACGTCCGTTCCTGCCGGCAGCGGCCCGCTCCGCACCGAGCGCCGGTGCAGTTGTACGCACCCGAGGGGGGCGTCCACTGCGCCCAGCGAGAGCACCCTCACCCACCCGACATCCAATGCCACCAGGTCGTCGATCAACAACGGCCACCGCGCCCCGTCGTCGCGGTCGCCCACGATGATCGTCCGGCCCACCGCACGGTCACTCGACACGAGATCGACATCCGCGCCGTGCAGGTACAGCAGGTCGGCGATCCTCTCCGCCGACGGGTCGGTGGTGTGCAGCACGCGTCGCGTATCGGGGTGACGCGGAGACGACACGACCACCGCGCCACTGTCCGCGCCGGCGACCCCGACACACACGTCGACGAAATCCGACAACCTCTCCCCCGGGCCGAGTCGAGGCCCGTCGGACGCGGTCGCGTCACCGGGGTCGTTCATGGTCCATCCCTCCACCAGGCGTTCGCAGATCGACTCGCGTACGCCTCGTTCAGCTTTCCCGTCCGCGACGACGGGGGCAGGTCGCATCCTCACGAGACGGCGGACGTGCTCGCGTCCGATACGCCGCCACGACAGAATCGGCGATGCGCCCGCGGTCGGCGATGGCGACACCATGTCCACGCGCCTACGTGCGAATCGCCGCGGTCTCCGCGCGGTCCGCTGCCGTCCGACGCCGCACCGTCGAGATATCCTCCGACCGACGTCCTCGGTTGCTCCACTCCGTGAGCAGGCCGTGGATCTGCGCTGCGTTCTCGGCCGACAGGTCGATCTCGAACCACATTCCCCGGTAACCGAACACGACGGTGTCGTCCGCGGACATCCCGTCCAGGTCGTCGATCAGCGTCACGTCAATCTTGCGAACCACGTGGAACTCGTCGGACACACGTACGAACGACCACGCAGGGTGGCCCCGCACGGGCCGATCTGCCGTTGCATCGGTAGGTAGTAGGAAGCCGCCACACTCTGGACGCCGCTGTCTGTGCGTGTCCATACCCTGTCCGGTGCCACTCAACCTTCCGTGAGGGGAGATTTTCTCTCTCGACTCCACCGTGATCTCCGAGCGGTGTTTCAGGGTGGTCCCCCACTGGGCACAATCCTCCGCAGGTGCCCCGCTGCACCCGGAGTTCGGTGCTCGACTGTCGAAACCGACGGCGGTCGGCACCGACTTCCCGTGTTCGCGAGGCCCGTCACCGGCCGGCGCGACCTGAGACAGTGATGGAAAGAGCGCCGTGACCACGTCGGACCCCACACCGCCCGAGCTGCGGCTCGCTCTGGCCGTCCGGGCAGTTTCCGCACTCGCCGACGACGACCACGTCGCCGAGCTGCTCGATCGACTGACCGACGTCGCCTGCACCCTCGTCGATGCCGCCGACCACTGCGGCATCACGCTGTCGATCGGCGATGTCACCTTCACCGCCGCCGCCTCGAGCACGGAGATCGCGCCGATCAACGACCAGCAGTACTCCGCCGACGACGGTCCCTGTCTGCACGCGGCTCGCACGGCCGCCACCATCGTCGTCGATTGCACGGTCGACGACGATCGATGGCCGCATCTCGGACCCGCCGCTCGCCGTGTCGGCATCAACACCATGCTGTGTGCGCCGATCGTCTGCGACGATCGGCCGGTCGGATCGCTGACCCTGTTCGCCCGTGCACCACAGGGTTTCGACGATCTCGATCACCGCATCGTCGACCTGCTCACGGGAGTGACAGCGGATGCTCTCGAGAGGGCTCGACGTCGCCGCGAACTACACGGAACCATCGCCGGACTACGGGACGCGCTGGTGCACAGGGCTCCCATCGAACAGGCCAAGGGCATCCTGATGGCACTGCGTGGCATTGACGAGGATGCGGCCTTCACTGTGCTGTCGACCCGCTCCCAACATCTCAATCGCAAGGTGCGCGAGATCGCCACCGAGTTCGTCGAGTCTGTCAGTGCGACCGCGCCGACCGGCAATCTTTGACCTCCGTTCGGCGCCGCCGCCGTATCGGTGCATCCTCAGTCGGCGTCGCCGCCCCAACGTCCCAGCGCCTCGATCGCGTTGCGCAGAGCGGCTCCACGACCGGTGAGCGCGTAGGCCCGGGTGTTGTGCCGCAGCGGGAGACGGGTCAGGACGCCTGCCGCCTCGAGCTCGCGCAGACGGGTGGCGAGCATATTCGTCGGAACCCCGAGTTCACGCTGCAGGTCACCGTATCGCTGCGGACCGTCGAGAAGGCGTTCCACGATGAGTAGAGCCCAGCGCGCACCGACTACCTCGAGAGCAGTGGCCAGGTCACTCACGTCGCGTCGTCGGTGTCCGGCTTCATCCAGAACGGCGAGTAGTGGTAGCCGTCGAGGTCGTCGAACTGGCGTTGATACATGAAGGGGTAGTCGTCGGTGTCGCCGACACGGCCACCCGCAGCGGCAGCGCGCTCGACGAGACCGTCGACCGCCGCGCGGCTTCCGAGGTCGAAGGAGACCGTGACCTTGGACGGGGTCTGCGGTCCTCCGATCAGGTCCTCGACACCGCCGACGCTCGCGTACATCTCTCGGCTGCCGAGCATGACGTACTGCTCATCCCCGGAGACGTCCTCTCCCTCAGCCGATCACACGGTATCGCAACATCATCTCGTGATCCTCGTGGTCGAGTATGTGGCAGTGCCACATGTAGCCCTGCAGATCCCCGGCCGGTGCACTGTGAGCTGCATGGTCGTAGGACGCCAGTGCACCCGGTTCGGGCGGCCGGGGGAACACGGCGTCGGGATCGAAGTCGAGTTCCTCGGCGGTGGGGAATCGCACGACGATGCGAGTCACGGTGCCGGGATCGACCCGCACCGTGTCTTTCCACCCGCTCTCCCACGGCGCGGGAGGGAGACCCGGACCGGCGAGGAAGGGTTCCGGCGACGGCGTCCACTTCGTGCCGACGGCGGGTTGCGGATGAGCGAGTTGAAGCTCCACGGTGCGCAGCGGGACGCGCTCGAGAATGCGGAAGTGCACCAGGTGAAGATGGATCGGATGCGGATCCGCGGTGATGTTCACGATGTCCCACCGCTCGGTGGTCCCGGCGCGGGGCGACTCGATGTCACCGTCGGTGTAGCGGAGATTGTTGAGAGCCATGTAGGCCGGCGGAAGCCGCAGTGCGTAGGGCTGACTGACGGTGACGACGCGATGGCGGTCGGGAGTCGCGATCGACGGTAGGGGGTCCGGTCGAGATCCGCCGTCGCGCAGACGGTTCGGAATCGCGCCCGTGTGGCCGCGAGCAGCCGTCACATCGAAGCGGCAGAAGTGCGTCATGGCGACGGCGCCCAATTGTGCAGCCTGGAACGGTGGTGCCTCGTCGTTGAGAAGTCGCACTGCCGTGCCGGGTTCGACCGCGCCGAAGTCCACGAGCACGTCGTAGCGCTCGCCCGGCGCGACCCGGAGGTGCCGCGTCTCCACCGGCGCGTCGAGCAGTCCGCCGTCGTTACCGATGACCAGAAACGGGATCTCGTGGTCCAGGTACAGATTCCAGACGCTGTACGAGCCGGCGTTGATCAAGCGAAAGCGATACAACCCGCGAGCGACCGGAATACGCGGCCACACAGCACCGTTCACCACTCCGAGATCACCGACGGCCCCACCCTCCCAGGAACCCTCGGGTACCACCGGCGTCGACCGAAGGCTCGCTCTCCCGTCCGGGTTCAGGATCTTCTCCTGCAGTACGAGCGGCATCTCGAACTCACCTGCGGGCAGACCCAGCGGATTGCCCGCTTCGCCGGTGTCGAAGCGATCGCGGAGCAGGACGTTTCCGGCGAGCCCGCCGTACACGTTCGCGCGGGTGATTCCCATGGCGTGGTCGTGGTACCAGAAGTGCGCCGCCTCCTGGCGGAACGGGAACTCGTAGCGCAGGGTGCGACCGTAGTGCACGAGTTGCTCGGCGTGCCCGTCGCTGTCCGGCGGGGTCAGCCCTCCGTGCAGATGCAGCACCGTCGGCGGACTGGTCCGGAAGAGAGGCGAGACTCCGTGGAGACTCGTGTCGAGATCGCGTGCGAACGGATGCGGGCCGAGGTCGTTGGTGAGGGTGAGCGACATCCGTTGACCGGACACCGCTTCGAGGGTGGGGCCGAGCACCGTGGTCGCCACCCCGTCCACCTCGTACGCCATCGCGGGTGCCGCAGACACTCCCGAGTGATATCGATGCATCGTGGACACGGTTCGGACAACGTGGTCGGCCCCGCGCACAGTGGGTAGCGGAGCCACCTCGTCGATGTACGGCGTCAGTGCCGGCGAGTGGAACAGCAGCGGACTCGAGATGGTCGGCTGAGCCTGAGCGCGGGTGGCAACACCCCCCGTCACACCCACTGCCATCGTCAGACCCAGATTGCGCAGGAAACGCCGACGCGCCATCACGCCGTCACGACCGACCGAGAACTCCTCTGCCACTTCGCACCCCTATGCCCGCGACGCGAGTGCGCCGGGGCCGACCATACCGCACCGTATGGTGTGTCAGGCCCGTTTCGGTGGAGCGACGGGCAGCTACCGCGCGGTCAGCAGGGCGAACATCGCCCGCACCTCGTCCGGGGTGGGCGTGGGAAGGTTGTCGCGGGCATGCACGAAACCGATTCCCGCGTACACGAGAAAGCCTGCTCGCAACCGTGCCTCGGCCTCGTCGAACCCCAGTTCGCGCATAGAGTTCTGGACCACGTCGAAGATGCGTTGATCGAGCTCCCGGACGACCACGGCAATCTTGTCGTAGGTCCGAGCCCAGTCCCGCACCGCCGCCTCGACAGCCCAGGTTCGTTCCTGCAGAAGCAGTTCCGCCATCACCTGCAGTCTCGCGTCCACGGGTACGGTGTCCACCTGAGCCAGTCCGCGAAGCGTGTCGTTCTGCTCATCGCACCACTTGTCGGCGATGGCGGTCATCAGCTCGTCGATGTCGGCGAAGTGCCAGTAGAAGCTGCCCTTGGTCACCTTCAGCCGCTCGCACAGCGTCGTGATCTTCACTTCCGACACGCCCTCGCTCACCAGCAGTGCGAAGGCGGCGTCGATCCAGTCGTCGACGGTGAGCCGCGGAGCCCGTGGCGCGGGCGCCGACTTCTTCTCACTGCCACGCCGTCGACGCGCGGGGGCGCCACTCCGGGTGCGGGCATCGCCGGACGCGGCCTCGGGTGCCATCGCTCTCCTTCGTGTCGTCGGGCTCGACTGATCCGTCGATCGTACGATCACCTCGTCGACTCAGGTCTGACCGAGTGCGTCCAGCGCGAGTCGCCGCACCTGCTCGTCGCCCGAGAGCCGGGTGTGGTCGACCGTGCTCGTGGGATCGACGGACTGCACGACGATCGCCTCGCCGCCCGGCATCGCACTCGTGAGCGGATCGGTCACGAGTCCGTCGGTCGCCGTGACGAGGTCGACGTACCGCACCCCAGCGACCGGTACGTCGACGGGCGGAGTCGTGAGAAACGACGACCCCGCGACGATCTGGCCGCACGCCCCGCACCACGGATTCACCAGGGGCTTCTCCAGACGGGCCAGCTCGTCGTAGATTCCGATACCGCGGTTGAACGCCGCGATCGTGCCCGCTCCGGCGAGGTTCGTCCCGTGCCAGAGAGGCCCGATCGTGATCAGTGTGGACACCGGGGCAGGTCCGTCGTCCACGGGGTGGGCCAGTGCGTACTGCACGGCCAGCGCTCCCGCGCCGCGTGCCACGACGCGAATGCGCGACTCCCCCGTGCGGGAGAGGATTCCGTCGATCGCCGACCGTATCTGCGATGCGGAGTCCTCGAGGGCAGCCAGACCGGCGACGGTGGCGACCGGCCGGAGCGCCTCCGTGAGGGCCGATTCGCCGTAGGTCAGCGCGACCGGACACCACCCCCGAGTCGTCAGATCGTCGGTCCACCCGTCCCACTCCGCCGCGGAGGAACCCAGATCGTGCAGCAGGAGAACAGTGTCGACGCACGGATCCGCCGGGCCGGCCGTGGACGGAGCCGCGACACACGCCTGGACTCCTATCGCGATGAGTACGACGGACGTGAGTCTGCTGCGCAACGACATTCATGTCTCCCGAGGCCGGATCGTCGAAACCATTCGAACACACCATACAGTGCGGTATGGTGTCCTGAGTCACAGCCGCTGTGCCGAGGATCGCCGGAAGGGCAGGTCGCATGGACCACGAACGGACACGACCCGGTCGGGTAGGCCGGTGAGCGTCTCCACCTCGAGAGCAGTCACGTCCGCGGCACGCGGCACGGTGTCGTCTCTCGGGGAGTTCTACTCCCTGGCACTCGACACCGCCCGAGCACTCGCGAAGCGGCCGTTCCAGTGGCGGGAGTTCGTCGATCAGAGCTGGTTCATCGCCCGGGTGTCCCTACTGCCGACGATCCTGATGTCGATCCCCTTCACGGTGCTGGTCGTCTTCACTCTGAACTCGTTGCTCATCGAGATCGGTGCCTCCGATCTGAGCGGAGCGGGCGCAGGCCTGGGCGCCGTCACCCAGATCGGGCCGCTGGTCACCGTGCTCGTCGTGGCCGGCGCTGCCGCCACCGCCATCGCCGCGGACCTCGGATCGCGCACCATCCGTGAGGAGGTCGATGCGATGGAGGTATTGGGCATCGATCCGGTGCACCGCCTCGTCCTGCCTCGCGTCCTTGCCTGCACTCTCGTCGCGGCCCTTCTCAACGGCGCCGTGTGCACCATCGGACTGGTGGGTGGGTTCTTCTTCTCCGTCTACCTCCAGGACGTCACACCGGGTGCCTACGCCGCCGGAGTCACTCTGCTGGTGGGACTTCCGGAACTGCTGCTCTCCGAGGTGAAGGCCGCACTGTTCGGCCTCCTCGCCGCGCTGGTCGCCTGCTACCGCGGACTGTCCGTGTGGGGTGGGCCGAAGAGCGTCGGAGAGGCGGTCAACGAGACCGTCGTGTTCTCCTTCGTCGCCCTGTTTCTGGCCAACCTCGTCCTCACCTCCGTGGGCCTCGCCGTGAGCGGCCGCTGATGGTCCTCGAGGTGAGTGACGTCGCCGCCGCGATGCGACGCCGGACGAACGCTGCCTCCGAAGCGGTCGATGTACTCGGCGAACGCGCGATCTTTTTCACGCGCGCACTTGCGTCCACCGGCCGAGCCGTCCGGTCGTACCGCGGGGAGACGATGCGCGTCATCGCCGAGATCTCCCTCGGCACCGGGGTTCTCGCCGCGATCGGTGGCAGCATCGTCATCCTCGGCTTCCTCACGTTGTTCGCCGGAGCCACCGTCGCGGTGCAGGGTTTCGACTCGCTCGGGAGCATCGGGGTCGACGCGTTGACCGGGTTCCTCGCCGCCTACGTCAACGTCCGGGTGGTCGCACCGGTCACCGCGGGAGTCGGACTGGCCGCGACCATCGGTGCCGGGACCACCGCCGCCCTCGGCGCCATGCGGATCAGTGAGGAGATCGACGCGCTCGAGGTCATGGCGATCAAGTCGCTCACGTACCTCGTCGGCACACGCATCGTCGCGGGCATCGTCGCCGTGGTGCCGCTCTACGCGTTGTCACTGATCACGTCCTTCCTCGCGAGCCGGGTCGCGACAGTCGTGGTGCTGGGCCAGTCCGGCGGGGTTTACGACCACTACTTCTCCACGTTCCTCGTCCCGACGGACGTTCTGTGGTCGTTCGTCCAGGTCATCGTCATGGCCGTCGCGGTCATGGTGATCCACACCTACTACGGCTACACCGCTTCCGGGGGTCCCGCGGGCGTCGGCACCGCCACCGGACGCGCCGTGCGACTGTCCCTCATCACGGTCGTCAGTGTCACGCTGCTGATCTCGCTTGCGCTGTACGGCAGCGCACGATCCGTGCACCTGGCAGGGTGACATGACGCAATCCTCCGCTCGCCTCAAAGGTGCTGCGCTCCTGTCGATACTGCTGATCATCGGAGTGGTCGCGGCGGCCTACCTCGCCTATCGGGGCACCGTCACCGACGCGATCGCGCCATCGGTCTCGGTGTCGGTGCAGTCCGATCGCGCCGGGCTGGTGATGCAGCGGGGCGCGCTGGTCAAGATGAACGGTGTCGAGATCGGCACCGTCTCGCAGGTCCGCCCGTCGACCCGCGGCGCTGTGATCGACCTGCGCCTCCGCGCCGACATCGCGGGCTCGGTGCCCTCCGATGTCGAGGCCTCCGTCGCCGCCACCACCATCTTCGGATCGAAGATGGTCACCCTCACCGCTCCCCCGTCACCGTCCGCCGTGCCCATCGCCGACGGCGCCGTCATCGCCGCCTCCTCCGTCACCGTGGAGGTGAACTCCGTGTTCGAATCCCTCACGTCCGTTCTCGTCGCGTCGCAACCCGAGAAGCTGAACACCACCCTGGGGGCGCTCTCCACCGCCCTGAACGGCCGCGGACGCGCGCTGGGCACGACCATCGAGAACCTGGACACCGTGCTCGGGGCGCTCACTCCGCTCGTTCCCACTCTCCGACGCGACCTGCGTTCCGCTGCTGTCACATCCGGTGCACTGGGTGACAGCGCACCGGATCTGGTCAGCACTCTGGCCTCGCTGACCACCACCGCGCGCACGGTCACCGACAGCACCGATGCGCTCGGCCCCGCCCTGACGTCGCTGACGGGAGCGGCGACCGACGCTCGCACCGTGCTCGCGGAGAACGCCGACGGAGTGACAGCCACGGTGGCCGATCTCGTCCCGACGACCGGGTTGCTGCGGGAGTACTCCCCCGAGTTCACGTGCTTCCTTCAGGGCGCCGACGTCGCACGGCAGGCCGCAGAGAAGGTCTCCGGCGGCAACGGCCGCACGATGCTGCTGAACAGCACCGTGCTGTTCGGGGTGCCGGCGTACGAGTACGCCACCGACCTACCGAAGGTCGCCGCCACCGGCGGGCCCCGGTGCGGTGCGCTACCGCTGTTGTCCGACAACGACATTCCGGCTCCCTACGTCCTGGCCGACACCGGCTCGAACCCCTTCCGCGCCGCTACCACCGCCCCCGTCCTCGACCCGACGTCCATCATCGACTTCCTCCCCGGCGGTCTTGCAGCACCGAGAACGACTCGATGAGCCACCGAGGCACCCTCGTTCGGCTCACGACCTTCGTCGTCGCCATGACCTTGGTGCTTGCCGCCCTGGTGGTCGTCTTCGGCCAGGTCCGCTTCGACTCGACCACCACCCACCGGGCGATCTTCACCACCGCGTCAGGACTGCGCAGCGGCGAGTTCGTCCGAGTGGCGGGTGTCGAGGTCGGATCGGTGGGCGCGGTGGACGTCGACGACAACGACCACGCCGTGGTGGAGTTCGACGTGACCGACGCGTACACCGTGACCGAGTCCACCACGGCCACGATCCGCTACCAGAACCTGGTCGGCGATCGTTATCTCGAACTGGCCGACACTGCCGGTGACGCCGCGCCTCTCGATGCCGGCGCCACCATCCCGGTCGACCGGACCTCTCCTGCACTGGATCTGGACCGACTCCTGGGCGGATTCCAACCCTTGTTCTCCGGCCTCGACCCCAGCACCGTGAACAGAGTGACCGGCGAACTCGTCGACGTCTTCCAGGGGCAGGGCGGCACCGTCGCCTCGGTGCTGGCGCGGCTCGCGAGTCTGACGTCGTCGTTGGCAGACCGTGACGAGGTGATCGGACAGCTGATCACGAATCTGCGGACCACCCTGGCGACACTCGCAGGGCGCCAGGACGACGTGTCCCTCGCGATAGACAGTGCTCAGACGCTGGTGTCCGGCCTCGCTGCCGACACCCGGACCTGGGGTGAGGCACTGACGAGCATCGACAGTTCGGCCGCCACGATCGGTGACCTGCTCGTCGACGCACGTCCGCCGTTGGACACCACCGTCGACCAGTTGCAGCGCACGGCAGCACAACTCGATGCCGGCAAGGACACCATCGCGAGCATCACCACTCGCCTTCCGGACACGTACGCCTCCCTCAGCCGCCTCGGCGCGTACGGGAACTTCTTCAACTACTACCTGTGCGGCATCAGGTTGAAGATCGACACGCCCGACGGGCAGGGCCTGACGACACCGCTCATCGGTCAGAACACGGGAAGGTGTGCCCCAGCATGATGGAACGCTTTCGCACGGTCGACACCGTCCGCACCGGCATCGTCGGCACCTTCCTCGTGGTGATCGCCGCAGCAGCAGCGATGAACGCGGCCGCACTGCCGATCGTCTCCGCCGGAACGTCGTACAGCGGATTGTTCCTCGACACCGGAGGACTCGAGACAGGCGCCGCCGTGGAGGTCGCGGGAGTGCGGGTAGGGACGGTCACCGACATCGCGGTCGCAGGAAAGGCCGTCCTGGTGACGTTCTCGATCGAGGGAAAGGTGCTGCCCGGCAATGACACCCGTCTCACCATCGCCACCGAGACCGTCCTCGGCACCAAGAACCTCCGGATGGATCCGCGTGGCGCCGGCCGCCTGTCGACGACGGAACCCGTCGGACTCGACCGCACCACCAGCCCGTATCAGCTCACGGACGCTCTGGGCGACCTCACCGACGACGCAGCCGGTATCGACACCGAGCAGCTCACCGACTCACTCGCCGCCACCACCGAGATGCTCGACCGCACACCGGACGACCTGGGCCGCGCCATCGACGGAGTGGGGCGATTGTCCGCGACGGTCGCGTCGCGGGACAAGAGCTTGCGTGACCTCCTGGCGTCGGCCGAGAAGGTCACCGGCGTCCTTGCAGACCGCAGTGCGCAGGTCGACACGCTCATCGTCGATGCGGCCACGGTTCTCGCCGAACTCGACCGACGACGCGGCGCCGTGGACACACTCTTCGGAACCGTGACGCGGTTGGCGGACCAACTGCGCGGACTGGTGGCCGACAACCAGGCCGAGCTTGCGCCGACACTGGCCTCGCTCGACTCCGTCCTCACCGTCCTGACCGACAACAAGGCGGACATCTCCGCCGCGATCGAGAACCTGGGGCCGTACGTGACGCAACTCGGTGAGGCGGTCTCCAGCGGACCGTTCTTCAACTCGTACATCCAGAACCTGATCCCTGGCCAGGTCATCAGCCCGTTCATCCGCGCAGCCCTCGGACTCGGCCCGGCGCCGGCCGATTCCACCTCCGTCAATCCGCTGACGGCCTTGAACGGGGCACCGCGATGACGGCCAGGATCGTCGGCGTCGTGCTGTTCCTCGTCGTCGCTGCGACCGCGTCCTACGCGCTCGTGCCCCGGTTCACGTCGGTCGCGGTGACGGCGCAGTTCGGGAACACCACCGGCCTCTACGTCGGTGACGACGTGCGCCTGATGGGGGTGACCATCGGCTCGGTGACCTCGATCGAACCTCGCGGTGACCACGCGGAGGTCGGACTGCGCTACGACTCGTCGTATCCCATTCCGGCCGACGCGAAGGCGGTCATCGTCTCGCAGAGCGTGGTGGCGTCGCGCTTCGTCCAGCTCGCCCCCGCATATGACGGCGGCGACACCCTCCGATCCGCCGACACCATCCCGCTCGATCGGACTGCCGTGCCCGTCGAGTGGGACCGCATAACCGAACAACTCGCCCGCGTGTCCGAGACGCTCGCGCCGCAGGGCCCCACCGGGCCCGACTCGGACGACGCCGACAGGCCCCTCGGAGCGCTCGTCGATGCGGTGGACGCCAACATCGGCGGGCGTGGGCAGGACATCCGCACCACGCTCACCCAGCTGTCCGACGCGATGCGCACGCTCTCGGACGGCAGAACCGACCTCTACTCCCTCGTGCGCAACCTCCAGGTCTTCGTGTCGGCACTCGCCGCGAGTGATCAGCAGATCGTCACGTTCAACGAGACGATGGCCTCGGTCACCTCCGTGCTGGCCGACGATCAGGACGAGATCGGCAGCGCGCTGGCATCATTGGACGGCGCGGTGTCGGACGTGGAGCGCTTCGTCCGCGAGAACAGGACGGTCGTCGCAACCACGCTGGGCAGCCTGGAAGAGCTCACGGCCGAGCTGGCGTCCCAGCGGGACGGCATCGCGCAGATTCTCCACGTCGCGCCCACGGCGCTGTCAAATCTGAACAACATCTACCAACCGGCGCACAACGCGATCGTGTCGTCGTTGGCGCCGAACAACTTCGCGAATCCGATGGACTTCGTCTGTTCGGCCATCGCCGCCGCCGAGCAGGTGGGAGCGCAGGAGGGAGCAGAGTCGTGTGTCCGGTACCTGGGTCCGTTGTTGAAGACTCTCGCGTTCGACTACCTGCCCCTGCAGGCGAACCCCATCACGGGTGTCGGCGCTCTGCCGGGCCAGATCGTCGACAGCGAGGGTGGGCGATGACGACACGGAGGGCCGCGGCGTCGGTGGCACTCGTTCTGTGCTCGTCGGCACTGCTGTCGGCGTGCGGATGGCAAGGCCTGAACTCGCTTCCGCTGCCGGGCACAGCGGGGGACGGTCCCGGATCGTACGAGGTGGTCATCGAGATGCCGGACGTCTCGACGATCGAACGCAACGCGCGAGTCCTCGTCGGCGACGTCACCGTCGGACGTGTGGCCGATCTGGCGCTCGTCGACGGACACGCCGAGGTGACGGTGCGTCTCGACGGCAGCACGGCACTCCCGGCCGATGCCGTCGCGTCGGTGGGGCAGACGAGCCTCCTCGGATCGACCCACATCGAATTGGCAGCTTCGACAACGCGAGACGCGCAGGGTCGACTCTCCGACGGCGATGTGATCCCCCTCGACCGAGCGGGCGCGTACCCCACGACAGAGCAGACGTTGTCGTCGTTGTCCCTGGTACTGAACGGGGGTGGGCTCGCGCGCATCAACGACATCACGACCGAGGTGGACGCGGCACTGGAGGGCAACGAGGAGTCGCTGCGCTCGGTCCTGGCGGGTCTGGAGACACTGCTCGTCGGACTCGACGATCAGAAAACCGACATCCAGAACGCCATCGTGGATCTGGACCGATTCGCCGGGACGGTCGCTGCGAACGATGCGGTCCTCGGCGACGCGGTCACCGCGCTGGCCCCGGCTCTGACTGTGTTGTCGGATCGCCGGGGGGACCTGGTCTCGGCCCTCGACTCCCTCGGACGCCTCGGCACGACGGCGGAGGCCATCGTGAACGACACCGGCGACGACCTCGTCACAGCACTGGACGATCTGGGCCCGGTCTTGAAGTCTCTCGCGGATTCGGGAACATCACTCACCGAATCGTTCCGGTATCTCCTCACCTATCCGTTCCCCATCGACGTCTACAAGAACGCGGTGCGCGGCGACTACGCCAACGGCGAGGTGACGCTCGATCTCCGCATGGCCACGCTGGACAACGCTCTCCTTCTCGGCACACCGTTCGAAGGGATGCTCGCCGGGCTCGAAGGAGCCGTGGGCGCCACGGCACCCACCCCGACACCCACGCTTCCCCCCGTCGACGATCTTCTCCTGCCCCCGAAACTTCTGCCGCCGAACCTTCTGCCCCCGAACTTTCTGCCACAGAACGGCGCACCATGACTCCGACTGTCCGACTCCGTGTTCAGCTGACGGTCATCGCCGTGGTGGCAGCGCTGTCGGTGGGGATCACGGGTGTCCACTACGCACGCATTCCGCAAGAGCTCGGGCTGGGCCGGTACAGCGTGACCGTGGAGCTCGCGGGGGGCGCCGGCCTGTACACAAATGCGAACGTCACGTACCGCGGCAGTGAGATCGGCAAGGTCAGCGCCCTGCGGGTCACTCCCGCCGGTGCGTCGGCCGTCGTCTCCCTGTCCTCGGACGTGCCGGTTCCAGCGACGACACGCGCCGAGGTGCACAGCATGTCGGCCATCGGCGAACAGTTCATCGATCTCCTGCCCGACACCGACGACGGGCCATTTCTCGAGGACGGGTCGGTCATCCCGATCGACCGCACCACGATCCCGACGGCGGTTGCCCCGACCATCGACCGTCTCGACGCGGCGTTCCGATCCGTCGACCCGGTGACTCTCGGCCGCGTTCTCGACGACAGCTCCCTCGCGCTGGGTGCCGACGGTGACACCCTCGGCGAGCTGCTCGACTCGCTCGGGTCCGTCACCACTGCGACGCGGGAGAACATCGACCCGATCGCGGCCCTCGTCACCGATCTCGACCCCGTGCTCGGTGCGACCGCCGCGAGCAGTGACGCCATCCGGTCGTGGGCCGCGTCGCTGGCCACCGTCACCGGTCGGGTGTCGGCGCGCGACGGCAACCTACGATCCGTCATCGACGGTGGTGAACCCCTGGGCGCTGCGGTGTCCGGCCTCTTCCAGGACCTGCGCCCCACACTCCCCCTGTTGTTGTCGAACCTCATCAGCGTCGAGCAGGTGGCCGTCACGTACAACGCTGCGCTGGAACAGATCCTGGTTCTGTATCCCCCTCTCATCGCTGCCACGCAGGGCACCGGTAAAGCGAATGCCGATGCCGGTGACCCCGGCCAGAACACCTACTTCGCCGCGCAACTCAACGACCCGCCGCCGTGCACGGAGGGTTTCCTCCCCGCCGACCAGCGCAGGTCACCCGTCGAGGTCGACACCGTGCCGACGCCGACCGACCTGTACTGCAAGGTTGCGCCGGACGACCCGAGCGCGATCCGCGGTGCACGCAACCTGCCGTGCCAGGAGTTCCCGGGCCGGCGGGCGGCGACGGTGCAGTTGTGCCGACAGGGTGCCTACGACCCGAACAACGGGTCCTTCATCACCGATGACGGATCGCGCTGGGTCGAGTCGACACTGTCCGACGCGCCGCCCGCAACGGTGGAACAGATGATGCTGCCGGACAGGTGACCCGGCGACCTACCGCACAGGATCCAGCGCGGAGACGAGCCATCGGCCGTCCACCTGCGCCATCTCCACGCGGAGGCTGGTCGAGGTGGCACGCGGATCGGGAGTGTCTGCCGCCGTGACGGTCTGGTTGACGAACAGCAGCGCGACGGCCTCGGCGTCGTCCATCGAGACGAGCGCGGCACCGGACACGACCGCGCTCGAGGTGAGCCCGCGCTCGATCGCTCCCGGAACGACGGACTGCTCGGCGAAACCGGAATAGTAGGTGAGGAAATCGCCGGTGAGGCGTGCCTTCGCGCTGTCGACGTCGGACTGCACGCTGTCGGCTCGGTAGGACAGGACGGCGACGGTCCCCTCCGTCGCCGCCCGGACGACGTCCGACTCGACGGCATCGGATACCGCCCGATCCGGGACCGTCAGCGCGATCGCGACCGGGACAGCAACCAGCGCAATGACTCCGACGACGATCGAGATCTGCGCACCCCTCCGGCGCAGGCCTCGTCGTCGATCGGTCGCCGCGCCGCCGGCGACCGCATCCTCAGGTTCTGTGTCGGCGTCCAGAGTGGCCGCCACGTCGTCGCTCACGGCACGAACTGCACGTCGGACAACGCGACGCGGTCACCGTCGCGTGCAACCGAGACGCGCAGGCGCCAGACACGCGGCTCGTCCGTGGCTCCCGAGGCATTGGTGACCGTCGATGTCGCAGCCACGAGCACCTGCGCGTCGGAATCGGTCATCGACTCGATTCCCGCCTCGCTCACCGCTCCGGTGGCAGTGACGTCTGCATCCCGGACGACGGACACGAAATCCGCAGCGCGCTCGGAGAACTCGTCGCGGAAGCGACCGGTGGACGACGACGTCACCCGCTCGACGTCCGCATCGACCGTGTCTGCGGAGATGGTCGTGAGGTCGAGAACGCCCTGCCGTGCGACCTGCAGGTACTGCTGCTCGAGCGTGGCGCGCTCCCGAACCTCCTGAGATTGCGTCCACGTCGTGGCCGAGACAGTGACCGAGGTGGCCACCGCGGCGACAGCGAGTACACCGACGATCACCCGCGTTCGTGTGCGCACAGCCGCTCCTGTCCCGGGCCACCTCCAGCGCGGCCCTCAGGGTCGACCGTACTACAGAGTACGGCTGTTGATTCCGAAACAGCGGAACAGATTTCGTTGCTCGAAACGGTTCCTCCATACCCGGTAGTACGGTACGTTCGCTCCACACGAACGACCGGATTTCACCGATCGAAAGCAGGGGGCAGGTGCGGGAGACAGTCGACGAGTTCCAGCGAATACCGTACGAACCGGCGCGGGACGGGCGCGTGGAGATGCATTCCGGACTCTCCCGGCACTACCCGACGTTGCATGCAAATCTGGTGTCGCCCATCGGCAGGCCCGATCGACGCGTCGGCATCCTGATGGCGCACCCGTCGAGCGACTTCCTGTCGCACTTCCTGCTCCGCGGATTCGCGGCCGCCGGCATCCCCACGATGGGTCTCAACACCCGCTACTCCTCCAACGAGCCGGCACTGATCATGGAACGCGCGGCTCTGGACGTGGGCGCCGGTGTGCGGTGGATGAAGGACGAGCTCGGGTTCGAGAAGGTCGTTCTCCTCGGATTCAGCGGCGGCGGTTCGCTGTCCGCGTTCTACCAGTCGCAGGCCGAGACTCCGACGATCACGACGACTCCCGCCGGTGACCCGGTCGATCTCGCGTCGGCGGAGCTCGTTCCTGCGGATGCCCTCATGCTCGTCGGAGCGCACTCCGGACGCGCTCGCGTCTTGCGTCACTGGATCGACGGAGCAGTCGTGGACGAGTCCGACCCGTCCTCGGTCGCGCCCGACCTCGACCTCTACGCACCTGGACGTACGACGCCACTCGACCGCACGTGGGTCGAGGAGTACCGGGCGGCGCAGCTCTCCCGCATGCGCAGGATCGACACGTGGGCGTGGAGAGAACTGGAGGATCTCACTCGGGGCGGGGCGTCGGACCGAGCCTTCGTCGTCCATCGCACCGTGGCAGATCCGCGCTTCGTCGACATGACGCTGGATCCGAGTGATCGGCTGCCGGGCAGCATGTACGGGAATCCGGTCGCGGCCAATTCCGCCGCCGGCGGACTCGCGCGCTTCGTCTCGGTCCGCAGCTGGCTCAGCACCTGGAGCCTGGACCACACGAACGCGGATGCCGTGCGCAACCTGACCGCCGTGACGGTTCCCACTCTCGTCATGCCTCTGCTCGGCGACCAAGCCGCCTTCGCCGACGATGCGCGCGCGATGGCCGCAGCTCGCAGTGACGCGACAGTGGTCGAGATGCCCCACCTGAATCACTACCTGGTCGATCAACCCGACGGAGTCGACCGAGTCACCACCGCAGCGCTGGCATGGCTGACGGACGCCCTGTCGGAGAGGACATCGAGATGACCAGCGCCACGCGCACTCCTACCGCGTTCACCTACTGGGAGAACCGGCAGAGTCCCCGCATCCAACGCGCCGAAGCACTGTTCGAGCGAGTGTTCCGATCGTCGCCTTTTCCCAGCGATGACGTCGCGCGGGAGTTCTGCGAGAGTCTGTTCCTCGGCGACACAGTGGCCGAGAACTTCGTCGACGAGGTGTACGCGGCAGACCCGACCGGAACACGCGCCATCCTCGACCGTGCACTCGCGCACGGGATCGATTCTCTTCGCGACGTTCCCGAGAGCATGCGCGTCCTGTTCGACGAGTTCGAGACCGAACCGGACTGGCTCGACGCCGATCTGGTGGAACGCGGGGCCGCGGTGTGGCGACGGTGGGGCACGATGCTGTTCACCGTCGCCGGCGGCATCACCCTCGAGATGTACACCGAAGCGGCCGTCGCCACACCGCTGTCACTGGCAGGCGGGTACGCCGGCGACAACGCGATGCGCCGATTCCTCGAGACCTGCAAATTCTGGATCGACACCTCCGAGCCGGGTGCCCTGTCCCGCATCGGGTCCGAAGGCCGAGCCACCGCGATGAAGGTCCGCGTCATGCACGTCGCCGTACGTCGCAAGGTCGATGGACACCCGGAGTGGGATCGCGAGAAGTGGGGCTACCCCATCAGCCAGGGGTACCAGATGCTGACTCTCCTCGGCGGCAGCACCGTCCCTGCCCTGGCTCTGCGGCTGGTGGGTCTGCAGACCACCGCCGACGAGATCCGGGCGTTGCTCCATTTCCAGAAGTACATGGGCCACCTGCTGGGTGTCGACGTGTCGAACTTCCCCACCACCATCGCCGACTCACTCCGCATGACGGCGATGGTGTCGGCCGCCCGCAGTTACGACGCCGGACCACACGGCAAAGAACTAATCGAGTCCTTTCCCGCCGGCTTCGCACCGCGCCCCGAGCAGCAGGGCCTCGCGCGCCTTCGCGCGCGGTACACCTACGGCATTCACGGCGCCTACACCGCTCTCTTCATGAGTCCGGTGACACGGTCGGACTACACGATGCCTCGGGCGTTCCCGTGGATCCTGATCATCCTCCTGCGCTTCCCTCTCCTGACAGCGATCGAGCTCTCCCGACGGTTCCTACCCGGAGTGGCGCCCGTCGTCGAGAAGGTCGCTGTGGCACAACGACTCCGGTGGTACCGGGACCAGATGGACGGCCGCGAGGCCGAATTCGACGCGAACGGAGCACTGCGACGATGACCGAGTATCTATCCGGCTTCGGCAACCAACACCAGTCCGAAGCACTCGACGGTGCACTCCCCCGAGGTCAGAACTCGCCGCAGCGAGCGCCCCACGGCCTCTACGCGGAGCAACTGTCCGCGACGGCGTTCACCGAGCCGCGAGAGGTCAACCGACGCACCTGGACGTACCGGATCCGCCCCAGTGCAGCGCACCGGCGGTATCACCCCATCGACCACCCGACGCTCCGATCCGCACCGCTGCGTGACGGAGTTCTCGACGTGAACCGGCTTCGGTGGAACCCGGTGGCCCGACCCTTCGAGACGGCCGACTTTCTCGACGGCCTCACGACCATCGCTGCCAACGGTGATGCGCTGCAGCGTGACGGCATCGCGATCCACCTGTACCACGCGACGACATCGATGACCGACCGCTACGTCGCGGACCTCGATGGAGAGTTGCTGATCGTTCCCCAGTCCGGCCGTCTACGGATACACACCGAGGTCGGAATCGTCGACGTCGCTCCCGGCGAGATCGCCGTCGTCGGACGGGCCATCACGTTCCGAGTCGTGCTGCTCGACGACGATGCCGCGGGCTACGTGTGCGAGAACTACGGGTCCTACTTCACCCTCCCCGAACTCGGACCCATCGGCGCGAACGGTCTCGCCCACGCACGGGACTTCCACTACACCGTCGCAGCATTCGAGGACGACGACCGACCCGTCGAGAAGATCCAGAAGTTCGGCGGCCGACTCTTCTCGACAGAGCTTGACCACTCGCCTCTCGACGTGGTGGCCTGGCACGGCAATCACGGTGTGTACAAGTACGACACTGCCGACTTCAACGTCATGGGGACACTCGGGTGGGACCACCCCGACCCGTCGATCTTCACGCTTCTGACGTCGCCCTCCGAACGGCCGGGACAGGCGAATGTGGATCTCGCCATCTTCCCGCCGCGCTGGAACGTCGCCGAGCACACGTTCCGGCCCCCGCACTTCCATCGCAACGTCATGACCGAGTTCATGGGACTGGTCCGGGGGCAACACGATTCCAAGGCGGAAGGCTTCCTGCCCGGGGGTGCAAGTCTGCACAACATGTGGGGTGCGCACGGACCGGACCAGGAGACCTTCGACCTCGCCACCGCGGCCGACCTGGCACCACAGAAGCTCGAAGGATCGTTGCCGTTCATGTTCGAGACGCGGCTCCCCCTGCTCGTCACCCCACTCGCCCACGACGCACCGCATCGCCAGCCGGACTACGACTCCTCGTGGGCCGGACTGCAGCGCCACTTCACGCCATCCCTCACCCACAGCAACCCGGAGCAGCCATGACCGCGAGCACCACCATCCGTCCGCCCGTCGCCCTGCCCGATCCGCTGTTGCGTATCGGCGGCGCAGCGCAGGCTGCCACGGATGGACAGACCTACGACAGCATCGACCCGACCACGGGTTCTCTTGTCGCCTCCGTCGCTGCAGGGGCCGATGCCGACGTCGACCGGGCCGTCCACGCGGCACGCGCGCAGTTCGACGGTGACTGGTCTCGTGTCAGCGGACCGGAACGATCAAGGCTTCTCCTCGCGATCGCAGACCTCATCGACCGCGACTGCGAGACTCTAGCCGCACTCGAAGCGGTCGAGATGGGCAAGTTGTTCCGCGACTCCGTGAACGGCGACATCCCGGCCGCTGCCGCGGTGTTCCGGCACTTCGCTGGGTGGGCGGACAAGATCTCCGGAACCACCGTCATGCTGCCGGACTTCGGGCCGCAACGCCGGTTCGGCTACACCGTCCGGCAGCCTCTCGGTGTCGTCGCCGCGATCACACCATGGAACAACCCGCTGATGATCGCCGCGTGGAAGCTGGCACCAGCCCTCGCCGCAGGGAACACGGTGGTGATCAAGCCCGCGGAGGACGCGTCTCTGTCCACCCTGCACCTCGCGGATCTGTGTGCCGAAGCCGGTCTACCGCCCGGTGTGCTCAACGTGGTCACCGGGCTGGGCGTGACCGCCGGTGCCGCCCTGGCGGGTCATCCCGGCGTGGACAAGGTGTCGTTCACCGGCAGTCCCCGTGTCGGCCGACTGATCCAGTCGCTCGCCGGCACCACCTTCCGCAAGATCGTCCTCGAACTGGGCGGTAAGGCACCGCAACTGATCTTCGACGACGCCGACCTCGACGCCGCGATGCCGTGGATCGCGATGGGCAACTTCTATCACCAGGGGCAGGTCTGTGCGGCAGGCACCCGCGTCCTCGCGCACGAGTCCGTGGTCGATCGCGTCGTCGAGGGGCTGGTGGCGGCGGCCGACGCCGCGGTGATCGGAGACCCGTTCGACGACGCCAGCACGATGGGCACCATCGTCAACGAACGGCAGCTCGACCGCATCATGGGATACATCGATTCCGGCGTCACCGAGGGGGCACAGCTGGTCACCGGAGGGCGACGGTTGGACGGCCCGGGACAGTTCGTGCAGCCCACCGTCTTCCGCGGACACAACGACCTGACTATCGCCAGGGAGGAGATCTTCGGCCCCGTCGCCACCGTCATCAGCTTCTCGTCCACCGAGGAGGCCGTCGCCATCGCCAACGACACCCAGTACGGCCTGAACGCGATGGTGTACTCGCAGAACATCTCCCGCGTGCACTCCGTCGTGGAGCAACTCCGCGTGGGCACCGTGTGGGTGAACGGGTGGGGCGTGCCTGACCCGGGCCTGCCGTGGGGCGGACGAGGCGCGAGCGGAGTCGGCCGCGAACTCGGCCGTACCGGCCTCGACGGAGACACCGAAGAGAAGACCGTCCACATCGGATTCTCCGCATGAGCGCGCCGGAGATCGTCGAGACCTGGAACGGCCCCGGCCGACGTGACGCTCGGCTGACCGCCGTCCACCCGCGCCACAACGCGGCCCATCCTGTGCCGGGTAGCCGATCGGGCTTCGAGCACTGGTACTTCGACGCACATCTCGACGACGGTCACACCATCATCGGGTTCCTCAACCTGCGTCGGCCCGAAGAGCCTGCACTGGTGGCGAAACCGAGCGTGGAGATCCTGATCTACGCACCCGACGGCTCACGCCGACAGATTTTCGTCCGCCACTCCAAGAAGGACGCCACCGCATCGATCGCCGCCTGCGACGTCGTCGTGGGGCCTAATCACGCGTGGGCAGAGTTCCCTGAGGACGGGCTCCCCATCCATCACCTCTACCTGTCGGAGGAGGACGTCACTTTCGATCTCCGCTTCCACAACGAACTTCCGAGCTGGATGCCCGGCGAGGGAGAGACGTTGTTCGGAGGCACCGACGTCTTCGGCTGGGTCGTCGCCGCGCCGCGAGCACGCGTCGAGGGATCCATCACCATCGACGGCCGAACCACGGCCGTCACCGGGCGCGGCTACGCGGACCACAACTGGGGCGCGGGCGACATGAAGCGCGTCATCGACCGCTGGCACTGGGGCCGACTGTACGACGACGACTACTCGCTGCTCTACGCCCTGGTCAAGACGCAGGCCAGGCTCGGCGCCCACGAGAGTCGACCACTCATGTTGGCGTACAGGGGAGAGATCATCCTCAGCTCCGGCGAAGCGGACGTCACCGAGGGACCGATGGTGTTCAACGAGATCGCGAACCGGTCGTACCCCGCGTGGCTCCGCATCGAGGTACCGGGACAGGTGTCCCTCCTGCTGACCGTCCGGAACGTCGTGCACGCCCACGACCTGCTGGACGACGTTCCCGTCGCCGGCCATCGCATGTTCCGACCGTTGCTCTACAGCCTCGTCGGTCACCCCGGGTACTTCCGCTTCGACTCGACGTTCGAACTGACCGTCGTACGCGACGGGGTGACCGAGACCCGGACGGGGCGGACGCTGCACGAGCTCGTCGCCCTGAACTGACGGACCGCACTCCCGTCGGGGGATGCGCAGAGTCGACCGAACGGTCGTCCCGTGGTCGACTCTGCGCGTCGACCGGCTACGCGAGGTTGATGAAGGTCGTCTTGGTCTCGGTGTAGGCGTCGATCGAGTGCGAGCCGAATTCCCGTCCCCAGCCGCTCATCCCGAAACCGCCCCACGGCGAGGCCGGATCGATGAGTGGCAGCTGGTTGACGAACACCGTTCCGAATCGCAGCCGGGGCGGAAGCGCGAGAGCCGAGTGGAGCGCCTTCGTCCACACGACTGCGGCGAGTCCGTACTCGGTGTCGTTGGCGCGGGCCACGACCTCGTCCTCGTCGTCGTACGGCATGACGGCGAGGACCGGCCCGAAGATCTCGTCACGTGCGATCACCATGTCGTCACGCACACCGGCGAACACCGTGGGAGCGTAGAAGAATCCGTTGGCAAGTTCCCCGTCGACGCGGCGTCCTCCCGTCACCAGTTCGGCCCCCTGCGACAGGCCGGACTCGACGTAGGAGTGGACGCGGTCGAGGTGTTCCTGCGAGACCAAGGGCCCGACGATGGTCGACGGATCAGATCCCGGACCGATCGGCAGCGAGTCGGCCGCTGCGGCGATCTTCGCGGTGAATTCCTCTGCGCGTGAACGATGTACGAAGAACCGGGTGTAGGCCCCGCACGCCTGGCCGGTGTTGAACAGTGCGCCCTGGAGATTTCCGGTCACCGCGGCGTCGATGTCGGCGTCGGCCGTGATGATGCTGGGCGCTTTGCCGCCGAGCTCCAGAGACACCCTCTTCAGGTTTCCCGCCGAGGCACGCACGATGTGCTGGCCGACCTCGGTCGAACCGGTGAACGACACCTTGTCCACGCCGGGATGCGCCACCAGGGCCTTGCCGACCTCGGGCCCACCGGTCAGCAGGTTGACCACGCCGGCGGGAACTCCCGCTTCGCGGCACAGCTCCACCAGTCGCACAGTCGACAGCGGGGTCTGCTCAGCAGGTTTCAGAACGACCGCGTTGCCGGTGGCCAGGGCAGGCGCCAACTTCCACGCAGCGATGGCCAGCGGGAAGTTCCAGGGTGTGATCAACGCACAGACCCCCACCGGTACCCGGTTCTGGAAGCTCAGATTCCCGGGAATCGACACGGGCGACACGGTGCCCTCGATCTTGGTCGCGTATCCGGCGTAGTACCGGAACACCTGCGCGGTCAGCGGCAGGTTGACGCCGACACTCATGAAGGTCGGTTGCCCCTGATCGGCAGTTTCCAGCGCAGCGATCTCCTCGGCGTCACGGTCGAGCAGGTCGGCGATCCGCCACAGCAGTCGGCCGCGCGCATCCGGCGTCATCCCCTGCCAGGCGTCGGATTCGAAGCCGGTACGCGCCGCAGCCACCGCTGCGTCGACGTCGGCGCCCGTGGCCTCCGCAAACCGACCGATCACCTGATTCGTCGACGGATCCACGGTCTCGCCGGTGCGACCGCTGGACGCATCGACCCACTCGTTCGCGATGAGCAACTGTGTGTTGTGCATGATTTTTCCTCAACATCTCGTTCGACGAGCGCCGGATCGGGCTTCGGCTGGCCACTGTCCCAGCCCGTGGTCGTCGGGACCGACGGACGTATCGGTCAGCGAACCGAGGATCGAGACTCTCCGCCGTGAACAGTATGTTCCGGTCGCGTTTCCGGGCTGGACTTTCTTATCCATCTGGATAATGATGGGTGTGACAGGGAGCACACTCCCACCGAGCACGCACTGGAGGCAACCATGTCCGAGTCGGCACACCCCTTCGACTCGGACGACGAGTCGTCGCTCACCCCACCCAATTCCGTTCTGGGCAAGGCATTCTCCATCCTGTCGGCCTTCGACGGCGAGAGCGAGTCCCTGCGCCTGGTCGACCTGTGTCAGCGGAGCGGTGTGCCCAAGCCGTCCGTGTATCGGCTCGCCCAGGAGCTGGTGGACCTGGGCCTGCTCGAGCGCGTCGGGTACGAGTACCGCATCGGGTTCAGCGTGTTCGCCCTGAGCCAACGTGCCGGGAGCACCTCGCTGCTGCGACGCGTCGGACGCCCGGTCCTCGTGGACCTCGTCGCCTCGACCCGCGGCACCGCCCACCTCGCCATCCTGAAGGGCACGCACACGTGCTACCTGGAGAAGCTCGGCGGTACCCGCAGTGTGCACTCGCTGTCCCGAGTGGGCGGCAGGCTTCCCCTCACGTGCACGGCATCGGGAAAACTCCTGCTCGCCATGGCACCCGACGCCGACCGGCTTCTGGCCCTGCTGGTCGACAGCGACCTCCCGCGCCTCACGGCTCAGAGCACTCGTGACCTGCACGCGGTCCGCCGCGAGTTGGCCACGATCCGGGCACGACGCCTGGCCACGGAACGCGAGGAGGCCCTGACGGGGTACAAGAGCTTCGCCGTACCCATCTACGACTCCGGCGACACTGCCATCGCGGCGCTGTCGCTCACGGTCCCCGTGGATCACGCCGGCGACGCTGCCATGGTCAGCGCACTCCGAGGGGCTTCGCACGCGATCACACAGCACCACACCCGCGCGGTGATGAGCATGCCGACCGCTCTCAGCGCCCTGCGTCCGGCCTAGTCACGTATCGCTCAACGGACCAGGTTCGTGCCCCGGCGGTCGATCGACTGTGAAGCTGGCGACGCATCGCCACCAGGGCGGTGACACCGGAGTCCGTGAGTGAGGTCGACCATGTCCATCGCCGCACGAGAGACACGGCCGGCATGAACCCTCCCAGCTCCTGGGCCGACGCCGTCGAGCGTCGAGCGCATGCCGACGCGGACGGTGAGGTGATCCGCCGAGTCGGCGGGCCTGCGACGAGCGCCGGCCTGCTGCTGGAGAACGCCGTCGACATGGCGAGCTCGCTCGCGACGCTGATCGGCGCCGGTGATGTCGTCGCGACGGCCTGCCCGTCGGGACCGACCGCCGCGACGCTCACGACGGCGATCTCCTGGCTCGGAGCGATCGAGCTACCGATACCGACCACACTCGATCCACGCGTCGCGGCTCGACTGATGACCGCGGCGGGGTGTGTGCTCGTCGTTGCATCACCGGATCGGCTGATCGTCGAACCGCACTCGGTCGACCTCTCCGAGGCGGCAGGGATCCCCGTCGTCACGGTCGCCGGACACCGGGACGGGTTCGCCGCCCTGTCGGACCGGACCGGACCTCGCCCCGCGCGGCGCCGGACGTCCAGAGACGATCCCGCCGCGATCATGGTGACCTCCGGCACGACCGGGCGACCCAAGGGCGCACTGCTGTGCAACGGCGTCGGTCTCGGCCAGTCCGCACGCGTACGACGAGCCATGCAGTACGACTCCAGCGACGTGCTCCTCAATGTCTTCCCGTGGCAACACGTCAACGCCCGCCACGCCGCCTTCCTCCCTGCGGTCGAATCCGGAGCTCGGCTCGTCGTGGACGACTTCTCCGCTCGTCGGTTCTGGCGCACGGCGCGCGACGAAAGCGTCACCGCGTTCAACTTCATGGGTGCGGTCTGCGCGATTCTGCTGCGCGGCAACGAGAGCGAGGACGATCGCGCCCACAGCATCTCCCGCGCCTACGGTGGGCCGGCACCGGAATGGATGTGTCACCGGGTGACACGACGTTTCGGTGTCCAACTGCGTCAGGCGTACGCATCGACCGAGCTCGGCGATGTCGCAACCACTGGCAGGCTCGTGAAACCGGGTGCGGCCGGGCAGATCGTGGCCGACTATCGGGTGCGCGTGACGGGCGAGGACGGCAGCGTCCTCGGGGACGGTCTCACGGGTTCGCTGGAGGTACTTCCCCGCAGGAGTGATGCGACGTTCACCGAGTACGTGGGCGACCCGGAGTCGACTCGACGCGCGTGGCGCGACGGCTGGTTCGTCACCGGGGATCGTGGGCGGCTGGTGGACGGGTGGCTCCACTACGAGGGACGGTGCGCCGACACCATCCGTCGGCGGGGACTGACCATCGATGCCGAACACGTCGAGCGGGTCGCGTCCGTTCACCCCGATGTCGCGCATGCCGCTGCCGTGGGGGTCCCGTCCGAGCTGACCGAGGACGAGGTCCTGTTGGCAGTGGTCCCGCATGTCGGTCGAACCATCCGCCCGGGCGAGTTGCTGCGTCACTGCGCGCGCGAGCTTCCTCGGCACGCCGTTCCCCGTTACATCACCGTCGAGAAGCATTTGCCCACCTCGGCCGGCACGAAGCTCGATCGCCGCGCTCTCCGCGACCGGGGTCTGCCGGCCGCAGCGTGGGATGCCGAAGACCCACACCATGATCAGGAGTAGTCACTTGTCCGTCGAACCTCTTCGCGTGCTGGACCTGACCGATCGGCTCGGATTCACTGCCGCACGCATCTTCGTCGGCCTCGGTGCCGATGTGGTCCGCGTACCCCGATCGGGCGAGCCCGACTCGGCGGTCGACGCCGCACACTGGCATGCCGGCAAGAGAATCCTCCGATCGACCACGGCCGAACTGTCGGACGACGCCGTGAGCGCCCTGATCGCCGCGGCCGATGTCGTGCTCGAGTCCGGCCCGGTGTCGACGCTGCGAACACTCGCGCTGCGGAACTCACGGCCGACGCTCTGGAGCGCGGTGGTGCACACGGTCATCACACCGTTCGGACTGTCCGGACCACGACGTGAGTGGCTCGGGGACGACACCGTCATCACCGCGGCCGGCGGCATGGCATGGCTGTGTGGTGATGCGGGCCAGGCTCCCGAGGCGCCACCCCGCGAGCAGGGCACCCAACTCGCCGGTACGCACGGCGCCATCGGCGCCCTCCTTGCCCTGATCACCCGGAGGCGCACGGGGACAGGCCAGCTCGTCGAGATCTCAGCCCAGGAAGCCGTCGCCGCGACCCTGGAGATCGGCGCCGTCTCGTGGATTCACGGCCGGACGATCCCTGCACGCACTTCCGGCATCTACGGCCATGTCGCTCACCGGGTGTTCCGCGCCCGGGACGGATTTCTCGGTGGCGGATACTCCGGATCACCCCGCATGTGGGACGACTTCCTCACCTGGATGATCGACGAGGGCGAGGCCGAGGATCTCGCCGACGAACGCTGGCAGGACAACGATGTCCGGTGGCGCGAGCGAGCGCACGTGGATGCCGTGGTCGCACGGTTCACCGGTCGCCGCTCGGCCCGCTTGTTCGCCGAAGAGGCGCGACGCCGGGCTCTGCCGTGGGCCGAAGTGTCGAGTGCCGAGGCCCTGTCGAGCAACCCACAACTGCTGGACCGGAAGTTCTTCGTCGACACCGGAGCGAACGGCAGTATCCGGGATGTGGGATTCGGCTGGGAATCGCCGGCCCTCCCGCGCCCGATACGTCTGGCCCCACCGCTCGACGTCTCGACCGACGACGCATGGGCGACGGGATTCCCTCGACCCGCCGGCGCGGGACCCGGACACCATCGGGCGGAAGAGACGTCGCCCGGCCCCGCCGGCGCGCTGGACGGTGTTCGCGTACTGGACCTCACGTGGGTGTTGGCCGGGCCCTATGTCACCAAGATCTTCGCCGAACACGGTGCGGACGTCCTCAAGGTGGAGTCGTTCCACCGGAAGGATCCGACCCGTTTCGCACCGGGGATGCGACTGCGCCCGGGCGCCGACTTCGACGAGAGCGGGTACTTTCTCAACTTCAACCGCAACAAGAGAAGCATCGCTCTGAATCTGAAGACCGAGGGCGGGCAGGCTCTCCTGCGACGACTCGCTGCGGACGTCGACATCGTCGTCGAGAACTTCAGTCCGGGTGTTCTCGCACGGTGGGGTCTCGATTTCGCCCGACTGCGCGAACTCAATCCGCGCGTCGTGTTGGTGTCGATGGCAGGTGTGGGCCAGACGGGACCATGGCGCGACGCAGTCACCTTCGCCGACACCCTCGCCGCGATGTCGGGGCTGACAGCGGAGACCGCCCGGCCGGACCGCGACCCACAGGGTCTCACCTTCGGACTGGGCGACATGGTCGCGGCGAACGCGGCCGTGATCGGTGCGCTCGAGCTTCTGCACCGCGGGGAGGGGGGACATGTGGACCTGTCTCAGCTCGAGGCGATGGCATCCCACCTGGGTACTGCCGCGGTGGAGAGCCAGATGCCGACGGAACCGTCGGACGACCTGCCGGCCCGTGTTCTCCGCTGCCTCGGCGACGATCGGTGGATCGCGATCGGTGCGAGTGCACCCGACGCTCTGCGCAGGGTGGTCTCCGACCTCGGGTTCGAGACCGACCGCGATCCGATGGAGTCACTGACGCAGGCGGCCGCGCAGAGGGACGCCGACTCGCTCGCGGAACTCCTGCAGGGCCGGGGAATCGCCGCCTACGCGGTGCGCGACGGGCGCGACCTCGTGGAGACGGACGCGCAACTGCGGGAGCGCCACTTCTACGTCGATCTCGAGCACCCGCTCGCCGGCCCGGTCGCTCACGAAGGACTCGTGGCCCACCTCTCCGACACGCCGGGGAGCCTGCGTACCGCTGCTCCCCTGCTGGGCCAGCACACGGACGACATTCTCCGCGAGCGACTGGGACTGACTCCGCGGGAGCTCGCCGAACTGCACACCGAAGGAGTACTCACATGAGCACTGAACCCACCGGCCACCGTTACGAGCGGGACGGGGACATCGTCACCGTGGTCATCGACCACGGCCCGATCAACATCGTCGACCCGAACCTCATCGAGTCGCTGATCGCGCACCTGCCGTCGGTACTGGACGATCCGACGGTGCGGTGCGTCGTGCTCCGTGGAAAGGACCGGATATTCGTCGGCGGAGCGAACCTCCGCGTCATGCATCGACTCGATGCCGACACCTACCGCGAGATGCGGAGGTGGGTGGTGGTTCAGCGTCTGCTCGAACTCGCACCGAAACCGGTCATCGCCGCATTGAACGGACACGCGTTGGGCGGAGGAGCGGAACTGTCGTTGGCGTGCGATCTTCGAATCCTGCACGCGGACGCGCTGTTCGGCTTCCCCGAGACCGACCTGGGGATCTTCCCCGGTGCGGGCGGTTCGCAGCGGCTGCCCCGGCTGGTCGGCCCCCACCGCGCCAAGCGATTCATCGTCGACGCGACCAGGTTCACCTCGGAGCAGGCGCTCAGGGAGGGTCTGGTCGATCTCGTCGCCGGCGACGACTTCGAGGAGGTCGTCGTACGAGAGGCGCGTCGGCTGGCCCAGCGCCCCACGGCCACGATCGGTCTGGTCAAGTCGGCGATCGACCGCGGCTGGGACCTCCCGATCGACGAGGCCATGTCGGTCGAGGAGCAGCACGTTCTGGCCAACCTCGACCTGGACGACGCGGCGGAAGGCATCGGCGCGTTCCTCGACAAGCGCACGGCGCGGTTCGAGGGACGCTGAGTGTCACGTGGGTCTGTGGTCGCCCGCGGTGGGAAGAAGGAAGACGGTGCGGATCAGGATCTCGGCCAGGCGTCTCATGTCGCCGAGGGCGACGAGATTCATCCCCCGAGTGAAGTCGATGTCCGAACCATCGGGTGTCGCAGTTACTTTCGGCATACCGACGCGGGCCGTGGGCACGCCCCGCATCCGGAGGATGTTCGCGTCGGTTGCTCCACTGTTGTCCACGACGATCTCGTGAGGTGCACCGGACACGGTCTCGAATGCCTCGACAGCCGCCCGGATCACCGGTGAATCGGGTCGGGTGTGCGTCGCGGGAACGGCAGCCACCTGCCGTGCCGACACCGCCACCCCGAGCTGGTCACTCACACCGGCCAGCATGGCGCGTACTTCCCGCAGCACCGTGGCCGGAGTCTGCTGGGTGGTCAGCCGAAGATCGAGCCGGAGCGTCACTGCCGCGGGAGTCGACGCCGCTAACCGTTCGAGCCCGCCGCTGATCGACGAGACGATTCCCTGCGGCGTCATCGTCGCGTGCCGATGGCGCACCGCGTAGTCCTCGAGCCAGTCCTCGAGGGCGACGGCCACACGGCCGGCCGAGGCGACCGCGTTGCTGTACGGGATCCGGTGGCGGCTGCCCACGTAGGTGTGCAGACCCTGCACGGTCACGTCGATCCACACCAACCCGACCTCTTCGTGCAGAACGGTCCACCCGGGCTTGGCTATGACGGCGAAGTCGGTGGCGTGACCGCGCTCGAGCATGAACCCTGCGCCGACCCCGTGACCGGTGTTCGTGCGGTCCGGCGCACCGACCCCCGAGACCGCGAAGCTCGGCATACCGCCGGCCCCGAAGCCTCCCAGGACATCTCCGGGCGGGGTGATGCCGGCCGCGTGCAGTGCATGCAGCACGGCCAGCACCACAGCGCCGTGGCCCTTGGGGTTACCGGCTCCGAGGCCCTCGACGATGTCGCCCGAGACCACGGACCGCGGCGCGAGATCCGACCGCCACCGCACAGCGGCGCCGGGAATGTCGAGTGCGGGATCACCGGTGGTGAACGTGTCGATCGGGGCATAGAGGAGAAGGGACGGTCCGTCACCACCACGGATGGTGGCGACGGCATTCGCCTGGCTGGCGTCGAGACGTTGGACCTCGGCCTCCACCCCCGCCGCCGCCAGATCCGACGCGATCCACTCGGCCAACGGCCCCTCCCCGCCCGTGGGGCTGGCGATGTCCACCATCGCTCGCACGGCGGTGAGCAGACGCTCTCGAGTGACCTGTGCGAGAACACGCTCGACGATCTCCTCGGTGGCGGTCCCCCTGCTCCCTGTCGTCACCGGGGAACGACCACCGCTCGTCCACGGACCTTTCCCGCACCGAGCTTGTCGAGAGCGATCCCGGTCTCGTCCAACGAGAAGGTCTCGTGGTCGAGCGTCAGTTCTCCTGCGGCCAGCAGGGCGGCGAGCTCGGGGACCGCGGCACGCGCCGACTCCTCACGCCGGATCATGTTGACCGGCAGCAGCGCAACATCGTCGAGCAGCCAGTTCGACAGCCCGATCGAGACGTCGTTGCCGGCAACGTATCCGATCGACACCGCGCGGCCACCGGGACGAACCCACCGCGATCTGACGACGAGATCCGATCCGCCCAGGGTGTCCACCAGCAGGGTGGCCGGGCGCTGCTCGGCAAGTTCGGCGAATCGCTCGTCGTCGTCGGCGACCACGGCGGTGGCACCGTCCGCGACCCGCGACGCCTGCTCGTGGTCGGCCACCAGGGCAGTCACGGTCGCTCCGTGTCGCAGGGCCAGCTGGGTGACCATCGAGCCGACAGCCCCGGCGGCACCGGCCACGATGACGTGTTCCTCGGAAGCGCTGCCGACATCGGGCAACCAGGATCCCAGTCGGCCGACGTCGACGAGTGCGGTGTGCGCGGTCGTCGTCGGGACCCAGAACGTCGCAGCGACCTCGGGTGACAGACCGTGGGGCACCTCGACCAACGCCTTGTCCTTGACGACCACGTACTCGGCCCAGGTCCCGTTCTTGAAGAGTCCGAGTCCGCCGCCGCGCAGGACGACCTTGGTGCCGGGTGGGAAGGCGGCCGACTCGACGACGACGCCGCTCCCCTCCACGCCTCCGGTGTAGGGCAGGGTCGGCTTGATGCCGAACTCACCACTGGCGACGGTGACGTCGAGGTGCGCGACCGAGGCCGCCTCCACCTGGACGAGGGCCTCCCCCGGGCCGGGAACCGGCACGTCGACGTCCTCCACGACCGGCGCCTGTCCCCAGGCGTGGACCCGGGCCGCTCGCATCGTTCCACTCATGCGATCGGATGCTTCTCGAGGAACGCCAGACTGGCCGCGTTGTACTCGTCCGCGTGCTCCCGCTGCGGCCAGTGGCCACAGTTGTCGAACAACAGAAGTTCGGATCCGGCGATGTTCTGGTGCATCGCGGTCGCTTCCGGAATATCCCCGAACGGGTTGTTGCGACCCCACACGACCAGGGTGGGAACGGTGATCTGTGCGAGGTCCTCGGGTGTGAGGATGTTCCGCAACCGGGTCTCGAGATTCTGCAAGGACAACAGGTTGTCGATGCCGGCGACGAAGTCGGGCTGGTGGTAGATGGTGTGGCGGACCGAGACCAGTTCCTCGGTCGCGTTCGCCGGATCGTGCATGAGCAGCTGCATACGGCGCCGGGTGAGCTCGACGTCGTCAGTCTCGACGGCCTTGCGGGTACTGGTGCGAATGCGTTCCATGACCTCCGGGTTCGCGACCGTCCCGCCGGCGGCGATCATCTGCAACGAGGCGACGCGGTCGGGGTTGTCGATCGCAGTCCGACCGCCGACCCACCCACCGAGCGATTCTCCGCCGATGTGCGCCTTGTCGATTCCGACCGCGTCGAAGTACGCCAGAAGGTGATCCCGGTAGCGCGGAATCTCGTAGGGGTGGTCCGGCTTCCCGGTGTAGCCGTGGCCGAGCATGTCGATCGCGTGGACGGTGTAGCGCTCCGCGTGTGGCTTGATGTTACGAGCGAACGCTTCCAGGTGGCCACTGGTGCCATGAAGGAACACGACGTGCTCGGCACCGTTGCCGGCCCTGAGCGATCGAGTGGGGACACCACCCGCGTTCACGGTGCCGACGCTGAAGTCCAGCCCCGCGAGCTCTGTCCAGATCGTCTGTGCAAGTTCTTGTGTCATGATCGTTGCTCCTACCGAGAGGTGTGCGTACTACTGATTGATGCGATGCACTTGGGTGTTGACGTGGGCCAACGGATTGGGGACGACGCGCTGGTGGGTGGCGACTCGGTCGCTCAGCCGACGCAGCGCGCCCACCGCCAGAGCGGCGGCGAGAGGGATGTACACGAACTTCACAACGGTGTCCTCTTCTTGTCGGTCAGGTGTGCCGGCTGGCGGTGAAGAAGCCTGCGACCACCGCGTGATACGCAGCGGGGCGCTCCTCCTGCAGGTGGTGCGAGACGTTGTCCATCACGTGGAGGTTGCCGCGCTTGATCATGCGCGCCAACATCATCGGGTAGTCGGGCGTGAGAAATGCGTCCTCACGCCCCCAGATGAACAGGGTGGGCGCCTCGATCAGGCCCAGTTGCCGGGTCAGGTCCTGCCAGTCGCCGCGCGGGCTGTCCGACATCGCGGCGAGCGCTGTCTCCTCGGGATCGAGGCTCTGCCGGTAGCGCATGTCCAGGGTCTCCTCGGGGAGACGATCGGCGTCACACCATTCCAGACGGGTGATCAGTGTCCGCATCTTCTCCCGGGTGGGCCCCTCGCCGCCGTAGTAGACGTCACGAGCCGTTCGTCCCCGATGACCGCGCTCGGGAAGCGGGGCCAGTGGACCGTAGAACACCGGCATGCTTCCCGTGATCACAAGCGAGCGAACACGTTCGGGATAGAGCGCCGCCAGATTCAGTGCGATCGTTCCGCCCCAGGAGTTGCAGACGAAGTCGGCCTGCTCGATGCCGAGTGCGTCCATCAGCGCGACGGTCTTGGCCGCATGGAAGTCCCACATCGGACCGGTGATCAGACATTTCTCCGATTGCCCGTACTGCAGGATGTCGACCAGGATGCAGCGCCGATCCGCCTCGAAATACGGTGCGACAGGACCGAAGTCACTCCATGCGGTGCATCCGGGGCCGCCACCGTGCAGAAAGAGGGTGTCCTGCCCGGTACCGATGTCGTAGTAGTGGTAGGTGGCACCGTCCGCGTCGACGAAGTGGCTTTCCGGGGGTGCCGAAGCGGCGGGCGATGTCCCTGCCGCGACCGGCGATACGACAGTCATGACGTCATCTCTTCTCGCGAGGAATCCGGTTCGATCAGGGCCACGCCCATTCCGGTGAGCCACTCCGGCATCGGTGAGTACGCGAGGGCCTTCCCCGGCGCGAAACCGAGTGCGGCGGCCATGAGCAACCAGGTCCGCAGCTCCTGCCCGCCGTTACCCGCGTTCTCCGCGATCCGTTCCGACGTCCACTGCGTGTACTGCTCCAACGCACCGAGTTCGAGATCGCGGAGAAACTGCTCGTCGAACTCGGGAAAGATGGTCGGCTGGGCGCCGACGATGATCTCTCGGCGGCGCTTGTCGTATCGCTCCCACTCGCCGCGCCCGTTCAACCAAGCCTCGACGAGGAACTCCTCGTCCTCACCGTCCGGGGCCGTCCAGTCGCTCGGCCACGGTAACTGGTGGGACAACCCACCCGAGGCAATGACCACGACGCGTCGATCACCGATGGCGGCGACTGCCTCGGGGATGTTGTGGCCGAGCTCGGCGACTCGGGGAAGCGTCGGCAGAGGTGCCGCGAAGACGTTCACCACGAGCGGTACGACCGGTACGTCGATCCCGTCGAGCAGGTACTGGATCGCGTGCGATTGCCCGTGGTCGATCTGCAGGCGCGCAGAGATCGCCACTTCGGTACCGGCGTCGACGAGGCGCTGAGCGAGAGCGCGGGCGAACTCGGGATCCGTCTTCTGCGGGCCCTTCGGTGTTCCGCCGTCACCGGCGGCGACGACCTCGCCGACGCCGAGGGTGAACGACGGGATGAGGTCCAGCCAGAAGCCGCGGAAGTGGTTGGACCCCACCAGGACGACGACGTCCGGGCGTGCTTCGACGATGCGCTCGCGAGCCACCGTGAGGCCGGCTCGGAACGCCTCGGCTCGCTCGGTGTGCACCACCTGGTCCCAATGGGTGTTCATCAGTGTCGAGTGGGATGCCCCGACGCCCAGCACGATGGACAAGGGTGCTCCTTTCGGTCGAGATTCGGATGGGTGAGGTGCGGTCAGGCCGGCCCGGAGACCTCGATGCCCTGGTCGGCCAGAGCGTCGATACGGTCCTCGGTGGTGTCCTCGGCGAGCTTGCGCCACTGCAGAAGTGAGTCGTCCGGGCGGTACAGCTTCTCCGGCGGTGCGTCGGTCACCTCGACCATCCACTTGTCCTGGCCGGAGAACTGCCCGTGGAACAACCATCGGACGGCGCCCAGATACTTGAAGTAGAAGGGGATCGTCCGCCACCCCTTCTTGAAGTCCGCGAGAACTCCGACGTAGAGGTGGTTGTCCTCGTCGACCGGCACGTAGAACTCGTAGTGGATGAAGGTCGGATAGGCGATCCGCAGGACGCCCGGCATGCTGACCGATGCGAAGCCCGGGAACTCCTGTGCCGCGATCACCTCGTTCACCTCACGGTGTGAGCCGGTGTTACCGATGTTGGTGGTCGTCTTCGGAGGCTTGGTCTTGTACCAGGCCTGGCTGCTCCACTTCCCCAGCCCGGGGAAGTCCGCATCCCAGAACTGTTCGAGCTGAACGCGATAGATCCACCGTCCACGCTTGACGATCTTGGTGGTGTTCCACACCGGCATCGACTTGAAGACACGCCACAGCGCAGTTCTGTGCAGATACTTGGCGTGACCCTCGTCGTATCCGTTCTCACAGGCGAAGCGCCAGTTGCCCTCGCGCGCTTGGATGCGCGCTCCGATCACGGCGGCGTTGCCGACCAGCTCCTCGGGCAACTGCTCGTCGATCGGGTGCGGTTCCTCGCCGTCTCCGACGAACACCCACACCATCCCCAGACGCTCCTCGACGTGGTACGTCGGCTGGGTGACCTTGCCGCAGATCGGCGACTTCGGGCCGTCCGTGATCGCAGCCTTGAGATCGCCTGACTCGAGATCGAACGTCCACCCGTGGTAGACGCAGGAGATCGTTCCCGGGAACTGCTTGTTCCCGTAGCTCAGGGGCACACCGCGATGAGGGCACCGGTTGGCCATGCCGCGGACCACCCCGCCGTCGCGGATGACGAAGAGGTCCTCACCGAGCAGCATGACGCGAAGGGGGCGCTCACCGACCTTCGACGAGAACGCGACCGGGTACCAGTACCCTCGGAAGCCGGCACCGGCCGCCTGGTAGAGGGGCCAACTCGACCAGTCCTGGCGGCCCGGGAGGTTGCCCTCCTTCTTCTTCCGCGCCGGCGTCGCCTCTCGCGTCTCACTCATATGTGTTCTCCAGGTGCAGTTCGAGTCGTGTCGGGCGGAGCGACCGCCGTGGACAGAGCGCTCCGAGTGGCCACAGGACACCACCCGCCGACCGGCCCCACAATCGAAGCGGTTCACCTACCGAGATCTCGAGGCGACCCGGCCACTGCGCCGGCCGGGTTCCGCTCAGCGATCCCGTGCTGCGCTGTCTCTGCCGGTCACACCTACCGTCCAGCGAGACAACCAGAACCAAGGAGAACCGATGACCTCTCAGCCACCGGTCGTCACCACCGATGTCGCCATCGTCGGGGCCGGCCCGACCGGCCTCTACGGCGCGTACTACGCCGGCTTTCGCGGCCTGGACACTGTGGTGATCGACGCCCTTCCCCAAGCGGGGGGCCAGGTGATGGCGCTGTACCCGGAGAAGCAGATTCGCGACGTCGCTGCGCTGCCCTCGATACGGGGCCGGGATTTCGTCGCCAACCTCGTGCAGCAGGCCGACGCTTTCGAACCGACCTACATGCTCGGCCGTCAGACCGTCGACCTGAGCCACGAGGACGGTACACCGGTGTTGACTCTCGACGACGGCACCGTGATCCGCGCCGGCGCCGTGGTGCTGACAGCAGGCATCGGCACGCCGACGCCGCGTGCCATCGAGACGGGCACGGAATGGCTGGGTTCGGGACTCTCCTACTTCGTCGTCGATCCCACCGTCCACACGGATCAGGACGTGGTGATCGTCGGAGGCGGTGACTCGGCGCTCGACTGGGCGGACGCTCTCTCGTCGATCGCCAGGTCGGTGACCCTGGTCCACCGCCGGGCCACGTTCCGGGGCCATGCCGCGACGCTCGACCGTGTGCGTTCGGGGAAGGTCGCCATTCACACCGACACGGAGGTGATCGGTCTCGTCGGCGACAGGCACGCCGGCGTGCTCACCGAGGTGACCCTGCGCGCCAAGAGCGGCGCCGAGACCGTCGTCGCTGCGGACCACGTGATCGCCGCGCTGGGTTTCATCAGCAATCTCGGCCCCATCAAGGAGTGGAACCTCGAACTTCGTGGTCGTTCGATCGCGGTGGACCGATCGGGACGGACGAACCTTCCCCGTGTCTACGCCGCCGGCGACGTCACCGACTACGACGGCAAGGTCAAGCTCATGTCGGTCGGATTCGGAGAGGTCGCCACCGCGATGAACCATGTCGCGGTGGATCTCGATCCCGATCTCGTTCTGTTTCCGGGTCATTCGACCGACGGCGCCTGAGCTTCACACCCACCATCACCAGGAGGAACCGACCATGTCCTATGTCATCGGCATCAACTGCATCGACCAGCTGGACCGGTCGTGCATCGAAGTCTGCCCCGTGGACTGCATCTACATCGGGGACCGGCGGAGCTACATCAATCCCAACGAGTGCATCGATTGCGGTGCCTGCGAGGTGGAATGTCCCGTGGACGCCGTCTTCGTCGACCGCAAAGCGCGCAAGGATCCCGAGCTCGCCGAGTTCCTGGCGGATTCGATCGCATTCTTCGCCGAGCCGCTGCCCGGACGCGAGGAGCCCATCGGAGATCCGGGCGGATCCCAGAAGATCGGCCCGCTGGGCGTGGACACGGACTTCACGGCCGGTCACTGACCGATCGTCACCTCACCATCCGCCGAAGCACCTCTCGCAACTGTTCCAGTAACTGCGACGTGCGGTCGTCGTCGGCGAAGATCATGTGCTGCAGCACGATTCCATCCAGAGCCGAGAACACCAGGCCGGACACCGATCCGTCCGGATCGGGGACACCCGCAGTGTGCAGTGTGCCGCCGACCTGGGCCGTGTACCGCCGATACAGTCCGCGCACGTTCTCGATCGGCAGATTCCCACGCACCGCCTGGGTGGTCTCGTCGTACTGCAGCAGCTGGCGCCTCCTGGACCCGTTCAAGGTCTCGACCAGACCGGCGGCGAACTCGTCTATCGAGTTCGCCGCCAGTCCCGCTTGGTCGGAATCCTGGGTCGCCGCCCGCCGGAACGCTTCGACCAGCAACTGCTCACGGGTACCGAAATGGTGTCGGACCAATCCGTGCGCCATTCCGACACGGGCCGCCACAGCGCGGTAGGTGACCGCCTGCAGACCCGTCTCGCCGGCGATGTCGATGGCAGCGTCGAGCAGTCGATCGCGGGTGGACTGATCGGTGTCACTGTCCGTGGAACCGTCGGCGGCGCTCATGGACACAGCCAATCACGCCGCCGACCACCCGGTCTCTATCGGCCGGTCAGACCCCACAGAGGTGGCCGCGCGTCCCCGAGATCGATGTTGACGGACTTGACCGCGGTGTACTCCCGGAGGGTCTCGAACGAGAGCTCACGTCCGAATCCGCTGTCACCCCGGCCACCCATCGGCATACCGGGCGGGAGGTCGAACCAGCGATTGACCCAGACGATCCCGGCGTTCAGACGATCGGCGAACTGGTGCGCTCGGCGCAGGTTCTGGGTCCACACCCCGGCAGCCAAGCCGTACGGCGATGCATTGGCGCGCGCGATCGCCTCGTCGTCGGTGCGGTATCGCTCCGCGACCGTGACCGGGCCGAACACCTCGGTACGCACGATCGTCGACCGTCCCTCCGGATCGGCCAGCAACACGGGTCGGTGGTAGAAACCCTCGCGTAACGAGTCGTCGAGCTCGAGTGGTTCGTCACCGACGACGACCGACACACCTTCGGCGCGCGCCTTCGCGACGTGAGCGCTGACCAGCTCCAGTTGACGACGCGAGACCAGTGGGCCCATCTCGCTGCGCGGGTCGGTCGCATCGCCCACCCTGATCGTTCGCGCCACCGCCGCGAACCGGTCGACGAAGTCGTCGTGGATGTCGTCGTGCAGAAGCAACCGCGACGAGGCTATACACGCCTGCCCGTTGGCGAGATAGATCCCCATCAGGGCGTCCTGGACAGCGAGATCGAGATCGGCGTCGGCAGCCACGATCATCGGTCCCTTGCCACCGAGTTCCATCAGACTGGGGCGAAGGATCTGCGCCGCCGAGCCGAGGATCGCCCGCGCGGTCTCGGGCCCTCCGGTGAACGAGATCTTCGCGACGCCCGGATGAGAGACCAGAGCTGCGCCCGTCTCGGGTCCGAAGCCCGTCACGATGTTGAGCACCCCGGCCGGCAGCAGATCGGCGATCAGGCGGGTGAATTCCAGAATGCTCGCGGAGGCGTACTCGGACGGCTTGACCACCACGGTGTTACCCGCGGCGAGTGCCGGTGCCACCTTGTTCGCGAAGGTGATCAGCGGGGAGTTCCACGAGATGATCGCTGCGACGACACCGAGCGGTTCACGCTTGGTGTACAGCAGTGTGTCGGCGTTCGACAGCGGAATCTGCTCGCCGTTGAAGGCGCGCACGACGCCTGCGTAGAACCGGAAGATCGCAGTGACAGTCGGGATGTCGGCGATGCCCGCCTCCCGCACGGGTCGGCCGTTCTCGGTCGCCAGCAGAGCGCCGAAGCGGGCACCGTCAGACTCGAATCGGTCGGCGATCGACAACAGAAGTGCCTGTCGCTGTTCCTGTGTCGTCCTGCGCCACAGCGTGAACGCCTGACCGGCCGCCGCGACAGCGGACTCGACGTCGGCGGCCGTCCCCTGTGGCAGGACCGCCCAGGGGCTGCCGACGCTGGGGTCGACTGCGTCGAAGGCGTCACGGGAGCGCACCCACTCGCCTCCGATGAACTGCTCGTAGTCCCCTTCGGGTACGAAGGCCGCGCGTGCGGACTCCGTCGACAGTGTGGTGGACATCGAATCTCCTTCTGACATGACTGTTTCTGACGTGACTACTGCTGGACGTGACTACTGCTGGACGTGACTACTGCTGGACATGACTACTGCTGCCGCGGCTGCGAACGGAGACCGACCACAGCGAGCACCACGGCGGCCGACGCAGCAAACGCCATCATCGACGCGACCGCCAGTGCATCGTTTCCGAGGAGTCCGACCACCGGAGCCGCCGCGGCGGCACACACGAACTGGACACCGCCGATGACCGCCGCCGCGGTGCCGGCGACAGCCCTCTTGTCCGACATCGCCTGTGCGGGGCCGTTCGGCAGAACCGTGCCCATCACTGCGAGCATCAGGTAGACGGGGACGATGAATCCGGCCACCCCGCCGGCACCGGTCGCCGCCAGGACGACGAACGCGATCGCCACCACTGCGCCGACCACCAGAGCCGACTGCAGCACGGTCCGCGTCGGCCACCGGCGGACGAGAACGACATTGAGTTGCGACGAGGCGATCAGCACCACCGCGCCGGCGGCGAAGGCCCACCCGAACTGGTACGGCGTGAAACCGAAGCTGCCCTGCAGGACGAAGGGAGACGCCGAGATGTAGGAGAACATCACCACCCGTCCCAGACCGCACACCACGACCATCGACAGGAATGCGCGGTCGGAGCCCAGTGCCAGATAGTTCCTCATCACCCTGCGCGCACCCGCCTTCTGGCGTGCACCAGGAGGCAGCGTCTCGGGCATCGCGATCACGCCGACCAGGACTGCAATCAGCCCCAATGCCGCCAGCACGACGAAGATGACCCGCCAGGTCGACACATCGACGACGAGGCCCCCGATCGAGGGGGCGAGAATGGGTGCCACGCCCATCACCAGCATCAGCCGGGACAGCATGGCCGCGGCGGCTCCGCCGTCGTAGAGGTCTCGCACCACGGCCATGGCGAGGACGGCGCCCGCCGCACCTCCGAAACCCTGGATCACCCGCAGCACCGCGAGTGTCTCGATCCCCGGTGCGACGGCACAGCCCAGCGAGGCCACCACGTGCAGCGCCGAGCCCAGGATCAGAGGTCGGCGCCTACCCATCGCATCCGACAGCGGACCTATCACCAGCTGGCCGGCCGCGAATCCGAGCAACGTGCCGGTGAGCGTGAACTGCACCGCCGTCTCCGAGATCTCGAACTCGGCCGCGATGAACGGGAAGGCGGACAGATACATGTCGACCGTGAACGGTCCGAGCGCGGTGAGTGCGCCGAGCAGAACGACCAGACGACGTCGGGTCGTTCCGGACGGTGCACTCACTGCGGGGGCGACGGAGCCGGTACCTCGACTCGGACCGTCGGCCGTCGTGGAGAGGAATTCGGTCAACGCGACGAGCGCGAGACACGAACGGCTGCAACCACTGCCACCAGGACCTGCACCACCGCGAGAACCAGGCCGGCCTGCATCGGACCACCGACCAGTCCCGTGGCCATCAGATTCCCGGACTCCGCCATGTCCGCGGCAGTGTGTCCCATCGCCGCGTGGTCCATGCCTGCGGAATTCTCGTGGCCCGCCATCGAGTGCCCGGGCGCCGAGTGCATCGTCACGGAATGGACCACGAGCATCGCGATCCCGAAGCCCGCGGTCACCAGGTGTCCCCGGAGCGAGGTGCCGCTGCCCTTGCGGCACGTGAACACCACGCAGAGCCCGGACAGTACGAGCATCGGCACGACCATCCCGAGCATCGACGTCCCCGTCACCAGCAGCAGCGCGACGTGCACTCCGAAGCACAGGACGGCCACTGCGGGGAGCGCAGCGACGGCCAGATCGACCGGCGACGTGGTCTTCTCGCGCCCGACGACAGAATGCACCATCGTGTCGCCCGGTCGATGCGTCAGTGACATGACGGTCCGTCGTCGGACGTACCGCCGGTGTGGGCCGTCGACGTGGCAGGCACGTCGAGTGCCGGGTTCTTGTCGAAGAAGTTGACCGGCAACAGATGGAAGCCCACCACCTCGGTCGGCATGACCGGCCAGTCCTCGGCGCGCGGAATGTGCGTCACACCGAGGGTGTGCCAGAGGACCACGTCCGTGTTGTCGGTCGCGCGGTTCTCCGCAGTCCACCGGGGCAGTCCGTCGCCGGATCGGCTCTGATTGGGAAAATCGCCGCTGGGGCGCATCTCGGCGGGAGAGTAGGGCGTCACCCACATGTTCCTGGTGGCGAATCCGGCGCGCGCGGCGATGAGCGAAGGAGCCTGTGCCAACATCGTCGCCGAGGACCAGCCGGGCAGGAACTTGTACCCCACCGGATTTCCCCATGCATTGCGCTTCGACGTGTTCACGACCGACCAACTGCGAGACGACTGCGGGTTGGTGTGGTCGTCACCGGTCAGCTCGCGGTCGATGATCGTCTTCTCGACGCCGATCGCGTTGCCGTACGGGTTGTCCGGCCCCACCGGCACTCCGTAGGCGTCGTTCTGCACGACCGTGTTCTCCCACCCGTCGATCTCGGTGTCCAACCGGAACGAGAACAGATGCTGGTGATAGCTGGACACGAGGTTCTCGGCGATGCGGGTGCCGTGCGCCGACGTCTCGCCCGATTCGACGGAACGAGTCTGCACGATGCCCAGCAGCTTGACCTCCATCTGAATGGACGCATCCTGATAGAAGTTCCAGTAGAAGCCGTAGTGATAGTTGCCGACGGTGGCGATGAAGCTGATGACCAGTCGACGCGAGCGACGTACGTCCACCTTGCCGGTCATCCAGTCGGTGTGCTTCCACAGGATGCCGGCGTCCTCCTCGTGGATGCAGATGGCGTTCTCGATCGTCGTGGGCTCGCCGTTCTCGCCGGCATTGAGCGCATCCAGGTAGACGATCTCGCCCAGGCAATCGCACCCGAGTCGGAGGGAGTTCGCGAGCTTTCCGAGGCCGAACTCACCGGCGTCGAAAGCGCTGCGCCAGAAGTGCTCCGGGGACGGATCTCCGTAGGGGACGACCATCTCCCCCAGAGACGCGCGGTGCAGCACCGAGCGGTAGTCGTCGCCGTCCCGGTACTCCACTGCGTGCAGGACCAGACCCTCGAGCGGATGCCAATTGATCCGGAACCGCCACTTCTGCCAGGTCAGTTCCTTGCCGTCGATGACGAATCCGACGCCGTCCGGCTGTGTGATGTGGAGAGGGGCGATGTCCGAACGCATCGGCTGATTGGCGTCCGCGGTGTAGTTGGCCTGATCGATGTTCATCGGCCGCACGCCGAAGTCGTGGACGTCGAGAACCGTCATCGCGACCAGGTCGACCACGGCGATCACGCCTTCGATGGGATGCGCGTAACCGTTGTCGTCGGGGAAGTCTCGGTAGTAGGACACCGATCCCGCGAGACGGCGGCCTTCCACGTCGTAGTCGAGCACGCCGGGAACCGCCATGTTGGCCACACCCCACGGGTCGATCTGAACCTTGCTCATGTCGGTGATGCCGCGCAGAGCCAACGCGGCGACGTAGCGCGGATCCTGCTTGATCAGCTCGGGAGCGAGATCGAACTCGTCGAGGAGAACAGGTGCTGCGCCGTCCGTGATCACCTCGGAGGAGACGACTGCCTCCGCCTCGAGATCGACGACGACGTCGTGCGTCGTGCCGGACGCACGGTCGACGAGCAGAACCCGTGCGCGACGAGGGATGCGATGGCCTTCGCGGAGCAGTCGCTTGTCGGGTTCGTCGGTGTAGACCGCGGCGAATCCAGGCCTTGCAGCGATGGCTTCACGGCGGACGACGGCGGAGACGAGGCTGATCTCGTCGGCGGTCAGGGAATCGAAGAGCGGGTTGCGCACGGGTGGTTCCTTTCCTGGCATGTCGCCGGCTCGGATTGCGATGCGCCGGCGTGTGTTGCCCACACAACCAGCGAGTTGTCGTGCGTGCAGTCGAAGGTTCTGCTCAGCGGTCCACGGTCGTCCGGCCGTTCAGGAAAGCGGTGACCGCGCCGGCCACGGCCGCCGGCAGCTGCTCCATCATCGGAATCGTTCCGCCCTCGACGACCGCGACCTCGACGGAGGATGCAGTGACCAGGCTGCGGCGCATCACCTCCAGATCGGGGAACGAGAACGGGTCCGCGTCACCGCCGAGGACGAGCACCGGCGCGGACACCGAGGCGACGCGGTCCTCCATGACATACCGCGCGCAGGCGTTGTGGCCCTCCGCGGGATCGACTCCGGGCGCGAGAGCATCGCGCACGAAGCGATCGAGAAGATCGGGACGATGCGCGGGGTAGTACGGCGCGCGCTGGTTCCACCATGTGAGCAGGTGGCCTCCGTCGTCGTCTCTCTCCGCGACGTCGACGGAGGGCCCGTCCCGGTGACGGGCGCGGTACTCGGGTCCGGTGAACGACGGGGACGACAGCACCACGGCGTGCACGCGCCCGGGGGCAGCGGCCGCGACCTCCACCGCGACGACGGCCCCCGTGTGGTGGCCCAGGACCGAGAAGTGGCCGAGTTCGAGCGCGTCGGCCAGATGCAGGACACCCGACGCGTACTGCTCGATCGACTGCGGCCCTGACGGTGTGGCCGAGTGGCCGAATCCGTACATGTCCATGGCGATCACGCGACGTGACGACGCGATGAGCGGCAGAAGCTCGGCGAACTCGTCGCAGGAGCGCGGAGTCTGGTGCAGGCAGATGAGCGGGACGCCCTCGGAGCCGGCTTCGGCGTAGTGCAGCTGCCCCAGTGGGGTGTCCGCGTAGCCGTACCGAACGGCAGTCGCGTCACGGACCGAGACGGCGTCAGTCGACAAGGGTGCGTCCCATATTGGCGTACGACTCCGGTCGGTTTCTCCGCGCATGCAGCGCGACCCCGATCGCGACCACGATGGTGACCACGTGCAGCAAGGGCAACCCGTTGATGATTGCTGAATCGGTGCCGGTGATGGCCGGGAAATTGGACAGCGCGAAGTACGTGATCGTGCCGAAACCGATCAGGGCCAGCGTCGGCGCAACGGTTCGAGCCCAACCGAATTGGCGCTGCCGCGCGAAGAACACCAGTACGGCGAGCGAGGTGGTGGTGATCAGGACCATCAGACCCACAGCGCCGAAACCGGTGAGCGACGACGAGAGGTTCGTCAGGGGGTCCAGACCGGCGAGGGCGAAGGCCACGATGACGAGCGTCTCGATCACGTAACTCGTCGAGCCGGCGACGACAGGAGACTGATGGCGAGGATGCAACGTTCGCATCGACCGCGGCAGGAACCCGTCACGACCCAGCGCGAAGAGGTAGCGCGATGCCGCGTTGTGGAACGCGAGCATCCCGGCGAAGCAGCTGGTCACGATCAGCACCTCGAGTGTCGTGGTCCACGCCGGCCCGACGAACTCGTCACTGAGGTCGTAGACGAACGTGCCCGGACTCGCGGCCGCCGCAGCCGTCGCGCCGCTCGAGCTCGCGAGGAAGGCCCACGACGTCAGGACGAAGAACAGTCCGATGCAGGCCATGGAGATGTAGGTCGCTCGTGGAACCGTGCGCTGGGGATCACGTGCCTCTTCTGCGTAGATGGCCGTTCCCTCGAAACCCTGGTAGCACGAGAACGCGAAGATCATCGCGACGCCGATGACTCCGGGAACGAAGACCTCACTCGGGCTGAAGGATTCCAGCGGCAGACTGCCGAACCCGTTCCGCGCGATGATGGCGATGTCCAGCACGAGGATCACCACCAGTTCGATGACCAGAGCGACGCCCAGGACTCCGGCAGCGAGAGTGATCTTTCGGTATCCCAGGAGGAACGTGATCATCAGACCGGCCAGTGTGTAGATCCACCACGGAAGATCGATGCCCGCCAGCTTGTTCATGCTGCCGGCGGCGAAGAATCCCATGGCGCCGCCCGTGGCGACGGAGAGGGCGATGTACGCACTGCTGGCGATGTAGGCACCGGCCAGTCCGACCGGACGACCGAGTCCTCTGACGATGTACGCGAAGAAGGCACCGGCGTTCTGCACGTACGGGACCATCCGGGTGAATCCGACCGCGAACAACAGCATGATCACCACCACGAATACGTACATGCCGGGCGTGCCGAGTCCCACTCCCAGACCGAACGCGAGCGGCAGGATCGCCACCGCGCCACCGGCGGGTGCGACGGTGGCCATCACCATGAACACGATGTGGGCGACGTTCAGGCTCCCCTGCGCCAGCTCTGTCGCGTCCTCCGCCTGAGGCGTGCCGTTCTGCGTGCGTGGCACCATAGATGTCAACTCCTCGAACCTGTGCAAATGACGGCGGGTGCCGTCGGACGCGATCAGTGTGGAGACTTGTGCGCTCGGTCACCACGAGCATGGTCCACTCAGCGACACCGCGCGGGCTGCCACCGCCACCACCTGTCGAGCACCCGCTCCTCAGCGGAGCAGAGGTGCACACTTCCTGGCCCGCACACCCGGACGTGCACGTCGAGAGTCTTGCGCTATTTGCACTCATCATGCAATATTCGCCTAAAGCATCCGGAGCCGGATGCCGTCGTCGGAGGGGGATCTCATGATCACAGTGACCAGTGCCGCGGGCGGTGTCGGACGGCTGCTCGTCCGACAGCTGGCACGACGAGGCACATCGGTGCGCGCGGTGGTGAAGAACGCCGACCAGGCTCGGACGACGCGGCGGGACGGCGCGTCGGAGGTCGTCGTCGGTGACCTGCGATCCCCGCAGACGCTCGACACGGCGCTCGTCGGCGCGACCGTCCTGTACCACGCGGCACCCACGCAGGTCATCGACGAGCGGCCCATCATCGAGCACCTCATCACCTCCGGTCCATCACATGGATTGCAGCACATCGTGTTCCACTCGGTGATTCACCCCGACCTGCACGAGCTGACCCACCACCGACAGAAGGACCTCGCGGAGGGGATGCTGCTCGACAGCGCACTGCCGACCACTGTCCTGAGACCGTCGCACTACATGCAGAACTACCTCGAGGTGTGGGACCTGCTCCTCGCCGGCGTCATGCCCTACCCGGTCTCACCGGACAGCGTCATGGGAGTGGTCGACGTCGCCGACGTCGCCGGCGTCGCCGCGACCATCGCGCTCGATCCGGCCCCCCACACCGGGCGCACCTACGACCTGAGCACCGTCGAACTGACACGCCACCAGATGGCGGCGATCTGGTCGACGGTGCTGGGCCACAGTGTGACTGCCTTCCGCATCCCACCGTCGTCGCTGAGACACAGGACGGCGGCCCTGCCCGCGCTGGGACCGATTCTCGTCGAGGCCGTCCGGGCGACCGGGCTGCACTCCGCCGGTCACCTCGTTCGGGGAGTCGGCGCGGCCGCCAATCCCCGCGGCATGAACGACTGGCCGGACGACGCCCGCGAGGCGTACCGCACGATGATGGCGCACTACGACCGACACGGACTCCCCGCCGGCGACCTGACCGTGCTGCCCGCACTGCTCGGACGCGAACCCACCTCCTACGAGGAGTTCGCCCGACGGTCCGCCACCGAGCGCGGACACCAGGTGACGGACACCCGACGATGAGCCGCTCGCGGGATCGATTCCGACCGGCGCGGTCCATGGTGACCGGCGCGAGCTCCGGCATCGGAGCCGAGTTCGCCAGGGTTCTCGCTTCTCGCGGATCCGACCTGGTGCTGGTGGCCCGGCGGACGGACAGGCTGACCGCTCTCGCAGCCGAACTCGAACGCGCGCACGGTGTCCACTGCCGTACGGTCTCCCACGATCTGTCGGAACCGGCCGCCGGCCGTCGACTGCGAGACCTGGTTCCCGAGACACTGGATCTTGTCGTCAACAACGCCGGCTTCGCCGTTCAAGGCCCTTTCGTCGACAACGACGCCGACGATCTCGCACGGCTCGTGGCGGTCGATGTCGCAGCGGTGGTGGACATCTGCTCCGCCTTCGTCCCCTACATGATCGCCCGCGGCACCGGATCCGTCGTCAACGTCGCCAGCACGACCGCGTTCCAACCCGTTCCCACCCTGGCCGTCTACGCCGCAGCCAAGGCGTTCGTCCTCAGCTTCACCCAGTCCCTGTGGTACGAATCCGGGCGCCACGGTGTCCGAGTGTTCGCACTCGCCCCGGGTCCGACGCGCACCGAGTTCTTCGACGTCATCGGCGAGTCTGCCGCGGTCACCGGCTCGTACCAGTCACCGACTGAGGTCGTCGCCACAGCGATGCGCGCTCTCGACGCCAGAACGTCACGTCCACACGTGATCTCGGGTCGCATGAACGTCGTCCAGGCGGGCGCAGCGTCACTGACGCCGGCTCGCATACTGTTGCCCGCGGTGGCCCGGCTGCTCCGCTGACCTCGGTGTTCCCTCCGCAGCTCGATCCGACGAGGACTGTACTGTCACGACCATGGCCAGGGTCTCGAGATTCACTGCGGCCGACCGTCGCGACGCCGTGGAACGTGCCTTCACCGGAACAGAGAGCCCGTCCGCTGTCGCTGCGGCTCTGGGTGTCCACACCACCACTCTCTATCGGTGGGCCGCGTCCGAGGAAGCGGACGACCCGGGGCCGGCGACGACCCGACTCGTCCGCGCGACGCAGGAGCTCCTGAGGCACGCCGACTACGGCGACATCACCATCGAGGCCGTGGCGCAGCAGTGCGGGCTCGCTCCCCGCACCGCCTTCCATCATTTCCCCACCAAGAGCGACCTCTTCCAGTCGGCGGTGAACGACGCCGCGACCACACTGATCGAGCGCATGGCAGCGCGGTCCGAGCAGGCACGATGGCCGGAGGACGCTCTGGGCCAACTGGGGTCGTTCCTCCACGTGGCCGCCGCCACCATCTACAGCACCCCCGCGACACACGTGCTGTTCCGCAACGTCGGCGTGCCCCGCAGCGAAGGAACAGCCGAGGGATGGCACGACGACTTCGTCCGCGCGATCGATCAGTTGCTCCGTCGCGCAGCCGACACCGATCAGATCGACCGTCACATCGACATCGCTGACGCGGCGCGACTCGTCACCGGCGCGATGCGCGGAATTCACGCTGCAGTGTTCGACGGCGCCGATCCCGATGTGGCACTCGAGCTGGTCGACAGGATTCCTCAGTTGCTTCCCCGCCGAACGTCGGGATCCTCGCAGTAGCCGGCCGGGACCGCCGGCGCGCGCTCAGCCGATCACGGGCCTGCGATCGGCCGTCAAGGAGTCCAGCTCGTTCTGCATCGCAGTGTGGATCCGGTGGGCGAAGCTCTCTGCCGACTCCTCCGGCCGCGGACTCATGGGTGCGAGTACCGACGTGTCCAGCTTGGTCGGTAGTGGGAAATAGGGCAGGAGCCCGACCAGGCCGAGATTGAGACCCCACGGAACGGACATCGACAGCGGCAGCGCTTTCAGACGGAGGAGTCTGTCCACTCCGAGCGCCCTTGCCAGCCGAGTGCCACTGCCGAACACGAACAACGATTCCCCCGCTCCCGCAGTGACGACCGGTACCACCGGCACCCCCGCCTCGATCGCCAGACGGGCATAACCGGTACGCCCGGAGAACACGATGTCGTCGCGCTGTCTCCATGACTTCAGAGCATCGAGGTCGCCGCCGGGGAAGACGAGAACATTGTTGCCCTCACGGAACGCTCGGAGAGCGGTCCGACGATCAGCGGGCCTGGCACCGAACGGTTCGATCAGCTTCTCGACGTGCAGCGTCCATGCGATCTGGTGGGTCAGGGTGACCAGCGCCCTGTCGAGCCCCAGTCGGTCGTAGGCAGCCGCGAAGGCGAACACGTTCAGATCGACGATCCCACCGAACCCGTGGTTGGCGACGAAGAGGACGGGGGTGTCCGGAACTGGTTGCGCCACTGAGATATCGAGCCGGTTGTACAGTCGCAGCGCCGTGATGCTCGCCGCCTTCAGGGTGTGTGCGATGTCCACCGTGAGTCGACCGTCACCTGTCCAGTTGCATCTCGGCCAGGACGCCGGCGACGGCGAAGCCCCCGGCGATGATGCATCCGGCCGCCCGCGTTCTCGTCGGCAGGTGTGCGGTACCCGCGAACGCAGCCGTGTCCCACACATCGACCACCACTCCGGCGCGGAGCAGTGTGCGCACGGCCGCCGGTGCGTGCCGGGTCGCCGCGAACAATCCTCCGCCGATGTAGATCTCCCGAACACCGAAGGTACGGGCCGCCGCACGGGTCGTGGCGAGCGCCGCATCAGGTCCGGCGAGCAGCTCGTTCGCGCGAGTGGGCGCAATCATGTGGGCGATGCCGATCGCTGCCCGGGCGAGCCCGACAGCAGCGGGGAGATGGCGCGCAGAACCGGACGGAGACGTTCGAAGCATGGTGTTCCTCGCGTAGTGGGAGTCGCGTCGTCGCGAGCCTCGCAGCCCATCGATTCACGGCGGTGACGGTATCGTCACCTATGATGACGATCGCAGTCAAGGTGTCGTCCAGACTTCGCGGCCCCGTGACGCCTGCAGACTGCGATCACGCCGGTCACGAGAGGCAGGTCAGTCATGACACAGGTCAACCGGCTCGAACGCCGCAAGGCGCGCACCCGCGCCGCGCTGGTCGGCGCCGCGCAGACGTTTGTCGCCGAGGGGCGGTTCAATGCTCCGGTCCTCGAGATCACGCAGGCCGCAGACGTGGGAATGGGCTCGTTCTACAACCACTTCGACAGCAAGGAAGACCTGTTCCGCGCGGCGGTGGACGACGCACTCGAATCTGTCGGCGCCTATCTCGACACCGTGACCGTCGACCTGACCGACCCCGTCGAGATGTTCACCCAGTCCTTCCGGTTGACCGGACGGCTCTTTCGGCTCGAACCCGAACTCAGCCGGGTCCTGCTCAATTCCGCATCGATACTGCTGAGTTCGCCCCACAGCGGACTCGCGCCGCGGTCGCTACGGGACATCAGGGCTGGGGCCGACTCGGGTCGCTTCGTGATCGAGGATGCCGAGGTCGCACTGGCCCTGGTGTCCGGGTCCATGCTCGCGCTCGGTCGACTGCTCACCGAGCATCCCGAGCGTGACGACGAGGCCGCAGTGGACGCCATGGCATCGAGTGTGCTGCGTGCACTCGGTGTGTCCGCGGCCGAGGCGATCACCCTGTGTGCCCGTCCACTACCCCCCTCCTCCGTGGGTGCTCTGCGGACCATCCTCGAAGAGTCCGTACTACGACGCGAGCGGTGACTCGGACGGGGTGTCTCGCACAGGTGTGTCGCGGCCGGCCACCCATCCGCACACGGCCATCGGGACCGTGACCACGACGAGTGCCACGAGGGGAACGGTCCATGTGCCCGTCGCACCGTGGATCGCTCCTGATACGACAGGCCCCAGCGCCGCGACGAGATAGCCGATCGATTGGGCCATGGTCGACAGACTCGTGGTCGTCGCTGCGCTGCGGCTTCGAAGGTTCATCAACGTCAGAGCGAGCGAGAGTTGGCCGCCCTGACCGAGTCCGAGCAGGACGGCCGACACCGTCGCCATGCCCGTGTCGCCGACGAGGACTCCCGTCAGCCCGGCCACCGACAACGCGACGACAGTGACAGCGAGCGCGCTCTGACGGCGGAGGCGCGTAGCGAGGACAGGGACGGTGAGCGCCGTGGCGATACTCGAGACGGACAACGATGTCAGAACGAGCCCAGCATGGTCGGGGGCCATCCCGCGATCTCGGTACACGGTCGGGAGCCACGCGATCAAGGAGTAGGCCAACAGGGACTGCAGTCCCATGAATCCGGTGACGGCGCGGGCGACGGGGGATCTCACCAAATCGGTCACCGGTGTCGTTGCAGCAGTGCGAGTCCCGGCCGTCGCAGACTGGGCGACAACTCGATATCGCCACGAGAGCAACGCCATCGCCGCCACCGCGAGTGCGGACGGAATGGACCATGCCATGAGCGTCACGCGCCAGTCGTGGAACAACGCCGAGTCGATCGGCACGGTCACCCCGGCGGCAAGCCCCGCACTGGCACTGACCAGCGCCGTGAAGAGTCCTGTCATCGATCCGATTCGATGCGGGAAGAGAAGTCGAATCAGAACGGGGCCGAGCACGTTGGCGATCGCGACACCGATCCCCGCGACCACAGTGCCGAACACCAGCGACGACCACCACGGTGCACCTCGTAGCGCCGTTCCGACCGACACCGCGACCAGGCACCCGGTGAGGACGACCGGCACGGTCCATCGCCGAAGCAGTCGGGGACCGGCCAGGGCGAAGACACCGAGACACAGGACCGGACCCGTGGTCACCAGTGCAGCGGAGCCTGCCCCGAGGCCGTAGTCCTGCCTGATCTCCGTCATGGTCGCGGACGCGCTGCCGAACACCACGCGCAGATTCAGCCCGAGGAGTACGAGCGCCAGCACCGCTGTGCCCACGCCTACCGCGGCGAGGGCGGATGGTGCAGGAACGAGTGAACCACCACCGTGACGCCGACCCGTGTCGTCATCGGTCATCGCCAACTCCGATCTTCCGACGGGCACGCGCCGTCGACCATGTCAGGCGAACAGACGGTGCGTCAACCCGAGAGGCACATTGTTCGCCAGTGAGGCAACAGCGTGTGCGCCGAACAACTACCCTGATCGACATGTCAGCGCACCCGACCGACGAGAACTGGATCGGACGCAGAGTCGCACGGCTTCGCCGCGAGCGAGGGTGGACCCTGGCAGTTCTGGGGAGCCGGGTCGGATTGTCGACGACGCAGCTCTCTCGGATCGAGTCGGGGGGTCGGCAGTCCTCGGTGGGTACCTTGATCGAACTCGCGCGGGCATTCGGTCTCACGCTGAGCGAGCTCGTGGCAGAGGAGCCGTCCGGGAGGTTCCATGTGGTGCGGACCTCGGAACACGTACCCCGTGACACCGTCAACGGTGCGATGACGACCCTGTCCGGCGACTATCCCGGTCTCGCTGCAGTACTGCTGACCATCCCACCGACGTCGCACGCACCGGAGGCTCGCCATGACGGCGAAGAATGGCTGTACCTCCTGCAGGGCTCGGTCGAAGTGACCGTCGGCGACGAAGGAGTGCCGCTCGAACCCGGTGACGCGCTCCACTTCTCGTCGTCCACGACGCACACGGTCCGCAGCGTCGGGGACGCACCGGCCCGGGTCCTGCTCGTGTCGACGAACCCCCATTCTCGCGACGACCGTCGGCCGCACCCACGGGGAGGCGTCGACACGTGAGTTCCGACCCGACCCCACCTGCCGGTTCGCCCCCCGGTGACGAACCCACCGACACCACGTTGGGCATCGTTCTGGCGGTGAGCACATTTCTGCCCGCCTACCTCGGCGCCACTCTGATCACGGACGCACTTCTCGGCCGACCGGGGCTGCCGACGTCTCCGCTGCTGTGGTTGCTCGTCGCTGCACCGCTCGGAATCGTGCTCGTCCGACTGGAGGAGTCTGTCCAGGCCAGGCCGGACTGGGAAAAGGTGGAGGACCTCTGGTACGGAACGGGAGTAGGACTCCTCACCCTGCCCCCGCTGGGTCTCGCATTGTTCACGGCGGCACCGGTTCTCACCTCGCTCCCCCGAGGCGGGCCGTCAGCCCTCGTCGTCGCAGTTCTGGTGCTCGTCGTGGGAGTCATCGTCGTGCGCGGGAAGATGCGGGGCACGGCCTGAGGTGTCGAGTCACCCCTCCTCGAACTACCTGTCGCACGGCGACCATTCGCGCCGACGAGTGGTCCACCGAATTCGTCACGTCGCCAGGAGGTCCTCGCCGCAGTCAGCTGCGCCGTGGGGTGACACTCGGGCGAGAGGTTGGTCCACGCGAACCTGCTCCCCCGCCGTGACCAGGATGTCGACGACCCCGTCGATCGGTGCAGTCAGTGCGTGTTCCATCTTCATGGCCTCCACCACGACAAGCGTCTGCCCTGCAGTGACCTCGCTTCCTGTCGTCGTGCCGACCTCGATCACGGTTCCGGGCATGGGACTGACGACATCGGCATCGCCCTCCTGCGCATCGTCTTCCCGGATGCCACGTTCGTCGATCTCGCGGACTGCGATGGTGCCGTCGGCGCCGGCCGACCAGATGGTGCCGTCCACCTCGGCGACTCGATGGGACGAGCGCTGTCCACCGACGTTGGCGGTCACGATGTTCCGGTGGAGGGATGCGGACAGCAGCACGGGATCCGCGTCGTCGATCTGCACGCGAGCGTTCTCCGGGTCACCGGTGATGTGGACGTGCACCTCGCGCCCGGAAGCGGAGAGCGCGACCGTGGTCCGCGCCGGACCGCCCATGCGCCAGCCGGTGGGGCGGTCCCACGGATCTCCGGACGTGTCGGCCGGCCACCGCCGCAGCCACAGAAATGCCGCCACCGCGACGATGTCGAGGTCGGATGCGTCGGGGGGAACGAAATCGTCGACCCTGCGGTCGAGCAGTCCCGTGTCGAGGTCGCCGCGCACCACGTCCGGGTCGGCCAGAAGAAAGCGAGCGAAGTCGATGTTGGTGACGATGCCGAGGACGCCTGTCTCGGCGAGTGCGCGGTCGAGTTTCCGCAGTGCCGAGGCGCGGTCGTCCGCGTGGGCGATCACCTTGGCGAGCATGGGGTCGTAGTCACTGCCCACGATGGTGCCCGGCTGCAAGCCCGAGTCGACACGCACGCCCGGTCCCGAGGGCTCGGCCACGTCGGCCACCGTGCCGCCGGTCGGGAGGAATCCGCGACTGGGATCCTCGGCGTAGACGCGAGCCTCGATGGCATGCCCGGTGAGGGTGATGTCGTCCTGACCGAAGCCCAGTTCCTCTCCGGCGGCGACGCGCACCTGCCACTCGACGAGGTCGAGACCGGTGACCATCTCGGTGACCGGATGCTCGACCTGAAGGCGGGTGTTCATCTCCATGAAGAAGAACTCGTCCGGGGCGTCGGCGGAGACGATGAACTCCACCGTGCCGGCCCCGACGTAGTCCACGCTCCGGGCCGTGTTGCAGGCGGCCTCGCCGATACGAGCGCGCGCCGCCTCGTCGAGCAGGGGTGACGGGGCTTCCTCGATGACCTTCTGGTGCCGCCGTTGCAGACTGCATTCACGTTCGCCGAGATGGACGACGTTGCCGTGACGGTCGGCGAGAATCTGCACCTCGATGTGACGCGGACGGAGAACGAAGCGTTCGATGAACAGGGTGTCGTCTCCGAAGGAGGAGGCCGCTTCACGCCGGGCGCTCCGCAGCGCCGCCGGCAGATCGTCCGGGTTCTCGACCAGCCGCATACCTTTACCGCCGCCGCCGGCGGAAGGTTTGACCAGTATGGGGTATCCGATGTCGGAGGCTGCGGCGATGAGCCGATCGTCCGTCAGTCCTGGTTCCGCGATGCCGGGAACGATGGGCACGCCGAATTCTGCCACCGCGTTCTTCGCGGTGATCTTGTCACCCATCACCTCGATGGCGTGGGCGTCGGGACCGAGGAAGGCGATGCCGGCACGTGTGCAGGCGGTGGCGAACTCCGCGTTCTCGGAGAGGAACCCGTACCCGGGATGAATGGCCTGCGCGCCGGTGCGAGTCGCAGCGTCGATGACCTTGTCGATGGCGAGGTAGCTCTCCCGCGCCGCCGCGGGTCCCAGGAGCACGGCAGTGTCGGCTTCCGCGACATGGCGGGCATGCCGGTCGGGTTCACTGAACACTGCGACGGACCGAATTCCCATCTCCCGGAGGGTGCGGATCACGCGCACGGCGATCTCACCGCGATTGGCGACGAGGACGGTGTCGATGCTGATCTTGTCGGTCATGGTCACTCACATTCTGAAGACGCCGTAGGAGACGGACTCGACCGGCGCATTGGCGCACGCCGAGAGAGCAAGCCCGAGAACAGTTCTGGTGTCGGCGGGGTCGATGATCCCGTCGTCCCACAGCCGCGCCGTGGAGTAGTACGGGTTGCCCTGCTCTTCGTACTGTTCGCGGATCGGCGCCTTGAACGCCGCTTCCTCGTCCTCGGTCCAGGAGGTGCCGGCATTGTCGTGTTGTTCGCGGCGGACCGTCGCCAGCACCGATGCGGCCTGCTCACCTCCCATGACGGAGATGCGGGCATTGGGCCACATCCACAGGAAGCGGGGCGAATACGACCGCCCACACATCGAGTAGTTGCCCGCCCCATAGGACCCGCCGATGACGACGGTCAGTTTCGGAACCCGTGCGCACGCGACTGCGGTGACCATCTTCGCGCCGTGTTTCGCGATGCCACCCGCTTCGTACTCCCGCCCCACCATGAAGCCGGTGATGTTCTGCAGGAACAGCAACGGGACGGTGCGCTTGTCGCACAACTCGATGAAGTGGGCACCCTTCACCGCGGACTCGCCGAACAACACGCCGTTGTTGGCGACGATCCCCACGGGATGCCCCTCGATGTGTGCGAACGCTGTGACCAAGGACTTGCCGTACTCGGCCTTGAACTCGTGGTATTTCCCTCCGTCGACAAGAGTCTCGATGACTTTGTGCACGTCGTACGGAGTCCGCGGATCGGTGGGAACGATGTCGTACAACGCACTCTGGTCCGCGACGGCAGGCTCGGCAGGCCGGATGTCCCAGGGCTTCTCGGTACGAGGACCGAAGGTGTCGACGATGTCGCGAACGATGCGCAACGCGTCGCGATCGTCGTCGGCGAGGTGATCGGTCACCCCGGACACCTTCGAATGCAGATCTCCGCCACCGAGTTCCTCGGCTGTGACAACCTCACCGGTTGCCGCTTTCACCAGCGGCGGTCCGCCGAGGAAGATCGTGCCCTGGTTGCGCACGATGACGGCTTCGTCGCTCATCGCGGGAACGTAGGCACCGCCCGCCGTGCAGGACCCCATGACCGCGGCGATCTGGGGGATGCCGCGCGCGCTCATGGTGGCCTGGTTGTAGAAGATCCGGCCGAAGTTGTCGCGATCGGGGAACACCTCGTCCTGACGTGGGAGGAACGCTCCCCCCGAATCGACGAGGTAGATGCACGGGAGGTTGTTCTGCATCGCGATCTCCTGTGCGCGCAGGTGCTTCTTCACCGTCATCGGGTAGTAGGTGCCGCCCTTGACCGTGGCGTCGTTGGCGACGACGACGCATTCGCGCCCGGAGACTCGGCCGATGCCGGCGATCACACCCGCTCCGGGACTGGCGTCGTCGTACAACCCGTTCGCGGCGAGCGGGGCGATCTCGAGGAACGCACTTCCGGGGTCCAGCAGAGTGTCGACTCGGTCGCGCGGCAGCAACTTCCCGCGGGCGACGTGCCGTTCGCGCGCACTGTCGCTACCACCGCGGGAGGTCACCGCGAGGCGAGAGCGCAGCTCCTCCACCAGCGCGGTGTGCGCGGCCCTGTTGCTGTTGTCTGCACTGGTCATGTCCGTCTCGAATCTGTTCGTCGGATCGGCGCCGGGGAACCCGAGCCGGAACGAGTGACGGTCCGTCTCGACAGGTGGGGCACCGTCTGCAGCGATCCCGAGCTTCCCACGATCGACAACCCCGGGTCAAGCATTTTCAATCGATCGATTGATCGAACTTCGGACGTATGAGCAGATGGATGCCAGCTCCCGATCGTTCGATCGGGCAGCGAGCGCGCCTCGCGTCGATGTACCATGACGGGGTCGACGAGGTGAACGGCGGACAATGGATCTACAGCGGGTGCAGAGGGCGGGCGTCGTGCTGTTCTCTCGGCAGGGTTTCGCAGCAACGGGTATCCGTGAGTTGGGCGCCGAAGCCGGGATCAACTCGGCAACGCTCTACCACTACGTCGGCAGCAAGGAGTCTCTCCTCGCGTCGATCATCAGAACCTGCCTCGACGAGATGACACGTTCCGGCGCGCTCGCTCTCAGGCGTAGTTCCGACCCGGCAGTTCAGCTGGCCGGGCTCGTGTCCTCACATGTCGGATTCACGGCAGTGAACAGCTCGACCGCGCGAGTCGCCGAGTACGAGATGCGCGGGCTGACGGGCAGCAACCTGGACGAGATGCAGAAGATGCGAGACGACTACGAGGCGCTGTTCGGACACGTACTCGAACGCGGCGGCAGAATCGGCCTCTTCGACGTGGCCGATCACGCGCTGTCTCGCCTGGCGATCCTGGAGATGTGCACCGGGGTCGCCCATTGGTATCGGCCCGGCGGGCGCCTGGATCTTCTCGACATCCAGAAGTACTTCGTCAGTGCAGTGTTCCGCGTGATCGCTGCGGACACGGACGTACTGGAAGGTTTCGACTTCCGAGACGAGGAGGTCACTCGCCTGGCGAGTGAGCCCCTCGGTGATCACGGGTCCGATGCCGGAAATCGACTCTGATCGAACAGCTCCGCGAGGACTCCGGCCGACCATGTCGCCGTGACCACCACCAGGAGCAGCAGCAGGTAGGGTGCTGGCGGTGAGCACCCCGGCGACCAGCGCGCCTCTGCGCGGCGTCACCGTCGGAACGCTGTCCGTGCTCGTCACCGCCGCCGCCCACAGTCTCGGTGGGGCTGCACTGCCGTCGCAATCCGCCGTCGTCGCACTACTCGCGGTCTGCACCGGTGTGGGGTGGATGGTCTCGTCGACACCGGCGGGCAGGAACCGTCTCGTGGTGGCGCTCGCCGCCGCGCAGGCGCTCGGACACCTCACCCTGACCGTCGTGGACGGCCATCACCACGGTCCACTCCTCGACCCCCGCATGGCCGCAGCGCACACTCTAGCCATCGGTGTCGGCGCTGTCGCCGTCCACGGCGCAGAACGCGGCATCATCGCCGCCGCGCGAGCGATGCGCCGCATCCTCCCGGTCGTTCTCGCCGTGGCGGACGTCGACACCGACACGGTCCGCCCAGCCCGCCCCGTCATCCGTGTCGACGCACCCGCGCGTCTGCTCGACCTCTCCGGGCGCGGCACTCGCGGCCCACCCGCTCGACTCCGGTAACCCTTCCTCGACAGCCGCCCGACGCAGCACGCCGTCGGGTGATGCATCCTGCCGCGCCGACCGCCGATCTCGTGTGTCGAGACTCGGCGCTCTCGCGCGCCATCACCGGAATCGAGCACAACCATGTCCACACCCGAGAAGACAGAGCCCACCGCGGCTCCCGCACCGCCACCCACCGCGCGGTGGCGACCACTGATCCTGCGCCTGCACTTCTACGCCGGCATCTTCATCGCACCGTTCATCCTCGTCGCCGCGGTGACCGGCGGCCTCTACGCGATCGCACCCACACTCGAGAGCGTCGTGTACCGCGACCTGCTCCACACCGACAGCACCGGACCCGCACTACCGGTGTCCGACCAGATCGTCGCAGCACAGCGAGAGCGACCCGATCTCACCGTCGCCGCCGTCCGACCGGCCACCGAAACGGGCGACACCACCCGCGTCCTGTTCACCGATCCGAGCCTCGGCGAGTCGAAACGCACCGCCGTGTTCCTCGACCCCGCCACCGCCGCCCCCGTCGGGCAGTCGACGGTCTACGGCTCGTCCGGCTCGCTTCCGCTGCGCACCTGGCTCAGCGAGCTGCACCGCACGCTGCACCTCGGCGACACCGGCCGCCTCTACAGCGAACTCGCCGCGTCCTGGCTCGGCGTCGTCGCGCTGGGCGGAATTTTCCTCTGGGTCGAGCGCTACCGGCGCCACCGCACCAGGGCCGCCGACGGAGCGCGGCTGTTCACCGTCGACCGCACCGCCCGCGGCCGACGGCGCACGCTCGGCCTGCACGGGGCGAGCGGAGCGTGGATCGTCGTCGGGCTGGTATTCCTGTCCGCGACCGGACTGACATGGTCGAACCACGCCGGCGCGAACATCGGCGACCTACGATCCGCGCTGAGCTGGACCACCCCCGCCGTCGACACCGATCTCACCGGTCACGCCGGTCACTCGGACGACCAGCACGCCGGCCACACCGGACACGGCACGTCCGACACCGCGGCGGCCACCGAGCCGGTGGATGTCCGGCAGATCGACGGTGTCCTCGCCGTCGCTCGCGCGAACGACGTCACCGGCGCCGTCGAAGCATCGATACCCACCTCGAGCGACACCGCGTTCACCGTGGCGCAACTACGCGATCCGTGGGTGCTCTCCACCGACTCGATCGCCGTCGACGGAGCGTCCGACCGAGTCGTCGACGTACAACGCTTCGACGACTGGCCGCTCGCCGCCCAACTCACCACCTGGGGCATCAGCCTGCACATGGGCGTGCTGTTCGGGCTCGTCAGCCAACTCGCCCTACTGGCACTGGCCGCCGTCCTGGTGACCATGATCATCGCCGGGTACCGAATGTGGTTCCAGCGCAGACCTGTTCGCAGTGGCGCATCTCCGGTCGGTCGGCCGCCGCAGCGAGGAGCGCTCCGGCGGATATCACCTGCCACCGTCCTCGGACTCGCCGTCGTCACCGCCGCCGTCGGGTGGTTCGTGCCGCTCCTGGGCCTGTCCCTGCTCGCGTTCCTCGCGGTCGACCTCGTCGTCGGCGCCCGCAGCAGATCCTCGACCTGACGTCACGATCGGGACGACCCCGGGATCACCGGTTGTGCTGGTCGACGAGTGGGAGGACGATCGACGAGATCGATCGGGATCACGGAGGGGTGTGCGATGTCGATGACGTGGGAGACGCTGTCTCGCCGACGTAGCGTTCGAGTGACGAGTGGGTTCGTCGGGGTGTACGTGGGCCTGGTGGCGTACTGGTTCGTTCAGGACGCTGCCCACCGCCTGGCCGCGCGGAGGAACGCGGCCTGATCGTCGGCCGAGACGACGTTCCGCCGGCAGTCAGAGGTGGCGTGCAGCGAAGTCCACTGCGCACCGGAGGGTCTCTCGACCCTCCGGTAGTACGCCCGCCAGCACGGGAAATGCGTGCACCTGACCTCGCCACACATGGGTCTCGACGATCCGTCCGGCGTCGTCGAGCTTGCGTGTCATCGCCTCCACATCCGGGCGCATCAATTCGTATTGCGCCGAGGACAGGAACACCGGCGGGAACACGGACGGATCGGCGTCGATCGGAGACGCGGCGCCCGGGATGGAGTCCGGACCGTTCATCCAGCGGTCCTCCAGCGCGAGAACCTGTTTCATCGGCAGATACGCGTCCCGCTTCATGAACGCACGGGGATGGCTTCGCAGATCGAGATTGAGCAGCGGAGAGAACCCCAGTACGGCAGCGGGTGGAGTCAACCCCTCCAGCACTGCCACTTCGGCGACCTTCATCGCGAGGTAGCCGCCGGCAGAGTCCCCCGCCACGATGATCTTCGACGGATCGGCCACAGTCGCCGATGCGGCCCGGTAGGCGACCATGGCGTCGAAGATCGACGTGCCGATGCCGCCGTGCGGGACCTGCCGGTACTCGACGGAGTACACCGGAACACCCGCACGGGCGGCGATCATGGCACACGCACCGCGGTGGGTCGCCAGTCCGCAGAACACGAACCCGCCGCCGTGAAAGTAGAGGACCGTGGCGTCGGCCAGAGAGCCGGTGGCCGTCCGCGGATGTGTCGTCTTCTCACAGGGCACACCACCGAGAGTCACCTGGTCGATGGTGACGCGAGGCGGTTTGGGCAGGTGGTCCACAGCGCGGTCCAGATGCCCGATGGCCTTGATGCCGCCATCGGTGAGCGGCCACATACTCAGGGTGGGCTTGAGGACCGCCTTCATCGCCGCCGACAGGACGCGTGCCTGCGGGCTGACGTCGTCGTGCCAGATGAGCGTGTCCGTCATCGTCTCGTCGTCTCCTTCATGGGATGAACCGTGGAGACGATCGACGCTATCAGCCGGCTCCGCACACCGATTCCGTTCTGTCACGCGATCGGTCGGCCCGCTCGGCTGTGGTCCGGTCCGAGCCCCACCCGAGTTTCTCGCTCGACAGGGGTGGGTATGCACACACGGATCGCTCCATGCTGCACTAGAGAAGCTCGGTGGCACACCGTGAAACGATTCGTCGTCGCACTGTCGGTACTGGCTCTGGTCGCCGGCTGTTCCACCGAGGAACCTGCACCCGCGCCCACACAGACGCCTGCTGCCGAACCGGCCCGGGCGCCCGCCGCACAGGATCCGATCGGCACCGTCGTCCCGCTTCCGGGAGCACCCGAGGGCATCGTCGTCACGGCGTCCGGTATCGCTGTCGCCGCAGTGCGTGAGCCCGACGGTCTGAGGCTGCTCGACGCGGCGACCGGGGTGGAGCGGCAGTTCGTGCCGACGGTCGGTGCGCCGCGGCACCTCTCTCTTGCCGGCCCGGACGGACCGGTACTCGCGCCACTCGAGTCCAGTGACGAACTGCTCCTGGTCGATCCGGCGAACGGCGCGACGCTCTCCACCACTCGAGGCGTCGGACGGCAACCGCACGATGCCGTGGTGACCGCAGACGGCACGACCGTCGTGACCAACGAGATGGGCGGCGGAGTCGTGTTCGTCCGCAACGGTGTCGTGACAACATCTCTCCCCGCCGGCCCCGTGCAGCCGGGCGGAGTTGCAGCCGTCGGCAATCACGCAGCTGTCGCAGATGTGCAGGGCAACGGGATCTGGATCTACAGCGGGCCGGACCAGAAGCTCGTCGCGCAGGGACCGTTGGGGACCAAACTGACGCATGCGACATCGCTCGGCCCCGACCTCGCTGCCTTCGCCGACACCGACGGTGGCGCGGTCTACCTCGAGCGCATCACCCCGGACATCAGCGAGGTCGCTCGCATCGACGCGCCGGGTAATCCCTACGGGCTCGCCTACGACGCCGATCGACAGCTGCTTCTGATCACGCTGACCGAGAGCAACATTCTTCGTGTCGTCGACGTGGCCGACCCGGCATCGCCCCGAGTCGTGGTCGACCTGCCGACGGTTCGACAGGCCAATTCCGTTGCCGTGGATCCACGCTCGGGAAACGTCCTGGTGACGGGCAGCGATCCCGGCGCGGACTCGAGCCTGCAGATCATCCCCGCCGAGAACGTCGACGCTCCGTGATACCTGCCTGCGCGACGTTCCCGCTCAATGATCGGTGAACACTCGGCGCAGCCCGACGAAGCGCACCACCGTGGCCACGAGGTTTGCGGCAACGAGGACGGACACCTCGACCGCTCGTGAGGCATCAGGTACCCAGCTGTGCACAACCACCAGAGAACCACTGGTCACCGCCAACCCGAGGGCGAAGACCACCACACCCTGGACGTACTGCCGAACGATCGCATCGGTTCCTCGGATGCCGAAGGTGAAGCGGCGATTGACCGCGGTGTTCGCCAGCGCAGAAATGAACAGTGCCAGCACATTCGCGACCTGTGAAGACATGATCGTTCGGAATGCGAGAAACAACAGAACGTACGCGGCCGCGCTCGCACCGCCGACCAGGTAGAAGCGGAACAACACGCTCCGGGTTCGGGATGTCGTCGTCAGAGCGTCTCCCCCGGCGGCCTCGGAACGGGCAGCGCAGCCACGCATCGGGCGAATTCACTGTCCGGGCGGCACTGCCGTGCGATCGGGGCGAGATCGACGAGTTCGTCGGCGTCACGCAGAGTCGGTGCCGCGTCGACGACGAGTCCACTGCGCTGCAGTACATCCCGGGTGTCGTCCCCGGTGCGGTTGGTGGACATCTCCACTGCCCGCAGGGCCTGCGCGCCGGATGCGTCGTGCAGTCCGAGCACCCACCATCCTCCGTCCTCGGCGCGGCCCAGAATCGCCGACGACGGTGCCAGAGCTGCACCGATCTCAACCAGCACCGCGGGGTCGACCTGCGGCGTGTCCATGCCGATCTGCACGACGGGTCCGGATCCGGCGGCGTCGTGATGCGCGTGGATCAGCCGTTGCGCGAAGTCGTCGCCGCGCTGGTCGATGACTCGGAAGCCGGCCAGCAACGTTCGAATCTCGTCACTGCGCATCGCCTCGCCGAGGTCGCCGGTCATCGCGACCACCCGCCGGGCGAAAGGAGCCTGCAGCGCCGCGTGGAGCGTGTCGAGCAGCGCCGCAGCCGCCACCGACGCGGCGTCCTCGGCGGACATCGCCGCCATCAGCCGTGTCTTGGCGAAACCGGGTACCGGTGCTTTCGCGATGACGAGCAGCGTGGCATCGATCATGGGATCACCTTCGCGAAGTCCCAGACCGCGACCACCGTGCCCCGAACCGACCCCGACACCTTCGACACTCCCCCGGTACGCGGACGGTAGGTGATGTCGTGTTCGACGACTGTCCACCCTGCTCGAGCGGCGAGAACCAGCAGCTGCAGCGGGTAACCGGAGCGTCGGTCCGGGACGTCGAGGGAGAGCAGATCCTCGCGGCGGGCCACCCGAAGAGCGCCGATGTCGTGGACGTCGATCTTCAGTCGTCTGCGCAGACGCCAGGCGATGGCCCTGTTGCCGAGGCGGGCGTGCCACGGCGAGCCACTGCGGTGCACCGGGCGGCGCCGACCGACGACGAGGTGGGCGGAGTCCAACGCCGCGACGAGACCGGGAAGTTCGCGCGGGTCCATCGACCCGTCCCCGTCCATGACTGCCACGATCGCCGTTGTCGCAGCACTGATTCCGGCGTGCACGGCGGATCCGTATCCGGGAATCGCCTCGACGACCACCTGCGCCCCGTGCGCGCGGGCCACGTCCGCTGTGCTGTCGGTGGAACCGTTGTCGACGACCAGTCGCTGGTAACCGTCGGGCACGGCATCGAGAACACCGGGGAGAGACTGCGCCTCGTTCCGACACGGGAGAACGACGGTGACGTCGGACGGATCGATCATCGTCACACCACCGGGGCGGAGCCGTCGGATGCTGCCCGTAGCGGCGCGGACGCGAACCGTGTCAACCCCTCGTCCGGACCGATGGCCGCTCTGAATCCGAGGACCTCGTCCGCGCGGGCGGCACCCGCGACGATGTGCCGCACGTCGCCTGGACGGAACTGACCCGTCACCGTCGGCTCGATGCCGCCGCCGTGTGCACGACACAGAATGCGGGCCACATCGCCGATCGAGATCGGGTGTCCCGAGCAGACGTTGCAGGCCTGAAACCCCTCCCCCTCGTGCTCGACGGCGGCGAGGTTCGCCGCGGCGACGTCCCGGACATCGACGAAGTCGCGCATCTGCCCGCCGTCCTCGTACACCGTCGGTGATTCACCGCCCTCGAGCGATGAGCGGAACATCGCGGCGACACCCGAATACGGTGTGTCACGCGGCATTCGGTCACCGTAGACGTTGTGGTAGCGCAGCGCCGTGACCGATCCGCCCGTGGCCAGCGACCAGGCGAGTGCGTAATTCTCCTGCGCAAGTTTGCTTGCCGCATAGAGGCTCCGAGGTTCGAGCGGTGCGTCCTCGTCCACCGTCTCCCACGTCACCGGTTCGTCGCCTTCCGGGCACTTCGCATCGAAGACACCGTGTCGCAGATCCGACGGATTCCGGGGGCGCGGACGGACGACACCGTGCACCGGGCAGCGGTAGCGACCTTCGCCGTAGACGACCATCGACGATGCGAGTACCAACTTCCGGCACTCGGCACGGGCCATCGCGGCGAGTACCTCGGCGGTACCGAGATCGTTGTGGCTCGCGTAGGCGGGCGCATCGGCCGTGCTCACGCCGGCTCCGACGACGGCGGCCTGGTGGCACACCACGTCCACCCCCACCATGACATCGTCCAGAGCGTCGGGGTCGCGCACGTCGACCGTCCTGATGTTCGGCGTGAGCCGCGGCGCCGAGCCGTGCGCGGAGGGCAGGAACGCGTCGACAGCCGTGACCTCGTGGTCGGCCGCCAGGAGTGCTTCGTGAATGTGTTCACCGATGAAACCGGCCGCGCCGGTGAGTAACACGTGCATCGTTTTCTCCTTGTCGTGTCGATCGAGGGGGCGGGTCGCTCACCAGTTCGTGTACGTCAGATGGTTGATCGCCAGTGCCAGCACGACTTGCGCTGCCAGCCAGAAGCGCACCGAGCGATCTCCGATCGCGACAGTGGCGACCGTCATCCACACCTGGAACGGCAGCCAGATGCGCTCCGTCTCCGCCTTGCTCAGCCTGCTCAGGTCGGCGAAAGCCACCGCCAGCAGGGCGGCCACCACAAGCAGCGTCACCGGCTCGGCACGTTGCACACGCGGCAGTGACACCACGCGGGACAGGGCGGCGGGCACCGCGAGTCCCACGGCGCAGACCAGAGCCGCGATGTTGCCCCAGCTCCAGTACTGGAACGGACGTGCGGACGCGATGCCCTGCCAATACCGTTCCTGGACGGCCACATACCCGTCGAACCACCAGAAGCCCGACGCGGTGAAGAGTCCGGCGACGACGAGGGCGCCACCGATCGCCGGTAGCAATGGCCGAACGCGGCGGGAGGCGATGAGGACCGCCAGCGCCGGCAGTCCCATCAAGGCGAGGCCGTAGTTGAGGTAGACCGAGAACCCGAGCAGGAGACCTGCCGCGACGGCCGTAGCGTCGTGACGCGGGCGTCGCCCGGTTGCTGCGACTGCCAGGAGGGCGATCCCCCAGGCGGACACGCCTGTGAAGAAGCCGTCCGCGGAGACACCGATCCAGATCGCGCTGGGGGCGATCACGGCGAACGGGATCAGCCGCCGAGCGGTGTCGCGGTCGACGAGCGCTGCCACGGCGACAGCGGTGGCGACGGCGGCCGACGACCCGACGATCACGCACAACCATGCGGCCGCCGCGCCTCCGGAGAGTCCGATGCGGTCCAACCACACGAACGTCAGGATCGCGCCGGGGGGATGCCCGGAGACGTGCGTGGCCCAGGACTCCGCCTGGCCGTCGACGATCCGGTCGGAGAAGCCGCGCAGCGTGGCACCGATGTCGTCGATGCCACCTACTTCGGACAGATACTCGTCGCGGGACGTCAACTTGTCGACGAACCCTTTCTGCCAGCCGTCGACCGCAGCCAGACCGACGGTCCAGACAAGGGTCGTCGCCCAGGTCACGAGAAGCAGCGGACGCCACGACATGCGTGCCGCCACGGACGGGCCGAGGATCACCACCAGGACGCCGACGATTACCGCGACCGGAGTACCCGGCCCCACGTGAGCACCCCACTGCCCGAACAGAGGCGCCAACGCGGCGAAATCGTCGAACTCGAAACCCATACCGTCGATCAGCGGGGTGACGAGGGCGTTTCTCCGCCGCGCCACCATCACCGCAGCGATGACCAGGGCGGCCGCGAGTACGGCGCCGATGAGTTCCGGAACTCGTGGAGCCCACCCGCGCCGCCGAACGGTCGTGGTCGGGCCGCTCACTCGGGATTCTCGGGGGCCGAGCCGTACGGGGGTTTGACGAAGTGAGCGAAGTGCCGACCCACGATCGAGGTCACACCGACCTGCACCAGTCCTCGCGCCGCGGCGAGAGGCGCCAGTGTGTCGGCGTCGATTCGAGCCCAGTCGTACCAAGGCCCGGCAGTCTCGTCACTCTCGATACGCAGACATTCGGCGACGAATCCCGTTCCGGGGGCAGCCACTTCGACGTGCACCGTTCCGCTCTCGCAGGCGATGTCCTGCGCACGACCGATGACACGACCGGGGTCGCCTCCGATGCCGATGTTCCCGTCGACGAGAAGCACTGTGTCCCAATGCCCTTCGTGGGGCACGGTATCGAAGATGTCCGCCAGCTCGGCCTTGGCGCCGCGTTCGCGGACCAGCGCGACCGCGGCCGGGGACGTGTCCACACCCATCGCGGACACTCCTCGTCGCCGTAGTTCCTCGATCAATCGGCCCGGACCACACGCGAGATCGATCGTGCGACCACGACACAGGGCGAGCAACGTCTCGTCCACTGCCCGGTCGTCGGCGTCTGCGTGCTCGCCGCCGAGCCAACGCCCGACCGGCAACGGGTGGCGGGGCCCGTCGCGGTGGCGTACCCACCAGGCGGTGCCGGTAGCGGCAGTGCCGAACAGAACATCGAAACTGTCAGGGGCCTCGCCCGCCGAAGTCGCTGTCACACTTGTCCCTTCTACAGACCCCGACTGGTCCGGCACTGCGTCCTGAGTGGATGGTTGTCCATTCCCGTTGGACGACGACGACAAACGTCGGGGTCGGTAGGTTCCCAGCTTTCGGGGCCATCGTCCGGCTCGTCGACACGATCCGGCCCACATCGGTGTCGATGTGGGCCGGGTGCGAGGCTCCGCCGTGTTACTGCGTGTTGACGGTGATCGTGGCGACTCCCACGAGCAGTCCCGGGGTGACGGCGTCGGTCTTGAACGTCTCGTTCAGCAGGCCGGCGGCGGTCTCGGAGATGTGCACGGTCGTGCCCTGCAGAATCGCGGTGTTGTTCGGGCCGGTGGCCAGCGGCTCGAGCGTGCGGCCGTCGAGATCGAACAGCACGGCGTCGGTGGCGGCGCTCTCACCGTTGACGGTTACATCACCCATGAGCAGTGAGGTGCCCGGATCGATGACGAAGTTCGTCAGCTCCACCGTGGTGCCGCCGGCGGTCAGCGACAATCCGCTGCCTTCGTGGTCGATGGAGCCCTGCACGTACGGATCGACCGTGCCCGGCGTCCAGTACTTGACGTTGCCGCCGGTGATCGGGAATCGAAGTGATCCGTCCGCCAGGGTCGCCGTGCCCACGGTTCCCGGGGTCAACCCGAGCGTGGTCAGAGCGTCCGTGAAGCCGGTATCGAGCGCGACGGCGGTGTCCACGCCGGTCAGAGCATCGACCTGCGCGGCGGGTTCGGGCTGAGTGGACGTCGATGCGGCAGCGGACGACGAACTGGACGTCGCCGTCGATACGCCGTCGTCGCTGGACGAACAGGCGGCCAGCGGGACGAGAGACATCACGCCGATCGCAGTAGCGGCCACGGACTCACGAATGGTGAACAATGCAGCTCCTTGTCGTCGATGATGGTCACTCCACATTCGCCGCGACACGGCCCACGGATGGTGTTCGACCACAATCGTTCACGCAGCCGACTTCGCAGCAGGTATTGTGGCGCATCTCCGTGACGGTCGTGACACTCTGCAGCGCAACACTTCTCGCGGCCTCTACGCGCCGCGCGTCTCCGTCCGGTCATGGCCGCGGGGCATTCCACGTGACGGTCGCCGCGCCGCCGCGAGCACCCGCACCAGGAACACGGCGACGCTGATCGCGACGATGGCCGCCACGAGCCACAGCCACCGCTCGAGATACGGGTCACGGCCCAGGCCCGTGGCCGCCACGATGGCAGTGTCGTCGGTGTTCAGGATGCCCGGGAAGAACACCAGCAGCGTCAGCGCGGCGCCGAGGGCCGGCGCCCGGATGTGCTGCCGCACCGGGACCTGTCGAACCGTCCAGTTCCGGGTCGGGCGCGTCGCACGATCCGCCAGCGAGTAGAGCGGATACAGAACGAGGTCGTGCAGGATCGCCGCACCGACGAACCACACGGCGATCGACTGCCACCACCTGTCCGAATTCCACAATGCATCCACCCCGAGTGTCAGGACAGCGGCACCGGCGATGACGAAGGACACGACCAGGACGGCCGCATGGGCGACGCCGGCGCCGTAGAGCCGCCTCATCGATCGGCCCCGCCCGCGAAGTCGATACGCGAGACCCACTTGGTGTTGTGGACGCCGGGGAGCCCGGGGACGATCACCCGAGCCGGAAAGCCGTGGTCGAGCGACAGCGCCGCACCGTTGACGGTCAAGGCGAGAAGCGAATCCGGATGCCACACCTGGTTCTGAGCCAGCGTCGCCTGCGCGAACGCGCCCCCTTGTTCCAGCGACACAACCGTCGCAGCGCCGCCGGACACGCCGGTCAGCCCCGCGAGATCCCGCAGCCGCACCCCGGTCCACTCCTGCGTCGTCGACCACCCCTCGACGCACGCGATCGGCAACACCGCGGTGTGCTGCTCCATCGCCTCCAGCGCGGCTCGGTCGAGAACCACGCGCGTCGTCCCCGACAGCTCCACACGCCACGAATCCCCGGTCGACGCCGGATCGATCCCCGCCGCGACCGCCGCGCGATTGACCTGGAAGTCGTTCGGTCCGTCGCCGTAGGACCGGCCGCGGGGCAGCAGCAGTGCAGTCGACCGCAGTGGCCCGTCGATCGTCTGCCCGATGGTGAGTACGGCCAGCAGGCCGCTCCCGCCCGCCACGAGTGCGAGGGCCCCGCGCCGGGAAATGCCGTCCGGCGCCTTCTGCTCGTGCTCCGGTTCCACCCCGGCCGCTCGGTTGCGCTCCCGGAGCACCTCGGACAGCGACGTCTGCCGCAACGTCCTCCACATGACCGGAACCTTGACGGCCACGTGCGCGAGGAAACCGGCAATGAACACCCACGCCCCGAAATAGTGGGCCGCGTAGAAGTCGAAACCGAAGACGTAGTCGTACTGGATGTTGAGCACACCGGTGACGATCTCGAACAGCACACCACCGACGAGCATCAACAGGCTGAGCCGCTCGAGCGCCTGCGCCGGGGATCGGACCGGGGGCCACTGCACCAACTTCGGCATCACCGACCACAACTTCGCGAGCACCAACGGAATCACGACGATGCCGAGCGTGACGTGCAGGCCCTGGTTCAGTCGATAGATCCATGCCGGATCGGTCGGCCAGTCGAACTGGGGCACTCTCAACCACCCCACGTCCCCGGGGCGGGCTTGTCCGAACTCGGGACCGTAGGCGATGTAGGACAACAGCCCGGTCACGGTGATCACCGGCAGCGACACCAGGAGAACGGCGCCGAACACCGATGTCAACCACGGACCGCGAATCGCACTCCGGAACTGAGGCAGAGGAGGCAACGGCACAACCCTTTCGACTAACCCGACGACTGGTGTACGCCAGCGTCGCACGGCGACGGTCAGTGCGCAGGCAACCCGCGCGCGCACGCCGACGGATCACCACCTGGCTGTCATCGCACACGTGACTGCCCGCCACGCCTCGCGCCGTGGATGTCGCGGGCGATCGGCTCGACAGTCCATATCGAGTTGACAGGGACGTCGGTGTCGGCGATTCCAGACCGGGTGGGCCACGAGACTGGCCGTCCTGTCCGACGGCAGCTTCCTCCCTCCAGCAGTGAGCGGGTCTGGATTTATGAGATGTCACCAGGCGTTTTCACAAAATATGTGCAGTTCACTGATGTACTCCGCGGCGGAGGCCGGGACTTCCTCGGCAGGCTCGGGGCCGTGAACGTGGGGAGTCGTGTGATGCGTAGGAGTGTTGTTCGTGCTGTTGTCGGGGCTGCTGCTGTGGTCCCGTTGTGTCTGGTAGCTGCGGGGTCGGCGACGGCTGCTCCGAACGATGTGACGTTCACGGCGGTGGAGGTCGACCCGGGAGACGGCTCGGGGGCGATTCAGATCACGGTGACGGCCAACGCCTTCACTGCCTTCGGCTCGCCCATCTGCACCTTCTCGATCGACGGGGTGTCGACGCAGTACTCGAGTCCCGGCATTATCTTCATCGGGAGCGTGTTGTCTCAAGGACAGCGCATCCCGAGTTTCCCGGTAGGGCCGTTGGTCGATGGGTTGTATGCGGTGGACGTGTCATGCCAGGGCATCGGTGAGGTGTACTCGGTGACGAATCTGCCGGTGATCGTGGGTGCGTTCGGTGGCGGCGGCGCCACCGGGCCTGCCGGACCTGCCGGACCTGCGGGACCCGCCGGACCTGCCGGACCTGCCGGGCCTGCGGGACCTGCCGGGCCCGAAGGCGCACCGGGCACTCCCGGGGCTCCCGGACCTGCCGGGCCTGCCGGGCCTGCGGGACCTGCCGGTGGTCTCGGGAACATTTTCGGAAGCTGAGCTGCGGTAGGTAGTGGATGGCCCGGGCCCGTCAGGGTCCGGGCCATCGCGCGTGCGTGCGGTGGCTGCAAGGTCGGCCTCGTGCCGGTGAGCGAACCCGAGAATGCGGGTGACCGAGCCGCCGCCGCCGTCGCGTCGGCACTGGAGTGTCGCCGCCTCGCCGTCGACAATCCCCTTTCCACGCCCCGATTTTCGAGCGACCAGCGGGCGGGATCATGCCGCTGTGACGCGTGCCGGTGGTCGAGTGCCATTACCTGTCAGCGTGCATCGATCCCCCCGCCCGAACGCGTGGTCCAGCACCCACGGTTCGCGTGAACGATCGGGATGCGTTGCGAGAGCGGCATAACATTGATATACATGCGCTATGACAGCGCTCCGCGGCACTCCACATCTCGACACGATGATGGACAGTCCTCCTGCGGCTGACCGCGCGACCGCTGCATGACCGCCGTCGGACGCAGCACCTACGCCCGACTCACAGTCCTCGCAGTCGCCGCGACCGCTCTCGCCGTGGCCGGCGGATCGTATGTCCGCATGGAGTCCCTCCTGGGGGTCGGCCAGTACTCGGTCACACTGCAGCTCAGAGACTCCGGCGGCATCTTCACCAACGCCGAGGTGACATCGCGCGGCATTCCCGTGGGTCGCGTCGGAACGCTGACACTCGTCGACGCGGGGGTCGACGTCGAATTGCTGATCGACGACTCGTCCGATCCGATCTCCGCGGCGACCTCCGCCGCGGTCGCCGCACGCTCCGCCATCGGTGAGCAGTACGTGGACCTGCGGCCTGACACCGACGAGGGCCCTCACCTCCAGGACGGCTCGATCATCGACCGATCGAGGACGACGATTCCCACCCCAGTGGAGAACGTGCTGTCCAACGTCGACGGCCTCGCGCGCAGCATCCCGGTCGACGAACTGCGGACCGTCGTGACCGAACTGGGCGACGGGTTCGACGGTATGGGAGGTGACCTCGCGACACTCGTCGAGTCACTCGACTCGCTCAGTGCGGCGCAGCTCGACGCCCTCCCCGAGACGCTGGATCTCGTACGGGACGGGCGCGTCGTACTCGACACCCAGTCCGAACAGTCCTCCGCCATCATCGATTTCAGCGCGGGGCTCGACGACATCACCGCGCAGCTCCGTGCGAACGACGGTGACCTACGTCGAATAGTCGACAGCGGAATCGACGCTTCCGACGAAACCGGCGCACTGATCACCAGTGCAGGGGCACGCGTCACATCGATCGCGAACGACGTCGCCTCGGTGGCCGCCGCGGTCAGTCCACGAGCATGGGCCCTTCGGCCTCTGCTGCAGATTCTCCCCCGGACGGCCATGGGGGCCCGAGCTCAGAGCCCCGGTGACGGAACCACCCACTTCGGCCTCGTCGTGGAGACGAACAACCCCCCACCGTGCACAGTGGGATACGAGGCCACCCAGAGAACCCTCGAGCGCGAACGTGCCGCCGATCCGGACTTCGACGAGACGACTCGGGACTTCCCGATCGATCTGTCGGTCGGATGCACAGCACCGCGAGGATCCGTGACGGGCGTCCGAGGTGCCGGCAGTGCGCCCTACATGGATCCCGCCATTCCGCAGCCCTGGGACGACAAGCCCAAGGTCGACCCCGGCGCACTCGACCTCAACCCGATCGCGAACCAGCTGGCCACACTGCTCGGTGTCACGGTGCGATGATGCCTGCGACTCGACCGGAGGTGATCGGATGACGACGGTGAGCATGGGAATGCCCAGCCTGCCCGGTGTCGTACGTGCGCCGTCCGCCCTATCGGGTCCGCAGGACATGATGGTGGGCCGTCCCGATGTGCCGCACCTGGTGGACAGTTTCGGTCGCATCGCGCGGGATCTGCGGATCTCGGTGACCGAGAAGTGCTCGCTGCGATGCACCTACTGCATGCCGGCGGAGGGGCTGCCGAACCTGGAGTTCGAGCAACTGCTCACCGCGCAGGAGATCGCCCGCCTCGTCGGCATCGCCGATCGGCTCCTCGGGGTGCGCGAGGTCCGCTTCACCGGCGGCGAACCGTTGGTCCGCAAGGATATCGTGGACATCATCGCCCTGACCGCTGAGCACGCACCCGGTGTCGAGTTGTCGATGACCACCAACGGCATCGGCCTCGAACGCCGAGCGGAGCGGCTGCGCGCGGCGGGTCTGACCCGGGTCAACGTCTCCCTCGACACGATCGACCGCGAGCACTTCGCGTCGCTGACCCGGCGGGACCGGCTGCCCACGGTGCTCGCTGGTATCGACGGTGCCCTGGCGGCCGGTCTGACGCCGGTCAAGATCAACGCCGTTCTGATGCGGGAGACTCTGCACGGCGCTCGCGATCTGGTGCAGTGGTGCCTGGACCGGGGTGTGGATCTGCGGTTCATCGAGCAGATGCCGCTCGACGCGGACCGGGAGTGGGCCCGTTCGACGATGGTGTCGGCGGCGGAACTGTTGGATGTGCTCGGGGAGCGGTTCACGCTCACCGAGATCGGGCGTACCGATCCGTCGGCGCCGGCCGAGGAGTGGACCGTCGATGGTGGCCCGGCCACGGTGGGGATCATCGCTTCGGTGACCCGCTCGTTCTGCGCCGATTGCGATCGGACGCGGTTGACGGCGGAGGGGACCGTGCGGTCGTGCCTGTTCAGCGATGCCGAGACCGATCTGCGGGTGGCGTTGCGCGGGGGTGCGGCGGACGAGGAGATCGCGGACCTCTGGCGTGGAGCGATGTGGAACAAGTGGGCCGGGCACGGGATGGAACGTGAGGACTTCGTGCCGCCGGAACGTTCGATGGGTGCCATCGGTGGCTGAGTCCGTGACGGTGGGCGTGCGGTACTTCGCGGGGGCCGCGGACGCTGCGGGCACCACCCGGGAGTCGTACGAGCTGCGAGCCGGTGCGACCGTGGCGGACGTGAAGTCGGCGCTGCGTGGACGCCACGGGGAGAAACTCGATCGTGTGCTGGCGGTGGCGGTGTTCCTCATCGGCGACGAGATGGTCCGCGACGACGCCTACCCGGTCGGTTCCCGAGTCGACGTCCTGCCGCCCTTCGCCGGCGGCTAGCGGCCTCGACCCGAGACCGCTAGCGGGGTCACTCGACGCCGATCGTCACCTCGGTGGACTTGACGAACGCGGTTGCCTGCTGACCCACTTCGAGGCCGAGGTCTTCGGCCGCCTCTCGTGTGATCGAGGAGGTGACGGTCTGGTCGCCGCCGTCGAGACGTACCTTCACGGTCGCCATCACGCTACCGAGAGTGACCTCGGTGATGGTGCCGACGAGCTGGTTGCGAGTGGACAGTCGCATGATGAATCCTCCTGTGAGAACGATGTTGTGACAGATTCGGGAAAGTGAACACTACCAACGGCACCGAGGAAGCAGCACGTGCTGCTTCCTCGGTGTCGCGTGCCCGTGTCGACTGCGCCGGCGCACTCACTGCGGAGCGTGCATCGCGTCCACGCGTGCGGGCACGTTCTTGTGCCACGGGGTGGCCGAGTACTCGTCGCGGCGGGCAGCATCGGTCAACTCGTTGGGTGCCACTCCCACGCGGGCCGAACCGGGGAGGTCGAGTCCGAAGCCGTTCGGCAGGGCGATGTGGCCGGGCTGCATGGTGTCCGTGATCTCCACGTGTGCCATCGCCGACCCCTTGGCAGTCGTGATCCGGGCACTCGAACCTTCGGAGAGACCGAGCTTCTCGGCATCGACGGGGCAGATGCGCAAGGCGCCGTTTCCGCCCCGCTTGCGCCACGTGTCGTCACGGAAGATGGTGTTCGCTGTGAACGCGCGTCGCTCGCCGGCGGAGAGAACGAACGGGAATTCGTCGCTGACATGGGACGGGTTCTTGCCCGTCAACGCCGTCAACGACTTCAGCAGGGGTGTGATGGCCAGCTGTATCGGCCGGTTCGCAGCAGGGACATAGTTCCACGCTCCGCCGTCGAGATCGTCCACGGTGATCTCGACGCCTGATCTGTTCTCCAGGATCGCGGTGAACAGGGCCTCGGCGTTGCGATGGCCTGCTGCGCGGACCGAGCCGGGATGTTCGTGGAAGATTTTCTGGGACAACGCCCACATGACCGAGGCCGATGTCGCGCCGTTCGGGAGCGTGGGCCCCAGTGTCGCGTAGAGCAGGTATGCCGCGACCGGGACGGACCTCTTGTCCAGTCTGAGCAGAGCGAGAAAAACGGCGCCGTACACCTTGTGACCGAGCTTCAGCGCTCCGCGCAGCAGCGCGAGCCACCACTGTTCGGTCAGCCCGAGAGCGTCGATCAGCCGTGCGTAGATCTCGGGTTCCGGCAATGTGCCCGGCAGCGGGTCCAGAATCGGTGCCCGGAGCTGAAAACTGTTGCGTGGGAACTCCAGACTGAAGAAGGTGGCCTCCCACTTCTCGAACTGGCTGGACGCAGGCAGCACGTAATCGGCGCGCCGTGCGGTCTCCGTCATGGCGACATCGATCACGAGGCTGAACTCGAGGTCGTCCATGGCTTGCCGGAAACTCGCCGAGTCGGCCATCGAATGCGCTGGGTTGGACGACTCGATCACCATCGCCCGGAATCTCGCGGGGTGATCGTTCGACACCTCTTCCGCGATGGCGTTACCCGGAACCAAACCGCCGAACATCGGAGTTCCGTGGACCGGTGTGTGTTTCACGTCCAGCGAGTAGTTCACCACCGGCGCCATCCACGAGTGATTCTGCATGGCGCCACTTTTCGCGAAGTTTCCCGTGATCAGCCAGATGAGCTTCTCGAGGTAGGACACCAAGGTGCTGTTGGGGCTCTGCTGGACTCCGAGATCCTCGTACACCGAGACGCTGTCCGCTGTCCCGATGAGATGCGCGGCTCGTCTGATCGACGACTCGTCCACCCCACACGTCCGCGCGTACGCGGAGACGTCGAGTCCGCGGACAGCCGCCACGACCTGCTCGACACCGGCCGTGTGCTCACGGAGGAAGGCGTGGTCCATCATTCCGTCGTCGATGATGACGGCCAGAACGGCAGCGAGGCACCAGGCATCGGTTCCCGGCTTGACCTGGAGATGGAGGTCGGCGCGCTCCGCTGTCTCCGTACGCACCGGGTCCAGAACGATCATCGATCTGTTCGGGTCCTTGACGATCTCCTGCAACACGGTGCGCGCCCGAGCGACACCGTGAGACTGCCACGGATTCTTTCCGAGGAAGACGCTGACCTGCGCGCGGTCGAAGTCGCCCACCGTGTGCCCGCCGGTGAGGTGCGCGTCCACCCAGGCTTCACCGGTCTTCTCCTGCGCAATGGCGTTCGATCTGTACCTCGCGCCGAGTCCGCGCATCATGGCACCGGCGTACGCGCCACCCAGATGGTTTCCCTGTCCTCCACCCCCGCAGAAGAAGATGCTCTCGCCGCCGTGTTCGTCGCGCACGGCCCGCAGACGGTGTGCGATCTCGCTGATCGCCGTGTCCCAGTCGATCGGGCTGTAGGTGCCGTCGGCTTCGCGTCGCATGGGGGTGTCCAGTCGTGACCCGCCGTTCTGGTAGTGATCCAGTCGAAGCGCCTTGTTGCACGTGTACCCCAGCGACTTGGGATGTTCCTTGTCGCCACGTATCTTGGCGATACTTCGGCCTTCCATGGAAACGGTGATGCCGCAGTTGTTCTCGCACAGAATGCACGCGGTCTTCTGCCAGCCGGTGCCGTTCTCGTCCGTCACGATCGTCTCCAGTCGGTGTATGTGGTGATCGTCGCCGCGCATGATCGACTCGATCTGTCGGTCGAGGGTGGGTTGCCCGGTCACGAATCGCCTACAGCAGCGTCACCTGGCCCTGATGGCGAGTGTCGCGGGGACCGGGTGGCGATGACAAGAGGTATCGGTACACGTTCGCGTCGGACATGCTGTGCATGCGCACACATCACGCATCTTGCCGACTCTCGTCACGAGATGCGTTGCGCTGCACTCGTATCTCTGTACTATTGCTTTCGACATAGAAGGGGTTTTCATGACTTACGTGGTGGCGGAGCCGTGCGTCGATGTTCTGGACAGGGCCTGCATCGAGGAGTGCCCCGTCGACTGCATGTATCAGGGTGACCGCATGCTCTACATCCATCCGGACGAATGCGTCGACTGCGGAGCGTGTGAACCGGTGTGTCCGGTGGAGGCGATCTTCTACGAGGAGGACGTGCCCACTCAGTGGTCCGCGTACATCTCGACCAACGTGGACTTCTTCGACATCATCGGATCTCCGGGCGGCGCAGCGAAGTTCGGTGCCACCGGCGTGGACACGGCCCTCGTGTCCGCGGTCGTCGTCGGCGCACCCTCGCCGTGATGCCGTCGGCACCGAGCCTGCGGACGGTGGAGCAGCACCGAAGGATCATCGCCGGCCTGATCTCGCGTACGCCGACAGTGCTGACACCGCTGGCGGCGGCCACGGGACTCGTCCTGGCCGAGGAAGTGACCGCGTCGATCCCGCTCCCGCCGTTCGACAACTCCGCAGTCGACGGATATGCGGTGCATACCGCTGACCTGGCCACTGCCGGATCGGACGCGCTGGTTCGGCTCCCCGTGTCCCACCTGATACCCGCAGGACACCCGGTACCGAAAGAGCTGCGCGCGGGAACGGTGGCGCGCATCATGACCGGCGCACCCCTTCCTGTCGGGGCCGACGCGGTGGTGCCGGTGGAGGACGCTCGGTACGACGGGCTGCAGGTGGCGTTTCGTCGTCCCGGCACGCTCGGTGCGCACGTGCGGCGGACCGGCGAGGACCTCATGCCTCCCGAGCGGCTCTTCGGTGCGGGTACGGTCCTGACACCGTCGCGGATCGGACTGCTGGCCGCGTCCGGTGTGGGGCAGGTTCTCGTGCATCGTCGAATCCGTGTCGCCGTGGTGTCGACCGGCGCCGAGATCGTCGACACCTCCGCTCCCCTGCGACACGGTTCGATCCACGATGCGAACTCGGCACTCCTGTCCGCCGCGGTCGAGGACTGCGGCGCCGAACTCGTCGCCTGTGTCGCCGTGTCGGATTCGGTGAACCGGCTTCGTGCACACCTCGAAGACCTCGGAGCACGTGCGGACGTCGTCATCACCTCGGGCGGAGTCAGCACGGGGGATCACGAGGTGGTCAAGCAGACGCTCACGCCCCACGGCGTGCGTTTCACCGGCGTCTCGATGTCGCCCGGGCGGCCGCAGGGTGCCGGGACCGCCTTCGGTACGACTCTGCTGACGTTTCCCGGCAACCCCCTCGCGGCCTACGCCTCGTTCGAAATCCTCGCGCGACCGATTCTCCGGCGCGCCATGGGTCTGGTGCCGGACAACAGGCCCACCGTGCAGATACCTCTGGCCGACCCGCTGGTCAGGAGGCCCGGCCGACACACTCTGGATCTCGCCGCCGAACGCCCCGACGGGTCGCTCGCTCTTCTCACCGGTTCGGGACGACACGGACTCGGGGCGGTACGGGAGGCGCGCTGTCTCGTGGAGCTGGACGGCGAGGTTCCTTCCCTCGATGCCGGCGCGACGGTCACGGCGACAGTGCTCTGATCGAGCGGCCACATCTGATCACCACGAGCGGAAGAGACGGTTCATGGTCCAGAGCAACACCACTGGCGGGCGGCCGAAGACGGAGTGCCCGCCGTATCGACACGCCGCTGCCGGTACGCCGGGTGCTGCTTCAGCATCCGACGTGGGCGACAGGCGCCCGAGGACAACGGTTCTCGCCAGGATCTCGAGCGATCCCATCGATCCAGCGGAGGTCGCCGACGCCGTCACCGGCCCCGAACGCGGCGCCGTGCTGGTGTTCTGGGGAGTCGTGCGCGACCACGACCACGGCGAGTCGGTGTCCGCACTCGAGTACCGAGCCCACCCCGACGCCGAGAAGTTCCTCCGGCGCTGCTGCGAGGACGTGGCCGCGTCGTCGGGCCTGCCGACGGCGGCCGTGCATCGCGTCGGCGACCTCACGATCGGTGACACCGCTCTCGTCGCCGCGGTCGCATCCCCGCACCGCGCCGAGGCGTTCGCAGCGTTGCAGGCGTTGGTCGATCGCATCAAGACCGAGGTACCCATCTGGAAACGCCAGCAGTTTCCCGGCGGTACCAGCGAGTGGGTGGGTCTCTGAGGTCGCGCTCACTCGGAATGCGCTCGACCGCCCCACGAGGTCGAGACGGCGTCGCGGACACGAGCGCGGTCAATCGTCGAGAATTCGGGGGTCGAGTACACGCCGCATCAGGTCCCGGGCGACGCTGCTGATGGGTTGCGATTCGGCGTACGCGTGCCCGCGGAGCCGAACCGCCGCATCGTCGATCGGGATACGCAACCGGGCAGCGAGCATCCCGATGGCCGTGTGCACCTCCGCGCGCGAGAACTCCTCCGCAGCAGCGTGTTCGAGCCCTGCCTCCTCGTCGGCCGGGCTCGTGGCGGCAACCTCCGCCACCAACGCCGGCCCGATCATCGCGGCGATCGTCGCGGCTGTGGTGTGCTGCACCACGGTCAGCTCCCCCGGCGCGGTGCGGTACAACTCCAGCGACCCGATGGTCGACTCCCCGGCAGCCAGCGGGAACGCGAACACCGAGCGCACCTCGAGCTCCTCGAGCACCGCCGAGGCGAACGCCGGCCACCGCGCCGACGCGGTGGGGTCGAGCAGATCCGGCACCAGGTGCGGTTCACGGGTGCGGAAGGCTTCCAGACACGGACCCTCACCGATGGTGAACTGCAACTCGTCGATACGAGTCGCCGCGGGATCGGTGCTGTGAATCAACTCCCGGACCAACGGGGCTCCCGCGATGACTGCAACCGCCGCACCGTCGACACCCGCCGCGTCCACCGCCATCTCCGCCAACAATGCCGCCGGCGACGTGCCACCTCTCCCGCCGTCGTACTCGTCCCGCATCCGACGTCCTCCTGCGCTCGACGCTGCTCAGACCGTCCCTCGCGGCTTCGCATGGAACACAGTCGATGCCCGCTCGTGATCGGGACAAACACCTGTCCCCTTCGGTGCCGCGGATGCCCCCACCAGATCGGTCACCCGCATTCGGGTGTGTGACCGGTCGAGATCAGCGGCGTTTCTGGCAGGGGGTCGTCTCCGGCGGCGGCGCCGGGGCCACGTTCTCCTCCGCCGGCGTGGCCGCCACCTCTGCACTTCGGAGTGGGGAGAGGGCTGAATCGAGGGCGGCCTCGAGCGGCCACGCCGACCTTTCCGGCTGGCTGAGGACGAGCCCGCCCTGGATCGCCGCCAGGATGGAGACCGAGATCCGCCCGGGATCTGCGGACTCCGCTACCAGTCCCACCGTCCGCATCCTCAGGACCCCGGCAGCGAGAGCGCTGCGCCACGCTCGCATCCCCTCGGCAACGGTCCGGTCGAGCTCGGCATCGACGGCTGCAGCCTGCGTCGCGAGCGATCCGATCGGGCAGGCCCAGCGACCTCGACCGATGTAGTACTCGACCAGGCCCGCCCGCCACCGCTCCCAGGACCCCCACGAGCCCAGGTCGTGGATCTCGGGCTCCTGCGCTGCGAACAGCTGTCGGCCCTCCCAGACGGCGACCTCTCGCACGAGCTCCGTCTTCCCGCCGGGGAAGTAATGGAACAGCTGACTCTTGCTGGTCAACGTGGCCGCGCGCACGGTGTCGAGGGTCGTCCCACCGATCCCGGATGCCAGGATCTGTTCCCCGGTCGCTTCGATGATGCGCTGCCGAGTTCGACGTCCACGCTCGGTGAGCTTCGTCTCGTTCATGCACCGATCGTACCGAAGTGGACCACAGGGTCCAGCTCTGCTAAGAATGGACCATGCAGTCCAATCTGGAATTACTCGAGTCCCTCCCCTCCGACACTCGACTCGCAGGTCGCACCGCGATCGTGACCGGGTCGTCGAGCGGCATCGGTGAGGCGATCGCCCGCGTCCTCGCCGCATCCGGTGCCGACGTCGTCGTCAGCGGTCGAGATGTTCGGCGGACGCAGGGGGTCGTCGACGCCATCAGTGCCGCCGGCGGAGCCGCTCACGCCGTCCCGGCCGATCTGTCGGGCGGCTTCGGAGAGATCCGCGATTTCGCCGCCGCGGCGGTCGAGGCCTTGGGTGGGCGGGCAGACATTCTCGTCAACAACGCGGGCATCTACCCGGTACTGCCGACAGCGATGCTCGCGGACGATGATCTCGACGCCGTGCTGGCAACGAACATCCGGGCGCCGCACGTGCTCGTGGCCGAGCTCGCGCCCGCGATGATCGAGCGAGGAACCGGGGCGATCGTGAACATCGGCTCGTGGATGTCGCGGGTGGGTGTTCCGGCCGGCGCGGCGTACACCGCCTCCAAGGCTGCGTTGGAGCAGATGACCCGCACCTGGTCCGCGGAGTTCGGTCCGCACGGCGTGAACGTCAACACCGTGTCACCGGGCGCCACTGCCACTCCCGGCAACGTTGCCGCAGCCGAGGCCCTCGCCGAGGTGACCCGAGGTACCGTCGCCGGGACACCCGTGCGCCCGGTCGACATCGCTTTCGCGGTGCGATTTCTGGTGTCCGGCGAAGCATCCTTCGCCCATGGAACAGTTCTCGACATCGACGGCGGCATCGCCAACGTGCGGGCCGGCTGACTCCGATGGAAACCCCGCATTTCGCCGCCGCGGTCACTGCCTTCGCCGCTGCCCTCGAAGGCCACATCGACGAGGGGATCACCTCGTTCCCGGACCTGTTCCACCACGATGCCGTCATCGACGTGCCTTTCGACGGGACCGGTGACCCGCCGCCGATCGTGGGGCGACCTGCCATCGAGAAGATGGCCGCAGACCTCGACGGCTTTCTCTGGTTCGACGAGGTCACGTTTCACGCCGTCCGTGCGACGCATGATCCGGAGGTCACGGTCTGCGAATACGAGGCCATTCTCCGACGGGCGGACCGCGACGGTCGCCTCCGCCGCCGCTACGTCTCCGTGATCACCCTCCGCGAAGGACGCATCGGCCACCTCCGCGAATACGGAGGCCCTTTCGTGCCGACCGACTGACCGACTGTGAGTTCTGCGGTGTTGTCACACAACGGTTCCTGGGCGCACTTCCTCGAAGTCCCGCACAAGGTCGACGCGGGCCGGCAGATCGCAGCCCGGTCGGCCGGCGTCCTAGATCTGCCCGTCGGCACCGGAGAGGCCCTCAGCGCGAGTCGTCGCGCTGAGGGCCTCATTCTGTGGACGGAACATCGATCCGAACGTGGTTGCCGGACTGCGTCAGGACATGACGCCTGTGAACTTGGGTCGCCGCTTCTCCATGAAGGCGCGCCCACCTTCCACGGCATCGTCCGAGCCGGTGCACATGGCCACGAAAGCCTCGGCCTCGGAGAGCATCTCGGGGTAGAGGTCGCTCGCGAGGGCCACCTTTGCAGCCCGCACCGACATGGGCGAATTGGCCGCGATGGTCGTCGCGAGGGTGCGCACGGCTTCGTGCAACTGGTCTTTCGGAACCACCCGATTCACGAGACCGATGGAGAGCGCGGTCTCTGCGGTGACGCGACCGCCGGTGTACAGCATCTCGGCGGCGTGACCGGAGCCGACCATGCGCTGCAGCACGCGCGTCGGCGGAACCGGGTATGCGATTCCCAGACGTGCAGCGGGAATCGCGAACGCGCACGCCTCATCGGCGATGCGGATGTCCGCGGTGAGCGCGACGGCGACGCCGGCGCCCATGCAGAAGCCGTGCACCATCGCGATGGTCGGCGTGTGCATGGCGGCGAGTCCGAAGAACAACGCGGCTATGGCGTCGTCGGCGGCCTGCTTGGCATCGGTGGAACCGTGCTGCGACTCGAACTCCGAGATATCTGCTCCGGAGACGAATGCCTCCGAACCTTCCCCGCGTAGCACGATGGCGCGGATGTCGGGGCGTGTGTCCAGCTCTTGCAGTCGCGCGTGCAGATCGCGCATCATGGCTGCGCTCAATGCGTTGCGACGGGTCGGATTGCTGATCACGGCCCATGCGACCGCACCGTCGATCTCGACGGAGACAGAGCCTTTCTGCTCCACTGTGGCAGTCATGACAGGCCGTTTCGGCGAACTTCTGGGTGCTCCATGCGGTAATTTTAGATTCGGGCCTCCTACCGAGAGCGCGGCCGAACCATTGTCTGGCGGTCTCACAACCCGGCCGCAGTATCCCGTGGTCGTGACCGCGCATTCCTGCTCCGGGTCACCTCCCGCGCACCCACACGTCACTAGTCGGTCTGCGTCCGACGAGCATCGACCGGACGTCCTGTGGTCACGCGTTGCGACATACCGTGGGTGGGGTTGACCCGCGGCGTACGGTGAGGCGCGTCCGGTGAAGTCATCACCGCGCAGCGTCCTCCGCGCACGTCGACAGGTGTCATGACTGCACCACAGAGGACTCCGCATGACGGATTCGGGCACGTCCGGCCTGCCCCCGGACGATCACAGCGCCGCGGCCGCATTGGACGTCTTTCGTGGACTCCTGCTGTCGCACAGTCGGTTCGAGATCCTCCTCCAGGGCTTGTGCGAACAGGCGGTCGCCGCGATCCCCGGAGCGGACATGGCCGGGGTGACCCTCCTGCATCACGACGCGGCGAACCCTGAGACCGCGGCACGGTCGGATTCCCGAGTCAGCGACATCGACGCCGATCAGTACCGCGTGAATGAGGGGCCCTGCCTCGAAGCCGCCCGGACCGGGCGCATCGTGTGCGTTCAGGTCGAGGATGCTGCGGCGCGATGGCCGCTCTTCGCCGCGGCAGCCTCCGAGGCCGGTGTGCGCAGCTTCCTGTCGGCACCCCTGGATGTGGATTCCGAACATGCGGGATCGCTGAACATCTACAGCTTCGGCGACCACGGCTTCAGCGACATCGACGAGGTGCTGGTCAAAGTCCTCGTGACTGCCGTGGAGGTCGCGGTGTGGGAATCGCGGCACACCGCGGACGCTCGCGAAGAGTCAGGCAACCTCCGCAGAGCGATGGAGACCCGCGCCTGCATCGAACAGGCGAAGGGCATCGTCATGGCAGTGCGGGGTATCACCGCGGACGCGGCCTTCGCCGCTCTGGTCGAGCAATCGCAACGAGAGAACGTGCGTGTGACGGTGCTTGCGGAACGCACGGTCACCTCGGTCGTGGCGGTACCGCTGTGACCCTTGATCGCGCACGCGAACAGGACGTCGACCGACGATCCGTCCAGGTCACCGCCGCCCGCAACGGGACTGTACTCATTGTGTCGGTCCGCGGCGATCTGGACCTCGAGTCCACGCCGATGCTGACAGCGGAACTCGACCGGGCATTGTCCGAGACGGCGCCCTCCGCAGTCATCATCGACCTGACCGACGTCGACTTTCTCTCCTCCACCGGCATGACGGCCCTCGTCGACACGCACCGCCGACTCGGCGCACTCGTCGCGCTCGCTGTCGTCTCGAACAGGCCCGCCACCACCCGCCCACTGACGCTGGTCGGGATGGACGAGATACTGACACTGCACGCCGACCTCGAGTCGGCACTGGCCGCGGTGACGTCCTGAACGGTCGCGCGGCAGGCGTGCTGGATGCGACGCACGGAGGTACCGCGGACGGAACCGTCCGCCCGAGCGCCCGGAACCCGGACTTCGTCGTGTCCGGTGTCCCCGCCGATGCCCTGTGCATCGGCGCCGTACGCAGAGCGCTCGCCGCCTGGCTTCACATCCTGCCGTTCGACGACGCCTGCAGAGCCGATGTGGTGCTGGCGGTGTACGAAGCGATGGCCAATGTCGTCGACCACGCGTACCTCGACACGGACGGTGTCGGCACGATGCAGATCAGCGTCACCTTCTCGATGGACGACGGCACGCTGGACGTGACCGTCGCTGATCTCGGACAGTGGAAACTGCCGGTGCACAACGCTCTTCGCGGTAACGGTCTGCGACTCGTCGCAGCATTGAGCACCTCGTCGACAGTCGATCGTTCGCCCGCAGGGACCACCGTCCGCGCCAGATGGTCCTCGACGGCACCTCCGCGACCGGAGCCCGCTTTTCACTGACAGAGTGAACTGGGCGGTCCTCTGCACTGGTCACGTGAATCCGTAGCGTTCATGCGGTCGACCACGCGTGCCGGTGTCCGGACATAGAGTTCGACCATGACCGACGCTGTGAACCGCGTGGAACCGCCCTTCGTCGCAGACGAAGTGACCATGCTCGAATCGTGGTTGGACTACCACAGAGCCACTTTGCTGTGGAAGTGCCGCGGACTCACCGACGCGCACTTGGCAGCGCGGTCGATACCGCCTTCCACTCTGTCCCTTCTCGGCTTGGTGAGGCACCTGACAGAAGTCGAACGAAGTTGGTACGCACGACGGCTCGCGGGCCGAGAACACCCGCCTCTGTACTACTCGGACGCCGAGCCCGACGGAGACTTCGACAGCCTCGACTCGGCACCTGTCGCGGAGGTGTTCGCCGCCTACGACAGGGCCGTCCACGACAGTCGGGGCTTCGCCGCGAACATCGACCTGGACACGTTGTCGGTCGGCACGGTCGACGGCCGGCCGGTCTCGCTGCGCTGGATCCACCTGCACATGATCGAGGAGTACGCCCGGCACAACGGCCACGCAGACCTCCTGCGGCAGTGCATCGACGGGGGCACCGGCGAATGACTCTCGTCGTCGCGGCCCTGGTGATCCTGGTGGCGCAGAACGTCGTACAGGGGACGGTCCTGATGCCTATCTTCCCGACGGCTGCTGAGCACGCGGTATTCGGTCAGCCTCCGGTGAGCGTCAGATAGCCGACGGTCGCCAGGGCTGCCACCATCGGCGCCGACAGCCCCACCGAGCCGAGGCGGCCGGCTGTCGACGCCTTGACTGCGATCTGCTCGCGCTCCTCCGCTGCCACATCCAGCACAGAGACGATGTCGGCGCCCACGACGATCGCCGCGAGAGCATCGACCCTCGGGTCGTCGCACACCGGGTTCACCAGGTCCGCGATCACGCGGCTGCGCGTTGCAGGCGCCGCCCTCGTGGTGCGGTAGGGCACACCGAGAACTCGGGCCCGGCCGCGTTCGAGCACCCCGTCGTCGGCCGCACGGTCGCGATGCTCCACATAAGCACGAGACCTCCGACGCAGCCAGTGCCGAATCTTGATGGGCCGGGTCGCGGTTGCTCGGTCGAGGGAGTCGGCGAGTGTGGACACCCATTCGAGATCACTCACGTCGACCCGCGCGCCGAGAATCAGGTCACCGTCGATGTCGACGATCCGGTCTATGGACAGCTCCGCGAGCTCGGCCAACGCGGTGCACTTGGCCGGGCCGAACCGCTGATACGGGCGCCCGTCCGCCGTGTGCAGCAGTGTCATCAGGGCCGTCGGGACGGCCAACTCTCGAGGGGTCGGAAGGTTGCTGGTCACGTCGTGCCTCTCCGTCGGTCGGTACCGGCTTCACGAATGCGAAACCAGTGCGTCCACATCACGCTAACAACGCGACGTTCCGACATCAAGAGTTTTTGTTAGGAAAACACAACTATTTGCAGGATCCACCACCACCGGAGGTGGACGGTGTCCTTGAGGCTGCAGGACTCGGGGTGGGCGAACACCACAGTGTCGCAGGGTCCGCTCGTCGAGGAGATCGGACGCGACGGATCATATGAGCCGGGGTGCGCGTCCCCCAGCACGTCCCGCCGAAGGATCTGACGTCGTCGCTGGTGAGCGAGGAGGTCTGAGACCCGGTCACGTTGGTGGCAAGTCCTCGTTCCTCGGCCATCGATGGCCCAGCCACTCGCGCCGGCGGCGGTGTACTCCCCACGATCATCTGACAGTGAACGGACCTCGCCGACCGGACGTCATGGCAGGGGATGCACCAGTGCGACTGCGCTCGCGTGCGCTCGGGTGAGGGCGAGATCGAGGGGCATGCGCCGGAAGTCGTCGGACAAGATCTCGACACCCCAGGTTCCGTCGTATCCGACCTCGCGCAGAACACTGATCAGTCCGTTCAGGTCGAACACTCCCTCACCGCACAGTCGCCGATTGTCGATCGTGTCGTCGAACAATGATCCGACGACGTCCTCGTCGGCGTCGTCGAGTTCCACACCGAACACGACGTCGCCGGTCAGGGAAGATCGCAGTTCGTCGAAGGTGGTGCCGGCGCGGAAGACGTGCCAGGCATCGACGATCACGCCGCACGCGGGATCTCCTGTGGCGCGGGCGAGGTCGGCCCCATCCGGGATGGTGGAGATGATCGAGAACGGCATCGGTTCGATGGCGATGCGGGTGCCGCGCTCCGCGGCCTCGCGGGTCAACACGCGTAAGGCGTCGACCAAGGGTTCGAGGTCCCGGGGCGGCGCATTCTCCGAGCCGATCTTGATGTGCGTCGGCCGGAGGATCTCGGCGGCCTCCAGCAGCAGGTCGCGAGTGTCGTGGGTGCTTCCGTTCTCTCCTCTGGGGATCCACCACCGTTCCAGCAGTTCGATCTCGACATACCGCAACGGTGAATCGTCGAGCATGCTCCGCAGGGCCGGTAGTCCGATGTCGTCGCGAATGACCGCGAGGTCCGCGGCGACGATCCCCATGCCGGCGAACCCGGCATCGGAGACCGCCGTGATCCGGTCCGCGATCGGAATCGGACTCACAGGGTGTGGCGCGTCGGGGCGGACATCACCCGCCGACGTCCAACACGCTGCGATCAGTTCCGTCGCCTTCGGGGCGATGCGTCGGTCTCGTCCGCCGGTCATGGTCAGGATCCTGTCTGCGTCGGGGTACCTCGCGACCACTGCGATGAGGACTGGTGCGACGTGGTCCGCATGCATGAGGTGGCACCGGGAGCGAGGTGGTCACCTGCAGTGTGCCGATTGCGACATCGTCGGATCAAGCAGGTGGACCCATCAAAAACCCCTCGCCGAGGTGAAGTGGCGCTGCCGGTCCGATCCGGTCGTGGCCGGACGATCGCGTCATACCGAGTGAAGGCGACTCAGCTTGTCGGGCACGTCGAGGCTCATTCGAACGACGTCACCGATCGAAAGTCGTGACCCGGTAGTCATCCGCTCTCGCGACGGCTCGCGTGATCCCGACGCAGGCAGGGTGACGTGGTGGTCGATCCGACCACTGTCAGACCGTTCCGGCAGTGACGTCGCCACCGTCGATGACCCACCGGGCCACCTCGACCAACGAGATCGACAACGCATGAACGCGGGCCCGCAGCAGAGCCGAGGCATCGTCTGCCGCCAGATCATGACGTGCCATCAGCATGCCGATCGCGATGTTCGCAGACTGCAGATCGACATGGTGACGCATGAGACCGTCGATCCCGACGTGGCCGACCAGGTCATCACCCAACACGCGGGCCAGCTTGGAAACGAAGACGTCGACTTCCCCGGGCCATCGACGCGTCGGCGGGGTGCATCGATGCATCTGCATCGTCCCCGATGCACGATCACCCGAACCGATCGGATAGATCTGCACCCACCCCACGCCCAGCGACGACATTGCTCGACGAGCGCCGGCCACCGCAAGCGATCCAACGGATCACCCGACGTGATCGTGCACACCGCGTTGTCGTCGATCGCAGCCCGATCGGGACCGCACCCGTGCACGTACAGCACATCCGCCACCGCCGTCGCCGATGCGCTCGTCGCGTGCATGAGCGAACGTGCATCCGAATTCTCGGCGGAGGTGACGATCACCGCGGCACCGTCGGCGCCGTCGTTCACGCCGATGCCCCCGTTCCGAGCCGCCTCTGTTTCTCATCGTGCCATCGATCGGACCGGGAGGTTCGAAACGCTCATCGCTCGGGTGGTCTGCGCCGGGCAGCCTTCACACATCGACCGCGACGGTACGTCGCGCCCAGGATGCCGCTGAGTACTCAATTCGACACCTACCCCGATGTAGCATCGCGCAATGGCTCTACGGAACGCGATCCTCGCCGCACTCCTCGACGGTGAGTCCTCCGGTTACGACATGACGAAAAGCTTCGACATCGCGGTGGCCAATTTCTGGAGTTGCACTTCGCAACAGCTGTATCGCGAACTCGAGAAGTTGGAAGCCGAGGGCCTCGTCGAAGCGCGCTTGGTCGAGCAGCGACGACGGCCGAACAAGCGGCTGTTCAGCCTTACTCCCGAAGGCCGAGCAGCGCTGCAGCAGTTCATCGTTCGCGAACCCAAGCCCACAGCCGTACGTGACGAACTACTGGTGCAGATCGAGGCAGTGGACGTGGGAGACGTCCACGCGATCATGGCGCACCTTGACACAAGGGGGGCCGCCTCGACCCGCAAACTGCTGCAGTACAAACAATCTCGAGAAGTATTGCTCGACGGACAGACAGAGGCCGAGTACCTCGCGGACACAACGAGAATCGGGCACTTCCTCACCCTCGCACGCGGAATTGCTTTCGAGGAGGAGAACATCAGATGGTGCGACTACGTGCGCGACATTCTGTCGGGCCGAGCTGGGCCGAGCCTGGACACGGTGCCTGCATCGCAGTAGCCTCGCCCTGACGTACTCAACAAGTTGACTAGGGGCTGTCATGACGACCTTCCGCCAGGCGATCGATGCGCGAGATCTCGATGCCGTCGACGACATGTTGGCGGACGACGTCGTGTTCCGAAGCCCCGTGGCCTTCGCCCCTTATCAAGGGAAGGCCATCATCTCCGCGATCCTCCGGACCGTCCTTCAGGTGTTCGAAGGTTTCCACTACATCCGGGAGATCCACGACGTACACGGTCGAGACCACGCGTTCGTCTTCGAGGCGACAGTGAACGGACTGACCGTGACCGGGTGCGATTTCCTTCGGTACGACGACGAGGGTCGGATCGTCGACTTCATGGTGATGGTGCGACCACTTCGCGCGGCCGAGGCCCTCTCGGCTGCCATGGGCTCTCGCTTCGAACAGATCAAGGCCGACGCCGCCGAGCGAAGCGCGCGGTGACCCTCTCCGGTGTTCTGCGCCTCGCATGGCTCAGCAGGCATCGAGCTGTAATCGTCCTCGCCCAGGGCATCCGAGTGCGGCGCTCCACTCCCCGCCTGCCCGCGGCACTCGGCCTGAAAGGCCGGATCGGCGAGACCGATGGGCGGGCTGTGCAGCTCGTAGTGTTGGGCGACAGCCTCGCCGCTGCCGTGGGAGTCGACCAGCATGCCGATGCTCTCGGTGGACATCTCGCGACACGGATCAGTACTCGAACGAGCAGACCCGTCGAGTGGACGATCATCGGCAGATCGGGAGCGACCGCACGCGAGGTGTCGGCTCTCGTCGACGACGCGGTGCTCGGAGCTGCCGACATCGTGGTCGTCTCGGTCGGTGTGAACGACACGAAGAATCTGCACTCACGGGCGACCTGGCGGGCTCAGTTGTCCGCACTGCTCGACCGCGTCATCGAGGCCTCCCCTCAGGCGGTAATCCTGTTCATCCCGCTCGCCCCACTTGCAGAGTTCCCGGCCCTGCCCGCGCCGCTGAAAACCGTACTCGGCCGCCGAGCCGACGAGTTCAATGCCATCGCCGGCGAACTCATCGCCGTGCGTCCGCGAATTCTATTGTCGGACGTGGCTTTCGAACCGTCACATCGAATGTTCGCCGCTGACGGATTTCATCCCTCGTCGGCGTTGCACGGCATCTTCGCCGACGGTGTCGTCACCACACTCGACCGGGCCGGCACACACGGCGTGCTCGCGGCCGTGGAGCAGGAGCCACCACACCACCGTGCGTCAGCCGGAATCTTCGACGACCCTTCGAGCTGAGCACGCGCGATCGGCTTCGATGTGGAAGCGAGGCACTGTTCGGTCGAGGGGCGCCGGCAATCCTGCCACTCACAGGCCATGCCACCTGAGCTACGCGGGTGCGGAGTCGCCGAGTAGCACGGCCACCGCGTGATCCACGTCGACCGTGGAATCGAGGAACGGGACAGATCTCAGACAGCCGGCGATGAGGTGGACGAGCATGTCGACGACGACATCGACGTCGAACCGACTCTCCACTTCCAGCCACCGAGCACTCGTCTCGTCCACCGCGGCAACGGCGGTCCGTCCGACCAACCTGATCGCGTCGTTGTGGGGATCGATGCCGAGCATGGCAGCGGCGGCGACGAGCGCTGCTGTGCGGGCATTCTCGAATACCTGCCACGCCTCGGGATCGGCGCCTCGACCGCCCAGGACCATCCGCAGCGCCAGGCCACGGTGTTCACGCAGATATGTCAGGTGTGCGGTCAGCGCTGCCCGGATCTGCTTGTCCGGGGTTGCGTCGGGGATGCCGTCGAACGCGCGCGCCATCGCCTCGGCGGTCGATCGCATGGCCTCGAGGTAGATGCCTCGCTTGGTGCCGAAGTAGTGGAACAACAGCCCGTGCGCGACGTCGGCCGTCTTGGAGATCTCACCGACGCCGACCTTGTCGTAGTCGTTCTCGGCGAAGAGCGTGACGGCGGTGTCGATGAGTCGCTGGCGGGTCTCCGCCGCCCGGGCGGACCGGGCGGTCATCTTGGCAGGCGGGCGCGACACGACGTCACTGTATCGGGAAGAGCCGACCCGGGTGAGTAGGTGACGGCCGCGATCGTCAGATGATCGGGGTGATGTGATCGTGCAGCTCGACCCCCAGCAGAGCCTTTCCGTACGTCTCGATCGACACTCGGGGCAGCATCACCGCGTGGCGCGCACCGACGTTCGAGTCGCGCCAGATCCGCTGCAGCGCATTCACCTCCGCGAAGGCGCCGGCGCCGGTGGCATCGAGCAACGTGTTGAGCGCCTCGTTGATGCTGCGCAGCGCGGTCGCAGCATCGCCGCGGACACGGGCCCGCGAGAGGAGGTCCGGATACTCCCCCGCGTCCGCCCACCGCTCGACATCGTCGGCTGCGCGGAAAGCGTGCAGGTGGGCGGTGTCGATCTTCAGAGCCGCCTCGGCCACGAGCATCTGAAACGCCACCGAGTCTGCCTGGCGCTCGAACACGGTGTAGGCGAGAGACTTTTCCGCAGCCTTGGTGCGCACCAGTTCCAGTGCGACTCGACCCATTCCGAGCTGCGGTCCGACAAGGACCATGACCAGCATGGGGCCGAACGCGGACCTGGCGAACGCGGAATCGGTGCGCTCGGAGACATAGGAACCGCTGAAGGCACCCATCATCGAGAGCATCCGATGTTCGGGGACGAACACGTCGTCTGCGACGACGGTGTTGCTGCCGGATGCGCGCATTCCGGCCACGTACCAGGTGTCGTCGACGTGGTAATCGGTTCGGGGGATCAGCGCCATTCCCTGATCCATCACCGTCTCGTCCTCGTCCAGGATCACCACGCCTCCGGTGCACCACGTGGCGTGCAGACTGGCCGAGGCGTACGGCCACTGGCCGCTGACGCGGTAACCGCCGGGTACCGGTCGCGCGGTGGCAGTGGGCGACACGACGCCGGAGATGATGACGTCCGGCCCGTCCGCGTACACCTCGGACTGCGCTTGCTCGGTGAACATTCCGAGTGCCCAGTGATTGATGTTGGAGAGCGTGGTGACCCACGCTGCGCCGCCGTCACCCTCGGCAATGGTGGCAGACACCTCGAGCATCGTCCGCAAGTTCGTCTCCAGCCCTCCGAAACGGGCCGGCGCTGCGATCCGGAACGCGCCGGAACGGCGGAGGGCGTCGACCGTGTCCTCGGACAACCTGCGCGCCTGCTCGTTCGCCGCGGCACCGGACTTCAGCTGCGGCAGCAGGTCGCGTAGCTGTCGTACTACCTCGGCACCGGTGTCGATGCCCGTGGTCGGTGCGGAGGACTCGGTCAGTGTCGTCATGGTGTCACTCTCGGTCGGGCCCCTGAGGAGCGGAGATGCGATCTGTGACACCGAACGTAGAGTTTCGTTGACTTCGTGTCAATGTTGACATCGAGTCAACGACATGGCCTGATTGCCTCGTCGACCGCATCCGAAAGGAATCCGAATGAGCCCCACATCCGTGAGCCGGAACATCGCCGCGCCCCAGCAGAAGGTCTGGGAAACCGTCTCCGACGTGACCACCTTCGAGCACTGGCACGCTCTGCACGCCGGCTGGGAAGAGCTGCCGCCGAGCACGATCGAGGTCGGCGCGACGATGGTGGAGAAGATCAAGGTGGCCGCCCTGGTCGACACCATCACCTTCGAGGTGGAATCGTTCCGGCCGCCGAGCGAGGTCGTCTTCCGCGGCAAGGGTTCGACCGGCTCGAAGATCCACATGCGCCTGGGGTTGGACGCGTCCGGTGACACGACCACCGTCACCATCGACCTCGACGTCACGAGCCCGCTGCTGGTCGGCCCGGTGGGCAAAGCTCTGCGGGGAACGTTCGAGAAGCGGCTACGGGAGACACTGGACGGGTTGTCCCGACATGTGATCGCAGTCTGAGGTCACATCGGGGCGCACGTTGCGTCACGGGGAGCGGACCGCGCGACGTGCCTTCACAACGCATCCGGCCCGCCCCGAGTACGAACCAGCGCGGAGATCACCGGGTGGTCGAGACGATGACATTGGCCGCGACGATGAGCACCAGAGCCAGCATCTGCCAGGGAGACAGCACCTGCCCGAGGACGATCCACCCACCTACCGCGGCCCAGACGGGATTCACACTCGCCAGCGTTCCGAAGGCGCCGGCGTCGAGATGCCGCAGACTCACCATGTCCACCGCGAACGGCACCACAGAGGCGAGCACACCGCACAGCGCTGCCAACAACACGAATCGCGGCGACGGCGGATTCACCGTGAACAACGCCACCGCCACCGGAGCCCACACGACTGCCGACAGAATCGCCGCAGCCGAGGTTCCGCGAAAGCCCGAGAAGAGCGCTCCCACGCGCTGATTGAGCAGGATGTAGCCCGCCCACCCCGCTGCGGCGACGAGAGCCGCGACGACACCAGCGATGTCGGAGGTCCCGCTCGGTCCGACGAGAACGATGACACCGACGGCGGCCAGTCCGGCGCACAGCACGTCGAGGGCGCGGCGCGACCCGGCGACCGCGACAGCCAACGGACCGAGAAACTCCAACGTCACCGCCAGACCCAGACCGATGCGCTCGACGGCGAGGTACAGGCTCAGATTCATGACGCCGAACACCGCAGCCAGCGCCGTCACCGCCACCACTTGAGTGCTCGTCATCGAAAGGAAGCGCGGCCGCGCCACGAACACCATGACCAGCGCCGTGACCAACTGGCGCACGGCGACCACGCCCACGGGACCCATCGCGGGAAAAGCCAGAGCGCCCGCCGCTGCGCCGGACTGGTTGGCCGCAGATCCAGCGAGCGCGGCCGTCACGCCCACCGATCGGCGCCTGCCGTTCTCCGGCCGGGCACCGGCCATGTGAACTCGCGAACCCTGCGACGGACGTTGCCTGAGCACCATGACGAGAACCGTAGGAGCAGCTCCAGCCAGAACTGAAATGCATACAACGCTCCGGGTATGCTCTGCGGTTATGACGTGGTCGTCTCGCGAAGTGGTCTACTTCGTCGCTGTCGCCGGCTGTGGGTCGTTCACGGATGCGGCCATCGAACTCGGCGTGTCCCAAGCGGCCGTCTCTCGCGCCATCGCCGCCACCGAGAACCGGCTCGGCGAAAGACTTCTGCGTCGCACACCTCATGGCTGCGAACCGACCGCTCTCGGACTGCAACTCCTGCCACAGGCGCGCCGCATCCTGTCCGAACTCGACGTGCTCGACGACATCGCTCGCACCAGGCGCCGACGGTTACGTCTGGGCTACGCGTGGGCCGCGGTCGGTCGTCACACCACACCACTCCTGCGTTCGTGGCCCGCCGAGCATCCGACAATCGAACTGCAACTCGTACGCCACAACTCCCCCACTGCCGGACTCGCGGAAGGTTTCTGTGACGTCGCCGTCGTCCGCACACCGGTGAACACCTCCCGGTTCGACACCGTCGTCGTCGGACTCGAGAGACGACTGGCCGCGTTCGCGACCGACGACGCACTCTGGCGCCGCAGGCGGACACTGACCATGGCCGAGGTGGGCCGTCGCACGCTCGTCGTCGACCCTCGAGTGGGTACGACGACTCCCGCGCTCTGGACCCACGACGGCACCGACCCCGTACCGGATCTCATCGAGACCACCGACGTCGACGAGTGGCTCGACACCATCGCGGCGGGCCGAGGAGTCGGCTCCACCGCCGAAGCCACCGCCCTGCACCATCCCCGATCCGGGGTGACCTACCGACCGATCACGGACGGACCGAGCATCCCGGTCCATCTCGCGTGGTGGAGACATGAACCGCCGGCTGGACTGCGCGAACTCGTCGCCACACTCACGTCGTACTACTCGACGGAACCGCCCACGCCGTCACGCCCCTGTGTCGACCCTGTGGTGAGCACTTCGTAGTCTCGTGTCAGCGACAGACCGAGACGTTCCGACAAGTCGTCTGCCGTGATTCCGAAGGTCTCGCGCACAGCCACTCCGGACGGGCCGACGTCGAACACGGCGAGGTCGGTGTAGATGCGCGAGACGCATCCGACTCCGGTCAGCGGGTAGCTGCACCGCTCGACGAGTTTGGAGGTTCCGTCCCTGGCGAAGAGGGACATCATCACGAACACCTGCTCGGCACCGATCGCGAGATCCATCGCCCCACCGACCGCGGGGATGGCGTCCGGCGCGCCGGTGTGCCAGTTGGCGAGGTCACCGGTGACCGACACCTGGAACGCACCGAGCACACACACATCGAGGTGCCCGCCGCGCATCATGGCGAAGGAATCGGCGTGATGGAAGTACGCCGAGCCGGGGAGCTCGGTGACGGGCGCTTTGCCGGCATTGGTGAGGTCCGGGTCGATGTCGTCGCCGGTGGCGGCCGGGCCCATGTTGAGCATCCCGTTCTCGGTGTGCAGGACCACCCCCGAGTCGGCGGAGAGGTGATCGGCGACGGACGTGGGCAGACCGATTCCGAGGTTGACGAAGGAGCCGGGTGCGATGTCGGCGGCGACCAGAGCGGCCATCGCGGACGTCGAGAGCGGACCGGTCATACGGCGACCACCTTGTCGATGTAGATGCTGGGAGTGACGACGTTCTCGGGATCGAGGTCACCGGTGGCGACGATCTCGCCCACCTGCGCGATGGTGGAACGCGCTGCGGTCGCCATGACCGGACCGAAGTTGCGGGCGGTCTTGCGATAGACCAGGTTGCCCATGCCATCGGACCGGTACGCACCGATCAGGGCCACGTCACCCGCCAACGGATATTCCAGGATGTACTGCCGACCGTCGATCTCGCGCTGTTCCTTGCCGTCGGCGAGCGGCGTTCCGACGGCGGTGGGGCAATAGAAGGCACCGATACCGGCGCCCGCGGCGCGGAGCCGCTCGGCGAGTGTCCCCTGCGGGACGACCTCGAGGGTGATGGCGCCCGCGCGATAGAGCCCGTCGAACACCCACGAGTCGGACTGCCGCGGAAACGAGCAGATCACCTTCCGCACGCGCCCGGCAGCCAGCAGTGCGGCGAGGCCGGTGTCACCGTTTCCGGCGTTGTTCGACACCACGGTCAGGTCGGTGGCGCCGTGCTCGATGAGGGCGTCGATCAACTGGACCGGCATTCCCGCCATACCGAAACCGCCGACCAGCACAGTGTTTCCGTCAGCGATACCGCTGACGGCGTCCACCGCGGAGTCGCAGATCTGCACCATCAGTGGACCTCCCGGACGTTCTCGACGACGACGGCCAAGGCCTGGCCGACACCGATGCAGATGGCCGCGACACCCCACCGTTCACGGGACTCGACCAACCGGTGGGCGAGCGTGCCGAGAATGCGAGCCCCGGAGGCGCCGAGCGGGTGGCCGATGGCGATCGCTCCTCCCTTGGCATTGACGATCTCCGGGTCGGTGAGTCCGTCAGCGAGCCAGGCGTCGACGCACGCGATCGACTGCACCGCGAAGGCTTCGTTGAGTTCCACCGCGGACACGTCGGACCAGCCGATGCCGGCGCGGGCGAGGGCGCGGCCGGCCGCGGCAACCGGGGCGTACCCGAAGTCCTGCGGGTCGCACGCGTGCGCCGCCCGCCCGGCGATGCGCACCAGGGGTTCTCCCAGATCGGCGCGCTCGGAACCGAGGAGCAATGCCGACGCACCGTCGTTGAGAGGCGACGCGTTGCCGGCGGTGATCGTCCCGTCGGCACGGAACGCAGGCTTCAGCGCGGCAAGAGAATGGGCGGTGGAATCGTCGCGGATGCTCTCGTCGCGGGCCAGTCCTCCGACAGGCACCACGATGTCGTCGTAGAAGCCCGACTCCCAACCCTGGCGGGCCAGGCGGTGGGAGCGGGCGGCGAACTCGTCCTGGCGCTTCCGCGAGATCCCGAATCGACCGGCGAGCTGCTCGTTGCACTCACCGAGCGAGATCGTCCACTCCGCGGGCATGCGCTCGTTCACCAGTCGCCACCCCAACGTGGTCGAGACCGCCGTGACGTCGCGGGCGGGGAACGCCCGCGAAGGCTTCGGCATGACCCAGGGGGCGCGCGTCATCGACTCGACGCCACCGACGACGACGATGTCCGCGTCGCCGGCATCGATGGCGCGGGAACCGATGATGGCGGCGTCCAGGGACGAGCCGCACAACCTGTTGATCGTGGTGGCCGGCACGCTGGTCGGCAGCCCGGCCAGGAGCGTGGCCATGCGACCGACGTTCCTGTTGTCCTCGCCGGCCTGATTGGCGCACCCGAACACGACGTCGTCGATCGACTCCGGTTGCAGAGAGGGCACTTTCGCGACCACAGCGCGCAGGGCGGTGGCGGCGAGGTCGTCGGGGCGTTGCCCGGAGAGCGAACCACCGAAGCGCCCGAACGGTGTTCGGACGGCGGAGTAGACGTAGGACGACGTAGTCATGGGTTCACCGTAGGACGCTGCACTGATCGTGTCCAAGACCTGATCATGATCGATTGAGTGTCTGGACCGATATATGCTGCGGTGGTGGACTCGCGTGTTCTGAGACTGTTCCTCACCCTCGCCGAGGAGCGGCACTTCGGCCGGGCCGCCGCGCGCAGTCACATAGCCCAGCCGGCGTTGTCCCAGACGATCATCGGGCTCGAAACCGAGTTGGGGGTGCGCCTGTTCGACCGCTCGACACGGCGAGTCGAGATCACCGAGGCCGGCAGGCGGTTCACCGAACACGCGCAGCGCATCGTCTCGTCGGTGGACCACGCGGTGTCCGACATGCGTGCGTTCGCCGACGGGTTCACCGGCCGGGTGTCCGTCGGATTCGTCGGGACCGCCACCTACGACGTCCTCCCCCTGTTGGCTCACCGCGTCCGCGAGGACCTCCCCGACATCGACCTGCAGCTGCGCGGGGAACTGCTCACACCACAACTGCTCGACGGACTCGGCACGGGTGCATACGACCTCGTGCTGATACGTCCGGGACTCACCGATCGCCCCGCCCCCGCTGTCGAGCTGGAGGTACTGCGGACGGAGAAGCTGGTGGCCGTTCTTCCCGCGTCGTCTCCCCACGCGAACGCATCCATCGTCGACCTTTCCGATCTTGCCGACGAGACATTTCTGACCCACCCGTCCCAGTCACGCTCGACCATGCACCACCGTGTGTTGGCAGCCTGCGCACGCGCCGGATTCGTCCCCCGCACAGCCGAAGTCAGTGAGACAGCCACCCAGGTCGTCTCGGTCGCTGCGGGACTCGGAGTCGCTCTGGCGCCGGAAGCGGTGCGCCACCTCGGTCTCGACGGCGTCGTCTACAGACCGCTCGTCGCCGAGGAGACGGTGCAACTGTCGTTGGCGCGTCAGAAGGGCGACTCCACAGCCGCCGTCGACGCCGTCGCGGAGCTTGTTCGTTCCGTTGTTCGTGCCCATCACCGACCGGGACACACGCCGGGTGGCGACGGGCCCCGAGGCATCGCGCCCGTCCCTCGGCACCACCCCGGGTAAAGACTGGGCGAACATCTGGTGTGATCCAGGTCATGTCTGCGAGAGGGTCGTACCCACTCCCGCCCTCGCCTTCTGCGACATGGCGGGCTCTGCAGTTTCCATGACCAGAGGATCTCCCATGACAACTCTCGGCCGCTCCGAAGCTGCCGGATGGGCACGTGGCCGCCACCGGCGGAGCGTGACGTGGATCGTCGCGCTCGCCACGGTCGCCATCGTCTTCGACGGCTACGACCTGGTGGTCTACGGCGCTGTTCTGCCGACGCTCCTCGCTGATCCGACCGCGGATCCGACGTGGTCGCGCAGCAGTGCAGTCACCTCGTCCGCTCGCTCGACTGCCGCCAGGTGCGCAGCGGGCGAGAGGACGAGGAGTCGCGCGTTCGGCACCGCATCGGCGATCACGGCCATCGTCTCCGGAGGCGTGGCGGGGTCGCGATCGCCGGCGATCACCAGGGTGGGGGCATCGATTCCGCCCAGGATCGGACGAGAGTCGAAGCGCGACAGCGCCTCACAGCAGAGGGCGTAGCCCTCGTCGCTCACAGCGGACACCATCGCGACGGCGCCGGCGACGATGTCGGGGTGATCGGCCGCCCAGTCCTCGGTGAACCACCGTCCCACCACGGCTTCCGCCATGGACGCCAGCCCGTCCCGGCGGACCGTGCCGGCGCGGTCGATCCACGGCTCCGGATCGCCGAACTTGGCGGCGGAACACAGAACTGTGAGCGTGCTGACGCGGTCCGGGTGCAGAGCGGCGATGGTCTGCGACACGGCGCCACCCAGAGAGAGCCCCACCAGATGCACGCGGCTCAGCTCGAGCGTGTCGAGAAGACCGATGACGTCCGCCGCGAGACCCTCCACTGTGACAGGTCCGTCTCCGACCGGCGTGCCGCCGTGTCCCCGCACGTCGACGGAGACGGTGGTGGCGATGTCCGCCAACCCCGCCACCTGAGCAGACCACATGGAGCGATCGGAGCCGAGCGAGCCGAGGAACACCACCGAGTGCGAGCCCGATGGTCCGGGAACGAGGTCGTGCGCGAGTGGGACCGTCATGTGTACTCCTCCGAGGTGCGTGGATATCGTCGATGTCATTCTGCCGGTGTGGTATTCGACGGGGCTGAACTGGACGACGTCCGCGCGGCCAGCTCGGCTCTGGACCGTGTCCCCAGCTTCGCGTAGACCCGCGTCAGGTGGAACTGCACCGCCTTCACCGGCAGTAGCAATTCCCTCGCGGCCCCAGGGTTGCCGAGCTACGTCGCACCGCCGGCAGCGAACGTGACGGCGTGCGCAACCCGCCGCTTCGCTTATGTCCTGGCATCGACCGTACGCGCGGGCGGCCCCGTCGGCCTGAACCGTTGATTGATCGCTACTGCTTATCAATAGGGCCGAATCAGGTCTTTGTGGGAAATGTGTCGACGGCCTACCGTGGTGCAGATCACTCAGTCATCGAGATCGGAGTCGAATCAGTGGAGCTGCGCCACCTCCGGCAGTTCGTCGCCGTCGCCGAGACCCGTCACTTCGGGCAGGCGGCGAAAAGACTGTTCCTCGCCCAACCCGCCCTCTCCCAGTCCGTGCGGCAGCTCGAGGCAGAACTGGGGGTCACCCTGTTGGCCCGCACCACGCGGCAGGTCAGCCTGACCCCGGCGGGTGAGTACTTCTACCGCGAGACGGTCCGCCTCCTGGCCGGACTTGACGACAGCGTGACGAGCGTTCGGCGTATCGACGAGGGGCGGACCGGTCTGGTGCGCATCGGCTTCACGGGAACAGCCGCCTTCGATCGACTGCCCGCCATCGCTCGCGCTCTGCGTCAACGGCTTCCCGAGGTGGTCCTGGAGATACACGGGGATCTGTTGACACCTGCCCAGGTCGAGGGTCTTCGTTCGGAGGAACTGGACCTGGCGGTTCTCCGGCCACCGGTGGCCGGAGACGACCTCGAGGTGCGCACCATCGCCCGCGAGTCCATGGTGCTGGCGCTGCCGGTGGATCACCGACTCGCGCAGGAGCCGGCGCTCGAAATCCTGGACATTTCCTTCGAGAGCTTCGTCATGTATTCCGATGCGCATTCGGCCGTCAACGAGGTCGTCGTGAGGAGCTGCCGTCTCGCCGGCTTCACCCCGAAGAGAGAACACGAGGCGCCCGACACCTCGGTTCTCCTCGCCCTGGTGGCGGCGGGCCTGGGCGTGGCGCTGGTACCGGAATCGGTTCGTTCGATGAAACTCGACGGAGTCGTCTTCCGAGACGTCAGCGGGGCCGACACGATCGATCTGGCACTCGCGTGGAGCCGCGACAAGTCTCTCCCCCTGGTGACCTCCCTGATCTCGGCACTCGAGGACGCGGGCATCCTGCCGTCCGCCGTACCGATCGATCCTGCCCTGAAGGACATCTCATGAAGATCGTCGCCGTCGACGCGATCCCGTACTCCATCCCGTACCGCAAGCCGCTGCGCTTCGCGAGTGGTGAAGTCACTGCGGCAGAGCACGTTCTGATCCGTGTGCACACCGACGACGGCGTCGTCGGCATCGCCGACGCTCCCCCGCGCCCCTTCACCTACGGCGAGACCCAACGCGGCATCGTCGCCGTCGTCGAGACTCTCTTCGCACCCGCCGTCGTCGGCCTGACACTCACACAGCACGAAGTGGTGCACTCCCGCCTCGCCCGCACCGTCGCCAACCCCGTCGCCAAGGCCGCGATCGACATGGCGATCTGGGACGCACTCGGACGCACCCTCGACCTCTCCGTCACAGACCTCCTCGGCGGCTACACCGACCGCATGCGCGTGAGCCACATGCTCGGCTTCGACACCCCCGCCGCCATGGTCGACGAGGCCACCCGCATGCGCTCCGAGTACGGCATCGAGGTGTTCAAGATCAAGGTCGGCCGTCGCCCCGTGTCCCTCGACACCGCGGTCGTCCGAGCACTGCGCGAGAACCTCGGGCCCGACGTCGACCTGTATGTGGACGGCAACCGCGGGTGGACCGCGTCCGAGTCCGCCCGCGCCATGGCCGAGATGCGCGACCTCGATCTCTCACTCGCCGAGGAGCTCTGTCCTGCAGACGATGTACTCGGTCGGCGGTGGCTCGTCTCCCAGCTCGACGTGCCGTTCGTCGCGGACGAGTCCGCGGTCACTCCGGCCGAGATCACCCGCGAGGTACTCGGTGGCTCCGCGACCGCCGTGAGCATCAAGACCGCCCGCTCCGGCTTCACCGGCGCACGCCGAACCCACCACCTCTGCGAGGGTCTCGGCCTCGAGGTCGTCATGGGCAACCAGATCGACGGCCAACTCGGCTCCGCGTGCACCGTCGCGTTCGGCGCCGCTTTCGACCTCACGTCCCGACGCGCCGGCGAACTGTCCAACTTCCTCGACATGAGCGACGACCTCCTCACCGAACCGCTCGAGATCCGCGACGGCGAACTCAGCGTCTTGCCCGGATCGGGACTCGGCGTTCGCATCGACCCGGACAAACTCGCGAAATACCGTTCCGACCACTGATTCTCGGCCCTCGACAGCGCACCGTCACGCAAGGAGTTCACAATGAGCATCGACCACGCAGTATCGACAGACGTCTCCGCCGAGGTGGCCACCGCCGCCGCTACCGGCGCGAACGCCACCGAGCGCTTCAGCTCCGACAAGTCGTTGGCCGCCGACACCCCACCCGAACGAGTCAGTGCGCTCGCTCGCCAGGTACTTTCGGCCGTCCACGACACGATTCGCGAGCACGAAGTGACGTACGACGAGTACAACGCCCTCAAGGCCTGGCTCATCAACGTGGGACAGACCGGTGAGTGGCCGTTGTTTCTCGACGTCTGGGTGGAGCACGTCGTCGAGGAAGTCGCGGCCGAGTCGCGCGAGGGCAGCAAGGGCACCATCGAGGGCCCTTTCTACGTACCCGGTGCCCCCGAACTCGGATCGGCGGCGATAGTACCGACGCGCGACGGCGAGCAGGGCACCCCGCTGTTGTTCCAGGGACAGGTTTGCGGCGTCGACGGCAGCCCCCTACCGCACGCCGTCATCGAGATCTGGCACGCCGACTCCGACGGTTTCTACTCGCAGTTCGCACCTGGAATTCCGGAATGGAATCTGCGCGGCACGGTGACCACCGATGAACAGGGACAGTTCTGGATCCACACCATGAAGCCTGCGCCGTACCAGATTCCCACCGACGGTGCCTGCGGCAGTTTGATCTTCGCGGCGGGATGGCACCCCTGGCGTCCCGCGCACCTGCACCTGAAGGTCGCGGCAGCCGGCCACCAGCAGCTCACCACGCAGCTCTACTTCCCCGGCGACGTACACAACGAGGACGACGTCGCCAACGCCGTCAAGCCCGAGCTCATCCTCGACCCTCGGGAGGTCGACGGCGGTCAAGAAGTGACGTACAACTTCGTACTCGACAAGGACTGAGACACATGCTCTTCGCGGTGAAGATGCACGTCGCGCTGCCACAGGATCTCGACGCGGATGTACGAACCGACACTCTCGCCCGAGAGAAGGCGTACTCGCAGCAGTTGCAGCGCGACGGGGAGTGGGTCAGCATCTGGCGCGTCGTCGGCGAGTACTCCAACCTCAGCGTCTTCGACGTGCGAGACAACGAGAGGCTTCATGAGATCCTGTGGAATCTACCTCTGTTCTCGTATATGACCATTGACGTGACTCCACTCGCGACACATCCCTCGGCCGTCACGGAAGGATGAGCAAAGGACGACCGACGTCACCTGACGTTTCCGACCGGGGAGCGCCCGTGCAGACCTCGTACGGTCGACCCGAGCCAGGTCATTCGCAAGCTCGCCCCTCAGCTGTACTCGAGCGACTCGGCGCGGACCACCACTCGGATCGAGTTCGCGGTCCGTGAACATCGCTCTACTGATGCGCCGCAATGGATCCAGGGCAGTCGGTGGTTCGAATCTGCCGGGGCGACGGCCACACGCCGGTTCGCAGCAACTGCGCGTGCATCTCGCCTACCGGGCGGTGGTCGGACCGACCACAACAGAACAGTCGAACCGTCGACATCGCGCACTGTCGCCATCTTTGGATCGCACGCGGGACAGATGACACCGCAGGACGTCGTTCCGGGTTCATGAACTGGGCGCCGAATGCCTGCGCTGCACATTCTCGAGAAACCCGAATTACTCTGTAATCCCATGTCTCGCTGAACTCTACGTCGTGTGTAGACCGTCGGCCTCGACCCTGATGCCATCGTCGGTCGACCAGAGCACGGCGTACAGGGCGTCGAGCCGCTCTTCCCCTGCGTCGATTGTCGAGCTTGCCGCCCGAACGGCGTTGTCGGGGAACATGTCACGTTCCCTCACGGCTGCCCCGCCGAGGTGTGGCGATAGCTCTCGGGCGCAACAGTTGGTGAGGATGTACTACTGCGGCCGATGAGCGGGTCGCGTCCCGCCCACTACGGGAACCGTTGCGGCGGTGTGAGTATCGATGGACCCATGCTGGTCGAGCGGGGTTTCATCACACCGGCCGCCGACGCGAAAGTCAGGATTTCACAGCGTGATGGCAAACATGGGTAGCCGAGGGGGTAATTCACCCCTCGGGGGGTGACTGTGAGACAGGTCATGATCGTTCCCACACATCGAACGCGTCTCATTCGAGGCCGTAGCCGTCCGAGCACAAGGAGTGCACCACCATGACCACCACCATCTCCCCCGACGTCGACGTGGTCGTCGTCGGAGCAGGATTCGCCGGTTTGTATGCACTACACAAGCTTCGCGACACAATGACGATGACGGTGAGAACTTTCGAGGCAGGCTCCGATGTCGGGGGTACGTGGTTCTGGAACCGGTACCCGGGCGCCCGCTGCGACATCGAGAGTGTCCACTACTCGTACTCGTTCGACGAAGATCTGCAGCAAGAATGGCAGTGGAGCGAGAAGTTCGCGGGACAGCCCGAAATTCTGCGATACCTCGAACACGTCGCTGACCGCTTCGACCTGCGCAAAGACATCACGTTCGGCACCCGAGTCATCGCAGTGCAGTGGAACGACGACGACTCGATGTGGGAGGTGACCACAGACCATGGAGAAGTCGTGCGCAGCCGCTTCTTCATCTCGGGCGCCGGCAACCTGTCCGTACCGAAGACACCGGAGTTCGGCGGCATCGAGAACTTCCGAGGCGAAGTGCTGATGACCGGTAATTGGCCTCGCGAAGGGGCTGATCTGACAGGCAAGCGCGTCGCGGTGATCGGTGCAGGCGCAAGCGGTATCCAGGTCATCCCTCTGATCGCGCAGCAGGCCTCGCACCTCACTGTGTTTCAGCGGACTCCGAACTTTGCCACCCCACTCGGTAACGGGCCGATCGATCCGGACGAAGTCTCTCGCATCAAGGGTGCGTATTCGCAGGTCCGTGACGCGGCCCGCAACCATTTCCTCGGCGTTCCCTTCGATCAGGTTCAGCCGTCCGCTCTGGCGGTAGACGCCGAGGAACGCCGCCGCACCTTCGACGAACGGTGGAACGCGGGCGGCTTCCGTCTGTTCATCGACAGCTACCAGGACATCTTGTTCGACAAGAAGGCAAACGACACCATCGCCGACTACATCCGCAACCGTATCCACGAGCGAGTCACGGACCCAGAGGTGGCGGACATGCTCGCTCCCACGGGTTATTCCTACGGTACGAAGCGGCCTCCACTCGAGACGAGCTACTACGAGACCTACAACCGCGACAACGTCACCTTGATCGACGTCAAGGACACTCCCGTCAGCGCCATCACGCCCACAGGGGTCCAGGTGGGGAACGATGTTCACGAAGCCGATGTGATCGTCCTGGCCACCGGTTTCGACGCGATGACCGGTCCACTGATGGCGATGGACATCCAGGGCCGCTACGGCCAACGGCTTGCCGACTCGTGGGCAGACGGGCCCCGCACTTACCTGGGACTGATGGTCCACGACTTCCCGAACTTGTTTCTCATCACGGGACCCCAGTCCCCGTCTGTGCTGTACAACATGCCACTCGCCATCGAGGACCACGTCGACTTCGCCACCGATGCCATCGGGTATCTGGCGAGCCAGGGTCTCGATGTGATGGAACCCCGCCTCCACGCACAGGATCAGTGGGTAGCGACGACCAACGAGATTGCTGCACAGACACTTCTGCCGGAAACCAACTCCTGGTACATGGGAGCGAACATTCCGGGCAAACCGCGTGCCTGCATGGTGTACCTCGCCGGCGCGCCCACGTACAGAGCGACCTGCGACGACGTCGTCGACCGCGGCTACGCCGGCTTCGCTCTCGAACGTGCCAACAGCCGCGCCCTCACCGCTACCTCTTAGAGAGCAGCCATCATGGACGACGTCTTCAGCCGATACGCCAGTGGCGTCACAGTTGTGACGTGCTCGAATTCCGAGGGCAAGCCGCACGGGGCGACCGTGTCGGCCTTCACCGCCGTCAGCCACGAGCCATACCTTTGTCAGATCACGCTGACGAAGAGGTCGAAAGCCTGTGGTTTCCTTCAGGAAAAGCCCTTTGCCATCAACTTTCTCGCGTCGGATCAAGCTGATGTGGCCATGCACTTCGCCGGTCGGCCCATCGATCCTGCGCCGGAACTGGTGGACGGACCCGTTGCGCCCGTCCTCGAGGATGCACTGGCGACGATCTCGTGCCGACCTTGGCGCACCTACGAAGGTGGTGACCACGTGATCTTCGTCGGCGAAATCGTGCACACAGTGATCAGCGGACGTGCACCGCTCCTGTACTTCGGAAGCGCCTTCCATGCACTCGAACCGGTCGCTCCCCTCCACGCATGGGATGGATGTTCCGACGATCCCTTGGCCGGATGGTTCGACCAGACAACGACCTTCGTCCCCGCGCATCTTCACGCGGTCGGCTGATCCGCCTCCCACATACACGTCTCGAAAGGAAACTTCACATGACAACCCTCGACGAGCGCACCACCGATCCGGAAAAACTTCCCCCGGTCACCGAGAATCCTGCGGCGAATTCGACTGCCAACTCCGAACGAACCTTCGCCACCAAACCGATGACGGGTGACGAGTACATCGAATCTCTCCGCGACGACCGCGAGATCTACATCCACGGCGAGCGCGTACCGGACGTCACCACCCACCCTGCGTTCCGCAACCCCATCCGGATGACCGCGCGCCTCTACGACGCCCTGCATACCGGGGATCAGGTCGACACGCTGACCACGCCCACCGACACCGGTAGCGGCGGCGTCACCATGCCGTTCTTCCGCGCCCCGACGTCATCGGCCGATCTGCTGAAGGATCGTGACGCCATCGCGGCGTGGGCTCGGATGTCCTACGGCTGGATGGGCCGCAGCCCCGACTACAAGGCGAGTTTCCTCGGGACACTTCACGCCAACAAGGAGCTCTACTCCCCGTTCCAGGACAACGCCGAACGCTGGTATCGCGAGTCCCAGGAGAAGGTTCTGTACTGGAACCACGCCATCATCAATCCGCCCGTCGACCGCCACCTACCGCCCGACGAGGTCGGCGACGTGTTCATGAAGGTCGAGAAGGAAACCGACGCCGGCCTCATCGTGTCGGGTGCGAAAGTAGTCGCGACCGGATCCGCCATCACGAACTACAACTTCATCGCTCACTACGGTCTGCCGATCAAGAAGAAGCAGTTCGCGCTCATCTGCACTGTCCCGATGGACGCACCCGGAGTCAAGCTGATCTGCCGTAGCTCGTTCACCGAGAACGCGGCTGTGATGGGCACCCCGTTCGACTACCCTCTGTCTTCGCGCATGGACGAGAATGACACGATCTTCGTCTTCGACAAGGTGCTCGTCCCGTGGGAGAACGTCTTCATGTACGGCGACGTGGAGAAGATCAACGCCTTCTTCCCGCAATCAGGCTTCCTGCCCCGCTTCACACTCCAGGGATGTACCCGTTTGGCCGTGAAACTCGACTTCATCGCCGGCCTGCTCATGAAAGCCCTCGACGCGACCGGTTCGGGAGGCTTCCGAGGGGTGCAGACGAGGGTCGGCGAAGTCATCGGCTGGCGTAACTTGTTCTGGTCACTGACCGAATCGATGGCGCGCGACCCCGAGCAGTGGATCGGCGATACGGTCATCCCGAAGATCGAATACGGATTGACCTACCGCATGTTCATGCTTCAGGGATACCCACGCGTGAAAGAGATCATCGAGCAGGACGTCGCATCCGGCCTGATCTACCTGCCGTCGAGCGCCCGCGATTTCAAGAGCCCCATCGTTCGTCCGTTGCTCGACAAGTACGTCCGAGGATCGGACGGCATGACCGCGGTCGAGCGCGTCAAGATCATGAAGGCGCTGTGGGATTCGGTGGGCACCGAATTCGGCGGACGCCACGAACTCTACGAGCGCAACTACTCCGGAAACCACGAGAACGTGAAGGCCGAACTGTTGTTCGCAGCAGAAGCACGCGGCGACGTCAGCTACATGAAGGGCTTCGCCGAACAGTGCCTGAACGAGTACGACCTCGACGGCTGGACAGTGCCCGACCTGATCGGCAACGACGACGTCTCCTACTTCGGCAACAGGTAACCGGCCCTCGCCATCTCCCGAACTCACTCAAGGACAGGAAACAACATGGCAGTCGACGAACACGTCACTCAACTACTGACCGGCCTCGATGCCCAGGGGGTGCCGCCATTCTCACAGATGCCACTCGAACAGATTCGCGAGACGATCGCCGGCTTCACCGGCATGCAGTTGCCGCCAGAAGATGTCGCAGGATTCACTGAAACCGAGTACCTCGGCGTCGACGGCAATTCTCGGCCGTTACGCATCTACACCCCCGATGTGCCAGGCCCCCGGCCGATCGTTCTGTACTTCCACGGCGGCGGATTCATCGCGGGAAACTTGGATGTCGTCGATGAACCCGCACGTGCGATCGCCAATGCCAGCGGGGCGATTGTCGTCACCGCCAGTTACCGACTGGCACCGGAGCACCCGTTCCCCGCGGCTTCCGATGACGCTGCCGCCGCACTGCAGTGGGTTGCAGACAACGTCAGCGCTCACGGCGGGGACCCCGAGAACATAATTCTGCTGGGAGACAGCGCCGGCGGAAACCTGGCAGCCTCTGCGGCGTTACGGGCCCGCGACACCGGTGGACCGCGAGTGAACGGACTGGTGTTGATCTACCCTGCGCTGAATCCGAACGCGAATCTTCCCTCGCGTGCAGAATTCGGAGAGGGGTTCCTCATCGGTTCGGCCGACCTGGACTTCTTCTGGACAAGTTATCTCCAGGAGCCTGAAGACGCGAGCAACCCCTACGCTGTTCCACCGCTCGCCGACCTCGCCGGCCTACCGGCAACGCTGGTTCTCACCACGGAGAACGAAGTCACCCGAGACGAGGGCGAGCAGTTCGCGGATGCTCTCCGAGCCGCTGGAGTGCAATGCCGCAACACGCGATTCGATGGTCTCGTGCACGGGGTGTTCTGGCTGTCGGCAGCAGTTCCACGCGGTAGGGAGTTACTCGATGCTGCAACCCAGTTCATTCGTGAGGTAAGTGTCGCCGCCCCTGCTCGGTGATCTGGGCAGAGCTGACGCGGGCCGGGCGCATTCACGGCGAATGCGCCCGGCCTTGTAGCAACCACGGGATTCTTTTGTTCACTTCAGCGCTTTCCACCTGTCGAGCCCAGTGGGTGTCATCACCGCGCGGGGAATCGCCCGCACCGAACGTCACGACTGCCTGTACTCGCCTCGTCGACTACCGCGCGCTCACCCAGCAGTTCCCGACAACATTAATCGATCGATGACGAAATGGGATATTCAGTGTCCGACTTCAGAGGTAAAGCAGGGCTCGTGAGCGGCGCAGCCGGTGGAATCGGCCGCGCTACAGCAGTAGCGTTCGGCGAGCTGGGCGCCAACGTCGTGGTAGCAGATCTCGAACACACACGATCCGATTCGCTCGAGACAGTCGAGTTGGTACGACGTGCGGGCGGTGACGCCACTTTTGTCGCTGTCGATGTCGCAGACGCCAGGTCCGTGGAAAATTTGATCCTCGCGACGGTTGGCTATTACGGACGCCTGGACTTCGCACACAACAATGCCGGCATCCTGACCACGGGTTTCACTGCAGACATATCGGAGGACGACTTCGACAGAGTTCTCGCTGTCGACGTGAAAGGCGTGTGGCTGGCCATGAAGTACGAGATCTCGTACATGAGGAACCATGGCGGTGGCACTATCGTCAATACCGCATCCGAAGCCGGCCTCGTGGGTACTCCCATGGCCGGCGCCTACGTCGCGGCTAAACACGCCGTCGTCGGCCTGACCAAGACCGCCGCAGGCGAGTACGCGAACATGGGAATTCGTATCAACGCGATTGCACCGGGCGCAATCGAAACCCCCATGGTCTCCCGCCTCCCACGCGAAGGACAGGATATGTTGATGGCGCCGCAACCGCTGCACCGATTCGGAACACCGGAAGAGGTCGCCGAAGCTGTCGTGTGGTTGTCCTCCGACAAGAGCAGCTTCGTCCTGGGTGCAGTCCTGTCCATCGACGGAGGTGCCACCTCCAACGCCCAGTCGTTCGACCCCGACCTCAGCCCCAGTACCTGAGCATCGACTAGGCCCAGCCCTGTCGAACAACGTCCGATCATGGGGATCTGTCACACCGCCCTAATCAGCACGTCCGCTCGTGTTCGTATTCGCGGCATCGTTCTGATCAGCCGCCCCATTCGCTCGTATCCACACAGCGACTTGTGTCCTGGACCCCACACCGAGCTTGGTGAAGATTCGTTCGACGTGTCCGTCGACGGTACGGCGCGAGATGACCAACTTGTCCGCGATATCCCTGTTGCCGAGTCCCTCCGCCAAGAGTCCTGCGACCTGTACCTCTCGTTTCGTCAGCACCGATGCAGGTGAATCGACACTGTCACTGCGATAGGGCTTGGTTCCCAGTGCCAGGCCGACCGATTCGACGATGTTCAGGCCACTCGTCTTGTTTCGTATCCGCTCGAACACGCTGATACCCAGGGCATGTTGTACCGCGCTCATCGACGTCGTGGAGTCGCGTTCCACGTGCGGACCGAAAGCTGCGACGGAAGTCCCCAACAGCTTCCACACCGAGCTGGCAGCACCGCAAAGTTCTGCCGCGTGTTCGGACTCACCGACAGCCTGCGCCGACCACACGAGGACCTCGATCGAGAGTGCCGTGCATATCTTGTCTTTGAAGTCGCGTTGTATGCCGAGTGCCTTGTGGGCCGCCGATATCGCGTGCTCGGTTTCGCCGAGATGGAATCGAGCCACGCTCGAAACCCACAGTGCGTAAGCCTTGTTCCACTGCTCCCCGTGCCCGTCAGCTATGGCAACGACGTCGTCACAGGTTATGAGCGACTGTTCGAGTTGCCCGTCGTAGGCCTGCGCCATGGCAAGCATGAAGGAGGCAGTGAGCAGGGAGGCTTTGTCGTCCTGTGCTCGATGAACATCGACGGCGCGGCTCAGCAAGGCTATTGCCTCAGAGGTGTGGCCACTGAACAACGCGTGTAGTCCAGCCCAGTGATCGCGGTGTGACTGCAGGCGTGAGTCACCGAGACGGTCAGCGATCGCGGAGCACTCGTTCAAATGGGCGAGTGCCCCATCACGGTCGCCCTGGATCAACGCTGTCCACGCGGCGACCCACAGAACATCTCCACGTGACTCGTCCGACAGAAGTCGTGCAAGAACACGTTCGAGCCGTAGTCGTCCGTCCGACAGATAGCCACCTGCGATCCAGTGGTATCTGAGGGCGACCGACAGGGCTGCCGCTGAGTGGAAATCCCCATTACGTAACGACCAATCCAACGCGGACATCAGGTTGTCATGGTCGACTCTCAGTAGTCCGAGATGTTGCGACTGACGAGGACTGAACCAGTCGTCTGCGAACTCCTGGGCTTTTGTCACGTAGTGATCTCTGTGCCGAGAATAGACGGCGGCGCTGTCACCACTCGTCTCGAGTAGTTCGTGACCATATTCACGAACGGTCATCAACTGTGAGTAGCGCAGTTCAGCGGCGGATCGGTCGACACTGACAAGGGACTGTGCGATCAATCCGTCGAGAGTCTCAATCACCCCGCTCTCCGACACGACACCACCACTACAGACTTGCTCCGCGGCTTCCAGATCCAAGCTTCCGGAGAAAACTGAAAGCCTTGCCCACAGCACCCGTTCTGCATCGGAACAAAGGTCGTAGCTCCAGTCGATGAGAGCCCTGAGCGTTTGTTGACGCGGCATGCTGGAACGATCGCCGCCGGTCAGCAAGGCAAAACGGTGATCCAGTCGACGAGTCAGCTGCGACGGCGACAACGAGCGCAGTCTCACGGCGGCAAGTTCGATCGCGAGAGGGATACCGTCCAGTTGCGAACACAGCTCGGCGATATCGTTGGCGTTGGAGTCGTTCAACTCGAATCCAGTGAAAATAGCCTGAGCGCGTTCGACCAGCAGTCTCACCGACTCGTAAACGGCAACATCGGCGGCGGCGTATCCGGTCGGCAGTGGTGGCGGCGTGCTCAATGGGGGTAGATCGAACGTCGTTTCCCCACCTACACCCAGCGGCGCACGACTGGTAGCGAGAATGTGTGCCTCGGGCGTGCCGGCAAGGATGGAAGCGACGAACTGCGCCGATGCTTCGAGGAGGTGCTCACAGTTGTCGAGCACGATCAGCACGTGCTTGTCACGGAGATAGTCGAGTGTCTTGTCCATCGTGTCCTTGTTGGACTGGTCGATCACGCCCAAGGCAGCAGCCGCAGTAGATGTCAACGCTTCTGGATCTCGGACCGAAGCGAGATCGATCCACCGATAAGAATCGCGGAACGCTCTCGACGTTCGTTCCGCGATCCGCTCGGCGAGCCGAGTTTTTCCGACTCCGCCCGGACCCAACAGAGTGACCAGTCGGGATTGTTGTAGGCGAACGTGCGCTTCGTCGATCTCTTTACGGCGACCGATAAAGCTGGTAATACTCTGTCGGTGGGGCCTGCTGCTGTGCACAATGACTCCGTCATGGGGCGTTGATAATGTTCGGCGATCAATGCCTCACGCGGCGTGATCGAAACTATTCACACTTGTGAGAGCCATTTATCTGCAGGTTACCGGCCAGAGCATAGCAAAATCGCCCGCCCCACGAGTATGATCGAGCTATCAACATGGACGAGAATCAATTTGTCGATTTCCCGCATCGATCTCGGCGTTGCGGTATCGGATCGAGGACCGGCCAGCCTGTCCGGAACCGCAGGGCGGACGATGACAGAAATCGTTCCGGATCGGCTTGTCAGAAGCGCATCACCCACCACCATGTCCGCACATGAGTCGACAGCCGCCCTCGATACGTCCTCAACGGCTATCGAATTGGCGGCCGTCAACCAGGACGATCTGCATCTGGATTATTACGGCACGATAATCCGGAAATCAATCTCGCTCGAGTCGAATAGACGTAGCTTGACAACACAGAAATGCGGCAATCGCCTCCACTTCTCGATTTCGGCCCGTCCCCTTTCAGTTGGGACGTGGAACATGCCTACGCTGCCTGCCTGTCGCACTCTCGGGGTCGCTTCACATGAAGACGCGGGTCCCGATGATGCGCTCGGTCTCGCCCCACAGGAACGCACCCAGTTCGGGATCATGGCTCGTCTGCACGGGTTCGGCCAGCACCGGTGTGCCCGCAGCGTTCCTCCGCGGACCGATGTAGACCGCACCATGCGGTAGATCGTGTGCCGCGACCGCCGCAACCGCCGAAGCAGCGGCCGAGTCCTTGCCCTGAACGATCGACGAGAATGCAGGTCCGAGCATCCTGGCGGCTGCTCGAACGACGATCGACCGGGTGTGGATCCCCGGCCGATCGGCAGTGAGCGCATCGATCGCTCCGCCTGGATGGGCGACGATCGACTCGACCTCGGAGTGTCGGGTCCGAAGTCGGCGCGAAAGTTCGAAGCCGAGAATCTCCGTTGCGTGTTTGGACATGGCATATGCCGTGCGTGGTCGGTAGGTCCGCTGAGCCAGCCAATTCTCGGGGTCGAACGGGATGCGTCGAGTAAGCATGCTTCCCATGCTCACGATCCGGGCTCCCGGTGTTCTCTCCATGGCAGGGAGGGCGATACGGAGCAATTCGACATGGGAGAGCACGTTCGTGCCCATAGTCACCTCCACACCGAAGGGGCCGTTCTGGAACGTCGTGGGTGGAGCGATCACGCCCGCGTTCATGACCAGGCCGTCGAGCCGAGGCACGTCTCGTAGCTCCGCGCCCGCGTGTCGAACGGAGTCGACGACAGCGAGATCCATCTGGAGGAACCGGTGGCGGGCGGAATGAGGCAGGAGGTCGATGGCGCGTCGCCCACGTGTACCCGACCGCGCCACGACGATGACCTCCGCGCCCAGTTCGGCCAGCCGTTCGGCGATGAAGTATCCGATCCCTGACGTGGCGCCCGTGACGGCAACCGTCCGCCCGTCGAGACGGTCGAGTTCCAGCATGTCCATCTCCTTCAAGTCTTGAACTATCAAGATACTTCAAGTATGGAAGTAGTGTGGACGGATGACGGTGGACATCCTCGACGCGACACTGCGACTGCAGGAGCTGGCGCGCCGGATCAACGACGATCTCCTGCCGTTCGCGACGCAGGAGGGTCTCACGCTGATCACCGCGCACGCACTCTGGAACGTGGACCCAGATCGAACGGACCTCACGATGTCGGAACTCGCAGCGCACTTGAGATGCAACGCGTCCAACATCACGTTCATCGTCAAACAACTCGAAAGTCGCGGTTTCGCGGAAAGGTCGTCCGACCCGGCTGACGGGAGGCGCACCGTCGTGGGGCTGACCGATGAAGGAGCCAGCGCCCGACAGCGCCTCGGCCAGGCGCTCGCATCGGTCAGCCCGCTGACGAAGCTGACTCAGGAGGAAGGGGCATCGTTCGCGAGGATCTTGAATGTCCTACGCGGGTGATGTTGCACTGCGACGGTTGTTCGCCTGACCTGTCGTGGCACCGCCGTCGAACTGTTCTCCGACAGAGACAATCACAGCGTCACGCTGACTGTTGCCGCCGTATGCCTCGGAGCGTTGTACGGGCGACATGTCGGCGGCTCGGACACGACGGCGATTCACGCGCGGGCCGCTGAGACCGTCGCAGCCATCGTGGTGAAGTTTGCGTAGCCTTACCTAAGTGACTACGCTCCAGCGAGTAAAGGTTCGGTCAAGACATCACACCCTCTGGAGCCTCGTGAAGACCCCGAAGACCACGATCCTCGCCCTGCTCGCCACCGTGATCACGGTGAGCGCGCTCGCGAGTTGCAGCACCGACGACACCACATCCGCGGACTCCGCCGCCACCGTCTCCGTCGACACCGCCACCGGCCCTGTCGAGGTACCACGAAACCCGCAGCGTGTCGTCGCCCTCGACAACACGTCACTGGAGACCCTGCGCGCGTTCGGCGTCGAACCGGTGGCGCTGCCCAAGCCGATCATGCCGTACGAAGGGTTCGAGGACTGGATCGACGACGACGCCATCCTCGATGTGGGTACGCACCGGGAGCCGAACCTGGAGGTCGTGAACGAGGCGGAACCCGATCTCATCATCGGCGGCTACCGCTTCTCGGAGTACACCGACGAACTCGGTCGCATTGCCCCCACGCTGGACATCGCGCCGTCCGACGATGCCGAGGGGGGGTACGTCGAGTCACTGAAGCGCCAGACCGCCTCTCTCGGCGTTGTTTTCGACCGCGAAGAGCAGGCGGCCGAGATCATCGCGGCTCTCGACGACGCGGAGGAGAACGCGGCGGAGCGGACCACCGGCCAGTCGGTGTTCCTGTCCGTCGTCTCGGGCGGCAAGATCGACAACGGTGCCGGCCGGATCGGTCGGATCATCGAACCGCTGAACCTGCGCGACGTCTTCGCCGGTGAGGCCGGCGACGTGCACGGCGACTCCGGCCTGGCGCCGGAGGCCGTCGCCGCGGCGAACCCGGAGTGGATGATCGTGCTGGACCGCGACGCCGCGGCCGGTGAACCCGGTGCAGCTCCGGCGAAGTCGGTGATCGATGCACAGGAAGCGTTCGCCCGCACCATGTTCGCGGCCGAGGACCAGATCGTCTACCTGGATCCGTACTTCTACACCCGGGAGAGCATCCAGGCGTACGCCGAGACGTACGAGCAGCTCGCGGATGCCTTCTCGAATGCATCGTAGGACAGCACTTCTGGGGTCTGCGGTCGTCACCGCCGCCCTGGTCGCGGCGTCGCTGCTCGTCGGCGAGTTCGACATCTCGCTCGGCACACTGCTCACCGACCCGGTGGCGCGGGAGATGTTCCTCATCTCTCGCGTCCCGCGGACCCTCTCGTTGATCTTCGCGGGCATCGCGATGGCGGTGTCCGGCGTGGTCATGCAGATGATCACTCAGAACAAGTTCGTCGAGCCCACCACCGCCGGCACGAGCCAGTGGGCGGGGCTGGGCATTCTCGCGGCCCTGTTGCTGGCGCCGAATCTCGGGCCGATGCCGAAGATGCTGATCGCCACCGCGTTCGCCTTCGTCGGCACCATGTTGTTCGTGGGCGTCCTGCGTCGAATCTCGTTGGAACAGCAACTGGTGGTCCCCCTGGTCGGCATCATGCTCGGCGCCGTCGTCGGCGCGATCACCACCTTTCTCGCCGGTACATTCGACCTGCTGCAGTCCATGTCTGCGTGGCGGTCCGGCGGATTCAGCGGCATCGTGCGCGGTTTCTACGAACCCTTGTGGGCCGTCGTCGTCATCGCCGTGCTCGTCTACCTGCTCGCGCACCGCTTCACCGTCGCCGGCCTCGGGAAGGACCTCGCCACCACGGTCGGCCTGAACTACGACGCGACCGTCGTACTCGGCGTCGCGATGGTGGCGGTGTGCACCGGTGTCACCAGCGTGGTGGTCGGCTTCATCCCGTTCCTGGGCCTCATCGTGCCGAACATCGTGTCCATGGTCCTGGGGGACGACGTACGGAGGAACCTCCCGTGGGTCGCGGTGCTGGGCGTCGGACTGCTGCTGGCCTGCGACCTGATCGGGCGCACGGTGGTCGCACCCATGGAGATTCCGGCCTCGGTGATCCTCGGCGCACTCGGCGCCGCCGCCTTCGTCCTTCTCGTGGTGAGGCAGCGACGTCATGTTCTTGCGTGAATCACCCTCGATGCCGACGCCGGTGGGCACCGACTCGGGACCACGTCCGCGCCGACGACTTCTCGTGGCCTCCTCGGTGCTGGCAGGAGCGATCGCCTGCTTCCTTCTCCTGTTCGTCCGAGGTTCTTTCGAGTTCGCGGTGGAACGCCGCGCCACGATGCTGGGCGCCATGGCCGTCGCGGCCTTCGCCCACGGGCTCGGCACCGTCGTCTTCCACACCGTCACCGACAACCGACTGATCACTCCGTCCATCGTCGGTTTCGACTCGCTGTACGTGCTGATGCAGACCGTCATGGTGTTCGTCTTCGGCGGCTCCGTCATCGCTCGGACCGACGGCACCCCGAAAGTGATCGCACAGACCCTCACCATGGTCCTGTTCGCCACGATCCTCTATCGGTGGCTCTTCTCCGGTCGCCTCGGCAGTCTCTTCACTATGCTGCTCGTCGGCGTCGTCCTGGGGCTGGCCTTCGACAGCCTCTCGACATTTCTGCAGCGTCTGCTCTCCCCCACCGAGTACGACCTCCTGTCCGTTCGCCTGTTCGGTCGCCTCAGCGGGGTGGATCCGGGCATGCTTCCCCTCGCGTTCACGGTGTGCGTCGCGGTGGGAGTGGTGTTGTGGCGCAGACGCTTCCGACTCGATGCGCTGTTGCTCGGCCGTGACTCCGCGACGACCATCGGCGTCGACCACAAGCGTGAACTGACGCTCGTGCTCGTTCTGGTGGCGCTGCTGGTGTCGTTCTCCACCGCGCTGGCAGGGCCGATGACCTTCTTCGGCTTCATCGTCGCGACGATGGCCTATCAGGTGACCGGCAGCTACAAGCACCAGTACGTGCTGCCGATGGCGTTCGTGCTCGGCATGCTCACGCTCGTTGTCGGACAGTTCGTCATGCAGCACATCTTCTACGCGGCCGGGTTCCTCACGGTCGTCATCGAATTCGCGGGTGGACTGCTCTTCCTCGTCGTCGTCCTCCGGAAAGGCAGACTGTGATCACGTTCTCGGACGTCTCCAAGACCTACCAGAGCGAGACGGTGCTCGGACCGGTCAGCGGCACCATCGCAGAGGGTGGCATCACCTCGGTCGTCGGACCCAACGGAGCGGGCAAGTCGACCCTGCTCTCGATCATGGGCAGACTGCTCGAGCCGACCACCGGAACCGTGACCATCGGAGACGCCGTGGTGCAGCACACGGCCACGAGAGACCTGGCCCGCATCGTCTCGGTGCTGCGCCAGGACAACCACCTGACCGCGCGGCTCACCATTCGCGAGCTCGTCTCGTTCGGCCGGTTCCCGCACTGCGGCGGCCGACTCCGCGCACACGACCACGAACACGTCGACCGTGCGCTCGACTTCCTGCACCTCGACACTTTCGCCGGGCGCCACCTCGACCAGGTGTCGGGTGGTCAACGCCAGCGGGCGTTCGTCGCCATGGTTCTCGCGCAGGACACTCCGTACGTCCTGCTCGACGAGCCGCTGAACAATCTGGACATGAAGCACTCGGTGGCGATGATGGGCCATCTCCGACGCGCGGCCGACGAATTGGGGCGCACGATCGTGCTCGTGGTGCACGACATCAACTTCGCGGCGGCCTGGTCGGACGACATCGTCGCGATGCGGGACGGCCGGATCGTCGTCAGCGGGCCCGCCGGCGCGATCATGCACGACGACATCCTGAGCGACGTGTTCGATACCCGGGTGCGCGTCCACGACATCGACGGCGCGCGGACCGCCGTGTACGCCCGCCCTCGGAACGAGGTGCGTATCGCGGCCTCGACACAACCATGACACGCACGACAGTGCTTTCGAAAGGATTCGCCATGGTGCACTCCCCCCTTCGCCGGCGAGGCGTCCGCCTCGCCGCCGCTGCGTCGATGGCGCTCGTCGTCCTCGGCGCGTCCGCGTGCAGTTCGACCGCCGATGACACCGCAGAAACTGTCGAGCCGACACCGAGCGAGACCCGCGTGATCGCCACCGACAAAGGGGAGGTGACTGTGCCCGCCGACCCCCAGCGCATCGCGGTCCTCTCGGCCGGGTTCGCCGGATACCTCTACACACTCGACGCGCCCGTCGCCATCACCGACACCAGACTGCTCGGTGTGACCAACCTCGACGGCGGCTTCCCTCCGCAGTGGGCAGACAAGGCTGAGGCACAGGGCACAGCGGAACTGCCGGCCGGCGAATCGTTGAACATCGAAGCCATCGCGCAAGCCGAACCCGACCTCATCATCGGCGGCGGGCAGGGCTACTCCGCCATCCTGGCCGACGATGCCTACGACCGGCTCGCCGCGATCGCACCCACCGTGCTGATCCCGTCCACGGTCAACACCTGGCAAGGCGAACTGGCGGCAGTTGCCGACGCTGCCGGGGAGAGCGACAAGGTCGACTCACTTCTGCAGGCATACGAGGAGAAGGTCGCCGACATCGAGGACTCCATCACCGTTCCCGGGTCGCCAGTCGCCTATTTCCTGTCACTGGGCACCAATGAACCCTCCTTCATCCCGCAGACCGCGGCACTGCCGACGTTGTTGTCGGAGGTCGGTTTCGAAGCCGACGACATTCTCACGAAGGCCGGGAATCCGGAGTTGTACGGTTCCGGGGACTCGTTCATCGTCAGCCCAGAACTGCTCGGGTCCGTCGCCACCGCCCCGGTGATGTTCGTCGTCCCGGTCGCCGGACGCACCCTCGACCAGCTGAAGCAAGATCCGGCCTACGCGGCGTTGCCGTCCTTCGCTGCCGACACGGTCTACGGGCTACCGGCGACGAGCTACCGACCCGACTACGACGGGGTCATGGCCACGCTGGACCAGATCCAGCAAATGTTCGCCGCGTAGCAGGCGACGCCGAGCTGCAATGCCACTCGATGGGGTCTGTTCAGGAGGTAGGGATTCCCATGGCGGGCACAGTGCGCGACGTACAGGTCTTTCCGATTTGTATGCGAGAACTCGATGTTCTGCGGGTCGAGGACGTGACACCCGGGATGCGACGGATCGTCGTGGGCGGGCCGTCGATGGACCGGCACGTGCGCGACGGCGTCGAGCTGCCTCCGGTGCGGACCACCGGATTCGACGACGACGTCAAGATCCTTCCGGTCGATCCTGTCACCGGGACCCTGCCGTTTCCGGTTCCCACGAATCTGGACGACGGCACCGTCGACTGGCCCGCAGGATCGTTCCCGTACGCACGGACGTACACCGTGCGACGGTTCGACGAGACCGAGCGAGAGATGGTGCTGGACTTCGCAGCCCACGAGGGCGGACTTGCCGCGACGTGGTCCCGGACGGTGCAGCCCGGCGACACGGTGCTGATCGCTGGACCGAAACACTCCGCGTCCCTTCCGCGCGAGGCGGACTGGATGCTCGTCGCCGGGGACGAGACTGCCCTGCCCGCCATCGCGCACTGCCTCGAGATGCTGCCCGCTGATCTGCCGGCGACGGTGGTCGTCGAAGTGGCCGAGCGCTCGCACCGGCAGGAACTCGCCTCGGCTGGCGACGTCGACATCACCTGGCTGTATCGATCCGAGGCCGGAGGGGCCTCCCGGCTCGTCGACGCGGTCCGAACGGCGCCGTGGCGACGCGGGCAGCCGTACCTGTGGGTCGCCGGCGAAGCACAGACCATCAAGCCACTACGTCGATGGGCGAAGCAGGACAAGCAGATCGACAAGAAGTTCGTCGAGATCGCCGGGTACTGGCGTAGACGCGAGGAACGAACGGACGCGTCCCCGGCCGAGAGCCGCCAGGCGAGGGACGCCGCGGCGCGCCTGCACGAGATGGCGGACCTGGCGACCCCCCTGGTGATCAGGACCGCGGTGACGCTCGGGGTGTTCGCTGCTGTCGACGGCGGCGCCGACACCGTCGACGCGATCGCCGCAGCATGCAGCACTCACCCCGGCGCCACGGCGAAGCTGGTGCGGCACCTCGTGCTGCTCGACCTTCTCACCACCGACGGTCAGCGTTGCGCCCTCACCGAGATGGGGTCCCTGCTCGCCGACCAGGACGCGTTTCTCAACCAGTCGCTACACGACGACAGGATCCACACCCGGCTCGAACTGTCGCTCCTCGGACTCACCGAGACGATCCGGACCGGGGCACCCGCTGCGACGCATCGTTTCGCCGACAAGATGGCCGAGCCCGGTGTCGCGGACAAGTTCCACGAGGAAGCGGCATTCTCCGCTGTCTACCGCGCTCCCGCACTGCCCGACGCGGTCGATCTCGACGGAGTCCGGACGATCGCACTCCACGGCGACGGGGCAGGCGTCTACGCCGACACCCTCGTACGGGAACGTCCCGACCTCGAGATCACGCTCGTCGGACATCCCGACCGCAACCGCCCGAACCTGGCAGACGTGGCCGACGAGCGGCGCGGTGCGGTGCACTGCATCGACTCCAGGGACGTCACCCCGTCGGCGTCCCCGGTGGACCTCGCGATCGCCGTCGACCTGATCGACGCTCACCCGGACGCTGACGCCCTCCTGCTGCTGTCGATGCTGGCGACCTCCGCGCGCAGGGTCGTCCTCGTCACCGACGTGCTCGACCCGGCGACCACCGACGATCACGACACCGAAGACGACTTGGTCCGACTGTGCCTGTACGGATCCGGGCGACGCACCGAAGCCGAAGTGCGCGAGCTGATTGCCGAGTCCCTCGGTGCCGACGCACGTGTCGGAAGCCTGGGGTGGGGGTCCACTGTGGTCGAATTTCCAGGCCGATCGGGGTCGGCCACGTGATGGGTCGGACGACTCTCGTCTGAACCTCGCAGGAAGCCGACCGGCTGCCTCGCGCACGCGGCCTCGACGACCCAGACGAGTACCTGCAGTTGGACCTGCTGCACACACGCGATCAGCAGGACAGCCCGACGACGACCGCCTCGGCGCACCTGCGTTCTCACCGGGGGACGAGCCGGAACGCGATGACGCGCTGTCGCCTCCGGAACATCTCGAGATCAACAGCGAATGCGTACCCCGTCGCACCCGCCCACCATCCGACCGCGGTGCTGTCCCGGTCGCACCAGGGCGACTCGGCCACCACACGCTCTGCCGCCGCGTGTTCAGGCCGGCGGTGGGGCCGCGGCGAATCGCCACGCCGGTGACGTGGTCCCGAAAAGTCGTACCCGGCGAGGAACAGTCGACTCGAACACTGGGTGAGCGGGTGCCGTCGGTCTTCCGGAGCCCGCTCGTCGACCGGGCATTCGCGTACCGTCTACTGTATGACGCTGAATTATGTCAGATTCGGAAATGGCAGCCCGCTGTTGCTGGTGCACGGCTTGGGCGTCGGATGGCGATCCTGGTCCCCGATCATCGACGAACTGTCTGAACACCGTGACGTCATCGCGGTCGACCTGCCGGGGTTCGGCGAAACGCCGCCGTTGACGGGCGACGTGTCGATCGCTGCTCTCGCCGACTCCGTCGCGGATTTCATTCGCGAACACGATCTCGGTGGCATTTCCACCGTCGGTCAATCCATGGGCGGTCGAATCGTCCTCGAACTGGCGCGGCGGGGAGTCGGCGGCGACACCGTGGCACTCGACCCCGGCGGTTTCTGGAGCGACCGCGAACGCGCTGTCTTCGGCGCTACACTCCGGCCGTCGATAGCCCTTGTCAAGGTGTTGCGGCGCTTCCTGCCTGCGCTTCTGGGCAACCCTGCGGGAAGGACCCTGCTGCTGGCACAGTTGTCGGCGCGGCCATGGGCGCTCTCGCGCGACACCGTGTTGCCCGACGTGCGCGGGCTCGCCGACTCCCCGTCGACCGACGCCGCTCTCGATGCCCTCATCCACGGGCCGAAGCAGGAAGGCGCCTCGTCCGGCACAGTGCCCGGGCGGGTCACAATCGGTTGGGGACGACGAGATCTGGTGACAGTGCCGAAGCAAGCGGCGCGCGCTTCGGAGCTGTTCCCCGATGCCGTTCTGCACTGGTTCGAGCGATGCGGTCACTTTCCGCAATGGGACGCACCGAAAGAAGCCACTCGACTGATTCTCGACCGCACCGAAAGAGGATGATCTTCGAAAAGGTCGGACCAGTGCATGTCGATCGCGGGTCACCATTCGCCGGCGACCTCGACCGGGCCCCCTGCGAACTCGCCGCGTGGTAACGAATGTCAGAGTGTCGCGGGAAGTTCGCGGCGCGTCCTACCGGGGGATTCGCACGGGCCCGCACATCAGCTCCGAGGCGGCGTACGGGCAGCGACGGAGGACCGCCATTTCTCGTCCGGTGACTTCACAGGTGGCGCCCGAGCACGCCCTCCGACGTGTGCCGCTCTCGCAGTGACCGGACGTCATGCCTACGGCGAGCATGGCCAGCAGAGTTTCTACTCGGGCGTCGAGACCGATGCCGAACTGCGCACCGTCCGCCGTCTCGGCGCCCATTTTCTGCAGGGGTATCACCTTGGGCGTCCCGCACCTGCCGCCGACGGAACCACCCCTCCTAAGTGAAGATTCTCGCCGCACCGAGGGTCTCTGCGTCCCTGAGATCAGCTGACGGTCCGCTCGTCTTCCGAACGTTTGGGGGTGTCCAGGCCGGGTAGCACCCGGCGATGACCGACCACGACCCACACCGAGAAGGACCCGCCCGTCCAGCGGGAGACGGCGTATCGGTACTGCTCATCGCCGACCCCGGCAAACCCGCAGACCTCGCCGAGCACCTCGCCGACCACCTACCCCGACGCCTCACCAAACGAGGATCACCGCCCCGCCGATGGACAACCACCGTGCGCCGACAACCCCTCGTCTCCGACGAACACGCCTCGCTCACCGACGTCATCGACACCGTCGACACCGACTCCGACCACGAGGACATCGTCGTCTACCTCACCGACCTCCCCCGCCGCGACAACACCGTCCCCGTGATCGGCGAGGTCAGCGCAGATCACGCGTTCGCGCTGATGTCGATCGCCGCCGTCGGCGGCATCGACCTCGCGCGACGCGTCACCACCGTCGTCGAACTCGCCCTCGCACGCATCCTCGGCGAACCCGAACTCGCGCCGACGAGCGGCGCGAGACGATTCCCCTCCGAACAGCACGAGACCGGCACCCGGTGCGAGCCAACCGGCCCTGGCGGCTGGTCACCGGCCTGTCCAAAGTGCTCGTCGGCGCCTTCGCCACCGGCGCATTCGCATTGTCCACCAGCACCATCTGGTCGTTCGCCGACACCATGGGCGGATGGCGCCTCTGTGCGGCGACGATCCTGTCGACGGTGGCACTCATTCTCTGGCTCGTCATCGACCACGAACTGTGGGAGCGGCCCGAATCCGACGAGGAACGCGAACGGTCGAGGCTCTACAACACCGCGACCGTCATCACCCTGACCATCGGCGTCGTCGTCCTCCATATCGCCCTGTTCGGCCTGCTGCTCTTCACTGCCTGGCTCTCCCTCCGAGCGCACGTGCTGTCCTCGACCCTCGGGCACAGCGCGACCGTCGCCGACTACCTCGAACTCAGCTGGCTCCTCGCCTCGATCGCCACCATCGGCGGCGCCCTCGGATCCGGCCTCGAGGACGACGACGCAGTCAAGGAAGCCGCGTACGGAACCAGACAGCGCCAGCGACACGAGAACACGCAGACGGAGTGACCCGGCGGGAGATTCGCGAAGCGAGCGGTGCACCGTGCACCGACGTTCGCACACGTCCACGCCACCGGCGACCGGACGCGAAGCGAGTGGAATCCGGCCACAAACGTCCCCGGAAGTCCACGTTCTGTGATGGCCTCTTCGTCGCCGCAGTCCCCCCACGGCCACTGACGTCCACCCGAGTCCATCGGACGAGTTACGAGTGATTTGTGACAAGTCGTGACATCGAGCCACGTCTCGGCAGTTTTCGCAGGTGACCGGACGCCCCTGGACCGTGGCCGACCTGAACGGACGTATCGCTGAAGTCGTGAAACAAGAGGTCAACGAGGCGATTCCGGATCACTCGTGCAGTTCGAAGGCAGAGAGCCTCCTGTCAGGATTGAACTGACAACCTTTCGCTTACAAGGCGTCGACGACCCGATCAGGTGGATTCACCTGGATTCACGAAAACCGGTCTGAGCTGTGTTTTCGTCCATCAGCGTCCGCCTCAGTCCGCCTCCGTCCGTCCCGACTTGTGACACTCTCGTGACACCGAGAAACCGTCGGTTCGTTCTCACTGGATCTGTAATCGCATGCTGCACAGAGTATCTCGTAGTCACTGGATCTGCTGACATCACGCCATCAGGCGTCGTCCACGAGAGTCGTCGTGATCGACGACATCGTCGTCGGAACCGTCAGGATCGAGTGGATCGGCACGCCATTTCCACTCGATGACATGCTCGTCGATCGAATGGTTCTGACACCGGCTCATATCGTGCAGCCGCGGAGGGCACTCGCCGACGCGGAACATCTGCCTGCCGGCACGACGACTCGAACCGTGGCAATGGGTATTTCGCTTCCGGCGCCAGCAGCGACGGCTCACCGCCTCGTCGGCACAGCAAGTTCGCCTACCACCAGACCACGACTACCCGTCCGGTCGTCGATGCGACCGACCTCGGTGCTCGGCGACCTCCTCGCGGGCGAACACCCACCCGACCACGACAACGTTGCCGACCTCGTGCGCATCCGAACGTTGGACGACATGTACAACGGAGCCGAACTGGTGTCGACGCTGGAGGTCTACCGCGACTCCGGAACGCTCCGGAGCGCAGCAGGGCTAGTGAACCTGCACCACAGCAGCGTGGCTCACCGCCTGACCACGTTGTCACGGCACCTCGGTTTCGCGGTGGACCTGCCCGAGAACCGGGCGCGGACAGAGGCTTGGATGATGGTTCACAGAATGCGAACTCGTGAGGGGTATCCGCACGCGCGGAGACCCATCTGAGCCGGCACCGATGTGCTGGCTGGTCCCCGGAATCACGCGGTATAGGAGTCCGGTCTCCGCTGTGACGCGACTGCTGGTGACCAGCATCTCGGCAGCGTGCTGCCCCCCGGGCAGGGAACCCTCAGACAATCGGCGGGTCCCGGCGCAGGCTCGTGTAGCTCACCCCGGTCAGCTGCTCGGACAGATTCCACAGGGCGGTCGCGAGCTTCAAGTCGCGCGATCGCTTACTGGACGAGACGAAAGTCGGATGGCCCCGCATCTCCCGGAACCCGTCGGGTCCGATGTACGAGCCTCCCTCGACGCCGGCGGCCGTGGCCGCGTACAGCTGCGGCAACGCCCCCATGTTCGAGCTCTGACCGATGACGCCCGCTCCCAACGAAAAGATCTTGTCGAGGACAGATTCGGTGTGGGACGCCAGGTTCGTGGACGAGATACCGGGATGCGCCGCGACGGAGACGACCGAGGAGCGCGCTTCCGACAGGCGCCGCTGGAGCTTGTACGCGAACAACAGATTCGCCAACTTGGACTGGCCGTAGGCAGCCCAGCGACTGTAGCGGCGGTGCTCGAAATTGGGGTCGTCGATCGAGATGTCTCCGCTCGTGTGCGCGAGACTGGACAGCGTGACGATCCGGTCGGAGATGCGGTCGACGAGCAGCCCGGTCAACGCAAAATGCCCAAGGTGATTGGTCCCGAACTGCATCTCGAAACCGTCGGCCGTCTTCTTCTGCGGCAACGCCATCACACCGGCGTTGTTCACCAGGACGTCGAAGGGCTCGGTCGCGTCGGCGAAGCGTCTCACGGAGGTCAGATCGGCGAGATCGAGCTCGCGAACGGTCGCAGTCGGCCCGATCTCGCGGGCTACAGCCTCTCCCTTGTCGGTGTTGCGGCACGCGAGTACCACCTCCGCCCCACGAGCGCCCAGGGCTCGGGCCGTGGCCGCACCCAAGCCACTGTTGGCGCCGGTCACGACGAAACGCCGCCCCGTCTGATCGGGGATGTCTGCGGTCGTCCACGTCGAGGTCACCGGTCCGAGCGTAGCCGTGCGCGGCAGGTCACTCGGCGAACTGCAAACGTTCTCGGATCGCTCTTGATCGGGCCAGCACGTACACGCGTCCGGTACCTCCGCGGAACGGCCCGACATGCACGCCGAGTCCGCTCGCGCCACAGGGGACGTCATTCGTGACACCGACCGGACACATCGCCGATGACGCGCCTCGATGGGTCGTCCACGAGTCGGAAGGATCGGTGGTCTCGTTCGCATTCTGCGAGCCGGAACGCATGACCGTCGGAACGTGGACGTCCGGGCGATCGGGGTCTTGCCGCGCCACCAGGGGCGGATGATCGGCGCGGCGATCATGCAGCACCTCGAGGAACCGCTGACCTGACGAGGTCAGCTTCGGCACCGATCATCGAGGATGACGTAATCGTGCTGCTGGGCATCGAAATCCGTTACCGATCGAAGATGCAATGCTGACCGCTGTGGAACAAAAATCGACGTGCTCGAAGCAGTCGACGCGATGTCGTGGGGCGGACCGCCCGATGATCGGTTCATGGAGCCGGGTGTTCGAAGATGCACCGTCCACCGACGTCCGCACACGTCCACGCCACCGGCGACCGGACGTGGAGCAAGTGGTGTCCGTCCACACAAGTCCCCGGAGGTCCACCGACCGTCGAGGGAACTTCCTGCGCGAGAGTCCACCCACAGCCACCCACGTCCACCCGAGTCCACCGAATTGAGCTACGGATGGTTTGTGACAACTCGTGACATCGAGCCACATTTTGGGTTTTCGCAGGTCAGATCAAGCTATTTCGGGGCATTTTTCCGGTCAGAGGCATACCTAGAGCCTCCTTTCGGGATTGAACCGAAGACCGCTCGCTTACAAGGCTTCGACGACCCGATCAGGTGGATTCACCTGGACTCACGAAAACCGGACTGAAATGCACGTTCGTCCATCCGCGTCCGCCTCGGTCCACCTCCGTCCGTCCCGACTTGTGACACCCTCGTGACACCGACAAACCCTTCAGCCGAATCCGATGAGATGCGTATCACGCTGCCAGACAGCATATCTCGTCAAACAAAGGAGCAGCTGCGGCGGGCCCGGCCGCATGACGGACCTTGATGGCCCGTTCACCCCGAGTGGCGGGAACGTTCAGCGCGCGGTCGACGCGGGGCGTTCTCCGCTCGCTGGTGCGGTTCGGACCCGGCATGCACGCCGAGTGTCGGGCCGCCGTCAACGGATATGGTTCGAGAATGCACAACGCAGGGCCGGATGCCGCCGACGATTCGCCACCCACTCGCTCTGCTCGTCGACCGGCGGCAGGTGCGGCGGCGCGCGCCACACCGCGAAAAACGTCCAAACGGGTGACGATCACCCAGGTCGCCGAACGCGCGGGGGTATCGATAGCTGCCGTCTCCTTCGCAGTCAACGGCGGCCCCGGTGTGAGCGACGAAGTTCGCGCGCGCATCCTCGACATAGCGCGCGAGATGAACTTCCGGCCGAGCAAGACAGCACGCGATCTTCGAGCGGGAACGCCCAGCACCATCGGGTTACTCCTGGCCGACATAGCCAACCCGTTCTACTCCGAACTCGCCTACGGTGCGATCGCTGCCGCGGGTGTTCGGGGGTACGAAGTATTCGTCTCGCACGTGGGTGTCGATGGCACACACCAGAGTGATGCAGCACTGGCGCAGGTGGACCGCCACTCCGGAGGACTTCTGTTCACCTCGCTCACATCGGCGGACACGACACTCCTCGACGAACTACGTGACCGCCGTGAGCCTTTCGTTCAGCTGTACCGCCACGTGGAAGGAATCGACGCCGACTTCGTGGGCATCGACGACCTCGGTGCAGGACGCGAGCTCGGTCGCCATGTCGCGGACTGCGGGTATCGACGGGTCGCGGTACTGGGCGGTCCCCCACTTTCGAGCGCATCCCGGAATCGGGCGAACGGGTTCGTCTCCGCACTCACCGACGCCGGGGTCGACATCGTGAACAGAACGGCCATGTGGGGGGCACTCACGCGAGAATCCGGGGCCGCACGCGCGAGGGAATTGTTCGCACACCATGCCGACGTCGATGCCGTGATGTGCGGAAACGACGTCATCGCTGTCGGCGTGTACGACGTCTGCAGGGAACAGGGGCGAACCGTTCCCGGCGACATCGGACTGACCGGATTCGACGACATGAGTTTCTCCAGTGCGGGGCCCTTACAACTGACCACCATCACTGTTCCGCGAGAAGAGATGGGGCGCAGAGGAACCGAGTTACTGCTCGACCGCATCGACGGATCGACCGCACCGACACAACACGTGATCCTCCCCCACGTCCTCCGGATTCGCGAGACCACTGCGCCGCGGTGACATTCGACAGCGTCCGGTGTAGGAACCAGTGACCGGGGCTTGCCTGACACCGACGCTGTGTGCCACACTACTTAAACCTTTAATACGGAGGACTTCGATATGGGTTCGACGCTCGATCACACCTCGGAGGCCGCGATCCCCTACCGCGGTCCCAAGTCCGACAGCATGCTCGACGACTTGGTGGAACCGGGGGCACTCGACCTGGACTGCGAGGAACGTCTGTGGGTTCCGCAGTCCCCCGACGTGACGTTCCGGCCGCTGCTGCTGTCGGTCAGTCAAGGCTTCTTCGTCAACATCCTCCGTGTCCGCAAGACCGGAATCCTCTCCCGCCACCGGCACGCCGGCCCGGTGCACGCCACCACGCTGCGTGGTCGGTGGCACTACCTCGAGCACGACTGGTGGGCCGAGCAGGGCAGCTACGCCTTCGAGCCTCCCGGCGACATCCACACCCTCGAAGTACCCGAGGGTGTCGACGAGATGGCCACGATGTTTCACGTCACCGGCGCCTACATCTACGTCGACCCCGACGGCAACCCCGTCGGCGTCGAGGACGTGTTCACCAAGATCGACAATGCCCGCAAGCACTACGCGAGCGTCGGCCTCGGCGCCGACTACGTCGACCGCTTCATCCGCTGAATCCGAGAGATCCGAGAGATCCGAGAGATCCGAGAGATCCGACGACACACTCGCAGAGCATCCGGTGGTGGGCGCTCGCACGAACGAGAGGCCATCCCGCCTGCGCGCATGATCACGAGCAGCAACACTCCGCTCGACTTCGCCGTTCTCGACCGGCCCGCACCAGGACCCGGTCACGGCCAGGTGCTGGTGCAGACGGAAGCGTGCGGCCTGTGTGGCAGCGACGTACACGCGTGGCGCCAGGACGCCGGTTACTACTGGGTTCGGCCACCGGTGACGATGGGGCACGAAGCAGTGGGCACCGTGGTCGCAGTCGGGGCCGGCGTCGACCGTCGGTGGGTGGGACGACGAGTGGTCCCCGTATCCATCGACGGCTGCGGTGACTGTGCGGTGTGCCGACGAGGGCTACGCCAGCTCTGTGAACAAAAGACGGTTCTGGGCCTGTCGTTCGACGGCGCCGCGGCAGAGCTCTTCGTCGTCGACGAGCACCGACTCGTGCCTGTGGAGCACGACCTGCCGGTCTCGGTACTGGTGCTGACCGAACCGTTGTCCGTCGCGTGCCGGGCGGTCACCCGCCTGCAGCGAGCCGACGAGGATGCCTTCCGCGCGGTGGTCTCCGGGCCCGGACCCAACGGGGCTGATGATCGCGCTCCTGCTCACCCAGTCCGGACACGATGTCCTCCCGTCGTACCGGGCGGAACGGTAGTGGTCCCCGCACTGTTCGCCATCAAAGCCGAGGGACTGCGCGCGGTGTCGGCGATCAAGGCCGCGCATCCGGACGAAGAGGTCTTCGCTGATCTCGAGACGGCGGATGCCGGGTTCCTCGAGGCCGACATCGCCTTCACCGCCGGCGCGGACATCGTGACCGTCCTCGGCTCCGCCGGCGACGCGACCATCAAGGGTGCTGTCGAGGCCGGTCAGAAGCATGGCAAGAAGGTCGTCGCCGATCTGATCGGTGTCGCCGACCGCATCGAACGAGCCCGCGAAGTTGCCGAGCTCGGTGTCTCGTTCGTCGAGACCCATGCCGGTCTCGACGAGCAGGCACATCCCGACTACTCCATCCAGACCCTGCTCGACGACGGCAAGATCGCAGGGGTGCCGTTCTCGATCGCCGGCGGCGTCAAGGGCGACACCATCATCGCGGTGCGGGATTCCGGCGCCGATGTCGCCGTTGCCGGCGGTGCCATCTACGGTGCCGAGGATCCGGCGGCGGCGGCCGAGGCCCTGAGGGACGCACTCACCACGTAGACCTGACCCACCCGATGGCCCCGCACACCCGTGTCCGGGGCAATCGGGGTCTCGTCGACTCAGTCCGGTTCATGTGTACATCGGCACGACAGACCTATGGCCGCACCGGCGAAGTCGTTGTTCCGGAGTTTCGCGGCCGGTACTGCACTCTCAGCGAACGTGTCGTCGGAGCCCACACGATCAGACGTGTTCTGTCACCGCACCAACCAGTGGATCGAACGGTCACCGGGCCGAAGCCTCGACCGGCAGCAGTCGAGCCCCTGCGTTCTCGGCGGTCGGGATGACCGTCTCATCGGACTGCGTCGAGGCCCCGGCCCCGGCCTCGCCCTCGCAGAAGTCCTGGGACGTCCGCCGACAATCGCAGACTCGCTCGTTCAGAAGTCCATGCGCCGCCCCCACGTCCACCTGATTCCGCGAACGAGTTACGAATGAGTTGTGACAACTCGTGACATCGAGCCGCATTTCGGCAATTTTCGCAGGTGACCGGACGCCCCTGGACCGTGGCGGACCTGCACGGACGGGCCGACGAAAGTTGTGAAACGAGAGGTCAAACGAGGCGATTTCAAAGCATTTCCGCAGCTCAGAGGTATATCGAGAGCCTCCTTTCGGGATTGAACCGAAGGCCGCTCGCTTACAAGGCTTCGACGACCCGATCAGGTGGATTCACGTGGACTCACGAAAGCGGCTCTGAGTGCACATTCGTCCAGCCGTGTCCGCCTCGATCCACCTCCGTCCGTCCCGACTTGTGACACTCTCGTGACACCAAAAATACTGTTCGTGAAGCCGAATAGCCTGGTATTGCTCTGCTGCACAGAATATCTCGTCAGATCGAAGGAGCGGCGACTGAACTCTCGCTAGGGGACGACGCGTCGCGGCGCACTGCGCTGGCCAGCAGCGATCTCTTCGGGAAGGCGAAGGGCGTGTTGATGGAGCGTTGTGACGAGAGCGCTCCGCGGCGATCGATCAGAATGCTCGAATTCTCCAGCAGGCAGTCAGCGCTTGGTCGACGGTCGGCCGACCTGACTACGCGGATGACCGTAATCAAAGACCGGCCTGCCCCGGCCCCCGACCGCGGCTCCCGACCAGGACAGTGACTCAGCCAGGACGTATGCCGCCTGGTCCCGCCCGGACGACTTCGCCGCATACAGGGCCCGATCAGCAGTCGCGGTCAACGAGTCCACCGCCGACCACGGGTCGTTTACCTCGTCGTCGCTCACGACGGTGCAGCGCACCACTCCGACACTGACGGTCACCGTCCCCATATCGCGCATGGCGGCCAGGATCGTCCCCTCCACACCGCCCATGACCGATGTGAGCCCTAGGACGAGGAACTCCTCGCCGCCCAGCCGCGCCACCAGCGCGTCCGGACCCGCCACCGCATGCAGCGTGGCCGCGACCTCGACAAGAACGTCGTCGCCGACCGCGTGACCGAACTGATCGTTGACGGACTTGAAGTGATCGATGTCGACCAGGCACACCAGTAGCGGGACACCGGAGATACAGGCCTGATCAATAATCGCCGCGGCACGCGCGGTCAGTCCCCGGCGATTGAGCAGCCTCGTCAACGGGTCGGTATCCGCGAGGTCTTCGAGGCGTGACGTCACGGCGGAGACACGCGATCGCAGCGAAGCCATCAGCACCGTTGGTACCAGCACCGTGGTGACTGTCGCCCCGACCGCCACGAGTCGGACGGTCCCGACGGTCTCGTCGATGCACACCGCAGTCGCCAACGCGATCGCAACCGCAGTCAGAGCCACAGTGATATGACGCGAGGATCCCGACGCGGCGATCGCCGGGACCACCGCCAACATAGCCCCGACGGCTGTTGTCGACGCGGGGTCGACGATGACGAACGCCGATACCGCCACTCCCGCCATGCCGCCGGACCCCAGCAGCACGAACTGGCGGTCGTCGAGCACACCGACGCGCACTGTGACCATCACCGTGACCGCAGTGAACACACTGACCGCTGCCAGCGCCCACACCCCGTTCGGGCCCACCAGCGTAGGCACGAGGAGGGCGACCACCAGCAGTGGCACTGCCCCCGATGCTGCGCACGCCACCGCGAGAGACCGAATATCGTAGCGGCCCCGCACGAGCCGAGGAGTGCTGCCGGATTCACGCATGACCACACACACTCCTTCCAGCCCGAGCACCCGGGGCCAAACAGACGATGAACGGCGACAACACAACTCGGAAGGACACACAGAGAGGAGGCGGTGGTGGTGGTGGTGGTGGTGGTGGTGGTGGTGCACCGATCCCATCGGAAGATCCCGCCCGACACCACACGCGAGCGCAACATGAGTGGCGGCCCGACTGGCGCGACCCTCGCGGCCCTGAAGGATTCAAATGCAACAGCACCGCAGTGGAGGCACTCGGATCACGCGATGAGTCCCATTGCCGGGCTGACCACTCACTTCATTTTGTGTGGCGCGGGCAAATGTCGTCTACCGACAGCCTCGACTGGGCCGACCGATTCTCGGTGATCGGATTACACTGGCGGTACTCGAACTGTAATGCAGAAGCCCCTCTCCAGCAGGGTTTTCGAACGGTCGTCTCCGACACTGGGCTGCGAGGTCGGTTGTCAGCCCGTCGGCCGGCGTTAGGACCGAAATAACGGGCGTGCGCAGAACAACAACTACAGCCCGGGCCCGCATTGCAGACCGCTGTGTAGCGGCCCGCATGCCTCTCGAAGTAGATCGACCAGTTCCGCACCATCGTCCGACAGCCACTGTTCGTACGCTGAGATCGCGACTCCCAGGGCGAGCCAACCTGCGGTTCGGGGATAAAGGTCATCGGCATTCTGTCCGACGCGTCCGGCCACGAACTCGGCGATTACTTGCCGCCACCCCTGGTACATCACCATCGAATATGCCTGTAGTGCCGGCACTTCGAAAATGAGGCGCAGACGTGTTCGATGGACCTCTCGTTCCTCGTCCGGAAACGCGTTGAAGCGAAGCACCGCGTCCATCACTGCGTCCGGGATAGATGAAGACAGCGAGGTCTCGGACAGCATCTGCCGAAGATGAATGAGACCTGCGTCGAAATCTCCCCAAGGGACGGCGTTCTTGGACGGGAAATATCGGAAGAAGGTTCGTCTGGCAATGCCCGCCGCGCGGGCAATGTCGTCGACGCTCGTCGCATCGAACCCTCGTTCCGCGAACAACGCTATGGCCACGTCACTGATTCCCCCCTTGGTGGCGGAGGGAGGCCGACCCACGGCACTGAGTGGTTCCTGCTGCACGACGATCCTCCCGGTTCGGTTCCCGCGAACTGTTTACTTTGTGCACTCGATGCCATTATTGTCTGTGGTGTGCGACACCACGTCGTCCTCACGCGTCCCGCATCACACTCTCATGGAGGTTCCCATGTCTGATCCGTCGAACACCATGCCCGAAGCATCCCAGTCCGAGGAGCCGTTGGTACAGGAGTCGTTGGTGGAGGAAGTCTCCATCGACGGTATGTGCGGCGTCTACTGAGTCGGCTGTGACCGACGTGCTCGCTGCATCGCCCCGAACGGTGGACCTGGACCTGGCGTGGCAGCTCAATCCTCAGGTCGCGTTGCGCCCGGAACCGTTCGGGGCGTTGCTGTATCACTTCGGGACCCGCAAGCTCTCGTTCCTCAAGAACACCGTCATCGTGTCACTGGTCACCTCGCTGTCATCGCATCCGGATGCACGATCCGCGATGTCGGCCATGGGAATCGAGGAATCAGCGATGCCGCGCTACGCGCAGGCACTCGCCGCTCTCGCGGACTCGACGATGATCGTTCCCACTCACGTGAAGGAAGGCCCGGCATGACCTCCACTCTCGCCCGCCCCGAGCAACCGGTCGGCCGCCTGGTCGACCAGTTCGAACTCGGGCTCGACGCCCCCATCTGCCTGACGTGGGAGCTCACCTACGCCTGCAACCTCTCCTGCGTGCACTGCCTGTCCTCCTCCGGGCGGCGCGACCCACGAGAACTGTCCACCGAGCAGTGCAAGTCGATCATCGACGAACTGCAGAAGATGCAGGTTTTCTACGTCAACATCGGCGGCGGTGAACCGACCGTCCGATCCGACTTCTGGGAACTCGTCGACTACGCCACCGCCCACCAGGTGGGCGTGAAGTTCTCCACCAACGGCGTCAAGATCGACGAGAAGGTCGCCGCGAGGCTCGCCGCGTCCGACTACGTCGACGTGCAGATCTCCATCGACGGCGCCACCGCCGAGGTCAACGACGCCGTCCGCGGCCCCGGCTCGTTCGACATGGCCGTCCGCGCCCTGAAGAACCTGAAGGACGCCGGGTTCCGGGACGCGAAGATCTCCGTCGTCGTCACCCGCCACAACGTCTCCCAGCTCGACGAGTTCAAGGCCCTCGCCGACGCCTACGACGCCACCCTCCGCATCACCCGCCTGCGCCCGTCCGGTCGCGGCGCCGACGTCTGGGACGACCTGCACCCCACCGCCGGACAACAGCGCGAACTCTACGACTGGCTCGTCGCCAACGGCGACGGTGTGCTCACCGGCGACTCCTTCTTCCACCTCTCCGCCTTCGGCGACGCCCTGCCGGGGCTCAACCTGTGCGGCGCAGGACGAGTGGTGTGCCTGATCGACCCGATCGGCGACGTCTACGCCTGCCCCTTCGCCATCCACGAACAGTTCCTCGCCGGCAACATCGTCCGCGACGCCACCCCCGACATGGGCGGCTTCCAGGCCGTCTGGCAGACCTCGGAACTGTTCCAGGAACTGCGCTCACCGCAGACTAGCGGCGCCTGCACCAAGTGCGCGCACTTCGACGCCTGCCGCGGCGGATGCATGGCCGCGAAGTTCTTCACCGGACTGCCCATGGACGGCCCCGACCCCGAATGCGTCCAGGGCTACGGCGAATCCGCGCTCGCCGCCGACCGCGGCACCGTCCCGAAATCGAGCGTCGACCACTCACGCACCGGGAAGCGGTCCACCCCGAAAGCGTCGATCCCCTTGACGCTGCTCACCCGCCGCGACGGCGCACCCGCCAACGTGAAGGCCGGAGGCCGGCCGCCGGCATCGAAACTCTGTGATGAGAACCCGCTCGCAGGAATGACTTTCAGCAAGGACGATCAGTGAAGCTTCGCGATATCCAAGCCCACAACCCGTGGGCGAGAAACCCGTGGATGGAAAGCGTCGCCGAGATGCAGCGACGAGCCAAGAAGCGGCTTCCCCCGTCGGTGTACTCGGCGTTGATCGCCGGATCCGAACGCGGCAACACCTACGACGACAACATGGCAGCGTTCGGCGAACTCGGCTTCGCACCCCACGTCGCCGGCCACGCGGCCGTCCGTGATCAGTCGACGACGGTGATGGGGCAACACATCTCCATGCCGGTGATCATCTCGCCCACCGGCGTGCAGGCCGTGGACCCCGACGGTGAGGTCGCTGTCGCCCGCGCCGCCGCCGCCCGCGGCACCATCATGGGACTGTCGTCCTTCGCCTCCAAATCCGTCGAGGACGTCGCCGCGGTCAACTCGCAGACGCTGTTCCAGGTCTACTGGCTCGGCACCCGCGAGGAGATGGTCGCCCGCATGGAACGGGCGAAAGCCGCTGGCGCGGTGGGGATGATCCTCACCCTCGACTGGTCGTTCTCCTACGGGCGCGACTGGGGCAGCCCCGCCATTCCCGAGACGATGAACCTCGCCGCCATGGTCAAGTTCGCGCCCGAGGGCCTGATCCGCCCGGCGTGGCTCTACAAGTTCGCCAAGTCAGGTCGCATCCCGGATCTGACGACACCGAACATCCTGCCCGCCGGCGCTCCACAACCGCCGACTTTCTTCGGCGCGTACGGCATGTGGCAGCAGACCCCGCCGCCGTCCTGGAACGACATCGCCTGGCTCCGTGCGCAGTGGGACGGCCCGTTCATGCTCAAGGGCATCTCCCGCATCGACGACGCCCACCGAGCCGTCGACGCCGGATTCTCCGCGATCTCCGTCTCCAACCACGGCGGCAACAACCTCGACGGCACACCGGCCACCATCCGGATGCTGCCCGCCGTCGCCGAGGCCGTGGGCGACGAGATCGAGGTACTACTCGACGGCGGAATCCGCCGCGGCAGCGATGTCGTCAAAGCCGTCGCCCTCGGTGCCCGCGCAGTCATGATCGGCCGCGCCTACCTGTGGGGTCTCGCCGCGAACGGGCAGGCCGGTGTGGAGAACGTTCTGGATGTGCTGCGTATGGGCACAGACAGCGCGCTGCTCGGCATGGGCAAGAGTTCGATCCACGACCTGACCCCGCAGGACATCGTCGTGCCCGACGGCTTCGCCAGGGCCTTGGGAGCCGACGTCGATCAGGCTGCGCACACTCTCTGACATGGCCGAACTCGGGTCCGCTCGATGGCCGCACGTCGACGGCGGTCTGGTGGTCGTGCCGGTGGGGTCCGTGGAACAGCACGGACCCCACCTCCCGCTGAACACGGACACCACCATTGCCGAAGCGGTCGCCGACGGCGTGTCGGATGCATGGATCGCCCCTCCCCTCGCCTACGGATCGAGCGGAGAACACGAGGGCTTCCCCGGCACCGTGTCCCTCGGGCGCACTGCCCTGAGCACGATTCTCGTCGAGTACGGCAGATCCATCTGCCGGTGGGCCGACCGGGTCGTGTTCGTGAACGGGCACGGCGGCAACGGATCCGCCCTCGCCGAGGCCGTGGCGCTCCTGCGGTACGAAGGGCGCGACGTGGCCTGGTTCCCGTGCAGCATCCCGGGGGCCGACGCGCATGCGGGACGGACCGAGACGTCGCTGATGCTGCACATCGCACCGGATCAGGTCGTGATCGAGGCTGCGGTCGTCGGTAACACCGACCCCGTCGCCACGTTGATGGAGCACATGACCGTGTCCGGCGTCATGAGCGTGTCCAGCTCCGGTGTTCTCGGCGATCCCAGCGGCGCGACACCGGCAGAGGGCGCCGACCTGCTCGCGGGACTCAGACAACGGTTCGTCTCCGCTGTCGAACGATGGACACCCGACGACCTCGGCATCCTTCGGTGACCGGCGTGTTCTGCGCATGGTCGGTTCATCGGTCCGGGCGTGATGGTTGACGTCATCGTCGTCGGCGGGGGCAGCGCGGGCTGCGTCGCTGCTGCCGCATTTGCGAAGGCCGGCGCCTCGGTCCTGATTCTCGAGGCCGGCCACGCCTTCGCGCTCTCGGCCCCCACCGGGTCGTGGCCGTCCGAGTTGACGGACGCCCGGCGCATGCCGATCGGCCCCGGGTCTCGCTACATCGATCCGATCACGGCGCACACGACGCGCAACCATCACTTCGTGACCACCCGGGGCCGCGTTCTCGGTGGATCCGGCGCCGTCAACGGTGGGTACTTCGTGCGCGCACCACTGTCCGATTTCGACAGCTGGCCACAAGACAGGTGGGACAGGGCGACCGTTGCCCGGCATTACGCCGGCATCGAGAACGATCTCGATTTCGGAGCGCGCGACCATCATGGCTCGGACGGTCCGGTGCCGGTGACTCGCGCGGTCACTGCTCCACTCCCACAGGCGTTTCTCCGCGCAGCGGTGGCCTCGGGGTACGAGTACGTCGAGGATCTGAACGCCCCGGATGCCCGCGACGGGATCGGTGCCGTGCCGTCGAACGTGGTGCACGGTCGACGCATCTCCATGGCACAGGCCTACCTGCGACCGGTCGCGGACACGGTGTCCGTTCGCGGGCGGTCGCGCGTGGCGCGACTGATCGTGCGCGACGAGCGAGTCGTCGGGGTCACGGGCCGGGACGACCACGGAGACTTCACGGCCTACGCGGATCGGGTGGTACTGGCGGCCGGAGCGGTGCGTACACCGAACCTGCTCATGCACTCCGGAATCGGCGACGCCGCACAGCTTCGGCAGATCGGTCTTCCGACAGTTCAGCATCTCCCTGGCGTCGGACTCGGGGTCGCCGACCATCCTGAGATCGTCGTCACGTACCAGCCGGTGACCGGTCCGAGTGCACCGGATGCAGGTACACCCCTGCAGGCCGTCCTGGAGATCGGACCCCTCGAGATCCGTCCTTACACGTCCTCGTTCGATCGCATGATCCCCGGGCTTCCTCCGATGCTGCCGACCGTAGGCGTCGCACACATGACCCCCGAAGCACGAGGGGTCGTCACCGTCGTGTCGGACGACCCGTTCTCCGCGCCCGCGGTCGACCACGACTATGCAGCGACAGAGGCGGACCGCGAAGCGCTGCGAACCGGAGTCCGGGTGGCGATGGACATCCTGTCGTCTCCGATGCTGGCAGCGGCGGTGGCGGAGGTATTTCCTCCCGAGATGTCCCGCGCCGAGATGTCGCTGGGCGGGTCGTTGCACACCATGGGCAGCGCGCGCATGGGCGCCGACGACGATCCCCTCGCCGTTCTGGATTCCGTCGGCCGGGTGCGAGGGATGGCGGGCCTCTCGGTCGTCGACGCATCGATGTTCCCGTCCCCGGTGTCACGCGGCCCCCACGCCACCGTCGTGATGGCCGCGCATCGCGCCTGCGCAGCGCAGATCGCCGAGATCTGAACGATGCTGGATCCACTGCGCCCGCCAGATCGCGGCCAGCAATAAAGGCCACTTATTATCGTCAGACCCACCGCGACCATCTGAAAACTGCTGTAAGTTCACGATAGACGCGAGCGCTACCGACGTAAACACCGTAATGAATACCCTCATCAGCACCACGCTAAGGGTCCATCGAAGTGAGGAAGAGCATGAAGCGACCGGCCGAGGCCCATCGAGGTCACCCGACGTGTGCGAGTACGAACCGTTCCGCTCGTAGGTCATCGACGGTCGCCGAGGCGTCCCGAGACCTCGTCGGCTCGCCGTCCGACCAGCCCGGGCCCGTGGCATGACTTCGCGAGCACCCGAGCAGCCCAGCGATCTGATCGCCTCCTGGCTCGGCGACGTCGAACGCGCGGTGTCGCAGCGCGATGCCCAGTCTCTGGCGGACCTGTTCGTCGCGGACTCGTACTGGCGGGACATGGTCGCCTTCACCTGGGACCTGTGCTGCGCCGCGGGTGACGAGGCCATCGCCGAGCAGATGCTGAGCGAGTCGGATCGGGTGGGACCGACCCGCTGGCGCATCGCCGAGTCCATGTCCGCGCCTCGTCGAGTGGTCCGCGGAGGCAGAGACGTTACCGAGGCGTTCATCGAGTTCGATCTGAGCATCGGTGGAGGAACGGGCGTGGTCCGACTGGTGCAGGACGACCGCGACGGGCGCTTCCGCTGCTGGACGCTTCTCACGCGACTGCGCACCCTCACAGGACACGTCTCCGAACCGTGGCCGGCAGGGTTGGGCTACGAACCGAGCCCCGAGGCATGGTCGTGGCAGGCGCATCGGGACCTGGAGAGTTCCTACATCGATCGTGAGCCCGAGGTCTTGGTGGTCGGCGGCGGTCACTCCGGGGTGTTCACGGCCGCCTACCTCGAGAATCTCGGCGTCGATGCTCTGGTCGTCGACCGCCATCCGCGAGTGGGCGACAACTGGCGTACGCGGTACGACGCGTTGGCGCTGCACAACCCCACTCTGATGGTAGAGTTCCCGTTCTTGCCGTTCCCGAGGTCGTTCCCCGAGTTTCTCCCGAAGGACAAGCTCGCCAACTGGTTCGAGTCCTATGTCGACGCCATGGAGATCAATTACTGGACGTCGACCGATTTTCGGAGTGCCGAGTACGACGCCTCGTCACAGACCTGGAAGGTCGACGTCGAGCGCGATGGCGTTCGTCGGCAACTCCGCCCGCGGCACATCGTCATGGCGACGGGCGGAGTGGGCGGTGCAGCCAACATTCCTCGACTCGAAGGCATCGACGCGTTTCGCGGCGAGGTCTTCCACACCAAGGACTTCCACTCGGCACTGGGCTACGAAGGCAAGAACGTGCTGGTCGTCGGAACAGGCTCGAGTGGCCACGACGCTGCGAAATACATGACCCAGATGGGGGCGCACGTCACGATGTTGCAGCGCAACCCCACCTCGATCGTGAGCCTCGAGAGCGCCGACATGTCCTACCTGCAGTACATGGACGGGACACCACTGTACGAAGGCGACATGCTCTCCTCTGCCGGATTCGTGCGGCCTCTGATGATCCCCAACTTCCAGGCGCTCACCCGCAGGACGAACGAGAACGATCGTGAGCTCCTCGACAACCTGCGACGTGCCGGAATGGAGATCGACGACGGATGGGAGGGCACGGGGTGGTTCTGGAAGTTCTTCGAGCGATCGGGGGGCTACTACCTCAACACCGGTTGCTCGGAGATGATCATCTCGGGCCAGGTGAAGATGCTGCAGACTCGAGACGTCGAGACGTTCACCCCCGACGGAGTTCGGCGGCACGACGGACACGAGCTGCCGTTCGACACTGTCGTTCTGGCAACAGGTTACGAGAATCTGCAGGGCGAAGTCCGTCGATTCTTCGGCAACGAGGTGGCCGATGAGCTGGGTCCGATCGGCGGGTTCGACGAGGACGGAGAGCTGCGCAACGTCTGGCGGCCCACGAAGCAACCCGGTCTGTGGTTCATGACCAGCGGGTTTGCGGGAGGTCGCAATCACGGCGAGCTCGTCGCCCTCCAGATCAAGGCGAATCTCCTGGGCATCGCTCGACGACCCGCTCGGGTCGAAACGCTGACAGAAGTTTCCTAGAAACGGATTTCAGCGAGATCTGCCTCCTGACCAGAACACCGGCCAGGAGGCAGATCTCGTTGCCGTACGGGGGGAACGACCAAAGCCGTCGATAGTGATGAGATCTGTCTCGGACGCGCGACCACACCGTTTTCTACGAGCCTGCATGCTCGCGGGCGCAGGGATGGCGATGCTGGATCAACGGACCGATCCGGTGCGCGACTGGGTACAGGCAGCTCGTTCTCCGTTCCTACGGCAATTCCTGGCGCAGCGCACAGCAAGTCTGCAATAGGTCGATCGATTGCGCCGTTGCATTGATCACGTCTACCCGAGTGCTGTCGGGCCTACGAATATCTTCGCGGGTCTCGATTTGTCCGTAGTAGCCGACCAGTACGACATTGCGTGGCGGGAATGGAGCGCGAGCGGTCAGAGTTGACGAGTGAGTTCAACATGTGTCGGGGTTTCCCGGATGCACTCCACGGCAACACATTTTCGCACGTGATGGTGTAGTGGTTCGAATTGGTGACAGAACTGAAGAATTGGCTCGATCACGGTATGGCGCATTTCCGCAATCGCGTCGGGGATCTCCTCGAAAGGATAAACCTCGATTACTGTCTCAACCGGCTTACCGGGTGCGATTTCGCCATCGTGCAAGGCAGCGAGGTCCACCTCGGCGAGCGTGAACGGGATTTTCTGCCGTGGGAGAGTGCAGCGGGTGTGGTGTCGAACCGCGGGACTTGCTTCAGCTGGGCGAACCCTGTGAGCGTTCTCGGGGCACGCTGGCTCGCAACAGCAGTGGGATCAAGAATATCCCTTCGACGAGCATCATCAGCACTCCGCCCAGCCGCTGGTCAGTTACCGAACCGAGCACGGCGTTCGAGTGATCATGAACGCCGAGGATCGGTTCGGTACTCAAGATCGAAGCCAGTCCGATGAGACCGGACGGTAACCCGGCCACATAGATCGATATTCGTTGCAGACGTTGGTGTTCGGGGCGGTCGTCACTCAAAATCCCCGCCCAGAAAATGAGACCGAGGAGTAAAGCCGCCACAGCGAGCCAGGCCGTGTTGCCTGCCGCCGACTGCAGCGGGAGATGCCACCACACCATCACTGTGGCGTAACCGAGAGCCGATGGGATTGCCACCATGCGTGTCTGCGCGATTGCTCTCGAAGTGCTCCGCGGTCGGATGACCGAGGCAATCAGTGCCGGGGCTATGACCATCAACATCATCAACTGAATCATCATGGCTGCGTGCGAGGCCTCCGTGACTGCACGCACAGCAGGCAGCATGGCGATGACAACTACACCGAGGCCACAGCCCAAGGAAAGGGACCCGTCTCTGGTCGTTGTACGACCTCGCTGGACGAACATCCATACCACGATGCCGGCAATGCAGCCGACGGCCAAAAAAACCCATCCAACCAGTGAAGGCTGCTGGTCCATTGCCGTGTCCGTGATCAGACCGGGCGAAGTTGTGTGGTGAGAGTGCGCAACGCGCCCTGCATCGGGGACAACCGTGACCTGGTTCAGGGTCACGGATTGTTGAAAATAGTTGTCGGCGTACAACTTTCCCAGCCAGACAAGGCCTTTTGCAAGGAGCCATGCCGCGCAGAGTTCGAGAACAGCTAGAAGCGCGAGTCGAACTAGTTTGCCTTTGGACGGGCCTGGACGCTCTCGTCCGTGAGTGTCAGGGACCATGACACATCCTTGCTGTGCGAGTAGAGAACGGTAAGGAACCTCGCGCTGTGGAAGCCCTACCCGCCCGGCGTAACCAGCCGAGCGGGTGAGGAGTTCATGCGGATCGGTTGACTAAGAGATTCTGCGACGTGGCGATGTGGGGCGTCCGGTCAATTCGCACTGCCGACCTCTATCAGGACGTTACGCCCATCTGATGGCCGTGCACTGAACTCGCTTCCGATCGAAGCGCCGAGCCTGAGAGTCGACGCGATTGTTTCATCATCGGAGACAGCAAGAATTCGCGAGCCGTCGCCGAGTCGGCCCACGGCGATCGACACCGCACCGCCGCTCTTCTGCGGTTCCACTGTGTATGTCTCCAGGATCGCCACGGTCGTGCCGTCGAGCGAAGCCACAGCGATTCGCTCGACCGAGTCGAGTTCGGCCTGGGTCGCGACGTCGGACGTGACGCAGAACGACTGCGGCACAGTCGAGTAGATCCCCACGGAGTACTTGCTCAACGTCCCGCCATTGGCACCCACGAAGGCTGGTCCATCGGTGCCCGAGCGAACTGCGTTCATCGCTTCGGCGATAGCATGCATGGCGTAGTTGTTTCCCGCCCCACCGAAAAAGGGCAGCCCTCCCGTCAGAGTCAGCCCTCTCGGGTCGTCTACCGCGAGCCCGAGCCCGTCGCATATGTTCAGCACGGCGATCGGGAAACAGCTGTAAAGGTCAAAGAATGCGACGTCGTCCACGGACACACCGGCCCGCTGCAGAGCGATTTCCGACGCTCGTACCGACGCGGGGCTACGGGACATGTCCGGCCGGTCCAGCAAGTTGAGCTCGCGAAGGTCGCAAGATCCGTGAAGATAGACCCGGCGGTCTTCAGAAATCCCCGCGGCATCTGCCGCCCCGACAGATGTCATGACCACGGCAGCGCCCTGGTTCACCTGATCTCGGGCCACCATGTATCGGGGGTAGGGGTCGGCGATCAAGCGGTTCTTCTCGGACACTGCCGCGAGCTCGTCAGCCGTCCTCTCGACCGGTGCAGCAGCGAACGGGTTACGCGCTGCCACGGAGGTGAACGGCGCGAAGAGCTGACCCATCTGATTTGCGTAAGCTTCGACAGAGAGCCCTGATCGATGTCGTCGCGCGTGCTCGAGCAACGCGTATTGAGAGGGCGCGCCCACCAACCCGTGCCGCATCTCGTACTCGTTCATGAGGCCTTCGAGGCCATATCCTCGGTCCTCGAGATCGCCTTCCACCGATTCATTGAAATCGGGCGAGTCTCCCTTCCCGGCGAACGCCCGCGCAGTGGAGATTGCCTCGGAACCGAAGAGGAGGACGGTCTGCACACGTCCGGCAGCGATCTCTTTGGCGAACTCGTTGACAAGGTGCTGCGGGCCCTGCCCACCTACGACTTCGAGTACGGCCCGCTGAGGGGAAGCATCGAGGCGATTCGCCACCGAGCGAGGGAAGTTGTTCGAACGGCCGAGAGGAGCGGTGCCGAAGTCGGACGAGATCTCGAACTGACGAATACCTGCGACAGTGTCGACCGCCGATGCCGCCAGCCCCGCGTCCGCGAGGGCCCTCTTCGATGCCTCGGCTGCGAGTTCAACGGCCGACCAACGGCGGTAGTCGTCGCGATCCAGTGGGTCGGACACCTGTCCGCATCCGACGAGGATGGGGGTACTGGGGTCTAGATGCACGTGATCCACCGTTCCTCGCTCTCGTTCGCCGTGCGAGGTCGCTGTCATCGACCGGACCAGACAGGCTCACGCTTCTCGGCAAAAGCGCGCATCCCTTCGCGGGAGTCCTCGCTCCTCGATAAAAGGTGACCCTCTCGACGAGTGCGAGCCCAATCGTCTCGCTCCGCTGGAACGTTCTGGTCGTCGATTCCCACCGCGATCTTCTTCGTAGCTCGGACGGAGAGTGGCGCATTCGCATTGATCACCTCGGCCAAATCGAGTGCGGTGTTCATAAGTTCGCCCGCTGGAGCCAGCGCGTTTACCAATCCGAGCTCATACGCCCGCGCGGCCGAAATCGGTCGACCAGTGAACATCGCTTCCATGGCGATTTTCGTCGGTATCTGTCGAGGCAGCCGGAATGCTCCGCCGGCCCCAGCGAACACACCACGCTTGACCTCCGGAAGGCCGAAGGTAGCTGTGTCCAGCGCAACGACCAGGTCGCTCGCGAGGGCGATCTCGGTTCCGCCCCCAAGAGCGAAGCCGTTGACCGCGGCGATGGTCGGCTTGCTGATCGCGTGCTGCACGTAGCCGGCGAAGCCCCAGCGTGCCAGTCGTTCATCGTTGGTGCTGAGCTCCCCCGCCGCCGCAGCTTTCAGGTCTGCACCGGCGCAGAAGGCCATGTCTCCCGCCCCGGTGAGGATCACGGTCCTCACGCTGGACGTCGCCTCCGCGAACTCCATCGCCTCCCCGATCCCGATGGAGAGGTCGAAGTTGACCGCGTTGCGCACAGCCGGCCTGTTCATCGTGACGACAAGCGTGTGACCTTGCTGCTCTACGAGCACGCAACCGTTGCCCGCGACGTCGATCGTTCGGCTCATCCAAGTCGTCCGTTCTGTCAGAGAGTGAAGGTCGACGATCGTCGCCCTTGTGGCCTCGGAAGGCCGCTGCCTTGCTGTGCTCACAGTTCGCAGATCAGGAGGACAGAGGGAGTTCCACAGCACCGCGTCGTCTCGCCAGGAACCCGTGGAGGACCGTCGAGCCGGCGGCGAGGAGCCCGAAGACGAAACAGAGGGCGTAGCTGACGCCGTAGCCACGGTCGTCCGAGAATGGCAACGAATTCGTGTGTGCTGTGAGGATTGCGGCTATCGCAGCGCTTCCGGTCGCGGATCCCAACGCGAAGACGAGAGAGTTCACGCCTTGCGCCATCCCGGCACGGTCGGGCGCCACCGTCTGAGCCACCATCAGATACATGCCTGTGTTCGACGCGGCTCCTCCAAAGCCGATGATTGCCGAAGCAAGATAAATCTGCCACTGCTCGATGTGGGCAACCGTCAAGACCAAGTACGTCACTGCGGTCAATACGGAACCGACGAGCAACACGAATCGCGGCCCCCGGCGAGAGGCGAACCGCCCTACGAACAACCCGCCGATCATCACACACATCGCGTAGGGCACGAGGAAGGAGCCGGCCTCGAGGATGCTGGCCGAGAAACCAAACCCGGCCACCTCGCGAGGCAACGAGGCATAGCCTACGAAGAGCAGGAAGAGCGCCCCGACGCTCGCTCCCATCATGAAGCCGGCGATGTTCGGAAGGACGAAGAGCGGATTCGAGAAGAGCCTCACGTCGACGGTCGGTTGGGGGTGCCGTAATTCCCAGACGGCCCAGAGGGGTAGGGCGGTGACCGCGAGTGCGAAGAGCCCGAGCGTTATCGGGCTCGACCACCCCCAGGTGCTTCCCATGCTGAGAGGAAGGAGCAGTGCCAGACAGAAGCATGAAAAGACCGCTGCACCCACGAGGTCCAACCGACCGCCAGTGTGCTCGCTGATCGAACCAGGCAAGGTGGTCACAAGAGCAATCAAGGCAAGAACCGCGAGACCGAGTACGACCCAGAACGTGACACTCCAGTCGAAATCCTGGAGCATGCCGCCCAGAATAAAGCCGACACCGACGCCGAAGCCTTGACCAGCCACGACAATGCCGAGTGCCGATCCGACGGCTTTCGGCTCGAGGTGGTTGCGCAATAAGCCGACAACCGCTGGCATTGTGCCGATGACAAATCCCTGCAGCGCCCGTCCGCCGAGAAACATCGCCAGGCTCGTCGACACCGCACACAACAGTGTGCCCACGCACAACAAGCCGAACGCGGCCACAAGGAGCTTGCGATAACCAATCGCATCGCCCAGACGGCCCATGACAGGAGTGACTACGCCGCCCATCAGCGGGGAGATTATGGCGATCCACGCTGTGGCCGCGCCTGAGGCACCGAAGGACTCGGACATCTTCGGGATCAGTGGTATCGCGGCAGTGGCACTGATCGCGACGAGGGTCTCACTGAATGCGAGGGTGACGATCATCGCGATGACGGATCGAGGTAGGCCGGTGGTTGATGACGATCGCGCAGCGTGTTCGACGGCGTTCGGTTTGCGATCGCTACCTGATCCGTCCCGATAGATGGTGTCGTCCAGAGCCATGGTCAATCTCCTACAGGCAGTGCGCACGAAAGCGCGAGATGGCCCGCACCGGGCGACGGTCAACAGCTCGTTCGTCAGACCGTTGTTGTGATCCACGTCGCACCCTCGGGGCTTTCAATCTGGCACAACCCCGGACCCTGCGTCTATTGCGCGATTCCACATTTCATCGTTGCACTTTGGGCAATGCTCGACGCCGATCGAGAGCGCGGTCGCCTCAGAGGGATTCGGGTCCGTCGCGCCAGCGCTCACGGGCCATGTCCACGAGGCTGAGCAGGACGCGATCGGTTGCTATTGCACCCGTTCGCCATACGAGGCCGACCGCGAAATAAATCGAGGGCTCGTGAAGTGGCCGAAGCGTGAACGCCACATCGTCGAAAACGCGGCTGGTGCCGCCCATCGCAAGATCGAGACTGAGAGTGACGTCGTCGGAGTGTCTGATGTGGTTGGCGATGCTCATCATGTCGGTGTCTTCGAGGTGTCGAATAGAGCCGACCTCGCGACGTAAACGCTCGGACAAGCCATTGACGGCCGCGGGCTGAGAGCGCGGCGACGCGATTGCGACGGTCCTGTCACGGAGATGTTCGAGCATGAGGTGTTCCTTGGCAGCCAACGGGTCGTCCGACTTCATGGCCACAGAGAACGACAACCTCGCCGTCTCGAGTACAGATACCTCCGGGATGACTACCGGGAGATAGACCATTGCGAGGTCGAGCTCACCTTGCTCGACCGACGAAACCAGCTTGGCCGAGGGGTGCGAGACCACGTCGACTGCGCGCGGCGCGGCCACACCCTCTACCGACTCGAGAAACTCGTCGAAGTAGGCGGGCGGCAGATGGAAGGAACCGCCGACTCGGACGACCCGCGCACGATCAGGCGCTGTCGACTGCGCGATCAGTGCCATGTCCGCGATGTCGGCAAGGACTCCTCGCGCTCTCGGAGCCAGCGCGAGGCCCGCCGGCGTCAGCATGATCTCGTGGTGTTTGCGCACGAAGAGATCCACTCCCAGCTCCCGCTCCAGCTCCTTGACCGCCCGGCTGACGGGCGAGGGCGTGAGGTGGAGACGCGCCGCCGCGTTGCCGAAATGTAGCTCCCGCGCAACGGCGTCGAAGCAGCGCAGATGGTGGACGTCCATGCGGGAAGTCTGCACCAACGTTGCGCATTCGAGCACGTTTACGTGCGAAAGATGGCGCTGGCCATCGCCCCGGCGACAGCTCAGGGTGAAGGGCGTCACACTTTTCCGACAGCAGGAGCAGGAATGCCGAGATGGTCGACCGTCAGCGATGCACCTCTGGACGGGGTTCGAATACTCGACATGTGCGCGGGTGCAGGCGCCTCGGCTTCGCGGTTCCTCGGTGAGTTGGGTGCCGACGTCATACAGGTGCGGGACCTTGCCGCATCGCGAGACCACGCGTCCCCCGACGAACCATCGACCTCGTTCGTTCGCGACACCGGCAAGAGGTCCATCGCGCTCGATCTGACGGACGAGGCCGACCAGAAGGCGTTCTGGAGACTTGCCGGGACCTGCCAGATCATTGTCGAGGACTCTCGACCAGCCATCCATCACACGCTGGCCGTCTCCCCTTCCGCACTTCGCGATCGCGTCCCGCACGCAGTGGTGGCGTCGATCACGGGGTTCGGGCAGACGGGTCCCTATCGCGACTGGATCGCTACCGACGCAGTACTGAACGCCATGTCGAGCGAGCTCTCGAGGTCCGGCCTCCCGGGGAAGCAGCCACTGCTGCCGCCCTCACCCATCGCCGTCGAGTCAGCGGCATCCCAGGCTGCATGGGCGGTTCTCGTGGCCCATCTCAGTAGTGTCCAGACGGGCACCGGGGGCCACGTGGATGTGTCCCTCTTCGAGACCCTGGTTCAGACAATGGATCCCGGCTGGGGAATGGGTGGAACTGCAACCGGTGGTGTCCCCGCCGCGGACGGCCCGCGCGACCGTCCCGACGCCCGCCACCTGTACCCGGTGTTCGCCTGCGCAGACGGCTTCGTGCGCATCTGCATGCTGGCACCACGACAATGGATGGGCATGTTCGACTGGCTCGGCAGACCCGTCGAGCTCAGCGACCCGGAGCTGATGTCTCTGCCGCAGCGCTTCGCCGCGGCACCGATCATCTATCCCGCGATCCAACACTTGTTCGCCACTCTCCACCGTGCGGAGATCGTGATCGCAGCACAGTCCCACGGCGTCCCGGTGGCCGCAATCTTCGACCCGAGTGAAGTCCTCGCGTGCGACCATTTCGACGAACGCGGTGCATTCGTGCGCATCATGACGCCCTTCGGGGAGGCAGCGCTCCCGAACGGGACGGTAGTCATCGACGGGCACCGCGCCGGAATTCGGGGCCCGGCACCAGGTCTCGACGAGCACCGCGACGAGATCCTGGCGGAGGCCGACGGGCTCTGTGAACTGATCGACATCGAAGCCAGTCGGGCTCCGATCTCCGCTGTGGCACCGACCAAGCGTCACCCCCTCTCCGACCTTCGTGTGCTCGATCTGGGTGTCATCGTGATGGGCGCCGAGCTGGGACGACTCTTCGCCGATCTGGGCGCCGACGTCATCAAGGTGGAGAACAGCGCTTTCCCGGACGGAGGGCGCCAAGGCCGAGGGTCGGACCCGATCACGGCAGGATTCGCGTGGGGTCACCGCAACAAGAGAAGCCTGGGCTTGAATCTGCGCTCCCCCGAGGGACTCCGGCTGTTCAAGGAGCTCGCGCTGAAGTCCGATGTGATCCTCTCGAACTTCAAACCCGGAACCATGGAGTCGCTCGGACTGGGGTGGGACGTCCTCAGCGGTCTCAACCCGCGATTGATCGTCGCCGACAGTTCCGCGTACGGCCAGACGGGTCCGTGGAGCAGACGGATGGGATACGGCCCCCTCGTCCGGTCCGAGACCGGACTCACGTCCCTGTGGCGCTACCCCGAATCCGGTGACGGCTTCAGCGATGCCTCGACGATCTACCCCGACCACACTGCGGCTCGTGTCGCGGCGAGTGGCGTGCTGGCACTCCTGTTGCGACGGATGAGAGAGGGACGAGGAGGAACCGTCAGCGTCGCTCAAGCGGAGGTGATCCTGAATCACCTGGGGCCGGCGTTCGCGGTCGAATCGCTGCGTCCGGGCTCTCTCACCGCGGCAGGAAACCAGCTCCGGGGCGACGCACCACGTGGGGTGTTCCCGTGCCTGGGCGACGACGAGTGGGTCGTCGTCGACGTGGCCGGAACCGACACGTTCCGCCGATTGAGCACTGTCATCGGAAGGCCTCTGTGGGCGAGCGATCCTCGGTTCGCGACCGCTGCCGACCGCGACGCGAACCGTGATCACATCACCGAGGTGGTGGCCGCCTGGACCCGGACCCGGACGCCTCGGGAGGCAGCACATCTTTTCCAGTCCGCCGGCATCGCAGCCGGAATGATGCTCAGAGTTCCCGAACTGCTTCACGACCAGCATCTGACCGAACGTGACTTCTTCCGGTCGATGCATCATCCGTTGCTGTCGCAGGCGTTACCCGCCGAGAACCTCCCTGCCCTCTTCACCGCAGTGGCCGACGCCCCGCAGCGGCCCGCGCCGCTCGCCGGCGAGCACACGTACGAGGTACTCGGTTCCGTGCTGGGGCTCGACCGCTCGACGATCGACGACCTCGTGTCACGAGGCTTCGTCGAGACGACACCGCAGCACTCGGCGTTCTCGCACGATCAACTCATCTCCAGTTCGCACACGCACGACGAGAGGCTCGACCCTTCATGACCACGACACTTCAGCCCCGCGAGCAGACCGTTGCCGACCTGCGACCGCTGTTCGACGCTCAGCGCTCGGCACACCTACGCGCGGGGCCGCCGTCGATCGAGGTGCGCACGGACCGGCTCAACCGGCTACTGGCTGCGGTTCTCGGCGCCTCCGACGATCTCGCAGAGGCCATGTCGGCCGATTTCGGTCATCGCCCTCTCGCGTTCAGCCTGAGCGCAGACATCGTGGGCGCTGTCGATCACATCGCCCACCTGAAGGACAGTCTCGAGAACTGGATGACGCCGGTCGTGGTCGCGGGATCGGCGGAAGCTGGGATTCCCACCGAGATCGATGCGGTGCCGCTGGGGGTCGTGGGTGTCGTCGGCCCGTGGAACTTCCCCGTCAGCCTCGTGGTTCATCCTGCGGCCGAGGCCATTGCGGCCGGAAACCGCGTCATGATCAAGTTCTCCGACGGCGGTCCTCGTGCGGGTGCGGTGCTGTCGGAGGCGGTGTCCCGGTACTTCGATCCCTCCGAGCTCGTGGTCGTCACCGGGGGCCTGGACGTCGCAGCAGCCTTCTCGTCCCTTCCCTTCGGTCATCTCTTCTTCACCGGCTCGCCTGCGGTCGGCACGATCGTGCAGAGGGCAGCCGCCGAGAACCTGACACCTGTCACCCTCGAACTCGGAGGCAAGAATCCTGCCGTCGTCGCAGAGGATGCGGACATCGAGGAAGCCGCCCGACGCATCGCCGGCTCTCGGATGTCGAACGGCGGCCAGGTCTGCCTGTGCCCCGACTACGTCTTCGTGCAGGCGAGTCGGGTGGACGAGCTGGTGGCTGCGCTGACGTCGAGTCTCATCGCCCTTCACCCGCACTACTCCACCGACACCGCCGTCACCTCCATCGTCGACGACCGCAACTTTCGACGGGTGACCGGTCTGATCGCCGACGCCGTAGCGAAGGGGGCACGGGCCGTCGAGGCCGTACCGGAGGACGAGCGCGCGCTGCTTCCCGACCCCGACACTCGTCGAATCGCACCGACCATCCTGCTCGACGTCACCGACGAGATGGAGGTGGCGAACGAGGAGGTCTTCGGCCCCGTCCTGACCGTCATGCCGTACTCGTCCATGGATGACGTCATCGAGTACATCGCAACGCGCCCGTCGCCGCTCGTCGCCTACTGGTACGGCGACAACAACGGCCCATCCTTCTCAAAGTTTCGGAGCCGAACCATGTCCGGCGGTATCAGTCTGAACGACTTCGCCGTACACGCCATGCTCCCGGACGTACCCTTCGGCGGAGTCGGACGAAGCGGCATGGGGAGATACCACGGAAAGGCCGGCTTCGACACGTTCAGCCACCACCGTGCTGTCGCGTCGTCCGAGATTCCCGGCGGTGTCGTCGGCATGATCGGACCGTCCTCGATGACGGCGGAAGCCGCAACGGACATCCGCAGCCGCATCGCGCACGCGCATTCCGAGGTGCTGCGGGAGATCGGCCGATGAGCGTCATGAAGACAGACGCCGCACTGAGTTTCGACACCGTCTCGGATTTTCGGATCGGTGAAGTAGATCTGAGTCTTCCGCAAGCCGACGAAATTCTCGTCGAGATGGAAGCCGTCGGGCTCTGCCACACCGACCTCGTGGCTCGCGCGATGAGTCCAGCGGGCACCCCGGCCGTTCTCGGTCACGAAGGAGCCGGTGTCGTGGCGGCGGTAGGGGCGGATGTGCACGACGTCGCCGTCGGTGACTGCGTGTTGATCAGTTTCGCGTCGTGCGGTCTCTGCGACTCGTGCGCAGCGGGCAGCCCCGCCTACTGCACGAGATTCGTCGAGGCCAACGTCTCCGGGCGGCGATTGGACGGAAGCGCAACCCTGCGACACGGCGCAGAGGTGGCGTTCGGGTCGTTCTTCGGACAGTCGAGTTTCGCCCGGCACGCCGTCACGGCACGCCGAAACGCTGTCGTCGTCGCGCCGGGTACGGACTTGGTGGAGATGGCGTCGTTCGGGTGCGGCGTCCAGACGGGCGCCGGCGCGATGCTCGACATCCTTCGACCCGATCCGACCTCACGCGTCATCGTGTACGGCCTGGGAGGCGTTGGTATGGCGGCCGTCATGGCCGCCTCGTATCTCGGCGCCCGACAGATCGTCGGCGTCGACATGTCGCCTTCACGACTGGACACTGCACTGGAGGTCGGCGCGACCCACGTCCTCGACGGCGGTGATCCCGAGATCGCGAACGCTGTCGACGAGATGACGGACGGCGGACCGACCCACGCCTTCGACACGACGGGAAACCCCGGGGTCATCCGCGGCGCAGCCCGGTCGCTACGCCGAGGAGGCACACTCGTCGTCGTCGGGACCGGGCCGGCCGATGTCAGCATGGACGTGCAGGATCTCATCGCCGGTGGAAAGACTGTGCGTGGCTGCATCGAAGGCGATGCCGACCCACAAGTGATGATCCCCAGGCTGGTTCGCCTTCATCAGGAAGGCCACCTACCGATGCACCACATCGTGCACCGCTTCGATTTCGGTGACATCAACGACGCGGTATCGAGCGCCGCGAGCGGGGCCTCGATCAAGCCTGTGCTGACGTTCTCGAAGGGGCAGTGACGACGCGTGCAGTCGTCGACGACCCATGTGCACACTCCAGAAACAGCTTCTGATCACCACTATGAAGGACAGGTCGGATGAACCACGAACCAACTCTCGACATTGCTATCGTAGGTGCAGGATTTGCCGGCCTCTACATGCTTCACAAAGCGCGAGAGCAGGGACTGAACGCGAAGGTCTTCGAACGCGGCGATGGAGTCGGAGGCACGTGGTATTGGAACCGCTATCCTGGCGCAAGGTGCGATGTCGAAAGTTTCTACTATTCCTATTCTTTCTCTCCCGAGTTGGATCAGGAATGGAATTGGACCGAGCGCTACCCCACTCAACCCGAGATCCTTGCCTACCTGAACCACGTTGCAGATCGATTCGATCTGCGTGACGACATCTGCCTCGGATCCGAGATCGTCTCAGCACGGTACGACGACAACTCGACGTTGTGGAATCTGATCTCGGCCGGGGGACATGAATTCACGTCCACGTTCTTCGTGATGGCGTCGGGCAACCTGTCGGCCGCCCAGATCCCTGATTTCCCCGGACTGACCGACTTCACAGGCGAGACCTACCACACGGGGAACTGGCCAGAGAATGATGTCGACTTCCGGGGAAAATCTGTCGCGATCATCGGCACCGGCTCCTCCGGAATACAGGTCATACCCGAGATCGCTCGCCGGGCCGAGCACGTCACAGTTCTCCAGCGGACTCCGTCGTTCAGCATGCCCGCACGCAACACTCCGTTGACGGACGACGAGATATCCGATGTCAAGGCAAATTACGCCTCCCTTCGAGTGGCCAGCAGGAACTCGGCAGCCGGAGCACCCTATCCTCCGAGCACGGACAGCGCGTTCGACGTGAGCGACGAGGAGAGGACTGCTCGGTACGAGCAGTACTGGGCGATGGGTGGCGCCCGAATAATGAACGCATTCGGGGACCTGATGACGTCACCGAAAGCCAATGACACGGTAGCCGAATTCGTTCGCGGCAAGATCGCGGAGTCGGTGGCAGACAAAGATCGAGCAAAGATTCTCACACCGGAAGGTTTTGCGCTGGGCTCGAAGAGAGTATGCGTCGACACCGACTATTACGAGACATTCAACCGAGACAACGTCGACATCATCGACGTGTCTTCCGCACCGATCGAAAGAATCACCGCTGACGGTATCGCGACGGCTGGAGACCGGATCGACGTCGACGCCATCGTTTTTGCCACTGGGTACGACGCAATGACCGGCGCACTTCTCGCCGTGGACATACGCGGACAGGGCGGCACGTCTCTACGGGATCAGTGGAGCAGCGGACCCAAGACGTACCTGGGAGTGGCAGTCAGCGGATTCCCGAACATGTTCATCATCACCGGCCCACAGAGCCCGTCGGTGCTCGGCAACGTGGTCGTGTCGATCGAACAACACGTGGAATTCATTGCGGACCACATCACGTTCATGAAAGACAAGGGATACCGAATTTCTCAACCGGACCTCGACGCCCAGGAAGAATGGGTGCGTCACGTGGCAGAAGTCGGCGAGACGACACTTTTCTCGACAGGGTCGTCGTGGTACGTCGGCGCGAACATACCGGGAAAACCCCGTGTCTTCATGCCCTATATCGGTGGCGTCGGAAATTTCCGAGCCATGTGCGATGAGATTGCTGCGGAGGGCTACCGAGGATTTGCCTTCTCCTGACGCACAGCGCTGGGCCGTGCCTGCATTCATCCTACCGGCGCACTACCGCCGGCTCATGTCGGAGGTAAGTCGACCATGGCGTGTTGCTTGTTCGTCATGACCCTTTTCACCTCGCTGAGGACGCGAATGATCCGCAAGGGACAACCGTCGTTCAACGACATCGTGATCGACGCCGAGCGCCGTCGCGCACGGAAAGCGTCCGAAGCCTGAGAAGAAGCACCCAGCCGGACAACTCGGTCCGTCCTGATTCGAGCCGACGAGGAGTCGAAACCCGTGAACAGAAGAACGCGACGGCGAACGCTTGGACCGCTGAGACTTGCAGTCGGCGCTCTGGGCGGTGTGGCCACCATCGCTGCGCCGAAGCTCAGGAGCGTGGACAGCCCCGCGACCCGGGCGACCGAGACCGGAATCTATCCCTCGTCGATCACGATCCCCCACCGAGATCAGCGCACCGGACCGTTGACGAGGGCGCGTCAACGCCGAACGTTCATCGTCCTGGGATCTGTCGAGGCGGCCGGACTGGCCCTGACCGTCTTCGGACGAAGTAAGCGCGCCAGAGCAGTGGGACTGGGGCTGGTGGCACCAGGTGGCGGCCAGGCCTACACCCGAAAGCCGGTGAAAGCGCTGCTGTCAGCTCTCACCAGCGCGACCGGACTGATCGTGTGGATCGGAAGCGGGAACATGCTGATGACCCCGCTGGTGTGGCTGGGCAGTGCGGCATCGGCGGGCAAGGACGCGGACGAGTCCACGAGGGTCTCCGATGCAGCGCGCGTGGTGATCCCCTTGCTGGTGACGGGCACTACCGCGTGGTTGGTCGACCGCATCCGCGAGGACTTCGTCAAACAGCAGGCCGTCGCTGCGGAGACGAACAAGTATCTGGAAACCTTCGCTCCCCCGCTGCGCGGCGACGACCGGCCCGAGCCATACGTGGCCGCCGAACTGACTCTCGATGAGCTGATGCTCGCTCGCACTGTTCTCGATGTCGCATTGCAGGATGACGATGATTGGTCGAACTACGACATCCTCGAACAGTTTCAACCTTCTGCGGTCCGCTATCAGCTCAATTATCTGGGCTGGGCACTGTCCATGCTCCAGTACAGCCGGATGCCGGCCTTCCACGGCTACCTGAGCGAAGCGCAACGCAAGCTGATCCAGAAGTTCCAGCAACGAAAGGTGTGGAGCTACTGGTGGCTCGAGAACCTCTGGGGAAATCTGGAGAACAATCCGGACCCCGTCCGCAGACAGAACATCATGCTCACCGGATTTTTCGGCCTGCAGATCGCGACATATCAGTCCGCGACGGGCGATATGCGCTACACCCAGCCCGGAACGGTGAAGTTTCGGTGGGACGACGAGAACTCGTTCGACTATTCCCTCACCACCATGTGCGATGCGATCGTGGACGACATCTCCCGATCACCGTGGTCGATGATCGCGTGCGAACCGAACTGGGTCTATCCCTACTGCAACGGCACCGGCGCCAACACCTTCCGCATTCACGACCGGATGTCGGGCACCGGGTACTGGGACCGCATCAAGTACGGCTTCACCAAGTCGATGGACGTGGAGTTCCATCGGCCTGACGGAACCTCGCACATGTTCAAGTCCACGCGCACGGGGTACGGCAACGGCGCGATGCCCTTCAACAGTACCGAGATGCGACCCCTGACTCCCGAACTCGCCGACCGCGGTTGGGCACTCACCCGCGCGGGCGTGGGGGCTTTCGACGAGAACGGGGATCCGATCGGCACCGTGTTCAGAGACCTTCCGCGCGGATTCGACCCCGGCAACGCCGGCAGCGGGAAGGTCCTTCAGTACGGCGGCATCATCGACGCCGCACGTGAGGCCGGTGACGAGAAGCTGGCGCAAGCCGCGTGGGGCGAATTGTTCGAGACGACAACGGTCGCCAGGGATCACGGTCGGCTGGCTTTCGCGGGAGCCTCGCTCCAATCGACTGCGTTCTTGGCCAAGAGCGCGTTCAACCGAAAGGGCGGCTGGCTCGACCTGATCGAACGTGGGTTGCCAGACGCTTGGTTGCACGGGCCTGTCCTCGACGCGGTTGCCTATGCCGATGCGATGGTGGCTCGCGCGGAGACCGACGGTACCGGTCTCGACGTGGTACTCCACCCGGTCTCCGGCGCGGTGACGACCGACCTGACGCTTGCTCGGCTGACTCCCCATTCGCGGTATGTGGTCGACGCCGGTGGCCGGACGACGAACATCGTGGCGGATGCGGATGGTCGTGCCTCGGTCGCAGTGAACCTCGCAGGGCGGACAGCCGTCTCGATTCAGCCCGCCTCACCCCGGTCGACCGGACCGGCTTCCACGTAGTCACTGGCCCCCACAGTCCCCCAGAGCATCCGACTCCCGACGTTCACCAGAAGCAGGAGAACACAGCTATGACCTCATCGAACGCGGACCCGACGCCGTCACCACTCGCACGCGTGCTGCGTGCGGTGAGAACGGTGGATTCCACCGCAGGTGTGATCGTCGACAACTGGATCAGCGTCCCCGCCTGGTACGTGTTGATCAAGGCGATCGGACTCACTCCCGGCAAGCCTCTCCATCGCCTGGCACAACGAGAATTCCACGCGAGCAGGTGATGTCGGGGCGCTCATGATGGAGTTGCCTCCCAACCCACGCCAACGAAAGTGTGTGTATGTCAGCACCATCCGAGCGGCCCCGGTCGGCACCCCGACGTGGACGGACCGAACCCACACTGCTGAGGATCGGCCTTCTGGCCCAGGCTGAACTCGTCGCTGCGTTCATCGTGGCTCGCGGGTTGATCTTCGTCGGCACGACACTTCGTGACGATGAGAGCGGAGCCTCTGCCGTCACCGCGATCGCACCGGACGGCGGCACGAGTAGTCACCACCACTCCGGATCATCGATGGACACGACTGCCCACACCGTCAGTTCGAGTCCATCGATGAGCACGTGGGCACTATTGGCGACCGCCTGCGTGGCCGGCGCGGCGCTGTGGATGGCGCGACGTCGCCTGACCACGCGCTTCTCTCAGGTCTCGGTCGACGCAGCACTGGCGGTCGCGGCGGTGTCGGCGGTTGTCGTTGCGCTCCTGCCGTCGGTTCGCAGCGCCGCCGACATGTCGCACCTTGCCATGATGACGCAGGCGATGATCCTCGTCATGATCGCTCCGGCACTCGCATCCGGCTTCCTCCTACAACGGATCAGCCTGTCCACGAATGTTGTTCGAGTCGCGGCTGTACCTTTCGCGCTCGGCTACGTGATCGTGATGTACCTCTGGCATCTGCCGATCGTCACCGTGACCGGAACGACGGCGGGCGTGTTGTTCACGGCAGCGCTGCTGGTCGGTCTGTGTCTGTGGTGCTCGATTCTGTCCGACGAACGCCCCGAGATCGAGAGAACTCGGCGGCTGACTGTCTACGTCGCCGGCATTCCGGCCGGCCTTCTCGGACTTGCCTTCATCATCGCCACGGAGCCCATCATGGCAGGGCACATACACGGAACCAGCGGCCTCGGCGCGATCGCCGACCAACGAGCCGGCGGCGTTGTCATGATGCTGGTCGAGGCAGTGTTCTTGATTCCGATCCTGCTGCCACACAACGAACGCCGAGGGCCTACGACTGCTCGCGTCGCGTGATCACCCAGCGTCGGGAACGGTGGCTCCGCCGACGACACCGTCTTTCAACGTGACCGCATGGCGCCGCTGTATCCGCCACCGACCAGCAGTGAGCACGTACTCGTCCTCGTAACGACCTACCGCGGCGACCCGGTTCTGCCCTCCATCGACACGGAAGACGAACCAGTCGGAAGATGCTGTCGCAGTTCCCTTGCCGAGGTCGACATCGATGAGGGAATTGGTGGTGATCTGCTTCATCACCCATCCGGCGTGCGAGGCACGGATGTACTTCTCGAGGCCTTCGGTTCCCTCTGCCCGCACCCCCTCGGGACCGGTGAATTGCCCGTCCGCAGCGAAGAGACCCGCCCACTCGCCGTAACGCCGCGCGGAGACGAACTGGCTGTAGCGCGCCATGACTCGTTGTATCTCCTGGACCGCCACGAGGGTCAGGAGCTGCGACGGCAGGCTGTGTGCATCCTCGGGGTGAGAGTCGGCGGCCGTCACGAAGTCGCCCCGCCGGCCGTGCCCGCAGATCGCGGAGCGAAGGCAGCGATGAGTTGACGCTCGTCCGGGCTTGAACTCGGCTCGCCGAACCCCGTGCGATCCCGGATCGTGCTCAGGTTGTCGATGACGTCCCGGGCTCCGTAAGACGATGGATCGCTCGGGTACCACCCGCGCGTCACGGCCGTGAACACCTCCGCGATCCTTCCGTAGCCGATCGAATAGACGGAGCCGGTCCCCGTCCACTCGTCACTGCTCAACGCGACGACGAGCGGGGCCACCTCGTCCGTCGTCAGTGGCGGAGGTCCCGGCACTGAACCGGTGGTCGCATTCTGACCGGTCGCTGATCCGGCGAGGCCGACGATTGCCCCGTGTGCGGCTTGCGACCTCGGCGTACGCGCCATCGGCATGACCGTATTGGCAATCACGCCGAATTCGTGGCCTTCCAGTGCCACCGCGCGAGCCAGTCCCAGGATCCCAGCTTTCGCGGTCGCGTAGTTGCTCAGACCAGTGCCGCCGAAGGCGGCGGTATTCGAGCTCACGAAGATCACCCGGCCGAATTTCCGTTCCTTCATATGACCGAATGCGGCTTGAGTGACGAGGTAGGAACCGATCAGGTGGGTGTCGAGGACTGCGCGCAAGTCCTCCTCGGACATCAGGGCAAACGGCGATGGCCGGCGATTACCCGCGTTGTTGACCAGAATGTCGACCGATCCGAACGTGTCCAGAGCGTGCTGTACCACGGCGCGCGCACCTTCGACCGTGGCAACCGAGTCGTAGGAGGCCACGGCCCGGCCCCCCGATCTGCGAATCTCTGCCACGACTTCGTCCGCCGGCGCGCGGTCAGCGCCCTTGTCGGTCGTGCTCGCCCCCAGGTCGTTGACGACCACGGACGCGCCACGCTCGGCGAGGGCAAGCGCATATGCCCTGCCGAGGCCGTTACCTGCACCAGTCACCACTGCTGTCCGATGGTTCATCACGATGTCGGTCATCGACCCGCCTTTCATCGTTGCTCATCTCTCCGGGTCGCACGGGGGGTCGGCGAGACGTGCACCCCGGACGGCGCTCACAAGCAACAGTCAACTTGGCAATTAAGTATGCTTAATCGATCAAAGCTTGGCAGAGCCCGCCGTCGGAGTCAACTGTCGTCACGGGGTTCCCTGCAACCGCCACATCACCTAGTTCCACAGAATGAGTATCCTGTTCAGAGTGACTCCCACCGATGTCGCGGGTGCCGGATCGAGCGTTGACATGCGCGTCCGCAGCCATGGCAGGTTCGCCAGAAGTAGAAGTGATGACTACAGACAAGAGGCAGCGCAATGCGGAGAATCGTGACGGCGTCCGACACCGAGGGCAAGTCGTACGTCGTGAGTGACGGAATGCCCCCTCGCGCATTTCATTTCACGACGACGGATGGACGACATACGCGCGAACGCGTTGTCGGTGTTCCAGATCTCGGACCGTCTTCCGGCTTCGTGGCAGAGCTCTGGAGAGATTCGGCCGGAGGTACGGTCCACGGTACGAATGATCCTGTTTCGGGCGACGAACCGTTCACGCCGAACGTGAATCCTGGTCAGGTCGTGTTGAGACAGGTCAGCTACGGTCCCGGGTATCGAAGCCCCATGCACCGCACGAGTTCTCTCGATTTCAACGTCGTGGTCGCGGGGAGTGTGACGTTGATTCTCAGCTCCGGACGGGGAATTGTGATGGAGCAGGGCGATTCGCTCGTGATTCCAGCGACCGAACACGCGTGGCTTGCCGGGCCGGACGGATGCACGGTCAGTGTGGTGAATGTCGGAATGGTGTCGGAATTCGACAGCAATTGGGACTGACGAGGACGAAAGAGACCACTGCGAGCCCGTCGTGAACCGACACGACGGGCCCGACGCATCGATCAGCGAGGATCGACGAAGATGTCGAGGGAAATGGGCTCGATCCCGCCGTAGATGCTGAGGTCCGAGACCCCCGCCTCTGTGAGAACGTCCACGTCGATCAGCGTCTGTCCCGTCAGTTCGCCCTTCTTGCGTCCGAGAACGGCGACGGCAGCGTCGGCCATGATCTGCGGTGAGCGCGAGTGCGCGACGCCTTCCTTTCCTCCGAGCAGGTTCTCGACAGCTGCGGTGGCGATGGTGCTTTCGGGCCACAGGCAATTGCAGGAGATCTGCTCGTCGGCGTACTCGGCCGCAATACCCAACGCCGCCAGGGTCATGCCGTATTTCGCCAACATGTACCCCGGGTGCTTACCGAGCCATTCTTTCGACATGTTGAGGGGCGGCGACAGCGTCAGGACATGTGGATTCTCCGACTCGACCAGATGAGGCAGACATGCCTGCGTCAGAGCGAACGTGCCTCTGACGTTCACCTGCTGCATGAGATCGAACCGCTTCAACGGTAGCTCGGTCGTCCTCGACAAGTTCAGAACGCTGGCGTTGTTCACGACGATGTCGATGCCGCCGAATGTCTCCGCTGCAGTAGCCGCGGCACGCTGGATGTCCTCGTCGTTGCGAACATCGCCGACAACCGCGACGGCGTGTCCGCCGACTGCGACGATCTCGTCGACCGCGGTGTGAACAGTGCCGGGAAGCCTCGGGTCGGGAGTGTCGGTCTTGGCGAGCAACACCACGTTTCCGCCGCGTCTACCGACTTCGAGTGCGATCGCGAGTCCGATTCCGCGACTGCCGCCCGACATCACTGCCGTTCTCCCTGCAAAGCTGTTCGTCGTCATGGTCGTCACTTTCGGTCCGTTGACACGCCGGTCGTGGAGAACTGTGCCGGTCGACGTTCCACGAATGCGGCCACGCCTTCCCGTCCGTCGAGTCCGCCTGCTGCCGCACGAATTGCGCGCGCCTCCGCGTCGAGGTGGTCCACGAACGATGAGGTCAGACCTTCGTGGACGAGTGCTCGGGTGGCGCGAACGGCAGATGCGGAACTCGCTGCGATCGTCGCCGCCAACTCCGCCACCGCATCTGCGCTGGTGCCGTCGTCGACGACTCGGCTCACTGCACCGAGCGTATGAGCCTCGCCAGCGCCCAGCGTGCGTCGAGTCAGGAACAGATCCAGGGCAACCGATCGACCTACTGCGCGAGGGAGGGACCACGACATGCCGCCGTCAGGGGTCAGGCCTACTGCCCCGTATGCCGTGCGGAACTGTGCCGATCTTTCGGCGATCAAGATGTCGCCGAACAATGCAAGGCTCATTCCGGCACCCGCGGACCACCCCTGCACCCCGACGACGATGGGTACACCGGACGACGCCAGGGCCTCGAGGCATTCGTGGAGCCGAACCGCCAGAGTCCCGACGTAGTCGTCGGGGGAAGCCGCCGAGGCGAACCCCGCCAGATCTCCCCCGAGGCAGAAGTTCTTCCCCCGAGCGGTGATCGTGATGCAGGAGGTCGACGGACCGATGGCTCGAACGGCTTCCGCCAACTCGTCGACGAAGTCGAAGTCGATGGTGTTGCCACCGTCCGGGTCGATCAGCTCGATGGCGAGGATACTGCCCGTCGGCCCGTCGGTGACATCGAGTCGAACCTTTGTCGTCATCTACTTCGGTCCCATCCGGATAGCGCCGTCGAGCCGGATGGTTTCGCCGTTCAGCATGGGGTTGTCGATGATGTGCGAGACCAGGGCCGCATACTCGGCGGCTTTGCCGAGCCGCGACGGGTGTGGCACCTGCTGCCCGAGCGACTTCTGTGCTTCTTCGGGAAGTGTTGCCATCATCGGAGTTTCGAAGATTCCCGGCGCGATGGTCATGACCCGGATCTGGTGGCGTGCGAGCTCGCGAGCAACCGGAAGCGTCAGCGCGGCGACGGCGCCCTTGGACGCGGCGTACGCGGGCTGCCCGATCTGTCCGTCGAATGCTGCGACGGAGGCGGTGTCGACGATGACGCCGCGCTCCTCGCCGATGGGGTCGGCTTCGAGCATCTTCTGTGCGCCGAGGCGAATGAGATTGAACGTTCCGACGAGGTTGATGCGCACCACACGTTCGAAGTCTTCGAGCGGCAGCGGCCCGCTTCGCCCCAGCACTTTGCCGGGGGTCGCGACGCCGGCGCAGTTGACGACCACCCGAACCGGCCCCAGCGAACCAGCCACCTCGAGAGCTTGGGCGACGTCGTCGCCGGAGGTGACGTCGGTCGGCACGAAACGAGCCGCGTCGCCGATGCGCAGCGCCGCGTCGGCGCCGTCGGAGCTGGGGAGGTCGAGGAGCACCACGCGTGCCCCGCGCTGCGCCAGAGCGATGGCGGTGGCGTTTCCCAGTCCGGATGCGCCGCCAGTGATCACTGCTACTGCACCGTTGATGTCCATGTCGGTCCTTTGTCGCGTGTGGGGGCGCTCAGCGGGTCGCCGCCGAGTGGGCGATGACGAGCTGCTCGATTCGGTGGTGATGTCCACTCACCGGGGCGGTCTCATCTCCGGCGTTCGGCAACGAGCTCCAGGTGCCGCGCGTACATCTCGGCCGCCTTGCGCTGTTCGCTGATCTCGGGCTGCGGAAGCACCAACGCACCACCGATGCGACTCGGTAGAGCAACCGTGGCGGTGCCGAAGGTGGTCTTCTCGCCACGCTGGTTCGTCATCTGCATCTCGATGTCGACCACACCACCTTCGGGGGTCTGACGTTTCTGGGTGATCGCACCCGAGATGAACTGGGTGTCGCCCTGATAGTTGAACTTGCGCATCGAGTCCTCCTGCCGGAGCACGAAAGCATCATCGCCGGCCCAGTCGGTCAGGTAGTGGTGCAGCCATGTCTGTCTCATAACTCCGTAGTCGTAGGCGCGCGGATTGCCGATCGCCTTGGCCCACTCCGAGTCCCAGTGCAGACGCTGAGCGACGTCCGGGACACCTTGGTCGTTCTTGACGAAGAAAGCCGGGATCCGCTGCCGGTTCTCGTACGCCAGGCGACTCGACTTCAGGCCGTAGGGCGCGAAGCCGTAGCCACCCGCATGGAAGGCGATGATCTCGGTGGTCGTCAGAGGTCCTTTGACCATCGGTGGCAGATCGTCGCCCACGGAAACGTCCTCCCAGTACCGCGGATCGGCACCGCGCGGACCTTCCTGGGCGTAGATCTCCTCGATGCGCCGCATGTCCTCGTCGGTGTACGACGCGGGCTCGATCGTCGAGTTCTTGCCGCGCTCCCGAGCCTTCTTTCGTTCGCTGAGGACCCGAACGACTCGCTGGATCGCGACGATCTCGCCACGCTGGTTGAGGCGAACGCTGCGCCGAACCTGGATCACCGACGTTCCGGAGAATTCCGAGTTCTTGACCTCGATCGATTCCTCGCCCGCATAGCCCACGATTCGGTCGCCGGGCAGGATCGGCCGGAACCACTCGTTGCTCCCGCCCGACACGAAGACATGGATACCGGTGAACAGGCCCTTCGCAGCGCGCTTGATCTCGTCCGGCATGGGATCGCCCAGCATCGGCGCCCCCATGATCTGGGACATGATGTTCGGCGCCACCTGCGAGCCCCAGCGCGTCGTCTCCCCGTAGTGCTCGTCGGTGTAGAGCGGGTTGCTGTCTCCCACGCCCCACGCGAAGTTGCGAATGCTGTCGTAGGACGCCGTCGTGACGTGCTCCTGGTTCTTGATCGGCGTGTCGACCCCCAGAAGGAGCCGGGCGCGCTCCACGTCGCCGTCGGTGAATACCGCCTCGGTGGCCTTCTCGAACTCGGTGGTGACGTCTGTCATGATGCGGCCTTCCTCGATTGAACGGGCCGGCGGCGTCCGCGCCGCCGGTACATGGTGATCCCGGTAGGTCAGCCCGGAGCCACGGCAGTGGCGGTGCGAACCGGCACTGCGCTCGCGGCGTCGTACTCGACGCGTAGTCGGTCGACGAGGACCGCGACTGGGGCGACGTCCTCGATCAGATCGACGCCCTGGCCTGCAGACCAGACGTCTTTCCAGGGACGTACCCCGTCTCTGGTACGCGCCGCGAGTTCTCCGTCCAGGTCCAACCCCAGAGCGGCGGCCGACGGGCGCAGCCATCGGGCCGGACCACCACCACCGAACGGGGTGAAGACGAGATCGTCGGACGTGGCCTCGACCAGCATGCGCTTGTACTCCGGCGGCGCCAACGACTCCTCGGACGCGATGAAGCGCGTGCCCACGTAGGAAAGGTCGGCCCCGAGCACCTCTGCGGCACGGATCGCAGCTCCATGCGCCACTGCGCCGGCCATGACGATGGTGCCGTCGAAGATCGCGCGTAGGCGCGGAACCAAGATCAGGTGGCTGACCGTGCCGGCGTGCCCACCACCCCCGGAACCAATGCACACCAGCCCGTCGACGCCGGCGGCGATCGCCTTCTCGGCGTGCCGCCAGGTCGTGACGTCGTGGAACACCTGCCCGCCCCACTCGTGGACGCGCTTGGTCAACTCGGTCGGATCACCGGCCGCAGAGACGACGATCTCGACGCCGTGACGGGCACAGATCTCGAGATTGGCGGGGATGTCGTCCGGAGACACCCGTCCGGTCAGGTTCACTGCCAGCGGTCCGTGAACCACGCCCGGACGCGCAGCCTCATCGGCTGCAAGTCCTGCGCGGATGTCGCCGAGCCACTGGTCGAATCCCTCCAACGAACGAGCATTCTGGCGAGGCAGCACTCCCATGAGCCCTGCCTTGCACGCCTCCCGCACCAGGTCCGGACCGGACACGAGAAACATCGGCGCGCACACGGCAGGTACGGCCAATCGGTCACGCCACGCGTTTGTCACCGGCTGCCCTTCGAGTCATCTGACGACGCCTGATCGCCACTTTCGTCTATACAGTACCCTCTTTAGGAGAGAGACGCACCCGCGTCCAGGAAAGACGGGGCCTGGGATGAAGGTCGGCATACATATAGATGTACGCAATCCCGCGGGTTGGCGAGCACCGTGGGACCGCGTCTACGGGTTCAATCTCGAGCTGAGCCAGGAGGCGGAGCGTCTCGGCCTGGAATCGGTCTGGCTCTCCGAGCACCACCTGTTCGACGACGGCCACCTCCCCCAGCCGTTGACGTTCGCCGCCGCGGTCGCGGCCCGGACGTCGTCGATCCGCATCGGGACGGCGATCATGCTCGCCCCGCTGCGGGTCGCTGCTCATCTGGCAGAAGAGGCGGCGGTCGTCGATCAGCTGAGCAGTGGCCGTCTCGAGCTCGGCCTCGGCGCGGGCTATCGAGCCCCGGAGTTCGACCTCTACGGCGTCGACATCGACCAGCGTTTCACCGACACCACTGCGCGGGTCACCGAGCTGCGCGCCATCTGGGCCGAGGGTGTGGTCACGCCGCCGACAGCTCAGGAGAGGCTGCCGATCTGGCTGGGCTACAGGGGCCCCAAAGGAGCGCGTCGCGCCGGTCTGCTCAACGAGGGCCTGCTGTCGCTCGATCCTGGTCTGTTGCCCATCTACCGAGCTGGGCTGCGCGAGGGCGGGCACACCGAAGAGGAAGCACGCATGGCAGGTCCCATGAACCTATTCGTCAGCGACGACCCCGAACGTGACTGGGCGATCGTGCGAAAGCACCACCATCACCAGTGGGACTCTTATCGCCGTATGTCTGCCCAGGAGACCGGCGTTCCGGTGCGACCTTTCGACGGCGAGAGGGCCCGCGCTCGGGGGCTGACGCCTGGACTGGGCAACATTCTGGTGGCCACTCCGGAGGATGCTGCGGCCCAGATTCTCGAACGGCTCGCAGGGTGCCCTGTCGTGCGAATATTTCCGTGGGCATCGCCCGGGGCCCTCCCCGAGCAGCTGGCCATGCAGCATGTGCAAACACTGGCACAGAGTCTTGCGCCCCTGCTGGCGGACGCCTGACCCAGTGAAAGTCAGCGGTAGTAAGCAGACATCGCTTCGAGGTGCTTGGCCAGGCGGTGTTGCGCCACCGCCAGGTCGCCGTCGATGAGCGCCTCGACGATCCGGCTGTGCGTGTGGTGCAGGACGCCTGCGGTCTCCGGATCGTTGGGAATGTTCTGCTTGGCTCGCTGCTGGGTGAGCCTGACCAACACGTCGACGAACAACCGCAGCGCGGAATTGCCTGAGAGCTCGGCGAGCAGAACGTGCAGATCACTGTTGTGAGCGCCGACGCCTTCCGTCTTCATGACGCGTCCCTCGTCGGCGATGGCCTCTCTCAGACGAGCGATCTTTGCCTCGTCGAGATTCTCGCTGAGCTGACGCAGGCACGTGAATTCCAGCGCCGTCCGCACTGCGAACAGATCCTGCTGTCGGACCGAGGCGAAGTCGAGGTACAGCGCAGCCGATGCCAACACCGACTCGATGTTCGGCTCAGTGACGATCAGACCGCCGCTGGGCCCACGACGCATCCGAGCGACGTTGTGGCTCTCGACAATGCGGATACCCTCGCGAAGCACAGCCCGGCTCACCCCGTGCTGCGCGATGAGGTCGGATTCCGACCCGAGGTTCGCGCCGACGGGCCACTTCTTGGCCATGACCTCGGCCTCGATCCTGGTAGCCACACGATCGGCCAGCTTCGTCGAGCCACCGGTCTTGGCGACAGCGGCCTCCGGCATCCGCTCATCGATTTCCGATCCAGGGCGGGAGTCGTTCGAACCATCTGACTCGACCTCCTCGGAGCTTGAGGCCACGAACTCTCGTTGAGTACTCATAATGCTCCGCATCATATCCGAGTAATGCCGCGATTCACGCAGCGAACGATGTAGGTTCAGCAATACGGTATACTTTATCAGCCCGCCTCACACGTCCGCAGCCCGCCTCCGGGAGGTTTTCTTGATCCTGCAGCGCTCTGTCCGAGACCTCACCCTCACCACCCCTGTCTCCGCGGTCGACGATCTGCGCCGACGGCTGGAGGGCACCCGCTGGCCCGACGACGTCGCGGACTCGGGCTGGGCGGCGGGCATGCCGATCAGCGCCCAGCGTGAGCTGGTAGATCGTTGGATGAACTTCGACTGGTCGGCGAGGGAGACAGAGCTGAACCGGGACGATCACCATCTCGTGACGGTCGGTGGAAATCAGATCCACGCCGTGAGGCACCGGGGCACGGGACCGGCCCCTCTGCCCCTGGTGATCACCCATGGGTGGCCGAGCACGTTCCACGAGTGGCACAGGGTCATCGGCCCGCTGACAGACCCGGAAGCCCATGGCGGCGACCCTGCCGATGCGTTCGACGTCGTCACGCCGTCCCTGCCGGGCTACGGGTACTCGCCGGCTCCTTCGAAGCCCGGGACGACCCCGCGCGACATCGCCGCACTGTGGGTCGAGGTCATGGCCGCTTTCGGCTACGACCGATTCGGAGCCCAGGGCTGCGACTGGGGGTCCTTCGTGACCTCCTTCCTGGGACTGGATCATCCCGACCGCCTGATCGGGGTGCACATGGGAATGGTCAGCCTCGGCGCCCCCCGAGAGCCCGGAGTCTCGCCGAGCGCCGAAGAGAAGGAGTACGCCGCACGCTTTCGCGCGTGGCGAGCGGTGGAGCACGGGTACGTGGCCATCCAGTCGTCCAAGCCGCAGACGTTGGCCACGGCGCTCACCGACTCACCTGCCGGAATGGCGGCCTGGATCGTCGAGAAGTGGTCCACATGGTCGGATCGCCACACAGACGGCAGTTCGATGGTGCCGTGGGACGACATCCTGACGACACTGTCGATCTACTGGCACACCCGCACCATCGGCAGCGCCAACCGCCTCTACTACGAAGCCGCCGTTAAGCCGCAGGGTCTTACGGCCGGCGAGCGCGTCGAGGTGCCGTCCGGATTCTTGCTCGAGACGGGTTCGCACCAGCGTGTGACGGGGCGGCAGCGCGGCACGGCCGCCGCGGACAGGTTCGGTGCACCTCCCCGTTCACGCGTCGAGCAGGCATTCAACGTCGCGCGGTGGACGGAAGCGCCGACCGGGGGACACTTCCCCGCCCTCGAGACACCCGACCTCTACGTCGACGAGGTTCGCGAATTCTTTCGACCCCTCAGATGACTATGCCCATCATCCAGTCAACAGCACGAAGGAACCACCGTGACCAGTGAAACAGGGGTCGACATCACGCGAGACGGCGTCGTCCTGCGTGTGCACCTCAACCATCCCGCCTCCGGCAACGCGCTGAGTCAGGCCGGCATCGACGCCTTCGTGGCGGCGCTCGACGAGGCGACCCGGTCCAACACCGTCAGGGTCATCGCGTTGACCGCCGAGGGGCGACACTTCTGCACGGGAATGAACCTCGTGGAGGCCAATACCACCAACCAGGAGCGGCCACGAACCGGGCACCTGCGCCGGCGCACGAACCTCGGCGCCAACCGTCTGGTGAAGACGTTGATCGAGGTGCCCCTCCCCGTCGTGACGGGAGTGCGCGGGTGGGCCGCGGGCATCGGCAACATGCTCGCGCTGTCATCGGACTACGTGGTGGCGTCGGAGACGGCCAAGCTGTGGGCACCCTTCGTGGGGCGTGGCTTCACCCCCGACAGCGGCACGTCCTACCTGTTGCCCCGCCTGGTCGGCACGCAACGGGCCAAAGAGATGGTGCTGCTCTCGCGCCCACTCCCGGCCGAACGAGCCGAGCGTTGGGGACTGGTCAACGACATCGTGGCGGACGACGCTGTCGAGGAGAGAGTCGAAGAAGTGGTGCAGGAGTTCGCCCGCGCTGCGACCGTGTCCGTCGGACTGGCCAAGCAGATGCTCAACCGCAGTCACGAGATGACCCTCGAACAGGCTCTCGACCGCGAGGCCACGGCGCTGGAGATCTCGCTGCGTACCGCTGATTTCAAGGAGGGCATGTCTTCGCTGCGCGAAAAGCGGGACCCCGAATACCGCGGTACGTGAACGGCCTCAAGGCGCTGAAGTCCAAAAAAGGGGGGCGATGTCGATGACGTCGCCCCCTTTTGACGGACTGGCCGCCGGTCCTTGTATCGGGGTCAGCGCCTCGAGTACCAATAGCGCTCGACGGCCCGCTGGAATGGCGTTCCGGGCCGAAGGCTGATGAGGTGCAGAAGGCGGTACCAGTTCTCGATGCTGATCCAGTTCTCAGCCGTGTGGCCACTCTTGGTGGCAGCTTGCCGAGCAGCCGACGCAAACGCCATCGATCGCATGTTCTTGCTCATGAAAGTGCTCCTTCGAAGTCGCGAGCTCATCGCGCGTTCGTCTTTGTATCGGTCGGGCGTACATTGATCGCGGTGCGGCCCGCGAGATGGACGGGCATAACGGCTTCGCCGTTCTCGTCGGCGACGACAGATGCCGTCACGTCACCCGTGACTTCGTAGGAAATCCCGGGCGTGAGGCGAGCAAGAGTCAGCCGGGTGTGGGCCTCGTCGTCGACCGGATGCAGGACGAGATCCAGCGCTTGGCCGTCAGTCTCGGCCCGGGCCACCATCGCGTCAGCGAACGGGACATCTTTCAGGATGGGGCCCGTCGCCCACGTCTCGGGGAGACCACGATCTATGAGATCCAGCCACCCACCCTTGCGCCCGAATGCTCCCATAGCGACGTTGGCCTTCGACATGACGGAGGCTCCAGTGAATTCGAGGCTTTCACGCGTCCGCACGGGGTTGGCGACTTCGAGCAGCTCGTTCCAGGCCACCGAAGCGCGCTCCTCGTCACCGGCCTCGCGCGCAGCATGCATCACTGAGCCGTACATGCCTACCTTGCTGGCTCCGGCGTTGCCGTAGTCGAGTCCTTTCGGCATGTCCCGGAAAACCGTGCCGCTCACTTTGCCGTCGTCGTCGGTCAGCCAGACCCCTGCCTTCAACAAAGCCCAGCCGCGGTCGGCCAGGTCGGGGATGAGCGGACGAAACTCGACACTTGTCGTGGGTAGGGCCCCATTCCCGTAGCCGGTCCGAGTCGACTTGAAGTGCATCACGAGTCCGTCCGGACGGTGCAGCTCCTCATCAGCAGTGCGGGTGAACCTGCCCTGCAGTGAGGGCCAGTAGTCGCTGCCCGTCATTCGGTCTTGGATCTTGAACGCATTGGCACCCACGCTGTTGCAGTACGGGTAGAGCCAGTTCGGCTCACAGACGATCATGCCCCACTCGGAGGCGTCGATATCGCGCGCCATCGCGTCGCAGATGGACGGCAGACTGTACTCATAAGTCCTCTTGCGATCCCAGTGGAACTTGACCGAACCGGGCTCGGCGTAGCGCATGTCACCCGTGGCTGACTGGTAGGTGCTGAGCTGCAGTCCGAAGAACCCGGACAACATGACGTTCTGCTTGCGCACCGGGTCGGGATTGGACTCGAGATTGCCCCAGAGATTCTCCAGCCACCAATAGCTCCAGACCTTGCGCTGCTGAAATTTCTCGATCAGGCGACGTTGCGCTTCACTGAGGTAGCCGTGAAAGGCTGGCATCCGCGAGTACTGCAGCGCCGACAGTGCCCAGCCGAGCCAGTTGAGCTGATACCTGATGGCCGTCGGCTGGAACTGCTCCATGATGTCGTAGTTGTCCCAGTTGTCGGCGTCCTGCAATGCGATCCCGAGCAAGTGTCGAGCGAAGAGCAACTCGTCCTTGGAAAGTTCTTGGCCCACGAAGGGTTCTGGACGGTCGTCCCCCCGCAGCGGCGGCTCGAAGTCCTCCAAGTACTGATTGGTCTCCAGCGCCGTGGCCTTCTGCTTCTCGAAATCCTTCTTCAGACGGATCGCCATTCCAGCAACCGCTCCGCCCACCGCGAGAGGAACGGCACAGCGAACGAAACCAGCCTGTCCGCGCCCTTCAGCGCGACGGGCAGAGAGTGCGGCAGACCCCAGCCAAGCCAGCGGGGTCACCAGGTGATTGCCCGAGCCGATCCACAGCACGAGTCCAAGTGCCGAGCTGCCTGCAGCGGCCGCTCCGCGAACAGGCTCCTTGTTCAACAAGTCACCACCGCCGGGAACCATGAGTCCAAGTCCGGCAGCGCGCATCCTCGGCGACTTTCCGGCCGCCGCCAGCACGAGCCCTACGGCCTCCATCGCACCGAGAATGGCAAATGCGCGGGCCTGGCGCTTGCGAGTCAGCGGCCCACTGCGGAAATCGCGGGGCGGGATGGTGATGCTGGTGGAATGAACGACGTCTCGGTGGGTACCCCCATCGAAGGGCGGCACGCTCTCCTCGCCGATAGCCTTAGGACGGTCGATCAGCCTGGCCGCCAGCGGCACGATGGCAAGTCCGGCAACGACTGCACGACTCGCGCCGCCCCTCTGCTTGTTGCGCTTGTTCTTCATGGCATGCTCCTACATCGAGATTCTGTGGTTCGGAAGAGTAAAGAGATTCAGCTTCGAGTCGCGCTCGTGTGCGCGCGACGCTTGCGTTCGTTCTGGATTGCGAGCTCGCTCACTGACACCTTGCGGTTGCCGGCGAGCCTCGAGAACGCCATTCGGATCAAGGTCCCGATGAAGATGCAGCACGCCATCTCGTCACCCCCTTTCTTTGTCGAACTCGGAGCGACTGAAAGCAGTCGCGAAGTGAAGCGGCACCAAGAAGAGGAAGTCCACAGTCATCATCAGCACCCCGGCTCCTGGTCGGCCATGGCGCGCTGAGGCCACCGGACGTCACATGACCTAGGGGGGCCGGAGAGCGGTCGGTCCGACCAACGCCGCACCAGCACGGACACGAGGACCGTCGACGACAAGAGTCCAAGGCTGATCTCGGGACCACGAGCCATGCCTTGGTCCGTCGCCACCGTGTCGTGATGCATGCTCATCGGATCGTGACCGCCAGCCGAAGACTTCGCCAGCTTCCAGAGGATCCACCCAGCCCCCGCAGCTGCAAGGAACTCGGCCCCGCCCAGGGCTCCAAGCACCACAAGCCGACGTTGTTTGTCACACCGGACTTTACGTCGGTGAGCGAGGTGGTCATGATCTCCTCCTCGAGGATTCGGGGTTGCGGTGTCCAGTTGTCACCACAGGCGAAAACTCGATGCGAACAACCGACGTGATCACGATCACCTTTTTTGCCAAGGTTGTAAATCGCGTAAGCGAGCATCTCAACGTGCTCGAAAGGGCATTGCGCGGTGCGAAGCAAGCTCGTGCGCGTCGATGACCGCGAAGCGACGCGTGATCCGTCCAGATGATTCTGGAGGGACTGTCGCCCACCGTTCCAATCGACGCTGCGATGTGCCCCTGCGCCGAACGTTGCCCGAACGCGATTGCCGTATAGAGCGATTGGGCGTGGATTATCGTCGGATGGGAAGTCGCATCGCAGATGACCACGGGACTCGTCGATACAGCCATCACTAACGCTATCGATTCCCGAAAACGTTATGCACCAATCAATTTGAAGGATCCGATCCACCACAGTGAGGCCGGTCGAACACAGCGACGACGAACGCCGTGAACGCCCACCCCCACATGTCGCGGCGATAAGTGGGGGTGGGGACAACTCACAGTCGGTTCGGTGCAACCGCGGTGGACCGGCGCTTCAAAGATCCCCCGCCCGTGCGTGGGTCGCGCCGGCAACGTGGTGCGGAGCCACATTCTTTCGAGTTCACCGTGCCATCCCATTTCCGCATCAGGCGCTCGACGATACATCGAGCTACATCAATACATCTGCGGCGCAGCATAATCCAGGCATTCCGCGAACCGAGCACCCGTGCGAGCGGTTGCCGTGCCCGGAGCATGCACGTGACATCGATGACCAGTGCATCGGACATCGGAATGCATTCGAGCGCACGACACCCATGCGACATGGTCGTACGACGTGGACGGGGCGATGCGCATGTAGTGCTCGGAAAGCATCCTGTACATCGAGTCGATACCCCGGACAAGACCATCGGCACCCACCCGGTTTCCCTGGTGAGTGCCGATGAAATCCACATATCGGTGGTGCCGGTCGATGCCGGCCGCGAAAAAGTTGACGCCGACTTCAGGATCCCGTTGGCCCGTTCGAACTCTGGGTCACCCTGACGCAAACTTCCTGATGACCTCGGGGTCGGTATCTCGACAATGCCGCCCGGCCCGTCGATGGGCACCTACCGAAACCACTGGCGAACGGTCTCAGCGGCACCCCCACCGAGCGCATCTGCCGTCTTGCGCATCGCCGTCAACTCCGTGTACAGCTCCGCGCCACCACATCGACGGCATCCTTCTCGAACTCCGCCGAGCACCGCTTCGATCCTGCTGCCATGAGGTTTCACCGTTCCCTGAGACAAACCCTCCGAAAATACTGGCACGGATCAGCGAGGAAGCATCGTCACAACTCACAACGGGGCGTCGAGCTCCAGCGTGCGCTCCTGCCACTGCCAGGTCTCGCCGTGCCTCACCAGCCGGTCCCGATAGCAGCCGGTGGCACGAAGGGCCGGCGGCTGCGCACGCCCCGACGCCAAGGTGAGGTAGTAGACCGCGACCGCCGAGACGTCATCGATCTCCTCCACCCACAGGTTGGTAACGATGTGACGGGAAGTGCCGACCGGCTTCGCCCACCCTGCGTTGAGCCTCTCGACGATCGTGTCGCGGCCTTCGGCCCGGCGCAGCTCGGCACCGTCCAGGGTGAACGTGAAGCGTCCGTCCTCGGCCCAGGCCTCCGACACGATGTCAGCGCGTTGGTGATCGATGCCGTAGACCGCGCGTGAGATGAACTGGCTTATGGATGCGTACTCGTCCATGGGAACTCTTGTTCTGTCGTGGGATGAACGGGATGGACGGCGGACGGGGTCGGTTCAGACCTTGGTCGCGCCGTGATCGATCGGGATCTGGGCAGCCGTGATGGTGCGTGATTCGTCGGAGGCCAGAAAAACGACCAGGTTCGCGATGTCCTCGGGCGACGACTGCCGCGGTTCCTTCAATATCTGCTGCAGCAGGGGTTCGTAGTCAGGGTGCGACCCGAAGACGGCCTGGCCGTCCGAACCGATGACTCCCATCTTCGTCGTGACGCCCCACGGGTGGATCGTGTTGACGCGGATCCCGTACTCGGCAAGCTCGATCGCGGCCGTCTTGGCCAGGCCGACGACACCAGATTTTGCTGCGCTGTAGGGAGCCTGCGCAGGCAAGGATTTCAGCCCTGCAACCGAGCTGGTGATGATGATCGAACCACCGCGGCCGCCTTCGATCATGGCGGGGACCGCTGCTCGCATCGTGTTGAAGACCCCCGTCAGGTTGACCGCGACGACGTCGTCCCAGGTCTGCGGATCGATCTCCCAGAAGCGACCCCAGGTGACGAAACCCGCATTCGCGACGACCGCATCGATCCGGCCCAGCTTCTCGACCCCGTCGCGGACGACACTCTCCAGTCCGGCCAGGTCACGCACATCCACGACGCGGTGAACGATCCTGCGACCCAGCGCCTCGACCGCGGCCACCGTCTCCTGGAGATCCTCCGGCGTCGCGGCGTCGTAGTCCATCACGGCCGGCGCCGCGCACACGTCGACTGCGATGATGTCTGCACCCTCCGATGCCAGCTCGACGGCGTGAGCTCGGCCTTGACCCCGCGCCGCTCCGGTGATGAAGACGACCTTGTCCTTCATGCGATCTGTCATGCGATCCCCTCTGTTCTCTTGCGGTTGATGCTTGTGCCCGACGCCAGGATGCGGCGCCGGCCGGGGTGGTCTGTCGCGCCGAGCCGGCGCGGCCGACACAGCGCGAGTACTGCCAGGACGAGAGCGCCGCTGACCAGATAGGCCGCCTCGAGTGACACGGCGTCCGCCAGGAAGCCGTTGAGCGCTGCGGCGAGTGGGCGCAGACCGAGGAACGACATCAGCCACAAGGCCATGACGCGTCCGCGCAGCTCGGCGGGACACCGCTGTTGGACGATGCTGGTGAGGCTCGCGATCGCGGCACTCATGCCGATTCCGGAGAGCAAGAACAGAGCCAGGGTCACGACCAGTGGGGCATCGATCGCCGACAGCGCCGTGACTACGCCCATGAGCGCCAGGCCGGCCGAGGCGACGAGCGGCTCGCCCCATCGTCGCTGGGCCCGGCCCACGAGCGTGAAGGCCAGAGCTGCACCGATCCCGAAGGCCGACACGATCCACCCGGCGCCCTCCGGCCCCAGGCCTCGTGCGGATGCCGTCACCGGCCCGAGCGTCAACGGGGGGTCGGCGGCGACGCCGACGGCCGCCACACCGATCAGCGCAGCCACCATGGGTCCGTCCGCGCGCACGGCACGCACTGCAGCCCGCACCGAGTAGTCCGTGCCGCGCTGCTTGGTGGGCGTCAGCCGGCCGAGCCGAGCCGCCGCGACGAAGGCGGCGAACCCGAGACCGGCTGCCGCTGCACCGGCCAGTGCCCAGGCCGCACCCAGGCTGGTGAGCGCGACGGCTCCGAGAGCCGGGCCGACCGCCCGGGCCGCCGTCATGGGAAAGGTGTTGAGCGTGACCGCAGTACCGATCTCGTCGTCCCGGACCATCAGCGGCACCATCGACTGCAGGGCAGGACTACCGAGGACGGTGCCGACACCGGCGATCGCCGAGCAGATCACGACGGGTGCGGCGCTGGACATCGACGACACCCCGCCCTGCAGCCAGATGACCAGTGCCAGCGCGGCCGAACCGCACGCCTGCACGAGTCGCCCGATGATGATCTGCCGGGCGGGGCTGCCCCTGTCTGCCAGTGCGCCCGCCCACGGCGACAGCACCAGCTGAGGGCCGAACTGTACGGCCGTCACCAGTCCGACTACGAGGGCCGAGCCGGTGATCTGATACACGACGACGGCGGCCACCAGGTTGTGCACCCAGACACCGCAGGTCGCGACGATCTTGCCCACGAAGAAGCCACCGAACACCGGGTCGAGAAGCAGTGCGCGCGCTGTTCGCGGCGATGGTTTCCCAGCACGCGGCGCGACTGCCTCTGAGGGCACTGATATTTCCTCTCCGGTCGAGAACTGACCCGATGGTGAATCCCTGATTAGGACGAATCAAGTTACGAGCGAGTGTTCCACCGAGTACAGTATCCTTTATACACACGCGGCGGTGACACTGTCATGGCGGTCAGAGCGCGACGTTCCTAGGTTTCAGGGGTGCAACAGGTGTCCATGGTGTTCGAGTCGGAGCAGGAACAGCTGCGTGACGTCGTGAAGGATCTCGTGCGAGTCGCGAGCCCCACGTCGCGCGTCCGAGAGGTTGCCGAGTTCGAGACGGGTCACGACGCCGAGCTGTGGCGTCGACTCGCCCGCGACGTCGGGATCGCTGGACTCGTCATCCCCGAGCATCTCGGCGGGAGTGGCGTCTCGTTCGCCGAGCAGGCCGTCGTCCTGGAGTCACTGGGGGCAGGGCTTGCCGGATCCGCCTTCCTCTCCAGTGCGGTCATCGCCACCCATGCCCTGCTCGCAGCCGACGACGAAAAGACCTCCGGCCCGCTGCTGGAAGCGCTGGCGAGCGGCGAGCGACTCGCCACTCTGGCCTACGTCGAGCCCACCTGTTCCTGGCACCTCGACGACGTGTCCATGTCGGCCCGAGCCGACGGCCACACCACCTACCGGCTGACGGGCACCAAGGCATTCGTCCTGAACGGGGCGTCCGCCGACTCCCTGCTCGTGGTCGCGCGCACCGACGAGGGTCCCACCCTGTTCCTCCTCGACGAGACCGACCGCGTGTCGCGTACCCCGATGACGGTGCTGGACGCGACCTGGCCGATGAACACGGTCACGTTGGACGGGGCACCAGCAACTCGCGTCGGTGCTGCCGGTGCCGCGGCCGACTTCCTGGCACCGGTCCTGGATATCGCTCGCACCGCTGTGGCCCTCGATGCCGTGGGCGGCGTGCAGCAGTGCTTGGACATGAGCGTGGAGCATGCCCGTACCCGCGAGCAGTTCGGTAGACCGATCGGCTCCTTCCAGGCCGTGAAGCATGCCTGCGCCGACATGCTGATCCATACCGAGACGGCTCGTTCGACGGCCTACGACGCGACCGCGGCCGCCGTGCGCGATCTCGAGGCTCTGCCCGTCGCAGCCGCGGCTGCGAAAGCCGCGTCGGCCGACTCGTACCGCGACGTCGCCGCCGAGACCGTGCAGGTGCACGGTGGCATCGGGTTCACCTGGGAGCACGACGCACACCTCTACTTCCGACGCGCTCAGTCATCGGCACTGTTCCTCGGCACGGCCGATGCGCATCGTGCCCTGCTGGCCGACCGACTCGCCTTCTGACCTACCCACCCCGAGGACGCCATCATGACCGGTACCACTTCTCTGGACGATTTCACCGCGACGGCGCGGAGCTGGCTGGACGCACGACTGCCGAAGCGCGATCGGTCGCGCCGCGCGTGGGGCGAGGGCGACGACGACGTCTCGGTCTTCCACGACCTCACTCGTGAGGAAGAGAGTCGACTCATCGCCGAGGCCTCGGCGTACGAGCAGGAGAAATTCGACGCCGGCTTCGGCGGCATCACGCTTCCGGCAGAGCTCGGCGGCAGAGGCTTGTCGCACGAGCACGAACGCGCCTTCCGCTCCGTCGAGTCCGCCTATCGGACTCCGCCTGCGCACGAGCTGCTCACGGTCACGATGGTGCTGGTCGGAAACACCATCGATCGCCTGGGGACATCGGAGCAGAAGCTACGGTTCCTTCCGGCGCTGATGAGTGCCCGCGAACTGTGCTGCCAGCTGTTCTCGGAGCCGGGTGCAGGCTCCGACCTGGCCTCGGTCTCCACCCGGGCTGTCCGCGACGGTGAAGAGTGGGTAATCGACGGGCAGAAAGTCTGGAGCTCCGGAGCCCAGTACGCGCAGTGGGGTATCTGCCTCGCCCGCACGAACACGGACGCGCCCAAGCACCACGGCATGACGATGTTCCTCGTTCCGCTCGATGCGGAGGGGATCGACGTGCGACAGATCCGTCAGATGAGTGGCGGCTCGACGTTCAACGAGGTGTTCCTCGACGGAGTCCGGATCGACGACTCGTTGCGCATCGGCGATGTGGACGGCGGGTGGAAGGTCGCGCTGACAGTCCTCGGATTCGAGCGCGGCGGCGGCGAGAACCGAGGCGGCACGTACTTCGAGGTGTTGGCCCTGGCGCGCTGGCTCGAGAGGACGAAGGACCCGATCGTCCGTCAGCGTCTGGCGACGCTGTACATCCAGCGCCGCCAGTTGGCCGTGACCGCCCGGCGCGCGCGGAAGGGCGGTCCCCGCGCCCCACACGGGTCCCTGATCAAACTGCTGTACACGCAGCACCAACGGACCATCTCGGAGACTGCTGCAGATCTGCTGGGTCCACGACTGATGGCAGACACGGGCGAGTGGGGCACGTTCGCCTGGACGACGTTCGTGACGGGCGCACCGGGCAACCGCATCGCCGGGGGGACCGACGAGACCCAGCGCAACATCCTGGGCGAACGCGTCCTGGGTCTTCCCAGAGAGCCCAGCTGACCGACGGAGCACCACCGGGCGCTCCGCACACCCCCTGAACAAACCACCTAGATGGGTATACTCAATAACATGACCGAGCCGACTGACCTACCCCGACGCATGCGCGACGTGACGGCGATCGATCCGAGCGCCCGCGCTCTGCAGATAGCCGACCGGTGGCACTCGTGGGGTGACATCGCTGCCGGAGGTGAGGTCCTTCAGACCGTGCTCGGCTCGATGGGTGCCTCGGTACCCGGAGCGGGCGTCGCGGTCGTCATGCGCAACGGTGCCTCGACCGTCGCGGCCACGGTCTCGATCGTCGCATCGAACCAGGCGATCCTCACCCTGAGCGATCTGGTCCCGAACGAGCGCCTCGCAGACACGATTCGCGCCGTACGCGCGGTCGCGATCGTTGCCAACCCACAGGACTGGACCGAGGCCACGTTGGCGTCCGCGCGCGACATCGGGGCCGCCGCCATCAGTGTGGAGGGAGACGACCCGTCGACCTTCGCGGTGATTCAGGAAGCCGGGTACGCCGCCGGAGACCTGGTCGGCCGTCTGCACCCCGGCGTGGCACTGGAGATGATGACCAGTGGCACCACCGGCCCGCCCAAGCGGATCCCCCTGACCTACGCGTCGCTGTCGGCGGCGCTGGACGCCAGCCGTCACTACGCCTCGTCAGCCGAGGAACCGTTGAGCCTGCGCAAGAGCGTTGCGGTCGTGGCTCTGCCCATGGTTCACATGGGCGGGGTCTGGACGACGCTTCTGAACTTCGCGGAGGGCCGTGCCGTCGCGATGCTGCCCAAGTTCCAGATCGACGGATGGATCGAGCTGATTCGCGAGCATCGGCCCATCGTGGCCAACGTGCCGCCGGCCGCGCTCACGATGCTGCTCGACCGCGAGACGGAGAAAGCCGATCTGGCGAGCCTCAAGGCTCTGACCGTCGGCACGGCTCCGGTCAGCCCCGAGCTGGCCGAACGATTCGAGGCCACCTACGGAATCTCGGTCCTGACCGTGTACGGAGCGACCGAGTTCGCCGGTGGTGTAGCGGGCTGGAGCCTCGCTGATCGCAGAAAGCATGCCCAGACCAAGCGGGGCAGCGTGGGTAGGACTCACTCCAACGTCGAGATGCGGGTCGTCGATCGCGACTCGTTCGCTCCACTCCCGTTCGGTGACGTGGGCCTCCTGGAGCTGCGCTCCGCGCAGCTCGCGATCGACTCGGTGGATTCCGACGGCTGGGTCCGCACGGACGACCTCGCGACCGTCGACGCCGACGGCTTCCTGTGGATCAAGGGCCGTGCGGACGACGCCATCATCCGTGGTGGCTTCAAAGTCTCCGCCGGGCAGGTCGCCGAGACCTTACGGACCCACCCGCAGATCCGTGATGCAGCCGTGGTGGGTATGCCCGACGAACGGCTCGGAGAGATCCCGCACGCGGCCGTCGAGCTGGAGAAAGATGCCGATATCGACGGCAACGCGATCCGAGGCTGGTTGCGTGACCACCTCAGCGCCTATCAGATTCCGGCTCAGGTGTTGGTCGTCGAGAGTCTGCCCCGCAGCGCATCGCTGAAGGTCGACTCCGTCGGTGTCCGCGCGCTGCTGGCGAATACGACCGGCTGATCGGGAACCTCGCCGGCCCGGTACGTCGGACCTTCACGCAGCGGTGTCTCGGGATGTGACACCGCTGCGATCCGGCGCTCACGCCAGTGGCTGGGGCACCGAACCGTTCGACCCGTTGGCGGAGGCCTGGCCGGCGGAGCGTGAGTCACCACGGGGGGTGGTCAGCGAGGCACCGCCGTCCGACTGCACGACTTGACCCGTGATCCACCCGGCCCGCATCAGGTTGACGATCGAGTCGGCGATGTCGTACGAGGTGCCGATGCGGCCCAGAGGAGTGACCTGTTCGATCTTCTCGACGTACCCCGGGATCTGGAGGTTCTTGGCCAGCATCTGCGTCTCGGTCGGGCCGGGCCCGATTGCATTGACCCGGATGTCGTGCTCGCCCAGCTCGCGCGCGGCAACGCGGGCCAGGTGGTTCACGCCCGCTTTGACGGACGAGTATGCCGACAGGTAGCGATCGGCAAGGATGCCGTTGTTGCTCGAGATCAGGACGAACGAGCCACCTGTCCCCTCCTCGATCGCTGTGCGTGCCACAGCCTGGATCGAGAGCATGACTCCACGCATACCGACGGCGAAGACCCTGTCCCAGGCCTCGACGTCGTGGTCGATGATCAACGAGCGGTGCGGCACGGCCGCGGCTGCAACGAGCAGAGACGGTCGACCGAATCGCTCGACCGTCTCGGCGATCGCGGCGCCGACCGCAGCGGCGTCACTGACATCGACGTGGATATCGGGAGAACCCCCGAGGTCCCACGAGACGGGGACGGCTCCGCTCTCCCGAAGAAGCGCGACGGAAGCGGCCCCGATTCCGGAGGCACCACCGGTCACGACGGCGACTCGACCTTGTAGATCCATGACACTCCTGGCGTTCGACCCGAATAAGTATACTGTTATGAGTATCAGCAAAAGGTGCCCGTGACAAGGCATCCGCGGTGCGCAGCGCTCGGAAGGAGCCGAACCATGCAGATCGGGTCGATCAGAATCGATGGAGTTCGAGACGGGGAGATCCGCATGGATCCGACCTTCGTGTACCCGACTCGCACGATCGACGACTGGCAGCCGTACCTCTGTCACCTCGACGGCGGGGAGTACGTCAACAGCATCGGTGGCTACCTGGTCCGAACGGGCTCGGCGGTCATCCTGGCCGACGTCGGCGTGGGTGTCGACCCGCCTGCCCCGTTCACCGGCGGCGACTTCCTCGACGAGCTCGCTGCACTCGGGGTCGCCCCCGAAGACGTCACGCATGTCGTCTTCACGCACCTGCACTTCGACCACATCGGCTGGGCGGTGAAGGACGATCGGCTCGTCTTCGAGCGAGCGCAGTACTTCGCCCACGAAGCCGACTGGAGCTACTTCTTCTCCGATCACTACCGAGGGGTCCGTATCGAGCGTCAGCAGGACAGGCCCAGCACCCAGCTGGCCCCGCTGGCCGACTCCGTGAACCGCTGGGACGGTGACCAGCTCGAGCTCGTGCCCGGAGTAGTCCTGCGTCACGCCCCGGGCCACACTCCCGGGTCGACCATCGTCGAGCTCGTCTCCGACGGTGAGCGTGGGCTGCTGCTGGGCGACGTCGCACACAACCCCGTCGAGCTGATCGACTCCGACTGGCCGGGTGTGGCTGACTGCGAGCACGGCGAAGCACGCAGCTCGGCCGCTCGTGTGGCCGACGATCTGGTCGCTACGAGCACACCTTTCGCCCTGGCCCACTCCCCCGGGTTCCACTGGGCGCGTCTTGTCGAAGGCCACGACGGCCGTCGCGAGGTCGTGCCGGTGCAGTAGCACCGGCGCGACGTCCGACCAGCGCGATCAGCGATCGATGGGCGGTGGCCACGGCGACTCAGCCGAATCGGTGTCCGCCAGGAGACCGGGGACCCTGGCACTCAGAGCCTCCAGGGTCCACTGCCGATCGGCGACGATGGACGCGCCGTAGGTCGCCGGGAGCACGGTCGTGACCTGGTGGCCCACCACGGCGAAGGCGGCGCCGGTGATCGTGGCCGCCTCGTCTCGAAGGAGGTGGATCACGAACGGCGCGACATTGGCCGGGTCCCGCCACGTGCCGGCGCTGTCCTCGCTGCGCATGGACAACCCGGCGACGTCGACTCGGCCGGGTTGGTCGGCCCACACCTTGTCGGTCATCCGCGTGGAAGCTCCCGGCAGGATGCAGTTGACCGTGATGGCGTGCTCCGCCAGCGCCTTCGCACTGCTCGACGTCAGCGCCATGACGCCTGCCTTCGCTGCAGCGTAGGCAGGCTGGATCTTGGGAGCCTTGAGTGCGGCAGCCGACGAGAAATGCACGATTCGACCACTGGTGCCCGACGCGATCATGGCTCGGGATGCCTCGCTCGTGCATGCGAAGTGGCCCCCGAGGTGCACGTTGATCACGTCGGTCCACTGCTGCTCGGTGATCTCGTGCACCTGCCCGTGATCAAGGATCCCGGCGCAGCAGACCATGGCGTCGAGGCGACCGTAGGTGGTCAGCGCGGTTGCGACCACCCGTGCCGCACCGGCCGAGGTGGAGACGTCCTCCACGCTAGCCGTCGCAATGCCGCCGTCCGTCTCGATCTGCTCGACGACCTCGGTCGCGGGACCCGCCGAAGTCTCCCTCTGGTCGACCGGACCGCCGACGTCGGCCACCACGACGCTGGCTCCCTCTTGGGCAGCGAGGATCGCGATCGCCCGGCCGATACCGCGGCCGGCCCCGGTGACCACGACGACCTTGCCCGCAAGAACCGGTACTGCGGCCGCAGTCACGGTGTGATGCCGTTGGCGAAATCCATGAACCGGCGGTCGATGACGTCGTCGTTCGTCAGGTCACCGGCCTCCCCCTGCAAGAGGTCGGGGATCTGGCTCCAAGTCTGGGTGTGCGCCTCGACCCAGCCGTCCGGGAAGGCCAGATCCGTCGGGTACAAGTCGGACTTGGCAGTGTCGAGCGCTCCGGGTGCCAGGCCTAGTGCCTTCTCCATCTCGGCGCGCATCGTCGGATCGGCAATGTAGTCGCCCTGAAGACGGTTGACGTAGACGGCTCGTAGGGCGGCGGTGAACGCCTCACCGACGGCGGCGTTCCCACTGATCAGATTTCGCCCGAAGACGTAGACCGAGATCGGGAATCCACTGACCACCTGTCGTCCGACCTTGACGCCTCCTCCACTCTTGTTGATCTGGAAGGTCGAGGGCTCGTTGAGCGTGGCCATGAAGATGGAGCCGTTCTCGAGCGCGGGAATCTGGTCCGCCTCGGTCATCATGGTGATGTCGACGTCATCGATCGACAGTCCGCCCTCCTTCAGCAGGCGAGTCAGCGCGATCATCGTGGCACCGGCGTTGCCTTGAGAGGATGCGATCGTCTTACCTTTGAGCATCGAGGGATCGAACGTCCGACCCTCCAACAGCCTGGTACTGACGTAGAACCCCGCCTCGTTCTCGTCGAGGAGCTGGTAAGTGGGCGCAGCAACCCGGACGTCGGCCCCACTCGCGATGGCGTTGAGCAGGCCTACGCTCATGCCTCCCTGGTAGACGTCGATGTTGCCGGTCGCCGCGAGCGCCGTGGCATCAGTCGTCGGCAGGACGGTGTTCTCGATCGTGATGTTCCGCTTCTCGAACTCGTCCCACTCGTTGAACAGGAAGGGCGGGAAGCACGAGACCGTCTGGCACGGTGAGGTCATGGTGATCGTGGTCGGCTCGGAAAGGCGGCCGTTCTCGTCGACGGTCACGCCGGACGATGCGTCGCCGTTGCCGCCGCAGGCGCTGAGAAGCACGCCGATCACGGTGGACAGTGCGATAACGCGCGCAGCTCGGGTGGGCGACAGGTTCATGCGAATCCTTCTTCTCGGGAGTCGAACGGTCGAGGCGTGGTCACCGTCGTGAGCGCTGCGAACGAGGCGCCCACGGAACGCACCAACGACCGACGAGCTGGATGGCGTTCGTGAGGAAGAACCCGATCAGAGCGACGAGGATGATGCCGACGTACATCCGGTCAGCGGCGAAGATCTGCCACGAGTTCCAGATCATGTGGCCCAGCCCGTCGTCGCCGGTCACGAACTCGACGCCGATCAGGATCAAGATCGACTGGCCGACGGCAATCCGAAGTCCGACGAAGATCTGGGGCAGTACAGCGGGAATCAGCACTTTGCGAAGCATGCGGCCGCGACCCACCGCGAAAGATCGTGCGGTCTCGAAGTAGCCCTCAGGAACATCGAGGACAGCCTCCAACGCGGAGATCCAGGTGATGAAGAAGACGCCGAGCGCGACGAGGATGATCTTGGGGGTTTCTCCGAGGCCGAAGATCATCAGCAGCAACGGCAGGATCGCCAGCTTGGGGATCGTGTAGAACGCCGACAGCACGGGCTCGAGTGCGGCCCGCGCGATGCGCGACAACCCCAGCAGGACGCCCGCAGCCGTCCCGATCAGCGTGCCCACGACGAAGGCGATGAGCCAGGCCTTCATCGTGACGAGGAAATCGCCCTGCAATGACCCGCTCCGCACCATGTCGACGGCCGTCATGGCGATGTCGGACGGCGGCGGGAAGAACCGCTTGTCGACGAAACCCGTCTGGCCACCGATCTCCCAGGCGGCAAGCAGGATGATGGGCGTGGCGATACCCAACACCTGGTTCTGCAGTCGGCGTCGCCGTGCGAACTTGTCTGGATCGACGTCGTCGGGCCCCGGGTCGATCGAGACCACATGCCCACCAGGAGTGGAGTTGCGTTCACGGAGGACAGTCATGCGTTGCTCCTTGCCGGCGTGGTCTGGACCTGGTCTGCCAGCAGCTCCCACAGATGCTGCTCGAGGCGTGCGAATTCGGCGTGCGAGCGGAGATCCGACGTGCGCGGGCGATCGAAGGGCACCCGAACGTCGGCAATGATCCGGCCCGGCCGAGCCGACATGACGACTACACGGTCGCCGAGCAGGATGGCCTCGTCGAGGCTGTGCGTCACGAAAACCACGGTCCGCTGGTTCTCTTGCCAGATCGCCAGCAACTCGTCCTGCAGCACACGGCGCAGCTGTGGGTCGAGCGCGGCGAACGGCTCGTCCATCAAGAGGATCTCGGGCTCGAACGCGAGCGCGCGGGCGACGGACACCCGCTGACGCATGCCACCGGAGAGAGCTGACGGATACGAGTCGCGGAAGGCCGCGAGGCCGAGGCGTTCGATCCACATGTCGGCTCGTCGTGAGGTGTCCTCCGGTGTCAGCCCCTTACCCTCGAGCGGGAAGCGAACGTTCTCCTCGACGCTCATCCAGGGGAGGATGCTGTAGTCCTGAAAAACCATGGCTGTCAGAGGAGCCGACGTCTCGTGTTCGACTTCGATCTGTCCGCTCGTCGGCCGGATGAGCGAGTTGAACATCCGCAGGAGCGTCGACTTCCCACAGCCCGACGGGCCGAGCAGACACACGAACTCCCCGCTCTCGATGGTGAGGTCGACGTTCTCCAGCGCGATGACCGGACGCTTGCCGGGGAATCGCTTGCTCACCCCGGAAACTGTGATCTTGGCTGCCACTGGTTGCTCCCTTCGGGGTTTCGGCGGGCATGCGGTCATCGCCGCGCGCCTCCGCTCTGTGCAACCATGACGAACATCACAGTCAACGATTGGAGTGTACTCATTTGTCGAATCCGGGCAACTGCCCTCAGCCGCGCCGAGGCGACAGGAGGCGTCGACCGACCAACATCTTCTGGATCTCGAGCGCGCCGGCCGCCACGGTGGCGGCCTGCGCATACCGCCAGTGGTGCTCGAGGTGGCCCAGAGCCGGATGCGTGCCGGGAGCATCCGGCGCCAGCGCCGTGACCCCTGCCATGTCCATCGCCACGTCGGCGACCTCCTGCTCCACGAGCGTCGACGCGATTCGGGCGATCGGGCCCCCTGCAGGCGTCTCCTCGCCCCTGACCCGTCCGTCGTAGTTGCGGTAGTTGAGCAGCCTGGCGACGAGCACGTGGACCATGGCCGCTGCAAGGTCGGGCGACGCCGCGGGACTGCCGCCCTGTGTGGCCTCTCGCGCTTCCGCCAATATCCGATCGGCCCGCGCATACCGGGGAATGCCGACCCTCTCGAACGCGAGACCAGCCGTCATGATCTCCCAGCCGTGGTCGACAGTGCCGAGCACTTCAACGTTCTCGACGAACACGTCATCGAAGAACACCTCATGAAAGTGGTTGGGCCCGAGCATGGTCGGGATGCGTCGGACGGTGATGCCCTCCCGGTCCATCGGGACCAGGAACACCGTGAGGCCGTCTTGCTTGCGTTCCAGCACCGAGGTGCGAGCGGCGAGAACGCAGTACTGCGCATGGCTGGCATAGGACGTCCAGACCTTCTGACCCTGGACCCTGAATCCGCCCTCCACCTTGGTCGCCCGCGTTGTGAGGGACGCCAGGTCCGAACCGGCGTCGGGCTCGGAGAACCCCTGACACCATTGGACGTCACCACTGGCGATGCCGGGCAGGTGCTGCTCGCGCTGAGCCTCGTTGCCGAAGGTGATCAGGGCGGGCCCGATCCACGTCACGCCCATGTACTGGCCGCCGCGAGGCTCGTTGTGAGCCCACATCTCCTCGTTGAAGACCACCTGCGACCACACGGACGCGTCATCGCCTCCGTACTGCCGCGGCCAGGCGCGGGTCAACAGATTCTGTGCTCCGAGCTTGCGGCAGAAGGCCCAACTGGCGGCCAGTGGTTCCTCGAAATTTTCGACGAAGATGCCGGGATAATCGGCCGGCATCGACTCACCGATGAGCTCTCTCAGGTCGGACCGCATCTCGGTCTCGGAGGAAGAGAAGGCGTAGTCCATCATCAGGGACTCCTCGGGACATCATGAAGACCGACCCCTCGGCCGACCAAAAGAAGTATACTCATTGTCATGAATTCGACAGCCACCGCACGGGCCGGAAGAGCCTGTTCGTGGACCTGACCACCCCCGAGGTCGCGCTCGACGTCGCACGATCGGCGCGCGCATCCTTCGGTGCCGACGACCTCGCGCTCGCGCGGTCCAGCCGAACGGACGCGGCCGGTGCACTCTCGACGGCGGTCGAACGATTACGACACGTGGGTCTGGAAGATCTCGACGGACTCGACTCCGATCCGGAGTTGGCGATGGTGGCATGTCTGGTAGCCGAGGAGGCCGGGCGTGCCGCACTCCCCGCGCCAGTCGCCGCCCTCATCACCGGCGCCGGCATCGGGCGATCCGTGCCGTTGCACGCCATCGACCGCGGTCTCGACCAGGTGCTGCTCGACTACGCGGCTCTCCTGGATCAGAGCCACACCATCGATCCGTCCGGTCAGATCGTTCCGATGATGGCGACTCCCCTCACCGCGGATCCCAAGATGCTGGCGCCGCATGCCGCCGTGTGTCGACCGGTCGGAAACGGTGAGGTGGGCTCACCTCGCACCTGGGCCTGGCACGAGACGTTCTCCGCCTTCAGTAGCTCCGGTGCGATGAGCCACGTTCTCGACCTGGGAGCACGACACCTCAACGAGCGCATCCAATTCGGCAAGCCGCTCAGGACACGTCAGGCACTGGAGTACCGGTTCGTGGACGCGGCCGTCGCGGCACGGGGTCTCCGCGAACTCGCACTGTTCACGGCGTGGCGGCTCAACGCGGACCCGACGGCCGGGGAGGGCGCAGCGCTCGCCCTGCGCCTGGTCCACCTCGAGACCGTCCGGGACGTCATGCGCCACATCCACCAGATCCACGGCGCGATCGGCTTCTGCTTCGAGCACGATCTCGCACTTATCAGCCAATACCTGCAGTTCAGGCGGTACCAGCCCGTCCCGTTGAGCCAGACCCGAACGAGGCTGGCCGATCACATCGACGACATCCCGAGTCTGCATCGCGCCGGATCGCTGGACTGACCTCGCCGCCGCTGAGATCGGCCGCTGTTCGTCGGTCGCTGTTCGATCACGCGCCGTTGACGGCAGCGGGTCCGCTCCCCCGTGCCAGCTGTCTAAAAAAGTGTACTTAGTTGAAGACACGGGCTGATCTTGTTGTTACTGTGAGCACACTCGCGTCCTACAGTGATGCGGGTCACTCGACTGGAACCACCGGTAGATGTGGGTTTTCAGAGCAACAACCGACAGCAGAGGTCGACCTCGGGACGAACGCGTACGCGAGCCCACGGATCCACCTTCGCAATACAACATCCTGAATAGCTCGGTATCAACCACGAGAGGCGCCACCATGCGACCCACCACCACCCGGAAAGCCGGGCTCATCGCCGCGATGACCGTATGTTCGCTCGCGCTCGCCGCATGCGGAAACGGCGGCAGCGCTTCTCGCGGCTCGGATGAGGAAAGGGCCGCCGTCGATGTGTCGGCCGCAACCGCCAAGGTCCAGGAGTTGGCGGTTCCATCGGCCCCGCTCGGAATCACCGTGCCCATCGACAAGGCGATCCCCAGCGGCCTCAAGGTCATCCTGGTCAACTGCGTGACGTCGTTCTGCAAGCCACTCGGCGACCAGGTGGAGACGGCCGGCGAAGCGCTCGGCTGGGACGTCTCGATCATCACTCCGTCGAGCAGCAACGCGGCCGCACAGCAGAACGCGTTCAAGTCGGCTCTGAGCCAAGACCCCGACATGATCATGAACTACACCTACGAGAGCACGGTCCTGGGCGACGGCTACCGAGAGGCTTTCGACAGAGGCATTCCGGTCGTCTCCGGCGGCGTCCTCGACGAGCCGGCCGCGCCGGGCCAGCCCGGCCCATTGGTCAACTTCTCCGGGCCTCCGGGGATCGAAGCTCAGGGTGCTTCCGTTGCCTCGCTCGTCGCGGACCGCACCGAGGGTCACGCCAACATGCTGTTCGTCGGTCTCCCCGCATTTCCGATCATCGACTCCCTCGAGAGAGGCATGAAGAGCGGGCTCGACGAGTATTGCCCTGACACGTGCGAGGTCAGCGAACGTTACGACCTACCAGTGGAGTCCATCGGCAAGAACGCCTCCGAGCTGATCGTCAACAGACTGCGCGCGAGCAAGGACGTCGACAGCGTCTTCCTCTCCGCCAGCGTCATGTCGCTCGGAATGGTGAACGCACTGAAGTCCGCGGGCCTACAGGACATCAAGATCTTCACCGCATACGCAGAAGAAACGGTACTGCCCGACATCAAGACCGGTGCCATCGAGGGCGCGGCCAAGAGCCCCGGCCTCGAGAACGGCTGGTACTTCATGGACGGAGCAGCCCGGGTTGCAGCCGGAGTCGATCCGGCACCCGCGAACAGCGCGGTCCCGAACATCCTCGTGACCGCGGACACCCTCGGCGATCCGCCCGTGACGACTCCGATCACGGAGGACTTCGAGGCCAAGTTCCTGGAGCTGTGGGGCAAGTGATCACCGACGAACGCATCGCTGATGCACAGCGGCGACCAGCTCTGTCCATCAGCAATATGTCGAAGCGATTCGGCGGCACACGGGCCCTTCACGACGTCTCCTTGCAAGTCCACGACGGCGAAGTGCTCGCGTTGCTCGGCCACAACGGCTCCGGCAAATCGACGGTCATCAAGATCCTGGCCGGCTTCCACCAGCCCGATGCCGGAACCGCGGAGCTCCGCGGCTCCGAGTTGATCCTCGGGGACGCACAGAGTGCCAACAGCCTCGGCCTACGTTTCGTGCACCAAGACCTCGGAATCGTCGAGGAGCTCAACACGGTCGACAACGTCGCCCTCACCAGCGGTTATCTGCGCGGCAAGTTCGGCACAGTGGACCAAGGCCGGCAGGCGAAGCGCACCAGGGAGCTGCTCGACCGCTTCGACATCGAGATCGACGTGTCGGCTCCTCTCAGCGAAGCCGACCCGGTCCAACGGACCGGTGTCGCGATCGCGCGGGCGCTGTGGGATTGGGAAGAGGGAGACTCGCGGGTCCTGGTCCTCGACGAACCCACCGCCGCTCTGCCTTCGCGCGAGGTCTCGCAGTTGTTCGACCTCATCAATCGCGTGCGCGACGCCGGACACGCCGTGATCTATGTGTCACACCGCATGGACGAGATCCAGCAGATCGCAGACCGGGTCATCGTGCTCCGCGCGGGAGAGGTCGTCGCTGACACCCCGGTCCGCGATGCGAAGGCGGTCGATCTGGCTCGCCTGATCACCGACAATGCACAGCACACCGTGGCTGCGGAACGAGGTGCCCGCCCGGCCGCAGGCGAGCCGGTCCTGTCCGTACGCGGCCTGTCGGGCCACCACACCAAAGATGTGGACATCACCCTGCACGCCGGCGAGATCGTCGGCATCGCCGGGCTACAGGGCTCCGGTCGCGAAGAAATCGCCTACCTTCTCGGGGGTGCCCGTCGATCGAAGGCCTCTGGCGGCTGGCAGGTGGCGGGGCAGACGATCGACCCGCCCACCTCGGCCAGCGCACACCGTGCGGGCATCGCACTCGTGCCCGGCCAGAGGCTGCGAGAAGGTCTCATCGCGAACTTCACTGTCCGCGAGAACTTGACCCTTGCACGGCTCGGAAACCTGTCGAAGCCTGGCCGATTGGCGTCCAAGCGAGCCGAATCCGAATTCGCACGAGAGTGGATGCGTGCGTTGGAGATTGCCGAGCACGTCGCCGACGATCCGATACTGACCCTGAGCGGTGGCAACCAGCAGAAGGTACTTCTGGCCAGGTGGCTGTGCACCGAGCCGCGGATCCTACTGCTGACCGAGCCGACGGCCGGCGTCGACATCGGCGCGAGACGAGCTCTGTACGAACTCCTGAGGGACCGAGCCGCGGCCGGTCTGACGATTCTCGTCTGCTCGTCCGACGTCGAGGATCTCGTGGAGTTGTGCGACCGGGTCTTGGTCATGCGCGAGGGAGTCATCGCCTCCACGGCCGAGGGCGAGCGAATCAACGTACCCCACTTACTGACCGAGATGGAAAGCAGTCATGTCTGAACTGAAAGCGTCCGACCCCGACAACACCACTCACATGCCATCGACGGAGATCTCGTCACGACACGCGACCACCTCCGCAGGTGATCGGACCTGGAAACGCGCCGTGAAACCGCTGAGATTCGGCAACATCGGGGCGGTGTACGTCGGCCTCATCATCGTCGTCTACTTCTCCGTCACGCAGCCGGACCTCTTCCCCCGCTCGACGACCGTGCAGCTCATCCTGAACCAGAACTCGGTAGCGGCCCTGGTCGCATTCAGCCTGATCGTCCCGATGTGCACCAGGGTCTTCGATCTGTCGATCGGTTATGTCATGGGAATGACGAGCGTCACGGCGGCCTACCTGATCGTCGAACGGCAGCTGAGCTTCACAGTGACGATCGTGTTGTGTCTGCTGCTGGCCCTGGGTGCGGGACTACTGAATGTCGTTCTCGTCGTGATGCTGGGCATCGACTCGTTCATCGCCACACTCGCCAGTGGCGCCTTCTTCCAGGCCGTCATCCTGCTGATCAGCGGCAACGTGCCGGTGAGCGACCAGCGGTTGAACCAGGACTTCGGCAAGATCGCCAACACGGAGATCATCTTCGGGCTGACGCCCCCGGTCTTCGTCGCGATCGTGGTCGGGCTGCTCATCTGGTGGCTGCTCGAGCGCACCGTGACCGGTCGTCGGCTCTATGCGACCGGGTTCAACGAGGAAGCTGCCCGCCTCGTCGGCGTGCAGACCCGCCGGCTGAAGGTCGCCGGCTTGCTGGTCTCAGCACTGGTCTCCGGTCTCGCCGGAGTCTTGGTCACCGCCCAGGTCGGGGCAGGATCTCCGGAAATCGGTCCGGGCTACCTACTGACGTCGTTCGCGGCGGTCTTTCTCGGTGCCACCCAGTTCCGCGGTGGACGGTTCAATGTCCAGGGCGCAGCGGTCGCCGTGCTCGTCATCGCGGTCGGGTCGGCCGGTCTGGCCATCTCCGGTGCCCCGGTGTGGGGTTCGTCGATGTTCCTCGGCATCATCCTCCTGTCGTCCCTCGCGCTGCGTCGGTACGAAGAGGTGCGGTCGAAGACGCGAAACGCCTGACCCGAACGAAACAGACACGAAAGTACCGATGGTCGTCTTCGACCATCGGTACTTTCGTCTCGATGTGGAGTCAGCCCTGAGGGGCTACTTGATTGCCGCGCCGCCGTCGATGGGGAGGCTCGTACCGGTGATGTACCGCGACTCGTCGGAAGCCAGGAACAGCACGGCATTGCTGACATCCAGGTCCTCGACCCAGGGAATGGGCATGAGAATGGTGGCGCTGGAAGCGGCGGCGAAGTCGTCACGAGTGGGATGAGCGAGGTGTGGAGAGAACGCGTCGTACATCTCCTGGTTCTGGGCCATGGGTGTGTCCACTTGCGTCGGGTGCACGGTGTTGACCCGGATCGCGTGCTCGGCGAGCTCGTGCGCGAGCGTTTTCATCAGACCGACGACGCCGTGCTTTGCCGCTACGTAGTGCCCGGTCCGACCGAAGCCTCTCAGTCCCGCCACGGACGAGGTCAAGACGATCGATCCCCCGGTCCCCTGCGCGACCATCGTCGGAATGGCAGCCTTGACAGTGCGCCACACGCCGCTCAAATTGATGTCGATCATCTGATGCCACGTCGCCTCGTCGAGCTCGGTGGCCGAGCCGAAAGAAAAAATGCCCGCGTTCGCTGACACGATGTCGAGCCGACCCAACTCGGCCACGCCCGCAGCAACGGCTTGCTCGAGCGAATGGTGGTCACGCACATCGGCGTGAGTACTGACGATCTTTCGACCTCTGGCCTCGACACCGCGAACCGTTTCGGCCATGTCAGCTGCTGTCGCCATCGGGTAGGACACCGTGTCGACATCGTCCATCACATCGACGGCGATGATGTCGGCCCCCTCCTCTGCGAGGCGAAACGCGTGACTGCGACCTTGACCGCGTGCGGCACCGGTGATGAAGGCGACTTTGCCTTCGACTCGTCCTGGCATGATCGAATTTCCTCCTGTAACTGGTGAGACCGTTCGTCGAGAAGACCGTTCACAGAGCAGGGCGAGCGCGCGATGCGTCCCCGACGAGACCTTCTTCGATCGCCTTGATCTGGAGCGCGAGAAATTTGCCGTAGAAGCGAGCCATCGCGAGGTTGCCGCCCATGAACCACAGGCCGTCGTGCCCTGACTGGCGCCAGACGCCGCGCAGCTCACCCTCGTCGTCGAGCCCCCACACCGGTCCGCATCTGTCGGCGACGTCCGGGCCGAGGAGCCGTCGGGCCGTGTCGAGCATTCCGCGATAACCGGTGGCAAGCACCACGACATCCGCGGCGAGCGCGCTCCCGTCGGACAACTCCAACCCTGACTTCGTGAACGTCTCGATCTCGGTGCCGGACTTGATCTTGATCTCGCCCGCAGCGATCAGCTCGGAGGTACCGACATTGATGTAGTACCCGCCGCCCTTGTGGAGGAAGAGGCCCAGAGCACCCGTTCCGTCGATCCCGGACGACCACATGAAACCGGACTTCTCCAGTGCTGCAATGATGTCCGAATCCAACTCCGCCATTGCAGCCGTGGTGGCGCGGTGCATCTCAGGCGCCGCCGTGAACGGGAATGACGCTCCGAGCAGGTCGGCGACGTCCGTCGGCGGACCGGATTCGTCGTAGACACCTGTCATGGGGACGGCCGCGCTCGCGACACTCACCACGTAGGTGGGTGAGCGCTGCAGCATCGTGACGTCGGCACCACGTTCGTAGAGCTCCTGAGCGATGTCGTGGCCGCTGTTGCAACTCCCGACCACCACAGCTCTGCGCCCGGAGAAGTCGTGGCCATGGGGGAAACCGTGCGAATGGCACAGCATTCCCGCGTATGTGTCGGCACCGGCAATCTCAGGAATGTTCGGCTCGGTCCCACTGACCCCGGTGGCCAGAACGAGGTGATGGGGACGAACCACCCGGGTAGTGCCGTCGGTCCTCTCGAGGGTCACGCTCCACTGGCCGGAGGCGGCGTCGTAGTCGCTCGCGCGCAGCTCCGTACCCGTCCAGACATTGAGCTCCATCGTGGCGGCATAGGACTCCAGCCAATCGGCCAACTTGTCCTTCGGCGAATAGACCGGCCAGCTGGACGGGAACGGCAAGTACGGCAAATGGTCGTACCAGACCGGATCATGGAGGACGAGGGAGTCGTATCGGTTCCGCCAGCTGTCGCCGATCCGTGGATTGCGATCGATCACGAGGGTGTCGATCCCCAGGCAGCCGAGTCGTGCAGCAAGGCCGAGACCACCGTGTCCTGCGCCCACGATCACGACCGCAGGCTCGGACGCGGTGAACTCGCTCTTCAGCTTGCGAGATTCGGCCCAGTTGCGTTGCGAGCGATCGGTGCCGTGCGCTCCGCCGTGGGGACGGTTGGTGCCGGTGAGTTCCTCGTGGCCGACAAGCCCATCCATGGCAGTCATCACTGTCCAGGCTTTCCAGACGTCGTCACGGCGCACCAGCCTCAGCACTCCACGTCCGTGCGCGAGGTCTGTGGTGAACGTGAACATCGCCTGGATCCAGTGCTCGGTACCTGCGTCGACCAGCGAGGCGTTCCCGATCATCGCCATCGACAGGCCCGATTGGCCGGCGCGTTCCGATACTGCGCTGTCGAGTTGCTTCAGCCCGTGCGCAGTGCGTAGATCCCACGTGAACCCCAACAAGTCCCGCCACCAGGCATCGTCGTGGAACAGGCTGCGGACCGCGCCGTCCTCAGCTCGGCTCAAGGCGAGCTCGAAACCGCTCACCCACCGTGCCGCTACTGCATCGAGTTCGGCGCCTGACAGCGAGGTCGGATCGGAAACAGAAGACACAGAGGACACTTCAGTTGACACGCGCTCACCGTTCGTTCGGATACGTGGAAAGGAGACAGTTCCTCGCGGAACCCGGGCTGCAGGAGGAACGTGCGGAGCAACTCCCGGCAAAGTGCGCGGGAATGTGACTCACGTCATTCTTGGACGGTATCAGTATCCTGTTTGGGTGCACAAGCAGACAAAATCGGCACATGGACCCTAAGCGCAATCACACAGTGCACTCATCGGTACGTCCGTCTGCCGCCACCCTGAGCCCGCATCGCGCGAGATCGAGAACGACCTCAGTAGAGACCCACCGGCTCGACGTCGGCCGAGAGACGGGTCTCGAAGGCGCGACCGATACCCTCCGCCGTGTCGATGTCGTCGGTGATCCGCTCGGTGCGGTAGTTCGGCAACTCCATCAACGACAGCGAGTGCGAGTCGAACCTGACGACCTGCCCGTTCAGGTGACGGCCCCGCTCGCTGATCAGGTACACGACCGCCGGCGCGATCCGGGCAGGCTGCGGACGCTGCACGCCGTCCGCCCGCGCGCCGACGCCGACGCCCATGCCGGTCTGTGCGACCGGTGACAGCGCCATGACGCTCACCCCGGTGCCTGCCGCGTCGACAGCCAGGTTGTAGGTCAGCGAGGCGACCGCACCCTTGGTCAGCCCGTAGGCCGTCATACCGGCAATGCCCACATGCGCCCCGGACACCACATTGAGGATCGAACCGCGACCCTGCTCCCGCATCACCCGGTACGCATGGAGGGCCACGAAGCTGCTTCCGAGCACGTTGACGTCCACGATCGTGCGCAGCGCCTCCTCGGTCAGCTCGCGCGGATCACCGAACTGGAAGACAGCGGCGTTGTTGACCACGCCGTCGACCGAGCCGTACACGTCGACAGCCGTCGTGATCAGGCGTTCCGCGATGCCCCAGTCGCTGACCGAGCCGGCCACGACCTCCACCGCGTGCCCAGCGGCTTTCAGGCTGTTCGCGACGTCAGCCAACGCGGCGTGATCGACGTCGTTGACGACCAGCCGCGCACCCGCGGCGGCGACAGCTTCTGCATACGCCCGCCCCAGACCTGCTCCGGCTCCCGTGACGACGATGGCCGCACCGTCCAGCATCCCCATGACTTCTCCTGAACATCTGCGTGGCGGCACTGGGCCACGGCACCCTCGGACAGGGCGTCGACGCCCTGGCGTGGTTCTGATGATGTGGTTTATTAGCATACTCTATTACCGAACGGCTCGACCTACAAGGAGAACCCATGGTCAAGTGGCACCAGCTCGACGTCGCCCGAGATCTCGACGGACTGCTCTATGAGAAGGACGGACCAGTAGCAACGATCACCCTCAACCGTCCCGAACGTGGCAACTCCATGCACAAAGGCATGTTCGGGCCCATCCGGGCGATCTGGGAGGACGTCCGCGACGACGACTCGATTCGCGTCGTCATCATCACCGGGGCGGGCGACCGGCATTTCTCCACCGGGGCTGACGTCGGCATTGCCGCATCGGACAGCTCGGTGGCCGCGAACGCGCCGCTCGACCAGACCGTGTTCTGGTCGGCACGACACAACAAGGTGTGGAAGCCCGTCATCGCGGCTGTGAACGGCACCGTTGCCGGCGGAGGCCTTCACCACGTCGTCGACGCCGACATCGTCGTGGCCAGTGACCACGTCCAGTTCCTCGATACCCACGTCAACATCGGCATGGTCGGCGGTCTCGAAAACATCGGATTGGCCAAAAGACTGCCGCTCGGGACGGCGCTGCGCATGAGTCTGCAGGGTCGTGACTACCGGCTGAGCGCCGAGCGCGCCTACCAACTCGGTCTCGTCGACGAGCTCGTTCCTCGAGGCCGAGCACTCGAGAAGGCTCGGGAGATCGCACTTTCGATCGCGAAGAACTCCCCGCAGGCCATGGCACTCACGCAGCAAGCCATCTGGGGCTCGCTGGAGACGAGCTACGAGCAGTCGCTGCAACATGCGTGGGCGCTGATCAGATTGCAGTGGTCCCACCCCGATTTCATCGAAGGTCCTCGCGCCTTCGTCGAGAAGCGCGAGCCGCAGTGGAACCCCGATCCCGACGCGACCCACGCAACGGGCACCTGACGCGCGCTGACGCCGTTCCGGGACGAACTCGGGGACGACGAGAGTGCTCGGGTCGCCCGGCACCCTGCGCCATGCTCGGACCGAGACTCACTGTCCTCGTGGGTCATCGGTCACGAGGGCTCCGTCGGTCGGGAGTGTCCGCATCCTCACGAGGCTGTCGATCACCAGCTGCAGGGTCGAGGTCGAGGCAGGACTGTCGGCGAACGCCGTCAAGAAGCCGTGGATCTGACCGGGGACCTGCGAGTGCGCCAGCAGTCGGCCGACCGATCGCATCCGCTCGGCGAAGGCGTCGGCCTCGTCCCGCAGCGGATCGTGCTCTGCCGAGACCACGACCGCCGGCGGAAGCTGCGAGACCCCCGGGGCGAGCCCCGGAGAGATGTGCGGATGCGCGCGATCGACGTCGGACTGGACGTACGCGTCCCAGAAGAATCTCAAGTGGTCAGCCGTGACGAAGTAGCCCTCCGCCTTCTCGCGGTACGAGGCGGTATGCATCGCCGCGTCGAGGACGGGATAGATCAGTACCTGGCCGAGCAGAGCTGGTTCGGCGACCGCCTCCGCACGCCTGACGGCAACCGCTGCAGCGAGATTGGCCCCCGCGCTCGTGCCCGCGACAACCGTGCGCGAGGGATCGGCGCCCCATGACTCGGCGTGCGCGACAGCCCATTCCACAGCCTCGGCGGCGTCGTCCAGAGGAGCCGGATAAGGATGCTCGGGCGCCAGCCGGTAATCGACGTTGACGACGACAGCGTCGGCACCGATGGCAAGAGAACGACAGGTCGGGTCATGCATGTCGAGGTCCCCGCTCACCCATCCTCCGCCGTGCAGGTACACCACGAGTACCCGCTCCGAATCGTCCGATGCCGGCACGTACACCCGTACTGCGGTGCCTGCAGACGTCCGGACATCCTGAACGCGGTCGATCGGATGGGAGGCCCGCGGTGGCCGTACCCGACTGCGCATGCGTTGCAAGTGGTCGGCCGCCTCGCGCGAACCGAACCTCGCGCCCGAAGGAAAGGGATCGGTGGCGTCGGCCCTCTCGATGAAACGGCGGACGTGCTCCTCGAGCGGGACCGACATGGCACTCCTTCTCCTGGCGGACATCACGGGGTCGGCGCGACGGAACCGACGATCAGCGGCTGGGTGGCCGCTGGACCTGCATCGATATCCTGATACTCGGTCTCGGATTGAGTATACTGTTGACGTGTCCCAGCTGTCGCCCCCCTCGTCGTACTCCGCCTCCGGGCACACTCCCACCTGCGCCGGGACGCCAGGCGATCCACTCGTCGTTCCGCGTGCGCAGGAGTCGTCGTCCCTGATGGTCGACGGTCGGCACGTGCACTACGACGTGCGTGGCGACCCCGAGAGTCCCGCTGTGGTGCTCGTCCACGGCGCCCGTGCACACCGCGGCTGGTGGCACGCCGTCCTCGCTGCCGGACTCGCGGACTCGCTTCGAGTCGTGACGTTCGACCTCGCGGGACACGGCCTCAGCGATCCCCACGACGATTACAGCCCGGCAGGCTGGGCCCACCAAGTCGCGGAGGTCGTCCGTCAGGTCGCAGGTGGACGCTGTGTCGTCGTGGGTCACAGCATGGGCGGTCTGGTCACCTACGCGACGGCCGCCCTTCACCCCGACCGGGTCAGCAGGGTCGTCACCTTCGACAGCAAGGTGCGCATCCCCACCCCCCACGGTGGCGCCAAGGTGCGCGGTATCCCGGGGAAGCCACTGCGTCCCTACGCGAGCAGGGACGACATCCTGGACGCGTTCCGATTGCTTCCGCCTCAGCCCTGGATCAACCCTGCGGCCGTTCGCCACGTCGCAGAGCTCGGCATCGTCGAGCGCGACGGGGCGTGGCGTTGGCGGTTCGACCCTGCCATCGCCCAGCGCTTCTGCGACGACGAAGTCGCTCGTCATCTGCGCGATCTGTCGTGCCCCGTCGACTTCTTCCACGGTGCCGAGAGCACGCTCGTCTCGCACGAGACTGTCCGCGACGCGGACGTGATGGTCGGCGGGTTGTTTACGAGCGCAGCTATTCCGGGCGGTCACCACCACCTCGTCCTGGATCAGCCCGAACTCGTGCGCGACGCCATCATCGGCGCGGTCGAGCGAGACCGAGCGTCGCAGAGACGAGCGGGCGCCTGACGGCCGCTCTGGGCCTCACCCATCGGTCAACCGTGCGGGCGCGGCGACCGTCAGCGCGCCAGGATCGCCTGCGCGGTCTCGGCGAACGACTCGGACGTCAGCCGTTCTCCCTGGATGCGGGCGCACTCCTGCAGGTAGGTGTCGTCCGGCAGATGATTCCTCGACAGTGCCGCATAACCCTCGAGAGCAGGACGTCCCACCGGGACCCACCCCTCGATGAGGTCGACCGCCGCTGCGAGGGCGTCGTCGGAACGCACTCCCACTCCCAGCGTGGCTGCCTGGTCCGCATTCATCGGTCGCTGCCCGAGCAGGTGCCACAGCGCACCCGGCAACAATTCCTGCAGCACCTTCGCGCCACCCGTGCCCGGGATCAGCCCCAGCGTGGCCCATCCTTGCGCGAGCTTGGCCTTCGGTCCCAGGAACCGCGCGTCGCACCACAGCGCGAGATCGAGTCCCAGCCCGATCGCCGCACCGTCCACCGCAGCCACGGTCGGAATCGGGCACTCGCGGAGAGCGCGCACCATCGACTGGAAGTCGCGGTACACGAACTCCGAGACGCCTGCGGCGTCGCGGCCTTCGGTCGCCTCGACAATGGCCGGCAAGTCACCACCAGCGCTGAAGGCTCCTTCGCCGGTCAACACGACCCCCAGGGCATCGGGATGGGCCGCGGCCGCCGAGATCGTCCGGCCGAGCAGGGCCGCCTCGCGGGGTCCGAGAGCGTTACGGACCTGCGGCAGACGGATGGTCACCACCGCTGCTCGGCCTCGTAGCTCCCATGTCACGCTGTCCGTCATGATGGATCCTCTCGGGCGGAATGGATCCGCTCCGGTCGTGTGGTGCGGTCTGGTGCCGGGCGTAACGACGCGAGAATCACTTGAGCACGAAGCCCTCGTAACCGTTCTCGGCGATCTCGTTGCACCTGGCGACGTAGTTGCCGAACCCACCCACGTAGGGGATGAAGACGCGCGACTGGTCGTCTGCGTTGACGTGCACCATGTAGTTCTTGGTGCGCAGACGCAGCAGCGAACCGGCCGCCTCTGCGACGCGGGCAGTCCACTCGTCCTGCGCTTCCTCGCTCGCTTCGATCGTGGCGTAGCCGGACTTGTCGAGGTAGGCGATGCAGTCGCCGATCCAGTCCATGCACTGCTCGTTGTGGACGGTCAGGTTCGCGAGCACCGCGGGGCTACCGGGCCCGGTCGAGACGAACAGGTTGGGGAATCCCGTCGTCGTCATGCCGAGCAGAGTACGAGGACCGCGATCCCAGTGGTCGGTGGGCGAGGCACCCTCGGCGTTGCGGATGTTGGCGTTGTCGATGGCACCGGTGAAGGCGTTGAATCCGAGCGCGAAAATGACCAGGTCCAGCTCGTGGTGGGTCCCGTCGGCCGTGATGATCCCGGTCTCGTCGAAACGCTCGATCGCATGCTCGGACACGTCGACCAGTGTCACGTTGTCGCGGTTGTACGTCGCGTAGTAGTCGGTGTCCACGCACAGGCGGCGGGATCCGACGGGATGATCCTTGGGACACAGCTTCTCGGCCAGTTCCGGATCGTCGACGATGGAGCGGATCTTGTTCCTCACGAACTCGGCCGCGACGCTGTTGGAGAAATCGTCCGTGCCCTGGTCGGCGAAGGTCCGCTGGAACACGTGCCCGCCGTAACTCCACGACTTCTCGAGGAGCTCTTCGCGCTGCTCCGGCGTGAGATCTGCGGCGTTCGACGTTCCCGGGCTGACGTGCCGCGCTCCCGCGCTCGCCATCAGAACTGCACGTTCGCCGGGTACGTCCTGCCGAATGCGGTCCCACGTGTCCTTGGACATCGGCCCGTTGTGGGCAGGCACCGAAAAGTTGGGAGAGCGCTGGAACACCGTGACGTGCTCGGCCACCTTCGCCACGACCGGGACTGTCTGCACGCCGGACGAGCCGGTGCCGATGACGCCGATCCGGCGACCGGCCAACTCGACCTCGCGGTCCGGCCAGTGTGATGCCTGAACCCACTCGCCCTGGAACTTCTCCAGCCCGGGGAATTGCGGATCGCGCGCGGCGGAGAGGTTTCCGGTCGCCATGACCAGGAATCGGCAGGTGAAAGTGTCACCCGAGCTGACCGTCACGCGGTAGCGCGACGCTTCCTTGTCCCATTGCGCGCCGGTGACCCAGGTCTCGAACAAGAAGTGACGACGGATGTCGAACCGGTCCGCGACGTGGTTGAGGTAGCGCAGAAGCTCCGACTGGGTCGCGTAGCGCTCGCTCCACTCCCACTCGTTGTAGAGCTCGGAGGAGAAGTAGTAGCAGTAGTCGAAGCTCTCGATATCGACCCGCGCCCCGGGGTAGCGGTTGTGGAACCAGACGCCGCCCACGCCGGACGCACCTTCCAGCCCGAGGACGCTCAGGCCCTGACTCGCGAAGCGGTGCACACCATAGAGGCCTCCGATGCCTGCACCCACCACGACCACGTCGTATTCCCGAGCAGTCTCGGGCACGTCCACGACCTCTTCGAACATCTAGTGCTCTTCTCTACAGTATTCTCTATTGACGGGAGTTCAGCGGAGAAAGTCCCCATCCGCTGCTGGACACTGTACCGCGTGATTGCTATGAGTGCACTCAATTGGAATTCTACGCCTGAGCCGCTATCGCCCCGGGAGGGCAGACACCATGAGAAGTCTCCACTGTCCCTGTGGCACCACGATCGACGCGACCGACGACGACCAGCTGGTCGAGCGCACGGAGACTCATCTCGCCGGCGCCCATCCCGGCCGCACCTACTCGCGGCTCGAGATCCTGTTCCTGGCTCACTCGACCTGATCCGATGCGGCGGTCTCCTGCGCGAGCCGCACGGAGTCGAGTATCGCGAGGCCTTCGACGGCCAGACCGTTGCTGAGACTCTCGTCGATGAGCCGCTTCAATCGGCCGGTGAGCACGACTCGGGTGTAGCGCATCTGGAGGACTGGTCGTGCAGCCAGTTCGCGCGCGAGTTCGCGCGCCCTCGGCATCAGCTCGCCCGCAGGCATGACCTCGTTGACGACACCGAGGTCGAGCGCCTCCGCCGCTGACAACACCTGACCGGTAAGCAGAAAGTATCGTCCACGGTTCGGGCCGAGCAGCTCCTGCCACACCACCTGGACGCCGTCTCCGGGGACCGAGCCGGCCAGAACGTGCGCCTTGTCCTGCAGGATCGCGCTCTCGGATGCGAGCGTGACATCCGACAGGAGCGCGAGCTCGGCATGGATCGTCGCGGCCCCGTTCACCACCCCGATGACGGGGATCTCGATGTCGAGCAGCCGCCGGAGCAGATGTTTGCCCTCGTAATAGATGACGTCCCACATCTGGGCGTCCGCCGTGCGCTCGTCCCAGGCGAAGACGTCGATGAAGCTGTCCCCCGTGCCCGTCAGAATCATCACGCGGTTGTCGCGGTCGTCCGCGATGTCCACGAACGCCCGCACCCAGTCGTGGTGGTGCTGCGGCGAGTACCTGACCGGGCCGTCGTCACTGTGCAGCCTGACCGTCAGGACGCCCAGATCGTCGCGATCGAAGGCGATCGTGGGGTAGGCGTCGAAGTAGGCAGGCCGGTCGTGGTCCGCGTGGGTCACCGGTCGGCGTCCGATGCGGACGTCGGCTCGAGGGCCTTCTGTTTCTCGGCGACCGTCGAACCCAGGTGGGTCCGGAAGAACGTCGTCGCCACGGCCAACGACGCCACGAGCCCCGGCCCACCGTAGAAGGCCATGCCCTCGAACGGCAGCACCGTCAGCTCTTTCGGCTCCTCGAGGGCAGCGTGCACGTCCAGCGCCATCGAGAACGGATGGATCACGTCGTAGCCACTTCCTGCGATGACGAGGGCCGGACGCGGAGCGATCTCCCGGGCGAATGCGAGCGGCCGCCATTCGGCCACCTTCTCGAGCGACTCGAGCGCCATCGGCACCGAGGTGGTCATCGACGTGTCACGGGGCCCCTTCCACGGCAGAACTGCTCGTTCGCCCGACAGACCGATCGACGGAATCGTGCCGGAGGGATGACCGGCGAACCTGCCGCGGCGGTCGGCCTCGAGCTCGTCGAGCAGTTCCTCCCATTGGCTCGGGTTCCGTAACACCTGCAGCCACCCACGGCCGTCCGAGACCGGCACCTGGGCCACGACGGCCTTGACCCGGCGATCGACACCCGCGACGTGGATGACGGTGCCGCCGGAGAAGCTCGTCCCCCAGATCCCGATTCGGTCCGCGTCGACCTCGGGTCGTGACTGGAGGTAGCTGATCGCGTTGCGGTAGTCCTCGACCTTGTCGAGTGGGAAGTTCTTCTCGCGCGGTTCGCCCTCCGACTCTCCGAAGTAGCGGTAGTCGATAGACAGCGCGGCGAATCCCGCCGCGGCGAAGTGCCGTCCCTGCTGCACCAGCGATGTCTTGCCCATACCGAAGCCGTGTCCGAGCACGATGCCGGGCAGCTCTGCGTCGGGGTCGGCGCCCTCCGGCAGGTAGAGATCTGCCGCGCACTCCAGGCCGAGACTGTCGAAGGTCACCTTCATGCGGATGCTCCCGCATCGACGGCTCTGGGCGTCACGACCAGTGGCAGGTGAATGATGCCCGACGAGCCGGCCGGTCGGTACACGATCTCCGCACCCTCGGCGAGCTCGAAGTCCTCCGTCGCGGCGAACCACTCACGCATCACGATCTGCAGCTGCATCCTCGCCAGGTGGGATCCGACGCACCGGTGGGGACCGATCCCGAATGCGAGGTGCTTGATGCCTTCACGGGTGAAGTCGACGGTGTCCGCGTGCTCGACGAGTGACTCGTCACGCGATCCGGACGCGAGGGCGTAGAGAACGGTTTCTCCCTTCTTGATGAGCACGCCGCCGACCTCGACGTCGGCCTGCGCCACTCGGTTGCCCGAGATGAAGCTGTGCGTGCGCATCAGCTCCTCGATCGCGTTGGGGACGAGCGACGGATCCTCGTACAACTGCCGACGATGCTCGGGGTGCGTCGCGAGGAACGAGAAGCAGAAGGACAGCGCACTCGTGACGGTGTCCAGACCGGCGATGAACAGCTGGTAGCACATGTCCAGCGTCTCGTCGGGGGTCATGCGGCGACCGTGCACCTCGGACTGGGTGAACATCGAGATCAGGTCGTCGACAGGATTCTCGAGCCGGTCGGCGATCAGCCCCTCGAGGTAGGCCTGAATCTTGAGTCCCGCCTCCAACCGGAGCGTGGCGCTGTCGCCGTGCTGGCTCCCGTGGATCAGGTCGGTCTCCCACTGCAGAAAGGTGGTTGCCTGCTCGACGGGCAGACCGAACAATCGGCAGAACACCGTCGTGGGCATCGGCTGGGCGAAGTCACGGAAGAACTCGCACGAACCGTTGTCGAGGATCGGCTGGAGCAGCTCCTTGACGTCGGTCGTGATGGCCGGTGCCAGGTCGCGGACCTTGACCGGCGACAACGCCTTGGCCTCGACGGTCTTGTACGGCATGTGCAGCGGCGGGTCGAGCTCGACCGGGATGAGCTTGCGGGGCCACACACTCTTGCCCGGGAAGCTCATGTGCTCGTTCTTGAAGCCTTCGGCGTCCTGGAGCACGGTCTTGATGTCGTCGAAACGGGTCAGGACCCAGAACCCTCCGAAGACAGGACTCCAGAAGGTGGGGTGGTCGCCACGACGGATCTCGTCGTAGAACGTCACCGGATTCGCCTTCAGACCGGGCTCGTTGAAATGGTCGAACACCCTGACCAGCTCCGCTGGCACGTGATCGGGCACGTCGAAGTCGGGACTCTCCGTGACAGTCGCGTCGGTCATGACGTCTCCTTCAGATGTAAGAGCGATAAGAGGATGCCGTTTCGAGGTAGCGGTGAGTATTCAGCCGATCTGGTCTCGATAATTCGCACCATACGCGTAGTGTATCCCGAATCACAGTATCCTTAATTGATCCGGACGCTGTCGACCGGGCTGAACGCCATCCAGGAGGAACAGTGAAGATCGTCGTCGAGAACGCCAAGTGCCAAGGGCACGGACGTTGCTACACCGAAGCCCCGGCCGTGTACTCCTCGGACGAGATCGGCTACATCGCCCAGGAAGGTTCGAACGAGGTCGCCCCGGGACACGAGCCGCAGGCGCGAGTCGGTGCCGGCGCATGCCCCGAGGCCGCCATCCGCGTGGTCGAGTAGCGCCCACGACACCCGGCGCCGGACCGGCGCGCCCATCCACCGACACGAAAGACATCATGAACCGACTTCAGAACAAGGTCATGCTCATCACGGGCGCCGGATCGGGCCTCGGGCGAGAGACTGCCCTCCTCGCAGCTCAGGAGGGGGCCAAGGTCGTCGTGACCGACAAGATCGAGGCGCGGATCGCGCCGGTCGTCGAGGCGATCGAAGCCGCAGGCGGCACCGCATCGGGCCTTCGAGTCGATGTCACCAGTGAGTCCGACATCGAAGCCGGCGTGGCCCACGCGGTCGAGACCTACGGCCGACTCGACGTCGCGCACGCCAACGCAGGTGTGACCGTTCCCGGCTTCGGTTCCGTCGCGTTCGAGGACGTCACCGTCGAGGACTGGAACACCGTCAACGATGTGAACTTCCTCGGCGTCTTCCTCACGATCAAGCACGCGGTCCGCGCCATGAAGACCACCGGCGGAGGAAGCATCGTCGTCACCACCTCGGCCTCCGCCCTCGTGGCCTACCCGGGTTTCGGCGCGTACGTCGCCGGCAAGACGGGTGCGATCGGAATCGTGCGTGCCGCCGCGTACGACTTCGGCAAGTACGGCATTCGCGTCAACGCGACCTGCCCCACCCACGGCATGTCGGCAAACTTCGGGCAGGACCCCGAGGCACCGGTGCTCGGTCGGTCGTACGAGCAGATGGCCGGCCCCTGGGACCCCACCCACGCGGTCATGCCGCTCCGGATCCAGGAACCGCCCAGCATCGCCCACAACGCCTGGCCCGTCATCTTTCTGGCCAGCGACGAGTCGCAGTACATGTCCGGGACTGCAATACCGACCGGTGACGGCGGCCAGCACGCGCGCGTATCCATTCCGTTCCCCGACCGGTGGACCCTGAGCGACGAGACTCCGACCGCCGATGTTTGACCTCAGCGCCCAGTCGGTCGTCGTCACCGGTGGAGGGACCGGCCTGGGCCGGGCCATCACACTCGCGATGGCGCGCTCGGGTGCCACCGTGTTCATCGCCGGTCGCCGTCCTGACGCCCTCCACTCCGTCGCCGCACTGGCGTCGGCCGAAGGTCTGGTCGTCGTCCCCGTCCCTACAGACATCTCCGAGCGATCGGAGGTCGAGGCGCTGGTCCAGACCGTCCTGGACCGCACGGGACGGCTCGACACCTTTGTCAACAACGCGGGCGGTGCCGACCGGGACGACACGGGACCACTCATCGATCTCGACGTCGACCAGTTCGAGCGAGTCATCTCGCTGAACCTGACATGGACGTTCTTCGCTGCCCAGAGCGCGGCAAGAGCCATGACGCGCGGCGGTTCGATCATCAACATCACCTCTCGCAGCGCCACGGGTGCCAATCCCATGACGGGCCAGTACGGCGCCGCCAAGGCCGCAATCGAGAATCTCACGCGCACGATGGCCGTGGAATGGGGCCACCTGGGGATCCGCGTCAACGCCGTTGCCCCGGGTCTGGTGATCACGGAGAACAATTCGCAGGTCTACCTCACCGTGTCCCGTTTACGGCGCCAATTGGCCACCGTTCCACTGCAGCGTCTGGGCCGTCCCGACGACGTCGGTCCTGCGTGCGTCTACCTGGCATCCGACGAGGCCCAGTGGGTCTCAGGCGTCGTCGTTCCGGTCAATGGCGGCAGCACGATCCCGGTGGGTCTGCTGACGTACCTCCATCACCGCAACTCCGAGGTGATGGATGCAGCGGCGTTTCAGGAAAACTTCGACCCTTCGAGAAAAGAGGGTGAGGATTAGCAGAACTGCACCTACACTCGACACACGACGCGTGACCGTGGTCACGCGGGCCACACCGCGGAGAGGTCGACCTTGTCCCGGATCCTGGTGACGGCCACAACAGGCCCCGACCCATCGACATGCACTTCTTCCCTGACCTTTCGATCTCGAGGAGACCTCCATGCCCCGTGTGACGTTCATCCAGGCAAATGGACGTGAAGACGTCGTCGACGTGGTCGACGACACCTCCGTCATGCAGTCGGCCATGGACAACCTGGTCTCCGGCATCATCGCCGACTGTGGGGGCGAGCTGACGTGCGCGACGTGCCACGTCTACGTCGACGACCAGTCGTCCTTCCAGCCTCCCACCGCAGACGAGGCCGACATGCTCGAGTGTGCCGTCGACCAGCAGCCGGAGAGCCGGTTGAGCTGTCAGCTGATCCTGCGGGGCGAGACCTCCACGGTCGTCCGCGTGCCCGCCTCCCAGCTCTGACGTCTCCGGCGGTCAGGGCCTCGAATCCACCCCACCCCACCACGACCAGCTGGACGGATCAATCGTGAGCAGCACGCACACCACCGACGTACTCGTCATCGGAGCCGGGCAGGGCGGCGGCGAGGCCGCGGTGTCCCTGCGACGTCTCGGCCACACGGGCGCGATCCTGGTAGCCGGCGACGAGCCCCTTCTTCCCTATCGCCGCCCCCCGCTGTCGAAGGGACTGCTGACCGGCGAGGTGGAGCTGGACGATCTTCTCGATCGTCGCGCCGAAGCCTACGAATCGGCCGGCATCGACACCCTGCTGGGAGCGCGTGCCGTCGCACTCGACACGACCGATCGGGTCGTCACGTTCGCCGATGGTGGAACTGCGACCTACGAGACTCTGATCCTCGCCACGGGGGCGCGAGCGCGGACCCTGGCGTCGATCGGCATCACCGTCCCCGACGGTGCACCGAATCTTCACTACCTGCGCTCGGTCGCCGATGCCGAGAGGCTGCGTCCCCAGGTGCGCGCGGGCGCTCGTCTCGTCGTGGTCGGCGGCGGTTACGTCGGCTTGGAGGTCGCCGCGTCCTCGCGCGGCCGTGGCGTGGCCGTCACGGTGATCGAGGGACAGGACCGTCTGCTCGCACGCGTGACGGCCCCGGTGGTGTCCGAGTTCTACCGCCGAGTGCATCACGACGAGGGCGTGGAGATCCTGCTCGACACCTCGGTTGCCGGGTTCACCTTCGCACCGGACGGTCACATCACCGAGGTGCTGTGCGACGACGGAACAGTGCTGCCGTGCGATCTCGTCGTGGCCGGTATCGGCGGAGTCGCCAACGTCGAGCTGGCCGCTGCGGCCGGGCTGCTCGTGGAGAACGGCATCGTCGTCGACGAGCACTGCCGGACGAGTGATCCGCACGTCCTGGCGATCGGCGACTGCGCCGCTTTTCCCTCCGTGCACGCCGGGACCACGATCCGTCTGGAGTCGGTGCCGAACGCGCTCGAGCACGCACGGGTGGCGGCAGCCACCGTGATGAAGGCTGCGGCGCCGACCCAGTCGCCGCCCTGGTTCTGGTCGGACCAGTACGACCTGAAGCTCCAGATGGTGGGGCTCTCGGCCGGCCACGATCAGGTCGCCGTGCGGGGTGACATGAGCGCGCGGAGCTTCATCGCCTTCTATCTGCGTGAGGGCATCGTGGTGGCGGCGGACGCCGTCAACTGTTCACGTGACTTCGGGTGGTGCAAGAAGATCGTCGCGCTGCAGCAGGAGTTCTCCGTGGATCAGCTCCAGGACACCGACGCCGCACTGAAGGATATTGCTCGCGGAGTCTCGGCCTGACCGGTCGCGTCCGCCGCGGCCGCGCGGCCTGCTCCCCGCGAACGTCAGACGGACGAGCTCTCGATCGATGCAGCTCGCGCGGCGCGGCGGTCGGGCTTCTGGACGGTCGTCAGCGGTACCTCACGAATGCGGACGAGCGATTTCGGTAGCTTGTAGCCGGCGAGGTAGGGCCGCGCGAACTCGCGCAACTCGTCGAGCTCGACGTCCCCGCCCTCGGCGCAGACGATTCCGACCTCGACCCGCTCGCCCCAGTACTCGTCGGGCACACCGTAGACGATGACGTCGTGGACCGCCTCGTGGCGACGCAGCACGTCTTCGACCTCGGTGGGGAACACGTTCTCCCCGCCGGTGATGACCATCTCCTTCAGACGTCCACTGATGGAGAACCAGCCGTCGCCGTCGACCGCACCGAGATCTCCGGTACGGATCCCCTCGGCGGTGTAGGTCGCCTCCGTCTCGTCGGGTCTGCCCCAGTACCCGCGGCTCTGCCAGGGCGCGCTGACCACGATCTCGCCCATCTCCCCGCAGTCGGCCTCGGTGCCGTCCGCGCGCAGGATGCGCGCCTCGGCTCCCGGGTGGGGTCTACCGATGCCGGTCAGGCGGCCGGCGACCAGGTCTTCGTGCTCCACGCCGATGAGCGGTCCGAACTCGGTGGCTCCGTACCCCGTGCGGATCGCAGCTGTGGGGTAGTCGAGCATGACCTGGGCGATGAAGTCGGCGTTGGCTGCCATGGAACCCAGTCGTAGTGCTCGCATACTGCCGCGCGGAGTCGATTCGAACGATTCGTGGGACTTGATGGCCGCGAACATCGTCGGTGCGCCGGTGATCCGAGTGGCACCTCGGGCGATGGCCTCGAGCGCGAGAGCCGCATCGAACTTGCGCAGAATGTGCACGGTTCCGCCCGCGAACAGGCGAGAGAGCAAGTTCGTGCCCAGGGCGATGTGAAAGAACGGTGCGAAGTACAGCTCGACATCGAACCTCGTTCCCGGGTTCGATGCCGCGGACGCGTTCAACCACAGCCACAGGCCACGGTGGTCGTACCAGACTCCCTTGGGAATGCCGGTCGTGCCGCCTGTCGCGAAGATGATCGCAGGTGAGTCCTCGGAGACAGGCGCGAACACCGTCGGCTCGCCGGCCAAGGGTGCCAGACGTGCGCGCAGGTCCGTCGTCGAGTGCGACGCCGCCAACACGACGACGTCGTAGCCGGTGGCCCGTGCCGTCTGGACATGTGTGTGGTCGGTGACGACCAGAGCAGGCTGAATGGGTTCGAGGAAGGCCGCGATCTCGTAGGGCGTCAGACGGGTGTTGATCGGCACCGGCACCAAGCCGGCTCCGAGTGCACCCAGGACCACGGTCACGTAGGTCGACGACGGCTCCATGGCGATTGCGACGCGGTCGCCCGCCGCCAGGCCTGTGCCGCGCAGCGCCGCGGCGACACCGTCCATGCCGTCGATCATCTCGGTCCATGTCGTGTGTCCCCACGGATCGATCAGTGCGATCTGGTGACCTCGTCGCGACGCGATCGCTCGCAGCCTCGACGGGACGTTGAGCGGGCCTGTCATCAGTACTCTCCGCGCAGGCTCAGGCCGTGGTCGCTGCCGATTCCGACGATGCCCGGGTAGCCGTCGTTGACCTGAGTGGCCTGGTGGCGGGAGTCCCCCCACACCGTGTCGACAATCCGGACGCGCTTGTAGAACAAGTGCGCGTCGTGCTCGCCTGTGAAGCCGATGCCGCCGAGATTCTGGATGTTGTCCTTCGCGCTGGCTGCCGCACCGGTGCCGGCGACGGTCTTGGCGGTTGCGGCGACGTAGGGGCCGTCGACCCGTCCTGCATCGATGCACAGACCCGCCATGCGAGCCAGCGACGTCGACGACCACGCGCGGACTGCCATGTCGGCACAGCGCCGCGACACGGCCTGGAAACTGCCGATGGGTTTCCCGAACTGCGTCCGGGTCTTGCAATACCCGACCGACATGTCACGCATGGCCTGAAGCATCCCGGCGAGCTGCGCCGCTGTCAGCACGGCCGCGCGAGAGTGCAGGGCCTTCACGGTCGCGTCGTCACCGGTGAGCAGCGCGTCGGACTCGGGACGCCGTACGTGGCCCAGGGCCGTACCGGGATCCAACGACGCGATGTCCTGCAGGTCGTCGGGCGTACGGATCAGCGAGACGGCGTCCGCAGACCACAGCAGCAGGTAGTCGGTGTCGATGCCGTCGACCACGACGAGCGGCTCGTCGTCGCCACGGACAACGGCAAGTCCGGCGCGGCTCTCCCCGGAGCTCAGCTCCTCGACGAGATCGGCAGCGTCGTTCGCGACGGCCAGCTGTGTCGCGAGCATCGTCGGCAGATACGGCCCACTCACGAGGCCGCGACCCAGTTCCTCGAGGAGGAAGGTCTCGTCTGCCAGGCCGAGTCCCACCCCGCCCGAGCTCTCCGGGACACCGAGGGCAAGCCATCCCAGGTCGGCCGTCCGCATCCAGGTTCTGCGGCGACGCTCGGCATCGACCGGTCGGTGCAGCATCGACAGCGGCAGCTCGGCATCGATGAACTTGCGGACTGTCGCGGCGAGATCGTTCTGATCTTGCGTGGGTTCGAGGTTCACAATTTCTCCGTTAGCGGGGCAGTCCGAGGACGCGGTTGGCAATGATGTTGCGTTGGATGTCCGACGTGCCGGCTCCGATCGTCGCGGACGGCGAGTACAGCCACTCTCCCGACCACGCCTGCGGTGTGAACGGCATCTGGTATTCGAGCGCGTCGAGCCCGACGACGTCCATTGCCAGCGCTCGCACGTTCTGCTCGAGTTCGGCGAACAGCAGACGCGACATCGATCCCTCGGGTCCCGGCTTGCCTGTCACCCGGTTGCGCGAGACTGCCGCGTACGTCACGGCACGCAGAGCCGCGAGTTCGGACCGGGCCGACGCGATGCGACGGTAGATCTCGTCGTCCTCGATCGCAGCGCGCTTGCCGTCGGGACCCGTGTGGTTCTCTGCGTGGTCGACGACTTCGTCGAGATATCGGGAGAGCCGGATCTGCTCGACCACGAAACCGGCACCGCGCTCGAACGAGAGCGTCGACATCGCCGTGGCCCAGCCGTTGCCGACGCCACCGACGACGTTCGTGAGGGGAATGCGGACATCGTCGTAGAAGACTTCGCAGAAGTGCGGAATACCGGCCATCGTCATGATGGGGCGCACCTCGATGCCCGGAGTGTTCATGTCACAGATCACCCAGGTGAGCCCCTTGTGGCGGCTGCTCGGGTCGCTGTCGGTCCGGACCAACAGCTCCTGGAAGTCGCCATGTTGCCCATGGGTCGTCCAGATCTTCTGCCCGTTGACGACGAGGTCGTCGCCGTCGACACGTCCGGTGGTCCGGACACCCGCGAGGTCGGAGCCCGCCGACGGCTCGGAGAAGCCCTGACACCAGGTCGACTCACCCCGCAGGATCGCGGGCAGGTGCGTCTGCTGCTGCTCAGGCGTGCCGTTCAGGATCAGCGTGGGCCCGGCGTGACTCGTCGCCACCCAGAACACGCCGATGTGTGGTGCGCCCGACAGGGCGTACTGCTCCCACCAGATCAGCTGTTGAAGGAGGGAGAGTCCGCGGCCTCCGTGCTCGACCGGCCAGGACACACCCGCCCACCCTCCGTCGAACGTGCAGCGCTGCCATGCGCGGTCGAAGTCGACCATGGACTCGCCGGTGGGTGGGCGCTCATCGGTAGGCACGTGGGCGCGCAACCAGGAGGCCGCGTCGTCCCGGAAGTCGGCATCAGCCTGGTCCAAGTCGATCTGCATGAATTAAGCATACTCTTCTAAAGGCGGTCTGGTCATGAAAGACCCACCTATTTCAGCGCATCTCAGCCCTGTGGGCTCGAGGAGCCGAACGGGTTGACGCTGACGTCGTCGGGCTCTGCGCCGTGCATGGTCGTACCGACCACCTGATACGCCAGGGGATCGCCCACTTCACGGTTGAGCCGCTCCTGAATCTTCCAGCTGCCGTCGACGCGACGCAGCGTCCAGTGATTGAAGTTCGCACCGCTGATGTTGATGGACGGCTTGACCGGCCGGGCGCTACGAGTGCGGCGGCTGTCCTCGTCGCTCTTGACGATGACGAGCGAGTAGCCCTCGGCGATCGCATCGTCGCCGTCGATGTGCAGGATCAGCGGTCCGGTCAACGCATGGTGCTGGCAGTTGCCCTGCTGCTCGACGTGGGGGGTGTCGGTGATGAACTCCCAGATCTCCTCGTGCCCGACGTACGCGGTCCGCCCGTCGCGCGGCGCGCCGAAGCGCCCCGCACCGAGGTTGACGCGCCCGCCCTCGGCGTAAAGGTCGACATAGGAGGCTGCGTACCCCAGGTCGGCCGCGAACGCGTACCGGGAGAGAAGCTCGCGGATCTCCCTCTCGTCCTCGAGTCGCTTCACACGCCGCAGCAGGTCTTCCAGGCCGTCGGTCATCTCGTACCCCTTGTTCGTCAGGGCCGGGCCCGGAGCGTCGACCTCCGTCCGGCAGTGTTGGACACTCGCGCTAAAAAGTATACCTAATCCAGTGCCAGCGCACAGCTTTGGTCACTCACCACGGTTCGGCGCGACGACCTTGTCACCCACAGGAGTGAGCAACAGAGATCCACTACCGGGCACCATGGCGTCCGAAAGCTCCATCTGCCCACCCTGCACCGCGGCACCCAGCCTGCCGAGAGCCTCCACCGGGTCACCGCTGATCTCGTAGAGCGTCGCGTACTCGTACGGCGGCGTCGGGACTTCTGGTCGGTCCAGTGCCGTCGAGCGCGTGAAGCGCTGCGCGGACTCGAAACCTTCGATCGACAGCACGTCCGGGACGTGCGTCGAGTCGTACCACTCGTTGAACTCCTCGTCGCGTCCTTCGACGGCATTGGTCTGCACGATGTAGAGGGACAGGCCTTCCATGATGCTCCTTTGTTCATGTCCGGACGGTGTTCGGATTGAGTACACTCTACGCGTCCGCATGGAGCAAACGAGGAGCACATCATGGGTCGACTGGAGGGCAAGGTTGCCTTCATCACCGGAAGCGGGCGCGGTCAGGGCCGCTCCCATGCGCTGAAGCTCGCCGCCGAAGGGGCCGACATCATCGGCATCGACATCTGCGAGCAGATCGACGGGGTGCCCTACCCGTTGTCGACGCCGGACGATCTGGCGGAAACGGTGCGCGGTGTCGAGGCGCTCGGTCGACGTATGGTCGCTCGACGAGCCGACGTCCGTGACTTCACACAGCTGAAGGGGGCTGTGGACGACGGGGTGGCCGAGCTGGGGAGGCTCGACATCGTCTGCGCCAACGCCGGCATCACCGGTTCGATGTCGCCGGACGCCGATGCCGAGACGCGTGTACGAATGTTCCGTCAGGTGGTCGACGTCAACCTGACCGGCGTCTTCTGCACGGTCGAGGCGACGAAGCAGCACGTGATCGATTCGGGCGACGGCGGCTCCGTCATCATCACCAGTTCGATGGCCGGACTGCGTGCGCTGGGCGCCGGCGGGGGCTACGGGGAGTCCAAGCACGGGTTGGTGGGCATGATGCGTTCGTACGCCCACGAACTCGCCCCACACATGATCCGGGTCAATACCGTCCACCCCGGAAACGTCAGGACTCCGATGATCATGCACGACGCGCTCTACCGCGCGTTCCGCCCCGACCTGCCCCATCCGACGGCCGCGGATGCGGAGGTCGCGATGGCCACGATGCACCTGTTGCCGGTCCCCTACACCGAGCCCGAGGACATCAGCAACGCCGTCCTGTTCCTCGCCTCCGACGAGGCGAGGTTCATCACCGGGGTGACCCTGCCGGTCGACGCGGGCGGCGCCGCCAAGTAGCACCGCCCGCCCTGACGGGCCCCTCGACGGGGGCCCGTCAGGCCAGTTGTGCCCCGGCCGGGAGCGCGATCTGCTTGATCTCGAGGAAGCTGTCGAGGCCTGCCGCGCCGCCCTCACGCCCCATCCCCGACTGCTTGTAGCCGCCGAAGGGGAACGACATGTGCGCTCCGAACCCGTTGACGCTGAACGTTCCCGTACGGATTCGACGACCGATCTCGACCCCGGCGGCGATGTCGTGGGTCATCACCGCTCCCGAGAGGCCGAACTGAGAGTCGTTGGCGATCCGGATCGCATCCTCGACGTCCTCGTAGACCATGAGGGCGAACACCGGCCCGAAGACTTCCTCCTGGGCCACCCGCATGTTTGTCGTGACACCGTCCACCAGCGTCGGCGCGATGAAGTAGCCGGGACGATCGAGGGCCTCACCACCGGTGACGATGACTCCCCCGTCGTCCTCGGCGTCCTGGATGCGAGCGAGCACCCGGGTCATCTGGGCCTGCGACGCCAGCGGGCCGTACGTGGTCGCCTCGTCGTCGGGGTCACCGATGACCTGGCTCTCGAACAGTTCCTTGAGCGCGTCGCGCCACACGTCGTGACGCTCCTTGCTCACCAGGACGCGGGTGAGGGCGGTGCACACCTGTCCGCTTCCCCCGAGCATCCCGGCCGCGAGGGCCGGCATGACGTCGACCGGCTCGACGTCGTCGAGCACGATCGCCGCCGACTTGCCGCCGAGTTCGAGCGTCATCCTCTGGAGGTTCTTGGCGGCCACACCCATGACAGCCTTGCCGGCCTCGGTGCCGCCGGTGAAGCTCACCATGTCGAGGCCGGGCTGGGCCTGCAGCGCCTCACCGAGCTCGCGGCCGCCCGGCAGGATGCTGACGACGCCCTCCGGCACACCGGCCTCGGCGAGGATGTCCGCGAGCAGGAGCGGCGCGAGCGGCGTCTCCGGCGCGGGCTTCATGACGACCGAGCACCCAGCCAGGAGCGCCGGCGCCAGCTTGAGGGACGCGAGGACGATGGGACCGTTCCACGGCACGACGGCCAGCACGGTGCCCACGGGCTCCTTGCGCAGCAGCACGGTCCGCCCGTCCGGCCCCGTCTCGACCGTCTCCAGCGCTACTTCGTCGCCGCGGCGGGCGTAGTCGCGCCAGATGTCGATGGAGATATCGTGCACGAACGCCGCGAAGGCACGAGCGGAGCCGAGGTCGCGCACGACGTACTCGATGAACTGATCACGGTGCTCGTCCAGCAGATCGGCGACGCGTGTGAGGACCTTGCCTCGCTCGGTGACGTCGAGTCCTGACCACACCCCCTTGTCGAACGCCTCGGCCGCCAGGGCGACGCTGGTCGCCGCGTCCTCGGGGCCGGCCTCGGGGATGTCGGCCACGATCTCGCCGGTCGCCGGGTTCTCCACCTCGATGCGTCGGCTGCCGGTCGGTGCGCGCCACGTGCCGCCGACGAAGATCTGGCTCGTGTGGTGCTGGGGGATGGTGCTGTCGGTCATGAGGTGCTCCTTCATTCTGGGTTGATCTCGACGACGCCGCGCAGGATGGTTCCATCGGCCATGTCCTGGTAGCCCTGTGCGATCTGGTCCAACGTGTATCGGCGCGTGATCAGCTCGTCGAGTTTGAGCTGACCGTTGCGGTAAAGGTCGAGCAGCTTGGGAATGTCGACGTGCGCGTTGCATCCTCCGTAGAGCGTGCCGAGAACCTGCTTGGCGTACAGGCTCAGAAACTGGCCCGGCAGTTGGACGTTGAGGTCGCTGAAGCTGTCGGCCATGCCGGCGAGCACCAGTCGGCCCGCCTTGCGGGTCGACTCGAAGCACTGCGCTGTGATCTCGGCGGTCAGAACCCCGACCGTCTCGATCACGGCATCGGCACCCTGCCCGTTCGTCAGCTCGGCAACTCGGGCGAGAGCCTCCTCGTGCGTGGCGTAGGCCTCGGCACCGAGCGACTCGGCGAACTCACGCCGGAACGGTTTCGGCTCCACTGCGATCACATGGCTGGCTCCGCAGTGGAACGCGCCCTGTACCGCATTGGCACCGATTCCCCCGATGCCGTAGACCATGACGACCTCACCGGGGCGCACTTGTGCGACGTTGACGGCCGACCCCCATCCCGTGGGCACGCCGCAACCCACGAGGGCGGCGACGTCCAGCGGGATGGTGGGGTCGATCTTCACACAGGAGTTCTTGGACACGACCGTACGTTCGGCAAACGTACCGAGCATCGCCAGACCGCCGATGTCCTCGCCCCGCCCGTGGAACCGGAACGTACCGTCGGGCATGACCCCGGTTGCGATGGTGGCACCCAGGTCGCACAGGTACGACTGACCGGACACGCACCATCGGCACTTGCGACACGTCGGGATGAACGAGAACACGACGTGGTCGCCGACCTCGATGTCCTCGACCCCCGACCCGACCTGTTCGACGATCCCGGACGCCTCGTGTCCGCCGATCATCGGCTTGCGGGCGTCCGGGTCGCGACGGGTGTGCTCGTCGGAATGGCAGAGACCCGCGTACGCCACCCGCACCAGCACCTCCTCGGGTCCCGGATCATCGAGGTCGATCGTCGACGGGTGCCAGTTGTCGCCGAACTGCCACAGGACGGACGCTTGCACTTTCATGGGGTCCTTCTTTCTCGGTCGGGCTGTCTCGACCAGCTGGTTCTGCGGTCGACGGGGCCGGCTGTCGGTGCCCGGGTGTGCATCCGGCGGCCGGACGTCGTCGGCGACTTCCAGAACGAGGTGACAGATTCTGACATCGACCACAGCATGACACAGATCACACTGATTATGATACTCTTTTATCCGAGACCTCGCGTCAGAGCGTGGATCCACGCATGTCGATCGCCCGGTGGTCGAGCCGAGCACGAGCACCGGTTCGGCAGCGATTCGGTGCGAGAAGCGCTCGTTGAGGAAGCGTTGAGTAGAAGTTGCGCCCGCGAGTACCCAGACACACGACACAATCGTTCCGAGTGGCACCGCTCACATCCATACGTTCTGGAGGTGCCCCAGCCGAGGAGGAAGATATTCGATGTCCGACACACTGCCACGGAATTCCCGAATGAGCCGAAAAGTCCGGAATGTACTGGGCAAAGCGCTCGGCGCACCGGCACTCGAGGACAAGCACAGCAGGCTGAAGCAAATCGAGAAGCTGGACCCGGTCGACGACTGCGTCGAGGTCTACCGATTGTTCGTCGACGACTTCAAGGCATCGAGCGCATTCGCAGTCACCGGTGGATTGTTCGTGACCTTCGCCGTTCCACGAATCAGTCGCATTCTGACCCAGTCTCGCCAATTCGAGGATGCGATACAGAAACGGCTGGTGGATACAGTCTTGTTGGACTTCCATTACCACGAGTCCGGGTTCGTCCCGGGCATCGGCAGGGATTCGATCCGCCGTGTGAACGAGATGCATCGTCAGTACGACATCCATCCCGAGGACTACGTGTTCATCGGATGTTGGGAAGCCGTGTCCTACATCTGGTACGCCGAGACCTACGGTTGGCGCCCAGTCACCGCGAAGGAGAAGCTTGCGGCAGTGGCGTTCGCGAAGCTCCGCGGTCGCCACATGTACGGCGGCGAGAAGAAGATGCCGTATCCGGACACGCTCGAAGAAATGAAGACATTCTGCGCGGAGTACCTGGACGCGCAAATCGCTTACGAGCCACAGAACAAACGCCTCGGTGAGACCTTGGTCGAGTACGTGTTGAAGGACTACCCGAAGATCCTGCACCGACCGATCCAAGCGTTCTTCTTCTCCGTCGGCCCCGATGACCGATTGATCACCAATTGTGGATTCGACCTGCCGAGCCCCCTTGCCAAGAAGATCAGTCGGAAAGTGATGCGTCTGTACGCAAAGCTGGACCCCATGCCAGGCGGGCTCACATCACTCGCACAGGACCTGGTCGCCAAGGAGTATCCCGATGGGTACCAGGTCGACCTGCTCGGCACCCATGTGAACGCGTGCCCTCGAGCGCGAATGAGCGCCGATGACAAGAGCACCGTCGCGATGACCCCCGCGGCCTCGGTGCCCGCGCAGTAGAGGCTCGGAACGACTGGTTCGAGGCGCTCACCCGGGTCGGCTCGGGTGAGCGCTCTCTCGTGCGGCACTCGTCGTCAGATCGAGTCGACAACCGGTGCAGCGCCGACCGTTCCGTAAGTGGTGGTGCGCTGACGAACCGCTCGTCCGATACCGCCGGCGATCTCGTGCAGCTCGGAGACGGTCTACTCCGAACCGTTCTGCGAACCTGCCATCCGCGAGATCGTCTCCTCCATCAGAGTCCCGCCCGGATCGTTCGCACCTCCGTCGAGCATCGCGCGAGTTCCTGCGACTCCCAGCTTCACCCGTGTCCGGCGGTTTCGAGCGTGCCGGGCACCGTGACGAACGTGCAGTCAGGGCACAACCGCGTGATGGGTGAGAAGACCGCGCGAGAGTAGGACACCGTCCTCGGTCGACCCGCAGACGCCAGTCCGGCATCGCGCACCCGCGACGCCATCACATCCGCCAGATCGTCTCCGCGTGCGCGCAACAGTGCCGTGGCCTCGTCGACATTCGACGACACACCGTCCCGCGCGCGACGGAGTACCCGCCGCATCACAGAACTCGACGGCGACGTGGGATGTCGGGGTGGAAACACACTGTCGGACAGTGCGACAGCACTCCCCCTCGGTCTCCGCGCTCGATCAGCTCGCCTCGACCTTGGGCATGATGTCCTCGACCAATCGCTTGAGATCGTCGATCGTCTTCGACGTCGGTACATCGCGGAACGGTGGCCACAGAATCGGCATCGTCATTCCGGCATCCTTGTACCGCTTGAGCCGGTCCTCGATCTGTTGCGCGGTACCGGTCAGCAGGTTCGTCACCTTACCGGCCGCCGTCTGATCGGTCTTCTCCTCGGTGATCGTGAACCAGATCATGCTGCACATGTCGAACCCTGGCGGGAAGTCTCGACCCAGCTCGTCGAGCTCCCTCTTCATCTCACCGCGCCAGCGAGCGATGTCCTCGGGTGAATCCTGGATTCCGATCCACCCCTGCAGTCCATATTTGGCGATGCGCTTGGCCGACCGTCTGGGATCTTTCAGTCCCGAGAAATAGATCGGTGGACCAGGCTTCTGGATCGGCTTGTGCCCGAATCCGGACAACGGGAAATCTGCGAATTCCCCGTGATATTCGAACAACTCGTTCGACCAGATTCCCTGCATGATCTCGATGGTCTCGCGAACGTGCCCGTGCCGGCGCGCGAAAAGATGTGACGCGCTGGCCGCAGCAAATTCCTCCGGCATCCACCCTGCCCCCACCCCGACGTTCAGCCGACCGTTGGCGAGGTGATCTTGCGTCGCCAACTCCGCAGCAAGCACGCCTGGCGAACGGTAGGGAGTGTCGATGATGCTCATGCCGATTCGGAGCTTCTCGGTCTTGGCAGCGAGCCACGGTATCAGGGTCATGCCCTGAAACCACTTACCGCGCGAGATGACCGGGAGCCCGTTGGGAAGATCGGCCATCATGCCGAACGGGTACTCCAACTCGGCCCTATCCGACGCCTCCGGCACGACGATGCGATCGAGGGTCCACACCGAATCGAAATCGAGTTCCTCCGCAAGTGCCGTGAGGTCCTCCAATTCCTTCAACGTCACGTGATCTCTGAAATTCGGGAGATACAGAGCCAACTTCATCGGTGGTACTCCTCAGTGATGACACATCGTGCGGCGGAGGTGGTTCCGTCGATCGAGTCCGAGGCTAACGAGCTCGTATCAATGCGTTCACATGTAATTCTCAACGGGTCGTCAATATCGTCGCCAAGAGAGGCCCCGGCCGCGACGCGACTCTAGATTCGAGTGTATGGAGCATCGCGCAGGAACCGGTGGCAGCCGGGTCGACGAATCTGTATCGCCGGACGTCGTGTGGAGCCCTACCGGGGAGAGCATCGCCGAGTCACCCCTGCGTGACTATCTGGACTGGCTGGAGATCTCCACAGGTCGCCGCTTTCCTGATCACGATTCGCTCTGGTCTTGGTCGACGGAGAACCTGGACGAGTTCTGGGTGTCCATAGCCGACTATCACGGTGTCGCATTCTCGAGGCACTGGACCCGTGTGCGCACGAGCGATCCGATGCCGGACACACGATGGTTCGTCGGGGCGCGGCTGAACTGGGCGGAGAACATGCTCCTGCGCGGACGGGACAGCGACACAGCGTTGGTGTGCGCGTCCGAGAGCGGCGCGGTCGATCGTGTCATCACCTTCGCCGAACTCCAGCGTTCGGTGGCCGCAGCGTCCGGATGGCTTCGACGCGCGGGGGTGCGCCCGGGGGACCGAGTTGCCGCATATCTGCCGAACACCGAACACGCTGTCATCGGAGTTCTCGCGGCAGCGGCGGTCGGCGCCGTATGGGTCTGCTGCTCACCCGATTTCGGCCCGGACGGAACCATCAGTCGGCTGTCCCAACTCGAACCGACCGTGCTGATGGCTGTCGACGGGTACCACTGGAATGGCAAGGACATCGACCGAAGCGACGTTGTCGCACAGCTCCGCGACAATCTACCGTCGCTGCAGCATGTCGTTCATGTCCCCTATCTGTACGACCGCTGGCCGCCGGAAGGCTCGACGCCCTGGGCGGATGTGGTCGGTCGCGATGCGCCCCTGGAATTCGAGCAGGTCGACTTCTCACATCCACTCTGGGTGCTGTTCAGTTCGGGGACCACCGGACTCCCCAAAGGGCTGGTTCACGGCCACGGAGGGATTGTTCTCGAGAGCCTGAAGTGGACGGGGCTCTATTGCGCACTCCGTGCGGGTGAGCGACTGTTCACCTACACATCGACTGGCTGGGCGCTGTGGAACATGCAGCTGGGCGCGCTGTCCCGAGGTGCGAGCATCGTCTTGTACGAAGGTAGCCCCGGACATCCCGCGGGCGGCGTCTGGGAGATCGCGGCCCGAACCCGGGCGAACGTGATGCTGCTCGGCGCCGCGGTGGTGTCGGCATTCGCCGGTTCGAGCACCGTCGAGTCGCCCAAGGAAACCTTCGACATGCGCTCGCTGCGGCACGTGATGGTCAGTGGATCATCATTGCCGGCCGCCGACTACCGCTGGATCGGCGATCACGTCGGTTCGACGATCGACGTCGATTCGACCAGTGGTGGCACCGACATAGCCGGCTCCTTCGTCGGCGGGAACGCGTACACCGCGGTTCGGCCCGGACGCATCGGCGGTCGGATCGCCGGCGTGGCTGCCGCCGCATGGAGCGACGAGGGTATCCCGCTCGTCGGCGAAGTGGGGGATCTGGTCATCACAGAACCCATGCCGTCGATGCCGCTCAGGCTGTGGAACGACCCGGACGGTTCGAGATATCGAGAATCGTATTTCGACACGTGGCCAGGGGTCTGGCGGCATGGTGACTGGGTGACGGTCCACGCGGATCAGAGCATCACCATTCACGGCCGCTCGGACTCGACCCTCAACAGGGCGGGGGTGCGCTTGGGGAGCTCGGACTTCTACGACGTCATCGACGGTATGCCGGAGGTGGCAGATTCCGTGGTCGTCGGTGTCGACCTGCCCGATGACGAGTACTGGCTGGGACTGTTCGTGGTGCCGGCCGCAGGTCGTCGCCTCGACGATCGTCTTCGCCAGGACATCGCTCACGCGTTGCGGACCCGGTTGTCGCCCCGGCACGTTCCGGACGAGATGGTCGAGGCACCTTCTGTGCCGAGAACACTGAACGGCAAGAAGCTGGAGATCCCGATCAAGAAACTCTTGGCCGGCCGGTCGGTCGGCAGTGCGGTGAACATCGCATCAGTGGATGATCCGACCGCGGTGCGTTGGTACGCGGACTTCGCCGCATCGAGGTTCCCCGGGCATCGTTAGATCGAGGACGCGGGCGGAGGGATCGGACGTCATACGGTGTCGCTGTTCTCCGGTGGGCGCAGTCCGCTCGGGGAGACACCACGAGGTGTCGAGGACAACGCGATGTCGAAAGCGGCGCCATAGTCGCTGTGATTGCGCGCGGTCAGAGTCCCTCCCATGGCCGTGACGAGTCCGTGAGAAAGCATCAACCCGAGCCCGTAGCCGTCAACTGTCGACCCGACACCTCGGTCCTCACGTCCACGCCGGAAGGGCGTGAACAGATTCGGAAGATAGTCGTGCGGTATGCCATCTCCGTCATCGCTGACGGTGATCACCGACATCGGGGTTCCGTGCACCGCCGAGATCTCCACGGCTCCCCCGGCGTGACCGTAGCGAAGAGCATTCCCGATCACGTTCAGCAGAACCTGGCGCAGGCGCCCCGGGTCTGCCCACACTTCGAGTGACGGCTCGATCGAGACGTGCACCGCCGTGTGGCGCCGGTCCGCCATCGCGGACAGCAGTCTGGTGATGTCGTGCACCGTTCGAGCAACGGGTGTCGGCTCGATGTTCAATGGCAGGACACCGGCTTCGATTCGACTGATGTCGAGAACGTCCGTGACCAGATCCAGAACATGGTCGGAGGCGAAATCGATACGGGCGAGCGCTTCCTCGCGGCGTTCCTCGTCCAAGGGCAGCGTGCGGAGCAGTTCGGTGAACCCTTTGATCGCCTGCAGCGGGGTACGTACTTCGTGGCTGACCGAGGTGAGCAGAGCCGATTTCGCGGAGCTGTGGGACTCGGCCACCTGGCGTGCTGTTTCCGCGCGCTCCCGCTCCGCTCTCGCTTCGTCGGCCGACAGTCTCTCGGTCAGGTCGACCAGGTTCAGAGCGAACCGTAGCGGTGTGTTGTCACGGCCGCGTACCAGAGAGAAGGTTGCCTCGACCGGCACTGTGGCACCGTCGTTGCATATCACCGCCATGTGTTCGGTCACACAGAAGACATCACCCCGTGCCAGCGTTTCGTGTATTCGGTTCTCGGAGTGCGCATCGAACAGCAACGCCGAGTCCAGTCGTCGATCGACCAAGTCCTCCACGCGATGGCCGCCCAGCTCGGCGAAAGATGTGTTCACGCGCTGGAATACCCAATCCAGGCCCAACAGGGCTGCGCCTGCGGGGTTGTCCTCGAAGGATCGGCGAAACAACTCTTCGCTCTCGATCAGTTCGCCGAGCAGGCGGCCGTTCTCGAGCGCGACCGCGGCAAGGTAAGTGAATCGGTCGACCAACTGTCGTTCTCTGGCAGTCGGCCAGTGCGGGGCGCCGTGGTACACGGCAAAGGTGCCGACAGTCCGTCCCGACGGGTCTGCGATCGGTGTCGACCAACATGCGATCAGACCGGAGGCCACCGCACTGTCTCTGAACTCGACCCACCGGTGGTCGATCCGAACATCTCGAGCGATGACGGGCTCACCGAGATGCGCAGCCACCCCGCATGATCCGGACAGCGGACCGATTCGGAGTCCCTCTATCGCGCGCAGATACTCGGGCGGCAGACTGGGAGCGGCGCCGTGGTGGAGGGTATCGCCCGAGGGCGCGACCAACAGGACCGAACACCGAGCATCCGTCATCAGGCATTCGAGTGCGGTGAGGACTGCGTCCAGGGTGTGCTGTACCGGAACGGCGGCGGCGACCATCTCGAGAATTTTCATCTGCTGGGCCATCAGGTAGGTGAGGTCCTGTGGACTCAGCAGGCTGGTCACCGCCGTGTCCACTCTGTCGCTGCCGTTCATCGCGGGACGGAAGGACCGCCGAAGTGGTAACCCACTCCTCGCACGGTGCGTATGAGAGGAACTCCGGGGTCGCGGCCCAATTTGTTCCGCAGACGATGAACATGCTCTGTCACCGTTGCCTCGCCCAGAAAGTCACTGGAATGCCACACCCCCTCCAGCAGTTGACGGCGCGTGAAAACCTGACGTGGGTGCGTTGCCAAGAAGAACAGGAGGTCGAATTCCTTCACCGTCAGTTCGATCAGATCACGCGCAACCGTCACCTCACGACTCGACACCTCGATGCGCAGAGACCCGATCGACACCACGTGCGGGTTGATGAACGGCGTGGCCCGGCGAAGTAGCGAACGGATACGGGCGGCCAACTCACCCGGTGAGAACGGCTTCACGAGGTAGTCGTCCGCTCCCAGATCCAGGCCTACTATCCTGTCGGTTTCGCCGCTACGCCCCGAAAGAATCATCACCGGTAGGTCTCGCGGCACTTCTGCGCGTCCGGAACGGATCTCACGAAGGACGTCGAGACCGCCGACTGCCCGCAGGGACAGATCGAGAACGACGAGAAGAGGTTGATCTCGAGCCATGAGGCGTAACGCCATGGCACCGTCGTCCGCCTCCACGACCCTGAACCCCGAATCGTTCAGTTGCCATCTGACGACTGTGCGAATGCTTTCATCGTCGTCGACGACCAGGACGTGGCGACCATCTTCCGCGCCGGCACCGACCTGCGCGCTGTCCGACAACGGTGTCTCCTCCATGCGCCGTCAGACCTTGCTCGCCCCGTGGTCGATGGGGAGCTGAATTCCGGTCACGGTCCGGGAATCGTCACTTGCCAGAAAGAGCACGGCGCGTGCGATGTCCTCTGGTTCCGAAATGGGCGGATCGAACCAGATCTGCCCCATGACTGCCTGGTAGGACGGATTGTCGGCAAACACTTTCACCGCGTCGGGACCCATTTCCCCCATCGGTGTTCGAACACCCCATGGGTGGATGGAGTTCACCCGTATCCGGTACGGTGCGAGCTCGATCGCTGCGGACTTCACCAACGCAACCACTCCTGCTTTCGCGGCACTGTAATGCGCTTGCCCAGGAAGAGACTTCAGGCCTGCTACCGAGCTCGTGGCAATGATGGACCCACCGTTGTCTGACGCGATCATGGCCGGTACTGCCGCTCTCATGGTGTTGAACACGCCCGTGAGATTGATGTCGATCATGTCTTGCCACCTGGTCCGATCCATTTCCCAGAAGCGACCCCAGGACACGATGCCCGCGTTCGCGACGACGATGTCCAGGCGTCCGAACGCAGAGACACCTTTCGCGACCAGCGCCTCCAGCGCGTCGAGGTCTCGCACATCTCCGACCGCGTGAACCACGCGCCCGCCGAGCTTCTCGACGTTTGCGACCGTCTGTGCCAACTCGGCCTCGGTTGCGGCGGCGTAGTCCGTCGCAGCGGGGATACCCGCGATGTCGACCAAGATCAGATCAGCACCCTCCTCGGCCAACATCAGTGCTTCGGCTCGCCCCTGTCCACGCGCCGCTCCGGTGATGAGCGCCACTTTTCCTTCTAGCCGTTTCACGTGGTTCTCCATTCGATGTGATGGGACTCGGTTCAAGTACAGCGATTTCGATCATGGAAAGACATTTTTCGACAGTTTCCCTGGATGATGTGGTCGGATCCGACGCCCACATCTCCGCCGCGATGCGATTGGCGGCAACGATGCATGCGGCAACGAACCGCGCACGAAGATTTTGTCCGGTCAGGGCCAATCGACGGGTAATGACAGGCTGCATCGCCTGCTGACAGTCCTCGTGGATTTGGAGCCAAACCCGTTGCAGTGGAGCCGAATCAGGAAGTATTGCGATAAGGTCCCGGTAAGAGGACGCACTGACGGACCGAAATGAGCCGTCGAGGGCATGAATCAGAGATTCGAGTAGCGACTCGTCTACCGGACGGTGGTCGACGGCAGCAACGTAGGACTTCCATCCTTCTTCCAGGAAGGGAACGACGGCATCTTCCTTCGCGTCGAAGTACCGATGGAAAGTGCGCGAGGACACACCTGCTGCCGCGGCGATATCGGCGACGTTCGTCGCAGTGAAGCCCCGGTCGACGAACATGTCCGCTGCTATGGCGGAGACTTCCAGCATTGCGTGTTCTTGCCTGGATCGTCTCGGTGGAGGGGTGTGACCGACCATGTTGTGACCGTACGCCCGACTGTCACAATGTGACAGGTTTTGCGGAAAGTGATGACCTGGAGAGCCGTTCCGCCCGCGTCGTCGACCCACCCCTCACCGAGTAGCGGTCAGCCCGGCGCGAGGTGAGTCCGTAATTCTCGGACGAGTTCGGAGAACGCCTGCGTCGCACTCCGAGCGAAGCGCGGGAAGGCGAGATAGCCGTGCGGCATCCCGACGTACTCCGTGAACCGAACCGGTACACCCGCTGCCTGCAAGGCTTCCGCATAGCGAAGACCGTCGTCGCGGACCGGATCGAGTTCCGCGACCTGCACCAGAGCGGGAGGCAGACCCGCATGATCCTCGGCGAGCAGTGGGGACGCCGTCGGGTCTGCGCGATCGGCCGGATCAGGCACGTACAGAGCGACGTACGCCTCCAGGGTAGGGCGTTTGAGTACCGGCATGGTCGCGTTCTCGATCACCGATGGACTGGACAGGGTGAGGTCGGTGGCGGGATACAACAGCGCCTGCAACGCGATGGCCGGACCACCCCGGTCACGCACGAGCATGGCGGTCACCGCCGACAGGTTGCCTCCCGCACTGTCGCCCACGAGGGCGACCCGCGAACCGTCGGCACCCCACTGCCGAGCGCGACTCACCACGTCCACGAAAGCGGCGTAGCAGTCCTCCGCCGCCGCCGGCCAGGGATGGGTGGGAGCGAGCCTGTAGTCCAATGAGACGACGACGGCGTCTGCAGCCAGTGCGATGCTGCTCGCCATGGAGTCGTACTGGTTCAAGGTGCCGACCGTCCACCCACCGCCGTGGATCAGGACGATGAGGGGAAGCGTGCCCGACAGCGCCGTGGGCCGATACGACCGGACGGGAATGTGGCCGTCGCCTCCTCGGGCGACGCCGTCCTCGACGGTGACCCCGGGCTTAATCGAACCCGCGACGAGATCCATGAGGAAGGAATGCGGCCTCGGCTTCTGCAGCCTCGCGATCTGCGACGGGGACTTGCCGACGATCATGTTGTCCGGCATGAGCTTCCCCAGCAGCCGCACCCGCCAGTCCATCGTGCTCACGGGACGAGGACGAACTCGGCGACCATGGACTCGGGTACGGCGTACCCGTCGAGATCTCGGATCCGGTCGATGTGTTCGGCGACGTCGTCCGGTGTCGCGACGGGCTGATCGACCGAGACGTGCCACCCCGGAGCCACGCCCATGAACACGCGTCCGTACCGCCCGCGGGCGATGGAGTGCAGCTCCCTGTTGTGAGTGTTCTCCTCACTGGCGAGGTAGGCGACCATGGCGGTGATCATCTCCGGTTCCATGTGCGCCGGGGTGGTCGGCATTCCGGCGAACTGCTCGGGTGCCATGTCTGCTGCCATCCGACTCAGGGCCGCAGGAAGAATCGTGTTGGTGAGGATCCCGTGCGGAGCACCCTCCAGGGCGACCACATTGGCCAGTCCGAAGACACGACGCGGCCTTCGAACGACACTGCAGACATGACGACTCCTCGGTTCGTGGTTCTGACACATTGTGCCAACTTGACTCATACTGCCACACGCTGTCTGAGATACTTGCGGAATGACCGATGAGGCGCTCCCGTCAGCGGACGTCGCTGCTCCGCTGCGCGAGCGCCGTCGCGCGAGCACCCGGCGTGACATCGCCGACGCAGCCCTGCGCCTCTTCGAACAGCAGGGATACGACCGCACGACCGTCGAACAGATCGCAGCCGCCGCAGGCATTTCCCTGCGCACGTTCTATCGCCACTCCTCGAGCAAGGACGAGGCGCTGACGTTCGGACTGGCGACCGGCCCGTCGGAGCTGGCATCCGAGATACGCGCACGGCGTTCCCTTCCGTTCGACGACGCGGTTCTCGACGCGTTCGTCTCGGTGGCAGGAAACGACCACCAACGCAGGGAACTGCGTGTCGTCCTCGGCACGCCGGCTCTTCGCTCCGCGTGGCTCGCGGCCGGTCAGGCCGCCCGGGACGACCTCGCGGAGTTGATGACGGAACGCGGTGTCGTACGACCCGCGTTCCGGGCGCGGGCTCGGGCAGCCGCGATCGCCGCACTCCTCACCACCGTCATCGAGGAGTGGACGTTCTCGGACATGAGCCTCGAACCACTTGCCCGCGAGGCGTTGTCCGTTCTCGCGCCGGCAGAGGCGCGAGCATGAGGGACGACGGCGAGGAGGACCGACGTCGTGCGTGATTGGATCATCAGGCTCACTGCCATCGACGACGACGCCGCGTCGGCGCTTCGGGTCATCGAACACTTCGACACCTTGGTCGACGAACGCGTCCCTGCGACAGCGCTGCTGCGCGCAGTCACGGTCCTCGCCGACTGCGGCGCCGGGTTCCACGACCCCGATCGAGGACTGCCCATCGAGGTGGACGAACACGGTCGCACCTCCTCGACACCGGACGTGTCCACTCGTCCCCACCTCGAGCAGTTCGGAAGCATCACGGTCTGGCTGAACCGGACGGGGCCACCGTGGCCACTGGACCACCTGATCCTGGAACGTTTCGCCCGCAGCCTGCAATCCGTCGAACAACCGCGGGAGCGGCATCCGGTCGTCGCCGCGATCCGGACGGTCTGCGACGCGGACGCCTCCCCGGCGCACCGCAGTGCCGCACTGGCAACTCTCGGACTGACGGGACCGATCGTCATCGCGGCGACGTTGCCCCGCGATTCCCGTCGCACCCCGATCGGAATGACCGCCGACGGCGCGCGTGTCCATCTGCTCTCGAGCCGACCCACACTCGCCGGCGTGCCGACCGATGCCGCGGCCGGTTACACGATCACCGACGGGCTCCTCGTGTGCACGCGCTGGCAGCGTGCCGTGTCGGCCCTGAAGATCGCCGTCGACCCGGCCACCGGCGGACCGGCGCACGTCTGCCACGACGATCTCGGCGCCGTGGCGGACCTGATCGACAACATCGATGCCACCACGGCTTCCAGATCGGCGGACGTGCAGGTATTGGAATCTTTACGGCTGCAACGACAGTGGGTGACCGGACTGCTCGACAGCATCCTGAGTCACAGCAGTGTGCGCGAAGCTGCCCGTCGGCAGAATCTCCACCATTCGACACTCCAACAACGCCTCGACTGGCTCCAGAGCCGGCTCGGATACACCGTCCTCAGTCCCACCGGTCACGCGCGAGCCAGTACGACGCTTCTGCTCTGGCGCATCTCTCGCGCCGCGCAGAACAGGACGACACCGGCCGTGGATCCTCTCCCCGAGCGGCGACCGCCACGTGGCGGGTGAGGTACGCCACACTCGACGACATCGGCGGCTGTGACCGGCCGCCCTCCGCCTGTTGACTGTCGTCATGACTCGAACACAACCGACGCCGACGTCGCTCCCCGTCGCTCCCCCGCTCGATCCCGAACTCGTCCCTCCGCTGAAGATGATTCTGGGTGCGGTCCCCACGCTGGGTGCCGACACCCTCGACGAGGTGCGGTCCATCACCCTGAACGGCCTTCCGGGGGCCGAGGAGGTCGACTGGACCGCGGGTGGCCGAGTGCGGGTCGAGGATGTCGTGGTTCCCGGTGACGGTGGAGACGCCGACCTGCAGATGACGGTTCTCAAGCCTGCCGTCGGGGACGGCCCGTGGCCCCTCGTCTACTTCGTGCACGGCGGCGGCATGGTGATCGGTGGGCGGCTCGTCGGCTTGGACGCACTCGTGCGCTACGCGGCCGAGGGACACGCGGTGATCGCCTCCCTCGAATACCGGGTGGCTCCGGAGCATCCGGACCCCACACCGGTGAACGACTGCTACTCCGGATTGCGGTGGGCCGCCGAGAATGCGGATCTTCTCGAGATCGATGTCGACCGCATTCTGGTGAGCGGAGTCAGTGCCGGCGGCGGACTCGCCGCAGGAATCGCCCTGATGGCACGCGACCGCGACTTTCCGCACCTCACTCATCAGATCCTGTGCTGCCCGATGCTCGACGACCGATTCATCACCCACAGCTCACGCATGATCGCCCGAGGGTCTGCGTTGTGGACGAGCGATTCCAACGAGTTCGGATGGTCGTCGCTGCTGGGCGACCGTCGAGGTGGCCCGGAAGTGTCGGAGTACGCAGCCCCGGCGCGCGCCGAGAATGTGGCAGATCTGCCGCGGACCTACATCGACGTCGGCTCCGTCGAGGTCTTCCGAGACGAAGCTCTGGACTACGCACAGCGGCTCTCCCGGGCCGGCGTCAATGTCGACTTCCACCTGTGGGGCGGAGGCTTCCACGGGTACGAGATGGTGACCAATGCCGCACTGACACAAGCGGCCGCGGCGACCCGGCACGAGTTCTTCCTGCGCGCGCTGGAACGCTGAGTCGAGTCATCGAGAGTCGTGTTCGGTCACTGCCCTGTCCACCATCGCGAAGGCCGCGTTGCTGTTCGGCACTCCCGCGTACACCGCGGTGTGGAGAAACACCTCGGCGAGCTCGTCGGCGGACAGCCCCGCTCGCAACGCCGCCCTGATGTGCATGTCGAGCTCGTGCTGGTTGCCGACCGCGGTCAGGATGGCGAGCGTCAGAAGGCGCCTGAGGTGGTGGTCGAGTCCCGGTCGTGCCCAGACGTCGCCCCATGCCGTGCGCGTGATGAAGTCCTGAAACGGAGCCGTCACGTCGGTGGTGCGTTCGATGCTCCGGTCGACGTGTGCGTCCCCGAGCACGCTCCGACGTTGCCGCATCCCCTCGGCACGAGCTGCGGCCCTTCCCGTGTCGTACTCGCCGTGGGAAATGTGGTCGACGAGCAACCGCGTCACCTCTCCCGCACGCTCGACATTCGCGAGATGCGCTGCAGCCGTCAGAACGTGCAGGCGCGACCGTGCGATGCCGTCGGCGAGAATCCGAGCATCGGAGGGAGGTGTGGCGGGATCCTGCTCACCCGCGATCACGAGGGTGGGTGCACTGATGCGGCCCAGGTCCTCTCGGTCGTCCCACCCGGCCAGCGCATCACAACACGAGGCGTAGCCCTCGTCCGACGTGGCGGACACCATGCGGCGGTGGCGAGAGACGAGATCGGCGTCGCGTGCGACGAGTTCGGGTGTGAACCAGCGAGACACCACCGCGTGCGCGACGGAATCCGTGCCCTTCGCTCGCACGGCCGCGGCGCGGTCCGACCAGCCCCGCGGTTCGCCGAATCGCGCCGCGGTGCACATCAAGGTCAGTGTCTGCACCCGGGCAGGTCGATGGACCGCAATCCATTGTGCCACTGCGCCGCCCAACGACAGACCGACCAGATGGACGCGATCGAGTCCGTTCGCGTCGAGGACGGCGAGAACGTCCTCGGACAGGTCGGCGATCGTGTACGGCCCGTTCGGTGTCGGTGATCGTCCGTGTCCGCGGAGATCGACGACGATGACGTCGGCGACCTCGGTGAGGGCGCTGCGCTGGGCATCCCACATGGATCGATCGGAGCCGAGCGACCCGACCAGGACGACCGTCGCCCTCATCGGCGAACGGCCCGTGACCAGGTCGTAGGACAGCTCAACGGTCATGACGTCCTCCGGTACGCAGGTGAACCATGGAGAGGACGCGGTCGACGATGTCGCCCGCGTGGCCGAGATGGTCGGCCGGGTCCAGCAGGCGCCGCACCACGGCCGGTTCGAGGTACTCGGTGATGGCGGGGTCGGTGTCGAGCGTGCCTCCGACGGCGCACGCGGCCGTGACGATCTCCCGAGCGTGGTCGGTGTGAGCATCGAGCGCCGTCGTGACGCGCTCGGCGAGAAGTAGTCCGTGAGTGATCTCGAGGTTCCTGGCCATCGCATCGGCGTGGACCAGAAGACCGCCCATGCTCACCGCGAGCTTGTCGGCTCCCCCGGCAGTCAGACGCAGCAGGTCGGTCATTGTCTCCCACTCCGCGTGCCATGCACCGGTCGCACGTTGGTGTTCGTGGTCCATGCCGGCCAGAACGGTGGCGACGAGGCCGGGTACCCGCCGCACCGCTGCGCGGGCGGTGACGGCGGCGATCGGGTTTCGTTTGTGCGGCATCGCGGAAGAACCACCGGGTGAGCGTTCGCTGACCTCGCCCAGCTCGGTCGAGGCCAGCGAGGTGATGTCGAGGGCAGGTTTCGCGATGGCACCCGCGGCCGTGCCGAGGGCGCCGGCGATCTCTGCGATGCGGGTGCGGTCGGTGTGCCAGGGAATGCCCTGATGCGTCAGTCCCAGTTCGTCGGCGAGTGCGTCCGCGAGGCGCAGACCGTACGGGTGCACAGCTGCCACAGTTCCTGCTGCGCCGCCGAATTGGACCGAGGTCGCCGCAGCGACGCGGGCGAGCGCATCGTCGGCACGCAGAAGGCCGGACGTCCAGCCGGCGGCGACGGCGCCGAACGTCGTCGGCACGGCCTGCTGGCCGAGAGTGCGACCTGCCATGGGTGTGCCGCGGTGCTCGAGCGCGAGATCTGCGCCCGCATCGACACAGGCACCGATCGACTGCCGGACGGTCGCGATCGAGTTCTTCACGATGAGCATGAGTGCCGTGTCGAGGATGTCCTGGCTGGTCGCACCGAGGTGCACTGCGGACGCCGGCACACCTGACACGGCGACAGCCGCACGAAGAGCGGACACCAGAGGAATGACAGGATTCCCCCCCACTGCGGCGTCGATGCCCAGTGTCTCGATGTCCACTCCCCCGGGGGCACCGAGTTCCGCGGCGGCCGCCGTGATCGTGCCCGCATGCTCCGGTGCGATCAGCGCGTGGCGCGCCGCCGCCCGTCCGAGCGCAGCCTCGACGTCGAGAACCGCTGTCACCCAGGCCTGGTCGGAGACGGTGGCCGAGACGTCCCGAGCCCCGAACGTCGGATCGAACAGATGACCGCGCGTCATGGTCGCGTTCCCCCTGTCACAGCTCGAACTGTCACAGCTCGAAGAACGGGGTCTCGTCGCCGTCCGGATCGCTGTCCTGGATCACCACGTCGAGATGGTATCCAGCGGCAGTGTGCCGTGCGATCAACTTGCCCCGTCGTTCGGCGGCCAATGCCCCCAGAACGGGGTCCGCAGCGTTGGCCGACGGCTCGTCCGGGAAGTAGATGCGAGTGACGAGCCGATCGAGCATGCCACGTCCGAAGATGGCGAGGTCGATGTGCGGCGCCTCGATTCGACCGTTCTCCGCCGGCAACGGCCCGGGTTTGACGGTCCGCACGGCTGCCGTGCCGGAAGCGTCGGCCACCGCTCGACCGAAACCTCGAAATCCTGGCGGTGTCGGCGATGCCGGTCCGCGGGGATCGTCGGGGTGATCGAACCGGCCGGCTGCATCTGCCTGCCAGGTCTCGATCATGGCATCGGACACCGGTGTGCGGCTGCCGTCGACGATGGTGACGGTGACGATCATGGCACCGACCGCATCGGCGCTCACCACGCTGGGCCCGTCGATCCAGGGCAAGGCGATGTGCAGGTAGGGGCCGACGGTCTGTGAGGGTGTCTGTCCGAACGGTGCAGTCGTGAAGTCTGCGCCGGGGGTGACGGGGTACCGAGGTGCGAACGCGTGAGCCACATCGGAATCACTCATCGTGATCGTCTCCCTCGAACGGAGTGGCATTGCGTCCCCGAAGGACGATGTCGAAACGGTACGCGAGGGCCCAGTTGTCCTGCGTAGCTTCGTAATCGAAGGCACCGATCAAACGCAGCCGGGCATCTTCGGGGGCGGCGTTGTAGATCGGATCCTGAAAAAACATCGGATCGTCGGGAAAATACATCTGGGTCACCAGGCGCTGGGTGAATGCACGACCGAACAGCGAGAAGTGGATGTGCGCGGGGCGCCAGGCATTGTGATGATTGCCCCATGGATACGCGCCGGGTCTGATGGTGGTGAATCGGTAATGTCCTGCCGCGTCGGTCATCACGCGCCCCGCACCGTCGAAGTAGGGATCGAGCGGCGCGGGCCACGTGTCGCGGGCGTGTCGATACCGACCGGCTGCATTTGCTTGCCACACCTCCACCAGTGTGTTCGGCACGCAGCGCCCGTCACTGTCGAGAACCCGGCCGTGCACGATGATGCGTTGCCCCGACGCTTCTCCGCCACGCGCGCGAGTGAGGTCCGCGTCGCCCGCGGCGATGCGCCCCTCACCGAGGACGGGTCCCGTGATCTCGGTGAGCCGCTGCGGCAGGAGAATCAGGGGTCGAGCGGGATGGCGGAGTGCTGTCGAGCGGTAGTCGGGCACGTCCCGCGGTGCGTGCGCCCCCAGCTGATCGCGATAGGTACCCGGCACGGTTCGTGCGTCACGTGGCCCGATGTCCGATGGAGTCATCTCGACGTTCCTGACGGCCGACGGGTCGTGGTCACGACGACGCGGGAGCGCCCACGTCAGGAGCGTCGGCGGGCGAACGAGGCGGAGTGCCGTTCTCCATCCACGCCAACCTGCTCCGGAATGCGGCGATCGTCTGTTCGGGGTGGGTGAGGATGTGAAATCGGTTCTCCGTGATGCCCGCCAGAACCAGGTCGGCGACATGGTCGGGTGTGACGCCGAACTTCTCGGTCTGCTCGTCGATGGTGGCGTGCACCTGCCTGCGCAGGTCCTGGGTGTCGGTTGCGGGCACGTCCGTCGGTCGGTTGCGTTCGGATTTGTTCATGTTCGTCTTCACCAGTCCCGGCGAGAGCAGACTCACGCCCACGTGCGGCGCGGTGGTGGTGCGGAGTTCCACTTCGAGGTTCTCGGTCACACCGACGACGGCGAACTTCGACGAGACGTACGGATGGAACGTGGGCAGTCCGGTGGCGAACCCTGCCATGGACGCGCAGTTCACGATGTGCGCCTCGTCCTGCGCGATCAGGTGCGGGAGAAACACCCGGCACGCATCGAGGGTGCCCCAGAAATTGACTCCCATGACCCACTCCCACGTGCGGCGGGAGAGCTCGCCGAACGGCGCACCGCCCTCGACGCCGGCGATGTTGCACAGGATGTGGACCGCGCCGTACTCGTCGAGGGTGCGTCGGGCCAACGTCTCGATGTCCTCGACGCGACTGACATCGGTACGTACCCCGATCGCCTCGCCGCCCGTTGCCCGCACCTCGTCGACGGCGGTCGCGAGGGCCGACGCCTCGACGTCCGCCATGACGACCTTGGCTCCCGCTGCCGCCAACCGGTCGGCCGTCGCTCGTCCGATTCCGCTGGCCGCACCGCTGACGACGGCCACTCTGCCTGTCACTGTCTTCATGGCAGGCAATGCTCGTCGGGGCGACGCACCCGTCGCATCGGTGGGACCACCGGTGGTGCACCTCCGGCAACCGTGCCACTGGTCGCCTCATGGATGCGACTCGTGACGGGCGTCACCGACGCTGGGGTCATGACTACTCTCTCCACACCACCGATCGACCTCGGCGACCTCGACCGCGCCCTGACCCGCATCGCCGAGGTGATCGGCGCCGACAGGGTCCGCACCGACACCGCCACCATCGAAGAGTTCCGCGATCCGTACACCGCGCAGGGGTCGGCCGACTGGGACGCGTCCGCTGTCGTCAGCCCCACGTCCACCGAGGAGGTTCAGGCCGTCGTCCGCATAGCCGGCGAGTGCCGGGTGCCGCTGTGGACCTTCAGCCAGGGCCGCAACAACACCTACGGCGGCCCGGCGCCACGAGTGAAGGGCTCGGTCGTCGTCAACCTCCGCGAGATGAACAAGGTCCTCGAGATCGACGAGGACCTCGCGTACGTCGTCGTCGAGCCCGGCGTGCGCTGGTTCGATCTCTACGAGGCTCTCGAGGCAGCGGGCGGTCGGCTGTGGACCTCCATTCCCGATCTCGGTTGGGGCAGTGTCATCGGCAACTGCACGGAGTACGGCCGCGGATACACCCAGTACGGCGACCATGCCGAGAACGTCTGCGGCATGGAGATCGTGTTGGCGAACGGAGAGGTGGTCCGCACCGGAATGTGGGCGATGCCGAACAGCGAGGTGGCGCACGTCTACCGCCACCCGTTCGGACCGCAGTTGCAGGGGCTGTTCCATTCGTCGGGGCTGGGCATCATCACCAAGATGGGCTTCTGGCTGCAGCGACGCCCTGAGACGTACGCCTCGTGCTGGGTGGAGTTCAGCGGCGACGACGCGCTCGAGGCGGTCGCCGACGGTATGCGCGAGCTCATGCTGGGCAACACGGTCACCAACTATCCGACGATCATGCGCGGGGTCCGCCTCGACGAGGACGGCAACCCGTCCTTCGATCCCGATGCCTCCCGCTGGTTGGCGAGGTTCGCCCTGTACGGCACGTCGGAAGCCGTCGACGCCCACTGGATCGCTGTCGAGCGCACCCTCGGCACGATTCCCACGGCGACGCTCCGACGCCGCGACTACGCGGGTACGGACCGCACGAGCCACGCCGGGCACGAGGACCGCGTCATGGCGGGCATCCCCGACATGGACATCCTCGCCCTCTTCGAGACGATGTACGGCAAGACGACTGCGCACCTGGACTTCTCACCCGTCGGTCCGCTCCGCGGGAAGGACGTGGTCGAGACGTCACGGCTGATGCGCTCGTTGTATCAGGAGACGGGTGAGCAGTTCTTCTCCGGCCTGATGCTCTCCCCGCGTTCGGTGATCCACATCAGCACGATGTTCTTCGACTCGACGAACGCCGAACAGACGGAACGGGTGTACGACAACTACACACGCATGGTGTCCGTCATGAGTGAGCGTGGCTACCCGATCTACCGGACCAACCTGCACCACATGGATCAGGTGGCATCGACGCTCGACTTCAACGACAACGCGCTCATGCGGCTGAACGAGACGATCAAGGACGCCCTGGATCCGGGCGGCATCCTCCAGCCCGGAAAATCCGGAATCTGGGGACGGCGCTTCCGGCAGGACTGACGGTTCAGAGCAGGGGACGACCGACGGCGCGCACGGGCGCGCCGTCGGAGCCCCGGATGTTCAACGGGGCCAGAATCACTTCGACCCGCTGCCCTGACAAGGGGGCGAGGTTGGTCAGGTGTTCGGCGATCAACACTCCCGCGCCGAGCAGGACCAGGTGGACGGGCCAGGTGAACCCGTCGGCACGCAGCGGCACGGGCAGGTCCGGGGTGCCGGTGTCGACGGCGACCATGGACACGCCCCGGTCGACGAGCCACTGCGCGAGTTCGACCGACAACGAGGGATGCCGCGCGTAGAGCGGGGTGCCGGCGTGACGCCACCATCCCGTGTCGAGGACGACGATGTCGCCGGCGCGAACGAGACCGCGATCGAGCAGAGCCTCGACGCCGTACACCTCGTCCTCGCCGGCGTCGACGCGACACACGACGCCCTCTCCCGTCAGTCTCGACAGGTCGATCTCGTCGATACTCTCGGCGCCGGCCACGAAGTGACACGGGGCGTCGACGTGAGTTCCGGTGTGCACCACCATGTCCATCCGGCTCACCGTCATCGGATCTGCGGGCATCTCGGCCACGGTCGCGAAAGTCGGCGGCGGGAAGATCGGGATGCGCGGCGCACGCGGATCGAGCCGATGTGACAGGTCTGTCCAGGGGATCACGCGACGTCGCCGAGGGCACGCGCCGCCGCCACGGTGTTCGCGAGCAGCATGGCGATCGTCATCGGGCCCACACCGCCGGGCACCGGGGTGAGCAGGCCGGCCACCGGTTCCACCTCGGCGAACCGCACGTCACCTGTCAAGCCGTCGGGGGTTCGGTGGATGCCGACGTCGATCACCGTGGCGCCGGGCATCACGGCATCACCGCCCAGGATGCCCGGCACCCCGGCGGCCACGACGATGACATCGGCCCTGCGGCACACCGCAGTCAGATCCTTGGTCCGCGAATGACATTGGGTCACCGTCGCATCCCTCTGCAGAAGTAGCTGGGCCATCGGGCGGCCCACCAGTTCCGACCGGCCGATCACCACGGCATCGGCACCCGACAGGGCCACGCCGTACTCGTCGAGCAACCGCATCACTCCACCGGGCGTGCACGGAACCAGGCCGACGCGGCCGCGGGCGAGCAACCCCGCGTTGGCGACGGTCAATCCGTCGACGTCCTTGCTCGCCGGAATGCGCGCGAGAAGGGCTGTGGTGTCGAGGTGCTTCGGTACGGGCAGCTGGAGCAGGATTCCCGACACCGCGGGATCGGCGGCCAACTCGTCCAGCACTGCCTCCAGCGCGGACTGAGTGATGTCGGCGGGAAGATGACGGTGCAGGTCCGTCATCCCGGCTTCGGTGCACTGCCGGCGCTTGTTGCGTACGTACACCTCCGAGGCCGGGTCGTCGCCGACCAGCACCGTCGCGAGACCGGGCGCCGGGCGCCCCGATGCGACGAGCGTCGACACGTCGGCGGCGACCTCGTCGCATACGGTTCGGGCGACCGCCTTGCCGTCCATCAGTCGAGCAGTCATGGATCGTCGTCTCCTTCAGAACACCATGGTCGAGTTGCCGTGCCGGACGACACGGTCCTCGCAGTGCCAGCGCACCGCGCGTGAGAGGACAGCGCGTTCGACGTCGGCACCCAGCCGAACCAGGTCCGAGGTCTGGTGTCGGTGGTCGACGCGGACGACGTCCTGCTCGATGATCGGCCCCTCGTCCAGATCCTCGGTCACGTAGTGCGCCGTCGCTCCCACGAGCTTCACGCCGCGCTCCTTGGCCTTCTGATAGGGCCCCGCGCCGATGAAGGCGGGGAGGAAGGAGTGGTGGATGTTGATCAGAGGCGCACCGACCGAGGCCAAAAAGTGTGGGGTGATGATCTGCATGTAGCGCGCGAGCACCACCAGATCGACGTTGTCGCGCAGCAGATCGAGCTGACGCTCCTCCGCCTCGGCTCTCGTCTCCCTGGTCGCCGGGATGTGGAAGAACGGCACCCCGAAGGGACGCACATCGGCCGCGAGGTCGGCGTGGTTGGAGATGACCATGGCGATCGTCATGTCCAGTTCCCCACGGCGGTTGCGCCACAACAGGTCGAGGACGCAGTGGTCGGTCTTCGAGACCATGATGGCCACGCGCTTGGGCTTCGCAGCCTCGGTGAGCGTGAACTCCATCCCGAGGCCGGCCGCGACCTCGGAGGCGAAGCCGGCTTCCAGTTCGTCCCGTGCCGCCGACAGTCCGGGTATTCGGAACTCGGTGCGTTGGAAGAACATGCCGCCGTTCGGTGCTGTCGTGTGCTGTTGCAGGGATTCGATGTTCGCACCGGCGCGGGTGAGAAATCCGCCAACGGTGGCGACGACACCAGGCTGGTCCTGGCAGCGCACCAGGAGACGAGCGAGATCGGGGTCGGTGGCCTGCACACTGCCGGCGGTGGCCGGTTGGGTGCGCGCGGTCGTGAGCGATGAGCTGGTCACGAGTGCTCTCCTGTGTCGGGAAGTGGAAACGGTGTTCGCGCGTTCGCGGCGATCCAGTCGAGGACCACACCGAGAACTTCGCGGTTGTCGAGTTCGAGAGCGAGTCCGTGGCCGTTCCCACGGAGCCCGCACTCGGCGAGGACGACGTGGTCGACCGCCACGCCTGCGCGGCGGAGGAAGTCGGCGACCGGCCCGCACGCGGCGCCCATCGACGAGGTGTCGCTCTCGACGATCGCGACGGGGACCGAGGTCAGTCCCGCGGCTCGCTCTCCGTCGAACAGTGGTGCGGCGGTGATGCCGGCGGGCAGTCGCAGCGGTGTTCCCGGTACGTCCAGGTACGGCGGCCCGGCGGGCTCGAGCGCGACCACCGCGGACACCAGATCAGGCCTGGACTCGGCCACGAGCCACGCCGCGCAGGCACCCAGCGAGTGCGCGACCACCACGGACGGTCCGAGCTCCTCCAGCAGCGAGACGAGAAGTAGAGCGTCGACTCTCTGGGCCGCAGCCAGATCCGCGGGCAGTCCCGTCGCTGACGCGGCCAGGATGCGCACTGCGGGGTCGTCGACACCTCCCGGTCCGGGCCACTGCGTGTGATCGGACCGCGCGCCGGGCGCGAACACTCGGGCCGTCATGTCCACCGCCGCGGGGGCGGGCGTGCGGCCGGGTGACCGACCGTGGCCGGGTCGATCGACGATGTGGACCCGGAAGCCCTGCTCGACCAGTAGGTCCCCCCACCCCGGTCGTCCGTCGGGCGTGGTGCCCCAATCGGTCCCCTGCCCACCACCGCCGTGCACGAGAACGACCGTCGGCCCGCGCGGCGAGTCGGGCGCTCGGGTCTCGACGAACATTGCCGCGTCCGAGTGATCGGAGTCGAGAATCCAGCGCTGAACGACGGTGGTCACGACACACCGTTCCGCACGGACACCGGCTGCGCCGCAACCCATTCCGCGATGGACGTGTGGTCGGCATCGCTCGGCAACTCGGCACCGGCTCGGTGCCACATTCTCGTCGCCGATCCGAGCAGCTCGTGCTCGACGCCCAGGCCGTCGGCGAGTCCGACGGCGATGCCCATGTCCTTGGCGAGGAGCCCCAGTCCGAATCCGGAGCGGTACTCCTCGGTCAGAACGAACGTCGGCACCTTGTGTTCGCTCGACCAACTGCGTCCCGTGGAGTTGTTGATCACCTCGAATGCGACTGCGGGGTCGACCCCGAAAGCACGCACGATGCCCAGTACCTCCACCGACGCGAGGAGTGTGACGCCCACCAGCACGTTGTTGCACGCCTTGATCGCATGACCAGCGCCCAGCTCGCCCACGTGGGTGACGGTTCCCATCGCTTCCAGCACTGTCCGGACGCGCTCGAGCACCTCGGACGGGCCGCCCGCCATCACGGTCAGACTCGCACTCTCGGCGCGCGACACACCACCCGAGACGGGCGCATCGAGGTAGTGCAGACCCACCGCATCGAGCTGCTCACCGAGCCTGCGGGTGCTGGCGGGCTCCGACGAACTCATGTCGATCACCACGGCCCCTGCACGCAGGGCAGCGAACGTCGGGTCCGTCAGGACCGATTCGACGATCGCGGAGTTCGGGAGCATGAGTACGAGGACGTCGCCGGTGACGTCGGCGAGGGTGTCGACGCTGCCGGGGGTCGCCGACCGCGCGCCGGGTGAGCGGTCGTACGAGCTCACCGAGAACCCCGCTCGCTGCAGTGCCACGACCATCGGCCGCCCCATACGCCCGAGCCCGACGAATCCGACCGACAGCGTCATGCGCCGAACTCCTGGTCGTGCGCCTGCCGGTACTCGTCGGCGGTGACCTCACGACCCCAGTCGTGGCCACCCACGGAGATCGCAGTGTGTGTCATGAACGCGCTCGACGTGGCTCCGTGCCAGTGCTGCGTCTCCCCGGGAATGTGAACGACGTCGCCGACCCCGATACGTCCGCCGTTGCCGTGTTCGTCGAACACGAATCCTTCACCGGCGGTGACGATCAGAACCTGGCCGACTCCGTGGGTGTGCCAGTTGGTCCGACCGCCGGGGGCGAAGTGGACGTTGTTGACCAACCATCCCCCGGTGGCCGGCAGAACCGGATCGCCCCAGACCTCGCCGACGAAGGTGCCGGTCCGGAGCTCGGCGGGCGATCCCTGGCGGCCGCCTCGGGCGATCGTGATCGTGGACATGGAACCCTCCTGCTGTGGTCGAGTGATCATGAGACGAACGATGTGTGGTGGCGCGGGAAACCACTGCGCAGCACCGTCATCGCGGACAACCGTCGAACGGCCTCCGCGTCGTCGACGGCCGCGGCGGCACCTCGTACGAAGCCGACGAGCGCGTCGCGGTCGGTGTCGTCGTAGACCCGACGCTTCGATGCCGTCGCCATCGGTGAGGCCTTCTCGTAGAAGATGCGCAGTCGCTCGGCCGCCCACGCGTCCAGAGGGGCGTCGTCCGAGCCGTGCACGGCATCGCTCAGCGGGTCGAGCAGCGCGAACACGTCGTACATGCCACTGGTGAGGCCGACCCCGCCTGTGGGGTTCGTCGCGTGTGCTGCGTCGCCCGCGAGCAGTACCCGACCCGCACGCATGCGATCGGCGGAACGTTGGTGCATGCGGTACGGCGTCGCGGTGACGACGTCGTAGGGCACGTCGGGAAAGCCCAGGGCGGCGAGACGAGCGGGAAGCCTATCCATGACGGTGTCGGCGGCGAGTTCGGCCGACTCACCCCACGTCCATCGCCACATCGAATCGTCGATACGCGCTATGACACAACCGTTCTCGGAGTCGAGCATCATGTTGGCGTTACCGAGACCGGCCGCGTCGAACGGGTACCGGATATCTGTGGCGACGAAGCGGTCCTTCCACGTGGTTCCGTCGAAACCGATTCCGAGGCTCGTACGGACAGCGCTGCGTGCGCCGTCGGCGCCGACCACCCACGATGCGCGCACCTCGCCAGGCGATTCCCCGCCGACGTCCAGGACGACCTCGTGCCCGTCCTGACGGACCGCGGTCACGGGAGCGCCGAGTCGGAGGGTGGCGTTCGGCAGACGGGACAGATGGTCGAGGGCGATGCGCACCACGTCGTGTTGGCCCAGGTGGATGTTCCACGGGCGCGGGGTCACCGCCTCCAGCGGCGCCAGAGACACCACGGCCTCGTCTCCTGTGGCGAGGACGCGCGTGCGGAAAGCAGTGTTGCGGATCCCGGCGGCATCGATGTCGTCCAGGACGCCGAGGGCGTCGAGCCCCTCGAGAACGTGCCAGTAGTAGACGATCGCGCGGGGCGCGGTGGGAAGCTCCTGCTCCGATTCGAGCAGGAGAACTCGGTGCCCGCGTTGGGCGAGACCGAGCGCGGTCAACGCACCCACTGGGCCGGCGCCGACGACGGCGATATCATTCGTGCTCACCGTCACAATGCTCACGATCCGGCGATCGGCTCGCATCGGGGTGACCACCAGTCGGCAGGAGGTTGTCCGGATGCACGAGCTCGTCGGCCGGGTGGCCGAGATCGCTCGACTCACCAAATTCGTCGCCGAGGTCCGGGCCGGGCGCGGTGGGTCGCTCGGAGTGTGGGGTCCACCGGGGTCGGGAAAGTCGGCGCTGCTCGCGCACATCGGTGCCTCCCCCGATCTGCGTGTGCTCTCGGCAGCGGGAGACGACTCCGAATCCGATATTCCCGGCGGGCTGCTGCACCAACTGCTGGGCCCCGTGCATCGGCCCGGCGAGCACGAACTCACCACGGATCCGCAGGCGCTGGCCGCGCTGCTGACTCGTCTCGCCGCCGCCGTGCCGACTCTCGTGATCGTCGACGACGTCGACCGGGCCGACTCGCTGTCGCAGCAGGTCCTCACCGATGTGGCCGCGCTCGCGGGGTCGTGGGGCATCGTGTTCGCCGGTCGCCGGGCCATCGAGACCGTCTCACGAGGCCTCGACCTGGCTCGACTGACCGACGAGGACAGCCGCACGCTCGTGGAGACGGTCGCGACCACCGACGGCGACACCCTCGACCAGCAGCGCCGACGGTGCCGCGTCGTCGAGGCGATCGTGGACCGGGCAGCGGGCAACCCGGGAGTTCTGGTGCTGTCCACCCGCGCCTTGATCACTCCGGACGTACTCCGTGCGGACAGCAGCGTCGACGTGTCGCGCCGTGCCGACTCGGCCGTGGCGGCACTGTGGCTCACCCGCCGGCACCTGTCACCGCACGCGCGCGAGCTGGGGCTGATGTGGTCCGTCGCCTGCGAGTGCCCCGGCTCCGTGCCGACGCCGGCGGTACCCGATTCCCTCGTCGACGACGCGGCCCTCGCCGAGCTGATCGAGAGCGGGCTCCTGGTCGAGACGGCCTCGGGAGTCGCGCCGGTACACCCGCTTCTCCCGGCCGCCGTGCTCGAGCTCGCCCCGTCCGGTGACGTACGCCGCGCCCACGCCGCTCTGGCCGACACCCTCCACACCGTCGCGGCGGATCAGGACCTGCGCGCCGCCTGGCACCGGGCCCGGGCGGCGACCACCACCGACGAGAACGCCGCCACTCGCCTCGACGGCGCCGTCACCCGGGCCGGATCCGCGCTGAGTCCGTCGGACCGAGCCCGCGCACTCGGCGTGGCCGCGGCCCTGTCCGCCGACGCCGAGCGGAGGTCGGTGCGCTGGGCCCAGGTCGCCGAGGCTCGGCTCGCGTCCGGCGATCCCGACGGCACCGAGCGCGCCGCGCTTCGCGTCGACACCGATGATGCGCCGGTCGAGGCACGCGCGCGGATCCTGCTGACCGAAGGTCTCATGGCTGCGGCCGCCCGCACACCGCAGGAGGGGTTCGAGCGCCCGATCCGTGCGGCGGAGCTGATCCACGGCGCGAACGACTCACTCGAGCTCGAGGCGCTCGCGGACGCCGCCGAGGTGTCCTGGTGGTCCGGCCGTGTCGAGTGGATCGCCCGTGTCGCCGAACTGGCAGCCGGTGGGGTGACGACGGGAAGGCCGGGAAGGCCGGAGGCCGGCCGTGTGACGCCGGAGGCCGGCCGGGAGACGACATCCCGTCGCATCACTGTCGGTGCTGTCCGTGGCTGCGCCGCACTGTTCGACGGCGACCTCGAGTCGGCGGGTGTGCACCTCCGGGTGTCGCTGGACGCGGGCACAGCCGCGGTGTCGGCGCGTGATCACCGCATGGCCGGACAGGCTGCGATGCTTCTCGGCGACGATGTCGCCGCGTTCCGCCACCTCACCGAGTCCGTGGCGCTGCTGCGCGCCGAGGGCGACGTGTTCCGGTCGTGCTTCACGCTGCACGTACTGGCATCGGTGCAGATGTGGCGAGGGCAGGCCACCCACGCGGCGGAACTCCTCGCCGAGGGCGCGGTCCTCGCCCGTCGGATCGGGGACGGCCGGAGCCAGGCGTTCGCGTTGACGATGTCGGCGCACGGAGACGGTCTGCGCGGATCGGCCGATGCGGTGCGGGATGCCGCGGACGCCGCGCTGCGTCTGGTGACGGGGCGCGACGTCGGGTACATCGCCGCTGCGGCGCACTGGGCGATGGGGCGCACCGACCTGGCCACCGGTCGACTCGCGAGCGCGCTCGAGATTCTTCAGGAGGTCACCGACCCGGAGTCGGCCACGACGCACCCTCCGACCGCACTCTTCGCACTTCCCGATCTGGTGGAAGCGGCCGTACGAAGCGGTCGGCCCGACATCGCGCGCACCGCTCTTCCCCGGTTCGCTGCGTGGGCTGCCGCCGGGTCCCCCTGGGCAGCGAGCGTGCTGCCGCGTCTGCACGCTCTGACCGCAGAGAGCGAGAGCGACGCCGAGCGATGGTTCCGTGAGGGCAGCATCGATCCCGATCGGCCGTTCGAGGTCGCGCGGACCCAGCTGCTCCACGGGGAGAGCCTCAGACGCAGGCGGCACCGCATCCGCGCCCGCGTGGTGCTGCAGGAATCGATGGCCACCTTCGCCCGGCTGCGTGTCACCGCATGGGAACAGCGTGCAGCCACCGAATTGAGCGCCACGGCGGAACGAGCGCGACGCGGACCCGACGCGGCGACCATGCTGACGTCGCAGGAACTCACCGTGGCACGTCTGGTCGCCGACGGCGCGTCCAACCAGCAGGTCGCAGAACAGCTGTATCTCAGCCGCAAGACCGTCGAGTCGCATCTGCACAAGGTCTACACGAAGCTGGGAATCGGCTCGCGGAAACAATTGCCGGGTGTCCTCGACAGCCGGTGACTGGTGATCACACCGATGCGAGTGAGCACGGTGTCTCGCACCCTCGACACATGACGCGATCGCTTACTCGTTCGACCTCTCTCGACCGCCGCGCACTCGACCGGATCACCGAGCGGATGGCATCCGACGTAGCCGACGACCTGTACGACGGCGGGGTCGTGCTGGTCGCCCGAGGTGGTGAGATCGGTCTGCACGAGGCCGTCGGGTACAGCGACCGTGCGACCGGGCGCGCAGCCGCCCCGGACGACGTGTTCTGGATCTTCTCGACCACCAAGCAGTTCACCAACGTGCTCGTGCTGAAGGCCTTCGAACACGGCCTGCTCAGCCCCATCACCAAGGTCGTCGACATCGTTCCGGAGTTCCGGGGTCCAGACCGGTTTCGCGTCGGCGCGAAGGATCGTGTCAGCGTGGCCGACCTCATGACGCACCGAGCAGGTACCAGCCCCACGCCGTGGCCGCTGCCGCCGATGGAGTGCGCCGACCTCTCGCGCACCATCAGCGCGATCGGCGAGATGGATCTGGTGGCCACGCCGGGCGAACGCGTCAGCTACTCGCCGTGCCTGGCTCACGCGCTGTTGGGTGAGATAGTGGTGCGAACGCTCGGCCGGGGCCGCTCGTTCACGCAGACCCTCCACGACGAGCTGCTCGATCCGCTGGGCATGGCCGACACCCGCATGGGCGCGCCTGCGGCGTGGACGGATCGCCTCGTGCCCGTCGTCGCGAAGTTCCCTCCCGGACAGTTCTTCTCGCCCCAGGACATCGTCGACACCGCATCCGCCGCGCACGAGGGCGCGGAGTTGCCATGGGTGGGATGCGTGTCGACCGTCTCGGATCTGTTCCGCTTCGCGGAGATGCTGCGTCGGGGCGGGGAGCTCGACGGTGAGCGGATCCTGTCCCCCGCGTCGATCGCGATGGCGACGACCGTCCAGACGGGCGACCTCGTCAACGAGCGGTACAGCCGCATCGTCGCCGAGAAGCACTGGCAGCCCTGGCTCGCGAGTATCGGTCTGGGATTCATGATGCGCGGCGCAGGCCTGCGACAGACGTTCTTCGGCACGATGTCCTCGCCGGGCACGTTCGGCGGATACGGGGCGGGATCGTCCCAGTTCTTCGTCGATCCGGAACGTGATCTGACATTCGTGTGCCTCACCGCAGGTGTGCTCGGTGAGGCGGAGAACCTGCACCGTTTCCAGACGCTGTCGGACATGACGGTGGCCGCGGCGAACTGACGGCAGTCAGTCCGCCAGAGCCCCTGCCAGCTGGTCACGGGAGTCGAGCCCGAGCTTCACGTACACCTTGGACAGGTGGTACTCGACCGTGCGAGAGCTCAGATGCAGCGCCCCCGCGACATCGCGGTTCGAGCGACCGCTGCTGACCATGCGGGCTATGTCGAGTTCCTGCGGGGTCAGGACGTCGGCGACCGGGATGTCGTGGGTGCGGCCCTCTCCACTCGCCCGCAGCACCGACCGGGTCCGGTCGATCCACGCCGGGAGTTCGAGGCTCTCGAACACACCCAGCGCGGCGTGCAGGTGCTCGCGCGCCTCCACACGGCGGCGCTTCCCCCGCAGAAACTCGCCGTAGGCCAATCGAGTTCGCGCCGACTCGAATGGCCGCTGCGCCAGACCCGTTGCACGGCAGGCGTTGTCGAACAAATCCTCCGAGTCACCTGCCGCCAGCGCCGTCAGCCGCAGCTGCACCGCACCGCCCCACGACGATCCCGCATCGCACCATCGCGCGAAACGTTCGAGAGCTCGCTCCGCGAGATCGGGCTTTCCGACGGCGACCGCCGCCTCGACCAGATCAGGTGTCGCGAGCAGACTCACCTCGGGGTGACGACGTTCGCCGAGCACCGTCGGGACGAGTATCTCGACGGCATCGTCGAACCGGGCCATGGACACCGCCGACCGGCCCGCCGCCCAGTCGAGCGAGGCCGTCGGGTGCTCGGCGCCGCGGCCCGTCACCGCGCGTCGGTGCCGTTCGCACGACGCCGTGTCACCGTCGAGCGCGGCGAGGTGCGCGAGGACGGTGTGCTGGAAGGCACCGTCGGTCTCCTCCCCGGCGTGTGCAGCGAGCGACAAACCCTCGTCGGCTGCCGCACGCGCGGCCTCCAGGCGGCCTTGACCCGCGAGGACCAGCGCCTGCAGTTGCAGCGCGAACGGCAACTCCGTGGCTCGACCGCGCACCCGCATGGCACGGATCGCTCGCTCGCAGAACACCCGGGTGCCCACGTCGTCACCCACCATCGTCGCGATCTCCGCGGCGAAGAGCAGCTCCCGCGGCTCGATCAGGTTCACCGCGTCCTGTAGTGAGCGAGTCAGGTCACCGATGGCCGGGCGGAAGTTGTCGCGCATGACGTCGACACCGGCGGGCGCCGCCTGACGAACCAGGGCTGCGAAGACGCCACTGCTCTCGACGGCCTCGTCCTCGATGGAATCCGCGAGGTTCGCCGCCTTCTCGGCCCAGTCTGCGCGCCCTCCCCACCACGCCAGGCCGGTGACGCGGGCCGCGAGATCGACGGCCAGCCGCGGATCCCGTCGGGCCGCAGCTCCCGCGCCGTCGACGAGGATGCGCAACGCGTCTGCAGGCAACCCGCGGCTCAACGCGACGGCTCCCCGGATCTGCGCTGCGGTCCCGGCGATGGACACGTCCCGACCGGTGACTCCGGCGCTCGTCACCAGCCACTCGGCCTGAGCCGGCCGACCGAGCACCCAGCAGACCAGCCCGGCGGACACCAGCCGACGAACCCTAGCGTCGTGCTCCGTGGTCAGTTCGGCAGCGCGAAGCCATCCGTTCAGCGCGGCGGGCGACGCCTCCACTGTCCGCAGAACCGATTCCAACTCGTCACCGGCGTCGGTGCCGGTCCCCTCCTCCCCGGCTGCGCGGTGCAGGGCTCGGGGAAGGACGAGATCGGCGTTGCCCTGCAACTCGTCCGCGAGAGCGCGGTGCACCGCTCGCCTCGACGCCGCGTCCGCGCTGTGGAAGGCAGCGCTGCGATGGGGACGCCTCGACCACCCGCGGCCGGACTCGTCGACTCGCACCAACCGTCGGCTCTCGAGAACGTCCAGTTCGTCGCCCCCCAGCCCGAGACGCGCACAGGCGCCGGCGAGAACGGTGATCGGAAGCCCGTCCCCCACCGCCACGACCAGCATCGCTGCTCGCCCCGTCTCCGACAGGCCCTGCGCGAGCATTCTCCACCGCGCAGTCCATGCCGGGCCCGGCACGGCCGGCTCCGGGAGACTCGCGTGACCGGCCATCTCCTCGGGGGTCAGGACCGCTGCCATCTCCCGCGCTGCCAACGGATTTCCGCCGGACGCGGCAGCGATGTCGTCGACGACCGAATCGGGTACCGACGCTTCGAGGCAGCCACGAACTGTCGCCGCGGTGTCACCGGACGACAGTGGATGCAGCCGCAGCACCGCGGCACCGGCCGGAAGACTCTCGCCGCGTCGCCACCCGATCAGCACGAGGAAGACCGGTAGCGACGCCACCCGGCGGGCGAGAATACCGAGCAGTCTGCGCGCCGAATGATCCGCGCGGTCCAGGTCGTCCACCACCAGAACGACCGGCCCGCCGCGGGTCGCGTCGGCGAGCGCATCCAGAGCGGCGTTCGCGGCCACCACGTCGTCCACGTCGTCGGTGACGGGACCCGTCCCCAGCAGTCGAGCGAACAGGTCTGTCCCGTGCTCGCCCGCCCGCGCCCGTACGAATCGTGTGCGGAGCCCGGCCCGCGGACGAACGCTTCGCCCGACAGTGCTCTTGCCACTACCGAATTCGCCGACGACCACCACCGCGCCGCCGACACCGCCGTGGACGCCCTCGACGATCTCGAACAGCTGCCTGATCTCCGTCTCACGGCCGTTCGAGGGAGGAACATCGGTGTTCACAGCCCCACAGTAGATGACCTGGGTCACAGCAACCGGTGGACTCATGGATGCGATCACGAGGTGCCGACGACGACTCTTCTCGGAAAGACCACAGAAAGCAGGAACCGAGTGAGCGTCACCTTCGATTACACCGGAAAGGCCGTTCTCGTGACCGGCGCCGGGAGCGGCATGGGCCGTGACAGTGCCGCAGCATTCGCCGGCGCCGGCGCTCGCGTCGCCGTTCTGGACATCGACGCAGCGGCCGGGCGCGCGACCGTCGAGCAGATCGAGGCGAGCGGCGGCGAGGCGATCTTCGTCGAGGTCGACGTGGCCGACGACGAAGCCGTGCACCGCGCCGTCGACACCGTCGTCGACCGATTCGGCCGGCTCGACGTCGCGCACAACAATGCAGGCGCCGAGGGTCAGCACGGGTTCATGCTCGAGCAGGACCCGGCCTCGTGGCGACGGACCCTCGACGTCAACCTGTCGTCCGTCTTCTACTGCATGCAGGCAGAGATCCCACACATGCTCGCCTCGGGTGGTGGCTCCATCATCAACACGGCCTCGGCGGCCGGATTGATCGGAGCGTACGGACTCACGCCCTACGTCGCGGCCAAGCACGGCGTCATCGGTCTCACCAAGGCAGCCGCGAACGAGTACTCCGAGAGGGGAATTCGCATCAATGCGTTGTGCCCCGGACCCATCGAGACACCGTTCATCTCCTCCTTCCCCAGCAGCTGGACGGACCGGTTGCTGAGCGCCGTGCCGATCAGGCGGCTCGGTCGGACCGACGAGATCTCGCAGGCCGTGTTGTGGCTGGGATCGGAGGCGTCCAGCTACGTCGTCGGGCACAGCCTCAGCGTCGACGGCGGTGTCACCATCGGCGGCGCGGAGACCCGCAACGACGACCTCGAGGACCGGGTGCTGACGTGACCGCCTCTCACACAGTTCAGGAACAACAGATGGAGAAACCTGTGACAATCACGGAACCTGCCGACACGAGCGCTGATTCGATGGACGGGGTCGCTCCCGGCACTCCGATTCACGACGTCCTGTTCACACCCGACAGCCCGATCTTCGAGGGCTCGAACGTGTTCACCGACATCGGATTCGGCCTGGTGCCTGCGGAGTACTCCACCACACGTGAGGAATTCCTCGCCTCGCGTGACGCGGCGTCCATCGGCTTCGTTCTGAGCAACAGTCCCGTCTACGACGTCTCCGGCCCGGATGCCGCGACCTTCCTCAACTCGGTCTGTGTCAACAAGGACTTCGGCCTCCTCGAGCAGGGCTCGTCCAAGCACGTCGTCATCTGCAACGACGACGGCTACATGATTGCCGACGGCGTCCTGCTGAAGGTGGGCGACAATCACTTCCGCACGTACTGGCTCGCCCCCGTGCTGGCGTTCTTCCTGGACACCTCCGACCTCGACGTTCAGGGCACGTGGGTTCAGGACGAATACTTCTTCCAGATCGACGGGCCGAAGTCGAAGTCGATCATCGAGAAGGTCACGGGCGCCGATCTGAGTGACCTGGCCTTCGCGAAGAACAAGGTGATCACCCTCGCGGGCGCCGGTGCCACCGTGCACCGACTCGGGATGTCCGGAGCACTCGCCTACGAGATCCACGGACCCTCCACTCACGCCCGCGAGGCCTACCGACAACTGCGCGCCGAAGTCGAGGCCGCCGGCGGGAAGCCCCAAGGCTTCTGGAACTATTCCCTGGTCAACCACACCGTCGCCGGCTACCCCAACCAGGTGATCCACTTTCTAGACCCGGTGAAGGAGAGCTGGCCCGCCCTCACCGAGTACATCCAGCACATCATTCCGTTCGACATCGGTCTGCACGGCAGCGCCTCGGACGATCCGAAGAATGCGTGGGTCACCCCGTTCGACGTCCGCTGGGGCTACCTGGTCAACTTCGACCACGAGTTCCCGGGCAAGGCCGCCTTGCAGAAGATCAAGGCGGAGGGCTCGAAGCGGACCACCGTCACACTCGAGTGGAACGCCGACGACATCGGTGCGGTGTACGCGTCACAGTTCCGGGGTGCGGACGCCGTCGTCTACGACCCCATGAGCAACGACCCGGTGATCTCCGTCGACGATTATCACAAGGGCCGCATGCGCATCGACCACGTACTGAAGGACGGCAGGAAGGTGGGACTCGCGACGGGTCGCACCCCCGCGTTCGTCGAGAACACGATGATCTCGCTGGCCTACCTCGACCGCGAACTCACAGTCGAGGGCACGGAGGTGACGGTCCTGTGGGGCGACGTGGGTCACCCCCAGATCGAGATCCGGGCCGTCGTCGCTCAGTTCCCGTACTACAAGGGCGAGTTCCGTAACGAGAAGCTCGACGTGAGCGCCCTCTGATCACGGTCGTCGACCGGCGTGCACTCCCGGTCGACGACCGACACCATCCATGGAGGGCCAGGAAAGCGACAACATGACTCACGACTTCGTGTACGAGGCGAACCCCATGCGGGTGCGTTTCGGGTCGGGCGCGCTGGCGTCTCTGCCCGAGGAACTCGACCTGCTCGGGCTGAACAGGGTGCTGGTGCTCTGCTCACCCGGCCGGCGGGACACCGCGGATCGCATAGCCGGTCTGCTCGGAAGCCGGTGCGTCGGAGTGCGCGCGGACGCGGTGATGCACGTTCCGGCGGACGTCGCCGAACGGGCCGCCGCCGCCTCAATCGAACTGGGAGCGGACGGGTGCGTCACCGTCGGCGGCGGGTCCGCCATCGGGTTGGGCAAAGCCATCGCGCTGAAGCACTCCCTTCCCGTGGTCGCGGTCCCCACCACCTACGCTGGATCGGAGATGACCCCGGTGTGGGGCCTGACCACCAATGGGCGGAAGGAGACGGGTCGCGATCTGAAGGTGTTGCCCCGCAGTGTCGTCTACGATCCAGATCTGACACTGGCTCTGCCCGTGGAGATATCGGTGACCAGTGCGATCAATGCGATGGCGCACGCCGTGGAGGCGCTGTACGCCCCGGACGCCAATCCCGTCATCTCCCTGCTCGCCGAGGACGGGGTGCGTGCGCTCGCCGCGGCTCTGCCCGCGGTCGTGGCCGCACCCGGCGACCCGGACGTACGAAGCCAGGCGCTCTACGGCGCTTGGCTGTGCGGGACTGCCCTCGGTGCGACGACGATGTCGTTGCACCACAAGCTCTGCCACGCCCTCGGCGGAACACTGAACCTTCCCCACGCCCCCACTCACACCGTGGTCCTCCCGCACGTCCTCGCCTTCAACTCCCCCTACGCACCCGCGGCCGTCGCCGCACTCACGCGGGCACTGCCGGGCGACGGCGCGCCGGCGGATCGACTGTGGCGGCTCGCGCGTGAACTCGGTGCACCGACCTCACTGAAGGAATTGGGTATGGACGAGGCGGACATCGACCGCATCGCCGACGAGGTCACCAGCCGCTCGTACGGCAACCCCCGACCCATCACCACCGAGGCCGTCGCGTCGCTGCTGCGAGCTGCGTGGGCCGGCGAGGAACCCACCGCCGCCGAATGAACACCGACCACCCATCGTCACCGAGCACAGATCAGTGAGAGCCATCATGACCGGACACATCGACGATCACGCGACCACGCAGCAGACACCGCCCGCCGTTACCCCGGAGCAGGTCGTCGTGGAAGAGACGCTGACGGCCACCGTGCTGCGCTCGTTCGACGGCTGCGCCGACCCGCGCCTGAGAACGGTGATGCAGTCACTGGTGACACACCTGCACGCCTTCGTCCGCGACGTACGCCTGACCGAGGACGAATGGAACACCGCCATCGAGTTCCTCACCGAGGTCGGCCACATCACCGACGACCGCCGCCAGGAATTCATCCTGCTCTCCGACGTACTCGGGGCCTCGATGCAGACCATCAACGTCGACAACGTGGCCCACGGCGACGCCACCGAGGCAACGGTGTTCGGGCCGTTCTTCGTCGAGGACGCGCCGCGCATCGACAACGGCGGCGACCTCTCCGGCGGCGCCGCCGGACAGCCGTGCTGGGTCGAAGGCACCGTCCGCGACACCGACGGGCATCCCGTACCGAACGCACGCATCGAAGTGTGGGAAGCAGACGAGGACGGCTTCTACGACGTCCAGTACGACGACGACCGCGTCTCCGCACGCGCGCACCTGTTCAGCGACTCCAACGGCGCCTACCGATTCTGGGCGTTGACTCCCACCCCCTATCCCATTCCGCACGACGGACCGGTGGGACGCATGCTCGCCGCGACCGGCCGCTCCCCGATGCGCGCCTCACACCTGCACTTCATGGTGAGCGCTCCCGAGATCCGGACGCTGGTCACCCACATCTTCGTCCGCGGCGACGACCTTCTCCGCCACGACACCGTGTTCGGTGTGAAGGACTCTCTGGTCAAGGACTTCGTCGAACAACCCGTCGGCACAACGACTCCCGACGGCCGAGACCTCGCGGACACCACCTGGTCGCGGGTGCGCTTCGACATCGTCCTCGCGCCCACGGGCGTCGACGTGGCGCCGACCTGACCTTCCTGTCGTACCGGAGTCGTCGATGCTACTTCTCGCGGTGCTCCGCCGATCTCCAGATCATGTGAGCAGCATGTCAGGGCTCCGCCGGATCAGTCAGGTGCGGGCGCGCGTCAAGGCGTCGTCCGCTCCCCCGCGCGTGTCGTCACGGTGCTCGGCCGACACTTTCTGGAACATCGACATGTCCTTGGCGGCGAGGGCGTCGATGATCTGCGCATGCTGCTCGACAGCGTGCCGCCGTCGCTCCGAGGATCCGTAGTTGCTGACGAAATATGCATCCGACAGAGTCCAGATGCGTTCGACCTCGGTGATCACCAGGTTGTGGGGCGACAAACTCCACACTGACCGATGAAACTCGTGATTGAGGTCGATGAACCCGATGACATCGCCGTCGTCGGCCTTCGCTTCCATCTCGGCGTTGAGGCTGCGCAGGTGCTCGAGTGCGGATGCGTCCGGCCAGTGGATGCTCGAGTTGAGTTCGGTCTCGAGGAGAGTGTGCAGGGTGTGCAACTGATTGAGCTCGAACGCTGTTCGCTTCGCCACGACGAAGCCTTGATTCGGGCGGTGCACCAGCAGACCCTGGTTGGCCAGGACGAGAAATGCCTCGCGGATGGGGACGCGGCTGACGCCGAGTCGTTGTGACAGCTCTTCCTGGCGCAGCGCCTCACCTGGGACGAGCTCTCCGAGGAGGATCAGCTTGCGTAGTTGGGCGATGATTCCGGCGGTACCCAGCCGTGTCCGCAACGCCATCCCATCCTCCTCACCCGAGGTCATCCGTTCCACGATCCGAACCCGTCCCTACAGGACGGGCGTGACCTGCAGCCTAATCGCAGATCACGCCCCTCGTCCGACAGGAGGTCCACTCCCCGAAGTTCAGACCTTCAGCCGCGGGAAAACGCGTCGCGCGTTCTCTTCGAACACTTTTCTGCGGTCGGTCTCGTCGAGAAAGTCGAAGCCCTCGATGACCGGCTTCAAATCGTCGAATGGGCGCCCCGTTTCAGGATTCTCGGTCGAGCCGCTGCCGGGACGTTCCGTTCCGAAGAGCACTCGGTCCGACCCGACAGTCTTGAGCAGCAGTTCGAGCGCGGGTGAGTAGTGCAGAACGGTGTCGAAATGGAAATGCTTCAGGTGGTCTTCGAAGCGTGGCGCATGCGGGTCGCCGCCGAGTCCGGGATGAAGATGTTCGGCCTGCCATCGACCGAGCTGATACGGCACGGAGCCACCGCCGTGCGAGATCATCACGTTCAACGTCGGAAAGCGTTCGAACACCTTTCCCCGGATCATCGACAGAATCGCGATCGATTCCTCGGTGATGAAGTGTTCGCTGTAGGTCTCACGGCCGTTGTAACACCCGGCCGAGTGCACCTGCATCGGAACCTTCAGTTCGACGAGTTGCTCGAACAGCGGATACCAGTAGGGGTCTCCGAGGGCCGGCGCTGTGCCGGTGCCTTCGTGGGGATCCGGATTCACGGTCACACCGACGAATCCGAGCTCCTCGACGGTACGGCGCAGCTCCGGGAACGCACGTTCGACCGGCTCGTCGGGTGTGATGGGCAGACCGGCCACACCGGCGAACCGTGTCGCGTGCATCTCGACGGTGCGCGCTGTGACGTCGTTGTTCGCGCGGATCCACGCGTCCACCAGCCGTGCGGGCTTCATCGAATGTCCCTGGTGATACGGGCGCGGGGACAGCAGTTGCACATCGGTGCCGACGGCGTCCATGGTCTCGACGTTGCTGTGCGCACACGCGGCCAGCGAGTCGTCACTGATCTTGGGTTGCCCGATGTGATACCCACCGTCGGCCATCAGGTTCGCGCGAAAGGCGTACAAGCCGTCGGGTGCCACGATGTGGGCGTGTGAGTCGATGATCATCATGTTCCTCGTGTCTGGGGGTAGTTCGATCGTGTGGGTCACGCGGGGTGTCAGGCGTCGCCGACGTACGCGATGAGTTCGCACTGGATGAGCAGCGGGTCGGCAAGCGGGTACTCGAGGGTGTGCCGTGCCGGGCGGCTGACCTCGTCGGGGAACATCGCCACCCAGTGCGGATCGATGACCGCCCGTGCCGCCCGGTCTCGCACGAAGAACGTCAGTTTGGCGATGTCGTCCGTGGTGCCGCCCGCTTTGTCGAGGATGCGGCCGATATTGGAGAAGATCAGCGCTACCTGCGCGTCCACGGTCTCGGGTACGGCTCCGCTGTCGGGGTCGAGTCCGTTGATTCCGCTCGAGGTCAGTAACGGACCCACCAGCGAGGCCTGCGGGATGGGGGCTCTGCCGTGGTGGAGGCCCGGGATCTCGATCGATCGACGTGTCATCGGTCATCTCTCCGTGGTTGCGAGGTCGGCTGTAGTTGCGAGGTCGGCGAAGGCGGTGCGTAGGTCTCGCTTGAGAATTTTTCCGCTCGGGTTCTTCGGCAAGGTGTCGACGATCACGACGTGTTTGGGGATCTTGTATCCCGCCAATCGATTCGAGCAGTGTGACCGCACTGCCACCTCGTCGAGGTCGGTTCCCGGTTTGGCCACGACAACCGCACAGACGGCCTCCACCCATTTCGGATGGGGAATCGCGAAGACGGCGACCTCGGCGACATCCGGATGACGGTAGATCTCTTCCTCGACCTCGCGACTGGCGACGTTCTCCCCGCCGGACTTGATCATGTCCTTCTTGCGGTCGACGATGGTCAGCCTGCCGTCGGTGTCGAAGCAGCCCAGATCACCCGAGTGAAACCAGCCGCCGCGGAACGCTTCCGAGGTACGTACCGGATCACGCCAGTAGCCGAGGGTGGCTTGTGGACTGCGGTGAGCGACCTCCCCGATCTCTCCGACCGGAAGAACGGTGTTGTTCTCGTCCACGACGACGGTCTCGACGTTGAGCACCGGGCGGCCGGCGGAACCCGGATGACTCACCTGTTCATCGGGACCGAGGATCGTGGCGACCGGGGCCAATTCGGTCTGTCCGTAGAAGTTCCACAGCCGCACGTCCGGTAAGCGCTCGAGAATCTCGCGCAGCACTTCGGCGGGCATCGCGGATGCGCCGTAGTACCCCTTGCGAAGAGACGACAGGTCCGTTCGATCGAAGTTCGGAGATCGCAGCAGCGAGATCCACACCGTCGGTGGTGCGAAGAACTTGGTGACGCCATGGGTCTCGATCGCCGCCAGGATCTTGTCGGGGTCGGGCGCGGGAAGGATGATGCTGGTGGCTCCGAGGTAGATGTCGGGGCCGAGGAAGCAATCGAGCTGCGCGCAGTGATACAGCGGTAGGGTGTGCAGATCGACGTCCTCGCTCGCCATTCCGCCGTCGATGATGCAGCTGGTGTATTGCGCAATCAGCGCGCGGTTGGACAGCAGTGCGCCCTTGGGACGCGACTCGGTACCCGATGTGTACATGATCCGTACCGGATCATCATCTCCGACAACCACATCGGGAGCGGCGTCGCCTACCCCGAGCCAGGACTCGAATGGCTCCCAGCCGGTGTGGTCGTCGGTGGCTCCGATGACTGCCCTCGCCGCCAGAGGCCGATCGTAGACGGCGAGTGCTCGCTCGGCAGCCGGTACGAACGCCGGTTCGGTGACCATGACTGCGATCTCGCTGTTGCCGAGGATGAACGCGATCTCGTCTGCGGTGAGCATGAAATTGATCGGGACGAGGATGACACCCAGCCGCGCTGTGGCGTAGGTGAGCACGACGAACTGCCAATTGTTGCGCGAGAGAATCGCAACTCGATCGCCGCGGCGGACACCACGGGCATGGAGTGCCCCGGCGACGACATCGACCGAGGTGTCGAGTTCGCGGTAGTCGATGACGCGATCGCCGCCGACGAGTGCCGTCTTGGTCGGGACTCGCCTCGCGGTGCGGTGCAGGACGTCTGCCACCGAATGTCGACGGGCGGAGATCACGTCATCGATGACAGGGACCGAGTCGTTCATGCCAGCGCTCCTTCCGTGCGTGTGAGTGTGTGCAGCGCAGCAGCGAGGTCGGATCCCGGTTCAGACGGCAGTGTCATCGCCCGCCATGCAACATGGCGGTCGGGACGAACGAGAATTGCACCGCCGGAATCCACTTCGCGTAGTCGTGTCCAACTTCCCGGCCGCTCGTCCGAGCCGTCTCCGCCGATGGCGACGACCTCGACGGGCAAGTGTCGTGCGGCCACGGCATCGGTCCAGATCTGTGCGGTCCGAGGATCGACGAGCAGGGTGAACCGCCGGCGATCTATCAGATCGAGAGTCGATCCGGCCGACGCGCTCTGGTCGATCGGTGCGTGCGGCAGATGGTGGCCTGGCCGGCTGGTCGGAATGTAGTCCCGTAACGGGTTGCTCGGGACCGGTGGGGCGCTGCCGTCGGGGACGACAGCGCCCTCCGAATAGTGAAAGCCCAGTTCGACGTTGAGCTGGCCGTAATCGTCTGCGTTGGAGGCCACCGCATCGGCGACATCGGCGCGGCGCCGCTCCCCGTCGACACCCGGTGCGAGCCACGCGTCGATGGCGGTCCAGCCCTCGTCGGTCGAGATGCCCGCACTCAATCCCAGGGCTGCTGCGACGCGTCGATGACCGCCGACGTTCTCCAGCGAATGACGGACGTTGAACAGGCCGACCGGGCGGCGCTCTGCGTCGTAGGTGTCCAACAGTTCGTCGCCGGCGTGCCCGCGCAGTACCTGATACAACTTCCAGACGAGATTGTCGACGTCTTGCACCGCGGTATTTAGTCCGAGCCCACCGGTCGGCGGATGGCGGTGAGCCGCGTTGCCCACCAGGAACACGTCGCCGACACGGTACTGCGCGGCAGTCACTCCTTCGAACTCCCAATGGCTGATCGCGTGGACATCGAAGCGCAGATCCGGGATACCCAGCATGTCCCGGACACGAGCGACGAGGGTGTCGGTGTCCTTGGCTGCGGGGTCTCCCCAGGAGAACGCCTGGTGGAATGCCCATTCGCGAGATTCTGTCCCCCACGTGTCGGGCCCCATCGCGCAGATGCTTCCTCGAAAGGAACCCGAACCACTGGGATCGACGAAGTAGTAGAGCAGTACCTGGTCGTCGACGGCCCAGGAGGACAGGTCTGCGGTGACGTGCATGCTGACCATGTCCAGAAGCTGTGTCGGCCCTTCCATAGACACGCCGAGCAGTGTCGAGCACACTCGCCCACCGTCGGCGGCGATGACGTAACGAGCTCGCACCGTGTGCGTGGATTCCGAAGCCATCTCGACTATGTCGAGCTCGACATGGCCATCGCATTGCCGGAGGTCACGCACCTCGTGTCCGTAGTGGATCTTGCCCGCGCAGTGCAGGTCTGCGTGTGTCCGGAGCAGCGGGTCGAGGCGCATCTGCGGAACGTTGGCGTATCGATTGGGGCTGGCTGATGCATACCGCTCGCGGTCCGCACCCCCTCCCCAGGCGTCGATGTGGCCGATTTCCCTGCCTTGTCCCGGTCGGTCGCCGGCGAGCGAGGTGTACCAGCCGACACGGTGCCATCGGTCCTCGGGCGGTGACAGGGCGTACACGTCGTCCGCGACCCCCATCGCGTCGAAGATCTCCATCGTGCGCTGGTTGAGCAGGTGTGCTCGCGGGAGGTGCGACGTGGTGGCACGTCGCTCGTAGACGGTGACGTCGATTCCCAGTTGCGCGAGTTGGATCGCGGCCGTCAACCCCGCAGGGCCACCGCCCACGATCACGACATCGGCGATGTCGGCGAGAGCCATGCCGGTCAGCCTTTCCGTCGGGTCTGCAGAGTGTGGTAACCGTGCGCGCGGCGCGCGTCGGTCAGCGACTGTCCTGATCGGACGGCGCGTCGAATGACGTCTTCGGTGTCGCGAATTCCGGACGCGAGGTCGATGACCTCGCCGACCCGGCCGAGCGGGATGGAGACGACCCCGTCGGCGTCGCCGACGAGCCAGTCCCCTTGTTCGACCCGTACCCCGCCGACGGACACCGGCACGTTGTAGCCGTCCACCCGTACGCGGTCCTTGCCGGTTCGCATCCACCGCGAACGGCTGAACACCGGGTAGTTCAGGTCCACTGCGCAATCGGAGTCACGGCACACTCCGTCGATGACGGTCCCGGACACACCGCGATGAGATGCGGTCGCGGTGAGGAGATCACCCCACACTGTCGTGTCGAGACGCCCCGCGTTGTCCAGGACGACAACGGTGCCCGGGTCGAGGTCGTCGATGTAGTCACCGACTGTTCCGCCGTCGTCCCCCACCGGGACATAGCGAACGGTGAAGGCCCGACCGACGAGACGAACCGTGCGATCGAGGGGAAGCAGCCCTGCGCACTGTCCGGCGAGGCCGAGTTTGTCCAGTGCGTCGCTGAGGTGGCTCGTGTCGAGCGCGGACAGGTCTTCGGTGATCTGCGCATGGTCGGTCATCGGCTTGCCTCTCGATCGAGCATGGTTTCGTAGTCGGCGCTCATGACAGTCGCCATCGATTCGCCCTCTCGGACACGGGCGAGCATGAGGGCCTCCTTGGCGGCGATCCTCTCGGCAATGGCGAGTACCTCGTCGATACGATCGCGCGGAACGAAGACCACTCCGCTGCCGTCGGCAAGTACGTAATCGCCCGGTTCGACTCGGACGCCGGCGATCTCGACCGGCACATCCCACGCTCGTTCGACGACGCGTGTGCGTGCGGTGACGGGTACCGACGTCGCCGCGTACACGGTCAGTCCGAACTGGCGGGCCTCATCGAGGTCCCGTACCGCACCGTCGACGATCACGCCTTCGCTACCGCGAGCGACGGCTCCGGCGGACAGCACGCCGCCCCAACCCGCGACGTGTGAGCGTCCGTGATGCGCGACCACGATGATCGTGTCCGGTCCGGAGGCATCTACTGCGGCGGTGCACAGATGCCTCGGCGCGGCGCCGGCACCCTCTGCTTCGACGAGATCGACAGTCACGGCGCGTCCCGCGATCCGACGCTCACCGGAAACCGCATGCAGACCCAGTGCCGCACCCGGTAGTCGTAACGCGTCGAGCGCGTCCGAGACCGCACAGGTGTCGAGCGCGGCAAGCCGTCCGCACTCGCTCATGTCCAGAGCCCGAACGCGAGACCGATACCGGTGCCGGCGGGACTACGCCAGGCCGGGATGTATTCGCTCCAGCGGTGGTCGAGGTCTTGTGCTGCGCCGGCAGCGGCGATCCAGTTGCGAACCTCGGACGTACCGGAGTTCAGCTGCTCGACAGGCAGAGCGCGCAGAGTAGCTTCGTCGTGGTCGATCATGGCGTCGAGGATGCGACGGTCGAGCTCGTCGTCGACCACGAAGTGGCTCAACCCGCCCGAGGCGACGACGGCGACTCGAAGGTCACCGGGCAGAGAGTCGACCGCACCGGCCAGAGCACGGCCGAGGTCGTAGCACCGGCCGGGGGTCGGCTGATTGGGCGGGAAGTATGTGTTGATCAGTACCGGCACCATCGGAATGGTGACGTTCTTCAGCATCTTGCCCACCACCCACGCGAAAGCGTGGCCGAAGCCACCTTCGGTCTCGGTTTCCGAGCTCGACGCAATGTCGAAATCGCGGGAGATCAACTCCTCGATGACGTGGAGCGCGGCCGTCGGATGTGCGGGGTATATCTCGCCGTCCATGCCGAGGTTGCGCTGCACCTGGCTCAGCAGAGCGTTTCCCATCTCGATCGGCTTGTGCGTCTCGATCTTCTCGCCGTGATACACCGCGATCGCAGGCTGGTTGCGGGCCGTGAACAGTTCCTCCTGATCATCGCCGATAACGATGAGCAGGTCGGGCTCGAGCGCGATCAGGTCCTTGCGAAGGCGGTCCACACAGGCCGATGCTGCGTCGTACTTCGCGTTCCAGGTCTCGAGGGACAGTTCGTCGTCGTATCGGCCGTCAGCCGCGGTGACGAGTTCCTCGAAGGTGCGAACAGCTCCCCGTCGGTCGTACAGGTCGTACTCGCCTGCCGCGTCGTTCTCGGCACGCAGATTCCACATGCGCTCTGGCTCCATGCCGAGCATCGGGCTGTGAGAAGTGCCGACGACGGCCACGATTCGACTCATCGTGCATCGACCTCGCTCCTGACTGATCCAGCGTGAAACATGTACATGGAAAACCTCTTTCGTGAGTGAGACACGGCGTCGGTGCACCCGACCACCGGCGGGGAGGAGATGTCAGCGGGGCAAGGAGTACAGGTCGAGGGTCGAGGCGCCGGACCGAATCTGGGCGATGATCGCGGCCTCCTTCTCCTCACGCTCCCGCGAGGCTTTCTGCACCTCGGGCCACCGATCTCGGGGGATGACCACGACACCGTCGACATCACCGACGATGACGTCGCCGCGCGCAATTCGGTGGGCGCCCAGTCGAATCGGGCCACCCAGCCTGCCCGGTGCATCAGGATCCTTGATGGTGCCGTTGATGCAGATCGACGAGGAGAAGACGGGAAAGCCGACGTGCGCTAGAGCGCCCACGTCTCGGACACCTCCATCGAGAACCAGTCCGCCCAAGCCGCGGGCGCGCGCGGCTTCGCTGAGGATCTCACCCCAGTAGCCGTACTCCGCGCCGGCGGTCGTCTGAACCACCAGCACGTCTCCCGGGGACGCTTCGGCGACAGCGCGGTGCAGCCACAGGTTGTCCCCCACCGGACACAGCACCGGGTAGGCGGGACCGTAGATCTCCGCACCGTCATAGGCGGGCCGAATCCTGGCCGGAAGCGCGCCGATCCGGCCGGCCGCCTCGTGCGCCGTGGCAGCGGAGAAGCGTTCGGTCGGGATCGCGCCGGTGGCTGGTGCGCGTTCGGCAGCTGTCGCAACCATCGATGTGTCTCACTTTCATGGGCGCCGATCACCGACGATCGACCGTGTGATGTGCACCATACGCTGCATTCAATATTGAATGCAATAGCCGTGAGCTGCGGCTATTCGGCTGACGGGTGCACACTTACGCGCTATTGCATTCAATCTTGCATGTGATGTACGTTGCTCGCAGCCCACAAGTGTGAGTCACATCACGCGTCGAGTAGCGGCTGCAACGCCGACCCAGATCTTCGGAAGGACTGCCCATGAGCACCCTCGGACCAGATCGATCACCCTCGTACGTCCGCCGCGTCGCACTGTCCAGCTACCTCGGGACGACGATCGAGTACTACGACTTTCTCCTCTACGGCACCGCCGCTGCCCTCGTCTTCAATCGAGTCTTCTTCTCGAACCTGAGCCCGGTCGTCGGCACTCTCGTCGCTCTGGCGACATTGGCCGCCGGCTACGCGGCCCGGTTCGTCGGCGCCATTGTCTTCGGGCACTTCGGAGACCGCTTCGGCCGAAAGAACGTGATGGTGGTGACCATGGTCACCATGGGAATCACCAGTGGTGCGATCGGCCTGCTACCGACCTACGACCGCATAGGCGCGGCGGCACCGCTGCTGCTCGTCATGTTGCGCCTGGTGCAGGGCTTCGCGGTCGGCGGCGAGTACGGCGGCGCGGTCCTGATGGTGTCCGAGCATGCGAGTACTGAAAAGCGAGGCCTTGCAAGCAGTTCTGCCGCAATGGGAGCCCCTACCGGATCGGTCCTCGCCACCGGAGCCATGCTGTGGGTTGCCTCGCTGCCCGAGGATCAGATGCTCAGCTGGGGCTGGCGGGTACCCTTCCTGTGCAGCTTCGGCCTGCTCGCTCTGGGCATGTACTTCAGGGCTCGCATCTCCGAGAGCCCGGTCTTCGAGGACAACCGCTCGGCCACGAAGGCTCCCGCACAGGGAACCCCGATCCTGGCCTTGACCCGTTCCGAGCCGGCCACGCTGCTGAAGTCGATCCTGTTTCAGATCGGACCCTATTGCGGGATGGGCGTTTTCGCGATCTTCTTTCTCTCGTACACGCCGACGATCGGGCACTCACGCTCCGCTGCTCTGACCGCAGTACTCCTGGGCACCCTGTCGAGCATCGTCATGACGCCGGTCTATGCCGCGCTCTCCGACAAGATAGGACGTCGCCCGGTCATCATCGCCGGGATCACTGCAACCGCAGTCCTGGCCTTTCCCATCTTCCACCTCGTCAACACGGGTAGCACCGCGACGATGGTCATCACCGTGTCGCTCTATCTCGGATTCGTGATGACGTCGGTCAACGGGGTCGCACCGGTGATGCTCACCGAATTGTTCCCGACCGAGGTTCGGTACACCGCAGTATCCACCAGCTACCAACTTGCGCAGACCATCGGTTCCGGATTCTCCCCCCTCATCGCCACAACGCTGCTCGCAGCCGCGGGCGGCGGCACGAACACCTGGCCGATAGCGTTGTTCCTGGTGGTGATCTCGGTAGCGAGTGCATGGGCCGCCCTGTCGTTGCCCGAGCGCTCCGGCCGTGACCTCGACGCTGTCCGGGCGGTGCGCCCGGCCGCGACTTCGAACAGAACAGTCACGACGGCCGTCGATCACTCACGCGGTTGACCATCGCAGCTGTCGCGACGTGATGTCGCAAGCCTTGCACCGCAACCATCCCCTCACCCCTAGGAAACGGACTGTCATGACGCACGATCAGAAGAATCCGACCGTAGTTCTCGTTCACGGCGCGTGGCACGGCGCGTGGGTGTGGGACGACCTCCGAGCCGAGATGACCGACCACACTGTCGACGCTGTCGAACTCCCCTCCTCCGGACACGACCCTGCGAAACTCGGGTCGTTCGACGACGACGTCGACGCCATTCGCTCGATGGTCCGACCGATCACCGAACCGGTGGTCGTGGTCGCCCACTCGTACGGAGGACTTCCGACAACCCAAGCGTTGTGCGGCTTGGACAACGTCATCGGGGTGGTCTACATCGCTGCATGGGTGCTGGACGTAGGCCAGTCCGTGGCAGACCTCGCCGGGGAGCACGGGCTTCCGGATTGGTGGGATGTCCACCCCAGCGAGGGGTACATGGATGCACTCCACCCGGAGGAGGTCTTCTACCACGACCTCCCCCCGGAGCGGGCTGCAGAACACAGTGGGCGACTGACCCACCAGAGTCTCGATTCGGCCGCACACCCCCTACGGGATGCCATCTGGAAGTCAGTCCCCACGAGTTACATTCTCTGCGAACAGGACCGTGCGCTGCCCCCCTCGATTCAACAGTCGATGAGTGAGCACACCACCAAGACGACCAGATTCGACGCCGGACACAACCCGTTCCTCTCGCGCCCCGCTGCGGTGGCCGCACAGATCCGACAGGACATCGCTGTATTCCTGACACAGTCTGTCCTCGCGCCCTGACGGCAGTGCCGGTCCACCGAAACGGGCAGCACGGCGTCGCTGCCGGCCGGACGTCACACGAAAGGCGACGCCTGTTCCCGAGTCTCTCATCGCACGATCCAGGTCTTTCGACTTGATCGCTTCACATGTCTTCGAACACCAGGGGGATCCGACATGGACCTGAAACTCCAGAGCAACGTGACCGCGCAGTCGCCCTATGTCGTGAGCGAAAAGATTACGGTCGCAGGGAAGGTCGTCGCCCTGACGCTCCGCCACGCTTCCGGACAACGACTGCCGGACTGGACGCCTGGCTCGCATATCGACCTGATATTGCCGAACGGAATGACCCGTCAGTATTCGTTGTGCGGAGATCGGTGGGACCCTTACAGCTATCGCGTGGCAGTTCTGCGAGAGAGCGAGGGACGCGGCGGATCCGCTCTGATCCACGACCACGTGAAAGTGGGAGACCATATCGGCATCGGAGGACCGAGGAACAACTTTCCGATGGTGCCCTCACAGAAGTATGCGTTCATCGCCGGAGGCATCGGCATCACGCCACTTCTGCCGATGATCCGGCAAGCGCAGGTACTCGGCGCGGAGTGGCGACTGCTCTACGGTGGGCGCACTCGCCGAGCGATGGCGTACCTGGACGACATCTCTCATATGGGTGGCGATGTCACGATCGTCCCGGAGGATCGCGGTGGCCTGCTTCCTCTGGCCGAGTGGATATCGGAGATACCCGGTTTCGACACGAAGTTGTACGCATGTGGGCCGGGCCGACTCCTCGATGCAGTGGAAGCACTCTGCACCGGCAGGCCGCTCGGTACGCTCCGCACCGAGCGCTTCGTCCCGAGAGAACGCAGCGCCCCGGTCCGCAATGCGCCCTTCGATGTCGAACTCGCCCGTTCAGGCCGAACCGTGACGGTCCGGCCCGGTAGCAGCATCCTCGACGCCGTCCGCGCGTGCGGGGTGAACGTTCTCTCCTCGTGTCGCGAAGGAACCTGTGGTACGTGCCAGGTGACTGTCCTCGCGGGACGTCCCGACCACCGAGACTCGATTCTCGATGACGACGAACACCGTTCGCAGACTTCGATGTTCGTGTGCGTCTCCAGTTCCTGTTCCGACAAGCTCGTGCTGGACCTCTGAGACAACAGCAGAAAGGGCGTGACCGTATGTCTACATCCTCCCGAGCGCCGGTGAGCGACGCAGACCCGTACGACCTCGAGATCCTGGCCGATCCGTCCACATTCCATCGCCATCTGCGAGAGACCGGCCCGGTCGTCTATCTCGAGCGCTACGGTGTCTATGCGATGGGTCGATTCGACCACGTGAGTGCAGCACTCACGGACTGGCAGTCGTACCAATCGTCAGCCGGCGTCGGCATTGCGAACTTCCGTTTCGAGAAGCCCATCCGACCGCCGAGCCCCCTTCTCGAGGCCGACCCGCCTCGCCACGATGCGCCTCGCCTGGTGCTGTCGAAGATTCTCGGAGCACCAGCCGTCCAGCAACTTCGAGCAAGCTGGTCGATCGCCGCCGAGAGCTTGGTGGACGAACTACTCTCGGACTCCACGGAATTCGACGGAATCGATGCTCTTTCGAACGCGCTGCCACTGAAAATTTTTGCCGACGAGATCGGCATACCAGATACAGGTCGTGAACATCTCCTGCCGCTGGGCGACTTCGTGTTCAACTCCGTTGGACCTCTCGACAGCGCGCTGATGAAAGCCAGTGCACAGAAGGTCCACGAGGCTGGGTCCGTGGAGTGGACGATGGCTCACTGCCGACGCGAGAACCTCACAGACAACGGTTTCGGCGCGCAGGTGTGGTACGCTGCGGACCGCGGGGACATCACCGAACAGCAGGCGCCGATCCTTGTACGGTCCCTGCTGTCAGCTGGGTTCGACACCACGGCGAGTGGTCTGGCGGCAGTTCTGTACGCCCTCGCATCACATCCTGAGCAATGGATGCGTCTGCGCGACGACCCCACTCGAGCACGCACGGCGTTCGATGAAGCAATCAGATGGGATTCTCCTGTTCAAACCTTCCATCGAACGGCGACGCGCGACATGTCGATCGACGGCACAGATGTGCCGGACGGAGCCAAAGTCTTACTGTCTCTGGGTGCAGCGAACCACGATCCCCGTCGGTGGGATTCGCCCGACAGCTACGATCTGACCCGAGATCCTTCAGGACATGTCGGTTTCGGGATGGGAATCCATCGATGCGTCGGGCAACATGTCGCCCGACTGGAAGCCGAAGTCCTTCTGACAGCCTTGGCCGCGAGGATCTCCACGATCAGCCTTGCGGGCGAAACCGAGCGACATCTCAACAACACGATGCGATCCTGGAAATCCCTGCCGCTGCGCGTGTCACTGAGATAGGGACCAGCTCATCGGCGCCTTCGCCACCGGCGCATTCGCATTGTCCACCAGCACCATCTGGTCGTTCGCCGACACCATGGGCGGATGGCGCCGTTCTTGCGGCGACGATCCTGTCGGAGGTGGCGCTCATCCTCTGGCTCGTCATCTCCCGAGCCCCGAACGCAGGACACGCACATCTTCGGCCGCGGCGATGACCTTCTCGGCCACGACACCGTCTTCGGTCTGAAGGACTCCCTGGTCAAGGACTTCGTCGAACAACCCGTCGGCACAACGACTCCCGACGGCGAGACCTCGCGGACACCACCTGCTCGCGTGTGCGCTTCGACATCGTCCTGGCCCCCGCGGAAACAGTGGACGCGACATGATCGACGGTGGTCGGTCGACCGAGCCGGGCATGACGTCGAATCAGTGTAGGCAGACGACGAGAGTACGCAGCACTCCGAGCATGGCCGTTGCCCGCGGTAGGTCGACGCCCCCGTCCGCGGAGATGGTCGTCAGAACCCTGCGCGCTCGCTCCACCTGGTCGTCACGTATTGCCCAGTGCAACAATGCATTTTGGTTCATCTCCGTGTGCGAGTCGAGCATGATGCGGGTCACAAGTGCCGCCCGGAGGTCGTGCAGCTCGTCGTACAGTGCGGCGCGGGCGAGGAGTTCGACGTGGGGCGCGTCCACGTCGGCTTCGAGGGCCGCCGAGAGCTCACACAGCCCGAGCATGTCGTCGACTCCGCCGTGAACAGCGGCGACCTCGACAACCGGCAGGCCGGCGTCATAAGCCGCATCGATCACCGCCAGCGCAACGGAGACGCCGATCTCGCCGAGAACCCCTGCTGCGGCCAGAATCGCCACACCGTGGGCGTATCGCTCGACTTCCGCGTGTGGGGCTATCGGACCACCACGGTGACGGAGCAGCCATGCCATAGCTGGTTCGGCCGGCATGCCGTCCGTGCGCAATTCTGTCGTTCTGCACGACGCCGTCGAATTCGGCAGGTCAGCAGGGAGGCGGCTTGAAAAGATTTCGGTAACGGCGATGTAGGCGCGGGCCACATCGGGGGTCGTGACCCCGAACCGCTCCTGCAGCCAGTAGATCGTCCCGGGTCCGACCCTGTTGACGAGTTCGTCGGCAAGTGTCGTCGCCACGATTTCTCGACGCAGACGATGGTCGGTGATGTCGGCGAGCGCGATGCGTCTGATTGAGCTTGGAAAGTAGTCATGCAAACGCCCCCGTTGGGAAGCGTCCTCTGGAACCGCTGATTCGAGGAGTTCGCGGGCTACCAGATTCTTGGATTGAGCGAGCAGGGTCGCGATTTCGGGTCGTGTCAGACCACGACCGTGCCGAGCGGCGAGTTCGGCGCCCGTGGGAAGTCCTTCCAGGGCAGGATCGATGCCACCGGCAGACCGCAGATCGTCGATCAATCGGGACTGCCGATCGAAGTGTTCCAGGGCGGCAGCAGCGATGCTGATGGCCTGCATCTGGTCGTCGCTGTCATTCAGGACACCGGTGGCCACGTCGTCGGTGACACCGGCAAGGACGTCGTTTCGGGCTTGCAAGGTCAGGCGTCCGGCTCGGACTGCAGAGTCGAGGGCGATCTTGATGTTGACTTCGCGGTCCGATGTGGCGACGCCGGCCGCATTGTCGATGAAGTCCGCGTTGATCCTGCCACCGCCGAGTGCGAATTCGATCCGGGCGTTCTGCGTCAGTCCGAGGTTCCCACCTTCGCCCACTATCGCGCAGCGCAGGTCGCGTGCGGTGATGCGGACCCGATCGTTGGTGGGATCCCGCGCATCGGAATCGGTTTCGGTGCTTGCACGCACGTACGTTCCGATGCCACCGTTCCAGAGCAGATCTACCGACGCCCGCAGTATCGCGCGGATGAGCTCGTCCGGCGACACCGTGATCTCGGGTGTGTCCAGCGCCCGCCGCGCCTGCGGGGACAGTGTGATGGACACGGCGTCCCGCGGCCACACCCCGCCTCCGGACGAGAGTGCGGAGGCGGGGTAGTCGGCCCAGGACGACTCGGGGCGGACGAAGAGCGCACTGCGCGCGGCCCGCGATCGCGCCGGGTCCGGATCGGGGTCGAGGAAGATGTGGCGGTGATCGAAGGCGGCCACCAACCGTGTGGTGTCGGCGAGCAGCATGCCGTTGCCGAAGACGTCACCGGACATATCGCCGATGCCGACAGCAGTGAACGGTCGGACGCTGATGTCGTGTCCCGCTTCGTCGAAGTGGCGTCGCACCGCGAGCCATGCGCCCCGGGCGGTGATCCCCATGACCTTGTGGTCGTAACCGGTTGAGCCTCCGGAGGCGAACGCGTCTCCGAGCCAGAAGTCGTACTCTTCCGCGACGGCATTTGCTCTGTCGGAGAAGGACGCGGTGCCCTTGTCGGCGGCCACCACGAGATAGGCATCGTCACCGTCGAGACACACCGTGTGCGGCGGGTGAACCACCGCGCCGCCGACGATGTTGTCGGTGACGTCGAGAAGTCCGCGGATGAACACGGTGTATCCGTCGATGCCGGTGGTGCTGCGCTGGGTCACGAAGGCGCCCTTGGCTCCCATCGGCACGATGGGTGCGTTCTTGACGGCCTGCGTCTTCATCAGGCCGATCACCTCTGTGCGAAAGTCCTCCGGTCTGTTCGACCACCGCAGGCCACCGCGGGCGACCGACCCGCTGCGCGCATGAATACCTTCCACTTCTGCCGTGCACACGAAGATCTCACGGAACGGGACGATCTCACCCGGGCTCAGGAGCCGGCTCGAGTCGATCTTGAAGCTGATCCAGGACTTGGGCGAGCCGTCGACACTGTGCTGGAACCAGTTGGTTCGTTGAACTGCGGCCAGGAAGCACGAGAACGCGCGACGCATCCGATCCTGGTCGTAGGACTGCGCTCCCTCGATGATGTGGTCGAGTTGCTGCTGGGCACCGTCCCGGCAGCGGGCAGCCGGATCGAACCGACTCTCGAACGCGCGCAGCACGGCTCGAGTGAACCCGGGATCGGATGCGAGCGCGTCGACGAGATAGGCCTCCGACAGGCCCACCGGGGTCTGTCGGAGATAGCGACACATCGCCCGGAGCAATGTCGCCTGCCGCCAGGAGATCCGGGCGCTCGACACCAGCGTCGCGTACTGGTCGATGCTCCACGACCCGGCAACGCCCGCAGCGAACGCCTCGCCGATCAGAGTCAGGGTGGTGTCCGAATAGTTGTGATCGACGAATTCGAACTCGTCCGTGACACCGATCCCGGTGGTCGACTCGTGGACTGTGATCGAACGATGCCGGGTCACCCTGAGTCCGAGTCGTTCGAACATCACACAGACCTCGGCCAGAACCATGTCGTCACGTGGCCATGTCACTATTGCTGTGGTGGTGGCGCTCCGACGCGTGAAGGCGACTGTCGGCGTCGCCAAGGGGCGGATATCGGTGTGCAGAACGGTCACGATGGTCTCCGGTCAGAGCAATTCTCAGGTGTGGGCGATGTACTTGGTGGTGAGGTACTCGGCGATGCCTTCGGTGCCGCCCTCTCGCCCGATCCCGGAGTGCTTGACTCCGCCGAACGGCGCAGCGACGTCCGAGATGACTCCTCGGTTGACACCGACCATCCCGGAATCCAGTGCGGTGGACACGCGCCGACACCGTTCCACATCGCGGCTGTAGAAGTACGCGGCGAGCCCGTACTCCGTGGAGTTCGCTGCCTCGATCGCCTCGGACTCGGTGTCGAAACTGCTGATCACCGCAACCGGTCCGAATATCTCGTCCCGGGTGATCGGAGCGTATGCATCGACCTGGTCGAGAACGGTTGCCGGGTAGAAGAATCCCGGGCCGTCAGGTGCACTGCCGCCCAGTCGAACACGGGCGCCCTGCGCCTTCGCCGACTCGACCATCGCCGAGACGCTGTCTCGCTGCGCAGCACTGACCAGCGGCCCGAGCGTGACGCCCTCCTCGTACCCGGCGCCCAGTGTCAGTGCGGACATCCGCGCGGTGAGCTTGTCGGTGAATTCCTCCACCACGTCGGCCTGCACGAGGAATCTGTTGGCCGCGGTGCAGGCCTCGCCGCCGTTACGCATCTTCGCAGCGAACGCGCCATCCACCGCTGCGTCGACGTCCGCGTCGCCGAAGACGATGAAGGGGGCGTTCCCACCGAGCTCCATGGACGACCGCTGCACGCGTTCGGCTGCCTGAGCCATCAGCGCCTTGCCCACGGGAGTGGACCCGGTGAAACTGACCTTGCGGATGCGGTCGTCGTCGAGGACGGCGGAGACGACGCCGCGCGCATCCGTGGTCGGTAGGACGGTGAGCACACCGGCCGGGAGTCCTGCGTCCGCGAACACGGCGGCCAGGGCCAACATGGTGAGAGGAGTCTCGCGCGCGGGCTTGACCACCATCACGTTGCCCGCTGCCAGGGCCGGACCGATCTTGCGAGTTCCCATCGCCAGCGGAAAGTTCCATGGCGTGATCGCCAGACACGGCCCGACCGGAGCATGGTCGACCACGATGTGTCCGGTGCCTGCCGGACCGAGCCCGTATCGCCCGGTGATGCGCACGGCCTCCTCGGCGAACCACCGGAGGAATTCCGCCCCGTACTTCACCTCGGCCATGCTGTCGGGCAGGGCCCTTCCGAGCTCGAGGGTCATCAGCGCTGCGACCTGGTCGCCGCGCGCGATGAGCAGCTCGAAAGCGCGGCGAAGGATCTCACTGCGCTCACGGGGCGAGGTCGCTGCCCAGTCGACCGCTGCCGCCACGGCGATGTCCACCGCGCGTCGAGCGTCGTCGGCGGAGGCGTTCGCGACCGAGGCCACACTCTGCTCGGTGGCGGGGTCGAGCACCTCGAAGGTGGCGTTGGCATCAGCGGGGATCGACTCGCCGCCGATCCAGAGGCCTCTGGGTACACCGTCGAGGACATCTGTGCCGGCGACGGGGGAGAGTGTGACCATGGTGTGTTGGCGTCCTTGTCTTCAGTTGGCGCAGGAGTCGATGGCGTCACCGAGGACAGTGAGCGCATCGGTGAGCAGCTCGTCGTCGATCACGAGCGGAGGCAGGAGCCGCAGGACGTTACCGTAGGTTCCGCAGGTCAGTACGATCACACCCTGCCGAAGAGCTTCTGCTGCAATATTTTTGGTGAGCTGAGCGTCCGGATCGGTGGTGCCGGCCACGACCAACTCGACTGCGATCATGGCGCCGCGGCCGCGGATCTCGCCGATGACGCCTCGACCCTGCGCGACCATACGATCGTCCACGGCTGTCAGCGAGTCGACGATCAGAGTCTCGAGATGGCGAGCGCGGGCCGGAAGATCCAGTACAGCCATCTGGTCGATCGAGGCGAGCGCCGCGGCGCACGCGACGGGGTTGCCACCATACGTGCCGCCGAGGCCGCCGCCGTGCACGGCATCGAGCAACTCCGCGCGACCGGTGATCGCGGACAACGGCATTCCGCCGGCAATGCCCTTGGCCATGGTGATCAGGTCCGGCACCACGCCCTCGTGGTCACTGGCGAACCACTGTCCTGTGCGCGCGAAACCGCTCTGCACCTCGTCCGCGATGAACACCACCCCGTTGTTTCGGCACCACTGGACAAGAGTGGGCAGAAAACCAGGTGCTGGAACGATGAACCCGCCTTCGCCCTGGATCGGCTCGATGATCAGGGCAGCGATCGTGTCGGCGCCGAGCTGCTTGTCCATCGCGCTGATGGCGCGCCGGGCCGCGGCGACACCGTCATTGCCGAGGTCGTCCCGGTACGGGTAGCTCATGGGCATGCGGTAGACCTCGGGCGCGAACGGTCCGAAGTTGTGCTTGTAGGGCATCGACTTCGCGGTCAGCGCCATCGTCAGATTGGTGCGCCCGTGGTACGCGTGATCGAACGCCACGACGGCGTCGCGGCCGGTCGCGAGTCGAGCGACCTTGATCGCGTTCTCGACGGCCTCGGCGCCAGAGTTGAACAGCACGGTCCGCTTCGCGTGATCGCCGGGCGTCAACTCGTTCAGCTTCTCCGCAACAGCGACATAGCCCTCGTACGGGGTCACCATGAAGCAGGTGTGAGTGAATGCCGCCGCCTGCGCGGCTGTTGCAGCGACCACCGCAGGATTGCTCGCGCCCACCGAGGTCACGGCGATGCCGGATCCGAGATCGATCAACGAGTTGCCGTCGACGTCGACGACGACACCGCCTGCGGCCCGTTCGACGAACACCGGCACCACGCTGGTGACTCCGGCAGCAACGGCAGCGCGACGGCGCTCTGCCAATGCCACGGACCCGGGCCCCGGGACGGCAGTGACCAGGCGGCGCTTCTGGGGAATGGCTGTGTCGATCGACTGCTGCATAGTTGTCATCGAATTACTCCTGATAGTGGGGCTGTGCTCTCATGATTGCGCTGCGCCGTTATCCTGTCCAAGACTTGTTCGGCACGAACTCGATGTCCGGAAGGCATAGTGGAACTTCGACACCTTCGCTATTTCGTCGCGATCGCCGACGCGGGTTCGGTGAATGCTGCAGCGACGGCCGTGCGAGTGGCGCAACCCTCCCTGTCCCGGCAACTCCGACAGCTGGAGAACGAGTTGGGCGTCGAGTTGTTCGATCGCTCGGGCAATCGACTCACGCTCTCTCCTGCCGGACACCGATTACTCGGTGATGCCCGGTCCCTTCTGCGGCGTGCGGACGTGTTCGTTTCGACAGCCGACTTCTATGCGCACGGTGGACTTCGTCGTCTGTCCATCGCCGCTCCGACAGTCACTCTCACGGATATCGTGGCGCCGTTCGTCGCGACTCTCGCAGACAGCGACCCGACCGTGGACGTCATCGCTTCGGACGGCAGGGAACTCGCCGACATGGTGACAGAGGGCGCGGACATCGTGATTGCCGCCGACGCCGCCGGCGACACCTACGAGTGTCTCCACCTCGCAACACTTCCGGTACTTGCTTACGCGCACCCCCGTCACGAGCTGGCCGGTCGCGCGGAAGTGACGGTCGACGACGTGTCGAGGGAGCAGCTCGTCCTTCTGCCGCCGGGAACAGCTGCGCGGGAAGCGCTCCGCAATGCCATCAGCAGCTGGGACAGTGACACCGGACGAGCGATCGAAGCGGCGAACGGAACGATCGCACAAGCGCTCGCCGCTGCCGGCCGTGGAATCGCCATCGTGACCGATGACCCCCGATTCGACCTGGCGCCGTCCCTAATACGCGCGAATTCCACCGTGCTGAGCATCCAACTGAACGCCTCCTGGCGCAGTGACCATGCCGGCGCGCACACGCTCGCCGACATAGCTCACCGGCTGCATTCTTTCGTCGCGGAACGTTACCGGGTTGTCCAGAACGAGACGTGACGACCGATACGCGCCGGCCGCACTCCCGAGCACCCCATGCCTCGAAACTCCGGGCCGGTTCGACCGACCACGGCGCGTCGTGAAGTGAACACACCTTTGTCCGGCATGTAGGAATATTTCCGATTGGTAGGCATATTCATGGGCACGTAACGTCGACACAATTGAGAAAAGCGCGGTCTCGAAAGCTCGGATGGCTCGAACTCCGAACGGCGCAGAACATCACCTGCCACGGGGTGAGGCTTGGGCACACCGCACGCGTATTCATGTGTGTTTCAGCGCGATAGTCTTGTCGGACATGTGGCGAATCCACTGAGGGGACATCATGCGAAGAGAGCCGTCACTGCCACCCGCTCATACAGAGAATTGGAATTGGCAACTGGATGCTGCGTGTCGAGGCGAACGATCGGCCTCTTTCTTCGACACAGATTCAGCCAGCGAAGCGACGGCAAAGAAACTCTGCGAAGTATGCCCGGTGGCCGCTCAGTGCCTCGAATATGCAATGGACGCGGAGGAGCCTTACGGGATCTGGGGCGGACTCTCGCCGGAGGAGCGATTTCTCGAGAAGTGGAACAGGCCCGCGTGGCGAAGGCGCCGCCGCCTCTACGCGGCGGGTGCGGGATGGCGGACATAGGGGAACCGGATTCACCACCAGGTGACGCAGCGTGGTGTTCCACATCGAGGCGCAAGGGAGCGTACCCGGCGAAGCACCCGGCAGTGAGGGGAGGAGCTGAGCACTCGCTCGCCCCTCCCCCCCAGCCCCGGCCTCTGATGACACCCAGACGTCGCCCGAGCACGCTCCCGACCTTCGGGTCCCCTGAACGCCGTCAGGCCGGTGTTCCCGCCTCCTGCTCGTCGCGGCCGATGCGCGCGTAGACCGCGGGATTGCGCTTGCGATACACGGCCGCGGTGATCAATCCCAGTGCCACGACCCCGTAGATGACCACGAGCATGAAAGTCGTCGCGGCGCCGGTAGTTCCGGTCAGCAGCGTGAAATTCATGGTGGCGAGATAGAGGACCACTGCCACGGCGATCGCCGAGATGGCAGTCAGGACCGGCGGGACCAAGCTCTCGCCGGGCGCGCGGTTCTTGATCAGGTAATTGACGATGGCCAGCGCGACCATCAGCAGCAGGATCAGGAACGTGTAGGAGTAGAGGCCGGCGAGGCGTCCGTACATCAAGCCCTCGTCCAGCCGCAGCACCACGATCACGAGCAGTCCCACCAGCGAGGCCACCGTCATCGCCACGGACGCCCGGTGCGGTGAGAAGTGCGTTCCATGGACGCGACTGAGCGACCGATGAAGGATGCCGTCGGCACTGAGGTTGAACAGGTAGCGAGTAGTGATGTTGTGCGACGCCAGCATCAACGCAAAGGCGCTGGTGAGCAGTAGCAGCGCTGCGATGTCGTACCCGACGGTTCCGATGTACTCCTTGACACTGGCAGTGGCCGCGCTCGCGGGGTCCTCGGTCACAGCGGTCAGCACCGCCTGTGGACCGTAGGAGTTGACGAACATCCATGCCGTGGCCCCGTAGAGAAGAGCGAGGAGGCCCACCACTCCGTACGTGGCGCGCGGAATCGTCTTGCTCGGATCGCGCACCTCGTCGCGGAAGATCACGGTGGCCTCGAACCCACCGTAGAGGCCGAGGGCGAACATGAACCCGATGCCGATCGACCCCGAGAAAACGGCGTCGCCACTGAAGGAGTCGACCCCGATTCCTTCTGCTCCACCCCGTCCGACCACCGCCAGGTCGTACACCACCAAGAACACCAACTCGAGGGTGAGGAAAAGCGTCAGCACCTTCGCCGAAAGGTCGACTCGGAAATAGCCGAGAACGGAGACGATTGCCGAGAGCACCAGCGACCATGCCCACCACGGCAGGTCGGGGCCGTGCACGACGTCCGACATGAGGGCACGGGCGGCGGTGCCGCCCAGCGCGTACACGCTGAGACACGCGACGTAGTAACACATCATCGCTGTGAATCCAGCGGACAGGCCGACCACCTTCCCGAGCCCGGCACTGATGTAGGCGTAGAAGCCGCCCGCAATGGGGAGTTTGCGTGCGATCGCAATCAGCCCGGTGGCCAGGAACGCGATGAACAGTCCGGCCACCAAAATGGACACCGGAACTCCGATTCCATTTCCCAGAAGAACGGCGACGGGAATGAAACCTATGAAGACCACCACCGGACCGTTGTAGGCCAGCACAGTGCAGACGAGCTCGAACGCTCCCATGTTTCCGCCGAGTTTCGGTGCAGTCGCACCGGGTTCTTCGGTCACCGGTCGTCCGACCGATCCAGTTGACTCCATACCGATGTCTCCGATCATCTCTGGTACGTGACAGCAATCACGCCTCGGTCCGAAGTATGGAGCTCCGACTGATGGTGAACCATCGGTGAACTCACGAATTCGTCAGCGTGGCTTTGGTAATCGACCCGTCGTCGGACAGGACGTGTTACTTCGCCGTCAATTCCTTGGCAACGATCATGCGCAGCATCTCGTTGGCACCTTCACCGATCGGCATGAGCGCAGCGTCGCGCATGTACCGCTCCAGCGGGAACTCCTTGATGTACCCGTATCCGCCGTGAAGCCGAATGGCGTCGTAGGTGACCTCCATCGCCGACTCGGTCGCGAAGATCTTCGCCATCCCGGACTCGGCGCTCGCACGGCCGTCGGCATCGGTCTTGAGAGCGGCGTTGAGGTACAGCAGGCGCGACGCCTCCACCTTCGTCGCCATGTCAGCGAGCCTCATCTGGACGGCCTGATGCTCGGACAGCTTCTTGCCGAACGTCTCGCGCTGCTTGACGTACTCGACGGAATGCTCGAGGGCCGCTCGCGACATTCCCGTCGATGCCGCCGCCATGTAGATGCGGCCACGATCGAGAGCCGCCATCATCTGGTAGAAGCCCTTGCCCTCCTCGCCGCCGAGGAGATTGGCCGCCGGCACGACTGCATTGTCGAAGTTGACCTCGCACAGTTCGAGTCCACGGTGACCGAGCTTCTTGTAGTCGCTGCCGTAGCTCAACCCGGGTGTGTCCTGCTCGACGAGCAGCTGGCTGATGCCTCCGCGGTGTGCTGGTTCGATGGTGGGATCGGTCTTGACCAGGGTCACCAACGGGTTGGCGTGCCGTGCGTGGGTGATGAAGATCTTGCTTCCGTTGACGATGTAGTTGTCCCCGTCGCGCCGGGCGGACAGCGTGATCTTCTTCAGGTCGCTACCCGTGGAAGGTTCCGTGAGCGCGATACCGCTCATACGCCGACCTGCCGCCATGTCCGGCAGGAACCGGTTCTTCTGGTCCTCGGTTCCGAACTCGCTGATCAGGTACCCACCCGAGCTCGTGGTGTAGACCAGACTCGCGAGCGCCATCCAGCCTCGCGCCAACTCCTCGAAGATCAAGCCGTAGCTGACGTAGTCGAGGTCGGATCCGCCGTACTCCTCGGAGACGGTGATACCGAACAGACCGAGATCTGCGAGTTCGGGAATCAGGTCGTCCGGGTATTCGTCCTTGGCCTCGCGCTCCGAGGCAGTGGGTATGACGCGAGCGTTGACGAAGTCGCGCACGAGTTTGCGAAGCTGTACATGGTCGTCGGTGAGGCCGGCGGGTACGAATGCGGAGGGCATGATGTTCCTTGGGTGTCGGGAGAATGAGGACTGGTCGGATCAGGCAGGCGGGTCGGTCCAGGCGTCAGCGGCCTCGGAGATGGTGGGAAACCAGACCCCGTCGTGGCTCACGACATGGTGGAGAAATCGTTCGAGCATCAAGAGATTGAATCCGCGACCGATGGTCTGTGGGTGCAGCGTCCACGTCATCATTCCGCCGGGGCATCTCTCGTAGGCGAAGTCGAACGCGTCCTTCCACCGCTGGAGCACTGTGTCGTTGGACTGCTGTGTCGCACTGCCTTTGAGCAGTTCGAGCTCCGGGAAGTCGTCCAGTCCCCACGACACCGGAAACTCCAGAAGCGGCGACGGATCTCCGAAGGTGTTGCCCTTCTCCAGATCGATCGTGGTCACCATTCGAGGGTGGTACGGGGTGAAGTCTCGGCCCATGAGCGACGAGTCCCAGTCGAACCCGAACTCGGCGAGCACCGCGAGAGTGTTGTCCGTGACGTCGAGAGCCGGTGATCGATACCCTCGCGGACGACGTCCGATGAGCTCTTCGTGCAGACGAACCTGCAGCTCCATGAGCCGCCGTTCCTCGTCGAGCTCCAGTTTAGGAACGTATTCGTGGTAAACCCCGTGCGCCGCAATTTCGTGTCCCCGGTCCACGACGGCGGCGACCGCGTGCGGGAACGTCTGCATGGTGTGCGTGGGAACGCACCAGGTGGTCGTGATTCCGAAGCGATCGAACGTGTCGAGCAAGCGTGGGGCGCCTACCTCCGCGCCGAACTCTCCTCGCGAGAGATTCGATTGGGAGGTCGACCGGAAGGTGCCGATCCACACACTCTGTGCGTCGAAGTCCGGGCTCAGCGAGACGGCCAGACGCTTGCCGTCGGGGAGTTGCAAGGGCATGAGAGGGCCTCTCGGAATGTCGGACAGGACAGGGGGTCGGCTATGTGGATATCCAGCCGCCGTCGACGTGGATGACATCGCCGGTGATGTAGGCAGCGCCGTCGCCTGCGAGGAAGTACACGGTCGCGGCCACTTCGGAAGCGAGGCCGCCTCGCTGCATCGGGATGATCATCTTCATCAGCTCAGGATTCGTGCCGACGCCCACATTCGTGTCGGGCACCACGTCACCGAGTATTTCCTCCGACGTGGCACGGATGCCGGTCTCGACCACACCGGGCGCAACGAGGTTGGCATTGATGCCGTACCGGCCGAGATCGACTGCGAGACGACGCGTCATGCCCTCCAGCGCAGCCTTGGAGGTGACGTAGGCGAGCCCGTCGGGCAGCGCACGCGACGCAGCAATGGACCCGATGAGCACTATCGAACCGGACGACTGCGAGATCATCTGCTGTGCAACTGGTTTGACCACGTTGAACGTGCCGGTGAGATTGATGTCGATCACCCGGTCCCACAGAGCGCGACTGGTCTGTTCGATACCGGCCAAGCCGTCGAACACCCCGGCACAACCGGCGAGCACGTCGATCTGTCCGGCGGCGGCGATCGACGAGACCACACTGCCCACCGCGTCGAAATCGGTGACGTCGACGACGTGCGACTCTGCGCTCCCCTCCGGCAGTGAGGCCATCACCGACTCGAGCCGCGACTCGGATATGTCGAGCAGGTGGACGCGGTCACCGTGCGCTGTGAAAGTGTCGGCCACGGCAGCGCCGATACCACTCCCAGCGCCGGTGATCAGGACGGTGCGCGGTGTTGTCGTCATCTTGGTGATCTCTCGCTAGTGAGTGGACAGGTTCAGGAACACGGGCTGCTGGGCCGGCGCGCCGAGCACGAAGTCGGCATCGCCGCCGCCGATGATGCGACGCTCGCGAATGAACGGCAGTGGTCGGGTCGGATCCGGGCTGTCGATCTCGCGCGCCAACCGATGTCCGGAGAAGATGGCGTCGGCGATGAAGTGCGGACGCACGCAATCGCCGACTCGGTACACCGCGGAGACCTCGTTGGCCTGCCAGTCGTCACGCCGCGCCATCAGGCCGTGATACATCTCGTCGTCCGCTGCTCGGGTGCCGACGAGGACGACCGTGTCGACTCCGATCACCTCGTCGTCACGGTCCGGTGAGCTGAGCCGAACACTGTCCGGGCCGACCGCGGTCACGGTGGTCTCCACGCGTAGTCCCACCTTCAGGTGGCGGAGATCCCGCAGGGTCGGGGTGATTTCACGGGTGTATCGCTGGTACTCACCGATGTGTTCACCACGAGCGGCGAGGATAACCTCGTGCCCCCGCTGAGCCAACATCTCGGCAATGCCGGGCCCCATGAAGTAGCCGTCGGAATCGACGACCACGACACGCTGCCCGACCGGGGCGTCGTCACGCACCACCTGCTCAGGGGTCAGCAGACGATCTCCGAGAACGGCTTCGAGTCCGAACGCCGTTCGATCGTGCGGGTTGATTCCGTCGCGGGTGTAGTGCGACCCGGTGGCGGTGATGATGATTCCGGCGCCGTAGTCGAGGACGTCCTCGACCGTCATCGGGTTGCCCAGGATGACTTCCACGTTGCCCAGCTTGCGTAACTGATGTTCGCGATACTCGATCAGCCGTCGCCACTCGTGCCGACCGGGAAGTGTGGCGACCCAGTCGATGCTTCCGCCGAGATGATCGGCCGCGTCCACCAGGTGGACGTTGCGCATGCCACGCTTGCCCAGCACGGTCGCACATTCCATGCCGGCCGGTCCTGCGCCGATGATGAGTACGTCGTTCTCGTGGTTGGCGGCCCTGGAGAACTTCTCCGGGTGCCAACCACGACGGAACTCCTCACCTGTGGTGGCATTCTGGGTACACCCGATGGGCATGGTGCCGATGTCGCGTGACACGCAGTAGTTGCAGCCGATGCACTCTCGGATGTCCTCGATGCTTCCGGAGTGAATCTTGTTCGGAAGAAACGGATCCGAGATACCCGCGCGAGCGGCACCGATGAAGTCGCACTGGCCTGCGTTCACGATGTCGACCATCGTGTCCGGGCTGTTCAGACGACCGACGTTGACCACGGGTTTCGCCGTGAACGCCTTCAGCCCGCCCACCCAGGGCTTCTCGAAGTTCTCGGCGGCCGTACGCGATGACTGTGCGTCCTGTGCCCAGTCGAAACCACCGATGACGAAATCCCAGTAGTCGACGAGGTCGTCCATGTGCTCGATGAACAGCGGGGTGTCGGCGTCGGCGCGTAACCCGCGGTCACCGAGGCCGAGAGGGGCGTCGAGCGTGTCGACGCCGAGACGCAACCCGACGGCCACATCGGGTCCGACCGCGGCGCGGACTGCCGTGAGAACTTCGCGGTGGAACCGAGCGCGGTTCTGAAGTGAGCCGCCGTACTCGTCGGTCCGGGTGTTGTAGTAGGGGATCAGCAGGTGAGCCAAGATCGACGCGGCGTGTCCGCAGTGCAGGGTGATCAGATCGAACCCGGCCTTCTTCGCTCGAAGAGCGGCCGCAACGTAGATGTCACGAATCTCGGCCAGGGCCGCACCGTCTGCTTCGATGAGGCCGCCTGCGTACGGCACCGCGAGCGCGGACTCCCCCGGGGTCGCCACGATGGCGCGCGGGGTCAACCCACGCCCCTCGGTCATCGGACCGACGGCGGCGTTGTACTCGAGTTCGATCCCGGCGAGCGCGCCATGGCGCTGGATCTCGGACGCGACGTGGGCGAGGTTCCGCACGTCCCCTTCGTCCCACAGCCGCGACATCCGGTGCGGCGACTTGTCCATCTCGGGAGTGATCGTCGTCGCTTCCGTGAAGACGACGCCCCACCCTCCCTCGGCGCGCATGCTGCGGTATCCGGCGGCAGAACCCGAATGGTCCGAGCCGAAACCGATGGCGTGGGGAGTGGCCCAGAAGCGGTTCTTCGATTCCTTCGGACCGATGCGCACGGCGTCGAACAACACGGAGTACCGGCGGGAGAGCGACATGTCCGATTCCTCTTCATGAATGATGATGTGTGAACTGAGATCACGGTAAATCTGGGACCACCGTGGTGTATCTAGTGCGACTCACCGCGGACACCGGCACCAGTTGGTGATACCTACAACGTCCGGGTCGATAGCGGCCATCTCACACCACGGTGAGCTGCCGCTCGAGATCTGCACTGTCCCAATAGAAGCGCTCACTCGAGACGCCGCCGTCGCGGATCTCCTCGGCCACGCAGTAGCGCAGTCGGATGGGCCGAGGTGTCTGCTCGGTGAACGGTGCACCGACGTAGTTCGCGGTCACGTCGAGTTCTCCGATGACGCTGTCCGTGCCAGTGGCCACCATCGTCACGTCGACAACGACGTGACGCAAAGCTGCGAAGTAATCGACGAGAAATCCGCGGACGGCGTCGGTGCCGACGAATGGGTGGTCGACGTCCGCCATGTCCACCAAGACGCAGTCGTCGGTGAAGGTTGCGATGAGAGCTTCGACGTCGCAGTCGGCATAGGCGGCCATCTGGGTGCGAAAGATGGTTTCGAGGGCGTTCTCACTCACGGGTGATCCACTCCTTGATCGGTGACGGGTCGTGTCGGAGCGCCGACGTAGATCGCCCCGCGTGATCGGACGGGAGCGAGAAGCTCCTCCGAATACTTCTCGTCCTCGGTGGCCTGTCTGATCGGACGGGGCCCGGGAAGCGGAAGTTTCAGCGCTTTGTAGACCGCGGACGACATGTAATACGCCGCGGTCAAGGCGAAGACGACGGGCTCGCGGGTCTCGGCATCCCAGATCTGGACGTCGTCGAGGGTCACCGAGATCGCGTCACCGGCGCGTCTGCCGGCGGCGATCACCGGTGCCACCAGTGCGGGATCGGCGGCGAGCACCTGATCGAGCAAGCGCTCGTGGGCGCCGACCTCGCGCCCGGAAGGCAGAGTGTCGGTGCCGGGCAGAAGCACGTCGACCAGAAGGGCTAGGCCCGGGCGGGCGCTGTCGATTTCGGTCACGTCGTTGTCGGGCGTGGTCATACAGGCACCTTCTGCGCGGAAGCGGTCTCGGCCAGATGCATCGCTGCCCGAGCGGCGAATGCGGTGATGGTCGGCGTCGGATTCACCGATGACGAGGTCACGAACACGCTGCCGTCCATGACGAAGAGATTGGGCACGTCGTGTGAGCGCCCGTACTGATCGACCACAGAGTTCTTCGGGTCGTTCCCGCAGCGTGCGGTACCCAACAGGTGCCATCCGACCGACGGCAGCCAGTCGACTCGCCGTGTCTCGACGGCACCGGCCGCCTCGTGTGCCTCGCGCATGCGGGCGACATTGAAATCGATGTTTCGACGCGTGTCCTCGGAGATCTTGTACGTCAGCTTTGGCGCAGGTAGCCCGGACCCGTCCACCATCTCGGTGCTGAGCGTGACCCTGTTCGACTCGTCCGGGAGGTCCTCGATGATGGCACCCCATTCGAAGGATCGGCCCAGTACCCGCTCGACGAGACGCTGTCCTGCCGCGCCGGACCGTTCGGGGAGCGGGAGCTCGGAGTAGCGGTGCAGCACCTCCATCGGGCTGATGATCGGTTGGCACGACCACTTGGCTCCACGCGCGAAACCGCGCGACAGATCGGTCTCAGCGAACTGCATCGAAGTCAGGGAAGCGCCGAAAGGTCCGAGCCAGCTCTCGAGGTCACGTTCGTAGACCCCCATCACACCGACGAAGGGATGCATCATGAGACGGCGCCCGACGAGTCCCGACGAGTTGGCCAAGCCGTCCGGGAAAAGGGACGATGTGGACATCTGCAGGAGTCGCGGGGTCCCCACGCCATTTCCACACACGATGACCACCTGCGCGGAGGTGTGGTGCTCGGCGCCGTCGTCGTCGAGCCAGGTCGCCCCGGTCGCGAGTCCTGCCTTGTCGACGGTGATCTCCCGAACTCGGGCACCTGTGATCAGCCTGACGCCCGCGCCGAGTGCGGCCGGCCACATCGCGACGTCGAAGGATCCTTTGGCTCCCTCGGGGCAACCCGACATGCAGGTCCCCCACCGGGCGCAGGCACCCCTGTCCCCCTCGCTGTGGGTCATGATCGCGTTGGTTCCCGGCCACCAGTGCCAACCGAGCTTGTTCATACCCTCCGCGGCGGTGATGCCGGCGCGACCGATGGGGACACCGGGCTGGGGCAGATCCCACCCCGGCGGAAATGCCGTGTCGCCGTCGACCCCCGACACTCCGACCATCTCGTCGCACAGCGAGTAGTACGGCTCGAGATCCTCGTACGTCAGCGGCCAGTCGTCGGCGACGCCGTAGAGACTGTTGACACGGAAGTCCGAGGGGACGAAACGTGGCCACTCGGCACCGTAGTAGACGGTGCTACCGCCGACCCCGTTGAAGTTCAGCGGGTGAACGTCGGAGTCGACGCAGTCCACCGGGTAGTCCCAGCTCATCTTGCGTACGTTCGGGTCGGGTGACAACGGACCTGCCAACAGCACATCCCGCTCACGCTTGTCACTGGCGTAATGCGCACGGGTGAACCAGCCACCTTGCTCCAGCACCGTGACGCTGAAACCGTCCTCCGCGAGAATGCGTGCCGCGGTGGCGCCCGACGGGCCCGACCCGACGATCAGAACATCCGGAGTCTCGGTCGCTCCGCCGAACTTGCCTGACATGACACTCCCTCGGGCCGTGGTGGCGTTTGCCTACTACCCCCAAGTTAGGAGCCGAGCCCGGAGGCGGGTATCGGAATTACGACAATCGACGAGCCGATGTGTCGGTGGATCCACAGCAACCGTCAGACATGGGCAGGTGGCGAAGAGGTCAACGAGGGCCGATCCGCACGGAGACTGTCGGCGAACTCGTGGTGTTCACCCGCGATCAGGCACGCCAGGATACGGCCCGCCACCGGTCCTGTGGCCATACCGGAAGCGTGACCGATGGTGGCGTAGGCGCCGTCCACTCTGTCGACCACCGGTAGCAGGTCTGCCGTCGTGCTCTGCAGCCCCGCCCACAGAGACGTGACACCGAAGGTGCTGTACTCCGCGTACCGATCGATCGTCGTGGAGATCATCGACTGCGTCGCACGCATGCTGATGTGCGGGTTGAGCGAACCGGTGATGTCGATACTGGATCCGATGTGGAGAGAGCCGTCCGAGAACTGCGTGATGGAGTCGTCGTAATCCCAGTCGGACGGTGTCGCGTCCGGGTCGTCGCGGACCACACCGAGCGGGTTCGGCGCCGCGAAAGCCTCGCGACGGAACCCGGGCAGGTCGGTGAGCGCACCACAGGACGCCACTCCGCGTGGACCGTGCATGACCACGCTCGGTCGTTGGGCGAGCGGCTGCGTGACGATCTGGCCCATCCGGCTCGTGGTCAACGCGATGGAGACACCCTCGGCGTCCAGGCCCCGCGCCCATGCGCCCGTTGCCCACACGACGCCCGGTCCGTGAACGTCGCCACGGGTGGTCCGCACTCCGGTGATGGTGTCCCCGCGTCGGATCGTCGACAGCACCGGGGTGTTGTCGAACCGTTTCACACCCGCCTCGGTGCAGCTGGTCGCGAGTGCGCGAACGAATCGCTGAGAATCGATCTGAGCGTCCTCAGCGCAGTACACTGCCCCGATCGCGGTCGACGGGAGCAGGGGCGCGTGCGCGAGTGCGTCTGCGCGCGTGACGAATTCGACGCTGAGACCGTGGCGTCGCCTGTCAGCGACGTAGTCGGCGAGGATCTCCTGCTGCTCGTCCGTCTCGTAGAAGAACAGACCACCACGGGTGCGGTGGTCGAATCCACCCCCGATGCGGTCCGCGTACTCGGCGTAGAGGGCGGCGCCTGCCCGTGCCAGATCGAGCTCCAGGCCGCCGCGCTGTAATTGCAGCCACACGGCGCCCGGATTTCGACCCGAGCCGCCGAACGCCGCGAATCGCTGGTCCAGGACCGCGACGTCGTAGCCTCTCGCTCGCAATTCGTACGCAGTACACATTCCAGCGATGCCGGCACCGACCACGATGACGTCGGCGGTGGCGAGTGGTTCCGAGGCGACCATGACGGGTCTCCTTCCCGAGCGTGCAACGATGACCGCACACTACGTCAGTCGACCTCGCCCGAACGACAGTAGAACACCAGTGATCGGACTGCGGGTGTCGTAACTATTCCATCGGCGGCCCCGACAGATGTCGGTAGTGTGCTCGACACCCGGGAAGAAAGGCTGTCATGTCCAGCACGACGGCGGAGTGCACGCTGGGCACCGTTCTGGGCGAATTGGGTTCTGCGGCATCACTCATCGGCAACAGTGGCGCGTGGCTCGATCGCAAGGTGAGCGGTGCCGTCATCTGGCTCGCCGCCGACCCGCTGCCAGTCGACACCCAGCAACTGGTCGTCTGTCCGGAAGCCCTCATCGACGTGGCCACGGTCCGCGCTCTGCTGGACGGCGCAGAATCGCGCGCCGTGGTCGTTCGCGCCCCTACGGACCAGACGATCGCCGAGTACATCCTCGACCGCAGCCGCACCCACGCGATCGTCGTCCTCGAACAGGGCGGAACGCCCGCTGACGCCATCTCGGCCACCGAGCGTGCCGCGCAGAGTGTCGACGAGTCGGTGTCACGTCGACTGGCATCCCTTCAGCGGACACTCAGCCGTGCGCTGGCAGACCGCTCCACCATCGAGAGTCTCGCTTCTCGCCTGAAGAAGCTCTGCAATGCGACCATCGTCCTGCTCGATCGAAACGGCGACGTCCTCCATGCCACCGGGCCTGTTCCGCTGTCACTGCTCTTCGGAGAGATCTCAAAGACGCACTCGGAATCGCAGATCATCGACATCGACGGATGGCACGGCGTCGCGACACGACTGGAGGACTTCGACGAGCCCGACGAGCATCTCGGCTGGCTCGTCGCGACGTCACGGCGTCAACCCTTCCCCGATCCGTATGTGATCTCGGCAGTTCACATGGCCGCGACGCTCGTCGAGGTCGATCGCCGGATGACGACCATCTCCCGCGCCCAGGAGCGGGCCATCCGCGCCACGGTCCTCGAACAGATTCTGGCGCTGCGCCCGATCCGCGACGATCCGGAGCTTGCGGGACGACTTGCGGGCCTGGGCGTCACCTTCACCGGCGCGGCGCGGGTGGTAGTGCTGCGACCGGTCCGCTCGACCCGAAAGGCACGGTTGGCCGAAACACTCGAACAACTCGCAGCCGCCACTGCCGCGACGCTCGCCGCCGCGAGCGTTTCACACCTGATCACGGTGCGGGACAACACGGTGACCGTGCTGGCCCAGGCCGACACTCCCGAGATCGCAGCACTGCTGTCACGTCAGTCCGGTCCAGTGAAGTTTCAGTGCGGAATCGGTCGACGGATCACAGTGGTCGCAGATGCGGCAGACTCCTACCACGACGCACAGCTCGCTGTGCAGTCATTGCGCCGCAGCGGATCTCAGAAGACGACGATGAGTTACGAGGACTTCGACCTCGCCACTGCTCTCTTCTCCGACGTAGGACTCGATCAGATGGCCGCTCGCGCCGAGGTGTACTTCGCCGGTATTCGGGATCGGGAGGCGTTGATCGACGGGCTGCGCGCATACTTCGATCACGGTCAGAACATCATCGCTGCTGCGGCCGAACTCGACATCCACCACAATTCCCTGCGCTACCGACTGTCGAAGATCGAGGAAGCGCTCGGTGTCCACCTGAAGGACGCCGGCGACATCTCGTCCGTCTACCTCGCGTTGACGGCGCTGGAACTCAGCGGCAAACTCGACGCACGCACGGCACGGGTGACTCGTCGCAACTCCGGCCACGCACGCGCCGCCGACATCGCAGCCAGCGGCACCCCCACCGACTATCCCGGCACCGAAGCCGGCCCGGGCGTCGTCATGGACGATAGCTGACCTCGTACATCCCGCCGGTGCGCGCCGCTCGGCCCGTCGGCCGACCGAGCGGCTGTCCGCACACCTGCCGGGAGGGTCCCGGTCAGACGTCGATGTTCGACATGACGTGCTTGATCCGGGTGTAGTCCTCGAATCCGTACATCGACAGGTCTTTTCCGTACCCGGAGTGCTTGAATCCTCCGTGCGGCATTTCCGTGACGGTTGTCAGATGGGTGTTGATCCACACGGTCCCGAAGTCGAGGTCCCGCGATGCGCGAAGAGCCCGCCCGTGGTTCGAGGTCCACACACTTGCCGCCAGTCCGTAGTCGACCTCGTTGGACCACGTCATGGCCTCCGCCTCCGAGTCGAACGCCTGGACGGTGATCACGGGTCCGAAGACCTCCGTCTGCACTTGCTCGTCGTTCTGGCGCAGACCCGAGACGATCGTCGGCTCGACGAAGTACCCGCTGTCACCCTGCCTCGATCCCCCCAGTTCCACTCGCGCATGCGAAGGCAGCCGGTCGAGGAGGCCGGTGACATGCCGCAGCTGGTTCTCGCTGTTCAACGGCCCGAAAGAGACACCATTGTCGTGTGAGGAACCCGTCCGCACCCCTGCGGACGCCTCGACGAGAGCCGCCACGAAATCCGCGTGGATCTTCGTGGACACCAGGACTCGGGTGGCCGCAGTACAGTCCTGGCCGGCATTGACGAAACCGCCGGCCGACACGGCCGCTGCCGCAGCAGCGATATCGGCATCGTCGAAGATCAGCACGGGCGCGTTTCCACCCAGCTCCAGATGAACCCGCTTGAGATCGGAGGCTGCCGACGTGGCCACATCGATCCCCGCCCGAACCGAACCGGTGATCGCCACCAACTCGGGCGTCCTGTGGGCAACCAACGCTCGGCCCGTGTCCCGCCCTCCGCACACGACGTTCAGCACGCCGGCGGGAAGGATGTCCTGACACAAGCGGCCGAACACGGTCGAACTGGCCGGGGTGGTATCGCCAGGCTTGAGCACGACGGTGTTGCCCGCGGCGAGGGCAGGGGCGATCTTCCACGCCATCATCATCAGCGGATAGTTCCAGGCAGCAACCTGCCCGACCACGCCGATGGGCTCACGCCGGATCCACGAGGTGTGCCCGGCCATATACTCCCCGGCCGAACGTCCCTCCAGGATTCGCGCGGCGCCGGCGAAGAATCGGAACACGTCCGACGATGCCGGGATCTCCTCGGCGAGGGTCTGTGCGTACGGCTTGCCGGTGTCACGGACCTCGAGGTCGGTGAGTTCGGCAGCGTGCGCATCCATGGCGTCGGCGATCCGAAGCAGGGCCGTGGATCGGTCCTGCGGCGTCGTCCGTGCCCATGCGCTCTGCGCGGCCGCTGCCGCGGAGTAGGCACGGTCGATGTCGACCTCGTCCGACAGGGGTGCCTGCGCGTAGACGTCGCCCGTGCAGGGGTCGTACACGTCGTAGGTCCGACCCGATGCACTGCCGACCTCGCGGCCGCCGATCACGTTGTGAAATTCGGTCATCATGGATATCTCCTAGTCGCTGGTGATGTCGGCCAGTCGCGCGTCGGCGTAGTCGGCGGCAAAGCGTGCACTGTTGAGTGCGCCCTCCATCCAGGTACGCCACACGGAATCGTCGACATCCGTTCCCGCGAGGACGATTCGATCTTCCGGCCGGTTGAGAACGGCCAACGAGTCCAAACCTTCGTGAGCGCGGTCCACGCGATAGGTGCCGTCGAAAAGAGGATCGGCGTTCCAGTCGTGGTGGTCCACGGCGAGGACCTCGACATCCGGGTAGTACTGGCGGACCGCAGTCTGCACCGCCGCCCGATCGTTCAAGTCGATGTCGTTGTCGCCGCCCTCACAGCCGAAGGCGTAGAGGATGTCGCGATCATCGTCGACCTGGTAGGCGTGCGAGATCATCTGGAATGTTCCCGTGCCCAGTGCGAAGGGTCGGCCTCCGAGATTTCGAACAAGGATGCTGGGTTTGGTGGCCCGGCTCACGTGATTGTGCGCGAGCACCCTCTGTTTCGCGGGGTCGAGTCCCGGGACTATGTCGATGTGACGCATGACGTTGGTCGGTGTCGCGAGAATGCAGACTCGCGCGTCGACATGCTGCCCGTCCACGGTGGATACCGTGATGCCATCGGAATCCTGCGCGATCCGGGCCACTGTGTGCTCCAGCCGCACCTCCAGTCGCGATCGGTCGATCATCGCGTCCAGCAGACTGACACTACCGCCGACGAAACGCTCGGACAGCGCAGTGACGAAGCCCGTCGTGGAGTGGCCGTAGGCGGCCACCTGAGCGACGATGTGCAACATCGACATCTCCGAGCACGGTGCACCGGCGTAGCAGGAGATCATCCCGTACAGCAGTTCGCGGGTCAGATCCGGCAGTTCCAATCCGGCGAAGAACTCGTCGGGAGTGACGTCGATGTCCCTGATCGGTTGTTCACTGAGCGGTCGGTTGGTCGCCACCCGATGAGAGGCATCTCGCAAGAACGCCAGGGCACGTTCGAGATCGGCCAGCTCGTCCGCAGGCACAGGCATGAACCGTCGGCGGCCGCCGGTATAGAAGGATGCTCCGGTGACGGAAGGATCCTCCTTCACCGTGATCGCATATCGCTGCGTCTCCCGCCTCATGTGCGGTTGCAGCGATCGGTTGATCCAACTCCCCCCGAAGTCGACGGTGAGATCGAGTCCGGCGAAGGGGCGGTTGTACGTCCTCCCGCCTATCCGGTCCCCCGCCTCGAGCACCACCACGGAACGACCGCGGTCGGTGAGATCGCGGGCGGCGGTGATACCCGCGATACCGGCACCGATGACGACGGCGTCGTAGCGTTCGTTCGACATGAGTTCTCCTGAGGTCTCGGTGCTGGTCAGAATGTAATGAGAGGTTTGATCACTCCGCGACGAGCTCGGAGGTCGGCCACGGCCTGGTCGACCTCGTCGAACCGGTAGCGGTGAGTGATCATGGGCGCCGGATCGAGGCGACCCGTCGACACGAGCCGCAGCACACGACCCAGTCGTTCGTTACCGGTTCTCGCAAAATTCGACAGCACGGTCTTGTCACCGACACCCCATCCCCAGTGAGCCAACGGAATCGACAGCTCGGCGTCGGGTGGACCGTTGTACGAGCTGAGCACCGAGATGACGCCGCCCAAGCGAGTCACCTCGACAGCCCGCGGAAAGGACTCACGAACGCCACTCGCCTCGACGGCGACGTCGACGCCGTGACCCTCCGTGAGCCGGTCGATCTCGGCGACGACGTCGTGCTCGGCAAGGTTGAGGCACACGTCCGCGCCCATCGCTCGAGAGACGTCTTCTCCGCCGGCACGGGCCTTGACGGTGACGACCAGCCCTGCCCCCGACACCCGACCGCCGGCCGTGGCGCCGAGCCCGACGTGGCCTTGACCGAACACGGCGACCACGCCCCCGAGCGGCAGGGCGGCCTGCTCGTACGCGGACGTACCGGTACATAAGGAATCAGCCGCGCACACCGCAGCCCAGTCCTCCACTCCATCCGGAATCGGAGCGAGGTTTCGACGCGCGTCGGGCACGGTGAAGAACTCTGCGAGGCTACCGTCGCGGCTCACTCCGGAGCTGTACGCACCCCACTCGCGTCCACCGCAATGTCCGTCGTAGCCCCGCTGACAGTTCCGGCAGCGTCCACAGCTGGTTCCGGAGGACACCGCTACCCGGTCACCGATTTCGAAACCGTCGACGTCATGTCCCAGTGCGTGCACAGTGCCGACCGCCTCGTGTCCCAACACTCTTCCGTCGGGGACATCGATGTCCCCGACGAGTGCTGCGATATCGGCGGAACACATCGACGCTGCGGTCGTCCTCACAATGGCGTCGGTCGGACCCGGGACCGGTACGGGTCGTGTCTCGAGGATCGCCGAGGCCCCCCGCCTCACCAGTGCACGCATGGTCATCGGGTCATGGCCTCCGCTTGAACATCACGAGCCATTGACCTTCCTGGACCACCTCGTCGCGCTGGTTCACAACTTGGACTTCGAACGAGATGATTCCGCGGTCGGGCTTGGACGACGACGGCCTGACCTCACCGACCGACTGCTCGACGCGGATGGTGTCACCGATCTTGACGGCGCCCTTGAGTGACCAATTCATGCCGAGGAATGCAATGGCGGTGCCCTCTTTGATACCGAGGCGCGATTCCAGTCCTGTCGCGATGGCGAACACGCCGGGACCGTGGAAGATTCTGCCGCCGAACTGCGTCTGTGAGGCGAACTCCTCGTCCGTGTGCAACGGGTTGTAATCACCGGAGATCCCGGCGAAGTTGACCAGGTCGGCCTCGCCGATGGTGCGCGCGGGCGAGGTCCAGCTCTGTCCGACCTCGAAGTCATCGAGGAACATTCCACCGCCGATGCTGGTATCGGCCGAACGAGTTGCTACGTGCTGTGACATTGAAGCTCCTGACTGTTGTATTCGAGGTCGAGTCTGTCAGCGCAGTTACCGCGAGCAGTACTGTGAGCACGCCGGTGATCAGCCGTGTCTGTAGGAAATTCTCCTACGAGTTCGGCGTCACGACCGTGCGGACGGTGCTGCCAGGAGTGCAGCGACGGCGCGGCGGTCCACCTTGCCGCTCGTGGTGTTCTGCGGGAGCGCGTCGAGCACGACGTACTCGGTGGGTACCTTGAACGACGCGAGCTGCTCGGCGGCAAACGTGCCCAGGGCATCCGCGTCGAGGGCGGCGTCGTCTGCGAGGACGACGGCTGCGACGACCTTCTGGCCGTAGATCTCGTCGGGAAGGCCCACCACGGCGACCGCACGAACACTGGGATGGCAGTGCAACACTCGCTCCACCTCGGCGGGTGAGATGTTGCTCCCTCCGCGAATGATCATGTCCGACAGACGACCTACGACATGGACGTATCCGCGCTCGTCGACACGCACGAGGTCACGCATGCGGTACCAGCCGTCGACCATGGCCTCGGCCGTGGTCGTCGGGTCGTCCCAGTAACCCAGCATCAATCCGGGCCCTCTTCCCTGGGCCTCTCCCACCATCCCGCGTTCGACCTCTCGGCCTCGGTCGTCGACGACTCGGAACTCGTTGGTCGGCACGACAGTTCCCGCGGCACCGCGCACAGGGGTGGGATCGACCGTGGGATCATACGTGACCAGCGGGAAACACTCAGTGGCGCAGTAGTTGTCGAGCACGGAAACCGCCGTGTGAGACGCCCAACGATCGAAGGCTGCATCGTTCCGCGCCTCACCGCCGGATACGCAGAGTCGCAGGCTGCTCACGTCGGGCTTGTCGACAGTGGTGTCGAGGTGCCGAACAAGTTTGGTGAACATGGTGGTCACGCCACCGAGAAAGGTCCCGCGGTGATCGGCGATGGCATCGAGAATCATCTGCGGTCGAGAGCGCCGTAGCGCGATGACGGTGCCGCCGGCGTACAGCGTCGCCATGGAGGTCGACGCGAGACCGAAGAGCCACGCCATGGGCAACGCGACGACGGTCCGATCCTCTCGGCCGAGATGCCACACGGACGTGAAGGTTTCGGCTCCGTTGAGCAGCGCAACGTCCGAGACCATGATGGCCTTGGGTCGATTGGTGGTGCCCGAGCTGTAGGTGATCAGACGCAACCGCGCACGGACATGGTCGGGGCTGGGCGCCGTGTCCGCGCGGACCGAGTTCACGGTGAAGTCCTCGCCGTCGATCATGGCGGTCGGACGATGGTCGGTGAGTGCAGCGGCCACGGCGGGCGCGGAGGCCCGGTCCACCAGCACCAACGCTGGGTCGGCGCCGGCGATGCTGTACGAGAGGTCGTCCTTCGCGCTGGACGGGTAGATGGTGACCAGAGCCCCGCCTGCCTTCCACACCGCGAGTGCGGTGATGAGGAAGCGGGCGGAGTTCTCCGCCACGAGAGCCACCCGCTGTCGCGGAACCATTCCGGCGCGGACGAGGATATCGGCACGCCTGCCGACCTCGGTCATCATGTCGCGATACCCGACAGTGCCGCCCTCATCGATGAGGGCGGGGTGGTCGGGCATCTCGGCGGCGCTGTTCTCGAGTACCGCGAGGTAGTACGCCATACGGTCGTCCATCAGTTCTCTCACTTCTCGTCTACGTGCGTGACCGGCCAGCTCAGGGCGGTGATGACACCGTCTCCGAGGGTGCAGCTAATCATTCGGAGTCTCCTGAGATGGACGGTGCGATGTGGCTACTGCGCAGCGCGTCTGCGACATCGGCCGGAAGTGGGCGGGCGGTGGCGGCGACGGGGTCGACAGCGACGTACGTCAGCTCCATCTCCGCGATCGCCGTGTTCTCACGCGTCACCCGTGTGAGCATTCGGAAACTCGACCGTCCCACATGGGTGCAGGCCACATCGACGGCGAGGACGTCCTCGAAGCGCGCCGGCGAGGTGAACTCGACCGCGGCTCTGACCACCGAGGGGTCCACTCCCGCAGCGAGGAGCCGTGGGTACGGCCACCCGGCCGCGCGCACGAACTCGGTCAGACCCACGTCCGCGATCTCCAGGAACCTGCTGTTGAAGAGGAACCCTTGGGCGTCGGTCTCGTGGTAACGCACCCGGTGGTGCAGTACCACCGGCATCAGTAGTCGACTTCGGAGCGCAGGGAGGCGAACACCTCGGTACGGCGCAGGGACAGGCCGGGTGCTTCGGGGTTGGCTCGAGACTTCTCGACGAGAGCGTGGTCGAGGTCGGCGAACACGAGGTTCTCACGTTGATCCTCCGCAATCGCGAGGAGACCGTCGTTGATGCCGAACGTCCGATCCACTGGGGTCGACACCAGTGCGTTGCCTACGGCGTAGAGGGTTGCGTCGACAGGAAACCCACTGTTGCCGACGAGCGCCGACATGACCACGAAGAGCTGGTTCTCGATGGCGCGTGCCTGGCATCCGACGCGCACACGGTGCACGCCGCGGCGGTTCCAGGTGAGGGATGGGCAGATGATGAGGTCGACGCCGCGTGCCACCAGGTAACGGGACAGCTCGGGGAACTGGATGTCGGCGCAGATGAGTACCCCGGCGGTGAACGGCCCGATCGTGGTCACCAGCACCTGATCGCCGCCCTGCGCACCCATCGAGTGCTCGTTGGGTGTCAGGTGGATCTTGTCCTGGAACTCCACTCGCCCGTCGGGGTGAGCGATGACCGCGGTGTTGCGCAGCGAGCCGTCCTCGGCGATGCGGTTGTGACTACCCCCCACGACGACGACATCGTGTTCCACAGCAAGGGCGCTGACACCGCGGACTATGTCGTGGAACAGAGGCGCGAGAATGTCGCGGTAATCCGAGATGATGGTGGCCGCCGTCACCTCGTGGTCGGCGATCGAACCGAGCAGCCCGGTGCTGGCGAACTCGGGAAGAACCACCAGTTCGGCCTCGGCCTCGGCAGCGCGGCGCACCATATCGCCCATGTGCTCGAGGAGTGAGTCGACACTGCTCTCCGAGCGCAGCTCGAATGTGGAGGTCGCGATCCTGAGGGTGGTCATTGCGTCAGCTCTCCTTGTGTTCCTGCGGCCAGCCGGCCGCTGCCAAGTCGGTCCGGAGATCACGCCGCGACACCTCGTAGTCGACGGTGTCGCGGGGAATCGATCGCTGCACCTTCCGCGAAGTCATTTCTTCCGAGATGTGGGCCACGATGCCGGGCAGCGTTCCGATGATCGCCAGGGCAGTGGACTCCTCCGGGGTGAAGCCGAGTGCCACTGTGATCGCGGCCATCACTGCGACGTCGTTCATGGGGAAATGCTCACGACCGGGAGTCTTGATGAAGGCGCGGTGCACGGCCTCGTACAACTCGACCGGCTCACCCCACAACCCCGCCTCGACGGCGATGTCCTTCAATATCTGCGCACGCGGGTCGACGTTCCTGAACACCGGGTGGCCGAAGCCGGGGATGCGACGCTTGTTCGTGCGGGCGTCCGCGACCACGTCGTCGGCGAAGGCGTCCATGTCGGTGGCGCCCGACTCGACGAAACTCCGATGCGTCTCAGCGATGAAGCGGGCGGTGTTCTCGGTGGCCAGCCCGTAGTCCCCGGCACTCAATGTCGCAGCGGCCATGCCGGCCTGCATGTTCGGGTTGCACGACACGACGTAGCGTGCTGCCGCGGTACCGGACTTCTCCAGGCCGTAGTCGAGGACACCGGTCATCACCGCATCGAGGACACGGGTCTCCTGGGGAGACGGCAACCGCCCCTTGATCATGAGGTAGATGGACGCAGTGAAGGACAGACCGATCAGATCGTCGAGCTTGTAGCCGCGGACGTACACCGTTTCCGGCGTGATCTCGCTGATCTCGGTGTGCCAGTACTTCGAGGTTTCCGTGCTCTCACTCATACGCTGCTTCCGGTCGAATGTGGATGGGTGACGTCGCTGAGGCCGACGTTAGGCCGTTCGAACGCGATAAGCCGCTGGCGTACCAACCAAGGGAACGCGAATCCATTGGAAGCCTCACGATGGGTGGGCGAGATCGCCCACTCATCGCGTCGAGTCCATGTCGTGGTTCCAGGTGACTACAGGATGGGGTTCTTCGGAAACCCCTCCACCAAGGCGAGGCGCTCGTCTGCATAACCACTGACCGATACGGATTTCTCACCCGCGAACACCATGGTGCTACGAGTTCGGTCGTCCCATCGGGGCCAATCGAGAGCGGGAGACGACGGATTGCCGTCACGCGCGAAACGTGCCCATGCCGCCATCATCTCTCGTGACAGTCGAGCTTGATGGTTCTGCGGATCGGCCGCTGCACGCGCGGCGTCACTGTCGAGACCGTCCCACGCTGACTCATACGACAAGATTCCGAAAACCAACGGGATCTCACCGGCGTGCACCGCCCATTGACCGCCGAAACACGGTGTTTCCCAGGTGCACTCGTACAAGAACACATCCCCTGCGTTCTGGGCGGCTTTGAGGTCTGCTTGCTGCCGTGCGTCCCGGAAGAACGCTGGATCCGATGTCATGGCGGCCAACAGATGGTGTCGGTCGGCCGTCGGCTGTAGCGCCCGGTGCCCTTCCAGGAACCCTCGGTACTGCTCCGGGGAGAGTGCAGGCGAGAAGCTCGCTGCCCGAAATCGTTGCTCCAGCTGAGCGTCGTCCGCGATCGGATCGGCAAAATCGGGTTGGAAGAGCACGATCTCGTGGGTGTTGTTGCCGATCATCATCGCGACACCAGCGCTTTCTGCGGGCGCGCCGCCCTCCCACGTCTGGTGCGGCATGAAGTCACCGTCGAGTACAGGTCCATACGGGGCCCCGAGGTCACCCGATACCGCCTTCAGCTCTGCGACCCCGATCTGCTGCAATCTGTTCACGTCGAAGGTGCCGTCACCCAGCTTCGCCAGCGTGGCGCGCGCCGCTTCCGTCGCTTGCTCCCTGGTCTGAATCTCGAGCGCCGAACCGGACTGCACGATCGCCCGATGGAACAATCCGCGTGCGGACGGCGTAGCGAGCAGAGAGCTGACCTTGCCGCCGCCACCCGATTCGCCGAACACCGTCACGTTCGACGGGTCACCCCCGAACGCCGCGACATTGTCGCGGACCCAGCCCAGCGCAGCGACCAAGTCGCGCTGCCCGAGGTTGCCGTCGCCGGCCAGTTCCGGGACCAGATCGCCGAGCCACATGTAGCCGAATGTGTTGAGCCGGTGGTTGACCCCGACCACCACGACATCCTCCGTGCGCGCCAGGTTGGCGCCGTCGTACAGAGGAGCGCCGGCGGAACCGACCTGATATCCGCCACCGTGTATCCAGAACATGACGGGCTTGCCCGCGCTGCCCGACTCCGGAGCCCAGACATTGAGAACCAAGCAATCTTCGGACTCTGGTTGCGGATCCAGCCAGGGCGAAAGGTCGGCGTTGGTCTGGACAGACGGGTGACCCAAGGTACGGGCATCTCGTTCTCCCGACCATGGGACCACCGCACGAGGAGCCCTGAACCGCAGGTTGCCGACAGGAGGCGCTGCGTACGGAATCCCCTTGTAGACGTTCAATCCGTCAGAATTGATGCCGCGCAACGACCCGGCAGCAAGTCGAACGATCGGGTCCTCGCCGGTCGCGGCCGACTGCGTACCTGTACCGGCCGCGGCACCCTGCTCGGACCCCGTGGAACAACCGGTGACGACCAGCATGCTTGTTGCTGCAATCTTGAGAAAGCTTCGGCGCGAACTTCGCGGACTACTGCTCATCTTCAACCCTTCGATCGTGGAACTACGAACAGATATCGGCGCATGGAGTCGACTCCGTCGTGGAGCCTGCTCCACACCGAGAGAACGCTGAGTCCTCTCCTCCATGGCCTTCTCCGCGTGCACACAGCACTCGTTCCGCGGCCGCTGTCAGCGATCCATTCGTCCCGAACCTGCGCACTCGTCCTGCGCCGAGCATCGGTGCAGTTGCCTACGGAGTGATCCGAGCCGTCGTCGTACTCGCGAGCCCGGACCACCCGCGGACACGCTACGAGTCCTGAGTCACAGCGCGTACTGGAAGTAGGCCAAACAGAACAATGATTGTTGGCCTCCGACCAGGAAGTCTTCCGCGAGACAGCAGATAAGAGGCCCGTGATGTCAGGGAAGCGGCGGGATTCTGCGAACCGCCGGCTCATGTGTCCCTCACCTGCTCCTACGGTTCACCCGGGGCAATGGTTCGGCGAGCACTTACGCAGCCTCGTCTCGCCCGTACGATTTCCTTCCACGCCGCCCATGCTCGGGACGAGACCGAGCACCGGAAACTCCTCCCCGCCCAACCGCGCCACCACCGCGTCCGGCCCCGCCACCGCATGCAGTGTCGCCGCTACCTCGACCAGAACGTCGTCGCCGATCGCATGACCGAAATCGTCGTCGACGGACTTGAAGTGATCGATGTCGACAAGGCACGCCTGCAGCGAAACATCGAAGGAGCAGGCCTGATCGAGCATCACCGTCACCCGTGCGGTCAGCCCCCGACGATTGAGCAGGCCCGTCAGCGGGTCGGTGTCGGCAAGATCGACCAGGCGTGCCGTCATCGCCGTGACGGACGAGCGCAGCGATGCCATCAGAATCGTCGGCACCAGCACGGTGGTGATCGTCGCCCACGCCGCGACGAGTCGGACCCCCCCACCGTGACGGCGGTGAACACGCGGACCGCCGCCAGCGCCCACACCCCGTTCGAGCGCACGAGCGACGGCACCAGGCGCCGTTGCGAGAACGTGCTGTGCCGGTGCCCGTCGTTCTTGCGCGCAGGAGGTTGTCATGTCATATACCCGACCTCGGACCCGAAACGCTCCGGGCAGAATCGCGCAGATCAGTATGGCCGAAATTCTTTGGGGCACAGCGCCCATAGCCTTCGAGATGATCCACTTCCACGCGGCGCTCAGCTCGATCGCAATCAGCGCGCAGCGTCTCGCCATAGCGTCGCTCGTGCTCGTCGTGGCTACCGTTTCCCTGGGGTTGGTTCGCTCGGTAGGAGAGGCAGTACTCGCTCATCCGGCCCGAATCGCGATGCTCGGCGCAGGAATTGCCGGGTACCAGACGTTGTGGTTCGCCTCGATCACCCATGTCGGTTCCAGCACCGCCACGGTTCTGAGTCTGGGGTCGGCAACGGTACTCGTGCCAGCGTGGGAGAGCTGGCGCGCACGCGCACGTCCGTCGACCGGGCGGGAGATCGTCGTCATCGCGGCGGTGATCGGTCTCGTTCTGGTCAGCTCGTCCGCAGAACACGGCGACGCGGGTTCCGGTGATCGGGCGCTCGGGTTGGGGATGGCCACGTGCTCCCTCGTTCTGTACGCGGTGACGACAGTGCTGAGCATGCGTACGACGGGACGAGTGAGGCCTCCTGCCCTCACGACGGCCTCCACAGCGATCGGCGCCGCGTTCCTGTTCCCGATCGCAGCGTCGACAGGTTCCGTCGTGACCTCCGACACCACGTCGTTTCTCGCCCTTGCCTACCTCGGTGTCGTCACCATGACACCGGGGTATCTATTGCTCTACTCCTGTCTGCGTACCGCACCGGCGAGCGCGGCGGTCGTCGCCACACTCATCGAACCCGCCACGGCCACCGAGTTGGCGTTCCTCGTTCTCGGAGATCGACTCACCGTGCCTGCGATGATCGATGTGATCCTCATCCTCGTCTCGATCGGGGTGCTCCACCTCGTCAGCGGCTCCAGGGCCGGGCCCGCCCGTGGAGACGAAGGCACACTGGGGCCCGTCATGTTTCAGAGGATTCACAAACCGGCAGCCCATTAGCCGGACATGCTCCACTGGCTTGCTCCCCGCGACCCCCACTAGCTTTCCTCGAAGCGATCCGTCGAGAAAGGTGTCACCGAATGAAGAAGGCCTATCTGGCGAGCATCATCGGAACCGTGATCGAGTGGTTCGATTTTTATATCTACGCAGTGGTGGCGAGCCTCGTCATCAATAAGGCATTCTTTTCAGGAGCCAGCCCCGCAGCGGGCACCCTGGCGGCGTTCGCCACCTTCGCTGCCGGCTACCTGGCGCGGCCGATAGGCGGGATTGTCTTCGGTTGGCTCGGAGACCGCATCGGACGAAAGCAGATACTCACGGTAACGCTTGTCCTGATGGGCGTTGCCTCATTCGGCACAGGGGTACTTCCGACCTATGAACAAATCGGTATCACCGCGCCGGTGATTCTCGTGATTCTGCGAATTATCCAGGGAATCGGCGTGGGCGGCGAATACGGCGGCGCAGTACTCATGATGGCCGAGCACGGGCATCGATCACGGTTTCGTGGATTTCTCACTTCGCTGACCAGCGCCTCAGCCGCCGTCGGATTCCTGCTTGCTTCGGGAACCATGGCAATCATCGCTGCAGTCACCACCACCCAACAGTTTGAGACCTGGGGGTGGCGAATTCCCTTCATTGCCAGCATTTTCCTTCTGGTCTTCGGATTCTGGCTGCGCCGAAATATTGACGAGAGCCCGGTGTTCCTGGCCACAAAGGAGGATGACCGGACCGTCCGCCATCCCCTCCTCGAGATCTTCCGATACTACCCTCGCGAACTGATCGTGTCGTTTGCGCTGCCGATCGGTACCGCGGCAACATATTCGCTGGTTCTAGTTTTCGCGGTGGCCTACGGAAAGCAATTCGGATTCAGTAGCGGTGAACTCTTGGCCATGACGACGGCAGCCCAGGCCGTCTACCTTCCCATGTTGATCGGATCCGGGTTCATATCGGATCTTGTCGGTCGCAGAATTCCGATCACAGTCGGTGCGGTAGGTGTGGCCGCCTGGGGTTTCGCCTTCTGGCCATTACTCGGTTCCGGTTCGTGGTGGCTTGCTTTCCTGGGATTCGTCGGATGCTTTGCCTGCATTGCCGGAATGTACGGACCACTGGCGGGTTTCCTGTCGGAACTCTTTCCTCCCGAGGTGGGTTACTCCGGGGTCTCGTTCGGGTACCAGGTCTCTTTCGCGATCGCGGGCGGACTCACCCCCGTCGTCGCCGAGGCGAGCATCGGCGGGACCGACAACTGGCTACCGGTCGCCGTGATGATGGTGGTGGCGGGTGCGTGCACTGTTGCTGGAGTGGTGCTGAGTCGACGCCTCGGTCGCCAGAACCGACCGCCACGTCCTCCCGCGAGGTCCGGGCCACAAGCAGAAAGTAATCCGTGATCGTTGCTCCGCAACGTACTCCGTTCCAGTGATCGCCACACGTTGCGGATCTCTCGTGCACTGGAATACATCAACCGCGCCGCCTACTCCCACCCCGCTCTCGAGGCGACGATCTACAGGCGTGAACGCAACCGACACCGAGACGACATCGACGTGGCACAGTGACTCGTGGACGTTATCGTCGCGACGCGGCGCGAGCGAGACGCCCCGAGGAGCGGTGATCTTCTCGATCTGGCGCTGAACACCGCGGACCGGGCGACGGGTAAGCGGCTGTCCGATCAGAATATTCGCAATCAGATACTTACCTTCATGGTTGCGGGCCAGGAGACATCAGCCGGTGTGATGGCGTTTGCCCTGCACTTCCTGTCGACCTATTCGGACGTGGTCGAGCGGATCCGGGTCCACGCCACCGGCAACCGGCCGTGAAGTGAGTGGTTTCCGTCCACGGAAGTCCCCACAGGTCCATCGGACTGTTGTGGACTCTTCCACTCGGAAGTCCACCCACAGCCACACACGTCCACCCGAGTTCACTGACCGAGTTGAGGATGAGTTGTGACAACTCGTGACAGCGAGCCGAGTTTCGGGGCATTTCGCAGGTGCGTGGACGCCCCTGGACCGTGGCGGACCTGCACGGACGTACCGGGGGAAGTCGTGAAACGAGAGGTCAGATCAGGCCATATCGAAACCTTCGTGCTGGTCAGAGGCCTATCGAGAGCCTCCTTTCGGGATTGAACCGAAGACCGCTCGCTTACAAGGCTTCGACGGCCCGATCAGGTGAATTCACCTGGACTCACGAAACCCGGTCTGAGCTGCGCGTTCGTCCATCAGCGTCCGCCCCGGTCCACCTCCGTCCGTCCCGACTTGTGACACTCTCGTGACACCGAGAATCCCCTACGTCGAACTCGACTAGTCCGTATTACCCTGGTGGACATCGTATCTCGTTGATCGACAAAGCAGCAGACGCGGGTCCAGCCGCATGACAGTTGCGGCCACGCGTCAATGAGTCGCGACTCGGCTTCACGATCGCGTCACTAGCAAACGCGGCTGAACGAAGGCCCACACCGGCCGAGTACAATGCGTGGGAACGACCTCACCTCCGAGGACAACCCGCCAAGCTCGACCGGAGGTCTGCCGGAGCCGCAGAGGACGCTCGTCGGAAGCACTCGCGCCAGCTCACTCAACTAGTTTGATCCGCGCAACTCCTGGGTGGTGTGGCGCAGGATCTGCGCCCTAACGGTCCCGAGGAGTCATTCGAGTAGTTACGCGAGGGCGACAAACCAGTCGGTACGGCCAGCTGAAGTTCTCGGAATGGGCACATTCGCTGCCCTTTACGACACCTGCTCCGAAAACAATCACATCCGAGGCAGGCAGTTCGAGCGCATCTGCAAGTGGTACCTCGAGAACGACCCGTACTACCGACACACGGTTCGGGAGGTTTGGCTGTGGGATGACTGGGATCACAGGTGGGGCAGCGACGCCGGCATCGACCTCGTGGTCGAGGACAGTGTCGGGAAGGCCTGGGCGGTGCAGGTTAAGGCGTACAGCCCCGATCACGCCGTCACGAAGCGCGACGTCGACAAGGTCCTCTCCGAGTCGTCGAGGAAGTGGTTCGACTATCGCCTTCTCATCGCTACCACGGACCGGTTACACCACAGCCGGATCGGGCTGGCCGAAGCCATGCGCAAATATGACCTCCGCCGGGTCATCGCTTCCATTCGCGGGTGCTGCGAGCACAGAGATTCGCCGCCGAGATGCCCGACGTTCTCGACTGGATGCCTGCAGAAGAACGACCGTCCGGAACATTGTGACCGGGTTCGCCTCCGGTGATATGTCGTCCGTTGAACGCCACGTGAAGCTTCAGCGTCTCCGCCAACTCGACGACGACGAACGCGGCGTGCTGGCCAACGCCAGATGGCTCGCCGAGGGCGTCGACGTCCCCACCCTCGACGGTGTCGCCTTCATCGACCCACGAGGCTCGGAGGTCGACATCGTTCAGGCGGTCGGGCGGGCAATCCGGTTGGCCGAGAGCAAAACCGTCGGCACCATCGTGATCCCGGTGTTCATCGATACTGCCGCAGAAGGGTGCGGAATCGCGTCAGCTGCACGATCCGATGCGTGCAGGAACCGAGACCGAGTGAGACGGCACACCTTCCCACAGCCGACCGAGCGGCGTATGGTCTTGACTACATACCCCCTGGGGGTATCGACGCGGAGCAGGACACAGCGGGTAGCCGACCGCAGCGATGCGATTGACTACGGCACGTCCGAATCTCCGACCGGTACAGGGCATCGCACAGCAACACCTTTGAAATTGAGGAATTGACATGATCGAGTCATCACCGGCCACCGTCCGGACGGACAGTTCGCACGATCACGACCATCACGACATGGCCGGCGGCCACGGAGGCCACGGCGATCATGCAGGCCAGTTCCGCAGGTTGTTCTGGGTGATGGTCGTCTTGGCGGTTCCGGTGATCGCAGCGTCGGACATGTTCGCGATGATCCTCGGGTATTCACTTCCGCACAGCTCCTGGATCGGGTGGGTGTCCCCCGTGCTGGGCACAGTCATGTTCGTGTGGGGTGGCTCCCCGTTCCTCACCGGTGCCGTCAGCGAGATACGCGGCCGCACACCGGGAATGATGCTGCTGATCGCGTTGGCGATCACCGTCGCGTTCGTCTCGTCCCTCGGTGCGAGTGTCGGTCTACTCGATCATCAGCTCGACTTCTGGTGGGAGCTGGCACTGCTGATCGTGATCATGCTGCTGGGGCACTGGATCGAAATGCGCTCACTCGCGCAGACGACGTCGGCCCTGGACTCGCTGGCCGCGCTGCTCCCCGACACCGCGGAGCGGGTCGACGCCGATGGTGAGGTGACCGTCGTGGATCCGGCGCAACTGCAGGTCGATGACGTGGTGGTCGTGCGCCCCGGCGGCCGGGTCCCGGCCGACGGTGTCGTCGTCTCAGGGGCCGCGAGCATGGATGAGTCGATGATCACCGGCGAGTCCCGCACCGTGCGCCGCAGCGACGGGGACACCGTCGTCGCCGGCACTGTCGCCACCGACTCCGGGATCCGCGTGAGGGTGTCCGCCATCGGCGAGGACACCACCCTCGCCGGCATCCGGCGCCTGGTCAGCGACGCGCAGAACTCGACGTCGCGGGCGCAGCGGATCGCGGACATCGCCGCGGCGTGGCTGTTCTGGTTCGCCCTCGGCGCCGCCGTTCTCACCGCGGCCGCCTGGACCCTCCTCGGCTCCCCCGACGACGCGGTCGTCCGCACGATCACCGTCCTGGTCATCGCCTGCCCCCACGCGCTGGGCCTGGCGATTCCGTTGGTGGTGTCCATCGCGACCGAACGTGCCGCACGCGGCGGCGTCCTGATCAAGGACCGCCTCGCGCTGGAGTCGATGCGCACCGTCGACACCGTGCTGTTCGACAAGACCGGCACTCTCACCCGCGGCGAACCCGCCGTCACCGACGTCGAGGCCGTGGACGGGCGCACCGTCGAGGAGGTTCTGGCGCTGGCGGCAGCTGCGGAAGCGGATTCCGAGCACCCGTTGGCACGCGCGATCGTCGCCGCTGCTGAGGGCCGTCGGCTCGATATCCCGTCTGCGCAGGACTTCCGGTCCTCACCTGCGGTCGGGGTGTCCGCGGTCGTCGACGGCGCCGCCGTTCGGGTGGGTGGTCCGGCGATGCTCGAGCAGGAGCACCGCTCCGAGCTCGACACGGCCGATCGGTGGCGCCAGGACGGGGCCATCATCTTGCATGTCGTCGCCGACGGCGCCGTGATCGGTGCACTGAAACTGGCCGACGAGATCCGCCCCGAGTCCCGCGCTGCGGTGGCCGATCTGCACGCCCGTGGGGTGCAGGTGGTCATGATCACCGGCGACGCCGACGCGGTCGCCGCCTCGGTCGCCGGTGAGCTGGGTATCGACCGCTACTTCGCCGGGGTGCGCCCGGAGGACAAAGCGCAGCGGGTGGCGGACCTGCAGGGCGAGGGCAGGAAGGTCGCGATGGTCGGTGACGGTGTCAACGACGCCCCCGCCCTCGCCCGCGCCGACGTCGGCATCGCCATCGGTGCAGGCACGGATGTGGCGATCGCGTCCGCGGGGGTGATCCTCGCCAGTGACGACCCCCGCTCGGTGCTGTCGGTGGTCGATCTCTCCCGCGCTGCGTATCGGAAGATGAAGCAGAACCTCTGGTGGGCCGCCGGATACAACCTGCTCTCCGTGCCGCTGGCCGCCGGCGTGCTCGCTCCGATCGGGTTCGTGCTGCCGATGTCGGTGGGGGCGATTCTGATGTCCCTGTCGACGATCATCGTCGCCGCCAACGCCCAACTGCTCCGTCGACTCGACCTCCGGCCCGGCACTGGTACCCCGCGGGACTGACCTGCGGCCCTCCGATACGACGCAGCCCCGCACCGACATCGGTGCGGGGCTACGTCGTTCGTCGAGCAGGACCCGAAACTGCGGTACCGGCCGGGTTCTCGGTCAGCCCAAGAGCTGCTGCATGCGGGAGATCTCGGCGTTCTGCGTCTCGACGATGGTGCGGGCCATCGCGACCGCGTCCGTGTTGGAGCCGTCGGCGATCTCCTTCTCTGCCATCGCGACCGCGCCCTGGTGGTGGGCGATCATCATCGTCAGCCACTGGCGGTCGAAGTCAGCACCCGACGCGGCCATCAGCGAGTCCATGTCCTGTGGAGTCATCATCCCGCTGCCCGATCCGTGGTCCATACCCTCCATCGAGCTCGCGTCCGACGACGGCGCCGGCTGACCCCACTGCACCAACCACGACGTCAACTGCTCCATCTCGGGTTTCTGGGCGGCGGCGATCTCCCCTGCCAGGGCGACGATCTCCGGGTTCGTCGTGCGCCCGTCGACCATGGTGGCCATCTCGACGGCCTGCGCGTGATGGGGATACATCATCGACGCGAACATGACATCGGCGTCGGTGAAGTTCGCTGCGGGATCCGCGGACTGCGCCGACGAGGACTCCATCGAGGTGGACGAGCCCATCGAGTGGCCCTCCATCGACGTGCCCGATCCGTCGTCGCTACACCCTGCGAGGAGGGCGATGCCGACCGCCGCGGCGGCGAGGACGGTGGTTGTTCTTCTGTTGATGCGCATGGAAGTACTCCTGAGGTGTGACGAACGAGAGACGAGGTGGATCTGCCTGCGATCCGCCGGAGCACCGTGGCCCCGGACTCCCCGTCACACCCGAAGAAATACCGACTTGTCCAGTGAGTACACCGCCCACGGGGGCGCACGACCTGCCCGAGCCACGATCGCGACAACACGGTCGGACGCGGTGTCCAGTGTCGGCATGGACTCGGCGGTCACGGTCGGCACCGACATCGCAGGGAAAGACGTGACCGTCCCGATGCACGGATGCACCATGTCGTGACCGCTCGGGCACGGCACGTGCGCCGCCGCCGTCTCGGCGTCGACGGTGTGTGTGTCAGCAGAGTGATGGGCGACCACGCTGTTCGGCTGCCCTGGTGCGGGCATCGCGTCATGGGCCGCGGCGGTGGGGACGGGCAGGGTCGTGTGCATCAGCACCACGCCGAGCGCGATCAGAACCGTCCGAAGCACCGAGAGCGCAGACGAGGCCGACGATCGTCGCCGAGCACCGTCACGCACGTTGCCACCGTACCAAGCAATACCCCCTACGGGTATCACCGAGGCCGAAGGCAGATCCTGACGCGCCGCCGACTCGGCACACAGATCATGGATGTCATGGCCGCGGCGATGGTGCCGGTCATGATGGCCACTCTTGCCGTCGTCGTGGCGTCGCAGATCGACGCAGTCCGCTCCGAAGGCTCCCAGCTGATTGCCGCGGTGCCGATCTTCGCGGTGCCGATCTTCGTAGCGTTCCTGGTCATCATGGCGGTTGTCGGATGGGCGACGGCCAGAGTGACCCGCCAGGACGTCCCGGATGCTCGGGCCTCGACCTTCTCCGGCGCCACCCGATTTCGTTGGTCGTACTGCCGCTGGCGCTCGCGCTGCCACCAGCACTGTCTCTTGCTGCCGTGGTCGTGGTGTCGCAGACACTGGTGGAGCTGATCGGAATGGTCGCCTACGTCCGACTCATCCCCTGCCTTGTCCCAGCTCACGCTGCGAGAGCACCGGTGAAGTTCGAAACAACTCGCACGAACCAAGGCAATCCCGGGTGACGAGAATTGGATAAGTGCAGGTGGCGTCAGTGAGGGTGAACGAACCACGGGATCCAGTGCCGCGACCCCGTTCCACTTCCCGCGAGCACTGAGCTCGAATGGGGACTTTCCCGTCAAACGCGCCCGTGGCCCCGTGCCCACTACGATCGCAGTCTCTACGCTGGCACCGTGCCCCTGCCGACCCATGTGACCGACCTGATCAGCTACGAATTATTGCTGTCCGTCGCCGAGCTGGGAAGCATCGGACGCGCAGGGGCTGCGCATGGCATGTCGCAGCCAGCGGCGAGCGCACGCCTGAAAGCACTCGAAAGCCGCGTCGGGGCAGCACTCCTGCATCGCGGGCAGCGAGGTGCCACCCTCACCGCAACCGGCGAACTGGTCGCCGGCTGGGCCGAGCGCGTCATCGCCGAAGCCGCCGAGCTCGCCACGAGCATCGCAATGCTGCGCACCGACCGCCACAGCCACATTCGTATCGCCGCGAGCCTCACCATCGCCGAATACCTCATACCGCGATGGCTCATCACACTGCGCTCCCACGACACTTCCATCACACCGACTCTCACCTCCGGAAACTCTGTCGACGTAGCCGCATCGGTGCTCGACGGCCGCGCCGACATCGGATTCGTCGAAAGCCCCGATCTGCCCAGCGGACTCCACTCGAAGGACGTTGCCCGCGACGAACTCGTCGTCGTCGTCGCCCCCGATCATCAATGGGTTCGACGAACGATCACGGCGAGCGAACTGGCCGCGACACCGCTGGTCACCCGCGAACCCGGGTCCGGCACACGTCTCGCGCTCGAACGTGCGCTCCGGACTGCAGGCCCACTCGCCGCGCCACTGCTCGAGGTGTCCTCCACCACTGCCATCAAAGCTGCCGTCATCGGCGGCCTCGCACCGGCCGTACTCAGCTCCCTCGCGGTATCCGCCGAGATCGCCGCCGGAACACTGGCCCGCGTTCACACAGAGGGGCTCGACCTGCGCCGGTTCCTGCGTGCCGTGTGGCCCGCGGGCCGTGAACTGCGAGGACCGTCGAGCGACCTGCTCGTCGTCGCCCTCAGATCCCCGCAGTCATAACCTGAGGTTGGGACCGGCCAGGTAATCGGTGTCTACCGGTGACGACTGTGTGCGAGGACGCTGGAAGTCATGACCACGACAGCTCTGCACCGCTCCTCCATCACGTCTCGGCGCGGCGACGATACCGAGCGGCCGCGCAAGTGGCCGGTGCTCTCCGACCTCGACCACCCGAGCCAGATCTTCGAACACATCACCCCCAACTGGTTCGCCTCGGTCATGGGCACCGGTATCGTCGCCAACGCCGCCGCCACCCTGCCCGCCCACATCCCCGGACTGCACGTGTTCGCAACGATCGTGTGGATCGCAGCGTCGGTCGCCTTGATCACACTCTCCGGTGCCTTCGCAGTGCACTGGATCCGACACCGGCAGTATGCGCGTGAGCACGCCGCGCATCCGGTGATGGTGCAGTTCTACGGCGCACCCCCCATGGCGCTGCTGACCGTCGGTGCCGGGACGATGCTGCTGGGCAAAGACGTCATCGGAGCGGTGCCCGCAACCGTGATCTTTGCCGTCCTGTGGACCGCTGGCACAGCCCTCGGGCTGATCACCAGCATTCTCGTGCCCTACCTGATGATCACCGCCCACGATCACCAGACCGCCGTCGCACTCCCGGCGTGGTTGATGCCCGTCGTACCGCCGATGGTGTCCGCCTCCACCGGTGCGCTGCTGCTCCCTCATATCGCGGACGGGCAATGGCGCCTGGCCATGCTGTCCGGTTGCTACGCGATGTTCGGGCTGTCACTGATCATCGGAATGCTGACCATGACGCTCATCTACGGACGGCTCGTCCACGGCGGAATCCCGCCGGTCCAGGCAGCACCGACGGTGTGGATCACCCTCGGCATGATCGGTCAATCGATCACCGCCGCGAACCTGCTCGGCAACGATGCACCCTTGGTGTTCACCGGCGAGACCGCCTCCGTCGCAACCGGCCTGCACGTGTTCGGCATTCTGTACGGACTGATCATGGGCGGCTTCGGCGTCTTGATGTTCATCCTCGCAACCGCCCTCACCATCCATGCCGCCCAGAAGGGACTGACATTCTCACTGACCTGGTGGTCGTTCACCTTCCCCATCGGCACGTGCGTCACCGGTGCCACTGCCCTCGGCGGCACTCTGGGGTCGGCCGCGGTCGAGGCCCTTGCAATCGGACTGTATGCGGCCTTGCTCGCAGCCTGGGGCACAGTCGCCGCCCACACTCTCCGCGGCAGCGTCCAAGGGAAAATTTTTCAACCCAGCTGAACCGACCGCGGGTAGTACCCACTCGGAACGCTGATACCGAACGAACGGCGTCGATCGATGAACACACCGAATGCAGACACACCGACTTCCGATACCCCGAGACGGGGCCGCCGCGGACGCATCTGGGCACGAGTCACCGAAAATTATCTGGCCTGGCTGTTGCTGATGGCGGGAACAGCTGCTGCGGGGCCCTTCTCACTGCCCTCGCCGGCGGGAGGGCTGGACCGTCGTCGCAGCGATCGCGACAGTGGTGCTGTTCGCGGGATGTTGGTTCTCCTATCGAGACGGTGCACGCCGGGGTGTCGCCGAACAACACATTGTCCAGTACCACCCCGACAGCCCGGACGAGGTGATCGACATCGACACCAACACCGGCGAACGCCAGCCCCACCAGGACTGACCGGTCGGAGGCAGCAGCACGATCCGCCCTACCTCAGCACAGTGCGGGGTTCAGGTGCCTTCTCCAGGTGCGTTGCGACCGACAGTGCTGCGTTGATCAACCGCTGGCGAGCAGCCGCCGGTGCGTGTGCGTTGCGAGCCGAGGGGTGCGGTGCCGCAATCACCGGGAGGAGGCGGGTGGGAGCAGATGCAGTGATGACGCGCATGTAGCCATCGAGAGCCTTCGCACCGAGAACGAAAACCACCTCCAGTTTCGGCAGCAAGGCCATGAGCTCGCCGACATATGGGCCCGCCTCACCGAGAACGGATGCCGTCGGCGATACCGGATGACCGGCGTCGTCGAGCACTGCCCACGGCACAATATTCCACTTGACGCACTGCACCCGGTCGATACCCGCGTCGGCGAACACCGATTTCAGCACGGGGTTCGTTCGATCTGGATTGTCGAACGAACACATGTTGGTCCCGCCCGGACGCATCGTCTTCGGCCCCGGAGACTCCAACAGCACCAGACAGCGAGCCGCGTCACCGCCGTCGTCGGGATCGAACAGTGGAATGGACCGTGCAGTGTCGATCCTCCATCGCAACACCGACGCATTGAGTGACCGGACCGGGGCATCGTGCGCTCGGGCATGCTTTCCGGACCACACGTCATCATCTGTCATACCGCCGCACTCACTGCTGACCACGCCACACGCACTGCTGGCCATGGGGAAACGCACCGTGAGCCGTAGACGCCAGCTCTCGGTGGCTCGCCTCGACGACCACTGCTGAGCGTTCGACGACTCCGCTGCCTGAACACACCTGTCAGATAACCACGACAGGTCGTGTGATGCCTGTTGTACCCGTCTTCTCATCGACTTCGATTCCAGATCGGGTCGGTTAGGGTACCCGCGTCCACCGAACGAGTTACGGATGAGTTGTGACAAGTCGTGACATCGAGCCGGATTTCGGTAGTTTTCGCAGGTGGCCGGACGGCCCTGGACCGTGGCGGACCTGCACGGACGTACCCGGGGGAAGTCGTGAAACGAGAGGTCAGATCAGGCTATTTCGGAGCATTCGTGCTGGTCAGAGGCATATCGAGAGCCTCCTTTCGGGATTGAACCGAAGACCGCTCGCTTACGAAGTCAGTGGGGCTGCGCCTGCCCGCCGATAAGGCTTCGCCGTTGAGGTCACGAGACCCAATCGGACCGTTCGAGGGTCTGCACGAACAGGTTCCGCGGCTTTAAAGTCACCGTCTCGTCGACCTCGAGCGAATAGCTCGGTTTCCCGATAAGGTCGACTCGCCCGACTATGAGGGCGAGCGCAACAAGCACCTCATGGTAAGCGAATTGTCGACCGATACAGCCGCGCAGTCCGGTCCCGAACGGCTTGTAAAGCTCAGCCAAGTTCGCTGGAACGCGGCTGCGCTCGAAGCGGTCCGGGTCGAATCGTTCCGGATCAGCACCCCACGCCGCATCGCGATGCAGTTGTAGCAACACCACGAACACCCACTCCCCCTTCTCGAAGGGGTGCTCCCCCACCATCGTGTCTCGCCGAGCCTTCCGGTAGTAACCGGGCGCCACCGGCCACAGGCGCAACGTCTCGTCGACCACGCGCCGCAGGTACCGCAGCTTGCCCACGTGATCGAACTGGAGATCACCATCGGGGCACACCGCCGATAGCTCGGCCCGGATCCGCTCGACCACGTCCGGATGAGTCGACAGGAAGTGCAGAGCGAACGCCATGACCCCGGCTGACGTCTCCTGGCCCGCCACTAGGAACGTGAGGATCTGGTTGCGAATGTTCTGATCGGACAGCCGCTCCCCTGTTGCCGGGTCCGCGGTGCTCAGCATCAGATCGAGAAGGTCACCGCTGCCCGGGGCATCTCGCTCGCGCCGCGTCGCGACGATGTCGTCCACGAGACGTTGAGCTACCTCGATGTCGTCTCGGTGCTGGTTGCGATCACGCCTGTAGATCGTCGCCTCGAGAGCGGGGTGGGAGTAGGCGGCCCGGTTGATGTACTTCAGTGCACGGGAGATCCGCACCACCAACTCGTGCGGTGCTGCGTCGTCGAAGGATCCGAAGTCGTAGCCGAAGGCCACCTCGCCGATCACTTCGAGAGCGAGCTTGTTCATGTCCGCCGGTACGTCGATCCACGCTTTCGGACCTCGGGCGGTCCACGAGGACAGCAGTTTGTCCGTCTTGCCCACCATCGTGTCGTGGTACCGGCGCATCGACGACTGGGAGAACGCTGGTGCCAGTATCGCGTGGGCGGTTGCCCAGGACGGTTCGGAGTTGTACGCGGTGAACAGCCCGTCGCCGGCCACTTGTCGGAGGTTGCCCATGGGTACGCCGAGGAACTTGGCCCACGTCGTCTCGTCGTTCACCGCCGCGATCTCGACGGGCCCTGACACGTACGTCACGCGGGTCCCGAACACGTTGCGTTCGTATATGGACCCGTACTTCTGCGCATCCCGCATCGCCCACTGGCTGGACTCGGTGACGTGGAGGTCCAGAATGTCGCCGACCACCGGTAACCGCCGTGGTGGATGCGGCAGCACGCGGTCGGACGCTCGCACAGGCCTCACGGTGTTGTCGTTCATTGCTGCTCCCCCTGCGTTGTTGCGATAAGTCTCGGCTCGGTCGGCCAGTGACGGCCGATGGCGGCAAGCACTCGAACTTCTTGCTTCAAGTCGACCGACGGCTCGATCGGCACTTTGATGAACGCTCCTGCCGGCTCGTCGGCGCGTCGTCTATGTGCTGCGAGGTAGAAGACCTCCGCGGCTGATCTGTTGTCGACCGACCCCTCCACAGGAAGGTCTTCCACGTAACGGCCCAGCAGACTCAGCGAATCCCTGACCTCCACGCACATGCGATGAGCTCGATGCACGGGCGACGACTGCGGAGACGGGTGACGGAGGACAACCTCCGGACAGGTCTGAACGAGGTCGGACCACATCGGCGTCAGAGAGCGGATCGACCGGGTCCAGCAGTCGACGCCCAGCGACTCGGTGACCGCTCGCCAGAGAGGTAACGCCGCGCACAGCGTTGCCACTGCCAGCAAGTAGATGAAGCTGACCTCGTTCAGCGTCACCCGCAAGGCCACGAAGTCCCGAGCAATTCCGATTGCGGCGAACGCTCCCATCAGCAAGATCGAGACGGCCTCCTCCAAACCCCACACGGCCACGATCGCAAACAGCCAAAACACCATCGACACTTGCGTTGGCAGCTGACCGCGGCGCAGCTCCCCCACAGAAACACGCAGGTACAGATACGGCATGAACGCTGCCCACGCAGAAAACAGCGCGAAGTACACCGCCGTTCGCCAACCCGGTAGGACATCGATGTACTCGCCAGAGCCCCGCGCCGAGGAACCGACGACGACCATCAGCGCTCCGCTGGCAAGTGCAAGCATCATCACCACTGTGGTCGTCGAGGCGTGTCCCTCAGGTCGTCGCCAGCGGAGGGCGATAGCAATCAGCGGTGCAAGCGCCAAAAGTAGCGCCACGGTACCGAGTTGCTGCATCAGCGGCACGTCGATCACGGTGCCGGTCGCTGACGCCACCGCCGATTGAATCGCCCCTTCGCGAGCGAGACCAGACGAAATACCGAGCGCCAGAGCCATATTGACGAGACGAGAGGTGGCAGTCCGGCTCGCAAGCACAAGCCTGGCGACGAGGATGCCGACGCTCCACAGCAGCAGTGGGTATGACACCAGCATCGGCACCGAAGACGTCATGTCAGACCCAAAAAGTCGTGCATCGCGGAGGAACGCCGGTAGCGCGACACTGCCGCCGACATGAGCAGATCAGCGAAGGTCTCGGCTTCGCCTTCCTGATCGTCATCGAAGTTCGATCTTTTCATGACCGATTCGAGCGCATCGAAGTCGATGTCGGGGCAGAGCTCGCGGAGCGTGGCGTCTGCACCTGTCGATCCCCCGTGACCCAGCACCATGTGTCCGACTTCGTGCATGATCGTCTGGTCGACGTGGTAACTCGATGAGTCCGCGTGACAGACGATTTCGTCGTGATCGTGGAACTGCAGCCACAGTCCGCACGGCAAGCCCTGCAGCGTCACCGCGTCGACGGGCACCAGCGCAATCGGCCGACCTCTGTGGGCTGACAGGCCTTCGAGGAAGGCCGTTCTGTTCCACGGACTTGGAACCAAGAGTTCTATGGCGCGGGCTGCCCCGATCACATCGAGTGCTGAAAATGTCATTTCCCCCCCAGGAATCGTGAATCAGAAGGTGTTACGGACCGGCCTCGCGCGCGCGGCGCAGGTTTCCCAGGAGATCCGTGAGATGCTCGATGCGCATACGTTCATCACCTGTTCGGAGCCTCATGCCGGTGATCCCTCCATGGAGCACCTCCCCGATCAAACTGAGCTGACTATGGATGCTCGGCGCTGCCGAATCGTCGAGCAAGTAGGTGCTGCTCGACGGGAACACGGTTGCAATCGCCTCGAGCATGTCTCGTGTGGCAGTACGTGTCCCCTCACGGAGAGCGGAGATGTCTCGCGCGGTGACCTGCCTGCCCAGGGCCACACTTACGGCCGATGCCACAGACTCAGGGCTTCGTTCAGAGCCGTCCTCAGTGCGCCAGATCTTGAAGAGCAGGTCTAGTCGAGCGTTGACTGGCACCGCCTCCTGCGCCGCAGTTCCCGTCATTTCTGCCCCCTGTTCAAACGCATTTCGAACCGGGCCACTGTCTCCGCCGGCACATCGACGTCACGACCGGCGAGCCAGCGCCTGTACAGACGCTCCTCGCGCTCCACCTCGTCGGTGGACTCGGTCGGCTCGTCGAGTAGTTGCCCGAACATCGCGTAGATCGGCGACAGCGATCCGTTCTGACGCCTGTTCTCCTCGAACAAGCGCGTGACGTACTCGCCGTAGATCGGACGCAGGGCAACTCCCATACGTCGCGACAGAGCACTCAGTTCGGCAAGATCTTGGCGGTCGCGCGCCATCGCGTCCAGTTCTCGGGAGATGGACAACAGGTCGAGAACGACTCGCACGGACACGACCACCGTGTCGGGGCCCAGAACGGCGTCCACGTCGGTCGACGACTTGCTCCGCGGTTCGCCACCTCGGAGGACATCGGCGGCGCTCCCTGGCTGCCACTCGAGACCGGTGTCCAGCTTGCCGAGTGTCCCGGCTGACACGGTCCGCCCACTCCCCTCCTCGATGTCCTTGAGAGTCGGCACTGATGGCCCGCCCCGCTCGCGGACCTGCGGACGCGACAGACCCAGCTGCGTACGGCGCTTCCACGCGTACTCGGCCAAACGTCCATAACCGTCCACGCTCGGAACAGTAAGGGGTCCGAACCTGGACCGGCAAGAAAAGCCAAGACCAACTCGGCTGCCTGGAGATCTCACAACATCTCGTCGATCTACGGGAAATATTTATTTGTCTAGCTTTATTTGCGTTTTTATTGCTATCTTTATCTTGCTGCGACGACGGGGGTAAGCGACATGGCATCAGAGAGCGATAGAGCGACCGGGCCTGGGTGTGCGGAGACTGTCGTCGACGTGGTCACGGGCGACCGTTTCCGCTGCTCGTTGGTCGAGCATCTCGACCGCGAGCACGAATCGTGGTCGGACGACGGACTCGTCGTCGCGCGGTGGGTCGCACCGAGACCGCTCACCCTGTGCGAGCCGGACTTCGCGGCGAGATAGAGCCGCGATCGGACGAAGCGAACATGGAGCGCAACGGCACGCCACCGTGTCATCCCGAGTTCGACCCTCAGACCCGGGCGGGCACTCGTGACCTCGATGTGGTTGTGCCACAACCAACTAGGCAAGGAACTCTGCAATGCACAATGCCGGTAGACACAGCGCTCATCGATACCGAGCAGGAGCGTGCACTGCGATGCCTCTCTTGATCGCATTCACGGTCGGTCAGGGAATAGCGGAAGGTGCGCCTCAGGACTTCGTCACCGCGCCCGACACGGCCCAGTCTGGAACAACGGACACCACTCCCCTCGCTCAGCCGCCCGAGCCCACCGCGGAACGAGATTTCCTACCAGGCTTCCATGCGTCACCTCGCGTGCAGCAGAGCGACTGGCGCAGCTACGAAGACTACCGATCCGGCAATCAGCAGTCGTCTTACGACAGCCAGGCACTCGGGCCGGCGGCTACACCATCTCCTCGTCCATCCCCACCGCCCGCACCTACGTTGCGTCGCACAGCAATCGCGCCCATCGACATTCCCGACGGGTACATCGGCGTCGGCGGTGAAATCGTGCCGTACGACCGGAATGTCGTGGATCCAAACCTGGTGGAGCAGTTCAACAACACCAGTCAGGCCTTGCAGGCAGACGGCGGGAACTTCCTCGTCGACGCCGGATTCGCCGACGCACCCCGTGCCGACCGCATCTCCGCGGGAGTCGCCACCGGCATTGTCGCCGGCGGTACCGCAGGGCTTTTGACCTCGCTCGTCCCGGCGACCGTCATCACGGCTACCGGGGCAGGACTCGGCGGCGCGCTGGGTGTCGCTGCGAGCACCGGTAGCGGGGTGATCGTGTGGGGTGGACCCGTCGGCTGGGTGTTCATCCCCGGTGCAGCCGCGCTGGCCGGTGGGGTTGCGGGAGCTGCACTGTCCGCTCCGATCGTCCTGGGTCTGACCGTCACCGGCGCCGCACTCGGCGGCCTCCTCGGCGCCACGGTGACGGGTGGTGAGCAGCAGATCATCGAGGAGCCCGCCCCTGTCCTCGCACCTGCAGCCAAGGCACAGGCTCCCGCCCCCGCCGCGCCGGTGTGGACGCCCCCGCAGGACGTCCTGCAGGTGCTCGACACGGCCCCGTCCTACGTCGAGCAGGCCCGTCAGGCAGTCACCGACGTGCCAGGCGGCGCGGACGTCCTGACCGCGGTCGACACCGTGATCGCCGACAACGCCCCCGCGCTCGATCAGGGCGCAGCAGCCCTGACCGGCGCACTGTCCGCTCTGAACATCGGGGCCTGACCGATGCCGGGTGCGGCCGACACCGCTCGTCCGCACCCGACGCTCGCCCGATCCGACCGAGGAGGTCCCGCGGTGGCTCATCCCGACGACACAGCAGCCGACGACTGGTTCGACGCCGCACCGCCCGCCACAGGCAAACGCTCGCCCGTCCCGACCCCCAGTCCCGCCGCGTCCACCGACACGCCACCGAACCGACGCCTCACCGTCCTCGCCGAACAAAGCCCTGACACGGACGACGGCGGATGGCTCACAAACGCTCCGACACCGACGTTCGACGCGGCGACCGAGAGCCAGCGCAGCGGAGCCACCGGCCCCGCTGCCAGGCCCTCGTGGTGGCGTCGTCACCGGTCCGCCGTGGCGGTCACCGCGTCACTCCTCGTCCTGGTAGGTGCGGTGGGCGCCACCGCCGTGTTCCTCACCGGAGCCTCCGAGGACACCCTCACCGCGGATCCGGCACCACTTCTCCCGACCACGCAGACCGCTCCTACCGTCGCGGCGGAACCAGCAGCGGGCGCCGCTGCCGCTGCGGACTTCACCTGGTGCGCCGGCCAAGGTGCCGGTGAGCCGGTCACCGAGGACACCACCGATCCCGGACTGAGCACAATCTGGCGCTTCGAGAAGGCGTTCTACTACGACCGTGACCCGGTCGCGGCCCGCGCCGTCGGTGCACCGGAAGCCGTCATGGCGTCGGCGGAGCGCCTGCGCATCGGCATCGACGCCCTCGAACCGGAGGTCGAGTTCTGCGTCCTCGCCGACCCCATCTCATCCGGCGTCTACGACGTCACCGTTCTCGAACGCGGACCCGGCATCGACCCGCGCACCTCCTCTCAACGCTTCACCACCGCCGAGTCCGGCAGCACCACCTCCATCACCGCCATCACCCGCCGCTGATCCGAGCTCGACGAGAGGCACCACCCATGACCCCCGCCCCGCACCGCAGAACGGCTCGCGTCGCCGTCGCGGGCACCGCCGTCGCCGCGACCCTGCTCGCCGCCGCGACCGCGCACGCCGCACCGACCACGACAGCACCCGCCGCCGACGGGTGCGCACCGCTGCACCTGGTCGTCGTCCCCGGTACCACCGAGATCGACGAGAACAGCTCACCCGACGCCGATTCCGGGTTCTTTTCCCGGCTCACCGTCCCGGCCATGCGCGATGCCAACTCCGGCGCCGAACCCGCGCTGGACCGCAGCTACGTCCCGTATCCGGCGTCGTTCGGCGGCAAGCCCGGTGATCGGTCCTCCGACACCTACGCGACATCCGTGCAGACCGGCGTCGACAACGCCACCACCATGATCGGCGACATCGCCGAGAAGTGCCCTGGCACCAGGGTGTTCGTCTCCGGGTACTCCCAGGGCGGTCAGATCGCCTCCGAGGTCATCCGCGAGATCGGAGCCGGGACCGGACCCATCGACGCCGACCGGTTCGCCGGCGGCGCACTGTTCTCCGACCCCACGCGCGGACAGGGCGAACCGGTCCTCGGCGGAGGTGACGCCAGTCCGGCACCCGCCCCCGGTACCGACGGCGCAGCGGTGCAGTCCGTGCAGCTGGCACCGGCCGTCGCCTCGACACCACCCGCCGGAGGCGGCATCGCCCCCGACCCCGCCGAGGCAGACTTCGGCGCAGTCGCCGACCGCGTCGCCTCGTACTGCACCGCAGGTGATCTCGCGTGCGACACCCCCGCGAACACTCCCGCGGCGAAGATGGTCGCCAACATCGCCGGACAGTCCTCGATGGACACCCGCGACCCGGTGCGCATCCTCACCGACGTCAGCGCCGCCGTCGGACGCTCCGCACTGCTCACCGGCGCCTCGGTGGTCAACGACAACCTCGACTTCGACACCGACCGCGGTCAGTTCGAGGTCACCAGCGCCCACGACACCGTGCTCGGAAAGATGGCCAAGTACTCCGACCCGACGACCGTCGGCGACGACGACGACGCCATCGACGAGGCGGTCAGCGCGGTCACCAAGATCGCGGGCATGGCGATCGGCGCTGCCATCACCGTCGCCAAGGACGTCATCACCCCGGAGACCATCGGCCAGCTCGCCGCCGTCGGCTTGACCAACCCCCCTGCCGCACTGGCCATCCTCGCCGCGAAGGTCGGTACCGCCGCGGTCGAGCTGGTGCCCCCGGCGACGATCGACTCCGCCGTGAACGTTGCGTTCGAGGAAGTCACCCGCACCATCGACGACAACTCCGGTCTCGCGCAGCTCGTCACCGACACCTCGTACTGGAACACCGCCGTCAAACACGGCTCCTACGACAGCGTCCCGGTCGGCACCCGCGGCGAGACTCCGGTGCAGTTGACGGTGCGGTGGATCGTCGCGCTCGCCGCGGACCTCACCGGTGACAGCACCCTCGCCGACAAGGTCGGGGCCGTCCTCGGCCGCAGCGCCCAGCTCCTCGCCACTCCCGACACCGTCCGCAGCGCAGGCCAGATCCTCACCGCGGGTGCGCGGACCGCCGTCGGCGCTGCACCGACCAGCAGCCGGTCCGCGGCCACCAGCGGCACCACCACCACCACCACGCCGGCACCGCCGACGACGGCCGGGGCCACCCCGACCGCCGCCAGGTGACCGACTCACCCGTAGAAGGAGACGTCGACATGGCCGCACAGCCGATCAACGATCACGAGCTCTACAGCGACGACACCTCGGGATCGGCCCCCGTCGTCCCCGCCGGTCTGCGGATCCCGCCGATCGATCGCCAGGCACCGGTCCACACAGAACCGGTCGCCGGTGTCGGGCGAGCGCCGGTGATGTGGTTGCTCGGCGCGCACGGCGGCGCGGGCGTGTCGACTCTGGCGCGCGTCTGGGCACCCGCCGCCGATGCGCACGGTGGGTGGCCGGCCCACGACCGGTACCGGTCGGTCATCGTCGTCGCCCGCACCCACCGCACCGGGCTCGCCGCCGCCCACGACCTGCTGCTCCAGTCGGCCGCCGGTCTCACCGGTGGGTGCACCGTCCTCGGTCTGGCTCTGGTCCCGGACGCACCGGGGAAGTTGCCGAAGACGCTGCGGCGCAGCGCCGACGTCGTGGCGTCCGCCGCACCCGCGGTGTGGCATCTGCCGTGGGTGCCGGACCTGCGCGTGCACACCTACTCCGATCTCGCGGTGTGGTCGCCGGCCGAACCGGACCCACCGCCTCCTGGCCGGATGCGGTCGGTGACCTCCGCGGCCGCCCCGCACCCCGGCCTCGTCGCCGCCGGTCACACCGCCTTCGACGCCGCCCGCCGCGCCGCTGCGCACTGACCCACCTCGGTTCGACCCACCTGCCTCGAAAGGACCCACCATGCTCACCACACTCCGCACCGACGCCACCGTGTTCCTCGCCCAGAACATCGGCGACGTCGATCCTCAGGCACCCAACGGCGAGTTCGGCGAGAAGATCACCACCCTCATGTCCTGGCTGATGTGGGGCTGCATCTTCGCCTCCGTCGCCGGAATCATGATCTGCGGTGCGATGCTCGGCTACGAGAAGATCACCGGCGGCGGCGGCAATTCCACCGGCAAACTCGTCGGCGGTCTCGTCGGAGCGGTCATCATCGGCGGTGCCGCCGGACTGGTCAACGGCCTCGTCCTGTGAGCGCCACCGCCGCTATCGTCCGCACGGGCGTGGCCGAACTCGAAGGCACCGCCACCGGTGTCCTCGACTCCGCGCTGGGCCTGCTCGACACGCTCGCCCGCGGAACTCTGATCGCGTCCGGTATCGCCATCGCGTTCGGTGTTGTCCTGCTCGTGTCCGGAAGCTCTCGCGCCGTCGGCACTCTGTTCGGCGGTATCGCCGGCGTCGCCATCTCCACCATCGCGCTCAGCGGCGGCATCGACTGGATGATCGACACCGCACAGACGACGGCCGTCGCCACCTCCACCGGCAGCCGGACCGCACCGTGATCGGCGAAGCCTCCACTGAAGCGGTGCTCGCACAGCCGCCGACCGGCCCGGTGACGTTCCCCGCCGAGGTGTGGGATCCGTTGATGAGCGCCCTGTCCTGGTTGCTGTGGTTCGCCATCATCGTCTGCATCGCAGCGCTGTTCGTGTGCGGAGCGGTCTTCGTCAACCAGCAGAAGTCCACCGGCACTCAGGTCATCGAGGACGCCACCCTCGCCCGCATCCTCATCTGCGCCGCCGTCATCGGTTCCGCATCGGGACTCGCCCAGAGCGTCCTGGCATGAACCCTCGCCGCCACGTCCACTCCTCGAAAGGTGCACCGCCCGTGACACTGTCCCGCATCTCCTGCCTGACCTCCGCCGTCGCCGTCCTCCTGATCGCCGCCGCCTGCGGGTCGGAGTCGAGCGACACTGACGCGCCTGCCGAGGAACAGATCGACACCGCCTCCGCACCTGCCGACCTCGAGTGGCGCACCGTCGGGGGCGTCGACGTGCCCAGCTCGCCCAGTGCCGGACCGTCGACGGGAACCGGAGTCACCCGCCACGGCTACGACAAGACCCCGCAGGGAGCCGTTCTGGCCGCGATCAACGGGCAGACCGCGCTCGCCGTCGCCGACGATCGCACCTGGCCCGAGGTGGTCAACACCGTCACCGCGCCGGGCCCGGGACGCGACGCGTTCGCGGTCGCCCGGGCCGCCGTCACCGTCGCCGGGACCGTGCCGCAGGAGTCCGTGCCGCGGTTCGTCGGCTTCGACGTCACCGCCTACGAACCCGACGCGGCGACCGCCGCAGTGTCGGTGGCACAAACAATCGGCGAGGACTCGCAGCTCTACAGCTACCCCGTCGCGCTGCAGTGGGTCGGCGACGACTGGCGGATCGTGCTCCCCACTCCCGAGGAGAACATCGACGCCGCCCAGCTCGACGACCTGGCCGGTTACACCGAACTGAAAGCTGCGTCATGAGCACCCTCGTCCGCCGGTTGCTGATCGCGGCCGCCTCCCTCGTCGTCCTGGCCGTCATCGGTGGCCTGGTCCTCGTGGTCCCGAACCTCGGGGACGACGATGCGGCCACCGACACCGCCGACCCGTCGACGACGGCCGCGCAGTCACCGGCCCCGTCCGTCCCCGGTTCGGTCGACAACGGCCGCACAGGGTTCGGAACCCCCGTCGTGGACATCCTCGGCCGTAAGGTCACCGTCCCGAACAACCCTGTCGGAGCACCACTCACGCAGGAACCGGCAGGCGATCGCAGCGGATGCGACACCGCCGGACCTGTCTCGTCCCCGTCCGGCGTGCAGATCCAGCAGACCGTCGGACTGCCGACGCTGGTGTCCACCAGCGACGGACCGACCCGTGTCGACGGCAACGTGCTCACCGGGTACTCCCGTACCCCACAGGGTGCGGCGCTCGCCGGGTGGAACTGGATCGGCCGCGTCTACGGCCCCGGCCCGGTGGCGAAGGACGCCTACGAGAAGCTGACCGTTGCCACCGACGAGCTGGCGCAGAAGTCGGCCGGCCAGTCCTGGGACGGTGAAGGACTCAGCGGTTCCTCGTTCCCAGCCCCCGAGGCGTTCCGGATCGTCAGCTGCACGGACGACTTCGCCTCCGTCGAGTTCGCGATCGCCATCCCCATCGACGACAACGGTCAGCGGCGCACCACCCCCGCCTGGACCGTGGTGCGAGCGGCACTGTTCCACGACAGCGTCGAGTGGCGCGCTCGACTCGACGGCCGATCCGTCTTCGCGACACCCGACGTCGCGAGCATCGCCGGATTCACCCCCTGGACGCTCTCGTGACGCGACTGGCGCGGCTCACCGCGGCAGTCGTCGTCCTCCTCGCCCTGCTCGGCCTCGGCGCCGGCACCGCAGCCGCTCAGGAACCGACCCCGCCCCCGGTGGCCCCGGTGACCGGGATCGCCGACGAGGGCAACGCCTTCCAACAGGATCGGCGCGAATGCCTCGCCGAGACCGACGCACCGTGGATCGGCGATGTGATCAACGGTGCAACCGGAAACCTCGTACCGGAATCCTTCTGCCTGATCAACGCGTTCGAGGACAACCCCGGCGCAGCCGTGGCCACCGCAGCGTCGTCCGCCGCCTCCGCGTTCTGGGGCGACTCCGTCGGCGACTTCGCCAAAGCCGTCATGGAAGGCAACGCGCAAGCTTTCCGCACCGTGATGACGTTCTGGATGACCACCGGCATACCGGGACTCGGAGCGGAGACGGCCATGTCGGGGCTACGCAACATCGTCTCCGGATTCACCATCGCGGCACTGTTCGCCTCCATCGTCATCGCCATGACCAAACTCGCCATCGCCCGCAAACAGGCCGTGATGGAGGGGGCGACGGAGACCGCGAACATGTTGGTGCGCACCGTCTTCACCGTCTCACTGCTGCCGGTGCTGGTGCTCATGCTCCACCAGGGCGGCGACGCCGCATCGGCGTTCGCCCTGAAGGAGTTCGTCGGGGCGGACCTGAACGAGAAGATCACCGCCATCACCGCGTTCGACGACAAGACTGGCCTGGGACCGGTGTTCGCCCTCGCGTGCGCCGGATTCGCCTTCCTCGGCTCTGTCGCCCAGCTCATCGCCCTGCTCATCCGCGAAGCCGTCCTCTGCGTCGTCGTCGCCGTCATCCCGCTCGCCGCGGCATCCTCGGCGACCGCTACCGGCCGCTCGTCCTACAAGTCGATGATCGCCTTCACCATCGGCGCGTTGCTGTTCAAGCCCGTCGCGACCCTGCTGTACCTGTTCGCGTTCTGGGCGCAGTCCGCGACGTCCGGTGATCCGGTGTCCTCGGTCATCATCGGGTCGGTGCTGCTGGCGATCGTCGGATTCGCGCTGCCCACGCTGGTACGGATCATCGCCCCGGCCGCGGAGACCATCGCCGCCGGGGGATCGCAGGCCGCCGGCCTCGCCGCCGCCGGCGGGGCGCTGTCGGGTGGAGCCGCCGCGACCGGTGCTCGCGCACTGGGCGGCATGGCCCGCACCGTCTCACCGCCGTCGTCCGGCGGGGGAGGCGGCGGGATGGGCGCTGCGGGCACCGGCGCGAAACCCGTCCCCGGGATGCAGGGCCGCTACACGGGCGGATCGGCCTCGGCCGGCTCGTCGGGACGGTCCGGGCCCACGGGCGCACTGTCGAGAGCGGCCTCCGGTGGACGACGGGCAACGGGCGGTGTCATGTCCGGAGCCGCGGGTGCGATGCGTACCGCCGGGTCCGGCGTCCGAGGGGCCGCACAGATCGCCGGGAGCCTCGGCGCCGCCGCCGACGGCGCAGTCGGCAATTACCACGGACGGATTCAACGATGACCGCACCCACGATCCACGAAGAGCCGGCGATCTACTCCGCCGGAACACGCCCCAAGAGCACCTTCGCGTTCGGGCTCTCCAACAAGGTCATCGCCTACGCAGGCGGCTTCTTCGCCCTCGCGTTCGCCGTCCTGATCTGGGGCAACGCCCCCGCCGGCCTCGCCCTCATGGCGCTCGGCGCAGTGCTCCTCGCGCCGCTGGCGATCGCGCCGGGCGGGCGCTCCCTCTACGAGAAAGGCCACCTGAGAATGCAGTTCTTCCGCAGCCGCGTCAGCCGCTCCGCCGAGTACCACGCCGGACCGCACTCTTCGATCCCCGGTGGCCGCTATCGACTGCCCGGGTGGTTGGCGCACACCAAGCTCTACGTCGGAATGGACCGGCACGGCAACGAGTTCGGGATGATCCATCACCCCAAGAAGCAGCGGTACACCGTCGTCATCGACTGCCTCCCCGGCGGCGACGAAGCCGTCGCCCGCGGGGAGAAGGACCTCTACACCGCCAAATGGGGCGTCTACCTCGCCGACCTCGGCCTGCCGGGCGACATCGTCGGCGCCGAGGTGGTCGTGGAGAACATTCCCGCGACCGGGCTGCGCCTGTCCCGTCTGGTCGAGCGTGAGGTCGTCCCGTACGCACCGGAGCTGTCGACGGCGTTCGTGCGGCAGTCGTCGGTGCGGATGCCGTCGGGCCGTCACCGCACCCTGGCCCGGTTGTCGATCACCTTCCGCGCCACCACCAAGGAACGGCAGAACGATCCGGAGGAGATGGCGGCCGAGCTGGCGCGGCGACTGCCGGACCTCTACGGCAACCTCGCCGGGGCGGGCATCGACGCGCAGCCGATGACCGCGGCGGAGATCACCGCCGCGGTGCACCGCTCGTACAACCCCTCGACGGAGAACGACTTCGAAGAACTCGACATCGCCGGCCTCGATCACGGGGTGGCGTGGGAGGACGCCGGTCCCGGCCGCGCCTCCTCGGTGTGGGGGCAGTACCGGCACGACGGAGTCGTCTCCGTCGTCTACGAGATGGCCGCGCCGCCGGAATCGGTGTTCACCGACACCGTCCTCAAGCCGCTGCTCCAACCGCACGACGACCTGCTCCGCAAGCGCCTCACCCTGATCTACCGGCCGTTCTCCGCCGGTGACGCGGCCAAGAAGGTCGAGAAGCAGCACCGAGACGCCCTGCACGCCATCAACTCCCGCGGAGCGAAAATCAGCTCCGCCGAAGCGGAGAAGCGCCTCGAGATCACCTCCCAGACCCGCAAGGAGATGGTCGCCGGGGCCGGACAACTGCGCTACTCGGCGCTGGTGACCATCACCGTCGCCGATCCCGCCGACGTCGCGAACGCCGCCGCGGTCATCGAATCGCTCGCCGCCCGCGCCCGCCTCGGACTGCGCCGCGCCCACGGCTTCCAGGACGCCGCGTTCGCCGCCGGCCTGGGCGTCGGGTTCCTGCTGCCCGACCACGTCACCACCTCGGCGCTGGTGCGGCACAGCTGAGCTGGCCACACCACCCCCGTCCGCACCGCCCGCCTTCGCTCGCCCGCCCCGCCCCGCCGTTCCCACCGGAAGGTCCCCCATGAGCATCACCACCAGTCCCCGCCACGATCTCGATCCGGACGCCGGGGTGGACGTTCAACTGCAGATGCTCCCTCGCGGGGTGCGCTGGTTGATCGCCGACGTCGACTACGAGCAGTTGGCGCAGCGCATCGCCGACGGCGACGACGACGAACCGGCCTGGTGGACCCGCACCGGCCTCGGGCTGGCCCGGTGGCGCAACGCCCACGGTGAGGTGACCGAGGAACTGACGGGCGATCCCTGGTGGCGGGGAGCCAAGCGCGCCGCCTCCCGCGGCTACACCGGCCCGGGCGGCGGCCGGATGCTCGCCGTCCCCGCGCCCATCGAGTACGAGGCATCCTCGGTGCAGGTCTGCGGGTTCAACCCCTGGGCCATCGGCGCCGCCGCACCGGCCTCGGGCACCATCGTCGGCCAGCACGCCATCACCGGCGAGGCCGTCTCGTGCGACCCCTTCGCCTACTTCCGCGACAACCACATCGCCAACCCGTCGATGTTCGTCCTCTCCCTCCCCGGACTCGGGAAGTCCTCGCTGATCCGCAAGATCCTGCTCGGCGCGATCGCGTGGGGGCAGACGCCCATCGTCGCCGGCGACATCAAGGCCGAATACGTCAAGCTGGCGCACCTCGTCGGCGGCCAGGTCGTCACCCTCGGCTACGGCGGCGGGCACCTCAACCCGCTCGCCGCCGGCACCCTCGGCCAGGCCGTCGCCCGCATCCGCCGCGCCCGCGTCGACGCCGCGGCCGCCGGGGACCGCGCCAGGGTCGCCCAACTCGACGACCTGATCGGCACGGCCGAGCTGACCGTGCGTACCCGGCAGGTCAACGCCGTGTGCGCCCTTGTGGAGCTGATCCGCTACGACACGCACTCGGTGAAGGCGTTCGAGAACTCCCTCATCGGCACCGCCCTCGATGAGCTCTACTCCGACGGCGGTTTCAGCTACGACCGGCCCCCGCTGCTGGTCGACCTGTACGAGCGCATCGACGCCGGGTCCGCGGCGATGCAGCGCGCGGCCTACCAGACGACGCGGGGCGGATACCGGGAGCAGATCACGGAGCTGATGCAGGCGCTCGGAGCGCTCATCTCCGGCCCTCTCGGTGACATCTTCGCCGACCACACCTCCGAACCGCTCGACCTCGACGCCCCCATGATCGTCATCGACGTCTCCTCCCTCGACCGCGGCGACACCACCCTCAAAGCGGCCGTGATGCTCTCCTGCTGGGCCGACGCCTACGGCACCGTCGAAGCGGCGCACCTGCTCGCCGACGCCGGACTGGACCGACAGCGACTGTTCCTGCTCGCCCTGGACGAGCTGTGGCAGGTCATCGGCGCCGGCCCCGGCATGGTCGCCCGAGTCAACGAGATCTCCCGACTCAACCGCACCGACGGCGCCGGGCTGCTAATGATCACCCACACCGGCCGCGACCTCGAGACCCTGCCCACCGAGGCCGACATCAAGACTGCGAAAGGGTTCATCGACCGCGCCGGGATGGTCGTGTGCGGGGGGCTGCCCATCGGTGAGGTCGAACGACTCTCCGGCGAGCTCAAGTTCACCCCCGCCGAAGCGAGCATGGTGACCTCGTGGTCCCGCGGGGCGGCGCTGCGCTCGGCGGAACGACGCACCGCACGAACACCGATCGGGCGGGGAAAGTTTCTGATCAAGGTCGCCAAGGACAACACCCCCGGCATACCGATCCAGACGGTGTTCACCGACGTCGAGCTCGACACCGGCGTCCACGACACCAACGCCCGCTTCGCTGAGTATTTCCAGGGCAATCGCGGCGATCTCGTCGCCGCTCACACCGGAACCGGGGACCTGTAGATGCGGCCCCGGTACGAGGCGGACGTCCGGAACTGGGCGCTGAGCACCTACCGGTCCTCGCGGCCCAACTACGCCTCCCGCGACCAGTGCGTCACCGCCATCGCCGAGCAGATCGGTGCGCACGTCAACACCGTGAACCGGTGGATCAAGACCGAGTTCGGGCCCTCCCGCGCCCCGGCCGCCGACGAGGTCGTGGCGAAGCTGCGGGCCGCCGAAGCCGAGATCGAGCGGCTGCTCGCGGTCAACCGCCGACTCACCGACCGGCTCGCCGCGGTCTCACCGCGTTCGGTGGCCGCCGAGTCGGTCATGAGCGGGGCGCGGCGGTGAAGAAGGGCGGGATCGTCGCCCTCGTCGCGGTCCTCGCGGCGGCACTGTTCGTGGTCTTGTTCGTCACCACCCTGAGCCCCAGTGGCGACGAGGACTGCCTGCCATCAGGGGCCTCTGTTCCGTCGGCCGGGGGGGTCCCGGCCGGATCGTTCGCCAAGCCCATGAAGACCGGCGAAGCGCAGCTCACCAGCGGCTTCGGGCCTCGGTGGGGGACGCAGCACAACGGCATCGACCTCGCCGGACCGATCGGCACCCCCATCTACGCCTACGCCGACGGTGTCGTCTCCAAAGCCGGTGCGGCCAATGGGTTCGGGCAGTGGATCGTCCTCGACCACAACATCGGCGGCCAGGTCGTCTCCACCGTCTACGGGCACATGTTCCCCGACGGCGTCCTCGTCAAGGTGGGAGACCGGGTCACCGCCGGCCAACACATCGCGAACGAGGGCAACAACGGCGACACCACCGGAGCGCACTTGCACTTCGAGTACCACCCCGGCGGGTGGGCACCCGGCAACGCCGTCGACCCGGCACCGTTCTACGCCGCGGCCGCCGAGCCCGGTTCCGGGGCAGCCGGTTCCGGATCGCCGGGCAGCTCGCCGTCGACCACCCCGCCGGCCCCGGCCGCACCGGACGTCGCCGTGTCATCGAATGGCGCGGAGATGGCAGCACTCCCCGCCTCGGTCGGGTCGGAGGAGCACTTCCAGGTCGACACCGTCCGCGTCGCCCGCGCCGTCCACGCCAAGTTCCCGCAGATCACGACCATCGGCGGGTGGCGCGCCGACGGCGGCGGCTTCGACGACCACCCGTCCGGGCGTGCCGCGGACATCATGATCGACAGCTGGTCCTCCGAGGAAGGCAAAGCTCTCGGGGATCAGGTGAAGGACTATCTCTGGGCCAACCGCGAGGTGTTGCAGATCGAGTACATGATCTGGCGACAGCAGTACATCCCCTCCGACGGTGAACCGAACGTCATGGAGGACAGGGGATCACCGACGCAGAACCACTTCGACCACGTTTACGTCACCACCATCGGCCACGGACCGCCCGCACCCGGACAAAGATACGGGGCCGCACCGGGTGGAGCGGGATCGGCACCGAAGGCGAACGGCACCTGCACCACCGCACCCGGCGCGGGTATCGGCGACCACGCCGACCTCGCGGCCGGTCAGATCCCACCGGAGTTCGAGAAGTGGCTGCCGCTCTCCGCGGCGCAGTGCCGCGAACTCTCCCCGGCCATCCTCGCTGCACAGATCAAGCAGGAGTCCGGGTTTCGTCCCGGCCTGACCAGTCCTGCCGGGGCACGCGGCTACACCCAGTTCCTACCCGGCACCTGGGCGTCCTACGGGTTCCCCGTCGACGACGAGACCGGTGAGGTCACCGGACCCGCCGGAGCCGGAGACCCGGACGACGTCGGGGATGCGGTCATGGCGCAAGGACGGTACAACTGCGCCGTCCTCGACGACCTGCGCCCGGGTATGGAATCCGGTGCCGTCACCGGTGATCCGGTGGAGCTGATGCTCGCCGGCTACAACGCCGGACCCGGAGCCGTGCAGCAGTTCGGCGGCATCCCCCCGTACGCGGAGACGCAGAACTACGTCACCACCATCACCGCCACCGCCGGCGAGTACGACCTCGCCCGATGACCCGACAAGGAGCACCCGTGTTCGACACCCGCCACCGCCGACGCCCCACCATCGCCGTCGTGCTCGCCGCCCTGGCCGTCGTCCTGATCGTCGCCGTCGGCACCGCCGTCGCGCTGTGGGTCACTGGCGACAGCGACGACACCCCCACGGCCGGGGGAACCGACGCCGGGTTCACCATCGACCCCGTCGGAACCGACCCGATCGACGTCGCCACCGTCGTCATGGCCGGCGTGTTCACCTGGCAACCAGCAGTGCAGGACTCCACCTGGAACGCCCTGCACACCCAGGCCGGGCACCTCACCGGCCCGATGGCCACCGCCGCCGCACAGGCGCCGTCACAGGCCCCGAAACCCATCTCGGACTGGGCGGCGTGGGCGTGCAGCGGCGACACCCTCACCGCCGTCGTACGGACCGACGGGGACACCACCGTCGACGGCGACACCGCCACGGTGCCGGTCACCATCGCGCAGACCGTGCAGCACCAGTCCGGGCAGGCCACCCCGTACAGCACCTACACCGCCAGGGTCATCCTGAATGACATCACTGGTGAGTGGAAAGTCTCCAACTACCTTGTTGTCGGAATAATCCAGTGACCTGCACCGACGTACCCCGAAAACCGGGAAAGCATCCGGTTAAGCTACCGGCATGGAGGGGTCTAACCGGTTCGCCGCGTTTGTAGAGAAGCACGTAAAGCCATGGCAGGCCGTAGTGGGTCTCGCGGTTGGGGTGTTGGCCCTAGCCACAGCTCTCATCGCTGGTACTACCGCGGTCTTCCACCACTTCGACTCTGGCAGTGCACCCGGTCCGCTCGCAGGTGCCGCGGGCGATTCGTCGGACAGCACTTGGGGGCCTAAACGCCGCGTGTTCGAGGAAGTTGATCGTCCGGGGATATCAGTACTCAACTCCGTGGTCGACAGTCAGTACGGCGACGAGCGCAATTTCGTACTAGTTAGACAAACGGGGGGTGAGTGGTCCAACTCTGTCGACATACAACCGGGCAAGAGCTACGACGTTTCCATTTTTGTTAGAAATGACGCCACAGATTTCGAATCGAAGTATACCTATGTCAGAACCACTATCCCTTCAGTGATACCGGGCGATGACCACGAGGCGTACGCCACAGGTTATGCGAGCTCATCATCTTCGCTACCGCCCGACGTGTACGACAGGGCAATTCTCACAAAATCCAGCGAATCGGGAGTTGCACTCCGCTACGTGCCAGACTCGGGAAAAGTGTCGATAGGCGATCAGGAGGTGCAGACGATTCAGGATATCGAATCCTTCTTTGGACCTGAAGGTATCGCGGTGGGCACTTCCGACGAAGATGGTGTGCCGATCCTGGAGGCCGGATCATCCGCCACGGTGACATATTCATTCACTGCGGACTGGCCCAGTTTCGCCTATTCATCATCTGTGCGCATCGCCGGCACAAATCGTTGGCAAAGCAATATCGCAGCGCAACCGGGCGACTCGGTCGAAATCAGACTGGCGTACGCAAATGATGGAAGCACCGAACAAAAGAATGTAGTCCTCAAGAACGTGCTTCCTCGTGAACTAAGCTATGTCAACGGCAGTTCCACGCTCACAAATGGGTCTCACCCAGAAGGCCTCACCATTGGTGATGGCATCAATGGGGCTGGTGTAAACATTGGATCGTACAATCCAGGAGCCAACGCGTTCCTATATTACAGAGCGGACGTTTCCTCAAGCGCCTGCGGAGAACTGCGAATCGATTCCTCCGCGGAAACAAACAACGGAAACAAACGTGGTCAGAGCTTAGTGACCGTTGCTGATTCCTGCTGATCCGGGCCAAAACAACACTGGCGTGCACAGGATCATCGAGCTAACCAAGTTCACACCAAGGCCTTAACGACCGGCAGACGAACGCCACAGTTCATCATCGAGGGTGCATGGACCGCATGACAATCGCCGCCCTTACCCGCTCGACTTTCCGACGCTCTCAGAGACGCTGCAATGCCGTTCGTGCTGGCTCATGACAGTGCGTCGCAAGATGGCCTCTCGTGCGCTAACGTGGGTGTTGTTCGACCGTTGATGAGGGTCACGGTCGAGCGTCCACCCGGCCCCACAGGTCGGTGTCGCTGCGCATCAACATCGCGGTGACCCGAACCTGCGGTGTGTCGTTCCGACGCTCCCGTTAGGACCCTCATGAGATTCACTCCCGTCATTTCCTTCGCACGTGCCCGGACGGCGGCCGTCCGATGACGCGCCGTAAAGACGGTGTGATCGTCCGCGACCTCTACCGCAACGAGATATGGGCGACCGTTGCGTTGTGGTTGTTCGGATTGTTCGTGATCGCAGCCGTGCTCGTCACGGTGGCCGCGGTGTGGGGGTCGGCCCTGGCCGGCGGCGACGGCGAAGTCTCCTACAACCCATTCGCCACGATTCCCGCGTTGCTGAGCGGAGAGGTGGTTTGGCACCCCGCGTCCACAGTCATCGCAGTGGCGCTGGCTGCCGTTCTCGTCATCGCTGCGGGATTCGCGGTGCGGGTAGCGGCGCGGCGTCGGTCGCGCGCGCCGATGCCCACACCGGAAGGTCTCGCAACGAAGACCGACCTGCACCGATCGGGGATGACCGAGAAGAGCGTCCGCCTTCGGGGGCAGGAGAACTCGGCCCGCTACGAGCACACCGCGACACTGGCCGGTGCTGCCGCGTTCACGAAGGACGGCGCAGCAACCCGTCGTCGCGGCTCCGGACGCGACGACACCGCGGTTCCGTCGACCCGCTACGGCGCTCTGCTCGGCCTCGAGCACGCCTCCGGTGTCCCGGTGTGGGTTCAGCACGCCGATTCCCACCTGATCGAGGGGCCGGCGCAGGCGGGTAAGACCTCGCAGATTGTGGTTCCGAACGCCCTTCCCGCGCCCGGGGCGTTGGTGCTGTCCAGCACGAAAGCCGAGATCGTCTATCTGACGTGGTTGCCCCGTTCGCGGCAGGGCACGATCGCCGTGTTCGATCCGGAGAACATCTCGCAGTGGCCGGGCCGGATCAAGTTCTCCGCGGTCGCAGGGTGCGAGGATCCGGATGTCGCGATCCGGCGGGCCGTTGCGCTGGTATCGGCCCGGCCGATGGAAGGCGCGACCGGTGCGGACTTCTTCGAAGGCCGCGCCAAGACGATGCTGCGGTGCTACCTGCACGCCGCGGCACTCGCCGATCTCGGCCTGACCGCGGTCGCCCGCTGGTGCTCGTCTAAAGCGCCCGAGGAAGCGCTGCGCATCCTGAGCGAACACCGACCCGACTGGGCCGAAGCGCTCAGCGGCATCCTCGACTCCCGTGCGGACAAGACCACCGACACCATCGTCCAGGTGCTCTCGTCCATCATGGAACCGCTCGCCTCCCCCGCGCTGCTCGCCGCGGTTGACTGCCCGGCAGAGGAGTCCTTCGACGTCGCGGAGTTCGTGCGCACCAACACAGGCACTCTGTATCTGCTCTCCGAAGGTGGCAACGAGTCCGTCGCGCCGTTCGTGGCGTTGCTCGCGGCGGAGGTGTTCAAGGTCGCCTCGGATTACTCCCAGACCTTGCCCGCACGCAGGATCGACCCGCCGCTCAAGATGCTTCTCGACGAGGTCAACAACGTTGCCCCGATTCCGGAGCTGCCGGAGAAGATGAGCGATTCCGGCGGGCGCGGGATTTCGCTGTGGTGCTTCACCCATAACCGCTCGCAGACCGAGAAGCGCTGGGGGCGAGAGGGTGCTGCCCTGTTCGTCGGATCGGCGAACACCCGGATCGTGCTGCCCGGGTTGCTCGACACCAACGCGCTGCGTGAGATCTCTACGCTGATCGGGCAGCGCGAGGAACTGGTGCTGAACGCTCCCGACAAGAAACGTGACGGGGGAATGACCCAGCAGCGGCAAGGATCGCTGGTGGTGCGGCCGATCATGACCGAGAGCGCGATCCGCGAGATGCCCGACAAGACCGCGCTCGTCATCCGACGCAACTCCAAGGCGGTGATGGTGACGTTGCTCGGCTACTACGAGGATCCCGCAATCGCCGAGATCGTCGCCGAGTCGGAACAATGGGCACTGCGCAGTGTGGCGGCCGGGCGGGTACTCACGCCGACGTCCGCCGACGGAGTCGTCGTGGACGAAGAGTACGGACAGGAGGCGAGGCTGTGACCGATTTCGACGACGTCGCGGACCTTGATGGCGTGGTGCCCACCGCAGGGGACACCGACGGCGAGGGCGCCGATGTGGTGTCGTATCGGTGGGCCGATCTGGACGCCGACCGGGCGGAGGAGCTGTGGGGGCGCCTGACGGTATGGGTCGAGTGGTTCCGGCGGCGGTACCCGGTGCCGGCCGACCTCGCGATCCCGCCGTGCTGGTTCCGGCACAGTGTGGCCGTGGAGGAGCTGACCGCGTTGATGGTCGCCCACGACGCGGCTTACGACAACGGTGAGCCGGGGTCCGATCTCGTTGCGTGGCATGTGATGTGGTGCTGGCCGGTCCTGGGTCGCCTGGGCGGCACCGCCCGGTGGAATGAGTGCTCCCACACTGCCGTCGATGGGTGCGTGTACGTGCCGGCGACGGTTATCGAGGACGTCGACGGCGCGGCCACGTTCATCTACGACGACCTGGGCACCCGATAGACGATCTACGCAGACGACAGCGCACCCCCGAGTCTCCGGGGGTGCGCTGTCGTCTGTGGGGGGTCAGTCGGTGTTCGGGCGCCGGGGGCGCGGCTTGCGATTCTCCGGGTGTGCCCGGGCGGTGTCGACGATGTTCTGCAGTTCCGGATCTGCGAGATACGCCCGCTCGGCCGCGGTCATGACGATCGCCGGTTCGAGGATGACGGTGCCGTCGGATTCTTCGCGGATGAAGTAGCGCTCGTGCAGGTTCTTGACTCGGCTGAGGCTGATGCGGTTGCGGTTGTCGATTTCGGCGAGAACGTCGGGCATGGCGGGATCCATCCGTGACTCTGTGAGGGGGTGTGGAGCGTGATGTCAACGTGTGATGTCGATGGCGCGTGGTCGGGTTGCTGTACCGCAACTGTACCGCTGCTGTCGCGTTTGTCGCAACGTTACGCTTGACACGGCGGTGCATTTGTTACAGTGAAACCATCACACGCCTTCACGACGGGATGCACGATGACGGAAGTCGAATTCGATGACCAGGCCCACGAGACGCTTGTCGCGCTGTATGACAGTGACCCCGGCCTGGCCGACGCCGTGGACGCCATCGCGGATGCGATCGAACGCGACCCCGGAGCGGCAGAGGTGCGCCGACACTTGATTCGCCCCGGCAAGGTGTTCGCACTCCGGGTGCGTCACCCACGCGGCCAAGACGACTACATGCTTCTCTGGTCGCTCGAGAACGAAGTCCCCACCGTTCTTCACATCGGTCCGAACACCTTGCTCGCCTGACCTCCACGGTCAGAGCTGCCGCTCGCTCCCCCGATTCGCACGCTCGCGCTGCACCTCGGCCGCTCGCTCACTTGCTCGCTGGCGTTCGAGCTGCGCCTGTGTGGCGGCGACGTGGGCGGCATCCCGGTACGTCTCACCGTCACGGGTGCCTCGCATGGTCTCGGCCTCCGCGGGGCGGCGGAGCTGCTGCTCGATGCGGCTCGACGAGTCGTCGAGGCCGCCTCTGCGTTCGCTCTCCTCACGTAGGCGGCGTCCGAGTGCGGCGACACTCTCGCGGTCGCGCCCCACTCGCACCGCTGCGGCGTCGGCTCGTTCGGCGACGGCGCGGTCACGCTCGGCGGCTGCGGCAAGCCTGTCGTCGAGAGTGGCTTCCGATCGCGCCGCGGCCTCGATCAGTGCTGCGCGTTGCGCGGGGGACGGCGCCGCCTGTGTCGCTCGGCGCACGTCGTCCGCTGCGGCGAATCGTGCGGCGTTGAGTTGTTCACGCTCGACTGTCAGGTCGGCGATGCGCTCGCGTGCTTCGGCCTTGGCCGCGCCGGCGAACCGCCCGGCCCGTGCGAGGTCCTGCTGCGCGGCGTCGAGCCCGCGGACCGTGGCGGCGAACTTGGCGTCGAGCTGGTCCTTGCGGGCGCGTGCCTTCTCCACGGCCGCCGCCGCCGCCGCGGGTGCTGATACCGCAGCGTGCTCTGCGCGCACCGCGTGGACCGACCGCTGACCCAGAGCCGCGGCCTTCGCGGCACGAGCGAGGCGCATCTGCTGGTCCAGTGTCGCCCGGCGACGCGCTGCGTCCGCCAGCGCCGCATCGAGGTCCTGCTTGGCCAGGAGTCGCAGCGGGTCGCGGGACATCGCCGCTGCGACCTCTCTCGTCGCCGCGTCGGCGCGCGTGGGCAGAGCGGGATCGGTCCGGGTGCCGCGGTCGTCGAGGGCGGGCGTGGGCATGGGCGTCGAGCGATCGGCCGTCTCGGTTGCGGAACCGGGCCGGTCGGCCCTGGGTGCCTCGGTGTCGGCCTTGGTGTCTGCCTGCCTGCGGGTGTCGGGCAGGTCGAGGTAGCCGCGCAGCTCGTCGACGTACACCGCCAGGTCGATGTCGGCGGTGTCGACGGCGAGGGTCTGTGCGAGTGTGCGCACGGCTTCCGCTTCCGTGGTGTCGAAGCGGGCGAGGCTGAGCTCGAGACGGTCCGCGGCTCCGTCCACGGCCTGCGCGGTGTCGACGATGCGGCGGGTCAGTTCGCTCCAGTCACGGTCGGCGAGGGTGTCGGCGACGCGATCGGGCAGCACGGTCCTCGTGGCGGCGAGCACCGCTGCATCCTGCATCGCCAGGGCCGCGTTCCGGTACGCCTGCTGCTGCGGGTGGGTGTAGTCGAGGTCCGTCGCCCACACCGCGTCGGGGCCGTGCGGGTCGATGATCGCCGCGACCATCGCGGTGGCGAAGGTGCGCAGCTCCGTGTCCGCTCCCTGGTGCTGCGGGGGCAGCACGGGCACCGTCGACGAGGCCGCCGGCGTCTGCACGTTCTTGAGGCGGGCGAGGATCGCGACGGGGATGTTGCTGGCGCTGTGCAACCCACGGTCGCTGAGGACGTCGATGACGGAGTCGACGTCGGCGCCGCGGGCGATGGCGTCGCGGACACCGGCCACGGCGGCGTCCCACCCGCGCTGCGCCTTCGCGGTGGTGTGGATCGCGGCCGGGAGCACCGTGTCGAGCAGGTGGCGGGCGTGGGCGTCGCCGAGTTTCGCGGCGGCGGTGTCGTAGTACTCGCGGAACCGGTGCGGGTCCGATGCGCGGGCCAGCCCGGCGCGTAGGTGTTCCACGGCGGCGCGTTCTTCGCCGTCGCGCGCGAGGATGCCGGCGAACACCGTCGTCGGTGTCGCTTCCGGCCCCGGGGCGTGGTCGAGGTCCGGGTCGGGGAGCTGGTCGGTGACGAGGTAGGCGTAGTTACCGGCCTTCCCTCGGGTCATCGCCACGTACGCGGCCTGCCTGTCCACAGCATCGGAGAGCAGTGCGCGGCCGATGTCGACGGTGAGCCCTTGGGCGCGGTGGATGGTGTGGGCGTAACCGAGTTCGGTGTGCCCTTGGGCGTACCAGGCGGGCAGGACGGTGTGCGCGCCGTGCCGGTTGCCGGTGACGGCGATACTGCCGTCCTCTCCGACACCGGTGACGGTCCACAGGTCACCGTTCTGCACGGAGAAGCGGCGGCCGGCGGCGTCGGTGGCGCGCAGCTCGGCGCGGTTGCGTCTGGTGACCACGACGTCGCCGACGTGGGCGCGGGCGGTGTCCGACAGTGGCGCGGAGATTCCGTCGCCCGTGCCGGCTTCGGTGTGGTGGATCGCCTGGGCGGCGGTGTTGAGTTGGCGGACCTGCTCGTTGGTGGGGGCGAGCATCACCGACGACAGACCTGCGCGGGTGTCGGTGAGGTGATCGTCGAGCAGACGCACCCGCAGCTCGTCGTCCGTGCCGCCGATCATCCGGTCGTGTGTGCGGTAGAACTCGATCGCCGTGTCGTCGCCGGTGCGTAGCCCCAGCGACGCGGTCGCCTCCGCGGGGTCGCGGAAGCGCACCACGTCGGCGAGCTCGGGCGCATTCGTCTCGCGGGCGAGCATGCCGAGTGCGCCGCCCGCGTCGACGGCGTTGAGTTGTGCGGAGTCGCCGATCATGCGCACCACCGCGCCGCGCTCGGCGGCCAGGGCCACGAGCTGGTCGAGGTCGCGGGTCGAGGCCATGCCCGCTTCGTCGACGAGGATCAGGGTGCCGCGGTCGATACCGGTCTCGGTGCCGATGCTGTGCCGATGCAGTACGGAGGCGATGGTGCGGCCGGGTACACCGACGTCCTCGCCGAGCACCGTCGCGGCGGCGGCGGACGGTCCCAGCGCGAGGACGGTGCGGCCTTGTTCGTGCCAGGAGTCGACGAGCAGTTTCATCGAGGCGGTCTTCCCGGTGCCGGCGGGACCGATACCGACAGCGACGAGTGTTTCCGCGGTGGCCAGTCGGCGTGCCATCTCGAGCTGTCCGTCGTTGAACACGAACTCGCCGCCCGTGCGGGCGGATTCGAGTGCTTCGCGGCGTGCGCGGGCACCGTCGAACGCGTCCGCCGAGACGGTGAACACCGTCTGGGTGTGGGCGGCGTCGATGAGGCGCTGTTCGGCGTCGAGGACCGCTGCGCAGGAGTAGCGGGATGCGCCGTGGTCGGTGAACACCGACTCCCCCGACGCGCGCGTCAGCGCGGACGGGAGGTCGTCGAGGGTGATGTCGAGGAGCAGTGAGTCGCGGTGCAGGGCGGCGTGGGCGACCTGTTCGACGGCGCGACGGGCGTGGGCCGGGTCGGCGAACCGGACGCGGGAGAGCTCGTCCTCGACGACGGTGCGCACGTTCGCCTCCGTCCACGTCGACCGGGCGGTGGACACGCGGTCGATGACGCGCTGCGCCCACTGCTGCGCGTCGATGTCGGTGACGACGTCGAACGTGGCGGTCGGCGATTGCACCGACGCGAGGAGTGCGTCCACCCCGCCGTCGGCGCCGCGCTCGGCGAGGAAGGTCTCGGCGCGTTCACGCCACTGACCGCGCATCACCGACAGCGACACCGGCGGCGCTTTCCCGGACCGGGTGTCGAGCGTCGCCTGCTGCACGAGTCGGATCTGCTGCGCCTTCGACGGGGTGCGCCCGTGCTCGGCGCGGTACTCCTCGGTCAGCTCGCGCGCGCGGTCCATGATCGCGTCGCGGCGCGAGAACTCCGACAACAGTTCCTGGTCGAACCCGACGATCTCGCGCACCGGACGCTTGCCGTCGGCGCGGGCGCGGTCCTCGAATTGCACGCCGGCGTAGCGGGCAGTCTTGTCCGCGACGAGGGAGTTGTAGCGGGCGGCCGCGGCGACCGCGGCGCGGTGCAGTGGACGCGCATCGAGGGCGCGCCACTTGCCGTCGGCGGTGGTGCGGACCTTGTTCGACACCGCGCAGTGCGTGTGCAGGTTCGGATCCCCCGTGCGGTTGTCGTAGTGCACGAACTGGGCAATGACCAACCCGTCCGTCTCGACCTGCTCGGTCGATCCCTTGCCGCGGCGGGTGAACCCGGCCTCGGCCTGGATCCACTCCAACGTCTCGTTCACCGCTTCGGTGTGGGCACGCTCGACCGCTTCCTTGGCGGCCGCGTCGCCGAGTCCCCACAGGGCGCTGATCGACTTCTGCGGGGTGAACACCAGGTCGTATCCGGCGACGGGGTGACGCACCTTCGACTCCTGGGCGCGGATGAACTCCGTGAGCTCCTTCGGCATTCCGTCGCGTCCGTGCGCGTCGCGGAAGAACGGCTGCGCGACGTCCAGGCGGACACGCTGACGCTCCCCCGCCGACAACGCCTTACCGGCGTCTTTCGCCGCGGCGGCCGTCGCGTCCTTGACGGCGGTGAGGTAGGGCACCTTGTTCTCGAAGCTGGGGAACGGGCGACCGAGCTGCTGCGCGGCGGCGGCGCGGTCGACGTTCTCTCCCGACACCGCGGCGCGGGCGATGTTCGCCTCCGCGTCCGGGTGCAGCCCTTCGCCGAACAGTGCCTTCATCTGCGTCTCGGACACCACACCGTCGACACCGAGTGCGGTCGCTCCGCGGCCGGCCCACAGTCCGGGAGGGGCGCCCTCGGCGGTGTAGTAGTCGGCGATGTTCTGACCACGGGTGACGGTGTGATCGCACGCCGCGACCTGCTTCGTGAGGTAGGTGTATCCGTCGCCCGCGTGCAGGCGGTGCAGCGTCATCACCGCAGACCACCGCCCCTGGCGCCCTGGATCGGTGCCCCTGCGGGGCGTCCTGCCGGGGTGAAAACCCGCCGCTCAGCGACCCGTTCAGGGCACGTCAGGCCCCCTGCGAGAGGGTCGATCGACCGGGGATGCACAGTCCGATAGTGCCGCAGGCGCTCTGCAAGAGCAAATGGTGTGTGGGGTCTGGTTGGGGCGAGGAACGCGATGCTGGGTGACGACGAGGGAGGAATGGTGGTCTCTGGGTCGACAGCGGAGCGGAACGTCGACACGGGTGGGGGTTGTGTTAGGAATCGGCGGGCAAGTGGCGATTGCGGCTAGGGTGACCGGCATGGCGTCCACATCGGCCCGCGTCGCGGCGCGCACCCGCGCACGCGACGCACAGCGCAAAGTCCTCGCCGCCCGCGCCGAACGCGACAAGGCGAACATGGACTCGCTCACCGAGTTCTTCACCGCAGCCGAAGAGATCGAGGCTGCCCGCCGCCGCCAGGCCGGCGCTCTCGCCGCGATCCGTCAGCGGGAGGGAACGCTCACCGCGGCCGCCGCGCTGGCCGGCCTCACCCTCGGCGAAGCGCGCACGCTGCTCGCCGTGCTCACCGCGCCGGACCCGGCGCCCGACGACGACGCCGCGGCGACGTCGAGCACTGACTGTCTGCCGCGCACCGCCGACGCTTCCGACTCGTCCGAGTCGGCGGTCTAGCACCACTGCGGGTGCAAATGCCTCCCCCCGATCCGGCGTTGCACGACCCGGTGCCCGGTCAACTCGCCCTGCCCGGTCTGCCACCGGCCGACGGTCAACTACTCCTACCCGGCTTCGCCGGCGTCGCCGCACCGCCGGCGCGCAGCTCTCACCGCGGGACACCTCTGGCCGCTCCCCCGTCGGCGGCGACGATCGAGCGGTTCCGCTCCAAAGTGGTCGTCACTCCGGGGTGCCATTTCTTCGTCGGGGCCGTGTCCAACCCAGACGGGTACGGGCGCATCAACTTCCTCGACGGCGGCGTCCAGCGCACCATCGGTGCACACCGGTTCGCGCTGATCCTCGCGCACGGCGACCTCGGCCCCGACGTCGTCGGAGAACACGACTGCAACGAGACGTTGTGCGTGCGCGTCGGAGACGGGCACCTCAAGCTCGGCACGCAAGCAGGCAACCTCGCCTACGCCGTCGCCACCGGCCGACACCTCGGACCGACACCGGCGTACGCCGATCCGCGCGGCCGCTACGGTCGCGCACTCGCCATCCGCGACGCACTCGCGCACGGGTACGACGCCGACCGGCTACGCGCCGCGGTCACTGGAACAGACCGCACCGGCGACGGCATGGCAACGCTGTTCTAGGTGTCGTAGGTCTCATTTAGTCTGGCGTCGACCGGTCAAATCGAACGGTCGGTTCTGGAGGTGGGGCTCGTGAGTGCAGATCAGATTCGGCGTGAACTGGAACGCAAGATCAAGGCGCGTGAGGACGCCGAAACCGACTCGGGAAAACACCGGGCGAAGGCGTCCGTGGCGTCGGCCGCGGCGACCAAGGCACGCTTGGACGCCGCTAAAACGACCAGCGCGATGACTGCGAAATCGAAGACCTCGGAAGCGGAGAGGCGCGACAAAGACGCCATGAAGTCGAGCAAGGATGCGGCAACGGCGGACGCGAAAGCTGCGAGCTTGAGGAAGGACGAAGCCAGGATCCGGACACGACTGGCCACCGCCGAGACGTCAGAACGTAAGGCCGCCGAGCAGAAGCAGAAGACGGAGGACAAGCGCGTCGAGCGCGCGCACGCTGCGGAGCGCGACGAATACGAGCGCCGGATCGCCGCCGCGGAAGCAGTTGCCCGACAGGCGCAACACGATGCGACGACGTCTGCTCGGTCCCTCCCCGAACCCAAGCCCGAGAAACTGCGCGTGTTGTTGCTGGGTGCGGACAGCAAGGGCGCAGAAGCCGGCGAGGAGGGTCTGCGCATCGGACGCGAGCACAAACGCATTGCCGCGGCAGTGCGCAACGCGAACCACCGTGATCTGATCGAACTGCAGCCTCGGCCAGCTGCAACGACCGACGACCTCCTCGATGGGATCAGTCAGTTCCGTCCACACGTCGTTCATTTCTCGGGGCACAGCAACAACAGCATCCTTGCTTTCGAGGACGACGAGGACGCACCCCACGACGGGACAATGGTCGCTGGAACTGCGTTCGCGCGCGCCATGCAGGCGACAGACGAGCCACCGACTCTCGTCGTCCTGAACTCGTGCGACTCAGCTGCGCATCTCGACGCGCTCATCGGAGGATTGGTCCCTTTCGCTGTGGGGATGACCGACGAGATCGGGGACAGCGATGCCATCATCTACGCCGCTCGCTTCTACGCCTCGATCGCCAACGGTCAGTCCATCGCGTCGGCTCATGCGGCCGGTCTCGTGCAACTCGAGATGGCTGGGCTCGACCCCGACATCGTCGTCCTTCGGGCTGCCGACGACCTGGACGCGGCCGATGCGTTCCTCGTGAGCGAAACCGATTCCTGACCTGACGCTGTCGCACCCCCGGTGTAGACAGCGGGTCACGACACGTGCGCCGCACCTGGTGGTGCACTTCCCGACCGGGAGGACTCACCATGCTCACACCACTGGCACTGGCCGGCGGCGGACTGCTCATCCTCGGGATCAAGTACGTCGCCGAACATCGCACCGGGCCGCTCGCATGGGTCGCCGGTGCGATCATCTGGCTCGGCACCATCACCGTCGTCGGTGCCGTCATCGCCGCGCTCGTCGCAGGGGCCGCTGTGTTCGCGCTCATCGCTGTGGTGTTCGCGTTCATGATCCCGCTGGCATTGCTCGGCGGGTCAGTCGGCAACGGCAGCCGAGGGGTCTACCCGCGCCGCTACTACTGACCCGGCGGACATGTGCGCGGCGCGGCCGTGCACATGTCGGAGCCATGATTTAGAGTCGTCCGTGTTCGACCGTCGATGAGGGTCACGGTCGAGCGTCCATCACCACCGGCACCACCGCCGCACGGCAGCTCCACCAGTCGTGCGTGTTCGGTTGCGTGTGCCGGTCGACGCTCCCATCTCGAAAGGCCCTCATGTCTGCCATCACCACGCTCGACAAGTCCGCTGTCCTCGCTCGCGCTCGCGAGGCGATCGACACCCGCACTCGATTCGTCGAGACGCTGTTCGACGCCGCCACCGATGCCGCCGCCGCGCACTCCGCGGTCGCCGACGCACGCGACGCCGCCGCGACCGCGGACACCGTGTTCGAGAAGGCGTACCGCGACGCGCTCGCCGCCGGATGGACCGCCGCGGAGCTCAAGGCCGCCGGCCTCCCCACCCCCGCCGCACCACGCCGGTCCGGTCGCCGCAGCACCCCCCGGCGCAGCAAGGCAACGACCCCGACAGTGCCGACACCGATCGATACCGTACCGAGCGACGGCGCGGCCGTCGACGAGCAGGCGACCGCATGACCGGCGCGACCACGGCAATCGAGGCGACGGTGCGGCGGCGCACCCCGACCGGGGAACCCGGCCGCACACCGTTGGCGCACGGGGTGTTCGTCGACGACGTCGGCGCGCACGAGTTCATCCGCCACCAGGTGCAGACGCTCCCCGACCGTGAGGGCGACGACGTGATGATCCAACTCGTCACCGTCGACGGCGATGGCCCGGCACGGCCGACCCGCAACATCGTCGGGTCCACCGAATCGGTACTCGCGGATCTCGACCACCCCGACGAGGCGGCACACGCGATCTCCTCCGTCCTCACCCGCATCGCGCAGACCCGCAGCGTGGACGTCGCCGCGGTGTTGGAGCACGCGGCTGCGTCGGCGGCGGCGAACGTCGGCGGCACCGACACCCTGTTGGCCGCGTCGCCGCAGTCCGAGTCGGCGCAGCACGTCGCCGCACTGGCGGCGTTCGGGACCGACCCGCAGTTGCCGTTGGCGAAGCGGACAGCGCCGGTGGTGCTCTACCTCGAGACCCGCGACCAACAACTCTCCGACTACGGGATCCAGGAACTGTGGCACCGGGACCGGACGAGCATCCGGGCGGCGATGCGGCCGGCCGACCTACCGTCCTCGGCGGTGACCGAGCACGGCGCGGAGCTGGTCGCCGTCGACCGGCTCTACGCCGCGGACACCGACGCCTACCTCGCCGCGTGGACCGCGGCGGCGACGGAGAAGGCGCGGCGGATGGGACTGCGGGAATCGGTACCGGTAGTGGTGTCGACGGAGGAGACGGAGTTCTTCGACGACGGGGATCTCGAACCGATCTACGACCACGCGTTCTCGGTCGCCCCGTTGCCCGGGTGTGGGTACATCCCCGATACGTTCCCGCACCGCTCCCCGGACGGCGGTGTCGACGTCGAGGCGTTCATCACCGCCGAACATGCCGACCACCGCGGGTACCGAGACCGCGCACGCGGCCAGGGCGGCACCGACGAACAGGTGGCGTCGTGACCCGGCGTCACCGAGTCCGCGGCGCGGTGGTCGGCGCACTGTCGGTGTGCGCCATCGTCGTCGCTTGCCGACCACCGGCTGACTTTTCGGTCGCACCGGAGCCGGTCCGCGGGTGGTCGGAGGACGTCGGTGTCAGTGAGGCAGTGACGGTGACGAACGTCGTCGACGGCGACACCGTCGACGTCACCGTCTCCAGCGGTGTGACAGCGCGGGTGCGCGTCATCGGTATCGACACCCCGGAGACGAAACGGCCGAACACACCTGTGCAGTGCTGGGGTCCGGAAGCGACCGACTTCGCCCGCGCCCTGCTCGACGGGCAAGCTGTCCGGATGGTCACCGATCCGAGCCAGGACGAGGTGGACGACTACGGCCGGCTCCTGCGGTACCTGGTCCTCCCCGATGGGCGGAACTACTCGGTCGCGGCCACCGAGGCTGGCGCAGCGCGCCCGTACGTCTACGACCGCAGCAATCCGCCCACCGCCGCGGTGGACATCAACGACGCCGAGAACCGCGCGCAGGCAGCGGGTGCCGGTCTGTGGGGACCGCCCTGCAACGGCGGTGCATGAGCGTCGACGTCCGTCCTTCGCACCTTGTGTGCGGGCCGCTGTGTCTGCGGGACGTCGACAGGGTTGGATGGCGTTCCAAGACCGATCAGGACGAAAAGGATGCAGCGGACGATGAGCGCCACGACGCCGACAGCGATGTCGAACATGAACATGCCCGGCTACGTCCTCGCGGCGCTGTCGTCATTGGCTCTGGTCATCAGTGCGCTGGGTCCGTGGGCGACGAACAGGTTCCCGTCGGCGTCGGCGGCGGGGACGAGCACACCCGACGGGAAAGTCGTTCTCGGCCTGGGTGCGGCGGCGCTGCTCTTGGTGTTCGTGCGCGCGGTGTTCGCCTCTCGCACGGTGATGGTTCTTGCCGCGTTGTGTGGAGTGCTCGGTGCTGTTGTCGGGGTCGTCGACATCATGGACACCGGTCGCCGGATTGCAGCGGGGTCCGGTGCGGTGGCGTCGACGGCCGAGGTCGGGTGGGGGTTGTGGCTGACGCCGATCGCATCGGCGGGTGTCATCGTGGCGTCGATCATCGTCGCGTCCACCACTCGTTCTCGCTCGACATCCGGAACGGCACCATCGGGAGCGCGTGCGGTGACGCCGCAGCGTTCCGGTGTTGCCGCGTCGCCGACCAACAAGCTCTACGCCGCTGCCGGGATCGCTCTACTCGTCGTCGCCACCGCTCTCCTGGTCACGACGGCGATCATCGGCCTCACCTGAACAGGCGGGACGGTCGCGAGAAGTTGGTGTCAGCCGACGAAGGCCGCACCCCTCGTCCGGGGCGCGGCCTTCGTGCGTGCTGCGGGTGATTATTCGGCGAGCTTGGCGATCGACTGTGCCCACAGGAAGTACTTGTTGCGGCCGAGGTCCCCGATCGTCTTGATACCGAAGGCGGCCTTGAGGTGCTCGGCGTCGCCCGGGCTGACGCCCTGCAGGGCGTCGACGGGTGCGTCGACCAGTTCGGTGAGCGCCTTGTCCTCGTACGCCTTGTCGAGCTTGTCGGCGATTCCAGCCATGAAGTTGCCTCCTGCGTCTCGGGGTGGGCCGTCCCGTGTGGGTGCCGGCCACCACAGGTTACGGACCCGGTCAGCTCGTTTCGGCGTTCGTCGATACGACTGTCCGCGAGAACGACGAAAGCCGCAGACCAGTGGTCTGCGGCTCGTCGTGCGGGACGGTGTTCGCCAGTGCGCCTCTCGGCAGGTGGCCGCTCGTAGCGGCGAAGGGGTGGTACCCGGGGCATTGGGATCGAACACCGTCACTCTGACTAACTGTGTGGGCGCCGGCTGTATTCCGGCGTCGGCGTAGCGCGGACGGCGTGTGGTTGGGTGGCGCGCATGACGAAGTTGATGGCGTGGGCGGCGCTGGCGGGTGCGGTGATTGGTCTGGTATTCCTGGGGGCCGGAGTGGTCGCGGCGCGCGCGTATCTCGACAGCGACAGCAGCGATTACTACGGCGGCTCGTATGCACCGTTGACGGACCTTGAATCCACGTCAGCGTTCGACACCAGCTTGGGACTGGACTGGGCCGCGAACTGGTGGGATCTGTTGACGCTCCCGTGGTGGAGCTACCCGCTGATCGGTGCCGGATCCGCGGCGGTGCTGTCGGTTCCGTTCGCGATCGTCGGTGTGCGTGTCAGCCGTGTGGGTCGATGACGGCACACGGGGAACCGACGGCCCGTTCTACAGTCAGGCATGACCCGCGCACTGCCCGACACCGTCGAGTCGCTGTTGATTCGTACGGACTTCTCCGACGACGCGGGGTGGCGTGCCACCGTCGAAGCTGCATCTCAGCCGTGGGACCTGGGCGGCGGTGTCATCACTGGCGCCCACCTCCTGGTCGTCGACGACGCCGCATTCGACGGCCTCACGTTGGCGGAGCTGGCTGATGTCATCGACGGACCGCCGCCGTACTACGTCTTCCTCGCCGACTCCGACACCATCGCCGACCCGGAACACTCGATCCTCGCCGTCGACACCTCAGGTGACCCGTCGGACTTCCCGACGTTCCGGGTGCACCCGTCGCAGATGCCGTCGGTGGAGAACAACCTCTCGCTCGCCAACATGGACTTCGACGACTTCGCGTCGGCGGTCGGCGCGGACGGGGTGTTCCGCGGGTTCGGTCCGCCGCCCACCAAACGGGTCCTATCGAAGGCAGCTCTGCTCGACGCGATCGACCGCTCGACACTGTCGACAGAAGCAATCATCGAATACCGCGCTGCGCTGGAGGATTCGCTTACTGACGACGAAAGCGCGAACTTCACTCCGGACATGCGAAGTTCTCACGACGACCTCGTGACGAGGCGACACGAATACAACGAGTACAGCTCGTGGATCGTGGGGCTCGACGAGTCGATCAACGCACTCGGCGCGGGCGGCGCCGCGCTCGTTATCCGTCTCATAGCCAGCACCAGGCAAGACCGGCTTCATGGTTCGTGCACCGTGTGGGTCGATCCAGTGAACCTCGTTCCCATCGCGGTTCTGGCTTACGGCGTGCCTGCGCCTCGTCGCGCCCACTGAGAACACACACCGACGGTTCACTCATCAGAACAGTGCATGTTGCGCCTCGTCGGCGGCCCGGTCACGGGCGGTGCACCAGAGGGTATGCAGGTGACGGGCGACGCGGGGGTGCACCTCGAGGGTGTCGGCCAGGGTGTCCCAGTCGGCGCCGCGTGCGTGTTCGGCGTCGAGCCACCGGCCGGCGTCGTCACCGTCCGCGGTAAGAGTCCCATCGGCGGCGAGGTACCGGTCCGGACCCTCGCCGTCGAGCTCGTCGAGGGTCATACGTGCGCTCCCCCGGCCCGGAAGGTGTTGAGCCGCTTCCACGCTGCCCGCTGAGCGGTACCGAGCTGCACCATGTAGTCGAACAATTCGTCCTCGGGGCCTTGTTCGGCCGCCTGCATGAGTCGCTGCCCGGTGACGTGGAAGCTTCGCCGGTAGGACTGGGAGAGCACGATGTCGGCGTAGTGCACGGCGGCGGAGGATCCGGTGGTGTCGGCGGTGACGACGTCCGCTAGTGCTCGGCGTAGCGGTGCGTCCTTCTGTCCTCCCCCTGCTCGGTGCAGGACAGCGGCGACGGAGGCGGGGTCGTGCGGCTGCCCGCTGGTGACGAGGTCGGCGATGACGGTGAACAGTTCCGCGTAGGCGGGCTCACTGAAGTCGGCCGGCACCAGGGCGTCGGTGACGCGGGCGGCGGCGGCGGTGTCCGTGGACCACATGAGCGCGCAGAGGGTCAACGATTCCGGGTCGGTCCGCGGGTCGAGGCCGGCGGTGGTGTCGACGCCGGGATCTGCGACGTCGGGTGCGAGGTCGAGGACAGGGTCGTCAGGGTTCTGCTCGGGTTCGGGGACGGCCCGTAGTGCGCTCATGACGTGTTCCCTGCCTTACCGGGCGTCGGTGGAGTCGGCGGTCGGGTGGGTGCTCCAGGGGCCGGGGATGACGGCAGCACTGGTGGTTTCGGCGGCGAGGTCCGCGTCGATCTGGGCGGCGATGAAGTCGTGGTCGGGCTGGTAGTCGAACGCGAGGTGCGCCATGGGAGTCTCTTTCGATCGGTGGTGGGCTGTGAGGTTCGGTCAGGCCGCGGCGGCGACGAGCTGCTCGATGCGGGTCACCCGATGTCCTGACCAGTGGGTGTCGGGGCCGGCGACCACGACGGGTGCGGCCAGGTAGCCGAGTGCGAGGACGTAGTCCCTAAAGTGCTGCAGGTCCGGCAGGACCGGACGCCCGGAACGGTGGGGTGTAGCAGAGGACGTAGTGCAGTTCGAGTCGCTTCCCGCGAATGGCTGCCCCACCGGACTGGACACTCTGGCCGCACATTGAGATCTGCGACGACAGTGTCGCTGATTAGGGACCTGATGGTGGAGCTGTCCTCGGGAACGACGCACTGACAGAAGGAGAACCGATGGCCGAAGTGGAGCTGTGGATCGGAATCGACGTCGGTAAACGCACCCATCACGCATGCGCGATCGACCACGCCGGCACCGTCGTCTGGTCGCGGCGCGTCGACAACGATCAGACTGCCATCGATGACCTCATCCGGTCGGTGGGCACCGCGAACGTGCGGTGGGCGGTCGACCTGACCAGCGCGGTGGCCTCGCTGCTCCTCACGCTCCTCACCTTGGCCGAGCAACATGTCGTCTACATCCCCGGCCGGGTCGTGCACACCATGGCGTCCGCGTACCGCGGCGAAGGCAAGACCGACGCCAAAGATGCCCGCCTTATCGCCGACATCGCCCGCACACGAACCGATTTGGATACCGTGATGGTTCCGGAGCCTTTGGTGCTCAACCTGCGCCATCTCACCGGTTACCGAGCGGAGCTGGTCGCCGATCGGGTGCGCACCGTCAACCGTCTCCGCGGCCTCCTGAACAGCATCTTTCCCGCCCTCGAGATCGAGCTCCGGTTCCTCGGGCGGTCAGCACTACTGCTGCTGTCCACGTTCTGCACACCAGGGGCGATACTCGAGGTCGGCGCCGACGGTCTCGACGCGCACCTCGCCGGCCTCGGTGTGCGCAGCGACCGGCGCAGAACGGTGGTCACCGCCGCGCTCGCTGCCGCGCAACGGCAAACATGCGTCGTCGCCGGTGAGGAGGTCACCGCGGCGCTGATCAGGCGGATGGCCGGTCGGCTCCTGGCCATCGACAGCGAAACCAAAGAAGTCGACGAGCAGATCCAGGATCTGTTCCACCAGCACAAGTACGCCCGAGCACTCGAATCCGTGCCCGGCATCGGCGTACGGCTGGGAGCGGAGTTCCTCGTCGAGACCGGTGGGACGCTGGACGGGTTCGCAACCGCCGGCCACCTCGCCTCGTACGCCGGCCTCGTCCCTGTTCCTCGCGACTCCGGCCGCATCACGGGCAACCTTCGACGACCCAAGCGGTACAACCGGGGACTTCGCCGGATGTTCTACCTCGCAGCACAGGGCAGCCTGAGCACCGACGGTCCCTCACGCGAGTACTACCAGTACAAACGCGACCAGAACAAGGTGCACACCCAAGCCCTGCTCGCCGTGGCGCGCAAACAGGTGGACGTCGTGTGGGCCCTGATCCGCGATGACCGCGTCTTCACCCCAGAGGCACCCGGGCGACTCCGGGCTGCCTGACTGCCGCGGGTCGACCGGCCGATGTCGCGGCGGGACGTCCATACACACCTGTGGACAGAGCCCTGCGCCCACAGGCTCGTCTCCGTCGGTTAGACACGCCGGACCACTCCCCATACCCCCTGGGGTACTTGCATACCCCCCCTCGTATGTGGCACGGTGGGTGTCGTCCAGGCGATCGAACCCCGAAGGAGTGCTCCGTGTGCCGTCCCGCCGAATGCCCCCAGTGCGGCAAGACCACGTGGTCGGGCTGCGGCCGACATGTCGACAGCGTGATGACCTCGGTCCCGCAGTCGCAACGCTGCACGTGTGACCGCCGGTCCGCACCATCCCCGTCCGGCGGACTGCGTTCCCTGTTCCGCCGCTGATCACACCCTCACACCACTTCTCGACCATGGCCGATTCAGGCCGCTCGGATACCCCCACCCGTATAGGAGTCCACCGTGTCCCAGTCCGACACCGTCGCCGAATCCCTGCCAGGCGACCACCACGACAGTGCCCCCGGCCGCCTCGGCCGGTGGGGCGCAGCCATGGTCACCCGCCGCCGCTGGGTCTTCGGCACCTGGCTGATTCTGCTGATCGCCCTCGGATCCGCTGCACCGTCGGTGTTCTCGTCCCTCGCCGGCGCCGGGTGGCAGGCGAACGGATCGGAATCGGTTCAGGTCCGCGAGCTCGCCGAGGAACACTTCGGCGGCAACTCCTCCGCCGCGGTGCAGGTCGTCATCCACAGCGACTCCGGTGCGCTGAGCGACCCGGCAGCGACCGCCGCGCTCACCGGCGCGACCGACATCCTGAACGCGGACCCGCGTTTCGGTGAGATCGTGCCCCCGCAGCAGGGGATGACCATCAGCCCCGACGGGCGCACCGGCATCCTCATCGCCGGCGCCGACGGCACCACCGACGAGATGGTCACCGCCGTCGACGACGTCAAGGACCAGCTCACCGCACTCTCCGGCGACGGTGTCGAGGTCTACCCCACCGGCGCGTCGGCGCTGTGGTCGGACTTCAACAAGGCCAACCACGACGCGATGATCCAGGCCGAACTCATCTCCTGGCCCGTCACCCTCGCCATCATGGTTCTCGCGTTCGGCTCGCTCGTCGCCGCCGGACTCCCGCTGCTGCTGACCATCGCCGGTCTCGTCGCCTCCGCGGGCGGGCTGGTCCTGCTCAACGAGATCACCCCGATCTCGGTGTGGGCCATGAACTTCGCCATGATGTTCGCCCTCGCACTCGGCATCGACTACGCGCTGTTCCTCGTCGCCCGCTTCCGCGACGCCCTGCGCTCCCGCGATCCCCGCGCGGCCGTCGCCGAGACCATGGACACCGCCGGCAAAGCCGTGGTCCTGTCCGGACTCACCGTCCTCGTCAGCTTGTCCGCCGTGCTGATCGTCCCCGCCCCCGCAGTGCGGACCATGGCCGTCGGCATCATGCTCGCGGTCACCTTCGTCCTGCTCGCCACCCTCACCCTGCTCCCCGCGGCCCTCGGCGCGCTCGGACCGAAGGTCAACGCCGCGTCCCTCCCCTACGCCAAGCGTCAGCAGCACCGCTCACCGGTGTTCGCCGCATGGGGCGCACTCCTGCACAAGCACCCGTGGCCGTTCGCGCTCGCCTCGATCGGCGTCCTCGTCGCACTGGCGCTGCCTGTTCTCGGCCTGAAGGTCGCGATGCCGTCGATCTCCGTCGTCCCCGAGGACGCGCCCGTGCGGCAGGGCTACGCCCTCGTCCAGCAGCAGTTCGGCGACGGAGCCCCCGGCGCACTGCAGATCGTCGTCTCTGACACCGACACCGCCGACACGGCCGCCGCCGCGGCGCAGATATCCGGAATCACCATGGTCACCCCACCGCAACCCGCCGCCGACGGCTCCGGCTACGCACTCCTGCAAGCGATTCCGGCTGCCGACCCGTCCGACGAGTCGATGGGCACCATTCTTGCCGACCTCCGCGGCGAACTGCCGGAGTCGGCGCTGGTCGGCGGCGCACCCGCGGAGAACCTCGACCTGCAGCAGGCCCTGAACGACTACCTGCCGCTCGTCGTCACGATCATCCTGATCCTCGGATTCGTGCTGCTCCTCGTCGCACTGCAAGCACCCTTGATCGCGTTCCTGGGCACCGCGGTCAGCCTGCTCTCCACCGCCGCCGCGTTCGGCGTCGCGAAGCTGATCTTCCAGGACGGGCACGGCGCCTCGCTGCTCGGCTTCACTCCGCAGGGCTTCCTGAACGGCTGGGGACCGGTGTTCTTCTTCGCGATGATCTTCGCCATCGCCATGGACTACACCGTGTTCCTCCTCGCCACCGCCAAGGAACACTTCGAGCGCACCGGCGACGCGACGACGGCGATGATCGACGGTCTCGCCCACTCCGGACGGGTCATCTTCGCCGCGGCCGCGGTCATGGTGGCGGTGTTCTTCACCTTCGCCCTCGCCGACCCGCTCCCGCCGAAGGAGATGGGCATCATCCTCGGTGTCGCCGTGCTTCTCGACGCGGTGCTCATCCGGTTGATCCTGCTACCCGTCCTGCTGCGCCTGACCGGCTCCGCCGCCTGGTGGTCACCCACGTGGCTCCGGAAGGCTCTCCCGTCCATCAGCTTCTCCCACTGACACCCCACGACCGGAAGAGGACACTCATGACCACCACTGCCCGTCCCGCCCGCGTCTCCGCCGGTTTCACCGGCTGGCCGATCGAACGCCTGGTCCCCGCATTGGCCGGCGTCGTCGTCGCCGCCGGGCTGATCCTCGGGGAGACCGCATCGCCGTACTGGCGGCTGCTCAGCGCGTTCGCCGCGGCGAACCTGGCCCTCTACGCCGCGGTCGGGTGGTGTCCGGCGAGCCTGCTGCTGCGCCGGATCGGGGCGCGCAGTCTTCGCACCGCCGACCGCGGGTAACCCTCCCCCACGACACCGGACATCTCCACCACCTGAACGACTGCATCGCCGACGGAAGGAACCACCCTCATGAGTATCGCCCTGACCACCACCCTGACCGACACAGACTTCGACACCGCCGTCCAGCGCACCCGAGACGCGCTGTCGGAGCAGGGTTTCGGTGTGCTCACCGAGATCGACATGCAGGCCACCCTGAAAGCCAAACTCGGTGAGGACATGGAGCGCTACCTGATCCTCGGCGCGTGCAACCCACCCCTGGCCCACCGCGCCGTCGGCGTCATGCGACAGATCGGCCTGCTGCTCCCCTGCAACGTCGTCGTCCGCGAAGACCCAGACAACGCGGATGTAATCATCGTCGACGCCATGAACCCCGACATCATGGTCCAGGCGACCGGTGAGCCGGCGCTCGGCGACGTCGCCCACGACGCCGCGACCAAGCTCCGCGCTGCGATCACCGCCCTCGGCGGCGACGGGGACACCCGAAACCGATGACGCTGGTACTGGGGCTGGTCCTCGGCGCCGTCATCGGGGTCCTGTTGGGACTGCTCGGCGGCGGCGGGTCCATCCTGGCCGTACCCGTTCTCGTCTACGCCCTGCACCTCCCGCTGACCGAGGCGATCCCGGTGTCGCTGCTCGTCGTCGGGCTGGCGTCCCTGACCGGGGCCGTCCCGAAGATCCGGGCACGGCTGATCGAGTGGCGACTCGCGGCGATCTTCGCCGGCACCGGCATCGTGGGGACCTTCCTCGGGAGCGCCGCCGGCCGACACCTGCCCGAGTCGGTCGTGCTGGTCGGGTTCGGGCTGGTCATGATCGCGGCCGCAGTGCGGATGCTTCGCGGCGACGCCTCCCTCGGGACCGCCTGCCGAACAGGCACCTCCGGGATCGACTGGCGACGCTGCGCCCCACGGTCGATCCCCACCGGCTTCGCCGTCGGTGTGCTGACGGGCCTGTTCGGTGTCGGCGGCGGTTTCCTCATAATCCCGGCGCTGGTGCTGCTGCTCGGCATCGAGATGACCGTCGCCGTCGGGACGTCGCTGGTGGTGATCGTCGCCAACTCCGCAGCAGGACTGGCGTCCCACACCGACGGGCTCGGCGGCAACTGGGCACTCACCGCGACGTTCGCCGGGGCGGCGATCGCAGGGTCACTCGTCGCCGGCCGCTGGGCCGACCGGGTGAACGCCGACCGCCTGAAGAACTGGTTCGCCTACCTGGTGCTCGCCGTCGCCGGATACGTGCTGATCGACGCCGCACACACCATCGTCACCTGACACCCCACCCACACCGCCCAGACCACCCGATCGACGCACCCACGAGACGAGGAGCATCCATGACCACCACAGACACCCCCGACATCGCCATCATCGAGACCTCGAGCCTCGGCGATCGCAGCTACCTCATCAGCCACCACGGCATCGCCCTGGTCGTCGACCCCCAACGCGACATCGACCGCATCGAGACCCTCGCTCAAGAGAAGAACGCTCGCATCACCCACGTCTTCGAGACGCACATCCACAACGACTACGTCACCGGCGGGCTCGAACTCGCCCGCGCGACCGGTGCGCAGTACGTCGTGCCGGACGGTGACCCGGTCAACTTCGAGCGCCGCGCCGTCGTCGACGGCGACGTCGTCGACGCGGACCCGCTGTTCATGCAGGTGATGCACACACCCGGGCACACGCACCATCACGTCAGCTATGTCCTGCGGGGCACGGACGGCACCCCGATCGCCGTGTTCACCGGCGGCTCCATGCTCTACGGGTCCACCGGGCGCACCGACCTGCTCGGATCCGAACACACCCACGACCTCACCCACGCCCAGTTCCATTCGGTGCGCCGACTGGCCGACGAACTGCCCGCCGACACCGAGGTCTACCCCACACACGGATTCGGCAGCTTCTGCTCCGCCACCCCCACCAGCGGCGAATCCTCCACCATCGGCGAACAACGCAGCGCCAACCCCGCGCTGACCCAGGACGAACAGACCTACGTCGACACCCTCATCGACGGCCTCGCCGCCTACCCCGCCTACTACGCCCACATGGGCGTCATCAACACCGCCGGCCCCGCCCCCGTCGACCTGTCCATGCCCGCACCAGTGGACCCGGCGGAGCTGCGACGGCGCATCGACGCCCGCGAATGGGTCGTCGACCTGCGCTCGCGCACCGCCTTCGCCGCCGGTCACCTCGACGGCAGCCTCGGATTCGAGCTGTCCTCCAGCTTCGTGACCTACCTCGGATGGCTCTACCAGTGGGGCGCACCCCTCACCCTCATCGGCGACACCGCCGACGACATCCTCACCGCGACCCGAGAGCTGGCGCGTATCGGCATCGACTCCCCGTCCGGGTCCGCAGTCGGCGACATCACCGACCTCACCGGCGACCACCCCGTCCGCAGCTACGGAACGTCCGACTTCGCCGGACTGCGAGACGCGCTCGGACGCAACGACAATGACCTCGTCGTCCTCGACACCCGCCAATCCGAAGAGTACGACGCCGGCCACATCAGCGGCGCCGTCAACATTCCCTTGCCCAAACTCGCCGAACGGCACCACGAAGCACCGGCGGGTGAAATCTGGGTGCACTGCGCCTCCGGATACCGAGCGTCGATCGCCGCGTCGATCCTCGACCGCACCGACCGCACCGTCGTCCTCATCGACGACGACTACGACCACGCCGCAGAACTGGGCCTGGACACCGAACACTGACCACACGTTGCAGGTTGCACTCCGCACAGCAGCAGCAGCAGTTCATATGCCCCCAGGGGTACTATGGGACCCAACATCGACACCACTGAACAGGAGCATCACCATGATCGGCGACGAGGACAGCATCGCACTGGTACTCAACCGTTTGCGACGCGCCAACGGTCAACTCACGGGTGTGATCTCGATGATCGAGAACGGCCGCGACTGCAAGGACGTCGTCACCCAGCTCGCCGCCGTCTCCCGCGCACTGGACAAGGCAGGGTTCAAGATCGTCGCCACCGGACTGCGCGAGTGCATGACCGGCGCCACCGCCGACGACAAGGAACCCATGACCGAAGCAGAACTCGAGAAGCTGTTCCTCGCGCTCGCCTGATCAGTCGGTGGCTGGACCCACATCGAGACGACGAACCCGTCGAATATCGACGTCGTCCGTTGTCTCGGTTGCGGTTCGGCGTCACCGCTGCGCCCAAGCTCGATCGCGGCCTTTACGGCGGCTGCACGTCAGAACAACGAACACTGCGTCTCTGGATCATCCCCCGTTTCGCACCAAGTGCGATACAGACGTTCGGCGACGCGGGTATGCACCTCGAGTTCGTCCGCGAGCTCGGCCCAGTTCACTCCGCGGGCACGCTCAGCATCGAGCCACCGACCACTCTCGAGCCCGACCGTGGTGAGCTTTCCGTCGGCCGTGAAATAGCGTTCATCGATGGCGAATCCAGTCCTCATGCGTGCACTCCTCCTGCTCGGAAGGTGTTGAGCCGCTTCCACGCTGCCCGCTGTGCGGTACCGAGTTCGACCATGTAGTCGAACAACTCGTCCTCGGGTCCTTGTTCGGCGGCCTGGATGAGTCGCTGCCCGGTGACGTGGAAGCTTCGCCGGTAGGACTGGGAGAGGACGATGTCGGCGTAGTGCACGGCTGCGGAGGATCCCGTGGTGTCGGCGGTGACGACGTCCGCCAACGCTCGGCGCAGCGGTGCGTCCTTCTGCCCTCCCCCGGCTCGGTGCAGGACAGCAGCCACGGACGCGGGGTCGTGAGGCTGTCCGCTGGTGACGAGGTCGGCGATGACGGTGAACAGTTCCGCGTAGGCGGGCTCGGCGAAGTCGGCCGGCTCCAGGGCGTCGGTGACGCGGGCGGCGGCCGTGGTGTCCGTGGACCACATGAGCGCGCAGAGGGTCAACGATTCCGGGTCGGTCCGCGGGTCGAGGCCGGCGCCGGTGTCGGCGCCGGGGTCTGCGGCGTCGGGTGCGAGGTCGAGGACCGGGTCGCTCGGGTTCTGCTCGGGTTCGGGGACGGCCCGTAATGCGCTCATGACGTGTCCCTGGCCTTACCGGGCGTCGGTGGAGTCGGCGGCCGGCTGGGTGGTCCAGGGGCCGGGGATGACGACGGCACTGGTGGTTTCGGCGGCGAGGTCCGCTTCGATCTGGGCGGCGATGAAGTCGTGGTCGGGCTGGTAGTCGAACGCGAGGTGCGCCATGGGAGTCTCCTTCGGTCGGTGGTGGGTTGCGGGGTCTCGTCAGGCTGCGTCCGACACTCGTCCGTGTTGACAGCCGCATTGAGATTCGCGGGCTTCGGTGTCGACGCTGATGTCGATGGCGGTGTAGTCCAGGCCGGCCTTGTCGAGTGCCCGGAACGTCGCCCGGCACTGCTGGCAGTTGGGTTTGGTGTAGACGGTGATTCCGGACATGGCTCACGCCTTTCGACTATTCGGTGGAGTGGTTCCATTCTATTTCACGAACGGGTTTATTTCCACCGCTGTACGGTATTTGTTCGGTAACGATGAACCGGGCTTTTCTATTGCGCTGCAACCGATATGGCGGCGTTCGTGAATGTCATTCGGTCCCGTTTCGGCGGGCTATGTGATTGCACTTCCTCACCGGCGGCAATGTTTTTTCGTGGCGTTCGTCTAGGATCGCGGGATGACGTATTCGCGTGTGGAGTCGGCGTTGGTGTCGATGGCGTTGGATCGGAGTGCACCGTCGGATCTGGCGGTCGAGGCGATGGTGTCGGGGGTGCCTGTCGAGGAGACGCTGCCCCGTGCCGCTACCCCGGGCGCTGTGGATGTGGTGTGGGTGCCGGAGGACATGCCTGACCTGTGATCGCGGTGGCCGGCCCCGGTCGGTGGCGACAGGTCCGCTCGGTGGTGGGTGCGTCGAGGTCGGTGTGAGGGCTCGATGCCCGATCGCCGGCTACCCCCCGCCGGTGGCCGGGCGTCCCCCGCTGACTGCGGGAGCCGCCCGGCCCGTGCTCTACTCCCGGTCGGGTGCCCCTGGCAGGTGCGCCCCGGTGGTGGCGCGGACGGTCTCCGCGTCGACGTCGAGGGTCCGGATCTCATCGGGGCTCATGGCGACGTCTTGTGCCTGACGGAGTAGGCGGAGCATCTGCGGGGTGGCGATGCCTGCGCTGTTCGCTTCGTCCTCTGCCGCGTCGTAGGCGATGTTCGCGGCCGCTCCGTCTCCGGCGCGGTGGCAGAGCCACCCGGCGATGCTGAGGGCCTGGATGCGGGCCTCTGCGCGGGTGTGGCGGGCGATGGTGGCCATGACGGTGTGCGCTGATGTGCTGCCGTAGAGCGGGAGCCGGAACATCGCGTCGCGGACGGGCAGTGCGGTGATGACGGCGGCGGTGCGGGCGATGAGGCCACTGTCGGGCAGCTCGTCGGCGTAGACGACTGCGGCCAGGTCTTCGAGTACCTGCGCGGCGTCGGCGTGCTCGGCCGGGTGAACCTCTTCGGCGTGGGCGTAGCGGTCTCCGATCGCGGTGCGGCTGCCCTCGATGACCGTTCCGGCTTCGACGGTGCTGGCGGCCACTTCGGACGCGATGGGGTCGACGTCGAACGTGTCGAGGGTGTCGAGGTCCTGGGCGGTGGCCGGTCCGGCGAGGGTGGGAACCCAGTAGGTGCCGATCACCTCGACGGCGGTGGCGAGGATTCCGGCGATGACCAGGTTCTCGACGGCGGCCGCTTTCTTGCCGGGTCGTTCTGCGATGGTGACGACGACGACCGACTCGACGCCGTGGCGACGCAATACGTCGTTCATCTTGTGCGCCTGGGTGACGACGTCGACGCGGTCGAACCGGGCGGCGAAGGTGAGGATCTTGCCGGTGAATGCGAGCACGACGATGGACTCGGTGGGGACGTGCCGCAGGGCTGCGGGGATGGCGGCGATGACCTGGGCTGGGCTGGTGAGGGTGATGCGGGGTTGCGTCATGATGGTGAACCTTTCGGGTGGGTGGTGTGTGACTGGGGGACGGTCAGGATCGGAGTGCGCGGCGTGCGTTACGGCGGTCGTAGCGGGCGCTGGCTCGTTTGACGGTGCGGCGGATCTTGGGTGCGCCCTGCTTGTGGACGAGGATGTCGATCTCGTCTGCGGTGGACGGGTGCTGTGCGCGCATGACTGGTGCTTCCTTCCGGGACTCGTGTGGCTCGGTCCTTGTCCCTCACCACGTTCTTTCGCCGTCATCTGGCGTGGCGCAGAGGAGGCGGCGCACGGGAACGGCGTCCTGCACCCGATACGAAAAGTTCTCAGCCGGAGGCGCTTTGAGAAGTTTTCGGACCCCGAGGGGCCGGAGCGCAGCGGAGGTCGGGTGTTGGTAAGACGGGCACGGGTGACGCAGCATCGGAGTAGCCAGATGTGTCGAAAGAACGAATGCTCTTCCAGAGTGCGGAGCGCAGCGGAGCTCCACTAGGCGGACGCCCGCAGGGTGGCCCACGCCCGGACGGTCACGGCCGGCCTGCGACCGGGAACTGCCGGCCGCTCCCCCGAGCTGCCACCTCCCACCCGTTCGGCTCGGTGGTTATTGTGCGGGAGCGACGAGAATCAACCACGTCCCGCGGGTCGCGGCAGCGCTGCGAGTGGGTTTAGTGCTTGGGTGGGTGAACGTCGTAGTAGATATGGAACGAGTCGTCGTAGAAACCGTTGCGGTGGTAGTTGCCGCTACCTATCAGCTTGATGCTTGCAGAGTTTCCATCTTTCACGTGTTCGTCTTGAACTTCCCAGGTGAGTTCGACGTCATTGCCATCTGCTTCATCGACGGTAGGCTGCTGACCAGCGGCTTTCGAGACGCGCAGTTCCCAGCGGAAGGGACGACCGTTCGGGTCCGTTGCCGAGCATCGAAAGGTGACTTTGTCGCCCGGTCTCAATGTCACGCTCGACTTCAGCCCGTCAGTGAGCGTTTCCGCGAATGTGGCGTCGATGATGCGGTCGATTGTGGGGTAATAGTTCATGTCCGGCCCCTGTTCGCTTCGATATTTGGCGATCTGCGCGCGCATGCGGCCGGTGATGCCGTTGACAAGGTCCTCTTCGTAGACCAACAGTTCGCGGCTGTGCATCTTGGGGTTGCGGAAGCCGTGGAGGCGGGTCATGTCTAGTTCGAAGGCTTCTTGGTTGCCTAGGGCATCTTCAAACCGCTGCCATTCATGGACGATAATTCCTTTGAGCTGAGAAAACTCAAGGAACTCGATCAATGGTGCTTCACCGATTCGCTCGGGACGCTTTCGGCTGTCACTCCTGCGTTTCTTTTCCAAATCGGCAGTGTTGATCTGCGGCTGGTTTTGCCACTCGTCGTTGATCACTTCCTGAATGAGATTGCGAAGTACCGTCTCGATGATATTGATGACGTCGACGTCGCGCATGACGCAATGTTAGCGCCGCATCCTTGGCAGGGCGCTTGTTCTCGTGGCCGCAGAGCGGCCGCCCGGCTAACAACTGCGCGAGCGGAGCGAGCTCAATGCCCTTCGGTGTTCGCGGGGACGAGGCTGTCGCGGAGGATGCGGAAGGGGTAGGCGCCGGGTGCGTTTGCGTGGGTTTCGCTGGGGGTGATGGTGGCGTGGGTGTCGTCGAGTTCGGTGATCTCGAAGGTGGTGACGCCGTGGGCGTGGAGTTTGACGCGGTCGCCTGTTTGCACAGCCGGTGATCGTATCGCCGGGTACCGACAAGCCGCGAACGATGAGTGCGGCCGTAGGTCCGGAGGCAGTGATGGTGTGCCGTTGGTGTCGTTCTGCGCGGTGCGTCTGCCCATAACATGCCTGGGTGGTCGGTCTTCTGGCCATACAAGTGTGAAACCGTTGTGCGCGGCAAGCGGGGCGGAACACGGATGGTGAGTAGATATGGCCGACAGACTCGAATCGGGCGACGCCTCTGCACTTCTCTTGGCCGTCGTAGCTCTAGCTGTTCCGCTCGTCAACGAGAGCGGCAGGTGGCAGCTAACGGACACGACCATTGGCCTGGTCGTCGGCGTCATAGTTGTGGCTTACACGTTGGAATCGTTGTCGACCGCATCACCGTCACGTCGCGTCGCGATCGTAATGACATACATTTCGGCCGGTACCGTTACGCTCGCTTGGGTGGCGCAGCGGCTAGTGGTTGATCCGCTCTGGTCCACCGATTCGCAAGCAGACACAGCGGCAGATCGCGCGACACTAATTGCCGGCGTCATCGCAGCAGTGGCGGTCCTCTTTCTGCTTCGTAAGAAGCTCCGTGCGTGAGTCGTTCCGCACACACGCCGAGCCAAGGTTCTTTAAAAGTAGCCTGTGGCCAGCGTCTTTGTTCCAGCCGACCGGGTAGAGGAGTGTTCACGATGGCCGGCCACCGATCCGGGCACGTCACTGATGACGATTGCACCACCGCTCCGGTGTCAGCTGCGACGGCGGCGATGTTGGCGCTGCCGTGGACGAATCTGATGCCTGTGGATCTGCACACGTTCGCGTTCGCACTGCGCCTGGTGCGCAGCACTATGACGGTCGTCTCGCCGCTGACCGATGCGTTGGACGTCGCGGACGATTCCCTAGAGCGGGCCGCCGGCTGTTGGTACAGCCACATGGACCGGCATCCGGACGCGGCGGCGATGGAGGCACAGGGCGCGCTCGATGACGTGCGGGACGTGCTGAGCCTGGCCGGCTGCACCTGCGGGGGCAGCACCGACTTGGATCGCCGGGTGCTGCGTGCTGCGGTGTCGGACGCGGCGGAGGCGTTGGCGGAGTTCGTGGACACCAAGTCCGGTCCGCCGGTGCCGTGGGAGGTGGGGCCGGATGCGGCGACGATCGCGCATCTGACGCGGGCGGGGGCCGCGTTGTCTGATCTGGTCGCGGCACTTTCCGACTGATCGCGCCCGGTCAGCGCCGGCGGGTGTCCGGTCGGTGACCGGGGCTGCTGCTGAGGTCGAAGTTTCCGGTGTGGGAACTGGCCGCCGGCCGGGTGGCGAGCGCGGCCGCGACCTGCTTTTCGAGGCGGGGGTTGGGTCGGTCGGGGCAGTAGGTGGCGGCGTCGCAGGAGCTGGCGATGCGCATGACGGCGGGGTCAGGTTTGTGGGCTTCGCCGGTGTCTGCGGTGCGCCGTTCGGCGTCGGCGGCGGCGTGTTCACGTAGGCGGCGGGCGTGTTCTGCCCAGTCGACGCGGGTCATGGCGCTCCCCCGGTGTTGTTCTGTGGTGGTGATGCGGGGCCGAGTGCTTCCCGGGTCGAACCGTCGGCTCGGCCGCCACTCAGCCCCGCCGCACCAGGTTAGCAATGATCGAACGTGTGTTCTATGCGGGGTTGCGGGTAGGTCCACTGGTCGCCTGATGGTCTGGTCGAGGCAACTCCGCATGTTCGGCCGTACCGGGGGCGGGCGGTCCAGTTCGGTCACGAGCTGGACCTCGAGGTCCGCGTGGGTTTCGCGGACCTGATGGGTCTGCCGCGTCAGCGTCCGCAGGAACGGCCCGTGCCGTGGGCGGTGCGGGTGCCCCTGGTTGTGGGGGCACCCGCACCGTCTCGTCACTCGGCGGTGGCGTCTGCGGTGTCGTCGGTGAGCGCCTGGTGGGCCTGTTCGGCGGTGATGGTCGCGGCTGCGGCCTGCTCGACGGGGGTCAGGTCGTGACCGTGGGAGTCGAGGAATCCGAGGTAGTTGTCGAGGTTCCCGTAGTGGGTGCGTCGCCAGGAGTCGTGTCCCTTGCCGCTCATTCGGGCCTCGTAGGCGGCGAGCACCTGGGCGAGGGTGAGCACCTGGGCGCGGGCGTCACTGGCCTTGTCGACCACTGGGGCGATCGCGGCTCTGGCTGCCTTGTCGTCGGAGCCGGGGTATCCGGCCTCGGGGCCGGTCGGCTTCGGCACGGCGATGCCGAGCACCTGCGCGAGGTACTGCGGGGCCTTGTTCTCCGTCAGCAGTGTCGGCTCGTCGACCAGCGTCTCGGCGATCCACTTCCCGGCACCCTTCGGCAGGGTCTTGCGTGCGAGGAACTTGACCAGCCACTCCACCCGGGCGGTCGTGGCGGCGGCGGACGCCTTGTTCAGGTCGATTGTCCGTCGACGCTCTGCCCGAGCCTGCTCCTTCATGGCGAGTTCGGCGGCGGCTGCCGCCTGCGCCCTGGCCTGTGCCTGGGCGTCGGGGTCACCGGCCTCGGCGGGTGCGGACTGCGCGGCGGCGAGCACCGCGTTCGGCTGTACCCCTGCGGCGGTGGGGTCGGCGGTGAAGTACTCCGGCACCCACACCGTGCCTTCGGTGAGGGTTCCGTGGTGCACGAATCCGTCGGCGGGGACGGCGTCGGGGTCGCCCTCGGTGGCCCAGTCGATCCGCTCCGCGTCGATCACTTCGCCGGTCTCGGCGATGGTGAACTGCTCGGCGGCGGTCAGCCACACCGACCAGTGCTGCGGCGCGGTGTCGATGTGCTCGGCGGTGATCTCTTCGCCGCCGTCGACGGTCACCAGGTCCTCGGCGCGGATCAGGTCGCTGCCGAACAGCGGCTCGGCGGTCAGGACGGTGAACCCTCGTGCGGCGTAGGGGGCACCGGCCTCTGCGCGGGCGATGCGCTCGGCCTTCTCCCGTGTCAGCCGGGCGGCGGTGTAGGAGAACCCGTAGCGGCCACGCTCGAGCAGTTCCTCGACGGCGTCGGTGTCGCCGTCGGCGTCGAACTCCGCGAGGATCGCGGCCTGCTCGAGGGTGAGTTGTCCGGCCTCGACGGCGGCGCGTGCGGTGTCCGACCGCCCTGCGGCGGCGGCGGTCTTGACCTGCTCGCGGGGCATCTGCACGGCCTTGCCGACCTTCGTCGCGGACACTCCCAGATCGAGCATGTCCGCGACGGCCTTCACCCGCTGGGACACCGTCAGTCCGATGCGGCGGTCGTTGGCGACGACCTGCCGCGACAGTCGGGCGATCTCGGCCTGCTTCGCCGTGACCCCGTCGGCGGTGGTGGTGATCATCACCGGGACGGTGTCGGCTTCGGCGTCGATCGCGGCGAGGGTGCGGACCTGCCCGTCGATGACGATCACCTGATCGCCGTCGCGTCGGGCCAGGATCGGCAGCAGCACACCGTGTTCGCGGATCGAGTCGACCACGTTCCGGAACTCGTCGGAGTCGGTGTCGACGTCGTCGCGGACGTTCGGGCCGAGCACCAGCGCGGTCGGTGCGAGGCGGGCGAACTCCTCCCCCGCCGCGGTGTCGACGGTGGCGCTCTCGGTACCGGATTCGGTTGCGGCGGTGAGGTTGTCGATGGTTGCGGTCATGATGGTGTCTCTCCCTGATATGGTTTTCGGTGAGACACCGGGCAGATAGCAGCTGTCCGGTGTTTTTCTGTCTGGTGGTGCTGGTCGGGTGGTGCTGCCCCCGGCTCGGTGGTCCCCGACTGCTCGCGGCGGCGGTCATCGGTTCACCCGGGGTGCGGCGTTCTCGGCGGCGGCGATTTCCTGCTCGGTCGCTCCGGCTTCGCGGGCGGTGCACGCCCAGTAGGCGACGCGCTCGCGGTGCGCGGCCTCGGTGGATGCCTCGGGGTCGACCGCTGCCTTCTGCGCCCTGGCGGTGTAGGCGGTGATCTGGGTGAGCGCGTGGGTGCGGATGGTGCGGACTGCCGATCCGACGGCGCTCATGGTGGCGGTGGTGAAACTGCTGGTGCTCTCCACTGGGACTCTCCTCGTGTCCGGTGACCTGGCTATCTGCCCTGCCACGTTCTTTCGCCGTCATCTGGCGTGGCGCAGAGGAGGCGGCGCACGGGAACGGCGTCCTGCACCCGATACGAAAAGTTCTCAGCCGGAGGCGTTCTGAGAAGTTTTCGGACCCCGAGGGGCCGGAGCGCAGCGGAGGTCGGGTGTGGGTAAGACGGGCACGGGTGACGCAGCATCGGAGTAGCCAGATGTGTCGAAAGAACGAATGCTCTTCCAGGGTGCGGAGCGCAGCGGAGCTCCATTCAGGTGGACGCCCGCAGGGTGGCCCACGCCCGGCCGGTCACGGCCGGCCTGCGACCAGGAAACCCCCGGCCACTCCCCCGAGCCGCCGCCTTCCACCCGGACACGCCGGTAACCGACTGTGCGGGAGCGACGGAGGCCGACCACGTTCCGTGGGTCGCGGCAGCGTTGTGCCGTTGTAACGGCTGTGAGGTGTCATCAGGCGTTATTGCATTATTTGTGCACTTCACTGGTGTACTTCGCGGTGGTGGCCGGGACTTCCTCGGCAGGCTCGGGGCCGTGATCGTTGGGAGTCGTGTGGTGCGTAGGAGTGTTGTTCGTGCTGTTGTGGGGGCTGCTGCTGTGGTCCCGTTGTGTCTGGTGGGTGCGGGGTCGGCGTCGGCTGCCCCGAACGATGTGACGTTCACGGCAACGCAAATAGACCTCGGGAACGAAGACGGGGCGATCGAGATCAAGGTGACCGCCAACGTGCCCGTAGAGTTCAGGACCTCTACTTGCGATTACGTGGTCGACGGGGTGTCGACTCCGTTCTCGCGCACCGGCGTTATCCGCAATCAGTTCAGACTGTTCACAGGGCAGAGCGCCTCGGCCCTGGTGGTGCCGTTGGTCGATGGGTTGTATGCGGTGGACGTGTCATGCCAGGGCATCAGTGAGGTGTACTCGGTGACGAATCTGCCGGTGATCGTGGGGGCGTTCGGTGACGGGGGCGCCACCGGGCCTGCCGGGCCTGCCGGGCCTGCCGGGCCTGCCGGACCTCCCGGATCTACCGGGCCTGCCGGGCCTGCCGGATCTGCCGGACCTCCCGGATCTGATGGCGCACCCGGACCTGCCGGACCTGCCGGACCTGCCGGACCTGCCGGACCTGCCGGACCTCCCGGATCTGATGGCGCACCCGGACCTGCCGGACCTGCCGGGCCCGCCGGCACACCGGGCATTCCCGGTGCTACCGGACCCGCGGGACCCGCGGGGCCTGCCGGGCCTGCCGGGCCTGCCGGTGGTTTCGGAAATATCTTCGGAAGCTGATCTGCGGTAGGTCATTGGTGGCCCGTGCCCGTCAGGGCACGGGCCATCGCTGGTGTCAGGGTGGCCGGCGGAGCGCAGCGGAGCTCCGTTTCGGCGGCCCGCAGGGGCGTTCCTCAGTCAGAGCCCGATCATGACGAGAGGCCCGCACCCCCTCGTGGGGATACGGGCCTCTCTTGTCGTGTGTGTTGGTCAGGGCTGTTCGGGGGGCGCCGTAGTCGGTTTGCCTGCGGCGACGTCGCGGAGCCACTGCGGGACGGGCTTGTTGTCGTACTCGAGCAGTTTGATCGACGCTTCGGCGGCTGCGGATCGGACTTTCATCGAGCGGCCACCGCTTACGCTGCGGCGTTCGGTGGTGGTCATCGCGGATCCTCCGTCTCGGTGTCGGGTCCATTGTCCCCTGTGTCGTCCGGTTCCGCCAGGTCGTCACCGGCGGTGTGTTGCGAGATCGCCTGCAAGGTGTCGCGGTCGGTGGCAGCGATGAACGGTGTCGTCGCGACGGTGCCGAACACTTTCCATCCGAGGGCGGCTTCGTCGTCGTCCTTGCTGACGGTGCGTTCCAGGCACCAGGTGATGCGTTGCCAGGACTGGGCGCGGTTGTCGGCGCGGGTGCGTTGACGGACGGTGAAGGCGACCCCGACGACGGCGAGCGTGCCGACGATCAGGGTCACCCACGATTGAGCGGGCATGACGGTCCTTCCGGTGCTGGGTGGTGCTGGTCAGGCGGCGGCGGTGTCACTGCTGCCGGTGTCGCTGTCGGCCTGCGGGTCGAGGGCGTCGGCGAGTTCGTGGACGGTGGCGAGGACGGCGCGGGCGGTGTCGGTGACGGTGTCGAGGTTGCCGTCGGCCCATCCGGCGACGTAGCCGACGCTGTAGGCGGCGGTGTCGAGTCCGAGGATTCCGGCGAGGACGTAGGCGACGGATTCGGCTTCGACCTCCATCCGGCCTCGGTGCAGGTCGCGGCGGTCGTCTGCGGTGACGGTGTCGGCGGTGTGCATGAGGGCGTGGGCTGCTTCGTGGATCATCGTCTTCGCTGCCTGCGCGGGTGCGAGGCGGGCGTCGACGACGATACGGCGGGTCCCGTCGACGGTGGTGTACCCGTTGGTTTCCCCGTCGATGAGGTCGCGGGTGACGGTCCAGCCGCGCGCGGTCATGAGGGCGTGAACACGGTCGTAGATGGCGGCGGGGTCGTCGCCGGTGAGGCGGTGGGCGATCTGCTCGGCCTGGGGGTGGCCGTCGATGGGGTCGGTCTGGTCGTGGGCGAAGACGGAGAGAATCGGGAAGGTGGGGACCTTGCGGGTGGTCTCGTCGCCGGTGGCCTGGTCGGTCTCGGTGACGGTGCGGCTGCTGTAGCCGTAGATGCGGATCGCTTTCTCACCCTTGCGGACTTGCCGTCCCTGGGCCTGCCACGCCCGGAATCCGGCGACCTGCGTCGCCGTCGGGCGCTGAGCCAGGATCAGCATGACGTTGTTGAACAAGGATGCGGAATAGCATCAGATGCACGATCGCCGCCCCGCCCGTTGCAGCCGACACGATCTCACCATGAACCGACGCCCGTTGTGGCCGCACCGGCACGCCATCCGATTCGAGGGCAGACTCGCTCGTATGAAGGTGGAAATCTTGTACTTCGACGGGTGCCCGAACTGGCAGGAAGCTGCGGACCGGGTTCGCGCTGCGGCCAGCCTGATCGGACAGTCGGACATCGAGATCGGTCACCGGCTGATCTCGTCCGACGCCGAGGCAGCGGCGTCGGCCTTCGCCGGCTCACCGACCATCCTTGTCGACGGCGTCGATGCCTTCGACGATGCCGTGCAACTGACCGAACTCGCCTGCCGCGTCTACTCGACCGACCGCGGCCTGGCGGGTCTGCCGACCGTCGACCAACTCGCCGCGTCGCTGCAATCGAAAGGCGAAGCGCTGCAACGATGAACGCAGCGAAGGGTCGCGTCCCGCCGCCCCGGTCGAACACTGAGCGGTAGCGCCCGCGCGGCGACCAGTGAACCTCGACCTGCACGCACTCCCCTAAGGCACGGCAGCGTTCACTCCCTCGTGGCGTTCGCCGGCGTTAGTGTTGCCCATGGCTATGTCCAGAGCGGTCCCCGCGCTGCCGGTACGGCACATCGAGACCGCGATCGCCGTCTACACCCGCGCCTTCGGCTTCACGGCGCAGTACTCCGATCCCACCTTCGCCAAGCTCACTCGAGACGACGTCGAGATCCACCTGTGGGCCTCCGACGACGACAGCTGGACCACCCGCACCGACCCTGCGCCGTGGCCGGTGTGCAGCGGAGCGGAGACCTTCCTCGCCGGAACGGCCAGTTGCCGCATCACCGTCGACGAGATCACGGAACTGTACGACGAACTCTCGCGCGCGGGCGTTCTGCACCCGGCAGACGCCGGCCACCCCGTCGCGACGGACTGGGGGACGACGGAATTCGCGACCGTCGACGGCGATGGGAACCTGCTCACGTTCTCCACGAACACTATTCGGACCGAAAGCCCGGTCGTCGACGGTGACGGTGACGCTGTCACCACTTCCTGACCGGCGGAGCCGTTGATCACCACGCATCCATCGGCGTCATCACGAAACTTGCATTGGATGCATGATACGTTCATGCGATGTCGGCCATGGATACCGTCGGGTCCGGCGCTTCTCGCGCCGGGGGGTCGGCAGATCACCTGATGCGAGACGGTCTGTCGCTGCTCGCGCCCGAGGAGACCGTGCTCGCGGCGATGATCGAAGGGTGGGAGCAACAGCAGCGCTCGCGGATGCTCGCGAACCTGACCATCGAGCGGCGGACACAGATCGTGCGCCGGTTGGTGGTCTTCACCAACGACTACCCGTGGCAGTGGTCGTCGGCGGACGTCGAGGAGTGGACGACGCATCTGGTGGAGTCGGGAGCCGCGCATTCGACGGTGCGGCTGTATCAGATGGCGGCATCGCTTTTCTGCAGCTACATCTCCGACGTCCGCTACCGGTGGCACGAGGTCTGTGAGCGGCACTTCGGGGTGCACCCGGTGCAGATCTTCCACGAGTGGAACATGGTCGTGCACCGCAGCGACTATGAAGGGCGACCCGGCAATCGGCCGCTGACCCGCGACGAGCTGCAGGCGTTCTTCGACTACTGCGACACCCGGGTGAACCGGGTCGGCGCCTCCGGCCGCAAAGGATGGCTGGCGAGCTATCGCGACGCCACGCTGTTCAAGGTGATCTACGCCTGGGGCCTACGCCGCCGGGAGGCCTCGATGCTCGACACCGTCGACTGGACCGCCAACCCCGCGGCCACCGAGTTCGGCCGCTACGGGGCGCTGTCGGTGCGCCACGGCAAAGCCCTCTCCGGCGGACCGCCGCGGCGCCGCACGGTCCTGACCACCATGGAATGGGCCGCCGAGGCCGTCGACGAGTGGGTCACCGAGATCCGGCCCCTCTACGACTCCGACCAACTCGCCCTCTGGCCCACCGAGCGCAGCGCACGGGTGGGAGCGGTGTCGATCTCCCAACGGTTCGCCGAGTACCGCGACGCCGTCGGGCTCGAGAAGCACCTCGGCCCGCACTGTCTGCGCCACTCGTATGCGACACATCTGCTCGAGGACGGGTTCGATCACCTCTTCGTCCAACAACAACTCGGACACTCCTGGGGATCGACCACCGCGATCTACACCAGCGTCGGCACCGATTACAAGAACAACGCCCTCCGACGAGCACTGAGTCGGGCGTTCACCACCGCGAGCACCGACGAGGAGAACTGATGCCGCACCCGCAGCTGAACTACCAGTGGCATCTGCGCCGCCTCCTGGCCGACCAGGGCATCTTCGCGACCACCGGACTCGGACCCCTCCTCGCCGAACGGGGCATCACACTCTCCGAAGCACAGGTGTATCGCCTGGTCACCGGGACACCCGAACGTCTGAGCCTGCGCACGCTGATGGCACTGTGCGACATCCTCACCTGCACACCCAACGACCTCATCGAACCGATCGCCGAACCCGCCACAGGGACCGCGACCGGAACATCGACACACCGCCCCGACACCGCTGCCGCGACCACCCGCGCCAAGACCCGCACACCACGACGCGCCGACATCCGGCGACAGTGATCGCAGGACGGTGTCGCATCTGCACCACCGCCGAGGTTCGCGGCATGACGGTGTGCGACCGCTGCAGAAAACGAGCCACGCAGCACCGCGGTACGTGCGCCGGCTGCAGAAAGCCGGACAAACTGTTGGACGACGCCGACACCTGCCGGTGGTGCCGCCAGAAGGCGCGTCGCACCTGCACCTGTTGCGATGCAACAGGATCAGCTCTCACCGGCGCCGAAGGCGACACCCTCTGTCACCGGTGCACACTGACCCGCCGCCTCGACGCGATAATCCCTCCTCATGCCGACGGCCCCCTCGCACCGCTGCGGCAGCCGCTCCTGCACGCCGAACCCGTCACCACCCGCCGGTGGCTGATCCGCACCACACCCCTGCTGCTCTCCATCCAGGACGGCAGCACAGCCCTCACACACACCTCGTTCGACACCCTCCCGCACCCGAAGTCGGTCGAGCACCTGCGCTCACTCCTCGTCGCCACCGGCATCCTCGGCCCGGACCTCGACCGCAGCCTGCGCCGCCTCGAAGCCCAACTCCCCCAACTACTGAGCAGCCTGACCCCGAACCACCGCGCACTCCTGACCCGGTGGACACAGTGGGCCGTACTCCCCAGATTGCGCGCGGCGACCGAGAAGCGGGAAGGCCATGTCGGCGCCCAGAACGCTCGCTCACAGATTCGCCAATCGGCACTGTTCCTCGACTTGCTGCAGCAGCGCTCGACAGAGCTCGGCGAGTGCACACAACACGACATCGACACCTGGTTCAGCGCGCCTGGAGCCGCCCACTGGCGCGTGCGGTCCTTCCTGACGTGGGCACGACGCAACCGGCACCTACCCCGCACACTCACCCTCCCCTCGAGCTACCGAGGCCGAGCGGAAGTCCCCACCGACGACGACGAGAGGTGGCAGATCTGCCGACGCCTCGTCCACGACGAGTCTCTGGACCCCGCCGACCGGCTCGCCGGCGCCTTGATCGCGCTGTTCGCCCAACCACTGACCCGTATCGCCGGACTCACCACTGCCCACGTCACCGAAACCGACGCCGGGGTGGAACTGCGGCTCGGCAGCGCCGACACGCTTCTGCTACCGGATCCGTTCGCCCAGATCGCACTGCAACTACCCCGACCACGACGCGCAGGAACCGCCGAGCAGATACCTCAGACATGGCTCTTCCCCGGTCACCGTGCTGACATACCACTCACGGCGACGGCGCTCGGTAACCGGTTGCGTCGCATCGGTATCAGTCCGCAGGCCCTGAGACTGTCCGCCATCGCCCACCTCACCCGAGAGCTCCCACCGAGCGCACTCGCCGCGATGCTGGGTCTGAACGCACACACCGTCGCGCAGCACACGCTCCGAGCCAGCGGCCAATGGGCGAACTACGCCGCCGACCGCCACTCCTGAGTCTCGCTATTCGCAGGGTCGAATACGGCAACCCTGCCAGTGGAGTACGAATGGAACGCGGCCATGTGGTCGAGGTAGGCGCGCCAGGATGCCGAATCTACCAGTGCGGCAACCTGGTCGGTGATCGAGTTGTGCAGGCGTTCGGCCAGCTCGCGGCGGGCTTGGGCCTTGTCCTCGGCGGAGTTGGTGCTGGTGCGGGCGGCGCGGCGTGTGGTCATGGTGATCGGTCCCTCTCTCCCAGTGTTCTTTCGCCGTCATCTGGCGTGGGGAGAGAAGGGCGGTGCACGGGAACGGTGTCCAGCACCCGAGTCGAAAAGTTCTCAGCCGGAGGCGCATTCGGAGAAGTTTTCGGACCCCGTCGGGGCCGGAGCGCAGCGGAGGTCGGGTGTTGGTAAGACGGGCACGGGTGACGCACGATCGGAGAAGCCAGATAGTCGAAAGAACAACGCTTTTCGACAGAACGGAGCGCAGCGGAGTTCCGACCAGTGGACGCCCGCAGGGTGGCCCACGCCCGGCCGCGCGCGGCCGGCCTGCGACCGGGGACCGCCGGCCACTCCCCCAGCGGCTGCCACCTCCCACCAGTTCGGCTGGGTGTTGATTGTGCGGGAGCGACGGGTCTGAGCCATGTCCCGCGGGTCGCGGTAGCCCATTCCAGGACGATCACGGGATGTACGTGCGCGTGCCTACTCGGCGAGGTATTCTTCTCTCAGAGCCACGTCACGTGGCTGCACCCGAGCAATACGACGCGCCCGTGTCGCGTCCTGCGTTCGAGGGCAAGGTCCTTTGGATCCGTGACTTTCTGTTCACCGTTCATCGACGGTCGGACACGGGACGCTGTCGCATGATCGAGTGGAGGACCCATAGATGGTCAAAAATGCAGCGCAGAAGAACGCAGCTCATGCGTACCAGATCGCGCATCCCGGCACCTCGTTCCCCGAAGCCATGCGTGCTGTGGATACCAGGCGGCGGCCCGGAGCGTCCACGAGGAACACGCCACCCGTTCCGTGGATCCAGGGGGCCGCGGGGAGACACACCACGTGTCTGTTCTGCGGTGTGCCCGAGACGATTCTGTCGTACACCAACGCTCCGTCCGACGCAGGAAGGGTGGCTGTCTACTGCGACAACGAGCGATGCGATGTGAGGACGGTGGAAGCGGTGATCGTGCGGGACAACACCAAGTCGACGCGTGACCGTGCGGACGTCCGTGCGCTCGAACGTTTCGGCGGAGGCCCGAGCCATCCCCCTGCTGTGATAACGCCGTACGACGACTGGATCCCCGGCGCGGTGCCATGGATCCGGCACAGTGGCGTCAAGCATGTGCAGTGCCTCTGGTGCGGCGAGGAATCCTCGAGGCAATCGCTCACGGACAGACCCGAAGACACCGGACGCGTTCAGATGTACTGCGAGAACCCCGATTGCAGGGTTCGAGAATCGGAGCACATCGTCGACCGTGACGGGACCTATCAGACGGACGAACGCTCGGACGCTCGTCTGCTGCGCCTCCTCGACACCGCGCCTGCGCTGCGGCGTGATCCGTCGGACCCGCACCGTGGTCACTCCTACACCGAGTTGAGAACGGCCTACGCGACGGATGACAAGGTTGCCCGGCGCGTCTCGTCGGACCCGATCGACTGGGATGACGCGCTTCGCAACTGGTGATCTCCCGCGACTGAGCACGGGCCTGCCGTCATCGGCACGGTCTGTCAGTTGCACGACTGATTGCGGTTGGAAAACTCGCGAGCGTCTGGTGGTGAAGCATTCTTGCTGCCGGACCACCGGCCGGGTGGATGCTCACCCGGACGCCCCGTTGGCTGCATAGCCTTTGGATGAAACTGCTGGGTCGTACCGACGGGTGCGGCCCAGCAGTCTGTCAGTCGCCGGCGTCTTCTGCGGTCAGTGGTGTGGTGAGGTACCACTCGTGTAGCCGGCTACCGGGTTCGTGCAGGAGGTGCCGGTGTGCGCGAAAGAGTGCGACGACCCCGAAGTGCTCGGTCGCCAGGTCGGCGGTGTCGTCCTGGTGGTCGTCGTCGAGGTGGTCATCCATGTGAGGTTGGACGTCCCGCAGCGTTCTCCGGTTCCGGGTGATCTTCGTTCCATGCGAGAGCCGATGGTGTGCTGTGCCGACGGGTTGGGGCGAAGTATCGCGTGGTGACGACGGCGAGGACGAGGTAGCCGATCATGCAGACGGCTGTGGTGACGGCGGAGTCTCGGCGCATCTCGGAGCTGGTGGTGGGGTCCTCGAACACGATGGTGATGGCTTGCCAGAGGTAGAGGATTTCGAGGCCGAATCCGACGAGCATGACGGTCGTGGCGGCGTAGGAGAGCGCTTTGACCAGCGGTCGAGCGGGGAGGAACGACAGTCCAGCCAGTACCGGAATCGAGAGCCCGAGGAGGATGAGACCCCAGTACATCAGTGCTGCGTCACCTATCGGCATGTCACCATCCCCCCGTTCGGTGTCGTCGTTCGCCGGTCATGGTGTCATGCCCTCTACTTGGATCGCCACACCCTCTGCCACCTGCGAGAGGTAGGTGCGGCATCGTTCGGACGAATGACCTACGGAAGCGCCGAAGCGGTCGGAGCGCGAAAGAGGCCCCATCCGGCGTACGGATGGGGCCTCTCGTGTTCAGGTCATGGGCAGTGGCGTTCAGCAGCCGCCGTCTCCCCCGCCTGAGCTTCCGCCGTCGCCGCAGTTCGACCCGCCGTCTCCGCTGTAGCCACCCGCGAAGTACCCGCCTCCGCCTCCGTCGTGTGAGAAGCGTCGACGTGCCGGTGGAGCGGCGTACATCCCCCGCGACCAGATCGGCCGACCACCGTTTCGGGCGATCGCCACATCACGTTGGGCGTTGATCATCGTTGTGACGGGCGCGTTGCGCGACCAGATGAGAACCAGGGCGTTCGCGATGAAGGCGAACACGGCGACGGCGGTCAGTGCGGCGAGTGCGCCCGGCTCGGGGTTTCCGAGAAAGAACCAGGAGACCGACACGAGTCCGGCTGCAGCCGCGACGACAGCGATGGCGACGCTGATGATGTTCGCGCGACGTCGTGTGCGGTCGGATTCGGCGGCGACTGCGTGAAGGTATGCGGCCGCGGTGTTGTGGTCGAACCTGGTGAAGAGTGCGGTCTTCAGTTCGGCCGGCGACGGCGATCTGGTGGGAGCGTTCACGGCAGGATCTCCTTCTCAGTTCGCCGGGGGCTCTGGTGGCCCAGACGATAGCGTCGTGGGCTGCTCAGGGGATGTTCTCGATGGACGGCGGTCCGCTGGGGTCGTGGGGTCTGCGGATTCCGAGCCTGTGTGCGTGTTCGATCATCTCGATATCGACGAGGGCATTGCGCAGTGCGCGGTGTCGCAGCGAGTAGGCCGTGATGTTGAGAACGGTGCTCGCAATGACCAGTTCCGCGATGACGATGCCGACAACTGTCACTGCGACATCGGTTATCTCGATGAACTGCCACAGGATCAAGATGAAGAATGCGATGACGGCGGACAGCGCGATGAGTTTGGTGCCCCACCTGGTGCGTTGTTCGACTCGGCGGACGGCATCGGCGTCGACGGCGTCGAGGTAGGCCCGTTCGGTGTCCTCGGTGCGGTTGTCGTAGAGGGCGTCGAAGCGTTGCTTGACGGCGCGTTGGGTGGCGTTCATGTGCGTGTCCTCCGGGTCGGGTCGTCGGTCAGTGCGCGGCGCGGCCGGTGGTGAGCTGCTTGCGTGCTGCGGTGTCGATTGCGGCTCGTATTCCGGTGGTGACTCGGTCGGGTACTCGTAGCGCACCGTCGGTCAGTCGTGCGACTGCGTCGAGTGCGGCTCGTCGCTCATCCGGTGTGGCTGAGTCGTTCTGAGCGACAGTGATCGAGGCCGTGATGCGCTCGACAGTGCGCTTGTCGAATGTCGGGTGTGTGAATCCGATCTTCGTCGCGTGCGCGTGAGCGGCGATCCAAGTTCTGTGGGCCAGGGAGGTCGCGTCGACGAATCGGCGGGTTCGGTCGGGGTCGACCGGGACCGTGTCGGTGCGCAGGTGACCGGCGTTCGCGAATGCGTCGATGAAGGCTGCGGTGCGGTCGTCGGTGATGTCGTCGAGCAGTGGGCGTTCGAAGAACGAGTGCGGATCTGCGAGGTGTTCGGCGTAGGCGGCGGCGACGGTGTCGTACACCTTGAGTGCAGCGGCGTGATCTGCCGCGTTCTGCTGGGCGATACGTTTGCGCGCCGAGGAGTTTCGGCGGAACCTCGCGACTGCGAATCCAAGCGCGGTGACGCCTGCCGCGAGGAGAAGGATGAGGCCGATGATGTCCCAGGGGATGTCGACGCTGGTGTCGGGGGCTTGTTCGGGTGCGGGCGCAGCGTCCACAGCGGGCTCGGCCGCGTCACCCTCGATGATCAGGGACCTCACCAATTTTGGAGCAGCAGCAGCCAATCCGCAGCCGAGGATCGCCGCCAGGCCGGTGAGAACTCTGCCCCCATCCGAGATGGTGACGGAGCCTTTGGACTGAGCCAGCACGTACGCCGCTGCGGCCCAGAGGGTGTAGACAACCGCTCCAATGAGGCACACCCACACAGCGCCCTCGAGGAAGTCCACGGTCGCGCTCGTGTCGAGCGTCGGCGGTGGGTTGTCGATCGCGAGCAGTGCGGTCATCGTGTCTCCCGGCGGCGTCGTGGAACGTGAGCGGTTCGGATTGTGCCGTGCCGGTACGACATGGCATAGGCGGTCGGCGGGCGCTTTCGCATCTCCGGCAAGTCCAATAATACACCCGTTCGGGCCTATACGCACCTGTTCGGGTGTATTCTCGGCGCTGTGCCTGTCCATGGTCTGTCGATCAGCGAGTTCGCCGATCGCGTGGGCGTGTCCGTGAACACGGTGAAGAGTTACCGCTCCAAGGGGATGCTGCCGACTCCGGACGTGACGGTCGGAACGACCGAGGGATGGTTCCCGGCCACGGTCGACCAGTGGATGCTTGAGCGCCCCGGCCGCGGGCGTCGCCGCGAACGCGCCAAGGACGGCACTACGGAGCCGACGATCGAAAACTAAGTGCGGCCGGTCCGCTCAAAGTGCCGGTACAGGGTTCGTTTGCTGACGCCGAGCACGTCGGCGATGTCTCCGACTGTGCTGCCCTGGTTGCGCATTCGGGTGGCTTCGCGCTTTCTGGCCGGTGAGAGTGCGGGTGGGCGGCCACCGATCTTGCCGCGCTCGCGGGCTGCGGCGAGGCCGGCGTTGGTGCGCTCGCGGAGCAGTTGGCGCTCGAAGGCGGCGAGGGCACCGAAGATGTGGAATATGAGCTCGCCGTTTGCGGTGCTGGTGTCGATCTGTTCGGTGACGGATGCGAACGCCACTCCCCTGGCTTTGAGTCCGTCGACGAGCTCGATCAGGTGTGGGAGATTGCGGCCGAGTCTGTCGAGTCGCCAGACGCAGAGGGTGTCGCCGGGCAGAAGCGTGGCGAGGAGTTCGGTGAGCGCCGGCCGCGTCGTGGTGGATCCGCTGACAGTGTCGATGAAGAGTCGTTCGCACCCGAAGGCCGTCAGAGCGTCGCTCTGTAGAGCGGGGTTCTGTTCGGTCGTCGAGACCCTGGCGTAGCCGTATTTGTGTCCCACAGGCCAGAAGGCTGCCACAACTCACCGACACGGACTGTTTTGACACGATCGGTTCCGCCTACGTTTTTGGCACGCGGCCGGGGCTGGTCGACCGATCGGCCTGTCAGTTTCAGAAGACGACTGCACTGTTTCAGAAGTGGACTGCACTAATCACTTCTCGCGACCGCGAGAGCGTCTCGTTCTTCCCGCGCCAGGGTGAGGTTGCTGTAGAGGGCGGATCGTTTCAATCCTGGTCAAACGCGCACCCAAACCGCAGCAAGCCGGTCAGGCCGACTGCCTCAAGATGCAGTTGTCCTGCAAACTGAAACGATTCGGCGTGCCCTCTTGAATCAGTGGTGTGAATCAATGACAAAATCGGTAGATGGGTGTGAAGGATTGGTGGGACGGTCCGCGCCAAGAGGCGGTTCCGCGTACGGTTGCTGTAGGCGGGATACTTCTCAGCCTGGCCGCACTGGTCGCTGGTCTGACCCTGCCCAACAGCGCAAGTTTCTGGATCAGCGTGTGCGCTGCTCTCTTCCTTGTCGGTCCTGGCCTGGTGTTCTCGAATTTGCTTATAGCGCGGTGGCAGAACCGCCGAGTCGAGAGGCAGGCACTTCCATGGCTTGTCTCGATCTGCGCCCTGCTCGCTCAGTCCTTCGACACATGCCGACAGGTTCTGGCGGCTGCAGGCGTCGAACATGAGTTGCCGCCGACACCGAACAAGTGCGACGTTGCGGCTCTCTTGTCGGTGGCCTCGTCCTATCCCGAATTGTTCTGGCAAACATTGTCGAACTCCCAGCCGATCCCTGATTCCATCCGGTTGACGCAAGACGATCTCACCCTCACACACTTCGGGTTGGTTGCACAGATGTTGCGAGAGGCGAGTTCGCTTGTCCCAGTATCTGCTTCATCTCAAGTCGCAACTTTCGCCGAGGCCTGGGCCGAATCCGCTGGCGTGACAATCGTGCACCATCATCGAGAAGACGGTCGGGCCGTTCTAGAGCGAAAAATCGGGTACCCGCAGATTATCGATGCGGCGAGAACCGCAGAACTCAGTCCGACCTTGGTGGCGCACTTCGATACACAGAGTCTAGCCGAGCTGGCTGTGAACCAACTGCTTCGTACTAAGCGGTTGCTAGAAGTGATCGCGGCTGACCTTCCCACTGATGTAGCTAGTTCTCTTCAGGTTTTCGACGTGCCGCAGTTCGATCCCGCAGGCTGACCAGGTTCAACTTCGCTGTCCCGCGTCATCGCAACAGCCGCACACTCGAATCTGGATGACCCAGAAATGCAGTCCACTTCTGAATTCGACAAACGGTGAAAATGTTCGCGCGCGGACTTTCTTCTGTCTGCACGTCCAACATCGTCATGTCTCGTGCACTTGACGTGTGTCCGCCGAGCCGTCGCCATCTTTGCTTCGCCGGCGCTGTTTGCGATACGCAGTATGTCTCGGTCTACGGCTGCCGTTCTGGCCTGTCGGGCAGCCTGGGGATCGATTACTGGCATGCCGACCCGTGGTGGTCTCTGCTGACTTTTCCGTCTGCGCTGCGCGAGGTTTGGGTGTATCGGATACGGCTATGACTTCTGTGGGCCGTTGTCGAGCCAGGAGGAAGGGAGCCGCTGTGAGTGTTGACACCGAAAAACGGTGGCACGACCCTCGGGAGTTCCGTAGAGCGAGTCTGTACACCGCGGTGGTGATCGCCGGAAAACGAGCGACGGACCGATGCGGTGCGGCGAACGCAGAGCCAGCGCGTTCGGACTCGGATGTCGATCCGGGGTACGTCGTCAGCGTCCCGATCTCACTCGACCGCGGTCCAGCCGTTCGGGCGGCCACGCGACCGACACGCTGTCCGAGGCACCGCATCGAAACCTGCCCGTGTCCGTGACGACTCGGTCTCAGCGAGAGGCCCGCGCGATCGTGTTGCCCGCCGGATCGTCGATCACGATCGAGTGGATGTCCTCGACAGAAAGGGACGTTGCGCCGGTCACCGCTGCTGCTCGGCTCGCGGTGACCGACCATTGAGCTGCTTGTTGTCGAGTCCCGTCGTTGCCGACCACTTGCAGAGTGAGGATGCCTGCGCCGGGGAGTTGTTGAACGTCGACGTCGATCGATGTGCCCCAGGCTTTCGTGGTGAGCTCGAGGTCACCTGTGGCCCCGACGGTGCTCGACAGAACGAGCGGGCGGGCACCCGCATCGTTCACCGTTGTCGAATCGTCGGAGCGGGCGAGGGTACTGAGCGGGACGATCGCCGCAGCGACTCCCAGAACGAGGGTCGCCGACACCGCAGTCCACACTCGCCGCCGCCTCTTCTCGGAGGTCCGTTGATGCCTCATCGCGCTCAGCAGGTGGTCGAGTCGCTGGTCTGCACCGGCCGTCGAGTGCACCGGTGAGAGATCTGCTGGCTGCCTGCGACGTCGAAGCACTCCTGCGACGGGTGCCAGGACGTCGATTTCGGTTCGGCAGGCAAGGCAGTCGTCGAGGTGTCGTCGTACCGCTGCTCGGTCGTCGCGCTCGAGTCCGTCGAGTACGTACGCCCCGAGCAGTGGTCGGATCTCGTCGTGCGCTGAGCTCATGGAATCAATCCCAACTCGTCGAAGATCCGGCGTAGGGCACGCACAGCGTAATAGGAGCGGGACTTGACCGTGCCGACCGCGATATCGAGGTGCGCGGCCACTTCGGAGACGGTTCGACCCTCGTAGTAGATGAGCACGATGACTGCTCGATGCTCCTCGGACAACCGACGCAGCGACTCGTCTATGAGCCACCCGTCGAGGACCCCGCCCAATTCGTCGTCGATGCACTCGGCGGCGAGTGCGATCTGATCGTGGACGAGAGTCGGCCTGCTCGTGCTCGCCCGCCACTGATCGGTGAGTACGTTTCGCGCGATGGTCATGAGATAGGACCGCGTCGATGCTGCCGTCACATCGATGCGGTCGATCCCGCGCCACGCGCGCAACATCGTCTCCTGGACGATGTCCTCACACTGCTCGCGGGTCTGGGTGTAGCGGCTGACGAATCGAGTCACTGCGTGCTGGTGCTCGCGGAAGAGCGCCGACATGGCGACTTCGGACGCATCGACGAGCTGGTGGTTGTGCTGTGAGCCGGATTCGACACCGTCCACCTAACTGCCCGAGCCGGAAGCGGCATCGGTGAAACCGGTCGTGGCGGCGGCGACCATGTCGAGAACAGGATTGGTCGGCGAGATCGAATGCCGAGCGGCGAGTACACGGATATCGGGGTGAGCCACGTGAACGATCCCTTCGGCATCCTGCCACGCCACGTATCGGGCGGGGAGGTCGATCCCCATGGTCTGCTGCGCTCCGACCAGCGCAGTCGAGACCGCAGGATTACCGACGTAGGTGACCATGGTGGGCCTCAGAGGTGTCTCGGCAGCGGCGGACGCGAGATCGACGGTTGCGACTGTGGGCTGATTCTTGGCCGCGAACGCTGCCTCGTATCGGGCAATGGACGCTGCAACCGATGCATCACTGGTCTTCTCGACCAGGTATCCCGGCGCTGCGGACACATCGGTGCCCTCTGCGGCGGCCGCCGAGGATCCCGTCGCATCGGACGCGGTCGATGCCGAGCCGGCCCGGAGTCCGTCGAGGGCGTCGGACGAGACCGGGATGCCTGCGAGCGTCGCGATGTACTCGGCGGAGTTGTATGCCAGAAACACCGTTCCGTTGGCGGCCTGCCAGACCAGGTACTTCTGTGGAAGGTCGATCGCGGCCCGTTGGTCCGCGGCGATCAACGGCGACGCCGCTTTCGGATTCCCCCCGATCACCACGGTGGTCGGGCGGATCGTCTCACCTGCTCCCTGTGCCAACTTCTCGAAATCCACAGTGGCTGCCACAGCTCCCGCCGTCTCCAGCGCGCGCTGTACCCGAGAGACCGTGTCACTCACAGAGTAGTTACTGGCGTACACCACCAGTCCGGGTTCGGACGGTGCCACATCGGGTGTCGCAGCCTTCGCGTCCGCCGACGTGGACACCGGAGTGCTCGACACCGCCACCGAACCGGTGGGTTCGGTGGAACCGCACCCGGCGAGGGCGATCACCGCCGCCGACGCGAGCAGCGACGTTGCCATACGGAACCTTGAAGTGCTCATCACGTGTCCTGTCCTCGTGCCCACGCCAGCGGTGGGCTTCACTGTGGTGTACGCACACCGAGCCTGAGGGGTTCACCCGAACCGAAGTTCCCTCCGGCGATTGCTCCCGGAATGTCGGTGCACCGGAGGGCGACACAGTCGAGTTCACGCAAGCGGAGATCTGATCGATCGGTTCACCCCGGTCTCGTCGAGCGTCTCCACGCCACAGAAGCGGCCTGAACGGGTGCAGGGACCATCTTCGCGGCACGAACGGCCGACCTCACGGCGGCACTTCTGCCTCGACGAATTCGAGAAGCCGCTTCAACAGTGAATCCGCACGCTCTTCGACGTCGTCGAGCGTCGAATCGACGCCACCGAGTAGCTGGTGTGCGTCTCGGCGTGCCCGAGTCCCGTGTTCGTAGTAGCCGGGGTCGAGTAGCGAAGCCGAGGCGGGCTTGGGTACGAGATCTGTGCTCGGCTGCCGTGCCTGCACCGAATGGTGTCGGTGCACAGGTGCTCGTCCGTCCAGGTGCGCTCGAACGATGTCGGCGACCGCATGGGCGGTAAGTGCAGTCGCAGTCAGCGGGGTGTGACCCCACCGGTCGATTGCGGTCGACAGCGGCTGTCGACCGGCCGGATCGACGTACCGGTCGAATCCGCTGAGCCCGGTACCGCCCACGGCATCGAGAGCGTCGGCGAGCATTCGAGTGTTCGGGTACCGCGTGTGATGGCCCAGCACCTCCAACCAGCGCTGGAACACCGTCCGCGGCGAGATACCCGTCTCCATCAGTGCGAGAGGAGTGACGGTGCGAACGCCGCGGCCTGTGTCGATACGAAGGGCATCGATCCTCGGATCGGCGGTGACGTCGCAGGGCCGCAGGGCCGCGATCTGGGTGTACGGCAGACCGGTCGAGGCAAAGACCAGGACGAGGGCGTCTCGCCGCGCGAACAGTTCGGACGGCCAACCGGATTCGGGGAGGCGCGCGATGACGCCGCCGATCACGGCTGCCAGCTCGTGCAGGCGCGCCGTACGCGCCACGTCCAGCGCAGCCCGGACGACCTCCGCACGGCCCGGCTGGGGTAACAGGTGCCGGGAATGGGCGGCGTCGATCACCGCGATCCGGCGGCGCTGGGTCGTGGACGCCGCGGGGTGCGCCGAGAGGAACCGAGCAAGTGAATCCGGGGAGGCCGCCAGTGGTGTTTCGTCATGGGCGGTGCACCAGTCCTCGAACAGTGACCACGTGTGCCGATCCCGCTTCGGCACCGCCACGTTCGTGATATCCGCTGGTCGAATCGAACCGGTGCAGTCGTCGTGGTCAGCATCTACCCCGGTCGCCCTATCGGCGTTCACGGGTGAAGTCACACGCCCGGTCATAGACCGAGTTCGGTGACCGCGTTGCCGACCAGAGGGGCGTGCTCGCGGGCATATGTCTCGACCATTGCGGGTGTGGTGTGCCCGGTCTGGCGCATGATCGCATGTGCATCGGCACCGTTACGGAAGGCTTGGGTGACGAATCCTGCCCGCAGGGAATGGCCGCCGAGCTGCATGACAGTCTCGGGGTCGTACCCGGCGTGAGCTGCGCGGCGGCGGATCGCCGCATGGACCGCTGCCCCGGACAACACAGTGTCGGAGAGGTTGCCGTTCTTGCGGACAGACCGGAACAGCGGCGACCGTTTCTCGGCGGTCGGCAGGGTGCCGCGGCAGAGATGGGAGTCGAATTGTGCTGCGCGAGAAAGCAGTCGAATGACGGCGGCTCTGCCCCCGGTGTCGAACGCGGCGACGATCTGCAGCCATCGCACCCACGCGCAGACCGGGCAGGATTCGTGGCAGTCGGTGAACGGAAGCGCTTTCACCGTTCCGATGCCGGTTCCGTCCTGGTCGGTCTTCGATCTTCGGATCCGTACGTGCGCACCGTCGAGACGGTCGCGGCGCACATCGCGGCATTCCAGCGCTACGAGTTCGCTGCGTCGAAATGCGCCGGTGTATCCCATCAGCAGCAGCGCGGTGTCGCGGCGTTCGAGCACCTCCGACGCCCACCCCGCTGTAGTGCGTCGGGCGTGGTCGACGATCGTGGTGATGTCGGAGGTCAGCAGCGGTGCGCGCGGGTTGCGGGGCCGCTCCCCCGCCGACGCGTAGTCCCGCCGGATACCGGCGAGGGTGGCGCGCACCATCTCGTGCCCGCACGGGTTGTCGTGTCCGGTAGCGCGGTGGCGGTCGGCGATCGCCGCGATCCATTTGCTCAGCGTCGCCGGTGCGTACGCTCGCGTCCCGTCGACGGTGAGCGTGTCGGCCGCGGCGACGAGATAGGCCGCCACCGTTGCGGGATGCGCCGGCAACGCGTAGTGCCCGTGGAGAGTGCCCCAGGTCTCGAAGCGTCGCCACGCCGAGGTGTAGGCCCGGCGGGTACCGGTCGAGCGGGACGCGGCCATGGAACGCTCGATCCGAGCCGCAACCTCGGGCGGTAGATCGGGAAACAACGCCGCGCCACCCGGCACGACAGCCGGGATCGTGGTCGGGCCGTCTACGAGCTGGCGATCTGTCATGGCTGGACTGTAGCGGGCCCTCCCGACAGACTTCTCAGGCCGAAAGCACGCTGAGCAGGCGTTTCCGCGGAGACGGTGCGGGAAAGGAAATTCTCGTTGGTCACCGCCCAATTCCGGTAAGTGACTACGCGCAATCGATGCCGAGCGGTGCTCCGGACACTGCTCACAGCCACGACTGGGCTCTATCGCTATCGTGCCGCCACACCCTCATCGGTCACGGCGGGAGACGAATGTCCAAGTCGGCGAACACCTTCTCGAGTCGGGCCGTGTCGTCGGGGGTGTGGCATCCGGTGTGCAGGAACGCGAACAGCGACGCGGCTGCAGCGCTGTTGCCGCGGGCGAACTCGATGGCGGCGTCGATGGCGCTTTGCACACCGTCCCATGCGCTGCGTTCACGAGCCGGGAAGGACGAGCGGGTGGGAGCTGTTCCCGGGTCGACTGTTTCGTCCGGGATCGGGGCGAGCAGGCCGGCGTGAGCGCCTCCGGCCGCGATGTCGCCGCTCTCGATCGCGGAGATGGCCGCCGCGGCGGCAGCGAGGACGCGTTCCTGCTCGGTCCATCGCAGATGCTCGAACACCACTCGCGACGCCTGTGGCGGCCGCGGATGCCCGGTGGATTTCCAGATGGCGGACAGCACCTTCGACCACCGCCCTGCCCGGCAGAACGGGGTGCAGACGTCGTCGACGACGCTGCGCAGCATGCGGAACCACACCGCGGCGTGGACCCGGTCGCGGTCGAGCTGCACCCACCCGGACGTCAGAGCTCGGGCGGTGCGCCGGTCGAGTGCGACGATTTCCGGCGGTGGCGAGACCGGCTGCAGCCGCTCCGCCGACGCGGTGCGGTCCCAGAGAACGGCCCGACCGGGCAGGACGGAGCAGAATTCGAGTCGGCAGCCGTGCGCGGGACAGCTGGTCAGCAACGACAGTTGGTGCAGCCACGCCACACTGATGTCGGCGCTGCTTTCGATGTCGGCGATGCACACTGGGCACGCCCTGGTGCGCAGCGCGCTGACCCACGGAAGCCACGTGCCGCCCGCTGGTGTGCGGCAACGGCGATCCTGAACCGCCAGCTCGGCCGGCAGCAGGACCGAGAACTGGTGGACGTAGGTGTCGAAGTCGCACCGCACCGGGTCGGTGTCGTCGAGCAGCCACGGCGTCCACCCCGACAGCGTCGTCAACCGCAACCTCGACACCGGAACGGTACTGCGAGTAGCGAGATACGCCAGTACCGGTACGGGGACGCACCGGTCCACGTCGTGGTCGGCGATGTCGAAGCCGGGCAGCAGGTCCGCCGGTCTGGCGAGACCGTAGTACGCACAGATACGCCGCAGCCACGACGTCAGTGCTTCATGTGGGCGAGGCGGCGGATGCAGCGGCCACGGAGGGATGTCCCGCTCCCCCGCAGGGTGGAGAGTGCTCACGTGAGGTGGCGTTCGAACTGTCGTCGTCGCTCGGTCGGACCAAGGTACTCGGTGCGTTCGAGCACGCCGGGGGTGATCGCTTCGTCGCCGGTGTCGACCGCCAGCACGGCTGCCGAGGTCAGCAGGGTCGACAGTTCGCCGATGGTGCCCTCGCAGCGGGTGAGGAGGTAGTCGGTCATCTCCGGTGATGTGAGGTGCGATGGTTGTCGCAGGGGGTAGCTGGCGGCGAAACTGGCTAGCAGCGAGCGTGTCTCGGGGGTGTTGGTCCACGTCGGCAGGGTCATCGGGGCGAACCGGTTCTCGAGCTGCGGGTCGGTTCGGACAGCGAGGTAGGCGTCGCGGGTGCCGACGCCGACGAGGGGGATGCGTAGTTCGTTGCCCAGGAACCGCAGCATGTTCAAAAATTCCCGTCGGACGTTGTCGCGGCCGGCGAGAACGTTGTGGAGCTCGTCGACGATGAGCATCCGGACCTCGGTGGCTCGCAGCAGCGTCAGTGCTTGTCGTTCCAGGTCCGGAACGCGACTGTGCGGCTTGATCGGTGTTCCCAGGGCGGCGAGCACGGCGAGGTAGAACCGGCTCGGTGAGGGGTCCGGGGGCATCTGGACGCACAACACCGGGATCTGTTCGCGGTCACTGAGGCTGGTCGGGGGGTGCGTGCGTCGGAACTTCTCGATGATCATCGACTTGCCGTTGTTCGTCGAGCCGAGCAGCAGCAGGTTCGGCATGCGTTGACGGTCCGGCCACGACAGCAGTGTCTCGAGGTGCTCGAGGACGGCCCGGGCCTGCGGGTAGCCGATCCAGCGCTCGGAGCGGATCGACCGAATGCGGGCGGCATCGTCGAGTTCGGCGAGCGGCCGCGCGGACTCCGTCAGGTGCCCGAAGTCGATGCTGGGCAACGTAGTCGAATCCCGGGCGCTGCGCCGCGAGGTCGGTGTCATCTGCTCACCACTGCTCGATGTCGTCGAAGACCGACACGTCCGTGTCCGGTTCGCTCTGGTGCGGCGGCGCCGACATCGCTGTGGTCGTGGATGTCCTGTCGGCGAGGTGGTTCCGGCGTTGGCGGTTGCGGCGAGCTCTACGGGTGTCCTTCTGTGCACGGTCGGTGAGGTCGCGCATCTGCTCGATCATCGAGAACAGGGCACTCTCGTCGATGCTCGACCGTCCCTGCTCTCGCAGGCGGGCGGTCGCCGCGCGGTGCTCCCACAGTGTCACCGCAGGGTGCGCCATCATCCGGTACGGGACCTCGATGTATCCGGCGCCGTCGGGTTCGAGCACCCAGATGCGGCTCAGATCTCGGGGGTCACGTCGGATGACGAATGCGCCCAGGCGCTCTCGGCGCGCGACCCACGGCTTGAGTGCGTTGGAGAAGTAGCGCACATGGTCGATGACGAATCCGGTGCGAGTGAGCCGGCGGCGGATCACGGGCAGGAAGTCGATCAGGAACGCGGTTTCATCGACCACCACTCTCGGCGGGCTTGTCGCGGCGTCGACTCCGGTGCCCCATTTTGCCGCCGGAGACTGCCGGAGGCCGGTGTGCACGCTCTCGTGGTAGGTCGCGATCGAGAGCACCAGCCATCGTTCGAGCTCGCGCAGCGTCAATGCGGCGTGTACATCCGAGTCGTAGCTGCCTCGCTGGCTCGGGTTCGAGAACGTGGTTCCGGGGAGCTCGTGCACTGCGGTCATCGCTGTTCCGATGACGCGTTCGACTATCCCGCCGTAGTGGGGTCGCCCCGGTGGCCGGTAGTTGAGTGTGATGGCGTGTTGAGCGCAGCCCCGACGCAGCGCCTCGCTCTTGAACTCGGCGGCGTTGTCCAGGTACAACCGCTCTGGCTTGCCCGCCATCGGCCACCGAACCTCGGCCGCCAGGTCGTGGGCCTGCAACCATGTCTGTTTCTCGCTGCACACCCGTCCCAGGCACAGGCCCACCGAGACTGCGGAGGGCGGTTCCAGTGTCACCACGAAACCGAGTATGGCTCGACTGAAGACGTCGATGGCAACCGTCAGGTAGGGCCGGCCGATCGGTCTGCGCTCGTACTCGTCGACGACCATGACGTCGACAACGGTGTGATCGACCTGAACCAGTTCGAGGATCCCCCGAATCGGCGGTGGAATATCGCCGGCCGCCTGGCGTGGACGTGCCGCGTCCGCTCCCCCTCGTGCTCGGGCCACCGCTGCGGGATTCAGGGCCGCGATCCGTGCAGCGACCGTGTTTCGAGACGGCGGCGGCAGACCCGCACGGTGACAGACAACAGCGATACGACGATGCACCGCAGCGACACTCAACTTCTGGCGGCGGAGGAAGTGTCGTCCCACCTGCTCCGCGATGATCTCTTCGACAGCATCAGCAACACGGCTTCGACCTCGACCACCCGACGGCCGGCGCACCAACAGATCGGCGACAGTTCCTGTCCCGTTCTCGAGCTTGTCGAGCAGGACGTACACCTGCCGGCGGGACAGGCCCAGACGTTCGGCTGCGTCGTCGACGACCGACAAGCCCACCGGGTGCGTCTCGAGCAGTGGAGCGAGCACCGCGAAACGGGATTCCGCCTGCCCCCACCTCTGCGGTGACGCGGTCAGAACCCCGCTCTCGGTCACGTCCAGCTTGTCTACGTCCACCTCGTCCCCAGGCCACCCGAGTTCGCGACAGTGCTGCGCTCTTCTGACGCCAGGATGTCAGAACGCGACTGCACACACCCAGAAAACGCGACGAAAAGGCGTTGTTCTCTTCTGAAACTGACAGGCATAACCCAGCTGCACACCTGCGCCAGAAACGATCGTTTGTGACACCGCGGTCACATGTCCCCTCGGATGGTTGCGACACGAACTGTTGCGCTGGAGCTAGCGGACAGCGGTCGCTACTGGGTCGAGGAGAAAGAGGCAACTGCTCTCCTCGTAACGGTCGACTTTCGCCGTGACATCCAGATTGTTTCCTACGTTGATGGTGTCTGGTGCGGGGTCGGCCCACCGGAGGTCATTGGACGTGTTGACGTCGCGGAACTGGAACGCCGGCCCTGGCGCGGAGGTTTCGCTGTAGTCACCTGCGTTGATGAGGATGAGGTATCTGGTGCTCGCGCCTTCGTAAGGGTTGATCGCGCCGACGCTTCCTGGGAACGAGATTGTCCGACCGCGATTTGCATCGGCGAACGCGGCGACGTCCGGTGAGCAGTAGTCGGTCGTTGCGAGTAGTGCCGCAAACTCCGGAGTGTTCTCTGCAGTCAACACAGCGTCAGCGGGCTTCGGCAGCGGCACCGTCTCGACCGTTCCGCTCGGGGCTTGTTCGTTCGTTGCCGATGGCTCACTTACAGCGGAACTCTGGGAGCCGTCGGACCCGTTCTGGTTGCCGCGGTTCTCCGTGACTACCCCGATGACGATGACGGTCGCGATCGCGATCGCTGCTACGCCGCCGCCAATGATCAAGAGGGTTCGGTGAGACTTGGGTGCGGGTCGGCGGAAGGTGATCTCGGTTCGCAGCGTCCCGGGCGACTGAGAGGCAATTTCCCAACCGTCTTTGTTCCATTTCGAAACGGTTCGCGACTCCGTTCCGCGTACGACGCGGACTGTCTTGCTCTCGTAAGTGACGTCGCCGTCGGCGTTGGTGTTCACGTAGCTCCCAGGTTTGTGCCGGCACGCAACCGGGCGCTCTGAGCCTACTTGCGCGTCCAACGGGGCATCTGTGGCGGCCGCCTCATCGCCTACAGGCAACGAGTTCGTCGCTCGCCGATGAACCTGCGAGGCAGGGATTCACGTTTCATAGCAATGAACGTGGCCGCGGAGCGTGTCACAATACTGGCATGTCGTCGGAAATTGATAAGGCGTTGGCCGCGCTGCGACACGAGCAAGCTCAAGCTCAGTTGAACCAGAACAGCGCCATCTCAGATGCGTCGACCCTTGTCAACGAGTTCAGCCAGATGATGTTAGCCAGGCACGTGCCGACGGTACCGGTCTATATGACCGAACAGACCATTACACCTGGCCGTAGGAAGTCCTTCCTACAAAGCGAGAAACCGCGCATATGGCACACAAGTTTCCGGGTAGTGGCCGAGGCATGGCCGGTAGGTCGGTTTGACAACGACTCCAGCCAACCGGATGGATACTTAGATACGCCGGTCGTGACCACGGACGGCCGCCTCGTTAACGCTACCTGGGGTCAATGCTCCGCCGAGCCGAGCCGCGGAAGGAACCTGAACGAAGGCCCCGACTACGGAGTAGCCTCGCTTTTCACCTGTGAAACGCATGCGCGAATGGTGTGGCGGGACCGCTCAAAACACTACAAATACCTCTACGTGAATGACGGAGAGTTAAGTGGGCAGAATGCTCCGTACTTCCGCGTCAATGCCAGGCTGCTGGCCGAGGCCGTGCAGCACTATCTCGGTTGACTTGGGCAGGCTGACCCGCTGATCGAGGGACACGCAGATTGCCGTCCTCGTCGATCTCTTTCAGGCCAGCAGACGAGTGTTATCGACGCCGGTCATGACGGTTCGTTCGGGTGGCGGCAAGGGGGGACTGGCACCGGGGTGGGGATCGAGGACAACCCATTCAGGCCTCCCACGCCTCTCCCCACGCGGTCAGAGCATCCTTCATCTCATCCTCGCTCGGGTGGCGGTCTACGAGGTCCGGAGGCCCTGGCCCGACCGCGCCTTCGTCACCCCAAAGAGCAGGTGCCGCGGCCGGACGGACTGCACGGCGTCGATGATCGGGACGCAAACCGCGACCGTGCGACCGGCTGCTTCACCGGCCGCCATCAACGCGGCAGCGAGATGACCCAACTGCCGCTGCTCCGGCGACGAGCTAGCGAATGCGTGGCCCTCTCTGCAGCGGGCCACTTCTCTGCGCGAACGGGCGCCCATCGTTGTGGGTGGCCTCTAGATAGTCGACGTACCGCTCCACCGCCTCTGCAGCAAGGTCGGATGGGCCGCGCGGTGCTCCCGGTGTAGCCATCAGCGCCTCGGCCGCGTTCAAGAGCCGCTCACTGGTCTCAACGTAGAAGTAGAACGTGCGCTTGGTCTTGGCGGGCTTGTCCCCCGCCGGTGGCGCGGGTGTAGGGACGGCCGCACTCGACATCACCTCGTTCATCCGATCGAGTGGGCTCGAGTTGCCCAAGCTGCTCTTCAGACGCTCAGGACGCACCATGGCCGACACCTTCCATGAGCAACTCCGACGTGCGGCGGTAGATGCTCGCCAGATTGCGGGCGTCCGTCGTCCCCCAGTCGAGCAAACTGGTCTGAGCCTCGGAGGAATCCTTCAACACAACCCGCTTGGGTACCGGGTCGCCGACGATCGTGATGCAGTCGGCGATCTCCGCCAGTTGTTCGCGACCAGCGATGGTGTTGCGTTCGTGAAGGTTGATGATCGCTCCCACCAGCTCCAGCGTCGGGTTGTAGCTGCGGCGCACCACGTCGATGGTGCGTCGTAGCCGTGCCAGACCGTTCGCGGAGAAGAGCGCGGACTGACTGACCACGAGCGTTCGCCGGGCTGCCACCAGAGCGTTGATTGTTAACAGGTCCAGACTCGGCGGGCAGTCGATCACCACCAGTCCATACTGCGGAGCGAGTGACTCCAGCGCATCGCGAAGTCGCCGTTCGCGTCCTGCGCCGCCGAGAATCAGCTCATCCCGCACGAAGGCGAGGGATTCCGAGTTCGGGTCGGTGGCGACCAGGTCCACTCCATCCCAGATGGACGGCGCCACGACGTCTGCGAGGGTGGCGGCCGACCGGTCCGACAACGCGTCCGCCATCCCTGCGTCGCCAGGTGCCGGCTCACCGGCACTAAGCACGGTGCTCAGGTTTCCCTGGGGGTCCATATCCAGTGCCAGGACTCGGTGGCCGGCTCGACGAGCGGCATCCACGATGTGGAAGGTGGTAGTCGTCTTGCCTACGCCACCCTTTTGGTTGCAGAAGGCGATCACGTTGTGTGGCATGTGTGTCCTCTCATGTGTCGGAAGTTCGAAGAAAGAGATTTCCCGTACCCGCAGTACCTGCAATACGGGTGAAGGAAGAAAAGTAAGTGATGGCTGTATCGGAGAAGTGGCGGTGCGTACCTCCATACATGCCACCCCAGTGAAGAGTCCGATACCGGTAATGACTGACTGGGACGTGACACCCGCACGGGACGTAATACCAGCAATGCCACCATCACTGGGGTAGCGGTCGATGGTGACAACACCGCCGATACTGCAATCACTGGTAACTCTCGCTGTTGTCAACGAACCCGCACCGGAGTCGACCGTTGGCAGGATCCACAGATTCGTTCTCCGAGCAGTGAACCTGAAAACTGTTGGTATGGAGGGTGGTCCCGTCTACTTCATCGGACTACGTGCTGCTATACCCGGACCCCCCAGGGGTGACCCCCGATGTCCGCACCCACGTTGTCCGCTCCACGCCCTCTGGCCCCGCACCCGGATGGGCGCGTGGCTTTCGGTATCGCCACGTCATCAATGATCAGTCGACGGCATGGTGCCCCGGGGCCGGTCTCCGGGGATCGCTACAGGGTGCACAGGCAACGGCGGCAGGCTGGTTATCGTCGGGCTCTGCTAGAGAACGACGGACGCGGACACCAAAAGGGGCCCAGCGTTCAGCACCATCAGCCGAATAGCTGATGTGCGACTCGGCCCGTCAATATTTACCATTGAAGGACGAGCAGGAATAACCTAAGGTTGAATAGCAGAACCTCCGATCTGATGTGAGGCGGTTTGGACGCCCTCGGCCTCGGTGCTGGTAACACCGAGATGCGCCGGGGGCGTCGTTTTGTTCGGGGCGTACCTCAGCTCATGCGACATCCGTCGACAAAGAAGCCTGCGCCTCGAGGCGTTCGATGTACTCGTCGATCGCGGTATCCGGTATGAGGCGGCGCTTGCCCACCTTGATGCTCTTTATCTCACCGGATGCGAGCTTGTTGAAGAAGTTGGACCGGCCCAAGCCGGTGCGGTCCATACCCTCTTGCACGCTGAACAGCTGTCTCGTCATGACACCCTCCGCTGCGTTAATTCACCACATCCGTTCCGCTTAATACGGTGCGTCCACGTGGTTCCACCACAAACTAGCGGACGCGTGTAATCACCGCAAGAGAACCTGCAGAAGGCGGTAGAGTGCGTGTTCATGACGCAAAGCTGGGCCCAAGCGATCGTGGATCGAACGGGGGCCGAGGTCCGCCGACTCCGGACGTCGGCGACCCCGCCGATGTCTGGGCAGGCACTCTCCGACCGCACTGCCGAGCTCGGCCACCACATATCGAGGGCGGTGATCTCCGACCTGGAGACAGGGCGGCGGAGGGGGCTCGACGTCGCTGATCTCCTCACACTGGCCGCAGCGCTCGACGTCGCACCGGCCCAGCTGCTGTTTCCTGATCTTCCCCGCGGAACTGTGGACGTGCTCCCCGGGGTTTCCCAGGAATCCCACGACGCCGTCAGGTGGGTGGGAGGGGAAAGCGGCCTGTTGATGCTCGAGGATTCGGGATGGTCCGACGAAGCAACCGGGCAGCCGGTTCCGGTGTTCGTGCGCCGCCAGTTCGACGTCCGCAGGGACCGTACGACGCTGACTCACGAATGGCACCGCTCGATCACCGCGATGCGTAGCGCACGCAAGCAGCTGCAAAGGGCACTCGAGAACAACGAATCGCCCGACCAGATCGAAGCCCTGGAGATCATCTACGAGAACGCGCTCAAGCAGACGGCAGCGCATCGGGACACCATGGCCGGACTCGGCATGACCGTCGGAGATGGACTCCCCCGTGGCTGATCGCTCATCGAGTAGGCGAGCGGCGCGGATTCCGGGGGCACTGAGAAGATTCGCTGCCAGTTCGGCTCAGTCGGTCGATGGCTAGAAACCAACTACCTCCGCAGATCCGCAAGATCTCGGTCATCGATCGCCGTACAGGGAAAGACGTTGTTCGATACCAGGTCACTGTCGATGCGGGGACGCGAGAGGTACCGCGCCTGCGACCTGACGGATCCACGTATCTGCACACGACGCGATCACAGTCCCGACGGCGATTCGACACAGAAAAGGACGCTCGCGCGTATCTGGCCCGCGTGACCGACGAGGTCAACCGTGGTGTTCACGTCTCGGGTAGCGCTCTGTCCGTCGACGAAGTCTGCGAGGCATGGCTCGCGGGCCGGCGGGTGAGACCCACGACGAAGAACGCCTATCGGCACGCGCTCGAACCGCTAAGGCAATTCCATGGATCTATGCCGGTACAGAGATTGACCAAGGGCCACCTCGACTCGCTTGTGACCGCACTCGCCGCCGGCGGAACACCGATGACAGCCCATTCGGTGCGTCGACCGTGGAGCCCGCAGTCCATCAATCCCATGCTCAACATCGTCTCGGCGGTGCTGACCGACCTCGTCAAACAGGGACTGCTGGTGCGGAACGTCGCCTTGTTGGTGGATCGACTGCCGCGCACCCAGCCGCAGATGCGAACGTTCTCTGTCGAGGAGATGCGCCAGATGTTGGCTTTCGCGCAGACCGATCGAGTGGGACACGCGTGGAACCTGGCCTTGTCCGGCCTGCGCCGCGGTGAAATTTGCGGTCTTCGGTGGTCCGACGTCGACCTGGACGCAGGCGTCATGTCGATCCGCAACAACCGAGTGTCTGTCGCGGGTCAGGCCGTGGACGGACTGACCAAGACCGAACGGTCGAACCGCGATCTTCCGCTGACCCCGGTGCTGACCGCCGCTCTGATCGCCGCCCGTGAGCGTCAGGACCTCGAGAGCGCCGCTGCCGGCGCGAACTACGGGCCGGGCACCCATATCGTCTGCGACGTACTTGGCCACGCCTACCACCCCGACACATTGTCCAACTTCTGGCAGACGGCGTGTAAGCGCGCCGGGGTGCCGCAGATCAGGTTGCACGATGCGCGCCACACCTGCGCGACGTTGATGCACCTGCAGAACGTTCCCATAGCCGTTATCTCGGCGTGGCTGGGCCACGCGGATTCTGCCTTCACGATGCGCACGTACGCTCACGCCCCGAACGACGCTCTCAAGATCGCGGCCCAGAGCCTCCAGACGATGTCAGACCTTCACGGGAACTGACCACGTCCGTACGCCCCGATTTCGACCCTCTGTGGAGCAGTTCCGATTGACTTGTGACAACTCGTGACATCGGCGCCCTGCGGCCCATTTACGTGAAGCGGTCCTAATCGCAAAACCGCAGTTCACGGCATCTAAAGCTTGAGCCTCCTGTCAGGATTGAACTGACGACCTTTCGCTTACAAGGCGAGTGCTCTACCACTGAGCTAAGGAGGCGTGCCCGGCGAACCGAGCGGCACCATCATAACGAGAGACCCTCCTGCCGACGCCCGCCCACCCCGTCGGTCCCGGTGGCGGCGACGCTGACCCTGTTCCCGCCCTGCCGCTTCGCCTCGTACATGGCGGCGTCGGCACGATCGAGAAGGCTGTTGAGCATCACGGCGGTGTCGTCGCGAGCGTGCGTCAGGGGCATGGAGGCCACCCCGATGGATGCCGAGATCGGGGTGGCGTCGTCGTCTCGATGAATGGCGTGCAGCAGCGCGCGGGCGACGGCCGGTCCCCTCGACTCGTCGCCGGCGACGACCACGAGGAACTCCTCGCCGCCGATGCGGGCCGAGACGGCGTCGAAGGACACCCGCCCGATGCGCGCAGCAGCTCGGCGGAGGACGTCGTCGCCGATGGTGTGGCCGTAGCGATCGTTGACCGACTTGAACGCATCGAGGTCGAGACAGATCGCAGACACGACGGTCACGTCGTCGACTGGGGCGAGCCGCGCACTCCGCACCATGGACCCGACGTCCACGAGCAGTCCGCGCCGGTTTCGCAGTCCGGTCAACTGGTCGTAGAAGGCGCGAGCAGCGTCGTCACGGAGCGCGGTGAAGAAGAAGTGGTTCAGGGAGGAGGCGGCGAACAGGATGACGAGAACCGTGAAGAGCGTGGACACCGCCGCGGACAGCGCCACCGGAGTGTCCGTCACGAGCCGGGTGAACAGGCACAGCGCCAGACCGAGAGCCAACAGCTCGTGAGAGAGGAAGACGCGCACACCGTGGAACGCGTTGGCATAGTTCCCGATGGTGACCAGCAGAGCGGCCGACATCACGACGATCTGGGAGGGCGGCAGCGCGAGGAGCACCGACGCGATGGTCACATCGGCGATCACGACGAATCGTAAGGACCACCTCTCGGTGAGGAATCCGCCGCGCGCCCATGCCAGACCGAGCGACACCGACACGACCGTGCCGACGACGAACACCCACCACGGTCCGTCGTTCTCGCGCGACGACAGCGAGGTCACCAGATCCGCGGCAGTCTTCCCCGCGAGCAGGAAACACGCTGCGGCGATGAGGTAGGGCGCAGTCCTGAGGTACGCGTGGGTTCGGTGATAATTTGCCACCCACGCGTAGTCGATGTCGGACGACCACCACTCGCGGAGAACGCGCACTCGAACCAGCCTTGCATCGTCACGGTCAACTGAGACGAAGGCCCCGCTCCTTCGCTTCCGCCGATGATATGGCTCTCGAACCCGGAACACTGCACCATTGCCGGAATCAATACCGTTAGAGGCATTTTTACGGTCTTTGGGACGGTTTCCATACCGGGTACCTCGGCCGGGAAACACCCGGGTTCACCCGGTACCTTCGTCCTCGAACCACCGGACACGAGAGCGGACCGAGAGAAGGAATGACCTACCTGCAGGGCTTAGCGTCGACGTTACGACGCATGACAGGCGAGCGACGCGCCATCGTCGACACCCCGGCGGGTGCACCCAGTCCGCTGCAGCCCATCGACCTCACCGACGACGCCAGTGTGTCGGAGGTGCTCGACCTCGCGGTGCGTGTCGGCGAGGTGACCCTGGCCGCCGGGACCGGTGCCATCGACACCGCCAATCAGGTGCAATTCATCGCCTCGACGTACGGCCTCGCCCGGTGCGACGTGGACGTCACCTACAACTCGATCGTCATCAGCGCCTACCGCGGACCGACACTCCCCCCGGCCAGCACGATGCGCATCGTGCACTACCGGTCCATGGACTTCACGCGCCTGGCCGACGTGGACGCTCTCGCCCGCAAGATCCGCCTGGAGGTTCCGACACCGGCGGTCGCTCTCGCGGAACTCAAAGAGGTCACTCACGCGCCGCACCCCTACAACCGGTGGATCGCCACCCTGGCGTGGGCGGGCATGGCCGCGGCGATCTCGGTGCTGCTCGGCGGCGGTGTGCTGGTGGCCGCGGTGAGCTTCCTGTCGACGATGGTGATCGACCGCGTCGGCCGAGTGCTGAACCGTGCCGGTCTGCCCTTCTTCTTCCAGCAGGTGGTCGGCGGTTTCATCGCGTCGGCGCCCGCCATCACGCTGTACAACTTCCAGGAACAACTGGGCATCTCGATCCTGCCGTCCCAGGTCATCGCGGCCGGAGTGACAGTGCTGTTGTCGGGGCTGTCGCTGGTCGGCTCGGTGCAGGACGCCATCACGGGGGCCCCGATCACCGCCGCGGCCCGCTTCTTCGAGCTGTTGATGATGACGGGCGGCATCATCGCGGGTGTCGCGACGACCCTTCGACTGGCGGCGCTGCTGGGCGCCGAGCTGCCGGTCATGAGCAACGTCGCGCCACCTGACCTCGCCCAGGTGCCCACCAAGGTGCTGGCCGGCGCGTTCGCGGCCCTCTTCTACGCGCTGGCCTGCTACGCGGAGCGCCGAGGTCTCACGGCGGCGTTCGCCGGCGGTTTCGCCGGTGCGCTGGTGTTCCTCATCGCGCAGCAGGTCGGCTTCGGGCCGGTGCTCTCGTCCGCGATCGCCGCGACGGTGGTCGGCTTCGCCGGTGGTCTCATGGCGCGCCGCGCCCTCATCCCGCCGCTGATCGTCGCCGTCGCCGGTATCACCCCGCTGCTGCCGGGTCTGTCGGTCTATCGCGGCCTCTTCGCCCTGCTCAACGATCAGACGTTGCTGGGCCTCAGCGCGCTCCTGGCGGCGGTGGGCACGGGCGGCGCACTGGCCGGCGGCGTCACGCTGGGCGAATGGGGTGCGCGCACACTGCGCCGCCCCCGCATAGTCGAACGCACCGAGTCCCTGCGCCGACCCATCATGAGACTGGGCCGCGCGGACTCGGTGCGTTCGAAGCTTCCGGTCAGGTCGCGGAGACGGTCCGCGGCGCGCTGGAAGTAGAGATCAGGAGGGGTTCTCGACGCGGTGACGACCGGCGGCGTCCTCTTCCATGGCCTCGCGGAGACTGCGGGGACGCATGTCGGTCCAGTTCTTCTCGACGTACTCCAGGCACGCTGCCCGGCTCTCCTCGCCGAACACGACGCGCCATCCCTGGGGCACCTCGGCGAAGGTGGGCCACAACGAGTGCTGATCCTCGTCGTTGACCAACACGTAGAAGCGTCCGTCTTCGTCGTCGAACGGGTTGGTGCTCATCTTGCCTCGCTCACTGCAAACGTCGATGCCGGGCGTTCCCGGCGGGCCTTGTCGGTCTCGGCGCGGGTCGTCGCGCCTGTGGAACCGGTGTCGACCCTAGCAAGGACCGCGGCACCGGCACGCCTCGCAACGATCGAGTTCAGGATTTCTCCGGATCTGATCGCCACATTCGAGAGCAACGACGACGTGATGCCGTGCGTGGTCTCGGTGCCGCCCTGCAGGTAGACACCGGGTGCATCGGCGGTGTCGGCCTCCGACGTCGCCAGCAGGCGATAGTCGCGTGTCACGACGCGGGGGCCGCCGTCCTCGGGCGCCAGCTCGCCGAGGAGCGGGCGCAGGGGCGCAGGCCGGAAGCCGGTCGCGAGCACGAGAGCGTCGCAGTCGAGGGTGTCGGCAATGCCGTCGATGCTGTCCCGAATGGTCACCTCGATGCCGTCGGCCGTCTCGACCACGCCGTCGATGGTGGACGCGCGGCGCATGAACAGCCGGCGGTGCCCGCTGACACGCTCCGCGTACTCCGCGCGGTAGAGCTCCTCGATCAGTTCGATGTCGACGACCGAGTAGTTGGTGCTGCGGTGCAGCGCGATGAGCCGCTCCCGCTCGAGGGCCGGTGCCCGGTGCAGTTCGTCGACCGCGGACGGATCGAAGATGCGGTTGGCGTAGGGACTGTCGTCGGCGGGGCTGTAGCCGTATCGCGCGAAGACACTGTGCACCTCGGCGTGCGGGTAGTGACCGTGCAGGTACTGCACCACCTCGGCCGCTGACTGGCCTGCGCCCAGCACCACGAACCGTCCGTGGGTCGGCTTCGGCAGCTCGGCCATACGTGGCAGGAAGTCGTGGTTGTGGAAGCACCGTGCGGACAGCGATGCCCACTCGGGGACCCGCTGGGTCAACCCGGCGCCGACGGAGACGTTGCGGGTGCGCACGACTGTGCCGTCGTCGCACCGGACGGTCAGGACGTCGCCGTCCTGCGTGATGTCCGCGACGGACGTGCCGAAGCGGACGTCGGCGTCGACCCGGTCGGCAGCCCAGGACAGGTAGTCGTGGAACTCGTGCCGCGTCGGGAAGAACGTCTGGTGATTGACGAAGTCCACGAGCCGGTCGCGCTCGTACAGGTAGTTGAAGAAGGTGAAACCGCTCCGCGGATTGCGGAACGTGACCAGATCCTTCGGGAACGCGATCTGCATGGTCGCGCCGTCGAGCAGCATGCCGGGATGCCACCCGAAGCTCTCCTGACGTTCCACGAACACCGCCCGGACGCGCTCGTGCTCCGCGCACGTCTCGTTGTGTTCCTCGATCGCGATCGCCAGCGCGAGATTCGCAGGTCCGAAACCGACACCCACGACGTCGAGTACTTCTGGACTGCTCATGCTTCTCCCACCCGTTCCGTCCCGGATCGGATCGTCGCGTGGACGTCGGGACCGTAGGTCAGCTTAGCCTAGCCTTTGCTGGTCCACTAGCCCTCGACGACCGATCGCAGGTGCAGAGTGAGCCGTTCCACGAACCGACCGATCGCCCCGCGATCGGCACCCGCAGCGAACTGCAGCTGCGCGAAAAGTGCAGCGTCGTGGTCCGATTCGCTCTCGTGCACACTCAGCGTCAGGTCGGCCCACGGTCGCCCGACGGGCACCGGCAGGAGTGCCGCACCCGCGTCGCCGAGGTCTGCGACGTGGTGGTGCACCACCAGGAACTGCGGACGGTGCATCTCTGGCACGCCGGCGCCCTCGACGATGTCGACATAGGAAGGACCGGAACGGCTCAGCGCCGCGACGGTCTCCGCCTGCACCCGACGAGCCACCGTCGCCAGATCGGATCCTGTTCGCGTGCGGATCGGCACGACGTCGGCGAACGCACCCACCATGGCGTGCGTGCTCTCGTCGTCGCGGCCGGCGACCATCGTGGCGAGCGCCAGGTCCTCACCCGCACCGAGGTCGGTGAGAGCGAGCGCGAAGGCGGCGTGCAGAACCGACACGAGACCCGCACCCTCGATGCTGCGTAGTGCTCGCACCACGTCGACACCGATCTCGATCGCGACGGCGTCGGATCCGCACTCACCCAGTGCGATCGGAAGACTCACTCGACTCGGCACACCGTCCAGGGTCTCGCGCCACGACGTGATCGCCGAGTCGTCGGCGTCCCGTCGGGCGACGGACCAGCGAGCGACGTCGCTGTACCGCAGCGGCAGCGGCGTGAACTCCGGCGCCTCGGCCCCGGAACGCGCCTGCGCAGCGTGCATCAGATCGGTGAGCAACGGGACCACCGACCACTCGTCGACGGCCCAGTAGTGCATGACCAGGAGAACTATTCTTTCCCTGGAATCGTTCTGTAGCAGCATGATTCGCAGACCCGGTCGCTGCGTGAGATCCAGGGGTTCCTGTGCGATCTCGTAGGCGCGGCGGCGGATGTCGTCCGCCCCGACGTCGACGGTCTCGAGCGCCACCGGGTCGCCGAGGGCGGACCCCTCGCCCGGCACCAGAACCGAGTGCAGCGGTTCGTGCCGCTCTGCGACATCGCCGACCGCGGCGGCGAGCACCGCGGTGTCCACGTCGGGCAGTTCGAGAACCAGTGCGTGGTCGGCCTGCACCACGTGCCCGTTCTGCAGCCTGGTCTGCTGCATCGGACTCAGCGGCACGACATCCGGCCTGTCCGCGTGCGCGGTCAGGTGCGGTCCCTCGTGTCCACCGCGATCGGCGAGTCGCTCCGCCAAGGCGCGGACGGTCGACGCCTCGAACACGTCGCGCACCGAGATGTCGACGTCGAGTTCGGCGCGGACGGCCGACACCCACTGCATCGCGGCCATCGAATGACCGCCTAGAGCGAAGAAGTCGTCGTCCGTTCCCAGCTCGTCCAGGCCCAGAACCGCTGCGGCACTGCGCACCAGTGCACGCTCGACGTCCGTGGTGGGAGCGCGACCCCCGACCACCGACGACCACTTCGGCCGCGGCAACGCCGCTCGGTCCAACTTGCCGTTGGGTGTCAACGGCAACGTCCCGTCGACCACCACGACGAGAGTGGGCACCATGTAGTCCGGCAGCACCGTCGCCGCGTGCGTCCGCACCGCGTCGCCCGTGAGATCGTCACGCCCGGTGACGTATCCGACGAGTCGGCTCACCCCGGACGACTCGTGCACGACGACGGCGGTCTGGTCGACACCGTCGAACGACGCCATCGCGGCCATGATCTCGCCCGGCTCGATCCGGAACCCCCGCACCTTGATCTGATCGTCGACGCGGCCGAGGAAGTCGAGATTGCCGTCGGCACGCCAGCGTGCCCGGTCGCCGGTGCGGTACATCCTGCCGCCGGGAGCGGCGACATCGGGCACGAAGCGGTGGGCACTGAGCCCCGGCTGCCCGAGGTAGCCGCGTGCCAACCCGCGGCCGGCGATGTACAGCTCCCCCGACACCCCGACGGGGACGGGCCGCAGCCGATCGTCGAGCACGTACGCGCGCTCGTTGGGGTCGGGCACGCCGATGGGCACGGACGACGTCCAGCCCGGACGGGCCTGCCACAGAGTGTTGTTGACCGTCGCCTCGGTCAGTCCGTACGCCGCGAGCAGGTTCAGATGCTCGGACCAGGCGGAGATCACCGCGGGCGGCACCGTCTCGGTACCGACGAGCACGGTGCACCCCTCGGGTAGTGCGCATCCCGGCGGAAGCGCCGCCATGAGCGACGGCGGGATGATCGCGTGGGTCACCCCGTGCTCGGCGCAGAAGTCGGTGAGCTCGGGACCGGCCACACGCGCGTCGTCGGGCACGATCACCAGTCGCGATCCCGTGCACAGGGCCATGGCGAGTTCGAAGACCGCGACGTCGAAGCCGACGGACGCGAACTGCAGGACCACCGATCCGGTGGTGAGCCGCATGCGGTCCTCCGCCGTGGCCACGAGTGACGAGATGCCCTCGTGCGGCACCACGACACCCTTGGGGCGGCCGGTCGAACCGGACGTATAGATGACGTACGCCGCGAGTTCGAGCGAGGCCGGTCGCGCGAGCTCGACACCGATCGACAGCGGGATGTCCTCCACGAGGACGTGTTCGGCCGCGGACGGCACCTGCGCGGTAGCCGCAGCCGACGTCAGCGCGAGGGTCGCACCCGAATCGGTGACCATGTACTCGAGCCGGTCCGCAGGATGCTTCAGGTCGAGCGGGAGGTACGCCGCGCCCACCGCGAGCACCGCCATGGTCGCCGCGATGGTCCACACCGACCGGGGCACCGCGACGGCAACGACTCCCTCGGGGCCGACGCCGCGACGCTGCAACTCCGCGGCGATGTCGAGGACGTGCTCGTGCAGATCCGCGTAGGTCCACGTCGTGGTCTCGTCCACCACCGCGATCGCCTTCGGAGTGGTCTCGACCCACCGCAGATACGACTCGAACAGCGACTCCTCGGGCACCGCACGCGCGGTGTCGTTGAAGCGCCGGACGACGTCGTCGCGCTCGGTGGGCAGGAAGATGTCGACGTCGTCGACCACCGCCCCGGCATCGGTCGCCAGTGCGTCGAGCACCGCGAGCTGACGTGCCGTGATGGCCTCGGCAGTCGACGCGTCGAACAGATCCTCGGCGTACTCGAGCTCGAGCACCAGGCGGTCGGAGGTGAGATCCTCGGTGTAATTGAACACCAAGTCGAACTTCGCCGGCGTCATCAGCGCCGCGTCACCGTCGCCGAGCGGACCGGTGTGATGGCTGATCATGACCTGGAACAACGGGTTCCGCGACATGCTGCGCTCAGGAGCGACCCGCGCGACCACCGCGTCGAACGGCACATCCGCATACGCGAAGGCCTCGAGGTCGACGTTGCGCGCCTCCTCCACCGCCCGCTGCAGCGTGGAGCGGCCGTCGACCGTGGTGCGCAGAACCAGCGTGTTGACGAAGAAGCCGACGAGCTGGTCGAGCCCCTCCTCACCGCGCCCGGCCACCGGGGCGCCGAGCACGATGTCGTCGGACCCGGTGATCCGGTGCAGCAGCACCGCAGACGCCGCGTGCAGGGTCATGAAGACACTCGCGTCGAGACTCCGCGCGAGTGTCCGCAGGGCTCGCACGGTCTCGGGATCGACGGTGCGACGCACCACCGATCCGCGATGACTCGGCCGCGGCGGACGCGGCCGGTCGGTCGCGAGTTCGATCTCGTCGGGAGCGCCGGCCAGGGCGGACTGCCAGTAGGCGAGCTGACGCCCCGCGAGCGACTCCGGATCTGCGGCATCGCCGAGCAGGTCGGCCTGCCACAGCGTGTAGTCCGCGTACTGCACGGGCAGCGGAGGACGGGCATCCGTGTCACCGGACAGTCGCGCGGCGTAGGCCGCCATCAGGTCGGCCAACAGTGGCCGGTCCGACCACTCGTCGGTCGTGATGTGGTGCAGGACGAGCACGACGACGCACGAGGTGTCCTCGTTCCGGATCAGCGCCGCACGGATCGGGATCTCCCGGCGCAGATCGAACGGCCGCGCCGTCATCTCGGCGACCACGGCGGCGGCATCGGATTCGTGAACGAGCAACTCCGGTGACGCTGTCGCCAGGACATGCTGCGCCAGAACGCCGTCCGCTTCGCCGAAGACGGTGCGGAGCGACTCGTGCCGTTCGACGACGTCGGCGAGAGCGAGCCGGAACGCATCCTCGTCCAGCTGCTCGGGGAGCGGCAGCACGATCGGGAAGTTGTAGGCGGCCGAGTCCGGATCCAGCTGGTGCAGCAGCCAGAGCCGTTGCTGCGCAGCCGACATGGGCACGACATCCGGTCGGTCGTACCGATGCAGAGCCGGCCGCGCGTCGTCACCTCGCGCTCCGACGAGTGCAGCGAGACCCGCCACGGTCGGCGCGGCGAACAGATCACGCACACTCAGCTCGGTGTCGAGCGCCGTCCGTGCACGGCCGACGACGCGAGTGGCCAGCAGTGAATGCCCACCGAGATCGAAGAAGTCGTCGTGAATCCCGGTGCCGCTGCGGCCGAGCACGTCGTCGAACACGCTGCACAGCACACGTTCGACCTCGGTCCGCGGCGGCACGGCGTCGACGACGCTGTCGTCCGGCGCCGGCAGTGCGGCGACGTCGAGCTTGCCGTTGACGGTCATCGGGAAGGTGGACACGAGCACGACGGTAGGCACCATGTAGTCCGGCAGAACCACGGCACAGGCCGCCCGTACCGATTCGGCATCCGCGTCGGTGTCGACGTAGGCGATCAACCGGGCCAGCCCGCCCGGCCCCGTCGAGGTGACGACCGCGGCGCGGCGGACGCCGGCCACCGACGACACGACCGAGGCGACCTCACCGAGTTCCACCCGGTGACCGCGGATCTTGACCTGATCGTCGGTGCGGCCGAGGTAGTCGATCAGTCCCGTTCCGACGCGGCGACGCACGAGGTCACCCGTGCGGTACGCGCGCTCCCCCGTCCCGAAGGGGTCGGCGACGAAGCGGTCCGCCGTGAGGCCGAACCGTCCCGCGTAGCCACGGGCGAGTCCGGCTCCGGCGATGTACAACTCGCCGGCCACGCCGTCCGGTACGGGCCGCAGCCAGCCGTCCAACACGTGCGCCTCGGTGGCGCGGATCGGCAACCCGACCGTCGGCGTCTCGCTCTCGTCGGTACCCGCGCCGAGGGTGTTGATCGTGTACTCGGTGGGGCCGTACAGGTTGTAGCCGAGCACGCCGTCGGTGGATCGCAGTGCGGACCACACGTCGTCGCCGACGGCTTCACCGCCCAGCAGGACGAGCGACGGTCGATGCCCGTCGAGCAGACCAGTCTCGAGGAGAAGGGAAGCGTACGTGGGGGTCACGTTGATGACGTCGATGCGCTCCTCGTCGATGTAGCGGACCAGGGCATCGGCGTCGCGGCGCAGCACCTCGTCGGCGACGTGCACCTCGTGACCCTCGACGAGCCACAACAGCTCCTCCCAGGACATGTCGAACGCGAACGACACCGTGTGCGCGATACGGAGCGCGCGTCCTGCAGAAGCCACGACCGGGTCGAAGATCGCAGCCTGGTGGTTCAGCTGCATGTTCGTCAGTCCGCGGTACGGCGTGACGACGCCCTTGGGCGTCCCGGTCGACCCGGACGTGTAGATGACGTAGGCCGGGTGATCGAGCCGGTGCGGCGTTCCGGGCGCGAACGCCCCCAGTTCGGCTGCGGTGAGCGGTGACTCGTCGTCGAGTGGTTCGAGCACGACGATGCCGTCGCGTCCGCTCAGTCGGCGAACGACCGCCTCCGTGGTGAGGGTGCACAGCGGACGAGCGTCGTCGAGCAGTGCGTGGATGCGGGCATCGGGATGATCGAGTTCGAGGGGCAGATAGGCCGCGCCGGTGCGCAACACGGCGAACAGCGCGACCACCATGTCGAGACTGCGAGGCAACGCGAGAGCGACCACGGTCTCCGGTCCCGCACCGCGGCCCAGCAGGACGCGCGCCAGACCTTCCACCCGGCCGGCCAACCCGGCGTAGGTGAGGTGCTCGGACCCGGCGACGAGTGCGATCGCGTCGGGATTCTTCTGCGCTGTGCGGAGCAGCATCTCGGTCACGGTGAGATCGGGAACCTCGTCGACGTGTCGGTCGAGGCGTGGCAGCGCCGGCAGAACCGAGCGCGACCCCTCGGTCGCGAATGCCCCCACCAGGCGGGTGAACTCGTCCGCGATCAGGTCGACCCGCTCGACGTCGATCGCCTCCGGCCGGTACTCGACCGTCACGGCGATCCGAGCACCGGGCGTGACGACCACGGTGAGCGGATAGTTCGTGTGGTCGATGCTGTCGGTGCCGGCGACACCGTGCGCCTCGTTCAGGGACGCCGCCGAGTCCTCGGAGACGAAGTTCTGCACCACGCATAGCGTGTCGAACAGAGTGCGGTGCGGCGACACCTCGATGATCTCGGCGAGACCGAGGTGATCGAACTCCATCGCCTCCACGCGGTCGCCCTGGACACGGCGGACCAGGGCGTCGACGTTCTCGCGGGGATCGAGCACGGTACGGACGGGCACCGTCGACAGGAACATCCCTGGTGCGGTGTCGAGTGCCTCGACCTCGGGCGGTCGGCCCGCGACCGTGATGCCGAAGACCACGTCGGTGCGGCCGGTGGCCGACGAGATCGCCAGTGCCAGAGCGGCCGTGACCACGGCGTTGAGCGTGACACCGCGCTGACGGGTCGCGGCGCCGAGCGCGGCCGTCGTCGACGCATCGAGCTCGTCGCGTCGACGCAACGGGACACCGACCGGCGGCGCGGCGCGGTGCGCCACCAGCGTCGGCTCGTCGAGACCGGCCATCGCCGTCGCCCACGCGGTGCGGGCCGCGACGCGGTCGCGTTCCGCGAGCCACGTCAGGTACCGCTCGAACGCGGTGTCCGCCGGCGCGGGCAGCCCCGGATTCTCGTAGCGGGCGAGCAACTCTGCCACCATCACACCGTTGGACCAGCCGTCCCAGACGAGGAACTGTCGGTTGATCACCAGTCGGTCGCGCCCACCGTCGAGGTGCAGGACGAGCACCCGCCACAGCGGCGGCGTCGACAGGTCGAACGGGGTGTCGCGGTCCTCCTGCATCCACCGCTCGGCCTCGTCGTCGTCTCCGGCGTGTGCCTCGCGCACGGGCACCTCGCACGACGACGACACGACCTGCACCGGCACACCGGCGGCCGTTTGCGTGAACCCTGCGCGCAGCTGTGGGTGGCGGCGCTGCAGCCCGGCGAGGGCGATGCGCAGCCGCTCGAGATCGAGGCGGTGATCGAAGTCCAGCGCGAACTGCGCCGTGTAGTTGTCACGCTCCCCCGCGGACAGGCTCTCGAAGACCAGCCCCTCCTGCAGAGGAGTCAACGGCCACACGGTCTCGACGGATCCCTGTGCGGTCAACGCCGTCAGCTCGTCGGCAGTGACGTCGACGAGGGGGACGTCCGACGGCGTGAGGATCGGCGGTCCATCGTGTGTGCGGGCGGCCTCCGCGAGATCTCCGAGCGCCGTGCGGAACTCGTCGGTGAGCGAGGTGACCGCCTCGGGCGACAGGTGCGCGGACGACCAGGCGAACTGGGCCGAGAGAGTCGGCTGTGCACCGTCCGTCACGTGCGCGTTGATCACCAGACGGTAGGGACCGCCCATGTCGGCATCGGGATCCGTACGCACGGTCTCCGGAGCCCTGTCGAACGGGGCCGACCCGGCGGCCGGCACGCGGCCCAGGTAGTTCAGCAGGATCTGCGACTGCTCACCGCGTGCGAGAAGGGCTGCGGTGCGAGCGTTCCCGTAGCGCAGGAGCCCGTATCCGAGACCACCGTCGGGCGCCGCACGCAGCGCCTCCTTCGTCTCCGCGAGCACCGTGACGGGATCGGTTCCCGGCCGCAGCCGGACCGGAGCGATGGACGTGAACCACCCCGTGGTGCGCGAGAGATCCGCCGCATCCGACCGACCGTGGCGCTCGAGGTCGACGAGGACATCGTGGTCGACGGACCACCGGGTGAGGGCGAGCCGGAGCGCTGCCGCGACGACGTCGGTGACATCGCCGCGCACGAGAGAGGGCACACTGCCGAGCACCTCGGCGGTGACCTCGGACGACACGTCGACGGTGCGGACGTCGCCCTGACCGACCACGGCGTGGTCGGTGTCTCTCGGTGTCTGCGGGGAGACCGGAGGTCGGCCGGTGATGAGCGCGCCGCCCGGCGCGGTGACGGCGGTCCAGTGGTCCAGTTCCGCGAGACGAGCGGGGCTGTGGGCACTCTCGTCGAGCAGGCGCCCGTACTCCCGCAGTGAGGTCCGCACGCGGTCCAACGTCGGGGTCTGGCCGCTGTCGTGGGCGATCCACGCCAGTGCGAGGTCCTCGACGAGGATGCCCCACGAGACCCCGTCGACGACGAGGTGATGCGCGACGAGCAGCAGCCGGCCGGGCTCGGAGCCACGGTCGAACCACACGACCTCGAGCACGGCGCCGGCCTCGGGAGCCAGACGGTCGGTGGCGGCATCGGATTCGCGCGCGACGAGGTCGGCGAACGCAGACTCGTCGAGATCGACCGCGTGGACGCGGTGCACGGTGACCGGGGCCTCGGGGCGCACCGCGGTGGTCCAGACACCGCGGAGGTGACGGGTCAGGACGAGGCGCAGGCTGTCGTGATGTTGGACCAGCGCATCGACGGCGCGCTGCGGCGTGGTCTCCTCGACCGGAGCCGGAACCACCAGCAGCAGTGACTGGTTGAAGCGATCGGTGCTACCGGACCACTCGGACAGTCGGTGCACCACGGGGAGCGGGCGCACCTCCCCGACACCGGACTCCGCGACCGTGGCGGCCTGCGGAGTCTCGACCCGTGCGACCTCCGCGAGCGCACGCGGAGTGCGCTTCTCGAAGACGTCGCGGGCGCTGATCTCGAGACCGCTGCCCCGCGCCAGGTTCACGAGCCGGATGGCCAGGATGCTGTCGCCGCCGCGGGCGAAGAAGTCGTCGTCCTCACCGACCGCCGCTCCACCGAGAACGGTGTGGAAGTGGGTGCACAGCAGCGCGACCGGACCCGACCCCGTCTCCGTGGTGGTGGGAGTGTCCGCGCGAACGGCGGCCAGCAGCGCTGCCCGGTCGAGCTTGCCGCTGGGGCCGGTCGGCAGATCAGCCACCACGGACAGCGTCGTCGGCACCATGTGCCCGGGCAGACGGTCGGCCAGGTACGACCGGAGTGCGGCCCCGTCCACCGACCCCACCACGAACGCGGCGATCTGCGCGGTCCCGCGGTCGGTGCGCACCACCGTGGCGGCCCGGTCGACGGACGGATGCGAGCGCAGCGCCGCGTCGATCTCACCGAGCTCGATACGGAAGCCCCGCACTTTGACCTGGGTGTCGGCGCGACCGAGGTAGTCCAGCGCCCCGTCGCGCCACCGCACGATGTCGCCGGTGCGGTAGAGCCTCTCCCCGTCCGGCGCGGCGACGAACCTGGTGGAGGTGAGACCGGGGCGGCGAAGATACCCGCGCGCCAGCTGCGGACCCGCCAGGTACAGCTCGCCCGGCACGTCCGGTCCCACCGGCGACAGCCACCCGTCGAGTACGCGGAACCCGACGGCGGGCAGCGCAGATCCGATGGGCACCGCGTCGCCGGGGTGGTTCTGCACGCCCTGCGCGGCGGTGACGTCGACGGCCGCCTCGGTCGGGCCGTAGAGGTTGTCCAGGCGCACGTGTGGAAGCAGCTCGCCGACGCGGCGCGCGGACTCTGCGGACAGTGCCTCACCGCTGCAGACGATCACGCGCAGCGACGTGCACGTCGCGACGTCCGGATCGGTGAGGAACGCGTCGAGCATCGAGGGGACGAAGTGCACCCAGGTGATCTGCTGCGCGCGGATCACCTCGACGAGACGGGCGGTGTCGCGGTGCGCATCCGGGTCCGCGAGCACGAGCGTCGCTCCGGACACCAGCGGTCCGAAGAACTCGCTGACCGAGACGTCGAAACTGGAGGGCGTCTTCTGCAGCACTCGGGTGCCCACGGCGAGCGGAGTGTGATCGCGCATCCACTCGAGGCGGGGCACGATGGCGCTGTGCGGCACCACCACTCCCTTGGGACGGCCGGTCGATCCCGAGGTGTAGATGACGTACGCGGCGTCGGCTGGGGCGGGCCCGGGTGCTGCCGTCGGCTCGGCCTCGAACGGTGCGAGATCGCCGTCGATCACCGCGGCGGGATGCGCGTCCTCGATCATGAAGGCCAGACGCTCGGCCGGGTACCCCGGATCGAGCGGCAGGTACGCCGCGCCCGACCGGACGACCGCGAGCAGTGCGACCACCAGATCGATCGAGCGCGGAAGTGCCACCGCCACCACCGATCCCGGACCGGCGCCACGCTCGCGAAGACCGGCGGCGACCCGCTCGGCGCGCAAGTGCAGCTCGGCGTAGGTGAGGGACTCCTCGCCGTGGACGAGGGCGACGCCGTTCGGGGTGGTCCGGCGCTGCACCTCGAGGAGATCCACCAGGGTGGTCGAACTGTCGGACGAGGGCGCGTCGACGACCGCCGGACGGTCCGTCGGCATCACGGCGGACACCAGGGTGTCGGCCGGTGCGGTCGCGACGGCGACGACGGTGTCCAGCATCGACTGCGCCGTCGCTGCCGAGACCAGCGCCGCGTCGTACTTCAGCTCCAGAGTCAACCGATCGCCGGGAATCACCATGAGCGTCAACGGGTACGGCGAGTTCTCCTCGACCCGAATACCCGTCAACGCGATGGTGCCGGACGGATCGGCGATGGCGGTGTCGCCCAACGGGTAGTTCTCGACCACGACCAGCGAGTCGAACAACGAGTCCACGCCCGCGACACGACGCAGTGTCGGCACGCCTACATGGTGGTGATCGAGCAGATCGGCCTGTTCCTGCTGCCAGCGCTGTACCGCGGAGGCGACGGTGTCGTCCGCTCGCAGTCTCCATCGTGCCGGGATGGTGTCGATGAAGAGCCCCACCATGGACTCGATACCGGCGACCGGTGCCGACCGTCCGGACACCGTCGACCCGAACACGACGTCGCGTCGACCGGTGGCGCGTGCGAGCGCGAGACCCCAGGCTCCGTGCAGCAGGGAACCCTGCGTCACCGCGGCATCGCGCGCACGTCCCGACACCACGGCGGTGACGTCGGAGGAGAGGTCGACCCGCACGGATGCGGTACCACTGCCGGCGGCGCCGAACGCCGGGACCGGTACCGACTCGCGGACACCCTCGAGTGCCGCTCCCCAGACCCGCGCCGACGCGTCGATGTCGCGCTCGGCGAGGTGGCGGACCCACGCCGCGGGCGCGGTGACCGCGGGAAGAGCCGGAGTGTCCCCGTAGTGAGCGAGCATCTCGCGCAGCATGATCGGGATCGACCATCCGTCCGCGACGATGTGGTGGATCGACTGCACGAGGGACGAGCGGGTCTCGTCGTGGCGGACGAGGGTGTAGCGCACCAGCGGCGCGGTGCCCAGATCCATGCCGGCACCGGCGTGCTCGGCCAGCACCTCGTCGACGGTGCCGTCGGACACGGTGAACGGGACATCGACGGTGCGGTGCACCACCTGGACCACGCGCCCGTCGGCGAGGGGTCGGAAGCTGGTGCGCAGCGACGCGTGTCGAGCCACCACGTGCTCGAGCGCGGTGCGGAGCACGGCACTGTCGACCGGGCCACTGATCTCGACCACCTGCCCCACGACGTACGGGTCCGCGTCCCCGAAGGTGCTGTGGAAGTAGATGCCGTCCTGCACCGCGGTGAGGGGCAGGACGTCCTCGACGTCGTCCGGGAGCGCCGCGACGTCGTCCGCGCCGAGAGCAGCGAGCGGGAAGTCGGCGAGGGTGCGGCGAGCGCTCGACGCAGATCCGGCGACGCGGTCGAGTGCGGCGGTCCACGCATCCACGATGCTGTCGTCCACCACACCGGGCACCCAGCGCAAGGTCGAGACGAGCTCTCCCCCGGTCTCGATCACGTCGATCGTCAGCGCGTGCGCCGCAGGCTGATCAGGATCGGAGCCGCCGATGACGGACACCCCAGCCTCTGCACTACGGCCGAGGTAGTTGAACAGGACGCTCGGCGCCGCGGCCTCCGCCAGGGCGGGCTCGAGGCGCAGGTACCGCAATGCGCCGTATCCGACGCCCGACGCGGGTGCCGAGCGCAGCGAGTCGCGGATCTGCAGCAGGACATCGGCGTCCGAGCCCGGACCGGTCGGCAGCGCGACGGGACGGACGGTCGTGAACCACCCGACGGTGCGCGTCAGATCGACAGCGGGGGCCTCGACGACCTCGACGTCACGGCCGTGTCCCTCCACGTCCACGACGACCGACGGCAGCGAGTACCCGTCCCACGACGCGAGGGTGCGGGCGAGTGCTGCGAGGAGCACCTCGGTGGGCCCGGTGCGGTAGGCGGTGGCGACGTCGGTCAGCAGAGCCGCCGTGACGTCGGCGGGGGTGGTGACGGTGTGCGTCGCCGACAGTCGATCGGCCGCGGTGAGTGTGCGAGCACCGACAGTGTCGCTCGAGGTCGTCAGAACCTCACGCCACCAGGGTAGTTCGTGATCGAAGTGGCCGGCGTCCGCGGCATCGGCGACCAGGTCGGCCCAGCGGCGGATCGACGTGGTGACCGGTGGCAGCGTGGGCGTGCGGCCCTCGCTCAGCGCACCCAGTGCAGTCAGTAGATCCCCGAGCAGGATGCGCCACGACACCCCGTCGACGACGAGATGGTGCACCGACAGAATGAGCGTGTCGGCCTCGAGAGACACGGCCACCATGCCACCCGGTCGGGTCGGGTCGAGACGAGCCACGGTGTCCGCGACGGAACCGGTGCCGAACTCGGGGGACACGGTGTCGGCCGGCACGCTCAGACCCTCGCTCCACACGGCACGCAGCGCCGGGTGGTGGGCGACGACGAGCTCGACGGCCGCACGCACGAGTACAGGGTCGGTGCCCGGAGGCAGTGCCACGGAGGCGGTCTGGTGGAACGCGGAGCCGATGCCGCCCTGCTCGAGTGTCCGCGCGACGATGGGCGTGGCCACCACCTCGCCGACGGGATCGTCGTCGACGGTCACCAGCTCCGCCGGAGCCGCACCGGCGATCGCCTCGGCGGTACGCAGGGTGAAGACGTCGCGCGGGCCGATCGCCAGCCCCCGTTCGCGGGCCTGCGCGACCACCGTGATCGCTACGATGCTGTCGCCGCCCAGGGCGAAGAAGTCGTCCGTGACGCCCACACTCTTCACACCGAGCGCCGACGCCATCACCTCGCACAGCACGCGCTCCCGCTCGGTCCGCGGGGCCACGGCGTCGCCGCGCACCCGCTCCGGATCGGGCAGAGCGCGCCGGTCGACCTTGCCGTTCGCGGTGGTGGGGAAGGCATCGACCACGACGTAGGTGGACGGCACCATGTACTCGGGGAGGACACGAGCACAGTGCGTGCGCAGCACGTCGGGTGTCAGCGTCGCACTGTCCGGCACGACCCAGGCGGCGAGAAACGCCGCGCCGGCGCCGGTTCGGCGCACGTCGACGGCGGCGCGTCGCACACCGGGGCACGAGCCGAGCGCGGCTTCCACCTCCTCGAGCTCGAGACGCATGCCGCGGATCTTGACCTGGTTGTCCACCCGGCCGAGGAAGTCGAGGGTGCCGTCCTCAGCCCAGCGGGCGCGGTCGCCGGTGCGGTACAGCCGGGCGCCGGCGGGGCCGAACGGGTCGGCCACGAAACGCGACGCGGTCATGTCCGGTGCGCCGACGTAGCCACGACCGAGGAGGAACCCGCCCGCGTAGAGCTCTCCGCCGACGCCGACCGGCACCGGGCGCAGCAGCGGATCCAGCACGTAGAGCCGGGTGTTCGGGTTGGGGCGGCCGATCGACGTGGCGATGCGAGGAGCGTCGCCCGTGTAGATCACATGGGACACACCGATGGTGGCCTCCGCGGGCCCGTACCCGTGATACAGCGTGGTGCCGAGTCGAGAGCGGAAGCGCGCGAACAGCTCCGGAGTGAGCACCTCACCGCCGCACCACACGTGCCGCAGGCCGGACAACGATCCGTCCGTGTCGAGGGCCAGCAGCGCGTCGAGCATGGACGACACCAGGTAGACGAAGGTGACGTGGCGCCGCGAGATGACATCCAGGAGATACAGACCGTCCCGCTCGCCCCCCGGTTCGGCGATCACGAGGGTGCCACCCGACAGCAACGGGAGCAGGATCTCGTTCACCGAGATGTCGAAGGACAACGGCGCCTTGAACAACGAGGCGTCGCCCGGTCCGAAACCGAGCAGCCGATCGCGTTGCCACACCATGCGGGCACAGATGGCCTCGTGGCGGATCATGGCACCCTTGGGCGTCCCGGTACTGCCGGAGGTGAAGATGACGTAGGCGAGCTGCGATCCGTGCACCACGACGTCCGGCGCGGACGTCGGCAGGTCGCCGAACTGCCAGTCGTCGAGATCGACCGTCCACCGGCCCTTCTCGCCGCCCGCACCGGTGAGAACGACGCGGGTGTCCGCATCACGCTGTACCCGCTCGCGGCGATCCGCCGGCCAGTCCGGATCGAGCGGGACGAACGCACCGCCCGCCACCATCGCGGCCAGCACTCCCACGACCATCTCGATCGAGCGCGGCATCGACACGGCCACGACACCCTCACGGGGCAGGCCCGCGTCGAGAAGAGCATGAGCCAGCTGGTGCACCCGCTGCGAGAGCTCGGCGAACGTGAGCGTCCGCTCGCCCAGCACCACGGCAACCGCATCGGGGGTGGCGGCGACCTGCGCCGCGAACAGAGCGGGCACCGACGTCGACACGGACGGTTCCGCAGTGTCGTTGAAGGTGTGCAGCAGGCGATCGAGATCGGGCTCCGACATCGTCGACAGGGAGGACAGCGCCCGATCCGGCTGCGCGAGAACCTGATCGAGCACCCACTCGAAGCGGTCCCGGTGGCCGATCAGCGCGTCGTGGGCACCGGGCCGCGAGCGCAGGTCGAAGACCAGCGGCTCGTCGTCCCGGCCGCCGGTGACGGTGACGTCGAGATCACGCACCGGACCGGTCTCGAGGCTGTGCATGTGCGCCGGCGAGCCGCCGATGTCGATTCCGTGCTCCACCATGAGGACGTTGATGCCCGGCCCGTGCACCATGCGGTCACCGGAGTCCCGCAGCTCCCGGGCGATGTCCTCCCCGCGGAAGCGCCCGTGCCGGACCGCGCCGATCGACGCCCGCTGCAGTTCCCGCGCGACGTCGGCCACCGTCATCGACGGCGAGAGGCGCACCCGCACAGGAAGGATGGTCGACGCCATGAACGGCGTCGTCCGCGCACGACGGCCCACGCGGGCGGTCGAGGGCAGTGAGACGACGAGATCGTGACGGCCGGTGACCGCGGACAGGTACGCGATCCACACCGCCGGCGCGAGGCGGGTGCGTCGGACGTCCTCGCTCTCGGCGAAGGCGTACAGCGAAGCGAGGCGGTCGATCGGCGCCGAGACCCGCTCGGTGACCGCGGATCCGGTGTCCGGCACGTCGGGCAGCAGCACCGGCGGCTCGGGGGCGTCGGCCATCTGCTCGAGCCAGTAGTCCCGGTCTCGGCGGAACCCCTCGGACGCGCGGTACTCCGCATCGGCCACCACCAGCGGCTCGAGAGCCCACGCGGACACGGTCGGACGACCGGACTCCGGCCTGCCCGCGGGTGCGACTCCCCGCTCGGGATCCGCATAGCGCGCGCGGACCTCGTTGAAGATGATCGACATGCCGAAGCCGTCGACGATGCCGTGGTGATAGCGCTGATGCCAGAGCACGTGCTCGTCCCCGAGACGGAGGAGCGCCGTCGCGAACAGGTCGCGGGCGCCGCTGGTGTCCGCCGACGCGATGTCGGCCGCGATCCAGGCCTTCGCCTCGGCCATCGGGTCGGCAGCCGCGCGTAGGTCGACGACCCCGACCGACCACTCGTCGTCACTGCGGTACTGCACGGGCTCGGGGCCGGAGAAGTCGAACCTCACGTGCAGCGCGTCCGCGTCGGCGATGACCGACCGGATGACGTCACACGCGCGGTCGAGGTCGAGCGGGCCGGTGATCTCGACGAGCAGCGAGATGACGAAGTCGGTGCGGTCACCCAGCAGGTGCTGCGCGGTCCAGACCTCCGTCTGGGCAGCGGTCAACGGCAGCACAGCGGTGGTGACGACAGATCCCCGAGACATGAACGTAGGCTAACCTAACGCTCCTCCGGCGTTACTCGCGGAGGAACGTGAGAATCGCCTGATTGACCTCGTCGGGCTTCTCCAGGTATCCGTAGTGCCCCGCGTCGGCGATCTCGACGTAGCGACCGCCCGGAACCAGGTCGGCCACCTCGCGCGAGAGGTAGGCGGGAATCATCCGGTCGTCGGCGAAGCCCATCGCCAGGCACGGCACCGTGATGTCCCGGTAGGCGGACCGGCGGTCGAACGACTCGTCCAGAGAGAGCTGGGCACGCTGGCCCGGTGTCAGCGGCTGCACGGAGAACTCGAACAGGTCGAGCCAGTCCCGCGCCTTCGCGGGGTCGGCGAGCGACGCGGGAGAGAGGTTCAGGGCCGCCGTCACCGCTGCCGCGTACTTAGGCGGCAGCGTCGCCGAACTGTCCGCCAGCTCGCGCTCGCCGGCGCCGAGCACCTTCTGGAACTCGTCGAGCCGGGCGTGACCGGCCGCGAAGATCGCTCGCGAGACCAGGTCGGGCCTGGTCAGAGCCAGTTCCTGCGCCACGCGCGCACCCATCGACGTGCCCACGACGGCTGCCTTCTCGTCTGGGCCGGACCGCAGGTACTCGATGAGCGCCGCGGTGTCGGCGACCAGATCGTCCATCGTCATGCCGCCCGCGCACTCGTCGGTCGGGGCGATGCCGCGGTTGTCGAACGTGCACACCCGGAATCCCGCGGCCGTGAGCGCCGGCACCTGATGCAGCTGCCACACCCGGCCGGGGCTGCCCGTCCCCATGACCATGACGACGAGCGGACCCTTGCCCGTCACGGTGTAGTTGAGGCGGATGCCGTTGATGGTGCCGATGGGCATGGCGGGTGTCCTTCTTCCGATACGACAGCTGTTCGGGGCAGACGCTACCGGTCACGGTGCGCGTCCGGTTTTGCCGGGAACGAGCGCGAACTCGTAGAGTTCAGGTACGCGAGTGCGCCCCACCGGGCTGCACCACCACATCGTTCGACCCCAGGGAGACCCGCATGGCCACCGAGCCCGCCGAGACCGACATCGCCGACGAAGAGATCGAGACCCTGTCCGACGAGACCGCCCGCATGGCGCGTCGCGTCGTCGCCGCCTACGCGACGGACGCCGACGAGTGCCGCATGCTGCTGTCCATGCTGGGGATCAACCCGCCCGTCCGCGCCTGAGTGCCGCTCGCTCCTGCACTCCGATTGGCGTTCGGCGAGTGGGGTAAGCACGTGCTGACACCGTCGCGGCAGGCTGCCGGCCTCACCGCGCGCCCCGACGTCGAGACAGAGGATCAGCAGTGACCGCATCAGGTTCGGACTTCGTCGTCGTCGCCAACAGGTTGCCTGTCGACCTCGACACGGCGCCCGACGGTTCCCGAGTCTGGAAGCGCAGCCCCGGTGGTCTCGTCACCGCGCTCGAGCCGATCCTGCGGAGCAACAACGGCGCCTGGGTCGGATGGGCCGGTGTCCCCGACGTCGACGTCGACCCGTTCGAGGACGACGGCCTCGAGTTGGTGCCCGTCCCGCTCTCGCAGCAGGAGGTCGCCGACTACTACGAGGGCTTCTCCAACGCCACCCTGTGGCCGCTCTATCACGACGTCATCGTCCGGCCCGTCTACGACCGGAGCTGGTGGGACGCCTACGTCGAGGTCAACCGACGCTTCGCCGAGGCCACGTCCAAGGCGGCCGCCGAGAACGCCACCGTGTGGATCCAGGACTACCAACTCCAGCTGGTCCCGAAGATGCTGCGCATGCTGCGCCCCGATCTGACGATCGGCTTCTTCCTGCACATCCCGTTCCCGCCTGTCGAGCTGTTCATGCAGATGCCGTGGCGCACCGAGATCGTCGAGGGCCTGCTGGGCGCGGATCTCATCGGCTTCCATCTGCCGGGCGGCGCGCAGAACTTCCTCTACCTCGCACGGCGTCTCGCCGGCCAGCCGACCTCGCGCGGCAACATCGGAGTCCGCTCCAAACTCGGTGTGGTGCAGGTGGGTTTCCGGTCCGTGCGCGTGGGCGCCTTCCCCATCTCCATCGACTCGGGCGATCTCGACGAGAAGTCGCGGCGCAAGCCGGTGCGCGATCGTGCACGAGAGATGCGCGAAGAGCTGGGCAATCCGAAGACGATCATGCTGGGCGTCGACCGCCTCGACTACACCAAGGGCATCGACGTCCGTCTCGAGGCGTTCCTGGAACTGCTGACCGAGGGCCGGGTGGATCCCGAGGACGTCGTGATGATCCAGCTGGCCACGCCGAGCCGCGAGCGCGTCGAGAGCTACAAGCAGATGCGCGGCGAGATCGAGGGCATGGTCGGGCGCATCAACGGCGAGTTCAGCCGCGTCGGGCATCCGGTGGTGCACTACCTGCACCGCCCCATTCCGCGCGAGGAGCTCATCGCCTACTACGTGGCTGCCGACGTCATGCTGGTGACGCCCATCCGCGACGGCATGAACCTCGTCGCCAAGGAGTACGTGGCGTGCCGCAGCGACCTGGGCGGTTCCCTCGTGCTCAGCGAGTTCACGGGCGCCGCAGCCGAATTGCGGCAGGCGTACCAGTGCAACCCGCACGATCTGAACAGCGTCAAGGACGCGATGATGGCCGCGATCGAGCAGACGCCGGAATCGGGCCGACGCCACATCCGGGCGATGCGGCGCCAGGTCCTCGCGCACGACGTTGATCGCTGGGCGCGGTCGTTCCTCGCCGCGCTGGGACGCACCGGCGACGAGGAGCCCAACCAGATGATCTCCAACCGGGACATCGGTCAGGCGACGATGTGATGCGCGAAGACCGGTGACCGTGGTCGAAGCGCAAGTGGTGCAGTGCCATCGGCTGCGCCGTGATCTCCTGATCGTCCGCCTCGTCGGCGAGCTGGTTCCGTTCGCCGCAGGGCAGTCCGTCGCCGTGACGGTGCCCACCTCGCCGCACCTGCCTCGTCGGTACTCCCCCGCCCTGCCGCCGTCGCGAGACGGCAAGTACGAGTTCCACATTCGCGAGGTACCGGCAGGCTGGGTCAGTCGCAGCATCGTCCGCGAGACCCGTGAGGGCGACATCTGGACTCTCGACGACCCGGCGGGCGACCTCCGTGTCGACGACACCGACGACGACGTCGTGATGGTGTCGGGCGGAACGGGTCTCGCACCGATGCGCGCCCTGCTGCTGGGCCTGGCACGTCGACCACGACCCCCGCGAGTGCGGCTCTACGTGGGAGGCAGACACCCCCGCGATCTCTACGCCGCCGACATGCTGTCCCTGATGGCACGATCGGCCCCGTGGCTCACGGTGATCCCGGTGGTGGACGAGCCGGTGGACCCGCCGTACCGCGACGAGTTCTTCGACGCCGCCGAGGCCGTGCGGCTGCAGACGGCACCCGACTCCGGCTTCGCACCTCACGAGTACCTCGTCGGCCGCGTCGGCGAGGTGGTGGCGCGGCGCGGACCGTACCTGTCGCAGCGCGTGCTGGTGTGCGGATCACCGGCGATGTCGAGCTTCACGACGCGTGCCCTGGTGACGACGGGAACCCCGGCGGAGAACATCCGCACGGGGTGAGGGTCAGGTCTGCTTCGGGTTGCGCGGCGTCCACACGACCAGCGCGTTACTGCGTTGCACCGGAACGAGATCGCGTCGATACCCGGCGTGAACCTTGGCCAGCTCGGTCGCCATCTCGGTGACGCGGGCCTGCAGCGCCTCCACCTGATTGGTGAGTTCGATGATGCGCTTGATACCCGCCAGATTGACGCCCTCGTCCTGCGAGAGACGCTGCACCTCGCGGAGCAGCGCGACGTCGCGCGGAGAATACCGTCGCCCACCGCCGGTGGTGCGGAACGGCGTCACCAGTCCGAGACGGTCGTAGGTGCGCAGTGTCTGGGCGTGCATGCCGGCGAGCTCGGCGGCGACGGAGATGACGAAGATCCGGGCATCGGGGTCCGCGCCCGCGTCGCGCGCGTCCTGCGGATCGCTCGGCGTCCGAGTCATCTCATCTCTCCTCTCGCATCAGAACTGTCAGGCTCCGGGCCACCCGGAGCGGGGATCGAAACCACTCGCCTTCTCCGCCGCAGCGTAGGCCTCGAGGGCATCGCGTGCCGCGTCGTCCAACTCGGACGGCACGGCCACTTTCACCGTGACCAACAGGTCACCGATCTTCGACTTCTTGGGAATGCCGCGGCCCTTCACCCGGAAGGTGCGGCCGTCGACCGTGCCCGCCGGAACCTTCAGCCCGACTCGGCCGTCGAGCGTCGGCACCGACAGCGTGGTGCCCAGTACCAACTCGCTGTACGCGACGGGAACCGTGAGGGTGAGATCGTCACCCGTGCGGCCGAACACGGCATCGCTCTTCACGTGCACCGTCACCAGCAGATCGCCCGCAGCAGCGCCGCGCAGGCCGGCCTCGCCTCGTCCGGCCACCCGGACACGTTGCCCGTCACTGACACCGGCAGGAACACGCACGGTCACCGACCGGGTGCGGTTCTGCACGCCGGTGCCGCGGCAGTCGGTGCACGGATCGTCGATGATCGACCCGGTACCCCGGCAGTCGTCACACGGCTCGCTGAAGCCGAACGCGCCCTGGTTGCGGCTGACCACACCGGCCCCGTTGCACCGCGGGCAGACCCGCGGGCTCGTGCCGGGCTTCGCGCCGCTGCCGTGGCAGGTGGTGCACGATGACGGGCTCGTGATGGACAGCGGGACAGACGTTCCCACCGCCGCATCACGGAAGTCGAGTGTCACCTCGGCCGCGAGATCACTCCCGCGCCGAGGGCGCGACGACGCAGCCTGCGTACGTCCACCGGCCGCGCCGCGGTTGAACAGCCCGCCGAACAGGTCACCGAGATCGGCTCCGCCACCGGCACCTCCGAAGAGGTCACCGACGTCGAATCCACCGGCCGTCCCACCGCCACCGAAGTTGGATCCGCCACCCGGCGAGAAGCCGCCGCGTCCGAAACCACCACTGGCGAACAGGGACCGGGCCTCGTCGTACTCCTTGCGCTTCGCGGGGTCGGCGAGCACCGCATTGGCCTCGCTGACCGCCTTGAAACGCTCCTCCGCCTTCGCGTCGCCCGGATTGGAGTCCGGATGGTTGTCGCGCGCGAGCTTGCGGTACGCCTTCTTGATCTCGTCCTGCGACGCGGAGGAGGAGACGCCCAGCTCCTTGTAGAAGTCCTTCTCTATCCACTCCCGTTGGCTCACCGGTCGCCTCCTCCTCTCACATCACATCTTTGTTGTGGTCGAACTATGCCTGGTCGGACGCCGCGTCGGCGCCTGAACCGTCGACGACGGCGACCATGGCGGTGCGCAACACTCGATCGCGCGCTGTGTAACCCCTGCGGAAGACACTGCCGACCACAGGATTCGAACCGTCGCCCTCGTGCTGCACAGCCTCGTGCAAAGCGGGGTCGAACGCGTCGCCCTCGGCGCCGAAACCGACGACGCCCTGTGCGGTGATGACGGATTCGAGCTTGTCCGCCACCGACTTCAGCGGCCCCTTCTCGAGGTCGCCGTGCTGACGCGCCCGGTCCAGATCGTCGAGCACACCGAGCAACTCGGCCAAGACCGATGCCTTGGCGTTGTCGATGTCCACCTGCTTGTCCCGAGCGACGCGTCGCCGATAATTGGCGAACTCCGCGCTCAGACGCTGCAGGTCGGCCGTGAGCTCAGCCTTCTCGTCCTTCTCGGGTGCGGCCTCGGAATCCTCGGCGCCCTCGGACATCGCTGCCTCGAGAACCTCTGGTTCGTCCTCCACGTCACCGGGCTGGGGCGCCGTGGCGGAGCCCGCGAGGGACTCCTCCACGGCGGGGTCGACGTCGGGTGCGTCTACCTTCCCGGTGTCCTCAGCACTCACTTCTTGTCCGTGTCGACCGGCTCGTCCACGACCTCGGCGTCGACGACATCGTCGCTACCGTCGGTCGGGGCGGAGCCGTCGGCACCTGCTCCGTCGGCTGCTGCCGACTCGTACAGTGCCTGACCCAGAGCCTGCGACTCCGTGCTCAGCTTCTCCACCGCTGCCTTGATGGCGGCGATGTCGGTGCCGTTCAGAGCGGTACGAGCCTCGGCGATGGCCGACTCGACCTTCTCCTTGGTATCCGCAGGAACCTTGTCCTCGTTGTCCTTGACGAACTTCTCCGTCTGGTAGACGAGCGACTCGGCCTGGTTGCGGGTCTCGGCCTCCTCGCGACGGGTCTTGTCCTCCTCGGCGTGAGCCTCGGCGTCCTTGACCATGCGCTCGATCTCCTCCTTGGAGAGGCCGGAGCCCTCCTGGATCTTGATCGTGTTCTCCTTGCCGGTGCCCTTGTCCTTCGCCGTCACGTGCACGATGCCGTTGGCGTCGATGTCGAACGTGACCTCGATCTGGGGAACACCGCGCGGTGCGGGCGGCAGCTCTGTCAGCTCGAACGAGCCGAGAAGCTTGTTGTGCGACGCGATCTCACGCTCACCCTGGAAGACCTGGATCTGCACCGACGGCTGATTGTCGTCCGCCGTGGTGAAGGTCTCGGACCGCTTGGTGGGGATGGTGGTGTTGCGCTCGATGAGCTTGGTCATCACGCCACCCTTGGTCTCGATACCGAGGGACAGCGGCGTGACGTCGAGGAGCAGAACGTCCTTGACCTCACCCTTGAGCACACCGGCCTGCAGTGCGGCGCCGACGGCCACGACCTCGTCCGGGTTGACGCCCTTGTTGGGCTCGCGCCCACCGGAGAGCTCCTTGACCAGCTCGGAGACTGCCGGCATACGGGTGGAGCCACCGACGAGCACGACGTGGTCGATGTCCTTGACCGCGATGCCCGAGTCCTTGACCACGGCCTGGAACGGCGCGCGGGTGCGGTCGAGCAGGTCGGCGGTGATCTTCTGGAACTCGGAACGGCTGAGCTGCTCGTCGAGGAAGAGCGGGTTCTTGTCCGAGTCCACCGTGATGTACGGCAGGTTGATGGACGTGCTCTGGCTCGAGGACAGTTCGATCTTGGCCTTCTCCGCAGCCTCACGCAGGCGCTGGAGTGCCATCTTGTCCTTGGTCAGATCGATGCCGTTCTGAGCCTTGAACTTGTCGACGAGCCAGGTGACGATGCGCTCGTCCCAGTCGTCGCCACCGAGGTGGTTGTCGCCGGACGTGGCGCGGACCTCGACGACACCGTCGCCGATCTCGAGCAGGGACACGTCGAACGTGCCGCCACCGAGGTCGAACACGAGGATGGTCTGTTCCTTCTCGCCCTTGTCCAGGCCGTACGCCAGAGCGGCGGCGGTGGGCTCGTTGACGATGCGCAGGACGTTGAGGCCGGCGATCTGGCCGGCTTCCTTCGTGGCCTGACGCTGTGCGTCCTCGAAGTACGCGGGCACCGTGATGACCGCGTCGGTGATCTCTTCGCCCAGGTACGCCTCGGCGTCACGCTTGAGCTTCATGAGCGTGCGCGCGCTGATCTCCTGCGACGTGTACTTCTTGTCGTCGATGCCGACGGTCCAGTCCGTGCCGATGTGGCGCTTGACGGAGCGAATGGTCCGGTCGACGTTCGTGACGGCCTGGTTCTTCGCGGACTGGCCGACGAGAACCTCTCCGTTCTTGGCGAACGCGACAATGGACGGGGTGGTGCGTGCACCCTCGGAGTTGGCCACCACGACCGGTTCGCCGCCCTCCAGGACGGACACGACCGAGTTGGTGGTCCCGAGGTCGATTCCGACCGCACGAGCCATGTGAAGAACCTCCTGATAGATGCTGCTGTGATCGTTCGAGCGTCTGCCTGAGCGAACTGCGCTCAAGTCTGCCTGTCGGATTCCGCACCCGTCAAGTCGTACTTGAGTGACCCACGCTCAATGGCAGTCGTACGGCTCAACGGAGGGGTGTGCGCGTTTGTTCCCGGAGTGGTCGGCCGGCTGTGGTCCGCGCGTCTGGACCCACCCGATCGCGAGGCTTTCTGCGGATCCGCGGGATTCGACGCGAAAATGTGGCACAACCTGCACTCGGCCGTGCCTCAGCGTCCACAGGTCGACCGGATCGACGGGATCCCGCCTCCGACAGCGCGTTGGGGGCTCTCGCGCACGGTCGGTGCGTGTGAACCCACCGGATCGCGAGGATTTCTGCGGATCCGCGGAATTCGACGCGAGAGTGTGGCGGAACACGCGCGTCCGACGGTTAAGGTCCACGGCATGTCACCGGTTCCCGGCACGACCCTGACGGCACGCGGCCTCACCCGAACCTTCGGCGGACACACTGCCGTCGCGCACGCCGACGTGACGCTCGCTCCCGGCACGGTCACCGGCCTGGTCGGGCCGAACGGCGCGGGAAAGACGACCCTGCTGCTCATGCTCGCCGGGCTGCTGGCACCAGATTCGGGCACGCTCGAACTCGACGGGGCTCCCGTCGACACGGTCGCTCTTCGCCGGGCCGTCGGCTGGATGCCCGACGTGTTCGGCACCTGGGACAGCCTCACCGCGACCGAGATCCTCTCGACATTCGGGCGGTTGCACGGACTGTCGTCGCAGGACGCCCGTGCCCGCGCCGCCGAACTGCTGCAGCAGGTCCACCTCGACGATCGCGCCGACCGACCCGCGCACGAGTTGTCCCGCGGACAGAAGCAGCGGCTCGGGTTCGCCCGCGCTCTGGTCCACCGACCGCGCATCCTGCTGCTCGACGAACCGGCGTCCGGCATGGACCCACGATCGCGGGTGGAACTGCGCGACGAGGTCCGCCGCCTCGCTGCGAGCGGATGCGCAGTGTTGGTGTCGAGCCACATCCTCACCGAACTGTCGGAGATGGTGGACGACGTGCTCGTCATGACGGACGGGCGCACGCGGGAGTCGGCGCCCGCGACCGAACGATCGTGGCGGCTGCGCGAGGTGGGCAGGCCCGCGACGTCGGCCGACGTCCTGCGCTTCCCCGACGAGGAAGCCGCGGCGCGACACCTGCGCACTGTCGTCGACTCGGGAGTGCTCGTCGCCGAGTTCGCCCGGGTGGACTCGGAACTCGAGGACGCGTACCTCGCACTCGACGCGGACAGGACCTGACGTGGCGGCACGGATGAGCAGCTGGTGGTCGGTGGTCGGCGTACTGATCGGCCTCGAACTCCGGCAGCGACTGCGCACCACCCGGTGGCGCATCACCCTGGCCGTCACGTTCACAGTCATGTCGCTGGCCGTGTTCGGGTCGATGTATCTGGCACTGTCGGTGGACGAGGCCGATGCGAACTACGACGGCTGGGCGCGCAATCTCTACGCGGTCGTACTGGGAGTCGAGCTGTTCCTCGGCGTGGTCCTCGCCCCCACCCTCACGGCGACGTCGATCAACGGTGACCGCAAAGACGCGACGCTCGCCGTGGTGCAGGCGACGCCGATCAGCCACTGGCAGTTGGCCGTCGGCAAACTTCTCGGGTCGTGGGTGTCCTGCCTTGCCCTCGTCGCCGTGGCGTCGCCGTACCTGGTGTGGGGCATCGTCGCCGCGCCCTACGGCATCGGCACCTCGGTGCTGGGCGTGATCGTTCTCTGCCTGATCTTCCTGTGCTACTGCGGGATCGGGCTGGGGTACTCCGCCCTGACCGCTCGGCCGGCAGGTTCGGCCGTCCTGACGCAGGCCACCGTGTTCTTCCTGGTGTTGGGCCTCCCGGCACTGTTCGGCCTGCTCTACTCGACCACGGCGGAGGACCACGAGGTGGTGGGCGCCGAGTACACGTACGTGGACGATTCGTTCGACACCGTTCCGGACTGTCGCGACGTGGCCACGGTGCGCTCCTACGAGCACACCGAGCGTATCTGGTGGCTGTTGGCGCCCAACCCGTTTCTCATTCTCCCGGATGTGGTGGCCGCACATGACAATCCGAGCGTACGTGTCTGGATGTCGGACGAGCGGCCACCCGATCCCAGCGTGGCGCGCCCGATAGCCGAGACGCTCTCGACGGCGCGCACGGGCCCGTACCTGACGGAGCCGACCTGCGCGGACACCGTGTCGACCTACCGCGTGAGCGCCTCGAACCGCAGCTTCTACGACGAGCAGGTCGCGTTCGAATCCGGAAAGGTCGGCGACAGTTGGTACCTCGGGCTGGCCGTCAATGTCATCCTGGGAGCTCTCGGACTCACGGTCGCCGCGCGGCGACTCCGCGTTCCGGCCCGCACCTTGCCGAGGGGCGTGCGGATCGCCTGAGGCGCTCAGCTCAGCCGTCCACCCCCGTCGACGTGGAGGGTGGTTCCGGTGACGAAGGTGTTGGTCAGGGCGAGCAGCACCGCTGCCGACACGTCCTCCGGGCGGCCCACGCGCCGTGCGGGATTGGAGGCAGCCGTCGCGTCGAACATCGCCCTCTTCCCGTCTCCCATACCGTCCCACGCACCCGAGTCGACGATGCCGGGTGAGACCGCGTTGACCCGCAGCGGAGCCAGTTCGACGGCCAACGCCTCGGCGAGAAACGCGACGGCACCGTTGGCCGTGGCCATCACCGCGAGGCCGGGCGCCGGCTTCCACGCGGCGACACCGGAGAAGAAGACGAACGAGCCGCCGTCACGCAAGACGGGCGCGAAGTGCTTGGCCAGCAGGATGGGTCCGACGACCTTGGCTGCGAACGCGCCCTCGACGGCGGCGCGGTCGAGGTCTGCGACCGGACCGTTGGCGTGGTTCGCCGCGAGCGACACGACGTGATCGAGAGGTCCGAGCGTGGTGACGGCGTCGGCGATGGAGGACTCGTCGTCGAGGTCGAGGTGGACCGCCGAGGCGCCCGAGCCGAGTTCGGCGACTGTGTCGGCGAGCGTGTCGGGCCGCCGTCCCCCGAGCACGACCTCGGCGCCGGCCGCGAGGGCGTCCTCGGCGATGCGCCGCGCGATGCCCGACGAGCCGCCGACGAGAAGGATGCGGGCGTTCTGCAGGGTGCTCATGACGGTGTGTCCCTTCTGCGGCCGCGCCTCTCGCGGCCACGACAGGTGCAGCGCCGAGCCCGGTCGGCTTCATCCCGTCGCGCCATCGATAGTTCGGAGACTTACCATCTGCAACTTTTATGGCAGGAGGACGCGGCATAATCGACCGGCATGACGTTCGACGAGGTGGCCGACGAGCTGTACGGGCTGGACCCGTCCGACTTCGTCGCCGCGCGCACCGCCCGGCAGAAGCAGGCGCGTTCCGACGGCGACAAGGACCTGGCCAAGCAGATCGGTGCGCTGCGCAAACCGACGATCGTCGGGTGGGTGCTGAACGTGACGGTGCGCGACGCGGAGGACGACGTCACAGACCTGCTCGACCTCGGCGAAGCACTTCGTGAGGCGCAGCAACATCTGCGGGAAGGCCGGAGGCCGGCCGGTCGACCGTCGGGTGCCACCCTCCGCACGTTGACGAAGCAGCGGCAACGCGCGGTGCGCGCGCTGGCGAGCCGGGCTGCGGAGATCGCGGAGGATCGCGGTCACCCGATCGGCGAGGACGTCGGGCGCGAGGTGACGCAGAGCCTGAATGCGGCGCTGTCCGATGCGGACATCGCCGACGAGGTGCGGCGCGGCCGGATGCTGGGGGCCGCCGAGTACAGCGGGTTCGGCCCGATGGGGCTGGTGTCCGTCGATCCCGAACCCGCGAAAGAACCGGAACCCGCACCCGACGACACGGCCGAACGGGAGATGGAAGAGCGGCGAGCCCGCGCACAGGCCGAACTCGACGACGCCGAGGCGGTGCTCCAGGAAGCGACCGAGTCGCTGGAGAAGACCGACCATCGCGTCGACGAGCTGCAGAAGTCGGTCGACGCCCTCACCGAGCAACTCGAGAAGGCACGCCAGGACCTGGACGCGGCCCAGGATGCACGGTCCGCGGCAGCGTCGGAGAAGGACGCGTCGACCTCGAGGGTCCGGAACGCGACGAAGCGCCTCGATCGACTGTGATCGAGGCGCTTCGGCGGTGACGGGTCAGGCGCAGTTGCCCGCTGTGGGGACGTCGCGGAACCGGGCGTCGAGCCAGTTGGTGCCGGCCCCGAGTCCGATGAAGTCGGGCAGGACGTGGCCGAGCGCGAGTCCGGGGAGGAAGAACGGCAGCTGCTGTGTGTTCAGCTGGACGTTCGAGCCCTTCCCGCACCAGGTCGCGGCGAGATCGACCGCCTGGCCGTGCGGCACGATGTCGTCACCGGTGCCGGTGTCGATGTAGACGGGCGACGTGGGCGTCCGGTTACCGATCTTGTTCTCGGCGAGCACCGCTTGCGCCTCGGGAATGCGCTTCAGGTAGTCCGACAGCGATTCGCCGGTGGTGATCCACTCGTTGGTGCGGTGGAAGCCCACGGTGAGTGCACTCTCCACGACGCACTGATTCTCGAGTGCCGCCAGCGCGGCCTTGCCGGCCGGGTTGGTCGACGCGTCGATGATCGGACCCAACTCGGGGTCCGACCGACGCAGACCGTTCAGGGTGTAGCCGATGACACCGGTGAGGATGGTGCCGTCGACCTGGGCCAGCGTCGCGGCGAGATCGGCGACGGGGGCACCGGCGTAGGTGCCCTTCAGGTCGAGCTCCGGTGCGTACTCGGGTGCCAGCTCGACGGCCGCGGCGACAGCGCCGCCGCCCTGCGAGTAGCCCCACAGTCCGACGGGTCCGTCGCCACTGATCTTGGTGTTGCCGAGCTGCTGAGCGGCGCGCGCCGCGTCGAGAACAGCGTGCGCCTCGGCGGCGCGGTTGACGTAGGTGTGCGCCCCCGGTGTGCCGAGTCCGTCGTAGTCGGTGATGACGACGCCGTAGCCGCGGGAGAGCAGTGCGTAGGTGGAGAGCAGTTCGTACTCGACCATGAGACCCAGCACGGGGGTGTAAGTGAGGACGTTGTTGAGCTGGTGCGACGGAGCGCACTGATCACCCTGACCGTGCGTGCCCGGGGCGATGACCACGAGCGGGCGCGGACCGGGGCCGGTCCACTCGGCCGACGGGTCGATGTAGGTGCCCGTGACGGCGACCGGTGCGTCGTTCGCGTCCTGCGACCGATACATCAGACGCGTCGCGGTACCGGGGATCGGGCCCTGAGGCAACGGAAGCGACAGAGCGAGATTCGACGGTCCGGTGCGGATGAGATCGCCGTCGGCGCCGGCGGGGAGAGGCGAGGGCGGGGTGTAGAAGCTCGAGGCAGGGCCGGGAGGTTCGGCGGTCGCCGTGGGCACCACCGCGCCGAACAGACCGAGACACATCACCAGACCGACGCCGGCAGACCGCAGTTTTCGCACATTCATCCCATCGACAACGGGGCCCTGGCGGGCCCACTACCGCCCTGACCGTAAGTGATGCGGCCCACTTCGGAGAAGCCGGTGTGACCCCGTGCGCGGACTTCGTGCACGGTCATGCCCGCACGGACACACCCCCGGGCGCGGCCACAACCATTCCCGGTCGAATCGGACCCTCTAGCCTGAAGCCATGAACGCGTCGGACAGTGTCGAAGGCTCGCAACCCCCGAAGCCGCCCCGCCCGTCGGTGAATGTGACGCCCATGCGAGAGCCGGTTCCCGACGAGCGCCCCCGCGTCGTGGATGTCGCCGTCGTCCTGTGGGGCCTGTGCCTCGTCGTCCTGGCGGCCACCGGCGCGGTGCTGGGGCTCGACCATCGGGGACTGCGGACGCGCCTCGCCGACGTCCTCTCCGCCGACGCGCCCGGCACCTCGGCGGAGGACATCGACTCGACGGTCCTCATCACGCTCGTCGCCGGTGCCGCCGTCGGCGCCGTGGTTCTGCTGGTCGGCCTGGCCGGCATCCTGCAGGTCCGCGGCCGACGCACCACCGGCCGGTCCACTCTGACCGTGGTCGGCATCGTCGCGGCCGCGGGGTCGGTCGCGTTCTGGATCGCGACCTCCGACGCGTTGACGCAACCCACGACGTACGCGCCGTTCGTGGTCACGGCCCTGGCTCTGCTGGGCACCGCTCCGCTGTTCCTGCCGTCGGTCGGGCGGTGGCTCGCGGCCGCTCCCGTCCGGCGCTGACCTCAGCGGCGGTCGAGCTCCGCGAGGATGCCCTCGGCACTGCGCGCGGCGATGTCGCACGCCCTCGCCGTGAAACGGTCGAGCAACGGATGGGACGCACGCGAACGCCATCGCCGGATCGCATCGAAGGCCGTCTTGCGCTGCAGTTCCACCGAGTCGTCGGGATCGAGCCCCAACCGCGTGGTCGTCTCGATGCCCTGCGCTCCCACGAGACGGCTGAGCTCTGCCTTCTCCGGCTCGGGCAGGCGTACCTCCCGAGCTCGTAGCTGGCCGAGCAGGCGCAGTTCCTTGAAACCGTGGACGTCGGCGAGGGTCGATCCCACCTCGTCGATGATGGCGCGCGAGCCTGCGGCCGGGGACGCACGCAGCACTCGGTCGAGAGCGACGAGGGCCGAGTGCGCCTTGAGCTGGTCGGCTCGCTCACCGAACTGCACGTCGATGATGTGCCGTAGCTCCTCGAGCCCACTGCGCTCGACGAGTTCCTTGGCGAGCGAGGGAGAGTCACGCGTACCCATGCGCACCAGCGTCACCGCCATTCTGATACCGAAGAGCCCGAACCGATCCACGAGTCCGGCGCGGGTCTCCGCATCGACGGGCAGGGGCATGTCCGGCCGGGAGAAGCGGTCCGCGGACAGCATCGCCAATTGGAGGTCGTCGGGCGGCGCGTCGGCCAACGCGACGAGCGCTCCGAACTCGCTCTGCCGCAACGTCCGTGCCCCGAGGGCCAGCAGACCGGCGACGGGCACGACGGCCTGGCACAGACCGGTCTTCTCGAGCTCCACCGCGAAGCGCGACGCCACTTCCTTCGCCGACATCATCGCGTCCATGCGACCCGCGCCCACCTCGTCGGCGCGCGAGACCACACCGACCACACCGAGGGGGCCGGAGTCGCCGCCGACCGCGTCGTTGATGCGGGTGAGGAACGACGTGTCGGACGCGCTCAGGGTGCGCAGGAGATAGACGACGGCATCGGCGCCGGACGCGGAGTCCTCGGGCGTCAACATCGACAGCGTCCGCTCGGAGACGTCCAGAGACAGCGACGACGTTCCGGGGGTGTCGATGATGGTGTTGCGCGCCAGAGTTCGGGCCGGCCACTCCACATCGAGGCGATCGACGCGGTCGGCCGTGAGATCGCCGAAATCGAACGAGAGTCGACCCCCGCGACGCAACACCGGGATGCTCATCGAGCGATCGCCGTCGTACCGGGCCGTCACGGACGGAGACGTCCCGCGTCGGTACCACGTGACGACGCGGGTGCACTCGGTCGCGTCGGTGGGGGCGATGTCCTGTCCGACGAGCGCGTTCAGGAGCGTCGACTTGCCGGCCTTGAGCGATCCGGCGAGCGCGACGCGCAGGGGCTCGTCGAGCCGGTCCGCGCAGACCCGCAGTGCATCCCGGACATCCGGCTCACGCACGTACTCCGCCTGCGCCGCCGCGACGAGTTCGCGCGCCCGGTCGAGAGTGACGCTCACGAGCCGGTGCCGATCTCCGTGCGGTCCGCGCGAGCGGCCTCGACAGCCTCGGGGTCGAGCTTCTGGGCGATGCTGCGCAGTGCGGAGATCTTCTTCAGTGACTGCTCCAGTTCGGCTGTGCGCGCGGCACGCTCGGACGAGGCGCCGGTCGCCGCTTCCTGCGCGGCCCGCAGCGAGTCGCTCACCGAGCGCACCGTCTGATCGGCCATGTCGGTGAAGTGGTCACGGAGCTGGCGCTGGACGAGCCGCAGGCGGTCCTTGGACTCCTTGCCCACCTGGAAGCTGACGTCGTCGGTGAACTTGCGGATGGCGACCTTCGCGTCGGCCCGCCGCTTGAGCACGCGGGCCTCCTTGTCGTCCTTGTATGCCTTGCTGCCCAACAGGACTCCGGCGCCGAGCGAGATCGGATTCAGCAGCGCCAGACCCATCATCGTGGTGATGAGACCGAACATGAGCACGCCGCCGTAGGAGCCGCGCATGCCGACGAGCACCTTCGAGGTGATGCCCATTCGTCCGGACTCGAGGTCCCCCAGTGACGTCACCGGATCCATGACGCCGTCGACGTTCGCGATGTTCATCGCCGGGATGTGCGCGTCGGCCGTCTCGGCGAAGTGCCGGGCGACCGTCTCGGCGAGCCACAGGGAGCGCTCGTGTGCCCAGACGAAGTTGTCCCCCACCGCAGACGCGATCTGGTCCTCGAGCCACTCGCCGATGCGCGGCCAGTCCTTGCCGGGGTCTCCCCCGTCGACCGCCTCCTCCGCCTCACGGGTGATGACGCGCAGCCGGTCTCGCAGGTCGTGGTCGATGTCGGCGGCGAGGTCGGTGATGCCGTCGTTGAGCGTCTGCTGCCACCGGCTACTGCGTTTCTGCATGTCCTCGGCATTGGCTCGCGCCTGCTGCAGACCGGCCACCGCTGCGGCGGCGGTCTCCGGATCACGGAGTGCCGCCAGTTCACTGCCCAGGGCGAGGGCGAGGTGCTCGGACACCGATCGGACGTCGAGTGCGACGGCCTTGCGGGTGGTGGTGTCCGCACGCTGCACCACACCACGGAGGAAGTCGTAGAGCGCCGGAAAGCCGGCCTCCTTGTCGAGCGAGTCGTCCTTCAGCCGCAGCGCGTGCGAGCGGAGCATCGACGAGATCGGCATCAGCGGGACGTCGATGCCCTGCCGCGCGAGGTGCCCGCGATCGGCCTCGACGATGCGGCGCCAGTGCGGGTACAGGTCGGTCTTGGTCACCAGGCAGGCGACCGCTGGACTGAGCGTCACCACCTGGCGCAGGAAGGCGACCTCGGGCTCGGTGAATTCCTGGCTCGAATCGGACAGCACCAGAACGGCATCCGCCGACGTGACCAGACCCAGGGTGCTGTTGGCGTGCGGGTTGCCGTGGCCGCCCACGCCCGGGGTGTCGATGACGACGAGGCCGTCCTTCAGCAGCGGGCTGGGCACCGAGATCTCCAGACGCAGGATCTCGCGACCCTCCGCACGCGGATCGGTCGGTGTGACGGCGTGGATGTCCGCCATGGGGATGTCGATGCGCACCGGGTCGGCCCCGATCTCGCCGACCACCAGTTCCGCTCGCTCGGTTTCCGAGTACGCGACCATCGTGGGCACCGCGGTGGTCTCGTCGTCACCGACCGAGCACACGTCGAGGCCCAGCAGCGAGTTCACGAACTGACTCTTGCCCTGCTTGAGCGGTCCGACCACGACGATGCGCAGGCGTGGATCGAGCACGCGCTCACGCGCCGCCGTCAGCCTGTCGAGAAGGTCGCGGCGTCCGGCGCCGGACGCCACCTCGCCCATCCGGGACAAGAGTTCGGCCAGCTGCGTCGCCTGCGTCGGTGCGGGGGTCTTCCCGGCACCGGTCTGCACGGCGGGTGAAGCGTCGTTCTGCATGTGGTCCCGATCTGTCTGCGGTGGCAACGGGTCGAGCGCGTCTGTGAGTGGTCACCAAATCGAACAGGTGTGACCCTCACGGTAAGCGCCGACGACCCCGTACGCATAAGCGCGTACGGGGTCGTCGGTGTTACAGCGTGCGGGTGATCAGTTGACGTCCCCCGCGTCGGCCGCGTTGTCATCGTCCACAGCGCCGGTGTCGAGGCCGTCGTCCGCGGAGCCCAGTCCGCCGCCGAGGGTGTTCGACAGGCCGTCGGTCAGACCGCCCGTGAGTCCGCCGCCGAGTCCGGAGACCGTGTCGGTGAGGCCGTCACCGACACCGCCGAGGGCCGCCGCGGGGCCGTCGAAGGCACCCTCGGCGTCGACGTCCTGCCAGGAGGTCGCCTCGCCGGCGATGTCGCCACCGATGCCGCCGTCCGTCGTCACGGCACCGAGTGCGTCGCCGGTCACGTCGGTGACGGCGCTCAGGCCGAGACCGTCGGTCGCTCCGGTGACGCCGCCGAGCACCGCGTCGGTGGAGTTCTGGAACTGGCCCACCGCGTTCGCGGTGGCGTCGAGTCCGCCGTCGAGTGCGCCGGTGAACTGGGACGTGTTGTCCAGTCCGCCGGTGACCTCGCCGTCGGGCGAGATCTCGAAGCCGCCGAAGACACCGCCCGTTCCGGTCGCCGCGCCGGTCAGGCCACCCTGCAGCTCGGAGCCCAGGTCGAGCCCGCCCTGCGTGACGCTGGAGAGGCCGAGTCCGAGTCCGTTGGCGAGACCGCCGCCCAGGCTCGCCACCGCACCGGTGACCGCGTCGGGGTCGGTGATCGCGCCGCCGACGCCGGTGAGGGTGCCGTCCAGTCCACCGGCGACCGCACCCACCGCGCCGAGGCCACCGGTGAGGGTGGTCAGCGCGCTGAGGCTGCCGTCGAGGCCGGTGTTCGCGTCGAGCAGTCCGCTGATCGGCAGACCCTCGCCGCCGAGCGCACCGCCGGCGGAGACCGCCGTGTCGAGAGCGGCGTCGAGCATCGTCGTGAGATCGCCCGTGGCTCCGAGAGCCGCACCGATGGACTCCACCGGATCGCCACCGCCGGCGATGTCCAGCAGTGCTCCGAGGGTGCCCCCGAGCTCGGCACCTGCCGTGCCACCGACACCGAATGCTGCGGTCAGGGTCGCGGGCAGATCGCCCAGTGCGCCGGTGTCCACGCCGCCGACGAGGCCGAGTGCTCCGTTGAGCGCGGCGCCGAACTGACCGACCGGGTCGGTCTCCAGGTCGAGGACACCGCCGACGTTCAATGCGTCACCAAGTGCGGCGGAGACGATGCCGCCCAGGTCGCCCTCGAGCAGTCCGTTCGCGTCCAGATCGGCGAGCACCGTGCCGCCGAGCACCGTGCCCAGTGCGGTTCCCAGTCCTGCTGCGGCTGCGCCGCCCAGTCCCAGAGCCGCGGCCAGGCTGCCCGTCAGATCCGGCAGGTCCGTGTCGGGCAGGCCGACCCCCGCGACCAGGCCGAGGCCGGTCGAGACAGCGCCGCCGAGCATCCCGGCGAGGTCGGCGTCCAGATCGAGATCCGGAGCCGCACCGAGCACCGTGCCGAGCGCGGCGTCGAGGTCGAGCCCACCGGCCAGCAGTGCACCGAGCTGGGCCTGCAGATCGCCGGTCAGGGAGCCGCCGAGAGCGGCACCGAGGGTGGCGCCGACCGTGGCGGCGACGTCGCCGCCGGCGGCCAGAGCACCGCCGAGTGCAGCGCCGACCGTCGTGGCGAGATCCCCGCCGACCAAGCCGTCGAGATCGAGCGCCCCGCCGAGTCCGAGCGCCGCGTTCAGGGCGCCGGCCAGGGTGGCCGCACCTTCACCGGTGATGCCGAGAGCAGCGGTGACGGCGGCGCCCAGATCGGCACCCGAAGTCAGGTCGGTGACGCCGGAGAGCACGCCGCCGAGGGCGAGTCCGAGGTCACCGGCAGCGCTGCCGCCGAGGCCGAGAGCCACGCCGAGGGCGGTGGACAGCTGCGCTGCCACATCGCCGCCGAGCAGTGCCTGCAGGTCACCGGTCAGCAGGCCGCCGGCGCCGAGGGCGGCACCGAGCGAGCCGGCGAGCGCACCGAGGATGTCGGTGTCCAGTGCTCCGGTCAGGCCACCCAGCAGGTCTGCGTCGAGCAGGCCGCCGACGGCTCCGAGCCCGTCCAGATTCGCGAGCCCGTCGAGATCGACCAGCCCGCCGAGTCCGAGTGCACCGCCGAGGACCGTGCCGAGTGCGGCGTCCAGATCGACGCCGCCGCCCAGCAGACCTGCGAGCTGTGCGCCGAGGTCGCCCGACAGGGCGGTCCCGAGCACGCCGCCGAGGGCGGCGCCCACATTCGCGGCCAGCGGGCCACCGGCCGCCAGTGCTGCGCTGAGCGCGGCTCCGACGGTGGCGGCGACGTCCGCGTCGGCACCGAGGATCGCGGTGAGGTCGAGACCGCCCGCAGCTCCCAGCATCGCGTCGAGTGCGCCCGAGAGCGTGGCGGCGGCGTCACCGGTGACACCCAGGGCGCCGGCGAGAACCAGTCCGAGATCGGCGCCTGCCGTGAGGTCGGTGGCTGCTCCTACGAGCCCGCCGAGTGCGAGGCCGAGGTCGCCACCCAGCACGCCGCCGGCACCCAGGGCGCCGGAGAGTGCGGCACCCAGGACGGCGGTGAGGTCGCCGCCGAGCAGTGCCGTGAGGTCGACGTCGGTCAGGCCGCCGACGTTCAGTGCGGCAGCGAGCGTGGTGCCGAGCGTGCCGACCAGACCGGCGGCCGCGTCGGCACCGATGCCGAAGACGCCGTCGAGGTCGAGTGCGCCGCCCAGGACGGCGGTCAGTGCGGTGCCGAGATCGGCGCCGCCTGCCAGCAGTCCGGTGAGCTGGGCGCCGAGGTCGGCGCCGAGCACGGCAGCGAGGGTGGTGCCGAGTGTCGCGCCCAGTCCTGCGGCGACGTCGCCACCCGCGGCGAGTGCGCCCGCGAGTGCAGCGGTGATGTCGGCGCCGCCGACGACACCGAGTGCGGCGTCGAGAGCGCCGGCGAGCTGCGCGGTGAGTCCACCGGTCAGGTCGCCGTCGAGGCCGAGGGCTGCGGTGAGCGCCGCCGCCAGATCGGCGCCGAGGACGCCGTCCAGGTCCAGACCCGCGGTGACCGTGCCGAGCACGTCGCCCAGGGCCAGGCCCACGTTCGCCGCCACGTCGCCGCCGGCCGCGAGAGCCGTCGCGAGTGCGGCGGAGAGCTGCGCGGCGAGGCCGCCGGTCAGCAGGCCGGCGAGATCGGCGTCGAGCAGACCGCCCGCACCGAGCACGGCCGCGAGCGAGGTGCCGAGCGTGGCGACGAGGTCGCCGCCGAGGCCGAGGGCGCCGGAGGGATCGAGGACACCGCCCAGCACCGTCGTGAGGCCGGCTCCGAGGTCCAGGCCACCGGCGAGCAGGCCGACGAGCTCGGCGCCGAGGTCACCGGAGAGGACACCGCCGAGGGCCGCGCCGAGCGTGGCACCGAGGTTGGCCGCCACCACGCCGCCGGCAGCGAGAGCTCCGGAGAGTGCGGTACCGAGGGTGGCCGCGAGGTCCAGGTCGCCGAGGACGCTGAGGTCGTTCAGCACGTTCAGGTCGCCCAGGACGTTCAGGTCGCCCAGGACGTTCAGGTCGCCCAGCGCACCGAGCCCGCCGAGCAGGTCCAGATCGCCGGCCAGGCCGAGGACGCCCTCGAGAGCGGCACCGAGCTGCGCGGTCAGGCCCGCTGCGAGTCCACCGGTGAGCCCTGCGCCGACACCGAGGGCGCCGGTCAGAGCTGCGGCGAGCGTGGCACCGAGTCCGCCCACCGCGTCGATGTCGAGACCGCCCGCGACGTCCACGAGTCCGGCGAGCACGCCGCCGAGTGCGAGTCCGAAGTCGCCGCCCAGGTCGCCGCCGACCGCGAGCGCACCGGCCAGCGCGGCAGCGAGCTGGGCACCGAGATCGGCACCGAGCAGTGCGGTCAGATCGCCACCGAGCAGGCCGCCCGCGCCGAGAAGAGCCTCGAGGGAACCGCCGAGCGTGGCCAGGACACCGGCACCGAGGCCGAGTGCGCCGTCGACGTCGAGCAGGGCACCGAGATCGGCGAGAGCGCCGATGTCCAGCAGGCCGCCGAGGCCGAGAGCGCCGTCGACGATGGTGGCCAGTGCCGCACCGAGGTCCAGCTCACCGGCCAGCAGGCCGACCAGCTGCGCACCGAGATCGGCGCCCAGGATGCCGCCGAGCGCGGCACCGAAGGCTGCGCCGAGCGTTCCGGCGACGGTGCCACCGGCGACGAGCACGCCGCTGAGGGCAGTGGAGAGAGTGGCACCGAGCGTGGCAGCGATGTCGGCTCCGCCGGCCAGGGCTGCGGCCAGATCCAGGTCGCCGGCCAGTCCCAGGACACCGTCGAGCGCGGCGCCGAGCTGTGCACCGATACCGCCGCCGAGGCCGAGGACACCCGCCAGGGTCGCGCCGAGGGTGCCGCCGACGCCGAGGAGTGCGTCGAGATCGAGAGCGCCGGACAGGCCGGTGACGGCTCCGAGGAGCGCGCCGAGGGAGGCACCGAACTCACCGGCGACGTCGCCGCCCGCTGCCAGTGCCGCACCGAGAGCTGCGGAGAGCTCGGTGGTCAACGTGCCGGCGAGGGCAGCGACGATGGTGGGGTCGAGGATGGCGGTCAGCGTCGCGCCGAGGTCGCCGGCGACGTCGACGGCTGCGGCGAGAGCACCCGAGAGAGCGGCGGTGATGTCGGTGGTGACGCCGAGTGCGCCACCGAGGACGACACCGAGCGATCCGGCGACATCGAGTCCGGCGGTGAGGGCGGCGGCCAGATCGGCGCCGAGCGAGCCACCGGCGGTGACCGCTGCGCCGAGCACGCCACCGAGTGCGGCGCCGACGTTCGCGCCGAGCACACCGCCCACCGAGAGTGCGTTCGAGAGAACGCCGGACAGACCGACGACGGCGTCGAGGTCGAGACCGGCGACGGCGTCGAGAGCGGCTGTGAGCTGGGCTCCGGCACCCACGCCGAGGCCGAGCGCTGCGGTGAGCGCACCGGCCAGGGTGGCGCTGAGGTCGACCAGCGTGTCGAGGTCGAGGACGCCGCCGAGGGCGAGGAAGGCGTCGAACGCCGCGCCCAGTGCGGCGCCGAACTCGGCGGCGAGGTCGCCACCGAGGGAGAGTCCGTTGGCGAGGACGAGGGCGAGGACGGTGGTGAACTGGCCCGCGATGTCGAGGTCGCCCAGGTCGATGAGGCTGAGGTCGAGTCCGCCGAGCAGGTCGATGTCGCCGATTCCGCCGAGGTCGAGCGAGGCCAGGTTCAGGCCGCTGAGGTCGAGCGAGGCCAGGTTGAGGCCGCTCAGATCCAGATCACCGAGATTCAGGTTGCCGATGTTGCCGATGCTGCCGATCGCCAGGCCGCCACCGATGAGGGTCGGGCTGAAGTTGATGCCGCCGAGGTCGAAGCCCCCGAAGTTGTTGCCACCGAAGTTGTTGTTGCTGAAATTCCCGTTGTTGTTGTTGTTTCCGAAGTTCACCGCGTTGCTGCCGAACGTGGGGCCACCGACGGTGACGGTGTTGCCGCCGAAGACGGTGCTGTTGTTCACGCTGCCCGCATTCACGACGTTCGAGGAGCTGCCCGCGTTCACGATGGAGGCGAGGCGCGATCCGCCGGCGAACAGTCCGGACTCGGCGACCATGGGCGCCACGGCCACGATGTCGGCGTGGCACACGTCGGGCAGGCCGGCAGCGTCCAGCGAGGCCTGGGGGTTCGCGCAGTAGGCAGCAGCGGCCTTGTCGTCGCGAAGAAGGCTGAGGATGAAGTCGAGTACGGCGTTCGTGGCCATCGGGATCTCCTGGGTGTGTGTGAACCGGTGTCGGCAGACGGTGTGTGTGCAGGCGTCGAGGTGGTCGGGCCGACTGTCTCGGCACGTTGAGATCAAAACTAGGTCGAGTAGTGACGTGTCCCAACGGGGCGCATCCCCCTTCCTGCACCCCGGGGGTCGCCCCGGGGCAGATCGGGGCGACTAGGGGGCATAGGGGATGGGACCGCTCTAGTCTTGTGATCTGTAACGAAACAGACCATCGGGACGACAGTGCCGGTGGACAGCTACGGCGTCACGGCGACGTGCCCGACAGCAGGTCCGACACAGCATTGACGAGCACGGATATCGACGAGCACGGAAACGGAGTCGGCGCCATGGCAACGGATCAGGGACGGTCATCAGGTCTGGGACTGGACGTCGGCTCGAGCACCTCGACGGCGGTCGCCGTGGACGGTCCGGGACACGTCGGCGACGCCGTCACCGTCGTGCGGTCCACCGCACTGTCGGTCACACCCGATCGCGAACCGGCCCTGGCCGCGCCGGGCGTCGTCGACACCACCGCGCTGACCGGTTTCGCCGGTCGCGTCGGTGACCCGGTCGCGCTGGTCACCGAGGACGGACGCAGCTACACCGGCGACGAGCTCTACGCGACGACGCTGGACTGCCTCGTTCGCGAGGCACGCACGGCCGGCGCCGAGGACGACGCCGCGATCGTGGTGACCTACCCGACGTCGTGGCCCGAGTACACGGTGGACCGGCTCCGCAACGCGGCTGCCCGCCACGGCCTCACCGACGTCACCTTCGTTCCCGACGCTCTCGCCGCGACGGCATGGATGCAACAGTCGCCGGACGCGGTGGCGGACGGCGTCGTGCTGGTCGCGGACCTGGGTGCGAGCGCTCTGACCGTGTCGGTCGTACGCACGGGAGCCGACTCGGCGATCCTCGGACGCGGCGCGCGCAGCGAGGACGTCAGCGGCGCTCACATCGACCAGGTCGTGTTGGCGTACGTGCTCGACAACGTCGACTCCTCGTCGCTCGATCCCTTCGATCCCGCGACGGTCGAGGCCCTCACCACGCTGCGCGCGCACTGCGCGACGGCCAAGGAAGCACTGTCCTCCGACACCGAGACGGTCGTCCCGGTACACCTGCCCGGCATCGACACCGACGTGCGACTGGTGCGCTCGGAGATCGAGGAACTGCTGCGCGAGACGTTCGACGACGTCACCCGCGTGCTCGGTGAGGCGCTGCGCACCGCAGGTGTCGACGGCGACGCGGTGGATCGTGTGCTCCTGGTCGGCGGCGGCGCCTCGATCCCCATGCTCACCGAGACCGTGTCGTCCGCGCTGCGCAAGCCGGTGACCGTCGGCGAGCAGCCCGCGGCCACCGCCGCGACCGGAGCCGCACTGCTGGCCGCCGACATCGCGTCGGCCGGAGCGGAACTGAACCGTCCGGGCGCCGCTGCACTCGCCGGCGTCGGCTCCACCCTCGACGACGACGAGACCGATCTCCTCCCACCGGTCACCGAGCGCCCCGCCTCGGCTCGAACCTCCACGCCCGCACCGGTGTCCCGCTCGGCACACGCCAAGGAGGCCCCGTCGCGCGGCAAGCGCACGGCCGTCATCGGCGGCGTCGCTGCTGCCGTGATCCTGCTGGCCGCGGGTGGTCTCTCCGTCGGCACCGGCCTCGTCGGCGGATCGTCGGAGAACACCGGCCCCTCCACCAGCAGCGCGGTGGCCCCGGCCGCCGCGGACGGTTCCGTGAGCGCGACCCCGACCACCGCCGTGGCCGGCGTCGACCCCGTGACCGGTCAGCCGCGCACCACCGGATCCGCGGGAGCGCCGACCAGCGGTGCCGCCGCGCCGGGTGCTGCAACTCCCGGGGCGACCTCGCCCGGCACGACCGGATCGGCCGCAGTACCGGGCGCCACCGCGCCGAATGCTGCGGTACCTAATGTGCAGGGTCCGCAGTTCACCGCTCCCAGTGTGCCGTCGGCCCAGGTGCCGCAGGCGCCGGCCCTGCCGGCCCCGTCGCTGCCGTCCAACCCGCTCCCGGGGTCGGGCATCGTCGGCGGAGTCACAGATGGCCTCGGCAACGTGGTCGGCGGAGCCGTGGGCGGTCTCGGCAACGCCACGGGCGGCGTCGTCAACGGGCTCGGCAACACCGTCGGCGGTCTGACGAGTGGCTTGACAGGCAAGTGACTTCGCCCGACGAGCGGTCGGCTCTCGACGCTCTGCTGTCCGCGCACGATCACGCCGCCCTGGTGGTGGTGACGCTCGCGTCGGTCGGTCTGGCTCCGGATCCGTACCTCGTCGCCGATGTCGCCGACGTCGCGATGCCCGAGGCCGTCGCCGCCGTGGAGCGCACGCGGGAGTGCGGTGTCCTGTCCGACGAGGGTCTGCTGTCGGACTCCGCACGCGATGCGCTGCGCGTGGTGATGGGCGAGCACGGGATGCTCGGCGTCCTGCGCAGACTCGCACGGGTGCACCTCGACCGAGGCGGCCTCGGTGGGGATCTCGCCGTGTCGCTCGCGGACGCGGGTCTGCGCGATCCGGATCTCGCGGAGCACCTCGTCCACTTGGCCTCCACCGCAGACCGTCTGGCCGCCCGCCGACTCTGGGATGCGGCCGCAGCCGCGGGCGCGCAGGGCACGGACATCTCCGTGCCCCACGCCGATGCCCTGCTCGCGAGCGGCGACCTGGACACCGCGGCGCTCACGGTGGACGCGGTGCTGTCTGCCGAGGCGCCGTCACCCGACGGAGTACGCGGAGCCGTTCGCGTCGCGTCGACGATCGCACTGATGCGCGGCACCGCGTCACACGCTGCCGACCTCTACCGGTGGCTCGGGCCGGAACGCATCGGACCGGACTCCGCATACGCGGTGACGGCTCTTCTCGCCGTGGGGGACGCCGCGTGTGCCGCGACGTTCGTCCGCGCGCACGGCGGCCTCCGCCCCGTCCCTCCCACGTCGGCGAACGCCCGCTCGACGCTCGTGGCCCGCGGACTCCTCGACTCGCTGACCGAACCCGCTACCGTCGCAACGGGTTCCCTGCTGCGCGCTGCATCGATGGCCGACACCGCGGTGGGCGCCAGGGCCGAACCGGAGCATCCCGCGGTGATCGTGGCACTGATCGCTCTGCACACCGGCGACCCGGCCACTGCCCGAGCGGTGCTGACCGAGACCATCGCCGCGGATCCGGGGTGCGCGGTGTCCACGCGGTGCCGTCTGCTGCTCGCCTGGTCGGCACTCGTGGCCGGCGACACGGGTGCCGATCCCACCTCGGGCGTCGACCCGGCCACGCTCCCCCAACGAGACGCCCTGTCCTACTTCGCTCTTCGAGTGGCCAGCGCCCGCCGACGCGGCGACACCGGTGCCCTCATGTCCGCGTGGCAGGAGGCCCGGCGCACGGTCGCGGAGGCCGAGCCCGATCTCTTCTCGCTCGTCCCGCTCGGCGAACTGTGGCTCGCGGCAGTGCGTCTCGGGGACACGGCCCGCATCGCGCACTCCGTCTCCGCCGCCACCGCGCTGGTCGCCTCGCTCGGCGAACCACCGACCTGGGCGGCCACCTGGCACTGGTACGGCGTGCAGGCCGCGATCCTCGGCGGAGCGCCGGCCGATCTGCTGCCCCACGCTCGCGCACTCGGCTCGTTCGCGGACCGCAGCCCCCATGCCGCAGCGCTCGCGTCCGCGGGCAAGGCATGGCTCCGCGTCCTGCAGGGTGAGCCCGATGTCGCCGAGGTCGAGACCTCCGCGCGCACCCTCGAGAAGTTCGGGCACGCTTGGGACGCAGCACGACTCGCCAGCGATGCCGCCCTGCGCGTTGCCGACACCCGCGATGCCACCGCCCTTCTGCAGATCGCCCGCGACATCGGTGCCGTCGCGGCGACGGCCGAGCCCACCGAGCCCGGTTCCGCATCGCTGGGGTCGCTGACCGAGCGCGAGGCGGAGGTGGCGCATCATCTCGTACTGGGCCTGACCTATCGCGAGATCGGCGCCCAGATGTACATCTCGGCCAAGACGGTCGAGCACCATGTCGCACGGATCCGCCGACGTCTGGGAGCGCAGTCGCGCTCGCAGATGCTGTCGATGCTCCGCGCGGCCGGCTACGCACAGAACAAGGAACGACGGGTACACGCATGAACACCGGGCACGACGCCGCATCGATCACCCGAGCCGCCGGGATCCACATCACCGATCTGACGTCGACGGCCGTCGTGGTGTCGACGACCTCGGGTGAACTGGTCCGCGTGCCGGCGACGGCCGAGACGGTCCTCTATCTCCTGCCCGACGGCACGACGACCCTGCACCGCCCCGACGCCCTGACGGCGGACATCGACGTCGTCGATCGCTTCATGGCCCGCGTCGCCGAACCGTCCGGTGTGGTCTCCTCGCACGGCGTGCCCATGCGCGCCGAGGACCTCGTCGCGACCATGATGTTCCTGCTGCTGAGCGAGGCCGTCGACGCCGACGAGGACGTCCGCACCCTCACCGCCGGCGCTGCCCACCCGGCCGACTGGTCACCCGATCGCATCGCCGCGCTGCGAGACGCGCTCGACTTCGTCGGGCTCACCGCGCTGACGCTGCATCCCGAGTCGGACGACGCCCACGCCACTCTCGGAGCATCGGAGGAACGGCTGGCAGCCGCCGCGGCCGCCGCACGTGCCGCCGCCGGGCTCGCGCCGACCTCGGGCGCGCCGCTGCTCGCGACGGCCACCGCATCGAGGGCCGGAAACGGGAACGCATCGACATCGAGGCCGGGCGGACCCCTCGCCCTGCTCGTGGCGGCCGCCGTCGCGACTCTCCTGGTCGTCGGCGGCGGCATCGCCTACCTGGCGTCCGATCGGACGGTCCACACGGCGGTGCCGGCCGTCGAGGACGCCGCCGGTGCGACAGCCCGCACGACGACGGCGGTGCGTTCCACTCCGTCGACCAGCATCGGCTTCCCCACCGTCGTCCCCGGCGCGCCCGCGCCCGTCGAGGCCACACGTGCACCTGCTCGGATCACCACGACATTGCCCCCGCGCGCACCGGACCCCGAGCCCGCACCCGCGCCCGCTCCTGCCCCGGCGCCGGCACCCGAACCGGCACCCGAGCCCGTGCCCAGCGACCCGCCCGTCGTCGTCGTCGAGGAGCCTGCCGACTCCGCGGAGGGAACGGATCCGGACCGCGACATTCCGGACACTCCGGACACTCCCGGCACGCCCGCGGTACCGGGCGAGTCGGCCGGGGCCTCCCCCGCGGCCACGCCCGCGACGTAGGTCCCCCTGCTCAGGGGCGGAGCTCAACAGGTACCCCATGACCGTGACGACCGGTACGGTGATCGGACGGGTGCCTGCGGTCGACGTGGCACCGTGTCCGCAACTCGCCGAGGGGGTCGAGTCCGAATGAGCGCGCGCAGCCAGGGGTTCGACAGCCCACAGTTCGACACGACGATCCACCTCGTGATGGCGCTGACCGATGCCGAGACTGCCGTGTCGGTCGACATCGACGGTGGTACCGAGCTGTTCGAGTGCGCGACGGCGGTGCGTCTGGACCCCGATGGGCGCGTTCGCCTCGACGACTCCCACCAGGGTGTTCGCGGGTTTCTGTACGCGGTGGGCGACCCTCGCGGTCTCGGCATGGCCGACGGGCGCGTGGTGCGCGCCGAGGATCTCGTCGCCGGGTTCGTCCACGCCCTGACGGCCATGGTGTCGGAGCTCTACTCCCTGCCCGCCGACGCGCGGTGCACGCTGCTCCACCCCGCGGGGTTGTCGGCCGACTCGATCGCCGCACTGCGCGACGCTCTCGACTACGTGGGACTCGACCACTGTTCGGTGTCCCCCGCGACGTCCGAGGATCCGGCGACGGCCGTGCGCGCTGCAGCTCCGCATCGATCGTCGCCGTCCACCTCGGCGGCCTCGGACAAGGCATTTGCCGCGATGGTGTCGGACTCGGCCACCGGAAGGACCGGCCGCACTCGAACCCATCGCAGGACGCCCACTCGCGCGGCGGTCTCGGTCGCGGCGGTGGCACTCGCCTTTCTCGCCGTCGGCGGCGCCGTGGGCACCCGCGACCTCGATTCCAGCTCGGTCGCCCCGCTGAACTCGCAGCAGGCGATCACGCCGTCGGCTCCGGTGGTGACGTCGCCGCTGGAGAGCACCACGACGTCTTCCGCGCCGCCGCCCGTCGAGGAGCAGGCCCCCGCCCAGGCGGAGGAGATACCGGCTCCGGAGATCGACACGCCCGACCCCGTCGTGCCGCCCGCACCCCCTACCGCCGCGGCGGGACCGAGCACCGGTCTCGGGCTCCCGACGGACCGGTTCCCGTTCGCGCCACCGGACATCGACTTCCCCGAATTCCCGTCGTTCCCCGAGGTGACGCCGCCGACCGTCGTAACCAGCCCCCCGGCGACCACGACCAGCAGCGCCGTCGTTACGCCGGCGTCCACGACGCCATCCGACGCTGCGTCACGGTTCGGGCGCCCGCTGCCCGTGAACCCTCGCTGACCGTTTCCGACGCCGGAAACACTCAGGATGATGCCCTATCCTGTGCGCTGGCATCGGTACCTCTGCGAACCATGTGCGGACCCGACGGGCCACGGACTGTCACCACTGCGAAGGGAACTTCTTGCGTAACTCGGCGGCCATCACGGCCACGGGCCAGAGTCACTCCGAGTCGAGCGGCGCCTCTCGCAGCGCACGAGTGATGGGGGTGATGGGCGCGTCGTTGCTGTCCCTGGCCCTCGGCACCGGCGTTGCGAGCGCGGCACCCGCGACGACAACTCCGACGCAGCTGTCCGCGGACCGCCTCCCGTCCGAGTTGGTCGACGCCGTGCAGCGCGATCTGCACATGTCGCCGCAGGAGTACCTCGACCGGGCTGCCGAGGCACAGAAGCTTCGTACCTACGCCGACGACTTCCGCCAGCAGCGGCCGGCGGACTTCGCGGGCGCCTGGATCGGTGACGACGGCGTCCCCGTCGTCGCGGTCACCACCACCGAGGCCGCCAGCCAGGTGGCTCGGGACGGCTACCGCAGCCGCCAGTCGCCCGTGTCGGCGGACACGCTCGAGCAGTCCCTCGACGACGTCGGGCGCTGGGTGTCGGGTCTGCCCCGCGAGATCTCGTCACAGATCAACTCGGCGGCTGTCGACGTGCTCGGCGGACGGGTGATCGTCGACATCGCCAACAGTCCGATCGGGCGCGCACTGAATCTGCCGACCGCCATCGCCAACCTCCAGGTGCAGCTGTCCCCACCCGCTCCCGGTCCGACGCCTCCGCCTGCCGTGATGGGCGGCGACGACTACGTCACGTCCGCCGGCGACATCGCCACTGCTCCGCTCGAGGACATCGAGATCTGCTCGTTCGGGTTCAGCGCCACCGACGGTGCCGGTACGCCGGTCAGTCTGTCTGCGGGACACTGTGATCCAGGCAACTCCGCCTCGGTGTACCTGCCGAATCGCGACGACATCCGTGCCAGTACCCCTGTCGGCGATTTCACCGCGTCGAGCGTCGGCAGCGGCGACGGTCTCGACTACTCCGTCATCGCTCTGAACGGTGCCGGCGTGGCCGCGGGTCTCGATCAGCCCACCGTGCGCGGAGCCAACGGCACCGCCCTCACGATCACCGGAACGGCCTCGCCCGTCATCGGCGCCCCGGTGTGCAAGTCCGGTCAGGCATCATCCTTCACCTGCGGTCTGGTCGCTGCAGACCGCGTCGAGACGCAGCTCTTCCTCGGCAACGGCGACAGTCGCACGGTGCGCGGATTCGCCAGCACTGCATGCACTCTCGCCGGTGACAGCGGCGGAGCCATCGTCACCGGAACACTCGCACTCGGCATCACCAGCGGATCGAACAGCGGCGCTGCTCCGAGCTGCGGCGAGGCCAACCTGGCGCTCGCCCAGTACGGCGGAACCGCCAGCCTGGGCATTCCCATCGACGCCGTCACCGCGGCCACCGGAACGACCGTCCGCACGTCGTGAGATAGCACAACGTTCGGTCTCCTTGATGCGGTAATGTCACGTGTCGAGGCGAGGCGCCTCCGCGCCTCGAGTGGGTGCGTTTCATTCTTGAAAGGCCCGACATGGAATACCTCCAGCTCGCTCTCACCGTCTTCGGATACATCATCGGGATCGTCACGAATGCCGGCGCCTTCGGGAGCTGACAGTCCCCTTCTTCACACTGTCGCGGCCCCGTCGTCTTCGGACGACGGGGCCGCTGCCATTGCGGTGGTGCATCAATAAGGCACGGACACATCACTTTTCGGATTCCGTCACGTAACGCACTCTGGTCACAGTGGTATCGTGGGACACGCGCAGTCCACTCCGTCACCAGCGTCGGTGACGTCCGAGTGTCGACCGTTCCGTTCATCCCACGAGGAGGTGTACCGCTGTGCTGCGCTGCGTTCGATACCCGATGACCTTCGGCCGATCCCCGAAGGAGGTATCGCTGTGACCGACATCGCCGATTCGTCACTTCCCCGCGAGACTCAGTCCCCGGCCGCGATGTACACGGCGGCAAAGATGTCGTCTGCTCGGGCGGCCCTGAGTTCCGTTGCCCGCGATCCCCGACTCGCCGACGCTTCCGTGCTGTTGGGCGCGCTGTCGGTGGTGGCGTTCTGGAGCTTCGGCTTCGGCGTTCTGTTGGGCACCGCCGCGCTCGTCGCCGGCGTCCTGGCGACCCGCGTTCCCGATGCCGATCGCGCAGACACCGTCATCGGACTGCTCACCGGAGCAGTCGGTGTGATCGCGGGTAACATCTTCCTCGCCGCCGCCGTTCCCTGGCTCTGAACCACTCCGCCTGGAACGAAAGAAGGCCGCCACCCGATGGGTGGCGGCCTTCTTTCGTGTCGTGAGTCCTACTGAGCGAACTTCGAGGTTCCCGGAGCCGCGTTGTACGTGTTGAGCAGATCGATGCCGGCGACGACCAGGGTCGGTCCACCCGCAGTGATCGTGCCGATGACGCCACCCAGTCCGGCACCTACTACTGCCCCGCCCAGGCAGGTCGCGAGAGCAACCGGGATCGCGAGCGCGATCGGAGCCCCGCCGATGATGCAACCAATACCTGCACCGGTGATGGTGCCGGTCAGTCCGCCGATGGAGGTGGCGAGACCGAGCTGCGAGGCGAAGGACTGCTCGGCAGCGGTGTTCTCGGCAGGCGATGCCACCGTGTTCTCGAGCGCGTTCGGGGCGAGGCCCATCGGTGCTGCGAGGTTCGGGACGAGCTTCACGGTGCGGCCCTCGTCGGTGTACTCGACACCGTAGGGGAACTCGACGCCGTTGAGGTTGAACGACAGCGGGAGGCTCAGGAGAGTGTTGCCCTCCTCGTCGATCAGGTCGACGGTCTTGCCGTTGTCCGATGCACGGAACATGCCGGCGTCGACGGTGGTGACAACTTTGCCGCCCTCGACGCGCGATGCCCAGTTCAGCTCGGAGTTCTCCGCGGGAGCACTCTCGGTGGTCGTCGCGGAGGGAGTGGTGGTGGCCGGCTGCGCGTATGCAGTAGCCGATGCCACGCCCAGGGAGGCGATCGCGATCGCAGAGGTTGCGACGAGTCGACGCAGTTTCATCTAGATGTTCCGTTCGTTCAGGTTCGTGGTGTCGGACCCCGACGAGAGCACTGTAGCGGTTGACAGGGACACAACCGAATATCAGGTCCGTTTCCGGTGCTCGAGTTCGAGAATTGTCCGTGTGAACAGCCACGATGCGACATGACCCACGGACGTGGTGGCTCGTGAAGAGTAACAAAAGGGTCGCGATGACGGGCAACTTCCTCCGCGGCCCGAGGTTACCGGTGAGGCAAGTTAGGAATACCTGTGCGGAAGGCGTGTCGCTGTGCCGTAATACGGTAGGGCCGATCGCCTGTGCGGGACGGACCAGCCCTCCGTCCGACCTGCGATGATGTCGACCGACACGCAAAGTTACCGACCGGTAGAATCTTGATGGTTACCGGCTGGTAACTTCGGGTGGAACAGATGCACCCGGGCTGACCGTCGGACCGCCCCCTGTGGCCGGCCGGAAGCGTAGGGCGACGGAATGGCCGTCGCCGAAGAAAGGCAGCGTCATGAATGCCCTGACGATCACCCTCGGCACCGTCGGTGCCCTGCTCAGCATCGTGTGTTGGGCCTACTTCTTCCGTGGTGCCGCGATGATGGTGCGATCCATCGCGCTGGGACAGCCGGACAGGACACGTCTGCGACCGTTCGTTCCGCGGTTCAAGCAGATGTGCATCGAGTTCGCAGCCCACACCCGGATGAACAAGTTCCGCTCGGTCGGCTGGGCGCACTGGCTGGTCATGGTCGGCTTCATGCTCGGCGCCATCCTGTGGTTCGAGGCCTACGGGCAGACGTTCAACCCGGAGTTCCACTGGCCTCTCATCGGTGACCTCGCGATCTATCACCTCATGGACGAGATCCTGGGCCTGGGCACCGTCATCGGCATCGTGACGCTGATGATCATCCGGCAGCGGAACCACCCTCGCTCCCCCGAGCGCCTCTCCCGCTTCTCCGGTTCCAACTTCCGTGCCGCCTACTTCGTCGAGTTCGTGGTGCTGCTCGAGGGCCTCGGCATGATCTTCGTGAAGGCCGGCAAGATCGCCACCTACGGCCACGCCAACCCGTGGACCGACTTCTTCACCATGAACCTGGCGAAGCTGCTCCCCGCCAGTGCGGTCCTGGTCTCGATCTTCGCCTTCGTCAAGCTCATGTCCGGCATGGTCTGGCTGCTGATCGTCGGCCGCAACATCACGTGGGGTGTCGCATGGCACCGCTTCAGCGCCTTCTTCAACATCTACTTCAAGCGTGAGGACGACGGCGGAGTCGCGCTCGGCGCGGCCAAGCCGATGATGTCCGGCGGCAAGGTCCTCGAGATGGAGGAGGCCGACCCCGACGTCGACGCGTTCGGTGCCGGCAAGATCGAGGACTTCACCTGGAAGGGGTGGCTCGACTTCACCACGTGCACCGAGTGTGGCCGCTGCCAGTCGCAGTGCCCCGCCTGGAACACCGGCAAGCCGCTCTCCCCCAAGCTGCTCATCACCTCGCTCCGTGACCACGGCAACGCCAAGGCGCCGTACCTGCTCGCCGGTGGCCGCAAGGACATGGCGGGCGACGAGATCGGCCTGGTCGACGCGGACGGCAAGCCGGACGAGGCCAAGCTCGCGAAGATTCCGCAGGCCGCCCGTGACGAGGCCGAGCGCCCGCTGGTCGGCGAGACCACCCTCGACGGCGGTCTCGGCGGCATCATCGACCCCGAGGTGCTGTGGAGCTGCACCAACTGCGGTGCGTGCGTCGAGCAGTGCCCCGTCGACATCGAGCACGTCGACCACATCCTCGACATGCGTCGCTACCAGGTGCTCATCGAGTCGGAGTTCCCCTCCGAGCTGGCCGGCCTGTTCAAGAACCTGGAGAACAAGGGCAACCCCTGGGGCCAGAACGCCAAGGACCGGACCAACTGGATCTCGGAGCTCGACTTCGACGTGCCGGTCTTCGGCCAGGACGCCGACAGCTTCGAGGACTTCGAGTACCTCTTCTGGGTCGGCTGCGCCGGCGCCTACGAGGACCGCGCGAAGAAGACCACCAAGGCCGTCGCGGAACTCCTTGCCACCGCCGGCGTGAAGTTCATGGTGCTCGGCGCCGAGGAGACCTGCACCGGTGACTCCGCTCGCCGCGCGGGCAACGAGTTCCTGTTCCAGCAGCTCGCGATGCAGAACATCGAGACCCTGAACTCCGTGTTCGAGGGTGTCGACGAGAGCCGTCGCAAGATCGTCGTCACGTGCGCGCACTGCTTCAACGCACTCGGCAACGAGTACCCGCAGGTGGGCGGCAAGTACGAGGTGGTGCACCACACCCAGCTGCTCAACCGCCTCGTGCGGGCCAAGAAGCTGGTTCCGGTGGCGTCGGTGCAAGAGGACGTCACGTACCACGACCCGTGCTTCCTGGGACGCCACAACAAGGTGTACGACGCACCGCGCGAGCTGATGGCGGCGTCGGGCTCCACGCTCAAGGAGATGCCGCGCCACGGCGAGCGCTCCATGTGCTGCGGCGCCGGTGGTGCTCGCATGTGGATGGAAGAGAAGATCGGCAAGCGGATCAACATCGACCGCGTCGACGAAGCGCTGGACACCCTGGGTGGCAGCACCACCGCGACGCAGAAGATCGCGACCGGCTGCCCCTTCTGCCGCGTCATGCTCAACGACGGTGTCACCGCGCGTCAGGAGGCCGGCGGCAACGACAACGTCGAGGTCATCGACGTCTCGCAGATGCTTCTCAGCTCGATCACGCGCCTCGATTCGGCGCAGCTCGGCGAGAACATCAAGGTGGTGCCGCGGGCCAAGCCCGTGGTCGTCCCTGCCGAGGAGCCCGTCGACACCCCCAAGGCCGAGTCCGTCGCCACCGAGGACGTCGCCGCCGAGGAGGAGAAGGGCCGCGTCGAGGAGATCGAGACGGCTGCTGCCGGCGGCGATCCCGCTGCCCCCGTGCCCGGCAAGGGTCTGAAGATGAAGGGCCTGGCCAAGGCGCCGGGCGCGAAGGCACCGGGAGCCCCGGCCAAGCCCGCCGAGTCGCCCAACGCCGACGGAGACGACTCCGCCGACGCGTCCAAGCCGAAGGGCCTGGGCATGGCCGGCAAGGCGAAGGCGCCGGGCGGCAAGGGGCTCCAGCTCAAGGGTCGTCCTCCGGGCGCGAAGGCGCCGGGATCCACAGCAGCCGCTCCGGCCGACAAGCCGGAGCCGACCGACGCTCCCACCGGGACGGCCGGCGAGGCGTCGGAGTCGTTGCCGACGGTCGAGCCCAAGGGTCTCGCCGTGAAGTCCGGGTTCAAGAAGCCCGGCGCCAAGGCACCGGGATCGGGCGCTTCGGCTCCCGCCTCTGGAGCGCCCACCTCTGAGGCACCGGCTGCAGCGGAGGCTCCGTCTCAAACGTCGGAGTCGATGCCGACCGTCAAGGCCAAGGGACTCGCCGTGAAGTCCGGGTTCAAGAAGCCCGGCGCCAAGGCACCGGGTTCAGCGGCGGCACCGGCTCCCGCTGAGGCGCCTGCTGCCGAGGCACCGGCTCCCGCTGAGGCACCGGCTGCTGCTGAGGCACCGGCTGCTGCTGAGGCTCCGTCTCAGGCGTCGGAGTCGATGCCGACTGTCAAGGCAAAGGGTCTCGCCGTGAAGTCCGGATTCAAGAAGCCCGGCGCGAAGGCACCGGGTTCCGGGACATCTGCCGCAGCGCCCGAGCCGCAGGCGCCTGCCGAGGAGACGGCCGCACCGGAGGCGGAGAACGGCGCTGCCGAGTCCAACGGGGCAGCTGAGTCCACCGGTGCGGCGGAGCCCAAGGACACCCCCGCAACGCCCGCTCCGAAGGCCGGCGGACTGGGATTCAAGTCGGGGGCGAAGGCACCGGGCAAGAAGTCCTGACCGAACACCCCCTGCGTCAAGCGAACACCCCCTTCAGCCCGCTGGAGGGGGTGTTCGCTTTCCAGCCGGGATGTGCACACACCCTGCCGCTGGCTGACGCGTGCGGCGACCAGCGACCTCCCCACCGAACACCCCCTGCACCAACCGAACACCGCCTCCAGCACGCTGCATTAGGTGTTCGCCTGACGTAAGGGGTGTGCGCTCGCTCATCCACAGGGCGTTCTCTGTCCACAGCGGGCCCTCGGGCACCGGTCGGGTAGGTCCACGTCGGCGACGATCGGCCGATGGCACGCATCACCTCCCGCTCGGAGGCACTGGCTCAGGGCTACACGGACTCTGAACTACGGCGTATGTGCCGTACCGGAGATCTCACACGTGTACGTCGTGGTGCCTACGCCGATTCGGACGACATCGCGAACCTGTCAGACCAGGAACGCCACCTCCTGCTGGCGCGCGCGATGCTGACGATCGGCAATCCGGCGCCCGACGCAGTGCTGAGCCATGCGTCGGCAGCGATCGCTCACGGTATCGACCTGTGGAACGTGCCGCTTTCGGCCGTTCACGTGACGCGCAACCGGCGGACAGGTGGTCGTACGGGCCGTGTGCGTCGCGTGCACGCGTCGCCCTATGACGCCGACGAGGTCACCGACGCGGCGGGGTTCCGCTCGACTACCGTCAGCCGCACCATTGCCGATCTGGCCTGTTGCCTGCCGTTCGAGGAAGCAGTCTGCGCGGCGGACGATGCGGCACGCCGGCTCGGACTAACGGGTACGCAGGTCGAGGAGATACTCGATCGTCGCCCCACCCGCAGTGGCCATGCGCGAGCCCGCCGCGTCGCGCTGTTCATGGACGCCGGGTCGGAGAGTGTCGGCGAATCACGCAGTCGCGTATTGCTCCGCGATGCAGGCTTCGCGGTCTCCACTCAGCGAATCATTCAGTGCAGCAACACATCTTACCGTGTCGACTTCTTGGTAGACGGCTCCAAGGTGATCGGCGAGTTCGACGGTCGCGTGAAGTACGGACGACTCGTTCCGGCCGGTGAGACTCCGGCCGACGTGCTCTGGCGGGAGAAGCTCCGCGAGGATGCACTGCGCGACGCGGGCTACACGGTGGTGCGCTGGACGTGGCAGGACCTGGCCACGCCGAGCATCATCATCGAGCGCATACGGCGAGCGCTCGCCCGTGACCGCACACCCCTCGCATGAACCGCACACCCCCAGCAGCCTGCGGCAAAGGGTGTGCGCTCACCACACCAGGTGTGCACATCCCCTCCAGGCGCCGAGCGGACCCGTGGGCGCGCCCCTCCAGTCGCGGAGCGGACCCGGCAACCCTCTGCAACCGCGCCGACCCCACCGCTCCGTCAGGACTCGACGAGCGCCTTGATCGCCGCGAGCGTGCGCGGGATCCCGTCGAGCGCTGCGGTGCGGCGGATCTCGATCTCCTCCTGCGCACGATCGCCGAACTTCGTGTGGAAGTACTCGATCCCCTGCTCGGTGAACAGCCACGATTCGGTGAGCTGGGTCGAATCGTCGTCGATCGCCTCGAGCGTGTACCCCCACCGCACGAACGAGTCGCCGACGAGCCAGGCGAACTCGGTGCCCGGGATGGCGACGGCGACGGTGGAGACCGTCTCCCACGTGCGGTCGGCGGTGACGTTGCGCCCGGTGAAGGTGGACCCGACCACGTCGGCGCTGCCGCCGTCGTTCCACCAGCACTCCTGGCAGATCGGGCTCCACTCGCCGGTCCGGGTGACGTCGGAGACGAGGGCGTACACGGCGTCGGGCGATGCGGCGATCACGATGGAGTCGGAATGCTCGAGTGCGGTCATGCCTCGAGTATGCCGCCGAGCGGCGCCGTGAAGGTGGTGCGCCGCCGAAGTTCCTGCTCCGCCGTGCGGATGGCCAGCTCGAGACGCTCCTCGAGGCTCCCCGTCAGCAGCACCCACGACCGTCCGGTGCGGGTGAGCGCCTCGAGGAACCATTCGGTCATCTCGGCGCGCACCTGTTCGCCGTCACGAATACCGTCCTGCACGAACGGAACTCCACGATGATCCGTCACCAGATACACCGCGGGTCGATCGTCGGCGACGGCGTGGTGCGACGCGGGGCCAAGGTAACGCCGCTCCCACAGCGTCGTCGCGAACGCGTCGGTGTCGCAGATCAGCACAGGCGATCCGCGCCGCGCTGCCGCGTCCTCACGCGCAGTCTGGGTGCGCGCGATGCGGGCGAAGTCGTCACCGGTCCAGACGATGTCGTCGACCGATCCGACCTCGGCGACCTTGTCCAGAGTGTCCTGGCGCCCGAACTCGTCGACGCACTCGGTGTCCGGCCACCGTTGCCGAAAGTGTGCAGCCAGCGCGCCGGCGACAGTGGTGGTGCCCGTCGACTCCGACCCGAGGACGACGATGCGCGTCGCCAGTCCCGCCCGCGCAGGAGCATCGAGGCACCGCCACGAGGCGCCGAGGTCGCGTCGGCACGCAGTCCCGGACACCGGAAAGCTGGTGCGCGGCAGGTCGAACGGCACGTGTCGAGCGTCGAACCACCGCGCCAGTTCCTCGCCGTACGGCTCGCTGGTGACCACCACGTCCACGGGCTCCTTCCCGACGGCCGCACGCATGCACGCCACCTGGGCCGCCCACACGGCGCGGGACGTGTGGTCGATCGGTGCGTCGCACACGATGCCGGTGATGGTGACCGTCTCGTCGCCGGCGTGCGACTCGGTCATCCACGCCACGCGCTCCTGCAGACGCACCGACTCCACCGACGCGGACATCACCACGACGGTCACGCGCTCTGCCACCGTGGCGGCGAAGCGGACCATCGCGTGGTGGCCGGCGTGCGGCGGGTAGAACTTGCCGATGATCAGCGCGTGCGTCATACCGTCACCTCGTCCCGGTCGGCGTTCATCGATCGCGTCCACGCCGTCAGCCCGGCGATACACAGTCCGATGAAGCCGAGATACAGAACGCCGGTCAGAACGAGGTCCTTGTAGAGGTAGAGCGGCACGTACACGACGTCCGCGGCGATCCACAGGAACCACGACTCACGACGCTTCGTCACCTGGCCCCACGTCGCCAGCAGCGACAGCACCGTGGTCAGCGCGTCCCAGAACGGCACGACCGACATCGTCGCGGTGTCGAGAAACCACGTCATGGCCACCGTGGCCGTCACGCCGACGGCGCCGAGCCACCACCATTCCCGACGGCTGGTGGACGAGACCACCAGCGGCCCCCGCGTACCGCCGCCGACCCAGAGGACCCAGCCGGACAGGGCGAGTGCGATGTAGACGAACTGCAGCGCCGCGTCGGCGAACAACCCTGCGCCGAAGAAGAGCAGGACGAAGGCGACATTGTTGGTGATGCCGATAGGCCAGTTCCACACCGACTGCCGTGCGACGAGCGCGACACAGGTGGCGCCCGTGACGAATCCGACGACCTCCACCCACGACGTGGGTGCCCCGAGGGACACGAACGCGGTGGATCCGAGCCACTCGATCAGGGTCATGACGCCTCCTTAGCGTGAATATGCGCTAAGCATGGCGCAGAACTACTCCAAGCGCAAGACGAGACCCGGCTCAGGCCACCGGCTCGAGCAGCTGAGGCCCGTTGTTGCGCACGCTGTTCACCGCGGTGCTCACCTCGTACGGCGAGAGGTGCGGCTCCGGCATCGACTGCACGAGGTCCGACACCGCGCCGAGATCGGTGAGCTCGGGGTCGAGCCACGCGTCTCGCAAGTCGGCCGGTACGACGACGGGCGACCGATCGTGGATGTGCCCCAGAGCATCGGTCGCGGTGGTGGTGAGCACCGTCGTGGTCCATACCCACTTGCTCGGATCATCATCGGGCAGTGCGGGATCCGGCCACAGCTCGTACAGACCGGCCATCGCGAGCACGCCGTCCGTGTGCAGGAAGTGCGGGATCTTCTTACCCTCGCGCTTCTCCCACTCGTAGTACCCGTCGGCGGGAACGAGGCAGCGCCGCTTCGCCGCCGCCTTCCGGAAGGCCGGCTTCTCGGTGATGGTCTCGGACCGCGCGTTGATCAGCCTGCTCGCGATCTTCCGGTCCTTCGCCCACGACGGGATCAGCCCCCATCGGACCGTCCGCAGCTGGCGCGCTTCCTCCCCACGCTCGAGCACGATGCGCACCGGATCCGTCGGCGCCACGTTGTAGGACGCAGGAGGCGCCTCCCCCAGCGCGACGGCAGCATCGAAGATGGACGACAGATCGTCGTCGGACCGGGTACTGGCGTAGCGACCGCACATTCCTCGATTCTGCCTCGCTGGGGTAGCGACATGCCACGCGGTCTGGTTAGTGTCGGTAAGTACCGCAACCGACGAGGGGGAGTGCATGTCGACAGTGGACGAGACGCCGGGCGCGCTACAGTCGTGGGGACTGAGCAAGCAGTACGACGGAAGCGCACCGGCGGTGCAGGACATGTCGTTGTTCGTGCCGCCCGGCACGCTGTACGGGCTGGTCGGACCCAACGGGGCAGGCAAGACCACGTTTCTGTCGATGGCGACGGGCATCGTGCGCCCGTCCGCCGGGCAGGTGTGGATCGACGGTCACGACGTGTGGGCCGATCCGGTCGCCGCCCGCGGGCGCGTCGGACTGCTTCCCGACGGGCCGTCCCTCCCCGAGGCCCTGCCCGGTCGGCGCGCACTGCACTACGTCGGAGTGCTGCACGGTCTCGATCCGGCGGTGGCGCACGAACGCTGCGAGGAACTGCTCGCGGTGCTGGACATCGCCGAGGCCGGTGACCGCGCGGTCTCCACGTACAGCGCCGGAATGAAGAAGAAGATCGGCCTGGCCGCGGCGATGATCCACTCGCCGCGGCTCCTCGTGCTCGACGAGCCGCTGGAGGCGGTGGACCCCATGTCAGCCCGCACCATTCGGCACCTTCTCGAGAGTTTCGTCGCGCGGGGCGGCACCGCGATGGTGTCGAGTCACTCCATGCCGCTCATCGAGCAGATGTGCTCGCACGTGGCCATTCTCGCCCGCGGCTCTCTGCTGGCCGCCGGCACGATCGACGACGTGCGTGCCGGCAGCACCCTCGAGGGCGCGCTGTTCGACGCGGTCGGCGGCGGTGACCAAACGGCCGAGTTGCCATGGCTGGGCTCATGATCAGCGCGCCGGTCCGCACACTGTTGTCGTTGGATCGCGAGATACGCAGAGCAGCAACCGGATCGGGTGCCCGCATCGCGATCGTGATCACCGCGATCGCGTCGCTCGGGGCGATGTACGCGATCACGCTGAGCGCACAGCCCTCGGCGCGTGCCACGCTCGCCGCACTGTGCGCCGTGGTGGTGGTAGTCCTCACCGTCGTCGCTCCCCTGCTGACCGGAGTGGGCGACCGCGGACTCGTCCCGGCGCACGTGCGCCATCTACCGGTGCGTGCCGACGACCTCCGCCGAGCACTGGCCCTCATCGGTGTGCGGAGCGGCGGAGCCCTCTTCCTGATCGGCGGACTCGCGCTCACGCCCCTGGCACTCCCGGGCGCCTCCCCCGTCGCACGAGCAGTGGCCGCCGTGGTCGCTCTGCTCACCGTCGGTGTCGCGCTCGGTCTGTCCCGCGTCGCCATCCTCCGCCTGGACGCGGCATCGCGCACACCACGCGGCCGCATCCTCTCGACGATCGGTGGCACCGTCGTCGCCGCTGCGGCGTACGCGGCCTTCCTTCTGCTCGGCAACGTGTCGACGGCGATCGCCGGCAACGGCATCATCCGCACCGCGGTACGCGTCCTGCCGACGGGATGGGCGGCGGTGTCGAGTGAGGCAGTGGACGACGGGAGGTGGTGGTTGCCCGTTCTCGTCGTTCTCGCACTCGTCGGACTCGGCGTGCTGGTCGTGCGGTGGTGGACCTCGGCGGTCTCCGATGCGCTCGACAGCACCCCGCCGCGCGTACGGACCGACTCGCCGCGCCGCGCGTCCGCGTTCCGCGCGCGCGGACCACTGGTCACGGCGATCAGCGCCGAGGCACGCTTGCTGATTCTCGATCCACGACGCGTGGGACTGCTGACGATGCCGGGGGTGTTCCTGCTCGTCGGAGTCGTACTCATGGCCACCTCGACCGACATCTACGGCCTGCAGTACGGCGCGCCGATCGTGATCCTGTTGACGAGCAGCATGTTCGCCAACTCGTACGGTCTCGACGGTGCAGCCGCCTGGCGCGCCACGTCCGTGCCGGGTGTGGCGCGACGCGTCATCGACGCGCGCCTCGTCATCGCGGCCGTGGTGGCCGTCGCGTTCGGCGCCGTCGGAACAGTCCTCGGTCGCCTCGTCGGCGACCCGTCGCCGCGTACGCTCCCCGTGGCGGCCGCCGTCGTCGTGGCCGCGTCCCTGGCCACCGCCGCTGCCGGCGCCGTGCAGTCGGCGGCCAGCCCCTACGTCGTCGCAGGACAGACCGGGGCGAGCGCGCTGAACTCCCGAGGCTCGATGACCGGCCGCGCCATCGGATGGACGCTCGGCGTGATGGCCGTGGGCGCGCTGCTGTGCGTTCCGGGCGTGTTGGTCGCGTTGGCTCTTCCGGGCATCTTCGTCTGGCTCGGACCGATCGTCGCCCTGCTGCTCGGCGGGTGCATCGTGGCGGTGGCCCGGCGTCGCGCCGAAGCGCTGGTGGCGGATCGCGGCCCCGAGATCTTCGCAACCGTCAGCGCCTGACCACGATTCCGTGCACGATGTGGTCCGGGGAGCCGAGAGCGAGGAACACACAGGCATGACCATGCACGAACCGTCGACGCACGTCGTTCGCAAGACCAGCACCACCCTCGCCGACGGTCGAGAGTTGCTGTACTTCGACGACTCCGAGCCCTGGGTGTCCGGGGCGCAGACGCGGGACCTGGTGGACACGCGCCCACTCCCGGCGTCGGAGTCGTTGTCGCAGATGCGACTCGACGTGCTCACCGGCGACTGGGTGGTCATCGCCGCACAACGGATGGACCGCACGTTCCTCCCACCGCCCGATGCGTCCCCGCTCGCACCGAGCCGCCCGGGACACCCGCCCACCGAGATCCCCGCTGCCGACTACGACGTCGTGGTCTTCGAGAATCGTTTCCCCTCCCTCGCGCAGTCGGCAGCGGCGCAGCACCTTCCGTCGCACGTCGACGGCGACGAGCTCTGGCCACTGGCTGCCGGCACGGGCCGATGCGAGGTGGTGTGTTTCGCCAGCGACCCCGACGCCTCCTTCGCCTCGCTCGACCTGCACCGGGTGCGCACCATCGTCGACGTGTGGGCCGACCGCACCGAGGCCCTGTCCGCTCTCCCCGGCGTGCGTCAGGTGGTCTGTTTCGAGAACCGCGGCAAGGAGATCGGGGTGACCCTGACTCACCCGCACGGGCAGATCTACGCGTACCCGTACCTGCCGCAGAGGACCGACGCGATGATCCGGCAGTCACGGCTGCACCGGGACAGCACCGGCCGCTCGCTGCTGTCCGACGTGCTGGACGCCGAGCTGCGGTCCGGCCGCCGCATCGTCGTCGACACCGAGCACTGGGTGGCGTACGTTCCGGCAGCCGCACGGTGGCCCGTCGAGGTGCACCTCGCCCCGCGCCGCGCCGTTCCCGATCTCGCCGCGCTGACGACGGCCGAACGCGACGCGCTGGCGGGCGTGTATCGCGACCTGCTGCGTTCGGTCGACGACTTCTTCGAGGGCGTCGACGAGGTGCCCTACATCGCCGCGTGGCACCAGGCTCCGGTCGGTGCGGACCGTGATCTGGGGCGACTGCACCTGCAGCTGTTCTCGATGATGCGATCGCCGGGGCGGATGAAGTTCCTGGCCGGATCCGAGTCCGCCATGGGCGCGTGGATCAACGACACGACACCGGAGGCCATCGCGGACAGGTTCCGGGAGGTGCTCGCGTGACCGCGTGGGTGCCGGTCGTCGACGAGGCCGAGCTCGCAGACGGTGCCGTCGAACGGTTCCGCACGACCTTCGGCGGCGAGCCGGACGGCGTCTGGATCGCGCCGGGACGGGTGAACCTGATCGGCGAGCACGTGGACTACGCGGGCGGGCTCGTCCTTCCTTTCGCGTTGCCCTACGTCACCGCGGTCGCGGCCCGCCGACGCGACGACGCAGTACTGCGGGCGGCGTCGACAGGCTCCGACATGCACTGGGGTATCGCACTGTCGGCCATCGCTCCCGGCAGCCCGGACGGGTGGGGCGCCTACGTCGCCGGCGTCGCGTGGGCGCTGGGACTGGCGGAGGGGGCCGACATCGCCGTCCACTCGTCCGTCCCCGTGGGTTCGGGGTTGTCCAGCTCGGCCGCGCTCGAATGTGCTGTGGCGGTGGCGCTCCGGGATCTGTTCGAGCTCGACGCCGACCGACGGACCTTGATCGACGCCTGCATCCGCGCCGAGAACGAGATCGCCGGCGCATCGACGGGCGGGATGGATCAGTCGATCGCGATGCTCGCGGAACCGGGCCACGCGCTGCTGCTGGACTGTCTCGACTTCTCCTCCCGGCAGATTCCGCTCGATCTCCCGGACGCGGAGATCCTCGTCATCGACACGAACGCACCGCATCGGCTGGTCGACGGTCAGTACGGACAGCGGCGCGCGTCGATCGAGAAGGCCTGCGCCGACCTCGGCGTGTCGACGCTGCGCGGTCTCGACCCGGAGGCGGCGGCGTCCGCGATGACCGATCCGGTGTCGGCCGCCCGCGTCCGACACGTCACCAGCGAGATCGTCCGCGTGGAGAAGGCGGCCGAACTTCTGCACGCCACACCCGATCTGACCGCGTTGGGGGCGCTGCTGACCGCGTCGCACCGATCACTGCGTGACGACTACGAGGTGAGCTCGCCCGAACTGGACTCCGCCGTCCGGGCATCACTGGACGTCGGCGCGTTCGGCGCCCGGATGACCGGCGGCGGGTTCGGCGGTTCGGCCATCGCCCTGGTCGACCGGACGCGCACCGAGGCGGTCGCGGACGCGGTCACCGAGGCGGCATCGGCAGCCGGGCTGCCCACGCCCACCTTCCTCACCGCCACCCCGTCCGGGGCAGCGCACCGTCAGCGCTGAGAACGCCGACCCGAGACGACGAGTAGCGCCGCACCCAGAACCAGACCGACACCCCCGACGGACCACAGCAGCACAGGTCCGCGGTCGGTGAGCCACATCAGCTTGGTGGCCGACTCGCGGGCGCGGTCGAGCTGCTCCTTCTGCCCGTCCTCGTCGAGCCCGAGGGTCGCCTTGAACACGGTGACCTCCGGAACGGCAGGGTCGCGCGCGAAGTACTGGTAGGGCTGCTCACGACCGCCGACGAGACTGCCGCTGCGCGGCTCGACGTAGATGTCGCGGACGGTGGAGTAGTACCGCTTCATGGTGATCGACTGCTCACCGAGCCCCTCGAGCCCCCACTTCGACGCGGGCAGCGTCACGGAGTTGATCGGCGACTGCGTCGTCTCGGAGAGATCGGCACCGGTGACCTGCGTGCGGAAGTGGTAGATCGGGAGCCCGTCCATCGAGATCTCCTCGACGAACTCGGCAGGGAAGCTCGTCCAGGCCGTCGCGTCGTAGACCGAGTACGTGATCGGCTGGGTGCCGAACGGGAAGCGCTGCTGATATCCGGTCCGCGGCACCGGGACGGCGGGCTTGCCGACGGTGGTCTGCACCGACGCCACCGGATCGACCGGCTGCGACGTGCGTCGATCGACGGTGACCCGGTCGACCGAGGCGGTCAGCAGACCGGCGTCGCCCTCCCGGTCCGCGCGGCGCACGGTCGCGCCGGACTGGAACGTCACGCGATCCGCGTCGCTCGGATCCTCGGTGGTGATGAAGCGCTGCACCACCAGCGGAACCCCGGTGGCCACGGACAGCGGGCCGGGACGCGTGATGGACGTCGCGTCGAGCACGTCGCCGCCGGTTCCCGGTTCGGTGACCGCGACGGTCGTCGTACGGATGTCCAGCGGCGTCACCGCGAGCCGGTGCTCGACGTAGGTGGGCAGCATGATCGCCGCCACCACCGCCGCGCTGCCGATCGCGAGCAGGACACACGCACTGCCGCGCATGATCGTCGGTCGCGCCACCTCGGTCACCTGCTCCCGTACTGCACGTCGCCCAGCACCGAGTCGGTCGGATCGGCGGTGACCGTCGTTTCCGGTCGCACGGTCTCCTCGGCGGACCACGTCAGGCCCACCACCGCCCCGGCGGACAGGACCCCGCCCACGAGCAGGCTGGCCACAGCCGGCATCACGACACTTCTCACAGCCACGTCCCCCACATCCGATCCCCGACGTCCAACTGTGTCATTTCGGACACCGTTCGAGGCCGTCACGGCGTTGTGAACTGTCCGCGATCTGGGCGCGGACCTCTGGAGGCCGTCGTTTCGCGCGGTCGTGTCGCGGGTACAACCCGGCTCATGAACGAAACCCGGCACACGAGCGATACGGGCGGCCACGCACCGGCCGCGGCCGATCTGTCCACCGTGCAACTGGTCGAGCGTCTGACCCAGCAGGTGAGCACGCTGGTACGCACCGAGGTGAGCAGCGCACTCGACGAGGTGAAGTCGAAGGGCACCAAGCTCGGGGTCGGCATCGGTGTCTCCGGCGCCGGCGCCCTGCTGCTGTTCCTGGGCCTCGCGACTCTCGTCGCCACCGCCGTCCTCGGCCTGGCGACGACACTCGACCCGTGGCTCGCGGCACTGATCGTCGCCGTCGTCCTGCTGGTCGTCGGCGGCATCCTCGCCAAGGTCGGCGCGACCAAGGCCAAGAAGGCGGTTCCACCCGCACCCGCCGCCACCGTCGCCAGCGTCCAGCGCGACGTCGAGACCGTCCAGAACGCCCGAAAGGCTCACTCATGACCGACCCCAAGGACGCGTCCGAACCGCGTCACGCCCTGCGCACCGAGGCCGATGCCGAGCCGCCGTCCGTCGAGCAGCAGCGCGAGGAGCTGGCCGAGACCGTGGAGGCACTCGCCGCCAAGGTCGACGTGCCCGCGCGCGTCTCCGCCGCGGCGCACGAGTCAACGGAGAAAGCGCAGCAAGTCGCCCAGCAGGGCGTCGCCAAGGCGCAGGAGGGTGTCGCGCAGGTAGAGGAGAACCCGCAGGTCGCGGGTATCTCCCTCGCCGGCGCACTCGCCGCCGTCGTGCTCGTGGCCCTGGTCCGCCGACGCCGCGCACGCAAGGCGCTGCGCCGGCAGAGCGTCCTCGACATCCTGGCCGGCCGATGACCAGCACGTCGAAAGCGTTCTACAAGCCGCTCTCCCTGGCCACGAGCATCGTCGGTGGCCTGGTCGCCGGGCAGATCTTCAACCAGATCTACAAGCGCGTCGGCGAGAACGACTCCGAGATGCCCGATCCCAAGGACCTCTCACGCACCAACCGTGAGGTCCTGATCGCTGCAGCGCTGCACGGGGTCGTCTACGGGCTGGTCAAGGCCGGAGTCGACCGCGCCGGCGCCAAGGGATTCCGTGCACTCGCCAAGGAAGACCCCAAGTGACGATCATCAGAAGGAGCCTTTCGTGACCGAGAACCAGGGTGCAGCCTCCGAGGCGCGCAGCGACTTCGTCGACAAGATCAAGGGCCGTGCCAAGGAAGTGGCCGGCGCCGTGACCAACAACGACGAACTCGCCGATCGCGGGCGGCTCGAGCAGGCGGAGGTGGAACGCCGCCGCGAGGCCGAGGCCACCGAGACCGCCGCCGCCCTCGAGATCGAGGAGGCGCAGCAGGACATCGCCGAGACGGAGGCCGAGGCGGACGTCGCACGGCAGTCCGTCGAGGACCGTACCGACGCGTCCGAGGCTGCGGCGCAGAACGATCGGCTCCGCGCGCACACGACGGCAGAGGCCGATGCGATGCGCGACGCCGAGCAGGGTCGCGTCGCCGCCGAGGCGCAGTCGGAGCGGCGCATCGCCGAGGCGACGAGCGAGCGGCAGCAGGAAGAGGCTCGTGCGGCCGACGAGATCTCCGCTGCGCGAACAGAGTACGACGAGAAGCTCGACGAGGCCGACGCACTGGAGCAGGAGGCGGCGCAAGCACGCGAGCGCGCCGCGAAGGCCGAGCGCGAGGCCGCGTCGACAGAGAACGAGGAGACCAAGTGAGCCTGTCCCTGCCCCGCCGGATCCTGCGACTGCAGTACTCGATCGCGCGACTTCCGTTGCAGGCGTTCGAGTCCACCGTGATCAGTCGGCTCGACGCCGAGGGTCCGGTCCGTGCGACGTACCAGCAGATCGTCGGAAGCATCGACGCCACCGCGGGTGCCGTCCTGGGTGACGAGGACCTCGCGCGGCGCGGCCAGAAGATGCGCAGCGCGGCCGCGGATCTGGAGAAGGCCACCCGTCTCGAGGCGCAGGCCCGCGAGAAGCGTGCACAGGCGACGCGCGAGACGCAGAACAGGGTCGACGAGGCGACGACGCGGGCGAAGAAGGCTCGCGAGACCGCCGAGGAGAAGGCGACCGACGCGGCCGACCAGGAGATCGAGAACAAGGTGGCCGCGGGCAAGAAGGCCGCCGCACGACTCGAGGACCGCAAGTCGCGCGCCGACGACATCGCCGACAAGCGGATCTCGGCGGCCGAGGCCGAGCGTGAAGCGAAGCTGTCGGAGGTCGAACGCCGCGAGGCCGAGGCCAAGGCTCCGCGCACCGAGGAGATCGAGGACGCGGCGGAGAAGCTCGAGGACGCCGCCGAGAAGCGCGACGACGCCGAACGCCTGGCGGACGTCGCGGAGGCGTCGAAGGACAGCTGACACCGCCCGTCGACTCACCGTCTGCCCCCGACAGTCACTGGACTGCTCGGGGGCAGACCACTCGACGGGGCCGACAGTGAGACGATGGCGGACGTGAGCACATCAGACACGACGCCGCGCCAGGCCGGCCAGCGCACGCTGCGCCCGCTCGAGCAGTCCGTCAAGCTGCAGAACGTCCTCTACGAGATCCGTGGACCCGTGCACGCCCACGCCGCCCGTCTCGAGGCCGAGGGCCACCGCATTCTGAAGCTCAACATCGGCAACCCGGCGCCGTTCGGCTTCGAGGCACCCGACGTGATCGTGCGCGACATGATCGCCGCGCTCCCCACGGCTCAGGGGTACTCCGAGTCCAAGGGCATCATGTCGGCCCGCCGCGCCATCGTCACTCGCTACGAGCTGGTCGACGGCTTCCCGTTCCTCGACGTCGACGACATCTATCTCGGCAACGGCGTGTCCGAGCTGATCACGATGACGATGCAGGCGCTGCTCGACGACGGCGACGAGGTCCTCATCCCGGCGCCCGACTACCCGCTGTGGACGGCGATGACGACGCTGTCCGGTGGCAAGGCGGTGCACTACCGCTGCGACGAGGAGAACGACTGGAACCCCGACCTCGCGGACATCGAGTCGAAGATCACCGATCGCACAAAGGCGCTCCTGGTCATCAACCCGAACAACCCGACGGGTGCGGTGTACTCGAAGGAGGTGCTGCGGGGGATCGCGGCGCTGGCACGCAAGCACAGCCTGTTGCTGCTGGCCGACGAGATCTACGACAAGATCCTCTACGACGGCGCCCAGCACGTGTCCATGGCGACGATGGCGCCGGACCTGCTGTGCCTCACCTTCAACGGTCTCTCCAAGGCCTACCGGGTGGCCGGATACCGCGCGGGCTGGCTCGCGATCACCGGACCCAAGGACCACGCCGCAGGCTTCCTGGAGGGCATCAATCTGCTGGCGTCCACCCGGCTGTGCCCCAATGTGCCTGCGCAGCATGCTATTCAGGTCGCACTCGGTGGCCACCAGAGCATAGGGGACCTCATCCTGCCGGGCGGGCGACTGCTCGAACAGCGTGACGTCGCGTGGGAGGGACTCAATGCCATTCCCGGCGTGAGCTGCGTCAAGCCGCGCGGTGCGCTGTACGCCTTCCCGCGCCTCGATCCCGAGGTGCACGAGATCCACAGCGACGAGAAGCTGGTGCAGGACCTGCTGCTGCAGGAGAAGATCCTGGTGGTGCAGGGAACCGGCTTCAACTGGCCCGACCACGATCACCTGCGCATCGTCACGCTGCCGTGGGCCCGCGATCTGCGCACGGCGATCGAACGGTTCGGCAACTTCCTGTCGTCGTACCGGCAGTGACCGTCAGGGCGTTCGTCGAGGCGTTGCCGAAGGTCGAGCTGCACGTCCACCTCGAGGGGTCGATGTGGCCGAGCACACTGAAGGCGTTGGCCGACAAGCATCAGGTCGAGGCCATCCCGCGCACCGAGGACGCGCTGCGGGAGTGGTTCGAGTTCCGCGACTTCCCGCACTTCATCGAGGTGTACCTGACGTCGATCGGCGTGCTGCGCGATCCCGAGGACTTCGCGCGGCTCGCGTACGACAGCCTCACCGCGCTGGCAGCGCACGACGTGCGGTACACCGAGATGCACATCAGTCTCTTCGGGCACCTCATGCGTGGGGTGGACGCGGCGGCGGTGTTCGAGGGCGTCGAGGAGGGCCGGCTGCGTGCTGAGGCCGAGACCGGCATCGTCGCGCGCTGGATCCCCGATTTCCCCGGTGACTTCGGTACCGATGCGGCAAACCGCACCCTGGACGCCGTGCTGGCGCATCGCGTCGACTCGATCGTCGGATTCGGCATCGGGGGCATCGAGGTGCCGCGGGCGGAGTTCGCCGACGTGTTCGCGCGGGCGAGCGCGGCGGGACTGCACTCGCTCCCCCACGCAGGCGAGACCGGCGGGCCGGACAGCATCTGGTCGGCGCTGCGTGATCTGGGGGCCGAACGCATCGGCCACGGCATCGCCGCGCTCGGCGACCCCGAGCTCGTCGCGCACCTGATCGAGCACCGGATCCCGCTCGACGTCTCCCCCACCTCCAATATCCGGACCCGCGTGGTCGAATCGCTCGACGTGCACCCGCTGCCGGCCATGATCGACGCGGGGCTGACGGTGACGCTCAACAGCGACGACCCGTCGATGTTCGGCACCGATCTCACCACCGAGTACCTCGCCGCACACGGCATGGGGCTGGACGCGTCGGCCCTGCGCTCGCTCGCCCTCGCGGGGGTGGACGCGTCGTACGCGGACGCGGACCTGAAGCGGCAGTTGCGGGCGGAGATCGAGGCGCTGGAGGCGTAGGCGCCGGTTCCCTCGGACGTTGCAGGTTCCCGCGGACGCTGCAACACGTACGAGAACCTGGAACCACCACGGGAGCGTCGGCACACTCCCTGACCTGCACTTGGTGTGACCCGCAGTGCCATATATCCCGCTGTGTGACACAACACAACTTCTCGGACACATTTTTCAACCCCGTGATGATCGAACGGATCGTTCGCGGGTATGTTCGTACATGAGCCCTTCGGGGTTCCGAAAGCGCCGAACGGCCCCCCACCCCCCCGGTGGGCCGCTCGGTCGGTGGCGGGGGACACCCCCCCTGCTTCCCCGCCACCCGCTTTCGTCCCGCGCCTCTCGCGCCCCCATCCCCTCCTCCGCGCCACCGATAGTGTTGGCGTCGTGACACACGGCCACGGACACAGCTCCGGTCCCGCCCCCATCGGGAAGATCGCCGCCAGACTGGTACTCGGCATCCTCGCCGTCGTCGGCATCGCCGCGGCCGTGGGCGTGGTGTTGCTGTGGCCCAGCGATCGCTCCGTCGAGGTGCCCGCCCCGTTCCAGAGTGCGACCGGCGGCGTGGTGGCCACCGAGTACGGCACCGTGGTGTCCCAGGACATCGGCCCGTGCGGCAGCTCCTCCAACGGACGCGTCTTCAGCGGCTCCCCCACTCCACCGACCGTCTCGGGGTTCGAGTGCAACCGCAGCATCGTCTCGATCGACACCGGCGTGAACGAGGGCACCCGCACCCTGCTCGAGGTGACGCCCGGACCGGGAACGCCCGATCTGCGCGTCGGCGAGGAGATCCGCCTCGTCCGCGGCACCGACGACAGCGGCACCGCGATCTACGGGTTCGACGACTACTCCCGCACCACGCCGCTGCTGCTGGTGGTCGCGGTCTTCGCCGTCGTCATCTGCGTGGTCGCGCGGTGGCGCGGGCTCCGCGCACTGCTCGGACTCGGACTGGCGCTCGCGGTGCTGGTGGGTTTCGTGCTCCCCGCCATCCTCGACGGCAGATCCGCCCTCCTGGTCGCCCTCGTCGGCGGCACCGTCATCCTCTACGGCGTGCTGTATCTGGCGCACGGGCCCAATCTGCGAACAAGCTCGGCGCTGCTCGGCACCGTGGTGTCGATGGGCGTCGCCGCCGGCCTGTCCGAAGCGGCCATCAGGCTGACCCGGGTGACCGGTCTGTCGGAGGAACAGAACACCGACGTGCAGGCCTATCTCGACCACGTCAGCATCACCGGGCTCCTGCTCGCCGGGTTCATCATCGGATCGCTCGGCGTGCTGAACGACGTGACGATCACCCAGGCGTCCGCGGCGTTCGAGCTCGCGGCGCTCGATCCCGACGCCACCCGACGGTCGATCTTCACGTCCGCGATGCGCGTCGGACGGGACCACATCGCCAGCACCGTCTACACGCTCGTCCTGGCCTACGCGGGTGGCGCACTGCCCCTGCTGTTGCTCTTCAGTGTCGCCGGCCGCTCGTTCGGCAACGTGCTCACCGGTGACGCGGTCGCCATCGAGATCGTCCGCTCGTGCGTCGGCGGCACGGCGCTCGCGCTCTCAGTTCCGCTCACCACCGCGATCGCCGTGATGCTCGCCCGGCCGCCCCGCGGACGCGCCCCCGTGAGCGGTCGGCACTCCGCGCGCTGACGCTCGACCGCGCATCGGGAAACTTCACAGAGTTCGGCCACGAGGTATGCACTGGCACTACAAAACATTCTCCTGTATTGTTTCAGTGGGTTCGGGAACCTGCGCGTTTGTTTGACGCAACTTCGCAGAGCACGACGACTATGTGAGGACACACAATGAACACTCTGGCCGCAGAGGACGTCGACCGTATCCGCCGGGTACTCGACAAGTACGGAAAGCTCCCGGTCGCCATCGACGCAGTCGCCAACGACGCCGATCTGTACGACGCAGGTCTGACGTCGCACGCGAGCGTCAATGTGATGATCGGCCTCGAGGACGAGTTCGATGTCGAGTTCCCGGATCGCCTGTTGCAGAAGGCCACGTTCGCGAGCGTCTCGGCCATTGCCGACGCCGTCGCAGAGCTGGCGTGACCGCGATGACCACACTCGAGGCTCCCTCCGCCCTTCCCCCCGTCGATCCGGACGTGCCCGCAGGCCTGGCGCAGATCCCGCTCGACGACGTGCTCGCCGTGGTGCGCAGCAACGCCGAACTGGTCGACCGTGAGGCTCGCTTCCCCACGGAGTCGGTCCAGGCACTCAAGTCCGCCGGCCTGCTCTCCGCATCGGTTCCGACGTCGCTGGGGGGCGCCGGACTCACCCTGACCGAACTCGCGACCGTCGGCCGCGCTCTCGGCGGCGAGTGCGCGTCCACCGCGATGATCTACGCGATGCACCACACCCAGGTGCTGTCACTGACCCGCCACGGCATGGAGTCCCCGGTCATCCGGGAGTTCCTGGCGAACATGGTCGTGGAGCAGCCCCTCGTGGCCTCCGCCACCACCGAGATCAACATCGGTGGCGACGTCCGCACCAGCGGGTGCGCGGTGGAGTACGACGGCGACCGCTACACGCTCACCAAGAACGCCCCCGTCATCTCGTACGGCGAGTACGCCGACGTCATCCTGGCCACGGCCCGTCGGTCCCCCGACGCCGCGCCCAGCGATCAGGTGCTCGTCGCGTGTCAGCGCGAGGACGTCACGCTGCAGAAGACCGGCACGTGGGACACCATGGGCTTCCGCGGTACGTGCAGCCCCGGCTTCATGCTCCGCGCATCGGGCTCGGCGGAGTGGGTCGTTCCCGCCACGTACAGCGACATCTCGGCTCAGACGATGCTGCCCTCGGCACACGTCCTGTGGGGTGGCGCCTGGTTGGGCATCGCCGACGCCGCGGTACGCAAGGCGCGCAAGTCCGTCCAGAAGCTGGCCCGCAAGACGCCCGGTGTCACACCGCCGTCCGCGGCGCGTCTCGCCGAGCTGCTCGTGGTCCATCAGCAGCTCTCGGACACCGTGTTCACGGCCGCCGCGAAGTTCGACTCCATCGCCGACGATCCGGCTGCGCTCAGCGCCATCGGTTTCGCGCTGCAGATCAACAACGTGAAGGTCACGGCCTCCGATCTGCTGATCGACATCGTCGCCCGCGCGCTGCTCATCTGCGGCATCGCCGGCTACCGCGAGGACAGTGAACTGCGCATGAGCCGCCACCTCCGCGACTCGCACGGTTCCGCGATCATGGTGAGCAACGAGCGCATCCTCAAGCACAACGCGCAGCTCTCGCTCGTCTACAAGGGGATCTGACCATGACCTCCACACTCGACCGCGACGTGGTCTCCGATCTCGATCTCGCGCGCGCCGATTTCCGCGATCAGCTCGTCGGCGCCGGTCTCCTCGTCCCCAGCTCCCTCGACGGTCTGTACGGCCGCTCGGGCGAGTTCGAGGACATCATCGATCTGATCGACTCCACGGTGAAGGCCGCAGGCGCTGCCGCACACGGAGATGCGCTGCGCCGATTCCGGTTCCCGCCGGTGTTCCCGCGCGATGCGTTCGAGAAGACCGACTACATCGCCTCGTTCCCCAACCTCACCGGTGCCATCACGACCTTCTCCGGTGACAACAAGGCCCACGCCGAGCTGCTCGCGGCGCGGTCGGAGGGTAAGGACTGGGACCACTGGCTCGAGTCCGCCGGCACCATGCTGGTGTCGGCCGCGTGCCACCCGTCGTACTCCATGCTCACCGGTCAGCTTCCCGACGGCGGCACCATGCTCGACGTCTACGGATACTGCTTCCGCCACGAGCCCGCCGTGGACCCTGCTCGCATGCAGGCGTTCCGGATGCACGAGTTCGTCCAGGTCGGCACGCCCGACCAGGCAGTGGAGCACCGCGAGTCGTGGATCGAGCGCGGCATGACGGTGCTGTCCGACCTCGGGCTCGACGCCTCGCCCGTCATCGCCAACGACCCGTTCTTCGGTCGCGCGGGACGCATGCTGGCCGCGAACCAGCGCAACGAGAACCTCAAGACCGAGCTGGTCGTGCGTCTCTACGGCGACCTGGACGAGGGCACCGCGGTGGTGTCGTGCAACTGCCACCGCGACCACTTCGGGCAGACCTTCGACATCCGTACCGCGGACGGCAACGAGGCCCACAGTGCCTGTGTCGGTTTCGGTATGGAGCGCATCGCCCTCGCGATGGTGCGTACGCACGGCCTCGACACCTCACAGTGGCCGGCGTCGCTCCGCCTGAGCTGATCTACCTCTCGAGAACCGTCACCGTCGCCCTGGCTGTGCTGTTCACCGCTCGGACATGCCCTCGTGGCGTGGTCGAACCCGAGCGTGGCAGCAGAGTCAGGGCGCGGCTCGTTCCGGGGGCGAGGTGGAACCACGAGTCGGACGCCCGATAGCCGTCCACGTCCACGCAGACGAATTGTGCGGCGTCCGTGCACCCGACGGTGAGTGTCCACCGACCGTCGCCCTCCGGCGCAGCCGTGGCGGTGAGACCCACCGAGTTCTGCAGTGGGAGCAGCCCGTTCTCCACGAGATGTACCGCCTCGGCGAGCACGGTGCCGTCCGCGGTGGCCAGCACGACACTCACCGCGTCGACGGTGCGCGAACCGAATCGGTGCGCGTGCGTCATGTCGGTGAACCTGCCGACGACGCCGTCCGCGGTACCGGTCCAGGACGAGTGTGCATCGAGAGCGAGCCGCTGAACACCCTCGGCAGCAACGGCTCCCGTGCGCTGGTGTGCCCGCACGGTGAGTGTCCCGGCGACGGGATCCGCCCCGTCGTTCATCACGTCGAGACGGAGCCCGTCCATACCCTCGTCCGTCACGAGGACGGTCGTCGGCGCGCTGGCCCGCGCCAACGCGTACCAGGGCGCCTTGGCCGCGCCGGTGCTGTCGGTGAGGCCCCACCCCGCACCCGGCTCGAGGTCGCGCAGCGTCAGCACCAGCGCTCCCCCACAGCCCGAGTCCGCCTGCCTCCAGAACCCGACCGAGTGCGTCACGGCCTCACAGACGGCCGCGCGCCCCAGATCGAGGTAGCGCTCCGGATCGTCACGGCGCACCGCGGACGGCTCCACGTCGAAGAGGGTGCGCACGTAGTGGTCTCGCACGTCCTCGAAGTCCCACGACGCTCCCCGATCACGCGGAACCGTCGCCTTCCAGCGCGGATCGTGGCCCGCCGGATGTGCCGAGCCGAACACGGAATCGACCACGCGCCGCTCCGGCGGAACGGAGAACGCCAGGCACTCCGTCGCGAACGCCACGCGGGCGTACCGGACGTCCGACAGGGGACGTAGGTAACCGCCGATGCCGAAGTAGTGCGCGAAACCGGAGCCGACGTGGGTGGCGAGGTCACCGCCCGACGGCGTGGACGGGACGTACGAGACACCGGAGAAGTCGCGCAGCACATCAGGAATGATGCTGTCCAGCAGTGGTATCCGCGACTCGTCCGCCGCGAGACCGAGCATCGTCGGCTGCTGATACGTCTCGCTGCCGCCGCTCACCACCACCAGCGACGGCCCACCGGCAGCCGCGAGCATCGCCCGGACCTCGTCGACGACGGCGGACTCGACGGCAGGATCGTCCGGTGGGTCGATGGTCGCCAGCATGACGTCCTGCCACACCATGATGCCCAGTTCCGAACAGAGCGTGTGGAACTCGGTCGACTCGTAGACCATCGTGCCCGTGAGTCGCACCATGTTCAGCCCGGCCTCGACGTACGAGGTCAGGGTGTCCCGCAGGCGTTCGGGATCGTTCTGCAGCGTGATCGGGTCGAGCGGGACCCAGCATCCGCCGCGGCAGAAGACGGGCACCTCGTTCACGAGCAGCGTCGTGCCGCGCAGTGCGCTCGACCGGAAGCCCACTCGTGAGCGCACGACGCGCTCTCCGACGGTCACGGTGACGTCGTGGAGCGCCGGATCACCGTGTGTGTGCGGCCACCACAGGGCCCGGTCGCCGACGTCGATCTCCTGCGTCGTCGTGCTGTCGGCACCCGCCTCGAGGTCGAACGTACTGTCCCCCAGCGTGATGCGCACGGAGGAGACCACACCGTCGACCTGTAGGATGCAGCGCCCGTCCCGCACCAGTCCGCGCACCGCCACGATGGGTTCGTCCACGCCGACACATCGCACGGCGCGCCACGGCCCGACAGGAGCCGGGGCACCGGTGAACACGGGGGCGCGGCCGAGCATCGAGGTGCGGATCCACCGGAGACCCTGCGACGAGATCATCGACGACCGCCACCGGCCGCGTGGGCGCCTCGTCCTCAACGCGGCGTCGAGGGAACGGCAGCAGAGCGCGAGGGACATCGTGCCGGCGACCCGGGCCTCGACGGTGACGGGCACGAACATCGAGGTGCTGGTGGTCGCCAGCCGACCGTCGATCCAGACCTCCGAGAGGGTGGCGATGCCCTCGAGGTGCAGGCGCACCGACTCCACGCCCTCCGGTACCGACACCTCGGTGTCGTACCACCAGTCGCGCCCGTCGAGGTCCTGGAGCGGTAGTCTCGCGGCGGTCAGCGCGCCGGCGACGGTACCCGGAACGTGCGCGGGCACAGCACTATCGGTGTCCACGAGGTCACCGGGGCTCTCGGCGGCACCGGCATCCGTCGACCGGAGCGTCCAGTGTGCGTCGGCCAGCAGATCGAGCGGCGGGGTCACAGCGCCGAACGCACTGCGTCCATACCGCGCTGCCAGGCCGCTGCCATGCCGGCCATCGAGTCACGCACGTCGACATCGCGTCCCCGAGCGGCGCGCGCCATCCGGAACTGCACCGACTTGGCGCCCGACGCGACCTCGCGGAACGGTTCCGCGGCAGCGTCGGCGCCCGCGACACCGCGGCGTTCGAGGTACTCGGCCAGATCCGCCGCGAGTTCCGCGGTGGAGCCGCACTGACGGAGGGTGCCGAACGACCACAGGTGGAAGAAGTCGGGGCCCGCCTGCTGGATCAGCGCGACGTCGTCGACGACACGCTCACCGAGTCGCTCGACCGGGTTGACCGCATCGGCGCGCTCGAGATGAGCACGCACCACCTGCAGGTCGTGATCGTCGGTCTCCGGACCGGCGGCCAGAGCATCACGGTCGACGACGACCCGCTCGACGTAGGGCGGCAGGGCCACCGTTCCGGGGGTGAGCGACCGGGCGAGTGCGCCGTCGAAGTCGTCGCCCTCGAGTCGGAACAGACCCGCGTTGTGGAAGTAGTCGAGGCGACGGGCCTCGACATCGATGGCCGTCGGCACGATCGTCGTCTTGGTGTGATCGCGGCCGTAGCTGGTGCCGTCGGTGTCGGGGAGGTAGAAGGCGTCGATCTCGACCGTGCTCAGCACACCGTCGTGCATGTTCTCGATCAGGTGCTCTCCGAACGGCTTCCAGATGTTCATCTCCGAGACGTCCACTCCGAAGAGGAGGCGGAGATCCTCGGGCTGGAACTTCACGAAGTCCCACTGCCGGCCGTCGAACCCCGCGCTGAGGGCGAACGCCAGTGCGGGCGTGGGATCGGCGCCCATCGCGTGCAGCAGTTCGATCCACAGGTCGACGTAGCAGTTGGTCTCGGACCACGTGCGCTCCGACGAATGCAGGGAATGCGGTCGGTACGTCGCGGGATCGAGGTCCGCGGGCAACGGGGACCCGCCCACCGGCGTACCCGAGAGATTCACCGTCACTGCTCCTCCATTGGTCGTCGACACGAGGTGTCGGCCACGCGCGTTGGCATCACTCACGACAGTAGCCGCGAGAGGGGCGATCAGAACCCTCCGGCGTCACCGCCGCCACCGAAGTCACCACCACCGAAGTCACCACCACCGTCGAAGCCACCACCATCGAAGCCACCACCACCGGTGTCGCCCTCGGTCTCGTCGGCGAACGGGTCGACGGTGGTGGTCACGGGTGACGGGACTCCGCGCGATCCGACGGGCGCGACCGAGCTGGTGGGGGCCTGGGACGGGGTGCTGACCGTGGCGGGATCCATCGGCTCGGGCATCGACGTGAAGGCCCACGCCGCGGCGCCCGCCATGATGGCGCCCGAGAAGGCGATGACGAGAGCGACCGGGACCCGGCTGCGTTTCGGATCGGGCACCTGTTCCCCGCCCACGTCGACGGCGTCCGCGGGCGCCGACGCCTGGGGCTCGCGGTCCGGCTCGCGATCTGGCTCGGCAAGGGCATCGGGGGCGGCCGCGAAGGCGACGGTCCGATCCGTGGACGAGGTCTCGATCTCCTCGCGCGGCGGAGCGGCCTCGGGCGCCGGCGCAGGTACCTGCACGCGCGTGGCGCGCGGATCCAGCGCGGTGAGGACGGGAACGCCGAACCGTTCCGCGGCGGCGACCGACAGGATCGGGATGGGGGAACCGCCACCGACGAGAATCACCGCGTCGAGGTGGCGGTCACCGACGAGCGACGCCGCGGTGTCGAGTGACCGATCGATCAACGGCCGGACCGCGGCCTCGAACTCGTCCCGCGTGATGAGTGTGGTGCCACCGCCGGGGGTGCGCGCGACGGTCGCGGAGGACAGCGACTCCTTCACCCGTCGGCAGAAGACGATGACGTCGGTGTCGTCCGAGCCCGCGACGGGGCGCTCCAGAATGCCGCGATCGACGATGTGATCGAGGACCACGCGGTCGAAGACGTCGCCACCGGCCACCGGGGAGTCGACGGAGCCCAGAACCACCATGCCGTCGACGTCCACGATGCTCGCGGTCGCGCCACCGCGGCCGAGGTCGTACAGAAGGACGGTGGCGAGACCGGACAGAACGCCCGAATCGACCACATCCCGAGGGACCGACGTCACAGCTTCGGTGTCGGTCATCCGTCGGCGCTTCCTCTCGATGGGTGGTGATTCCCCTGCGTTGTCACTTGTCACAGCCCTGTTCGTGTCACGCCCGCTTCGAGACCTGGAACCGGGCCGCCTCTGCTGTATGGCGCCCAAAAGAATCTTCCGGTATGTTAAACGATGAAATAGGGAACTGCGAGATCGATACCGGTCGTGGATGCGACCGGGTACATCTTACTGCCAGGTAGGCCCGCGGGGCGACTGTCAGTGGCACATCGATCGCAGGAATCCCTCACCGAGCAGCGTGTCGAGCGGGGCCGACACGCACGGCCGAGTTTCGCCGACGCAGACGCGGCGCACCGGACGCTCCGATCCGAAAGTTTGGTTCGGAGTCACAAACCCGGCGCCGTGGACGCACCGACGAACACCGGACCGAGACGAAAGGCTGTCGACCCCGATGATCCCCGCACCCGCTACTCGTGACCGCACGGCCACGGTGCAGGTACACATGACCGGCGCCGAGTGGTTCGCCGATTCGCCGGGTGGCCTCAACCGCTACTTCACCGACCTCTACGTCGCCCTCTCGTCGCTCGACGGTGTCGACGCCTCGGCGTCCGCGTTCGGCGACTCCGATCTGGGCGACGACCACCACGGCACGTCCTCGTGGGGACCCTCGACGGGCTCCACGCTCACACGCGTCTGGTCGGCCCTCTCCGCAGATCGTGGCCTCCCGAGGAACACGCTGATCGACCGCCACTTCAGCCTCTTCGGACGTCCCACCGTCGGCCTGCGCGGCGCGCACCCGTCGGTGGCGCACTTCCACGGACCCTGGGCCGCCGAGAGCGCCATGTCCGGCGAGAGCGACCTGGTCGTGCGCGCCAAGTACTGGGTCGAACGTCTGCGCTTCCTCGACGTACGCCGATTCATCGTGCTGTCGGGGCACTCCGCACGCATCCTCACCGAGGACTACGCCGTCGACCCGTCCGCCGTCACGATCATCCCGCCCGGCGTCGACCTCGCCCGCTTCGCCGTGACGCCGGCACCGAACGGTGCCCGGCCCACCGTCCTCTGCGTCCGTCGCCTCGAGCGACGGATGGGTATCGACCGGCTCATCGCGGCCTGGCCCACCGTCGTGGCGGATCATCCGGACGCGCAGCTCGTCGTCGTCGGAACCGGTACCGAGGAGGCAGCACTGCGCAGCCAGGCCGCCGAGTCCACCGCCGGCGACTCCATCGTCTTCACCGGGCGGACCAGCGACGAGCGGCTCTCCGCGCTCTACGCCGAGGCCACCGTCTCGGTGATCCCCACCCTGAGCCTCGAGGGCTTCGGGCTCATCGCCCTCGAGTCCTGTGCCAGCGGACGCGCCCCCGTGGTGACCGACTGCGGCGGGCTGCCCGACGCCGTCGCGGGTCTCGATCCCTCCCTCGTGGTGCCCGCCGGCGACGTCGACGCACTCGCCCACCGCCTGTCCACCGCGTTGAGCGGCGACGTGCCGACCCCTGCCGAGTGCCGGGCGCACGCCGAGTCGTTCTCGTGGGAGTCCTCGGCCCGCCGGCACGTCGACGTGTACCGAGAGTTGGTCCAGCGATGACCCGCGCACTGTTCCTCGCCCACACCGCGGCACCGTCCGGCGCCGAGATCGCGCTGCATCGCCTCGTACGCGCCATGGACAAGACCGAGGTCACGGTCGTCTTCACCGAGACGGGTCCGATGGTGGACAAGCTCCGTGCCGACGGCATCGACACCGTCGTCGTCGACGGCGCGTTCGACAGCCGGTCCGTCACCATCGAGGGAATGTCCGTTCGCCGCATGATCGGTGGAGTCACCGGCCTGATCCGCCTGGGCTGGGCCGTGGGCGCCGTCGTCCGTGAATCGGATGCCGACGTGGTCGTCGCCGAGTCGTCCAAGGCGTTGCTCATGGGCACCATCGCCGCTCGACGGGCCCGCGTGCCCCTGGTGTGGCACTCCCACGACCGCATCTCCCGCGAGTACTTCGGCACGCTGTTCACCGCGGTGCTGCACGTCCTGGGCTGGACCGCGTGCCGCGGATTCATCGCCAACAGCACGTCCACGCTGGCATCGCTGCCGAGGTGGCGTCGGGCGGCCGTGGTCGCCTACCCCGGTGTCGACGGATCGGACCGTCCTCTCGGTGCCCGCCCGGACCAGTCCGCGCCGGCCGACACGGTGCTGTGTCTCGTCGCCCGCCTCACCCCGTGGAAGGGTCACGTCCTCTTCCTCGAGGCGATCGCGGCGATGACCACCCGCCCGGCGCACGTCTTCCTCGTCGGCGGCACGTTCTTCGGCGAGGAGCCGTACCGCGCAGAGCTCGAGGCCATGGCCGCCGAGCTCGACCTGCCCGTCACCTTCACGGGCCACGTCGACGATCCGCGGGACTACATGCGGATGTCCGACGTACTGGTGCACTGCACCCTGACGGCGGAGCCGTTCGGCCAGGTCGTGGTCGAGGGCATGCTCGCCGGCTGCGCCGTGATCGCGTCGCGTCCGGGCGGACCGGCGGAGATCGTCGAGCACGGGGTCAACGGCATGCTCGTGGACTCGGGTGACCGCGCCGGCCTCACGGCGATGCTCGATCGCGTCGTCTCCGACCGTGACCTGCGGACGCGCCTGTCCGCGGCCGCTCCGGCCCGGGCCGCGCACTTCGACATCGAGGAGTCCGCCCGCACGGTCGAGAACTTCCTCGAGGACGTCCTCGACAGCGCACCGCGTCGCGGCACCCGGGTGAGCGTGCGTCATGGTCGGTGAACTCACTCGGGGCGGAACGCGCGGCGGCCCCACCACCGAGCCCACGAAGCACCGTCGTGGATCGCTGCACAAGCTGTCCGCGGTACGCGACATCGCCTTCGTCAGCTTCGGCAAGTACGGCCAGTACCTGGTCACCATCATCACGCTGCCGCTGACTGCCCGCATCCTGGGCACCGAGGGCCTGGGCCTGCTCGCCATCGCCATGTCGGCCTACTTCATCGGCTCGCTGCTCGTCGATCTCGGCATCACCACGTTCCTCGCGGCGATGGCGAACGACGAGAACCTCAACCAGTTGCGTGGCAACTACCTCGCGCTGCGCGCCACGGTGCTCGCCGTGATGGGAACCGGTCTGCTCGCCAGTCTCTTCGTGGGTGCGCACGTGCACCTGCACATGATCCTGCTCGGCCTCTTCGCCGGCGGCTTCGCGTCCTTCGGTGACGACTGGGTGCTGGTCGCCCAGGCGCGCTTCGGCATCGGCGTCGTCTACCAGGGCATCGGCCGCATCCTGTACCTCGTGCTGCTGGTGACTCTGCTGCCGATGTTCCCCAGCGCGGCCGTCGCGATGCTCTGCTTGTTGGCGTCGTCGGTGGTGTCCGTGGCACTGACGTGGCGGCTCACCATCCGCGAATTCGGCCCGCCGAGCAGGCCGAAGGACGTCACGGCGATGGTCCGCATGGGCGTGCCGGTGCTGACCTCGCGGCTGCTCATCACCAGCTACGGCCAGGGCGCAGCCACCTTCTACTCGGTGGCGTTGTCGGCCGCATCGCTCGGCATCTTCTCCGCCAGCGACCGGCTCGTCCGCGCCTTCCAGTCGTTGCTCGACGCCATCGGTTACGGCCTGCTGCCACGGCTCGCCCGCGGCCGCGAGGACCACTTCTGGCAGAACGCGCTGCGCGGACTGACCGCGTGCGTGGGCGTGGCCGTCGTGGCCACCGTCGGGCTGTGGGTGAGTGCACCGCTGCTGATCTCGCTGGTGTTCGGCGATCAGTTCTCGTCCGCGGTGGACATCATGCGCGTGCAGGTGTTCATCCTGCCCTTCACCGCGATCACCTCGTTCGTCACCACCGCGATCCTGCCCGTCCGCCAGGACACGAAGGGCGTGTTGATCGGCGCCGTCATCGGCACCGTCTTCGCCGCGGGGGCCCTGGCCACCGCACTGTCCACCGAATCCGTGTGGGCGCTGGTCTACGGCACGCTGACCTGCGAGGTCGCGGTCGCTGCCTGGTACCTGCTCCGGGTACGCATACTGCATCGCCGCAACGACGATGCACTGCGCGCGGAATCGGAGGCGCCCACCGTGCCCATGGTCGCGATCGATCCCGCTGCTGCCGCCGCGTCCGATGCCCCCACCGTTCCACTCGCCGTTCGCCGCTTCCGGGAGGTCAGTCGATGAAGATCCTCTTTCTCGGAGACGACTGGATCGGCAGCAACGCCCGGTCCATGGCGGACGGGTTCCGCGAGGCCGGCCACACCGTGCTCGTGGTCGACACCACCCCGGTCGCACTGCCGACCCGGCTGTCCCCGCCGTGGGTGTACAGCAAGCTCGGCCGTGGCCGCGCACCCTGGGTGCTCGAGGCGCTGCATCGCCGCATCGAGGCGGCGGCCGCACAGTTCCGCCCCGACATGCTGTTCGCCTTCCGCACCGTGCATCTCGACCAGGACCGGCTGCTGGCACTGCCGGCCGCTCTGCACGTGCACTACAGCCCGGACGACGTGTCCAACCCTTACAACACCACGGCGGAGTACCTGCGCCGCGAGTCCGACTGGGACCTCGTCGTCACCACCAAGCGACACAACGTGCCGGAGCTCGAGGCCCGCGGTGCGAGGTCGACGCTCTTCGTCCACAGCGCGTACGACCCGGCCTGGCACCGCCCGACCGCCCGTCGCGATCCGGCCGAGTACCTCGTCGGCTTCATCGGCGCCTGTCGCCCCGACCGTCGCGACTCGATGGTGGAGCTCGCCCGCACGCACGGCTCGGCGATGACGGTCCAAGGGCCGGGCTGGCGCCGGGTCTCCGCCCTGCGCGCGACCTCCGCCCACATCGGCGGCGCCGTGTACGGCGAGGGGTTCTCGGTGGCGGTGTCCGCCGTACTGGCCAACCTCGTCCTGCTGAACTCCGACAACCGCGACACCCACACCTGCCGCACGTTCGAGGTGCCCGCGGCCGGCGGTCTGTTCGTGGGCGAGCGCACGGACGAGCACATGGCTCTCCTGGAGGACGGACGGGATTGCCGTCTTTTCTCGAGTTCGGCAGAACTCGATGACATCCTGGCGTGGTGCCGCACCGAACCTGATGCAGCCAGAGAGATGGCGGTGCGCGGCCGACTGCGGATCGTCGGTGATCACCACGCGTACGTGGACCGAGCACGGGAGATGACCGATGCGTTGTGACATCGTCGCCGTGCCCTGCCGGCCGGGGGTCACGTCGTGACCGCCTACTCCGCCGTCGCGCTCACCACCGCGGCCATCGTCGCCCTCGTCGTGTCCGCGATGTTCGTGCCGGGCGTCGCCAAGGTGTTCCTGCTCGCGCAGTCCGCTTACTGGTCGCTGAGCTACGTGGCGCGTCCCCTCGTCCTGTTGTGGACGCTTCCGCAGCCGCAGTTCGCGGACAGCCTCGCCGATCCGCGCCTCGCGGACATCGGGTACGACATCGGCATCGCCGAGGTGCTGAAGCCCGTCGTGTTCGGTCTGTGGTTCTACGTGGCACTGGTCGTCGGGTACGTGCTGTTCCGCCGGTGGCGTCGGGGACAGCTGGAGCGGACCACCGTCGGCGCGGCCGTCGCGGATCCGTACTTCTTCCGCAGCCTCGCCACCATCTACGTGCTGGGGCTCGGCGGACGCTTCGTGTCCTTCGCGACGGGCAACACCGGATCCGCCGGTGAGGTCACCAGCTCCAACCCGCTGCTCGACTTCGCCGCGACGATGGCGACGGTGGGCGCCCTCGGCCTCATCGTCTTCGCGCGGCCGGAGAAGCTGTGGCAGACCGCGGTTCTGTTGCTCGGCCTCATGGGCATGGAACTGGTCTGGACCGTCATCGTGGAATCGAAGACCCCGGTGCTCGGTGCGGCTCTCGCCGTCGCCGTGCGGTTCGCCCTCATCGGGTGGACACGCGGAACCATCATCGGCGTGCTCGGCATCTCGGCGGGCGCCATCGGCGCGTTCGGCATCCTGCAGTCGTTGAAGGTCGACCCGGAGGCCCGCGCCATCTCCGCGGCCGCGGAGGCCAGCTACCCCCCTGTCGTCCAGCCCTTCCTGCCGATCCTGCGTCGCTTCGACCTCCTCGAGGCCGCGACGGACGCGTACTACATGCAGGGTCGGGAATGGATCTCGCACGGCGACGTGGTGAAGAACGCCCTCCTCAACTTCATCCCGTCCCAACTCCTCGGATCGGAGAAGTTCCAGTCCGGCACCGCGTGGGCCAGCCAGGTCCGCGGATCGTCGGTGGACATGCGCAACGTGTCCGTCTCGCTGGCCGAGGGAAACATCAGTGAGGGCTTCGTGTTCGGCGGTTACGCCGGCGTGGCCGTCACCATGACGTTCACCTTCGTCATGGTGCTGGTCGCCGTTCGATGGCTCCTCGCGAGGAACTTCCTCTTCGTGGTGCTCGGGCTGACGCTCATCGAGTATCCGGTGCTGTTCGAGCGCGGGATTCTCGGGACGACCGAGTCCATCGGCAAATCTCTTCAATTGGCAATTCTCGTGTGGATCGTGACGCTCCTCGTCGGCGAGTACTCCCGACAGTGCGCGGAGACACCCCCTCCGACCACGCACGTTCCCGACGACATCTCCACACTCGACCGCTCTTCGAGCAAAGGATCTACATCATGGGTTTGATCGATTACGTGAACATCGCACGACGCCGGTGGATGACCATCCTGGCCTTCGTCGTGTTGGGAACGGTGGCAGCGGCGGCGTACACGTCGACGCTGAGCTACTCCTACACCTCCTCGAGCCGGCTGTACGTCTCGATGGCCACCGGTACCTCGGTGTCCGACGCCTACCAGGGCAACATGGCGGCGCAGCAGCGTGTCACGTCCTACGTCAATCTGGTGACCAGTGAGCGCGTGATGGCGGGTGTCATCGAGGATCTGCAGCTCGACACCACGCCGGCCGCCCTGGCGTCGACGGTCACCACGTCCTTCGCCCCGGCCACCGTGCTCATCGGCATCTCGGTGTCGGACACCACCCCGGACAACGCACGGGCGATCAACGACGCGGTCGTGGCCGAGTTCCGTGATCTGGTCAACGAGATCGAGACCACCGAGATCGGCGCCGCTCCCGCCGCGAAGGTGACCGTCGTCGACCCGGCGACCACCCCGGCCGCCGTCGGCGGACCGGCACCGATGCGCACACTGCTGATGGGCGCCGTCGCCGGCATGATGCTCGGCTGCGCCGCAGCGTACCTGCGCGATCGACTGGACAAGCGCATCCGCACCACCGGCCAGGTCGCCGCGGTGGCCCCCACCACGTTCCTCGGCGACATCAAGGCCGCCACGCGCACCGCGGACGCACGACGCGCCGCCCTGCGCCTGGACGCCTCGGTCGGCCGGACGACGCCGCACTCCATCGCGGTCATCGGCGTCTCCCCCGCCGGCGGGTCGGACACCGTCCTCGCCCTGGCCCGCGCACTCAGCGGACTGGGCCGACCGACCCTCGTGGTCGACGCCTGCACCGACGGAACCGGGGTGTCGTCCCGCATGCAGAACGCCGGCGGACTCGCCGATCTCGCACGCTCACCGAAGCGGTCGGCCACCGACCTCACGCGGCCGAGTCAGGTCGAGGGCCTGAGCATCCTGCCCATGGGCGTGGGTGACGACCGGACCACGATGTTCCTGGCCTCCCCGCGCTTCGGCACCATCGTGCAGAGCCTGAAGTCCGATCGGGACTACGTGGTGATCGACGCGACCTCGGTCGCGGACGACACCGATGCGCTCGCCATCGCGGTCCACGTCGACCACGTCGTCGTTGCCGTCGAGAACGGCACCACCACCGCCGCCCAGCTCCGCGCACTGCTGACCGAGCTCGACAGCATCGGCGTCGTGGTGGCTGGAACCGTTCTGGTTCCGCACGTCTCGGCCCGCCGCTGGCCGCTGTCGCTGCTGACGTCGTCCGCCGCGAAGGACGACGTCGTACCCGCGACGTCACCGAAGGCCGCTCCCGTCGCCGAGACGAGGGACGTGCCGACCACCACCCGGACCACCACCGCCCCGCGGCCGTCCGCACCGCAGTCCTACCGCGCGCCGTCGCCGACCCACGAGTCCGACCACCGGGACAACGACTACCGGGACACCGACTTCCGAGACAACGACTTCCGCAACTACCGCGACGACCACCAGGATCGCTGGGACACCGTTCAGCCGGCGCCTCGTGCCGAGCGCGCCGTGCGTCCCGAGCCGCGCCACGACGAGCGGTACGACGTGGTCCACTCGCCCGCGGATGCCGAGACCGACCGCTTCCACGTGGTGACGGCGGAGCCGATCGAGACTCCGCGGGAGCTCGCGCAGGACGATGTGGCGCACCTGGACTCGACCGAGATCGACACGGACGGCACCGTCACCGAGGATGTGGAGGACGCCGGCTCGGAGATGTCCGAGAAGGACGACACCGACACCGCGGCGACGCCCGAGCCGGTCTCGATCACGAAGACCGACGAGGTCGCGCCCGACAAGGCAGAGAAGGCCGCGGCCGAGAAGACCGACAAGGCTGCGCAGGACACGACCGTCACCAAGGCGACGCGTCCGGCCGAGCCCACCACCTCGCGGCCCGTCCGCCCGCGTACCCAGACCGGTCGCCGCACCTTCCGGGTCACCAAGTGACGCAGACTCTTCCCTCCACCCGCACCCCGAGCCCGATCGGCTCGGACTCCCGAGAGGACCGCACACCCATGTCGACAACGCCGACCTGGTTCGGATCGGACGGCCGTCGCCTGTTCGGCGTGGTCCACCTTCCTGAAGGGGACCGTGCACGCGGTGGGATCGTGCTGTGTCCGTCGATGGGCAAGGAGCACGTCGACACGTACCGCGGGCTCAAGCTGCTCGCGCAGGAGTTGGCTGCTGCCGGCTTCGCCGTCCTGCGGTTCGACTACCTCGGTGTGGGCGATTCCGGCGGTGACCAGAACGACGTCGCGGCGATGGACGGCTGGCTCGCGAGCATCGGGGACGCGGTGAGCCTGATGCGCTCGCTCGGCTGCACGACGGTCTCCGCCGTCGGCCTCCGCGCCGGTGCCCTGCTACTCGATCGCGCAGCCGACGCGGTCGGCCCGCTGCACACGGTCGTGCTGTGGGATCCGGTGCCGCGCGGCCGCGCGTACCTCCGCGAGCAGCAGGCGCTGTATCGGCTCGGCGTGGGCACCGACACCGTCGGAACCGACACCGATCTGCACACCATCGGGCACTCCCTGTCCGCGGACGCGGCGGCGGCTCTGTCCGCGCTCGAGATCACCGCCGCGGCACCCGCCGTGTCGCAGTGGGTCTTCGCCCTCCGCGACGGCTACTCCTCGCCCCGGCTCGACAAGGCGATCGAGCGATCCGGCGCGGCGGTGCAGCACGTCGGCACGATGACCGAATTCGTCACGCCCGAGAGCTTTCTGGTGCCGTTGCCGAACACGGCGATCCGCGCGGTGGTCGACATCCTCGACGGCGCACACGACTCCGCCCGCGACGACGAGGTCGAGTTCACGCCGATCACCAGCGCCACGCACGTGGCGAGCGACGGGTCGACCTTCACGGAACACATCGAGAGCATCGGTGCCCACGGACTGTTCGGCATCCGGTCCACCCCGGTCGAGACACCGGACTCCGCGCCGACCCTGGTCTTCTGCGCCACGGCGAACGACACCCGCACAGGACCGGCGCGGTTGTGGGTCGAGCTCGCTCGCGAGGCGGCGCGCGCCGGTGCGTCCGCGCTGCGCTTCGACCGACGTGGAACCGGTGAATCGGAGATCGTCCGTGCCGACGAGCACACCCCGATCTACTCGGCGGAGAGCGCCGACGACGTGGTCGCGGCTGCCCGTGCGGCGCATGCGGATCCGCGTCACGTGGTGCTCACGGGCATCTGCTCCGGCTCGTGGAACGCGGCCCACGCCGCCGCCGAGATCGGCGCGGGCGGCGCCGTCATGGTGAACGCCATCGCGTGGAGCTGGAAGCGCAAGAAATCGACGCAGGGCGAGATCGATCCTGCGGATCTGGGCATCCCACGGTCGGATCCGGCGTGGCAGAAGACGCCCCGAGCGCGCATCAAGAACGCCCTCCAGACCCACCTGCCGTATCGGGCGTGGCGCCTGCTCGGCGTGCGCGGCGTGACGCAGGTTCCCGAGGTCATCCTGCGCTCGCTGGCGGACAACGACGTCGACGCCACCGTGATCCTCGCGCCGGCCGATCACCGCTGGTTCGTCGATCAGCGTGGGCCCGAGGGGCTCACGCGCATCCAGCGCCGCAGCGGCACCGTGCCGCTGATCGTCAGCGCTCCCGTCGGAGATCACTCGGCGTATCACGCCGACATGCGCCGCACGATCATCTCCTCTGTGCTCGCCCGGACCATCGATCCGCAGAGACAGCAGGTCACCGCGTGACCGCGAGTTCCTTCGGGCGACGACGGTTGCTCACCGGCACGCTCGTCGCCGCCACCGTCCCTCTCGCGGTCGCGTGTTCACGCGACGATGCCGAGTCGGTGCAGTTCCAGTCGCCGAACGTCACGGACACCCCGGCCTCGCGCAACGTGCGCGATTTCGGGGCGACGGGCGACGGCACCACCGACGACACCGAGGCGATCGCGCGAGCGTTCGAGGGCATCACCCAGGCGTCCGCGGTCTACCTGCCCGGCGGCACCTACCGGGTGACGGCGTGGCCGGCGATGGCGGACTACGCCACCGTGTACGGCGACGGCGCCGACGTCACCACCGTCCTGTACGAGCAGAACGGGACCCTGATCGACCTGCGGGGGCGCCAGCGCGTCAACTTCCGCCGGATGGGGTTCTTCACCACCGGTGACACGTCGACGTGTTTCTCGCTGTCCGCGTGCTTCCGCTGCTCGTTCGACTCCGTGACCATCCGGGGCAATCACTCGTCGTCCACGTTCCCGCAGTACGAGAACCAGCGCGGAGTGGTGCTGACCGACAACACGGGCGGCACCACGTTCACCAACTGCGACATCAACAACCACGGCATCGGTCTGACGTCGGAGTGCATCCAGAATTACGTGACGGCCTCGAAGTTCACGAGCAACCGCGTCGGCGTCCTCGGCACCGGTGGCGACTTCAACGCCGGCATGGCGTTCACCAACGTCGAGTTCGTGTCGGACAACGACCCGGACACGACGGATCGGCACGTCCGCGTCGACGGTCCCGCGAACGACTGGTGGTTCACCAACGTCTGGTTCGAGGGGTCCGAGGTGGCTCTGAGCATCGGCACCCGCGAGACCGGCGGGCCGTCCCAGTTCGGCATGGTCAACTGCAAGATCTCGGCGCGCACCACGTGTGTCGAGCTGCTGTACTGCCGGCAGCCGTACCTGGCCAACATCATCTTCGATCCGGACCCGAACAGTCGCCCCGCCGAGCTGGTCATCGATGCGGAGCACGTTCCGACGGGCACGGCGGTCAACCTGATCTCAGGCGTCGACGACGATCTGGACAGCGCGGTCTTCCCCGATGCGTGGACGGTGATCGGTCGCGGCACCATGTCGGGGCCCACCTTCACCAGCACCGTGGTCACGCGCACCGTGCAGGACGACGTCGACCTGCTGCAGGCGCGGGACGGCGGCGATGCCGTGACCGCCGCCGTCCTGTCCGACGGCACCTGGTTGTCCGACCGCCGCGAGGCGGGCGTGGTGCTCAAGGACGAGTCGAACGCCTACTGGCGCCTCGTGGTGGGGACGGACGGGACTCTGACCACACAGTCTCTCGGTACAGATCGGCCGCGCTGAGCGTTACAGCACCCCGAGGTTCTGCCCGCTCACCACACCCGTGTTGCTGATCGACAGTCGCCAGCTCTTTCCGTCCGGTGACTTGACGATGGGTCCGCCACCGGCGGAGACGAGCTTGCCGCGGCCGAGCACCGACCAGCCGTTCGGGAAGGTGCTGCCGGGGAAGTCGGCACCCTGACTGGTGATGAGGTTGATCGCGGTCCCCTCCGCGACGTACTGGGCGTTCACCCGGACGAGTTGGGGATTCGACTGCTGGTCCGCGTCGAAGACCACGTTCGCGAGGTACGGCTGTCGGCAGTGCTGCAGGTCGAGGCCGATCCCGCGGGCAGCGACCTTGCAGTTGACCATGCCGAACTGGGACGGTCCGCCCGTGCCGGCCCTGCCGATCGTGAGGGCCGTGGCCGCTCCCTCGAACCACACGTTGGTGAGCCACCAGTCGTTGGCGCGGCCGTCGACGACGAGGTGCGAGGTGGTGGTGTTCGGATTGATGTCGGACGTGAATTCGGTGTTGACCATCGACATTCCCGACGCGAAATTGTTGCCCGTCCCCAACAACCCGATCCAGTTCGTGGTGAACTTGCAGTTGGCGATGTACGACTGAATTGCCGTCGTCGACATCGCCGTTCCATAATTGTTGAAATCACAATTCATGAACGACGTTCCGCCCGTGTTGTTGATGAGCGAGACGCCTTTCTGCTGAAGGAACCTCGGGTAGCTCTGCGGCGTGTGGTTGCCGCGGAAGACGATCGAGTCGAACGAGCAGCGGAAGCACCCGTCGAGCTGCACGGCCAACGACGACGGATCCAACGAGAAGATGCCCAGGTTCTTCAGCGCTACCCGCTGGCGACCCGTGAGCGTGAGCAACGTTCCGGAGCTGGTGTGGACGATCGTGGTCAGATCGGCGCCGGCACCGAACACGGTGGCGTAGTTGGCGAACTGCGGCAGCGACCGCACCCGGAACATGCCCGGAGGGAAGTACAGCGGTCGGTTCTGTTGCTGCGCTGCGGTATACGCGGCGGCGACAGCGGCGGTGTCGTCGGTGACGTTGTCGCCCTTCGCGTTGTACGGCGCCGCCTTGACGTTGACCCACCCGAGCAGAGCCCCGGGGTCGGTCTCGCCCGCCGCCAGGGTCACGGCGACGGGGTCGTCCGCCTGCGCGAGGATGCTGCTCGCGGCGAGCGTGGTGCCCACTCCGGCCGCCAGTCCTCCCATGAGCAGTGCACGACGATCGAGCCGCGAGCCCGAAGGACCTCTGTCGTTCATGGTCTACCCCTTCGCCATCGTGGTCGGCGCACCTCCAGCCCCCGCTCTGCGCCTGTCCATACACAAGCAAAGAAATGCACATTCGCGGCGCGACGCGCCGTCGACCGCGACCCGCTTCACGCGTCGACGAGAAAAAGACCGACCGCGGCTGTCGAGTCGACTCCCGTTCACTGTCGGGCATCTTGTTTCGCGCCCGCCCACCAAGACAAAGGCAGGAAGTGTGTCGGCCGTCACGCCGCGCCGAGCACCCACCGCGGGCGGGACCACACCTGCCAGTACTCCGTCGTGTGGAACCCCAGTGACGCGTAGAGGGGCACCCCGGCCGGGGAGGCGAGGCACAGATCCTTCGACGGGCCGTGCACACCGGTCTCGACGTGTTTGCCGCCCGCGATGAGGCGTGCTGCATGTCCGGCTCGTCGATGGTCGGGATGCGTGGCCAGCGCCCACCCCGTGACGGTGTCCCCGGCGCGGCACGACAGAAGGCAGGAGACGAGGACGTCGTCGACGAAGAGGCCGAACGCCATCGCGTCCGGACGACGCAGCGTCTCCGCGGTGTAGACGGCGGCGGCGAGCTCGGGGCCCACCCCGAACGCGAGCGACGCGACCTCCTGGCAGGCGGGCAGGTCGTTCTCTGTGATCTCGCGCACGCCGTCCACCGGCCGGGACCCGCCGGTGGGCCGGTGCATGAACGGCATCGCCTGCAGGCTCACCCAGCCCGCGTCGGCCAGGGTCTGCGCACCCGACAGGCCGGCGCCGGCCAACATCACCAGAGCCGGTCGGCGGAGCGCGGTGACCGACTCGAGCACTCGTCCGACCTGCTCAGCGGCGTCCCCTCCGTGCACCAGGGCGAGGTTGTAGTCGGGGCGAGCCAGCCCGCTGAAGGCCGTCCATCCCGACTCCGTCGCCTCGAAGGTGTGGTCGGCCCACGAACGGGTCGTCTGTCCGAACGACTGCCTGAGCAGCTCCATCTCACGTTCCGACGACCGTCCGATCGACATCTCGCTCACCTCGTCACCAAAACCTTCCTGCGGTACGGAAACTTCTCATATACACTTCTCACAGACTGTTGCGGCGTCCACAAGAGCCGACGCGGTCGAGTTCTTCCATGTAAGTCGACGATGCATTCGCCGCGGGGCGCGATATGAGCGTGACTGTCTGTCTGAACCGTAGGCAAGGAGTAAACCCTCGTGACGCACCCGTCACCAACCCGGGACACCATCGTCCGTAGCTCACTGCACCGAGCCGGTCGGCTACCCGTCGATCCGTGGACGCTGGGCGACGACGAGAACCTGTTCGATGCCGGCCTGAGTTCGCACGCCAGTGTGGCCGTGCTGGTGGATCTGGAGGAATCGGCCCAGGTCGAGTTCCCCGATCATCTTCTGCGTCGTTCCACGTTCTCGACGATCGCCACCCTTCGTGACGCGCTGGACCATGTGACCGACACCTCTGCCGCCGCACAGCCGGAGGCGAGCCGATGACCACCTCGCACCCCGACACCTCGCCGCTCGATCTTCGCGGCGGAAAGCACCGTGGCGAGAAGCTGCGCGGGGCGGATTCGCCCGACCTGGAGCCGGAGAACCTGCTCCCCCGCTTCGCCCGGCACGCCGAGGCCGTGCAGTACGCACAGGCCGCGCAGGAGGCAACGGCCACCGAGGTCGCCCCGCCCATCCCGCTTCGTCCCAACATCCCGGATCCGCGCAGTCGCCTGTCGCGCTGGCCGGCTCTGCACCTCAGTGCGGTCCTCGGCATCGTCCTGGAGTCGATGTTCGTCTCGATCGCGGTGCTCCTCGCCCCGCTCGACGGCCATCCCGTCGTGGTGGCCCTGCTGATCATCACGTTCGCGGTGGTGCCGCAACGTCGTCGCCAGCGCCTGACTCTGTCGATGCTGGACGATCTGCCGCTGATGGCCGCCATCGTGCTGCTGGTCTCCACGAGTGCCATCGTCATCGTGGCACCGTCCACCACCCTGCTCACCGCAGCGCTCGTCTCCCTGTCCGTCCTGGCAGCCACCATGATCGGCCGAGAGGCGTCGTACTTCGTCGCCCGCCGATTGCGTCGCCGGGCCCGTTTCCAGCGCCGCACAGTGGTGATCGGCAGCGGGCTGGTGGCCACACAGCTGGTCGAGAGCATGCAGTCCTACCCGGAGCACGGTCTCGAGCCGCACGCGTTGCTGGACGATTCACCGATGCCGCGGAGCGTGGCCAGCCACATCCCCGTCGAGCCGCTGGCGAACCAGCTGCGCACCTACATCGACCTGCACCAGATCGACACCATCGTCATCGCGTTCTCGGCGATGCGGGAATCGGCTCTGCTGACGCTGCTGCGGGAATGCGACCGGATGGACTGCGAGATCTTCGTGGTGCCGCGTCTGTTCGAGTTCGTCAGTGTCACCGGTGAGATGGACCGACTGCACGCCATTCCACTGGTGCGTATCCGGCGCGACGCGCACCGGTCGCTCGCGTGGCGCATCAAGCGCATCCTGAGCAGCATCCTCGCGGGTATGGCCCTGTTCGTGTTGTCCCCGCTCCTGCTCGCCATCGCGGCGGCCGTGCGGTTGTCCGATCGGAGCGCGCCCGTACTGTTCAAGCAGCTGCGCGTCACCGGCAACGGTCAACTGTTCAACTGCCTCAAGTTCCGGTCGATGAAGCCCGCATCGCGCAGCGAGTCGGACACGACGTGGAGCATCTCCCAGGACGACCGTGTCGGGCGGCTGGGGCGCTTCCTGCGCAAGACGTCCCTGGACGAGTTGCCGCAACTGTGGAACATCATGGTGGGTGACATGGACCTGGTGGGCCCGCGCCCCGAGCGACCGCACTTCGTCGACAAGTTCACCACCGAGATCCCCGGCTACTCCGCGCGTCACCGCGTTCCCGGCGGACTCACGGGATGGGCTGCCGTGCACGGACTCCGAGGCGACACCTCCCTCCAGGACCGCGCCCTCTACGACAACTTCTACATCGAGAACTGGAGCCTCTGGCTCGATGTCAAGATCCTGCTCCGCACGGTCCTGTCCGTACTGCGGCGGACCGGTGGCTGAGACCCGTGACCTTCCGCCGCCTTCTGGTGGCGTGCTCGGTTCTGCTCGTGGCCGTCGTGGCCGCGGGATGGCCCGTGTACGTACACCCTCAGACAGACCCACTCCGACCAGCCGACGCCGTCGTGGTGCTCGGAGGAAAGCCTTACGGGCGCTTCCACTACGGCATCGACATCGCCGAGCAGGGGTACGCACCCGAAGTGGTGCTCTCCAACTCGGTGGGCCCGGACGACGTGCGTATGCAGCAGATCTGCAACGGCACCTACACCGTGAAGGTGTCCTGCTTCCTCCCGGATCCGTACTCCACGAAGGGCGAGGCGGAGGAGATCGAGCGTCGCGCCGCCGCGGAGAACTGGAAACACATCATCGTGGTGACCTACACGCCGCACCTGTCTCGGTCGCGCTACATCGTCCAGCAGTGCTTCGACGGCGAGGTCACCATGTCTCCCAACCCCACTCAGGAGGGGATCGGAGAGTGGATCGGCAGCTACATCTATCAGACTGCCGGCTACATCAAAGCTGCACTCGACAGCGAGTGCTCGTGACCGTGGCCTGACGGCCCGGACACGCGACGAACACGAACGCCGTAGTGCGGCATCGCTGCGATGCGATGCCGTCGGGGGCTACGGCGCTCGTGTTCGATGATCACACGACGATGATCACACGACCATGATCAGACGACGACGATCATCTGGGACATCGATGATCTGTGAAGCGGGACCACGACTCTCGGCGTGACCGGCGGAATCAGAACCCGGGGATCAGACCCGGCGGAATCTGAATTCCGGGCGGCAGCTGTACACCGGGAAGACCCGGGATGGTCGGCGGGGCGGGCGCGGGAGCCACGTAGGGATCCTCGGCCGCCGGGGCGGGCGCCTCCACCGGAGCGGGAGCCACCGACGGCACCGTCGTGGTCGTCGGCGGCGGCGTGGTGGTGGTGGTCGTCCGGGTAGTGGTCGACGTCGTCGTGGACGGTGTGTCCGAGCTCGACGTACCGGCCTGGTCCGCCGGCGGGACGTCCGCGGTGGACTGCGACGGTGTGGCGCCGTATCCGAGCGCCAGTCCGACGGCAGCCATCACCGCGAGACCGACGGCCGCGATGAGCGGTAGCCGCGGGCGCGACGAACGCTGTTCCGGCGCTGCGGAACCGGATCCGGACAGCCACGACGGGGTCTCCGCCGCGCGGGGGTCCGCCACTTCCGGGCGAAGGTCCGAGTCGCGGACCGAGTGGTCGATGTCGCGGGCGGAGTGCTCGCGGCTCTCGACGTCGCTGTATGCCATGGTCTCTGCCGAGGGTGCGCTGAGCGCCTTCTCCGGTGCCGGCGCGTCCTGCGTGCGCGGCTCGACGGGCCCGGCGACCACGGGAGCGGACACCGACGGTGCCGCGACGGTCGGAGCGGAGACGACGGGAGCGGCCGCACGCGGAGCCGCCATCGGGACGGGACCGGAGTGCGACTGCCCGTCCACGGGGGTCGCGGAGAGTGCTGCACCCTTCGCGGCGACCAGCTCCGGCTCGGCGGGCGTGATCGTGGGCAACCCGACCCAGCCGGCGAGCGTCGCACGGACCAGGGGGATGCGAGATCCGCCGCCGATCATGACGAGAGCCTCGACGGGTCGGCCCGCGCGTGCGATGACGTCGCGGGTGAGCCGCGCCGACTGTTCGATGGGAACGGCGACCATCGACTCGAACGCCTCGCGGGACAGGAGGATGAGGCCACCGATCCCCGGCAGGCACACGGCACCGCTCGAGGAGAGCTGCTCCTTGGCCACCCGGCACCGGAGCTCGAACTCGCGCCCGTCCACGTCGTCCAGACCGCTCTGCTGGCGGCCGATCTGGTTGTCGCGGATGGTGGCGTCGAACATGTTGCCGCTGACCGCGAAGCTGCGTTCGGAGGCGAGCACCTCACCGTTGTCGAGGTCGACGACGGTGATGCTGAGGCCGGAGCTGCCCAGGTCGTACAACCCGACGACGTGGAGCCCGTCGAGGTCGCCGGTGGACCGCAGGAACCGCACGGCTGCATGCACCTCGGGAACGAGGCGGTAGTTGACGATGTGCTGGCGCGCCATGGCCCGCGCGACGGCGCCGGCCTGCGCGTCGTCCCGGTAGGCGACGCCGGTCGCGGAGATCGACTCGGGATCGGCAGGGTCGGCCAGGATGACTCCGATGGACTCGGCCGCGAGCTGCTCGGCCTGGTCGAACGTCGTGTCGATGGCTCGGTGCCGGAACGCTGCTTCGACGCCGGCGCGCAGACCCTGAACGGGCCTGGCCAGGCGCACAGCACTGGTGCCCACCGACACTCCCAGTACTGTCATGAGCCGCCTTGTCCGGACCGATGTGCGGCGCGACGAATTCGACGCGCGCGTGCAATCACAGAGTGTAACCAGGCGGCCCCATCGCCGTCACATCGGCCGTTATCGGTACCCAAACGGGGCACGCGTCCGCTTCCGCCCGGAAGCGTCAGGCGTAGGGCATCCGGGCCGTCTCCGGATCACCGAACGTGACCGCCCGTTCCCGCCGAGTGCCCGACGCGAGGGTCGCGGCCCAGTTGATCAAGGTGCCGGCGCGGTTGCGTCGACCCGAGAGGAACGCGATGTGGATCGCGCCCCACGCCGCCCACCCGGCGAAGCCCGAGAGCTGGATCGGGCCGGCCTGCAGCAGCGCGTGCCGACGAGCGATGTAGGCCGCGCTGCCGAGATCGTGGTACTTGAACGGCGACGACGCACGCGTCCCGTTCTCGATGGTCTTCGCGATCATCGCGCCCGCGTGGCGGCCACCCTGCATGGCCACCTCCGCGACTCCGGGCAGATTGTTCAGAGCGGCCACGTCGCCGACGACGTAGACGCCGGGGTGCCCGGCGACGGAGAGATCGTTCTCCACGGGGATGCGTCCGCCGCGTGCCTGTGTGACTCCGAGAGCCGACGCCAGGGTGCCGGCGAACGGCACCGCCTCGACGCCCGCTGTCCACAGCACGGTGTGGGTGTCGTACATCGTCTTCCGCTCGTCCGACTTGCGGGTGACCTCGATGCGGTCGGCTGTCACGTCGGTCACGTGGACCCCGAGGTGGGTCTCCACCCCGATGTGATCGAGAGTCTTCTGGGCCTTCGCCGACAGCTTCGCGTCGAACGACTCGAGGACGCGGTCACCGCCGTGGAACAAGAGCACGCGCGCCTCGCTCGGGTCGATCGAGCGGAACTCGTGCTCGAGCGCCCCGACGGCGAGTTCGCGGATCTGTCCGGCGATCTCCACGCCGGTCGGCCCACCGCCGGACACGGCGAACGTGAGCCAGGGCCGACGCTCCTCGGGGGTGGGCAGAGATTCAGCCATCTCGAACGCGCTGATGAGCTTGCGGCGGATCGCGAGCGCGTCGTCCACGGTCTTCATACCGGGCGCGTACTTCGCGAACTCCTCGTTGCCGTGATAGCTCTGCCGCATCCCGGCGGCGACGACGAGGTAGTCGAAAGGCAGCTCGAACGTCGACCCGTCGATACGCGACGCGGTGAGCCGGCGCTTCTCGAGATCGATGCCCGACGCCTCCCCGAGCGCGACGTGCGTGTTCTTCTGCCGACGCAGGAGGTGCCGCAGCGGCGAGGTGATGGATCCCTCGGAGAGCAGCCCGGTCGCGCACTGGTACAGCAGTGGTTGGAAGACGTGCGAGGTGCCGCGGTCGATCACGGTCACGTCGCCGTCGATGTGGCGTAGTCGCCGGGCGGCGTACAGCCCACCGAATCCACCGCCGACGACGACGACGCTCGGGCGCTGTCGTGAGAGTTCATCAGCCATGTCGGAAATCCTGCCACGCGAGGCGGCGACGCTGTAACGAAGCGGGGCGTCGTCACGAACCTGTGGGTAGGTTTACCTTTTCGCCATTCTTCCCAGCCGAGAGTTGCCAGTCGATGTTCCATGTTGTGGGTGAGTGGTGGAGTCGGCCGTTCGACTACTCCGCCATGCCCGGCTACATGGCGCAGCGCGGACTGCAACGGCCGTACCGCCGCATGATGGCCGCCGTCGTGCTCATGGTGGTGCTCGCCGGCTCCCTGCTGCTGTTCACCAGCGGGGCACCCACCTCACCTCTGGCGCGCGCCGTGTTCGGCACCTGTCTGGCCGCGGGCGCCGTGTCGGCGTTGCCGTGGATCCGCGGGACGTGGCCGTCACGTCGGGGATCGCTTCTCTTCCTGTTCGGCGACGACGTGGCGCTCGTGGTGGGGCTGGCCATGCTGGCCGACGTGCAGGCCTCGTTCACCGTGTCCGTGGTGTTCGCTCTGCTCGGCATCTACTGCGGCTACTTCCACTCGATCCGCACGTTGATCGCACACATCGCGCTGACGGTGGCCGTGTCCCTGTACTTCTTCGTCTCGGCCGCGACCGATGGTGACAGCGACGTGGCGTACCTGTCCGTTCTGCTCGTCGTGCAACTGGCCCTCTTCCTTCTCGCGCCGCTGCTCTCGCAGATCCCGCTCTCCTACCTGCGTGACGACGCGTACCGATCGGGCACCGATCCGCTGACAGGCGCACTGAACCGCCGTGGACTCGGCGGGGTGGTACACGCGCCGCTCCTGGCGACCGTGGGCGACCACGAGGTGGTGGCGGTGATGGTCATCGACCTCGACAGGTTCAAATCCGTCAACGATCGCGTGGGCCACGACGGCGGCGACGAGGTGTTGCGGCGGGTCTCCGAACGGCTGCAGAATCGCTCGTCGGCCTGGGCCTACGTCGCCCGACTCGGCGGTGAGGAGTTCTGCGTCGTCGGGATCGTGCCCCGGTCCGAGCTGCGGGACCGCCTCGATCACGTGCACGCCTCCGTGCGCTGCGACGCCGACCCGGTGCCGGTCACGGCGAGCGCCGGCGTGGCGTGGATCCCGGGTGGCCGGTGGACCCGCGACGCGGACGAGGTGCAGCTCCTGATCCGCCGCGCCGACCGTCTGATGTACGAGGCGAAGCGCGCGGGAGGGGACCGCCTGCGGTTCGACGACCAGGCGTACACCACGACGGACAACGCGCGCACCTGACACCGGGGCGCACCTACACTCCGCTCATGCATGTCCTCTACGTCTGTACTGGCAACATCTGCCGGTCGCCCACCGCAGAACGATTGACCGCGGCGTTCGCCCGCGATCTGAGCCTGGACGTGACGACGGACAGCGCCGGCACGCGCGCAGTGGTCGGACATCCGATGCAGGCAGACGCCGCTCGCCTACTCGAGTCCCTGGGCGGTGATCCGACCGGGTTCGTCGCGCGACGGCTCACCCCGACCATCGCGTCCGGCGCGGATCTGGTGCTGACGATGACCGCGCGGCACCGGGACGAGGTGCTGACGGTGGCTCCCCGCAACCTCCGACGCACCTTCACGCTGACCGAGGCCGCGGAGTTCGCGCGTCGCACCGGCGTCGTCGACGCTGCCGCCTGGATCGCCGAGCGCGCAGCGAACCCGGTGACGCACCTCGACATCATGGATCCGATCGGCCGGTCGACGGACGTGTACGAGTGGGTGGGCGAGGCGATCTCGGAGGCACTCGGTCCGCTGTTCGAGATCTGGGGCGCACGCTGATCGCTGTTCGGACTGCTGCCCACCCCCTCCCCGGCTACGGTGTGAACCGGCCCCCACCACGGGCGGAAACGGAGCACGGAGAACATGCGTGAGAGAGCTGCTGTCGCCGTCGTGATGGGCATCGCCGCGGCCGCCCTGGCCGGCGGGCTCACCGTTGCCGCCGCCGGCGGAGTGTTCGACGCCGACGTTCGCCGAGTCTCTCCCCCACCCATCGACGGCACGGTCGCGGTCGTGGGCAGCCTGACCTACGCCCCCACCATCGAGGTGCCGCCGTCCCCGACGTGGCAGATCGCGCCCGTCACCACACCCCGGCCGACCACGACCGCTCCCCCCACCACCACGACCGCTCGTGTCACCACCAGAGCCACCACCACCGACGACGAGCCGACCACGACGCGGCGTACGCGCACATCGACGACGACCACCGACTCGGACGAGCCCGAGAACTGACGGGCACGGCACGGTCGGTCATGCGGTGTCGCAGGGACCTTCCACCACCGCTTTCACGAAACCCGCTGTCTGATACGCGTACGTGAACGCCCAGTCCACCATCGAGAAGTCGTACGCGCGAGGGACTGCCCGGGTGATGACTCGCCCGCTGAAACACTGGCCGAAGATGTACCTCGCTCGTGGCAGGTGATAGCGCCAGCTGATCACCATGACGGTCTCCCAGCCGTGCTCCGCTGCCAGCTCCTGCGTGAAGAGTGCCTCGCCCCGTGTGGTGCTGGGCGTCGGCCGAGCGCACATCACCACGAAGGATTCTCGCGGCGAGTTGCACATGTGCCTCATGACGACATCGTCCGGGCGATAGGGGTCGGACAGGACCACCACGTCGGCGAGACCGGATTCCGCGAGGTCGATCCCGTACTGTTCGCGCCCGTCGTGTTCGCCACCGAGGACGATGATCGCGTCGACTCGGGCCAGAGGGTCCTCGCTCGCCCGGGTGTACACCAGATACCCGGCGATCGCAGACGCGGCCGACACCATCACGGCACCGACCACGACCCACACCGCAGCACGTACCGAGGTGCGCTTACGACGGTCGGAACCTCTCACGTCGGTCGAGTCGGACCACGCCCACGCAGCAGTGCACTTCGGCGGCTCGTGTCAGGCGATGCCCGCATGGTCGACCTGCTGGGAACCGGTTCTTCCGGAGCAACGCTCCTGGAGTGTCTCTGCGTCCGGGGTCGATCGGGCGCGCTCGCCCCGCGCGCTCGCGAGGCCTCGTCGTTCGCGGTGACCGGCGACGCGGGATGTGGCGTCACGACGAACGACGTCTGGTGTGCCGCTCCAGGTTCGGGGTCGTAGTAGTGCCGGTACTCGGAGTCCTGACGACCACGCACCGGAACCATCGTGAGGACGGTACCCAGCGCCGGGGCTCCGACTCTCGCGAGAGATGCCAGACCGCGCTGCACTTCGTCGACCCGTGTCTTCCCGTGACGAACGACGACCAGTGCCCCGTCCGCCAGTACCGAAGCGACGGCCGCATCCGTCACGGGAAGAAGAGGAGGAGCATCCACGATGACGTAGTCGTACATGTCCTTCAACGTGCGGAGAGTCGCACGGAACGTCTCGGACCCCAGCAGCTCGGACGGGTTCGGCGGCAGCGGACCGGACGCCATCACGTCCACTCCCTCGAAGCTGGTGGCCTGCAACACCTCCGAGATGTCTGCTCGACCGGCCAGGACCGTGCTCAGACCCACCGACTCGACCAGTCCGAGGTACTTGACGACCCGAGGTCGACGCAGATCCGCCTCGACCAGCACCACTCGGTGACCCGCCTCCGCGAGTGCGAGCGAGAGGTTGACCGCCGTCGTCGTCTTCCCTTCGGACGGGACCGTCGACGTGATGACCAGCGCACGGGGCGTGGTGTCCACTGCGAGGAACTGCAGATTGGTTCGAACCTCACGGAGCGACTCGGTCCACGCCGCCGACGGATGCACACCGGAACGCGCCACGTTCTCTCCGACGGACGCGTCGAACGGCACAGCGCCGATGACCGGTACCCCCGTCACCTCGCCGAGGCGGTCCCTCGTCTTCACGGTTCTGTCCAGGCGCTCACGGACGACAGCGAGCACCAGTCCCAGGAGCAGGCCCAGCCCGACCCCGAGACCGATGATCGGGACGATGCGTGGCGACACCGGGGTCTCCGGCACACTCGCGGGCTCCACCACCCTGACCTGCGCGATCGGCGTTCCCCCGCCCGGAGGTGTCTCCAGCTCGTCGACGAAACCGACGAAGGCCTGCGCGAGAGCATTCGCGTGTCGTGCAGCACGCCCGGCATCGGTGTCCGACACGCACGCCGCCACGAGAACGGTGTCGGGCGACGACGACGTCCGCACGTTCGAGGCCAGGTCGCGGGGAGCCATCGGGTCGCCGGACGCCTCGAGCGCGCGTCGAGCGACCGCTTCGCCGCGGAGCAGTTCGGCGTAGGAACTCACTCGCTGTTGAGACGCGAGATTGCCTTGGTATGCCTCGGCCACCGAGGACGCCGAGGATTCCGTCGACACGTACAGCGTCGTGCATGCCTCGTATGTCGGCTCGGTCGACACCACGTACACCACGGCGGCAACCGTGCCCGACACCAGCGCGATCAGGATCACCAGCCACCGGGACCTGATGATCCTCAGGTACTCGGAGATATCCACGTCGACTCCTAGCAGGTACGGCTGCCGTGGGGCAGCGGTCGCTACGAGCGACACTGCTCGACCTTAGCCGCGACTCGCGTTCTCTTCCTGTCGGTTACGACCCGGCGCCGGTCCGGTCTGTGGCAATCTTCTCTCGGTGACCAAGCTCGACCGCACCGACGCTCGCCTGCTGCTCGCGCTCTGCGACATCCCTCGCGCCACCGGGGTGCATCTCGCCTCGGTTCTCGGACTGGCTCGAAACACCGTTCAGGCCAGGCTCTCTCGTTGGGACGAATCACATACCCTCGCGCCGATGGACCGCCTCGTCTCTCCTCGGGACCTGGGGTATCCCCTCCGCGCCTACGTGGGGGCAGTGACTGATCAGCATCGGCTCGAGGCAGTCATCGACCGTCTGCGAGGCATAGCCGAGGTGACCGAGGTGGTCGGCGTCTCGGGCGGAGCGGATCTGCAGATCGGTGTCTCGGCTGCGGACGCCGATGATCTGTATCGCGTGGCCGGGCTCATCCTCGCGGTCCCCGGAGTCGAACGCACGACGGTCTCCGTGGTGATGCGCGAAGCGATTCCCTATCGCACCCGGCCCCTGATCGAGAGACTTGCGCGCGAGAACGACAATTCCTGATCCGCCTCCTGTGACGTGCGCGCAAAACAAGGGCCGGGCCCACCGGAAGCGCGCAACCGCCCCTCCACGCAGGTTCCACGCTGATACCGTCCGACGGGTGATACGCCCAGGTTCCGGCGGCCGCAGTCGTGGTCGGTCCCGGGCACCCTTGACCGACGTCGTGCGTCGCCGTATCGCTGTCCTGATTCCGACGTTCGCCATCCCCGGCATCCTCACGATGTTCAGCGAGGCCGGCCCGGCCGCCGGCGCTCCGCGTATCGCGGCCATCGCCGTCCTGCTGTCCACTCTTCCCGTGGCCGCAGTGGTCGCCACCGCCCGCAAATCGTTCACGTGGTGGCGCCGGGCCCGCACCCAGCGCGCGGTCGCTCTGGCCTTCACCGTCTACGCCGACGTGGGCACGTCGATCTTCCTTCTGCTGTGCAGCAGTCACGCTCTGGGTCTCGCCGGGTGCGCCCTGTTCGCGGTCGTCAGCTCCTACGTCGCCTTCTTCGGCGGGCGGACGACGGTAGTGGTGCACCTGGTGCTGACCACCGTCGTGATCGCCTGGATGACCGCCCTGGTACTGCGCGAGCAACCCATCGGGGCCATGGCGACCATCGCGGCGGCCACCAGCATCTGGCTGGCCGTGAATGCGACCATGTCCATCGTCAGCACCACCTCGATGTCGCTGCACCGGCACCTCGAGCGACAGATCGACAGCGCGCGGACCGACCCCCTGACGGGACTGCTCAACCTCCGCGGCCTCGAGGTGCAGGCGAAGCGGCAGCTCCGCGAACCATCACGGGTCGGGTTCCTGCTGGTCGATCTCGACCACTTCAAGTGGGTCAACGATCATCACGGCCACATCGCCGGTGACGGCGTGCTCGCGCTGGCCGCGCAGCGCCTGCGAGATCACCTGGGTGATCGGGCGGTGGTGGCCCGACGCGGCGGCGAGGAGTTCTTGGTGGTGCTCGACGCGCAGTCCAGCGGACTGCACGCTCTCGCCGAGTCGATCCGCCTCGCACTGTCCGACACTGCCGACCTCATTCCGGTGACGGTCAGCATCGGGGTCTCCTGCCTCGACACCACGCGCATGACGGCGGCCCCCATCGCCTCGACGATCAACCACGGCATGCATCTCGCGGACATCGCCATGTACCGAGCGAAGGCCGCGGGCCGCAACACCGTGGTGGTCTACGCGGACTGACGTCCGCACCGGTTTGCCGTCCGCCCCCTCGGGTAGCTCGCACACGAGCCATCACCAGGGCGTAGTTCAGGAGTCGAACCGCCGGGGCGGCACCGGGCTTGTCGGCAGGTGGATCAGCTCCGACGATCCGATGTCCGCCGGCGCGACGTTCTGCGCGGCGATGATCGCGGCGGCATGCTCGCTGTCCGTGGTGCCGTGCGCCCGCGCCAGGCGGGACAGCCGAGTGCGTGCCGCCGCCGTGGAGTCGTCGAAGAACTCGGCCAGCACACCGGTCGCCCCCGAGATGGTGGCGGCGCCGCTGAGCACCGTCTGCACGGCAGCCGACGCGTCGACGCGGCGCATCTCCGACGCTCCGGTGGTGAGAGCCAGCGCCGTCAGGTCGGCGAGCATCTGTCCCACCTCGTCAGGACGCTGCCCTCCCCACGGCTCGGCGGTGTAGACGGCGAGCGCGCCGAGTCCGACGCCCAGCGCGACGACCGGATACGCCCGCACTGCGCCCACGCCGCTCTCCTCGGCCAGTGCGCGGTACTGCTCCCAGCGGCTGCTTCCCGCCGCCGAGGCGTCGCCGATCATGGCCACGGCCGATTCCTGTGCACTGGTGCGGACGGGGCCGGACGTGAACAGCCGCTCGTCGGCGGCCGCGCTGCCGACAGTGGCGGTGGCCACGGCGTGCAGGGCATCGCCGTCCAGCAGGGAGATGACGGCGATGTGTGCGTCGAAGCCGGTGCGCGCTGTGGTCGCGATGCGCTCGAGGAGGGCGGGCAGGTCGAAGCGAGTGACCAGCGTGGCGGTGATGTCGGCGAGGGCGAGCCGAGTGGGCGTCGTGTTCACCGGGGACCTCCGTTGTCTCGTTCGTCTCTCATGCTGATACGACGGGCCACGACGTCGGCGGCGACTTCGGTGACGCTGCGCCCCCGCGCGAAGGCGTGCGCGCGCAGACGATCCATCGCCACATCGGTGGTCACGGCCAGTTGCACCGCGATCATGCCCGCCGCCACGTAGACGTCGGCGCGGCTGTACGGTCCGGCGCCCTCGATGGCGGCGACATCCTCCGATGCCGGCGCATCCTCCGGGGTCGCCGCCGTGTCGTCGGTGCCGTCCGGGTTCACGTAGTGCCCGAGCACCGTACGCGCGATGGCCACGGCGCACATGCGCGCCGCGTCGTGCTCGACGTCGGTCAGATCCACGGGCGTCGAGCGGTAGAGCTCCAGGACCCCGAACGACGAGGCGCCACCCAGCAGCGGATAGGCATACATCCCGCGAGCTCCCAGAGTGGCCGCGCCCTGCCCGAAGATGGGCCAGCGGGCCGCGGAATCGGGCGAGCGAATGTCGCCCACGCGCACCGGTTCCGCCGTGCGGTGCGCGTCCAGACACGGACCCTCGCCGACGGTGAACTGCAGTTCGTCGAGCTGCTGCGAGAGCGAGTCGGTGGCGAAGACGAGCTCACGCACATCGTGCGAGGTACCGAGAAGCGCGACCGCGGCACCGTCCACACCCGTCAGCCGGACCGACGTCTCGGTGACGTATCGGATGCCGGTGAACGACGAGTCGTTGTCACGAGAGGAACCACGACGTTCGTCGTCGCGGGTGGGGTCGTCGGGCACGGAATCCACGAGCGAACCTCCTCAGGACGCACTGTGCGCCTCGACACCCAGTGTCCCACGCGACGTGTGCAGGACGCGGAATGCGCCTCCTACTTTCCTGTCCCGCTGCGCAGCAGCTACTTGCCTATCCCGCTGCGCAGAAGCTTCCAGGGCACGGCCGCGGACTCGAGCTGCACCGCGAGGCTCATCTTGGAGGTGCCGTCGACGCGCTCCTCGAAGCGGATGGGCACTTCGGCGATGCGGAGACCGTGCTTGACGACGCGGTAGTTCATCTCCACCTGGAAGGCGTAGCCGTTGCTGCCGACGGACGCGACGTCGATGGTGCGGAGTGTCGACGCGCGCCACGCCTTGAAGCCGGCCGTCGCGTCCTTGACCTTCAGCCGCAGGATGCCGTTGACGTAGAGGTTGGCCCACTTCGACAGCGCCTTGCGGTGCCACGGCCAGTCCTCGGCCACCGCGCCGCCGGAGACGTAGCGTGATCCGAGCACCACGGCGGCGTCCGACTCCTGGAGACGCTGCACCATGCGCGGGACGGCCTCGCACGGGTGCGAGAGATCCGCGTCCATCTGCACGACGATGTCGGCCCCCTCCTCCAACGCGCGCAGGATGCCCGCCACGTAGGCGCGGCCCAGCCCGTCCTTGGTGGTGCGATGCAGAACACTCACCGGGATGGCGGCGGAGGTGGTGAGCTCGTCCGCCACGTCGCCCGTCCCGTCCGGCGATCCGTCGTCGACCACGAGGACGCCGAGGTTCTTCATCTGCAGGTCGGTGAGCATTCCGACCAGCTTGGGAAGATTCTCGCGCTCGTTGTACGTGGGTACGACGACGGTGATGCGGGGCTCAGCGGAGGCTTCGGACACTGTGGAATGGTGATGGATCGGCCCGAAGATCGCAAGAACCGGACATACCGCGTCGCTCAGCGGTGCGGGGCCATGGCCAGCAGCCCCGCCGAGACCGCCGACGCGGCGACGCACCACACCATGACGGGCGGTGCGCCGGCCAGCATCAGTCCCACCGTCGTCGCCAGGAGAAGAACGGCGAGGGCGGCTGCGGTGCGAGCATCGAGTCGCCTGGTCATCGTCGGCGTACCCCCGTATGTCCACGCGTGATCTGATCGGGGTCGGCCACCGCACGACCCGTGACCACTCGGTCCTCGCACGACGTCTCTCCCCCACCGACCTCACCGACGAAGCCCCCGACCGCTGCACCGACCGCGACACCGAGTGGTCCTCCCGCCGCACCCAGCATGCCGCCCACACTCGCGCCGCTCAGCGCACCGGACAGCATCCCCGACGAGCATTCGTCCACGACGACCTCCAGCGACTCGGCGACACCGCGCACCGGGTCCGGCACCTCGGCAGCCTCGGCGGTCCCCGCCCCTGCCACCACGAGCACCCCACCGGTGACCACTCCCATGACCCACTGACCGAACCTCACGTCTCCCCCGTCCTGTGGCGACCCCGTGCCGCTCACCTGGTCCAGAGAAGCAGCCCGACTGCAGCGACACCATGACGTGGACGCACCACTTGTGTTGCCCTACATGGCCGCACGCTCGACTGCGGCGGGGGAGCGCAGCCAGGTGGGCAGTCCAGCGAAGGACGTCGATGAGTCGCATCGCATCCCACGGCGCGAAGCCCGTCGCGTCGTTGTCGAAGTGGCCGTACACGTCTCGCCACGCGGTACGCCACTCCACGAGCGTTCGGCCCGCGTGCGTGCATGTAGGCAGTTCGAACACATGGTCGATTCTTGTCGGTGGGCCGAGGTACCGTGAGGCATGTTTTCGGGGGGAAACGCGGGGAATGGTCGTCGTGACGACGGCTCCCTCGGCGACCCCGTTCTCGCTCAGCTCGTCGCCACGCAGGAAGAGCTGACGCGGCGCATCGCGGCCTACGACACTCAGCACCTCGGGACCGCGGACCGTCTCGCCCTTCTGGTGCGGGACGAGAAGGTGACGCGGTCGCGGCAGGCGCAGGCGCACGTGTGGCTGGCCGAGCTCGTCCAGCAGCGCGGCTTCGAGGAGACCGGAGCGCACAACGCCGGTGCACTGGCTCAACTCCTCACCATCGACCCCGCAGCCGCCGTCGCTCGTCTGTCCGTGGCCGCCCAGCTCGGCAACAGGACCACCCTGCTCGGCGACGTCATGAAACCCGAGCTGCCCGCCACCGCCGCGGCGCTGCGCGAGGGTGCCATCGACCCGGCGCACGTGACGGTCATCCGGACGTTCGACAAGAACCTCCCCGCCGCCGTGGATGCCGACACCCGCGCCCACGCGGAGCGCCACCTGGCCGACGCGGCGCGCGAGGTGCGTCCCGCGGAGCTCACCGCGCTCGCCGAGCGCATCACCGCGCACATCGTCGAGGAAGGGGAGTTCGAGCTCCCGCCGGAGCGCGTCCGCAAGCGCGGCATCTTCATGGGCAAGCAGGACAGCGACGGCATGCTCAGCGGCAGGTTCGTGCTCGATCCCGAGACCGCGGCGTACGTCGACGCCTACAACAGCACGTACGCGGCGCCCGGAGTGGGCAATCCCGAGGACACACGCGCGCCCGTCATCGCAGTCGAACCGGACGACGAGACGCGCGGACGCGACACCCGGACCACACCGCAACGCAGACACGATGCCCTGAAGCTACTGCTGCGCGACACACTGTCCTCCGACGATCTCGGCAAGCACCGTGGTGTGCCGGTCAAGGTCATCATCGTCGCCCGGCTCGAGGATCTGATCCGGGGCACCGGGCTGGCCACCACCGCAACAGGTTCCACCATGCCGATCCGCGACGTCATCCGCATGGGATCGCACGCCGACCACTACCTCGCAGTCTTCGGCGACGACGACGGCAGACCACTGCACTTCGGCCGCACCCGCCGCATCGCCAGTGAGGACCAGCGCCTCGTCCTCATGGCCACAGACCGCGGATGCACAGCACCGGGATGCGATCGCCCCGCCGTCGCCACGCAGGCGCACCACATCCACGAGTGGCAGGACGGCGGGCCCACAGACATCGAGTCGCTCACCTTCGTGTGCGACATGCACCACCCGATGGTCCATGACGGGGCACTCGGATGGTCCACCAGCACAGCGCCACCAGGCCATCCTTACGCCGGGCGCACTCTGTGGCACCCGCCTGCCCTCATCGACCCGTCGAGGGCGGGCCGAGTGAACCACTACCACCACCCACAGGACTGTCTGTGGGAGGACGACGAGCCGGCGGCCTGAGTCATCTCGATGAGCCGCAACGCATCCCACGGCGCGTAGCCCTTGGCGTCGTTGTCGAAGTAGACGTACACGTCTCGCTTCGCGGCTCGCCACTCACCGATGCGCTCGGCCCACCGGCCGAGCGCCTCGTCGGAGTACCCACTCGCGTAGAGCTCCGTGTCGCCGTGCAACCGGACGTAGACCACGTCGCTGGTCACCTCGGTGAGCATCGGGAATTTCCCGGCATAGTAGGCAACGACGCACCCGATGCCCTGTGCCCGCATCAGCTCGTACGCCTCCGCTGAGTCGAAGCTCGGATGCCGCACCTCGAGACAGTGTCGCAGCGGCCGGTCCTCGTCGACGTCCAGGAACACGCGGTCGTCGGCGAGCTTGTCGTCGTGCTTCTCCCCCAGCCGAGCGGCCTCCGTTGTCGACCGCGGCAGCAGCGCGAAGAAGTCCGCCATCCTCGTGGCGTCGAAACGGAACGTGGCCGGCAGCTGCCACAGGATCGGGCCGAGCCGCGGGCCCAACGCCAGAACACCCGACGCGAAGAAGTTGCCCAGCGCGGCGTCCACCCCGGCCAGCTTCTTCATGTGCGTGACGAAGCGCGGCCCCTTCACCGCGAACACGAAGCCCTCGGGTGTCTCTGCGCGCCAACGCTGGTAACTCGACGGCCGCTGCAGGGAGTAGAACGAGCCGTTGATCTCGATGGAGGTCAAGGCCCGCGAGGCGTACTCCAGCTCGCGCCGCTGCGCCAGCCCCGCGGGATAGAAGTCGCCCCGCCAACCCGCATACCGCCAGCCGGAGATGCCGATGCGCAGTTCCATCGACTACCTCCGTCCTCTCGGCCTTTGTCAGCAGATACCCGCACGCCGGGCTGTGACACATGGGGCCTGGTGCGATCACGGTCGCGGTGGCCAGGCGGCCCAGCCGTCAGGCAGTGCACGGAGAATGGGATCCGCAGCGTCGAGACGCGCTGCGGGCACACCCGCGGAGGGGGATCCGCCCGAGTTTCGGCCGTTGGGATAGGTGAATGCGTACTCGCTCGACGGCTGCTGCCCGTGTCCGACACGTTCTCGGTAGTTGCCGGTGACCACTGCGAAGACCTGCCGCTCGAATCTGTCTGCTTCTGTCTGCCACGTCGAGTCGCACGCGTCGCACCCGCAGCTCGGGAAGGAGAAGTCGTGCAGCAGACCTGCATGCATGCCGATGCCGGGGTAGGACGTGAAGATCAGTGTCAGTGTCGCGCAGTCGGAATCGCTCGGTCGGATTCGAACAGCACGAGTCGTGTCGCGATGCGGGCGAACCAACTCCGCAATGGCCTCAGGACCCTCGTCGATCTCGACGTCGTAGGTTTCGCGTATGTGCTCGATGAGGGCATCGGCAACGGCATGAAGGGGTGCATAGCGTTCGGGGTGTTCGGTCACGGAATAGGCACTCTCCGGCGGAGAGTCGGCCCACAGATTCCCGTACTCGATGACCCGACCGTCGGAGTCGCGGAACACCGGTTCCTCGATCGTGGGGCGTACGTACGAACTCACGTCAGTCATCCTCTCTCGCTGCGAGCAGTCCTATCGGTGCTACCGCCCGGTCGGTGCGGGGATCGCGCCATACTGCTTCCCCGTCGACGACCGTCGGCCACAGCAGACGCTTCTCCTCGACGGGCCACTCGACCCACGGCGGGTACCCCGCGAGTTCGGTCTGCACGATGTCAGCGATGACCACGGTCGCCTCCGCGAGGGACAGATCCATGTGCAGGTCAACTGTGTACCGCGCGATACCGAGCGTCCTCTCGTCGACGTTGCTCGCCTTCATTCGTGGGAGAGGGCCGCTTGAGTTCACGCCGAGTCCGACGACACCCGTCTCGTGGAGCGAGAGGGTCCACCGAAGTCGGTCGAGGTCCAGGTGCGCACCCGACCGGCGCCAGTGCAGGTCCGACCCCACCGCGACACACGCGTCGACCATCTGGGTGGGCGCACCCATTCCGGAGTCGGGGAGCAGCGGAAACGTCCATTCGTCGACGTATCCGAGATCGGGGCCCCACATCGGTCCAGTGTGGCAAGCATTCCGGTGCTCGAGAAACTGTTTTTCATGGTGCCGTCGACACCGTACGTTTCGGTGCATGGACGAGGTCGTGACCCGACGGAAGAACCAGCCACCGCCCCGTCATGTGGTCTTCGACGATCTCGTGCACCCGGGTCGCGACACCATACGACCGTGGTTGCACCTGCTCGACGACGAGTCACTTCCGCGCGTCATCGAGTCCGAGCCGCCGTCATTGGTCGTGTGGTCGTCGCTCTGGCCGGCGAGACCCGATGCTCTCATTCGATTCGACCTGGCCGACGATGGCGCTGGGACGAACCTCCGGTGGACCTTGCTTCTCGACCCACCGCGCCCGGACGACGACGCCGTTCGTGGCTTGCGCAAGCGCATCGACAGGCTGATCAATGGCAACCTCCGATTTACCTACGGGCAGTGACCGACCCAAGCAGTGGACGGGAGCGTGCGAGCCACCATGACGCCAGGAATCAGGGGCCGTCCAGCACCCGCTCGAGTGGCACGTTCGGGATCGTGATCCCCCGCGACGCGCCCAGGCCCGTGATCTGCAGCCAGATGGTGTCGGCGAGGAAGGCGGCGAACGTGTCCAGATCGACCGAATCTTCCTGTGCGCGCCACGTTCTCACGGCGCCGACGCAGCCGGAGATGAGGCTCGACACCCACGGTCCGACCAGGCGCAGGTCGTCGTCGCCCAGATGGGCGTCGACGAGGGCGAGGAAACCGCCGACGGCCACCTCGATCTTCTCGGCCACGCGGGCGATGGTGCTCTGCAGCGGCGACTCCGACGAGCCGGTGACGTTCTGCTCGATGACGTACGTCCAGGTCGGGTGGGCCACGACCCAGCGCACGTACGAGTCGACCACCCGTTGCACGACCGAGCGCGGCAGACCCTCGAGTGTCACCGACGCCGTCAGGGTGTGTTCCAGGTGCTCGCAGATCGTGCGCTGAATGGCGACGTCGAGGTCGGCTCGGTCGGCGAAGTAGCGGTAGATGCCGGTGCGATGAATGCGCGCCTCGTCGGCGATCTGCTGCGCCGTGACCCACTCACCTGCCTGCACGCCCCGCTCGAGCACGTCGAGGGCAGCGGCGATCACCTGACGGCGGCGGTCGGCGTTGTGCTGATCCCACCGTCGCCTCCGGCCGTCACCGGAGGTGGTGCGCTCGGTGCTCATCGCACCGAAGCATCTCACGTACGCAGTAGTCTCCGCGGCGCCCTGACCGTCACACGTGCCGCGACGGCCTCCTGGTCGAGCCGATCGACGATCTTCACGCGCGGCCGACCGTTCCGTCGACCGAGGGCGAGCTCCTCCGCATCCAGGCGACGCCATGCCGCCAGGTCACCCGCCCGCGGGATCGCCGCTGCGATCAACTCGTCGGGCGTGTGGTGCGGCTCGGTGATGTCTGAGTCCAGGTGGTCGAGCACTGCCTCCACCGTCTCCTGCGCGCAGGTCTTGTTGGTGCCGATGAAGCCGCGCGGTCCGCGCTTGATCCACCCGACGACGAACACACCCGGCGCCACCCGCCCACGATCATTGGGCACGGTGCCCGTGCGCTCGTCGAACGGGAGCCCGGGCAGACCGACGCCGCGGAAGCCGACCGACCGCACCACCAGGCCGGCGTCCAGGACGTACTCGTCGGACGTCGGAACGGCGACGACGGCACCGTCAGCACCCTCCACGAGATCGTTTCGAGCGACTCGAACGCCGGTCACCCGGCCGTCCTTGCCCATAATCTCCACCGGCGACACCGCGAACGTGAGCACGATGCGGCGACGCGTGGGATCCGTCGAGTGCGGTCGAGCAGCCAGCTCCGCGAGCAGGCGACTGCGCTGGTCGTCACCCTGCAGCTGCGCCGGATCGGCCTCGACGACGACGTCGACATCGGTGAGTGCTGCGAGACCGATCAGTTCGGGCACGGTGAAGGCCGCGTCGGCCGGTCCGCGTCGGCCGAGGATCTGCACCTCGCGGATCCGCGAATTCCTGAGCTGGTCGAGAGCGTGCGGCGCGATATCCGTTCTCTCCGAAAGCCAATCGGTGTCGCGGGTGAGCATGCGCGCGACGTCGAGGGCCACGTTCCCGTTGCCGACCACCACGGCGCGGTCGTGATCGAGCGTGACGGCGGCGTCCCGATGGTCGGGATGGCCGTTGTACCACCCGACGACGTCGGTCGCGGCGACCGAACTCGTCAGGCTTTCCCCCGGGATGCCGAGCGCGCGATCGGACGAAGCGCCGACGGCGAACACCACCGCGTGGTATACCGATTGCAGTTGCGCCACAGTGACAGTGGTGCCCACCTCGGCGCCCAGCACGTAACGAAAGCCGCGCTCGTTCTCGATCGCCTCGAAGAGGTCGGTGACTTTCTTTGTGGTCGCGTGGTCGGGCGCCACGCCGTGCCGCACCAGGCCGTGCGGAGTCTGCAGCTTGTCGTAGACGTCGACCGACGCCACCTCGGGATGCTTGAGCAGCTCGTCCGCGGTGTACAGCCCGGCCGGACCGGCACCGATCACCGCGACGCGGAACGGGCCGCCGCGGCGCAGACGTCGTTGGGGCGCAACGAGAGCCAGCGGCGTGCGATCGGCGTGCGGCATCCTCTCGAAGTACTCGGCGTTCAGGGCCGCGTAGGGAGCCGTGGCGATGGTCAGCTTCGTGTCGGGAACGATTGCGCCCACCGGGCACGCCGTCACACAGGCACTGCATCCCACACACGTGGCCGGGTCGATGAACAGCATGTCGGTGGTGCCGAATCCGGGCTCGCCCGGCGCGGGGTGGATGCAGTTGACCGGGCACGCGAGGACGCAGGACGCGTCGGCGCAGCACGTCCCGGTGACGACGTGGGGCATCGACTCAGGCCGCGGCGGAGGCGGGTTCGCTGCGGAACCGCGACGGGCGCCCGTCGATCCGCAGACTCGTCCACAGACGCTTCGAGACGCGGTTCATCAACCCCATGTCCTCCGACAGCGTGCGGACGTCACCGAACATGTCGCGCAACGTCTTCGCGGAAGCCTCGTTGTCCCACCACACCTCACGCACCACCTCGGGCGGGATTCCGAGCTCGCGCTGCACCTGCTTGCTGGGCTTCATGATGACGTCGCACAGCACGCGCATGATGATCGGCGTCGCGATGGACATGGCGAACCGCTGACGTCGGGACAGCTTGGGCGCGCGGTGCTCCAGGTACTGGTGCGCGAAGCCGATGTGCCGCGCCTCCTCGGCGACGTGGATCTGCATGATGCGCGTCATCAACGGGTGCTGCGATGCACCGGCGCGCAGGATCGACTTCTGGGCGTGGTCGATGGGCTCCTCACCGGCCAGCACACCGACGAAGAAGCCGAACGGCAGCGGGCCCGCGAAGAGAGGAAGGAGAGGGCCGGCCTTGCGGAACCACCTCGGGCCACCGGGCACGGCGACCCCGATACGGTTCACCAGCTCCTGGAACATCTGGGTGTGGTGGCACTCCTCCGTCGCCTCGTGCGTGGAGTAGCGGAACTCCGGCGAGCCGTTGGGGAGCCGCAGCGCGTAGTTCATGATGCCGGCGATGAGCACCTGCTCGAACTGCAGGCCCACCTTCAAAATGTTGGCCTGGCGGTACATACCGACCGCAATCTGGCGATCGAGAGGGAGCGACCGGTACCACTCGGTGTTGCCCAACGGATCTGCAGCCGGGAGCACCCAGCGGGGATCGTCGGCCACGATCGCGTAATGCGGATCGTCCCAGGGGATGTCGAGGAAGGCATCGAAGTGCTGGTGAACGGATGCTTCGGACAAGGTTCGCAGCGTCTGCTCGTACTCGGAGCGCGTGTCGGATGTGATCGTCATGGCGTGAACCTCCGTGAGTGCCGGGCCGACTTGGTGCGACAGGCTGTTGCAGTAAAAGTTACTGCAACTCGATGTACCACGCAAGCAGTGAGCCGTCGTCGATTGGTACAACGAACGTTGTCATCGTGGCCGAGAACAGGCCATTCCCGGTTGTTGCATTCACTCGGCATCTATTCTTCGATCATCGGGTACCGTTTGCCCGTCCTTGCGAACCGCAGCTCCGAATATCCCGCAGTTCCGAATTTTCAGCCGTCACCATTATCGGAGACTCGACCTGTTCTCCTGTTGATTGCCGCTTCGTTCGTCGGGGTCGACGCGGCACGACGAACGAGAGTGTGCGTTGCCCGTACGTCCGATCCCGACCGCCGACCACACCTCGGCTGACCTCGGCTCGCGCATGCCCGCGATGCGTCTCGTCATCCTGGCGCTGGTCATCGTCGTGGGCCTGGCCGGCATCACGTGGGGTCTGTCGCCGCAGTTCGACAGAACGTCCTTCGTCGTCGTCGCCGTGGCGACGCTGACGACCCTTCCGTCCGCGCTGCTCATCTACCTGTACGGGCAGAATCTCCGCTACTCGATCCCTTTCGTCGTCTACGCCGACATCGGCATCACCGTCGTACTGTTCGCCTCCCGGTCCCCGTTCGACGCCCTTCCCGGCATCGTCCTGCTGATGCTGGTGTCGTTGTACGCCGGCGTGTACGTCTCCGGACGGATCCTGGCGGCCCAGCTGGCCTTCGCCGCGGCGATCCTCGTCGTGCTGTCCGTGCTCTCGGTGCAGGACGGCGTCGACGGCTGGCTCGTCCTGTCGCGAGCACTCACGCTCCTCACCGCGATCATCGTCCCCGTTCTGCTCAAGATGCACATCGACTTCCTCACCGAGAAGCGTGAGAACAGCCGACGCGACGGAGTCAGCGGTCTGCTCAACCGACGCGGCCTCGACGGCGCCGTCGCGCGATTCGATGTGCCCCGTGGGGTCGAGCAGACCCTGGGCGCAGCCGTCGTCCATCTCCGGGACTTCGTGCAGATCGAGCGACGCCTCGGCCGCGCCACGAGCCACGACCTCGTCGCCGAGACATCGACTCTCCTCACGGACGCGCTTCCCGACGCCATCGTCGCTCGAACTCAGCCGGGTGAATTCGCCTGTGTCTGGCTCGGTTCCGCGGACGACGTGGCCGAGCGGCTCGCTGCGGCACGCACACTGGTGGAGTCCACTCGCCTGCGCAGCGCTACCGTCAGCATGACGTGCACCAGTTCCACCGTGCCGGTCGACTACCGCACCACCGTGACCGTCGCGCTCGGCAAGACCCTCACCGCCGCCGCGTTCCTGCAGTACGGCGACGCCGTGGCTCCGCGCAGCAACCACCATGTCGCCGAGCTGATCGCCGACGGCGGGCCCGCCATCGTCTTCCAACCCGTGCTGTCGGTGTCGACGGGTCGCGTCATGGGCTACGAAGCGTTGTCCCGCTTTCCTTCCGGGCACGGCACCACCCAGAGCTGGTTCCTCGACGCGGCCGCCGACGGCCTGCAGATCCCGCTGGAGCTCGCTGCTGTCCGACGCGCCGTCGCGGCGTCCCGAGACCTCCCGACCGACGTCTTCCTCGCCGTCAACGTCTCGGCGACCACCATCGTCGCCACCGATCTGGTGCCGATTCTCGACGAGGCCGCCGAGTGCCGACGCGTCGTCGTCGAGATCACCGAGCACGACCTGGTCAGCGACTACACCGCACTCGGCGCCGCGCTCGATCATCTGCGCGACGAGGGCCTGTCCATCTCCGTCGACGACGTCGGGGCCGGCTACTCCGGTCTCCGTCAGCTCGTCGAGATCAAGCCCGACGTCATCAAGCTCGACGCCTCGATCGTGCGCGGCATCGACACCGACCCCATGCGCCGCGCCGCCGCCAGCGCCCTCACCACCTTCGCGGCCGCCATCGGTGCGGAATGCGTGTACGAGGGCATCGAGACGCCGCAGGAGCTGGAGTCGGCGCGCAGCCTCGGTGCCGACATGGTGCAGGGGTTCCTGCTGGGGCGTCCCACCTCCACTCCGATCCTGAGCCGTCAGGACGGCATGAACGCCCTCTGAGCGGGTACTGCGTCGCCATGACGACACCGACTGCAGACTCGATCCCGGGTTCCGATTTCGTTCCCCGCACCGCCGTCGTGACCGGTGGCGATTCCGGCATCGGCCGCGCGGTGGCCGTCGCGCTGGCCGGCGGCGGCCTCGATGTCGGGGTGACCTGGAACCGCGACCGCGAGGGCGCCGAGGCCACGGTCGAGGAGATCCGCGCGCTCGGGTGCAGTGGGTTCAGCGCCCACATGGACCTGACCGACCTCCCGGGCGCCCCGTTCGCCGTCGACTCGCTGGCCAGTGAGCTGGGCGGGATCGACGTGCTGGTGAACTGCTCCGGCACGGGCACCGCCACCTCGTTCCTCGATCTGGACTTCGACTCGTGGCGCACGGTGCTGTCGGTGGACGTCGACGGCGCGTTCCTGTGCGGACAGCACGCCGCACGGCTGATGGTGGAGCAGGGTCACGGCGGGCGCATCGTCACTGTCACCAGCGTGCACGAACACCTCCCCAAGGTCGGTGCTGCGCCGTACTGCGCCGCCAAGGCCGGACTCGGCGGACTGACGCAGGTAATGGCCATCGAGCTCGCGCAGTACGGCATCACCGTCAACTCGGTTGCGCCGGGCGAGATCTCGACACCGATGACCGGTCAGACCGACGAGAACCCCGAGAGCAACCCCCGGCCGGGTGTCCCGCTCGGGCGTACCGGCGACGCACGGGAGATCGCCTCCGTCGTCGCGTTCCTCGCCGGCCCGACGTCGTCGTACATGACGGGCGCCTCCCTCGTCGTGGACGGCGGCATGGCCCTGATGGGGCCGCAGGCCGTCCAGTTCGTGAAGGACGACGCCTGGCGGAGCGTGTGACGTCCGATGGCCCTGCACTGCAGGGCCATCGGGGTCGTCAGGTGCCCTTGACGTTCATGATCTGGCGGAGCTCGTGGAGCACCGTGACCAGATCGCGAGCATCCTCCATCACCACGTCTATGGACTTGTAGGCATCGGGGATCTCGTCGATGAACTCGGCCGAATCCCGGTACTCGATCCCCACCATCCGCTCACGCAGGTCGTCCTGCGTGTAGCGCTTGCGCGCCTCGGCCCGGGAGAACCGCCGACCCGCACCGTGTGGAGCCGATTGCAGACCGCTCGCGCTGCCCTTGCCTTCGACGACGTACGACCGCGTACCCATGCTGCCCGGGATGATCGCCCGCACACCCTCGGCCGCGTGGACCGCACCCTTCCGGGTGAGCCACACGTCCTTGCCGGCATGCTTCTCCGGCCGAGTGTAGTTGTGGTGACAGTTGATTCGATCCGACTCGACACTCGTGTCGGTACCGGCCCGATGCGCGAACTGGTGCAGGAACCGATCCATCATCTCGGCCCGGTTGAGGTACGCGAACCGCTGCGCCCACGTCAGATCCGCGATGTACCGATCGAACTCGGGCGTGCCCTGCGCCAGGTACGCGAGATCACGGTCGGGCAGCTGGATCCACCACTTCTCGCACATCTTCTGCGCGATCGCGATGTGCTTCTTGGCGATCTTGTTGCCCACGCCCCGCGAACCCGAGTGCAGGAACAGCCACACCCGGTCCCGCTCGTCGAGACACAGCTCGATGAAGTGGTTACCGCCACCGAGAGACCCCAGCTGCTGACGCCACTTCGGCGAATGCGACAGGTCCACCCCACTGTTCTCGGCCAGCTCCTCGAGCTCGGCGATCTTCGCCGCCGTGAACTCGAACCGGTCGAGGTGCCCGTTGTAGTTGCCGGGCGAGAGGGGGATGACGCGCTCGACGTCCTGACGCAGCTGCGCCAGGTCGAGGCCCGTGATGTCGCTGTGAGTCAGCGTCGTCTCGACGCCGATCATCCCGCACCCGATGTCGACGCCGACCGCGGCGGGGATGACCGCACGTAGTGTCGGGATGACCGTGCCCACAGCGCTTCCCATTCCGGGGTGCGCATCGGGCATCAGGGCGACGTGGGGGTGGATGAACGGCATGGCCGCGGTGCGACGCGCCTGCTCCAACGTGGCGTCCTCGATGGCCGAGGCCCAGTTGAGCAGCCGCGTTCCCGCGCCTGTCGGTGGCATGGTGATCTCCTTCGTCGTCGGTGAGGGGATGACGGTACGAGGTGCGGGTACCCGGGACCAGTTAATTTCGGGGCCAGCCAATTTCGGGGCCAGGCAATTACGCTGTCCCGCATGCACTCGGAGTACGACGCGATCGCCCCGGACTACGCGGCAGCCTTCGCCGACGAGCTCGGCTCGCGCCCTTTCGACCGCGGGTTCCTGTCGTCGTTCGCTCGTTCGGTGCGGTCCTCGCGCGGCACGACGGTGCTCGACGCGGGGTGCGGGCCCGGCCAGGCGGCACGCGAGCTCGCGGGTGCGGGCCTCCACGTCCTGGGCCTCGATGCCTCGCGCGGAATGATCGCCGCAGCATCGGGGCCGGCCTCCTGGGTGGTGGGCGACATGGCCGCGCTCCCCTTGGCCGACCGTTCCGTGCACGGCGTGTGCGCCTGGTACTCGATCGTGCACACCCCCTCCGCCGATCTGCCGGCTCTGTTCGCCGAGTTCCGCCGCGTCACAGTCCCGGACGGCTGGTTGCTCCTGGCGTTCCAGACCGCCGCACCCACCCGCGAACTGCGCACCGCGTTCGGCCGGGATGTGCACCTCGACTACCTCCGCCACGACGTCGACGAGGTGCAGTCGCTGCTCATCGACAGCGGATACGTGCTGCACCGAGACGCTGTGCGATCCGCTCACGGCACGGAGACCGCGGCGCAGGCGTTCGTCGTCGCGCGGTCCCGCGACCACCTCGTGGAGCCGCCCGCGCGAGGGTGCTGATCGTGGAATCCAGACCCCGGAATCCGGGGTCTGGATTCCACGGACGCCACGGGGATCCTCGGTGAACCCACGCCCGTCCAACAGGGCATGGACGAAGTGGACAGATTTGCGGGCCGGCACGACGGCGTCATCAGCCGGGCGCAGGCCCTCGCACTCGGGCTGTCGTCCACCGCGCTCGAGCGACGCGTGTCCGCCGGACGCTGGACCCGCATGGCGTCGGGCATCTACATGCCGGCAGGTCAACCGGTCACCCAGCACGCGATGGTGCGCATCACTGTGCTCCGATGTGGCCGCGGAGCGCTGGCGAGTGGGCCCAGCGCTGCGTGGTGGATGGGCCTACTCGAGCGCCCGCCTACCCACTCCTGGGTGACCATTCCGCGTGCTCGGCGCTACCGCGATCGGTCGGTCACCGTTCGACGACGCGACGTTCCTCCAGTCGACGTGGCAACGGCCCGTGATCTTTGCGTCACCGGCCTCGCTCTGACGGTGCTCGAGACCGCGGTGATCCTGGAGGAGGCACGACCCGGCGACGGAACACAGTTCCTCGACCGAGCATTGCAGACCCGCACGTCACTGGACCGGCTGCAGAGTACCCACGCTCGCAACCCCGGACGGATCGGCAGCCCTCGTGCCGCGACGATGCTCGTGCACGCGGCGACCGGCGGCGAATCCGAGGCGGAGCGCATCTTTCTGCGGTTGCTGCGCGCCTCGCGCATCACGGGATGGGAGTGCGCGGTGCGGTCGTGCGGCTACGTGATCGACGTGGCCTTCGTCGACCGACAGGTGGCGATCGAGATCGACGGCTGGGCGTATCACCGCACGGCCGAGCGCATGGCCCACGACGCGGTGCGTCAGAACGCGCTCGTGAACGACGGCTGGACGGTCCTCCGGTTCACCTACCACCGGCTGATCCGAGAGCCCGATGCCGTGATCGCCGAAGTACGTCGAGCACTGCGTCGATAGTGGAATCTGCGCCCCGGATTCCGGGGTCCCGATTCCACTATCGAACCCCGCGCCTGCTCCGCAGCAGAATGACCGCGAATGCCGGCACACCGACGAGCGCCGTCACGACCCCCACCGGGATCTCCTGCGGCGCGAAGACGCTGCGTGCCAACGTGTCCGCCCACACCATGAACACGGCGCCGATCGCCATGGACGCCGGCAACACGCGGTGATGGGCGGTGCCGACGAGGATGCGGGCCGCGTGCGGGATGACCAGCCCGACGAACCCGATGGCTCCCGCGGACGCCACGATGGTCGCCGTCATCAGTGCCGTGACTCCGAGCAGGACGACGGACAGGCGTAGCAACGAGACACCCAGAGCGCGCGCCGTGTCCGACCCCAGCGTGACCGCGTCGAGCGACGGCGCCGCCACCACGCACGCCACCGCCCCGAGCCCCACGGCCCCGGCGCACACCGCGACATCGCTCCACCCCGCACCGGCGAGCGAGCCCAGCAACCAGAACAGCACGCCGCGCGTCTGTTCCGCATCGGCGGAGGACAGCACGATGAACGAGGTGAGCGCCGAGAACAACTGCGTACCGGCCACTCCCGCCAGAATGACAGGCCCCGTCCCACCACCTGCACCGGTGGCCAGCATGATCACCAGCACGAAGGACACGAGAGCGCCGACGAAGGCCCCGCTCGACAGCGACAGTGCGCCCGCACCCACACCGAGCACCGCCACCGACACCGCGCCCGTCGAGGCGCCGGACGAGATGCCGAGCACGAACGGGTCGGCCAACCGGTTACGCAGCAGCGACTGCATGATCGCGCCGCAGAGCGCCAGACCGCACCCGCAGATCGCAGCGAGAAGTGCACGGGGAAGCCGCAGTTCCCAGACGATGCCGTCCTGGATGCGGCTGACGTCCGCCGGCGGGCCACCGAGATGCGCGACGACAACGGCGACCACGTCGGGCACCGTCACGTTCGCCGGGCCCAGCGCGATGGACACCGCCACCGACGCGACGACCGCCAGCAGCGTGGCGACGACCGCCAGTAACGGTCGCACGCTCACCCGTTCGACCACTCCTGCAGTGCCGCAGCCACTTTCTCGATGCCGTCGACAGTCCGGATCGACGGATTGAGGTCCGCGCCGTTCACCACGATGTAGCGCTTGTCGATCACCGCCTGCATCCGACTCGTCACCGGGTTGCTCTCGAGGAACGCGATCTTGCTCGCCAGTGCGTCACCGTCGATGCTGCGTCGACTGAGATCGGCCAGCACGAGCGCGGAGGGGTTGCGATCGGCGACGCTCTCCCAACTCACCTGCGGCCATTCGTCCTTCGTGTCCGCGAAGATGTTGCGCACACCCACTGCATTCGAGATGACACCCGACGCTCCGCAGCAGCCGGCCATGTAGGGAGCCGTGGTGTCGGCGAACCAATACGCGAGCGACGCATCGGACACCGGCGCCGACGCCGCGTCGTAGCGCGCCCGCAGCGAGTCCACCAGGGCATCGCCACGCTCAGGCACGTCGAAGATCGCTGCCAGGTCGTGCACCTCCTGGAACACCGTCTCGATGCTCAGCGGCTCGTCACGGGCACCGTCAGCGTTGACGCTGGTGGCCGACTTGCCGATGCAGTCGGTCGGCGACAGATACGTGGGTACTCCGAGTGCGTCGAACCGCTCGCGGTCCGCGACCCCGCCCTCCCCCAGCGTTCCCCCGAACGACGCGGTGACCAGATCGGGCTCGGTGTCGAGCACCACCTCGAGCGACGGCTGGTTGTCCGCCAACCGGGGCACCGTCGCATTCGCCTCGGCGAGGTCGGACCGCACCGGGTCGGTCCAGGTGGCGGTACCGACCATGCGATCGGCGAGCCCGAGGGACAGCAGGATCTCGGTGGAGCCCTGGTTGAGGGAGACGGCGCGCTGCGGCGGCACATCGACGGTGACGGTGCGGCCGCAGTTCTCGAGTGTGACGGGATAGTTGCTTCCGGCCTCGGCCGTAGCCGTCGTGGTCGGGCCGCTGGAACATCCTGTGGCGAGGAGGCCGACTGTCGTGACGACAGCGGCGATCGCGAGGCGTGGGGTCATGTTCGATTGTGCCGTCCTGCTGGGAGCCCGTGCGCGGAGCTTCGAGGGTGGTGCCGGACAGCAAGCGATCGGACTTCGAGCCGAAGCTCGTCACCGTTGCGCGCCAGTCCCGGAGTCACACCGGGTTCCCTCGCTGAACGACTGTTCGAGGGTCACTCTAACCGCATCACCACGGTCGGTCGTCAGGCCGCCGACTCTCACCTCGTAGGAGTCGGGTGCTCGACACCACCGTCCGCACGGCGACGGTGTCCGCTCAGTTCACATACGGGATGTTCACGAAGCTGGGGTTCGCGGGATCGAGCTGCACGTGCTGGGGCGCCAGGGCGGAGTCGACGAGCATCGGCCCCAGCGGCAGGTAGCGCGGCACGCTGGCGGCGTAGACGTCGATGCGGATGCGGTGGCCCGGCGCGATGACGGCGTCGGTCGGCAGCAGGTTGATGTCCACGGTCGTGGGCACCCCCGGCACGAGTGGTTGCCGACTCGCGAGCGTGAGCGCCGGCTTCGCGTCGATGTAGTCGCCGTTGGCCGAGCGGGTGCTCTTCGCCTCGTCGATCTGACGCAGCGACGCGGTGAGAGCGCCGTGGCTGATCGGGGTGGAGGTGCCGTCCGGTGCGACGTCGTTCATCGTCGCCGCCCAGAAGCCGTCCGGCCGATCGAGCACCGTGTTGAGGTGCAGGTTGGTGGCACCGGAGATCTGGGTGGGCTTCTCGGCCGGTGCGCTGGTGAACGTCAGCGCCTCCGCTTCGTTGAACCGGGAGTCCTTCGTGCACACGGACCCCAGGATCGCCGCCGCACCTGCCGTACCGACCGCGGCGTCGCGGGAACAGATCCCGCGCAGGCCCGGCGCGACGGTGAGGCGCGCGGTGTCGGATGTCGGCGTCGAGGACAGCGTGCCGTCGAACAGGCTGTGCCCGGCGCTACCGCTGGGGGCAGCGGAGAGGTACGTGCGCTGCGACTGCGCTCCGGCGCGGGGGAACTGATCGGTGGTGGTCCACCCGCCGCCCTGCTGGAACAGCGTCACGGGGCCGTACTTCTCGACGCCGTTGTCGGCGCCCTTGAGCCAGTGGTCGAACCACGCGCGCTCGAGTGCATCGAGTCGCGGCGGGTTGCCCGGGCGTCCGAAGCCCGCACCGGGATTGACGTGGTAGCCGTCGCCCATGATCAACTGCTTGCGTCCGGGCTCCACCGGGATGTCGTTGTAGATGCGCGGTTCGCTGTTGGTGAAGATGTCGTGCCAGCCGCCGTAGACCATGGTCGGCACCTCGATCTGGGACAGATCGGCCGAGCGGTCCGCGTAGAACTCGCCGTCCTGCGCGACACCGAACGTCTCGGGGCGGAGGTCTCCGATGGTCGGAGCCGTGAAGGCGTTGGCGAGTTCGGGGATCAGGATCGCCGGATCAGCCAGTCGATCGGCGAGCCACCGAGTGTCGAACTGGCCCTGCAGGATTGACTGCACGTTCGGGACGAACTTCAGCACGTTGACCAACGTGAGCCACAGCGGCATGAATCCGACACCCAGCGCGCCGCCGGTGCCGACGATGTCGCGGAGGAGGTCGTTGCCGGGCTCCACGGGGAAGATGGCCTTCAGAGCCGGCGGGCGCAGCGCTGCGGCCTGCACGGAGTTGATGGCCGAGTACGAGATGCCGGACATGCCGACCTGACCGTCCGACCAGGGCTGCCGGGACGTCCAGTCGATGATCTCCGCCGAATCCTGTTGCTCGCGTGGACCCAACACGTCCCAGGTCCCCTGAGAGAACCCGGTGCCGCGGGCGTCGACGACCACCTGGGCGTAGCCGTTCTGGACCAGGTTCCGGTTGACGGCGAAGACGCGGAGCCCGCCGCCGTCGACCGCCTGCGTGAGATCGGTGATGCCGTCGAACGGCGTACCCGCGAAGTTGAGACTCGCCAGGAAGTCGAGCACCGGCTCGCTGACTCCGGGGATCTGCTGGATCGAGTCGATCAGGTTGCCCACGAGCTTGGTGTACGGCGTGATGTTCAGGACGGTCGGGAGGTCGGTCTCCACCGGGCGACCGGACGCATCGGCAGGCCGGTAGATGTTGGCCTGCAACACCGTTCCGTCACTCATCGTGATGGGGACGTCCCAGTCGATGGCCACCTGCGGATACTGCGGCGGCGCATCGGCCGCGGCCGTCCAAGCGACGGCGTCCACGCCGCCGGTGGGGTCCGCCGTGGCCGGCACCGCGGTACCGGACGCGACGAGAAGGGCGACGAGAACGCCCGAGATCACCGTGGAACGACGCCGCACACGAGCCCCCATGCTCTGATCGGCACCCCCGTCTGTGATGGGCGCCACTAACGTACCGGACGGTAACCTACGGTCCCGGAAAGGTCAACGACCATTCACGCGCCGAACAACAGGAACAGACCGAGGAAGGTGTACAGCACCATCACCAGCATGAGTGCCAGTTCGCCGAGCAGCGCGTCCTTCTTCGGAAGGAGCCGCAGAGCCGCGTCGTGCGCCAGTGTCACTCCGACGATGTGCCCGATCACCACGCACAGCACCGTGATCGATGCGACCACCGGCGGGTGCGAGGACAGCGCGTAGTTCACCGAGGCGTCCGCGATCCCGAGCGGATTCCACCCCCGGTCGAACGGATCGAACAGCGTGAAGGCGCTCTGCTGACCCTTCTCGACGAGATAGGTGAGGTAGTGGGCGAAGAAGTACCCGACGACGATCGGGATCAGCGAGTGCGCCAGCAGACCCGGCAACTGCGCGCGCCGCCCCCTCGTCACACCGCCGGTGGTGCGCGCCGCGAGCCAGAACACACTGCCCACCAGTGCGACACACGCCAGCACACCGGCGGTGCGGACCAGCATCGGGTCCCCGAAGTCACGTGCGAACGACTTCCAGCTCGGCGTCTGCGCCAGCGAGTCGAACGCGGTGGAACCGAGCAACGTGGCCGTCACGGCGACGGTTCCGCGTCGTACGGGGAGGGTGGCGGCACCGTCGAGCGGGTTGCGCAGCACGAGGGCGCGGGTCTCGGTGTCGCGCGCCAGGATCGACATCCGCGCCACCGTGTCGCTGAACACCTCGAACGGATCGGCGCGCGCGAACCACTCCTCGCCGAAGATCAGGGCGCCGCCCAGCAGGATCACCACGTACAGCAGACACCACGTGCGTACGGCCGCAACCGAACCGGGATCATTCGACGCGAGCTCGAGCCACACGAAGGCCAGCAGGCCCAGTACCGCCGGGACCACACCGATGCCGTCGGGCAGTGTCCGCGGCCGACCGTGCGGCAGAACGCGATACAGCGCACGGACCGGGGACACGATGCGCCACACCGGCCCGAACGCCAGTGACGCCGGGACGAGCCCGACCCACACCAGCACGTAGAACACGCCGAGCAGCGCGTTGGACGCATCCTGCGGACCCAGCACCGACGCCGCGCCGACCCACACGGCCAGCGTGACGGACAGCCCACCGACAACTCCGCGGAACACGGCAGAATCGACGACGCACGCCAGCGGTGTCGTGGTCCAGTAGCGCCGAGGGTTCAGGCGCGGAGTCTTCCACGCCAGCAACAGGACCGCGAAGGACGCTGCCAGCGCCCAGGCACCGCCGATGAGGGCATAGGTCACCGGGATCGGCAGGTCGGTCGACCCGCCGAGGCCGTGCGCGAGGAGCTCGCTGCTCACGACCGGACGAGCACCGTCGCCACGGTGACGTCGGCCTCGTGCAACTCGATGTCGACCGAGCCCGGCACGTCGACCGTGAAGCGGAACTGCTGATCGTCACCGACCGCCACCGGGAAGCTGTGCTCCGGAACCGAATGAACGTGGATCTCGTCCTCGGCGTCGCTGGACACGGTCACGAGGATCTCCTCGCCGGCCCTGCCCTCGAGACGTTGGTCCACCGGCGTGACCTCACCGCCTGCGATGGCGACGTCCAGCGTGGTGGTGGGCGTGATGCGCGGGATATCCGATGCCGCTACAGATGTGGCCGGTGCAGATACCGACGAATCCTGCTCGAGCGTCACCTCGGTTTCCGGTTCCGACTGCGAGCACCCCGCCAACGCCAACCCCACCGCAGCCAGAGCAACTGCAACGCGCCTACCGATTGCCGACCGGCCTCCGGCCTTCCCGCTCACTCCGTGCCCTCCCTCTCGTTCGCATCCTTCAGCTCGTTCTCGGCGTTCTCCGCCCGCTCGGCACGCCGGTCGCGCACGACGATGACGATCACCACGAGGGCGATGAGCAACGCGGGGACGACGGCCGGAAGCGCCAGCACCACAGAGTGATCCGCGAGGTAGATCACGTTCGGATCGGGCGTCATACGCGACTGCGCTCCTTGCTGCCCTTCGTCGCGGCGTTGCCGGGGGTGGCCAGGCTGATGCGCGCGGCGCCCCAGGACAGCGACCAGACGAGGGCCAGCGAGCAGGCCAACACCACGAGGCACGCCGCCGTGAACAGCCACGCCGGGTGGTCGAACGAGCGCTCGCGCTGCAGCAGCTTGGTCTCGTACTGCAGCTCACGGGTGAACTCGGTGGTCGCGGGGACCTCCTCGGCGCCGATGCCCTCGTCCGCGGACATGAAGATGGGCGCACCGGCCATGGTGCGGCCGTCCTGAATGCGCAGGAACGTCTTCCACGTCCCGTCGACCGGCATGGCACGCGTGGAGCGGTACTCACCCGGGCCGGTGCGCTCGAGATTGTCGACGACGAGTCCGTGCAGCGAATCGCCTGCGCCCTGCCAGGCGAGGATGGAGACCCACTCGGGATCGTCGGACACCAGATCGCTCGGGTCGATGCTCACCGAGGCGGTGACCATGCGGAAGCCGTCCTCGCGGGGAGCATCGGTGAGACTCACGGTCGCGTTCGCGCCCTGCGGAACGTCGATCATCAGGCCGTTGGCAACGCTGCCGCCGAGCACCAGCACCATCGCGACGACGATGGAACGCCGGACGGCGGGACGCGGGAGTCCGTCACCGCTGAGCGCCTGCGCGAACAGACCCGCGGTGAGACCGACGACGAGGCCGGCCGGGATGCAGGTGGCGAGCGCCTCGACCCACATGCTGTTCGGCCACGGGTACAGGAAGACGGCGTCGACCCACATGGACTCCAGATACAGGCCGACGGTGCCCACGGCGACACCGGTGACGGCACCGAACAGGAGGCGGCGGTGGACGAGCGTGGTCAGACCCATGATCTCGACGACCACGGCCATGCCCAGGTAGAGCGTGAACACGCTGTGCGGCTCACCGAGGACGGGACCGACGATCAGCGCGGTGATCTCGCGGATCACCGCGGCGAACGCGACGGCGAACAGAGCGGATCCGCGGCCCACCATGAGGCGGGCGGCGATGAGCGCGAAGGCGCCGGCAGCCGTCATGAGCAGCGGCTGGAAGACGAGGCGGAACTGTTCGACGCCGAAGTCGTACTCGATCTGGAAGACGGACAGGCCGATGACGAGACCACCGAAGGCGGAGCTGCGCATGAACCAGGTGATGATCGAGCGCTTGCGCGAGTCGACAGCCTGCGCCGGGTCCGCCTTCGTCTCGCCGTCGGGCTCACCGGCGGTGGCGGCGGTGGTCACGGCGGTGGAGGCCATCGCGACGCGACCCTCGTGCTCGAGCAGCAGCACGCCGACGAGCGAGAGCCCGGCGCCGCCGATGAGCATGAGGTGCGTCGGTCCCCACAGCGTCACGTCCTGGCCGAACATGCGGTGCCAGATGTCGTCGAGCGGGAAGCCGATGAGCGCGTACAGGCCCGAGCCGGCGATGAGCAGCCCGCCGGTGGGGGCGTACCAGGTCCGGGTGATCTTGATGGCTGCCGGACCGGGCTTCTCGTCGCGCGGCAGGATGATCGCCAGCGCACCGGCGATGAACAGGAAGAACAGGCCCACCAGGATGAAGTAGTGCGCCGGGTTGGCCAACGGGCCCTCGTCGCGACCACGTCCGATGTGCAGGCTGACGTCCCAGATGAAGCCGAAGAACGCGGTGAGGATCGTCGAGATGAACATGACGAGCGGCAGCGCCACCCACCCGGGGCGGTGCAGCTTCTCGCCCGCGTAGTCCGCGAGGCGCTGCAGCCACGTGATGCGCCTCGTCCGGTGCATCACCGCCAGGTACAGCAGGAACAGCGAGATGACACCGGCTGCCGCGGTCATGCCGAAGACCTGATCGAGCGCGGCGCCGCCACCGGCCGGCGCCTGTGCAATCAGGTTACTCGAGGTAACACCTACATTGTTCACGCATCGGATTATGTCTGTAACCGGGCGTCAACACCAGAGCTACCCCGAAGTAATTTCTCGGGCACTCTCACATGCCGCGCGCGGTGGTCATCGCTGCTCTATCGGACTGCGCATGGACGTCGAACTCCGGCACAACCCCTCCAGCACCGTCGCCCGATGCCGCCTGGCGCCCCGGGAGTTGCAGACGCTGAAGTCCGGTGAGGGGCCGGTGTTCGACTTCACCGGTCCGGGCCGCGTCCTGCTGCAGACCGGGAACCCTCGCGAACTCGAACGGCTCATCGACGAGAACCGGCCACGCTCGACCTGATCGTGGAATCCAGACCCCGGATTCCGGGGTTCAGACTCCACGATTCGCCGTGTAGGCCCGCCAGCCGCCGAACTCGGTGATGTCGGTGCCCGCCTCCGCCGCATCGGCGGCGCACATGAAACCGACCACCTCCCGACCGTCGGACAGCGTCACCGATCCCAGGCCCATCGGTGCGGGCAGCCCGGCCAGGAACGTGCCGAGGTGCGCCGGGGCCATCCGGTACAGCTCGCCCGCGATGGAGGCGCTGCCGCCGCGCACCAGTCCGGGCTTGGGCGGCGTGGTGCCCAGATCGACCAGGCGGTAGTCGGCACAGGTGCTCACCTCTCCGACGAATCGCGCACCACGCTCGACCAGCTGACCGTTCAGCGGGAACCCTCGCAGGTGCGCGCCGACGACGAGCACGTCCACGCCGCCCTCCACGAGTACCGCCGTGTCCTGATCCGCCACCGCGGCGCCGATGTCGAGCAGTACCTGATCGGTGAACGCGGGGCCCACGACCATGACGCCGAAGGGATCCCCCGCCGTCGTGCGCGCACCCGGCACCGCGACGGCCGCCATGTCGAGAAGGTTGCAGAAGTTGGTGAACGTGCCGAGCCTGCGATTGATGCCGAGCGGATCCGCCTGTACCGCAGCGATGGTGGGGTGCTCAGTGGCCGTCGGCAGCAACAGGCCGTCGCGCCCGTCGAGAATCGACGCCGCGTGCGCCTTCGCCGCGAGCAGCGTCGAGAGGTCGTCGACGTACGCGTGCGCTGCCGGCTCCTTCGCGCCCAGCACGATGCGGGAGACGGTCGGGTCGGCGTGCTCGGGCGACGTCGACAGGAACTCGCCGACCGCGGCGTAGCGCTGCGCCACGATCGCCCCGTCGTACAACAACACGGCGGCGTCCAGCAGCACGGAGATGTCGACGATCTCGTGGTCGATTCCCACAGCGTCCAGTCCCGACACCGTGCGCGCGAACGCCTCCGCGTACTCGGGGCACAGCGCGCGGAGATCCTCGGTGCGTGGAACGGCGACACGGGGGCGCGGCGGGGCCGACAACGGCACCGTCGCGGGCCACGCACGACTCCGCGGATCCGCCGAGTCCGCACCGATCATGATCGCCATGGCTGCTGTGGCCGCGGTGATGTCGGCGGCGAAGACCGTCACGGCGTCGTAGTCCACGCACGCCGGGACGACGCCGGTGTTCGGCACCAGTCCCAGTGTCGGCTTGATGCCCACCAGGGACGCGAAGGCCGCAGGAACTCGGCCCGACCCTGCCGTGTCCGTTCCGAGGGCGATGTCCACGATGCCCAGCGCGACCGCGGTCGCGGAGCCAGAACTCGATCCGCCCGAGATCTTCTCGGGGTCGTGCGCGTGCCGCACGGCGCCGTACGGGCTGCGCGTTCCCACGAGTCCGGTGGCGAACTGGTCGAGATTGGTCTTGCCCAGCACCAGAGCGCCGGCGGCGCGGAGCCGCGCGACCACGGTCGCATCGACGTCCGGGGTACGGGCGAACTCGGGGCACGCCGCCGTGGTCGGGAGACCCGCGACGTCGATGTTGTCCTTGACCGCGAGCACCGTTCCGTACAGCGGCAGGCTCTCGTCCAGACCGGCGGCCTCCGCGAGGACGTCCGCCTCGTCGCGCAGCGTGATCCACACCTCGGGGCGGTCGACCTCGGCGATGCGTTTGTACGCGAGCAACACTCGGTCGGTGGCGGTCGTCATCATGCTCCCTGTGCTGTGGTGAGGGCGAACTCCCCGGCCGCGGACCAGGCATCACGCTCGATGCCGAACGCCTCGGCCTGCTTCTTGCGGAACTCGGCGATGGAGCTGTCGTTCTCGGCCAGGAACTCGTCGTGGTCGGCCAGAGAGAAGGTGCCGTCGGTGATCTCGACACCGGCTCCGCGCCCGGCCGCGAGATCGGCGCGCATGTCGGCGAGCTCCTCGGTGCTGACCGGATACCAGGAGATGCGGTCGAAGAAGCGCAGCAGCCAGGGCGTGCCCTCCTCGAAGCCCGTGACGTGCTGCTTGGAGGCCGGAGGCCGGCCGGAATCGGACGGGTGTCGGTGGTTCCAGACCTGGGTGGTGCGGCCGACGAACTGGTAGCCGCCAGGTCCCTCCATGCCGTAGATGCACAGGTAGGCGCCGCCGATCCCCACGGCGTTCTCCGGTGTCCACGTCCGCGCCGGGTTGTACTTCGTCGTGACGAGGCGGTGCCGCGGATCCAGCGGAGTCGCCACCGGTGCACCGAGATACACGTCGCCCAGGCCCAGCACCATGTACTCGGCATCGAAGACCGTGTCGTACACGTCGTCGACCGACTCGAGCCCGTTCATGCGGCGGATGAACTCGATGTTCCACGGGCACCACGGCGCGTCGGAACGTACGCCGTGCATGTAGCGCTGGATCGCCTCGCGCGTGGACGGGTCGTCCCACGAGAGCGGCAGCCGCACATGCCGACTGGGCACCGTGAGCTCGGAGGTGTCCGGCAGCGTGTCCTCGGCCTCGAGCAGCAGATCGAGGAGTTTCGCGGTCGGCAGCACGTCGGGGTCGACCTTCACCTGCAACGACCGGATACCGGGTGTCAGATCGACCAGCCCGGCGGGAGCGATGGCCTCGACGGCCTCGTGCAGCGCGTGCGCACGGGCCCGCAGCGCGAGGTCGAGGGACATCTCGCCGTACTCGACCAGGATGTTGTCGTCACCGGAACGTCGGTAGGTGACCGGCGTGACACCGTCGCGGCGCGCGATGACACCGTCGTCCCCGTCGCCGCCGCGCGAGAACACCACGGGCAGGCTCGCGCGCCGGCCGACGCCCAGCGTGTTCTTCGAGGCGGCCGCGGCGGCCTCGAGCGCGACGAAGCGCACCGTGTCGCCCGGGCGCAGCTGACCGAGCTTCCAGCGATCGGCCGCGACCACCGTCACCGGGCACACGAAGCCGCCCAGGCTCGGGCCGTCGGGACCGAGCAGGATGGGAGTGTCGCCCGTGAAGTCCAGTGCCCCCACCGAATACGCGTTGTCGTGGATGTTCGACGGGTGCAGACCCGCCTCTCCCCCGTCGGTGCGCGCCCAGTCCGGGCGGGGTCCGAGCAGCCGCACGCCGGTGCGATCGGAGTTGAAGTGCACCTCGTAGTCGGTGCCGAGAATGGTGCCCATGTCGGAGCGGGTGAAGAACTCGGGCGCTCCGTGCGGGCCCTCCGTGACGGCGAGCTGCCACGAGTGCGTGAGCGCCGGAACGTGTTCCATCGGCACGGCCGCGGGCGTGCCGATGGCGCGATCCGCCGGGGCGAGGTCGTCGCCCGCCTGCAGCACACGGCCGTCGAGCCCGCCGAACGTCCCGAGCGTGAAGGTCGACGCACTGCCGAGGTACTCCTCGGCCAGGACGCTGCCGCGGATCGCGACGTACATCCGCAGACCGGCCCCGGACACCGCACCCACGTCCAGCACCCCGCCCGCGGGCACCGTGATCGGCGTCCAGCGCTCGGCGGGTTCGCCGTTCACCGTGACGGGTGCGTCCGCACCGGTGACGCACACGACGGTCTCGTCGTCGAAACGCAGTGCGGGACCGCTCATCGTGGTCTCGAGCGCCGGCGCTCCCTCCGGGTTGCCGACGGCCACGTTGGCCAGCCGCAGCGACAGGTCGTCCATCGGCCCCGACGGGGGTACCCCCACCTTCCAGTACCCCACCCGGCCGGGCCAGTCCTGAATGGTGGTGAGCATGCCGGGGCGCTCGACGCGGATGTTCATGCGGGCCGCGTCACGATCAGACGAACCGGCGTCGGGTCGAAACCGTTGCACGGGTTGTTGATCTGCGGGCAGTTGGAGATCAGGACCAGCGAGTCGATCTCCGCGCGCAGCGCGATCCGCTTGCCCGGCGCGGACAGTCCGTCGACGATGCCCAGGGTGCCGTCCGCGTCGACCGGGACGTTCATGAAGAAGTTGACGTTGGAGACGATGTCGCGCTTGCCCAGCCCCCACCGCGAGCCCTCGAGCACGAAGTTCTCGACGCACGCGTGCTGGTGCTTGGTGTGATGGCCGTAGCGCAGCGTGTTCGACTCCTGCGAGCACGCGCCGCCGATCGTGTCGTGGTTGCCCACCTCGTCGGCGACGATAGTCATCATCGGCCGGGACTCGCTGTCGCGCAGTACCGTGCCCGCGGCGAGGTAGACGTTGCCCTGGCCCACCATGGTGGCCGGTGCGCTGTAGCGGACGGTGTGGTCGTCGGCGCCGTAGACCAGGGTGTCGACGGCCTGGTTGCCCTCGAGATCGAGGATGGTGAGGACGTCGCCGGCGCGCACGACCGCGGACCACGGGCCGCGGGCGGGTGCGACCTCGTCGAGGATCACCCGGCCGGCCACCAGCGCCAGTTCCTCTAGTGCCGCAGTCATTTCGAGCCTCCTGCTGCGTACGTGTCCTCCGTGTTGGCGACGGCACGGAGGTATTCGGGGTCGGTGTTCGGCAGTGTGTCGAGATCCTGCGGCGACGGCCAGGCGAGCACCTCCAGCGACGTGGTGTCGAAGGTGGGCGACGGATCGATCGGGTGCGCCGTGTTGGCGATGCTCACGATCACCGGCAGATGCAGGATCAGGTCGACCTCGCGGCCGGCACCCGCGGAACCCGTGCTGCGGAGCGCCCCGTCGGGATCGACGGTGACGCCGTGGAAGAAGCTGAGTGTCGGCGGCACGTCGCGGGGACCGAGGCCGTTCTTCAGGGCGGCCAGGATCAGCAACTCGCGGCCCGCGGGCGACGCCGAGTACGCGCTGCCGTCACCGTACTTCGCGGTGTTGGTGAGCAGCGTCGTCGTACCGCACAGTGCGTCGTGGTGTCCGGACGAGTCGGCCAGTACGGTGGCGAGCACCCGCCCCTGGTCGGACAGCAGCGGATGACCCACCCCCATGTACGCCTGCCAGGGCACCTTGACGGTGTCGGCGGTGTTGAGGCGTTCCCACGGTGCGTCGGCACGGTGCAGCAGGACGTGCGCGCAGGCCGCTCCGTCGATGTCGCGCAACCGAACTCGGGTTCCGCGCTGGAGCACCTTCGTCGTGTACCGCCCGCCGGGAACCGTCTCGGCCCAGACGAGCGACGCGGCATCGGTTCCGGAAACCTCGCGCGGCCACAGGGAGGGTGGGACCACCGGCATCGAGTCGGTGATCTCCCGAGCCTGCGACCGGGCGTGCTCGCGGGCGGCTGTGGTGGTGGCGGTCATGCGGACACTCCTGTGGTGACGGCGTTGGGGTGGGCCTTGCCGCGCGGGAAGCACAGCGCACCGACGGCGACGACGGCCAGCACGGTGAGGGGTGCGGCCCAGCGCAGCAGCGGGAAATTGCCGGAGGGGTCGTAGATCTCGGGGCGCGGCCAGGACAGGTTGACCACCATGACGGCGCCGTAGACGACGGCGAGGATGTTGACGGGAAGTCCGAGCCGGCCGAGCGTGAACAGCGGCTTGCCCTCGGAGTCGACCTGCGAGGTGGCGGGAAGGCCGGAGGCCGGCCGGTCCGATCGGCCGTGAGGCCAACCCTTCAGTCGCTGGAGCAGCAGCGGCACGGTGACCATCATGTAGGCGAGGTAGATGAGGACGATGCACACGCTGGCGAGGGTGGAGAAGATCGCCGAGTTACCGACATTGACCACGAGCACCAGGACGCAGCCCAGTCCGATGACGACGGCCGGGGCGATGGGCGTGCCCGTGGTCTTGTTGACCGATCCGAGAACACGGGACGCGGGGAGCCGGCCGTCGCGGGCCATCGAGAACATGAGCCGGGATGCCGCAGTCTGAATGGCCAACGTACAGATGAGGATCGCGATGGCCACGTCGATCAGGAGCACGGTGCCCCACGGGGACGAGAGCACGGAGTTCAGCACGTACGGCAGACCCTGCGTCGCGAGTTCCCCGTCGGTGAGGCTGGGTGCCGCCATGAGCGCACCGATGATCGTGAGCCCGCCGCCCAGCGCGGAGACGGACAGCGCGAGACGGATGGTGCGCGGTGCGACGCGACGGGGGTTCTTCGTCTCCTCGGCCAGTTCGCCGGCGGAGCCGAATCCCACCATGACGTAGGCGGCCATGAGTCCCGAGACGATCCACGCCCCGATGTAGCCGGAATCGACGGGCACGCCGCCGGTGTCGAACACGATGTCCGGTCCGCGCTGTGCGTGGGTGAAGAACACGCCGATCACCGCGATGACACCGACGATCTCGCACGTCACGCCGATCGAGTTGATGCGCGCCATGGCGTTGACACCGATGGAGTTGACGGTCGTGGTGATCACCAGCAGCGCGGTGCCCAGCACGACGGCGTTGGTGGCGCCGTCGGACGAGGTCAGCGCGGTGTCGGTGCCGACGATCTGGAAGCCGCTCCACACGTTCGGCAGCACCACCTGCAGTGCGATGGCGGCGGCGGAGGCCGTCACGATCTGCGCGATGATCATGAACCATCCGGCGAACCAGCCGGTGATCTCTCCGCCGACGCGACGTGACCACTGGTAGATGGCCCCGGAGATGGGGTAGCGCGCGGCCAGTTCGGCGAAGCACAGCGCCACCATGAACTGGCCGACGAACACCACCGGCCACGCCCAGAAGAACGCCGGGCCGGCGAAGCTGAAGCCCAGGCCGAACAGCTGGAAGATCGTCGTCAGGATCGAGACGAACGAGAAGCCCGCGGCGAAGGACGCGAACTTCCCCAGCTTGCGATGCAGCTGCTGTTCGTACCCGAACTCGAGGAGATCGTCGGAGTCGCCGTCCGCGTGACGGTCCGACGGGGGTGGGAGCACGGCCTGGCTCATGGGTGTTCTCCATCGACGGGAGGGGTGTATCTGTCGAGTGATAGTTAATCGGACGCACTGGCCGCGGTGGTGTCCGTGATGTATCGAGATGTTGCGAGTGCGTTACGAGCTCAGGGCGCGCAGGAAGAGGGGGAGGAAGGGGCGTGCGGACGGTGCGCCGGCCTGGCGGAACGGTGCCGAGTCCTGCGATGCGCCGATCCAGTCCCGCCGCTCGACGTCGGTCAGATCCAGCCGGAACCCGGTCGGTGCGACGAGCAGATGCAGCAGCATGGTCGCGGCCCGTCCGTTGCCCTCACGGAAGGGATGCACCTGGTTGAGGTCGGCGTAGGTGCGGCTCAGGAGGTACGCGAGCTCCCCCCGGTCGGCGGCCGCCCAGTCGGCGCCCAGGATGGTCTCGTGCACGCCCATGAGGCCGTCCCACACGACGGAGCACCTCGCGAACGCGGTGCCGTTCTTCGACAGTTCCACGGTGCGCACGTCGCCTGCCCACACGTAGACGTCCTGGAAGACGTAGCGGTGAACGCTCAGCAGGCGGTGCACACCCACCGCGCTCCCGAGGTCGGCCCGCCCGGCGTGACAGCGGACCAGCCTCAGTGCAGTGAGAATGCTCTCCGCGCGGTGCAGGGCGGCCGCATCGACGATGCCCAGCACGTTGCGTAGCGTCCTCGATCCGGGCAGCAGGTACGGGGTGTGCCGCGGACTCAGTGCTGCCCAACGAGATTCGCGCACCGGGCCGTCGCCGATCAGGCCCTCCCGCACCGACGGCAGCACGGTCTCGCCGCGACACTCGGCGACGAGGAGTGCGAGGTCCGCCGGCGTGGGACGCCATCCCTCGAGCCGTTCGGCGGCGACGGCCTGATCGACGGCGTGGCACTGCTCCGGGGTGAGTCCGGCGAACGTGTCGGGATGTTCCTCGGACGGCCTCATCGAGCCCGGTAGGCCGAGGCGCGTTGCACGCCCGCCACTTCCCGCGCGGCCGTGTCGAGCAGGCTCCGGTCGAGTGGAGTCAGATCGAAGGGCCGAACCAGGTCGTCGACGGGGCGGCCGTCGCGCAGCGCTTCGCACTGGTGGCGCAGCCGGATGCGCTGGACGACGTCGAACGATTCCGCGAGCACCGCGGCGTCGTCCTCGGACAGCACCTGCGCCCGGGCACCGTGCTCGAGCCGCGCCGGCGTGCCCACGGCGTCGTGCCCGGCGGAGACACCGGCCCAGCGCGCGATGTCCACGATGGGAGTCAGGATCCCAGCCTTCACGTCCATCGTGTCCGCACGACGGAAGAGCTTGTCCCGCAGCGTCACCCGCGCCTTGATCGTCGTCGCCTCACGCAACATCAGCAGACGCGAATGAGCGGCGTCGGCCAGCGCGGCGCGCGCGGGCTCCGCCGGTGTCCATCCGCCCGGCACCACCGGACGCGCATCGAGCGTGAGCGAGAGCATCACGACACCCGTGTCCCCGTACGGATCGGCCACCCAGCCCGCCACCGCACCGGACCACTCGTCGACCGTCCGCACGAAGCGCGGCGACGCGGCACTCGCGTGGTGGGGATCGGCTGCGAGACCGCAGCGTTCGAGTACGGCGTGCACGTCCGACCCTGTCGGGGACGGGCCGCCCACCCGCGCCGTCTCGACATCGGACGACGGGACCGATTCGCGCCGAGCGACACTTCCGGAGACGAGCCAGGTGGACGCGTCGTCGCCCAGCAGTTCGGCGGCCCGGCGCACGGTGGCCGTCACCACGGACGATCGCACCGCGGTCACGTCGGAGGACGGGACGCGAGCATCGTTCAGCGACAACGTGACCGAGGGAAGGCGCTCGCACGCCTCGACCAGGTCGTCGACACTCGCCGCGCGCTCCACGGCGGTGCGCAGCGCTGTTCCCGCACGCAGCGCCGGCGAGAGCAGGTCCTCTTCATGAGCGATGCCGAGCACAGTCCCACTCGCGTCGAGTACCACCAGCCGGCGGACACCCGCGGCGAGCGCGACGGCCGCCGCCTCCGCGACGGGCACCTCGGCGTCGACAGTGACGGCCGGAACGGACGCGACGGCCGACACCGGCGCCGCGGTGCTCAGACCAGCGGCGACCACGCGGCGACGCAGATCGCCGTCCGTCACCACTCCCCAGACGGAGTCCGGGCACTGCACGACGAGGGTGCTCGACCGAGCCCGGGTCATCGCGTCGGCGGCCTCGGCGATGGTGGTGTCGGCTCGGCTGATCGGGACACCGCGACGCGTCAGCGCGCTCACCGGGGAACGCCGACGCGAGGAGGTCACCCGGCCACGTTAACCCCGACGGCCCCACTGTTCCCGGTGCACGGCGTCGGACAGGGGCCGACGCGGACGCCACCCGAACCGCTCGAGGTCCGGAACCTCCTGGAACTCCGTCACCGGACCGACGCACAGCCACGCGACGGGACGCACGGCGTCGTCGCCGGTCAGGCCGATGATGTCCCGCAGCACCGCCTCGTCGTAGAACGACACCCACCCGACGCCGACACCCTCGGACACCGCTGCGAGCCACAGGTTCTCGATGGCGAGGGCCACGGAGAGCAGGCCCGTGTCCCGCACCGTCGCCCGGCCCAGGACGTGCTCACCGCCGCGCGTGTCGTCGTAGGTCACGACGACGCCGGTGCCGCTGGTCTCGATCCCCTCGATGCGGATCGGGTCGAAGGTCTCCGCGCGATCGGCGGGCAGCGACGCCGCGAACTCGGCGCGGCACTGCGCCACGTGCGCGGCGAAACGTCCCAGCGTCGCGGGGTGTCGGACGACCACGAAGTCCCACGGCTGGGTGTTCCCGACGCTGGGTGCGCGATGGGCGGCGGTGAGGATGCGGGTGAGGACGGCGTCGTCGACCACCTCACCGCTGAATTCGCGTCGGACGTCCCGACGTGCGGCGATGGCGTCGTACACGGACAGGTGCTCGGTGCTCATGTGGAGACCGTGCCAGAACACGCCTAGTGTCGACATCACTCGGTGCGTCCGAGTCTCGAGACAACCGGGGGGTCGATTCATCGTGAGTTCGACACCCGGCACGACACCCACGGGTAGAGGCCAGCTCACCCGCACCGTCATTCTGCGGGCGGGTATCGCCTTCATCGACGACAACGGTGCTCGCGATCTGACGATGCGCCGGTTGGGCGCGCTTCTCGGCGTCGAGGCGATGGCGCTCTACCACTACTTCGGTGGCAAGGAAGAACTGCTCGACGGCATCGTCGACCAGGTCATCGACGATCTGGGCAGCGACCCGCAGGTGCTGATGAAGGGCGCCTCGAGCTGGCAGGACTACCTACAGCGGCTGGCGCACGGCGTGCGACGGATGGCGCTCGAACACCCCGAGGTGTTCCCGCTCATCGCGACCCGGCCGAACAGCGCGCCGTGGGTGCGGCCCCCACTCCGCAGCGTGCGGTGGCTCGAGAACTTCCTCTCCAGCCTGAAGGAATGGGGATTCGACGACGCGGCCGCGGCTGCCGCCTACCGCTCGTACACGAGTTTCCTGCTCGGACAGCTGTTGCTCGAGGTCTCGGCGCAGGGAGTCTCGATCGGTCCGACGGACCCCAACGATCCCGACGATCCCCGCGCCACCGCTCAGCCCGGAGACGACATCGACCCGACGGAGTTCCCCACCGTGGTGCGGATGAAGGCGGAGCTGGCGCGCGATCTCGGCCTGCCCGAGTTCGAGAAAGCGCTCGAGGCTCTGCTCGACCGACTCGCCGCCACCCTGCCTCAGGTGGACGGGTAGCGCAGCTTGGCTCCCGCCTCGATGATGTCCGCGGCAAGCTTGTGCAGCGGTCGGTTGTTGTTCTGCGACAGCTTCGAGAGCATCTCGAACGCCTGGACCGAATCCACCTCGAACCGCTCCATCAGCATGCCCTTGGCCTGACCGATGATGTCGCGGGACGCGAGACCGGACCGGAACTGCGCTTCCTTCTGCAGACTCTGCACGGCGATGGCCGCGTGCGCCGCGATGGCCGTCGCCACGGTCAGGCTGTCCTCGTCGAACGCCGCGGTCGACGACGAGTACAGCGTGAGCACTCCCAGTGTGCGCTCGTGCATCGCCAGCGGTACGGCGGCCAGCGCACGGACACCGACGGCGTCGGCCGCCTCCGCCAGACCGGGCCAACGATGCACCGGACCGGCGACGACGGCAGCGAGGTCGACGTCCGCCTCGGAGGACCGATGCAGGAGATCGACGGTCGGTCCGTCCCCCGGTCGCCTCTGCACCCGGTCGAATGCGGCCGCGATGTCGCTGCTCGTGCGGCTGGGCTCCACAGGCCCCGACACCTCGGCCGCGAGCCGCACCGACGCGTGATCCGCGGCGTCGATCAGATCGACCGACACCGCGAGGACGTGATCGAGAACCTCGTCGATCGTCCGGACCTGGCGCGACCCGGCGAATTCGCGCGCCAGCTCGGCCAGAGTGCGCACCAGATCGAGGTGCTCGGAGCTCGGCGGCCGACCGTCGTTGCTCATGTGTGGTGCTGATCCCTTCGGTTCTCTCATCATCCGTCGTCACTCGGTCGTCGCAGACCGGACGACAAAAGGCGACACCCACCGGTGCCGACGCCTACTGCTGGACGCCGGGCGGGGTATCGCCTTCCGCGCAACTATAACCGGACAGCCCGACGGCGGTACGGTGGTCTCGCACTCCGCGTACGGGTCGTCGAGTGATGAATCGACGAAGGCGGGAGATGCGGGCATGACCGACAGCGCGGACACCACTGACGAACGACGAGCGTTGGCCCTGTTGGCGGAGGCCCTGACAGATCTGGACAGTGCGCTCGCCGTCTCCCACACGGCCGACGGCGCGCTCGACACGATCTGCGCGCGCGTCGTGACGGCGATTCCCGACGCCGACGCAGCGGGCGTCACGGTGTTCCGCCGCGGCAGGCCGCAGACCGCCGCGAGCACCGAGACGTTCGTCCTCGAGGTGGACCAGGCCCAGTACCGCAGCGAGCAGGGACCGTGCATCGAGTCGGCGTTGACCCACGAGGTGGTGCGTGCCGATCTCGACGACGTGTCCCAGCGCTGGCCCGTGTTCGCGAAGGCGATCGATCACCTCGACGTCGCGAGTTTCCTGTCCGCGCCCGTCACCTCGGGTGGTGCCCACATCGGCGCCCTCAATCTCTACAGCCGCACCGGCCACCGGTTCGATTCCGTCGACGAGTCCGCGATGCGGGTGTTCGTGCAGGCCGCCCAGTCGGCCCTGACCGGCGCGGAGAACTCCGAGCACGCCGCCAGGCAGGTCGAGACCTATGCCGCCGCGATGGAGTCCCGCGCCGCGATCGAGCAGGCCAAGGGCGCCCTGATGCTGGGACTCAACGTGTCGGCCGACAAAGCCTTCGACCTGCTGCTCTGGCGCTCGCAGACCACCAACATCAAGGTACGGACTCTCGCCGAGCAACTGGTCCGCGACATCGGCTCGCTCGGCGATGCACCGGACGCTCTGTCCACCGAACTCGGCAAGCTGCTGATGACAGCGCACACGCGCGTGCCGTCGGGTCAGGTCACTCCGGCCGAGTAGTGCGCCCCGACCGCGTCGACGGGTCTTCGCCTCGGGTCAGCGGCGGCACGTGTTCCACCGCGCCCGCCACCGTCGCGAGCAGTCCGCTGGTGCGCTGCAGCAACTGCACCGTCGACGGCGTGGTCACCCGCCTCGACACCACGTCCAGTGCGTCCCGCGATCTGTCCAGCACCGTGAGCGGCAGCGCGGCGACGACGTTGCCCGGTGGGCGGCGGGCCACCACCGGATGCGGCCTCGTCGGGGCCGTGCGCCGCACCGCAATCCAGGCCACGCCGAGCCGACGGAGCTGCGCGTCGTCCATCGCGCGGCGCAGCATCGGGAACAGCCGGTCCTCCTCGTCGCGCACGTCCTCACGCAGCAGGACGACGATGCGATCGAGCAGCGCGCTGCCCTCGTCGGTGCCGTGGCCCTGCTCCTCGAGCGTGGAGAACAGCTCGTTGATCTCCTGATGCTCGCGCTCGATCTCGAGGGTCAGCGACTCGCCGTCCGGCACCCACTTCCGGATGGCGGGCCACAGCACCGACTCCTCGGCGAACGCGTGCGGGAAGACGAGCCGACAGATGCGGTTCAGCACGTCGGCACGATCTGCGGCCGGCGTCTCGCCGAGCTCGTGGAGCAACTGGTCGAGCTCGATGTGGTCGTCGCGTTGCCGGGTCAACACGCTGGTGCGGCCGCCGAGCTCGGCAACGGAGGCCGTGGCGATGGACGGAAGTTGATCTGTCACAGCTGATCCTTCAGGTCGTCGGCTCAGGTTCGGGGCTCGAGAGACAGCTCGACTCCGTAGGTGTTCAGAGTCGGGGGAAGTGGTCGCGACGGTGCGAGCGCGGGGTTCGTGAGAGCGACCCCGGACCGAGCGAGAATCGACGCCAGCATCGACGACGCGGTGAACAACACGAGATTCTGACCGGGGCACACCACCGGCCCGGCACTGAACGGCACCAGCTGCGGGTACTGCTCCGCTGTGCCGTCGAGCCAGATGTCGGGCGAGAACCGATCGGCGAAGGGCAGCGCGTCCGCGTCCCGGTGGAACCCGGAGGCCAGAATTGCGAACGCCGTACCTGCACGGACCACTCGGGTGCTCGAAGAACTTTCCCACTCCGTGTCGACGGTCGAGTCCCGCAGGATCGCCGGCGTCGTCGGCCACAGCCGAAGCGACTCGAGAATGCACGCCCGCAGGAACGGCAGTGCCTGCGGACGGCCGACGTCACCCGCGCTCGCCTCCTCGACGGCACGTCGCTCGAGGTCGGGGTGCGATGCCAGCAGCGCGAGCGCCCGCAGCGTCGCCATACCGGCCGCGTCGAACGCGAAGAGCCACTGCGGCATCTGACCCACCGGGTCCACCGCACCGCCCACCCGACTGTGCGCGACGACGGCGGCGAGCGAGTTCGGCTCCGCCGCATCGACGTACGAGTACAGGTCCTCGATGAAGCGATCCCGCGCACGTCGTCGCGGCGGTATGAAGTACGACCAGTTGCCGTTCCTGCGCAGGGAGCGCAGACGGTCGGTCACCGTCTCGTCGTCGCGCGCGGACGCACCCAGCACCACCCGGCGCACCACCCGCCACCACAGCTGCAGGAACTCGTCCGCCGACACCGAGCGCGGCGCTCCCGCACCGGGACCGGACAGCGCTCCCGCACCGGGACCGGACAGCGCTCCCGCACGGGGACCGGACAGCAGAGTGTCGACCTCCTCGTCCACCACGGCCACGAACGCCGACGCGAGATGGTGCAGCGGCTGAGGGGTGTCCAGGACCTGCTCGTTGAACGCACGTCGCTCGTCGCGCACCCGGCCACGGGAGATGAGCACACCGTGCGGCTGGAACGGTCCCAGCGCGCCGATCTTCTCCCGGTTCGCCGCCGTGAAGTCCTCCGGGGAGTCGACGAGGATGCGCCGGACATCGGCAGGGTCGAGCACGACGGCGATGGTGCGACCGGGCAGAGCCAAGTGCACGGGCGCGGAGCCGTACCGGAGTCGCAGCTCCCGCATCGCGGCCAGCGTGGCCGCATCGGCGTCGACCTTCTCGGCCAACGCCATGGCCGCCGGACGACGAAGGATCACCCCCGAGGTGATCGAGGGTCCCATCAGCCGCGCCGCGTAGGCGAGAGCCCGTGGGCCGGTGACGGCCGGCGCGACGGCGGGGCGGTCGTCGGTCGAGGTGTCGCTCATGGACGTGCGGTACCCCGGCAGGGGGCCGTGAAACGGACCGGTCAGCTCAGGGCATCGATCACCGCACGTGCCCGATCCGCGAGTGAGGCGCGTGAGCGGCGGGCGTCGGTGACGAGCAGATCTGTCGCGGGGCCGATCCCGAGGCCGTGGGTCTCGGCGAGCACGCCGATGGCCTGATCGATCACGGCGGCGTCCTCGAGGACCTGCTGTCGCCGCGTCGCCTCGACCGACAGGCGCACGTCGCCCTCGGTGTCGACACTGACGGCGAGTGCCGCCAGATCCGCGACGGCCTGCACGAATGCCGCGGCGTGACCCGGCGCCCGCCACGGGCTCGACGTGTGGACCACGACGGCGCCGATGACCCGATTCGCGATCCGAGCCGGGTAGGCGCGCATGCCGCCGATGCCGACCGCCCGAGCACTGCGGGCGTAGTCCTGCCAGCGTCCCGAGGCATTCTCGAGATCGTCGAGGAGGACAGCCGCTCCGGTGCGCATGCACATCGCCACCGGACCGCCCACCGACAGTGACCGATCGAGCATCCCCGTCGACGCCGCCGCCACCAGGTCGAGGTCCGTCGACCCGGACCCGTCGAAGACCACCGACACCGCGGCGGCCCGCAGAGCCTCGCGAGTACGGGTGGCGAGGAGGTGGAGAAGGTAGGGGGCATCGACCCCGGCGGCCAGATGGCCCGTCAGCTCCGCGAGGACGACGACCGGGGACGGAACGTCGGTGTCCCCGACGGGGCCGGTGCCGGGCGGATCGAAAGTGGGCGGGAAAGTCACGACGGCTGTCCTTTCGTCGTCGAGTCCGACGCGGTGTCGTCGGTGGAGAAGCGCACTCTGCGCTCGACCACGTCACGGGCGATGTCGTCGACGGGGCGTCGAGCCGAGTACGCGGCGGCCCGCAACCGGGCGAGCGCCTCGGTCGGGGAGACGCGCATCTGCACCGTGATCATGCCGACGGCGAGGTTGACGTACGGCCGGGTGCGGTGATCGTCGAGCACCGAGTCCTCGGACATGTCGACGATCGACTGCCCCGAGCCGAACCCCGGTGCGAAGGCTTCCAGCAGGCTGACCGCCGCAGCATCCGCCGTGAGTTGAGCCACCGCCGCGTACTCGTCACTCAGTGGACCAACGGTCGCTCGGTACAGCTCGAGCACGCCGAACACGGTGGCGCCACCGCGCAGCGGGAATGCGAACAGCGCTGCCGCGCCCCCGTCCGACGCGTCGGCGGCGAACCCGGGCCAGTGCTCCTCGGCCTCGTTGTCGAGATCGGTGACGAACACCGTGCGGCCGCGGTGAAAGGCATCGACGCAGGGTCCCTGACCGGTGGTGAACTGGAGCTCGTCGAGGTATTGCGACACCGCGTCGGTGGCGTAGACCAGCTCGCGCGTGGTGCCGCTCATGACGGTGATGGCGGCGCCGTCCACCTCGACCAACTGCACGACACTGCGGCACAGATCGGCGATGTCGGTGATGGACAACGGTCCGTGCGCGTCGTCGTCACCACCCGATCGCGTCGTCATGACCTGCACTCACTCCTCGTCGATCGACGTCCACACCGTTGTCCGGCGACGCGGAGAATGCCCCGTGTGCCGCGAGTCAACCGTAGCGACAAGTCTGGACTCCGCGGGCGACCGGCGTAGAGTTTTCCCGCACCGTTGCACTCGTGAACGAGCCAACAGGCGAACGGACGATCGACCGAGAAACACGGAGACCATGACGAGCGATCGAGAGCCGCCGTTGCACGAACGCATTCGTGCGGCCGGGGACGAGCTCGTCCTGCTCGAACGCCTGGGGGCCGTGGTCACCGAGCGCATCCGGTCGTCCCTCGACGCCCGTGCCGCGATCGATCTCGCCGTCGGGGCACTCATGGTAAGACACGGATGCGAGGCACCCGTCGCGATCGCGAGACTGGCATCGACGGCGTCGTCGCGATCCGTCACGATGCCCGAGATCGCTGCCGAGGTGCTCGCGGCCATCCGGTGATAGGTCGACTCAGTACGCGCCGTCGCTACCGACGACGGCCTTGAGAGTCTTCAGCACGATCAGCAGATCACCCGTCATGGACCAGTTCTCGACGTAGCTCAGGTCGAGTCGCACCGATTCCTCCCAGGACAGGTCGGAACGACCACTCACCTGCCAGAGCCCGGTGAGGCCGGGCTTGACCAACAGCCGGCGGCGCACGTCACCGTCGTAGGTCTCCACCTCGCGGCGCAGCGGCGGCCGTGGGCCCACGATCGACATCTCCCGGCGCAGCACGTTGAAGAACTGCGGGAGCTCGTCGATGCTCAGCCGCCTCATCACACGGCCGACCGCGGTGACACGCGGGTCCTCGCGCATCTTGAACAGCACACCGCCCTCGCTGTCGTTGCGGGCCAACAGCTCCGACACCCGTGCGTCCGCGTCCTGCACCATCGAGCGGAACTTGATCATCTGGAACGGAGTGCCGTCGAGGCCCATGCGCTCGGACCGGTAGAAGACCGACCCCTTGCTGGTGGTCTTGACCAGAACCGCGGCGACGAGGAACAGCGGGGCCACGGCGACGAGGGCCAGCACGGCGAACACCATGTCGAAGGCCGTCTTACCGAAGCGGCTCGCGCCGTTGTACTGCGGTTTCTCGACGTGGATGAGAGGCAGGCCGGCGACCGGTCGCATGTGCAGGCGCGGGCCGGCGACGTCGACGACACCCGGCGCCACGACCAGATCCACGTTCTTCTTCTCGAGGTCCCACACCATGCGGCGGATGCCCTCGTGACCGATGTGGTCCGTCGCAGTGACGGCGACGGTGTCCGCGCCCGTGTTCTCGATGGCGTCGAGGACGTCGTTCTCGTTGCCGAGGACGGGGATCTCGAGACCGTCGACGGACAGCTGATCCTCGGTGACCGACTGGGTACGCGGCAGGCACACGCCGACCACGGCGTAGCCGGCACTCCCGTCACGATTGAACGACCGTGCCATGGAGAGGGCCGAGCTGTGACTGCCCACGATGATGACCGAGGTCTGATAGTCGCCGCGGCGACGTCCACGAGCGACGTGCCTGCGGAACAGCCACCGCGTGAAGAGGAGACCGAGGAGCCCGACCGGCAGCGCGATGGCCAGGTAGCCGCGCGCCAGTTCGAAGCGGAAGAGCAACGAGATGATGGCGACGAGCCCGAAGAGTCGGAAGGTGGCGGACAGCAGGCGCCGGTACTCCTCGGCTCCTCCGCCGAGCACGCGCGGCGACCGCGTGCGGAAGATCGCGAGGAACGTGATCCAGGTCAGGGCCAGGGCGACCGAGACCACTGTGTAGTCGAACGCCGCACGGGGCGCCTCGAGGTCCGGCCGACCGAAACGCACCACCTGTGCGCAGGCGACTGCGGCGACGACGACGAGGACGTCGGTCACCCGGAGCCGGTCCATGTACGCCCGCTCCCAGTCACGCCGCGAGGTCGCCCGACGCAGCCGTCGCGCCCGCAGAGGTGCGACGTCGCCGCGCTCGGCCGACTCGCTCTCCGCCGGGCTGGGAGCAGACACGTGAACCTCGTTCCGTTCGAGCTGAACTGTTCGCCCGAAGTCGAGGCGGCAGGCAAAAGCATATTGCTTTGCGGCAATGCCCGCTCAGGTGAACACAGTGCCGTGAATCACACCGTGAGTTCACACGAAATGTAGTCGAACGAATGACGACGTTGCATCACGTCAATTGCTTGCGCCCACTGACGAAGAACACGATCCGCGACGCGACGTCGATCGTTTGATCTGCGTAGCGCTCGAAATAACGGCCCAGCAGCGCGATGTCCACGGCATTCATCACGTCCTGCGCCTCGTCGTCACGGGAGACCGAGTCGACGACCGTCGTCTTCAAGTTATCGACCCGGTCGTTCTGCGAACTGAGACGATCGATACGCCCGAGGTCACTCGTGCGCAAGGCGTCGACAATTCGACCGGACATGTCGAGACACAATTCGCTCATCTCTCGGAAATGCGAGAGGAGATGATCGGGAACAATAGGTTCGGGGAAACGGCGGCGCGCCGCTTCGGCAATATGGACGGCAAGTCCGACCATTCGTGAGAGGTCACTGCTGATGCGAACCGCGGAGAAGACCCGCCGAAGATCCGCCGCGACGGGAGCCTGCAACGCCAGCACGGTGACGGCCTGATCCTCGCACCGAGCTCCGAGTTCACCGAGCGCCTCGCCGCGAGCGATGACGGACTCCGCGGCCAGGAGGTCGCCGTCGAGCAGAGCCCTGCTGGCGTCCCGCATGGCGGTCTCCGCGGCCTGTGCGAGGGCGCACAGGTCGTCGTTCAATCCCTCGAGCTGAGCTGTGTACGCGTTGCGCATGGTGTCCCCGATTCTGGCCGTCCCGTCGCAGCGTCCCGAAGGACGCGACTGTGGGGAGTACCCACGAGTTCGCGCTCTAACCGAGAAGAGAGCGAACGTCGCGCGCGGGTACCGCACGAGAGTAGAGAAATCCTTGAACGCGAGTGCACCCAGTATGACGGGCGGACATGACCTGGCGGTCACTTTCGATTCCCTCGACCACCAGGGCGCGTCCCGTGTCGGCAGCGAATCCGGCCAGTGCGCGGATCAACGAGTCGCCGGCAGCCGTACCCAACGTACGGGCGATTCCCGCGTCGATCTTGAAACCGTCGACCGGGAAGTCGACGAGGCGCTCGAGCGACGAGAAGCCGATGCCGATGTCGTCGAGCAGCACCCTGAATCCGGCGGCCTGCAGGGCGCTGACGAAGTCGTGGGCTCGCGCCGGACGGGCGTGCGACACCGTCTCGGTCAGTTCGAAGACCACCCGCGTCGCCGGTACCGCGGACGCGGCGACGATGTCGATCAGATGGTGTACAGCGTCGGGTGCCGCGAGGTGCCGTGCGGACAGGTTGACGTGGAGGTCCAGCTCGGGAGACACGGACATCCATCGTTCGAAGTCGACCAGCGCGCCGACGAGAACCGCATGGTCCACGTCGATCTCGAGGTCGCTGCCCTCGATGGTGGGCAGGAAGTCGGCCGGACCTACCATCGACGGCGGCGTCACGCCGTCGCCCGGACGCGTCCACCGGGCAAGAGCCTCCACCGCGGTGACAGCACCCGATGCCACGTCCACTATCGGCTGGTAGAACGGCGTGATCTCACCTCGATCGATCGCCGCCGCGACGGCGCGGATGCACCCGGGACTCTTCGTGCGACCGTGACCACGCAACGCCTCGAGATGGGTCTCGACCACTCGGCCGAACTCGGTGAGGGTGCTGACCGTGTACTCGTTCGCAGGATGCGGCTCGGTGTCCAGCACGCAGAGAGTGCCGATGATCAGGCCCTCGCGTCCGCGGAGCGGTACTCCGACGTAGGACCCGAGAGACAGAGCGTGGAGGGCTCGAGCGGTGGCGGCGAGCACCGGCTCGTTCGAGAACCGGTCGAGTCGGGAGTCCGAGACCGCGACAGGTTCCGCCGACGTGACCACGTGCTGACAGGCGGTGTCGGAGCGCGGCAACGTGTGTGGGAAGGGGCCTCCGTGCTGAGCTCGGGTGTACTGGACGTCCTCGTCGAGGATGTTGAGCTGAGCGCCGGAGAATCCCAGGGTGGTGGCCGCGAGCGTCGCGAGAGTCTGCAGCGTGGAGTCCGTGGCCGAGAAGTCGACATAGTGCCGAGCCGACTCACTCTGGCGCCGGAGTGCGCTCCTCTGCATGACGTGTCCGTTCGTTGAGGCCACCTCTGAATGGTTCCAGCGTGGCGTGTCCCGACACCGTGACCCCCCGGATCTTCAGTGATTCGTACCTGTCCGAGGCCCGTATCGGTCGCGGGCCGGAAAAGGTTTCACCCAATCCTCTGTCGAGTCATCGTACAAGCCGTCAAACAGGCACGACGCCGGGTACGGAGGTGCAGCCGTAGTATCACCGAATGACAGCGGAGAGGCCCCTGACGGGGTCGGACTGGAACGCGCGCGAGCGGCACGAGACAGAGACGGAACGACTCGATCGCAACTGGTCGAACCTGCTGCAGGAGCTGCGCGTGGTGCAGACGGGTATCCAGCTTCTCACCGGCTTCCTCCTGACCCTCCCGTTCCAGGCTCGGTTCCCCGAACTGCAGACCTACGAGCAGGCCGTCTACCTCGTGACTCTCGGAGCGTCGGTCACCGCCACCATCCTGCTGGTCGCACCGGTGGCGCTGCACAGGATCCTGTTCCGTCGGCGGGCGCTACGACAGCTCGTCGATCACGCCAACCGATTCGCTCTCGCAGGCTTCGTCCTGCTCGGCGTCGCCATGTCCGGTGTACCGCTGCTCATCTTCGACCTCGTGGTGGGGCCCACCGCGGGCATCGTCGCGTGCGCGGTGGCGGCGACTCTGTTCGTCACGGTCTGCCTCGTCCTTCCCGTGTCGCTGCGCCGCCGGCTCGGTCCGGTGGACGATCGGTCCGTTTCGGGCGAGTGATCTCGACCATGGATGTGCAGAATGTCCGCGCAGTGGGTACAGAGCTTCCATGATCACCGACGTCGCCGACGACCACCCGGTCACCGACCGTGCCGACGTGACCGGCGACCTGGTGATGCACGACATCCCTGCGGAACCGCGGGCGCTGACCGGAGTACGCACGGCCGTGCTGGCGTGGCTCCGCCGGTGCGGCCTCGACGAGGACTTGTGCCAGGACATCACACTGGCCACGTACGAGGCGTTGGCCAACAGCGTGGAGCACGCCTACGAACGCTCCGCAGACACCGTCGTCCGTACGGTCGGCCTCGAAGCGCGCACTCCGCGCGCCGGCGAGGTGATCATCGACGTGACCGACCGGGGATCCTGGGTGGACAACGGCAACGACCCGCGCCGCGGCAGGGGCCTTCCCCTCATTCACGCACTCGCGCACGAGGCGTCGGTGGACTCGTCCGCCGACGGCACGATCGTCCGGATGCGGTGGGACGCGGCCTGACGGTCAGACCAGTGCGTGCCTGGATCGCGTCGACAGCACTGGCGACGGCACCGATTGCGTCGGCACGAGCGGCAACGGCGCACTGAAGGGCGACTCGGACCGCCGCGCAGCGAGAAGTGCGGCACCCGTCGCGGCGATCGATTGCGGATCCTGGGGCATCACCAGGGCAGAGCCCCACTCGCGGGCGAACACACCGCGCAGCAGCGGAAGATTCGCCGGCCCCCCGGCCAGCACCACGGCATCGACCCGGTGCGCACCCCTGCGCACCACATCACTGACCCACTCGGCCGCCTCGGTGACGTAGTCCAGCATCAGCCGGTCCACCGTCGTCCGCCAGACGTTGACGGTGCCACCGACGAACGGGCCGCCGACCCGCACGACACGGTGCAGGGCGATCATCTCCATCGCCCATTCAACACCCTCGGTCAACAGCTGAGAATCGTGGGGAGAGAGTGGTTCCGCGGTACCGTACGCGGCCAGGAGATGCTCGCGCACGCTGTCGGCGAAGGCGCTGCCCCGGTAACGATCGGTCCAGGTCGCGTCCTTGACGAAGCCCGTGGCCACGTCGACCACGGACACCGACGTACCGGTCTTCCCCATGTCGACGACGGCGATCGTCGAACCGGACTCGACAAGGCCGCGCATCCTGAGATACATCAGCTGAGCGCCGAGTTCCGAAGCGAGGCGGACACATCCGCCGGTGTGGACCGACAGGGAAATGGTTCCCACACGTGACCGTGGCTCGTCCGGCACGACGAGCACGGCGGCGTCGCGATCCGCGCCGTGGCGCGCGCAGACCGAATCGACCACGTCCACAGCAGCTTCGAGTCGATCACTCCCTCGCACCACAGCGACGGTCTCGGTTCCGAGGAGCGCACGACCCATGGGATCCATCACCGCGGCTCGTATCGCCGACGCCCCGAGTGAGATTCCTACCACTGCTCGCATACCCGCCCCGTTCCTGGTGTTCCGTGCCGAAGCCTAGGCGCTCGAACAGGGAAAAGGTCGGTTCTCGGTGGCTATTGGTAAAGTTTGGTTGGTTTCACTAGGAGTCGAGGCGTCACTCGTCGGACGCGGTTCCGGACTCGCCCGACGGGGCAGAGTCGGAGCCGGGCGAGTCGGTCGGCGTGTCCTGGCCCGCGGGCTGCTCACCCGTCGACGTACCACCTGTCGGCTCGGGTGGCTCCTCGGAGCCCGAGTTCGAGCCCCCCGAGCCGGCTGCACCACCGGCGGAGTCGCCGCCCCCGGACCCACCGGCGGTGACACCACCGCTCGTGGACCCACCCCCTGTCGAACCCCCGCCCGCGGCCCCACCGCTCGTCGAACCCGAACCCGCCGAACCCGAACCCGAACCCGTCGAGCCGGCACGAGTGGCACCGCCGCTCGTCGACCTGCCGACAGTCGGCGCGGAGGACGACGTTCCCGGTAGGGGGGTCGCGGCGTCGGGCACCGACACGGCGCCGTTCTGCCGAGTGACCCCGGGTCGGACACCGGTGAGGGCGTCCGCGGCCGGGGTGTCGCCGCTCACGGGTGCCGGGACAGCCGTGGAACTCGATCCCGCGGGCGCCGCCGGATTGGGTGCGATGCCGTCGCCCGACTCTGCGGCCGACGTGGACAGTGGTTCAGCAACGCCGGCGGGCTCGGGCACCCGCGATCCCGTCGCTGCCCACACCGCGAACGATGCTGCCAGAACCACAGCCGCCACTCCCGCGCCCACCACCGCGAATCCCCGGCGCCTCTCGCGTGTCGACGTGTCGACCGGCTCGGGTAGCACCACCGGAATCGGACCGGTGGTCGCGTCACCGGCGTCGAGATCGGCCCACAGCGCGACGGCGACGGCCGGTTCCAGGCTCGGATCGATGTCGACCGCATCGACGATGACCACGTCCCGCACGTGACCGTCGGCCAGCGCGGACTCGACGGGCTCGCGCAACGCGGGTGAGTCGAGGACGACGGCAGCGTCGGTGACGAGCAGGTCTGCGCGCGAGGCTCGGAGTCTCATGACGCCGATCGCGGTCACGACCGCCTCCGCCACCTCGGCGGGTGACCCTGTGTGCATCGGCGTGGTGCGCTCGTCGACAGGTCCGAGGCGAGGCAGTTCGATGTCGACGAGGACCGCCGTCACCTCGTCACTCGTCGCCGAGATTCCCAGCACGATGTGCATGTGTCGTCGTCCGCCAATCGTTCTCGATGGTCGTAATTCTGCTCGGTCCGGCAGGGTCGGCTCGCTAGGACGTCGTGGTGCGCGAGGTCGAGCCGGCCGTGGTGGTCGCAGGAACCGTCGTGGTGGGTACCGCTGACGTCGACGGAGCCGGCGACGGAGCCGGAGCCGGACGCGTCGTCGTCGCGTCGTCGTTCGGGTTCGGCCGCCGCGTCGTGGAGGGCACCTGCGTCTCCTTCGGCTCGTCCTGCGCCGCGGTGGAGGGTGCGGGGACGAGCGTCGGGCGTGGGGAGATCGAGGTCGACGGGGTGACTGTCGACGGCGACACGACGGTGGTGCCCGTGGTCGTGGTCGTGGACGGCCCGGGCGTGACAGTCGACGACGACTCCGAGGCGGAGGACGGCGCTGCGTCGACGGAAGGTGCCGCAGCGGGCACCGTGGTCGCGGTGGGAGTGGCGTCGACCGACGACGTGACGACGACGCGATCCGTCGCCTGCACGTTCTCGATCTCCGACCTGCCCGACGCTCCGGCGGCGGCACCGAGCGTGACTGCGGCGACCAGGGCCGTCGTTCCGACGACGACACCGGCACGGGACCGACGTCGCCGTGTGGAGCGGGCACGTCGAGGCGCACCGGTGGCGGTGCGCGGAGTGCGAAGCGGCGGCCGAGCAGTCCCCGGTTCCGGCGCCACCTCGGGATCCGGAGTATGAGCCGGCTCCGCCGCTGGGGTGTGAGCCGGCTCCGCCACCGTGGTGAAGGCGGCCGTGACCTCGTCGTCGGCCGGAGGTGCGACGACGACGGGCAGCGGCGCGGCGCCCACGGAGGCAGGCACGACGGTGGACAGATGCGCGGCACCCATTGCCGCGAAGAACTGCGGCCAGCGAGGTGTGATGACGGGGACCGCGACGCGGGCCGCGATGTCGCGCCGCACCGACGGGATGTGCGCGCCGCCGCCGACCAGGAGCACGGCATCGGCTCCGCGGGCCACGGCGTCGTCCACGAGGTCGACGAGCGTCGCGGTGGAATCGGCGATGAGAAGTTCGACATCGGTGCGACGCAGGCGGACCGAGTCGGTGACGAACGGCCCCGACAGATCGACGGCACGCTCGTCGGACAGCATCTCCTTGGCCGCGAGACTGTCTCGCGCCAGGGTGCGCACGGCGGCGGGACTCATCTTCTCCGCGGCCCCGAAGGTGGTGGACAGGTGGTCTGCGACCGCGGCGTCGATCGCGTCACCGGACAACTCCGAGATCCCGACGCTCGAGAACAGGTCACCCGTCTGCGTGTCGAGAACGTGCACACGCGTGCCGACGCGGCCGAGATCGACGATCGCGAGGGTGCGGGCATCGTCGACGCAGCCCTCCATCCGCGCAGCGGCCAGAAGCGCGTCGCACTCCGCGACCAGTCGGACGCCACCGGGACCGTAGGTGTTCTCGGGGTCTCCCCCCACGGCGATCACCGGCGCCTCCGGACCCGCACACAGATCGGCGGCCATCTCGATCGCTGCCGCGGCGGCAGCGAACAGGGGGCGGTCGGATCCGGTGGCGAGCGAGCGTACCTCGACGACCCGGCCCTCCGGGTCCATCACGACTCCGCGCACGCAGCCGGTGCTCATGGAGACACCGAACGTTTCCGTCTCGGTTCGCATCATGGATCACCACCATCGACTGTCGGAGTATCAGACAGACCGATAGTAGAGCGTCAAACCGGGCATAGCAACGTATACGAGGCCGAAAACCGACCGCAGGTCTACTGGAGAAAGTTCAAATAAGCCTTGGACGGGGTCGGGCCACGTTGTCCCTGATACTTGGATCCCAGCGCTGAGCTGCCATAAGGATTGATCGCGGGACTGGAGAGACGGAACAAGCAGAGCTGCCCGATCTTCATGCCCGGCCACAACGTGATGGGAAGATTGGCGACATTCGACAGCTCCAGCGTGATGTGTCCACTGAAGCCTGGATCGATGAATCCCGCCGTCGAGTGTGTGAGAAGTCCCAGCCGGCCCAGGCTCGACTTGCCCTCCAAGCGCCCTGCGAGATCGTTCGGCAACGTCGTCAATTCGAGCGTCGACCCGAGAACGAACTCGCCCGGATGCAGAACGAACGGCTCACCCTCGGCGGGCTCCACCAACGTGGTCAGCTCGTCCTGCTGCAGCTTCGGGTCGATGTGGGTGTAGCGCGAGTTGTCGAACACCCGGAACAACCCGTCCAGGCGCACGTCCACACTCGACGGCTGCACCATCGCCTCGTCGAACGGTTCGATGCCGAGCGTTCCGGCATCCACCTCGGCCTTGATGTCGCGATCGGAGAGCAGCACGCACAGAGACTATCGACCGAGCGCGCCGAGACCACCCGGGCGCCCTGCTAATCTTCATGGGCAGCACCACAGGCCGATGTAGTTCAATGGCAGAACATCAGCTTCCCAAGCTGAATACGCGGGTTCGATTCCCGTCATCGGCTCCACCGAACGCCCTGGTCGACGCAGCATGGACCGGGCGTTCGTCGTCGGTGCAGGCCGCCTCTCACCCACACCCACACCCTTGACTGCACGACTGCACGACGGCCGAAGCCCCCTCGCCGGGCGGGCGAAGGGGCTTCGGATCATCGAGACCCGACCGGAGTCAGGACCCGAAAGCGGAGAGCGGGATGCACGTGAAGCCGAGGTCGAGACAGTTCGGCTGCTCGGGCTCGGGCTGAGGAGTGATGCCGTCGTCGTAGGTGATGGTGACGGTGTAGCCGCCGGAGTTGTCCGCGAAGCTCTCGGCACCCGCTGCGTCGTTGTACGCGAACCGGACAGGACCCGTCCCGGTCACGACCGTCGGACCGGCGCCCGCGACAGTGGGGGCCCCGTCGCCCACCTTGACCACGAGGGTGCCGATCTCTGCGTTCGGTATCGGGCATTCGGCGCCGCAGAGTCCGTAGTTGCCGTTCGGGTAGGTCACGGCACCCTCGGTGACAGCGAACATCGCAGTTCCTGTCGCGGTGACGGTGGCGGTTCCCGTCGCGGTGGCGACCACGCCGGAATCCTGGTAACCCTCCACCGCTGCATCGAGGTCGAAACTGGTTGTCGTCACTGCTGCCGATGCAGTCGATGCGCCGAAGAGCGCCGCGCCGAGAGCGAGCGGAATGGACGCAGCATAGAAAGCGGGCTTGGTGAATGTTCGAGAGGTCATCGATGGCCTTCCGTCGCGCGCCGCGTGGTCGTACCCGACTGCACCCCCGCATGCCGGTCTTCGCGAACGGCGCAAATTGATTGTACAACAACAGCTTTGGTGATTCAGGGTCAAAACAAACAATCATTCGATCGAATGACCGGCGATGGGCGACAGGGCATTCGAGTCCATTCACGGATGACGAAGGTTCGGGGCCCGCACCCATGGACTGCGAGCCACGTGTGCGAGCCGCGACTGCGAGACCGATGACCGGGTCAGCTGCCGAAGAATCCGCCACTCGACGGCGCTGCGGGTCCGGGCACGCCCGGTGCACCGAAGTTCCCGACCACGACCGGACCGGCGAAGTCGACGTCACCGGCGGTGGAGTCGTTGTAGCAGTACACGATCACGTGATAGATGCCGGAGACCAATCCGGTGTACGACGCCCCGTACGGCGTTTCCCGGTAACTGGTGTCCCCTGCGCCGTACAGGGTCGAGACGCCTCGAACAGACGACTTGCAGGACTCCGCATCAGGGCCCGAGGGTACGTCGACAGTGATCGACGACTCGCCGACAATCAGGGTTCCGGCGCTGTCACCTATCGATGTCACCACATCCGCGGCCACCGCGGGCCCCGCCACAGCGAGGGTCGACGGAACGACAGCGGCCGAAGCCAGCACTGCACGAAGGACTGCTCTGCGCACGCGAATCTCCCCGGGATCGTGGCCCCGACGCCGGGAGTGTCCCGACAGCCGCGGTCAGCCGATCATGCAACTGCAATTTTTTTGTATACCCTCACGAGATACTGGCGCCTTTCGACATGACGGACCACAGTCGCGCTGGGGGTCGATGGTGGGACCCCAGACGCCGGCACTGTGTCCAGCGCCACGGGTCGGTCCTGGCCAGGCTGGGTACACCTCCGCGCACACCCCCTTCTCCCCCGGAAACGAGCACCTCCATGACCGAACGCGTCGTCTCCGCACGCCTCGATGTCGACATCACGGCCGCCAGCACCCTGGAGTTCCAGATCGCCGTGGCGCCGCACCCCGGCGCGCAGGTCGCCGAGACCCTCTCGTTCGTTCTGGACGGGAAGACGGTCGAAGCCCGCGAGGTCAGCGGAGCCCACGGCAACCGGATCCACGTTCTCGATGCGCCGGTGGGCAACCTGCAGGTCTACTACGACGCGACCGTCACCGGGAACGCGGAACCGTCCCCCGTCACGGATCTCGATCGCTCCGTCTACCTTCGCCCGAGCCGGTACGCGGAGGCCGACAAGTTCTTCGGCTTCGCCGCCACCGAGTTCGGCAGCGAGTCGGACGACGCGGTGCTGCTCTCCGAGGTCTCCGACTGGGTCGGTCGGCGCCTGCACTACGTACCGGGCAGCAGCGATCCCATCGACGGCGCGGCGGACACGCTGCTCGCCGGCGCCGGCGTGTGCCGCGACTACGCGCACCTCGTCGTCGCGATGCTGCGCGCGCTGAACGTTCCGGCTCGTCTCGTCGCCGTGTACGCACCCGGGTGCGACCCGATGGACTTCCACGCCGTCGCGGAGGCCCTGGTGAACGACACCTGGCACGTCGTCGATGCAACGTGCCTCGCACCCCGGTCGACGCTGGTCAGGATCGCGACCGGACGCGATGCGGCCGACACCGCCTTCCTCGACAACCACAAGGGTTCGATCACGCTGAACAGCTCCACGGTCACGGCCGTGGCGACCGACGGCCTGCCCAAGGACGACATCCACGAGTTGGTCTCCCTCACCTGATCCGGCGCATGCGTCGGTCGCATCCTGCGTCGCCGGGTTACTGTGACTCGACGAATCAGGAAGCGAGACGCACATGAGCATCGAGCGAGATGCAGCGTTCCCGGGTGGGCGAGGGACGGCCGCGGACCGGAGCAGTGACTCCGACGACGGCGTCGAGCGACTGACGACGACGCCGAACAAGGACCCGTTCTACCGCTCCCCCGCCGGGTTCGAGAAGGCCGAGCTGGGCGCCGTGCTGCGGTCGCGCCGCGTCGAGATCGCCCTGTTCGGCACCATCCGACAGCGCGTGTCGGCATGGCAGCTGCTCTACCGGACGTCCGGCATGCACGACGAGCCCCGCACGGGCGTCACCACGGTCCTGCTGCCGGCCGGCGCGGTTCCGGGTCCGAGCAGGCCGCTGCTCTCCTACCAGTGCGCCATCGACGCCGTCTCGCATCGCTGTTTCCCGTCGTACGCGCTGCGGGACGGCGCACACGCCCACGGCGCCGTGCCCCAGTTCGAGCTGCTCATCATCCTGTACGCGCTGCGCCGCGGGTGGGCACTGTCGCTGCCGGATCACGAGGGCATGGACGGCCGCTGGGGCGCGCCGATCGAACCCGGTTACTGCACCCTCGACGGCATCCGCGCCGCCCTGTCCTTCGCCCCCCTCGAGCTCGACGACTCGGCGCCCGTTGCGCTGTGGGGATATTCGGGCGGTGGCCTGGCCACGTCGTGGGCCGCCGAGGCCGCGGACGAGTACGCACCGGAGATCGACGTCGTCGGTGCCGCGTTGGGCTCGCCCGTCGGCGACCCGGCATCGGCGTTCTCCCGCCTGAACGGCACGATCTTCGCCGCGTTACCCACCATGGTGGTCGAGGGATTGCGCCGCACGTACCCCGATCTGGACCGGACGATCCGCGATTACGTCGCGCAGCCCGGCATGAGCATCCTGTCCTCGCTCGAGCGCAAGACCACGGTGCACGCCGTCCTGACGCTGCTGATGCACGACCTCGAGCGCTACACCGACATTCCCCTCGCCGACGTCATGGCGACACCCGAGCTGGTGCAGATCTTCCAGGACATCCAGCCGGGCAAGTCCGCACCGAGCTTCCCGCTCCTCATCATGCAGGCGGTGCACGATCCGATCATCGCCGTCGACGACGTGGACGGACAGGTGGAGAGGTACCGCGCCGCCGGGGCTCACGTGACCTACGTGCGCGATCGACTGAGTGAGCACCTGTCCCTGCACCCCATCGCCGCCCCCGCGACGCTGAACTGGCTGGCAGACCGCTTCGCCGGCCGGCCGGTGCCCCCGAACACCACCGAGACCGTGTGGTCGTCGGCGCTGTCGGTGTCAGGTGTCCGAGGTCTGCTCGGGCTCACCGCGTCGACCGGTAGGGCCCTGCTCGGCCGGGTCCGCTAGCCGGTCGTCGCCGGAGTCGCGGCGCGTCGGCTCGATTCCGAAGTCGGGTGGGCCCGACGCCTCGGCGACACCGGACGGTTCCGATTGCTTCTCGTCACGGGTCGACATCGTCACGCGCCGAGTTTGTCGACCATGTCGTCGAGCGCGGCTGCTGCCGTCTCGAGTCGCTCGGGTGACCTGTCGTCACCCAGTTGCTCGACGAGTGCCGCCTTGGTGGTCACCAGAACGGCACCGGAATCGTCGTCGGTCATCGTCAGTTCGCCGTCCCTCATCACCAGCAGCGTTCCGTCGGGTGCGTCGAGTACGCCGCGCACCGTGTCACCGGATACCGTCATCGTGTCGATCCTCCTGTCAGGGTGTTGCCTCGTGACCGCGCTTACCGTGCGTGCGACGGTCCTCCTTCATCTCCGCCTCGAAGACGTGACGGCGCCCGTCCATCAGGTCGTCGCGGATGCGGCGCTCGTGTTCGCGCGCGGTCGTCCAGTACCCGTCATCGAAGTCCTCGACCATCTGGAACGTCCACCGACCCTCGATGACGTTGCGGCCGATCACCTCTCGCTCCAGTGCGTCCGCCGCACGACCGTGCCCGGCGTCGCGGAGCTCGTCCGCGGCGGACCCGAATTGGAGATCGGCGTGGCCCATCAGCTGGTGGAACGTGTACAGGTGGCCGCGAGCGCGTTCCACCCACTCGAGGGCTTCCGAGACGGAACCGACGGCGGACACCGTGGCATCGTCGGACCCGTCCGGACGGCGGTGGTCCGTCAGCATCTTCTCGCGATCGTCGCTCATACGTGCTGGTTACCCGTCCGACAGTCGCGGCACACACCCCAGAAGAAGACGTCGACACCGTCGACGTCGAAGTCGTCGTCCTCCTGATCCGGGGCACGCCGACGCACGTCCGAGGTGAGTGCTGTGTCGAACACTCGACGACATCGTCGACACATCAGGTGGTGGTGATCATCGCCGTCGACTCGAAGTTCGTACAGCGCAGGCGAGTTGGCCGGCTCGATGCGGCGCAGAAGGTCGACCGACACGAGGGCGTCGAGGTTCCCGTACACCGTCTGCCGCGACATCCCCTGACTCTTCAGCGTCCGAGCGACGAAGCCGGCGTCGACGTGAGGGTGCCGAGCCACGACGTTCAGCACCCGAAGGCGCGGGCGGGTCACCCGCAGCCCGCGCTCCCGCAGTACCCGACGCCACTGCTCTTCCGACGAGACGATCGTCGGCGGTTCCTTGGTGTCCACGACGCCGGAGTGCCCCCGCAGGGCGCCGTGAAACGTCCGACGCGTGTCAGTCGTCGTCGTCTCGATTCTCGGCGGCGGACGCGCGGATCTTGCGGCGGTGGCTGGTGTCGCAGAAGGGATAGTTCTTACTGCGCCTGCACGCGCACAGCGCGACCATGAAGCGATCGGACCGCACGCGGGTACCGTCCTCCATCTCCACGTCGACGGGACCCTCCACCATCACGGGCCCGCCCGGCACCACACGGACGAGCCGTGCAGGAGCACCGTCAGGCGCGTCGGGCACGGACGACCACCAGTTCCTCGGAGCGCCGACCCGGCTGCAGCGCGCCCGTGGCCTCGAGCCACTCGGCGCGAGCATGCATGACGGGACCGAACGCGATGCGGCGGCGAGCCACCACGTCGACCGTGGTGCCGGACCGCATCAGGCGCTCGACCGTCCGGTCCACACCGGCGAACTCGGACTGCACGATCAGCATCGTGCCGCCCGGAGTGAGGAGATCGAAGGCATTGTCGCACAATGGGTCCAGGACGATCCGTCCGTCGGCGCCGGCATCCCAGGCGCGGTGTACACCGCGCCCCACCGGGGCGGTCGGCGACGGTACGTACGGCGGGTTGGAGACCACGAGGTCGAACGGCGCCTCGGCGAGGGCGTCGGTGAGCGTGCCCTGTCGCGCGTCGACCTCGACACCGATGCGTTCGGCGTTGTCCAGAGCGCACGCCACAGCGCGGGCGTCCAGGTCGTAGGCGAGCACCTCACGCGCACCGAGACAGGCAGCCTGCAGCGCGAGCACTCCGGTGCCCGTGCAGAGATCGAGGGCGCGAGCACCCAGTGGCGAGGCTGCCACCGGCATGACCTCGCAGAGCAGTCTCGAATCGTCCTGGGGTGCGTACACACCGGGGTGTGCACGCACCATGCTGATCGTGTCGCGATGAATCGTCGTCACACGAGAACCTTCCGTCGGCGCAGATGCGCGATGGCAGCATCTGCCGCCTTTCTCAGGAATGGCATTCCCTGTGGAGCGTGATCCAAACGCGGGGTCGGTGCGTCACCACCTTCGGGCGATGATGGAGACGATGCGCGGAATCTCCTCGTCGGCAAGCGGTTCGACCCCGATGACCACCTGGCGGGTGAGCAGGCCGTCCACGGACATGGCGAACAGCTCCGCCGACGCCACTGTCGCGGGGTAGCCGGCCTCGCTCATCTTCGACGACACGAGGCCCACGAACGCGGCCAACTGGGCGTCGAACGCCGCCTTCAGTTCGGGTCGCACCAGTCCCTCACCGAGAAGGTGGTGCCGTGCGATGACCCGGCCACGATGCTCGTCGCTGCACATGTCGCGGACGAAGCCGACGACGGCGTCGACGACAGCATCGTGGTGCCAGGTCTCGAGGGCGAAGTGTCGACCGGCGACCTCGAGGTCGCGTCGGAACACCTCGTCGAGTGCCAGTGCGAGCAGGGTGGCTCGATCGGGCGCGTGATAGTTGACGGCGCCGGCCCCGAGACCGGTGGCCTGATCGACCGCACGGTGCGTGAACCCGCGGGGGCCTCGTTCGGCGAGCACCTGCACTGCCGCGACGGCGATGAGGGAGCGCCGACTTCTAGGCTTCTCCACCGTCTCACCATCGCTCATCAGTGAGATGTTACGGCTCTGACGTGCCGATACCACCATCACCGGTCACGGTCGGCTCACGATGAGCGCGCCGGCGGAACGGACTGATCGAGCCCGTTCCACCGCCCCCCGACTGTCGCGTCACGATCATGACAGGTGTTGAGGTTACACGGGGATCGGCGCGTCCGCTCGCGCTTGACACCGTCGTCGAGTGCGTCTTTTCTGTACAGATGTTGAGGAATCTGGCCCTGAGTCGTCGCGGGATGCTGGGAGCGGCCGTCGTCGCCGCAGGAGCGGTCACGGTGGGAATCGCCCCGCGCGTCCGGGCAGCGCCGACACTCCCCTCACCCGCCTGCGCCGTGCGCTACCCCGGGTACCGCGGCGCCGACTCCGCACTCCCGTACGCCCACTACATGCAGGTCCGGACAGCTCCCGCGCCGCAGGTCGTGGCCGATGCCTTCGCCGGACCGCCGTTACCGCCCGGTGCGGTTCCGCGTTTCGAGGACATCACCCGGGATCTCGGCCCGGCCGGGACGTCCGCGGTGGAGACCGGGTACGGCCAGGGCGCGGACGGGGTGGTGTTCGTGGCGGTGCGCACCGTCATGCCGAGAGTCACTGCGGCCATGTGGGACTGGTGGTTCGGGTGGCACTCCAGCGAGGCCGCGCGCTACAAGTTGTGGCATCCCGACGCCCACCGGTTCGCCGCTCTGGACACCGATCTCACCACCGCCGACCTCACGGACAGGCAGAAGTACATCGGCAACACCACCTACGTCGACGAGTACGTGGGGCCGAAGCTGCAGCAGCTCGGCATCAACTTCCGCGATCCAGTGGTGCACGGATTCAGCGTGCCGTCGGATCAGACCATCGTCTTCGGCCGGGTCGGGAGCAGCATCGCCCCCGTGGACCTCGGCTGGCTCGCACACCAGGTCCGGCCGATCGAGGGCGGCGCCGAGATGCGCAGCCGGTTCCATCTCAACCTTCGCGGCCTGCACGTACCGAACGTGACACAGGCGGCGTGTGCGGTGGCCCGCGGAGCATCGGTCGACCCGACAGATCTACAGCTCAGCCTCGAACTCGGTCGCGACCTGCTGCTGCACTGCGGCCAGGAGATGAACCACCTCGCGGCATTCCTTCCGGAACTGCATGCCGAGTTCTCCTGACGCCGCACGTCAGGGAGCCGACTCGGACCCCTTTCCTACCAGCTGGACCGACAACCGACTGATCGGGGTGTTCGAGTCCTGGGACAACCGGGTCAGCAGAGTGAAGGCCTGCTGGGCGTCGACGCCGAACCGCTCCATGATCATGCCCTTGGCCTGCCCGATGACGTCGCGGGACGCCAGAGCGGAATGGAGTTGATCCTCCACGCGACCCGCTGTCAGGGCGATCGCGGCGTGGGTGGCGAGCGCCTCCCCCACCATGATCGCGTCGTCGGTGAAGGCATGTGGCTCGAACGCGAAGAGGTTCAGCGCTCCGAAGGTGTCGCGGTGGGTGAAGAGCTGGAACGAGAGCGAACTCCGCACGCCCTCCGCCACCGCGATGGGCGAGTAGGTCGGCCACCGGGTCTCGGTGGTCAGATCATCGGCGCGCACCACCGCGGTGGTCGTCGCGGCGTCCAGGCACGGGCCCTCCCCGTACTCGATCTGCACGGCGTCGAGCCGCGGCGGCAGGGACGACGTCGGACCGTGCGAGGTGAACGACCTGCCCGAGATGGCCACCACATCGGCGGCATCCGTTCCGGGAACCAGGTCGAGGGCCGCCTCGGTGACCCGACGCAACGTGTCGTCGAGGTCCGCGTGGCTCGTCAGGTCCCGGGCGAACGCGGCGAGAGCCGACGCGATGTCCGACGGCTGCGGTTCTCGGGACGCATTCATCCGACCTCCTCGAGCAGCAGCGGGCATGACACTCGGCACAGATTGACCGCGACCGGGGACGGGTAAACCAGAGGTACTCACTCGAAAGGCATGTCTTGCGCATCCTGGTCACCGGGTCCACCGGCTACATCGGCTCTCGTCTCGTTCCCATCCTGCTGGGCGACGGTCACGACGTGCTCGCCGCCATGCGCGACGACAGCAAGGCGTCCTCCTTCAGCTGGGAGGACGACGTGACGCCGGTCCATTTCGACATCACCGACGAGAAGTCCATCGACGCCGCGCTCGAGGGCGCCGACGCCGTCGTCTACCTCGTGCACTCGATGGACGACGGTGACTTCGTGACCAAGGACCGCGAGGCGGCACAGGCTGTCGCGCGTGCCGCGGAGAAGCACGGTGTCGGCCGCATCGTCTACCTGTCCGGTCACGTGCCCGACGACGACGAGGACCTCTCCGATCACATCAAGTCCCGTCTGCAGGTCGAGGAGGTGTTCCTCAACTCCTCCGTTCCGGCGACGGTGTTCCGGGCGGCCATCATTCTCGGGTCAGGATCCACCTCGTTCGAACTCGTACGGCGGATGGTCGAACGGCTCCCGGTCACCCCGGTGCCGAGCTGGATGGTGAAGAAGGTGCAGCCGATCGCGACGACGGACGTGCTCCACATCATCGCCGCCGCGTTCGGTGACGAGCCGATTCCGGGGTCGTACGACATCGGCGGAACCGAGGTGCTCACCTATCCCGAGCTGTTGACCCGCTACGCGACGATCGCCGAACTGTCGCGGCCGCAGTTCCGGGTGCCGTTGGTTCCGACGCCGATCGTGGGGCGGGCCGTCGCCGCCATCACGCAGATGCCGCCCGGCACCGTGATCTCGCTGGTGGACAGCCTGCATCACGACATGATCGTCCGTCGCGGCAACGCCGCCACCGACACATTCGCGCACGCCGTCGACACTCTCGTGGGCATCGACGAGTCGATACGTCGGTCGCTGACGGTCAGCTCGCACGACGGCACCGACGCCGAGGGCACCACCGACCCGCAGTCCGCGGCGGACACCGACCCCTCGTGGGCGGGCGGCGTCGTGTCGATCGACCGAGACGGACGGGTACGTCACGAGACGGCCGGACGATTCTCGCGAGCCCTGTTGCACCCGCGTTCCTGAGCCCGGACCAGGATTCCCGGCCGGGTACGCGGGTACCCGGCCGACATGACCTCCTCGACGAACTCGATCGACCAGTACACCAAGAGGGACCCGCGCACCGCGTACTCGATACCGGATCGCGAAGGGCAGCAGCCGATCTCGCATCCCGGTCTCACCGAGGACATGCGTACCGTCCCCGACCACGGGGAAGACACCTACCGCGGGTCGGGGCGCCTCACCGGCCGGAAGGCACTGATCACCGGGGCGGACAGCGGCATCGGCCGCGCCGTCGCCCTGGCGTTCGCCCGAGAGGGTGCCGACGTCGTACTGTCCTACCTCGCGTCCGAGGAGTCCGACGCGCGTGAGACTGTGCGCCTCGTCGAGGAGGCCGGCCGCCGCGCCGTCACCGCCCCCGGTGACATCCGCGACGAGGAGCATTGCGGCACCCTCATCGACACCGCGGTGCGTGAGCTGGGCGGTCTGGACATCCTCGTGAACAACGCGGCGTTCCAGATGGCGCAGAGCGGCGGTATCGCCGACATCACCACGGAGCAGTTCGACCGTGTACTGAAGACCAATCTGTACGCGCTGTTCTGGTTGTCCAAGAAGGCTGTGGCCGTCATGGATCCGGGCTCCACCATCGTCAACACCTCCTCCGTCCAGGGCGTGAACGCCTCACCCGAACTGCTCGACTACGCCACCACCAAGGCCGGCATCGTCAACTTCTCCAAGGGGCTCGCGAGCGACGTCGCCCAGCAGGGCATCCGCGTGAATGTCGTGGCACCCGGACCCATCTGGACACCGCTGATCCCGGCCACGATGCCGTCGGACAGTGTCGACGGTTTCGGCGACCAGGTGCCGCTCGGACGTCCGGGACAGCCCGCGGAGCTCGCACCCGCGTACGTGTTCCTCGCCTCGGGCGAGTCCAGCTACATCACCGGACAGGTCATCGGCGTGACCGGCGGCTCGCCGATCACCTGAGCATTCCCGCATCCGCACGACACGAGAGGCACATCATGAGAGCAGTGACCTGGCACGGCAAGCGCGACGTCCGCGTCGACAACGTCCCGGATCCGACGATCCAGGATCCGACGGACGCCATCATCGAGGTGACGTCCACCAACATCTGCGGCTCCGATCTGCACCTCTACGAGGTGCTCGGGCCGTTCATGAACGTCGGTGACATCCTCGGCCACGAACCCATGGGCATCGTGCGCGAGGTCGGCAGCGCCGTGTCGACGCTGGCGGTGGGCGACCGCATCGTCGTCCCGTTCCAGATCTCGTGCGGCTCGTGCTTCATGTGCGACCAGTCGCTGTACACCCAGTGCGAGACGACCCAGGTACGCGAGACCGGCATGGGCGCAGCACTGTTCGGCTACTCCGAGCTCTACGGATCGGTTCCCGGTGGACAGGCGCAGTACCTGAGGGTGCCGCACGCCGACTTCACCCACATCAAGGTTCCGGAGGGCCCGAGCGACGAGCGGTTCGTCTACCTCTCCGATGTCCTGCCCACCGCGTGGCAGGCCGTGCAGTACGCAGGGGTGCCCGAGGGCGGCTCGCTGACCGTGCTCGGACTCGGTCCGATCGGCGACATGGCGGCGCGCATCGGCACCCACCTCGGCTACCGCGTCATCGGCGTGGACCGGGTGCCCGAACGTCTCGAGCGCGCTCGCGCCCGCGGCATCGAGACCGTGGATCTTCGTGCCCACGGCGGTCAGGTCGGGGACGTGATCCGCGAGCTGACCGACGGCCGGGGAACCGACTCCGTGGTCGACGCGGTCGGCATGGAGGCCCACGGCTCGCCGGTGGCCAAGGCCGCGCAGCACGTGGCGGGGCTGCTCCCGGACGCCCTCGCGAAGCCGTTCATGGAGAAGGCCGGGGTGGATCGACTGGACGCCGTGTACTCGGCGGTAGACATCGTCCGCCGGGGCGGCACGATCTCCCTGTCGGGTGTGTACGGCGGGGCGGCGGATCCGATGCCGATGTTGACGATGTTCGACAAGCAGATCCAGCTGCGTATGGGTCAGGCCAACGTCAAGAAGTGGGTCGACGACATCATGCCGTTGCTGACGGACGACGACCCGCTGGGTGTGGACGACTTCGCGACCCACACCCTGCCGCTGACGCAGGCTCCACACGCGTACGAGATCTTCCAGAAGAAGCAGGACGGAGCCGTGAAGATCATCCTGCGTCCCTGACCGAACGTCAGCTCGCGAGCGGTTCCGGCTCCACCGAGGCCACGACCGTCACGAGACGGGTGAGTCCGAGGACACCGAGAGTGCGCCGCACCCGAGGTGACGGGGAGATCACGACGTCGATCGCGGTCGGGGCGTCCGACACGACGTCCTCGATCGCGGTCACGCCGGCCGAACTGAAGAACTCGACACCGGTGAGATCGACGGTGACCGGACCTTCGGTGACGGCAGCGCGAAGACACCTGGTCAGGTCGCGAGCGGTGACGAGGTCGACGTCGCCGCGTACGGCGACGACGCGTCGACCGTCGTGACCTGCATGGACGACTACCTCGAACGGGACGGAGGAGAAATCGTGGGAAGGAGCAACCGTGATCATCATGTTCCTTCTGCGGCGCTGCTCGGACGCGATGACTCGCACCGGTACCGAGGATGTAGCGAAGGGCCCTGGTCTGGACCACCTTGGGGACAACTCTGATCGACCGACATCGCGGTTCGGCGAACCGGAACATCACGATCAGGTCACGGCGGATAACGGATCGATCACGGCGCCCGGCAGACGAACCGCGCTCATCAGAATGTCCTCATGAGCCCCAGTCCCCTCTCCCGGTTCTCCGACTCGATCGCCGCCACCACGGGGCACTCCTTTCCCGACTACGGCGGGCTGCATCGCTGGTCGGTGGCCGAGCCGGAACAGTTCTGGGAGGGTGTTCGCGCCTTCTTCGACGTACCACTGACCGGTCACGAGGCCGTCCTGACCCCCTCTGAGGACCCCCGCGTGTTCAGCGGGCGGCAGTGGTTCCGGGGTGCCCGCGTGAACTACGTGGATCGGGTCCTGGCGTGGTGCGACCGGTCACCCGAGTCCGTGGCGATCATCGACGACACCGAACCGGGCGGGCTCGGCACCCGCACGTGGTCGTACGCGGACCTGGCCGAGCAGATCTCCTCGATCGCCGCCGCGCTGCACCGCCTCGGCGTGCGGAGCGGCGATCGGGTGGCCGGCTACGTCCCCAACACGGCCGAGGCCGCCGTCGCGTTCCTCGCCACCGCCGCGCTCGGCGCCGTCTGGACCTCGTGCGGGCAGGACTAGTCCGCGGCCGCCGCGGTGGACCGGCTCGGACAGCTCGATCCGACGGTGCTGGTGACCGCCGACGGCTACCGCTTCGCCGGCGTCGACCGCGACCGCCGGGACGAGGTGTCAGTTCTGCAGGCCTCGATTCCCTCCCTGCGCACGGTGATCGCCTTCTCCCGGCTCGGCACCGACGTACCCGGAGCCGTCCGATGGGCCGATCTGCTCGACGAGGGGCGCGGTGGTCCGAGGGTGACACCCGAGCCGGTGCCGTTCGACCATCCGCTGTGGGTGCTGTTCTCCTCCGGCACCACCGGGCGCCCCAAGGGCATCGTTCACGGACACGGCGGTGTGCTGCTCGAGCACCTCAAATCTGCTGCGCTGCAGTCGGACATGACCGAGGACGACGTGTTCCTCTGGTACACCTCACCCAGCTGGATGATGTGGAACTACCTGCTGGCCGGGCTGCTCGTGGGCTCGACCGTCGTCTGCTACGACGGCAGCCCCGGCCATCCGGACGCCGGCGCACTGTGGGAGCTCGCGGCGCGGCACCGCGTGACCGTGCTCGGGACGAGCCCCGGGTACCTCCTGCACTGCGAGAGTGTCGGGGTCGAACCGGCTCGGGCACACGACCTCTCGGCACTGCGCATTCTCGGGGTCACCGGGTCGGTCCTCCCCGCCGCGGCGCACGGCTGGGTGGCGGAGCACGTGGGGCGATCGGTGCACCTCGCGCCGGTGTCGGGCGGCACGGACGTCGTCAGCGGATTCGTGGGAGCGCCCACCGGGGTGCCCGTGGTCCCCGGCGAGATTCCTGCCGTGAATCTCGGTGTCGCTCTGGAGGCGTGGAGCGACGACGGGACCCCGCTCGTGGACGAACCGGGTGAGATGGTCATCGTCGCGCCGATGCCGTCCATGCCCGTTGGGTTCTGGAAGGACCCGAGCGGTGACCGCTACGCCGACGCGTACTTCTCCACGTTCCCCGGCGTCTGGCGGCACGGCGACTCGATCACCGTGACCAGCAGGGGCAGCGTGGTGATCCACGGACGATCGGACGCCACGCTCAACCGCAACGGTGTGCGCATGGGCAGCGCCGACATCTACGGCGTGGTCGAGCGTCTACCCGGCGTCGCAGAGAGTCTCGTCGTGGGTCTCGAACGCCCGGACGGCAGCTACTGGATGCCGCTGTTCGTCGTCACGACCGACGACATGGAGCTCGATGACGATCTGCGCGAACGCATCTCGGCGGCGCTGCGGAGGGAGGCCTCGCCGCGTCACGTCCCGGACGACATCATCGAAGTCCGCGCCGTGCCGCACACGCGGACCGGCAAGAAGCTCGAGATCCCGGTCAAGAAGATCCTGTCGGGTGCGGACCCGTCGACCGTGGCCGATCCGGAGTCGGTCGACGACCCCGACGCGCTGCGCTGGTTCGCGCAGCTGGCGCCGGGGTCCTGACCGGTCGGCTCAGCTCAGCGTGGCGCGCAGCGCGTCGACGGCGGAGCCCGGCTCACGACCGAGCAGTCGAGCCAGGTCGCCCGACTCGGTGTCGAGGTCGCCGCGGGCGATGCCCGCATCGGCGCTCGCCAGCATCTGCGCGACGGGCGCGGGCAGTCCCGCACCCTCGAGCGCGCCGATGTGCTCGTCGGTGGTCAGATTCTGGTACTCCACACGCGAGCCGACGATCTCGGCGATCGCAGCGGCCACACCCTCGTACGTCAGCCGCTCGCCACCCAACTCGTACACGGCACCGGCCTGGTCGTCGGCGATCAGCACCGCGGCGGCCGCCGCCGCGAAGTCCGTGCGGGACGCTCCGGCGACGACGCCCGCACCGCCGCTGCCGACGATGGCACCGGTGTGCCTGGCCTGATCGACGAAGGCCGCGTAGTTCTCCCAGTACCACCCGTTGCGCAGCAGCACGGACGGCACGGAGGAAGACGCGAGGCGCTCCTCCGTGGCGACGTGCTCGGGCGCGAGGCTGATGCCGCTCGTCGCCGCTTTGAGCACACTGGTGTACGCGATGAGCGAGACACCGGCGGCCTCCGCAGCCTCGATCACGTTGGTGTGTTGCGGAACTCGTTGTCCCACCTCGGAACTCGACACGAGGAGGACCTTGTCGACACCGACGAAGGCGGTGCGCAACGCAGCGGGATCCGCGTAGTCGGCGACGCGGACGATGACACCGCGCGCCGCCAGGTCGGCGGCCTTGGCCTCGTCGCGCACCACGGCCACGATGTCGCCCGCGGCGACTCCGTGATCGAGGAGCGATCGAATCACTGCGTTGCCGAGTTGTCCGGTCGCGCCGGTCACCGCTGTCGTGGTCATGAGCATGTCTCCCTGGAGAGTGAGCGTCGTCCGACACACCCCGGAGGGCGCACCGCCGCGACCGATCGGGTCGCCGGCACCCACTATGCACTTACTTTTCGTACAGTGCAATCTATTCGGTAACCACTTACGGACCGGCTGGTAGGATGACACCCGTGCCCGACGCCGACCCGACACTCGAAGCCGACGTGTTCTCTCGTCACTGCACGTCTCGCGACACGATGCAGGACATCACCAGCCGCTGGGGCGTGCTGGCGCTCGCCGCACTGCACGAGGGGCCGTACCGCTTCGGAGCGCTTCGGCGGCGCGTGGACGGGGTCAGCGAGAGAATGCTGTCCCAGACTCTGCAACGCCTGGAACGTGACGGGTTGATCACCCGTACCGTCCTCGAACACGTTCCCCCGAAGGTGGAGTACGCCCTGACAGACCTCGGACGAGTCATGGCGACCCGACTGGTCGACCTCATCGAACTCGTCGAGTCGAGTTCACCCACCGTCACGGCCGCGCGCGCCGAGTACGACGCGCGCGGCACGGACGGGATCTAGCTGGTTCCGCGGCCCGTCTCGGACTGCAGCTTGTCGATCATCTCGGACGCCTGCGCCTTGGTCAGGTCCGAGGGCACCTCGTCGCCGGCCTCGCGGGCCAACGTCTCGAGGTAGCTCAGCTGGGGGCCGGTGGGCGGCTCGTCGCCGGTGACCCAGTCGGACGGATCCTTCTCCGCGCTCTGGTCGACGTCCGCATTGCCTGTCTTGGTGGTGTCATTCGCATCGCTCATACGTTCGACTGTACCCACGCGCTCCGTCGCGCAAACCGCCGCGACTCCGCGACCGGACAGTAACCGGGCGCGTCGACAGAGAGTCACTTCGGTGAGAAACCGATCCGAGTCTCGCGTTTCACAGAATGTTTTCAGTTCGAGGTGCTAGAAACGGAATCGTGATAGCAGTCGTGGTCGTCGGAGTGGTGTGGATGCTGATCGCCGCGGGTGCCGCAGTGCTCCTGGGGCGCGCCGCGTCGCGCGCCGACCACGAGGAACTCGGCTCCGAGTTCCACTGGGACATGGCGGAACTCGATCACGAGGTCTTCGGCTCGCGCTGACAACCGACCATTCTCCGTCGATCCCGCGAATTCACAGGACCACGGCTGAAAAATCCCCGTCGGTCGGTTTGAGGGATTGGTACGCGAACGCGATTCGGTCGATCGCAGCCTCCAGCCGGTCACCATTCTCCGTGTACGGCAGGCGCACGTGGCGCTCGAACGCTCCCTCCACTCCGAACCGCGGCCCCGCCGCCAGCGCCACCCCGTGCGCCGGCGCGATCGCGGCGAGAGCCGTGGAGGCCGCTGCGGGCATCTGAACCCACAGCGACAGGCCGCCCGGCGCCGGGTCGTACGACCAGTCCGGCAGGTGGCGCGCCAGGGCCGCCGTCAGCGCGTCCCGGTTGCGACGCAGTTCCGCGCGGCGGGGAACCAGGATCTCCTCGTGCCGCTCGATCAGCGCGGCGCACGCCAGCTGATCCATGATCGGTGTGCCGATGTCGACGGCGGCCCTCGACGTCGCCAGTCGGGAGATCAGCGCAGGCGACGCCCTGATCCAGCCGACCCGCAGGCCACCCCAGTACGCCTTCGACGCGGACCCCACGGTGACGACGGTCCCGGGATGCCCCACCGACGCGACCGGAGCGGGCGGCGCCTCGTCCAGCCACAGGTCGGCCATCGACTCGTCCACCACCAGTGTGGTTCCGGTCCGGCGGGCGTTCGACGCCAGTTCCGCGCGGCCGGCGACATCGAGCAGAGCACCAGTCGGATTGTGGAAGTCGGGCAGCACGTACGCCATCCGCGCCCCCGTCTGGACCGTCGCGTCACGGATCGCGTCGAGGTCCCATCGCCGTGGCGAATCCGCCGATCCAGGGGGCGAGTACTCCCGCGGCCTCAATGGAACGGGCACCGCGCGCGCCGCAGTTCGTCGAATCGCCTCCAGCGCATTGGGATACGTCGGGTGATCGACCACCACCCGGTCACCGGGCGACACCAGCACCTCGAGCAGCAGGCGCCAGGCCTGCTGCGCGCCGGACGTCACCATGATCTGGTCCGGCGAGGTTGGGAGCCCCCGCTCGTCGTACCGGCGAGCCAGGGCCTGCCGCAGTGTCGCCAGACCGACCGGCTCGATACCGTGACCCGTGTAGTAGGCCGGAAGTGCCTCCAGCGCAGCGGCGTACGCCTGTGTCACCTCGTCGGACGGGGCGGTGACGGCAGCATGGGTCAGATCGATCACCGACGCGGCCGCGCGGGCCGGCCGCCCCGCCAGGGTGGTCCGCGGCAGTGCGACCGTGCTGCGGGAACCCTGCCTGCTCAGCAGGTACCCCTCGTCACGCAGTGCCGCATACGTGTTGGTGACGGTGGTGCGGGACAGCGACAGGGCTCCCGCCAGATCGCGCTCACTGGGCAGGGCGACGCCCAAGGGGATGCGACCGTCGTGCACCAGGAGCCGGATCCCGTCGGCGAGAGCCCGGTAGACCGGCCGGTGCCGTCCAGACGGCCGCCAGTGCCCGAGGTCGCGGGAGAGAGTCGACGCACCGATCACGCGAGTCACCATGACGTCCAGTATCCACCTCGGTGGATACCGGCCCGCAGTCCAGTTCAGGCGGTGCGGACGGACCCCATCAAGAAGGCCCCCGTGCCCGGGAGCCAGCCGACGGTGCCGTTCTCGAACACGTTGTAGCGGCCGTGGCCCGTCGGAGTGCGCTTCTCGTCGGTGAGGGGGTAGCCGAGCGAACCACTCGGGCCGCCGTGCGCGAGGTACCAGGCGAGGATGTCGCCGTGCACCTCGTGTGCGCCGCCCTCGGGGAGCGCGAAGACCGTGGCGTGCTGGAACTCGAGCATGCCGCCGCCGCGCGGGCCGAGCATGAGCTCGCCGACGCGGTCACCGATCCACGAGTGCTCGAAGCTGAAACGCTCGAACTGGCACTGGAAGACCTCGAGCCCGACGTAGGTGCTGTCCATAGCGGTCCTCCACTGACCTGCTCTCGCCGAGAGGGGGATCCGTTTTGTTCCACCTCATAGCGAACCTGAGCCACAGTATGAGCCATCCTGGCGTTATCGTCACGCCATTTGTGATATCTCGACCGTGTCAGGACAGGATGTCGCGCCGCACGATGGTCTGGTCACGGCCCGGACCGACGCCGATGTACGACATGTACGACCCCGAGAGCTCCTCGAGACGCAGCACGTACCTCTGGGCGTTGACGGGCAACTCCTCGAAGGTCCGCGCCCCCGAGATGTCCTCCCACCACCCGGGCATCTCCTCGTAGATCGGCTTCGCGTGGTGGAATCCGGTCTGCGTCATCGGCATGTCGTCGTGACGCACGCCGTCCACGTCGTACGCGACGCAGATCGGGATGGTGTCGAGCGAGGACAGTACGTCGAGCTTGGTGAGGAAGTAGTCGGTGATGCCGTTGACGCGCGTGGCGTACCGCGCGATGACGGCATCGAACCAGCCGGTGCGCCGGGCGCGGCCGGTGGTGACACCCACCTCCCCGCCCTGCTTTGCCAGGTACTCCCCCGACTCGTCGAACAGCTCCGTCGGGAACGGGCCCGAGCCGACACGCGTGGTGTACGCCTTCAGGATGCCGAGGACCGTGGTGATCCGCCCCGGGCCGACGCCGGAACCCACGGCCGCGCCGCCCGCCGTCGGGTTGGACGACGTGACGAACGGATAGGTGCCGTGATCGACGTCGAGGAGCGTGCCCTGCGAGCCCTCGAGCAGCACCGTCTCGCCGCGCTCGAGCGCCTGGTTCAACGCGAGCCGGGTGTCGGCGATGCGGTGCTTGAAGCCCTCGGCCTGGCCGAGCACCTCCTCCACCACCTTCTCGGACTCGAGAGCGCGTCGGTTGTAGATCTTGGCGAGCACCTGGTTCTTGAATTCCAGTGCGGCCTCGACCTTCTGGGTCAGGATCTTCTCGTCGAGGACATCCGCCGCGCGCACCCCGACGCGGGCGATCTTGTCCTGGTAGCACGGGCCGATGCCGCGTCCGGTGGTGCCGATCTTGCGGGCACCGAGGAAGCGTTCGGTGACCTTGTCGATGGCCACGTGGTACGGCATGATCAGGTGCGCATCGGCGCTGAGCAGCAGTTTCGACGTGTCCACGTCCCGCTTCTCGAGGCCGTCGAGTTCGGTGAGCAGCACACCCGGATCCACGACGACGCCGTTGCCGATCACGTTGTTCACACCGGGCGAGAGAATGCCCGACGGGATGAGGTGGAGCGCGAACTTGTCGCCGTTCGGCAGCACCACGGTGTGGCCGGCGTTGTTGCCACCCTGGTAGCGCACCACCCACTGCAGTCGCTCGCCGAACAGATCGGTGGCCTTGCCCTTGCCCTCGTCGCCCCACTGGGCGCCGATGAGGACGATTGCCGGCATGTGTTGCTCCATCACTCGGGTGGACAGCCGGACCATCCCGGGCTGTGGCACGTGTCGGGACGCACTTCGTGACGTGCGGAACGCGCACCGACCATGACCGGTGACACAGTGTACCGCCCGAGGCGACACGTGCCGCTCACAGCCGACCGCCGACCGTACTGCCTGGTCTTCTGTCGCGGCGGCACGGTCAAAGCGACGCGTAATCGAGACCGGGCAAGCGCCTTCCCGCGGTCCACGACGACCGTGTGCTGATTAGGGTGGGGCAGACCCCATCCGGCTGAGAAGGAATTCGCGTGACTCCGTTCGTCTTGCAGTGCGGCAGGCCCTTGCTGCCCATCGCGCTGTCCTCGCTACCGCTCACCGCGGTGCCCGAGGTGCCGTCGAAGGAGGAGTGCGATGCCCTGCTGGCGGAGTTGGATGCGGTGCACGACCCCAGGCTGATCGTGCTCGGAACCGATGCCTCACTCGCCGCCGTCCTCACCCGGTTGATGCGACGCGACCGTCTCGACATCGAGCTCGCCTACGTCGCCGAGACCGCCAGCGAGGCCAGCCACCTCTTCCGCGTCGGCACCGGATCGCGTGCCGCCAAGGTCGCGCTGTCCGGCACCGCCTCGCCCACTCCTCTCATCCGTGACGACGCCGGATCGGCCGTCGTCGGGCTCGCCACCGTCTCGGGGCCGTCGGGACACCTCGTCGGCGAGGCCTACGTCGACGACACCAAGCTCTTCTCCGGTGAGGTGCCGGGCATCGAGGTCACCCCGACGCTCGAGATGCCGGGACTCCGCGCTCGGGTGCAGGGCAAGCGCGGACTGTTCCGCCGACGCTGGATCACCGGCCGGGCGATGCAGCTCGGCGCCACGGCGGCGCGTCTGACGAAGGACGGCATCGACATCCCCCGCGAGACCACCAGGTCCACCATCTACCGCCACGACAAGCAGTGGTTGCTCGTACGTTAGCGCCTACTGATACTGCTGCTCAGCATCTTTCGTAGTTCTTCGGCGTCCCGTGGCCTCGATCCCGGTTCGAGCATGCCGTCCCGGACGAGGTCCGCCGCGAGCGCCAACGGCCACGGTGTCCGCAACCTGGCCCGTCCGAGCAGGTCGGTGTCCGACAGCAACGTCACCGGATCCCCCTGCACCACAGCGCCGTCCACGACCACGGCCACCGAGTGCGACCACTCCAGTGCCAGGGCCACGTCGTGCGTCGACAGCACCACCGTGGTGTGGTGATTCTCCAGGCGGTGCAGCGCGGCGAACATCTCGTCGACGCCCTGCGGATCGAGCCCGGCCGTCGGTTCGTCGAGCAGCAGGATGCACGGCCGCATGGCCACGGCGCCGGCCGTCGCGACACGCTTGCGCTCACCGTAGGACAGCTGGTGCGTCGGCCGGGAGCGCAGATGATCGATGCCCATCACCTCGAGCGCCGCCTCCGTGCGCTCGCGCACCTCGTCGGGCCCCAGGCCGAGGTTGACCGGACCGTAGGCGACGTCTCTGTACACGTCGACCGAGAACAGCTGATCGTCCGGATCCTGCAGCACCAGTTGCACTTCCTGGCGATGCGCCCGCAGACCCGACCGGGTGTGGCGCAGCGCGACGTCGTCGATCTCCACCCGGCCGCCGTCGGGAACGATCGCTCCGGACAGGCACCGCAGCAGGGTCGTCTTGCCCGAGCCGTTGGCGCCCAGGAGCGCCACCCTGGCCGCGGCGGGAACGCTCAGGCTCGCGACGGCCAGCACCGGCGGCCCCTCCTGGTACCGCACCTCGAGGTCGCGGGCGGTGAGCGTGCGGTGGCTCATGCGCGATGTCCCAGCAGGGACAGCGCCACCACGGCTCCCAGCACCGCCACGACGACCACCAGAAAGGTGGGCGAACTGCGCTGCCGGTCGACCGGATCCGCCGAGACCGCGTCGCCGAACTCGCGACCCGCCAGCCCCGCCTCGAGCCGAGAGGCCCGGTCCCACGACTTGATCAGCACGGCGGCTGTCAGCAGGCCCGCGGAATGGAGCGACCGACGCGGCGAGGAGTACCCGAGCCTGGCGGTCTGCGACTGGCGGATGGTGCGTACCGACGACAGCAGCACGAACAGGAAGCGGTACATCACGGCGGCGACGTCGATGCATGCCTGCGGTACCCGCAGCCGTCGCAGCCCGGACAGGATGTCGATCATCGGCGTCGTGACGGCCAGCAAGAGCACAGCCGACGTCCCGGCGATCGCGTGACCGGACACCTCCAGCGCCCGCCGCGCGCTGTCGGCCGTGACCCCGACACTCCAGTCCGGCGTGGCGGTCACCGTGACGGCGACGGAGACGGCGCCGAGCGCGATGAACGCCGCCGGCGCGGTGAGCGCACGCAGCACCGGCCGGAGTGGTGTGCGGGCCGCTCCGACGGCGGCACCGAGAGCGACCACGGTGACGATCAGCGCACCGGGCCACGGCGGGAGCAGCAGCGCGCACAGCACGAGGCCCAGCGACAGTGCCGCCTTGTCTCCCACCGCACGCGTGCGCCACGGACTGGCCCAGGCCGCGTCGTCGACCGCGAGACCCTGCACCTACGTCCGTTCGAGTTCGGCGCGGAGCGCGTCGAGCGTGCGCCGACCGCGCAGTGCCGCCAGCACGTACCCGAGGACGAGCCCACCCAGCGCTGCCTGCAGCGCGAACAGACCCGACTCCACCTCGCCCGACGTCGGCGAGAACACCGACTCGAACCACGGCACGTAGTCCGGGTGGTCCTCCTCGATCTGCGACGTGGCGGCCGAGTCGGTACCGACGAATCGCTCCTCGTCGCCGCTGCGTCCCGCGTCGAGCATCAGCGCGGCGCCGACGATGAGGACGATCCCGAGGACGAGCAGCAGGTTGATCACGACGTTCCTACGCATCGACGGCACCCTTCTCGCGGCGGAGCACTCCGAGGTCCCGCAGCTCCGGCGTCGCCACGGTCCGCAGGACGCGGAACACCAGCACACCCAGCAGACCCTCCGCGATGGCGAGCGGAATCTGCGTCACGGCGAAGATGGACAGGAACTTGGTGACGGCTCCGGGCACGCCGCTCTGCGGATCCGGGAACGCGAGCGCGATCTGCACCGACGTCGTGCAGTACGTCGACAGGTCGGCCAGCATCATCGCGAAGAACACCGACAGCGACAGACCACCGCCGAGCCTGCCGGTGAGACGGAACGCGGCGTACCCCACCCACGGGCCGACGATCGCCATGGAGAACGCGTTGGCCCCCAGCGTCGTCAGGCCGCCGTGCGCGAGCAGCAACGCCTGGAAGAGCAACACCACCGTGCCGAGGAACGCCATGACCGGCGGCTTGAACAGCACCGCCCCCAGCCCTGTTCCGGTGGGGTGGCTCGAGCTGCCCGTGACGGACGGCAGCTTGATGGCGGAGAGAACGAAGGTGAAGGCACCGGCAGCACCCAGCAGCAGACGGCTGCGGGGGTTCTCCCGGACCTGGACGACGACGGCGCGAGCGCCGTGAACGACAAACGGCGCCGCGGCGCACGTCCAGACTGCCGCGTGAACGGGTGGCAGAAAACCCTCGGCGATGTGCACGAGTGGAACTCCTCAGATTGCGCGTCCGAATCGAGTCTCACGTGCCGGATCGGCGATCTGACTCACGGACGACGAGGCCCGCTCACAGTGGCGCGACCGTTCCGGATTCTCACCGGATTCCCCTCGCCAGCACGTCGCAGGTACTGACCTGCCGGGTCATGGTCGCACAGTTGTTCACCGACCGGCCTCCGGCCTGCCCGCAGGTTCTCCCGACCGGCCTCCGGCCGCCCGCCACCATCCCGACCGGCCTCCGGCCTGCCCGCAGGTTCTCCCGACCGGCCTCCGGCCTGCCCGCAGGTTCTCCCGACCGGCCTCCGGCCTGCCCGCCACCATCCCGACCGGCCTCCGGCCTCCGGCCTGCCCGCCACCGTCCCGACCAGCCTGCTACCAGGTGAGCTCGTCGCGGCAGGTGGCACCGTGCACCGCGGGCTCGACCTGCACGGTGGCGTGGTCCAAGCCGTAGGCCGAGAGCACTTCCTTCCCGCGGGCCAGCATCACCGATCCGGAACCGTCCGACGTGATGTGCACCGTGGCGACGTCCATGCCGGTGGTGAGGGTCCAGACGTGCAGGTCGTGCACGTCGACGACTCCGGGCAGCGCCCGCAGGTCGGCCTCGAGCGCACCGATGTCCACCGACGACGGACTGGCCTGCGTGAGGATGCGCAACGACTGGCCGGCGAGCGAGAGTGCCCGCGGCACCACCCACAGCGAGATGGCGATACCCACGACGATGTCCGCCCACGTCCAGTCGAACGCGAGGAGCAGCACGCCGGCGACGAGCACTCCGACGCTGCCCACGGTGTCCGCGAGCACCTCGAGGTAGGCCCCGCGCACCGCGATGGAGTCCTTCGCGTCGGCGCGGATGAGGAGCATGACGACGATGTTGGCGACGAGTCCCGCGGCGGCCGTCAGCACCATCGCGAGGCCCGGGATGTCCGGCTGGTCCCCGATGCGGCGGATCGCCTCCACGAAGATGAACACCGCGACCCCGAGCAGCAGCACCGCGTTGGCGACAGCGGTGAGCACCTCGGCCCGGTGCCACCCGAATGTCCTTGCGGCGGAATTGGATCCGCGCCGGGCCATGGTGAGCGCGATGAGCCCCATCGACATGCCGATGATGTCGGTGAGCATGTGCCCGGCATCGGCGAGCAGGCCGAGCGAGTTGATGATCAGGCCGACGGTCAGCTCGAGGGCGAAGAACGCGACGAGCACGAACCACGCGATCCCCATGCGTCGCAGCCGCCCGGTGCCGGCTGCACCTGCCGCCGGTGTGTGCGCATGTCCGTGCCCCGCTCCCATGATCGAGACCATACATGCGAATGTGTGCATATGGGGAGTCACGCTTCCCGCAGGGGTTCCGTACTCGAGGAGGGGTTGCAGCGTCCGCGGGAACACGGAACGGCCGCGGGAACCCAGAGACCTCCGGCGTCAGCGGAACGCGATGGCCATCCCGGCCGCAAGCAGACGCCGTAGCCGTTCGGGATGACGCAGGTCGTCCCACGTCCACCGCACCACATGGCAGCCGAGCGCGCGGAGGGCGTCCTCGCGCAGCTTCTCGTCGATCACCGACTGTGCTCCGCCGCGATACTTCATCAGCCCGTCGAACTCGCCCACCAGCCGACCGTCCCAGTCGAAATCGGTGCGGGCCACGATGCGACCACGATCGTCGAGGAAGCGATGCTGCAGCCTCGGCGAGGGAATCTCGGGCCACTGCATCATCAGGGCTCGGCTCCACGATTCGCCGATGCTCTCGGTGAGAGGGCTCGCGAGGTCCACCGCGCGGCGGGCGGTGGCGATCCCGCGACGGCGCCCGAGCCGTGCGAGGCACTCCTGCAGATCCGGCGCCTCCGTGCGGAGTGCGGACTCGACAGCGCACAGCGCACGATCGAGTCCCACTGTGCACGCGATGTCGAGCGCCGTCCGCGTCGGCGTCGTGACCTGCACACCGTCGACGGTGGTGACGTCCAGCAGGGACAGTGGCACCCGGTGCTCGGCGACCTTCCTCGTCGACGCACCACCTCCTCGACCGTCGACGCTCACGTGCACCCGGGCTCGGTCGGGAGCGAGCAGTGGGAGCCGATGCAGCGCCGCCGCGGACTCGTGACTGGCGACGGCCACCGCGGTACGTCCCGCCATGACTCCGAGCACGCGCAGGCGGTAGCGCTCGTCTGGTGATGCCGACGCCCACTCCGAGCCGGGGCCGTAGGAGCCGCGGCTCACGCGGACCAGTTCGCCGCGCCTCACCAGACCGCGCAGCGCCGCATCGGTCACGTCACCGGTCGCGCGGCGGTGCAGGTCCATGACGGTGAGTGTCGATCACGCGCGGACGGGGACACGCCTTCCTGTCGCCCGCCTGTGGAGCATCCTCGTCCTGTGTACCTGCAGCTCCCGCAGGGCTTCCGTACTCGAGGAGGGGTTGCAGCGTCCGCGGGAACACGGAACGCCCGCGGGAACCCTAGTAGTCGAGCTCCGGCGGCACGGCGGGGTGGTCGACGGTCGGAGGCAGGGTCGCCAGCGCGGAGATCCGCGAGAGCCCCGCCACCTGGAGCAGGTCGACGACGATGGACCGGATCTGCGCGAGCACCACCACCGCCGACAGGCCGGCGTCCTGCATGAGCTCCGCCTTCGCACCGACCGCCACGTGCCGGAGAACCCGCGCCGCCTCGGCTCGGTCGGGTTGCTCGCCGGGATCCGCGAGCATCATCTTCCGCACAACCTCGGTGGCCTGCGCGAGCTTCTCGACCAGGTCGACCAGTCGGGGGTCGAGAATCTCGTCGTCACGCACCAGGGACAGGGAGCGCCGAGCGAGCACCCGGATGTTGCGCACCGCGTTGTCCAGCGGGTCCGCCGTCGCGGCGAGCTCGGCCAGACGCTGCTTGCTGTTCCAGTACAGCGGGGAGATGCGGCTGATCTCACGCCCGCCCTTGAGGTCGGTGCGCATCGTGTCGATGGCGGGTTGGGTCGCGCGCGCGGCCTTCAGCGCCTTGGCGATCGGTTCCGCGTCGTTGGCCACGAGACCGTCCGCGACGAGTTGGAGCACCCGGCCCGACGTGGCGATGACAGTGGCCGCGTCCTTGCGCGCGCGGCGCACGGGATGCGTGGGCACGACCGCGACGACGGCGAGTCCCACCAGTCCGCCGATCAACGCGTCGACCATGCGGTTGAATCCGCCGGCGTTGCCGGGCGGGATGAGCGTCGCCACCAGCACGGCCGACGACCCCGCCTGCATCGCGATGATGGCGCCGCTGTCGAGGAAGACCGCGGTCGACATCGCGAGCGCGACGACCAGGGCAATCTGCCACGGGCCGGTCCCGATGAGGGCGATGATCGCGTCACCGACACCGATGCCGACCGTGACGCCGACGACGAGTTCGGCCGAGCGTCGCATCCGCGCCCCGAGGGACACGCCGAGCGAGACGACGGCCGCGATCGGCGCGAAGAACGGCGTGACGTGCCCGACGACCTCCGTCGCCACGAACCACGCGATGCCCGCGGCGAGCGCGCACTGGATGATCGGCAGCCCGGAGACACTCAGTCGCCGCAGCGACGCGTCGATCCGCGCAGAACCGCGGGTGCGCAGGCCGAGATGCGGGGCCGTGAATCGTGGGTAGCTCCCGAATCGGCCCATGAAGCCGGTACTAGCCGACGCCGAGTGCGTCCGCGGCGCGCGGATCGCAGTCCTCGAGCAGGTCGAGGCAGCGCGCGTACTCGTCCGTCTCCCCGATCGACTGCGCGGCGCGGGCCAGGACGGCCACGCAGCGCAGGAAACCACGGTTGGGCTCGTGGCTGTACGGCACGGGTCCGAAGCCCTTCCAGCCGTTGCGACGCAACTGATCGAGCCCGCGGTGGTAGCCGGTGCGCGCGTAGGCGTACGCGGTGATGGTGCGGCCGTCGGACAGGGCGGCCTCGGCGAGGTAGGCCCACGCGATCGACGCGGTGGGGTGCGCCGCGGCGACCTCCTCGGGGGCCGTGTGGTTCAGCAGAGCGGACTCGGCCTCGTCGTCGCCGGGCAGCAGGGTGGGCTGGGGACCGAGGAGATCACCGAAGGAAGTCATGGAGACAGTCTCCCACGGAGCGCGCGAGAGACGTCGGGCGCTGGATAAGGTGCACGCGTGTCCCCGGATAACTCGCACCCCGCCGCACCGCGCCGCATCGAACCCCGCGCCTCGAGTCCGGCGGCACCCTCGCACGGACGGCGGCGCGGCCCCTGGATCGCGGCGGCCCTCGTGGCGGTTCTGGCGATCGCGGGTGTCGTGGCGTTCGCACTGCTGCGCGGCGGCACGAGCGTGTCGGGCCCCAGCGACGACGAGAAGATCCGCACCTCGATCGACACCTTCACCACGGCGCTGCGTGACGGCGACCTGACTGCTCTGCGCGGCGTCACGTGCGGCGCGTTGGCGTCGTTCTACGGCGGCATCTCCGACGCCGACTTCGCCGCGACGCACGACGCCGCCGTCGCCTCCGGAACGGTCCCGGTGGTCCAGAGCGTCGACACCATCCAGATCTCAGAAGCGGCGGAGCCGCCGGGGCAGATCACCGAGGCGGAACCGCCGGATCAGACGACGGCGATCGCGCAGGTCACCGCGCGCACCGAGGGCGCGGAGCCCTCGGCGCGCACGTTCGACCTCGCGCTGGACGGCGAGACCTGGAAGGTCTGCGCCTGACCGCGCTCGTGGGGTCAGCCTGCTGACACACTCCGACCGGCGGACTTCAGGTCGTTGCACGCCTCGACGACGCGCGCCGTCATACCGGCCTCGGCCTTCTTGAGGTAGCTGCGCGGGTCGTAGGCCTTCTTGTTGCCCACCTCGCCGTCGACCTTCAGCACGCCGTCGTAGTTGCTGAAGAAGTGGCCGGCGATGGGCCGGCTGAACGCGTACTGGGTGTCGGTGTCGACGTTCATCTTCACGACGCCGTACTCGAGGGCCTCCTCGATCTCGCTCTTGGCCGAGCCCGATCCGCCGTGGAAGACGAAGTCGAAGGGCTTGGAGCCTGCAGCGAGTCCGAGCTTCTCGGTGGCGACGCGTTGACCGTCCGCGAGTACCGACGGCTTGAGCTTGACGTTGCCCGGCTTGTAGACGCCGTGGACGTTGCCGAACGTCGCGGCCAACAGGTAGCGCGATCCGGCATCGCCGGCACCGAGCGCCTCGACCGTCTTCAGGAAGTCCTCGTTCGAGGTGTACAGCTTGTCGTTGATCTCCGCCTCGACGCCGTCCTCCTCGCCGCCGACCACGCCGATCTCGATCTCCAGGATGATGCGGGCGGCCGCGGCCCTGGCCAGCAGATCCTTGGCGATCTCGAGGTTCTCGTCGATCGGCACCGCGGAGCCGTCCCACATGTGCGACTGGAAGAGGGGGTTCTTCCCGGCGTCGACGCGTTCCTGCGACACCGCGAGGAGCGGACGCACGTAGGTGTCCAGCTTGTCCTTGGGGCAGTGGTCGGTGTGCAGCGCGATGGTGACGTCGTACTTCGCGGCGACGACGTGGGCGAACTCGGCGAGCGCGACGGCGCCCGTGACCATGTCCTTCACACCGAGGCCGGACGCGAACTCCGCGCCACCGGTGGAGAACTGGATGATGCCGTCGCTGCCCGCGTCGGCGAAGCCCTTGATGGCCGCGTTGACGGACTCGGATCCCACGCAGTTGATGGCGGGAAAAGCGAACTGGTGTTCCTTGGCGCGGCCGAGCATCTCGGCGTACACCTCGGGAGTTGCGATCGGCACGAAGAAACCTCCACGGTGAGCGAACGGGGCACCTGATCAGGTGCGGTCACTAGCAGTATGTCAACCGAGGTGACGACGGTCGCGCCCTGCCCGATCTACTCGCCGGTAGTTGCTGAGAGTTGCTCGTGAGTTGTACTACCAGCCACTCGGCGTGCGGGTATCGACTGCTCTCGCCGGTACTGTGGGCGCTTGTGACTACCGTGGCCGCCTCCGTGACCGACCTCGCCCTGCTGCCGGGGTTCCTCGATCCCGTCAACCTGCTGAACTCGTTCGGCACCTGGGTCCTGGTCGGTCTGCTGCTGGTGGTGTTCATCGAGTCGGGCCTGCTGTTCCCGCTGCTCCCAGGCGATTCGCTGCTGTTCACGGCCGGTCTGATCGCCGCGTCGAAGAGCGCGGAGATCGAGCCGTTCGCACCGCTGTGGGTGCTGTTGGTGACCATTCCGATCGCCGCGGTGCTGGGTGATCAGGCGGGGTATCTCATCGGCAAGAAGGCCGGCACGGGCCTGTTCACCGACGACGCCCGCTTCCTCAAGAAGCGCTACATCGACGAGTCGCACGCGTTCTTCGAGAAGCACGGCCCCATCACCATCTTCCTGGCGCGCTTCGTACCCATCGTGCGTACGTTCGCGCCGGTCGTGGCCGGCGCCTCGGGCATGCGCTACCGCACGTTCATCACCTACAACGTCGTCGGCGGCATCGTCTGGGGCTCGGGTGTGACGCTGCTCGGCTACCTGCTGGGCCAGATCGCTGTCATCCGCGACAACGTCGACATCATCTTCCTGCTCATCGTCGCCGTTTCCGTCCTGCCCATCGCCTGGGAGGTCGGCAAGCGGATCATCTCCTCGCGCCGCACCCCGCTCGGTGAGGCCGTCGACGCGTTCGACGGCAAGCTCGACGGCAAGGTCGAGCCGTCCACGTGGTCCGAGCCGGCCCAGAGGTCGGACACTGCTCAGCGGTCGGAACCAGCTCAGTGGTCCGAGCCCGTCCAGCGCACCGAGCCCGCTCCGCGCGACTCGTCCTCGTAGATCGGTCCCCCGTTCATGCTTCTCGCCGGTAGCACCGTGCTCGCCGAAGGCGGCGCGATGGGATTCCTCGAATCGGCCGGGCCCACCCTGGTCTGGCTCATCGTGGTGTCCTTCGTGTTTCTCGAGTGCGCCGTCATCGTGGGCCTCTTCCTTCCCGGCGACTCGCTGCTGATCACCGCCGGTATCGGACTGGCCGCCCACGCCTCGGGCACCTCGCACGTGTGGGCGCTGTCCGCGGGCGCGTTCCTGGCCGCCATCGCCGGTAATCAGGTGGGGTACATGATCGGTAAACGCACCGGTCATCGCCTCGTGGCGCGTAAGAACGGCAAGTACGTCAACACCGCGAATCTGGAGAAGGTCAACCGACTCCTCGAGAAGCACGGTTTCTGGGCGGTGCTCGTCGCGCGCTGGATCCCGTGGGTGCGAACCCTGTGTCCGATGGTCGCCGGTGCCGGTGGGATGAACCACCGCCGCTACACCATCGCCAGCACCCTGGGTGCGCTCATCTGGGCACCCGTGCTGCTGCTGATCGGCTTCTACTTCGGAGCGGTGCTCGACAAGGTGTCGTGGCTGTTCCCCACCGTGCTCACGCTGATGATCGTCTCGATCGTGGTCGGCACCATCTTCGGTCTGTACCAGTACCGCAAGGAGATGAAGAAGCCGGTGGAGACCACCGAAGTTCACGATCTCTGAAGTGCACGACCTCTGACGTCTGACGTTCAGCCGAGGCTGTGCGCCGCCTCCATCAACATCCAGCCGCCGAGCTGGACGGAGAAGTCGCGCTCCGGTACGGACGACGACGTGACGGTGCCGGCGCTGAACCGGGCGATCGACGCGCCGAACGAGGGCAGCTTGGCGATGGCGGACCAGTCGCTGCCGAACAGAGGCAGACCCTCGATCGACAGGCAGTTGTCCCATGCGGCCTCCGCCGACGCCAGCACGATGTCGGCGGCGACCGAGCGCGCCTCGTGGTCCTCGTCGTAGTCTCCGGGCAACGACGTCGCCACCAGCGCGAGGTAGCGGGCGAGGATCCCGTTGAACAGGCCGCCGTCCCCTCCCCCGCCGCCGACGATCACACCGTCCTTGGTGAGGTGCTGCTGCACGGCGGCGACGAGTCGATGCACGCGCTCGCGGTGCTTGTCGTCACCGAGGCTGATCGCGAGTTCGGTCTCGGCGCCGAGCACGACGCCCTGGCAGTAGGAGTAGATCGGCGTCTCGACACGGCCGTCGGCGTGGATGCCGTCGAGCACCAGATGGGTCGTCGGATCGACGAGAGTCGCGTCGATCCAGTCGGCCATGGCCTGGGCGCGCCACAGCTTGCCGGTCCGTGCGAGCAGCACCGCCGCCGGGCCGTTGGCCGGCACGTTGAAGAAGTCGCTCTTCCTGGACCAGCGGATACCGCCCCCGTGCGCCGGATCCCAGGCGTCGAACAGCTCCGACTCCAGGGCCGCGATCGCGGTGCGATTGTCGACGAGGTGCAGACGTTGTGCTCGCTCGAGGGACAGCCCCAGCCACGCCATGTCGTCGTAGTACGAGTTGGTCCAGCCGGTGAGGTTGCGCAGCCGGTGCGTGCGCGCGATCCGGGCCAGCCGTCGTCGGCGGCGCGCCGACGGCGCCCGCTCCTCGGCGTCGACCACGCAGTCGATGAGATGTGCCTGCCACCAGTAGTGCCATCGGAAGAACAACCGCTCACGTCGGACCGGCGGCCATGCCACGACACCCAGCGCCGTTCCCGGCAGTCCCCACAGACGGCGGACGTGGCGAGAGAAGACGGCCTCCTCGGCGGCATCCGCCCTGGAGGACCACGTGTCGTGCATGGTTCGATCCTGCCAGTACCCCTCGGCTCGGAAGCCGTCGGGCACGGTCACCAGGCCAGGTCGGGATCCGCGTGCTGCCGGATCCAGGCGTGCATCGTGATCCCGGCTGCGACACCGGCATTGATACTGCGGGTGGAGCCGAACTGCGCGATGGACACCGTCATCGACGCGGCGGCGCGCGCGCCGTCGGTCACGCCCGGGCCCTCCTGACCGAAGAGCAGAAGCGCATTCCGCGGGAGAACGGCAGTCTCGAGCGGGACGGACCCGGGCACGTTGTCGACGGCCACCACCGTCAGACCGGCCTCGGCGGCATAGGCCATCAGTCCGCCGACGTCGGCGTGATGCTCGATGTGTTGGTAGCGGTCGGTGACCATCGCACCGCGACGGTTCCACCGTCGACGCCCGACGATGTGCACCGCGGCGGCGCCGAACGCGTTGGCCGTGCGGACGACCGTCCCGATGTTGGCGTCGTGCGCGAAGTTCTCGATGGCCACGTGCATCGGATGCCGGCGCGTGTCCAGGTCCGCGACGATGGCCTCGCGCGTCCAGTACCGGTACGCGTCGACGACGTTGCGCCGATCCCCCTCGTCGAGGAGTTCCGGGTCGTAGCGGGGATCGGTGGGCCGAGGCCCGTCACGCTCGACGTCCCAGGCGGGTGCGCCGCGCGGGTGCTCACCCCACTCGGTGGCACCCGCCTCGTCGCTGCGGTCGTTCTCGGTCAACTCAGGAATGGGACAGACGGCGGTTGACCTCGCGGGTCAACCAGACCGGGGAGAACCGCGAGCCCATGGACAGCGCCTTGGACGGGAGCCCCACCGGGAAGTGCACCTTGTGATAGATCCGCTTGGCGGGCTGCGTCGACTTGAAGATCGCGTCGGCGACGTCCTGCGCGGTGAGCTTGATGCCCAGCGAGCCGGTGGTGCCGGTCTGGATCCCCTTGGTCATGGCGGTCTGCACGAAGAGCGGCCACATGGCCTTCACGGCGATGTCGTGCTTGTGCCACTCGAGGTCGAGCGCCTCGGTGAGGCCGCGCACCGCGAACTTGGTCGCGCCGTAGGTGGCGAGCTCGGGCTGGCCGTAGATGGCGGAGGCCGAGCACAGGTTCACCACCTGGGCGCCGCGCGTCTTCTTCAGGTACGGGAAGGCCTCGAGCAGCCCGTTCAGCACGCCGCCGACGTTGATGTCGAACTGCTTGCGATGCGTCTCGATGGCCTGCTCGGCGAACTGGCCCGCGATGAGGATGCCCGCGTTGTTGATGAGCACGTCGAGTCGCCCGCCCGCCGCCTCGTCGAACTCCTTCAGTCGCTCGGTGAACTGCGCGGTGTCGGTGACGTCGAGGATTCCCGTCGTCGACGTCGAGCCCTTCGCCGCGATCTCCTTGGCGAGCGAGGCCAGCCCCGTCTCGTCGATGTCGTACGCACCGACGTGGTACCCGGCGGCGGCGAACGTGAGTGCGGTGGCCCGCCCGATGCCGGCTGCTGCGCCGGTGATGAAGACAGTGGAGCGGGAAGACCGGAGGTCGGCCGGAGTAGGTTGAGACATGTCTGAAGAGTAAAGGGTCGGGCTGAGCTGCAACAGAGCGGTGAGCCGAAAACTTACCGCCGAGTAGCTTCCGGCGTCCTCGGAGGCGCTCACGGGAGGGATCCGAGTCGATGGACCACGAGAGAGTGGGTCGGGCGGTGGCCGTGGTCACCGCCATCTACGTCGTCGTGCTGGCGGTCTGGGCGCTCGTGCTGCTCCCCAAGGCCCCGGACGGCACCGTTCCGTATCAGATCGCTGCGCTGGTCGCGGGCTTCGGCGCGGCACTGGGACTCGCGATGATGGCTGCCGGGCGCCCGACCGCCGACGAACGCCGCATGCGCGACCACGGGCTCGAGGGGTGGGCCGTCGTCGACGAGGTACGGGAGGTCGGAGCCGAGACGGAGGTCGACCTCACGATCACCGTGCCCGGGTCGGGGTCCTACCCGGGCACCGTCCGACGCACGGGGTCCGTCCGGTACGAGGTCGGCGCGACCGTTCCCGTCGTCGTCGATCCCGACGACCGGACGCGGATCCGGTTGTGACACCGACCGACTCGACCCGGCACCACACCGTTCTCGACACCCCGGTGGGTCCTCTCACCGTCGTGCGCACCGGGACGGCGCTGTCGGGCGTCTACTTTCCCGGTCACCGTCCGGCACCGGCTCCCGGCCGGATCGGCACCGCCCGGGCGGACGGGTTCGACGAGATCCGCGATCAGTTGGCGGAGTACTTCGGCGGCCGGCGCCGCCGCTTCGACCTCGAGCTGGCCCCGGTGGGCACCGAGTTCCAGAACGAGGTGTGGGCCGCGCTCCGGACGATTCCCTACGGCGAGACGTGGACGTACTCCGCTCTGGCCGTCGCCGTCGGCCGGCCCACCTCGGTGCGAGCGGTGGCGTCGGCCAACGCCCGCAATCCGTTGTCGATCGTCGTGCCGTGCCACCGCGTCATCGGAATGTCCGGCAGCCTCACCGGTTTCGCCGGCGGCGTCGAGCGCAAACGCCTGCTGCTCGATCTCGAGTCGGGCACCCCGACACTGTTCCCGTGAGGGGGTCGACGAGCGCGTACTGAGCGCCGATGTAGGTCGCGAGCACCGCGACCTCGAGGACGTCGCGCAGGCGCGCGTCGGACGTGGTCCGCCGCACGAGCACCATGCCGTCGGAGACGGTGAACAGCGTCGATCCGACGACGGCACGGGTACCGCCGTCCGCACCGAGAACGGACATGGCACCGAGGGCGACGCCGTAGGCCATGGAGATCGGTGCAATGGCCGGGGCGCGTCTCGTGGCCAGCACGGCGCCGCCCGCCCATCCCGCCGCTCGAAGCAGAGCATGGTGCGGTCGCACACGAGAACCGTTGCGATACAACAGCACCGACCAGCAACCCTGCATGACGGCGAACGACGACGCCCCCGCGGTGAACCGGCGATCGTCGTCCGGATCGATCATCGCGACGTCGCCGAGCGTCGCCGCCGAGAGTCCCGCAGCCAGCAGTGGCGAGCGGTGGGCGCCGGACCGCACCGCGAGAATCGGCATGAGGAGCGGCTTGCACACCGCCTGCACGACGGGTCGATGTGTGGCGGCACCGACGATGGTGCCCGCCGCAGCGACGGCGTAGGCCAGGGCCGTGGCCCTGCGGACCAGCGTGGCGGACGACCCGGACTGCATGGTCGACACCGTAACCGACCCCACACTGGATTTCGATAGTTAGCTTATGTAACGTTAAGCGGGTGCAGACGATGATGCGAACCGACGAGCTACGGACCCTGCTGTCCGAACTGGTCACCACGACCTCGCGCTTCACCCGGCTCGCGGCCTCGGTCGCGCCCGCGGAGCATCCCCGTACGTGGTCGCGCGCCCTCTCCCTGCTCGACGAGTACGGCGCGATCCGGATCAGCGAGTTCGCCCGCCTCGACCGATGCTCGCAACCCTCGGCGACGGCCTTGCTGCGCACGCTCCACGAGAACGGACTCGTCGACCGCATGACGGATCCGACGGACTCCCGCGCCGTGGTCGTCTCGATCTCGGACCGCGGACGCACCTGGCTCGCCGACTCGCGTCGCGCCATCGGCGACGGACTGCTCCGCCACCTGGGCGAGCCCGATCCCGACCAACTCCGACGCATCGTCGAGGGCCTCGACGACCTGCGCGCGGTCCTCAAGAACACAGCACGAAAGGAACACCCGTGACGACGATCGAGGAGAAGAAGGACGCGTCCCAGCCGAGCCTTCTGCAGCAACCGAAGGCCGTGTGGGCAGTGGCGTTCGCCAGTGTCATCGCCTTCATGGGCATCGGCCTCGTCGATCCCATTCTCAAGCCCATCGGCGAACAGTTGGACGCGACACCATCGCAGGTGTCTCTCCTGTTCACGTCCTACATGCTGGTGACAGGCGTGGCCATGCTCGTCACGGGCGTCGTCTCGTCGCGCTTCGGCCCCAAGAAGACGCTGCTGGCCGGTCTCGCGATCATCATCGTGTTCGCGGCGCTCGCGGGCTCGTCGAGCACCATCACCCAGATCGTCGGCTTCCGCGCCGGCTGGGGACTGGGCAACGCACTCTTCATCGCGACCGCCCTGGCGACCATCGTCGGCGCCGCGAGCGGTGGCGTCGCGCGGGCCATCATCCTGTACGAGGCCGCACTGGGCATCGGTATCGCCACCGGCCCGCTCGTCGGCGGCGTCCTGGGCAGCATCAGCTGGCGAGGCCCGTTCTTCGGCGTCGCCGTCCTGATGGCCGTGGCCGTCGTGCTGCTCGTCGTCATGCTGCCGGAGGGCGAGAAGCCCACGCACCGAACCTCTCTCGCGGACCCTTTCCGCGCACTGCGGCACCGCGGGCTGCTCACGGTCGGCATCACGGCACTGCTGTACAACTACGGATTCTTCACCCTGCTCGCCTACACGCCGTTCCCGCTCGACCTCGGCACCTACGCGATCGGCTTCATCTTCTTCGGCTGGGGACTCGCACTCGCGGTGGCCTCGGTGTTTCTCGCGCCGCGCCTGCAGCGCCGGTTCGGGACGCTGAACATGATGATGCTGGCACTGCTCCTCTTCGCAGCCGACCTCGCCGCGATGGCTCTGTTCACGGAGAGCAAGCCGGTCCTGATCGTGTGCGTCGTCCTCGCCGGACTGTTCCTCGGCGTCAACAACACGCTCATCACCGAGACCGTCATGATCTCGGCGCCGGTCGAACGGTCCACCGCCTCCGCGGCCTACAGCTTCGTGCGGTTCGCCGGTGGTGCTGCCGCGCCGTACCTCGCCGGCAAGCTCGGTGAATCCAATGTGCACGTGCCGTTCTGGGTGGGCGCCGCCTGCACATTCCTGGCGATCGGTGTCCTCGCGACCGGCCGGAAGGTCCTCGCACATGTCGACGACCACGACCCCGCTCCGCACAGCGTCGACGAGGCGGCAGCGCTGACAGTGGGCGACTGACCAGGGAAAACTTAAACACACCAGTCACTTTCATCACATCAGTCCCGTGAGCACCAAAGGTCACACTTCGATGACGAAGTAACTCTGAAGTAAAAGTCTAGGCGGACCGGCAGGTACGTTCTGTTCGGTCGGGGGACGCGTACACCATTCTTCACCGCTTCTCGGATACGGCAGGAATGCCGTCTTCGGTATCGAAAGGCCATTCATGTCGGACAAGTCCATCACCCGTGCCCGCAGGACGCGGCTCGCTGCAGCGGGCGCCGTGCTCGCCGTGTCGCTGGCCGTCGCCGCACCCGCCGTGGCCCTCGCCGAGGATCCCACTGACAGCTCGGAGAGCAGCGAGTCGTCCACGAGCACCACCACCGAGGCTCCCGCCACGTCGACCACCGTGCCGGCCCCCACGTCCACGGATGCGCCGCCGGTGACCACCGTGCCCACCACCGCTCCCCCGGCCCGCCCGCTGCCGCAGGTCACCGGCTCCGTCGTGGTCGACGACGAGGGCAACTCCTCCATCAAGGTCGACATCGACGCGAAGCTGACCGAGGACGAGAAGAAGGCACTCCAGACTGCCAAGGACGCCACCAAGGCCGCCGTCGAGGCGATCAAGAAGGCGCAGGCATTCCTCGAGACCGCCATCGCCGCAGCGCAGGGCGGCGACGCGGCTGCCGAAGCCGAGGTCGAGGAGGCCGAGGCCGAGCTCGACGCGTCCAAGGCCGAGGAGTCCGCCGCGGTCGCCGAGCAGGAGAGCATCGTCGCCGCCGGTGTCGCCGCCAAGGCTCAGGAAGATGCGGACGCCGCCGAGGCGAAGGCCGACGAGGAGAAGGCCAAGGCCGACACCGCGCAGACCGAGGCCGACGACGCGAAGGACAAGGCGGACGAACTCGAGGGCGACGCCGCCGCCGACCCGACCGAGGCCGAGGCCGCTCGCGCCGACGCCGTCGCCAAGGCCGAGGCCGCAGCGACCGCACGCACCGCCGCGGAGGAGGCGACGAAGGCAGCCGAGGAGTCGCTGAAGGCTGTGGGTGACGCGTTCGCCACGCTCGACGCCGCCAAGGTCACCACGGCGATCCAGGCCGCGTACGCGAAGGCGTCGACGCTCTTCGCCGCTGTCGTCAAGGCAGCGACGACGCAGGTGGCCGCCACGGTCGCCGAGGAGAACGCGAAGCGGCTCGAAGCAGCCGGTGACGCCGAGGCGGCAGCAGCAGCCGAGGCCGCCGCAGCAGCGAAGGCCGAGGCCGACGCAGCTGCGAAGGATGCCGCGGACAAGAAGGCCGCCGACGAGGCTGCCGCGGAGAACGCCGCCAAGGAGACCGTCACGGTCGAGGTCGGCGACGAGAAGAAGGAGGACGTCGAGGTCGCGGCCATCGACTCCACCACAGTGGAGGTCACCGCCTCCGGAATTCGTCTCATCGGCTTCTACGTCGACGGCCCGACGCGCACGTTCAAGGTGGTCGACTACTTCACCGACGACGAGGAGGGCAACGTCATCGTCGCCGGTGAACTGCCGGAGATCGGTCTCGTGTCGTCCGAGTCGAGCCTCGCGGGGTCGGACCAGGCGGGGTCGGACCAGGCGAGTGCCTCGAACGACGAGGGTGGACTGCCCGTCGCGGCGATCGGCACCGGCGTGGCCGTCGTCGCCGTCGCGGGTGTCGGAGCCTTCGCTCTCTCCCGTCGCAAGGGCACTCGCTCCTGACGACCGAGCGCGTGGGTGCGGAGCCTCTCTCGGCCCCGCACCCGCGCGCTCTCGGCGTTTTGGGATGATGGAGTGATGCCGACTCTCGCCTACGTCATCGCCGGATCCGAAGCCACGGGAGGCGCCGGCCTGCAGGCCGACCTCAAGACGTTCGAGCGGCTCGGGGTCTACGGCGTCGGCACCATCACCTGCATCGTGTCGTTCGATCCGAAGGCCGGGTGGGGCCACCGTTTCGTCCCCATCGCCGGGCCGGTGATCGCCGACCAGATCGAGGCGGCGACGGCCGCCCACTCCCTGGACGTCGTGAAGATCGGCATGCTCGGCACACCCGAGACCGTCGCCACCGTCGCCGAGTCGCTCCGAGCGCAGCCGTGGCGCCACGTCGTCGTGGATCCCGTCCTGATCTGCAAGGGCCAGGAGCCGGGCGCGGCGCTGGACACGGACAACGCCCTGCGAGCCGAGATCCTCCCGCTCGCGACCGTCGTCACGCCGAATCTCTTCGAGGCGCAGACCCTGTCGGGGATGGACTCGATCGGGTCAGTCGACGATCTGGCGGAGGCCGCCCGCCGCATCGCGGACCTCGGACCTCGCTACGTGGTGGTCAAGGGCGGCGCGGGTCTGCCGGGCGACGAGGCCGTCGACGTCCTGTTCGACGGCACCGACGTCTCGGTGTTCCGTGCGCCGAAGATCGGCGAGGAGCGCGTCTCCGGAGCCGGCTGCATCTTTGCCGCCGCCATCACCGCCGAGCTGGCGAAGGGTTCCTCGGTCCAGGACGCGGTGGCCGCGGCCAAGGACTTCGCGCACGCCGGCATCGTCGGCCGCGTGACGACGAGCGCGCCCTTCACCGCCGTCGGCTGGCAGTAGAGCTCGTCTATCTCGAGATTCAGAGGTTCAGGTCGCCCAGACCGAGAAGGGACCGATACTCGAGACCCTCGGCCGCGATGACCGCGTCGGCGCCGGTGGCGCGGTCCACCACCGTCGCGACGCCCACCACGACGGCACCGGCGTCCCGCAGAGCCGCGACGGCCGTGAGCGGGGAGTTGCCGGTGGTGGTGGTGTCCTCGACGACCAGGACCCGTGTGCCCACGATGTTCGGGCCCTCGATCTGGCGCTGCATACCGTGGGCCTTGGCCGCCTTGCGGACGACGAACGCATCGATGGGACGGCCCGGCGCGTGCATGACCGCCAAAGCGACGGGGTCGGCACCCATAGTGAGTCCGCCCACGGCGCCGAAATCCCAGTCCGACACCAGTTCTCGCATGAGCTGCCCGATGAGGGCACCGGCGCGGTGGTGCAGCGTCGCGCGGCGGAGATCGACGTAGTAGTCGGCTTCAGCGCCCGACGACAGCGTCACCTTCCCGTGCACGACGGCCAGTTCGCGGACCAGTTCTGCCAGTTCGGACTTCTCGGTAGCTGCCACGAGCAGTGAATCTATCGGGTGCACTCAGGCAGCGTGCTGCGGCGCCCGCAACCATGCCGTGTCGGCGTCGGCCGTCTCGGCGAACACCTCGGGCGCCTGGACGCCCAGCAGCCGGACGACGGGGCCCGACAGCGGCGAGTCGGCGAGGGACGCCAACGACGACGCCTGCGTGTTGTACACACGGACGGCTCCGGCGACGCGGTGCTCGATGCGATCGAGTTCCGTTGCGGGCGAGCTGAAGTCCCACCCCTGCGGCCCACCGGCCCGGCCGTCGAACAACACCTCGTGGAGGGCGACCGACAACGCGTTCTCGGCGCCCGCCCGCGCGCCGAGCTCCGCGCGACGATCGCGCATCATGGCCGACAGCGACCGCGCCCCGACGAGCTGGTTCACGGCAGCGCGGTCGAGATCGGCGTCGACGGCAGCGCGCACGAGATCGGGGATCACGGCACGTCGTCGATCGAGTTCGATCTCGAGCAGGTTCAGTCCGGCAGCGACGGAGTCGGCCGACCGACGGGTCCGCCGGACGACCGACACGATCCAGCCGATACCGATGATCATCACGAACGCCACCAGGGCCACAACAGTCACATCAGAAACATAGCGCCGTCGAGTGTGAACGTCGACCCGAGGTCGAGGGTTCGTCGGTGCCGCTGGGGCCTACGTGCGACCGCGCGCACTGCCGACCAGGGAGACCACGCGGCGAGCGATGGTACGGGGCACCAGACGCGATACCGAAGTCAGTGACTTGTACTGAAGCCCAGGCACACTCAGCACCGTGTTCTTCTCCAGGTCGGCGAGCGAGGCGTCGACCACCTGGTCCACGGAGAGGTACATGAACGACGGAATCGACGACATCTCGATGCCGGCGCGCTCGTGGAACTCCGTCCGCACGAAGCCCGGGCACAGTGCCTGGATGCGGACGCCGGTGCCGGCGAGACCGCCCGCGAGACCCTCGCTGAACGAGACGACGTACGCCTTCGACGCGGAGTACGTGGAACCGCGACCCGACATCAGGCCGGCGACGCTGGCCACGTTGATCACGGAGCCCTTCGCGCCCGCGATCATCGGCGGCAGCGCTGCGCGGGTGAACTGCATGACGGCAGTGACGTTGACGTCGAGCTGCGACTGCAGCAGCGCGGTATCGGCCGTCCAGAACTCACCGGACGTACCGAAGCCCGCGTTGTTGATCAGGACCTGCACGCCCTCCTGCAGTCGGGCGACGACGGCGGCGCGGCCCTCCTCGGTCGCGAGATCCGCTCCCAGGATCTCCGACGAGGTGCCGTACGACGCGCGGAGCTCGTCGGCCAGTGCCTCGAGCCTGACGGTGTCGCGGGCGACCAGGACGAGGTCGTGGCCGCTGGCGGCGAGACGGCGAGCGAATCCGCCGCCGATGCCGGACGTCGGACCGGTGACGAGTGCGATGGGCCGCGGTGTTGGAGTCGACATGCGCACGAGACTATCGGGTGAGGTTCCTCACGGCAGCACGTGGCTGATGAAAGGATCAGTCGTCGCGCTGCGACGCCGGCCGGCGCCGCGAGGGCGGCAACACGTGCAGAAGTCCGGACAGACGCGTGACGGCGTCGATCGCGGCGTCCCAGTCGCGTCCCGAACTGCCCACCGGAACGGTGCCCAGCGTCCACGGGCCCTCGCTCCACAGCAACTGCACCACGTCGGGCACCGAGTGCGTGAAGGCGACCATGCGCTGGTCACAGACTCGCCGGGCCACGTCGAGGTCCGTCGCGAAGATGATGCGGGGACCCAGCGAGCCGAGCAGCTGCATGTCGGCCTCCTTGGGCGGCGGCGTCGTGCGGGACCGCAGATCGAGGTCGACGTCGGATCCCACCTCGCGGCGCACCGCCACGACGGTCGCGGCGTCCTCGAGATCGAACAGGACGAACTCCTCGCCGCGTCGCACACCCTCGACCACGTCGACGGCACCGAGGAACTCCTGGTTCGCCATGGCCGCGCGCGAGAAGGTCGACGGCAGGTCGGAATCCGCGGGAACGTAGTGGTAGCCCTGCGCTTTCGCCCAGATCTGGCGCACCCTGCCCTGCTGTCCGCGACGGGCGCGATCGATGTACAGCAGTGCCACCGCACCGAGGAGTGCGATCAGAGCAAGGCCGAACCACATCGCTGTCATCGCGCTCCACTGTACTTTTCCCGGGGCACGACGCTTGTTCGGAGGTGCGCCGCCGCGGTCGGACCCTCGTCGTCGTTACCCGTCGGTATACCCGTGGGTAGCGCATCGCCACAGGTCAGTGACCGATCACGACCCTGCGCGGCGTCGGTGGGATGTACTCGCCAGTACGCCCGTCGACCGTCACACTGGCTCGGAAGACACTTTCCCTTCGAGACGGCGGAGCGCATGTTCACACGCATAGCAGTAGTCAACCGAGGCGAAGCAGCTGTTCGCCTCATCCGAGCGGTACGCGAGCTGAACAACGAATCGCGGTCCGCCGAGCCTCTGCGCGTCATCGCTCTGCACACCGACGCCGAGCGGAAGGCGATGTTCGTCCGCCAGGCCGACGAGGCCGTCACGCTCCGCAAGACGGGCGGGAAGAACCCGTACCTCGACTACGCCGAACTCGAGCGCGCGCTCGTCGAGGCCCGTGCCGACGCCGTGTGGGTCGGCTGGGGCTTCGTCGCCGAGGACCCGACCTTCGCCGACATCTGCGCGCGCCTTGGCATCACGTTCATCGGCCCGTCCGCGGCCTCGATGCGCCTGCTCGGTGACAAGGTCGAGGCCAAGATCCTCGCCGAGAAGGTGGGCGTCCCGGTCGCGCCGTGGAGCGGTGGTCCCGTCGAGACCCGCGCCGATGCACGTCGGCACGCCGCCGCCATCGGTTATCCCCTGATCATCAAGGCCCGCAGCGGTGGTGGCGGTCGCGGCATCCGCAAGGTCTTCGCCGAGGACGAGCTCGAACTCGCACTCGAGCGCACCCAGGGTGAGGCCGAGCGGTCCTTCGGCGACCCGGTCGTCTTCCTCGAGCGGCTCGTCACCGAAGCGCGCCACGTGGAGGTCCAGGTCATCGCCGACACGCACGGCAACGTGTGGGCACCCGGCGTTCGCGACTGCTCGATCCAGCGTCGCAACCAGAAGGTCATCGAGGAATCGAGCTCGGCCGTCCTGACCAAGGAGCAGGCCGACGAGCTGCGCACCGCCTCGGCCGAGCTGGTCCGCGCCGCCGGCTACCACGGCGCCGGCACGGTGGAGTACCTCTACCAGCCCGAGCAGAAGATCTTCACCTTCCTCGAGGTCAACACGCGCCTGCAGGTCGAGCACCCCATCACCGAGGTCACGACGGGCCTCGACCTGGTCAAGCTGCAGATCCTCGTCGCCGGCGGCCACGTGCTCGAGGGCGACTGCCCGACCGAGTTCGGTCACGCCGTCGAGGCACGACTCAACGCCGAGGACGCCGACAACGGTTTCGCGCCGGCGCCCGGCACCGTCCGGTTGCTGAAGTTCCCGCTCGGATCGGGCCTGCGCGTCGACACGGGCATCGCCCAGGGCGACGTCATCCCGCCCGATTACGACTCCATGGTCGCGAAGGTGATCGCGTGGGGCCGTGACCGTTCCGAGGCCCTCGCCCGGCTCCGCACCGCGCTCCGCGAGACCACCGTCGTCATCGACGGCGGCACCACCACGAAGTCGTTCCTGCTCGACCTGCTCGATCGCGAGGAGCTCGTCGACGCCACCGCCGACACCGGCTGGCTCGACCGCACCGGCGCGGGCACCGCGGAGGGCCCCACCCGCGTCGCCGACGTCGCACTGATCGCCGCGGCCGTCGACGCCTACGACGCGGACGAGGCCCGTGAGCGCGCCAAGTTCCTGCTCTCCGCCCGTGGCGGCCGTCCCCGCGCCAGCCATGACATCGGCCGCACGGTGGAGCTCAACTACCAGGGCCAGGGCTACCGCCTGACCGTCGGACAGGTGGGACCGCACCGCTACCTGGTCGCGGTCGACGACCACGAGATCACCATCGACATCGAGCGGCTCGGCACGTTCGAGCGTCGCGCCGAGATCGACGGCACCCGCTACTCCGTCGTCACCGTGCCCGGCCCCGCCGGGTATCTCGTCGAGGTCGACGGCGTGAGCCACCAGATCAGTCAGGACGAGGCGGGCCTGGTGCGCGCCCCCGCGCCCGCCGTCGTCGTCGCCGTCCCGGTCGCCGTGGGCGACGAGGTCGAGGCCGGACAGACCCTCGTGGTGCTCGAGGCCATGAAGATGGAGACCGCGGTGCGTGCCGCCTCGGCCGGCCGGGTCAGCGAGGTACTCGCCGTCGTCAACGCTCAGGTCGACAACGGTGCGGCGCTGCTGCGCGTCGATCCGATCGGTGAGACTGCCGCCGCCTCCACCACCGCCCGGGTCGAGTTCCGCTCGCCGTGCGGCGACGCTGTCCGTGACGACCGCCTCGACGCGTTGGCACGTCTCGACGAACTGCGCGCTCTCCTCAGCGGATTCGACGTGAGCGCGTCCCGTGCGCTCGCCACCATCGCCGAGTACGACGCGCTGCGCGGAGCACTCCCACGCAAGGACGGCGAGCTGGTCCGCGCCGAGCTGGACCTGCTCACCACCTTCGCCGACATGTGCGAACTCACGCGCAACCGGCCGACGATGGACGAGGAGGGCACCGACGAGCGCGTCCACAGTCCGCGCGAGCACTTCCACGCCTTCCTGCAGTCGCTCGACGCCGACGTCCAGGGTCTGCCGGACGAGTTCCGCGACAAGCTCGCTCGCGCACTGCGGCACTACGACAAGAACGATCTGGACCGTGGCACCGATCTCGAGGAGGCCGTCTACCGACTCTTCCTGGCGCAGCAGCGCATCGAGAACCAGGTCCCGGCCATCGCCGCGCTCCTCGATCGCTGGATCGCCGACCCGTCGGTCGCTCCGGACGCCGACAGCGCCGTCGGCGAGGTGCTCGACCGCCTCGTCGTCGCGACCCAGGTGCGGTACCCGGTGATCGGCGACGTCGCTCGCAACCTCCGCTTCCAGTTGTTCGACGAGCCGCAGATCCGCAGGGCGCGTGAGCAGGTCTACGACGGTGTGCGCGGCAGTCTGCAGTACCTGTCCGAGCGGCCCGATTCCGACGATCACCAGGAGCGCATCGACGCCCTGGTCGCCACCGAGGAGCCGCTCGTCGAACTGCTCTCCCAGCGCATGTCAGACCCGGGTGCCCTGCTCGAGGTGATCACCCGCCAGTACTACGAGATCCGTGACTTCGAGGACGTGAAGGCCTTCGATCGTGAAGGGCAGCACTATGTCTCGGGCACCTTCACCCTCGTCGGCGGCAAGGTCAACCTGCTCTCGACCATGACCGATCGCGCCGGCCTATCCTCGACGCTGGTGGCGCTCACCGAGACCGCGGGGCCGGCACCCGAGAACCTCGCGGTGGACCTCTACCTCTCGTGGCCGACCGCGCCGGAGGACGGCGACCAGGTGGTCGAGGAACTGCGCTCCGAGATCTCCGCCCACCCGGCGACCACGTCGTGGCGGCGCGTCACGGTCACCGTCTTCGGACGCGGCACCGGTATCTCGCGCCAGGTGACGTTCCGGCCGCAGGCAGGTGTTCTCACCGAGGACGTCTCGCTCCGCGACCTGCATCCGCTCACCGGTCAACGACTGGATCTGTGGCGCCTGAAGAACTTCGACGGCACCCGCATCCCGTCCGCACCCGGCACGTACCTGTTCGATCTGGTGGCGAAGGACAACCCCAAGGACGAGCGATTGGTCGCCCTGGCCGAGATCCGCGACGCCGCAGTGCAGTTCGACGCCCAGGGCAACGTGGTCTCGGTTCCCGCCATCGAGCGCACGCTCTCCGCGTGCCTCGACGGCATCCGCCGCGCTCAGGCTCGCCGCGGTAACCGCCGCCTCGACCACAACCGCGTCGTTCTCTACGTGTGGCCGGTGCTGAACCTGCCCCTCGACAAGTTGCGCATCGTGGCCCGGCATCTCGCGCCGCTCACCGTGGCTGCCGGTCTCGAGGAGATCACCATGATGGCCCGCGTCGTGGTGCGTCCCGGCGCGGAGCCCACCATGCAGGCTCTGCGCTTCTCGTACCGACCCGGCACCGGTGTGGTCACCAAGATCACCGACCCGCCCACCGAGCCCATGCGCCCGCTGGACACGTACACGCAGAACGTGCAGCGCTCGCAGGCACGCGGCACCGTGTACCCGTACGAGCTGATCCCCGTGCTGACCAAGCGCGACGGTTCCTTCGTCGAGTACGACCTGGACGAGTCCGGTGCGCTGCAGCCCATCTCGCGTCCGTACGGCCAGAACACCGCCGGCATCATCGTGGGCCTGGTGTCCACGCCGACGGCGCTGTACCCGGAGGGCATGACCCGCGTCGCCCTGTTCGGTGACCCGACCAAGGCGCTGGGCACGGTGGCCGAGGCCGAGTGTGCGCGCGTCGTCGCCGCGATCGACCTGGCCGAGGAGATGAACGTCCCGGTCGAGTGGTTCGCGCTCTCGTCCGGCGCCACCATCTCCATGGGCAGCGGCACGGAGAACATGGACTGGGTGTCGCGGGCTCTGCGCCGCATCATCACCTTCACGCAGGCCGGTCACGAGATCAACGTGATCGTCGCGGGCATCAACGTCGGTGCGCAGCCGTACTGGAACGCCGAGGCGACGATGCTCATGCACACCAAGGGCATCCTGGTGATGACGCCGGAGAGCGCGATGGTGCTCACCGGCAAGCAGTCCCTGGACTACTCCGGTGGCGTCTCCGCGGAGGACAACTTCGGCATCGGTGGTTACGACCGCGTGATGGGCCCCAACGGGCAGGCGCAGTACTGGGCTCCGAACCTCGGAGCTGCGTGCGACGTCCTCTTCGCGCACTACGACCACGCCTATCGCGCACCGGGAGAACGCTTCCCGCGCCGCACGACGACCGTCGACCCGGTCGACCGCGACGTGCGGACCTACCCGCACGTGCACCCGTCGAGCGACTTCAAGACCGTCGGCGACATCTTCTCCTCGGCCACCAACCCCGAGCGCAAGAAGCCGTTCGACATCCGCACCGTGATGCGCGCCGTGGTCGATCAGGACCACGCCGTGCTCGAGCGGTGGGCCGACATGGCCGACGCGGACACGTCCGTCGTCTTCGACGCTCACCTCGCCGGTTACCCGGTGTCGGTGATCGGCATCGAGTCACGCGCCATCTCGCGCAAGGGATGGTTCCCGTCCGACGGCCCGGACCAGTGGACGTCGGGAACGCTGTTCCCGCGCTCGTCGAAGAAGACTGCTCGTGCGATCAACGCGGCCAGCGGCAATCGCCCCCTGGTCGTGTTGGCCAACCTGTCCGGCTTCGACGGTTCACCCGAATCGCTGCGCAATCTCCAGTTGGAGTACGGCGCCGAGATCGGCCGTGCCATCGTCAACTTCGACGGTCCGATCGTGTTCTGCGTGGTCTCTCGGTACCACGGCGGCGCGTTCGTGGTGTTCTCCGGAGCACTCAACGAGAACATGGAGGTGCTCGCGGTCGAGGGTTCGTTCGCGTCCGTCCTCGGTGGTGCGCCGGCCGCGGCGGTCGTCTTCACGCGAGACGTCAACAAGCGCACCGCATCCGACCCGTCCGTCCGCGATCTGGAGGCGCGCATGAACTCCTCCGAGGACGACACGGAGCGGGCCCGGTTGCAGGTGGAGCTCTCGGCCACCCGCACCGCGGTGCGCTCGGAGAAGCTCGGTGAGGTGGCGTCCGAGTTCGAGGCGGTGCACAACATCGAGCGAGCGCGGACCGTCGGCTCGGTGCACCACATCGTGGCGGCCGCCGAACTGCGCCCGCAGATCGTCGCGGCGATCGAGCGCGGAATGGCTCGACAGGCCTGACCCTGCAGACAGAGAAACACCCTTCCTCGCGCGGTGCGAGGGAGGGTGTTTCTCGTTCGAGCCGGTGGTGTCAGTTGAAGCTGATGCCGGCGCTGACGATGACCTCGGCGGTGATGGAGCCGTCGGCGAGCGGGGTGCCCTGCACCACGATCGAGGTGCCGGGCGCAAGATCGGCCACGGTGAGTGCACCGAGAGCGAGAATCTGTGTGTTCGCGTTCGTCACCACGGTGACGGTGGACCCGCCGATCCCGTCCATGACGATGGTGGTGCCGTCGTTCGAGATGATCGTGCCCACGGAAGCGCCCTGCGACCCCAGTGCCTCACCCACTCCCCCGGGGATCTGGTCGAGGCCGGGCAGCGAGCCGAGCGGCGGAACGCTCGTCGACGGCGGGGCCGTGGTCGTGGGCGGGGCGGATCGCGGAGTGATGGCCGGTGCCGCTGTGCGCGAGGACGACGTCGAGTCGAACAGCAGATAGACCCCGGTACCGATGAGCGCGATGACGATGAGCGCTGCCGCGACGATCAGTGCCGTCTTCGGACCGCGTGGGGGCTTATCGTCGCCGTTCTCGAGGAAGGGCGCCTCGCCGTACTGGTTCTGCTGGTACTGGGGCTGCTGGTACTGGGGATAGCCCTGAGTCGGGTGACCCTGCTGGGTCGGGTAGCCCTGCTGGGTCGGGTAGCCCTGCTGGGTCGGATAGCCCTGGGTCGGATACTGCTGCTGCTGGGGGTAGCCCTGCTCGTACGGCGGTTGCTGGGCGTACCAGTCGCCGGCCGGGAGCGCCTCGGTCGGGTTGTAGCCGGACTGCCCGTAGGCCTGGCCGGGATCCGAGGTGTGGCCGGGACTGCCGAGGTACTCCGTCGGCTGGTCGCGGTCGCGAGCCGAGTCGTCGTTGTCGCGCGGTCCGGTCGGCGTCGTCATGACCTCAGGATAGTCCCCGAGAAGACCGGGCAATTCGGACGAGATGTGCCGTGCGCCGCGCACCGAACCGACCGTTGTGATCGACTCGGAAGGTTCGCATCTCACGAGGAGAACTGACATGTCGATCGACAACAAGGACGCGGACCCGATCGGCGCGACCGGACGACCCGCCGCTCTGGGAACCAGCCTGAAACCGCGTCACATCACCATGATCTCGATCGCCGGCGTGATCGGCGCCGGGCTGTTCGTCGGTTCCGCGACCGCGATCAACCTGGCCGGTCCCGCCGTGTTGTTGTCGTATCTGTTCGCCGGCGTTCTCGTCGTCCTGGTGATGCGCATGCTCGGGGAAATGGCGACCGCCAATCCCGACACCGGGTCCTTCTCCACGTACGCGACCCGCGCGCTCGGCCACTGGGCCGGGTTCTCCGTCGGGTGGCTGTACTGGTGGTTCTGGGTGCTGGTGATCCCGGTGGAGGCCACGGCAGGTGCGCTGATCATGTCGTCGTGGATCGGCGGTGATCAGTGGATCTGGGCTCTCGCCATCACTCTGATCCTCACCGTCACCAACCTGCTGAGCGTGGGCAACTACGGCGAGTTCGAGTTCTGGTTCGCGCTCATCAAGGTGGTCGCCATCATCGGGTTCATCGCGCTCGGCGTTCTCGCGATCCTGGGCCTGTTGCCGGGCAGCGACGTCAGCGGGGTGTCGCACCTGTGGTCGGACGGCGGGTTCATGCCCTTCGGTTTCGGCGCCGTCATCGCCGCCATGCTGACGACGATGTTCTCGTTCATGGGCACCGAGATCGTCACCATCGCCGCCGCGGAGTCGCCCGATCCGAAGAAGGGCATCACGCGCGCGGTCAACTCGGTGATCTGGCGGATCATGATCTTCTACCTCGGCTCGATCTTCATCGTCGTCGCCCTGGTCCCGGCCGCGGAACTCGACGCGGAGACCGGCTCGTACCAGTTCGTGTTGGGGCAGATGAACATTCCGCACGCGGACCGCATCATGGACGTCGTCATCCTCACCGCCGTCGCGTCCTGCCTCAACTCTGCGCTGTACACGGCGAGCCGCATGTTGTTCTCACTGTCCGAACGTGGCGACGCGCCCGCGGTGGTCCGCAAGGTATCGAGCCGCGGCGTGCCCTACGTGGCCGTGCTCGCCTCCACTGCACTCGGATTCGTGGCCGTCATCGGTAACTACGCGCTACCGGAGAAGCTGTTCGGGTACCTCCTCGCGACGACCGGTGCCGTGGCTCTCTTCGTCTACCTCGCCATCGCAGCCAGCCAGTTGGTGTTGCGGCGCACGCTCGACCGCGAGGGGCGCCGCCCTCCGGTCCGCATGTGGCTGTACCCGTGGTTGACCTATCTGGCGATCGGCTTCATCGTCGTCGTCCTCGTGATGATGGTGATCATGCCGGAGCAGCGGACGGCCATCGGCTTCTCCGCGGTGTTGGCAGCAGTCACCGTCGTGGCCGGTGTGCTGCGTCAGCGACGCGTGACTGCCGCCGAATCCGCGCACGTCTGATCGCCCCGCCACCGTCGCTCAGAACGGTGGCGGGTCGTCGATCGCTGCGGCTTCTCGAGCTCGGCGGTTGCGAGCCCGTTCGGCGCGTCGCCGCGCATGAAGGGCCGCGAGGCGAGTGCGCCGTCTCATCGGTGCCGAACCGGGCTCGGGCGGCGGGTGCACCACCGGGTCGTCGAAGGTGATCTCGGCCAGTTCCGGATGGAGGTCGTATCCGTTGTGAGCCGGGCCCGGAACGGTGCGACCCTCCGGCGTGGTGACGGTCGAGAGGACTCTGCCGGGTAGCTCCGGATCGGGACACTGATCGTCGAGGAAGTCGGTGAACGTCTTCAAAGTGTGGTGAAAGCGGCACTTGCCGTTGAGATTCGTCGCCGTGGTCTGTCCACCGGCGGCCGGGTCCTCGTGGTCGTACTCGGTGACGTGGTCCAGGTCGTCCGTCACCGCCGGGTTGTTGCATCCAGGCCAGGTGCAGTACTGGTCGCGGGCACGGACGAACGTCTCGAGTGCCGCGCTGGGTCGGTACGGGTCGGCCGGCTGGTGGGCTGCGCGCTGCGGATCCATCGGGCGCCGGACGGCATCGGAACGGTCCGCCAGATCCCGCAGGTGACCGGGCGAGATGACGCCGTAGCCGTGCAGGAAGCCGGAGCGGCCGGAGGTGTCCGACACCGGGGTCGCTGCATCGGGGCCTCCAGTGTCGGGGGCTGCACCTTCAGGGCTCGATGCAGCTGGGGTGGCCGCATCCAGGGTGGCCGCATCCAGGGTGGCCGCATCCAGGGTGGCCGCATCCAGGGTGGCCGCATCCAGGGTGGCCGCGTCACCGACCACGTGCACGACGACGGTGGTCGCACTGATCGAGTCGGGGTCGGTCTCCGAGTGTGTGCACGTGGGATCGCCGCACTGACAACCGAATCCGGTGCCGGTGACGAGCGCGAACAGAGCGTCGGACGCGCGAGCGTTGCGGCTGCGGGGATCGCGTGAGCAGACGTTTGCAGCAAGAGCCTCGACACGAGATGCGACGAGCAGCGCGTCCTCGGCCGCCATGGTGGCACCGACGGCAGCCATGCCGTCGGGAGCGTTCTCGACCCAGAAGGAGCGATTCTCCTTGGCCTTGATGCGCCTCTCACGCACCGCATCCGGATCATGACGATGAACGATGCAGTCGACCATGTCCCGCAGCCGGGTGTCGGACCACGAACGGCGACGCCGAAGGGCGGCAGCGATCTCGGCGTCGACTTCGTCGGCGTACTCGCGGCCGTCCACCAGATCGGTACGAGTGACGATGGTGTGCAGGTGTTTCGGCGCGAGCAGCCCGTCCCGCAGGCACTCTGCGACACGCGGCAGGCGATCGCGCAACACGAGGGCGCGAAAGAGAATGCCGTCGGCGGCACCCTGACTGACGGACAGCACGGTGGCGATGCGGGCGGCGCACTGCGTCGCCGCGTCCAGGCATCGGCGGTCCGAGGCCTCGACCGGCGCGACGATCAGGGCGTGGAGGTGCGCGGCCGCCCGGTATCGAGTCCACTCCAGGAAGCCGAGGCCGGCGGTGGCGTGAACGACGGTGTCCAGAGCCTCCTCGATCGACGCATCGGTCAGCGCCACCGGAAGGCCCATGGCCTCCGGATTCTGCTGCGCCCACCCCGACTCGAACATGTGTGCGAAGGTAGCAGCGCCCACCGACACCGTCTGGTCGTGCTGGAACACGACGTGTTCGGCCGGACACCGGCCCCGTCGACTGACCGACTCGCGTGACGGCCACCACACTGGATTGACCGTGACACAAGGACACAGTTACCGTCTGCACACATTCTATGCCCAATAGCATAGAACAGACGGAGCGAGATTCCATGGCACTGCATCAAGCACCACCCACCACCTCGCTGTCGGGGCGAGGCCGCGCTCTGGCGCTCCTCGTCATCTGCGCGGCCGAACTCCTGGTGGTCCTCGACAACACCATCGTCAACGTCGCGCTGCCGTCCATCGGCGTCGAGCTGCAGACCTCGATGTCCGGCCTGCAGTGGGTGGTCGACGCCTACACACTGACCTTCGCCGGCTTCCTGTTGGCGCTCGGGCACTTCGGCGATCGGTACGGTCGTCGCCGCGTCATGATCATCGGCCTGCTCGGGGTGGCGGCGCTCTCGGTCGTGGGGGCGCTCTCGGGTGACCTCGGCCAGGTGATCACAGCACGCGCCGTCATGGGCGTCTTCGCGGCGGCAGTGTTCCCGGCGACGCTGGCCATGATCATCACCATCTTCGCCGACCCTCGCGAGAAGGCACTGGCCATCGCCGCCTGGACAGCCATGGCCGGCTTCGCCATCGCGATCGGGCCCACCGCGGGAGGCTATCTGCTGGAACACTTCTCGTGGCACTCGGTATTCTGGATCAACGTGCCGGTGGCACTCGTCGTGGCCCTCGCCGCTCGGGTTCTCGTCCCGGAGTCGCGCGCCGAGCACGTCGGTCGCTTCGACGTCGTCGGGCTCGTGTCCTCGCTGGTGGCCATCACGGCACTGGTGTGGACCATCATCGAGGCCCCGCATCGCGGATGGCTGTCGGCCACCTCCATCGCCGGCTATGTGCTCTCGGCCGTGGCGATCACGGGCTTCATCGCATGGGAGAAGCGCACAGCCGCTCCGGTTCTCGATCTGACACTGTTCGCGAACCGTCGCTTCTCGCTCCCTGCCCTGTCCATCGCCGTCGGCTACTTCTCCATGTTCGGCTTCCTGTTCATGATCACCCAGTACTTCCAGGGCGTCCGCGAGTACTCACCGCTCGAGTTCGGCCTGCACTCACTGCCGTTCGCGGCAGCCGTCGGCATCGGCGCTCCCCTCGCCACGGTCGTCGCTCAACGTTTCGGTGCCACCGCCGTCATCGTCTCGGGTCTGCTCATCGTCAGCACGGGGATGGCCATCGCCGGCCAGATCGAGGTGGACACCCCCTATGTCGGCCCGGTCCTGCTGTCGATGGTCCTGATGGGACTGGGCCTGGCCATCGTCCAGGGACCGGCGACCGATTCCATCATGTCCGCGGTCGACCTCGACGGCGCCGGCGCCGGATCGGCCGTCAACGACACGACACGCGAGATCGGCGGGACACTCGGCGTGGCGGTGCTGGGTTCGATCGTCGCGTCGGTCTACTCCGCTCGCGTCACACCGTTGATCGACGCGGTGCCCTCGTCGCTGATGACGGACGGCGAGAAGGGTTTCGCATCGGAAACCGTCATCGCGGTGATCGAGATGGCGAAGCGTCCCACGCCGTCGCTGTTCGAACAGCAGAAGGCGGAACTCGTACTGGCGATGAAGTCCGCGAGTCTCGAAGGATTCCAGTTCGCCTCGTACGTCACGGTGTCCGCCTGCCTGGCGTGCGCCGTGGCCGTCGCGGTCTGCATGCCGTGGAAGCCTGCGGCAGACTCGGTTCTGGCCGCAGCACGCACTCGTCGCCGGTAGTCTGACGTCGGAGTGTGCTGACTCCCAGCGCACTCCGGCGCAGACCGTCGAAACGAGTCCTCGTGAGATCACAGCGGATCAGCCCTGATCCGGTTCTGTCGTTTCTCGCGTTGACGCCGAGACCAGCAGAACGATCTCGCGCCGTCATCGCGGGCATCACGGTGCTCGTCGGTGTCGCCGGACTCCTCCTCCTACCCTCCGACGCCCTCCGGCCGGGCGGCGCGGCGTGGTTACTTCTGTTCTCCGCCACGACCGTTCCCGTGGCGGTCGCATGGTTCATGACCACACGTCCGCGACACTTCGAGACCGCCTACGTGGTCTATGCCGATGTCGGTGTACTCGCGGTCGTGGCGATGTTCGACTCCGCATTCCTGTCGATGCCGTCGTGCGCCGTGTTGGTGCTGGTGTCGCTGTTCGCGGCGGCGTTCACCGACACACGAACGCTCAACGTGCATGTCGCCTTCTCGTGCGGGGTGCTCCTCGTCCTCGCCGCCGTCTCGGTCGAGCAGGGCACGGAGATCTGGATCGTGCTGTCTCGCACGCTCGCACTGATGAGCATGTTCGCCACACCCTTCGTGATCCGCATGTACGTCTCCTTCCTCCGCCGACAGGTCGAGGCCTCGCAACGCGATCCACTCACCGGGTTGCTCACGCGACGCGGGCTCTACAACCGGGTGACGTCGCAGTGGCAGTCCGCGCAGAGTCGTCCTACCGCGCACGGGGTCTTCGTGGAGATCGCGGACTTCGCGGACGTCGAGCAGCGATTCGGTCGCGGATCGGGTCGGGAGGTGCTCGAGGAGATCGCCGAGCGACTCACCGCCGATGCGCCGGCCGATGCCATTGCCGCCAGATTGAGCACCTCGCAGTTCCTGTGTGTGCTGCTCGTCGGTCCGGACGGTTCCACCGATCGCGCCATGCGGGACCTGTCCACCGGACTCGAGAACACACCTCTGCGGAGCGCACCGGTCACCGTCCTGACGGGGTCGGTGGTGGAGACGGTCGACCCGCATGCCGATGTGGGCACCACGCTGCACCACCTGATGACGCGCGCGGAGGCGACGCTGCAGCGACGCCACGCCACCAGGGCCTCCGCGTCGACGGACATGCGGGAGCGCATCGCGGCACTCATCGCGTCGGGCGGCCCGAGCATCGTCTTCCAACCCGTCTGCACCACCGACACGGGAGCCGTCGTCGGATACGAGGCGCTGTCGCGATTCCCCGACGGGTACGGCTCCCCGCAGACGTGGTTCGCGGACGCGTCGACCGTCGGCCTGCGCGTGGACCTCGAACTCAGTGCCATCCACGCGGCGATCGCAGCGTCGAGCGTGCTTCCACCGGGCGCGTTCGTGGCGGTCAACACGTCCGCGGACACCATCCTCTCCAGCGATCTCGCTGCGGATCTGATCGGACGCGGAGACAGGGGAAGGCGCTGGATCGTGGAGGTCACCGAGCATGATCGCATCGACGACTACGACGGGATGGGAGTCGCCGTCGAGATGTTGCGCTCGGCGGGCATCCTGATCTCGGTGGACGACGTGGGGACCGGCTACTCGGGTCTGCGCCAGCTGGTGGAACTACGCCCCGGCGTGGTGAAGCTCGACGCCTCGATCGTGCGCGGCATCGATTCGGACTCCATGCGCCGCGCCGCCGCCGTCAGCATCGTGACGTTCTCGAGGGAGATCGGAGCCGTCTGCATCTTCGAGGGCGTGGAGACCGCCGAGGAACTCGCCACGGCACGCGAGGTCGGAGCGGACCTGGTGCAGGGATATCTGCTCGGACGCCCCGCACCCGCCTCGGAACTGCTGGACAGGGACACCCCGCACCCTACCTCTTGATGACAATGATTATCATTTAGGGATGGCCTCTCTTCTCCCCGTCACCGTCCTGTCCGGCTTCCTCGGTGCAGGCAAGACCACAGTCCTGGAACACGTGCTCGCGAATCGGGAGGGCCTCAGGGTCGCGGTCATCGTCAACGACATGAGCGAGATCAACATCGACGCGAGGCTCATCGACGGATCGGTCACCGGGTCGACGACGCTGGTGCGCACCGAGGAGCGGCTCGTCGAACTCACCAACGGCTGCATCTGCTGCACGCTCCGCGACGACCTGATCGAGGCCGTGGGCACGCTGGCGTCGGCAGGCGACATCGACTACCTGCTGATCGAGTCGACAGGTGTGTCGGAGCCCATGCCCGTCGCGGCATCGTTCGACTGGGTCTTCGAGCTGCCCCGAGACACCGAACCCCGAGACGCCGATTCGCAGAGCGTAGCGCCCGTCAGCCTCGGCACCCTGGCCCGCCTGGACACCATGGTGACGATCGTGGACGCGTCCACCTTTCTCACCGAGATCTCCCGCGGCGACACACTCGACGAGCGTGACCTCGACGTCGCCGAGGGTGACGAGCGGTCCATCTCGGACCTCCTGGTGGACCAGGTGGAATTTGCCGACGTCGTCCTGATCAGCAAGACGGATCTGGTGTCCGAGACTCTCGCCGGAGCCACGGAAGCCGCTGTGCGACGGCTCAATCCGCGTGCCGAGGTGATGCGCACGGTGAAGGGGGTCGTCGACCCCGCCCGCATTCTCGACACCGGCCTCTACGATCCCGAGGCCGCGCTGCACGCGCCGGGATGGGACGACGAACTGACGGGCACACACGTACCGGAGAGCGAGGAGTTCGGTATCTCCAGCTTCGTGTACACCGCCGATCGACCGTTCCACCCGACGCGGCTGGACCGCGCGCTCGATCGACTGCAGGGGGTTCTGCGCAGCAAGGGTTTCTGCTGGATCGCCTCGCGCCCCGACCGGGCTGCGGTGTGGTCACAGGCGGGTCCGACACTCACCATCGACGGCGCGCAGCCCTGGCGGGAGATCGAGGTTCCGGCGGGGCAGGAGATCGTGATCATCGGGGTTCGACTGCGCGCACACCTGATCCGCGATCTCCTCGACACCGCACTCCTGACGGACGCGGAGACGGCAGCGGGCCCGGACGCCTGGAGAGGCTATCCGGACCCGCTGCCCGCGTGGACGTCTCAGCTCAGCTCGAGCGTCGCGCCGTCCTCCGACGTGCCCACCGTGACAGTGTCACCGTCGACGACCTTGCCCGCCAGCAACAGCTTGGCCAACTGATCGCCGATGGCCTGCTGGATGAGTCGACGCAGCGGTCGGGCACCGTACTGCGGATCGTGACCCCGTACGGCCAACCAGAACCGGGCCGACGGCGTGACGTCGAGCGTGAGTCGACGAGCCGACAGGCGGCGCTGCAGTTGCAGCAGCTGGATGTCGACGATGGACTGCAACTGCTCCTCGCTCAGAGCGTCGAAGACGACCACGTCGTCCAGCCGGTTCACGAACTCCGGCTTGAACGCGCTGCGCACCGCCGCCATGACATGGTCCCGGTCGCCACCCGCACCGAGGTTCGAGGTGAGGATCAGGATCGTGTTGCGGAAATCCACCGTTCGGCCCTGACCGTCGGTCAGACGGCCCTCGTCGAGCACGGCGAGCAGGATGTCGAACACGTCCGGGTGCGCCTTCTCGACCTCGTCGAACAGCACCACCGTGTACGGCCGACGACGCACGGCCTCGGTGAGTTGACCGCCGGCCTCGTACCCGACGTATCCGGGCGGGGCACCGACCAGTCGAGCCACCGAGTGCTTCTCGCTGTACTCGCTCATGTCGATGCGGATCATGGCGCGCTCGTCGTCGAACAGGAAGTCCGCCAACGTTTTCGCGAGCTCCGTCTTGCCGACGCCCGTCGGTCCGAGGAACAGGAACGACCCGGTGGGCCGGTTCGGATCGGACACACCGGCACGAGCACGGCGCACTGCGTCGGACACGGCCTGGACCGCGTCGTCCTGACCGACGACACGTCTGCCCAGCTCGTCCTCCATGCGGAGAAGCTTCGCCGTCTCGCCCTCGAGCATCCGGCCGGCGGGGATACCGGTCCACGCCGCGACCACATCTGCGACGTCGTCCGGACCGACCTCCTCCTTCAGCATCACGTCACCCTGAGGAACGGTGGCCGCGGTCTTCTCCGCGAGCTCCTTCTCCAACGACGGGATGCGTCCGTAGCGCAGCTCCGCGGCCTTGCCGAGGTCACCGTCGCGCTCGGCCCGCTCGGACTCGCCGCGCAGCGCCTCGAGCTGCTCCTTGAGGTCGCGCACCGAATCGATGGCGTTCTTCTCGTTCTGCCAGCGCGTGCTGAGTTCGGCCAGCTTCTCCTTGCTGTCCGCCAGCTCGCCGCGCAGCTTCTCGAGACGGGTCTTCGACGCGTCGTCGGTCTCCTTGGCCAGCGCCATCTCCTCGATCTCGAGTCGGCGCACGACGCGTTCGATCTCGTCGATCTCGACCGGACGGGAGTCGATCTCCATGCGCAGGCGGGACGCGGCCTCGTCGACGAGGTCGATGGCCTTGTCCGGTAGGAACCGCGAGGTGATGTAGCGATCCGACAGCGTGGCAGCGGCGACCAGGGCGGAGTCGGTGATGCGCACACCGTGGTGCACCTCGTACCGCTCCTTGAGGCCGCGCAGGATGCCGACGGCGTCGTCCACGGACGGCTCACCGACCAGCACCTGCTGGAAGCGCCGCTCGAGTGCGGCGTCCTTCTCGATGTACTTGCGGTACTCGTCGAGCGTCGTGGCGCCCACCAACCGCAGCTCACCACGCGCGAGCATCGGCTTGATCATGTTGCCCGCGTCCATGGCGGACTCGCCCGTCGCACCCGCGCCGACGATGGTGTGCAGCTCGTCGATGAACGTGATGACCTGGCCGGCCGAGTTCTTGATGTCGTCGAGGACTGCCTTGAGCCGCTCCTCGAACTCACCGCGGTATTTCGCGCCCGCCACCATCGACCCCAGGTCGAGTGACACGACGGTCTTGCCGCGCAGGCTCTCCGGAACGTCGCCGGCGATGATTCGCTGGGCGAGGCCTTCGACGATGGCGGTCTTGCCGACACCCGGTTCACCGATCAGCACCGGATTGTTCTTGGTGCGGCGCGAGAGCACCTGCACCACACGGCGGATCTCGGTGTCGCGGCCGATCACCGGATCGAGCTTGCCGCTGCGTGCGGCCTCGGTGAGGTCGGTCGAGTACTTCTCCAGAGCCTGGTACGTGGCCTCCGGGTCCGGGCTCGTGACGCGGGCACTCCCACGCACGGTGGTGAACGCCTCGCGCAACGCCGCCGGTGTCGCCCCGTTCCTCTGGAGCAGCGTCGCGACGTCGGAATCGCCCGTCGAGAGTCCGACCACCAGGTGCTCGGTCGAGACGTACTCGTCGTCGAGTTCGGTGGCCAGCTGTTGAGCGGCGGTGATCGCGCCCAGCGCGTCACGTCCGAGCTGCGGCTGGGTGGTGGAGCCGGTGGCCGACGGCATACGGTCCACCAGAGTCTGCGCCTGCGAGCGGATCGCGCTCGGGTCGACGCCGACAGCCTTCAGCAACGGCGCGGCGATGCCGTCCGTCTGGTCGAGCAGTGCGACGAGCAGGTGAGCCGGCCGGATGTCCGGGTTGCCCGCTGCGGATGCCGACTGCAGTGCAGCGGTCAACGCTGCCTGGGTCTTCGTGGTGGGAGTGAACGAGTCCACCGGTCACCTTCCTTCGGGTCGAACGGGTGTGTCGACGAGAACAACCTTAGTCGACTTGAGTCTATTCCGCTCAAGTTTGTTGACGCCGCACCACGCAGGAGGGCGCCGCCCAGCGCGCTGGCCGTGACCGGACACGACCACTACTCTCGGACACACCACTCGCACACGAACCCGTCACCCGCCACGACTATCGAAGGTGCCCATTGCTGGACCCGCAGGCCCTGGCGCGAGTGCGCGCCGGAGTTGCCTCCGCGCTGTCCGACGACGGTGCGGACACCGTGGCCGGCGCCTTCTACGCTCGGCTGTTCGCCGAGTACCCCGATTTCCGCGGCTTCTTCCCCGCCGCGATGGATCAGCAGCGCCACCGCCTCCTACGTGCCGTCGATCACGTCGTCCGCCACCTCGACGACCGCGAGTTCCTACCCTTCCTGCATCAACTCGGGCGTGACCACCGCAAGCACGGCCTGACCGGCGCGCACTTCCTCGCCGCCCAGAACGCGCTGGTCGACGCGTTCCGCACCACGGTGGACCCGAGCGTCTGGACCGTGGAGACCGACGATGCGTGGCGCCGCGTGGTGTCCATGATCTGCAACTCGATGGCCGTCGGGGCCGACACCGAGGACCTGCCGCCGTACTGGGGAGCGACGGTGGTCGAACACCATCGCGTACTCGAAGATCTCGCGATCGTCCGCCTGCAGACGGACGCCGACATTCCGTTCGCCGCCGGCCAGTACCTCAGCGTGCAGATCCCGCAGCGCCCGCGGATGTGGCGGTACCTCTCCCCCGCGATCGCACCCAACGACTACCGCGGCATCGAGTTCCACGTCCGTCGGGTGTCGGCCGGCTGGGTGAGTCCGGCCATCGTCTCGGAGACCACGGTGGGAGACCGCTGGCTGCTCGGGCCGCCGCTGGGTGGACTCAGCCTGGACACCGCGCCGGGCAGCGAGGACGTGTTGATGATCGCGGGCGGCACCGGAATCGCGCCGCTCCGTGCCCAGCTGATGGACATGGCGATGCGGAGCAGCAATCCGCGGGTACATCTGTTCGTCGGAGGCGAGTATCCGAGCGACCTCTACGACCTGGACACGCTGTGGAACCTGGCGCGCACCAACCCGTGGCTCACCATCGTGCCGGTGGTCGAACAGCCCGAGGAACCGTGGTGGCGGCCCGGTCCTGCGCGCGAGTTCCCGCCGGGCATGAACCACACCATGGTGGGCAAGCTCGGGCAGGTGGTCACCCGGTTCGGATCGTGGGCCGATCGGCAGATCCAGGTGTGCGGATCGCCGTCGATGGTGCGCACCACCCTGTATGCACTGCGCAAGGTGGGGACGCCGATGCAGAACGTCCAGCACGATCCCCTGGGTTAGTGCTGGAGCGAGTGCTGGTGCGCGTGCGCCGGCCGGCGTAGCGGCGGCACGGTCTGCGGCGGCTGCTTGCGGGGCGGGAGCACGCTCAGCAACCGGGTGGTCGACGCCGTGACCTCGGCCACGGCGGTCTCGAAGGCGTTCCGGTTCGCGTCCGACAGCGTGCGGAGACCGCTGACCTTGCGGACGTACTGGCGTGCAGCCGCCTCGATCTCCTCGTCCGTCGCCGCAGGCTCGAGGCCGCGCAGTTCGGTGATGTTTCGGCACATGTGAATCACGGTAGACCGGGCACTGCCCGAGGGGAATACCCGAATATTCTCACGACGTACGGGCACCGTGTCGGACAGTGTCCACTATTTCCAGCCTCGTGCAGTTTTCGATCACCAGAGAATCATCTGTTCAACCGATTGCGCGCCGATCGGAAAGCGCATTTCCGATCATCCGCTCGGGCGCCGACAAACCACCCCAGACGCCGTACGGCTCACCGGCGGCGACCGCGTAATCACGGCACCTCATCAGCACGGGGCACTGCTCGCATACCCGTTTCGCCTGCTCCTCACGGGCTGTTCTCTTATGTCCCCGTTCACCTTCCGGGTGAAAGAAGACAGCAGAATCCATACCGCGGCACAGCCCGTGCAACTGCCACTCCCAGGTCGTGGCAATAGGCTCGGGCAACTGGACGGGCTTCGACATGACGCTCCTCGTTGTTCGCCTCGTATGCGACGTCACGCTCTCAGTATTACATTACGAACAATCGTCCAAAAAGTTAATGCGAAGAGTTGTGACCGACGAATTGCAGTCATCCCGCGTCACAGACACCTGCCGGGTTCCGCCACCGACCCCTCTCCCCGATGAGGCGAGCAGGGCCTCCGTCGCCTAGGTTTGACCGAGTGAGAAGCCCCGGTCACCGTCCAGGTCGTGCGCTGTGAGCGCTGTGGACCTCCCCCTCGACCTTCGGCGCGCCCTCGTCGGCGTCGCACGGGTTCCGAGGCTGTTGGTCGCCTCCGACTACGACGGCACGATGGCGCCGTTCGTCTCCGACCCGCAGAAGGCGTTCCCGCTACCGGAATCGGTCCGCGCGCTCCGCGCACTGGCCGGTCTCGACGGCACGCAGGCCGCCGTGATCTCGGGGCGCGCGCTGCGTGACCTGGCGATCCTCTCCCGCCTACCCGTCGAGGTCCAGCTCGTGGGCAGCCACGGGTCCGAGTTCGACGCCGGCTTCGTCACCGAGCTCGGCGGCGAGGCGACGGCACTGCTCGAGCGTGTGGTCGCCGAGCTCCGCACGGTCGCGTCCCGCGGCGCGAACATCAGCGTCGAGACCAAGCCCGCCAGCGCTGCGCTGCACGTGCGCAACGCCGAGCCGGAGGCCGGACAGCGCGCCCTCGACGAGGTCCGTGCCGGTGCCGCCACCTGGGACGGTGTGCAGGTCACCGAGGGCAAGTCCGTCATCGAACTCGCCGTCATCGCGACCGACAAGGGCCAGGCCCTCGACATCCTGCGCCATCAGGGCGGCGCCTCGGCCGCCGTCTTCTTCGGCGACGACGTCACCGACGAGAAGGCGTTCCGACGCCTGCACGGGCCGGACATCGGCGTCAAGGTCGGCGACGGCGAGTCGCTCGCCGGCTATCGCGTCGACACGCTCGAGCAGGTGGCCGCGGCGCTCGCCTTCCTGCTGGAGGAGCGCCGCACCTGGCTCTCCGGTGCGGACGCACCGCGTATCGAACGTCTCACCATGATGGCCAGCCCACGGTCGGTCGCCCTCCTGACGCCCGAAGCCGGCCTCACGTGGCTGTGTCACCCCGAACCCGACTCCGCCGCCGTCTTCGCACATCTGCTCGGCGGCGACGAGGCGGGCCACTTCACCGTCGGCCCGCTGCGTCCGTCCCTCCCCCTGAGCCAGCAGTACATCGACAGCACCATGACCGTGCAGACCCGCTGGGCGAGCCTGCAGGTCGACGACTACCTCGCCCACGACGTGCCGAGCGATCGCACCGACTTCACCCGCGTGATCACCGGCAAGGCCAGGGCCGTGGTCACCTTCGCCCCGCGTCCGGAGTTCGGACAGGCACGCGTCCGGCTCGAGGCCGAGGACGACGGCCTGCGCGTGTTCGGCACCAACGACCCGATGGTGCTGCGGGCGCCGGGCATCACGTGGACCGTCACCAGCGAGCACGGCCAGGAGACCGCACGGGCCGAGATCGATCCGTCGACCGGTCCCGTCGTCCTCGAACTGCGCTGCGGCACATCGGACCTGGGCCCGTCCGAGGTGCCCGAAGCGGAGCGTCGCGCGCAGGCCGAGTCGTACTGGCACGACTGGGCTGCCGGCCTCACGCTGCCGCAGCTCAAGCCCGACCTGATGAAGCGGTCCGCACTCACGCTGCGCGGTCTGGTGCACGCCGACTCGGGGGCCATCATGGCCGCCGCGACCACGTCGCTTCCCGAGGAGATCGGTGGCGTCCGCAACTGGGACTACCGCTACTGCTGGCTCCGCGACGCCGCCCTGACCGCGTCGGCACTGGTGTCGCTCGGCTCACGCTCCGAAGCCGAGAACTACCTGCTGTGGGTGCACGACGTCCTGCAGACCGTCACCGGACCCGAGCGGTTGCATCCGCTCTACACGCTGTGGGGTCAGTCGCTGCCGCCCGAGGCCGTCATCGACGCGCTTCCCGGTTATGCGGGATCGCGTCCGGTGCGCGTCGGCAACGCGGCGAATCAGCAGGTGCAGCTCGACGTGTTCGGTCCGATCGTGGACCTGATCACGACGCTGGCCGACTCGCGCACCGCGAGCGGCATCGCCGAACACACCGAGATCCTGACCGATCAGGACTGGGACCTCGTGTGCGCCATGGTCGACGCCGTCGAACGGAGATGGTCCGAACCCGACAACGGCATCTGGGAGATCCGCGGGAACCCGCGCCACCACGTCTACTCGAAGGTGATGTGCTGGTTGACGGTCGATCGCGCCATCAGGCTCGCCGACACCTACAGCCGCGACGCCCAACTCGGGTGGAGCACGTTGCGCGACGTCATCCGTCGTCAGGTGCTCGACAAGGGCTGGAGCGACGAGGCGCAGTCCTTCACGGCCGCGTACGGCGGCACCGATCTCGATGCGGCCACACTGCACATCGGCCTGTCCGGACTCGTCGATCCGAGCGACCCGCGCTTCGCGGCGACGGTCACCGCGACCGAGGCCGAGCTGCGCAGCGGCGCCACGGTGTACCGCTACCACCACGACGACGGGCTGCCCGGCGGCGAGGGCGGGTTCCACCTGTGCGCCGCCTGGCTCGTCGAGGCGTATCTCCTGATCGGGCAACGGCTTCCGGCGGAGGCGCTCTTCACCCAGCTCGTCGCCGCGGCAGGCCCGACGGGCCTGCTGAGCGAGGAGTACGACCCCGTGGCCGAACGCTCGCTGGGCAACCACCCGCAGGCCTACAGCCACCTCGGCCTGCTGCGCTGCGCCCAGCTGCTGGCCCGCTAGCCGGTCCGCACCGGACCGAGTGTCACCCCGGCGAGCAGATGCGTCGGGAGGTGCTCGGTCCGGTCCACCCCGGAATGACTGACGCCCAGCACGATCTCACCGACGAGCCGACCCTTCTCGAGGACCGGCTGCTGCACCGAGGTCAGGCCGATGCGGCGCGCCTCGTCGACCCCGTCGAAGCCGGTGACCGACATCTGCGCGGGCACCGAGACGCCCTGCGCGGCACAGTGATCGAGCGCGCCCAGAGCCAGCACGTCGGACGTGCACACCAGCGCGGTGGTGTCCGGTGCCGCCCGGAGCGCCTCGGCGGCCGCCGACCGGCCGGCCTCCCGCGTGTGATCGAAGCGCTCGACGATCACGATGTCGGGATCGACACCCGCCGCGATCATCGCGTCTCGGATGCCGGCGAGTCGCTCGCGTTGGACGTGGAAGGTGATGCCGCTCAGACGTTCCGTGTCGACGAGTCCGTCGTGCCGGTCGCGGCGCAGTCGCATGCACACCACGCTGACGCGGGTGTGGCCCTTCGCGAGCACCTCCTCGGCCATCCGCCGCATCGCCACCCTGTCGTCGATCCCGACGAGTGAGGTGTCCTCCGCGTCCCGAGGTTGATCGCACACCACCGTCGGCAGATGACGATCGCGGACCGCAGTGAGATGGGGATCGTCGTCGGACACCGAGTACACGACGAAGGCGTCCACGCCGGCCTGCTGCACGACGGCCGCGGCCTCCTCCGGCGTCGAGGCCGGTCCCGCGGGTATCAGGAGCAGACCGCGTCCGGCTCGCTCGCACGATTCCGCGAGGCCGGTGAGGAACTGCACGGCGGCGGGATCGGAGAACGAGTAACTGAGCGCTTCGGTGAGGACGAGCCCCACCGCACCGGCGCGCCGGGTACGGAGTGAACGGGCGACCGGGTCCGGCCCCGGATAGCCGCGGGCCCTGGCCGCATCGAGGACACGTTCCCGCATCTCGGGTGAGAGCTGGTCCGGGCGGTTGTAGGCATTGGACACGGTGGTGCGCGAGACGTTCAACTCGGCGGCCAGCGATGCGAGCGTGGCCATCCGTCGCGGTTCCGTCGACCTCGCCATGACGTGACGGTATCCGGTCGGGGTCGCGAGCGTCGGCTCCGGCACGGTTTCGCCTGCGGGGCGGTGGGGCGGTAAGGTCGCGACAACGGTTTCCATTAGCGATAACGTTCCACCGACCCAGGAGCACCCCCCGTGTACGCACCCGCCCGAATCTCCCTCCGCATGCTCGTCACCGCCCTGGGTACGACCGCCCTGACGGCGACCGCCCTGGTGGGCTGCAGCTCCGGCGACTCCGCCACGACCGAGTCCGGCCGACCCACCGTCGTCGCGTCCACCAACGTGTGGGGCTCCGTCGCCGAGGCCGTCGTCGGTGACCGGGCGGACGTCACGGCGATCATCTCGGATCCGTCCGCGGATCCGCACTCCTACGAGGCCAGCCCCGGTGACGCCGCGGCACTGTCCGAGGCCTCGCTCGTCGTGTACAACGGCGGCGGCTACGACGAGTTCGTCGACGACGTGCTCGGCTCCGCGGGCGACGTGCCCAGCGTGGACGCCTACTCGCTGCTCGAGGGGCACGCGGACGACGCTGATCACGCCGCGGGCGAGGACCATGCCCACGACCACTCGGGGGAGACCAACGAGCACGTCTGGTACGACCCGGAGATCGCGGCGGCCACCGCCGAGGCGATCGCCACCGAACTCGGTAAGGTCGACCCCGACAACGCGGCGTACTACACCGAGAACGCCGAGGCGTTCCACGACGACATCCACGAGATCACCGACATCACGGATCGCATCGCCCAGCAGAAGCCGGGCGCACCCGTCGCGCAGACGGAGCCGATCGCGCACTACCTGCTGGAAGGAGCCGGGGTGGACGACAAGACCCCCGAGGACTTCGAGGACGCGATCGAGGAGGGCAACGATCCCTCGCCCGCCGCCGTCGCCGCGACGCGTGACCTGTTCACCGGCAAGGGCGTCGACGTACTCGTCTACAACATCCAGACGGAGGACGCCGTGACCGAGGACGTGCGCCGCATCGCCGAGGAGAACGGCATCCGCGTCGTCGAGGTCACCGAGACCCTGCCCGCCGGGCAGGACTACGTCTCCTGGCAGCGCACGGCGGCGCAGGACCTCGCCGACGCGCTGGGGGTCGTGTGACCGCTGTTCGACTGAGCGGAGCCACCCTCGCCTACGGCGATCGGGTGCTCTGGTCCGATCTCGACCTCGAGGTCGCACCGGGAGAGTTCGTCGCCGTGCTCGGCCCGAACGGCTCCGGTAAGACCTCGCTCCTGAAGGTGCTGCTCGGGCAGGCCCACCTCACCGCCGGCACCGCGACCATCGCCGGGGGTCGATCCTCCGTCGGCTACATCCCCCAGCAGAAGGCCATCGACGAGGGCGTTCCGCTGCGTGGGCGCGACTTCGTCGGACTCGGGTGGGACGGACACCGCTGGGGCATCGGCTTCCGGGGCCGCCACGCCCGTCGCGAGGCCGTGGGCACGGCCATCGCCTCCGTCGGTGCGGAGGCCTTCGCCGACGCACCCCTGGGGCAGATGAGCGGCGGCGAGCAGCAACGGCTGCGCGTCGCGCAGGCACTGGTCGGCGATCCGGACGTGTTGCTCTGCGACGAACCGCTGCTGAGCCTGGACCTCGCCAATCAGCAGGTCGTTGCCCACCTGATCGACCAACGTCGGCGCTCGCACGGCACCTCGGTGGTGTTCGTGACGCACGAGCTCAACCCGATCCTCCCGATCGTCGACCGGGTGGTCTACCTCGTCGACGGAAAGTTCCGCATCGGCACCACCGCGGAGGTGATGACCTCCGAGGTGCTCTCCGAGCTGTACGACACCGACGTCGAGGTCCTGCGCGTCCGCGGGCGGCTGGTGGTCGTCGGTACCGGAGACGCCATGGACGCCCTCGGGAGCGCCGGCGGAACACACCACGTGGACGAGTCGGAGTAGGCATGGACAAGGTTCTCGACGCCCTGAGCAAGGCATTCGACTTCGGCACGACGGCGGATCTCCTCACCTACGACTTCGTGCAGCAGGCACTCATTGCGGCAGCGATCCTCGGTGTGCTCGCCGGGGCACTCGGCCCCCTCATCGTCAGTCGACAGTGGTCGTTCGCCGTCCACGGCTCGTCGGAGCTGTCCCTCACCGGTGCGTCCGCGGCGCTGCTGGTGGGGCTGGCCGTCGGGGTCGGCGCCATCCTGGGGTCCGTCATCGCGGCGGTCCTGTTCGCCCTGCTGGGCCGTCGTGCGCGCGAACGCGACTCCGTCATCGGCGTCATCATGAGCTTCGGACTCGGCCTGTCGGTGCTGTTCCTGTGGGCCTATCCCGGTCGCACCGGCACCAGCTTCTCACTGCTGGTCGGGCAGATCGTCGGCGTCGGCAGCACGGGTCTCGGCCTGCTGCTCGCGGTGGCGCTCGTCGTCATCGTCGTGCTCTTCGTGGTCTACCGGCCGCTGCTGTTCGCGAGCACCGACCCCGAGGGCGCCGAGGCGCGCGGCGTACCGATGCGACTGCTGTCCATCGTGTTCGCGATCCTCGTCGGTGTCGCGTGTGCGCTCGGCGTCCAGATCGTCGGCGCCCTGCTGGTGCTCTCGCTCCTCATCACGCCCGCGGCAGCGGCGTCCCGCGTCACCGCCAACCCGGTCACCGCCACCTGGCTGTCGATCCTGTTCGCCGAGACCGCCGCGGTGGGCGGCATCCTGCTCTCGCTCGCTCCGGGCGTTCCCGTGTCGACGTTCGTCACCACCATCTCGTTCGTGATCTACCTGGTCTGCCGGGCGGTGGGTCGTCGCACCCCGGCACGCAAGACCATCGTCCACGCCTGACCGTTACGCTCCTGTAGATGGTGGATCTGAACTCCGATCTCGGCGAGGGCTTCGGCACCTGGACGCTCGGTGACGACGCGGCGATGCTGCGCGTGGTCACCAGCGCCAACATCGCGTGCGGCTTCCATGCGGGTGATCCGGCCACGCTGCTGCGGACGTGCGCCGACGCCGTCCGGTCCGACGTGCGTATCGGCGCCCAGGTGGGGTACCGGGACCTCGTGGGCTTCGGCAGGCGCTTCCTCGACATCACCGCGGAGGATCTGCACGCCGACGTGATCTATCAGATCGGGGCTCTCGACGGCCTGGCCCGCTCCGTCGGCGGACGCGTGCGGTACGTCAAACCACATGGTGCGTTGTACAACACGATCGTGCACCACGACGTCCAGGCCCGTGCCGTCGTCGACGCCGTACTGGCGTACGACGCCTCGCTCCCCGTGCTCGGGCTGCCCGGCTCGGCCTTCCTCGAGATCGCCGCGGACGCCGGCCTGGGCACCGTCACCGAGGCGTTCGCCGACCGCGGGTACACCGCGGAGGGAACCCTGGTCTCACGACGGGAGAGCGGCGCGGTCCTGTCCGACATCGACGACGTGGCGCAGCGCGTGCTGCGAATGGTCACCGAGGGCGTCGTGGACTCCGTCGACGGGGTGACGGTGCCGGTGAACGCCGACTCGGTGTGCCTGCACGGCGACACTCCCGCCGCGGTGGACATGGCCCTCGCCGTACGTGCGGTGTTGTCGCGCAACGGCGTCACCCTGACCCCGTTCGTGTCGTGAGGATCGCCCCGGCGGGCGACCGCGCTCTGCTGGTCGATCTCGACGACGTCCGCGCGGTCGCGGCACACCACGCCGGGTGGTCCGGCGGACATCCGGGAATCGCCGAGATGATCCCCGCCGCCGCCACCGTGCTGGTGATTCTCACCGAGGACGCGGAACCCGCACGGGTGTCGGCGTGGCTCCGCGAGACGCCACCGGCGGAGGTGCTCGGCCACTCCGGTGACACGATCACGATCGACGTCCGATACGACGGCCCCGATCTCGACGACGTCTGTGCGACAACGGGACTGGACATCGTCGCCGTGCACACCGGCCAAGTCTGGACTGCTGCGTTCTGTGGCTTCTCCCCCGGCTTCGCGTACCTGGTCGGATCCGATCCTTTGTCGATCCCGCGCCGCGCCGATCCGCGCACCTCGGTGCCGGCGGGATCCGTGGCGCTGGCCGGCGAGTACACCGGGGTGTACCCGACATCGTCGCCCGGCGGGTGGCAGATCATCGGCAACACCGACGCGGCGCTGTGGGACGTGGACCGTGACGATCCCGCGCTGCTCGCGCCGGGCACGCGCGTGCAGTTCCGTGCGGTGTCGTCATGAGTGCGGTGACGTGATGCTCGAGGTACTGGCAACCGGGCCGCTGACGACCGTGCAGGACCGCGGACGCACTGGGTGGTCCTCCCTCGGCGTCGGCACGTCCGGCGCGGCCGATCGTCGCTCGCACGACGCCGCGAATCGGTTGGTGGGGAACACTGTCGACGCGGCGACGCTCGAGGTGACGCTCGGCGGGCTGGTGCTGCGCGCACGTGCCGAGGTGGTTCTGGCGGTGACGGGGGCTCCGGCCCCGTTCACGGTGGACGGCGTACCGCAGGGGCACGGCGCCGTGGTCGTGGTGGGGTCGGGCGCCGAGATCCGCCTCGACTGGGCACCGGTGGGACTGCGCACCTACGTCGCCGCCCGAGGTGGCATCGACGTGCCTCGGGTACTGGGGAGCCGATCGACCGACTCCCTGTCCGGTATCGGACCCGAGCGAGTGGCGCCCGGCGCCCTGCTGCCGATCGGTCACGACGCCCAGGACTGGCCTCGAGCAGACGTGAATCCGTACCCGTTCGAGCACCGTACGACCCTGCGGGTGATTCCCGGCCCGCGCGCGGACCGGTTCACCGACGACGCGCTCGACCTGCTGCTCGCCCAGCCCTGGACGGTCGGGACGGATTCCGATCGCGTCGGCATGAGACTCGAGGGGAGGCCACTCTCACGATCGCGGGACGACGAGCTCCCGAGCGAGGGCATGGTGACCGGCGCACTGCAGGTGCCGCCGTCGGGACTGCCCGTGCTGTTCCTCGTCGACCATCCGGTGACCGGCGGTTACCCGGTGATCGCCGTCGTGGCGTCGGCGGATCTGGGATCCGCGGCGCAGTGCGCTCCGGGACAGACGATCCGCTTCAGCGTCTGATCACCGGGCGACGGGAACGGCGATCTCGTTGCGCCGGCGGAACGACACCGTCCAGGGCGGGTCGTAGAACCAGGACATCGGCTCGCCGGTCGTGTCGATGCCGCGGGAGTGCAGGGTGTCCAGCAGCTCGGCGGTACGCGCGGCCACGGCCTCCGCACCGCGGTCACCGCTGAATCGCAGCACCGCCACCGTCTCGGCCGGCACCTCCACCAGGCGCACCCGATCGTCCTTCGGCGCCGGAAGAGTGTCCATCGTCCATCGCGACGGCATGAAGAACCGGACGACCCATCCCTCGTCGCTCGCGGCGCGCGACACGGGTGCCGTCATCGCGATGGTCTGCCCGCGCGAGGCGGACTGAGCCACTGGCGCCGTCATCGCGATCGTGTCGGATCCCCGATTGCCGCCGAAGATGTACCCGGCCAGCCGACGGAAGCCCTCGTTGCGCGCGCGTTCCTCGTCGGCGTCCACAACGGTCTCCGCCGCGATCCGGGGTTCGTATCGGCGAATCTCCACGGCATCCGTGAGCGTCTCGGTGGTGTGCGGCGGTTCCTCGGTACCCACACGAACCCCCACGATTCCCAGTGCGGCCTCGGCCACCTGTGTCACCGTCGTCCTCAGCCGTTCGATCATGACTCGACGGTACGCGCGGACGAGCCCCGGCCCCGGTCGGCGCTCGACCTAGGGACCCTGGCGCCACCACGCGACGACGTAGAGCACCATCGCCGTCACCAGTCCTGCCACCACCCACAGCACCACCGTGTAATCGACCCACGACCCGATCGGCGGAGCGCCGGGGAACAGGTTGCGGATGGGCAGCACCGCGAAGAGCGTCACCGCGAACCACGTCATGATCGGCGGCAGGAACTGCTTGCGGCGGCGCAGCGTCTGGATCGACACGAACAGCGTGCACAGCGGCAGCACCACCAGAACCACACAGATCGCGATGTCGAAGATGGTGGTTCCGACCGTGCGGGAGATCCGGATATCGAAGGCCTGCGCCGACGACGCGTCGATGTCGACGGCCTCGACACTCCACGACGTGAGGGAGTCCGTCACCACGATCTCGGCGGGTACGGGCTGCCGGTCCGCGCCGGCGCCGGAGAACACCCGCACCTGGATCGATGACGCGTCGTAGGTGTCGAACGGCCAGTGCCGGATGTCGCCGTCCGCGTACAGGGAGACCGGGAGCGGGCCCACTCGGGTACCGCTGGGGAACGTCAGGGTGCCGGCGCTCGCAGTCGGGGTGACGTCGACGATCAGGTCGTCGACCAGGTTGCCGTCGGCATCGGTCAGCTCGGTCCCCGGGTACACGGACACGCGGGCGTCGAGCGAGAAGTTCTCACCGGACACGGTGTCCACGTCGAGGTAGACGAGCGCGGCGTCGGGCGCTGCCTCACGGAGATCGGGGCCGTTCGGCGGGCTTCCCACCGCGTAGATGAGCACCACCGCGACGTACGCGGCGATCACCACGGCCACCAGGACCACACCGCGCACTCTGCGACCCGCCGCTGTCATGGACAGATGATGACAGGGCTCAGGTCTGGGCGTGCGGTTCCAGCACCTCGTACTCCGCGCAGAGGAACGCGCTGTTCCGAGCGAAGTCCACGAGACGGAGATCGAACCGACGCGGGAACAGTGGCCTGCCGGCACCGAGGGTGACCGGCGCTATCGAGACGACGATTCGGTCCAAGTGACCGGCCTCGGCGAACTGCGCTGCCAGATCGCCGCCACCCACGATCCAGACGTCCTTCCCGCCGGCGGACTCCTCGATGGCCGGCCACAGGTCGGCGACGTCTCCGGCGGCGAATCGAACGTCGTGCTCGGAGGCCACGAGATCTCGATGGGTCACCACCCACGCCGGCATGTCGTACGACCATGGCTCCCGCGTCGACGCGTTGTGGTCGAGGATCCAGGTGTAGGTGGTGGCGCCCATGACGATCGCGCCGATGTCCGCGATGAAGTCGCCGTAGTTCATCGGACCGGCCTCGTCGATGTCCTGACGGAAGAGCCACGCGAGCGAGTCGTTCTCGTCGGCCAGGTAGCCGTCGAGGGTGCTGGCGGTGAAGTAGGTGGTCCTGGTCACGGGGCCATTCTGCACCCGACCGCCGACACCGGTCGCACTGCGGAGCGTGTGCACACCCTCTCCGGTGAGCGCACACCCCTCACCGCCGGCTGCAGAGGGTGTGCGGTTCAGGCAAGAGGTGTGCGCCCCCCGTCCGCGTCCGCTGAGTCGGATCAGCCCCGGCGCTGCCGCGCGATGCCCGCGAGCACGACACCCGCTGCGACGGAGGCGTTGAGCGACTCCACCGGACCGGCCATCGGGATCGACAGGATGCTGTCGCAGTTGTCGCGGACCAGGCGGGACAGACCCTTGCCCTCGGAACCCACGACCACCACGATCGGCCCGGTGCCGTCGAAGTCGTCCAGCGAGGTGTCACCGTCGGCGTCGAGACCGACGACCATGACGCCCTTGTCGGCCCAGTCCTTCAGTGTCCGAGTCAGATTGGTCGCACGGGCGACGGGGAGACGCGCTGCCGCGCCGGCACTGGTGCGCCACGCGACGGCCGTGACACTCGCGCTGCGTCGCTGCGGGATGACCACGCCGTGCCCGCCGAATGCCGCGACCGACCGGACGACGGCACCGAGGTTGCGGGGGTCGGTGATGTTGTCGAGAGCGACCAGCAGCGGCGGCTCCTGACGCTGGCGCGCCTGCGAGAGGAGATCGTCGGGGTGGGCGTACCGGTACGGCGGCACCTGGAGCGCAATGCCCTGGTGCATGCCGTTGGCACTCATCCGATCGAGATCGGTGCGGGAGACCTCCAGGATCGAGATGCCCTTGTCCGCGGCGATCTGGACGCTCTCCTTCAGCCGATCGTCGGCCTCGGTGCCCGACGCGACGTACAGCGCCGTCGCCGGCACTCCCGCGCGCAGGCACTCCAGCACCGGGTTGCGGCCCAGCACGTTCTCCGGACCGTCCTCGGTCTTGCGGACCGGCGGGCGGCCGCGACCCGAGCCGGACGCGTCCCGGCTGGTCGGCCGTGCGCGCCGGGCGTGCTTGGTGCGCTCGGCCGCGGGCGGTGTCGCGCCGCGGCCCTCGAGGCCCTTGCTGCGCTTGCCGCCGGACCCGACGGTCTGGCCCTTCTTGGTGCCGGTCTTGCGCACCGCTCCGCGACGACTCGAATTGCCTGCCATTACTTCTCCGTGCCTTCCGGCTGTGCGATCGACCATTCCGGGCCGTTCGGGGTGTCGGTGACCTCCACGCCCGCGCGGGCGAGGCGGTCACGAATACGATCGGCCGTCGGCCAGTCCTTGCCTGCCTTGGCGGCGCTGCGCAGCTCGAGGTCGTCCGCGATGAGCAGATCGAGCGCCGCCCGTTCCGCCGACGCGTCGGCCGAGCCGGACGCCCAGTGCGGATCGAGGGGATCCACGCCGAGGATCGACGTCATGGCGCGGACGGACGACGCGTCCTCCACGGCCTTGTCCAGATCCCCCGCGGCCAACGCACTGTTGCCCTCGCGGCGGAGTCCGTGGATCTCGGCGAGCGCCTTGGGCACCGAGAGATCGTCGTCGAGCGCCTCGGCGAACGCGGGCGTCCAGGTACCGATCGGCACCTCGCCCGCGCGTTCCGCGGTCTTCGTCACGAACGCCTCGATGCTCCGGTAGGCCGATGCCGCTTCCTGCAGTGCCTCCGCGGAGTACTCGAGCATCGACCGGTAGTGCGCGCTGCCGAGGTAGTAGCGCAGCTCCTGCGGGCGCACCGTCTCGAGCATGGTCGGGATGGACACGACGTTGCCGAGCGACTTCGACATCTTCTCGCCGCTCATCGTGACCCAGCCGTTGTGCAACCAGTACTGGGCGAAACCGTCACCGGCAGCACGTGATTGGGCAAGCTCGTTCTCGTGGTGCGGGAACACCAGGTCGAGTCCGCCGCAGTGGATGTCGAACGCGGAACCCAGGTACGCCTCGGCCATGGCGGAGCACTCGATGTGCCACCCCGGTCGGCCCGGCCCCCACGGCGTCGGCCACGACGGCTCGCCGGGCTTGGCCGTCTTCCACAGCGTGAAGTCGCGCGGATCCCGCTTGCCCGCGCCGACGCTCTCGCCCTGGTGGACGTCGTCGAGCTTGTGCCCGGACAGGGCGCCGTACTCACCCCAGCTCCGCACGTCGAAGTAGACGTCGCCGGCGGCCGCGTACGCGTGACCCGCGTCGATCAACCGACCGATCAGCTCGACCATCTGCGTGATGTGGCCCGTGGCGCGCGGTTCGGCCGACGGAGGAAGGACACCGAGCGCGTCGTACGCCGCGGTGAAGGATCGCTCGTACGTCGCCGCCCACTCCCACCACGGACGACCCGCGTCCGCGGCCTTGTTCAAGATCTTGTCGTCGATGTCGGTGACGTTGCGGACGAAGGCTACGTCGTAGCCGGCGGCCGTCAGCCATCGTCGGAGGACGTCGAACGCGACTCCGCTGCGCACGTGACCGATGTGGGGATGCCCCTGCACCGTGGCGCCGCACAGATACACCGAGGCGTGTCCGGGGGCCAGCGGAGTGAACTCACGCACGGCCCTGGTCGCGGTGTCGTAGAAGCGCAGGGTCACGACGGCCGATCCTACCGGGGATTCGGCTCGTCCTGTACCACGCGACCGGCCTCCGGGACCGCGCTCTCCAGCACGAGAGCGGTGGCGATCGCGGCCACACCCTCGCCGCGGCCGGTCAGGCCCAGCCCGTCGGTCGTCGTGGCCGAGACGGAGACGGGCGCCCCCAGGATGTTCGAGAGCAGTGTCTGCGCCTCCACCCGACGCGGACCGACACGCGGTCGGTTGCCGATGACCTGGACCGCTGCGTTACCCACGCGCATCGAGTGCTGTGCGAGAAGCTCGCGGACGTGCATGAGCATGGTGGCGCCGCTGACGCCGTCCCATTCGGGGCGACCGGTGCCGAACACCGAGCCCAGATCTCCCAGACCGGCCGCGGACAGCAACGCGTCACACAGGGCGTGCGCCGCGACATCGCCGTCGGAGTGTCCGGCGCAGCCGTCGGCGTCCTCGAACAGCAGTCCGGCGATCCAGCACTCTCGCCCCACCTCGATCGGGTGGACGTCGGAACCGATCCCTACGCGCATGGTCTCCCTCTCACGACTGTGTCCGGCGGGCGACGAGTGCGCGAGCCAGGACCAGATCCATCGGGGTGGTGATCTTGAAGGCCTCGGCATCGCCGACGACCGTGTGCACGTCGACTCCGAGACGTTCGACCAGACCGGCGTCGTCGGTGGCCGTCTCGGGGAAGGAGTCGTAGGCGCGGCGCAGGGTCACCCCGTCGAATCCCTGCGGCGTCTGCACCGAGCGCAGCGTGGCACGGTCGACGGTTCCGGTGACCACACCGTGAGCGTCGACGGACTTCATGGTGTCGACGACGGGCAGCACCGGCACCACGGCCGACGCGCCGGCGCAGACCGCCTCGACGACGCGGGTGATCAGGCTCGGCGGCGTCAGGCAGCGTGCGGCATCGTGCACGAGCACGATGTCCGCCGCACCGGCGACCGCGAGGCCGGCCCGCACCGAATCGGTGCGCTCGGCTCCGCCGACGACGACGTCCACCGGCAGGACGCAGGACTCGACCAGACGAGAAGTCGTGTCCTGCAGGATGTTCGGGACCACCACCACGACACGAGAAAGGGCGCCGGAGGCCGACAGGCCGTCCAGCGCCCACTCGAGCAGAGTGCGTCCCGCGAGTTCCACGAACGCCTTGGGCATGTTCTCCCCGAGGCGTACGCCCGATCCGGCAGCCGGAACGAGCGCGACGACGTCCGTCACACGCGCGTCAGGACGCCGCGGCCAGAACCTCGTCCAGCATGGAGTCCGCCCTGACCTCGTCGGTTCCCTCGGCGAGTGCGAGCTCGCCGACCAGAATCTGACGCGCCTTCGCCAGCATGCGCTTCTCACCTGCGGACAAGCCGCGATCCTGCTCACGACGCCACAGATCGCGCACGACCTCGGCCACCTTGTTCACGTCACCGGACGCGAGCTTCTCCAGGTTGGCCTTGTAGCGGCGCGACCAGTTGGTGGGCTCCTCGGTGTGCGGCGCGCGGAGAACCTGGAACACCTTGTCCAGACCCTCCTGGCCGACGACGTCCCGGACACCCACGTACTCGGCGTTGTCGGCAGGAACTCGAACGGTGAGATCACCCTGGGCTACCTTGAGAACGAGGTATTCCTTGGCCTCGCCCTTGATGGTGCGTGTCTCGATATTTTCGATCAGCGCCGCTCCGTGGTGCGGGTAAACGACGGTGTCTCCGACCTTGAAAATCATGTGTTCGGTGCCCCTTTCGATATGGCCAGTTTAACACGCCTCCGATCCGGGGTCGTTCCAACGGTGCAGGTCAGGGGCACAGGGCTGGTGGGGACGCTCTTGACAGGGGGCGGGATACATGTATCGAGCAGGTCGTTCGGCCCGCTCCGGCACCGACTGGCGTCACCCGATCCACACGTCCGGACGGCGAACTACTACGCTGCGTGGTGGTGGCCGCCCGTCGGCACAACTCTCGATGACGACCAGTGGAGGACGACCAGTGACCGCATCTACCGCCCGGATCCGGCCTACCCGAGTCGCGACCGGCGTCGCGCTCGCTCTCGGCGCGGTGATCAGCCTCTCCGCGTGCAGCGCCGGGCAGATCGCCCAGACGGCGACGCAGGTCGCCGCGGTCAACGGCAACGGCGCGGACCAGGGCACCATCTCCCTGCGCAACGTGCACGTCGCCTACCCGTCCTCCGAGGAGTTCACCCTCGAGCCCGGCGGCCGTGCGGAACTGATCTTCACGGCGATCAACACGAGCGAGACCACCCCGGACCGCATCACCGGCATCGACACCGGCGATGCTGCAGACGTCGTCGTCACGGGCCCCACTGGCGGCACCTCCATCGAGATCCCGGCGCAGGCGTCCGTCGCATCCGGCGTGCCTGCCGACCAGGACCCCACGGCCCCCGAGGGATCGCAGTCCATCACCGCCGTGATGGAGGATCTGTCCGAGAACGTGCGACCCGGCCTCACCGTCCCGGTCACCTTCACCTTCCAGCAGGCCGGCGACGTCACCGTCAGCGTGCCCGTCGACCCGGGCCCCGTCACCCCGCGCCTGGACGAGGCAGCCAACGGCTGACGTTCCCTGTCGGCCGAGCTTTCCTGTCGGTAGCCACCTCTAGTCTTCGCGAGTGGCCAAGACTCGTACCAGTTATCGCTGTTCGGCCTGTCAGCACACTGTGGCCAAGTGGGTCGGCCGCTGCCCCGAGTGCGAGACGTGGGGCTCCATGGACGAGGTCACCCTCCTCGCCTCCGTGTCGTCCCGCCCCGGCGCGAGCGCCGTGCGTGCGGGCGGCGCGTCGATGATCCCGACGTCGCCGGCGCTTCCGCTCACGCAGGTCTCCAGCACGTCCTCCATCGCCCGTCCCACCGGGGTCGACGAGCTCGACCGCGTGCTGGGTGGCGGCATCGTGCCCGGCTCGGTGGTGCTGCTCGCGGGTGAACCGGGCGTCGGCAAGTCCACCCTCCTGCTCGAGGTGGTCAAGCAGTGGGCCGACCGCAGCCCGCAGGACATCGCGCTGTACGTCACGGGCGAGGAGTCCGCGGGCCAGGTGCGTCTGCGCGCCGATCGAACGGGTGCCGTGCACGAACGCGTGTTCCTCGCCGCGGAGAACGACCTGGCCACCATCTTCGGCCACGTGGAGCAGGTCTCTCCCACCCTCGTGGTCGTCGACTCGGTGCAGACCATGCAGGCGTCCGACGTGGACGGTGTCATCGGCGGCGTCACGCAGGTTCGTGCCATCACCTCGGCGCTGACCTCCCTCGCGAAGGGCAGCGGCACGGCCGTCATCCTCGTCGGCCATGTCACCAAGGACGGCGCGGTCGCCGGGCCCCGTTCGCTCGAGCACCTCGTCGACGTCGTCCTGCACTTCGAGGGCGACAAGCACTCCACTCTGCGGATGGTCCGGGGTGTCAAGAATCGCTTCGGCGCCGCCGACGAGGTGGGCTGCTTCGAACTGCGCGAGGGCGGCATCCACGGCGTCAGCGATCCGTCCGGCCTGTTCCTGCACCACCGCGCCGACTCGGTCCCGGGCACCGCAGTCACCGTCACGATGGACGGCAAGCGGGCACTGCTCGCGGAGGTCCAGGCCCTCGTCGCGCCGTCCCACATGCCCACGCCCCGGCGGGCCGTCAGTGGTCTCGACGCCGCCCGGGTGTCGATGATCCTCGCGGTCCTCGAACGTCGCTGCGGCGTGCAGCTCAGCAGCCGGGAGGTCTACGCCGCCACGATCGGCGGCATGCGGACCACCGAGCCGGTCGTCGATCTCGCGCTGGCACTCGCGGTCGCCTCCGCGGCCCGAGACACCGCCCTGCCCCCGGGAATGGTGGTGCTCGGCGAGGTGGGACTGGCCGGGGAGGTCCGCCGCGTTGTCGGCGTCGACCGGCGCCTCGCCGAGGCCGCTCGCCTGGGCTTCACCTCCGCGATCGTCCCGTCCGACCAGCGTCGCGGCGTGAAGGACGACACGGCCGGTGATCCACCGGGAATGCGGGTGGTCCGGGTCACCGACGTCGCCGGTGCGATGCAGGGAGCCTTCGAGCGTAAGCGGAAGTAGACCACCCGGCCCGCGGACGGAACGCCGGTGCGGTGAGTACCGGTACCCTGACCCTGCACCACCGGCAACCGGGAACGACGTGGGAGGGGGACCAGTGACCGACACCGTGACGACTCCGGACCTGCCCGTCGGCTTCCCGACACCTCACTCCTCCCTGCGCGACGCCATCGCCGATCTCGCCCCCGGCACCACGTTGCGCGACGGTCTCGAGCGCATCCTGCGCGGGCGCACCGGCGGACTGATCGTCCTCGGCTACGACGAGCAGGTCGAGAGCATCTGCGACGGCGGCTTCGACCTCGACGTCGAATTCGCCCCCACCCGGCTCCGCGAGCTGTCCAAGATGGACGGCGCCGTCGTGTTGTCCACCGACGGCTCGCGCATCGTCCGCGCCAACGTGCAACTCGTCCCCGACCACACCATCCCCACGGTCGAGTCCGGTACCCGCCACCGCGCCGCCGAGCGCACCGCGATCCACACCGGCTACCCCGTGGTGTCCGTCAGCCAGTCGATGAGCATCCTCAGCGTCTACGTCGGCGGAACGAGGCACGTCATCGAGGGTTCGGCGACCATCCTCTCCCGCGCCAACCAGGCCGTCGCCACCCTCGAGCGGTACAAGGCGCGCCTCGACGAGGTCGGTCGCCAGCTCTCTGTGACGGAGATCGAGGACTCGGTGACGTTGCGGGACGCGCTCACCGTCGCGCAGCGCCTCGAGATGGTGCGGCGCGTGTCCGTCGAGATCGAACAGAACGTTCTCGAGCTCGGTATCGACGGGCGCCAGCTCGCCCTGCAGCTCGAAGAACTGGTGGGCGACAACGACTCCGCGCGCCAACTCGTCGTCCGCGACTACCTCGCCGGCACCGACACACCCACCACGGCGGCCGTCGAACGGTCGCTCGCCGCACTCGATCGGCTCACCGACGTCGACCTGCTCGACCTCACGGTCATCGCTCGCGCCTTCGGCTACCCCGGCACCATCGAGGCGCTCGACGCACCGATGAGTCCCCGCGGCTACCGGTTGCTCACCCGCGTTCCGCGGCTGCAGTTCACGCAGATCCACCGACTGGTCGGGCACTTCGGGACCCTGCAGACCCTGCTGGCCGCCACGGCAGCCGACCTGCAGTCCGTCGAGGGGATCGGCGGGCTGTGGGCCCGCCACATCCGAGAAGGCCTGTCCCGCATGGCCGAGGCCAGCATCTCGGGGCCGTTCGACTGAGCCTCGTCGGAGAGTGCTGCCCGCCATCGTGGAGCCGACCGACGACGGTGTGAAGACCGAGACGTCACAAGCCGACTTCGATGAGGCGCCGGTGTGCAATCCGATTCAGGGAACAGTTCGCTACCACGGGTGACCCCGAGCAGTTCTGGGGACGTTGCACTGCAGCGTCAGCGAATACGACAACGGTCGGCAAATGCGGCGCTACGTGATGTTGAACGTCTCCGGCGCGCTGCGCAGCTGACCGAGCTGACCGACGACGCTGTAGCCGCCGGGCCCGACAGGCTCACGCGGCGCCGCGCACCCCGGCTCGGAGGTGGTGGCGGACCACTTCACCGCGAACGGAGCCTGCTCACCGGGCTGGAGGGTGCGGATGTCGGGAGTCGTCGACGGGAAGCAGTCGACGTTCGACCACAGTCGCTGACCCTCCAGGGTGTAGACCAGCACCTGCTGCAGACCCGAGCCGAGATCCCGCTCGCACGACGAGGTTCCGATGTTGGTGACGACGACGGTGAACGCCGGCTCCTGCCCCGCGGGGTAGGACGGCTGATCGGGCGAGGCCTTCACGGCGAGCGACTGGTCTGCACACTGACCGGGAGCCACGGGCGCAGCGGACGTCGTGGCGGACGTGGACGTCGCCGACGACGAGGACGCGGCGTCTCCGCCGCCGCCCCCGGAACCGCCGGCCGGAGCAGAACCTCCGGTCGCGGACGCGTCGGGACGGTAGGTCGTGGCAGCGGACGGTGCGAGCGAGGCGGATGCCGCGGTGGACTCGGAATCCTGCGACCCGCCGCCGGCGAGCGACACCACCAGCCACACCACGAGTCCGATGACCACCACTGCGCCACCGATCGCGAGCGCGCGGCGTCGCCAGTAGATCTCGGGAGGCAGAGGTCCGTTCGGCTCGAGCACAGGTCAACCGTATGTGCCGACGCGGTGACCGAGCGGCACCTACTACGGCGTGTCGCTCGTCATCGCCGACGAGGTGAGCAGATCACTCGAGTCGGTCCGGTCGGTCGCCCCCATCTCGACGGGTCCGATGTCGCCCAGCGCGCCCTGGAACTCGACCTTGCCGTCGGCCAGTTTGTACGTCAGCCCGACGATGGCGAGCGTGCCCGCGGCGACGCGCTTCTCGAGGATCGACGACCGATCGATCAGCAGCTTTCCGGTCTCGAGAACGTGGCGCGCCTCGACGTCGTCGGCGCGCGTGTACCCCAGTCGGTGGGCGTTGAGAACCGACGGCGTGACCCGCTCGACGATGTCGCGGATGAAGCCACCGGGGACGGTGCCCTCGTCCAGGGCATTGATGGTCGCCTTGACCGCACCGCAACTGTCGTGGCCGAGAATGACGATCAGGGGCGCTTCGAGGACCTCGGCGCCGAACTCCAGGGAACCGAGGACGGCCGAGTCGACGACCTGGCCGGCCGTGCGGACGACGAACATGTCGCCGAGGCCCTGGTCGAAGATGATCTCGGCCGCGACCCGGGAATCGGAGCATCCGAAGACGATCGCGGTGGGGTGCTGACCGTCGACGAGCGACGCGCGGTGATCCACCCCCTGGCTGGGATGCTCCGGGCGGCCGTCGACGAATCGGCGATTACCCTCGACGAGTGCGTTCCATGCTGAGCGGGGACTCGTATTCGGCATGGGGTTCATTGTGTCCGATGGGGGCCGATCCCGCCCGCACGGGACCGAGGAACCGGGAGGAGTCACCAGATGGACACGGATGCGTTGGTGAACTGGTTCGACAGCGAGGCACGCGATCTGCCGTGGCGCCGTGGCGGTGTCAGCGGGTGGCAGATCCTGATGAGCGAGGTGATGCTGCAGCAGACACCGGTGGCGCGGGTCGCTCCGATCTGGGTCGAGTGGGTGCAGCGATGGCCGGTACCGTCCGCGATGGCCGCGTCGTCGCGAGCCGACGTCCTGCGGGCCTGGGGCAAGCTCGGCTATCCCCGTCGCGCCGCGCGCCTGCACGACTGCGCCGCCGTCCTCGCCGAGCACCACGGCGACGAGACGCCGTCGGACGTCGAGACGCTGCTGACCCTGCCGGGTGTGGGGGCGTACACCGCGCGCGCCGTCGCCTGCTTCGCCTACGGACAGCGAGTCCCCGTCGTCGACACCAACGTGCGGCGCGTCGTCGCCCGTGCGGTCCACGGTCGCGCCGAGCCCGGAAACCCGAGCACCACACGAGATCTCGCGGACACCGAGGCCTTGCTACCCGAGGACGTCGCCACCGCGGCCACTCTGTCGGCGGCACTGATGGAGCTCGGCGCCGTCATCTGCACCGCACGCAATCCCGCGTGCGCGGACTGTCCGCTCCCGTCGTGCGCGTGGGTCGAGGCCGGTCGGCCGGCGCACGACGGCCCGCCGAGGAAGGTGCAGAAGTTCGCCGGAACCGATCGGCAGGTACGCGGAAAGCTGATGGACGTGCTGCGCTCCACGATGGGTCCGGTGGAGAAGGCGGAGCTCGATCTGGTGTGGACGACCGATCCCGGCCAACGTGACCGTGCCCTGAACTCGCTACTGGTCGACGGGCTCGTCGAGCAGACGTCCGCCGGCGCCTTCGCGCTCGCCGGGGAGGGCTCGTAGGAACGACTCGACAGCGCGCCGGTACTCCCCCGGCCGATCGTCGTGCACCAGATGCCCGGCACCGGCGACCACCTCGTACGTCGAGTCGTGATGCAGTGCAGCCATTCTCGCCATCTGACCCGCTGGAGTGACCGTGTGCTCCGCCTCGAGCAACAGCGCGGGAGCACGCACCGCTCGCCACTCGTCCCAGAAGTCGCGTCGTCCCCACTCGTCCGAGATCGCCGCGAACGTGTCCACGTCACCGTGCAGACGGAGCCCGTCCGGCGTCCGCTCGAAGGAGTCGAGGAAGTACTGCCCCGCGACGTCACCGAAGTACGCCAGGACCGCAGCCTCGTCGGGGAACGGGTGGGGCCACGCACGGATGACGGCGGCCCACCCGTCGGAGGTGCGACCGCGGAAGTCCGGTGCCATGTCCTCGACGACGATGCCGCGCACCCGCTCCGGTTCGCGCGCCGCGAGGCACCACGCGTGGAGCGCGCCCATGGAGTGCCCGATCAGGATCACGGACTCGAACGGAGCCAGCGCCTCGCTCAGCTCGTCGACGAAAGCCTCCGTCGCGAGGGTCGCCGGAGCAGCGCGCCCGTGTCCCGCTGCCCGCACGGCGAGGACGTGGCCGTGCGCCCTCAACCAGGGAACCTGTCGCCGCCACGTGTCCGGGCCGCCCATCAGCCCGTGCAGCAGCACGAGGGGCACTCCGGAGCCGCCGTGGTCGTCCAGCATCGTTCGACCGTAACCGTCGCAGGTAGCCTCGGGTCCATGCCAGTGGTCAAGATCAACGCCATCGAGGTGCCCGAGGGCGCCGGCCCCGAACTCGAGAAGCGCTTCGCCGCCCGCGCCGGATCGGTCGACGGCTCGCCCGGTTTCCTGGGCTTCCAGCTGCTCCGCCCGGTCAAGGGCGAGAACCGCTACTTCGTCGTCACGCAGTGGGAGGACGAGGAGTCGTTCCAGGCCTGGTCGGGTGGGCCGGCTCGCGAGGCCCACTCCGGTGAGCGGGCGAAGCCGGTCGCGTCGGGCGCCTCGTTACTGGAGTTCGACGTCGTGCTGGACGTTCCGGCCCGCCGAGACGGACCGGCCGACCGGTAAACCCGGACACGACTGTAGGTAAGGTCGGTTTTCCAGCAGTTCGAACCCCAGCAGTTCGAGCCGCAGCTGTTCGAGCGGGAACGAGGTCGTCACCACATGCCCACGTCACGTAGGTACGCATTTCTGGCCGCTGCCGTCACCGCGACTCTGACGCTCGCTGGATGCTCCGCAGGCGTCGATCCGCTGCTCGAGTCCGGAGCCGCGCGCGGCGACGGGTCGACGACGGAACCCGCCGACACGACCGCTGCACCGGTGACCGACGCACCCATCACGACGGTCACCGACACGGTCCTCGGCTGGATCACGGCGTCCGACCCCACCACACTCGACCCGGCCGCGATCGACTCGTTCGCCGCACCGGAACTGGCGCAGGCACTGGCTCAGGTCGGCGGGCTGCTCGGTCCCGTCGCGCAGATCCTGGCGAGTGGACCCCTCACCGTGGGCGAGCGGACCGAGGACGGCCTCGAGTCCACCGTGCAGCTCGACACCGGCCGGAACGCTCCCGTGACGCTGCGACTGCGCGCCACCGAGGACGGCCTGTTGTCCGGGATCCAGGCTCTGCCCGACACCGAGGGCGTCGACTCCTTCGCCTCGTCGGACGCCGCGCTCACCGCCCTCGGTGCTCGCACGTCCTACGTCGCCTCGCGGGTGACGAACGGCACCTGCGCTCCCGTCCACAGCCTCAACGCGGACGACTCTCTGCCGCTCGCCTCCGTCGCGAAGCTGTACGTGCTCGGCGCGGTCGCCCGGGCAGTCGACAACGGGACGCTGTCGTGGGACGAGCAGCTGATCGTGACCGACGCACGCAAGTCCGCCCCGTCGGGCCAGTTGCAGTTCGCGCCCGAGGGCACCCCGGTGACAGTGCGCGAGGCGACGGACGCGATGATCGCGATCAGCGACAACACGGCCACCGATCTGCTGATCGACCGCATCGGACGGGACGCCGTCGAGTCCGAGGTGACGATCATGGGCAACGCGAATCCTGCGGCGCTGACGCCGTTCCCGACGACACGCGAGTTCTTCGTTCTCGGCTGGGGTCGGCCGGATCTGCGTGCGCAGTGGCGAAACGCCGACACCCAGACACGTCGCGACATCCTGGCCGGCATCGAGAATCGCACCATCGACAGCGAGCCCGTGGATCCGCTGAATGCCGATCTCGACTACCAGGGCATTGCGACGAGACCCGGTACCCCGGACGGAGTCGAGTGGTTCGGCAGCGCGAACGACATCTGCCGCGCGTACGCGGCACTGGTCACGGGTCCGCAGAGCGACACGGTGCGCCAGATCCTCGCACTGAACCCAGGTGCCGAGGTCGATCCCGGCCGGTGGCCGTACGTCGGCTACAAGAACGGGAATGCCGCGGGCGACGTGTCCGGGTCGTGGCTGCTGACCGATGCGCAGGGCCAGGACTGGGTGGTGGCCACCCAGCTGCAGACCGACGAGGCGATCGGGCCGCTCGACAACGCCTACGCGTTCGCCGTCGTCCAGGACACCTTCGACCTGCTGCGGTGACCCCGGGGTTCACACCCGGGGCCCCGCAGGTGGGTCAGCTCTCCAGCGCGGCGTCGAGCGTGATCTCGACGCCTGTCAGAGCCTTGCTCACCGGGCAGGTCTCCTTGGCGTTCTGCGCTGCCTTGGCGAAACCGTCGGCGTCCAGACCGTCGACCTCACCGCGCACCGTGATCGCGATGCCGGTCAGCTTGAAGCCGACCTCGTCCGGTCCGAGCGACACCTCGGCGGTGACGTCGAGGCTCTGCGGAGTGCCACCGGCCTCGGCGATGACGGCCGAGAGCTGCATGGCGTAGCAGGACGAGTGCGCCGCGGCGATGAGCTCCTCGGGGCTGGTGGTGCCGCCCGCGTCGTCCGCCGCACGCTTCGGGAACGACACGTCGTACGTGCCGACCTTGGAGCTGGAGAGCTCGACCTGTCCCGAGCCCTCCTCGAGTGAACCGTTCCATGCTGTCCGTGCTGTGCGTGTGGGCATTGCCGTCCTTGTATCGAGTCGGATCACTGTCGATACCCAGCGTAGACAGCTCGACTCGGTAAGGGGTCAGCCTTCGCGGGAGATCACCGATATCACGTTGCCGGACGGGTCGGTGAACCACGCGATGGACGGGCCGTTGTTCGTCATGACGCCGTTGTCCCCCTGCGGGAAGCCGTCGTAGCGCAGGAACGAGACGCCCTTCTCTGTCAGCTCAGCCACCGACGCGTGGATGTCGGTGACGGGGATGTTGAGAACGGTGAACGACGCCGGCTCGTGATCGGGCTTCGGGTACGCGATCACGGTGGTACGACGGTCGATGCGGATCATGAGGATGCCCATGCTGTTGCGCATCACCCGCATCCCCAGCACGGTCGAGTAGAACTCCGCCGTCTCGTCGATGTCGCGGACGGCGAAACCGGAGAACGGCGTCGTCGGCTGACCCATCTCGGCCTCTGCCTCGTCGCTGAGCCGGACCAGCTGGATCCAGTTGCCGTCGGGATCCTTCGCCGTCGCGAAGTGGTGCCCGTCGCGATTCTCGAGGGGACTGACCCACTCGCCGCCGAGTTCGTCGATCCTGGCGGCGGTCGCGACGGGGTCGTCGATCTCGACGTTGAGGATGATGCGGGCGCCGGCCGTGCTCGGACCCGCGACGTCGTCCCGCCTGTCGAACATGATGAAGAAGCCGTCGAGGTCGAGCACCTGGTACGGGTGCTCGTCACGCGAGACAGTGGCCTCGAACACCGTCTCGTACCACCGAGAGAGGGCGTCCGGGTCGTCACTGGAGAGCAGGATGCTGTTCACGCTTGCTGTGGCCATACCGGTACAGACCGCGCGGTGCGGCCGAACTCATCGCGAGAGACACCACGAACGCAGAACGGGCGGGACCCGTGAGGGTCCCGCCCGTTGCCGTGCGTACGTACTACTCGGAGCTCTCGCCCGACTTCGCCAGGTCGACGGTCAACTCGTCGGGAAGGCTGATCGGCTTCTTCTCGCCGCGGAAGGTGAAGACCGCGTCCTCGCCCTGTCCCTCGCCGTCCCAGTTGTCGACGTCGACCAGCACGATCTGACCCGGCTCGATCTCGCCGAACAGGATCTTCTCGGACAGCTGGTCCTCGATCTCGCGCTGGATCGTGCGACGCAGCGGACGCGCACCCAACACCGGGTCGAATCCACGCTTGGCCAGGAGCGCCTTGCCCTTGTCGGTGACCTCGATGGCCATGTCCTTGTTCTTGAGCGCAACCTCCACTCGCGCCAGCATGAGATCGACCATCTGGATGATCTCGTCCTTGGTGAGCTGGTGGAAGACGACGATGTCGTCGATGCGGTTCAAGAACTCGGGGCGGAAGTGCTTCTTCAGCTCGTCGTGCACCTTGAGCTTCATGCGCTCGTAGTTGGAGCCACTGCCCTCACCCGAGGAGAAGCCCAGCCCGACGGCCTTGGAGATGTCCGACGTACCGAGATTCGAGGTGAAGATCAGCACGGTGTTCTTGAAGTCGACCGTACGACCCTGGCCGTCGGTGAGACGACCGTCCTCGAGCACCTGCAGGAGCGTGTTGTAGATCTCCTGGTGAGCCTTCTCGATCTCGTCGAACAGCACCACGGAGAACGGCTTGCGGCGCACCTTCTCGGTGAGCTGGCCACCCTCTTCGTAGCCCACGTATCCGGGGGGCGCACCGAACAGACGCGATGCGGTGAACCGGTCGTGGAACTCGCCCATGTCGATCTGGATGAGCGCGTCGTCCTCGCCGAACAGGAAGTTCGCCAGAGCCTTCGACAGCTCCGTCTTACCCACACCGGACGGGCCGGCGAAGATGAACGAGCCGGACGGACGCTTCGGGTCCTTCAGTCCTGCGCGGGTACGGCGGATGGCCTTCGAGACCGCCTTGACCGCCTCGACCTGGCCGATGATGCGCTTGTGGAGTTCGTCCTCCATGCGCAGGAGACGCGTGGTCTCCTCCTCGGTCAGCTTGAACACGGGGATGCCGGTCCAGTTGCCCAGGACCTCGGCGATCTCGTTGTCGTCGACCTCGGCGATGACGTCGAGGTCTCCGCTACGCCACTGCTTCTCGCGCTCGGCGCGCTGCGCGACGAGCTGCTTCTCCTTGTCGCGCAGGTTGGCGGCCTTCTCGAAGTCCTGCGCGTCGATCGCGGACTCCTTCTCCCGACGAGCATCGGCGATCTTGTCGTCGAAGTCGCGCAGGTCCGGCGGCGCCGTCATCCGACGGATGCGCATGCGCGCGCCCGCCTCGTCGATGAGGTCGATCGCCTTGTCCGGCAGGAAGCGGTCGTTGATGTACCGGTCGGCCAGGGTCGCGGCCGCCACGAGTGCGCTGTCGGTGATCGAGACGCGGTGATGCGCCTCGTACCGGTCACGCAGACCCTTGAGGATCTCGATCGTGTGATCGACCGACGGCTCGCCGACCTGCACCGGCTGGAAACGACGCTCGAGTGCGGCGTCCTTCTCGATGTACTTGCGGTACTCGTCCAGCGTGGTGGCACCGATGGTCTGGAGTTCACCACGAGCGAGCTTCGGCTTCAGGATGGAGGCCGCGTCGATCGCGCCCTCGGCAGCACCCGCGCCGACGAGCGTGTGCAGCTCGTCGATGAACAGGATGATGTCGCCGCGGGTGTTGATCTCCTTGAGCACCTTCTTGAGGCGCTCCTCGAAGTCACCGCGGTACCGGCTGCCGGCGACGAGCGAGCCCAGGTCCAGCGTGTAGAGCTGCTTGTCCTTGAGCGTCTCGGGAACCTCGCCGTTGACGATCGCCTGCGCGAGGCCCTCGACCACGGCGGTCTTGCCGACACCCGGCTCACCGATGAGTACGGGGTTGTTCTTGGTGCGGCGACTCAGCACCTGCATGACGCGCTCGATCTCCTTCGCGCGTCCGATGACCGGGTCGAGCTTGCCCTCGAGTGCGGCCTGCGTGAGGTTGCGACCGAACTGGTCGAGCACCAGCGACGTGGACGGTGTTCCCGCCTCGCCGCGGCTGCTACCGGACTCGCTGGGCTCCTTGCCCTGGTATCCGGACAGCAGCTGGATGACCTGCTGGCGCACGCGGTTGAGATCGGCGCCGAGCTTGACCAGCACCTGCGCCGCCACACCCTCACCCTCACGGATGAGGCCGAGCAGGATGTGCTCCGTGCCGATGTAGTTGTGTCCGAGCTGCAGCGCCTCACGCAGGCTGAGCTCGAGGACCTTCTTGGCACGCGGGGTGAACGGGATGTGCCCGGACGGTGCCTGCTGGCCCTGGCCGATGATCTCCTCGACCTGGCTGCGTACACCTTCGAGGGAGATCCCGAGCGACTCCAGAGACTTCGCCGCCACGCCTTCACCCTCGTGGATGAGACCCAGCAGGATGTGCTCCGTGCCGATGTAGTTGTGGTTGAGCATCCGGGCCTCTTCTTGGGCCAGGACGACGACGCGCCGTGCGCGGTCGGTGAACCTCTCGAACATCGCTCTCCCTCACACTGATGACGGGGCAGGCGTCGGACCCTCTAGTCCGAACCTCGAGCCCGACTCTCACTCTAGTTGCCGTGACCTTCGAGTGCCGCTCCGCCGGGGAAGTTCATCCGACGGCGAACGGTGGCTTCCGCGCCCTCGGCGCGCCCTCACAGGCGACACCGGCACCCTTGTATGCAGACACAACGCACTACAGCAGAGATTCGTTACCACGCGCAGCGGTGGATTCGCCGTTCCTGCCTTCGCCCGCAGCGAACGGCCTACTCCTGATCGGCACCATCGGCAATGGGTCGGCGTGATGAGCCGTGACGGACATTTCGCCCATCCATTGGAGTCATTGTCATCCGATTGAATGACAATGACTCCGACTGGTAGGCAGAATCAAGAAGAGAGTTCCCACGCGCGCACGATCTCGGACGATATGCGACCCCGCGCGCTGATCTCGAAACCTTGCGTGCGCGCCCATTCCCGTATTGCAGCACTGCGCGCGCGATCCGCCGCGCCGCGCGTCCGCGTGCCCCCGGACGTGCTCGCGGCCGACCCTCCCCCGGTCGTCCGCGTCGACACCCGCCGCGCGTGCTGGATCCACTGGTCCATCACTTTCCGCAGCTCATCGGCGTTCGAGTTGGACAAATCCAACTCGAACCACGTGCCGTCCAATCCGATCGACACCGTCTCGTCAGCCGGTACGTTGTCGACGTCGTCGACCAGCGTGACCGTCACCTTCTTGACCATTCGACGCATTCCCCCCTCCGAACACGGCGACACTCTTCGCCGAGCGAGTTCGATAATAGCGCGCATTACCGAGACACTGCAGCGTACCGGGTGGAATGTTCTTTTCGGCCCTCAGCCGCGGTCGGGACGCACCAATGGAAAGAGGATGGTCTCGCGAATACCGAGCCCCGTGAGTGCCATCAGAAGGCGATCGATGCCCATTCCCGTACCCGTTGTGGGCGGCATCGCGTACTCCATGGCGGTGAGGAAGTCCTCGTCGAGCACCATGGCTTCGTCGTCGCCGGCAGACGCCAGCCGGGCCTGATCGACGAAGCGCTCGCGCTGCACGACGGGGTCGACGAGCTCCGAGTAACCGGTGGCGAGCTCGAAGCCCCGCACGTAGAGATCCCACTTCTCCACCACACCGGGGATGCTGCGATGGGCGCGGACCAGAGGCGACGTCTCCACGGGGAAGTTGCGGACGAACGTCGGAGTGTGGAGCTGGTCCCCGCAGCTGTGCTCCCACAGCTCCTCGACCAGCTTGCCGTGGCCCCATCCCTTGTCCGTCGGCACGGCGAGACCCACCCGATCGGCCAGCGCACGCAGGTCGCCCGGGCTAGTCGCCGGTGTCACCTCGATGCCGACGGCCGCCGACAACGACGGGTACATCTCGATGGTGGTCCACTCGCCCGCGAAGTCGTACGCGGAACCGTCCGCGAGGGTGACCTGCAGCGACCCGTACACGGCCTGGACGACTTCCTGCACGAGCTCGCGCGTCATCACCGCGGAGTCGTCGTACGTGCCGTAGGCCTCGTACGTCTCGAGCATCGCGAACTCCGGCGAGTGCGTGGAGTCGATGCCCTCGTTGCGGAAGTTGCGGTTGATCTCGAAGACCCGGTCGATGCCGCCCACGACCGCCCGCTTGAGGAACAGTTCGGGAGCGATGCGGAGGAACAGGTCGATGTCGAGCGCGTTCGAGTGCGTCGTGAACGGCCGGGCCGCGGCGCCGCCGTGCAGCGTCTGGAGCATCGGGGTCTCGATCTCCAGGAATCCGCGGCGCTCGAGCCCGTCACGCAGTGCGCGCAGCGCGGCGACGCGGCGGCGGGCATTCTCCCGCGCCTCGGGGCGCACGATCAGGTCGACGTACCGCTGGCGGACGCGGGACTCCTCGTTCATCTCCTTGTGGGCGACGGGCAGGGGGCGCAGCGACTTGGACGCCATCTGCCACTCGTCCGCCATGACGCTCAGCTCGCCGCGTCGGGAGCTGATCACCTCGCCGTGCACGAAGATCATGTCGCCGAGATCGACGTCCGACTTCCACAGCGCCAGCGACTCCTCACCGACACCGGCGAGGGAGATCATGGCCTGGAGCTGTGTGCCGTCGCCGTCCTGCAGCGTCGCGAAGCAGAGCTTGCCGGTGTTGCGCAGGAAGATGACGCGACCGGCCACCCCCACCTGCTCACCGGTGTGCGCGTCCGGCTCGAGTGCGGGATGGGCCGCCCGTACCTCGGCCAGCGAGTGCGTCCTCGCGACCGACACCGGATACGCCTCGCGCCCGGACTCCAGCAGCCGCGCGCGCTTCTCGCGGCGGATGCGCACCTGTTCCGGGGTGTCGTCGGTGGGAACGGCGGCGGGGTCGGTGTCTGCGCGTGGAGTCTCGGTCACGACTGCCCAGCCTATAGAGAGGTCAGTGCGCGACGAGAGTGCGCCCTTCGCGCAGGCAGTGCCGCGCACTCCCCACGACGCCGGTGAGTCCGGCATCGACGATGGCGCGGTACCCACCGATGACGTCGGACGCGCGCGTGAGCCCCAGTTCCTGCAGCGCCGCGGCGGCGAGCGACGAGGTGTAGCCCTCGGAGCACAACACGATCCACTCGACGTCGTGGTCCACCGCGATGGCCAGGCGTGCGCTGCTCGTCGGGTCGCACCGCCACTCGAGGACATTGCGCTCGATGGCCAGCGCGCCGGGCATGGTTCCCTCCAGCACGCGCTGAGCCTGGGGGCGGATGTCGACGAGCACCGCGCCGCGGGCGACGGCATCGGCCAGCTCGGAGACGTCGGTGCGGCGGTACGTGGACCGTGCGCGGTCGAGCATGTCGTCGATGCTCGATCGGGTGGTGGGTCGAGTCGTCATCACGCGTCTCCCTCGGGCAGATCGGTCAGGACGGACCGGGTACGGCGGAGAGCACCGCGCTCACCGATCTCGTAGTAGGACATGGCCGTCAGCGGCGGCGAGTACGCATGCACGCTCAGTGTCGGACCACTCACGGTCACCGGGTCCGGCATCGGATCCGGGGCGTGGGTGACGTCGTGGACCCACCCGAGCGGGAAGGACGCCTGATCACCCGCGTCGAGGCGGCGGTGATGCAGACCCGCGCCGTTCCAACGGTATTCGCTGAGCGAGCCGCTCAAGACGGTCAGTGCGCCGAGCGAACCGGCGTGGTCGTGCAGTTCGGTGGACTTGTCCGGTACCCAGCTGATGAGCCACAGGTCGACCAGATCGTCCGAATGCAGACGGACACACCACCGTTCACCGGTAGGGAACACACCACCGGGCGGGAGGAGCGCATCATGGCGACCGTCGAGCACATCGGCCGCACCTTGATCGGTGAGGCGCAGCAGATCGGCGGGACGCAGAGACGTGGGGGCGACAGCAGAGAGCGAGAGCACGGCAGGACTCCAGGGAGGTGTGATGACAGTCAGGGCAGGCGTCAGCCCCGACAACACTCCCGAGCACCCGTACGATCAGTCACCCCGAAAGTGTGGCACACAGTTCGGCAGCGCGCCACCTCGACATTCGTGGCCTCGATCAGCGGCGACGGGCCTGATTGCGCTCGTAGACCAGCCGCAGTCCCGCCAGCGTGAGGTCCGGCTCGATGCGATCGATCGACGAGGAGTCGTCCATGACGAGCGACGCCGTGTCGCCGGTGGCCACCACGACGACGTCGTCGCCGTCGAAGCCGGGCACCTCGAGGCACACCCGGTCGACGATCCCGTCGACGAGGCCGGCGAAGCCGAAGATCGCACCCGACTGCATGGCCTCGACGGTGTTCTTGCCGAGAACGCCTCGGGGCCGGACCAGTTCGACCTTGCGCAGCGCCGCGGAGCGGGACGCGAGCGCGTCCATGGAGATCTCGAGTCCGGGCGCGATCGATCCGCCCAGGAACTCCCCCTTGGCCGACACGACGTCGACACACGTGGACGTCCCGAAGTCGACGATGATGCACGGGGCGTCGTACAGGTGGTGAGCCGCGAGGCTGTTGACGATGCGATCGGCGCCCACATCCTTCGGGTTGTCCACCAGCAGAGGCACTCCGGTGCGCACACCGGGCTCCACGACCACGTGGGGAACGTGCGACCAGTATCGCCCCAACATCGTGCGGATCTCACGCAGCACCGACGGCACTGTCGACAGCGCCGCTACACCCGTGATGGTGTCCACGTCGGGACCGAGGAGACCGCGGAACGTCAACGCCAGCTCGTCCGCCGTCATCGACGGGTCAGTCCGCATCCGGCGTTGCCGCGTGAGCCGCGCGTGATCACCGCTACCGGTGAACACGCCCAACACGATGTTGGTGTTGCGGACGTCGACGGTGAGCAGCATCAGACCGAGACCGTGTCCCGCGTGTCCGCGGTGAGAGTGCGCGGCGAGATCAGCCCGGATCCGGCCGGGCTGTCCGCCGGATCGGTGCCGACCTGCACGGGGCGGTTGTCGGCGTCGACGAACACCACGTTCGGGGCGTACTCGGCGACCTCGGCGGGGTCGAGGATGCCGTAGGCGATGATGATCACCAGGTCGCCGGGATGCACCAGATGCGCTGCGGCGCCGTTGATCCCGACCACTCCCGAACCGCGCTGTCCCGCGATGACGTAGGTCTCGAGCCGAGCACCGTTGTCGATGTCCACGATGGTCACCTGCTCACCCTCGAGCAGTGCAGCGGCATCGAGCAGATCCTGATCGATGGTCACCGACCCCACATAGTGCAGATCGGCGTGGGTCACGGTGGCGCGGTGGATCTTCGAGGTCATCATCGTGCGGAGCATGGTCAGTCCTTACCTGTCTGGAGCCGGGCGGGAGTTGCGGGCAGGCCGGAGGCCGGTCGGTTGGAGCGGGCAGGCCGGAGGCCGGTCGGTTGGAGCGGGCAGGCCGGAGGCCGGTCGGTTGGAGCGGGCAGGCCGGAGGCCGGTCGGTTGGCGCGGGCAGGCCGGAGGCCGGTCGGTTGGCGCGGAGTCAGGAGTGGCCGAGGTGGCGTTGTCCGGCTGCCGATTCCGGATCGCGACCCTGGAATCCGGTACCGAGAGCGACGCCCACGTTGTCGAGCAGGCGCGTGGTGCCCACGCGGGCGGCGACCAGCAACCGGCCGTCGCCCTCCTCGGGTGCGTCACGGAGATCGGCTCCGCGTACCTCGAGGTAGTCGACGTCCACCTCCGGCACCGTGTCGAGCACCGACTGCGCCGCCGCCAGAACGGCATCCGAACCACCCTCGGCAGCATGGGTGCCGGCGATCAGCGCTGCCGACAGGGCCACCGCGAGGGACCGCTGGTTCTCGTCGAGGTACCGGTTGCGCGAGGACAGGGCCAGACCGTCGGATTCGCGGACGATGGGGACTCCCCGGATCTCGACGTCGATGTTCAGGTCGCGCACCATCTGGTCGATCAGGACCAGCTGCTGGTAGTCCTTCTCCCCGAAGTAGGCCGTGGTGGGTGCGACGATGCCGAGCAGCGTCGCGACCACCGTCAGCATCCCGGCGAAATGGCCGGGCCGCGAAGCGCCTTCGAGTTCGGCACCGAGCGGACCGGGGTGCACCGTCGTCCGCGGACCGTGCGGGTACATGTCCTGCACACTCGGGACGAAGACCAGTTCCACCCCGGCTGCGCGCAGCACGTCCAGGTCGGCGTCGAGGGTGCGCGGGTACGCGTCGAGATCCTCCCCCGCCCCGAACTGCAGCGGGTTGACGAAGATCGACACCACGACGACAGCGCCGCTCCGCTTCGCCATCTCCACGAGCTGGACGTGACCGGCGTGCAACGCACCCATGGTGGGCACGAGCGCGACTCGGCGTCCCGCCGAGCGCAGGGCTCGGGTGACCGACCGGACGACATCGGGTGCGTGATGCACCGTCAGTTCACCCGGTGTGTACGCGCCGTCGAGTGCACTCACGGCTGCCTCCTCATTCGTTGTCCCGCAGGACGTTCATCACGGTGTCGTCCGCGCCGGCCCGCTCGGCCGTACGCAGTGACATCGCGCGATAGCCCGCGGCGATCCGCGGGTCGAGATCGGTCAACGCGTCGAGATGCCTGGACACCGTCGCCCCGTCGCCCCGCGCCACCGGACCGGTCAACGCGCCCTGTCCGCTGCGCAGCACGTTGTCCAATGCCGCCGACAGCAGTGGCGCCAGAACCCGCTCCGCCACACCACCGGGACGCTGTTCCACCGGCTGCTGGCCGGGAAGTTCCTCGTGGGCCAGCGCGTCCCGCAGTGCGTCGAGGGCGTCGACGACCAGAGTCACCAGGTGATTCGACCCGTGGGCGAGCGCCGCGTGGTACAGCGTGCGCGCCTCCTCGGGCACACCCACGGGCTCGCCGCCGATCTCGAGCACCAGTCCCTGCGCGATCGCGAGGCCGATCTCGTCGGCCGCCGTGATGCCGAAGCACGCGGTCGCCAGACGGTCGGTGTCCTCGGGTTTGCCGCTGAAGGTCATCGCGGGGTGCACGGCCATCGTCACCACTCCTCGGCCCGCCAGCGGCGCGAGGATGCCGACACCGTTGGCGCCGGACGTGTGCAGCACGAGAGTTCCGGGCGACACCGCATCGGTGCGCGCCAACCCGCGGACCAGCGCGTCCAGTTCCTGATCCGGCACCGCCAGGATCAGCAGTTCACTGCGCCGCGCCACATCCGTGGCCGGCAGGATCTCCGCGTCGGGGAGGCGGGTCTCGGCGCGGCGCCGGGACGCGTCGGAGACGGCGGCACAGCCGAACACGACGTGGCCGACTCGTTCGAGCGCCTCACCCAGCGCGGTACCGACCCGGCCTGCGGACACGACGCCGACGGACAGGCGCGCCGGGGCGGGGTCGGACGTGACTCGATCGGGGGACAAGAAGGGTCCTCTCGGGGATACAGTTCCAGTCCCGCTCGGCGGGTACCGGACTCATCGACGCCCACACTAGTGTCCGGCGTCGACCGACCGCCATGCGACGCCGGTCACACCCGCGGCGCAGATTTCACTCGGCGAGGCCACTACTCGGCACGGCGGCGCCGGCGACCCGATCCTGTCGACGCGTCCGCGGTGCCCATCCCCGCGAGGATGTCCGCGACAGAGCGCCCACTCGAATGTGCTCCCGATCCTGCGTCGACCGGTGCGTCGGACTCGACGTCCGGATCCGCAGCGCGTCGTCGACCGCCCGACTGCGTGGGTGCAGCGGGCGCGGGGAGCTCGGGTTCGGGTTCGACGTCCAGGGTCGGCAGCGGGTCGGGTTCGGGCTGCGGCTCGGGTTCGGGGAGCGGCTCGGGCTCCGGCAGGGGTTCGGGGTCGGGTTCGGGTTCCGGCAGCGGTTCCGGCTCGGGCTCGGGTTCCGGCTCGGGAAGGGGGTCCGGCTCGGGGGCGACGGGGATGCTGTCGGCGCGGTGACTCGACGGGTTCCACTCGGGGGTGCGCGGTACCTGCTGTGCGGACGACTGCTGTGCGGGTGCCGGATGGAAGGTGCCGTCGTGATCGAACTCGCCGCCGATGACCGACGTCTCCGCCGTGACCGGGTCGTCGAAGGGAGTGGCGAACCCGGGCCGGGAGTAGGTCGGATCGGGGGCGAAGCTCGGCGGGCGGGTGCGCGATCCGGGGACGTACAGACCCGACGGCGCCGGCTCGTAGCCGCTGTAGGAGCGCTCTGCCAGCTCCCGCATCCGCATCGCCTCGCCGGCGATGGCAGCACGGTCGTCCGGCAACTCACCGTCGAACAGCATCTCGAGACTGCGGCGCAGAGACGCGAGTTCGGCTCGGAGAGCACGCATCTCGTCGCCGTCGGCACCGATCTCGGCGCGCACCCGGGACTCGACGCCGAGCTCGTACTCGCGGCGCGCGGCGATCTCCCGCTCGAGCTGGAGCTCGTAGACGGTCTGCAGATCGCGCGCCTTCATCTGATCCACCGCGGCGTCGCGGCGATACTTCGTCATCGCGAACGCGCCGAGAACGGCGGCCCACAGCGCTGCCACGATGCCCACGCGCAGCAGCGGAACGCTGTCACTGAGGATCATCAGAACGCTGGCCACCACGCCCAGCAGAACCAGACCGGCGAGAGCCGTGTGGTTGCCGCCGCGTTTCGTGCGACGGTTCGCCTTGCTCCTGCCGGTGTCCGTCATGAATCCCAGGGTAACGGCTCGGGCGGCTGTCGCACTTCACCATGCACGGACGGGGTGTCCGAGGACGGCCGCGATCGTGTCAGTGGGCGGGCTCGTCGGCTCCGTCGTCCGGTGTCCGGCAGCAGTGCTCGAGCCACAAGGCAGCGGCCACGGCGACGATTCCGGCGACGAGGCCGACGAGCGCTCCCGGCGTGTCCTCCGAGGCCGCGCGTACCGAAGATCGCAGCGGTAACAGATGGATCAGCAGACCGGCCCATACTCCCGCCGCCGCTGCACCGACGAGGGCCGCGGCCTTGGCCAGCGCGACGGCGCGCGCGACCGTGATCGGATGCAGCTGGCCGGGCCCCGGGCCGATCCTGCGGGTGCGCAATCGGGACCGCACCAGCAGTCCCACGACCACGAGGACGCCCGCCACCGGATACAGCGAGGCACCCGCGAACGTGGAGATCGGCGGAACCGAACCGTAGAAGGACGAGGCGAGGATCCACGTGGCCACCACGGCGAACGCCGCGAGCGCGACGAGATCGCGCACACGCGTCGGGCTCACGTGGAGTCACCGCCGGCACTCCCGCAGCGCACCGGATCCCACAGCCGTGTCTCCGTGCGTCGCACGCCGGCACGTTCGGACTCCGGCAGCTCGGCCAGCAGGTCGCGTACCGACCGGCCATGCAGCACGGCATCGGGGTCGGCGTCCAGCCACGGTGCGAGGACGAAGGCACGCTCGTGCGCCAGGGGATGCGGAAGGATCAAGTCGGGATCGTCACTGACGACGTCGTCGCACACGACGATGTCCACGTCGACGGTCCGCGGTCCCCAGCGCTGCACCCGCTCGCGGTGAGCGGCCGTCTCCAACTGCTGTCCCCGTCGCAACCAGCCCCGGCAGTCGGTGTTCTCGTCGTCCACGATCACGACGGCGTTGAGGAAGTCCTGCTGGTCGATGCCGCCCCACGGGGCGGTGGCGAACACGGTCGACACTGCGACGACGGCGTCTCCGAGACCCTCGACCACGGCCCGCAACTGCTGTTCGCTGTCCCCGATGTTGCTCCCGATCGAAAGCACCGCGCGGGTCATGCAGACCTCGATCGGGTGACCACGACGGCCACGTCCGTGAAGGTCAGGGGGATCGGAGCCGACGGCTTGTGCAGGGTGACCTCGACGCGTTCCACGCGCGGATCCGTCAGGACACCGTCGGCGATCTCGCTCGCGACCGTCTCGATGAGATCGCGACTCGGACCCGCGATCACCGCGGCGGCGGCCTCGGCCAGCTCACCGTAGTGCGCCGTCTTCGTCAGGTCGTCCGATGCCGCGGCCGGGGCGAGATCCATGTGGACGACGAGATCGACCAGGAAGTCCTGACCGTCGCGCTTCTCGTGGTCGAAGACACCGTGATTGCCGCGCACGGTCAATCCGCGCAGCTCGATGCGATCGGTCATGTCGTTCCTTTCGGTTCGGTCGGGCCGTGCCACTGCCGGTGCACGGCGAGAGCGTCGAGAGTGCCGACGGCGTCGTGGACGCGCACCCCCCAGGCGCCCGCCACGGCGGACAGCACCGAGATCGCGGCCGTCGCAGCGTCGCGGCCGTGCGGAGGGCGAGGCTGCCCGTCGCGGGCGAGCAGAGTGCCGAGGAATCGTTTGCGGGACGCACCCACCAGCACGGGAATGCCCGTGTCGACGAGACGATCGAGTCGGCGGAGCAACGCCCAGTTGTGCTCCGCGTTCTTGGCGAAGCCGAGCCCCGGATCGAGGACGATGCGGGAACTGTCCACCCCGGCGGCCACGGCCGCGTCGACCTGGCGGAGAAGTCCGCTGCGCACGTCCTCGACGATGTCGCCGTAGTCGTGCTCCTCGGCGGCGCCGGGTCGATGGGTCCAGTCGACGGTGGATCGCCAGTGCATCAGCACCCAGGCGACACCGGCATCGGCGACGACACCCGCCATGTCGGGATCGGCGCGGCCACCGGAGACGTCGTTGACGATGGACACGCCCGCACCGATCGCCGCACTCGCCACGGACGCCCGCATCGTGTCGACGCTGACGCACACGCCGTGGGCCACCAGCTCCGCGATCACCGGTGCGACGCGCTCCGCCTCGACGGACGGGTCGACCCGGTCGGCGCCGGGGCGCGTCGACTCGCCCCCGACGTCGACGACGTCGACACCCGCGGCGTGCAGTTCGAGGCCGTGCCGCACCGCGGCGTCGACGTCAAGACAGCGGCCGCCGTCCGAGAACGAGTCGGCCGTGACGTTGACGACGCCCATCACCACGGGCCCGTCGGCGTGCGGAAGCGTGAACACGAGCGGTGCCTACTTGCGAAGAATGAGATCCAGCGCCTCGGACCGGGACACCGCGCTGGACTGGAACACACCGCGCACGGCGGAGGTGGTGGTGCTGGCGCCCGGCTTACGGATTCCCCGCATCGCCATGCAGAGGTGCTCGGCCTCCATCACCACGATGACTCCGCGCGGTTCGAGCTTGCGCATCATCGCGTCGGCGACCTGCGAGGTGAGACGTTCCTGCACCTGTGGCCGCTTCGCGTACAGGTCGACGACCCGCGCCAACTTCGACAGGCCCGTCACCCGGCCCGACTTACCCGGGATGTAGCCGACGTGCGCGACGCCGTGGAAGGACACCAGGTGGTGCTCGCACGTCGAGTACATCGGAATGTCCCGCACGAGGACGAGCTCGCGGTGCGCCTCGTCGAACGTCGTTCCCAACACCTCGTCAGGATCGACGAACAGTCCGCCGAACATCTCCCTGTATGCACGCGCCACTCGAGCCGGGGTGTCCTTCAGCCCCTCGCGCTCGGGGTCCTCACCCACCGCGAGCAGCAGCTCACGGACGGCCGCCTCGGCGCGCTCCTGATCGAACGTCCGACCGGACACCACGGACACAGGCTCGTCGATCGACTGATCGGCTTGGTTGACGGACACGGGAGGTCCCTTCGCTGACGGCCGCGCTGCCGATGGATCCGAGCAGCCGGAGGTGATGTGCGGGCGGGTGCGGCCGCACGGACGAGAGGGTCGGACGAGCGACTCTAGCGCGCGTCCGGGCCCTCCCACCGCTGGGTGTTCGGCGGCAGCTGGGGATCCTCGGCCTCGTCACGCGGAGGTTGGTACTGCCCCTCCGGGTTCTGCGGGTTGCGGTAACGCGGCTCGGGCTGAGCCGGCTCCCCCACACCCGCACCGGGGTACTGCCCGTACGGCTGCGGTTCCTGGTACGCCTGCGGTTCCCGGTAGGGATGCGGCTCCTGGTATGGCTGCGGTTCCTGGTAGGGCTGGGGCTCGTCGTACCCGCGCGGTTCCTGGTACCCACGCGGACCCTGGTAGCCCTGCGGGTCACCCTGACCCTGAGGCTGCCCGTAACCCTGGGGCTGGCCGTAGCCCTGCGGCTGGCCGTAGCCCTGCGGCTGCCCGTAACCCTGCGGCTGCCCGTAACCCTGCGGCTCCGGGTACCGCGGTGCCTCGTTCTCGCGAGGAGGCCATCCCGGTGCGGACCAACCGGCCGGTGCGCCGTAGTCGGGCATCGAGGAGCCGGGACGGCCGCCGCGATGTGCTCCACCCTGACCGTTCGGGGTCGACCCGTTCTGGCCATGCCCGTTCTGGCCCTGCCCGTTCTGACCGTTACCGTTCTGGCCATGCCCGTTCTGGGCGTGGCCGTTCTGGCCGTTCTGTGCCTGACCGTTCTGGGCCTGACCGGCGTAGCTCGGCTCCTTGACGATCGAGACGGGCGGCCACGGCTCCCCGCGCTCGGTCGCGAGCTCGCGCGGGGTCTTCACCGGCGGCTTGGACGACGGAACTCGATCACCGAAGTCGTTGAAGGCCGTGATGCGGGGACGCTTCTCGACGCCGGTGAAGATCTTCTCCAGGTCCTTGCGCGTGAGCGTCTCGCGCTCCAGCAGCTCGGTCGCCAGGATGTCGAGGACGTCGCGGTAGTCGTTCAGGATGGCCCACGCCTCGGTGTGCGCGGCCTCGATGAGGTTGCGCACCTCCCCGTCGATCTCCCGGGCGACCTCGTGCGAGTAGTCGGACTGGACGCCCATCGAGCGGCCCAGGAACGGATCACCCTGCTCCTGGCCGTACCGGACGGCGCCGAGCTTGCTGCTCATGCCGTACTCGGTGACCATGGCGCGAGCGATCTTGGTGGCCTGGTCGATGTCGGACGATGCTCCCGTGGTCGGCTCGTGGAAGACGAGCTCCTCGGCAGCGCGGCCGCCCATCGCCATGACGAGGCGCGCGATCATCTCGGAGCGCGTCATCAGACCCTTGTCGTCCTCCGGCACCGTCATCGCGTGACCACCGGTGCGGCCGCGGGCGAGGATGGTGACCTTGTAGATCGGCTCGATGTCGGGCATCGCCCACGCCGCGAGGGTGTGACCACCCTCGTGGTACGCCGTGATCTTGCGCTCGTGCTCGCTGATGATGCGACTCTTGCGGCGGGGTCCGCCGATGACGCGATCCACCGACTCCTCGAGAGCGGCCTCGGTGACCACGGTGCCGTTCTCCCGCGCCGTCAGCAGTGCGGCCTCGTTGATGACGTTCGCGAGATCCGCGCCCGACATACCGACGGTGCGCTTGGCCAGACCCTCGAGGTCGGCGTCCTGCGCGATCGGCTTGCCCTTCGAGTGCACCGCGAGAATCGCGCGGCGTCCTGCGAGGTCGGGGGCGCCGACCGGGATCTGCCTGTCGAAACGACCCGGGCGCAGCAGCGCGGGATCGAGGATGTCGGGGCGGTTGGTCGCGGCGATGAGGATGACGCCGGTGCGCTCACCGAAGCCGTCCATCTCGACCAGCAGCTGGTTGAGAGTCTGCTCGCGCTCGTCGTGTCCGCCGCCCAGACCGGCCCCGCGCTGGCGACCGACGGCGTCGATCTCGTCGACGAAGATGATGCAGGGGCTGTTCTGCTTGGCCTGCTCGAACAGGTCGCGCACACGTGAGGCACCGACACCGACGAACATCTCGACGAAGTCGGAACCGGAGATGGTGAAGAACGGCACGCCGGCCTCACCGGCGACGGCGCGGGCAAGCAGCGTCTTGCCGGTTCCGGGAGGGCCGTAGAGCAGCACGCCGCGGGGGATCTTCGCGCCGAGGGCCTGGTAGCGGGCCGGGTTCTGCAGGAAGTCCTTGATCTCGTAGAGCTCTTCGACCGCTTCGTTCGCGCCTGCTACGTCCGCGAACGTCGTCTTCGGCATGTCCTTGGTGAGCTGCTTGGCCTTGGACTTGCCGAAGCCCATCACACCGCCACGCCCGCCGCCCTGCATGCGCGACATCACGAAGATGAAGATGCCCAGCAGGATGATCATGGGGAGCAGGAACACCAGGATCGACGTGAACCAGCTGTCCTGCGTCACCTCGGTGTCGTAGCTCTCGGCACCCGACGCGGCGACCTTGTCGAAGATCTGCTGCGACGCGGCGTCCGGGTACTGCGAGATGATCTGCGTCTCGTTGCCGGTGGCGTCGTTGCCGCTCTTCAGCGTCAGACGGACTTGCTGCTCGCGGTCGTCGATCTGCGCGGTCTGCACGTTCTGGTCGTCGAGCTGCGCGACGGCGACCGACGTGTCGACACTCTTCCACCCCCGCGTGTCGTCGCCGAAGTAGCTGAAGGCGAAGATCACCAACAGGATGCCGGCGACTATCGCCAGGTTGCGGAACAAAGTCTTGCGGTTCATACAGCGTCGCCCTCGATGGCAGTCGGACTCACAGGCAGGTGGTCATGGTTCGCGTCGGTCGGCCGGCAGCAGTTCTCGATCGTTGCCGGTTGCGCACCGGACAAGCCAGGTTACCGCGGATGCGGACGGCCGGGCGGCGCGCACATCTCGGTCAACGCGCCGACACGCGGTGAGGTTCCCGCGCACCGCGGCGCGTGACGAGTGTTACCGGTCGGCCGCGGTGCGTGGCCAGGGCCGATGCTGTTCGATCTGTGCCGCGAGCGCCAGCAGTCGACGCTCGGACCCGGGAGGGCCCGCCAGCTGCACGGCCAGCGGAGTCCCCGACTCGGGATGGAGTCCCGCGGGCACACTCACGGCGGGCCACCCCAGCAGGTTCCACGGTGCCGCGAAGGGTGCGTAGCGAATGTTGGCCGCCATGTTGGTTGCCCACCCGCGCTCGCTCCACCGGTCCGCACGGATCGGCGGCGCGGCGAGCGCCGGCGTCAGCACCACGTCGACACTCTCGAAGTACGAGCGCATGCGTCGCGTGAGCGTCTCGGTCTGCGACGGCCGCACGAACCGTGCCGCTCGCCGACCCACCGCGATGTGGCGACGGGTTCGCTTCTGCAGCGCCGACACGTCGAGCCCGGCGGCGTCCGCGGCTCCGCCGGCCGTCCAGCGGGCGAGCTGCCCGAGTGGACTCGCCGGGTAGGGCAGCGCTGCGGTGCTGGTGCGGTGCCCGATCCGCTCGAGCTCCCGGGCGACGTCGAGTGCGGCCTGCCGGAAGTGGGGATCCACTCGCACGATCGGCGACGGCGACTCCACGGCGACCCCGATGCGCGTGGTCTCGGGAGCGTCGACGTAGGCGAGATCCGGATCGTCCGCCATGACCGACAGCAGGAGCGCCGCGTCGGCAACGGTCGTGGTCAGCGGGCCGTTCTCCGACATGCCGAACCACGAGCCGTTGCCCAGTTCGGACGGGACGAGGCCGAACCCCGGCTTGATGCCGACCAGTCCGCAGTTCGCGGCCGGGATCCGGATGGAGCCCATGCCGTCGTTGCCGTGGGCGACGGGCACCATGCCCGAGGCGACCGCGGCGGCAGCGCCACCGGACGATCCGCCCGGAGTGAGGTCACGGTTCCACGGATTGCGGGCGATACCGTCGGCGCCGTCCGTCGCACCCCACAGGCACAGCTCGGGAACCGACGTGAGACCGACGACCACAGCGCCCGCGCCGCGCAGGCGCGCGACCACCGGGTGGTCCGTGGCGGCGGGCGTGTCGGACGTCGCGAGCGATCCGTTGCGCATCGGGTAGCCCGCCACCGCGACGTTGTCCTTGATCGCCACCGGGACGCCGGCGAGCGGCAGGGCGCGCAGATCCGCGCGAACAGCGACGGCGTCCGCTTCCCGGAGCACCTCGTCGGGACGTACCACGACGAACGCGTGCAGGTCGTCGTTCCGAGCGGCGATGCGGTCCAACGCTTCTCGGGCGACCGCGGCAGGTTGGACCCGGCCGTTCCGGACGTCGTCCGCGATGGACGTGGCGGTGGGGCCGACCTGTTCGCGCGACATTCGATCAGCCTCCGTAGACCCGGGGTTCCAGCAGTCCGATGTAGGGCAGGTCGCGGTAACGCTCGTCGTAGTCGAGTCCGTAGCCGACGACGAACTCGTTCGGGATGTCGAAGCCGACGTTCGCGACGTCGACGTCCACCTTCACCGCGTCGGGCTTGCGGAGCAGGGTGACCACCTCGAGCGATGCGGGCTGGCGCGTGGCGAGGTTCTTCATCAACCACGACAGCGTCAGACCGGAGTCGATGATGTCCTCCACGATGAGGACGTGGCGGCCGTGGATGTCGCGGTCGAGGTCCTTGAGGATGCGGACGACGCCCGACGAGGACGTGGACGATCCGTACGAACTGACCGCCATGAACTCGAGCTGGCTCGGGATCGGCAGTGCGCGTGCGAAATCCGTCATGAACATGATGGCGCCCTTGAGAACTCCGACGAGCAGCAGATCACCCTCGGGAGCCCCCACCGGATAGCGAGCGGCGATCTCCTCGGCCAGCTCGGCGATACGCTTGTCGATCTCCTCTCGGGAGATCAGGATCGATGCGATGTCGCCCTCGTACACGGGTGTCCCTTCACTCGCTCGCGGCCCGGCCGGTCCACCGAACCAGGTCGAGCTTGCCACGTCGTCTCTCGACGACCAACCTCTCGACCGGGCCGCCCCCGGCCACGGCGACGCCGCCCTGGCCGCGCCACGCGCCGACGAGATCGTCCACGGCGCGCACCTGCGCCTCGTTGCGCAGCGGCACTCCCCGGTCGGCCAGCCATTCACGGATCACCCGCCGACGGAGTGCACCCGGCACCTCCACGAGGGCGGACACCTCCAGCGCGTCGCCGACGCGGGCGGACACGGCGATGTCCGCGGCGAGTGCGTCGAGAACGGCGCCGTCCTCGCGCAGCTGGTCGGCGGTGCGCGCGAGCGCGCCGGCGACGCCGCCGTGCAGCACGTCCTCCAGCAGCGGGAGCACCTCGCCGCGGAGTCGGACCCGGACGAAGGACGGGTCGAGGTTGTGCGGGTCGTCCCACGCGGCGAGACCCAGTTCGGCGCACGCGCCGACGGTGGACTCGCGGCGCACGGTCAACAGCGGCCGACCTCGCGGCGGGTCCCAGGCCGCCATCCCCCGCAGCGATCGGGACCCGGATCCGCGGGCGAGTCCGAGCAGGACGGTCTCGGCCTGATCGTCCAGCGTGTGGCCCAGCAGGATCGGGCGGTCACCGCGGACCGCGTCGAGAGCGGCGTACCGGGCGCGCCGGGCCGCGGCCTCGGGTCCACCCGCCCCGGTCACCGACACGGTCCTCACCTCGGCGCGGGAACACCCGAGGTCTCGTGCCTGCTCGGCGGCCCTGTGCGCCACGTCGGCCGAACCCGCCTGCAGCGCGTGGTCGACGACCACGGCGTGCACCTGCGCGCCCTCGGCCACACAGGCGGCGGTGAGCGCCAGCGAGTCCGCACCCCCCGACAGACCGACGACGACACTGCGCTCCGGGCAGTGCTCACGGAACCATGAGCGCACCGCCCGCCGCACCGTGAGCAGGTGCGGGCCCTCCGGCATCGGGCGTGCCCCGGTCACGCCGGGACGCCGGTCATCCCAGAACTCGCTGCGTCCACTTCTCCGGCGCCTCGATCTCGGAGAGCAGCGGCAACGTGTCCGCGTCGGTCCACACCGTGTTGAAGCGCTCCATGCCCACCTGGCCGACGACGGCGTCGACGAACGCCTTGCCGCGGACGTACTGCGCCATCTTCGCGTCCATCCCGAGCAGTGCGCGGATCACGCGCTGCACCGGGTTCTGCTTCCGCGTGCGACGGGCGTCGAAGGCCTTGCGGATCGCCGAGACCGACGGCACCACCGCGGGACCCACCGCGTCCATCACGTGGTCGGCATGGCCCTCGAGCAGCGTTCCGAGCACCAGCAGACGATCGAGTGCCTCCTGCTGTGCGGGTGCCTGCGTCGCCCGGAGCAGACCGATGATGCCGCCGTCGCCGCCGTCCTGCCCGCGGGACCGCACCGCCGCCGCGAGGCGTCCCACGACGTCGGCCAGAGGCTCGTCCGCGCCGCCCTGCAGCGTGGTGACGTTGTCCTTCATGTAGCCCGCGAGCCACGGCGACGACGAGAACTGCACGCGGTGCGTCACCTCGTGCAGACACACCCACAGCCGGAAGTCGCTGGGCCGCAGGCGAAGCGACCGCTCGACGGAGACGATGTTCGGTGCCACCAGCAGCAGCGTGCCGTCCGGCCCGGTGAAGGGGTCGTACTGCCCGAGAATGGCCGTCGACAGGAACGCCAGCATCGCGCCCGCCTGCACGCCGCCCGGCTTGCCGCCGAGGAACGCACTGTCGTCGCCGTCGGAGTCGCTGACCAGGTGCCGCATCGACTCGGACGCGGCGGCGATCCACTCCGGCCGATCGAGCACGCGCGCCGCGGGGACCGGCAGACCGTCGGCGAGTCCCGTGACCTCGCGGACGGGGCCCTCGGCGCGCACCGACGCGTCCGCGAGCTCGCGCAGCGCCGCGTCCGCGGTGTACCGCGACGTCTTCGGCCCCCGCGGTGCGAGCCGGGCGCCCGTCCGGGCCGCCAGACCCCAATCGATCACACCAGTGTCGGACATGCCCTCACCCCTGTTCTCTCTCGGAATCGACCGGTCAGGTGCAGCCGCAGGAGCGGAGCGTCGACGCGAGTGCGTCCAGGGCCGGACGACCGACCTCGGGCGGCTTGTCGTTGGACATCAACGCGAACGTCAACACCCGGCCGCTCTCGTCGGTCACGTATCCGGCCAACGCACTGGCGGTCGAGAGCGTTCCCGTCTTGGCGCGCAACCACCCGGCGGCCGTACGGTCACCCGACGCGTAGCGGGCGGCGAGCGTACCCGTGGCGCCGGCGACGGGCAGGTAGTCGAGCATCGGCCGAAGGTTCTCGGTACCGGACCCGGCGGCCCGGGTGACGAGTGCGCCGAGCACCCGAGCAGGAATGAGATTGTCGACGGAGAGTCCGCTGGTGTCCTCGAGCGTGACCCCGGTGACGTCGACGCCGTTCTTCTGCAGTGTCTCCAGAACGGCGTCGGTGGCCCCGTCGAACGATGCCGGTCGACCCACCTCCTCGGCGATCTCGCGCCCGACGGCCTCCGCGAGCACGTTGTCCGAGAACCCCAGCATCTGCCCGAGCCGCTGCCGCAGAGGCGCGGACTGCACCGTCGCGAGAGATCCGGCACCGGACTGCGCGCGACCGTCCGTCACGACGGCCGGGTCCAGGCCGAGAGCGCGTGCCAACGCCCGACCGGCGTCGAGACCGGGAGTGGCGCTGCGTGGCGACTCGTCGACCGTCGGTACCGAGCGACCCCCGTCGAGGGTGATCGGTTCGATGGGTGCGATGTATCCGGCGGCCACGTCGCCGGGGAACCAGCCCTGCGCCTGCTCCGGCCCCGAGTACGCGCCGCCGTCCACGGCGATGGACGTGACGGTGGTGCCGGACCTGCGGATCTGTTCGGCGAGGTCGTCGATGCGGGCTCCCCCGTCGTAGAACCCGGGTCGTCCGACCGGCTCCGCCGTGAGCGTGGGGTCGCCGTCACCGACGAGGACCACCTGGCCGGCCGCGTCGCCCGCCACGACCTTGGTGGTCACGCGATGGTCTGCGGGCAGCGCCATCATGGCGGCCGCGGCCGTGAGGATCTTGGTGGTCGACGCCGGCGTCATGGGGGTGTCCGCATCGGCGCTCCACAGCACCTCGCCGGTGATCGCGTCCGCGACGGATCCGGTGAAGCGGCCCAGATCGGGATTGCGCAGCGGTGCGGCGAGCACGGCTGCGAGGCCCGCCGGGCTCGGTTTCGGAGCGTCGGGCGAGACCGGAACCACCTGCGGGGCGGGAAGAACGGGCGACGGCTCGGGCGACGTCGCCACGGACGTCGAGTCCTCGGAGAGCGTGGGAGTGATGAGTGCGACGCCGACGATCGCCAGCACGAGCACCACGACCGAGGCAACGATCAGCAGCACGCGCGTGCGTAACGGCGTGCCGGACGGCCGCTTCCCTGAGCTCACGTCTCTCCTCCACTCGCGGGCCCGTGGCCGTTCTCCGGCGGTGCCCCTCTCCTCGCACCCTATCGACGCGGCCGGTTACTGTCTGACCACCGGCGCGTCCTTCGATGCGCCCGACAGACGACTGCACGACAGTACGTGGCCACCGAGCAGGTACGAGGGCCACCGAGCAAAGGACAGTGGACGTGAAGTTCGACGTGACCATCGAGATCCCCAAGGGTCAGCGCAACAAGTACGAGGTCGATCACGAGTCCGGGCGAGTGCGCCTGGACCGCTACCTCTACACGGCGATGGGCTACCCCGCGGACTACGGCTTCATCGAGAACACCCTCGGCGAGGACGGCGATCCGCTCGACGCGTTCGTCCTGCTGCCGGAGTCGGTGTTCCCCGGCGTCCTCGTCGAGGCTCGCCCCGTGGCGATGTTCAAGATGGTCGACGAGGCCGGCGGCGACGACAAGGTGCTGTGCGTCCCGGCGGGCGATCCGCGGTGGGACCACATCCAGGATCTCTCGGACGTCTCGCAGTTCGAGCTCGACGCGATCGAGCACTTCTTCCTGCACTACAAGGATCTCGAGCCCAACAAGCACGTCACCGGATCCAACTGGGTCGGTCGCGCCGAGGCCGAGGCGGAGTTCGAGGCATCGGTCGAGCGACTGAAGAATCAGGGCGAGCACTAAGACGTTCGGAAACCCGGATGCGGTGCTGTCCGCTGATAGCATCGCATCCGCGGTCCCCCGGGCCGTGTCAGGACGACGAGCCACGACGTAAGGGTGCGGTACCACCGATGAGTGACGCTGTGAGCGACCGGAGAAATCCCACGTCCGAGGCTGTCTCGACCACGACGCAGTTCCCGTCTCTGCCGGTGACCGTCGTGCTCGACCGCATCCCGCTGGCCGTCCTCGCCGTCGAACCCGGCGGCACGGTCGTCTTCGCCAACGAGGCCTTCGACGAACTGATGGGCTTCGACGAGGAGTCCCCCCGGTCGAGCGAGACCCTGACACTGCAGGACATCTTCCCGGCCAACGAACCGCTCGGCGTCAACATCGCCGAGACGTTCCTGACCACCGTCGCCACCCGCGCCGACTCGCTCTGGCGCATGACGGACTCGAAGGGCGACATCCTCCAGGTCCGGGCGAGCAAGTCGATCCTGCGCCGCGCGGAGGACTCGGTGGTGCTCGTCGTCCTCGAGGACTTCACCGATCAGCTGTGGAACGACCCGAAGAGCGCCTTCCGCTGATCGGGCCGTTCCACCGGGGTCTCTCTACTTGCCCTGGAACGACGCGGGGCGCTTCTCGAACACCGAGGTGATGGCCTCCGTCAGATCCTCGGACGGCAGGAACGCGGCGTTCCACGCGGCGACGTAGCGCAGCGAATCCTCCACTGCCGCAACGCGACCGTGGTCGAGAACCGCCTTGATCCCGTGCACCACGAGAGGCGGGTTCGCCGCGATCTCGGTGGCCGTGGCACGCGCTGCGGCGAGCACGGCCTCCGCGTCGTCGAACACGTCGTTGACCAGACCGATCTGCTGCGCCCGGGCACTGTCGATGTCCTTTCCGGTCAACGCGAGTTCGCGAAGATGACCGTCGCCGATGATCGCGGGCAGACGGGCGAACGACCCCATGTCCGCCACGATGGCGACCTTCACCTCGCGCACACTGAACTTCGCGTCCGCACTCGCGTAGCGGATGTCGGCGGCCGAGATGAGATCGATCCCACCGCCGATGCACCACCCCTGCACGGCGGCCACCACGGGCTTGCGGCAGTCGGCCACCGCGTTGATCGACGCCTGCATGCGCTTGATCATGTCGTGGAACGTGCTGCGCGGACCGGCCTGCGCCTTGTCCCCCATGACCGCACCGAAATCGCCTGCCATGGCGGGCAGGTCGAGACCGTAGCTGAAGTTGCGGCCCGAGCCGGCGAGCACGATGGCGCGTACCTCCGGGTCCGCGTCCAGCGCGGAGAAGACGAGAGGCAGTTCCGACCAGAAGTCGGGACCCATCGCATTGCCCTTGTTCGGGCCGACGAGGGTCACCGTCGCGACATGAGCGTCGGTCGTCACCGTGAAGGCTTTCCACGCATCCGTGTGTGTCATCCGGTCAGGATAGCCAGCGCTCCCGCTCACCGGATGTCGCGGCGGCGTGGACTGACTATCCTGCGACCATGACGCGGATCCACCATCCCGCTGCGGCACACGTGTCGGACGTTCTGATCGCTCGAGGTCATCACGGCGTGATCGTGACGCAACCGGAGCCGACGCACACGGCGCGTCGGGCCGCGGCGGTCAGCGGGGTCCCGCTCGGTGCCGTCTGCAAGTCGCTGGTGTTCCTGCTCGACACCGACCCGGTGCTGCTGCTGGTGTCGGGTGCACACAACGTGGACCTCGATGCCACCGGTCGACGTCTCGAGGGCACGCTGACCCGCGCACCGATCGACGTGGTCGAACACGCCACCGGGCAACCTGTGGGCGGGATCGCGCCCGTGGGCCACCCCACGAATCTCCCGACGTTCGTCGACACGGCGCTGGAACGCTTCGAACGGCTGTGGGCCGCAGCGGGTCACCCCGCGACCCTCTTTCGCACGACCTACCCCGAACTGCTGCGCATCACCGCCGGGCTCGCTGTGGACATGGGCCCCGAGGCCCGCGACGTCTGAGCCTCAGGACGCGCGCAGGCGCCGGACCTCCAGGGCGGGGACGACCTCGGTGGTGATGGCCCGGACCACGGACTCCCGTGTCTGCTCCACCACCGGACGCAGAGTCACGCCGTCCGCCACGTCGACCGTCACGATGTCGGCGACGAGGCCCGCGAGACCCGACGCGGTGCCGACGTACTGCAGCGTGCCGGGGCGAGGCTTGCTGTCCGACGCCAGCACCTCGCGGCGCGCGGTCCGGGCGTCGGCGGCGATGTGCACGTCGATGTCCACCACGACACGAGCACCGGGGTGCTCGGCCTTGAGGGTCGCGTAGCGGCTCTGGGCCTCGGAGAGATCGGCGGCGGAGAAACGGACGACGTCCGGGGAGGGCTCGGAGACGCCGTCGAGGAAGACGAGGGAGTCGGAAGACACCGTGGTCATGAGTTGTCCAGTCAGTCGTGGGTGCAGCGGTGGCTGTGAGGTGAAGTGAGTCGCACGATCACCGGACCGGACAGGCGCTCGAGGTCGCACGGCAGAGATCGACGTGTCGTCGACCCCACAACCTGCTCCTCGTCATGATGCTGATGCTAACGATCCGGTGGTGACGCGATCCCGCAGTGAGAGGCACGTCACACGCACCGCCTCCACGAACCGGTCGACATCGTCGGCGGTGGTCCCCAGCCCGATGCTCGCCCGCACGGCACCGTCGGCCGCGCCGACCCGCGAGAGGAGGGGATGGGCGCAGAACTTCCCGGCCCGCACCGCGATGCCGTGATCATCGGCCAGCGCGGTGGCGAGTGCACCCGCGTCGACACCGTCGACGGTGAAGGACACGATGCCGACGATGTCGGCGGAGTCGCTCCACAGGCGGAGGACCGATACACCGGCCAGAGCGGCGAGTCCGCCGAGCAGGGCGTCCGTGCACTCATGGTCGTGGGCAGCGATGGCGCCGTGGCCGATCGCGCCGATCTCGTCGCATGCCGCAGCGATCGCGACGGCACCGAGGAGATTGGGGGTGCCGGCCTCGTGCCGCGCCGGGGACGGCGCCCAGTCGATGTCGACCGACGCACCGAGGACGGACACGTGCCGGGTGGCTCCACCACCCGCGAGATACGGCTCGGCCACGTCGAGCCAGTCACGCCGTCCCACGAGCACTCCCGCTCCGAAGGGCGCGTACAGCTTGTGACCACTGAAAGCCAGGTAGTCGATGCCCGCCGCGGTGATGTCCACGGCGCGGTGCGGAACGAGTTGTGCCCCGTCGACGAGGATGCGGGCACCGTGCCGGTGCGCCAGATCCGCGAGTCGATCGAGGGGCAGGATCTCGCCCGTCACGTTGGAGGCACCCGTGACGGCAAGCAGCGCAGCAGGTCTGGACGCGAGTTCGTCGCCGAGCCGAGTCAGAGTCTCCTCGACCGAGTCCGCCGATCGCACCACCCGGCGGTTCCGCCACGGCAGCAGATTCGCGTGATGTTCGATGTCCAACACCACCGTGTCCCCCGGAACGCAGCCCGCCAGAAGATTCAGCGCGTCGGTGGTGTTGCGCGTGAACACGACCACGTCGTCGGGATCCGCGCCGCAGAAGCGGTGCACCGTGTTCCGGGCGGACTCGTACTCCCGGGTGCAGACCTGCGACTTGTGGCCGGCGCCGCGGTGCACACTCGCGCAGTGCGGCAACACCTCTCGGACTCGCTCGACCACCGCGTCGAGCGCGGGAGCGCTGGCCGCGTAGTCGAGATCGATGCTGCGAGTGGTGCGGCCGTCGGCACACGTCACCTGCTGGTCGCGGCCGTGCACGGATGCGATGGGGCGCTGCAGAACTGTGGTCATGATGAATCCCTCCGTCGAGGGATCGACGCACGGCACGAGGGCCGCGATCTGACGAGAGGCGTCGATCCGCGCTTGCCGCCTCCGTCGTCGGAGCGCGGCCAGGTCGTCACCCGGAGCACCCCACCGCGGAGGAGGGTTGCCGACCAGCGAGCCGGGGCTTGATGCTGGTACTCGTGACCTGGAAGCAGGATGGCAAACGGTCGCTCGAGTTGTCAACTGGTTCGCCGCACGCGCGCCGGGTCGGCGGAGTTGTTCACCAACCCGCAAACTGAGCGTGCAATAACGTGTCGTCACACCCGCCAGCGTTCCGTCGTCCCTGTTCGATGCGAGAGGCCGTTCGTCTTGTCACTGCAGACCCGTGTTCCCGAGGCCTACCTCCGTTCCTCCATGGCGGCCCCGGTGCGCACCCTCGTCGACATCCTCGAGGACACCGCGCGGGCATTCCCCGATGCGCCGGCCATCGACGACGGCGACACCACCATCAGTTACAGCGAACTGCTCGACAACATCGACGAGGGCGCTCGGTGGCTGTCCCGACACGGCGTCTGCGCCGGCGATCGCGTCGGGGTCCGCATGCCGTCGGGCAGTTACTCGCTCTACGCGGCCATCCTGTCGGTCATCGCCGCCGGTGCGGCCTACGTCCCGGTGGACGTCGACGACCCGGACGAGCGCGCCGAGCTGGTGTTCTCGGAGGCCGGCGTCACCGCGATCATCGCGGACGGCGGCGTCACCCGAACCGACACCGCGGGGACCGGGCGCCCGGTCGGCCGTCCCACACCCGACGACGACGCCTGGGTCATCTTCACCTCGGGCTCGACCGGCAAGCCCAAGGGCGTCGCGGTGAGCAATCGCAACGCGGCGGCGTTCGTGGACGCCGAGGCACGACTGTTCCTGCAGGACCGACCGATGGGCCCGGGCGATCGGGTGCTGGCGGGGCTCTCCGTGGCGTTCGACGCGTCGTGCGAGGAGATGTGGCTCGCGTGGCGCAGTGGCGCCTGCCTCGTTCCCGCGCCTCGGTCCCTCGTGCGCAGCGGCATGGACCTCGGCCCCTGGCTCGTCGCACGTGACATCAGCGTGGTGTCGACGGTGCCGACCCTCGCGGCGCTGTGGCCTCGCGAAGCGCTCGAGGACGTTCGGTTGCTCATCTTCGGCGGCGAGGCCTGCCCGCCGGATCTCGCTGAGCGACTGGCTGTTCCGGGCCGCGAAGTCTGGAACACCTACGGCCCCACCGAGGCCACCGTCGTCGCCTGCGCAGCTCTCATGGACGGTGTCGGACCGGTGCGCATCGGGCTGCCGCTCGACGGATGGGACCTCGCCGTCGTGGGCCCGGACGAGGAGCCGGTCGCGGTGGGCGAGGTGGGCGAGCTCGTCATCGGCGGCGTCGGCCTCGCGCGTTACCTCGATCCGGTGAAGGACGCCGAGAAGTACGCTCCCATGGCGACTCTCGGATGGGACCGCGCCTACCGCAGCGGCGATCTCGTGCGGCTCGAGCTCGAGGGGTTGCTCTTCCAGGGCCGCGCCGACGATCAGGTGAAGGTCGGCGGGCGCCGCATCGAGCTCGGCGAGGTGGACAACGCCCTGCAGGCCCTCCCCGGCGTCAGCGGCGCTGCCGCCGCCGTGCGGACCACCGGCTCCGGAACACCCGTGCTGGTGGGCTATCTCGCCAGCACCGACCCGGAGTTCGACCTCGTCCGCGCGCGCGAACTCCTCGCGGAACAGCTTCCCGCCGCGATGGTTCCGCGTCTCGCACTCGTCGACGAACTGCCCACCCGCACGTCCGGCAAGGTCGACCGCGCGGCCCTGCCGTGGCCGCTGCCCAAGCGCGGCTCGACTCCGGACGACGCCTCTCTCGCCGGGACCGCCGGCTGGGTGGCCGAGCTGTGGAGCGACGTGCTGGGCGCCGAGATCGGATCCCTGGACTCGGACTTCTTCGCTGCCGGTGGCGGATCGCTCTCGGCCGCACTGCTCGTGACTCGATTGCGCGAGCGCTTCCCCGAGATCACGGTGGCGCAGCTCTACGACCATCCGCGTCTCGGCTCGCTCGTCGCGTTGCTCGACTCGCTCGTCCCCCCGCCGGTGACCGAGAAGCGCATCGTCGTCCCCACACCCCGGACGGCTCAGGTGGTGCAGGTCCTCGCGACCCTGCCGCTGACGACGCTGACCGGGCTGCAGTGGGTCACTTGGCTCGGCATCATGGCGAACACGTTCAGCTGGTTCGCTCCCCGCCCCTGGCTGCCGACGGTGTCCTGGTGGTGGCTCGCGCTCGGGTTCCTGCTGTTCGTGACGCCCGTGGGCCGGATGGCGATCTCCGTCGCCGGATCGCGGCTCCTCATGCGCGGTGTCACGGAGGGCGCCCATCCGCGCGGCGGCAGCGTGCACCTCCGGCTGTGGACCGCCAACCGGTTGACCGACGCCAGCGGTGCCTCGAACCTGTCGGGCGCGCCGTGGATGGTCTACTACGCCCGCGCACTCGGTGCGACCGTCGGCCGCGACGTCGATCTGCACACCCTGCCTCCGGTCACCGGCATGCTGACTCTCGGTGACGGCTGCTCGCTCGAGCCGGAGGTCGACCTGTCCGGCTACTGGATCGACGGCGACGTCGTGCACATCGGCTCGATCGAGGTCGGTGCCGGCGCGACGGTGGGTGCGCGGTCGACCCTGCTCCCCGGAGCCAGGATCGGCCGCCGCGCCGAGATCACCGCGGGATCGGCCGTCTCCGGCAAGGTCAAGGCCGGTCAGCAGTGGTCCGGCTCGCCCGCCGCGAAGGTCGGCAAGGCGATGCACCCGTGGCCGGACGAGGCGCCGCCGCGCGGTCGCGGCTGGGTGCCCGTCTACGGCGTGACGTCGCTGTTGCTGTCGGGACTTCCCCTCCTGTCCATTGCCGCGGGCCTGCTCCTCGTCGCCGTCGGAGTCGCGCACGCGACCACGCTGCCCGGTGCGATCGGCCTCGGGCTGGCGCTGCTCGCTCCCGCCACCGCGGTGTCGTTGCTCGTCTTCGCAGCGGTCACGCTCGTGTCCGTGCGGTTGCTGTCGATCGGGCTGATTCCCGGCCACCACGCGGTACGCAGTCGCATCGGCTGGCAGGTGTGGGCCACCGAACGCCTGATGGACTCGGCCCGTACATTCCTCTTCCCGCTCTACGCGAGTCTGCTCACTCCGGGATGGCTCCGGCTGCTCGGCGCGACCATCGGCAAGGACGTGGAGGCGTCGACGGTCCTGATGGTCCCGAAGTTCACGACAGTCGGCGACGGTGCGTTCCTGGCGGACGACACCATGATCGCCAGCTACGAGCTCGGCGGCGGCTGGATGCTGCTCGGCGAGGCCAAGGTGGGCAAGCGTGCGTTCCTCGGCAACTCCGGCATGGCGGCCGCGGGTCGACGCGTGCCGAAGAACGGCCTCGTCGCCGTGCTGTCGGCCGCACCCGCCAAGGCGAAGTCGGGATCGTCGTGGCTCGGCAGCCCGCCGGTGCGCCTGCGCCGAGCGCCCAACTCGTCCGACACCACCCGCACCTTCGACCCGCCGCGGCGACTCAAGATCGCCCGCGCCGTGGTCGAGACCTGTCGACTCGTGCCCGTCGTCGTGTCGTTCGGCATCGGGTTCGGCGTCCTCGCCGCCCTGACCTGGATCGCCGGAACGCTGGGCTACTGGGCCGCCGCCCTGCTCAGCGGTGTCGTGTTGCTGATCGCCGGCGCCGTCGCGGCCGGAATCTCCGCCGTCGCCAAGTGGTCGCTCGTCGGCCGCATCGGTGCGGTGGAGCACCCGCTGTGGAGTTCGTTCGTGTGGCGCAACGAAGTGGCCGACACATTCGTCGAGGTCGTCGCGGCACCGTGGTTCGCCCGCGCCGCCGAGGGAACCCCGGTGCTGAACCTGTGGCTGCGCTGGCTCGGCGCCCACATCGGGAAGGGAGTCTGGTGTGAGACCTACTGGCTGCCGGAGGCCGACCTCATCACGCTCGGCGACGGTGCCACCGTCAACAGAGGGTGCGTCGTGCAGACACATCTGTTCCATGATCGGATCATGAGCATGGACACGGTGAGTTTGGGGGCGGGAGCCACGCTGGGCCCGCATTGCGTCGCACTGCCCGCAGCGGGAATCGGGGCGGGTGCCACGGTCGGACCGGCCTCGCTGGTGATGCGCGGCGACACCGTCCCCGAGTCGAGCCGGTGGCAGGGCAACCCCATCGCACCCTGGACCGAGAAGTGATGCCGGACTCTCCCATCGACCCGTACCTGCCGCAGAACGGCAACCGGGGGTACTCGGTCGAGCGATACGAGCTCGACCTCGAGTACAAGGTGCAGTCGAACCGCCTGTCCGGCAAGGCCGTCGTGCACGCTGTCGCGACCCGGTCGATCACCAAGTTCTCCCTCGACATGGGTCCGGCGCTCAGCCCGTCCAAGGTGAGTGTCGCCGGCATGCGCGGTGTCCGATTCACCCACCGGGGCGGCAAGCTGACGGTCACGCTGCAGCGTGCGATCGACGAGGGTGCCTCCTTCACCACCACCGTCGCCTACAGCGGCAACCCCGCACCGATCCGCAGCGTGTGGGGCGAGGTCGGGTGGGAGGAGCTCACCGACGGCGCCCTCGTCGCGAGCCAACCCAACGGCGCTGCATCGTGGTTCCCGTGCGACGACCATCCCAGTTCCAAAGCGGCGTACACCCTCTCGATCACCGCCGACTCCCCGTACCACGTCGTCTCGAACGGGACACTGACGCGGAAGGACGTGAAGTCCTCGCGCACCACCTGGGTGTACGACCAGCCCGAACCGATGGCTTCGTACCTCGCGACCGTGCAGATCGGCCAGTACGAGAAACACCGGGTCAGCGACTCCCCCGTGCCGATCGACGCGATCCTGCCGGCGCATCTGCGCCAGAACTTCGATCACGACTTCGGCCGTCAGCAGCAGATGATGGAGACGTTCGTCGAGTCGTTCGGCCCCTATCCGTTCGAGTCGTACTCCGTCGTCGTCACCGACGACGAGTTGGAGATCCCCGTCGAGGCACAGACGCTGTCGATCTTCGGCGCCAATCACTGTGACGGCGACCGCGAGTACGAGCGACTCGTCGCCCACGAACTGGCGCACCAGTGGTTCGGCAACAGCCTCACCATCGCGCGGTGGAGCGACATCTGGTTGCACGAGGGCTTCGCCTGCTACTCCGAGTGGATCTGGTCGGAGAGCTCGGGCGGACCGTCCGCGCACCAGGAGGCCACCCGCGCACACAGCCGCCTGTCGTCCCTTCCGCAGGACATCGTGCTGGGAGATCCGGGACCGGAGGACATGTTCGACGACCGCGTGTACAAGCGCGGAGCCCTTGCCCTGCACGCACTTCGGCGCACCATCGGCAACGCGGCGTTCTTCGATCTGATCCGCGAGTGGACCACGACCTTCCGCCACGCCACCGTGGCGACGTCGGACTTCGTCGGGTTGGCGAAGCAGTACGGCAGCACCGACGAGTTCTGGGAGTCCTGGCTCGAGAAGAAGCGGCTACCCCGACTGCCCTGACGGCAGGTGCGACCGCGTTCTCGTCGCGACGAGCGCCAATGAGATCGCGGCGAGAACCGCACCGGCCGTGAACAGTTCGGGGTAGGTGATCGCGCCGGGGAACTCCTGCACGAGCAGCGCCAGAATCGCCGGCACCGCGAAGCCGAGGTACGTCACCGAGTAGAACACCGCGGTGAGTCCGGCCAGATCACGCGGTCCCGCGATGCGCTGCACCTCCTGCAGGCCCGACACCATCGCCATGCCGTAGCCGCACCCGAGCACCGCGGCGGCGAGCAGCGCCATCGGGATCGTCAGCACGTCGGCGGCGACCGAGACCAGCACCATGCCGACGACGATGATCCCCAGCGCGACCAGGACGGCGCGCGCACTCGACGCGGTGTCGATGCGTCGGCCGACAGCCTGGATGGCGAAGCCGGACGACAGCGCGACCACGCCGAGCAGTGCGGAGAACGCGATGGGGAACGCGCCGGAGTGGTCGGCCATCAGACCGGGCAGCACTGCGTACGCGACGCTGGCCGCGCCGAAGACCCACGGCGCCATGGGAAGAACGACGGACACGAACCTACGGTGACCCGCCGACGGGATGCGCAGATCGGACAGCAACGAGGCGCCGTCCACCGCGCGCGCTCGCGTCTCGGGCACCCCGAGCAGGGCCACGGTGGCCAGCGCTGCCAACGCGACGTGCACCAGGTACGGCAGCACCTCGGGCCACGGCGCCCACTGCGCGAGCACCCCGGCGACCCCTGCGCCCGTGGCGAATCCGCCCGTGAGCGACATCGCGGCGCGGCGGGCCCCCGAGCCGTCCGCGGACAGCTCCTTCAACCAACTGCCGCCGACGGCCATGCCCAGTCCCAACGCGATGCCGCTGAGCACGCGGCCGGTCGCGAGGATCGGGGCCGAGTGCGCGCCGAGGGCGATGACGAGAGATCCCGCGGCGGCGACGGCCGGCGCGGGCACCATGAGCGGCCGCCGTCCGTAGCGATCCGAGAGCGGGCCGCCGATCAGCAGGGCCGGCACGATGCCGACGACGTAGGCGAAGAGGAACACGTCGACGACGACGGGCGAGAAGCCGTGACCCTCGCGGTACATCACGAGGAGCGGCGTGAACTCGTTGCCGCCCCAGGCGACGGCGAGCATGCCGAGCGCCACGGGCAGCCAGGTGCGGGTGGTGGTCGTGCGGTCGAGAACGGTCATGGTGGGGTCCTTCAGCGGATTCCGTCGGGCAGGCCGGAGGCCGGTCGCGAGGCACGCGGCAGCGCGTGCGTGGCTGCCATGTGGAGGGAGAGGGCGTCGTCGTACGCGGCGACGTCGCCCTGCTCGACGAGTGCGGTGAGACGGGTGTGGTCGTCGATGATCGACGCCAACACGTCCGGATTGCGCGCCACGGAGTTCGCGGTCATGCGGCGCTGCCGGTCGCGCAATCCTGAGTAGAAGGTCGACAGCAGCGGGTTGTCCCCGTGCGTGACGACGATGGTGTGGAAGTCTGCGTCCTCGGCAGCGAAGCCGAGGGAGTCGCCCGCCACCGCGAGAACGCACTGCCGGTCGAGGCTCTCCCGCATCTGTGCGGCGGCGGAGGCCCGGCTGCCCGAGTCGTGCGCGAATGCCTCGAGCGATCCGGTCTCGACCAGTCGACGGGCGGCGACGAGATGGGTGGCCTCGTCGGGGGCGACGGGAACCACGAGGGCCCCGCGCTTGGGGTAGAGCCGCATCCATCCTTCGGCCGCGAGCCTGAGGAAGGCCTCGCGGACCGGGGTGCGGCTGGTGCCGGTGCGCTCGGCGATCTGCCCCTCGCTGATCAGCTCCCCGCCCGGCAGCTCGCCGGAGACGATGAGCTCCTTGACCGTCGCGTACGCCCGGTCGGACGACGTCTCGGTTGCATCTGTGTTGCGCACATCTTGTATCTAAGCAGTCGCTGCGCGACCTGACCAGGTAGGTGTGACTGGGATTACTGGGTACCGTCGCCGGGCGTCCGGGCGCTGCGCGCGGTGGTGTGCGCAGGTTGGACGGTGCGCGCAACACCGCGCGGTGCGCCCGGCAGCACCCGTGATCAGGCGCGCACCGCACCACCCGGAGTGCGGTGCCTCCCCACGCGCAGCGCCCGACTCTCTGCGCACGCTGAACGGTGCGCGCAACACCGCGCGGTGCGCCCGGCAGCACCACACCCGGCAAGCGCTGCCCTACAGAACCGCGGTGTCGAGGTCCAGCGTCGTACGGTCCAGGTTCTCGAGCAGGTCGAACTGCGGGCCCGTCCTGGGGAGCTCGTACCGGAAGAAGTACTGCGCCGCGACGCGCTTGCCGTCGTAGAAGGCGCCTTCCTTGTCGCCGATCGCGCGGAGCTGGTCGAGCCAGAGCCACGCGACGACGACGTGACCGGTCGCCTCGAGGTACGCGGACGAGTTGGCCAGCGCCACCTCGGCGTCGCCCTGACCCCACAGCGTGCCGGTGACGGCCACGAGGCGATCCACTGCCGCTCGCAGGGCGTCGGCGTACTCGCCCGACATCGCGTCGATGGTCTCCGTGATGGTCTCGACGAGGAGTTGGAGCCCGCGGCCGCCCTGCGCGACGACCTTGCGTCCGAGGAGGTCGAGGCCCTGGATGCCGTTCGTTCCCTCGTGAATGGGGTTGAGACGGTTGTCGCGGTAGAACTGCTCGACGTTGTAGTCGCGGGTGTAGCCGTATCCACCGTGCACCTGGATCGCGAGGTTGTTGGCCTCGAGGCACCACTGCGACGGCCACGCCTTGGCGATGGGGGTGAGCACGTCGAGGAGGAACCCGGCGCGATCCGCCGCGTCCTGCTCGCCGGTGATCTGCTCGTCGACCAGTCGCGAGCAGTACAGGCCCAGGGCCAGACCGCCCTCGACGTAGGACTTCTGCGCGAGCAGCATGCGGCGGACGTCGGAGTGGTCGATGATCGGCACCTGCGGGGCGGCCGGATCCTTGTCACCGACGGGCCGGCCCTGCGCACGGTCCCGGGCGTACGCCACCGAGTGCAGGTAGCCGGTGTAGCCCAGCGCGGTCGCGCCCATGCCGACGCCGATGCGCGCCTCGTTCATCATCTTGAACATGTACGACAGGCCCTTGTGCGGCTCGCCGACGAGATAGCCTGTGGCGCCACCGTTCTCGCCGAATGCGAGGAGCGTGTTGGTGGTTCCGCGGTACCCCATCTTGTGGTTCAGGCCGACGAGGTTCACGTCGTTGCGCTCGCCCAGCGACCCGTCCGCGTTCACCAGCGTCTTCGGTACGACGAAGAGCGAGATGCCCTTCACACCCGCCGGACCGCCGGGAATTTTGGCGAGGACGAGGTGCACGATGTTCTCGCCGAGCTCGTGCTCGCCGCCCGAGATCCACATCTTGGTTCCGGTCACCGCGTAGGTGCCGTCACCCTGCTCGACGGCTTTGGTGGTGATGTACGCGAGCGATGATCCGGCACCGGGCTCGGACAGGCACATGGTCCCGTGGAAACGACCTTCGAGCATGGGCCGGACGTAGGCGTCGACCAACTCCTCGCTGCCGTACTCGATGAGAAGATTGGCGTTGCCGATCGTGAGGAAGGGATAGGTCGCGGTGCCGGTGTTCGCGGCCTGGAACCACGCAAGCGACGCCTTCGACACCGTGGTCGGCAGCTGCATGCCGCCGAGCGAGTCGTCGAACTGCCCGGAGATGAGGCCGGCGTCGTTGAATACCTTCAGCGCCTGCTCGACCTCGGGAATCAGGACGACCTTGCCGTCCTCGCCGACGTGCGGCTCGTTCGCGTCCGCCTTCTTGTTGTGCGGCGCGAAGTGCTTCACCGCGATCTGCTCACTGAGCTCCATCACCGCGTCGAACGTCTCGCGGGAATGGTCGGAGAAACGCTTCCGCTCGGTCAACGACTCGACGTCGAGCCACTCGTAGAGGAGGAACTCGAGATCGCGGCGAGACAGAACGAGGTGCGCGGGAACATCGGCAGCAGAGGACATGCTTCGAGACTAATACCGCCTAGTAGTTCCGTGTCTCGAGCTCCAGCAGAAGCTGCTTGGCGGCCTCACCGCCGGCGTAACGACCGGGCGTTCCGTCCGACCGCACCACGCGATGACATGGGATGACCAGGGGCAGCGGATTGCGCGCGCAAGCCGACCCCACGGCGCGGACTGCTGTGGGGCTCGCCGTCTCCGCGGCCACGGCTGCGTAGCTCCGGGTCTCGCCGTAGGGGATGCGCTGAAGATGCGTCAGGACGTCGCGACGGAACCCGGCAGCGAGGCGCAGATCGAGGTCGACGTCGACGACGCGGGACGCCCCGGCGAAGAACGCGTCGAGCCCGCGGACCACCGGGTCGAGCCGGGCCGGAACTCGGAGCACCCGCGGACTGATGCGGGTGGCCAGCATCTGCAGGACCGTGTCGTGGTTCTCGACGTCGAAGGCCACGCGCACGACGCCTCGCTCGGTGGCCGCCACGAGGAGCGTGCCGACGGGTGAGTCGAGGGTGCGGTAAGCGACGTCGAGCAGTCCCTCCTCGGCGGCGCGGTGCGTCAGCCGCTCGTGGAGCGCGGTCAGATCGGCAGCGGTGGTCACAGCAACTCACTCCTCGTGGTCGTGCGGCGCAGGGTCGCGATGCCGTCGGCACACGCGCGCCGGGCGGCGGTGGTCGAATTACCCAGCAGCGCAGCGACAACTGCATGGGGAAGGCCCCCGATGTGGTGGTACGCGACGGCCAGTCGCTGAGTGTCGGGCAGAGCCGCGACCGCCGACCACAGGGCGTGGTTCTCGTCCGGCACCGTCGTGGCGACGTCCGGAACGGAGTCGGTGGGCACGGGCCGACGAGCCGCCGCGCGATGAACGTCGACGGCTTTGCGGTGCGCGATGGTCACCAGCCAGGCCTGCACGTTCGCGTCCTCGGGCAGGTCGGGGTACTTCCGGAGTGCGGCGAGGAAGGTCTCCGACCACGCGTCGTCGGCGTCGACGGGACCGACCACGGCGCGACAGACCCGCAGCACCACGGGGCCGTGGGTCGCCACGACGGTCTCGAACGGAAGCATCACGATCAGTAAACGCGTGAGGGCGGCGGAACGTGAGAATCGGCGGGATCGCGAGGTGCAGCGAGCTGCGTGCACACCCCCTGCATGAACCGCACACACCCTCCAGCCTGCAGCAACGGGTGTTCACCTCACGCCAGCCGTGTGCACACCCCTTCCGGCCGGGTAAGGCGGCGGGGCGTGGCGTGGCGAGCCGTGCACACACACCTTCAGGCCAGGCACCGCAGCGCGAGGTGCAGCCGGCCGTGTGCACACCCCCTGCATGAACCGCACACACTCTCCAGCCTGCAGCAACGGGTGTTCACCCCACGCCAGCCGTGTGCACACCCCTTCCAGCCGGCCACCGCACCAGCCCAGCGCACCCGGCACTCAGCAGGGGCTGGGGACCCGATCGGCGTAGGACCGGTCGAGCCCGCGCTGCACCATCCACAGTGCGCGGGGGTCGGTGGTCAGTTCCATGTGCCCGGCGGCGTTGCTCGGGCAGCCGTCCTGCACCCAGACGTTGTCCACGCTCGCTCCCGGGCCCGCGGCGAGGAAGGTGTTCTCGGGCGGCGTGGAGACGGTGTCCGCGCGGGTGGCGATCACGGTGTAGTCGACGCCCGGGACGGTGTCGCCGCCCGCGTTGAGCACGTCGAGGAACGACGAGCCGACCATCTGCTGGACGAACGACGGTCCGACGGCCGCGGCGGCGACCTCGCCGACCGGCAGTCCGAACTGCTGCGCGAGCGAACCGATGAGCTGACCCGCCGAGAACGTGGTGCCGTGATTGGTGGCGCCGAGGGTGACGAGGGTGTGCACGGCCTCGGCTCCACCCTCGAACTTCAGGTACTGCCGCGCCACGACCCCGCCCTGGGAGTGCCCGACGACGTCCACGTCGGCGGCGCCGGTGCGTGATCGGACGTCGTCGACGAAGGCGCGCAGTTCTCGCGCGGACGCGGCGATGTCGTCGCCGCCGTAGGTCTGCAGCAGGTTCTCGCCGGGCTCGGCGCGGTAGCCGTACTCGAGAGTGAAGACGCAGTAGCGCTCCGCCTCGAGCTGCGGAGTGAGGGTGGACCAGGTGTCCGGACCGTCGACCCAGGTGCCGTGCACCAGCACGACGGGACGGGGATGCTCGGGTGAGCAGGAGCCGGCGGTGTCGGCCGCGGCCGGACCGGCGCCGAGAGGTGCGGTGCCCACGGCCACGGCGAGTGCCGTCGCCGCCGTCAGAAGTGCCCGTCTCATGCCCTGATCGTATCCGAGCGTGTTACTGGTGTGACGGATGGGACTCGTCAGTCGCCTTCCGGTCCGAGCGAGATACCGCGGCCGATCAACCACAGTTCGGGATCCACGTGCTTGTCCGCGACGACGGTCTCGAAGTGCAGGTGCGGCCCGGTGGAGTCGCCGCGGTTCCCCATCGTCGCGATCTGCTGCCCCGCCGCGACCCGCTGACCGGCCACCGCGACCAGGGTGTCCACATGACCGTAGATGGACACGGTGCCGTCGTCGTGTCGCACGCGCACCCACAACCCGAAGCCGCTCGCAGGGCCGGCCTCGATCACCTGGCCGTCCGCCACCGACAGGATCGGTGTGCCGATCGGACCGGCGATGTCGATGCCGTTGTGCATCGTTCCCCACCGCGGGCCGAAACCGGACGTGTACGTGCCGCGAGCCGGCGAGGCGTAGCTGCCGATGCGGGCGCCGATCACGGCCGGCGGCAACTCGTACAGCCGGCGATCCTTCTCCTCGGCGCTCGCCGCGGTCGAGAGCACGGCGATGGCGGCCGCGTACTCCTCCTCCGCGGTGGCGCGGTTGACCTTCGCGATCTGGCGCAGCGGGCCCAGGTTGCGCTCCGGTTCCGCCAGGAAGCTCGGCCGCAGATCCGCAGCGGGGACGGCGACCGCCCCGACAGCCGGGTCCTCGGCCGTCGGCCGGGTCAGGTGGAATGCGAGCACCGCGACTGCGAGCACGAGCACGATGGCCAGTGCCTGCGCCGAGACGGTTCGCACCGGAACGGTCGCAGGCGTCGTCACGGTCGGCCGATCGGCCGCCTGTGAGCGCGAGAGCAACTGAACCACCGGAGGAACGCTACCGCTCGGTAAGTCCTCCCGGACCGAGATTCATCGCGCTGGTCGCGACATCAGTCCCCGAGGCGGAGCGGGGCGATGCTCGCGAAGACGTCGCCCGGCCCGGGATTGTCCGGGTGCGTCGATCCGCCGAGGTGGTTCATGACTCCCCACACCGCGTTGAGCGCGGTCTGGATGGCGCCCTCGGCCCATCCCGCCGTCCACGAGATGTCGTCTCCGGCGAGGAAGATCCCGCGATGCCGGGGGGCGAGTTCGTGCTGCACGAAGTGCGAGAAGAGGCGTTCCTGATAGCGGTAGTGACCGGGCAGGTTGGCCTTGAAGGCACCCATGAAGTGGCGCTCGGTCTCCCACGACAGCGTCACCGGATCGGAGACGATGTGGCTGCGGAAGTCCACGCCGGGATAGATCTCCTCGAGCGATCCCAGCATCAGCGTCAACCGCTCGTCGGGTGAGAGCGGTATCAGCTTCAGCGAGTCGTCGCTCCACGTGTAGGACAGGCAGATCACGCCGGGCCGATCGTCGCCGTGATCGAGGAGATACGTTCCCCGGCTCAACCGGTCGGTGAGGGTCATGCTGACCAGTTCTCGACCCGTCTCGGGGTCGACGTCCTTCCAGAACGGTCGGTCCACGAGCACGAACACCTTGGTCGACCCCATGTAGTGGGTACGCTCGACGGCCGTCCAGTGATCGATGGGCAGCAGATCGTCGTCGGTGTCGATGGTGTTGAGGAGCATCCAGCTCTGCGCGGTCACGACGACCGAGGCGAACTCGTCTGTCCGGCCCGAAGTGTCGGTCACCGCGAAGGTGTGACCGCCGGTGCCGTCGTCGGTCCGTCGCCGGATCTCCGTGACGCCCGGCCGCGGTGTGCCGCCGTGCAGCGACTCGACCGAAGTGCCCGCCGGCCAGTGCGCCGCGTCCGACACGGCCTCCGACCACAGACCGCGCGGCAGGCGGCTGGATCCGCCGACGATGCCGCGGTGGTGATCGTCCGCCTCCGTGGCCACCACGCGCAGGATCTCGAGAATCGAGTTGGGGAAGTCGGTGTCCCAGCCGCCGGTGCCGAAACCGACCTGCCCGAACAACTCTCGACGTGCGAACGACGCGAAGTGGGGGGATCCGACGAGGAAGCCGTAGAACGTCGTGTCGTCGAGTCGCACCACGAGGTCGTTCCAGATGCGCTTGACCGCCGCCGCGTCCCGGGCGCGGATGGCGCGCTGGAGAGGGACGAGTTCCGACTGTTCCTCGAGCGTGCGCTGCCACGCCCTGGCCACCTCGGCGTACTCGTCGGGGAGATCGGTCAGCTGCCGCGCGTAGTGACTGGTGCCCTTGAGATCGATGACGGTGCTGGCCGTTGCCTCGGCGAGCGGGTTGGGGAACGGAGTGGTCTCGATACCGAGGTGGTCGAGGTAGTGGAACAGCGCGGTGGACGACGGCGGGAACCGCATGGCGCCCATCTCCGCGACGATGTCGGCATGCCCGCCGAGGGGAACCGAGTGCATGCGGCCGCCGATCCAGCCGGCCTCGTACACCACGGGTTCGAGTCCCATCCGCAGCAACTCGCGGGCGGCGACGGTGCCGGCGAGACCGGCACCGACGATGGCGACGCGGGTGCCGCGGCGCTCCGGAGGGACCGACCCGAGCCCGGCCGGGTGGGCGATGAAATCGTCGTAACCGAAGGGGAAGTCGGGTCCGAACATCGTGACCGGTGGTTCCCGGTCCTCCCGGGCAGAGCTGTCGGGCGTGACGGGCGTGGTCATGGGGTCGTCTCGATTCTGGTTCTGTCGTGGCGAGAGGGCAGGGACGGCGTCAGGACCCACAGCACCGTGGTCTCGACCTCCGCGCGGAAGCTGTGTCGACGACGGGGGTCGAAGGTGACCGCGTCACCGTCGTCGAGCTGCACGGTGCGCTCGTCGAGCGTCAGGATCAGCCGACCGGCGAGCACCAGGACGAACCCGACCTCCGCCGGTAGTGCGTACGACTCGTCGCCGCTGCCTCCCCCGCGCTCGATCCTGCCGTGGATGACCTGCACGCGCTGTTCGCCCGGCGGGGTCAGCAGATGCTCCGACTGGGCGTGTCCTCCGAGGGCGATCGGGGGGTACTCGCCGGCGCGGACGACGTCCCCGTGCGGAACGTCGTCGAACAGGGACCCCATGGGAATCTCGAGCGCGTCGCACCAGCGCACCAGGACGGCGACGGACGCGGACGCGCGGTCGTTCTCGACCTTGGACAGGTACCCCTTGGTCACACCGACTGTCGACGCGAGCGCGTCGAGAGTGAGACGACGAGCGGCCCGGGCCTCCCGGAGCCGGTTTCCGATGGTGGACACGCCGCGATCATGCCCTGCCCACCGCCAGGAAACAAGTGTTGACCAACTGGCTCGAGTGGGGAAACATCACTGCTCATGACCGACATCAGGGGACCTCTGGACGGATCGCGGTACCCGCGGTACATGGAACCGTCGACCTTCGCGCGGCTGCCACGGCTCGACGAGGTATCCCGTGCGGACGTGAGCATCGTCGGAGTGCCTTTCGACTCGGGCGTGAGCTACCGGCCGGGCGCGCGCTTCGGTCCCGGCCACATCCGCGCGTCGTCCAAGCTGCTCCGGCCGTACAACCCTGCGCTGGACGTGTCGCCGTTCGCGCACCGCCAGGTGGCCGACGCCGGCGACATCGCGGTCAATCCGTTCGACATCGCCGAAGCCCTGACGACCGTCGAGCACGCGATCACCGATCTGCGCAAGGACGGCAGCACGGTCCTCACTCTCGGTGGCGACCACACCATCGCGCTGCCGATCCTGCGCGCGCTGCACCGCGACCACGGTCCGATCGCCGTGCTGCACTTCGACGCCCACCTCGACACGTGGGACACGTACTTCGGTGCACCTTTCACGCACGGAACGCCGTTCCGACGGGCGAGCGAGGAGGGGTTGATCGACCTGGAGCGGTCGCAGCACATCGGGATCCGCGGTCCGCTGTACGGCAAGAAGGACCTCGAGGACGACGCTGTCCTGGGGTTCCAGATCATCCGGTCCGACGACTACGAGACGGACGGGGTGGCCTCGATCGTCGAGCGGATGCGCCGCCGTCTCGACACGGGCCCGGTGTACGTCTCGGTGGACATCGACGTTCTCGACCCGGCCCACGCCCCGGGTACCGGCACACCCGAGGCGGGCGGCATGACGTCGCGGGAACTGCTGAACACCCTGCGCGGGTTGGTGGGAGCGAACATCGTCGGTGCGGACATCGTGGAGGTCGCGCCCGCGTACGACCACGCGGAGATCACCGGAATCGCCGCGTCACACGTGGCCTACGAGCTGCTGTCGGTGCTCGCGCTGGGATCGTAGGCCCGCGCCGCGCCCTTCTCGGAGCGATGAGCCCGGACGCGCCACACGATCAGCGCGATCACCACCACCGCGACCACGATGATCGCCGCGTCCCGTCCCACCGTCTTCGCGACCTGTTCGTACGAGTTGCCGGCGACGAATCCGAGCACCACGAACCCCGTCCCCCAGACGAGCCCACCGAGTGCGTTGTACGCGAGGAACTTCGGGTACGGCATGCGCGACATTCCGGCCAACGCCGGCATCACCGCTCGGAAGAAGGCGACGAACCGGCCGAGGAAGACGGCCGTCCCGCCCTTGCGCGCCAACAGGTCCCGCGCCTTGTCCAGTTTGTCGCGACGCTTGTCCAGAATCTTCATGGCCAACAGTCGTGGGCCGAAGTGCTTGCCGATCTCGAAGCCCACCGAGTCACCCACCACGGCCGCGACGACCACGACCGCCGCCATCGCGACGACACTCACGTGGTCCTGACTCGCCGCGACGCCGCCGATGACCGCGGCCGTCTCTCCGGGAATCACGAAACCGACGAAGATCGCGTCCTCGAGGAACACCAGCAGGAAGACGATGAGGAACACCCAGATCGGTGCGATGTCCAGCAGGCGCTCCATCACGGAAGTCATACGACCATGATGGCCCCCACAACCAGTGAATGGAGGTCGGACGTGGCTCCACGCAATCCACACGCCATCGCGGACGGCATGACCGTGCGCAGTGTCACACGCCCGGATCGGGTCTTCCGGGTCAGCGGCGATCCCGGCGGGGATCGGGTCAACTTCGTGGCGCTGTCGCCGAGCACGCGCACCGTGGTGAACGGCAGCCCTCGCAACTACCGTCCCGAGACGCCGGCCGAGGAGTTCGAGCGACTCGCGGACGCCGGGCGCGACGACGTGATCGAGGACGTCCGTCAGACCGAGCCGGCCGACGACGAACCGGCGGGTGTGAGCGCCGTGGCGGACGAGCCGACCGACGACGATTCCGTCGCCGCACTGTGCGTACGCATGCAGGATGCCGTCGCGCGCGTCGCGGACGGCGAGTGCGACCCGGACGACGCCGCCGCGATCGTCAGCGCCGCGGCCGCGCTCAATGCCGCCGTGATCGAGGAGCACGCACGCCGTGGCTGAGCCCACCGCACACGAAGAACCCCACCGGTGCGCAGGCACACAGTGGGGGTCTCCGAGACATCGGCGGGCTTCTTCACTCGACGGCTCTGGCACTTCGTGATGTCCGGACAACACGAGTACCTGATGCTTGCGATACCCGCTGGCCACCCAACTCAACCGGAGTCGCTGCTGGTGTCCCCGCGTCGTGCGATGATTCTCAACCGTGGAGAGCAGGGACAGCGCCGTGGCGGCGACAGCGGACTCGGTACGCGCAGACGCGGCCGGGTCCACGTCGCGTGCGGCGGAATTGGTCACCGAGGTGGCCACCGGGTCGGTCGCTCCCCGTCGACTCGCCGCCATGCTCAGCGCGGTCGGCGGCAGCGTCCGCGACGACGATCATCTGGCGGTGCTGCTGAAGCGCACCGCGGAGATCGCACACGAGGCCGTCGACGGTGCGTCGAGCGTCGGTGTGAGCATCCTGTTCGGCGGCCTGACGTACACGGCCGTGCACACCGACGACCGCACGCTCGAGGTCGACCGCCATCAGTACGAGATCGGTGAGGGTCCGTGCCTCGAGGCCGCCCGGACCGGCGAGATCGTCCGCGTCGACGTCGATGCGGCGCAGCAGCGCTGGCCGGAGTTCGTACACGCTGCTCGCGAGGAAGGCGTGCGTTCGTTCCTCGCCGCGCCCCTGCACACCGCCGACATGAAGCTCGGATCGTTCAACCTGTACGGCACCGCCCCCGATGCGTTCGGGGCGATCGACGAGTCGATCCTCGAGCTGCTGACCTCCACCGTGTCCACCGCGATCGGCGACTACGCCCGGGTGCGGTCGGCCCGCGAGGTCGCGTCGGGCCTGCAGGACGCACTCGAGCACCGCGCCCCCATCGAGCAGGCCAAGGGCATCCTCATGGCGCTGCACGGCGTCGACAGCGACACCGCGTTCGGCATGTTGTCCACGGAATCTCAGCGTGCCAACCGCAAGCTTCGCGACATCGCCCGCGACTTCGTGGAGAGCGTCTCGCGGGGCGAGTGATCAGCTCGCGCTCCAGCCGCCGTCCATCGTGTAGGCGGCACCGGTGATCATCGACGCCTCGTCTCCGACGAGGAAGGACACCAGTGCGGCCACCTCCTCCGGCTCCACCATCCGTTTGATCGCGCTCTCGGTCAGCAGCACCTTCTCGAGCACCTCGGACTCGTCGATGCGGTGGACGCGCGCCTGATCGGCGATCTGCTTCTCCACGAGGGGTGTTCGCACGTAGCCGGGGTTGACGCAGTTGCTGCGGACGCCCCGCTCAGCGCCTTCGAGGGCGGTGACCTTCGACAGTCCCTCCAGGGCGTGCTTCGCCGTGACGTACGCCGACTTGTTGGCCGACGCCCGGATGCCGTGCACGGACGACATGTTGACGATGCGCCCGTACCCGGTCTCGTACATGTGCGGCAGAGCGGCACGCACCAGCAGGAACGGCGCCTCCACCATGAGTGTCAGGATGCGCCGGAACATCACCGGGTCGAAGTCCTCGATCGGCGACACGTGCTGGATTCCCGCGTTGTTCACCAGGATGTCGGTCTCGAGGGTGAGGTCCGTGAGCGCGTCGACGTCGGAGAGGTCCACCTGCCACGCCTCTCCCCCGATCTCGTGTGCCAGCGCCGTGGCGGCGTCACCGTCGAGGTCGGCGACGGTGACCCGAGCGCCGTTCGCCGCGAGAGCGCGGGCGATCGCGGCCCCGATTCCGCTGGCACCACCGGTGATGAGAGCCGATCGTCCTGTGAGGTCCGTCATGGTCACGAGTCTGTGCCCGTCGCGCTCCGTCTTCAATGACGACCTGCGCACCCGCTTCCTGCACAAGTGCAGACTGGACCCATGACCGACGAACGACTCGAGTTCCAGCGCGTGATGCCGTTGCCCGCGGCGGACGTCTTCGACGTGCTCTGCGATCCCGACGGCCACGTCGCCATCGACGGCTCGGGCATGTTGATGAGCGCGGACGGCGCACCCGTGACGTCCGCGGGAGACACCTTCGTCGTGCACATGGATCGCGAGGCACTCGGCGACCTCCCGATGGGTACCTACGACGTCGAGGTCACCATCGCGACCTTCGAGCGCGATCGGGACATCTCGTGGACGATCGTCGGCACGGTCCGACCGCCCATCGGCCACCGCTACGGGTACCGGCTCGCGCCGCACTCCTTCGAGGACGGCACGGAGGGCACCCTCGTCACGTCCTACTACGACTGGTCCGACATCCATCCCGACTGGCGGGAGCGTGACATCTTCCCCGTGGTGTCCGGATCGTCCCTGCGCGTGACCCTCGGCATTCTCGAGCGCACCGTGCGCCGCGGTTACCCTCGACCGCTGCGGGTATCCGACAGAGTATGAATCTCACACCGCTGTTCCACCCGCTCGAGAAGGCGACGTTCCTCGATCCGGTCAGCGACCCCATCGCCGGGAAGCTCCGATCCGCTCTCGAGGGGACGAAGATCGACGGTCTCCTCCGTGGCACCTTCGTCGGCCACCCGATGCATCCCATCATGGCCTACTCCTCGGTCGGATTGTGGACCAGCGCAGTCTTTCTCGATGTCACCGGTGGAGACTCCGCGGCAGCGCGGCGCCTCATCGGTGCCGGACTGGTGACCGCCCCGACGGCACTGGTGACGGGGTGGGCCACGTGGTCGACACTCAGCGCGGAACAGCGTCGAGTGGGTCTGATCCACGCGAGCACCAACGCCGTCGCGCTGGCACTCTTCACGGCGTCGTACCGCCGACGCGCGAAGGCAGCGGACGCGTCATCGTCGCCGGACACCACGTCGAAAGCGCTCGCACTCGCCGGATTCGCCGTCGCCGGGCTGGGCGGCGCTCTCGGCGGTCATCTCGGGTACAACATGGGGGCGGGAGTCGCGGCACGGGCACTCCCGGCGGGCGTGTGAGTACCGACGAGGTGTTCGCCCAGTTGCGAGCACGCGGTGTCACGGCCGAGGGTGCACGGCGCTTCGCAGACGGTAGTGCCGAGAACCTCGATCCGGAGGCCCTCGCGGCACTCACCGAGGCGAACCTGACCGAGGCGCAGCTGCACGACTACGTCATGCGGGCGGCGGAGTGACCGTCCGATAGTGCTCCGCGATGTCGCCGGCGGTGGTGAACCAGACACCGTCGGCATGCGACGTCAGGTGGTCCAGCGCGCGACGGAAGCGTCTGAGCCGGTGCGGTTGCCCGGTGAGGAACGTGTGGGTGGAGATGGCCAACACGCGCGGTGCGCGCCGCGACTGCTCCTTCAGCTCGTCGAACGAGTCGACGACGATGTGCTCGAAATCCTCCGCGGACCCGTGGTGATGGACGAACACCGGAAGGTCGTTGACCTCGTGCGGGTACGGAACACTCAGTAGAGGTCCACCGCGCGTGGCCATCCACACCGGCTGGTCGTCGATCGGCCAGTCGAGCGTGTACTCGAAGCCCTGCTCCGCCAACAGGTCCTCCGTCACCCGGCTCGGGTTCGCGCCGGGGCTCATCCAACCCCGAGCCGGCGATCCCTCGTGTGACTCGATCGCCCGTCGTACCGCCTCGATGGTGCGACGTTCCGCGTCCTCGTCCTGCTGGTTCGGCTGCTCGGCGTTGGTGCGGCCGTGGGCGACGACGTCCGCGCCGAGTGCGCGATACGCCGCCACCAGATCGGGAGCATGCTCGTAGATCTCGGCGTTGACGAGCAGAGTCGGGCGAATCCCGCTGTCGCGCAACGTGTCGGCCAATGCGAAGCCGCCCGCCCTGTTGCCGTACTCGCGCCAACCCCAGTTGTAGGTGTTCGGCTGGTCCATTCCCGGGGTCCATCCCAGCCCGGGAGCCCCGTCGTCGTACGGGAAGTGCTCGCAGTTGACGGCGACGTACACCGCGAGGGATGCGCCGCCCGGCCACGAGAACGGTTGACGGGACGTGATGGGCGAATACGGGAATCGGCCGTGCGAGGGCAGTGCCATCACTCGCCCCGACTCGTACGGATCGCGGCGCGGAGGCCGTCGAGATAGGGCTCCATATCGGTCTCCGACGTCAGCGCCACCGCCTCGACAGGGTGGCGCCGCGCCTCGATCACCACACCGTGGTCGCCCACCGTCGCCGACGCCCACCACCGTTCCTGCCCGCCGTGCACCTCGAAGTCGGTGTCCGCGCCGTCCACCGGCACGACGACGCGACGCGCCTCCGTCGCCGCGATGGCGCCGCGTCGCCGCTTGTACTCGGGCGACATCGGCGTCAGACCGATCGCCGACAGCATCGCCTTCAGCGCCGTGCGGTGTGCGTCCTTCGTGGTGGTGGTGACCTCGACGAAAGGACCGTCGATGCCGTCGCCGTCCCAGTCGACCTCACCGTGCCGCAGTGTCACGTTGGTCAGCACGTCGTTCTCCCGTTTCCACGGACCCATCACGCGCGCCCCGCTCCAACCCGCCACCGTGTAGGTGGGAAAGGTGGTGGACTCGGCGCGGATCTGATCCTCGATCGCGCGTTGCTGGGTCCAGAACTCGTCGGACGTGAGGTGGCCGGTGATCTCCATGCCTCCAGTGTGCCCACTTCGCCGTCGTGCGACTCTCACGCCGGAAGAAACACCCGGCCGCGATACGCCTCGCGCACCGTCCTCGTCGCCACCGTCGTCCATGCCGCCACCAGCACGGCGAACAGCACGACCGCCAGTGCCTCGACGACGGACGACTCCAGCGCGCGCCCCAACGCCGCCGCACCGGTCACGCACGTTCCGACGGGGAAGGTGAACGACCACCATGCCAACGAGTAGCGCAGTCCTCGGCGCGCCGCGTGCACGGTCAGCGCCGTGGCCAGGGCGAACATCATCGCTCCGAAGCCGCCCATCACCATTCCGAAGAGGATTCCCGCCGCACGCAGGACCACCGCCACCTCGCTCCGGTCACCGGTGAACACCATCGCCGCATCGGCACCCAGGAGGTTGGCCGCGGTGACGGACTGGCCGATGACGCCGAGAGTGATCCATATCGTCGGTGCAGCCTGGACCGGGAGGACGTCGCCGTGCAGCAATCGGCCGAGAACCGCGGTCGTCACCATCAGCCCGGTCACGAGTGCCAATCCGAACAGCGCGTAGCAGCCGACGAGCATCGCGAGCCGCCACTGCCCGTCGGCGATGTGCGGGAGGAGAAGTGCACCGGTGGATGCCGAGACCATCGGCGGCACCACGGGCATCAGCCATGCCGGGAGCGCGACCGTGTCGGCGCTGCGGCGGCGGGTGATCATCACGTACGGGACGACGACGCTGGTCGCGAGCCCCAGCGCGGTACCCACCGTCCAGAGGACGACGAAGATCGAGGTGGCCAGGCTCTGCCCGAGGATGTCTACGCCGACGAGACTCGCACCGGCACCGACGGTGAGCAGAGCCATGGGTGGCGCTCCGTAGAACTGCATCATCACGGGGTGGGCCGTGTACGCCAGCGCGACGCTGCGGTGCGCGACCCAGTGCGCGGCGAACACGGTCGACACGACGACGAGCACGGCCGAGGCGAGCAGCCACATGACGACGGCTGCCACGTGGAGCACGACATTCTGCACGGGCAGCGTTGCTGCGGCAGTGGCGACGATTCCGGTCCCCATCACCGATGCGAACCAGTTCGGCGTGATGTGCTCGATCACGCTGCCGGGCGAGTCCAGGTCGCGGAGCATCCCATGCGGTGTGGCGGTCCGGAAAGTCGTCATGCCTTCACGGTGCGCCGGGACGGCGAGAGTCTGTAGTGGTCGGGCTATTGTCACCCCACAACTGCTGGTTGTGGGCTACCGCCGAGCAGCGGCGATGTCGACGAAGTCGCGACGGGAACCGCGCAACGCCGACGACAGGCTCCAGACCGCGCGCAGTTCCCGTGTCATCGCCAGACCGGGGATGACGATGCGCACCAACGCGCCGCTCCGCAGCTCCCCTTGCACCGCGAGGGACGACACCACTGCCGGCGCATTCGCCGATATGGCAGCCGACGTGACAGCGGTGACGGAGTTGAGCTCGATGAGCGGCGGAACCGTCGGGCGGACGGCGCTCTCGTACGTGGTGCGGGTTCCCGACCCCGGCTCGCGCTGCACCAGAGCCGTCGACTGCAGCAGCTCCACCGAGGCCTCGCGGCTCGTCGCCCAAGGGTGGGTCGGTCCGGTGACGATGACCAACTCGTCGTGCGCGACGACGGCGACCCCAAGCCCGGCCGGCACGTCGGGCCCTTCGACGAAGCCGATGTCCGCGCGCCCGTCCAGCACCTGCTCGGCGACCTCCGCCGAGTTCATCAGTCGCATCTGCACCTGGACGTCGGGCGACTTCCTGCGCATCGAGAGCATCCACGCGGGAACCAGGTGCTCGGCGATGGTCATGCTGGCGGCGATGGTCAGCGTCGCATTGCCCTCGTGCAGAAGCGATGTCACTCCGGTCGCGAACTTCTCGGCCGAGTCGAGGATGCCGCCCGCCCACTCCATCACCGCGACGCCCTCGGGGGTCAGGGCGACACCGCTCGCCCCGCGATCGAAGATGCGGACACCGATGTCCCGCTCCGCCGCACGCACACGTGCGCTGACCGCCTGCTGACTCAACCCGTGTTCCCGGCCGGCCGCCGTCATGCTTCCCAACCGGGCAACGGACACCATCACGTCGAGGGCTCCGAGATCCGGGACTCGCGGCGACAGTGGCATCTGCCCACCGTAGTGACTGGGCCGGTGGTTTCGGGCCCTGGCTGGACGTACTGTGAGGTCCGTCGACGGTGGACCCGGCCTTCCGCCCTGTACAGAGGTCGAGCTGCGCGGCGCTTCCTCAGTAGAGTTCGCCGGCGATCAGCTCCCGAAAAGATCCGTACGCATTCCGACGAGCTGATAGCCGGGGTACGCGAGATTCATGGCGCAGTCGACCAGGATGATGTCGCCCCGCTCGCGATACCGTTCCGCCGTGTTCTGGCAGTTCTCGCTCGCCGGAATGACGAGCACGCCGAACGATTGCCAGTAGATGGGCCCCTGAGCGGGTGCCGCCGACGCCGTTGCCCCGCCCGACAGGGCGATGGCGACTGCTCCGGCGCCGGCGGCCGTGGCGCCGACGAGTGCGCGGGTGATTCGACGAGACATGATGGACCTCCTGGCCGTACGTACCGATCGGTCTGTTCACGATAGGCCCGGCCTTCCGCCGTGTCCAGAGGTCGAGTTGGCGCTCACGTGACCACGCATCACGTCGTCATGGTCGCCCTGACCTCGTTCTTGAGGATCTTTCCCACCTTCGAGCGCGGCAGGACGTCCCAGATCTCGATCTCCTTGGGCGCCTTCACACTGCCGATGCGGGACTTGACGAACGCGATGATCTCGCTCACCTCGGCGTCCTGACCCGAGCGCAGTTCGACCGCGGCCACCACCCGTTCTCCCCATTTCTCGTCGGGAAGTCCCACCACGGCCGACTCCTTGACCGCAGGATGCGCGAGCAGTGCCTGCTCCACCTCGGCCGAGTAGACGTTGAATCCGCCCGTGATGATCATGTCCTTGGCACGGTCGACGACGAAGAGGAACCCCTCGTCGTCGAGGTACCCGATGTCGCCCGTGTGGTGCCAACCGTGAGCGCCCACCTCTGCCGTCGCCACCGGATTCTCGTGATAGCCGTCCATGACCAGGGGACCGCGCACGACGATCTCGCCACGCTCACCGGTGCCGACGAGGTCGCCCTTCTCGGTCATGATCGCGACCGTGGTCAAGGGTGTCGGACGACCGGCCGAGGTGAGCCGTTCCGTCGCCACCGTGCCGTCCGGACGAAAGTGGTCCGCCGGCGCCAGGGTGGCGATCATGTTGGGCGCCTCGGTCTGTCCGAACAGCTGCCCCAGCACCGGCCCGATGCGCGTGAGCGCTTCCTCGAGCCGCGTCGGCGACATCGGGGCCGCCCCGTACCAGAGGCAGCGGAGAGACGACAGGTCCCGATGATCCAGATCCGGGTGGTCGAGCACGCCGTAGATCACCGTCGGAGGCAGGAACGCGTGGGTGATGCGGTGCCGTTCGATCAGCGCCAGGAACTCCCCGATGTCGGGGGCCGCCATGATGACCACCTCGCCGCCGAGACTCAGGATCGGGAACGTCAGCACACCGGCGGAGTGTGTGAGCGGCGCCAGCGCGAGATACCGCGGACGCACACCGAAGGGATAGCTCATCAGCGCGAGCGCCGTCGAGGTCATCATGTTGTCCTCGGTCAGCCGCACCCCTTTCGGCTTTCCCGTGGTGCCGCCCGTTCCCGCCAGCATCGCGAGCCCCCGCGGCGGCCGCCTGCCCACGTCGAGCTCGCCGCGGTGTTCGGCGAGCCACGACTCGAACGGGATCGACCACTCCGTGTCACCGTCGAGGCAGACCAGTCGGACGAGGTGCGGCAGATCGCCTCGGATCCGGTCGATCAGATCGGTGAATCGGCTCTGGAAGAACAGAGTTCGGCATCCGAAGAGATCGAACAGCTGGCGGTTCTCGTCGGCCTCGTTCCGCGGATTCACCGGGCACCACACCGCGCCGGCGCGCGAGATGCCGAACACGCACGTCAGCGCCAGCGGGTCGTTACCGGACAGGACGGCGACGCGATCGCCGGCCTCGACACCGTCGTGTTGCAGCGCCGCGGCGATCTCGACCGACCGGTCGTACACCTCACCGTAGGTGGAGGTGTCACCCCCGGCCGTGAGGCACGGTGCCCCACGGCCGAGCGAGACGCCCTTGTCCAGGTAGTCGGAGAGTCGCATCTCAGCGGTGCACGGAGACGATCGGGTCCAGGACCAGACCGAACGCCCGCAGCGTGCCGAGCAACTCGCGATGACCGAACGCCTCACAGCTGGAGGCGAATCCGACCTTGCGCGGAGCTCCCTGCAGGAGTGCGGCAGCCCCGTGTGCGTTGAGCAGTGCGGTCTGCTTGTAGTTGCAGTTGCCGTGGATGACGCAGTGTGCGCGGCCGAGCGGACCCGATGCGTACACCGAGTCGAGGGAGGTGTTCAGGCGCGGGTTCTCCCTCGGCGGCATCTCGCTGCGGATCGCGGACGACTGCTCGTCGATGATGCGGTACTTCTCCTCGTCCGACTTGCCCTCCATCTGTTCGAGGGCGGCGGCCACCAACAGCGGAACCGCCTTCATCAGAGGCGGATTGAAGACACCGCCGAGAGCCTTCGCGGTGGTGACCCGGGGGTCGTTCTTGAACCACACCGGATGCGACGTGCCGCCCCACGGCAACGCCAGGCCGAGATCGTGCTGACCGGGAACGCTCACGGTGTAGAGCCCGGCGTCGGCGGGCCACTCGACGTACTCGTTCTCCTCCAGGTAGTACGCCTTGGAGAACGCGGCGTTGGTGAGGATGGTGTTGGTCGAGGCGACGGTGGGGTGTCCCTTCCAGAACACCTGGATGTCCAGGCTGTTCAGACCCGGGTTCTCCAGGCAGATGTTCGCGGCGATCTCACCGATGGAGTACATCTGCGCGAGGCCCGGCGTGAGAACCAGTCCCTGCGAGGCGAAATCGGCGCTGTACTGCGCCTCGGCGTCGATCATCCAGTTCTGCTCGCCGTTGGTGTCGGTGTAGTGCGCACCGATGGCCAGGCAGGCCTGCGCCACCTCGTGGCCGTAGCGGGCGAACGGCCCCACGGTGTTGAGCACCACGGTCGCGCCACGGAAGGCCTCGGTCAGCGCCTCCACGGTGTGCTCGACCTCGACGATCTCGTGCTCGACGGTGTCGATACCGGGGACGGCGCTCACGGCGTCCTTCAGTCGGGCGTGATCGCGGCCGGCGGCCAGGAAGGGAATGTTGTACTCGCGCAGGTACTCACAGATGAGTCGACCCGTGTAGCCGGACGCTCCGTAGACGACGACGCGCTTGTCAGTGGGCATGGTTGATCTCCTGGTTCGAAGTGGGGTGGTCGAGAGCCGTGCTGGTGGGGCGGCAGGTCACATGCCCATGCCGCCGTCGACGGGGAGCCCCGCGCCGGTGATGAACTTCGCGGCGTCGGACGACAGGAACACCACGGCGTCCGCCATGTCGTCGACCTGACCGAGTCGACCGAGGGGCGTCAGTTCCACGACGGTCTGCACTGCCGCCTCGACCGACGGGAACAGGCCGAGTTCCGCGGTGTCGACCGCGAGCTTGTTGCCCATCGCGGTCGGGGTCAGTGCCGGATAGATGCAGTTGACGCGCACGCCGTAGCCGAGCTTCCCGGATTCGGCGGCCGCGACCCGGGTCAGTCGGTCGATGCCCGATTTCGTAGCGGAGTAGAGGCTGATTCCGGGGAACGCGATGGTGGCGGCGACCGAGGCGATGTTGACCACCGATCCGCCCTTGCCTGCCTTGCCACCGGGGCGCATCGCGCGGAACGCGTGCTTCACGCCGAGTGCGGTGCCGATGACGTTGACCTGAAGCATCGCGGACGCCGCCTCGGCATCGAGATCGGCGATGAGGCTGGTGACCTCGATACCCGCGTTGTTGACGACGATATCGAGGCCGCCCAGTGCGCCGATGGTCGACTCGACCGCCGCCTCCCAGGCCGCGTCGTCCGTGACGTCGAGCTGGACGAACTCCGCTTTCGCCCCTGTGGCCCGCAGCGCCTCGACCGTCTCCTGACCACCCGCGGCATTGATGTCGGCGATGGCGACGGACGCTCCTGCCGCCGCGAGAGCCTGCGCCATTCCTGCGCCGAGGCCCTGCGCGCCGCCTGTGACCAGTGCCGTTCGTCCGGTCAGGTCGTAACTCGTCATGTCCGCTCTCCTTGTTCGAAGCGTTCTACGCGTGGATCACATCCGTTGTCCGATGTGATGCAGGCAACACTAGGGACCGGTCTTGACAGTCGTCAAGAAAAATCTTGACGACTGTCAAGAGTTCGTCGATGCGGCGGTATGCTTTCGTGGTGACCCAGACCACCGACCCCCGACTTCGCGTCGAGGAGCGCTCTCGAGACAAGTTCGAGGCGCGTCGCAGCGAGCTCGCACTGGCGACTCTGGCGACGTTGGCGGAACTCGGTTACGCCCGCACCAGCCTCCGCGAGATCGCCCAGAATTCGGAGTACTCGCACGGCGTCCTGCACTACTACTTCTCCAACAAGCTCGATCTCATCGCGCATGCCGTGCGGCAGTACGAGGAGATCTGCGTGACGCGGTACGACGACGTCGTCGCCGGCGCCGAGTCCGCCGAGCAGCTGCGCCGCTCGTTCACCGAGACCTTCTTCGGCACTCTGCTGGCCGACGCGGCGATCCACCGCCTCTGGTACGACCTGCGCAATCAGAGTTTGTTCGACTCCTCCTTCCGCGCCGACGTCCTCGAGATCGAGTCCCGGCGCGAGGAGATGATCTGGCGCGTCGTCGCCCGGTACTGCGACCTGGTCGGAGCGGCGCCTGTTCTCACGCCGGCCACCGCCTACATCACCATCGACGGCATCTTCCAGCGAGCCCTGCTGAACCAGATCGCCGAGCGCCACCCCGACGTCGACGAGGGCCGGGCTCAACTCGACGCCGTCTTCGACATGGTGACCGGTGGCGTACCCACCTCCCACTGACGACCGCGCCGCCGATCCGCTCGGCTATCTCGGCATCGTCCGACTACCCGGTGCCGCACGTGCTTTCCTCCCCGCACTGCTCGGCCGTCTGGCCTTCGCGATGGTCGGACTGGTAATCCTGTTGGCGGTGCAGCGCGCCACCGGATCGTTCGCGGTCGCGGGTTCCGCGACGGGTGCGTTCGGTGTCGCCAACGTGGTGGCGTCGCCGTATCGGGCACGTCTCGTCGACCGCATCGGTCAGCGGCGAGCCCTCGTCTCGATGGCCGTCGGATTCGCCACGGCCCTGGGCACTCTGGCCGTTCTGACGTACGTCGATGCCCCTGCCTGGTCCCTGGTGCTCGGCAGTCTGGTCACCGGGTTCTTCCCTCCCCCACTCGGTGCCTCGATGCGTGTCGTCTGGAGTTCGCTGACGCCGCCGGGCCCGACCCGCACCCGCGCCTACAGTCTCGATGCCGTGAGCGAGGAGTCGATGTTCACCATCGGCCCCCTCCTCGGCGCCACCCTCGTCACCGCCCTGTCCCCGTCGATCGCACTCGCCGCCACGGGATGCGTCGCCGTCGTCGGCACGGTCGGCATGACCACCAGCCGGCACTCGCGCGGACACGGCCCGCGCACCAGAGGGACCACCCCCTCGTCGCGTCCGCTCCGCCGGCCCGGCTTCATCGGAGTCCTGACGGCGATGGCGGGAGTCGGGGCCGTCCTGGGAACCGTGGAGATCGCCGCCACCGCGTTCGCCGCGAAGCAGGGAGCCATCGGATCGGTCGGAACACTTCTGGCAGCCCTCGGAGCCGGGAGTGTCTGCGGTGGACTGCTGTACGGGCGCCGGAGCTGGGCCAGCTCGCTGACCCGTCGACTCCTGACGACGGTTCTGACGATGGCCGTCCTCACCACCGTGCTGTCGTCGGTCTCGACGACGGTGCCGCTGCACGTCGGGCTGTTCCTGCTGGGCTTCTGCATCGCCCCCGCCCTGGTGACGGGGTACCTGCTGTCCGATCACCTCACCACCGCGGACGTGCGCACCGAGGCGTCGAGCTGGATCAACACCGCCGTCAACGCGGGCGCCGCCCTCGCCTCCGCGGGTATCGGCGTGGTGGTCGACTCGCGTTCTCCTGGTACAGGATTCCTGATCGGCGGTGCTGCGGCGGCTCTCCTCCTCGTGCTGGCAGCGGTGACGAGGCCGCGCTCGTGACCGTCGTCGCCGCCACCGCGCGGCTCACCTTGCGCACCTATTCCCCGGACGACGAGCACCGGCTCGACTTCTACACCGATCCCGAGGTCTGCCGGTACCTGATGCACGAGCCGTGGACGGCGGAGGAGGCGCGGATCGCGGTGCAGAGACGGTGCGAGCGAACGAGTCTCGACAACGGTGCGCTGAACGCGCTGGTCGAGCTGAACGGCCGGGTGATCGGCACCGTCTCCGCGTGGTTCGTCGCCGAGGACACCGTCGAACTCGGGTGGACCTTCGCGCGCGACGTCTCCGGCCACGGCTACGCCACCGAAGCGGTGCAGGCAGTGCTCGAGGAAGTACTGGCCCTGGACAGGGTTCGGCGCGTCACCGCGGAGATGGATGCGCGCAACGCAGCCTCCGCACGTCTCGCCCAGCGCGTGGGACTGCGCGACGAGGAACTGCGCCTGCAGGACTGCTGGTGCAAGGGTGAGTGGACGGACACGCTCGTGTACTCGCTGAGCCGTTGACCTCGACCGGCCTCCGGCCTTCCCGCTGACCTCGACCGGCCTCCGGCCTTCCCGCTGACCTCGACCGGCCTCCGGCCTTCCCGCTGACCTCGACCGGCCTCCGGCCTTCCCGCTGACCTCGACCGGCCTCCGGCCTTCCCGCTGACCTCGACCGGCCTCCGGCCTTCCCGGTGACCTCGACCGGCCTCCGGCCTTCCCGCTGACCTCGACCGGCCTCCGGCCTTCCCGGTGACCTCGACCGGCCTCCGGCCTTCCCGCTGACCGCAAAGGTTCTCGTAGGTGTTGCAGCGTCCGCAGCAACCGGGAACGTCCGCGGGAACCCCACCCGCGTGCGCCATACTCGAGGAATGGCCGACATCGACTCTCTCCCCGTGGCCGAGTTCGCCTTCCCCGGGCCGCTACGCGACGCCCTCGTGTCGGCGATCGTCGCAGGCCGCAAGACGGCGACCACCTCACTGCGGGTGGAGTACGAGAACGAGCCGCTGCCCCGAGTGGGCGAGCGTCACAGGGTGATCGACTCCGGCAGCGCCACTGCCTGCGTCATCGAGATCACCGACGTACGCGTCAGCGCTCTCGGCGACGTCGACGATGCGCATGCCGTCGCGGAGGGTGAGGGTCACGCCGACGTCGCCGCATGGCGTGCCGGGCACGAACGGTTCTGGCGATCCGACGAGATGGCGGACACGCTGGTCGGCCTCACCATCGACGACTCGACTCTCGTGGTCCTCGAACGGTTCCGGGTCGTCTGAGCCTCCGGCCTTCCCGCTGGGAAACGGCCGGCCTCCGGCCTTCCCGTCACGGCCGGCCGGCCGGCCTTCCCGCAGTTCACCGCGGAGGAAAGCCACCCGCACGCCCGAGGAACCCCGGCACGTCCTTGCCCAGCGCCGAGCCGAGCCAGGTCGCGGCATCGACCAGCACGTCCATGCTCACGCCCGTCTCGACGCCGGAGCGGTCGAGCGCGTAGATCAGGTCCTCGGACGCGATGTTCCCGGTGGCGGCGGGCGCGAAAGGGCACCCACCGAAGCCGCCGATGCTGGCGTCGAGGGCCTGCGCCCCCGTCTCCAGTGCTGTCAGCGCGTTGGCGTAACCGGTGTTGCGCGTGTTGTGGAAGTGCCAGCGCTGCGGGATGTTCGGAGCGTTCCGGGTGGCGAGCTCCGCCAGTCGACGAACCTGTGCCGGCACTCCCACGCCGATGGTGTCGGCGAGGGCGATCTCGGCCGGTGCGCATTCGGCGATCCGCGCGACGAGTTCGCCGACTCGCACCGGATCCACCTCACCGCTGAACGGGCATCCGAACGATGCGGCGATGGTGACCGTGCCCGGCACCCCCGCCGTACGCGCATCCGTGATGATGTCGTGCGCCGCCGCCACCGCCTCGTCGACGGAGCACCCCTGGTTGCGCCTGCTGAACTCCTCCGTCGCGACGACCACGACGTTGACCTCGTCGACGCCGGCCGCCAGTGCGCGGTCGAGTCCACGTCGATTGAGCACCAACCCGATGTACGAGACGGAGCCGCCGCGCGGGACGCCTGCCATGACCTCCTCGGCGCCGGCCATCTGCGGCACCCGCTTCGGGTTCACGAAGCTCACCGCCTCGATGCGCGTGGCACCCGAGGCGACGCTGCGCGTGATCAGTTCGATCTTGTCGTCGACGGAGAGGACAGCGTCCTCGTTCTGCAGTCCGTCACGGGGACCCACCTCGACAAGTTGCACCGCAGTCATGGGCCCATCCTGCGCCGACACGCCGTTGTATGCAATAGCGGATCGGAAACGACAATTTAACGACGATTACCGGGACACGCCATCGTAATCGGCCTACATTGTGAACAATTCACCACCGACCACAGGGAGTCGCATCCATGGCGAGAGCCGTCGACCGCGTCTACGCGCACATCCGCGACAGCATCGTGTCCGGGACGTATGCGCCCGGTGCACGTCTCGGAGAGGTCGAGATCGCCGAACTCACCGAGACCAGCCGGACACCGGTGCGTGAGGCGCTGCGACAGCTCGAGATGGAGGGACTCGTCGAGGTTCTGCCGCATCGCGGGGCTCGGGTGTACCAGTGGACGGCGGACGACCTCGAGGAGATCTACGACCTGCGGATGACGCTCGAGGCCATGGCCGCGGCACGGGCGGCCTCACGTATCGGCGAGAAGGACGTCGACCGACTCGCCGAGCTGTGCGACCTCATGGAGACCGCGGCCGCGGACGGAGCGGATCAACGCCTGGACCTGATGGCGCAGCTCAACGACGAGTTCCACGCCATCGTGCGCACCGCCGCGGCCAGCACCCGCCTCATCTCGATGCTCGGAGCGGTGATCCAGCTGCCGTTGGTGATGCGCACCTTCCATCGCTATGCCCCCGTCGATCTCGCACGCAGTCACGCCCACCATCGCGACCTGGTCGCGGCTCTGCGCGCCGGCGACGAGACGTGGGCGGACTCGGTGATGCGCGCCCACGTCCGCGCCGCCAAACATGTTCTGCTCCAAGCCCTCACGACCGACGAGACGAAGGAGTCCTCATGAGCGAGGCACCCACCGGCCCACTGTCCGATCTGCGTGTCGTGGAGATGGGTCAGCTTCTCGCCGGCCCCTTCTGCGGACAGTTGCTGGCCGACTTCGGCGCCGAGGTGATCAAACTCGAGCCGCCCGGCACCGGCGATCCGATGCGCCAGTGGGGTCGGGAGAAGCCGCACGGCAAGTCCCTGTGGTGGCCCGTCGTCGCGCGCGGCAAGAAGTCCGTGACCTGCAACCTGCGCAGCGCCGAGGGTCAGGATCTCGCCCGCCGGATCATCGCGGACGCCGACATCGTGGTCGAGAACTTCCGCCCCGGCACGATGGAGCGCTGGGGGCTCGGGTTCGACGCACTGCGGGAGATCAACCCGCGCCTCATCATGGCCAGGGTCACCGGGTACGGCCAGAACGGCCCCTACGCACCGCGGGCGGGCTTCGGGTCCATCGGCGAGGCCATGGGCGGAATCCGTTACGTCACCGGCAATCCCGAGATGCCGCCGTCTCGTACCGGCATCTCCCTCGGTGATTCACTCGCAGCCGTGTTCGCCACGATCGGCGTCCTCACCGCGCTGCATCACCGGGAGAACACCGGACGGGGGCAGCTCGTCGACTCGGCCATCTACGAAGCGGTGCTCGCCATGATGGAATCCCTGCTGCCCGAGTGGGAGATCGGCGGGTACCAGCGTGAGCGGACCGGCTCCGTGCTGCCGAACATCGCGCCCAGCAACGTCTATCCCACCCTGGGCGGCGAGATGATTCTCGTCGCCGCCAACCAGGATTCGGTGTTCGGCCGACTGGTCACCGCGATGGACCGGACCGACCTGATCGAGGACGCCCGCTACCGCGATCACGAGGCGCGCGGGAAGAACATGACCGAGCTCGACGACATCGTCGGGGCCTGGACGTCCGCCCTCGACACCGACACCGTGCTCGACCTTCTGCACGAGGCGGGCGTTCCCGCCGGGCGCATCTACACGGCGCGGGACATGTTCGACGATCCACACTTCGCCGCGCGCGAGGCCATCGTGCGCCTGGCGCACCCGGACTTCGGCGAGATCCCCATGGCGAACGTCGCACCGAAGCTCAGCGACAGTCCCGGCTCGGTGCGGCACGCCGGACCCGAACTGGGAGAGCACAACTCCGACATCTACGGCCGACTCCTCGGAGTCACGGAATCCGACCGGGCGGCGCTCGCGGAGCGCGGCATCATCTGACCCTCGCTCCTCTCACCCTCACAGCACGGGAGAACACCATGCGTTATCGACTCGGCGTCGACGTCGGCGGCACCTTCACCGACGTCTTGCTTCTCGAGGAGACGACCGGCACCACCTTCAGAGCCAAGACACCGTCCACCCCTGCGGACCAGTCGATCGGTGTGCTCAACGGCATCGCGAAGGTCTGCGCGGAGGCCGAGATCGAGCCGTCGGAGATCGGGCAGGTTCTGCACGGCACCACGGTCGCGACCAACGCCATCCTGCAGGGACGCGGTGCGCGCGTCGGGCTCGTCACCACGGACGGGTTTCGCCAGGTGCTGCAGATCGCGCGCTCCTTCGTCCCGGGCGGGCTCGCGGGGTGGATCATCTGGCCCAAGCCGGAACCGCTCGCGGCGCTCGAGAACACCGTCGAGGTGGTTGGACGACTGGCTGCCGACGGGTCGGAGATCACTCCTCTCGACGAGGAGCAGGCCCGCGCGCAACTGCGTCGACTGGCAGGTGCGGGCATCGAGGCGCTGACCATCTCGTTGATCAACTCGTATGCGAACGACGCGCACGAGAAGCAGGTCGCTGCCTGGGCGGAGAGCGAGCTGCCCGGCATTCCGGTCTCCATCTCGAGCCAGGTACTGCCCGAGATGCGCGAGTACGAGCGCACTCTGACGACGGTGGCCAACAGCTACGTGCAGCCGGAGGTCTCCCGCTACGTGCGGAACCTCGACCGGTCGCTGCAGGAGAAGGGCATCACGGCGCCGCTGTCGATCCTGCGCAGCGACGGTGGTCTGGTGCAGTCGGCCAAGGCGGCCGAGTCACCGGTGTCCCTGCTGCTGTCGGGCCCGGCGGGAGGCGTCACCGGCGCGGTGTGGTTCGCCGAGCAGGCCGGCTACTCCGACTTCCTGACCTTCGACATGGGCGGCACGTCGACGGACGTCGCACTGGTCCTCGGCGGTGAGCCGCGGATCGGTCGTGAGACCAAGGTCGGCGACCTCGCTGTGCGCGCCACCAGTGTGGACGTCCGGACGGTCGGTGCCGGCGGCGGGTCGATCGCCCATGTCCCCGAGCTCACGAAGGCGCTGCGGGTGGGTCCGCAGTCCGCGGGAGCCGACCCCGGGCCCGCGGCCTACGGCAACGGCGGCACGGAGCCGACGGTGACCGACGCCAACGTCGTACTGGGGTACCTGCCCGCCGCTCTCGCGGGCGGTGAGGTGACCCTCGACGTCGACGCGAGCAGGACGGCAGTGGCGACCATCGCCGACGCCATCGGGCTCGGCAGTCCCGAGGAAGCGGCGTCGGGCATCGTCGACATCGTCAACGAGAACATGTTCGGCGCACTCCGACTGGTGAGCGTGCAGCAGGGCTACGACCCCCGCGACTTCGCACTGGTGTCGTTCGGTGGCGCAGGTCCGCTGCACGCCAACGCACTCGGGCGCCTCACCGGCGCGTGGCCTGTCATCGTCCCGCCGTCGCCCGGCGTCCTCTGCGCCTACGGAGACGCCACCACCTGCGTCCGCGACGAGAGCGCTCGCACGATGATCCGTGCGTTCTCCGACACCGACGACGCCGAGCTGCGCACCGCCCTGGCGGAACTCGCGACGTCCGCGGCCGCACGACTGTCGGCCGAGGGCGTGCCCACCGATCAGCAGACGGCGAAGTACCAGGTGGATCTCCGATACCAGGGCCAGGGCTTCGAGATCCCCGTAGACCTCGACGCGAGCGCACTCGAGTCCGGTGACCTCCTGTCCACGCTGGGAACGGCCTTCGACACCGAACACGAGCGTCTCTTCTCCTTCCTGCTGAAGAACGAACGTGAGGTCATCAACCTGCGCGTCACGGTCAGCGGGCCGCGACCGGACGTGGCCTTCCAGCCGCTCGAGGAGGGCGGTGCGGATCCGTCGGCCGCACTGGTGTCCACGAACGACGTGTGGATGGACGGCGAGTACGCGAAGGCCGGCATCTACGACCGGGCGAAGTTGCTGGCAGGCAACGTCGTCGAGGGACCCGCCGTGATCACCGAGATGGACTCGACCACGTTGGTCCTCTCCGGTCACGCCGCCACGGTCCATTCCAGCGCCAGCCTTCTCATCGCTCCCCGCTGATCCCCCCTCGCCCGGAACTCATCTCAGGAGACCTGATGGCCACGATCATCGAGACCTCGACCACGCCCTTCACCACGGTTCCCGTGGATCCGATCACGCTCGACATCATCGAGAACGCGCTCCGCAACGCGCGATACGAGATGGACGAGGTGCTCTTCCGTACCGCACTCTCACCCGGTATCCGCGAGCAGCACGACGAGTTCCCGCTCATCGCCGATCCGAGCGGGAAGATGGTCGTCGGGCAGTTCGGTCTGTCCGTGCCCGACTTCCTCGACAATTTCAACGGGACCGTCGGTGAGGGCGACATCCTCCTCACCTCCGATCCGTACGCGTGCGGTGCCGCCATCAGCCACGCCAACGACTGGCTCATCGTGCTGCCGATCTTCCACAGCGGCCGCGTCGTCGGATGGTCGTCGATGTTCGGCCACATGTCCGACGTCGGCGGAAAGACCCCGTCGTCGATGCCCACCGACGCGCACACCATCTTCGAGGAGGGCGTCATCATCCCGCCCTTCAAGCTGTACAGCGAGGGGCAGCTCAACGAGACCGCGCTCGACATCATCCTCAACCAGGTCCGCAAGCCCGACTGGAACAGAGCCGATCTCAACGGCCTCGTCGCCGCGTGTTCGACGGCGTCCCGGCGCATCGTCGAGTTGTGCGACAGGTTCGGTGTCGACGTCTACCTGTCCGCCCTCGACGCACTGCTGGACCGCAACTACCAGGCGATGAAGGTGCTGCTCGCGATGCTCTTCGTCGACGGCGAGACCATCGAGTTCAACGACTTCATCTGCGACGACGGATGTGGTTACGGACCTTACGAACTCGCGATCACACTGACCCGGCACGGCGAGAAGATCCACCTCGACTTCAGCAAGGCGGCGCCGCAGGCGGTCGGTCCGATCAACTACTTCATCAACGAGAACCTCGTCCGAATGTTCTTCGGGATCTACGTCATCACCGTGGCGGATCCGCAGATCCTCTGGAACGACGGCTTCTACCCACTGATCGACGTCACCATTCCCGAGGACTCGTTCTGGAAACCGCGTTATCCCGCGGCGCTCAACGGCCGCAACCACGGCATCGGGCGGGTGTTCGACCTCTTCGGTGGGCTCCTGGGCAAGAACAACCCCGACATCCTCAATGCCGCCGGGTTCTCGTCGTCACCCCACTTCATGTACTCGGGCCACTACGACGGCGGACCGCGGGACGGTGAGTGGTTCCAGCTGTACTCCATCGGTTTCGGTGGCATCCCCGGCCGACCGATGGGTGACGGTCCGGACGGACATTCGCTGTGGCCGTCGTTCGTCAACATCCCCTGCGAGTATCTCGAGTCGTACTACCCGCTGCGCATCGAGCGGTGGGAGACGGTCACCGACACGGGCGGCGCCGGTCTGCATCGCGGCGGCAACGGCGTGGACGTGGCCTACTACTTCGAGGAGCCGGGCACCATCGCGATCCACGACGATCGCTGGCTCACCTATCCGTGGGGTGTGAACGGCGGCAAACCCGGTGCGCGCGGACGCAAGTGGCTGATCCGCGCGTCGGGTGAGACGGAGATCCTCCCCAGCAAGATTCACGACGTCGAGGTGTCGCGGGGCGATGTACTGCACTTCGTGACGTGGGGCGGCGGCGGCTGGGGCGACCCGCTGACGCGCGATCCCGAGCTGGTGGCGCTCGAGGTGCGTCGCGGCCTTGTCAGCGCCGACGGCGCCCTGACCGGCTACGGCGTCGTCTGCGACGCGGACGGTGTCATCGATGCCGACGCATCCGCGGGCCGACGCGAGAGCATGGCAGCCGAGCGGGGCGAGATCGAGGTGTTCGACAAGGGTCCGTCCCTGGAGGTCATCCTCGAACGGTGCGAGGAGGAGACCGGTCTGCCGGCGCCGCGTCCGCCCGTCAACGTACGGAAGGCGGTGCGCGCGTGACGGACACACTCGGGTCGTATCGCGAGTCGGGTTTCGCCGGCGATCTCGGACCGGGGCGCAGCGCGGCGGTACTGGTGGTCGACGTCGTGCAGGCGTACCTCGTCGACGGGTCGCCCCTGCGCGCTCCCGTGGAGGACGCCGTCGCCGCTGCCGCGACTCTCGTCGCGGCAGCCCGCGACGCCGGGGTACCGGTCGTCTTCACTCGCGTGAGCTATCAGGCCGGCGGCGCCGACGGTGGGCTGTTCATGCGGAAGATCCCGGCGCTGAGCGTGTTCGAGGAGGGCTCGGCGCTCGGCGACTTCCCGTCGGCCCCGCGGCCCACCGCGGGCGAGACCGTCGTGACGAAGCAGTACGCGAGTGCCTTCTTCGGCACGTCGCTCGCCGCGACCCTCACCGCACGCGGTGTCGACACCCTCTACATCTGCGGCCTGACCACCAGTGGCTGCATCCGCGCCAGCGCCACCGACGCTCTGCAACACGGATTCCGGCCACTCGTGGTCGCGGACGCATGTGGTGATCGGGAGGCGGGGATGCACGAGTCGAACCTGCTCGACCTGCGTGCGAAGTACGCGGACGTTCTCACCCTCGACGAGGCGGTGGGGCACTGGGGACGGTCAGGATGACTGCGTCACATCCACGGCACTCGTCGCTGCCACCACGGCATCGATTGCGGTCGCTCCGATTCGACTGTCGCCGAGCGTAAGCGAGTATCGAGGGTGTCGACGGCGACCGCGAGGCGATGAGCGCGCCGCCCGCCGTTGTGCAGCAGCCCGGCGAGACGCGCCCGGGCATCGGTCGAAAGGTCACCGTCACACATCGGGCACCCTGTGGGGCCGGTCCATTCCCATGCACGTGACACGGGGTGGGCGCCACCGCGAGCGACGCGCCGTTCCATGCGCTCGACGTGGTCACGCCACTCGTCGAGGTACCGGAGCGCCGCGCCATCGCGCCGCGGTCGAGAGGGACGGTGCCGACGAATTCCCTCGTCGGCGGTACGTGATGCCATGTCGATCCCGATGCAGTAGGGGAACCGTGCGACGACGCGCACGGGCATCGGGTCACCGTGGATCGAGCATACCGCCGCTCAGCACCGCCGCAAGGCTCGATCCAGTGGGATACCGACTGATCCACACCGCCTGGGCTGCGTGGTAGACGTCGGGCTTCCCGCCCCACACACTCGTCGCCACGGTGTTGTGCTCGTCGAGTTCGTGGTGCCACGATCCATGAGCTCGGTCGATGTAGCAGTCGGCTGCGTGATCCCACCACGCGCGATAGTCGTTCTCGTACTCCCCTTCTCCGGTCCACCGCAGAAGGGTCGCGGCGGCGGCGATCGCCTCGCACAGCACCCAGTGCAATCGTTGGGTCACGACGGGCCGGCCGGTCCAGTCGGTCGTGTAGACGAAGCCGGGCGTCGACCCTTCCTGCCATCCGTCGGCAGCGGCGCGCCGATACAGCGATCGAGCGACGTCCACGTGGTCGTGGCCGCGCGCGCTGGTGGCCACGAGGGAGACCTGCAGCATCAGGCGCGACCACTCGAAACCGTGACCGACCGTCGCACCGTAGGGCTTGAACTGATCGGCCGGACTGTCGGAGTTGTACTCCAGCAGCGGTTCCCAATCGGTGGTGAAGTGTTCGGGGATGCGCCAGTCGTTGGCCTCGGACCACTCGATGACGGTGTCGCAGATGCGAGCGGCCCGCTCGCGCCACGCTGTGGGGGCGCCGGCGTCCACTGCCGCGAGCATCGCCTCCACCATGTGCATGTTCGCGTTGATCCCGCGATAGTCGCTCAGCTCCGACCAGTCGGCGTTCCAGGTGTCCACGCACATGCCACTGCGGTCGTCCCAGAACCGGGCATCGACGACGGCGAGTGCCTCGGCGAGCAGTGCAGGTCCGCGAGGGTGACCCGCCGCGGTGGCCGTCGACGCCGCGAGAACGACGAAGGCGTGCGTGTAGGCCGACTTGGTCGCGTCGTCGGTCGACTCGACCCAGCCGTCGTGTCGGTCGTCGCGCAGCACCGTCAGGAGTCCGTCGAACAGTCGGTCGGCTCTGCGGCGAGAGCCCGGATGCCCGAGCAGCGCACCGAGGTACTGCACGTGCACCATGCGCGCGGTGATCCAGGTGAACACCGGCCGTGTCAGGTCCGGCTCGCCCGTGCCGTCGAGCCACGCCGCGCCTCCCGACGGGTGATCGAGAGTGCGGCCGAAGTCGAGCAACCGGGCGGATTCGCCGTCGAGCCACGACCTGTGGGACGGAAGCGTCGGCCAGGAGGGACCCGCAGGCATCTCGTTCGAGGACACCGCGTCACCCTACGAGACCGTCGGCGCCTCCCGGCTCGGAACAGCGGCACCGGTGCTGACATGATCGGGTCCCGCACCGAACAGGAGTCCCTCTGATGGCAGCACCCACGCGCGTCCACGTCACCCACACGTTCACGTCCGCACCGGATGTCGTGTTCGCAGCCCTGTCGGAGCACGAGAACCTCGGCCCCCTGTTCGGAGCGAAGATAACGCGTGTTCGTGACGGAGACAGCTCGCGCAACGGTGTCGGCTCCACCCGCGCGTTGAAGCTCGGCCCGCTGCCCGCCTTCCACGAGACGACGATCGTCTCCGAACCGAACACCCTCATCGAGTACAGAATCACCAAGGGCTCACCGCTGCGCGGACACTGGGGCACCCAGCGCCTGACCCCGACGACCGACGGCGGCACCGCTCTCGACTACACCATCGGATTCGACGCGCCCGTTCCCGGCCTGGCTCTCGTCGTCGCGAAGGTTCTCACCTCGACCATCTCCGCCAAGATCGGCAACCTCGTTCCCTGACGGCTGTCAGTACGTGTAGTTGATGTCGCGGGAGAACGTGAACCCGCCCGTGGGTGCGGTGCAGGCGATGATGTCGTCCGGCCCGGACTTGCACACCACCCCGTCGGCCGAGAGCACCTGGCCGACGTCGAGCACCAGAGCGTTCTGATCGACGTAGATGCCCTGCGTCGTGCAGAAGCTCCCCGCACCCGCACCGGTGACACGAATTGCCACCTTGTCGTTGGCCGCGTTCGAACACTGCGCACCCTCGACTGGGTTTCGGCCGTCCTCGGCCTGGCATCCCACTCGTCCCTCGGGACCGTCCGACGCCCAGATACCGCAGTGCAGGTTTCCCGTCGGCGACGTGAAGTTGTACTTCCCGGGCTCGGTCAGGAACACCGCGGGATCGACGTTGCCTGCCTCGTTGCCAGACGGCTGGAAGGGCGCACCCCCGGGCACGAGATCGGCCGCTTCCTCCGGAGTTCGCTCCGGTGGGGTGGCAGTGGACTCCTCCGACGCCGGTGTCGCGGTGGTCGACTCCACCGCCGGTGTCGTGGTGGTCGGCTCCACCGTCGACGTGGCCACCGTGGTCCCCGCAGCCGGCGCGTTCGTCGCGGAATCCCCGCCGGAACACCCCACCAGAGCCGACGCACACAGTGCAGCGATCGGAACGACGAGCGTCCGCATCGCCGTCATCGGGCCGGCACCTCGAAAGTGGGGCTCGGCGTGTGCGGGGTGTTCGTCCTGAACGTGACGGTGACCGGGCCTGCACCCGTGTCGATGTCGAGATAGGGGTTGGTCACGTTGGGGCCCTGGAAACGCCAGCTCGCCACTCGGTGTTCGGCGGTACCGCGGGCGCCGGTGTCGTGATTGTGCCAGTCCGCGTACATGGTCACGTAGCACTCGTAGTCGGCCAGTCCCACCCACGCGGGGCTGTACAGATGGGTCGTGAAGTCAGCGTGAATCTCGTCAGGGGTGTAGCCGCTGGTCACTCTGACATCGACCGTTCCCGCGAGGCACTGGGGAACCTCGGCGAGGGTGTGGATGCGCTGCTCCGGTGAGAAGTACATCGGTTGCGCACCGGCGTTCACGGTGCCACCCGCCGTCACGACTGCCGTCAGGGCGCCGGTGACGACGACTGCGCGAGTGCTGATCGGGTGCTTCTTCATGACCCTCCTCGAGTGGACTGCATGGCCCGTCGAACGTAACACTTTCCAGCACGGAAAGTGTTAGTGTTTCCGTCATGGAAAGCCATCAGTCACCAGATGATGCTCGCGCCTTGCTGCGTGAGATCCATGCCGACCGAGTCGTTCTCGCCGACCGTCTCGCGGCGCCGACGTGGTTCTATCCGGCCTTCGCGACACTGACCGCCCTGTACGTCGGTACACCGTCGCTGCCCGACGGACACGTGCGTTCGGTGTCGACGTCCGTTCTCGTCGCGGCCGCGATCGTGACGACGGTGCTCTATCCCCGCCTGACGGGGGTACGCCCGTCAGGCGTGGGTGTCGTCGGGTGGTCTGTTCTCGGTGGGCTCCTGGTGACCGTGCTCGGATCGTTGAGCGTCTCCTACGGTCTGGTGGCATCTTTGTCCGCGTGGTGGGTCCTCGTGCCACAGGCGCTGTGTTTCGTGCTCGTGCTGTTCGGCGGCCGCCTGTTCGACCGCGAGTACCGCCGCCATCTGCACGCAGACGACGTCCGACGCCCGTCCGGCCGACCGCACTCCGAGTCACTGTCGTGACCAAGGATCGGGGCCCCGAACCACGATTCGATGCCGTCATCCACGCACCGGTCCGGCTGCGCATCTGCGGGCTCCTACGCCGAGTCGACGAGATCGATTTCGCCATCATCCGCGGCACCCTCGAGATCAGCGATGCGTCTCTGTCGAAACACCTCCGAGCTCTGTCGGACGAGGGCTACGTGTCGACGAAGAAGACGACATCACTCTCCCGCGGCGACTCGCGACTGGTGACGTGGGTCGAGCTGACCCGGGTCGGTCGCGATGCTTTCGACTCACACATCGCCGAACTCGGGCTCATCGCGCACGGCCGCCCGGAACAGTCGACGGCTCGGCAACCACTGTCGACGAGACTCCCCCACTTCGGACCGACACCCGAATTCGGCTGACGACCGCACGGCGCCGTCGCCTGATCCACGTCGTATCCGCGTTGTTCACGCCGACGTCGACTCGCCCGCCGTTCGAGTTCACCGGGGCTCGATATCAATGACCCGTCACCGTCGAACAGCGCAGCGGCACAGGCAGAATTCGTGTCGCATCCTGTGCGCAGGGAGACCGGTGACGGAACGATTCGAGCGCCCGCCGACGCGGGCACCCTGCTCGGCTCAGGCTCGCTCGCGAACGATTGACGTGAGGGCGACGACGGTGCACAGTGCGCGCATGACACTGCCGCGCGAGACCGCCGACCGCCACCGCGTCGTCGCCGCGACCTTCACCACGCTCGTCGAGTCGATCTCGGACTGGGAGGCACCGGCACCAGTGGACGGCTGGACCGCGCGCGACGTGGTCGCTCATCTCGTCGAATGGTTTCCCGCGTTCCTGGCGACGGCCACCGGGCTCGAACTCGATCGCGGGCGATCCCCCGTCGAGGACCCGATCGACGCCTGGCGTGTCCACAGTGACGCGGTGCAGAGGGTGCTGGACGGGCCCGACGCGGCGACCCCGTTCCACCATCCGATGATCGGCGAGATGCCACTTCCGGCGGCCGTGGGCCAGTTCTACGTCCCCGACGTCTTCATGCACTCGTGGGATCTCGCCGCCGCCGGCGGGCGGGCCCTCTCACTCGACGCCGACTACTGCCGCGAACTGGTCGACGGCATGCGACCGATCGAGGAGCTCATGCGGTCGTCCGGCCAGTACGGGCCGGCTGTCGCCGTACCCGAGGACGCCGACGATCAGACGAGGCTTCTCGGATTCATCGGGCGCGATCCGCACTTCCTCGGGCGCTGAGGCGCCGCGTCAGTCCTGCACTTCGCCCCGCTCGTGCTGCGTTCTCAGCTCGAGTTCGGCGTGCCCGCGGACAGAACCGTCCACACGTCCCCGTTCTCACTCCGCGATAACGACTCTGGACGCCCGGGACCGTGCGGGTGTGATCTGGCCCAGGAATCATTCACCGAGTCACGGAGGTCTCCATGAGCCAGAACCCACGCGTCGCCGTCGTCACCGGAGCAGCCCGAGGAATCGGCAAGAGCATCGCCGAACGTCTGGGCCGAGACGGTCTTCACGTCGTCGTCGCCGACCTGCCCGGTTCGAAGGACGGTGTCGACGAGACCGTCGAGACGATCGTCGGTGCCGGCGGTGTGGCCACGGGCGCCGCGGTCGACGTCGTGGACGAATCCTCGGTCGAATCGTTGGTGCGTACCGCGGTGGACGCGGGCGGACGCCTCGACGTCTTCGTCGCGAATGCCGGAATCGCCCAGGTCGAGGAGCTGCTGAAGTACGACAGCGCCGACTTCGACAAGATTTTCGACGTCAACGTCAAAGGCGTGTTCAATTCCTACCGAGCCGCGGCCAACCAGTTCATCGCGCAGGGCGGCGGCGGCAAGATCATCGGCGCGGCCTCGATCGTCGCGTTCCGACCCTTCGCACTTCTCGGCCCCTACTCGGCGACGAAGTGGGCCGTACGCGGTCTGACCCAGGCCGCGGCCATGGAGTGGGCCGAACACGGCATCACCGTCAATGCCTACGGCCCCGGCATCGTCGGTACGGCGATGTGGGATCTCATCGACGAGAAGCTCGCCGCGAAGCACGGCCAGCAGAAGGGCGAGGCGCTCGCCGAGAACGCCCAGTCGATCCTGCTGGGTCGAGTCTCGGTGCCCGACGATGTGGCGAAGCTCGTGAGCTTCATGGCATCTCCGGATTCCGACTACGTCACGGGCCAGACGATGCTCGTGGACGGTGGCATCCAGTTCTCCTGACGCGGACGATCAGCCGGTGCGCAACCACCGGCTGATCTCGTTCGCCGCGGACCGCAACGCGTGCTCCACCTCGGCCGCCCGTCGACGGTCCACTTCCCGATCGGGGGTACTGATGGCCACGGCTCCCATGACCGCACCCGACGCATCATGGACAGCCACCGCGGCGCACGCTTTCGTCGGAACGAATTCCTCACGCTCCCATGCCACCCCACGACGGGACACCTCGGCAAGGTGGTGTTCGAGTTCGTCGCGGTCGGTGATGGTCGTGGACGTGAGCCGTTCGGTGCCATGGGTGTCGAGGTACTCGGCAGCGTCCTCACGGGACATCGCAGCGAGCAGGATCTTGCCGAAGGCGGTCGCGTGCCCGGCCTCGTGGAAACCGAAGTTCAGCGGCGTGATGCGGGGGTGGGTGGCGCAGTCGGCGACATGAGCCACCACCACGTCGGACCCGCGGTAGACGGCGAAGTAGCTTGCCGTACCCAGTGTCTCGTGCAGCTTCGCGATGCGCTGCCGCACCGGCACAGGCACGCCGACCTGGCGATGCAGGCTGACACCGAGACGAGCCAACTTGTATCCCAGCTCGAACCGCTGTCGCGCTCGGAGATGAACGAGGTAGTCGCAACCGACGAGTACCTGCAGCAGACGGTAGGTCGTGGGCAGCGGGAAGCCCAGCACCTCGGAGACCTCCTTGGCGGTGGCGCCGCCGCGATCGGCCACCACCTCGAGCACGGCGAGGGTCTTCTCCACCGTGGCGACTCCGCCGGCTCCGGCGCGCCGTAACCGCGTCGGGACGTCGGGGGTCGGGGGATCACGGGGAATTCGATCGTCGTCGAGCACACCCCCATCGTCTCTCAGCACCGCCGCAGGGGGCGGAAGATCGAGCCCACGGTTTCGTCGATCACAGAACTCGACCGGTGCGACGGCGCTCTACCCGGGTTACAGGACCCCGAACACTCCCCGACACCGAGACCAGGGCGACAGTCGAACTCCTGGTCGCCTGCCGCTCGGGAAACGGACCGCACGGCGCACGACGCGAGATACGCGGTGTCCGTTCATGCAAGCGTCGGGGCCCGCATGATGCAGAATCAGCCCATGACCACGGCGGAGTACGCATCTCCGCGACGAGCGCGCCCGCCATTTCTCGATGTCGATCGGTCCGATCGTGCATCGACCGAGGCGAGCGCCGCTGCGCTGGACCGAGACCTTCGCGACCGATGCTGTGTCCTGCTCAGCCTGATCGCCTCCGGGGACGACCGTGCGATGGTCGAACTGATGCTGGTCACTCGACCCGTGGTGTTCGCAGCAGCGTTGCGAGTTCTCGGAGACCGCGCGCGTGCCGAGGACACGGCTCAGGAGACGTACTTCCAGGTGTGGACCTCGGCCGGAACATTCGACTCCGACCGAGGTACACCACACGCCTGGTTGGCGACCCTCGCGCGCCGACGAGCGATCGACCGTTCGCGCTCCGACACCGCGTCGGCGAGGCGGGACACGAAGTACTTCGCATCGCATTTCGACCGCGACCACGACGGCGTCTGGGAAGCGGTGTGGACGAACGCCGACAACGATCTGCTGACGAAGGCGCTGATCGAACTGACCAGTCTGCAGAGGAGCGCTGTCGACCTGGTCTACTTCCAGGGCCTGTCCTGCCGCGAAGCAGCCGAGCGGCTCGGCGTACCTCATGCCACCGTCAAGACCCGCGTGCGAGACGCCTTGTTGCGCTTGCGACTTCACCTCGCGCGCACCGCCTGAGCGAGCGCTCGGAGGGTGCAGCGAGTCCATGCCTCGGGTGTGGCCAGCTCGACGAGATAGTCGGCCACGATGTCGTTCACGCAGGCATTCGCACCGGAGATCGCGACGGTGTGCTGCTCGCCGTCCACGGGGAGCAGCGTTCCGCCCAGAGTGTCCGCGAGGTTCACTCCTCCTTCGTAGGGCGTGGACGGATCACTGGTGATCGAGATCGTCAGAGTGTCGGGAACGCCCTCGACATCCTGTGCGTAGGGAATTCCGAGTGTCGGCTCGGTCGGCCAGAACTCGCACGGATCACGAGCCCCCTCCGGACCGAGTCCCGCGTCCGTGAACGGCGCGATCTCCTGAATTCTCCGTTTGAGCTCGACTTCCTCCTCCGGTGTGTTGCGGTCCTCGTCCATGCAGTTGACGGCGTAGAGCGCTTCGCTGAAGTTGGGGTGGGTGCCGTCCTCGTCGCGGCCACCGAACACGTCGAGGATCTTCAGCAACGTATCTCCCTGCCCCGCAGTGACCTCGGCTATTCCTCGGATGATGACAGGCCACACCGTCGAGTCGTAGAGTCCCGCGACCACCGCTCCGTATGCAGCGTCGAAGTCGAGGCGCCGACCGCTCTCGGTGACGATGGGATCCTCGACGAGAGGCCTGGCGATGTCCTGGAACCTCTCGACCGCCCTGCTCGGATCGGGGCCCAGCGGACAGTCCGGAGACGCCGCACAGGACGCGGCCATCTCGTCGAACGAGCGCTGGAAGCCGGTGAACTGGTCGACTCTGCGGTCGGCCGTGCTCTGAGCGGGGTCGATGGCGCCGTCCAGGACCATGGCGCGCACGTTCTGAGGGAACATCTCGGCGTACACCGCTCCCAGTCGCGTTCCGTAACTCTGACCGAGGTAGCTCAGTTTCTCGTCGCCGAGCACCTCTCGCAGAATGTCCATGTCCCGCGCGGCATCTCGAGTTCCGACCGCCGAGAGGACGTCGCCGCCGCCCGAGCGCTCGGCGCAGCGTTCGACCAGGCGACGCGAGTCGTCCTCCGTCAGCGTTCTCGAGCCGGTCAGCACCGTGGTGTACGCCTCGCCGGCGTCGTTCTCGGCATCGGTGAAACAGTCGATCGCCGGTGTCGACGCACCGACCCCGCGAGGATCGAAGCCGATCAGGTCGAAGTGCTCGGTCACGCGACTGTCCGCCAAGGTCGTCGCACCCGCGGCGGCCATGCTCATTCCCGGCCCACCGGGCCCACCCGGATTGAGCAGCAGTGACCCGATTCGCTCACCCCGCGCGGGTGCCTTCAGCAGGGCGATCTGCGCCGTCCGACCGTCGGGATCGTCGTAGTCCAACGGCACGGTCACGCGAGCGCACTCGAAGATCGGGTCGGCGGCGAACGCAGTGGCATCGGCCGACGTCACCGCGTACCCGTCGCACGATTCGAAGGCCACGTCCTGGTCGTGAACACTGCTCAGATCCGGCTCGGTCCGAGGTTGCGCACACCCGGCGAGCACCAGCGCAGCGACTGCCACGGTGACTCCTGTCCTCCTGCGGATCACGACAGCGACCCGCTCGGTGCGTGGACCGACGAGGGACTCGTGGAATGCTCGCGCCCACCCAGGTGCTGGGCGAGGAACCGCTCGACCTCGCGGTAGAACGCGATGGTGTTCTCGGGATTGACGAACCCGTGTCCTTCGTCGTCGAAGACGAGGTAGTCGACGTGGACCCCACACGAGCGGAGGGTGGCGACGACGTTGTCGGACTCGGCTCTGGTGACACGAGGGTCGTTGGCTCCCTGCGCGATGAGCAGGGGCGCCGTGTACGCGTCGAGACGGCTGATCGGGGACCGCGCGAGCATGTCCGCTTCCTGCTCCGGGTCACTCGGGTCGCCGACGAACCGGTACCAGTTGTTGACCAGGCTGGCCCGGAGAAAGGACGGTTGTGTCCTCATGAAGTTGGCGAGGTCCGAGATGCCGACCAGATCGACCGCCGCGGTGAACACGTCGGGGGTGAAGGTCGCGCCGACCAACGCGGCGTACCCGCCGTACGAGCCGCCCATGATCGCGACGCGCTCACGATCGGCGTACCCCTGCTGTACGGCCCACTTCACCGCGTCGACCAGGTCGTCGTGCATCGCGCCCGCGAGTTCCCCCACCGCAGCGTTGGTGTGAGCCTTCCCGTAGCCGGTGGAACCTCGGAAGTTGACCTGCAGCACCGCATACCCGCGGTTGGCGAGCATCTGCACGGCAGGATCGAAACCCCACGAGTCGCGATACCAGGGGCCGCCGTGCACGAACAGCACCATCGGCAGCGCGGTCGGGTCGACGCCGAGAGGCAACGTCAGGAAGGACGGCAGCGCACGCCCGTCGCGCGCCTCGATGGTCACCGGTTCCATCGGCGCCATCGCGGTCGGCTCGAGATGCGGGTACGGACGGAACAACTGGCGGCTCGCACCCGTGGTGTGGTCGTAGAGATAGGTGACGGCGGGATCCCGATCGTGCACGAAACTGACGGTCCAGCGCAGTCCGCTCCGGTCCGAGGACAGTTCGCCGACATCGCCGTCCGAGAGCAGTTCGAGTGCTGCCAGAACCTCTCCGAAGCGCTCGTCGAGGACTCGTATCTCCTGGCGCTCGCCCAGGTATCGCACCCCGAGCAGGCCGCTGGTCTCGGCGTCGCAGATCAAGGGCGACGACGTCTGTTCGACGGCGCGGCGAACCGCGTCGAGTTCGAGCGTCGGATGAGAATCGACGACGGTCTCCTCACCGGTGTCGAGATCGAGGCGCACGAGGTGAATCAGATCGCGGCCGCGGGTCGAGCCCATCCACAAGCCTGTGCCGTCCGGGGTCATCTGGGTCGGGGTGATCCCGACCGGGTAGTCCGTCGCGTCGATCGACACGATCGGGTTCCGTGTTCCCGACGGGGTGACTCGGGACAGGAGCAGGTGGCCGTCGTCGGTCATCTCCTGCTCGACGACCGTGTCGCCCTCCGCGAGCATCAGCAGCCGGTCCGTCCCGGCGCTGCGTCCGATCATGGTGATCTCACCCGTCGCGACGTCGATCCTATGGAGGTCGAACTCGGCAGGGTTCCGTGCGTTGAGCATCACCGTGTAGCTGCCTGCACTCCCGTGCACGGGCAGGAGTTCGATCGCACGAGCGCCGGGGAACGGCGTGAGATCGACGGCGGGACTGCGGGGATCGTCGAGATCGACACGGAACACGTGGTGGTTCTCGTCGCCTCCGCTGTCCTGCAGGTACAGCAGCCACCGGGGGTCGTCGGTCCACTCGAACTTCATGACGCTGCGGGTCTCGTCAGCGCTCACGCATCGGGCATCGCCCACGGCGGAGAGATCCGGGGCGATGTCCTGCACCCAGACGTTGAGCCTGTTCCGCCACGGTGCGAGGAAAGCGATTCTGTTGCCTTCCGGAGAGATTCGGGCACCGACCGCGGCGGGCGGGCCGAAGAGGTCGTCGATCGCGATCAGATCGGGTGCAGTGGTCATGGGAGGTCCTTTCCTCTGGTGGGGCGGGTGTCGAATTGTCTGTCGGTGGTGTCTCTCAACGGACGAAGTGCGTGGTCGAACGCCGGAACGCCCAGACGGTGACCACCACGGCGACCGCGAACAACGGCGCACCCATCGCGATTCTCGCGACGGCGAGCCAGCCGGTGGCGTCGGTGTCGTACAGCCAGTCCTGCACGAGGTACCGGGCACCGAAGAGCACCGCGAAGGTGAGAGTGGCGACGTCGTGGGCGCGGCGCACCGAAGAGTTCCGTCGCCAGGCATATCGGTTGCCGTGCAGCGCGTTCCACAGCAGGCCGGTCACCGGCCTGCGGATCAGCACCGATGCGAGTACCACGACGCCGGCCACCAGGCTGGTCCAGATGCCGAGGAGGAAATAGCCGCTCGCACTGCCACTCATCGCCGCGACGGCGCCGGCGGCGAGAACGCCGACGAGACCGCCGCTGGCCCCGGCGATCGGCTCACCACCTCGGACGCGATGGACGGTCAGCGCCAGTGCGACGATCATCGCGGCGCCGATCGCGATCGGCAGCGTCCAGATCGAGTTGGCGACGACGAACACGACCACCGGTATCGCGGTGCGGATCATGCCGCTGGTGCCACCCAGACTGTCGACCACCCTCGCGCCGGCATCGGTGGTCGGTGCGTCCTGCGTGCTGTCGTGCGGTGGGTTCGTCGTGTCGCCCTCCTTGCGCCTCGGTCGATCCGGTCGAATGGGTTCATCGACAACCAGAGTCGTCGAGCTGACCGACCGCTGCCAGTGCCTGCGTGCACCGGATACGGTGACACTGTCATCGACCGGTCATGACAGATGTCACGGCGCCAGCCGGTGCTCACTGCGTCGCCCGAGGACACTGGGCGTCCTTCTCCGGCATGGCGCCGTCGACGAGATAGTCGGTGACCACCTCCTGCGCGCAGGGGTTGGTTCCGAGCGCGAAGACACCGTGCCCACTGCCGTCGACGGTGAGCAGCCGGGAACGATCTCCGAAGCGCTCGTCGAGCAGTTCACCCCCGCGCTGGGGCGTGACCGGATCACGTCGATGCTGAGCGATGAGGATGTTCGTCGGTCCGTCGGTGTCGATGGTGACCGGGGGTTCGGCCGGCGCATGGGCCCAGAACGCGCACGGCATGATGTTCGCGGCCGCTGCGCCGAACAGCGGGTAGTCGACCCTGTCGGTGGCGACGGCATTCTCGTAGGTGGTCACGTCGTGCGGCCACTCGACGTCGTTACAGGTGACCGCCAGGAAGACGGACCACGAGTTGTCGCCGACCGACGGTACCGGAGCCCCCTGCGGAAGGTCCCCACCCTGACCCGCCGCGAGGCCGTCCCGGTACGAGACCCACGCATCGGCCGCAGTCTCGTACGTCGCCGGGTTGTACAGCGTGACGAAGGTGGCCAGACGGAACGAGCGACCGTCGACCCCGTTCACGGGCGTGGCATCGAGCCTGGAGGCGATGTCGAAGTACGTCGCCCGCACCTCGTCCTCGGTCGCACCGAGACCGTATCGGTCGTGACGCTCGGCCATCCACCGGGCGAGATCCGGGAAGGTGTCTTCCATTCCTCGGGAATAGCGCCGCATCCCGGCTCGATCGAGATGGGTGTCACCGATGTTGCTGTCCAACACGATTCGGTCGGTGCTCTCGGGGAACATCGACGCATAGGCCGCGCCCAGCGCCGAGCCGTAGGAGTAGCCGAGGAAGCTCGCGGTGTCCTCGCCGAGAGCAGCTCGGACGCGGTCGAGGTCCCGCGCCATGTTCGCGGTGCTCACGTGGCGCAGCAGGCCGTCGTCCTCGGCGGCGCACCGGCGCGCGACTTCTCTCGCAGTACGAACCTGCTCGTCGAAGGCAGCCTGGTCGTACGCGTACGGCGGGACTGCGCCGTAGTAGTGCAGGTCGTCGGTGAAGCCGCAGCTGATGGGACTGGAATGGCCCACCCCACGGGTGTCCATGCCGATGAGGTCATAACTGTCCAGCACGGACTGCGGCATGCCCCGATTCACCAGGAACGTCGGTTGGTCGAGCCCCGTGCCGCCGGGGCCGCCCGCGTTGAGCAGCAGCACCCCTCGCCGTTCCTCCGACTTCTGGGAGGGCAGCCGAGAGATCATGAGGTCGATTTGTCCACCGTCGGGGTCGTCGTAGTCGATCGGCACGGGCACCGACGCGCACTGCAGGCGCGACGGTTCCTCCGCTGGGTCACCGACGTCGTCGGGACATGAGGCCCACTCGAGGTCGGGCATGGAATAGGGTTGCTGCACTGCAGTATCAGGCTGAGACGCGGTGGAGGTCGTCGAGCAGCCGACGAGAACGAGGCAGATCGCGGCCACCGCAGCGGTACGCGTGTGGTGTCGGTTCACGGGATGTCCATTCGGTAGCAGGGGTGGCCGACGGCCGATCAGTTGCCGGCGGCGTCGAGCCAGTGATAATGCAGTCGCAGAGCGCGTTCCGTGCTGCCCACGGCGGCACCGACGGTGGAGGCGACCGTCGACCACGTCGGCAGATCGATCGGTGCGGCGATGACACCGACCGACTCGGCGATCGGCGGAATTCGAGACACCGTCTCGACGAGATACACCGCGAGCGACAGGACTCCGCTGAGAACGAGGGCGATCGAGACGACGCCGATGACCGAACTCGCCGCTGGGTGCCGCCTGTCGAATCGGGCCCGGCGCCCTTCGGCCGAGCGGGGATCGGGGCTCAGCTGCCGCTCGCTTCCGTCAGCGGAGACGAGATGGCACCGCTCGACACCGAAACCACTCATCGCGACCTCGATGCGGCCGTCCCCGACGGGGAACGCGGCGGGCAGTGCCGACCGTGCTTCGCACAGACCGTCTCTGTACAGATCGGCCGTGACAGAGCCGGAGGCCTGGTCCTGCCAGTGTCGGATGTCGACGGACCATTCCGGCTCATGGGCGCCTGACGGTGGGAGATGAAACAGCGCACGTCCCAGCAACTGCCACCATCGGAACGGCTGCAGTGCTCGCCCGTCGCCGGGTCGCACCCGACGAGCCGCGCGGCGGCGCCTGACTCGATCGAACATGATTCGCTCCTCTTCCGCCGGGCGTGCCACTAGCACGCTGTACTGTCGCGAACGATGGCGACGACGCTAGCACACCGTGCTAGTACATTGTGCTGATCGACTGATCGGTCCTGCTCAGAGCAGACCGAGCGCAGAGGAACAGAGGGGACGCGATGCCGACACCGGAGAAACCCGGCCCGGACACGCGGGCGCGGATACTTATCGCTGCCTGCGAGATGATCGGTGAGGATCCGGCGTCGACACTCAGCGTGCGATCGGTCGCCGCGCGCGCCGGAGTGAGCATGGGTTCGCTTCGTCATCACTTCCCCACCCAGCGCGCACTGCGCGAGGCCGTTCTCGCCACGATCTATGATGTGGTGACAACGGACACCGACGTCATCCACGACCGATCGATACCGGCTCGGGATCGCCTCGTGCGTTGCCTCGAACAGGTTCTGGTACCTGCCGTCGGTGCGCAGGCGCGGCGCGCGTTGATCAGCACCGTCGAGGCGTTCGCGGTACCCGAACCCACCGCAGACATCCGAGCCGCCTACGCGTCCTTCGCCGAGGAAGCTCACCGGAGAGTCGAGCAGTGGCTCGACATTCTCGCCGCCGAAGGTGCAGCGCCAGGGGGTGATCAGTCGCTGAACGCCGCGTTCCTCAACACTGTTCTCGACGGCCTGTTCTGGGACCGGGCGATGCCCACCGATCCCGCCACGCTGCACCGAGCGACCGCCATTCTGCAGCATGCAGTCGACTCGGTCCTCACGCCGCCGTGACCACGTCGAGGATGTAGCTCAGGGGTTCATCCTCACCGCGAGGGACCGGGCAGCGTTCGGTGGACCGCGAGGAGGAGTAACGAGAGTTCCGCAATCTGACAGCCGACCCGGCCACCGCGGTGATGTACGCACGCATGGCGGACCTGCAGGACAGGGCGAGACACAGCCACGGCAGGGGCGCACCGTCCCTTCTGCAGGTCCCGGGCCTGCCGGCGCGAGTGCTTCGTTGCCGCGGCAGTGCGTTCCTGTCTTTCGGGTCTGTGCAGCTGCCCGACGGGCTCGGCGACGCCGTTCGGTGCCGGCTCTCCAGAAGAGCGAGGTCTGGTCTGTCCCCGTCCGTCTTCACCAGGAGTGCCGCGGCGATCTGGGATCCCGCGAGGTCGGGGCCTACCTGACTGTCCTGTCCCACAGGGGTCACGGCGCGCTGGCCGACCGACAGGTACACCCCGACAAGGTGGGCGCGCTGACCGAGCTGACCGAAGATACGAATGTCGGCATTCTCCTCACGGTGGCCGAGCCGGCGCAGACCTCCAGGCTGGCACAGCGCTTCTCGGTGACACCGAGCGCCGCGTCTCAGCATCTCCGAGTGTTGCCCGCCAACGGGCTGACCGGACGCCAGCGCCACGGCCGGTCTGTCCTGCACCGGCTGTCAGCACTGGGCCGCCAAATGGCAATCGGCGACGAGGGTCGGTCCTTGGGGCACGAGCGTTACTGAGGAGCCGGGTGGTGCCGTGTCCCAAGATCCAGCGCGAACGGCTTCGGTGCGGAGCCGATCGGATCGCGCGGCAACCAAGCAGGTGACCGTCACCTGCAGTTACCAGCCTCGCGAACCACCTCGTCTCGGCCGGTCCACACTCGCAGATTTAACGCCCTGATCAGCGCTGGGGCATCAACGTCCTGCCAGCGCAGACACTCAGTGGTTCTGCCGAACTCCCCTCAAAGGTCATACAAAGAACCGACCGCCAGCGTGATGCCCACCCCGTCGTTCGAGCCGCAATCGGGCGCTACAGGCTGCTCGAAGGCCCGGCATCGCTCTGCGTCACCAAGATGCCAGTCTTATGACCTTGACCACACGCAATCTTTGTCATACATTTGAGTCATGCACGATGAAGCGCAGTCGAAAAAGCGACTCTCCGAGACTCTCGCTGATGCGTTGCAGGTAGAAGTTCTGGGGCTCTCGGTCGGGGAGAAGATGCCCACCGAAGCTGAGTTGGCGGACCGGTTCGATGTCAGCCGCACCGTGGTTCGCGAGGCCGCTCGCATTCTGGTCCAGCGAGGTCTTGTGACGGTGTCTCCCGGGCGTGGAATGACAGTAGCGGCACTGGACGGCAGCTTGATTGCCGAGCAGTATTCGCTGTTGTTGCAACTGAGCGAGGGATCGTTCGAACAATTACTCGAGGTGAGGCTGGTACTGGAAGTGGAAATGTCGGCTCTCGCCGCGGCAAGGCACACGTCGAAGCAACTCCTGTCCATGAGGAGCCTGAACGAGAAAATTCGCGCCGCCAATCCTGGCAGTGAGGAATTTCTGGATGCCGATCTAGGCTTTCACGAGGTGATTGCGCAAGCTAGCGGCAACCCTTTCTTTCCCCTGGTGATTCGACCCATCAATAAATTTCTGCGCGAAACCTACAGCGCAGGAGCGGGTTACCCGACAGAAGCAAACCACACGGTGGAAGAACATTCGGAGATCGCCGACGCGATCGCAGCGGGCGATCCAGCCCGTACTCGATTCGCAACCGAGAACCACCTTCGCCGAATCGTGCGCAACAGGGGCGCTCTCGTGTCCCAGCACGAAGGCGCGAGAACTCCCGAAGCACCTAAAGACTGACCCAACTCGGTCGCCGCCACCCGGTCCACATTCTCCGGCTGAGCACGACTGGATCTGCACAGCCGTTCGACGTCCATTCATGTCGTCGACGCGCATCGTTCGCTTTGGAGCGAACAACCCTCTCGGCACGTCGCACGGCAACGTGTCTGCCGATTCGTCTCACGAGCGACCCCATACCACCTTCAACATGCGTATATCACGCATCTAAGGAGTCAGCAATGGCGAACAAGCCGTTGAAAACCCGTGTGTTGCTGCTCTTCGCAGCGCTCTTCAGCGCCATTCTCTTCATCGGCGCCTGCAGTAGTGGTTCCGATCGTTCGGACGTTGATCCGGCGGCTCGTACCGCCGCAGTCGAAAAGGCGAAGGCCGGCGCAGCCGAACTACTGAAAGCAGGAGTCCAAGACAACGAATGGACCGGTCCCGAAAGTAGTCCCGCTCCCAAAGCCGGTGTGCGGCTGACGATTATCCCAGAACAGATGGCATCCACCGGTTCCAGTCGGGCGGCGAACGCGATCGAGGACGAGGCAGTAAAACTTGGCTGGGTACCGAAAATTTCGGACGGACAGGGAAAGCCAGATGTTCAGCTCAATGCTCTGAACACAGCGGTCGACGAGAACGCCGACGCCGTCATTCTCGTGTTCGTGGACACCACCCGAGTCCAATCTGCGCTCCAGCGCGCGCTCGATGCCGGCGTCAAAGTCGTCACCCTGGGATCACTGAAGAACACCCCCGAGACTGTCCCTGACGTCTCCTTCGACTGGCTCCGCTCAGGGGAAGCGATCGCACAGTATTCAGTGTGGAAGAGCGGCGGAGATCTCGGCATGCTCCAGATGCGCAACACCGACCTGTACATCACCGTGAACGGTCAGTACAAGGGAAGCCAGGACTACCTGGAGCAGGAAGAGAACTGCCCCGGATGCAACATCGAGACCAAGGACTGGAGTCTGGCAAGTTTCGAAGACCCCACCACTGGACCTGCTGCGCAGGCCGTCGCGACCTTGCAGGCCAACTCGAGCCTCAACTGGGTCTCGTGCTTCGATTCGTGCTTGTTCCGTGTGGCCAACGGTCTGGACCGAGCAGGTCTGTCAGACCGAGTGTCTGGTGCCGGTTACGACTGCAACCCGGAGAACCTGGACATCATTCGAGCGGGCGGAAGCCAGAAGGTCTGCTTTGCGGATCCGCGTGAGTGGTTGGCCTTCGCTGCCATGGACAACATCAATCGCATGACGAACGACCAACCGGCAGTCGACTACACAGACGCATTGCCAGTGGCCCTCTTCGACAAGGACTCCCTGGACGCATTGCCCGCGGATCAGTCCGAGGAGCTGGAGATCTCAGGCTGGCAGGGCAACTACGACTTCCGTGCGAAGTTCGAACAACTCTGGGGCATCGCCTGATTCGAGTTCACTCACATCGAAGGAATTTATGATGACGCAGGAATCGGCGCCCGTATTGCCAGTACCCAGTGTTCGGGTGCTCGGGTTGTCCAAGGATTTCGGTAGCAACCGAGTGCTCGACGGTGTCGACCTCGAATTCAACAGTGGATCCATCCATGCTCTGCTCGGCGCCAACGGTTCTGGCAAGTCGACTCTTATCAAGATACTGGCGGGATACCACGCACCGACCGAGGGCAGGATCGAGCTCCACGGAGCCGACCTCGCCCTGCCTGCCACTCCGTCCGCGGTGCACTCCGCTGGGGTTCGGTTCGTGCATCAGGACCTGGGTCTTGTAAACACTATGTCGGTGGCGGACAACCTCGCTCTTGCGCTGGGGTACGAGCGTCGGGGCGGAACCATCGATTGGAGGGGACAACGCTCGGCGGCCAGAATGGACCTCGCGTCGGTAGGCGTCCACGACGTCGACCCGAACGCAGTGGTCGGGTCTCTCGGACCGGTCCAACAAACTCTGGTCGCGATGGCGCGAGCGATGCGTGGTCTGGAACCCGGCCACGGCGTGCTGGTTCTGGATGAGCCGACGGCGCGACTACCCAACGCACAGGTGGACGAATTGCTCGACAGGTGCCGGCTGCTTCGAGACCAGGGCATCGCACTCATCTATGTCTCCCATCGTCTCGACGAAGTGTTCGCGATGGCCGATACTCTCTCGGTTCTGCGAGACGGACGCGTGGTTTTCGACGGTGCTATCGGAGCCACGGACGAGGATCGTTTGACTCGCATCATCACCGGCAAGACCGCTGGAAGCGACGCGATGTCAGATGAATCCGCGACCGACGGGCGAATCGCTGCCACCGACGATCACGTGAAGATCTCGCTTCGAGGAGTCGGCGGCACTTTCGTTCATGGCGTGGACATGGACATACACCGGGGCGAGATCCTCGCGGTCACCGGTCTCGTCGGATCTGGGCGCAGTGAACTGGGGAGACTTATCTTCGGCTCGCAGACCAAGACCGACGGCGAGATTCGCCATAACGGGGAACTGCTGCGTGCTGTCACGATCGAGCAAAGCATCGAACGCGGTATCGGATACGTGCCGCAGGATCGCAAGCAGGCAGCAATTCCGACCTTCTCCTTGACGGACAACATTAGCCTGGCCGACTTGTCGAAACACCTGTCGAGCGGTCGTATATCGGCGAAGAGCGAACGTCGCACCGCCGAGTCGATAATCTCCGCCATGGATGTCCGACCCCCTGATCCGAACCGTCTTCTCGGTGAGTTGTCCGGCGGAAACCAGCAGAAAATAATTCTTGGTAAGTGGCTGCAGCTCGACCTCGATGTGCTCATCCTGGACGAACCCACCTACGGAGTCGACATCGGCGCGCGCACCGCCATCTTGACAACAGTTCTTGCACGTGTGGCCGAGACCGGGATGTCCCTGCTGCTTCTGGATTCTGACATCGACCTCGTTGCTCGTTACGCAGACCGAGTACTGGTGATGAGACGGGGGCAAATCGTCGCGGAGCTTCGTGGCGAGGACGTCACGACCGAGAAGATCGCAGCGGCGAGCTACGCCGTCCACAACCCCGGAACGGCCAGCGCGGCGCCGGGCATACAGGAGCAGACATGAGCGCCACACCCTCCACGCCAACGGCAGTGGTCACCCTGAAGAAAATACTTGGAAATTACGGTATCGTCGTCGCGCTGGTAGTCATCGTGGCGTTCTTCTCCATCCTCAGGCCCGAGACGTTCCCAACGGTCGCCAATTTCGGATCCATCCTGCAGGCCAACTCGTCCATCGTTCTCATCGCTTTCGGACTATTGTTGCCGCTCATCGCGGGGCACTTCGATCTGTCCGTTGCGTCGATGGCCGGATTCGGCGGCATTCTCGTGACCGGTCTCATGTCCAACGGAACCATTACCTCGTGGCCGCTGGCCGTCATTGTGGTGCTGTTTTCTGCTGTTGTCGTCGGGTCAATCAACGGGGTTCTGGTTGCCTACGTCAAGCTCAATTCCCTCGTGGTGACGCTGGGTACGCAGTCAGTGCTGTTCGGGGCCATACTGCTGTACTCCAAGGGAGCGGTCATCTATGACGGAATTCCACAGTCGTTCAAAGACATGGGACAGTCGCGACCGTTCGGAGTCCCGCTTCCGTTCTTCTTCGTCATCGCTGTCGCCCTGGTGCTCTGGTATGTCCTCTACTTCCGCCCGATCGGCCGGCGGCTGTATGCGATCGGTGGAAGTGAGGACGCAGCTCGGTTGACTGGCATCAAGGTGGACAGGATGACTGTCGGGGCCTTCGTATGTGGATCGATGCTCGCCGCCTTGGGCGGCTGCATTCAGGTCGCACAAGTCGGATCGGCCGCCCCGACCAGCGGTTCCGAATTCCTTCTTCCCGCGATCGCCGCGTGTTTTCTCGGTGAAACGTCAATCCGACGTGGTTATTACAACGTGTGGGGGACCTTTGTGTCGGTCATCCTCGTCGCGGCCGGTACGACTGGTTTGTTCATGCTCGGTGCTCAGCCTTGGGTCCAACCAGTCTTTAACGGCGTCGTGCTGATCGGCGCAATTCTGGCCGCGAAACTGGGAATCCTCAAACTACGCGGACGAAAAAATCTTCGCGGTAACCGCAGACCCGACAACTCTCAAGCCGAACTGACCACAACCGCCAAGTGACCGAACTCAGGAAAGGAACCGCAATGCGTGGAGTGAGAGGCAGAGTCGTCGCGGTGACCGGCGCGGCCGGCGGTATCGGCGCCGCCATCTGTAGTCGACTGGTCGACGATGGAGCAGTCGTCGTGGCATTGGACCGCAGAGACTCCGAGTTCGGACGGTCCTCCGTGGTCGATGTCACCGATCCAGCGTCGGTGCGCACGGCCGTTGCGGACATTCTCGACGTCGAAGGACGAGTCGATGCTTTCGTCGCCGCTGCAGGGGTTGTCGAGGACGACGTTGCCGCAGAGAACATGACCCTCGATCAATGGGACGCCGTGATGGGCGTCAATCTTCGCGGACTGTTCCTCTGCAACCAGGCTTTCGCTGCACCGATGCTGGCTGCGGGCCGGGGCACCATCGTGAACATCTCCTCTATGAGTGGGAATCACGTTGTGAACGTGCCGCAGAAACAATGCGCCTACAACGCCTCGAAGGCGGCTGTGACGGCACTGACCAAATCGCTTGCTTCCGAATGGGCCTCACGCGGCGTACGCGTCAACTCGGTTGCACCCGGGTACGTCTCGACGCCGTTGCTCGCACAGAAGAAGCACCAGTTCGCCGAGTGGTTGGCCGCGACCCCTCAAGGACGAATGGCCGATCCGTCCGAAATCGCGTCGGTCGTAGCGTTTCTCGTCAGCGACGAGTCGGGCTACTTCTGTGGAAGCGAACTGCTCGTCGACGGCGGCTACAGCCTGCGCTGAGCGCCCCAACTCATCGACGGCACGGCCACCGTCCGTGCCGTCCAATCCGAAAGATCCAAATGAAACTCACAGACGACATCAGAGACGTACTACCCGAGGACGTCGCCGACGCGACACTTGTCGGCCGCCTGTTCGACCCGCAGGTGTCAGGACCATGCGTCGTCGTCCTCCGCGGATCCGACTTGGTCGACATCACGCACACCTACCCCACCATGACTGATCTCCTGGAGTGCGACAACGCGGTATCCGCGGTGCGAGATGCATCAGGTTCCAGATCGTGGTCATTGGAAACGGTGCTCGAGGAGTCGTTGAACGAGAGTACGAACGGACCCCGCCTGCTCGCTCCCGTGGACTTGTCAGTGGTCAAAGCTGCAGGGGTCACCTTCGCGAGATCGCTCATGGAGCGACTGATCGAGGAGCGTGCGGGCGGAGACGCGCAGAAAGCTGACTCGATACGCGGTGACATCGAACAGCTGGTGGGCTCCACGCTCGGTTCGATCGTCCCCGGTAGCACTGAGGCCGCCGCCCTCAAAGAAAGTATGGTCAGCCGCGGACTGTGGTCGCAGTATCTCGAAGTGGGACTCGGACCCGATCCAGAGATCTTCACCAAAGCGCCCGTGTTGTCTGCGGTGGGGTGCGGCCAAGAGATCGGGGTCGCCTCGGTGTCATCCTGGAACAACCCCGAACCAGAGGTCGCCCTGGCGATCACCTCGACCGGGCGGATCGTCGGGGCAATGCTCGGGAACGACGTGAATCTCCGCGATGTCGAGGGACGATCTGCCCTACTGCTGCCTAAAGCGAAGGACAATAACGCTTCTGCCGCGCTCGGGCCGTTCATCCGTCTACTGGACGAGAAGTTCGGACTCGATGATGTGCGATCCGCAGAGGTTCGACTGCAGGTGTTGGGGGAAGACGACGGTTTCTCACTCGACGGCGTGAGCTACATGCGCGAGATCTCGCGGGACATCGAAGCCCTGGCCGACTACACGGTTGGAAGCTCGCACCAATACCCGGACGGGATCGTGTTGTACACCGGAACGCTGTTCTCGCCAACGCAGGACCGCGATGGGAAGTCGATGGGTTTCACCCACCATGTTCGGGACGTCGTGCGTATCTCGAGTCCACGGTTGGGCATGCTCGTGAACCGCGTCAACGAGTCGGAGCAAGCAGCGCGGTGGGAGTTCGGACTCCGCAGCCTCATCGGCAATCTCACCAGCCGTGGCCTCGTGACAAGGGTGGGGGCCTGACGTGCGCATAGTGGTGACGGACCATGCGTTCGAGAACGTACTCACCGAACGCCGCATCGCGGATGACGTCGACGCAGAATTCGAAGTGTTCGACGCTTGCACCGAGGACGAAGCCGTGTCGGCGGTGACGGGCGCGGACGTGGTGCTGGTCAACTTTGCGCCGATGAACGAGCGCGTACTGAAGGCGATGAACCGCGGCGGCGTAGTCATACGGTACGGAATCGGTTACGACAACGTCGATCTCGATGCTGCCGATCGACTCGGTGTATCGGTGTGCAACGTACCGGACTACGGTGGGGACACCGTAGCCGACCATGCGGTGACGCTCGCCCTCATGCTTCTGCGCAAAGTGACACTATTCGATCGAGTCGTCACCGCAGGCGACTGGGTCTCTGCGACACACTTCGCTCCGATCCTCTCTTCGACATCAACCACAGTCGGCCTGTTGGGGACGGGGCGCATCGGGATGGCCGTAGCCGCGAGGCTCGCTCCATTCGGCTTTGAGGTCATCGCGTACGACCCCTTCGCCGACACGAAACGCGCTGAGGACGCAGGGGTGGAACTCGTTGATCTGGAACAGCTGTTTCGACGCTCGAATGTACTGTCGCTTCATGCGCCGGCCACGCCCGACACCAAAAAGATCGTCGATGCGCAGAAGATCGCGAAAATGCCGTTCGGATCCTACATTGTCAACACCTCTCGCGGATCGCTTCTCGACCAGAACGACGTCCTCGCGGCCCTGAATGCAGGACAGCTCGCGGGCGTAGGACTCGACGTGTTCGACCCCGAGCCCCTCCCCCGTGATCATGGTCTTCGGTCGCATCCCCACGCGATCTTGACCCCGCATGCGGCGTTCTACTCACTTCAGTCATTACAGGCGTTGCAGCGCCTGGCTGCAGAGGAAGCCGGCCGCGCAGCCCGACGAGAGCCATTGAGATGCTGCGTCAACAATTCAAGAACCCGCACTACCTCACCGGGGGTGAGCACATCATGAACGGAACTCGCACCGTCGAGAACTACATCGACGGCGGCTGGTGCACCGCTGACGACTACTTCGACGCGGTCGATCCCGCGACGGGGGAACCACTGGTCCGGGCACCGGCATCGACGGAGCGCGATGTCGATGCCGCAGTCCACGCCGCTCGTCGAGCGTTCCGCACGTGGCGCTTCGTCAATCCGGCGGTGAGAGCCCGCTACCTTCATGCGATCGGCGACGGGGTGAGCTCCCGCCAACGCGAACTGGCCGAGGCGGTCACAGCCGAGATGGGCAAGACGATCAGCGAGGCCACCAGCGAAGTCACGAAGCTGGCGGCCGCATTTCACTTCTACGCGGAGGAAGCTACGCGCGTGTATGGGGACATTGTTCCCAACGACTCCGATGGCTATTCGAGTCAGATCTACCGTGAGCCGGTCGGAGTGGTCGGTGCCATCACGCCATGGAACTATCCGCTGGAGCTGATCGGCTGGAAATTGTGCGCCGCAGTCGCGGCGGGTTGCGCCATCGTGGTGAAGCCGTCCCAATTCGCCTCCTTGTCACCAGCTTTGCTGTTCGACATCATCGGTTCAGTCGGCCTGCCAGCGGGTGTAGCAAATCTGGTGTTCGGGCACGGTCGCGCCGGATCGGCACTCGTCGCCCACCGCGGTGTCGACAAGGTAGCGTTCACCGGCTCCACGTCCACCGGTGCCGCGATCGCCAGAAGCGTTCCGACGGCCAAACCGCTGACGATGGAACTCGGCGGCACCTGTCCGATGATCGTCACCGACAAGGCCGATGTCGCCGCAGCGGTGACCGGCGCCGCCCGCCGCGGGTTCCGCAACGCAGGACAGATCTGTATCGCCGTCAATCGCATCTACGCGCACGATTCTGTTTACGACGAGTTCGTCGACGGTCTCACGGCGGCGGTCGAGACGCTCGTGACCGGGAACGGGATGACCGAGGGGGTCGACGTCGGAGCCATGGCGACGCGCGCCGGATTGGACGTCGTCGTGAAGCACATCGACGATGCGCGGGACAAAGGCGGGCGCGTCACGGTCGGGGGCGCACTGCTTCCTGATCTGGGCCCCGGTCATTTCCACCAACCCACTGTCGTGGCGGAGTGCACCGATGACATGGTGCTGATGCAGGACGAGACATTCGGTCCTGTCGTCGGAGTCATGCGCTATACGGATCTCGACACAGCCGTCGAGATGGCTAACGGCACCGACTCGGGTCTGGCGGCATATGTCTTCACACGAGACCTGGAACAGACCCATGAGCTGGGTCGCCTCTTGGATTTTGGCAATGTGGCAGTCAACAATGTCGACGCGGGCATCATGAACGCACCCTACGGCGGGCGGAAGGGTAGTGGTTTCGGGACCGAGCACGGCAAGGAAGGCCTCGAAAACTACCTGCAGTACAAGCATCTCCGTATCCGGTACGGGAGCTGATCATGGACAACACTTCGCTTCAGATCGGAATCGACCTCGGCACTTCGTCGTGCAAGGTCGTTGCTGTTGACACGACCGGCTCGGTCGTCGCCGTGGCAAGTAGGGACTATCCGCTTCACAGTGCGCACCCGGGGTGGTCCGAACAGGAACCAGAACAATGGTGGCGCGCAACCGATGAGTGCGTCCGTGAGGTGATCGCGGCGCTGCCCGCGGCAGGATCAGAAGTGGTGGCCATCGGCCTGAGTGCCCAGATGCACGGTCTGGTCGCACTCGCCGCCGACCACACGGTGGTGCGCCGTGCGATTCTATGGAACGACCAACGCTGTGAACGGGAATGCGAACTCATCACCCGCGCCGTCGGCGGACCGCAGGCGGTGATCGACGCGATAGACAACCGCATGATCACGGGCTTCACAGCAGGGAAGATTGCCTGGGTGCGTGACCACGAGCCGACCGCCTTCGCCTCGATCGCTCATGTGCTCAATCCCAAGGACTACCTGCGCTGGCGGATGAACGCGCAGTTCGTCACAGATGTCTCCGACGCGTCCGGAACCGGCTTGTTCGATGTGCGAAAGAAGCAGTGGTCGCAGGTAATGATCGATGCGGTAGGCCTCGATGCGCGAGCACTGCCCAGCGTCGTCGAGTCCGGTTCGCCCACAGGCACACTGCGCCCGGAGCTGGCGCGCGCCTGGAACATCTCGCCAGACGTCGAGGTCTACGGAGGCGGAGGCGATGCCGTCATTCAGACCGCATCAATGGCGATAACCGGGCCGGGGGATATCGGCGTCACACTCGGCACCGCTGGAATAATCGCAGCCGCGTCGGACTTCTGCCCTGACAACACGGCCGGCTCGGTTCAGGTGTCGTGTTACAACCTCCCCGACCGCTGGCATGTGATGGGGGTATCCCTCTCCGCTGCAGGCGGTATGCAGTGGCTCAGCTCGGCGCTGCGGACGGTGCCGGGTGCGGACTCGATGTCGGTGGGCGAGCTGGTCGAACTTGCAAGTACGGCCCCTATCGGGTCGGACGGGCTGCTCTTCCTCCCGTTCCTTGCCGGTGAACGTGCGCCGCATTATGCGCCGTCTGCGAGCGCCGCATGGGTCGGTCTGGGTAACCGCCACGGCCTGGCACATATGGCCCGATCAGTAATCGAGGGCGCACTGCTCAACATGCGCGAGATCGTCGAGACTTTTCGCGAGATGGGAATTTCCTGCGATCGCATCATCGCGTCGGGTGGCGCGACGCGCCATCCCTTCTGGCTTCGGACAATGGCAGATGTCTTCGGCATATCTGTGGTGACGACGACCGGAGGAGCAGAGGGCGGTGCTTACGGCGCGGCTGTGATAGCCGGAATCGGTTGCGGTACGTGGGGGTCAGCAGACGAGGCATTCAATCATGTGAAGGTGTTGTCCACCTATCGGCCCGATACACATGCGCATCACACCTACGAGGCCGTGTTCTCCGGACATCGACGATTGCATGCCCACTTCGTCGACGTTTACGACGACATAGAGAGAGCGAGAGCAGTATGACGGGCTTCGATTCGATCATCTTCGATTTGGACGGGACACTCATCGACGGTTCCGCCGATATCGCTGCCGCATTGAACGCCGCGCTCGACTCACACGGTCACGGCCGCGTCACCGTCGAGCAGGTTGCGGCGGCTCTCGGTGGTGGTCCTCGAAAGCTCGTGGAAAAGTGCCTCGCTGCGTCGAGAACAACGGTCTCGGGCAATACCTTCGAAAAAATCCTCACTGCATACTCGACCAACTACCTCGCCAGGCCTGCCGATCGGACCGTTCTCTTGGACACGGCAGGAACCGTACTGACTTCGCTACAGGAGCGAGGGGTGCGGTTGGGCGTCTGCACCAACAAGCGCACCGCCATCGCCGAGTCCGTACTCGAGACTCTCGGCGTGCGTAATTGCTTCGATGCCGTCATTGGATCCGACACCGTGGCAGCTCCCAAGCCACATCCAGCACATCTGCTGGAGACCATCGCGGCAATGGGCATCGGTGGCTCCCGTGTTCTCTACGTGGGAGACACCGCGATAGACGAAGCCACGGCCACCGGGGCTGGCATTCCGTATGCGCACATGAGCTGGGGAGAGTCCGACGTGTCCGCAGACTTCGTGCTCACCTCGTTCAACGACCTGTTCCCCATCACGACACCCGAGAGGTAGATCCGATGTACACCACCGAAACACCGCAGGACGCCGCGAAGTATGCGGTCGGGCGCGCCGCCGTGGAGCGCTACGCTCACGACGGCGCACGCCTCGGTCTCGGGTCAGGCACCACTTCAGCATGGTTCGTACGCGCGCTCGGCGAGAAAGTCGCCGATGGGCTCGAGGTCATCGGCGTTCCCACGTCCAACTCCACGCGTGATCTTGCCCTGTCGGTCGGCATCACCCTGGTTGACATCAATGAACTGGATCGGCCTCTCGACGTTACGTTGGACGGACCCGACGAAGTCGACCACGACGGAGACATGATAAAGGGCGGTGGTGCCTGCCTACTGTGGGAGCGTATGGTCGCCGAAGCGTCGACCAGAATGGTGTGCATCGCCGACGACACGAAGCTTGTCGACACGCTCGGCGCTTTTCCGCTGCCGATAGAGGTGGTTACTCATGGATGGAAAGCGACGCAGCGGTCCGTCGCCGCACTCTTGCAGGACTTGGGCTACTCGAACTTCCTGATAGATCGCCGTCATCGTCATGGTGAGCCCGTCGTCACTGATAACGGCAATTTCATCCTCGACGCCCACCTCGGCAGAATCACCGACAAGGCAGTCCTCGACACCAGCCTCAACCTGATTCCAGGAGTCGCCGAGAACGGAATGTTCACTGGCGTCGCGTCGGAGATCCTCGTTGCCTCACCGAACGGGTCCATCGACGTCATTGCTCTACCGCATCGCGTCGCCGCCCGAAAGATCAACTCACGCCAACCGACCCGACGCGGATAGAGGAACGAAGCCATGCCGTCCACCACAGACAACACTTCACCATCGGGTCTCGAGTCCATTCTGCAGGCGGCCCATGAGGCCAAGACCGAACTGGCGGGCCAGAAGCCGTCCACTCGATACGCGCAGTTGACCACGGTCGCCGATCGACTGGACTCGTCGGCGGATGAACTCGTCGCGCTCGGTCTCGCCGAAACGCATCTGCCCGAGGGGCGGCTACGAGGAGAGCTCAGGCGTACGACCATGCAGTTGCGCATGTTCGCCGAGGAAGCTCGGTCCGGTCGACTCTACGATGCCCGCATCGATGTGGAAGACCCTGATTTTGGATCAGGACCCCGATCGGACATTCGGCGAATGAATACCCCGATCGGCGTGTTACTCAATTTCGCCGCGAGCAATTTTCCATTCGCTTTCTCGGTCGCTGGCGGTGACACCGCCTCCGCGCTGGCCTCGGGATGCCCGGTCATCGTCAAGGCGCACCCCGGGCATCCGCAGTTGTCGGACCTCACCGGCGGTATCGTGACAGATGCTCTTGCCGAAACTGACGCGCCCTCCGGCACTTTCGCAGTCATACACGGGCAGGAGGCAGGTACGCAGGCACTCGCCGATGACCGTGTCGACGTGGGCACCTTCACCGGATCCGTTCGCGTCGGACTGCTCCTGGCCGACGTCGCTGCCCATCGCACGCGTCCGATCCCGTTCTACGGCGAGCTCGGCAGCATCAACCCTGTGATCGTGACTCAGGCGGCTATGGACACTAGGGGAGAACAGATCATCGAAGGCTTCGTGGCCTCGTACACCCTCGGCAACGGGCAATTCTGCACAAAACCAGGCCTGGTGTTCATGCCCGCCGGCCACGGCTTGGAAGACCGCCTGGTCGCCACCGCTAGGTCCGTCGCGACCGGACCATTGTTGACAGCTTCGATCACGAGCGGATTCGACGAACGCGTCCGGGCATTGTCCGAGAGCGTCAACGGCAAAGTGTTGGTGGAATCCGAGTCGGTGGGCGGGGTGCCGCAACCGGGCCTGATGAAGGTGGACTTCCGCGAGTTCGAGAAGCATCACAAGAATATCAGGGCGGAGGCGTTCGGGCCCTTCGCGGTGATCGTCGAATACAAAGGATCGAACCAATTGCATTCTCTCGCCACTTACCTCGAGGGGTCGCTCACGACGTCCTTGCACGCAGAGGAGTCCGACGCGGAACTCGTCGCGTCACTGCTGCCCGCTCTACAGGCCAAGACCGGTCGCCTGCTACTTAATGACTGGCCTACCGGTGTCGCGGTGACGCCCGCTCAGCAACATGGCGGGCCGTACCCGTCCACGACGAATCCACTGCACACTGCAGTGGGAACAGCTGCGACCTCCAGGTTTCTTCGGCCGGTTGCTTTCCAGGCTTTTCTCCAAGATTGGTTGCCAGCGCCGATTCGTGACGAAAATCCCTGGCAGGTACCGCAGAGTCGTTCCTCGACGGGAGAGTCGCAGTCGTGGGGAAGACGCGGGTGAGCGAGTCTGAGGTGGTACGGCGGGCCATCGGACAGAGGTGCCTGCTCCGACCGAATTCGACCGTGGTTCGTTCCTCCCACGGCCTGTAGTCGCGACTCACGTGACAACGACAACAGTTGTGCGAGATGCATGACCGCTGTCGAGTCGGTCATGAGCCGCCACCCGGGTGATCGAATACTCGACCCCCCATCTCGAGAACGACGAAAGATGCGCAGACCGTCCACATCGATACATCGCTATGGAATATTTCGGCAGTACCGCCTCCCTCCTGGAGTGGGCCATTCATGGCACTGCGTCGTGGCTGGATCGTCGAAGGAGCGCACTCGGTCGGCCATGAGTAGGGATCGCAAGGCACGACGTGCACTGATCCGTAGGGAACTTCGAACTCGCCCGTAGGGGCCGGTCTCGACGCCGAGGATGACCCAATATCTCGGTAGTCGTCGCCACGCGGTCCAGTTCCAGGCCCAGGCTGTGACGGAACGACTGGCCAGAGGACACAGCGATGTGTCCCAGCAGTATCAGGACGCACTCTGGTCACCGGACCACATCTCCGACCTATGACCGAGCGCACTGACGACCCGTCGCGAAATCGCCACGCGCTGACATCCGGGTGGTACTTCTTCCTTCCGATGAAGGTCGTCGAGCCACCCCCGCGCGACGCACCGGTGTCGGCCGAGCATCTGAGCGATCCGGGCGGTCGCGACAACCCGGGCTTTCGCCGTCTCGACACCGGCCGGTCATCGTGATATTCCTGGCGGCATCGTCGCCACCGCGCACGCATCGACCGACCGGAAGGTCCACCCATGACCGCCGACCTCGCCGCAGGCCCCGACACCCACTCGTCGTCGGCGTGGGCGCCGCTGCGTGGCCGGGTGTATCGCACGCTGTTCATCGCTCAGCTGGTGTCGAACATCGGCCTGTGGATGCAGACGGTGGGATCACAGTGGTTCCTGGTGGAGCAGAACAGCAGCGCGACGGTTGTCGCCCTCGTGCAGACGGCCAGCCTGCTGCCCACCTTGTTCTTCGCCCTCCTCGCCGGCGGACTCGCCGATCTGCTCGATCGGCGCAGGTTGTTGATCGCGATCAGCACGTACACCGCCATCGCCGCGACGGCCACCGCGGTGCTCGCCTTCACCGACGTGCTGACCCCGGTGATGTTGCTGGCGATGACGTTCCTGCTGGGGTGCGGCTCTGCGCTGTCGTCTCCCGCATGGCAGGCCATACAACCCGAACTGGTGCCGGCCGAACAGATCCCGGCAGCATCCGCCCTGGGCGGCGTGACCGTGAACGGTGCGCGCGCCGTCGGCCCGGCCATCGGCGGCGTGATCGTGGCTGCGGCCGGACCCGCCGCGGTGTTCGCCATCAACGCCCTGACGTTCGTCGTCATCATCGGCGCGCTCGTGTGGTGGCGTCATCCCGCAGACGATCGATCCGTCGACCGAGAGCGCCTCGGCAGGTCCATGCTGACCGGGCTGCACTACATGCAGTCCGCACCGATCGTGCGCCGGATCCTGCTGCGCTCGGCCCTGTTCGCGTTCCCGGCATCGGCGCTGTGGGCCCTGCTGCCCCTGGCCTCGTCGCGCCACCTGCACTTCGGCGCGTCGGGGTACGGGCTCGTCCTGGGAATGCTCGGTGTCGGCGCCGTGTCCGGCGTGGCGCTCTACCCGCGGTTGCGACAGAGGATGTCGGGCAATGCCGTGCTGGCACTGTCCGCGGTGACCTATGCCGTCGGCGTCGTCGCCGTGGCCTACCTCCCCGCCGGCGCGGCCGTCCCGTTGCTGCTGCTGTCGGGCGCCGCGTGGATCGCCACCCTGACCACTCTCAACGCGGCGATTCAGCTCTCTCTCGCGCACTGGGTGAGAGCTCGGGGGATGTCGATCTACCTGTTGGTGTTCATGGGCTCCCAGGCGCTGGGCTCGTTCGTCTGGGGTCTGGTCGCGTCGCACGTCGGTTTCGCCGCGGCGCTGCTGATCTCGGCGGTGCTGTTGGTGGTCACCGCCGCCAGCGTCACGGTCCTGCCTCTGCGCGCCGACACCGGCACGCTGCCGCGCGGAGTGTCGACGGCGTGGCCGACACCCATGGTGATGTTCGAACCCGAACCCGACGACGGCCCGGTGGTCGTCTCGGTGACCTACCGGGTGCGGCCCGACTCGACGACCGACTTCGACCGCGCCATGGCGGCCGTCGGGAAAGCCCGCCGCCGGACCGGCGGGTACTCCTGGGGACTGTTCAGAGCCGGCGAGGACCCGTCTCTGCGTGTCGAGCAGTTCACCGCCCGGTCATGGGGCGATCTCGAGCGGCAGCACCGTGAGCGCTGGACCGAGTCGGATCACCAGCGGATGACCGAGGCTCTGTCCTACACGGTGACCGGTGCGACCGAGAAGGAGGAACACCTGTTCGGCGTACCGGCCGACCGGTAGTGCGAGACCCCGGCCGGACGTGACGACCCCCGGTCAGGCGTGCAGGAACGTTGTCGTCAGCCACTGATCGGAACCCACGAAAACTGGAGGTCGCCATGCCCTACATCACCACCACCGACGGAACCGAGATCTACTACACCGAGCAGGGCACCGGAAAGCCCGTGCTGCTGAGCCACGGATGGCCACTGTCGTCGGATGCCTGGCAGGTCGAGCTGAAACTCCTTGCCGACGCCGGCTACCGGGCCATCGCCCACGATCGCCGCGGACACGGCCGGTCGTCCAAGACCTATACCGGCAACGACATGGACACCTACGCCCGTGACCTCGCCGAGCTCGTCGAGGCTCTGGATCTGCAGGAACTGACGTTGATCGGCCACTCGACCGGCGGCGGCGAAGTCGTCCGCTACGCCGCCCAGCACGGCGGATCCCGCGTCGCCCGCGTCATCACTGCCGGCGCCGTCCCGCCCATCATGCTGAAGTCGGAGTCCAACCCGGAGGGCACCCCGATCGAGGCACTGAACGACATCCGCGACGCCGTGCTGACCGACCGCTCGCAGTTCTACCAGGACCTCGCGCAGCCGTTCTTCGGCGCGAACCGTGACGGCGCCGCGGTCTCGCAGGGCGCGATCGACGACTTCTGGCGTCAGGGAATGCTCGTCAACCTTGCTGCCGCCTACGACTGTGTGAAGGCGTTCTCCGAGACCGACTTCACCGAGGACCTGAAGGCGCTGACGGTCCCGATCTTCATCGCCCAGGGTGACGACGACCAGATCGTCCCCATCGCGGCGGCGGCCCTGAAGTCCATCGACCTCGTCCGGGACGGCACGCTCAAGGTGTACCCGGGCGCACCGCACGGCATCTACGGCGACTACCAGAAGGCACTGGACGCAGACATCCTCGACTTCCTCGCCCGATGACCACCCCCCTCGTCCTCGGGCCGGTCGGCAACGTCTTCTACTTCGTCGACGATCTCGAGGCCGCAGTCGAGTGGTACTCCGCCCGGCTGGGTCGTACACCGATCCAGCGGGGCGGGGCACTGGTGGCCTTCGACATCGACGGGGTGCGGCTAACACTGCACGAGAACGACGACTACAACTCGTCGGGGCCGGCCGGAGTCTCCGCCTACTGGACCGTGACCGACGTGGATGCGATCGTCGCGGACTGGACAGCCCACGGAGCGGTTGCGCACCGGGGACCCAAGACGGTCTTCACCGGTGAACGTCTGTGCCAGCTGCTCGACCCGTTCGGCAACCTGTTCTCGGTGCGGCAGGCTCCAGCACGGACGGATGCCGCGGGCTAGAACGCGAGGCTGGACGGTTACCCGTTCCACCACGCTTCGGGCGCTGATCCGGCGCATACTGTTCGCCATGGCGACCGTCGCAGACCATTTCGTGCAGACCCTGACCGAGAGTGGCGTGACCCACGTCTACGGTCTTCCGGGCGATTCGTTGAACGGCTTCACCGACGCGATCCGCCGGAACGACGGCATGACGTGGCAGCACGTCCGCAACGAGGAGACTGCGGCCTTCGCCGCTGCTGGTGACGCCGCGATCACGGGCGAACTCGCGGTGTGCGCCGGCAGTTGCGGTCCCGGCAATCTCCACCTGATCAACGGGCTCTTCGACGCGCACCGCAGCCGGGTACCCGTGCTCGCGATCGCGGCGCACATCCCGCGCAGCGAGATCGGATCGCAGTACTTCCAGGAAACTCACCCGCAGAACCTCTTTCAGGAGTGCAGCGTCTTCTGCGAGCTCGTCAGCGACCCGGAGATGGCGGAACACGTGTTCGCGATGGCGATGCGCGCGGCGATCGAGGAACGCGGAGTCGCGGTGGTCGTCGTTCCGGGCGAAGTGCTGCTGGCGCATGCCGAACAGAGAAAGGCCACCCCGGCCATCCGCGCGACGACGTCCCACGTGCGTCCCGACGATGCCTCGCTCGACGAGGCCGCGTCGATTCTCAACTCGTCCGACAACATCACCATTCTGGCCGGCGCCGGTGTAGCGGGTGCGCATCGGCAACTGCTCGAGATCGCCGGCGCCCTGCAGGCTCCGGTCGTGCACGCACTGCGCGGCAAGGAGCACGTCGAGTACGACAATCCCTACGACGTGGGAATGACGGGTCTGCTCGGCTTCGCCTCCGGGTACCGCGCGATCTCCCATGCCGACGTTCTTCTCATGCTGGGCACCGATTTTCCGTACCGCAACTTCTACCCCGATGACGCGAAGATCATCCAGGTGGACATCCGTGGCCAGAACCTGGGCCGCAGGGCGACCCTGGACGTCGGCTTGGTGGGTACCGTCGCCGATACCGTGGACGCTCTGCTCCCCCGTATCCACGCGAAGACGGACAGCAAGCATCTGGACGCATCGGTCAAGCACTACCGCAAGACACGCAAGAATCTCGATTCGTTCGCCGTGGACGACCGGCACCGCACACCCATTCGGCCGGAGTATCTGGCGCGCATGGCAAACGAGCTGGCCGACGACGACGCCGTCTTCACCGTCGACGTCGGGTCGCCTGTCGTGTGGGCCGCCCGGTACCTGACGATGAACGGCAAACGTCGGCTGCTCGGGTCGTTCAATCACGGGTCGATGGCCTGCGCTCTCCCGTTGGCGATCGGTGCGCAGACCGCGCAGCCCGGACGGCAGGTGGTGGCCTTCGCCGGCGACGGTGGATTGACGATGGGCTTCGGTGAACTGATCACGTTGATGCAGAGCGGTCTGCCGGTCAAGGTCATCATCTTCGACAATTCATCGCTGAACTTCGTCGAACTCGAGATGAAGGCTGCCGGCATCGTCAACTACGGCACCGACCTGAAGAACCCCGACTTCGCCGCGGTGGCGCAGGCTTTGGGGATGTTCGGCCGACGAGTGGAGAAGCCCCAGGATCTCGAGGCGGCCCTGACCGACGCGTTCGCGTACGACGGTCCCGCCGTCATCGACGTCGTCACCGCGGCGCAGGAACTCTCCATCCCTCCCAAGATCACTCTGGAACAGGCAAAAGGCTTCACGCTGTACGGCATTCGGACGATCTTGTCCGGCCGGGCCGACGAACTCGTGGACCTCGCGGACACCAATGTCCGTCGCCGGATCTTCGACTGAGAGAGGCGCGGGTCACCGGTTCGACACAGCGTATTGGTGCGGGCCGTGGCTGCAGGACTGCCATGGTCCGGTGCCACGGCCGCACGCCGCGACCGAGCGGGTGCGGGCGGTTCACCGCCCACCGACGCTGCGACGTGCAGTCGGCGATCTTCGCCGGCCACTCGCGACCCATGACGGTGTTGCGCTCCGAGGGGTGATGATCGCGCAGACCAACTCGATGTGCGAGATGTGTCCCTCGGTGTCTTTCTGACACCCGTGAACCTCACAAAACACAAGTACCTGACCAGCATCGTGGCTGGTCAGGTACTGGATCGAGGTGGAGCCGCCTAAGAGAATCGAACTCTTGACCTTTTCATTACGAGAACGACGATAGACGTTCAGGCGGGTTCGCCTGGGGTTGCGAAACACCGCCTGAACAGCACAACCGTCCGATCCGGTTCACGACGGTTCATGGCCGTTCGTACCGACATGTGTCACTGTCGTGGCATCGAGAGGCTTCCCGAGCGCTGGGTTCCAAGTTACCGACCAGTAGGACGCCCACAAGGTTTCGCAACTTCGCCCCGCCCCATCCTTGACCACCGTCGGAGCATCCGATTTTCCCGAATCGGAACAATGACACCCTCCCGACGGTTGAGCGGGGTATGACGACCTACAAGACTGTCAATCCTGCCGACGGCACAACTGTGAAGGAATTCGAGACTCTCGACGGTGCCGGCGTCGAGCGTGCACTTGCCGATGCACACGCCGGTTTCCAGACATGGCGCAAGACCTCACCGAAGCATCGCGCCGACATCCTGCACAAGGTCGCCGATCTCTACACCGAGCGCTCCGACGAACTGGCCCGCACGATCTCGCTCGAAATGGGCAAGCCCCTCACCGAATCCCAGGGCGAGGTGGAACTGTCGTCGAACATCTACCGCTACTACGCCGACCACGGCCCGTCGCTTCTCGAGGACGAGAAGCTCGACGTACCCGGCGCGGAAGACACTGTGCTGCAGCGTAAGCCGGTGGGCGCTCTCGTCGGCGTCATGCCGTGGAACTTCCCGTACTACCAGGTTGCCCGGTTCGCCGGCCCGAACCTGATGGTGGGCAACACGATTCTGCTCAAGCATGCACCCAATTGCCCGCAGTCGGCACTGCTGATGGAGGAGATCTTCCAGCAGGCCGGACTCCCCCAGGACGCGTACATCAACATCTTCGCGACCAACGACCAGATCGCCGACATGATCGCCGACTCCCGCGTCCAGGGCGTCTCGCTCACCGGTAGTGAGAGGGCCGGAACCTCCGTCGCCGAGACGGCCGGACGCAACCTCAAGAAGGTCGTCCTCGAACTCGGCGGATCGGACGTATTCATCCTGCTCGACTCCGACGACATGGACGCCACCGTCGAATCCGCTACCCGGGCGCGGCTGTCCAACGCAGGCCAGGCCTGCAATGCCGCCAAGCGCATCCTGGTCGCCGAGGAGGTCTACGACGACTTCGTCACCAAGCTCGTCGCGTCGTTCGAAGCCGTGCAGACCGGCGACCCGCTGGACGCGAAGACCACCCTCGGACCCCTGTCGTCGCAGATCGCCGCCGACACGCTGATCGAGCAGATCGACGACGCCGTCGCCAAGGGCGCAACGCTGCTGACCGGCGGTAAAAAGATCGACGGACCGGGTGCCTACGTACAGCCGACATTGCTGACCGACGTCACCCCGGACATGCGCGCCTACAGCGAAGAGCTGTTCGGACCGGCCGGCGTGATCTACAAGGTCGAAAGCGCGCAGCAGGCAATCGAATTGGCGAACTCCTCCGCATACGGTCTCAGCGGCTCGGTGTGGAGCGCTGACCTCGACAAGGCCCGCGACGTGGCCGAGCAGCTCGAAGTGGGCATGGCGTTCGTCAACGAACACGGCACCACGCTGCCAGGTCTGCCGTTCGGCGGAGTCAAGCGCTCCGGCGTCGGCCGCGAACTGGGCCCGTGGGGCATGGACGAGTTCGTGAACAAGAAGCTCGTGCGCGTCTCAGCGAAGTAGATCCTGCTGGCATGGCTCCCCGGACACGATGTCCGGGGAGCTTTCGCGTTCCCCGTCGTCGAGCATTTCGACCCGGTACTGCGGGCGTAGCCGATAGGTTGGAGCTTGACCCGGTTTCCCGGACACCTGATCTGTAGCGTTGCTGCTGCAGGAGAGGAGGCTGTCCATGTCGGCGTCGAGATCGAACTCGTCGCTCACGAGACGGTCACTGCTCCCGACCGGGGCGCTGCGACCGGATGCTTCGTCGGGGACGGAAGCAGCGACGTCGCGTCCGCCGGATCCGGGTCGTCGGCGCCGAGATGCACGGCGGGGTCCTGGCCGGCGCGGACCCGGGCGTCGGCGACGGCGCCTGCGAACGGCCCGGTGTACCAGGGCATCGTCTCGATCAGCGCCGGCGTGCATTTCGCAGCGCGCAGGACCGCCCGCCCCGCCGGCATCGCCTCGAGAGCGTCGGCGGGCAGGGTGCGGATCTACTGACGTTGCTGCGAGCTCGACCGACCAGTCGAGTGGGTAGAGACGGTCTGGCTCATCTCCCAGTGATCACCGAGGGCGGCGGAGGTGTTCCCGAGGAACCGGCCGTCGTCGGTGGAGCCGCCGCCGCCGCCGTAGACGCGAATCGTCGAGGCGCCCCACGGTTCCTTCATCCCGCCCTGACCGAAGCACTCCTCCCCTTGGGACCAGAACTGAAGGATGGTGGTGACGGTGATGCCGCGGGACCCGAAGTGGCTGTACAGGTTCGGTAGCTGCCGCCACCGGACGACATTGGCGGCCTCGTCGAGGGCATAGGTCGCCGGCACCCGCAGCCGACCTGCCGGCAGCGATCCCTGCGCGGGGGTGGCGGTGGCCCGGTCCACCAGGGCGTCGGTGACGGCGGCGGTCAACGCGGCGACCAGGGCGCCGCACTCGTTGGCGGAATCCTCCATCGACAAGCAGAACGAGGTGGGTGCGTCCTCGACGACGAACACCTCGAGAAATGTCGCACGGATGCGGCCCGGCACGGCAGCGGTGCACCGCCACATCGGACCACGGTGAGTCCGCGCACGTCCGCACCTCCAACGGGTCGCGTTACGGGTCGTGTCACCGTCGTGTCATCGAGACTGAAAGCCCTGGTCAGAGCCACCGGGACCGGGGACCTTTACAGTCTGGATGAAAAGGTCGGTTCCGAATACTTGCTGGTCAGAGCGGTGCCGCCGTGTACTCCACGGACCTGCGGCACTTCATTCGGGCACACCCAGAACTGAAAAAGCGGTCATGCGAATCGCATAACCGCTGGTCAGGGTACGTTGTGGAGCCGCCTAAGAGAATCGAACTCTTGACCTTTTCATTACGAGTGAAATGCTCTACCGACTGAGCTAAGGCGGCGCGGCTCCCTGAGGAGCCATCGCAAGTTTAACCGGTCCCCCCGCCCGAACCCAAAACGGGGGTCAGCGGGCCGCCGCGCCCAGTGTGGCGACCATGGCGTCGACCGCGAACTTGGGCTTGACGTTCATCTCCAGGGCTTCGCGGCACCGGAGGATCGCCTCGATGCACTGCAGCAACGACTCGGGAGTCGACACCGAGGCGAGGCCGCGGGCCTGGTCCTCCATGTCGGGGTGCGTCATGGTCGACGAGGCGCCGTACGACTGTGCGAGAGCGTCGCGGTACAGCCCGGCGAGGTCGATCAGCGCCCGGTCCAGCGAGTCACGACCGGTACGAGTGCGCCTCGACTTCTGCCGCTGTTCCAGTTCCTTGAGCACGCCGGCGGATCCGCGCAGCGCGCCCGCTGCACCCTTGCCGGTGCCGCCGGCGCCGAGGGACGTCCGCAGTTCGTCGGTCTCCCGCTCGTCGCGGTCGGCGTTGATCTGCACCGCGTCGGACTCGGCGGCCTTCACCAGTTCCTCGACCACCGCGTACTGGGTGGCGGGGCGGAGCGCCGCCTTGGCGATGCCCAGTGCCCGCTGCCGTCGCTCGCGTGCCTCGGGGTCCGTCGCCAGGCGGCGGGCCCGGCCCACGTGTCCGCCGCTCACCGAGGCTGCCCACGCGGCGGTCTTCTCGTCCAGGCCGTCGTTCTCCTGCAGCACGCGCGCGATGTCTGCGGGCTTGGGCGTCACCAGAGCCACGTGCCGGCAGCGCGAGCGGATGGTGACGGCGATGTCCTCCGGATCCACGGACGGTGCGCAGAGCAGGAAGATAGTGCGGGCCGGCGGCTCCTCGACCGCCTTGAGGAGCGCGTTGTAGGCGCGCTCACCCAGCCTGTCCGCGTCCTCGATGACCACGATCTGCCACGTCCCCGTGATGGGTCGACGCGCTGCCATCTGCACCACCTCGCGCATCTCCTTGACCGAGATGCTGAGGCCCTGCGGCACGATGCGGCGCACGTCGCCGTGGGTGCCGTGCATGGTGGTGGTGCAGGCGTGGCAGTGGCCGCACCCGATGACGTCCGGATCCGTGCACTGCAGCGCAGCCGCGAAGCAGACAGCGGCGATGGAACGGCCGGACCCGGGAGGCCCGGTGAACAGCCACGAATGCGTCATACGGGAACCGATGTCACCCTCGCGCGCAGCCGCCGCCGCGTCGGACAGCTCGGCGACCACCTCGTGCTGACCGACCAGCCGTTCGAACACTCCCGCCATGGGAGGAGAGCTTAGTGCTCCTGTGCGACAGCCCCACCGCGACGCTTGGCCAGCAACGAGGACACCCCGGTCATCACGGCCACGACGATCGAGCCGACGACGAGACCGATGAGCGCGGATGCCAGCGTGTTGACGATCCAGGCCAGCACACCCCCGATACCGGCGACGTCGTGGACCGCGTCCTCCATGTGGTGGACGAACTCGTAGATCGGGTGGAAGCCCAGTTCGTCGATGCCGTTGAGCAGGATGTGGCCGCCGACCCACAGCATCGCCGCGGTACCCACCACGGACAGCACCGCCATGACCTTGGGCATGCCGTTGACCAGGCCGCGCCCGACGGTCTGCGCGATGCCCGACGAGGTGTCGGCCAACCGGAGACCGATGTCGTCCATCTTCACGATGAGACCGACAACGCCGTAGACGAGGACGGTGATCACCACGGCGACGACGGCCAGGATGATCAGCCGACTCCAGAAACCCTCGGCGGCGATGGTGTCGAGCGCGATGACCATGATCTCGGCGGACAGGATGAGATCGGTGCGCACAGCTCCGGCGACGACGGTGTCCTCGTCGCGAGGTCCGTCCTCGTCGTGATCGTGGACGCCGTGTCCGGAGATGGCGCCCCAGATCTTGTGCATCGCTTCGTAACTGAGGTAGGCACCGCCCACCATGAGGATCGGCGTCAGCAGCCACGGCAGGAACTGGCTCAGCAGCAGCGCGATCGGCAGGATGATGAGCAGCTTGTTGCGGAGCGACCCGAGGGCGATGCGCCGCACGATGGGGAGCTCGCGTTCGGCGGCGAGGCCGCGGACGTACTGCGGCGTCACGGCGGTGTCGTCGATGACCACACCGGCGGCCTTGGCCGTCGCCTTGCCGGTCGCGGCACCGACGTCGTCGATCGACGCCGCCGCCAGCCTGGCAAGCGCTGCCACGTCGTCGAGCAGGGCTACGAGTCCGCCGGCCATCAGTACTCCCGAAGTAGGTCAGTGGTTCGAGAGTGAGAGTACCGCTCCGGGGGTCGGCTCGACCGCGCATCTCGCAGCAGTTCGCGCAGGCCCTGGACCGTCGCGAACTGCCGAGAGGTGCGCGTACATTCTCCATCCCCAGCCTGTGCATCACAGCCGACGACTCGACGCCCGCATCGCGCACCCTTCAATGCATGTCTCTGATCCCCCGAGCCGATCTCCGACGACGCGGCGTGTCCGACGGTGAGGTCCGCGCTGCTGTCCGGTCCGGTTCGATCGTTCCCGTGCGCCGCGGCGTCTACGTCGATCCGGCGACGACCGACCTGTCCGACGACCGCACCCGCCGACTGCTCGAGCTACGCGCCGCCGCCCTCTCCTCCGACAGCGATCTGGTGGTGAGCCACGGCTCGGCAGCACTGGTCCACGGTAACTACCTGTGGCCCGACATCGATCGTCGATCACACCTGACGGCGAATCGATCCGGTGGTGGTCGGGCCGGCTCGTCGCGCGTCGTGCACGCATCGCTACTGCACCCGGACGACGTGACGACGGTCGACGGGATGCGTGTCACCTCGCTCGCCAGAACAGTCGTCGACCTGGCCTGTACTCGGCCGTTCGAGTCCTCGGTCTGCTCCGGCGATGCTGCTCTGCGCCGAACATCGGCGGACGATCTGGCTGCGACGCTGGCCCGAGCGCACGGTCGTCGCGGAATCGACAAGGCGCGGCGGGCCATCGCCTTCATGGACGGTGGCGCCGAGAGCGTGGGTGAGTCACGGAGCCGGGTCTACCTGCACCGGCACGGCCTTCCCGCTCCTGCGCTCCAATGCGACGTCCTCGACGAGCGCGGACGCTTCGTGGGACGGCCGGACTTCCTGTTCGACGGAGTGATCGGCGAGTTCGACGGGCTCGCGAAGTACCGCGAGTACGGGGATGCAGCGGATGTGGTGATCGCCGAGAAAGTGCGCGAGGACCGGTTGCGCTCACTGGAGTGGCGGATCGAACGGTGGACGTGGAACGACCTGGCGACGTCGGCTCTCGCCGATCGTCTCCGGGCAGCGCTCACAGCAGCAGAAGGACGCGCTCCCCTCGGCAGTACGCGCAGGCACGGGACGGTCGCGAACTGCGGGGAGGTGCGCGTCCAGGACGGCAATCGCGCCTAGAACTCCAACCCCATGTCACCCGCCACCACACCCATCGTCGACTGCCCGTCCAGAGCCTCGCGGAGGATGTCGGCGTGCCCGCTGTGGTGGGCGATCTCGCGCAACAGGTGCAGCAGTACGCGCCGCGCGGTCCACCAGATGCGCTCCGGCGCCCACGGTGCGGTGGGCTGCGGTATCAGATCGTCGAGGCTGCCGAGGGCGGCGATGCACTGCTCCAGCGCGCGGCCGGCGGAGTCGAGTTCGGCCAGCACCTGTTCGATCGACTCGGGCACCTCGGGCTCGCCCGATCCCGAGAAGTCGACGGTCGAGTTCTCGTCGCGCACCTCGAGCATGGTCACGTTTCCGCGGATCACCGACGCGACGTGCGCGATCAGCGAGGCGAGCGTGAACTCACTGACGGTCGTACGCCGACGCGCCTGCTCATCGGTGATCCCTCGCGCCGTGATCGCGAGCATCCCGCGCTGATCGGCCAGGATGGTGACCAGATCGAGCTTCTCGCCCGTGACGTCGACCGACGGCCCCACGGATGTGTACGTCCCCGCCATGATGTGCCCCTCTCCTCGTGTGTGAGGAGAACGCTAGGGGCAATCGCGGACAACCACGGTCCTCAGGACTCGGCGGGCGGCGTCTTCTTCGCAGCGGTCTTCTTGGCGGCCGCCTTCTTCGCGGGAGCCTTCTTGGCCGGCGTCTTCTTCGCTGCCGCCTTCTTGGCAGGAGCCTTCTTCGCCGGCGCCTTCTTGGTGGCCTTCTTCTTCACGGGCCCGCGAGCGCGACGATCCGCGAGGAGTTCCATGGCGCGCTCGTCGGTGATGGTGCCCACCTCGTCGCCCTTGCGCAGGCTGGCGTTGGCCTCACCGTCGGTGACGTACGGACCGAAGCGGCCGTCCTTGATCACCATCGGCTGACCGCTGACCGTGTCCACACCGAGTTCGCGCAGCGGCGGTGTGGCCGCGCCCTGCCGTCCGCGACGCTTGGGCTCGGAGTAGATCTTCAGAGCCTCCTCGAGGGAGACGGTGAAGATCTGGTCCTCGGTGGCCAGGGAGCGGGAGTCGGTGCCCTTCTTGAGGTAGGGACCGTAGCGCCCGTTCTGCGCCGTGATCTCTTCCTTGCTCTCCGGATCCTCACCGACGACGCGGGGAAGGGACAGCAGCTTCAGCGCGTCGTCGAGCGTGACCGTCGCGAGGTCCATCGACTTCAGGAGCGACCCCGTCCGCGGCTTGGGTGCGGTCGACTTCTTCGCAGCCTTCTTCGCGGGGGCCTTCTTCGCCGCCTTGGTGGCCACGGCGGTGCCACCACCGCCGTCGGACGAATGCTGTTCCACCGGAACGATGTCCGGGGTGGGCTCGGGTTCCTCGGGGATGATCTCGGTGACGTACGGCCCGAATCGTCCTTCCTTGGCGACGATCTCGTGACCCGACAGCGGGTCGACACCGAGCTTGCGACCCTCCTGCGGTGTCGCGAACAGCTTCTCGGCGAACTCGAGCGTCAGCTCGTCGGGCGGAAGGTCGTCGGGCAGGTTCGCGCGCTGCGAGATCGGATCCCCGTCGGGATCGTCCGGGTTCTGCACCATCCGTTCGAGGTACGGGCCGTAGCGACCGACGCGGACGTGCACGTCGCGACCCTCGGAGTCGTCGAACAGGTGGATCGAGTTGATGACGCGCGCGTCGATGTCCTCGAGGTTCTGGCCGACCATCTTCTTCAGTCCACCGGACCGAGCGACCGATCCCTCCGTGCCGTTCTCTCCGCCGAAGTAGAAGGCGGTCAACCAGTCTCCGCGTCGTTCGCGGCCACCGGCGATGGCGTCGAGGTCGTCCTCCATGCCTGCGGTGAAGTCGAAGTCGACCAACCGGCCGAAGTGCGCCTCCAGCAACGCGATCACGGAGAACGCCACCCACGACGGCACCAGGGCGCTGCCGCGCTTGTAGACGTATCCGCGGTCGAGGATCGTCTTGATGATCGACGAGTACGTCGACGGGCGACCGATTCCGAGTTCCTCGAGCGTCTTGATGAGCGACGCCTCGGTGAAGCGGGCGGGCGGGTTGGTGGTGTGTCCGTCGGGATCGAGACCGGTGGCCGTGACCGCCTGCCCCTGCTCGAGCACCGGCAACCGGGACTCGGCGTCGTCGGACTGTCCGCCGGCCTGATCGTCGACGCTCTCGACGTAGGCCTTGAGGAAGCCGGCGAACGTGATCGTCCGACCCGACGCGGCGAAGGTGCATTCCTCACCGGTACCCGCGGTACCCGAGATACGCAGCGAGAGAGTGGTTCCGCGCGCATCCGCCATCTGGGATGCAACGGTGCGCTGCCAGATGAGTTCGTAGAGGCGGAACTCGTCGGTGTCCAGCGAACTGTGCAGCTGGCCCGGCGTCGCGAAGGAGTCACCGGCGGGGCGGATGGCCTCGTGCGCCTCCTGGGCGTTCTTCACCTTGCGGGTGTACTGCCGCGGGGTGTCGTGCACGTACTCGGGGCCGTACAGCTCGGTGGCCTGGCGACGTGCGGCATCGATCGCCGACGCCGACAGGTTCGTCGAGTCGGTACGCATGTAGGTGATGTAGCCGTTCTCGTACAACCGCTGCGCGATACGCATGGTGCGCTCGGAGGACATGCGGAGCTTGCGCCCGGCCTCCTGCTGCAGGGTCGAGGTCATGAACGGCGGGTAGGGACGACGTGTGTACGGCTTGGACTCGACCGACGCGACGGTCAGATCGACACCGTCGAGCGCCTCGGACAACCGGCGTGCGCGCGCCTCGTCGAGAACGGTGACGCCCTCCGACTTCAGCTTGCCGTCGGCACCGAAGTCGCGACCCGATGCGACACGAGAGCCGTCGACGTTGACCAGGCGAGCACCGAACGCCCGCGGCGTGGCCTCGGCGCCGGCGTCGAGCTGTGCAGAGATGTCCCAGTACTCGGCCGACCGGAACGCCATGCGCTCACGTTCGCGCTGCACGATGACACGTGTGGCCACCGACTGGACGCGGCCCGCCGACAGCTTCGGCATGACCTTCTTCCACAGCACCGGCGAGACCTCGTAGCCGTACAGGCGGTCGAGAATGCGGCGCGTCTCCTGGGCATCGACGAGGTCGGTGTCCAGTTCGCGGGTGTCAGCGGCGGCGGCGAGGATGGCCGGCTCGGTGATCTCGTGGAAGACCATCCGCCGGACCGGAATCTTCGGCTTGAGCGTCTCGAGGAGATGCCACGCGATGGCCTCGCCCTCGCGGTCGGGGTCGGTGGCGAGATAGAGCTCGTCGGCGTCCTTGAGCAGGCTCTTGAGCTCGGCGACCTTGCTCTTCTTCTCCGGGCTGACGACGTAGAGGGCCTCGAAGTCGTGGTCCACGTCGACGCCGAGACGAGCCCAGGACTCGCCCTTGTACTTGGCCGGAACGTCTGCGGCACCACGCGGGAGATCTCGGATGTGCCCGACCGAGGCCTCGACCACGTAGTTCTTGCCCAGGTAGGGCGCGATCTTCTTGGCCTTGGTGGGTGACTCGACGATCACGAGACGCCGAAGCCCGGACGCGCCGGACGACGAGTTCCCCGTGCTGTCTCCTGCTGCCACCTGCTGCCGAACCTTCCTGGCCCCCACGAGAGGGAACCCGTTCACCTGCGTCGATACCCCGAACCGTTCGAAGCCGACACACTACAGAGTGACACACACGTGCAACTCGTATGTGACACCGCGGCCCATCGACCGTCGGTGACCTCTGTCCGAGCCCCCTGTTCCTCTATACGAGGACGGGCCACCCGCCCGCGGCGAGAGCGCCCGGTGGCGGCTCTCCGATGTTCTCGATGAGCCTCGTCACCCGTCGGCGACCGGTGATCCGGAGCGCCGGCGACCCTCCGTGGGTTCCCACGAGAGTCGGCGCCACACCGGCGCGCATCAGCGACTGGGCGAGCACCGGGTGCGTGTCGGGTGCGTGGGGGTCGAGTCCGAGGACGAACCGAGCGCCGCCGGCCTCCTGCCGTCCCGCCGCGACCACCCAGGCCCGCAGAGCGCGCGGTCCCGGCACCCAACCCGCGGGCACCGCCTTCACCGCTCCCCGGATCCACTCCGCGGCGAGCGACGCCAGTTCCGGCACCGGCTCGGTCCGCACCAGTGGCCGTCCTTCCTCGGTCGTCGTGATCTCGGCGTCGACACCGCACGACTCGATGAGGTCGGCCACCGCGTGGGCGCGCCATGCGGCATCGACGACGACGGAGATGCGCGTGCGCCCGGACACGATCACGGGCTGACCCTGCGCAGCCAGCAACCCGGCGAGGTCGGCCGCATCGGGCGGCGTCGACTCGGCGGAGAAGAAGGACAACTGGCTCACGATCGCGACAGTAAGCCACGAATGCCCCGCCGGCGTGGCGTCCGCGACGCAGTGTCACGGAAACGAGACGTCCCCCGCCACCTCGGAAGGTGACGGGGGACGTGTCGGTAGAGAATGTCCGATCGAGATCAGACGGCGCGGACGCCCGTGGCCTGGGGGCCCTTGGTGCCCTGTCCGACCTCGAACTCCACGCGCTGGTTCTCCTCGAGGGTGCGGAAGCCGCTGCCCTGGATCTCGGAGTAGTGGACGAAGACGTCAGCGGAGCCGTCCTCGGGTGCGATGAAGCCGAAGCCCTTTTCGGCGTTGAACCACTTCACAGTTCCCTGTGCCATGCTTGTCTATCCTTTTCTTGAACACCGGATGCGATGAACGGCACTTACAGTCCATCGGGCCGGTTCCGACCGCTGTGATGATCCCCCCCAAGAGTCACCCCGTGGGCAGAGCTTCACGCACCGCGCTCGCAACATTAGATCCTGCGAGCGTGAAAACGAACACAGAAGCTGCGACCGAGAACAGTGAACCACGTCGGACGGCGGCGCGACAGTCGACGAGACAACAACTTCGTAAATATCCTCGCGGGCCCTGTCGGCCCGTTCTTCTACGATCGACACGAGCACCGAGGGAGTGAGAGACAGTGAGCACGACGACCGACGCACCGGCCTCCTCGTTCGGCGGAATGCTGCTCGGACGAGCGCTGGCGGGAACGCCGCCGGGAGAGTCTCCGCTGACCCACGCGGCGGAGCTGCCGGGACGTGAGTCCCGGTACGCCGCATGGCCGCAGTGGCTCGAGCCCGCGGTCGTCGAGGTCTTCCAGGACTGCGGGATCCCGCAGCCGTGGACCCACCAGGCGGAGGCCGCGTCGCTCGCGTGGTCGGGCCGCAACGTGGTGGTCTCGACGGGCACGGCGTCGGGGAAGTCGCTCGCCTACCGGATGCCCGTACTGTCCCGTCTGTCGACCGACCCGCGCGCCACCGCGCTGTACCTCGCGCCCACCAAGGCGCTGGGGGCAGACCAGCTTCGGGCCGCGGTGGACATGACGGACTCGCTCGCCGCGCGAGGCTTCCCGGACATCGCGCCGAGTGCGTACGACGGCGACACGCCCCTCGAGGTGCGCCAGTGGGCCCGGGCGAACTCACGGTGGATCTTCACCAACCCCGACATGCTGCACATCTCGCTGCTCAAGGGCCACCAGCGGTGGGCGCACTTCTTCCGCAACCTGGCATACGTCGTCGTCGACGAATGTCATTCGTATCGCGGGGTGTTCGGCTCCAACGTCGCCCTCATCCTGCGACGACTCCGGCGCATCGCCGCGCGCTACGGCGCCTCGCCCGTCTTCGTTCTCGCCAGCGCCACCGCGTCGAATCCCGGGGCCGCGGCCAGTCGCCTGGTCGGTGCACCGTGCGAGGAGATCACCGAGGACGGTTCTCCCCACGGTCCCCGGACCGTCGCCCTGTGGGAGCCACCGCTTCTGGACGTCACGGGCGAGAACGGGGCACCGATCCGGCGCGCCGCCGGTTCCGAGGCCGCGCGCATCATGGCCGACCTCGTCGTGGAGGGCGCCCGGACACTGACGTTCGTCCGTTCCCGACGCGGCGCGGAGCTGACGGCACTGGGCACCGCGCGGCTGCTCGCCGACGTCGATCCCGATCTGCCGCAGCGCATCGCGGCCTACCGGGCCGGATACCTCGCCGACGATCGCCGCGAACTCGAGCGGTCGCTCTCCGACGGCACCCTGCTCGGCGTGGCCACCACCAACGCACTCGAACTCGGCGTCGACATCGCGGGTCTCGACGCCGTCGTCGTCGCCGGCTTCCCGGGAACGGTCGCGTCGTTCTGGCAGCAGGCCGGTCGCTCCGGTCGCCGCGGCCAGGGGTCACTGGTGATTCTGGTGGGCCGGGACGACCCGCTCGACACGTACCTCGTGCACCATCCGGCCGCGTTGCTGGACAAGCCCATCGAGGCGACGGTCACCGATCCCACCAACCCGTACGTCCTGGGGCCACAGCTGCTCTGCGCCGCGATGGAACTCCCGTTGACCGACGACGAAGTCATCGAGCTCGGCGCTCAGGACGTCGCCCAGTCTCTCGCGGACCGGGGCCTGCTCCGCCGGCGGCCGCACGGGTGGTATATCACCGCGGACGCGACGCCCCATGCGGCAGTGGACATCCGGGGCGGTATCGGTTCGCAGATCGCGATCGTCGACGGCTCCACCGGACGCATGCTGGGCACCGTCGATGCCGGCCGCGCGCCCTCGACGACCCATCCCGGCGCTGTTCACATCCACCAGGGCGAGTCGTTCGTCGTCGACACACTGGACTTCGAGGACGGGCTCGCGGTGGTTCATCCCGAGGAACCGGAGTGGACCACGTCCGCGCGCGAGGTCACCGACATCGTCATCGAGGACGTGCACGAACAGCAGTCGTACGGCGAGATCGACGTCGCGCTGGTACAGGTCCAGGTGAGCCACCAGGTGGTCGGGTACCTCCGCCGACTGCCGTCCGGCGAGATCCTCGATTCCGTCGAACTCGACATGCCGATGCAGGAACTACACACGCGCGCAGTCATGTACACGATCACGCCCGAATTGCTCGAGGCCGCGGGAGTGACCGCCGAACGGGTTCCCGGGTCGCTTCACGCGGCGGAACACGCGGCCATCGGTCTGCTGCCGCTGGTCGCGACGTGCGACCGATGGGACATCGGCGGAGTGTCGACGGCGCTGCACGCCGACACCGGCCTGCCGACGGTCTTCGTCTACGACGGGTACGACGGCGGCGCGGGATTCGCCGACCGCGGCCACGCCGTCATCGGCACCTGGCTCTCCGCGACCCGCGAGGCCATCGCGTCGTGCGAGTGTGTCTCGGGATGCCCGTCCTGCGTGCAGTCACCCAAGTGCGGCAACGGAAACGACCCGTTGGACAAGGACGGCGCCGTGCGCGTGCTCGACGCCGTCCTCGCCTGTCTGGAGCGTTAGGCCGACACGGTGGCCGGTTCGCCGAGCGCCACCGGTAGCGTCCGGAACCCGTGCAGCACACGGGTGTCCCGCTTCACGCCGGTGCCGGCGGACGACAGATGCGGGAAGCGGTCGAACAGCGTGCGCAGTCCCACCTCGCTCTCGGCGCGCGCGAGTGCGGCGCCGAGGCAGTAGTGGCGCCCACCCGAGAACGACAGGTGCTTGTTGGCGTTGGACCGACCGACGTCGAAGGTGTCGGCGTCGTCGAAGACCTGCGGATCCCGATTACCTGCCGCGAGGACACACACCACCAGATCTCCGGCCTCGAGGTCCATGCCCTCGAGGGTGACGGAACCCTTCGCGACGCGGGCCGTCATCTGTACCGGCGACTCGAGCCTCAGCATCTCGTCCACCGCCGTTCCCCACAGTGACGGATCGTCCTGGAGGCGTGCGAGCTGGTCGGGATTGTTCATCAGCAGATTGATGCCACTGCCGAGCAGATTGACGGTCGTCTCGAATCCCGCGGCCAGCACCAAACCGGCCGTGGCGCGGAGTTCCCGATCGTTCAGGTACACCCCGTCCTCGGACGCCGCGATGAGCTGACTCATCAGATCGTCGCCCGGGTTGTCGCGCAGTCCCGCGATGTGGGTGGCGAGCCAGTCGTCGAAGCCCTCCAGACCCTGCTCGACCTCACGGAACTGCGACCACGTCAGCCCGACGTCGAGACTGGGCGCCGCGAGTTCACCGAACTCGAGCACCTTGTCGCGGTCCTCCTCCGGCACGCCGAGGATGTCGCCGATGACGGCGACCGGGAGCTTGGCGCAGTACGACGACACGATGTCGACCGTTCCGCCGCCCGCGGCGACGAGTTCGTCGAGAAGCGTGTCGGCCACCTGCTGCACGTTGTCGCGCATCGCGTTGACGGCGCGAGCGGTGAACACCGACGACACCAGCTTGCGATAGCGGGTGTGCGAGGGCGGCTCCACCGACAGCAGTGACGGCGGCGCCAGCGGGTGCAGTGCGGCAGTGCGGGTGCGACGCTCGATCGCCCGCAGCGGCTTCGGAAGATTGCCGCCCACGACGACGGTGCGGTAGTCGTCCGAGCGCAGCAGGTCGAAGATCAGCCCGTGGTCGACGGTGAGGTAGGCGACGCGACCCTTGACGATCCTTCCCCGGTCGCGAATCTCCTGGTAGACGACACCGGGGTTCGCGCGGGTCACCGGATCTGCGATGAGCTTGGCCTGCGGGTCGCCGATCTTGATGCCGCGTTTGGCGAAGAAGCGCACCACTCCGTGCACCGCGAACCACCGCAGCCGCGATCGTGCCTCGTCCCTGACGTCCGCCACTCTCGACATTCCGATTCCCCCGTTGCTCGGCCTGCGGTAACCCCCTTGCGCGTTACCGCACGTCACACGTGTGACTCACCTCATGATGCGCCGGTCACGACGTCGGTGTCTACCGTCGTGTCATGACCCTGCGTCGGAGCGTCGCCTCCTTGTGGATCGCCACAGTCCTCTACTGGCCGATGCAGGTGATCGTCTCGTGCTCCTGGACCACCCCGTACAGCTGGCGTGACGACGTCATCAGCGCCCTCGGTGCGGCGACGTGCACCGACTACTGCTCACCCGATCACGTCGTCATGAACGCGACGTTCGTCGCCGTGGGCGGCGCCACCGCAGCGGGCGCGGCGCTCCTGGTCCGCCCCTCCGCCGGCATCGCCCGGACGGGCTGGATCCTCGTGGCTCTCTCCGGTCTCGCGACGTGCGCGGTCGGATTCCTCCCGATGGACGTCGCACCGGTCCCCCACACCGTCGCGGCGCAGGTGCACTTCGGCCTGCAGCTCGCCGGGATGCTGTGTGTCGCACGATCCGTCGGTCGAGTCGCCTCGCGATTCACCTACGCCTGCAGCGCCCTCGCCGTGGTGGGCGGCATCGCCTTCCTCAGCCCCGGGAAATGGGGACTGGGGTCGGGTGTCACCGAGCGGCTCGCCCTCGACACCCTGAACGTGTGGACCATCGGCATGGGTGTGCTGTTGCTGGCGCGATCGTGGAATCCAGCCCCCGGAATCCGGGGTCGATAGTCCACGATCACCGAGACCCCAGTTGCGGCGGAAGAGTGTCGGACTGCTGATTTACTGTTCGGCCCCTGGAGGAACTTCGGAGACGTTCGGTAGCGACGGGGGGTGGCATCGGTGCCGGCACAGGCATGGGTCACGCTCGTCATCGGGCTGATCGCCACGATCGGTGTGATCGTCACGTGGCAGCAGAAGAACTCGGCAGATCGTCGTTCCGAGTGGTGGCGTCGAACGACGTGGGCATTCGAGCGAACCTTCAGCGACTCCGACGTGGAAGCTGAGTTGGGCTGGAGGGTGCTCGAAACGCTCGTCGGATCTAAACTGGTCACACGTAGCGACTCGGACCTGGTCCAAGTCATCGCAGAGCAGGGCGCAGCGGGAGTACGCGACAACGGGGAGGACGTTCACGGTGACGACAGAAGCACGTGACGAGAAGCCGCAACCTCCGATTCGCAGTGTCTCTGTGAGGCGGGCAGCTGCACGAGCCGCCGTGGCCGCCAGCGCGAAGACCGGCCGCCCCGTCGCACCGGAAGTACGCAGGCTCGCCGAGTCGCGCTGACCGACATACCGAGGTGCTGGTCCACGATCACTCCTTCACCGGCCCCGCCCGCGCGGAGGCCACCGCATCCCTCTCTCCGAAGCGCAGCAGCGCGATCCGCACCCGCACCCGGACCTGCACGTCCCACTCCTCCACCGCGCATCCGTCCAGCACCGCATCCATCCGGTCAGCCGACGCCGTCGCCGCCGCGCACCCCGCCTCGGACCCCGACGTCAGTGCCGCAGCACCCGCCAGCGCAGCGAGATCCGCCGCCGACTGGGCCTGATGACGGGCCGAGACGGCGGCACCCACCGAGACCACCGCCGCGGTCGCCACCACCAGTGCCGCGGTGACGAACGCCCCCACCACGGTCGCCGAGCCGCGGTCATCCACCCGTCGGCTCCGCCGTCGCCACCGCACTCGCCGACACCGTCAACCCGGGCAGCGGCGACGACGCCTCCACCCGCACCGTCACCAGATCGCCGACGCGCGACACCGTCACCCGCGCACCGAGCGGCGCCACCACCGTCGCCGACGTCACCGCGCTCTCGTCTCCGAGCGCCGAGAGCCGGGCACCCTCCCGCGCCGCGTCGATGCACCGGATGTGCTCGGTGACGGTGACCAGCGCACCGAGGCACAACACCAGGACGGCGACGATCGACGAGATCGCCAGCGCCGCCTCGACCGTCACCGCCCCGCTGTCGCCCGTGAGACCCGAGTCCCCCGTCAGACCTGCGTCTGCAGCGCCTTGTCGATGATGGACGTCAGCGCGGTCACGATGCTGTCGCCCGTCACCACGGTGTAGAGCACCGCACCGAATGCCGCCGCCGCGATGGTGCCGATGGCGTACTCGGCCGTCGACATCCCGTCGTCCTCCCGCATCACCATCAGTATCCGCGCGCCCACCTCGTTCGACACCCTGTTCATGTTCTCCCCCTTCGTGTTCCGAGGAAGACGCTCCCCCTCGGCGTTCTCGGGCGGGGGTCACATCACCCCGCCGTTCAGGACGGATCCGGCCAGCCCGATCACCACGGGCACGATGCCGAGGCAGACGAACGCGGGCAGGAAGCACAGCCCCAGCGGTCCGCTGACCATGACTCCGGCACGTTCGCCGGCCGCAGCGGCGGCATCGTCGGCCCGCACGCGCAGATCGGCTGCCGCCTCGGCGGTCGCGTCGGCCATCGAGGTTCCCGACCGCGCCGACCGGAGGATGACGCGTGCCACCGACTCGGTGTCGGGATGCGCCGCCAGTGCCGACCATGCCGCATCGGGTTCTGCTCCGAGGGTGAGTAGCTGGGCCGCGCGGCGCAGCGCCGACGCCATGGGTTCCGGCGCGACGGAGGACACCGCCGAGGATGCGCTGCCGATGTCGAGTCCCCCACGGAGACAGGCGGACAGCAGGTCCAGCGCGCCCGCGGTGGCGTGATGATCGGTCGGCGCCACCCCCACCGATGCGGAACCGTTCGACCCCGGCACCCGGAGCCGGGCGCGCACACCGACGGCCGGCGGGAGCGCGAGCATCGCTGCGGCGAGGAGGACGAGAGTGACCGTCACGGTGCCACCTCGGCGACGATGGCGTCGGTCCAGAGCAGCCCCGCGCAGGCGAGGCCCACTCCGACGACCAGCATGATGCCGCCGGTGCCGCCCCCGGTGAGGACCGCGAGTGGCGCTGCGCCCATGGCCTGGCCGAGCAGGACGCCGACGGCGGGCAGCGCGGCGAGGACCATCGCCGTGGCGCGCGGTCCGGCCATGGATGCCTCGATGCGCCGGGCCGAGCGGCTGCGATCGCGTAGATCGGAGCGGACCGCGTCGAGCAGTGCCGCGAGGCCGAGCCCGTGCACCTCGGCCACGCGCCACACGGCACCCACCCGGTCCCACGCCGGCCCGTGTCCGCCGGCACGCACGGCATCCGACATCGTGCCGCCCAGTTCCGCACGAGCCGCGGCCGCCGCGAAGACGGTGCCGACCGGTCCGGGGTGCTCGCGCGCAGCGGTGCGGCAGGCCGTGGCCGGGTGGGCTCCCACGCGGAGCTCGGCCACCACCGTCTCGAGCGCCGCCGCCAGGGTGTCTCCCGCGCTCCGCAGGTCCGCCCGCACGGCGCCTCGGGTGCGCCGCAGGGCGACGGTTCCCAGCACGACGGCCACGGCGGCACCCACCGCGGCGCCGAGGGCCAGCGCAGCTGCACTTGCCGCCACGGGGATCCAGGCAGGCGCCGGCACTCGTACGGACCCGATCGAGCGGCGGCGCACCGGTCCGAGGCGGCGGCGCGCGTCCACAGAAGGCAACGCCAGCACGGCAGCTGCGAGACAGATCCCCGTGAGCATCACGCCGCCCCCTCCCGTCGGCGCAGGATCGCGGCGAGCGCGTCGAATCCGGGACCTCGTGCTCGCGTCCGCGACCACGCGTCGACCACGGTGCACAGCCCGCGATCGTCCCGTTCGAGCACGCCGATGGATGACAGCACGCGCTGCCCGCTCGGCGTGCGGGCGGTGTGCAACACCACCTGCACCGCGGCGGCGAACTGGCTGTGCAACGCCGCCCGGTCCATGCCACCGAGGGCCGCCAGCGCTTCGAGTCGTGCGGGTACCTCGTCGGGCGAGTTGGCGTGCACGGTGCCCGCGCCGCCGTCGTGTCCGGTGTTGAGGGCGGTGAGCAGGTCCACGACCTCGGCGCCGCGGACCTCGCCCACCACGATGCGATCGGGACGCATGCGCAGGGCCTGACGCACCAGATCGCGCACACCCACCTGGCCCACTCCCTCCACGTTCGCGGGCCGGGCGACGAGCCGCACCACGTGGGGGTGCGAGGGCGCCAGTTCGGCGGCGTCCTCGACACAGATGATGCGCTCGGCCGCGTCCACCTCGCCGAGGAGTGCCGCCAGCAATGTCGTCTTGCCGGTTCCTGTGCCACCGACCACGAGGAAGGCCAGTCGCCCGGACACGATGCGGCGCAACAGATTCTCGGCACCGTCGGCGAACGCCCCGGTCGCGGCGAGAGCTGCGAGCCCCTGCGTGGCGGGACGGAGCACCCGGAGCGACAGGCACGTCCCACCCTGCGCCACCGGCGCGAGAACGGCGTGCAGGCGCACTCCGAACGACCCGGGATCGATGCCGGGCAGACGGCCGTCCACCCACGGCTGCGCGTCGTCGAGCCGGCGCCCCGCCGACAACGCCAACCGTTGCGCGAGGCGGCGCACCGCGGCCTCGTCCCCGAACCCGACGCCGGCTCGCCGCAGCCCCTGCCCTCGATCCACCCACACGTCGTCGGGGCCGGTGACCAACACGTCGGTCACACCCGGCTCGCGCAGGACGGCGTCGAGCACGCCGGCACCGCGGAACTCGGTGTCCAGAAGGTGCAGCGCGCGCAGCAGATCCGCGTCACCGAGCACGCCGCCCGCCTCGGCCCGGAGCGCCTCCGCGATGAGGGCGGGCGTCGGATCCCGGTCGGCGTCGACGAGGCGCACCCGGACGCGATCGAGCAGGTCCGTCGACACCCACCCCGTCATGCCGTGGACGCCGAGGGGAGCAGTGCCAGAACGTCGCCGGCAGCCCTCGCCAAGGGTGATCGACGGCCGAGAACCAGTCCGCGCCCGTCGAGCATCGCGGCGAGTCGACGCTCGGGACGCACGGAGGCCAGCAGTGGAAGTCCCACGACGTCGGCCACCTCCGCAGCCGACAGTCCGGACGGCGCGGGACCACGCACCACCACGCCCACGTTGGCCGACGCGGAGGTGATCGACCGCGCGAGACACTGTGCTGCCGCCGCCGATCGCACCGTCGCAGGAACCATGACGACCACCAGATCCGCTGCTTCCACGGACATCTCGTGTATCGGGCCGGCGCGCGGCACGTCGCACACGACGACCTCACCCGCTGTCACACCGGCATCGACGACGGCGCGCCAGGCAGCTGCCGTGATCGTGTTCGTCTGCTCGCGGCGGGTCGAGAGCACCGCGAGATCGCCGCGCCCGGGCAGCGCGTGATGCAGCGCGTCCGCCGTGACCGTTCCGCCGTCGATCACCAGTTCGGGCCAGCGCAGGCCCGGGGTGCCGTCGAGTCCCGTGACGAGGTCCATCCCACCACCCGCGGCGTCTCCGTCCATCAACACGGTGCGTCCGGACCGGGACGCGACGACGGCCGATGCCGCGGCGAACACGGACGCACCGGCGCCGCCGCAACCTCCGACCACCGTCACGACGACACCGCCGCCGACGGGGACTCGTGCGGCCGCGGACAGCACCCGCATGAGTTCGGCCTCCTCCGCGGGCAGCGCCAGCACGTGGGAGGTACCGAGCCGCGATGCGCTCTGCCACGCCTCGACGTCTGCCGGTCCCTCGGTCACGAGGACGACACCGGAATGCCTCGGGAGATGCTCTCGCACTGCCCGTTTCGCGGCGGCAGTTTCCAGCACGACGGTGTCCGAGGCCTGCCACCGCGCCCGGTCCGGCAGGGCGGCGAGGTGCGTCGATTCCCGCCCCGCGGCGGCGGCGATGCGCCGGACACGATCGGAGAGTGCGGTGTCGGGCACGATCACCAGGAGTGCTGCGTCGAGGTCGGTCACGCCGTCGATCGTGCGTCGTCCGCGACCGCGCCACCAGAGCGACGAGCCGAACCTGTGGACAACTCGGTACCCGGGGACGGCGCGGGCACGAGCGCCGCAGAAGTGGTAACGGGATCAGACGTAGGGGACGACCCCCGCCAAGGGGGGGAGGAGGCGGGGGTCGTCGGAGTTCAGCCCCGGGGGGTCGGGCTGAACACGCCCGATTCGAGACCGGGCACTCGAAATCTTACACCGCCGGCCACCCTGGCCGACAAGGAAGACGGTCGGTCCGTAGTGCCGTCCGAGCAGGTGGAAACCCCCGTGACCCGCGATCCGCGCCCGGGCACCCTTAGGCTGACGTGGTGAGCACACCTCTGCGCCAGGACGCCCCGGGCCGCGTCGCCGCGTTCTTCGATCTCGACAAGACGATCATCGCCAAGTCCTCGACGCTGGCCTTCAGCAAGCCCTTCTTCGACGGGGGTCTCATCAACCGTCGGAGCGTGCTCAAGAGCAGCTACGCGCAGTTCCTCTTCCTGGTCTCGGGCGCGGACCACGACCAGATGGAACGGATGCGCATCCACATCGCCAACATGTGCACCGGCTGGGACGTCGAGCAGGTGCGGGCGATCGTCGCCGAGACGCTGCACGACATCGTCGATCCGCTGGTCTTCGCCGAGGCGGCCGACCTCATCGCCGACCACAAGCTCCGCGGACACGACGTCGTCATCGTCTCTGCCTCCGGCGAGGAGGTCGTGGCACCCATCGCGGAGGCGCTGGGCGTCGATCACGACATGGGCACCCGGATGGCCGTCGAGGACGGTAAGTACACGGGCGAGCTCTCGTTCTACTGCTACGGGCCGGGCAAGGTCACCGCGATGGAGGAGTTGGCCGAGCGCGAGGGGTACGACCTGTCGCGGTCCTACGCCTACTCGGACTCGATCACCGACTTGCCGATGCTCGACGCGGTCGGCCATCCCACCGCGGTGAATCCGGACCGTGGCCTGCGCCGCGAGGCGTCGGCCAGGGGTTGGCCGATCCTCACCTTCTCCGACCCGGTCTCGCTGCGCGCCCGGTTCCAGGCCCCGTCGTCGAGCACGGTGGCCGGCATGGCCGCCGTCTCGTTCGGAGCCCTGGCCGCGGGCGCCGCGACGTACACGCTGTTGCGACGCCGACGCTGAATCGATCGGGTTCGCGAAACCCTTGCTGTGGCGCGAGTCACAGAGTACAAATGGTCGTACGGGAAGACGGAAGGCCAAGAGCGGGCCGGAAGAGAAGGATCGCTCTCCCAGCCGGGCTTTCCCCAGCACGACCGATCAGTACCCACGCGTAGCGCGCCGCTATGATGGCACAAGTGTTGTGGGCCTGCGAAAGTCGCGCATCAGGGATGAGAACTTCGCACTGGTTGCGGACACGAGTCCCGGGCGCACGATTTCCCGCCGAGGCCTCGCGGAGTCCGCTCCGCCACAACCCACTCTGCACGCCTGGTAACCGACGTTCGTGCTGACGGGCGACGTCGTCGAGGTGAGAACTCGGCAGCGTCGCCCGTTTCATGTGTCAGACGGAATTGTCCGCGATGGTGGTCGCCTCCGCGGCGCCGGCCTCGAAGGTACCGCAGCACAACAACACCCAGCTTCCGACTCCCTGCTCGGTGCCGCGTGCGAATCCGTCGGCTCCGGTGCGGTACGCGGCGAGCCGCTTCGCCCAACTGATCTCCGGGACGCCCAGATTGTGGGGGTCGAAGCCCGTGGACACGGCCACCAACCGCGAGGCTGCCCGGGCCACGATGCCGTCGGCCGTGCCGAAAGGCTTCAGCGCCAGCAGTTCTCCGTGCACCACGGCAGCCAGCACCGGGGCGGGCGCCTTCGTGGCGCCGGTCACGAGATCGGCCAGGAAGGCCAGACGGTCGGCTGCGTCCGCGCGGGGACGCCCGAGATCGTCCTGCGTCGTCGCCAGATCCGCGGCGGCCAGGAGGTGCAGCCGTGCCAGTGCCTGCAGCGGCGCCCGCTGCCAGACGCCCACCATGATGGGCAGCGCGTCACCGTCGAGGGCCTGAGCCACCCGCAGCGCGCCGGCCAGCAGGGGCGGCGCGGCGTCACCCTCCTCGGGCATCGCCGTCGACGATCCCTCCATGGCGGCGGAGGCACGCGCGGCCCGCACCGCGGCCTCGGCCGCCGTCGCCTTCCATCCGCGCCGGTTGGCCTTGTGCCGGTGGACCTCACCCAGCGCGTTCCGCGCCCGCTCGGCGGCGTCGCGCACCCCCTCGAGCTCCAGGATCGGGCCGAGGGGATCTGTGGCTGAGCTGGTCATCCGGTCAGGCTATCGGTGGTCCTACGTCGCGGTGGATCCGGCGTTCCGCTCGGCCGCCATCAACTCGGCACGTTCACGGCGCCGGACGGCCTGCTGCTCCGGGTCCGGGACGGGCACTGCGGCGAGCAGTCGCTTCGTGTACGGGTCGGCCGGTGAGCGCAGGATGGTGTCGGTCCGGTCGAACTCCACCAGCTTGCCCGCACTCATGACGGCGATGCGGCGAGCCAGCACCTCCACCACGGCGAGGTCGTGGCTGATGAACAGGCACGCGAAGCCGTACTCGCGCTGCAGCTCCTGGAAGAGCTCCAGCACCTTGGCCTGCACGGACACGTCGAGCGCAGACGTCGGCTCGTCGGCGACGAGCAGGGTGGGTTCGAGAGCCAGCGCGCGGGCGATGCCGACACGCTGACGCTGGCCGCCCGAGAGCTGGTGGGGGTAGCGGTTGCGCATGTCCCGCGACAGGTGCACCTGGTCGAGCAACTCCTCGATCTTCGTGTTGCGCTGACCACGGTCCATCTCGGTGTGCAGCAGCATCGGCTCGCCGATCGACTGACCGATGGGCCACCGCGGGTTCAGCGACGACCCCGGGTCCTGGAACACGATGCCGACCTTGCTGCGCACCGGACGCAGGTCGCGGGTCGACATCGACGTGATGTCGGTACCGGCGATGGACAACGATCCCGAGTGCAGCTTGAGCAGGCCGACGGCAGCCTTGCCGATGGTCGACTTGCCCGATCCGGACTCACCGACCAGGCCGACCACCTCACCCGGCTCGATGGTGAGGCTGACCCCGTCGACGGCGCGGAAGCCGCTCGAGCGACGCGCACCCGGATACTCGATGACGGCGTCGACGAGTTCGAGCGCGTACCGCACGTCGGGAGTGTCGTCGGTGCCCGCCTGCCCGGTCCGGGAACCGAGGTGGGGCACCGAGGCGAGGAGTTCGCGGGTGTAGGCGTGATCGGGCCGATGGAAGATGTCGCCGGAGGTGCCCTGCTCGACGATGTCGCCACCGCGCATGACGAGGATGCGGTCGGCCATGTCGGCGACCACGCCCATGTCGTGGGTGATGAGCAGGATCGCCGCGTTCACCCGACCGCGGAGGTCGCGCATGAGCTGCAGGATCTCGGCCTGCACGGTCACGTCGAGCGCCGTGGTCGGCTCGTCCGCGATGAGCACGGACGGCTCGGACGCCAACGCCTGGGCGATCATCGCGCGCTGGCGCTGGCCACCGGACAACTGGTGCGGGTAGTACTTGACGCGCTTCTCGGGCTCCGGCATCTCGACGAGCCGCAGCAACTCGATGACGCGTTCCTTCGCCTGCGCCTTACCGAGCTCACTGTGCGCGCGGATGGCCTCGGTGATCTGCCACCCGATGGTGTAGACGGGGTTCAGAGCCGTCATCGGCTCCTGGAAGATCACGGCGATGTCCTTGCCGCGCACCGAGTTCAGCTCGCGTTCCTTCAGGCCGGTCAGTTCGCGACCGTTGAGCGTGATGCTGCCGCTCACGCGGGCGTTGTCGGCCAGCAGGCCGGGCACCGCCATGGCGGTGGTCGACTTGCCCGAGCCGGACTCGCCGACGATGGCGAGGATCTCGCCCCGAGCGAGGTCGAACGAGACGTCGCGCACGGCGGTGCGCCAGGTCTTGTCGACCTCGAAGTCGATGGTGAGGCCGGACACGCCGAGCACGGGTCCGTCGTCGGTTCGAACGCTCTTGTCGAGACTCATTGCGTCAGCTCCGTTTCGGGTCGAGCGCATCTCGCAGCGCATCGCCCATGAGGATGAAGGCCAGCACGGTCACCGACAGGAACCCGGCGGGGAAGAGCACCAGGTGCGGCGAGGTGGAGATGTAGTTCTGGCCGAGGTTGATCTGCAGGCCCCACGAGATCGCCGGCAACTGCAGCCCGATACCCAGGTAGGACAGCGTGGCCTCGGCCGCGATGAACGTGCCGACGGCGATGGTCGCGTACACGAGCACGGGTGCGAGGGCGTTGGGCAGGATGTGGCGGACCAGGATGCGGAACGTGCTCGCGCCCAGTGCCTGTGCGGCCTGCACGTACTCGCTCTGCTTGATCGAGATGACCGACGAGCGGACCAGTCGCATGGCCGTCATCCACCCGAAGGCGATGAGGGCCAGCGCCACCGTGGTGACGGTCCGCTCACTGGTGACGGTGAGCAGGACCAGCGCGCCGAGCAGGAGCGGGATGCCGAAGAAGATGTCGGTGAAGCGAGCGAGCAGGCTGTCGAGCACGCCGCCGAAGTACCCGGCGAGCGCGCCGATCAGGACGCCGATGATCAGCACGCCGACGACGGCGAGCAGTCCGATGGTCAGCGAGATGCGGGCGCCGTAGATGACGTTGGCGTAGTAGTCGCATCCCTGCAGGTCCGTTCCGAACCAGTGCTCGGAGCTCGGCGAGAGCCGCGTGTCCGACAGGTCGCAGGCGCGCGGATCGATGCCGCGAGCGAACAGCTGCGGCACCACGGCCATCAGGACGAGGACCGCGGTGATGACGGCTCCGAACCAGAAGAAGACGCTGCGGCGCAGCTTCTTCCACGCGTTGCCCCACAGGCTCGCCTGGCCTACCAGCTCCTGGGCCTCACCGGTCACGACGTTGCCCGGCTCGCCCTCGGCGGCGGCATGCTGTGCATCGTTGGTCATAGCGCCTACTCGTATCGAATTCGGGGGTCGAGGAGCGCGTAGAGCACGTCCACGACGAGGTTGAAGAAGATGTAGAAGAACACCATCAGCGTGACGATGCCGACGACCACCGCACCCTCCTGGCGCTGCACGGCGTCGAAGATCGCGCGTCCGAGACCCGGCAGGTTGAACACCGACTCGGTGACGATGGCGCCGCCCAGCAGTGCGCCGATGTCCGCGCCGATGAACGTCACGACGGGAATCATGCTGTTGCGCAGTGCGTGCCGCAGGACGATGCGCCGGTACCCGACGCCCTTGGCACGCGCGGTGCGGATGTAGTCCGCCGCCATGGCCTCCGACACCGCGGACCGCGTGAGACGCGCGACGTACGCCATGGACAGCGACGCCAGGACCAGGCCGGGCAGCAGGTAGCTGTACCACCCGTCGTTGATACCCGCGATGGGGAACAGGTCGAACTTGTAGCCGAAGAGGTACTGGGCGACGAAGCCGAAGACGAACACGGGAACCGACACCAGCAGCGTCGTCGACACCAGCACGAGGTTGTCGAAGAAGGAGTTGCGGCGCAGACCGGAGAGCACACCGGCCGCGATGCCGATGACGGCCTCGAAGACGATGGCCACGATGGTCAGCCGCACCGTCACCGGAAGACGCTGGGAGATGGTGTCGAGCACCGGGCGCCCGGCGAAGTCGGTACCGAAGTCACCCTGCAGGAGCCCGCCGACGTACTTGACGTACTGCACCAGGAACGGGTCGTCGAGGTTGTACTGCGCACGCAACTGCGCGACGACGGCCGGGGCGAGCGGGCGATCGCCCGCGAGCGCGCGGATGGGATCGCCGGGAAGGGCGTACACCATCGCGAAGATCAGGAACGAGGCGCCGATCAGGACCGGGATGGTCAACAGCAATCGGCGCGTGATGAAGCGACCCACTGGGTTCTCCTCTTCGGGGTCTCACGGTTCACGCGTCGGTGGGGCGCCCTGCGTCTGCACGGCGCCCCACCGAGTCGAGAGGGAGGTCAGCTGACCGTGACGTCCGCGACCTCGATGTCACCGAACAAATCGATCTTGACGTTGTCGACCCGCTCGCTCCACACGGCCTGGTTCAGACCGTAGAAGAGCGGAGTGGCCGGCAGGTCGCGGAACAGGATGTCTTCGGCCCGCTGGTACTCGGTCGTCGCGGCGTCGATCGACTCCGCGTTGTTGCCCTGCGAGAGAGCGGCGTCGAACTCCGGGTTGGAGTAGAAGCTGACGTTCGAGCCGGCCGGCGGCAGTGCGGCCGAGCTGTAGACGGGCGACAGGAAGTTGTACAGCGACGGGTAGTCCATGATCCAACCCGAACGGAACGGACCGGTCATGCCCTGAGCGTCCTGCAGCGGGAGGTACTGCGCGAACTGCAGATCGCCACGGAGCACGTAGTCGACTCCGAGGTTGGTGCGCAGCTGGTTGCCCACGGCGGTCATCCAGGTGTCGTGTGCCGCACCGGCGTTGAACCACAGCTCTACCGGCTGCGAGCGGTCGAAGCCGGCCTGGTCGAGCAGCGTGTTGGCCTGAGCGGCGTTCAGCTCGCACTTGGTGCCGCAGGCGTCGTCCCGGTAGCCGTCGACGACGGGCGAACCGAAGGAGGTGGCCGGCGTGCGGGTGTTGGTGAAGATGGCCTCGGTGATGGCCTGACGGTCGATCGCCATCGAGAACGCCTCACGCACACGGGGATCCGAGAAACGCGGGTCGTAGGTCGGGAACGCGAGCGAGGTGATGTCGGGGCGAGCGCGCTCGCCGTACCGGTCACCGAACTGGTCACGTGCGGTCGCCCAGGCGTCCGGCGGCAGATCCAGCATGACGTCGAGGCCGCCGGCCTGGACGTCGGTGTAGCCGGTGCTCAGCTCCGTGTAGACCTTGAACTGCACGCCCTGCGACTGTGCCGGGTTCTCACCCTTGTAGTCGTCGTACTTGGTCAGGGTGATGCCCTGGCCCTCGACGAAGTCCTCGTCGGCCTTGAACGGGCCGTTACCGATCGGGCGACGTCCGAAGGCGTCGGGATCGGTGAAGAACGCCTCGGGCAGCGGCGAGAACGCGCTGTAGCCCAGGGTCACCGGGTAGATCGCGAAGGGCTCCTTCAGAGCCACGCGAATCGTGGTGTCGTCCACGGCCTCGAGGCCGGTCATCGTGGTCGCGGTGGGCTCAGCGCCCTCGGCGGCCTGCAGATCGTCGTAGCCCTGGACGTTCTCGAAGAAGTACGAGGCACCGAAGGCGTTGGTGCTCAGCGCGGTGTAGTTCCACGCATCGACGTAGGACTTCGCGTCGACGGGCGTGCCGTCGTGGAACGTCCAGTCCGGCTTGAGCTTGATCGTCCAGTTCTGCTGGTCGTCGGACTCGACCGACTCGGCGACGCCGGTGTACTCGACCTCGCTGCTCTCGTCGTCGTAGTTCACCAACGGCGTGAACAGGGCCTTGAGGACCTGGTTGCCCTCACTCTCGGTGGTGTTACCGGGAACGAGCGGGTTCTCGGGCTGGCCGATGTACAGGCTGTAGGTGCCCTCGGCGCTCGAGGACCCACCCCCGCCACCACACGCCGCGAGCATGCCCACGGCGGCGATGGCCACCGAGACCACCGCGATCGTCTTCTTGACTCTCAACATGTCCTCCATCGAATCCGGCACGAACAGGGTCGACTGCACGCACCGTCCGCGGGTGGTCCGCGGGTGTCGGGTGGGCCACGGGCGATGACCGGCGTGACCCGGATATTTGCTTGACTTTAGACACACTCACAAAGGTCTGTCGTGCACTCCCCCGAAATCGGAACGACCCGGGTCCGCCCCGAAATACGGACGTAACCTGACAGGACTGGACCTCACCGGTCAGACAGCCTGATGAGAGGCGATTTCGGTGTCTCGTCACCATCCATCGCTGCTGCACACCGCCCGTCGCGCAGAACGCACCTCTCGCCGCACGTCCCGGGTCGCAGCCCTCTGCAACGGTGCGGCGCCGGTCACACGTGACTACCCTCACAGTCGCGACACACCGAACCGAGACACCAGTTCTTCCGAGAGGGGCCAGGTACCACGATGACCGAGACCGTGACCGACGACGGCGCGACCAGGGACACGGAATCGGAGCACCCGGTGTCCTATCCCCCAAGTGACGACTTCGTCGCGCAGGCCAACGCCGGATCCGAGCTCTACCAGGCGGCGAAGGACGATCGCCTCGCGTTCTGGGCCGAGCAGGCGAACCGGTTGCACTGGCACACCCCGTTCGAGCAGGTGCTCGACTGGTCGGACGCCCCCGTCGCGAAGTGGTTCGTCGGCGGTGAACTGAACGTCGCCTACAACTGCGTCGACCGGCACGTGGTCGAGGGCCGCGGCGACCAGGTGGCGATCCACTGGGAGGGCGAGCCCGGGGACAGCCGCGAGATCACCTACTCCGACCTCCTCGCCGAGGTCAGCCGCGCCGCGAACGCCTTCACCGATCTCGGGCTCGTCTCGGGTGACCGCGTCGCCATCTACATGCCCATGGTCCCCGAGGCCATCGTCTCGATGCTCGCGTGCGCCCGCCTCGGACTGACCCACAGCGTCGTCTTCGCAGGCTTCTCGTCCTCCGCACTGCGCTCGCGCATCGACGACGCCGAGGCCAAGCTCGTCGTCACCACCGACGGCCAGTGGCGCCGCGGCAAGGCCGCGCCGCTCAAGGACTCGGTCGACGAGGCCGTGAACGGCGCCGCGTCGATCGAGCACGTCCTGGTGGTCAAGCGCACCGACATCGACGTGCAGTGGACCGAGGGCCGCGACCTCTGGTGGCACGACACCGTCGGATCCGCCTCCCCCGAGCACGAGGCGCAGGCGTTCGACTCCGAGCACCCACTCTTCATCCTCTACACCTCGGGAACCACGGGTAAGCCCAAGGGCATCATCCACACCTCCGGCGGCTACCTGACGCAGACCGCCTACACGCACCATTACGTCTTCGACCACAAGCAGGGCAAGGACGTCTACTGGTGCACGGCCGACATCGGCTGGGTCACCGGGCACAGCTACATCGTCTACGGCCCGCTGGCCAACGGCGCCACGCAGGTGGTCTACGAGGGGACGCCCAACTCCCCCGACGAGCACCGGCACTGGAACATCGTCGAGAAGTACGGCGTCACCATCTACTACACGGCGCCCACGCTCGTGCGCACATTCATGAAGTGGGGACGACAGATCCCCGACGCACACGACCTCTCCTCGATCCGCCTGCTCGGCAGCGTCGGCGAACCCATCAACCCCGAGGCGTGGCGCTGGTTCCGCGACGTCATCGGCGCCGGCAGCGCTCCGATCGTCGACACCTGGTGGCAGACCGAGACCGGCGCGATCATGGTCTCGCCGCTGCCCGGCGTCACCGCCACCAAGCCGGGATCGGCCCAGACACCGCTCCCCGGCATCTCGGCCGCCATCGTGGACGACGACGCGAAGATGCTCGGGCCCGGCGGCAACGGGTACCTCGTACTCGACGAGCCGTGGCCGTCGATGCTGCGTGGCATCTGGGGCGACATGGAGCGCTACAAGGACACCTACTGGTCCCGCTACGCCACCGAGGGTTGGTACTTCGCCGGTGACGGTGCGCGCTTCGACGACGACGGCGACCTCTGGGTCCTCGGACGCGTCGACGACGTCATGAACGTCTCCGGTCACCGCATCTCCACCTCCGAGGTGGAGTCGGCTCTGGTGACCCACCCCGGCGTCGCCGAGGCAGCCGTCGTGGGTGCGGCGGACGAGACCACCGGCCAGGGCATCGTCGCCTTCGTCATCCTGCGCGAGGGCATCGAGAACACCGGCGACGCGCTGATCGCCGAGCTGAAGGCTCAGGTGTCGAAGGAGATCTCGCCGATCGCCAAGCCGCGACAGATCACGGTGGTCCCGGAGCTCCCCAAGACGCGCAGCGGAAAGATCATGCGCCGCCTGCTCCGCGACGTCGCCGAGGGCCGGGATCTGGGCGACACCTCGACCCTCGTCGATCCCGCCGTCTTCGACGCGATCGCCAAGGCCGGCCAGAAGTAACCACGCGTCACGCAGAGAGAGGGGCTCGTGCACCGAGTGCACGAGCCCCTCTCTGCTGTCGGCAGTCCGTCAGGACACGGTGTCGAGATCGCGTCCGCGCGTCTCCTTCATGACGACGAGTGCGAACAGCGTCAGTGCCGCGGCGACGGCCAGGTACACGCCCACCCACGCGACGCCGTAGGAGTTCACCAGCCAGGTCGCGATGAACGGTGCCACAGCAGCACCCAGGATGCTGGCGGTGTTGTACGAGATTCCCGATCCGGTGTAGCGCACGTTGGTCGGGAACAGCTCCGGCAGTACAGCACTCATCGGTCCGAAGGTCAGACCCATCAGCGCCAGCCCGACGCACATGAACAGCAGCATCCGGCTCTCGGTCGCGGACTCGGGAGCGGCGAACCACTTGAACGACAGGCCGAACAGGATGATCGCGGTGGTGATGACGATCAGCGTGATGCGGCGGCCGAACCGATCGGCGAGCCATCCCGAGACGGGGACGAATGCGGCGAAGAACAACACCGAGATGAGCTGCAGACCGAGGAAGTCGGTGTAGGCGATGGTCACGGCGACACCGCTGTGATCGACTACCTTGCCGGTGCCGTAGCTGACCACCCACGTCGTCATGACGTAGAACAGCGTGTACGTCGCGAGCATGACGAACGTGCCCAGGATCAGCGGACGCCAACTGGTCTTGAAGACTTCTGCCACCGGCGTCTTGACGCGCTGGCCGTTGGCCACGGCGCGCTTGAACACCGGTGTCTCCTCGAGCTTGAGTCGCACGTAGAGGCCGATGATCACCATGATCGCGCTCAGCAGGAAGGGCACACGCCATCCCCACGTGAGGAAGGCGTGGTCCGATCCGGACGTCTTGGAGTCGTAGTCCATCGACAACGTCAGGATGAGGAAGATGCCGTTGGCCATCAGGAAGCCGATGGGCGCGCCGAGCTGGGGCCACATCGCGGCCCAGGCCCGCTTGCCCTCCTTGGCGGTCTCGGTGGCGAGCAGTGCAGCGCCCGACCACTCGCCGCCCAGGCCGACACCCTGCGTGAAACGCATGAGCGCCAACAACATCGGGGCGATGATGCCCACGCTGTCGTACGTCGGCAGCAGACCGATGAGGAAGGTCGCGACGCCCATGGTGAGCAGGGACCCGACCAGGGTCGCCTTCCGGCCGATGCGGTCACCGAAGTGTCCGAAGAGCACCGAACCGATGGGGCGGGCGACGAAGGCGAGGCCGAACGTCGCGAAGGACGCGAGCAGGGCCGTCGTGTCGTTGCCCGCGGGGAAGAACAGCCGGGGGAAGACGAGGACGGCGGCGGTGGCATAGATGTAGAAGTCGAAGAACTCGATGGAGGTTCCGACCATCGAGGCGACCACGATGCGACTGCGAGGTACGCCGTCCACTGCATCGAGATCGGTGTCCGGACCGGCGATGTTCGAACCGTCGGGGTTCGGAACGCGGTCCGCGGAAGTGCTTGTCACGGGTTTCTCCTGTTGGGAGGCGGGTTCGTCAGCAGGAAGTTACCCGACGCATCGTGACGTGAGGGCCGATACCGGCCACTCGGTTCGTGAGCGCTCACCACGCGGGGACCGACGTCCGGCGGGACCGGCCCCGCCCGGCGGCGATAGTGTGAGCCCCGAACGGGTAAGGACATAGGGTTGGCCGGTATCGCCGGACGATCACTGTCGAGCGCGACGAACATCTTCGAAGGGACTTGCACGTGAGCAGCAGCCGAGGCACCGACACGAGCGGTCGGACGACCGCTCCGGCCAGTATCTCCTCGATCCCGCTGACGGACGTCGACAGTCGCAGCAACCCCGCCACGGCCAGCATCGGCACGCTGGTCAAGGACGCGACGACGCAGGTCTCCACGCTGGTTCGCGCCGAGGTCGAGCTGGCGAAGGCCGAGGTCACCGGCGAGATCAAGAAGGGCCTGCAGGGCAGCGTCCTCTTCATCCTCGCGCTCGCGGTCCTCATCTTCAGCTCGTTCTTCTTCTTCTTCTTCCTCGCGGAGCTGCTCAACGTGTGGGTCACCCGGTGGCTCGCATTCCTCATCGTCTTCCTCGTCATGGTGGTCATCACGGCGCTGCTCGCGTTCCTCGGCTACCTCCGGGTGAAGAAGCTCCGCAAGCCCGAGAAGACCATCGACTCGCTGAAGGCGGCCTCCTCGGTGCTGCCGGGCCAGGGCGACGGCGCAGCGCCGAAGAAGCAGCTGGACGCGCTCGACGTGCGCGCCCCGCTCTCGCGCTGACACCGCGCCCGCGTACCGACGACAGTGGCCGCACCCGACCCGTCGACCGTCCGATATCCCGGCCCGTGGCAGCACCGCGACATCCGCGCCAACGGCATCCGGTTCCACATCGCCGAGGCAGACACCTCGACGTCTGCCGACCCGGAACGCCCTGATACGAACCGACCCGCACCGCTGGTCATCCTCGTCCATGGTTTCGCCGACCTGTGGTGGTCGTGGCGCCATCAGCTGACCGCTCTCGGCGCCGCCGGCTATCACGCCGTGGCGGTGGATCTGCGGGGCTACGGCGACAGCGACAAGCCGCCTCGCGGCTACGACGGCTGGACCCTCGCCGGTGACGTCTCCGGCCTCGTTCGCGCGCTCGGACACTCCGAGGCGGATCTTGTCGGGCACGCCGACGGCGGACTCGTGTGCTGGGCGACCGCGGCGCTGCATCCTCGCGCGGTCCGCTCGATCTCGCTGATCGCCTCACCCCATCCGATCTCGTTGCGGCGAGCGGCGATCCGGGACACGGCGCAACGTTCGGCGCTGCTGCCGTCGTTCCTGCGCTACCAGGTTCCGCTGGCTCCGGAGAGGACGCTCGTCGCCGACGACGGTGCCGAGGTGGAACGACTCGTCCGCGCGCGCTCGTCCGCGCAGTGGCAGTCGTCCGAGGAGTTCGGGGACGTCGTGTCGAGGATGCGGTCGGCCATCCGGATCCCCGGCGTCGCGCACAGCACGCTGGAGTATCAGCGCTGGGCGTTCCGCAGCCAGTTCCGTTCCGACGGACGCCGCTTCCGCGCCGCGATCGACCGGACCGTCGATCTACCGGCGCTGCAGATCCTGGGATCCGCCGACCCGTACGTCCTGCCGACAACGGCGCGCCGCGACTCCCACTGGGCACCGCAGCTCGTGGAGCATCGCGTGACGGGATCGGGGCACTACGTGCACCAGGAACGCCCGGACGAGGTCACCGACGTTCTGCTGCGCCATCTCCGAGCGAGCGGTCAGCCCTTGTAGGGGTCGACGAGGGTGCTCTCGATGATCGCCTCGAGACCGACACGGACGCGTCCCGACGGAGGCGGTGTCCCGCGCCCGAACAACCGCACCACAGCGGCCACCGACGCGCCGCCCAGCGCCACGTCACTCCCCAACTGCGGCCACGTCGACAACGTCGTACCGATGTCCGGCAACGATGCCGCCATGCGCGGCGTGATGCGCTCCATCTCGAGGATGCGCCCCGCCAGTGGCGCCTTCTCCCGCGGCGTCATCCCCGCGACCGCCGCGGCGTCGACGTCGCCGAGCAACCCGTGGAAGTACGGTCGGTCGGGCTCGAGGTCGTAGCGCTCGATGTCGAGCACGCCCCCGTCGCTGGTCTCCATGATCACGGGAATCCCGCGGCGACGGCACTCCTGCCGCACCAACACCTTCGCGTCGATCGAGTCGCACTCCTCGACGACGATGTCGAGATCGGCGAGGAAGGCGTCCGTCGTCGCCTGGTCGATACCCGTCGGGAACGTCGTCACCTCGAGGTACGGATCCAGTTCGGCGATGCGGCGAGCCGCCAGCACCGCCTTGTTCACCCCGAGATCGAAGACCGAGGCCGGGACGCGGTTGAGGTTCGACAGGTCCAGTTCGTCGAAGTCGGCCAACCGGAGCTCGCCGCACAGCCCTTCGAGCGCGAGGGTGTGCGCCACCGCGTGGCCGACGCTCAGACCCACGACACCGATGCGGAGACGCCGTGCGGCATCCTGCTCGTCGACGGTGATCTTGTTGCGATTCCGGTCCAGTCGGAGCAATCGGAATCCGCGCGGACCGAGCACCCGCACGAGCGAGCGACGCCAGGGGTAGTGCACCCAGCGGGTCGGCTCGTCGAGAAGCTCGGACGGCGGTGTGGGCAACAGCGCGCCGAGCGACCGCAGCTGCTCGGCAGTGGTGTCCAGGATCGCGTCGCCGCCCATCTCCGACAGCAGGCGACCGAGAATCTCGTGATCGCCCGAATCGGTCGGGTCCAGGACGCGATGTTCGTTCATGCTCATTCCTCTACCGTCACCGATGGGGTTCCGTCTTGTCGCGACGCTGCACCGGCGTCACGGTCGGTGACCACCGGACGACGTCCTCCACAGCGAAAGCCACCCGATCACGGCCCGCGGTCTTCGCCGCGTACAGCGCGCGATCGGCTGCGTAGGTCAGTCGGTCCAGGGTGGCCTCGACGTCGTTGCCACCTCTGTCGTCGAATACCACGTTCGCCTGCGCCACACCGATACTGACGGTGACATCGCACGCAGAGCGGACGCTCTCGAGCACCCTCTCCTCGAGTGCCGCGACGGACGTGCTGAGTCCGAGCACCAGGAACTCCTCACCGCCCAGTCGGGCGACCACCGCGTCCTCGGGGACGCAGGCCGCGATCGCCTCGGCGACCGTCGTGAGCACGACGTCCCCGGCGGCGTGCCCGCGAGTGTCGTTGACGGACTTGAAGTGGTCGACGTCGACGAGCGACACGACGATGGCGTCGTCGTTCTGCGACGCCTCCGCGAGCATCACGCCCACTCGGGGCAGCATGCCGCGGCGGTTGAGCAGCCCGGTGAGCGGATCGGTGTTGGCCAGAGTCTCGAGGCGGGCGGTCACCGATTCGAGCGAACTGCGCATCGTGGCGATCAACACCGCCGGCACCACCACGGTGGTGACCGCGGCGCCGGCGGCGACGAACCGCACCGCGCCCTCCGAGCCGTTGATGCTCAGTGCCGTCGCCATGACCACAGCGGCACCCGTGAGCGAGATGGTGACCTTCGGCGGGGATCCGGACGCCGCGATGGCGGGCACGACGGCCAGCATCGCCGTGACCGCGCGGGACCCGGACGGATCGGCGATCAGATAGGCCGAGATGGCCACGCCGACCATGCCGCCCGATCCCAACACGGTGAACTGCCGATCGGACAGACGTCCCGAACGGAGGGTGATACCGACCGTGACCACCGTGAAGGCCACGATGACCATCAGAACGGGCAGGGTGCCCGGCCGCAGGAATGTGGGCTGGAGAATCGCGATGATGAGCAGGGGCAGCGCGCCGGACGCGCTTGCCATGACCGCCTTCGACCGCGTGTCGAAGTGGTTGCCGGCCGCCTTCAGCTGCCGACCGCCGCGGCGGCCCATCCTCGTCTCGTCTCCCGTCGTCACCGTCATCCGTCACATCCCGACCCCGCACGACGGACGTGTGGGCCACCGTTGGATGTTTCCCCGCGAATCGCAGAACCAATCGGCCACACGATCATGCCCCCGAATCACACCCTCATGGCTCACCACGTGACGGAGTACCGCATCCCCTCGTCACCGTCGTGGTCACGGTACGCGGTGCGAGCGCGTCACAACGTGACAGCCGACGCATCGTCACCCCACGCAGGATCCCGTACCGGCGGGTTGCCCGTTCTGCAGCCCCGTTGCCACCTCGTCGGCGACTTCTGCTGCGGTCAACACGAATCCGGTATCGGAGTTGTCGACCGCGGCGCCGAAGACGACGCCGAGAACGGTGCCGTCGGTGGCCACCAGGGGTCCTCCGGAGTTGCCCTGCCGAATCGATCCGCGCACGGTGTAGACCTCTCGGTCCACCGTCCCTGTGCGGTAGATGTTCGGCCCGGTGAGGTTCAGCGTCTCGCGCACCCGCGCGGACGACGCCGTGTACGGGCCACCCCCGGGGTACCCGAGGACCACTGCGTCGGTTCCCGACTCCGCAGGCTCCGTCGCGAAGGGCAGGACGTCGGCAGTCAGATCCGGCACGCTGAGCACCGCGATGTCGACGGCGGGATCGAACAGGACGACGTCCGCGTCGAGCGGGCCGTCCGCGGTGTCGACGGCCACCGACGACGTGCCGGCGACCACGTGCGCGTTGGTGATGACCCGGCCCGGCCCGATGACGAAGCCGGAACCCTCGAGCGCCTTCTGGCAACTCTCGGCGATACCACGGATTCGCAGCACGCTGTCCTGGAGGTCCGCCGCGATCGGCGACGCCAGCACGCTCGGATCCGGCGGTCCCACCTCGGCCACGGGCGTGCGACCGAAAGGACCGATGACGTCGGGGAGGCCCGACGTGTCGAGCAGGGCCGAGAACTCGTTGGGGATCTCGCGAACCCACTCTGGAGCCACGTCGTCCACCGCGCCGAGGATCGACGATCCACGCACGGCCGCGGCGATCTGCGGTTGCGACGCCGCGGTGAGTGGCACGGCCAACAACCAGGCCGCGACGAGCACGGCCACCGCCTGCAGACCGGCGCCGATGACACTGTCCACCGAACGCGCGGCCGGGCTGTGGATTCCGCTGCGCAACGCCCGGCCCAGCACCATGCCCGCGATCTCGCCGACGATCACCATGACGACGATCAGCGCGACGCCGACGAGCACGCGCATCCGACCCTCCTCGACGTGGTCGAGCACGCGCGGCGCGAGAAGGATGCCGGCGACGGCACCGAGGACGACGCCGAAGAACGCGAAGGCGGAGGCGACCGCACCCTGCCGCCATCCCGACGACGCCGCGAGCAACGCCACCAGCGCCACTCCGATGTCGAGCCAGGTCGATCCCGTCACGGGTGCAACTCCTCACCGACGGCGGCGAGCGACGTCTCGAGGTCCCGGACGTCCTCGGTGTCCCAGGGGGCACCCCAGCCCGCCGTCTCGAGGACGCCGGACAACACTCCGGCCGTGAAACCCCACACGAGCATTCCTCCCACTGCGAACGCCGGGCCTCGATAACCGAGGGGGTGGCGCACCACGAATCTGTTCACCGGATCGAGAAGGTCGGTGAGCGGCACGGCCACCACACGCTCCGTCTCGGCGGTGTCCACGACGGACACCTCGCTCGGGACGCGCCAGTAGGCGATCACCGGCGTCACCTCGAAGCCCGACGGGGGCACGAAGATGGAGTCGAGGACGGTGAGCGGCTCCACGCCGTCCGGGTCCACGCCGGTCTCCTCCTGCGCCTCCCGCAGAGCGGTCCCGACCGGTCCGTCGTCGCCGGGATCGGCTGCGCCGCCGGGAAAGGCGACCTGACCGCGATGTTGCCGCAGCGAGGACGCACGTTGAGTCAGCAGCACGGTGGCGTCGGTGGGCAACTCCGCCGCGTCGGGCCGCCCGCCGAAGAGCACCAGCACCGCGGCCGGTCTGCCCGTCGCTCCGTCCGGTGCGTGGCGGGCGATCACCGGGTTGCTCGCGTCGTCGCGCACGGTGTGCACGGCGGCCAGACGGGACAGCCACGGCGGCGTGCCCGCGGGATCCGTCACGCCGAGACTCCGAGGTGGGTGCGCACGGCGTCCGCGATCTCGTCGACGGAGCGGAACGGCTGCGGGAGAACCGCGGCGACGGATCCGTCGGCGGCGAGCAGCACGCTGACGGGCAACACGGCCGGAGCTCCGACGGCAGCGGCGACGGCAGCGGACGGATCCTGCACGCCGGGTAGTCGGACGCCGTAGTCGGCCAGTCGGGTCAGGGCGTTGCCCTGGCGGGGATCCTCGTGCACCGTCACCACGGTAACGGCACCGCCCGCACGCTCGGCGTACTGCTGCACATACGGCAGTTCCTCCGCGCACGGGCCGCACCAGTAGGCCCACAGGTTGAGCAGAGTCGGTGTGCCGGCGACGGCCGCACCGAGATCGACCGGCGCTCCGTCGGCCAGGCAGGTGATGCGCAGACCGGCCAGTGGGCCGGCGGGCGCCGGGGCGCCGGACGTCGGCACGGGGCACGCGGCGAGCGCGGCCTCGGCGCGCAAGGGGGCCAGCTCCGTGTCCGTCGCGTCGTCGGTGGGCGCCGCGCCGAAGGTGTCGCGGTAGTCGGCGAAGCTCGTCGGTCCCGTCGAATCGTCCCCGCGCGGCCAGATGGCGACGATGAGGGCGACGACCACCACGAGCGCGGCCAGGCTCCACCTCGCCGCGGACGACCTGCTCACGTCTCGATGCCGGCCAGGGCGAGGATGTGGTCCGTCTCCGGCCCCTTCACCAACGCCGCGGCCTTGACGGGGTCGGTCGGCCCCAGCCCGTACGACGGGCAGTCCTTCGCCAGCAGGCAGACACCGCACGCCGGCGTCCGCGAATGGCACACGCGGCGGCCGTGGAAGATCACGCGGTGGGACAGGATCGTCCACTCCTTGCGCGGGATCAGCGCACCGATGGCGTGCTCGACCTTGACCGGATCCTCCTCCTCGGTCCAGGCCCAGCGGCGGACGAGTCGGCCGAAGTGGGTGTCGACCGTGATGCCGGGAATGTCGAACGCATTGCCCAGAACCACGTTGGCCGTCTTGCGCCCGATACCGGGCAGCGTCACCAACTCCTTCAACGACGCGGGAACCTCCCCGTCGTACCGCTCGAGCAGCTCGCGCCCCAGCCCGATGAGGGAGTTGGCCTTGTTGCGGTAGAAGCCGGTGGACCGGATGTACTCCTCGAGCTCCGTCCGGTCCGCCTCGGCGTAGTCACGGGCCGAGCGGTACTTCGCGAAGAGTGCCGGCGTGGTCTCGTTGACCCTCTTGTCGGTGCACTGCGCGGACAGGATGGTGGCCACCGCCAGCTCGAGCGGAGTGGTGAAGTCCAACTCGCAGTAGACGTGCGGGAAGACCACGCCGAGGCTGCGATTCATCCGGCGTGCCCGGCGCGTGAGCGCGAGGGCGGACTCGTCCCGTTTGCCCACGTGAGAGGGACCGGCGGCTGATTTCTGCACGCCACGACTCTACGGAACGCCCCCGACAGCACGCTCCGGTCGTGTCCGCACCGGTGACCCCGCCGTGTTCTTTTCGAGACGTCGACAGTGTTTACTCCTCGGTATGCAAGCACTCGCTGTGGTTCTGTTCCCGGTCTTGCTGATGCTGTTCGCCCTCGCCATGGAGCGCTTCGAGGCGCGGCTGAACCGCGCAGGAGTCCGCGAGCAGGAGGTCCAGGAATTTCTGGACGCCGCCAGTTCCGCCGAGGTCGCCACCCTGGCCGCGGAAGGTTTCCCGAACGCTCTCGCACGCTTCCGCACCCGACGTCGCCGCGGTGGCGACGTCATGGAGGAGGACGTCGCACTTCTCGACGACAGGGCACGCCGCGCCAGCTGAGCACCTGCCGACACGGCCCCGGTCCGACGCCGACGCGTCGAGGGTGGCTGTGATCACTCCTGTGGCCGCCCGGCGACGTAGACTCCGACCGGACACATGAAGACGACACATTCGTAGATCTGCCGATCTTTCAGGGCAAGGGAGTACACGTGGACGAGGTACTGGCACGAGCCGGCATCTTCCAGGGGGTCGAGCCGTCTGCGGTGTCGGCGCTGACCAAGCAGCTGCAACCGGTCGATTTCCCGCGTGGCCACGTGGTCTTCAACGAGGGAGAGCCCGGCGATCGGCTGTACATCATCGTCAGCGGCAAGGTGAAGCTCGGCCGCCGCTCCCCCGACGGTCGCGAGAACCTGCTGACCATCATGGGTCCGTCGGACATGTTCGGTGAGCTCTCGATCTTCGATCCCGGCCCCCGCACCTCCACCGCCACCACGGTCACCGAGGTGCGCGCGGTGAGCATGGATCGCGACGCCCTGAAGGCCTGGATCGATCAGCGCCCCGAGATCGCCGAACAGCTGCTCCGTGTACTCGCCCGCCGGTTGCGCCGTACCAACAACAGCCTGGCCGATCTCATCTTCACCGATGTTCCCGGCCGCGTCGCCAAGGCACTGCTGCAGCTCGCACAGCGTTTCGGCACCCAGGAGGCCGGCTCGCTGCGCGTCGTCCACGACCTCACGCAGGAGGAGATCGCTCAGCTCGTCGGCGCCTCGCGCGAGACCGTGAACAAGGCGCTCGCCGACTTCGCGCACCGCGGCTGGCTCCGCCTCGAGGGCAAGAGCGTGCTCATCTCGGACTCCGAGCGACTCGCTCGGCGCGCGCGCTAACCGCGCAGATACGTCAGCTGGGCCTTGACCGACATCCGCGCCGCGGGCCACAGCTTCTTGTCGACGTCCGCGTAGACGTGACGCACCACCCTCAGGGGGGTGGCGTCGGGTCCGAGGACGTCGAGCGCCGCCCGCACCTGATCGAGCCTCTGTTCGCGATGGGCCCGGTAGTCGCGGGCAAGTACCGCGGTGTCGGGCTGGTCCGGTCCGTGGCCGGGCAGCGCGACGCGTCCCTCGCCGAGTTGTTCTAGTCGGTCGAGTGAGGCCAGGTAGTCCCCGAGATCCCCGTCCTTCCCGTCCAGGACGGTCGATCCGGCACCGAGAATGGTGTCGCCGGTCAGCACCGCGTCGTCGAGGACCAGGCTGACCGAGTCTGCGGTGTGGCCCGGTGTCGCCGCGACGGTGAGCTCCACCCCGGCAGCCGCGATCACCTCGCCGTCCACCAGGGGTGCGGAGTCACCTCGGAGACACGCCGACGTGACCGCACGCACCGGTGCGGACGTCAGCCGGTGCAGCCGGGCGATACCGCCCGTGTGATCGTGATGGCGATGGGTGATCAGGATCAGCGCGACGCGACCCTGCTCCGCGATGCGATCGACGTGCGACCGGGACCGCGGGCCCGGATCGACCACGATGCACTGCTCGTGACCCGGGGCTCGCAGAATCCACGTGTTCGTGCCGTCCAGCGTCATCTTCCCGGGGTTCTCTGCCAGGAGGACGGACGCGGTCGACGTCACGCGCCGCAGCCGTCCGTACGCGGGGTGCTTCTCCGATGCCGAGGGATCCTTCTCCGCCATGCGACCACTGTGCCAGGCAGCAGACGCAGGTTCGATCCCGACCGGGGGAGAACCTAGGCTCCCAGCATGAGAATCGGTCTGATCGGTGCCGGACCCTGGGCTCGTCAGGCCGCGGCACCCGCACTCACCGCGCACCCCGACGTGGAGTTCGCCGGCATCTGGGCCCGTCGTCCCGACGCCGCGACACACACGGCTCCCGAGGTGCCGTACGTCGACGACGTCGACGCCCTGATCGAGTCGGTCGACGCCGTCGCGTTCGCGGTACCCCCCGAGGTGCAGTTCGATCTCGCCCTCCGGGCGACTGCCGCGGGTCGACATGTGTTGTTGGACAAGCCGATCGCAGGTTCCGCGGCGGATGCGGCCACTCTCGTCGCCGCGATCGACGAGGCCGGGGTCTCGTCGATGGTCACTCTGACGCGGCGATTCGCGCCCGAGACCCGAGCCTTCCTCGACGCCGTGCGCGGCACCGGGGTCGCGACCGTGACGGCGACCTGGCTGTCCGGTGCTCTGCTCGGCGGCGACTACGCCGGCTCGACATGGCGGCAGGAGGGCGGCGCCCTCATGGACGTGGGCCCGCACGTCCTCGATCTCGCGATGGAAGTGCTCGGACCGATCGAGTCCGTGGCGTGGGCGAGGCGCGACGAAGCGTCCGACACGTGGTCGCTGGCTCTGCAGCACGAGAGCACCGGTGGCGTCCGGACGAGCCTGGTGACGCTGTCCATGCGGACGCCCGTGCGCCCGTCCGTGCTGCGGGTCGGCGCGAGCGGACCGGGCGGGCTGGTCGAGTTGTCGGACCGCACGACGCCACCCGACCGGTGTTACGCGGTGCTGCTCGACGAGTTCCTGGAGTCCGTCCGGACCGGCACCCGCCACGGGTGCTCGGCACATCGCGGACTCGCTCTGCAGCGCGTCATCGAGCAGTGCCGGACCCTCGTGGCGAGCGGCCGGTGACTCGCCCCGTCAGGCAGGTGCGACCTCGACGATCATCTCCACCTCGACGGCTGCGCCGAGGGGCAGTTCGGCGACTCCGACAGCCGACCGAGCGTGGATGCCGGCGTCGCCGAACAGCTCACCGAGCAGGTTCGAGGCACCGTTGATCACGCCGGGCTGACCGGTGAATCCCGGTGCCGACGCGACGAATCCGACGACCTTGACGATGCGGACGACCGAGTCGATGCCGACCAGTGCGTCGACCGCAGCCAGTGCGTTCAATGCACAGACGCGGGCGGCGGCGGTCGCGTCCTCGGCCGACACCTCGGCTCCCACCTTGCCGGTGGCGGTCAGCGCGCCGTCCACCATGGGCAGCTGGCCCGAGGTGAAGACGTGGTCTCCCGACCGCACTGCGGGAACGTACGACGCCACCGGCGGCACGACGGGCGGAAGGGTCAGCCCGAGCTCGGCGAGCTTCTCCGTCACACCCATGTCAGCTCTTCGGGCGCTTGAAGTAGGCGACCAGGTTCTCGCCGGTGGGGCCGGGCATGACCGTGACCAGCTCCCAGCCGTCGGCGCCGAAGTTGTCGAGGATGGCCTTGGTGTTGTGGATCAGCAGGGGTGCGGTGAAGTATTCCCACGTCGTCGATGCGCTCATGGCAGGAGCCTATAGCGCACCGGGTCAGTAAGGTCGAGGACGTGTCGGAGACAGCAGGTGCGACGTCGCACCCCACCGGATCGATCCCCCAGGCGGAGCGAGGATGGCCGCCCGGAGCGGACCGCGCGCGACTGCACTTCGTCTCGGGCAAGGGTGGGACGGGCAAGAGCACCGTCGCCGCCGCGCTCGCCCTGGCCCTCGCCGCAGGTGGGCGCAAGGTTCTGCTGGTCGAGGTCGAGGGGCGCCAGGGCATCGCCCAGCTCTTCGACGTCCCGCCGCTGAGTCCGGTGGACACCAAGGTGGCCTCCGCCGACGGCGGTGGTGAGGTGTACGCGCTGGCAATCGACATCGAGACCGCGTTCCTCGAGTACCTCGACATGTTCTACAACCTCGGCTTCGCCGGCCGGGCGATGCGGCGGGTGGGTGCCATCGAGTTCGCCACCACCATCGCGCCCGGTCTGCGCGACGTGCTCCTCACCGGCAAGGTGAAGGAGCGCGCGGTTCGCACCGAGAAGAACGGTCGCCTGCTCTACGACGAGATCGTCGTCGACTCACCGCCGACGGGCCGTATCGGGAGCTTCCTGGACGTGACGACGGCGATGCGCGATCTCGCCAAGACCGGCCCGGTCCGATCGCAGAGCGAGGGTGTGGTGAAGCTGCTCCACTCCGAGCAGACGCTGGTGCACCTGGTGACGCTGCTCGAGGCGCTGCCGGTGCAGGAGACCGCCGATGCCGCCGCAGAACTCGCGGCAGCCGATCTCCGACTGGGCACCGTGATCGTGAACCGCACCGAGGAGTCGTTCCTCCCGGCGGAGGCGCTCGACGAGGCGGCCTCCGGGAGTCTCGACGCCGCCGCGATCGAGAAGAAGCTCGCGGATGCCGGAATCACGCTGTCGGAGGACGACTTCGCCGGCCTGCTGACCGAGTCCATCGAGCACGCGTCGAGGCTCGCCGCTCAGCGCGAGAGCGAACAGCGTCTCGGTGACCTCGCGGTGCCGCGCCTGACGCTCCCGGCACTGGCCGACGGGATGGACCTCGGCGGACTGTACGAGCTCGCCCACCACCTCACGGAACAGGGAGTGCGATGAGCACCGTCCCCACTCTCGACATCGGGTCCATCCTGGACGATCCGTCGTCACGGATCGTCGTGTGCTGCGGGTCCGGCGGTGTCGGCAAGACCACGACCGCGGCGTCGATGGCGTTGCGGGCCGCGGAGAACGGGCGCCGGGTCGTCGTGCTGACGATCGATCCCGCACGGCGGCTGGCCCAGGCTCTCGGCGTCGGCGAGCTGGACAACACTCCGCAGCCGGTCGCTCTCGGACCCGGCGCGACCGGCGAACTGCACGCGATGATGCTCAACATGCGTCGGACGTTCGACGAGATGGTCATGGAGCACTCGACGCCGGAGAAGGCTCAGCAGATCCTGGACAACTCCTTCTACCAGACTGTGGCGTCGTCCTTCTCGGGGACGCAGGAGTACATGGCGATGGAGAAGCTGGGGCAGCTCGCGGCCAGTGGCGACTGGGATCTCGTGGTCGTGGACACGCCACCGTCGCGCAACGCGCTGGACTTCCTCGATGCCCCGCAGCGTCTGGGCTCGTTCCTGGACGGCCGCATGATCAAGCTGCTGATGGCCCCGGGCCGCGGGCTGGGCCGGGTGGTCACCGGTGCCGTGGGTCTCGCGATGCGCGGCGTCTCCTCCATCGTCGGCAGCCAGATGCTCTCCGACGCTTCCGCTTTCGTGCAGTCGCTGGACTCGATGTTCGGCGGCTTCCGTGAACGTGCACGCCACACGTACGACCTGCTGCGTCAGGACGGGACCCACTTCGTCGTCGTCGCGGCCGCGGAGCCCGACGCGCTGAGGGAGGCGTCCTTCTTCGTCACCCGCCTGTCCGAGGACGGCATGCCGTTGGCCGGACTGGTGCTCAATCGCACGCACCCGACGCTGAGCTCGCTGCCGTCCGACCACGCCGTCACCGCCGCGGACCAGCTGGACGCCGAAGGCACCCCCGAGGCCGCTCTGGCCGCGGGAGTGCTTCGCGTGCACGCGCATCGGGCCGTGACCGCGAAGCGCGAGATCGGACTGCTGCGTCGTTTCACCGCCGCGCACCCCCGCGTTCCGGTCGTGGGGGTGCCCTCACTGCCGTTCGAGGTGTCCGATCTCGACGCTCTGCGTGCCGTCGCCGATCAGCTGACGGGCACCGCCTGAGCCTTCGGGCTCAGGCGGTGAGACGCAGGCCCGCGCCGGGGCCGCCGCTCTCGTCGATCGCATGCAGGATCGACGCCAGGTCGGTGACGACGGCGGGGCCGATGCAGGGCGCCACCAGGTAGGCGTTCACCATGCCGACCACCGAGGTCCCTCGCATCACCGGTGCTCCGGAATCCCCTGCGTTCACGCACACCTGCGCGAACACCTGCTGGGAGTTCAGGACGTCACCGTAGGAGGGTCCGCACGTCGCACCGGTCGTACGCCCCTGCTTGCACACGGTCTCGGCCAAGCGTGCGGGATCCCCGACAGTCGTGATGGTGGTGCTGCCGACAGAGGCCACCGGAGCCACCCGCTCCGCGTCGAACTCGATGATCGCCGTGTCGTACGCGGGCAGGGCCGCGACGACGAAGCCCACATCTCCTGCGGCGGAGTCGCTCTCGCTCGCCACGGTGTCACCGACCCGCCCACAGTGACCTGCGGTGAGCCCGATGGTGCGCCCGGCGGTGTCCGCACCGATCACGTTGAGCGTGCACAGGGTCTGTCGTCCGTCCTGCGTCAGGACGAGTCCCGAACCCCCGCCCAGCTCCACGCGCTCGGCGGCGGAGGCCAGTGCCCCGCCGCCGAGAACGAACGAGCAGAGGACGGCGAGACCGACCAGAAGTACTCGCACCGGTGTGACTACTTCTTCGCTGCGGGCGGCGCCTGGAGCAGAGTGACGAACTGCTGCGCATTGGCCACGGCGGAACCGAGACCACCGACGGCCGTACCGGCGAGGGATCCTCCAGCGCCGAGCAGCAGGGCGCCACCGATGCACCCGGCGATCGGACCCGCGCCGAAGAGCAGCGCGACGGGAGCGGAGACGACGCCGGCGGCTGCCGCACCGAGGAGGCATCCGCCCACGAGACCGGTTGCAGCACCGAGGAATCCACCGACGGTGGCGGTGAGCGACAGGTTGTCCTTGACGCCGGCGACCGCGGCGGGCAGGTCGACCTGATTCAGGCCCGGGATGTCGTAGACCGGCGTGGTGGGCGCAGCGGCGTCGACAGCGAGGGTCGCGGTGTTGCCTTCGACCTGAGCGGACACGGGATGCGCCAGCCCGTCGACGGCGAGAGCCAGCGGCACGGAGTCGACGACGACGCCCGAGTCGTCGCGAATGATCAGGTGGTTGTTCTCGTTGCTCAGAGTTCCCGAGTCGGTGGTCACGAGCAGCCCGGTGCCCGCGGCCACGGCGTTCCAGTGCACCTCGGGAGCGGCGGCGGCGGCCGGATCGGCGTACGCGGTCGCGGAGGCGGTGCCCAGCGACACGATCGTCATCGCGGCGACAACCGCGATCTTGTTCATCTTCATGCCCGTCGAGTCCTTTTCGCAGTGGGAGCGAATCCGCGCTGATCGTCGGATCCTTCGAAGCGGCGAGTGCCGAGCAGGATTCAACGGTCAGGGGCGGGCGGTGTCAATCGACGTGCGAGACAACGGAAAGCGAACCGCGGGGGGTGTGACACCGCACGGACGGCCGGGCGGCCGGGCCACCGAACGGCCGGTCCGGTTCGGCACGGAGCACGACCGGTACGGCGGCGGCCGGGCGCACACGCCGCGGGGTGGTGTCGACGTCGATACAGGTCAGAGGCTTCGATGCCTGCTCGCAGGAGCGTGGCGGCCGAGCGACCGTGCGTCACGCTTCTTCCGATACGACCGATTACGGTGCGAGGCACACAGACTCGACCCGAGTCCGATTGGTCCGCGCTGTCTGGTGTCGCCGAGCGACGCGGGCGAGCGTGACAGACGCTCCGCACCCCGAACCGGTCCCGACGTGTGGCCGGGCGTTCACGAAGTGTTCATGCGATGCGACGAGAGATCTCCCACCGCGGATCGGACATTGCGGTGGGAGATCACAGAGACCGTGGCCGGTCGCCCGGCGGCGGCACGGGTCAGACAGCCGACTGGTGGTGACGCTGGGTCTCGAAGAACTCGGCCCAGGAGTCCACCTCGGGGTGCTGCTTGATCAGAGCGCGGCGCTGACGCTCGGTCATGCCGCCCCAGACGCCGAACTCGACACGGTTGTCGAGGGCGTCCGCTCCACACTGCATGAGCACGGGGCAATGGCGGCAGATCGTGGCGGCCTTGCGCTGCGCGGCGCCGCGGACGAACAGTTGATCGGGATCCACTCCCCGGCATCGCGCCTGCGATACCCATGCGATGCGCGCTTCGGCTTCCCCGATGTCGAGCGCTGCATTCGGCGTTCCTGTGTGCATTCGTGACCCCTTACCGTCGGCGAACACCGTGTCCCTGGCGTTCCGGGCGTCCCAGCCGCCGACGCAGCTCACGCTGCACAGCAAACTGAGGAGCACCCCACTAACTGATGTGATTGTTATCTGAATCACATCGTGTCCATCAATGTAGGGGAAAGGCCGCGCGGGAAGCAAGGTGGGGGATCACTTTTCTGGTACGCCCGTGCGATCGGTCACATCGGGGCAGGTCAGGCGTCCACATGTCCGGTACGGGCTGTGTCTCCGAGGAGCCACGTACTCTGTTGTTCGTGCCGATCGCCAAGACTGTCGCCAAACTCGCCGGGTGCTCCGCCCTGGCCGGCGCGCTGCTCGCCGGAGTCATGTTCCCGCTCGCCGGCGGGTTCGGATTCGCGTCCAACCGCGCCGCCGACACCGTGGACAACGTCTCCGCGGAACTCGTGGAGGGAACAGTGCCCGCCGTGTCCACGATGGTGGACTCCGCGGGCAACCCCATCGCGTGGCTGTACGAGCAACGACGCTTCGAGGTGCCGAGCGACCAGATCTCCAATGAGATGAAGCTCGCCATCGTCTCCATCGAGGACCGCCGGTTCGCCGAGCACGAGGGCGTCGACTGGCAGGGCACGGTGCGCGCCTTCCTCACCAACACCACCAGCGGCCAGGTGGAGCAGGGCGCGTCCACCCTGGATCAGCAGTACGTGAAGAACTACCAACTGCTCGTCGTCGCCAAGACGGACGCCGAGCGCCGCGCCGCCATCGAGACCACTCCCGCGCGCAAGATCCGCGAGATCCGCATGGCGCTGACGCTGGACAAGCAGCTGACCAAGGACGAGATCCTCACGCGCTACCTCAACCTGGTGCCGTTCGGTAACTCGTCCTACGGCATCCAGAACGCCGCGCAGACGTACTTCGGAATCGACGCGAGCCAGCTGAGCCTGACGCAGGCGGCGATGCTCGCGGGCATGGTGCAGTCCAGCTCCGCCCTGAACCCGTACACGAACTACGACGGCGTGATGGAACGACGGAACACCGTTCTCGACACGATGATTCAGAACATCCCGGACCGGGCGGCGGAGATCGAGGCCGCCAAGGCCGAGCCGCTCGGTGTCCTGCCGGAACCCAACCAGTTGCCGCGCGGCTGCATCGCCGCGGGTGACCGCGGTTTCTTCTGTGACTACGCGCTGCAGTACCTGGCCGACGCCGGAATCAGCAAGGATCAAGTGGACAAGGGCGGCTACCTGATCAAGACCACGCTCGACCCGGCAGTGCAGTCCTCCACCAGCGCCGCACTGTCGGGGAACAGCAGCCCGGACCTCGACGGCGTCGCGACGGTCATGAACGTGATCGCGCCGGGGCAGGACTCGCACCGCATTCTCGCGATGGGTTCGTCCCGCCGCTACGGCTTGAACGGCGACGCCAACGAGACCGTGCAGCCGCAGCCCTACTCCCTGGTGGGCAGCGGGGCCGGATCGATCTTCAAGATCTTCACCACCGCCGCCGCGATGGAGAAGGGGCTCGGTACGTCCGCTGTCCTGCAGGTACCCAACCGCGTCGAGGTGAAGGGACTCGGTGACGGCGGCGCACGCGGGTGCCCTCCGTCGACGTACTGCGTCACCAACGCCGGTAACTACCCGCAGTCGCTCTCCGTGACCGACGCGCTGGCACAGTCCCCCAACACCGCGTTCGTGAAGTTGATCGAGTCGGTCGGTGTCACCCCGACGGTCGACATGGCGGTTCGCCTGGGTCTGCGCTCGTACACCTTGCCCGGCACGGCCGGCCAGGGCACGGACCAGAGCCTCGCCGATTACCAGAAGGAGGCCAACCTCGGCTCCTTCACACTCGGACCGACGTACGTCAATCCGCTGGAACTGTCGAACGTGGCCGCGACTCTCGCGTCCGGTGGCAAGTGGTGCCCGCCCAACCCGATCGACAGCGTCTTCGATCGCAGTGGTAAGCAGATCCCCGTCACGCAGCAGGCGTGCGAGCAGGTCGTGGAACCGGGACTGGCGAACACACTGGCCAACGCGATGAGCAAGGACGATCAGGCCGGCGGCACGTCCGCGGCCGCCGCGAGTTCGGTGGGCTGGTCGCTGCCCATGTCCGGCAAGACGGGCACCACCGAATCGCACCGGTCCTCGGGATTCCTCGGATTCACCAATCGGTACGCAGCCGCGGCCTACACCTACGGCGACTCTCCGACTCCCAGCGAGATCTGCTCGTTCCCGCTGCGCCCCTGTGGTTCGGGCAACCTCTTCGGCGGCAACGAGCCCGCACGGACCTGGTACGACGCGATGGACCCGGTGGCCACGAGCTTCGGCGACGTCGGACTCCCGGCCGTCGACCAGAAGTACGTGCGCGGATCGGCCAACGGCCAAGTTCCCGACGTGACGGGTCTGACGCAGAACTCCGCGACCTCGCAGCTGCAGGCCGCAGGGTTCCGTGTGCAGGTGGCGACCACCGCGTCGTCGGAGGGTCGGGGCACCGTGGTCAGCACGTCACCCTCGGGCTCGGCCATTCCGGGATCGACGGTCACCCTCTACATCAGCGACGGATCGGTCCGAGCCGCGCCGGCGACACCGGCACCGGGAATCCAACTTCCGGCGCTGCCGCCCGGGGTCACCCTTCCGGCGATCCCCGGGCTGACGGCACCGCCGCGCTAGGCGCGGCGGTGCCGGGTGGGGGCAGCAGCTCTACAGACGAGCCTTGACCGCGGCCGAGATGCGGGAGCCGTCGGCCTTGCCGGCTGCGATCGCCGTGGCTGCCTTCATGACCTGTCCCATCTGACGCATCGCCGGGCGCTCCCCGAGCTCCTCGGCCACCTGTGCGATGGCCGTGTCGGCGACGTCGGCCAGTTCGGCATCGGTCAGCGGTGTCGGCAGGTACTCGTCGATGATCTGCGCCTCGGCGCGCTCGGTGGCGGCGAGTTCACCGCGCCCGTTCTGGGTGTAGATCTCGGCGGACTCGCCGCGCTTCTTCGATTCCTTGGCCAGCACACGCAGCACGTCGTCGTCGGTGAGCTCGTGCGCTTCCTTGCCCGACACCTTCTCGGTCTGCACGGCTGACAGCAGCATCCGCAGTGTCGCCGTCCGGAGCTTGTCCTTCGCCTTCATCGATGTCGTCAGATCCGCCCGCAGGCGCTTTTCCATGTCACAGTTCTCGGCCATGCAGGAAACGGTACTGTCGATGAGGTGTCCGGTACATCAGCGTTCCCCCGTCGCTCGGCGCACTCGCTCCCGAGTCTGCAGTCGGCCGCGCGCTCTCTCGCCACTCCCGGAGGGATCGCGGCCCTCGCCGCGGGGTCTGCGGCGGTGGGGTTGACCTACGCCACGGCCATCGAGCGCAACGCGTTCGCGCTGCGGGAGACCACGATGCCGGTGCTCGCCCCGGGATCGTCGACGCTGCGCGTCCTGCACATCAGCGACCTGCACATGATGCCGGACCAGAAGCTCAAGCAGAACTGGGTGCGCGAACTCGATCGACTCGAACCCGACCTCGTCGTGAACACCGGCGACAATCTGTCCCACCAGCGTTCGGTCCCGGCCGTGGTGCAGTCACTGGGCTCCCTTCTCGGGAGGCCCGGGCTGTTCGTGTTCGGCTCGAACGACTACTTCGCACCCGTGCCCAAGAACCCGCTGAAGTACTTCTCGAAGAATCACAAGAAGGTCTTCGGGAACCCGCTGCCGTGGCAGGACCTGCGGGCCGCCTTCACCGAGCGCGGGTGGATGGACGTCACCCACGTCCGCCGCGAGCTCGAGGTGTCCGGTGTTCGGATCGCGACGGCCGGGGTGGACGATCCGCACCTGAAGCGTGATCGCTACGACACCATCGCCGGCGCACCGAACTCCATCGCGGACGTGAGCATTGGCATCACCCACTCGCCCGAACCGCGCGTGCTCGATCGCTTCGCGGCGGACGGCTACGACCTCGTACTCGCGGGACATACCCACGGCGGCCAACTGTGTGTTCCCTTCTACGGGGCTCTCGTCACGAACTGCGAACTCGACCGCTCTCGCGTCAAGGGACCGTCGCGGTGGGGCGCCCACACCCGGCTGCACGTCTCGGCGGGTCTCGGTACGTCTCCGTATGCGCCGTACCGCTTCTGCTGCCGCCCCGAGGCCACCCTGATCACTCTCGTCCCGGCGAAGCGCCCGCCCGTCACCTCACCCGAACAGGGCGTTTCGCGTTCCGAAGCCATGGTGCGATAGAGTTGCAGAGCTGCCCGGACGGGTAGTGAACGGCCACGGGGTGTGGCGCAGCTTGGTAGCGCGCTTCGTTCGGGACGAAGAGGTCGTGGGTTCGAATCCCGCCACCCCGACTCGTGGTTGAGACACGAAGGAAGGCCCTGCACCGGGATGCCGGTTCAGGGCCTTCCGCCATGTCGGGGTGTGTGCGGTCGGCGTCCGACTCGGATCCGGGTCAGGAATCGGAGTCGACGCGACCGGGTCCGAATTCGTCGAGGCGGGCGGTCTTCGTCTGTTCCGCACGCTCGTGCTCGTCGCGTCGAAGGCGGCCTGCCTCTTCCTCGATGTCTGCAGTGCGGATCGACCGGCCCATGCGGACACCCAGCATCACGGCCACGACCGACCAGACGGCCACGATGCCGACGATGAACCACCACACCCTGTGATTATGGCATCTCAGCAACCATTTCGGATTCCATTGGTAGCCGAGACAATGGTGGGAGGACCATGATCCTCGTCGGGACACCGTGCGTGTCCCTCCGGGGCGGTCCGTGGTGCCGTCAGCCGAACACCCCGGCGTCGTGTGCAACGATCGGTTCATGGCATCCCCTCACAGCTCCCGCGACGGGAATGTCGACGACGAGCCGGTCCGCGACCGACTCGTCCGCTCGGCGGTGGAGTTGCTGGCCGATGCCGGGCCCAGCGAGTTGAAGGTGCGGACGATCACCGACCGCGCCGGTGTCTCGACGATCACCGTCTACCATCACTTCGGCGGCCTGCAGGAACTGTTGCGGGAAGTCGTGATTCGCGGATACGCCGATCTTCGTGCAGCTCTGCTCACCGCGTCGAAGGCGCGCATGAACCCGGGTGCTCGGTTGTTCGCGATGGCGCTGACGACACGCGACGTCGCCCAGAACAATGCACATCTCTACGACATGATGTTCGGCCTCTCGACGCGTGGGACCTACCGGTACGTCGCCTCGTCGGACCGGACGTCCAGCGAAGGATTCGCGCCGGCCTACGCCGTTCTGACCGCCACGTGCGAGGAACTGGCTCGCACGGGTGTGTCTCCGATCGACGGAGAGCAGATCGCCGCCGAATTGTGGAGTCTCGTGCACGGTTTCGTCACGCTGGAGATCAGTGGCAACTTCGCCGGTCATGCGGATCCGGTCGCGACGATCCTGCAACCGATGGCGGTCAACCACTTCGTCGGGATGGGGTACCCGCGCGACCTGTCCGTGGCCGGCGCGGCGAAGGCCATGGCATGGTGGAAACGCAGACGATAGGTATCGGTCACGCCCGTCGCGCGGAGAGCACCCTGTCGGCTCCGGCGACTCGGCCCTCATGTCGTCGAGAATGCACTCGACGGTCTCGTGAGCATCGCCCTTCGGCGTGCCCGATCAGGCCTATGGGTCCGCGCTCGACCCAGCCCGTCGTGTAGAGCCCGGCCAGGTGCGTGCCCTCGTCGACGATGCGTCCGGCTTCATGAGGACGACTCCGGGCCGGGTGTCGAACGGGATCCCCTGCAGGTGCCCGAACGGTGCGGGCAGCCGCTCGTACAGATCGATGGACACTCCCCGCTCGGAGGCCGTGTCGGACGCCGTCAGCGCGTCTGCGGCACAGATCCCGGCCGGGCCGGAGCCCACGATGGCGAGTCACAGGGGACGCGAGTCCATAATGAGGTTATGCGTCTGGTCACGTCACCCGCGGACTCCCCGTCCTGTCGGTCGGATCTGTGATCGGATCTCCCGAGTATGACTTTGTTATGTACGATCGCTCACACGACGCGAAGGGACCACCGACATGACGCAGGACGCGACACCAGCCGACTGGCAGAAGACCGCATGCATTCTGTGCGAATGCAATTGTGGCATCGAGGTGCTGCTCGAGGGCCGAGCGCTGACCAAGATCCGAGGCGACAAGGACCATCCCAACTCGCAGGGATACAGCTGCGAGAAGCCGCTACGGCTCGATCGCTATCAGAACGGCGCTCACCGAATCGACAGCCCGCTGCGCCGACGTCCCGACGGAACGTTCGAGGAGATCAGTTGGGACACAGCCCTCGACGAGATCGCCGCTCGCCTGGCCGCCGTGCGGGACGAACACGGCGGTGAGCGAATCTTCTTCTACGGTGGCGGTGGTCAGGGCAACCACCTCGGTGGCGGCTACGGCCGCGCGCTGTTCAACGGCGTGGGCGGCAAGTACATGTCCAACGCCCTGGGCCAGGAGAAGACCAGCGAGGCGTACGTCGACAAGCACCTGTACGGCGGCCACACGGCGGGCGACTTCGAGAACTCCGAAGTCGCCGTGTTCATCGGCAAGAACCCGTGGCAGTCGCACGGGATGGCTCGGGCCCGACCCACCCTGAAGGAGCTGGCCCGCGACCCCGACCGCGCGATCATCGTGATCGATCCCCGGAAGAGCGAGACCGCAGCGATGGCCGACCATCACCTGCAGATCAAGCCCGGCACCGACGTCTGGTGCCTCGGCGCCCTCGACGCCACCCTCGTACAGGAAGACCTGATCGCGTCGGACTGGCTGAACACCCATGCGGTCGGCGTGGACGAGGTTCTGCAGCTCTTCCGCGACATCGACATCACCGACTACGCACGACGATGCGGTGTGCCCGAGGACGACATCCGTGCAGCCGCCCGCCGTATCGCGCGAGCGAAGAGTGTCGCCACGTACGAGGACCTGGGAATCCAGCAGTCACCCAACAGCACCGTCTGCTCGTATCTGCAGAAGATGCTCTGGGTGCTGACAGGCAACTTCGCCAAGCCCGGCGGCATGCACCTTCACTCCTGGGTCTTTCCGCTCGCCGGCCCGTGGTTTCCGATCGAGCGGGAAGAGCCGGTGCCGTTCTTCCGAGTGCGGCGTGCCGTCGGACTCACGTCGATGCGTCACGGCGCCTCCGCGATGCGCGCCGTACTCTCGCGCCTCGACGGGCACACGACCTCCGGGAAAGTGGCCGAGAACGTCGCGCGAGCAGCGCTCCAACTCTTCTTCGCATCGGTGTCGGTGGCAGCAGCCGATCCGATCGCCAGGCTGGCGGGCAACGTCGCCGGGGATGAAGGGGTGACCCCGGTGACCGGCGCGCGCATCATGGCCGGACTGATCCCCGGGAACTCGATCGCGGACGAGATTCTCACCGACCACCCGGACCGGTTTCGCGCGATGTGGATCGAGTCCTCGAATCCCCTGCACTCCTTGGCCGATTCGGAGCGCTTCCGGCAGGCGATGCGCAGCCTCGATCTCACCGTCGTCATCGATGTCGCGCTGACCGAGACCGCCAGGGCAGCGGACTACGTGCTGCCCGCAGCAAGTCAGTTCGAGAAGTACGAGGCGTCACTGTTCACTCTGCACTTCCCGCACAACACTTTTCAGATGCGTCACCCCTTGATGCCGCCGATGCCGGGCACCCGTTCGGAACCGGAGATCTACGCGGCCGTGATGGACAGACTCGACCTCGTGGATCCGGACATCATCGCGTCGTTGACGGCGTCCGCACGAGTGGGTCGATCCGCGTACAGCCTCGCACTGTTCTCGACGATCGAGCAGAAGCCCGAACTCGCCGGAATCGTGCCCTACCTCGTCTATCGCACACTGGGGGCAACCTTTGCGCCGGGGGACGAGGCACAGTCACTCGTCTGGAGTTTCGCTCAGCTCGCAGCCATCGCGCAGCCCGACGCGACACGGCGGGCGGGGTTCACCGACGACGGCGACGGTCAGGGCGAGAAGCTGTTCGAAGCGATCCGCGACCGCCGCGAGGGCGTGATCTTCACCGAGGATCGCTACTCCGACGCCTGGTCCTACATACGTCACGAGGACAAGAAGATCCACGTCGCGATCCCGGAGCTCATGGACGAGATTCGTCTTCTCGACGCCGAGCAACCGTGCTACACCAGCGAGGAATTCCCGTTCATCCTGTCGGCGGGTGAGCGACGGGCATTCACCGCGAACGTCATCATTCGCGACCCCGAGTGGCGTCGCCGCGACAAGGGCGGGGCGTTGCGCATGAGCCCGCAGGACGCCGTCGATCTCGCTGTCGACACAGGTGACATCGTGCGTCTGATCACGGAGACGGGCACGGCGACAACGACGGTGGAGATCAGCGACATGATGCAACCCGGACACGTGTCGTTGCCCAACGGCATGGGTGTCTCCTACCCGGGAGAGAACGGCGACACCGTGGTCGGCGTGCCGCTCAACACACTGACCACGGTCACGCGACGTGACAAGTTCTTCGGAAATCCGTGGCACAAGAATGTCCCGGTACGCATCGAACTCGTGGACTCGAGCGTCTCGACCGACAGCTGACGACGCGCTCCCCACGGCGAGACCAGCCCAGAAGATCGACGACCACCGAACTCGCCCGCGAGGGGGCGGGCGAGTTCGGTGTGCGAGTCGAACCCAGATTCGAACCGACCCACAGGAGAAGGCATGCCGCTCTGGAACATCAGGACCGCGAAGAATGTGTACACCGCCGCCGACAAGAAGGCGTTCGCCGACAGCATCACCTCGTTCTACTTGGACGTCGTCGGGTTGCCGAAGTTCTACACCAGCGTCGTCTTCCATGAATTCGATCCCGAGAACTTCTACCTCGGGGGTGAACCGACAGACGATTTCGTCCTGATCGAGGTACTTCACGTCGCTCGCAACATGGACGAGCTGTCCGAGAAGCTCGGCGCGACGATGACCGAGGACGACCTGTATTCGTTGATGCGAGAAAGCTTCGCCGGAATCGTCCGACCGTTCGTCGACGATCGCGGGTTACGCTGGGAGACAGCGGTCGTGGAAGGGCTCTTCAAGAGCTGGATGATCGACGGCATGACACCGCCGCCACCGTTCTCGAAGGCGGAGAAGACGTGGGCGCGGGACGACAAGCCGTCGCCGTACGACACAGTGTCGGCCTGACCCTCGGACCGGAAATCGACGGCGACTCGTCGGCATCCCGCGTGCAGTGTTGCGCCGCGATGGATGCCGACGACGTCGTCACTCGTCGGTCGGTCGTCCCGCCACTGCCGTTCCGCGATAGTCGGCTCGGACGCCGTCGAGTCCGCGTTCCAGCGAGCTCTCCAACAGTCGGAAACCGCCCTCTTCGGCGATACGGCGCACTCCCGGAAGCCTCGTCGCCGAACTCACTGCTCGTAGCGCGCCCGCCCCCAGTCGCACCACCGCCTCCGCCGTGGGCCGTGCCTCGAGGCCCAACGCGTCCCGAGCATCGCCACCGGGGTGCGTGGCGATCATGGACGGCTTCAGAACCTGCCGCGCCACCGCATGGTTCAACCATGTCGACTTCCCGAAAGCGGCCATCGACGCTGTGCCGTCGACGACGTCGCGCATCAAGGTCTTCATCTTGTCACTCTCACCGAGCAGCGTCTCGTGGATCCGCATCTGGATCGCCATCTCCTCGGCGTGGTCTCGCCCGAGCAGTTGATTGTTCGCACCCTCGATGCGCGACACCCAGCGCCACATCAGCGCGAAGCCGTCGCGTTCGTCGGGGGTCACCTTTCCCCCGAAATACTCCATGATGTTGACCCGGTACTGCCCGAAGATGTACGTCGCACCGGCAGTCGCCATCTGACTGATCGGCGTTCCCGATTCGTATCGGGGCCACCTCGCACTGCGGTGGATTCCCAGCCGGATCATGGTGTGCATGAACCTGATTCGTACCCACATGATCCAGCGATCACCACCCGGCAACATCCCGTCCACGTCGAGTGCTCCGACGAAACCGGTTGCCGTCTCCCAGAAACGGCGTCGGAAGTCGCCTCCGCCGGCCAGGCGACCGGTCGACGACATCACCTCCGCGGTGGCCGGATCCAGGTAGGTCATGGGCAAGGCCCCGTGGATCCCGAACAACATGCCCAGCGGATTGCGGCGTCCCATCCGCGCACCCACCCTGAGGGAATCGACATCGAGCCAGCTCGGAATGGCCTCGACGTCGGCGAGGAAGGCGACGGCCTCCGAATTGCCCTCTCGTTCGAGCTCTCTGGCGTTCGCATAGATGTCGCCACCCATCAGTTTACGTTCGCGCATCACGTGAATCAGTGCCTCGCACAACGGGTCACCCACGTGATTCCACGACCTGTAGTCGATGTCCTCGGGTGCGAGATACGATTCCGCGCCCGGGGTACTCGCCAACGCGATCAGCGCGTCGACGCTGGGACCGTGCGGGGCGAAATCACTGCGTGCTTCGCTGGACATGTGACGCCTTCCGTCGAGGAACGACCGAGCACTCCGGGCATGCGCGTCGACCCGAGTGAGGTGCATGCCCGGTGATCGAGGCGTGGTGCACGAGCCGTCGCGAGGTACAGAACCTCGTTATACACAGTTCTATCACGTTCGCTCGAGGTCGGCACAGAGACGACGTCGACGATGCCGGAACGCGGGTGCAGGCCTACGACACGACGGGGTCCCGGGTCCGTCGTCAGACCGAGGAGGCCACCAGCAGCCGGACCGCACCGATCGGGCCGTCGTCCTGGAGGCGACGCTTCGCGCGCTGGTACGCCACCCGAAGTCGCACGCTCGTCGTCAGGTCCCCGAAGACGTCGGGTTGGGCCAGGAATGCGCCGGGGCCGTCGTGGTCGGCCCGCGCCAGTGCGCAGAGCTGATCAGCCGCCCGATCGAGCAGCGCCACTCCCCCTTCGATGCATGCGCACCACGCCGCGAGCATCAGGGCTGCATGATCGATCGACCGGTCGTCACGCAGCCTGTCCCGCACGACGGGCAGGACGAACTTCGGGATGCGCGACGTCGCGTCGACCACCTGACGCGCCACCGTGTCCTGCACGGCCGGGCTGCCGAACCGTGCGAGCAGGTCGTCGATGTACGCGTCGAGGTCCACACCGGGCACGACGCCCACGGTGGGCGCCGCCTCGTGGCGCATGTAGGAGGCGACGAAGGCTCCGAGGTCGGGGTCGGCCATCACCTCGTGCACGAACGTCTTTCCGGCCAGCACGCCGAGATAGCCGAGCATCTGATGCGAGGCGTTGAGGAGTCGCAGCTTCATCCGCTCGAACGGCGCGACGTCCGTGACCACCTGGACGCCCACGTCCTCGAACGGCGGCCGCCCGTCGGAGAAGTCGTCCTCGAGGGCCCACTGGGCGAACGATTCTGACCGCACCGGCCAGGCGTCGTCGATACCCGTCCGCCCGCGCACAGCATCGATCACGGCAGGCGACGTGGCAGGGGTGATCCGGTCCACCATCGAGTCCGGAAACGCGACGGCGTCGTCGATCCAGTCGGCGAGTGCGCCGTCGTGGTGACGGGCGAAGGACACCAGTGCGGCACGAGCGACACCGCCGTTTCCGACGATGTTGTCGCACGACATGACGGTGAACGGGGCCGTGCCCTCGTCGCGGCGGCGGCGGAGGGCCACCGTGAGGAACCCGAGGACACTGATCGGCGCGTCGAGAGACACCAGGTCGTGGCGGGTCGCGTCGTCCCGCGGATCGAAGGCACCGGTCGCGTCGTCGATGCCGTAGCCCGACTCGGTGATGGTGAGCGAGACGATGTGCGTGGTGGGTGCCGCGAGCGTGGCGACGACGAGACCCGGGTCGTCCGGCGCGTAGAGGTAGCAGGCGATGGACCCCACGATGCGGGTGTCCTCCGCGCCGTCCGGATGCACCGTGGTGAGGGTGTAGAGCTGGTCCTGGGCGGCGGCGACGTCACGCGCCGCCGCGTCGGCGGGCATGACACCGACACCGCAGATCGCCCAGTCGAGGTGCCCGGCGGCGAGCAGGCGATCGACGTACATGGCCTCGTGCGCTCGATGGAAGGCGCCGACACCGAAGTGGACGATGCCGCAGACCAGGGTCGAGCCGTCCACTCGATGACGCGGAACCGACACGCCCACGGGCGGCGCTGTGAGGGCGTCGTGGATCGAGATGGTCACGGCAGCGGTGCCTTTCGAGTGGTACGACGTGGAACGCGGTGGCGCTCCCGTTCACCGGGATCGAGCCGGCGAGACAGAAGAGCGCCACCGCAGCTGGGGACGGCCGATCAGCAGGCCGACTTGTACACGTACTGCGCGCCGTCGCCGTCGATCGTGTCCGCGGTGATGACGTGGAATCCGGTGGAGATGTCCTTCTCCGTGGGCTGGTCCTCGAGCGAGGCGACGGCCTGCTCGACGCCGTCGGTGCCGATGGTGGCCGGCTGCTGAGCGATGAGTGCCTGGACCGTTCCCTCGCGGAGCTGCTTCACCTGGGCGGGGCCGGCATCGAAGCCGACGATCTTGACCTGCTCCTGCTTCCCGGTCTGGCGCACGCCGGTCGCGGTGCCCTCCGCGGCGAAGGTGTTGGTGGCGAAGACACCGACGATGTCGGGGTCCTTCGCGATGGCGGCGGAGATCAGACGAGCGGCCTCGGCGGGATCGTTGTGGCTGTACTGCACTCCGAGGTACTGGAAGGCCGAGTTGCCCGCGGCCGCGTCCTCGAATCCCTTGACGCGGGCGTCGGTGGTGGAGACGCCGGGGTCGGTGGAGATGACGATGACCTTGCCACCGCTCGGGTTCAGCTCCTCGATGGCATTGAATGCCTCCGCGCCACCGCCCTCGTTGTCCGACGAGATGGCCGACACTGCCTTCGACGGGTCCTCGAGCGTCGTGTCGACGAGGACGACCTTGATTCCGGCCTGGGCGGCGGCGTCGAGCGGTGCCTGCATCGCGGACACGTCGGTGGGGGCGATGAGGATCGCCGCGGGGCGAGAGGCGACGACCGAGTCGACGATCGGCTTCTGCAGCGTCGGATCGAATTTCGCGGGGCCCTGCACGTCGACCGTGTAGCCGGCGGCCTGAGCGGCGTCCTGGATGCCGCACTGCATGCTGATGTAGAACTCGTCGCCGCTGACGCCCTGGATGAACGCCAGCTTCTTCTCACCGCCGCCCGAGTCGGACGAACAGCCGGCGAGCACGAAGGTGGAGAGTGACGCGGCTGCCAGCGCAGCGGCGGCGACGGTCCGGGATGTACGCATGGGTGAGTGATCTTTCCGGTAGGCCGAGCGTGGTGAGTGGAGTGTGACTGCGGTGAAGTCGAGAGGTTGAGCGACGGTGGTACGTCAGGGGTTTCGAGCCCACAGTCGTTTCAGTGAGGACGTCGACGCCCCGCGGGTGGCGGCGGCTCGGCGGCGTTGATCGAAGTACACGGCGGCGATGAGCACAGCACCGACGGCGACCTGCTGCCAGAAGGGCTGCACACCGACGATGACGAAGCCGTTCTGGAGCACGGCGGGAATGAAGAGTCCGATGACGGTGCCGAACATGGTGCCCACACCGCCGAAGAGGCTGGTGCCGCCGATGACGACCGCGGCGATGACGTTGAGGTTGGTCTGCGACTGGCCGGCGATGGCCGTGGTGCCGTACTGCGAGAGCGACAGGATGCCCGCGAGACCGGCGAGCGTGCCGGACAGCGCGTACACCTTGATCAGGTGCAGGTCGACCTTGATGCCGACGCGCCGGGCGGACTGCTCCTTGGACCCGACAGCGAAGGTGTGCAGGCCGAATCTTGTGCGGTGCAGCACGATACCGAACACGATGACGAACACCAGGGCGATGAAGGAGATGAGCGGGATGGTGGTCGCGGGAACGTTGCCGTAGCCGATCGTGTCGACCAGCACCGGCGGCACGTCGCGGATGTCGACACCACCGGTGATGACCTGGGCGAGACCCAGTGCGCCGCCGAGCGTACCCAGCGTCGCGATCAACGGAGGCACCTTCGCGATACCGATGAGGAACCCGTTGAGCAGCCCCCACGCGAGCCCACAGGCGACGGCCACGAGGATGCCGATGACGGCCACACTCCAGCCCTCGCCGCCGACGGCCCGCATCACCTTCGCGGCGACGACGCCGGAGAAGACGAGGACCGAGCCGATGGAGAGGTCGATACCGCTGGTGACGATGACGAACGTCATCCCGATGCCGAGGACGGCGAGGATCGAGACGTTCTGGATGATCTGCCGGATGTTGCCCCACTCGGGGAAACTGTTCGGCGCGAGAATCGAGAACAGGATGCTGATCGCCAGGAGGACGATGACGATCTGGAACACCTGGACGCGGGCGAGGCCGGCGAGGCTGCTCCGCAGATCGAACGAGCTGCCGTTCGACGACGGATCGGGGGCCGAGGATCCCGCTGATTTCGGCAAGGTCTGATTGCTCATCTCGCGGCTCCCACCGTCGCGCCGGTCATCGCGCCGACGAGTGCTTCCATGGTCGTGTTCTTCGCATCGAGCGTGGCGACTCGCTTGCCCAGGCGCAGCACCTGGACGCGGTCGGCGACCTCCATGACGTGCGGCATCGAGTGGCTGATGAACACCACGGCGACGCCCTTGTCCGCCACTCGACGAATGGTGTCGAGCACGTTGCGGGTCTGGACCACGCCGAGTGCGGCGGTGGGTTCGTCGAGGAACACCACGCCCTTGGCCCAGGCCACTGCACGGGCGATGGCGATGGCCTGCTGCTGGCCACCCGACATGGCTCCGACCGGGTCGGTGAGGCTGCGGACCGTGGCACCCAGTTCGTCGAGCGCCGCACGCGACTGTGTGCGCATCTCGGCCGTGTTCAGGAAGCCGAGCTTGCCCAGCAGTCCCGCCGCGGGAATCTCGCGGCCCAGGAACATGTTCTGGGCTGCGTTGAGGTGCGGAGCGAGCGCCAGATCCTGGAACACCGTCTCGATGCCGAGATCTGCCGCGGCGGTCGGGCTGTCCAGATCGACGGGCGCACCGTCGTAGAGGATCTCGCCGGAGTCCAGCGCCAGGCTGCCCGAGAGCGCCTTGACCATCGTCGACTTGCCGGCGCCGTTGTCGCCGATGAGCGCGACCACCTCGCCCGCGTAGATGTCGAAATCGGCGTCGTCGAGCGCGCGCACGTTCCCGAAGCTGCGGGAGAGCCCGCGAGCCTCGAGGACGGGCGTGGCGCCGTCGGGATGGTTGCTCATGAGAGCTCCTCGGGTGAGTCGGTGTCGCGTGGTGAGTCGGTGTCGGGCGCGAGATGCGGGTCGTTCGGCACCTCGATGATCAGGTCGGCGCGGCGGGCCGCCGCGGCCACGATCTCCGCGTTGCGGAGGTCGACGTCACGGGTCCACTGCTCGGCGTCCGCGCGCGACTTGCCGTGGTGTCGGTGCCGGGCGACGAGGCGCTCTGCCCGCACCTGCGTCGGAACGTCGAGATACCAGACCTCGTCGAGCTCCGCGCGCACCGCGCCCCACCCGCCGTCGTCGAGCAGGAGGTAGTTGCCCTCGGTGATCACCATCGCGGTGTCGCGCTGCACGGGGACGGCGCCGGCGATCGCGGCCTCGATCGACCGCTCGAACCGCGGCGCGTAGATAGTCGTCGCCGTCTGGTTCCGCAGGCGGCGCAGGAGTGCGACGTATCCGTCGACGTCGAAGGTGTCCGGTGCACCCTTGCGGTCACGGCGCCCGAGGCGGATCAGCTCCTCGTCGGCGAGGTGGAACGCGTCCATCCCGACCAGCGTGGCGTCCATACCGAGTTGGGCCTGAAGCAGTGCGCAGAAGGTCGACTTGCCCGCGCCCGGTGCACCGGTGACACCCAACAGTCGGCGCCCGCCGGATCCGTCGCGCAGCACGGACGCCAGGTGACTCACCATGTCGGTGAGATCGGCCGGCGCGTAGCGCCGACGGTCCTCGCGGCCGTCCGGCGTACCGGCGTCGTTCGAAGCTGCGTACATGTCCGTCCCTCGTCGAATCGCGGGACTCGATCGACCCGATCCCGTGGGGGTGAGTCGTCGTGCGGCCCCGAGCCGCATCGCGATGCGGATCAGTGTGACCCACGCAACTCGTGATGTCACGCGTTTCGCGAAAATTCATGTCATCGGTGACATGGACGCCGCTCGAACGGCCCGCGCCGAGGTGCGTCGAGCGATTCGGGATACAGGATCAGCGCAGATCACAGGCATTTTACGTGGAATTCGACGTGGGAATGCACACGGTGACGTACGGTCCGTGTCATCGATGTCATGGATCACCTCGACGGTGGCCATGACATCGATGACATCGCATCGCTGTCACACCCACGACTCTCCAGAAGGCAGAACCTCATGTCGCCGAGTTACCCGCCGAAGTTCGACGGCCGCACCATCCTCGTCACCGGAGCCAGCGGCGGCATCGGTGCCGCGACCGTGCGGCGCCTCGTCGCCGACGGCGCCGACGTCATCGCGTCCGGACGGAACGAGGCCGCGCTCGCGGCCCTGCAGGAGGAGACCGGTGCGCGGCCACTGCCGTTCGACCTCACGTCGGAGGACAGCATCCGCGAGGCCCTGTCCGGCCTCGAGCTCTACGGCGTGGTCAACTGCGGCGGCTTCGGCGGCGAGATCGCCACCCCCCAGGACACCGACATCGACATCTTCGACAAGGTCATCTCCATCAACGCACGCGGCAGCCTCCTCGTGATCAAGTACGCGGCTCCCGCGATGATCGCCGCCGGCGCCGGGGCCATCGTCAACGTCTCGAGCCAGGCAGCGCTCGCGGCGCTCCCCGGACACATCTCGTACGGATCCTCGAAAGCGGCTCTGGACAACATCACTCGCGTCGCGGCACTCGAACTCGGCAAGCACGGCATCCGGGTCAACAGTGTCAATCCCACCGTCGTCATGACGGAGATGTCCGCCTTCTACTGGGGGCGCCCGGAGATCGAGGGCCCGTTCCTGTCGCAGATGCCGCTCGGTCGGTGGGCCACCGAGGCCGAGATCGCGGCCCCCATCGCGTTCCTGCTGAGCGACGACGCCTCGATGATCACCGGGGTGTCTCTTCCGGTCGACGGCGGGTACACCAGCCGCTGACCCGTCATACTGTCCCGGCACGTACGAAGAAGGTGGCCCGATGACCACGATGCAGGATGTCGCGACACTGGCCAACGTCAGCGCGAAGACCGTGTCACGTGTCTACAACGACGATCCGCACGTCGATCCCGAGACTCGCGCGCGGGTGAACGCAGCTCTCGAATCGTTGAACTACGTTCCCAACACCATCGCGACGTCGTTCCGTGCCGGACACACCGGCGCCATCGGGGTGGCCGTCCCGGACATCGACGATCCGTTCTTCGCCTCCATCGCGCGTGCGGTGGAGAATCGAGCCCGTCTGCACGACATGGCCGTCATCATGACCAGCCTCGGTCACGACGCGTCCCTCGAGAGATCGCTGGTGGAGTCGCTCCTGCGACGACAACTCAGCGGTCTGGTGATCGCGCCCATCGGAACCGATCACGCATATCTCAAGCGGTGGGCCGAGCGCACCCCCACCGTGTTCGTGGACCGCGCGCCGTCCGGGCTGACCGCCGACACGTTCGTCGACGACGATCACGGCGGTGCCTGGACGGCCACCACCCATCTTCTCGATCGGGGCCACCGGCGCATCGCTCTGGTCGGCGACGACATCTCCATCAGCACCGCGTTCAACCGCCTCTCCGGGTATCGAGATGCGCTGGAGAGCAACGGGATCGAGTACGATGACGCGTTGGTCGTCACCGGAGTCCTCGGCCGCGATCAGGCACGGGAGGCGATGCGCACACTGCTCGACTCCTCGGCTCCGCCCACGGCGCTGTTCCTGTCCAACGCCCGCACCGCGATGGCGTGCGTGCCCGAACTGCAGAAGCGCGGAGCGACGCGCCCCGCGTACGTCGGCTTCGGCGACTTCCCGCTGGCCGACGCTCTGTACCCGCCCGTCACCGTGATCGACCAGAACCCAGCCGAACTCGGGCTCCAAGCGATCGATCGCATTTTCGGACGCATCGAGAACCCGCGCCGGCGTTACCGCCGCCGCAACGTGCTCGGAGTCGAGCTGATCGAGAGGGAATCGTGCACGCTCCCCGACGGCGCCGCGTCACCGCAGTGACACGGTGACGCCTCCTTCGGCGAGGGTGACCGTCAGCTGATCCAGGGTGTCGACCTGCAGGTCCGCGTCCAGCTCGGCACTGTCGTGGGTACCTCCCACGCCGATCACGGCGCAACCCGCGGCCCGTGCCGATCGCACACCGGCCGGCGCGTCCTCGACGGCCAGGCAGCGGCTCGGGTCGATCCCCAGCCTGCGCGCCGCGAGAAGGTAGGGCTCCGGGTCCGGCTTGCCGTGTGCGACGTCCGACGATGTCACCATCGTGGTCGGTGCGGTCAGTCCTGCCGCCGCGAGACGCGCGTTCGCGACCGAGGGCGCCCCGGACGTCACGATCGCCACCTGCGGTCCGGGCAGCGCCGAGAAGAGCTTCACCGCACCAGGAGTGGGAACCACATCGGCCACGTCGTGGGTCTCGAGCTCACCCAGCCGCAGCGCTGCCGCCGGCCCGTCCACATCGCCGAGAAGCAGCGACATGGACTCCGCCGCCGTCATTCCGTGGGCGATGTCCGCGACCGCGAATCCGTACTCGTCTCCGACCTCGGCCCAGCACCGCGCGACCGCTGCTGTCGAGTCGACGAGCGTTCCGTCCAGGTCGAACAGCATCGCGTCGAACGGCCGGCCGACGACGCCACCCCGATCGACGGGCGGGGACACCAGTCCCAACGCCCCGCGAACACGGAACAGTTGCTGCGCGGTGGTCAGAGACGCGTCGACGCGCAGATGCGGGACAGCGGGGCTCCGATGCGGCGTGTCCGCGCGGTGGCGATCCCGGTCCAGACCGCGGTCCGCGCGGCGACGGGTCAGGAGCGCCTCGGTGCCGTCGACATGAACGACGACCACCGGTGCGGGCGCCACGGCATCGACCAGGGCCGCCCACTCGTCACCACCCTGCATTTCACGGGTGAACGGCGCGACCATCACGGACCGCACGCCCACCGACGTCAATTCTGCTGCCACGGAACGCAGCACGGCGTACCGCCCGGCGCGGATCAGGGGCGCCGCGTCGCCGGACTCGTTCCAGTGACCACTGCCCAGCAGCGGATTCAGCGCATCGAGCAGCGGCGCCGTCAGGGTGTCGAGGTCGAGCAACGGCGCTGCGAGATCCCGGGCGACCGCTGCTCCGAGGGTCGACTTGCCACTGCCGGCGACCCCGGCGATCACCACGTGCGGACCGCTGTTCCACACGATGTCTTGACAGGAGGTGTGCACGGTGACGATCATAGAAGACAACGTTGTCTCGCAGCAATGCCGGACCGTCCCCACCCCCGATCGAGAGTCTCCCCGTGACCCACCGCGCCAGCATCAAGGACGTCGCCGCACTGGCAGGCGTCAGCTTCAAGACTGTCTCGCGCGTGGTCAACGGTGTCGACACGGTGCTCCCCGAGCTGCGCGAGCGCGTCGAAGCGGCGGTGGCCGAACTGAACTACGTTCCCAACTCCGCCGCACGATCACTGAAGTCCGGATCCGGCACCACCATCGGCATCGTCGTCGACTCCATCGACGACATCTTCTTCGCCTCCCTGGTACGCGCGATCGAGGAGCGTGCGCTCGATCGCGGCATGGGAGTCATGGTCGGCAGCACCGGGTTCGATCCCGAGCGCGAACTGTCGCAACTCACCCGCCTCGCCGGTCAACACGTGCGCGGCATCGTGCTCGCCCCCGTCGGCGACCACTCGTCGTTTCTCACCCCGCGCCGCCACACCCTGCCGGTGGTGACCGTCGACCGCTCGATCCCGGGTTTCGACTCCGTCACCGTCGACGACTACTCGGCGGCTCGACGCGCCGTCCGGGTGCTGGTCGACGCGGGGCACCGGCGGATCGCCCTCGTCGGTCACGATGCGCGACTGCAGACGGCGCAACGTCGCCGTGACGCGTACGTCGACGTCCTCACCGAGAACGGTCTCAGCGCCCCGGGCGACGGCATTCCCGAAGTAGCGCCGTCGCCGGACGCGGTGCGCCCGGTGGTGCTGGACCTGCTCGCCCTTCCCGAACCCCCGACGGCGCTGTTCGTCTCCAACGCCCGCCACGCCGGTGCCGTCGTGTCGGTCCTGCACGAGATCCACCGCACGGACGTGGCCATGGTGTCGTTCGGCAGCTTCGCTCTGGCCGACGCCGTCGATCCTCCCGTCACCTGCATCGACCAGAACCCGTACGAGATCGGAGCCGCGGCGTTCGACCGTCTGCTGCTGCGTTTCGACGATCCCACCCTCGACGCCGTGGCCGGTATCGCCGACACGACTCTCGTCGAGCGCAGCTCGCATCTCGTTCAGGAAGTGCGCAGCTCGCATCTCGCTCCCCCGAATAGACAGTCCCCCAGCGCTGGAAAGCGGTACCGCCCGTGAGCATGTCCCTCGTCGCCGGTCTCGACCTCGGCAGCACCGGAATCAAGATCCTCGTCAGCGACTCCTCGGGTTCCGAGGTCCTGATCGAGCAACTCGCCACTCCCTGGACGCACGGGGCCGGCGGTACCACCGACATGGCGGCGGACGATCTCCTCGACACCGTGCGCCACCTGGTGGAGATCGTCGCGCGCCGACTGCCGGACGTCACCGGTGATCCGCACGCCCGGCTCGACGCCGTCGCCGTCTCGGGCATGGGCGAGACGGGCTTCCTCGTCGACGCAGGGCTGGAGGTCGTGGCGCCGTCGTTCGCGTGGTTCGACCCGCGCGGCGGGGAGCAGGTCGCCGCCCTGCCCGAGCCGCTGCGGGCCGCGTTCGCAGCCACCACGGGAATACCTCTCGGAGTGCAGGTCTCGGTCGCGAAGATCCTGCATCTGCAGGCCGGCGGACTGGATCTCAGCGGACTCCGATGGCTGGATCTGCCCGCGTTCGTCGTCGCCGCTCTCGGCGGACGGGCTGTCAGCGAGTACTCGCTGGCGTCGCGTACGGGGCTGCTCGACCAGGACACCGGCGCCCCCTGGCGGGACATGCTGGCGCACCTCGGTGTCGACGACACCTTCCTCCCGCCCCTCGTCGCTGCCGGCACCGCACTCGGGTTCGCCTCGGCGCCATGGCTTCCCGAGCTCGTACGCGGGGCCGCCCTCACGGTCGCGGGCCACGACCACCTCGTGTCCGCGGTGTCCGGCGGCGACATCGCCGACGACACCTACCTCGTCTCGATGGGTACCGCGGAGGTGTTGTTGCGCGTCCTGGACACGCCACCGTCCGCGGCCAGTCGCGCGCGACTGGCCGAGCACCTGATCAACTCGGTCCGCCACGTCGTGCCCGGCAAGTACGTGCTGGTGGCCGGTGTGAAGTCGGGACTGCTCATGCGCCGCGCACTGCAGTTGTGCGACATCACCGATCGCGCCGGGCGGGACGGGCTGGACCAGCGCGTGCAGGCACTGCCGTCCGCGGGATCCGTCGCCGAGGGTGGTGTCACCGTCTCCGGTGCACGCAACGACGACGGTGTGCTCGCACTGACCATCCGGACCGACGGGGTGGACGCCGCCGAACTCTTCCGCGCCGTGCTGCTCCACGGGAACGACGAGGTGGCCCTGCTGGTCGCCGCGCTCGACCGTGAGGTCCCGCCCGCACGGCGCAGCATCCTCACCGGTGGCTGGGCGAGTATGGCCTGCGTCCGCGACGCCCGCGCCGCCGTCCTGCCCGACATCACCACCTCCGGCCGAACACAGGACACCGCCTACGGCGCAGCCCTGTTCGCCTCCAGACTGCTCGACTCGAGCGACCGAACCCCACCTCGCACCACCGACAGGAGCTCCGACATGAACGACCTCACCACACTGGAACGACGCGGCATGGCCGCCATCTCCACTGCGAACGGCAACATGCTGATCGTGGCCGGCGACCAGCGCAACGGCATGAAGGCCGTCATGAACGACGCCCCGGACGGTCCGGACTCCATCTCGAAGGATCAACTCGCCGATGCCAAGGGCGATCTCGTGAAGTACCTCGGCAACCACGCTCCCGCCATCCTGCTCGACCCGGAGGTGGCGCTCCCCCGCGTCGTCGACGAGGGCACGTTGTCGCGGGACACCGCGCTCGTGGTCGGGATGGACGCCTCGGGATTCGAGACCGTGGACGGTCTGAAGTTCACCCGCTTCGTCGACGGCGTCACCCCGCGCGTGGTGCGCGATCTGGGCGGCGACGTCGCGAAGATGTTGTGGTACATGCGCCCCGACCGTCAGACGGCGGACTCGCGGGTCGGCCAGGAGATCGCCGAACTGGTGAAGGCGTGCTCGGCCGAGGGTCTGCTGCTGATCGTCGAGATCCTCACGTACCGGCTCGAGGGCGAATCGGCCGTCGACTACGCGGAGCGCTTCCCGTCCCTCGTGGCCGAGTCCGCCCGCATCTCCGTCGAGTGCGGTGCCAAGGTGCTCAAGCTGCAGTACCCCGGATCGGCCGAAGCCTGTGCCGCCGTGACCGCCGCCGCGAACGGCGTGCCGTGGGCCGTCCTGTCCGCCGGTGTGGATCACGAGACGTTCATCGAGCAGGTGCGCACCGCCGTGGCGAACGGCGCCAGCGGCGCGATGGCGGGTCGCTCCCTCTGGAAGGACAGCATGGCCGTCTCGGCCGACACCCGCGAGCAGCTGCTGACGGACCGTGCGCTGCCGCGCCTGCGCGAGCTGGCCGAGGCCGTCGACAACCGCTGACCCACACGCGACACGCGTACCGGACCGTCGAGTCTGCCTATCATGACGGCATGACACGGTTCCGGTTCGCGGTCGCGTTCATCGCGGCGACAGCAGTGCTCGGTCTCGCCGGTTGCTCCGACAGCTCCGGTGACACACAGTTCGACGGGCTCACGGTCGGTCAACGCGTGTACGACCGCACCGGGGACTCGCTGGGTCCGGCCGACGTCGAGGCGCTGGAGCAGAGACTCGACGCGCTGCGCGCCGAGACCGGGGCCGACGTCGTCGCGTACGTCCGCGAGCTGGACGCCGACTCGGACGACACCCTCGATCAGGTGGAGGCACTCCAGCAGGCGTGGGTGTCGACGGCGGACGTCGATCAGGACGTCGCCGGTGCCATCCTGATCAACCGCGAGCCCGGTACCGACGACGAGGCTCGGGCCGGGATCTTCCTCGGTTCCACCTTCGACGACGGCAATGTTCCCCGCGACGAGCAGGAAGCGATCATCGAGGACGCCCTGGTGCCGCCGCTGCGCGACGGTGACGTCGCGGGCAGTCTGACGAACGGCATCGACCGGCTCGAGTCCTCCATCCTGGTCGGGCCACCAGTGACGGCGCTCGACGAGTTCGCCGCCGGGCCGGGGTCGACGTGGCTCCCGTGGACCGGTCTCGCCGTCGTGCTGGTCGGCTCCGCGGGCGCGGCGCAGATCTACCGTCGCCGTTCGCGGCCCACGGTGTCGGCGCAGCCTCCGACGACCTACCGACCCGATCACACCACCGATCCCGCGATCGTCACGGCTCTGGTCCATCGGAGCGCGCAGGCGAGTGCGGTGCCGGCCACGCTGCTGGCGCTCGCGGCGGCCGACGCAGTGGCTCTCGAGTCCGAGCCGGGTTCCGGGTCGAAGAAACGTGACAAGGACACGCTCCGAGTCCGACTGCTCGACCGCGGCAAGGTACGCGGCGACGTGCAGGACGCCGTCTGGACCATGCTGTCCGAGAAGGCCGAGGGCGACGTGGTGGACAGCACCGCGCTCACGAAACTCGCGCAGGGTCACGGCTCCACGAAGGCCGTCGTCGACGCGCACCTCGAGGCGAACGGGTGGGTGCGCCACGGCACGGCCGGACCACGCTGGGGTCTGGTCGGACTGGCACTTCTCGGCGGCGCAGTCATGGTGGGCGCAGGCGTGGTCGCTGCTTCCGGGGCCCCCATCATGCTGGTCGCCGCGATTCCCGGCGGGATCCTGCTGATCGCCGGCCTCGTCATGACGGTCGCCTACTCGCGATTCTCGGCTGCCGGTCTCGATGCCGCTCGTCCCTGGGAGGCCTACCGTGACGGGTTGAAGCAGTCGGGAAAGGACGACGACTCCTCGCTCGATCTGGACGACGCACTGCCCGACATCGTCGCGCTGGGGCTCGGCTCCACGTTCACGAAGCGCCTCGAGGCGGCCACGGACGCGGACGGCGGAACGACGCTGCGCGCCTTCGCCTCACCGTCCGGATCACTGCACGCCTCGGACCCCGCACTGCTGAACTGGGTCGTCTTCTCCTCGGTGTTCACCTCGACCAACAGCAGCGCCGGCACGGTGTCCGGGGCCGGCGCGGGTGGCGGTGGCGGCGCCGCGGGGAGCACCTGAGACCCTTCCGGGTGTGACCGACACTCCGTCATCACGTCCCGCGTATCGTAACGGCGCGGGCAGCAGCGCGCTGGTCGCGGGCATCGTCGCGCTGGTCTGCGCGTTCGTGCCCTTCGTGGGTGACATCGTCGCGGTGCCCACCGGCATCCTCGCGGTGGTGTGCGGATGGGTCGGTATCGGCCGGGACGAGGACGGCACGGCCACCAACGGCCGCGAGGCGATGATCGGAGCCGCGCTGGGCGGCGCCGCACTGTTCGTCGTCTTCGTGTCCTTCGCCGCCACCACACTCTGAGCCGGCGGGCTACGCCGTAACGGCGCGGAAACCGAGAGGACCGACGAACGACACGGGCAGGGCCGACACTGTGTCCCATGGTGTCGTTGTCGAGGTTCACTCGCGGTCGGGCGGGCACGCATCCGGTCGACCACATTCCCCCGCTGTCTGTGCTGGCTCCACTCGGCCTGCAGCACGTGCTCGCGATGTACGCGGGCGCGGTCGCCGTCCCTCTCATCGTCGGCAGCGCCCTGGTCGCTGCGGGGGAACTGCAGTCGAGCGACCTGCCGTACCTCATCACGGCCGACCTGTTCGTCGCCGGGATCGCGACACTGATCCAGGCGGTCGGGTTCTGGCGCTTCGGGGTACGACTACCGCTGATGCAGGGCTGCACCTTCGCCGCGGTGACACCGATGATCGCCATCGGCTCGCAGTACGGCGTCACCGCCATCTACGGTTCCGTGATCGCGTCCGGCGTGTTCATGATGGCGCTGGCGCCGGTGTTCGCGAAGCTGCTCCACCTGTTCCCGCCTCTGGTCACGGGCACGGTCATCCTGATCATCGGCCTGTCGCTGATGCCGGTGGCGGCCGGATGGTTCGGCGGCGGAACGGGATCCGAGGACTTCGGTGATCCGAAGTACATCGGGATGGGTGCACTCACGTTGCTGATCATCCTGTTGATCGAACGGTTCGCTCCCCCGGCCGCAAAGCGACTGAGCATCCTGCTCGGACTCGTCGCCGGCACCGTCATCGCGATCCCGCTGGGCATGACCGACTTCAGTGGTGTGCGGGAACAGGACTGGGTCGGCGTGACCACGCCGTTCCACTTCGGATTCCCGGCGTTCGAGGTCAGCGCGATCATCACCATGTGCATCGTCGCGCTGGTCATCATGACCGAGACCACGGGCGACATCATCGCCGTCGGTGAGATCGTCGACTCCAAGGTTCCGCCGCGACGCCTGGCCGACGGTCTGCGCGCCGACGGCCTGTCGACCATGCTCGGTGGCATCTTCAACACGTTCCCGTACACGGCGTTCGCGCAGAACGTGGGGCTGGTGGCGATCACGGGCGTCAAGACCCGCCATGTGGCCACGTTCGCCGGCGGCATCCTCATCCTGCTGGGGTTGCTGCCGAAACTCGGTGCCGTGGTGGAGGGTGTGCCGCTTCCCGTGCTCGGTGGCGCGGGCATCGCACTGTTCGGCATGGTGGCCGCGAGTGGCGTCCGCACGCTCGCGCAGGTGTCGTTCGACAACACGAACATCCTGGTGGTCGCCGTCGCGGTGGGCGTCGGACTGTTGCCCACGGTGTCGCCGGACCTCTACGACCGGTTCCCCGACTGGTTCCAGACCATCTTCCATTCCGGCATCAGCGCGGGTGCGCTGTGCGCGGTGGTCCTGAACATGCTGCTGAACTCGGAGTCGTTGCGCGACAAGCTGTCCACCGACACGAATCCGCCGGCCCACGACGCTGTGCGTGGACCGGCGCTCTGATCGATACGTCCGTCAGGACGACGCTGCGCGGAGCTTCTCGAGCAGTGGCCCGGCAGCCTCGGCAAGGAAGCGCTCCTGGGTCTCGTCACCGACCTGCACGAGTGCGATGTCGGTGAAACCGGCCTCCCAGTAGGGCGCCACCTTCTCGACGATCGCATCGAGATCCGGTCCGCAGGGGATGGTTCCGGCCACGTCCTCCGGCCGGACGAACTGTGTCGCACCCGCGAAACCGGCCGTCGTCGGCAGGTCCGCGTTCACGGCCCACCCACCCGCGAACCAGCGGAACTGGTCGTGCGCGAGCTCGGTGGCCGCCTTCTCGTCCGGACCCCAGCAGATGGGGATCTGACCGATCTTCTTCGACTCCCGGTTCAGGCCCGTGCCGATGTGCCTGGCCTTGTCCCAGCCCTCGACCAGCTCGGACTTCGGCTCCGTCGAGATCATGTGGTCGCCGAGCGGCGCGAACCGCTCGATCGACTTCGACCCCGAGACCGCGATGCCGATCTCGAGCGGGTGTTCGGGGGTGTCCCACAGACGCGCCGAGTCGACGCGGTAGTGCTCGCCCTGCCACGTGATCAGCTCACCCGACTGAAGTTGCCGGATGATCTTGACCGCTTCCTCGAACATGTCCTGACGCTTGTCCACCGAGGGCCAACCCTCGCCGACGACGTGCTCGTTCAGGTTCTCGCCGCTTCCCAGGCCCAGCGTGAAACGGCCGTCGGCGAGGATCTGCAGCGTTGCCGCCTTCTGCGCGACGATCGCCGGGTGGTACCTGATGATGGGGCAGGTCACGTACGTGTAGAGGCCGACCCGGGACGTCGCCTGCGCCACCGCGCCGAGCATCGTCCAGGCGTAGGACGCATGTCCCTGTGATGACAGCCAGGGTGAGTAGTGGTCGCTGGAGACCTCGAAGTCGAACCCGACGTCCTCCGCCTTCACGGCGTAGTCGACGAGCTGCTTCGGTCCGCTCTGCTCGGTCATGAGGGTGTAGCCGAACCGTGTCATGGGCGTGGGTCCTCTCTAGATGGTCGCGACGGAACCGGAGTCGACGCGGTAGTTCGAGCCGTTGACGAAGCTGGCACGCTCCGAGCACAGGAACGTGATCACCGACGCCACTTCCTCCGGGGTACCCCGTCGGCCGAGTTCCATGAACGGCCGGTCCTCCTTCAGGAAGCTCTCGATGGCCTCGTCGCGGTCGGTGCCACGCTCGTCGGCTCGCTTGTCCATCATCGCGTCCGTCATCGGGGTGTGGATGAAGGCCGGCGACACCGCGTTCACCAGGACACCCTCGGATGCATACGTCTTCGACAGCCCCTTGACCAGCGAGAGGATGCCGGCCTTGGCCGCGCAGTAGGGCAGCTCGTCGATGTAGGGCTGCTCCGCGTCCTCGGACGCGAGCAACACGATGCGCCCCCATCCGCCCGCACGGAGTTCGGGAAGGAAGGCGCGCACGACGCGCACCGGTCCGAGAAGGTCGACCTCGATCGTCGTCGACCACCCGTCGTCGTCGATCTCGTGGAACATGCCCTGTGCGCCGGTGATGCCGGCACTCTGCACCAGGATGTCCACGGTGCCGAGCGCCTCGACCGCCTTCGCGTGCATCGCGTCGACATCGGCGGGCTTCGTCACGTCGGCGGCGAATGCCGTGACGGCCCCATCGGGTCCCGTGAGCTCGGCAGCGCCGGCGTCCAGCTTGTCCTGGTCCTTGTCCGTGACGAAGACCCGGACACCCTCGTCGAGCAGCATCTGCGCCGTGCACCACCCGATTCCCGAGTCCGCGCCGGTGATGACAGCAGTTCTGCCCGTGATTCCGAGGTCCATGTGGTCCTACTTTCCTGTGTCGGAGGTCGTGTGGTCGTGGCCGCTGGCGAGCGTGAGCGCCGCGTTGATGAGAGCGAGATGGGAGAGCCCCTGCGGGAAGTTGCCCAGAAAGGTCGACGGCTCGTCCTCGGCCGACCGGTCGGGATCGATCATCTCGGCGAAGAGGCCGACGTCGTTGCCGCTGGTGACCAGTCGATCCATGAGTGCGCTGGCCTCGTCGTCGCGGCCGAGCTTGGCGAGGGCGCCGACGACCCAGAACGAGCAGGCGACGAACGTACCCTCGACCATCTGCATGCCGGAGTATCGATAGAGGTGGTCGCCGGAACCGAGTTCGTCGCGCAGAGCGTCGACGGTTCTCGACATCCGCTCGTCGTCGACGCACCGACTGCCCGCGTGCAGCAACACGGAGGCGTCGAGCTCATCCGTGCCCGGGTACCAGACGTAGGCGCCGCGCGACTCGGACCAGCAGTTGTCGTCGATCCACTGAGCGATGTGATCGCGCTCGGTCACCCACCTGTCCGCGATGCCGGGAATCATGCCCTGCTCGGAGAGGTGCACCGCACGGTCGAGCGCGTGCCAGCAGCCCATCTTGGAGGACGTGTAGTGCCGGATCGTGGGCAGCTCCCACATCCCGGCGTCCTTGCGGCGCCAGATGTCACACGTCGTGTCGGCGATCTCCGCGAGAAGTCGACCGGTGGGCGCATCGAGTACGTTGCCAGCGTCGACGTAGAGGGACACGATGTCGAACAGGTCACCGAAGATCCCCTGCTGCAACTGAGTTGCCGCCTCGTTTCCGTTGATCACCGGACCGACTCCGCGCCACCCCGGCACGTCGGGATATGTCGAGCCGCCCGGGATCTCACCGTTCAGGGTGTAGAACACCTGCGTGATCTGCTCGTTGCTGCGGATGATGCGCAGCAGCCACGCCACCGCGGCGTGGACCTCCTCGCGCAGGCCGAAGCGGATCAGCGCCTTGATCGTGTACGCGGTGTCACGCACCCACGCGTAGCGGTAGTCCCAGTTCTTGGCACCGGCCCACCGCTCCGGCAGCGAGGTCGTCGCCGCTGCCGCGATGGCGCCGGACGGGCTGTACAGCAGTAGCTTCAATGCGAGGGCGCTACGGTGCACCTCGTCGTGCCAGGGGCCCTCGTACCGGAACTCCTCGGACCACATCTGCCAGTTGGCGATCGTGCGATCGATGCCAGAGTCGACGTCTTCCGGCACTGGGAGATACAGCGGTTCCACCTCGGTACCGACCACGGCCACGAGGGAGCGCGAACCGACCGCGGTGGTGAATCGACCACTGATGGAGCGAGATTCGAGCTCGATGTCGTCGGCATTGAGAGTGCGCACGCCCAGAGTGACACCGTCGACGCGCAGCACCGTGCCGTGCACCGTCTCGTACGACCACGGCGACGCCGTTCCCAGACACGTCCCCGGAGCGACGGACCACTCCATGTCGACACTGCCCTCGACGCCCTCGACGCGCCGTGCGAGCTCGGTCCACGGAAGGCGTCCCGCCACACCGGTGTTCAGTGAGTCCGTGACGTTCACGACGCCCGACTCGGTGGTGAACGTCGTGACCAGGACATTGGTGCCGTCGGCGTACCGACGCGTGGTCGTGAACTCCTCCGCCGGGCGCATCGAGATGTAGCCGCCGGACTCGGCGTCGAGCAGTGCCGCGAACACCGGCGCGGTGTCGAGATTGGGAACGGGAAACCAGTCGATGCGCCCGTCGTCCGCGATGAGCGCGACGGTGCGGCCGTCGCCGATCGCCGCGTAGTTCTCGATCGGTGCGTAGCCGTTCTCTCTCATTCGAGGCGCGCGATCATCGAACTGTCGATGTGCGCCAACAGGTCTGCAGGATCGTCGTACACCGCGGTGGCGCCGGCCTCGGTCAACTCGGCACTCGAGACGCCGCCACTGCGCACTCCGATACACGGGACGCCCGCTGTAACGGATGCCTTCACGTCCCACACGGAGTCCCCGACGAAGACGGCGCGCTCGGCACCGACGCCGGCACGGTCCAGCGCAATGTCGACGATGCGCGGCTCCGGCTTCGCCGTCTCGACGTCCTCCGACGACGTCAACTCCGAGACGATCTCCTCGACCCCGAGAAGTCCGCGAAGGATCGCGAGTTCGTTCTCCGGTGCCGAGGTGGCGAGTACGACCTGCAGCCCGCGGTCTGCTACCGCGCCGAGCAGGTCGAGCGCACCGGGCAGCGGCGACAGCAGGGAGGACATCTCCTCGTAGTACTGCGTGTGTAGTTCCTTCGCGCGTTCCGCCGCGTCCTCGGGTGCGTCACCCGCCAACGACGAGAGCAGCTTCGCGCCGTCCATCCCGATCGAGCGGTGGATCCGCCACGAGTCCACAGCGATACCGGCGTCTGAGAAGGCACGAGCCCAGGCGTGGACATGGGCGTAGTTCGAATCGACGAGCGTGCCGTCGATGTCGAACAGAACGGCGGGAGAAGTCACCCTCCTCGACTACCCGGGGGTGAGGGACGACAAACGGCGGGAGGGGAGCGTCACGACCGGAGGGCTACCTCAGGTGTGACGACGACAACGCCCGCCGCACCTGCGGAGGGTGCGACGGGCGACGTCGAGAATCGGAGCGGATCAGACCTTCGCGGCCTCGTCGGCCGGGTCGTCCACCGCGCCGGCGCCGGTCGTGGGGGCGGTCTCGCCCTGTCCGGAGCGCACACCCTCCTCGACCTTCTTGCCGATCTCGGGGTCGACGTTGCTCCAGTACTGGAACACCCGCTGAAGCACAGGCTCGGTGACACCGTTCAGCGCATGGCCGACGATGTTGCCCACGAGACGCTCGCGGGCGTCGTCGTCCATGATCTCGCGCACGAGAATGCCGGCCTGGACGAAGTCGCCGTCCTCGGGATGCTGCACGTACCCGGTGCGCACGAATCGGGGCTCGAAGTCCCAGGCACCGTCGTCGCCGTACGCGTTCGTGTCGGCGGCGGGACCACCGTACGAGTTCGGGGCGTACACGGGCGTCTCCGCGGAGTTGTAGTGGATGTTCATCGCACCCTCCTTGGAGTAGGAGTTGATCTCCGCCTTCGCCCGATTGACCGGCAGCTGCGCGTAATTGGTGCCGATGCGGTACCGGTGCGCGTCCGCGTAGCTGAAGATGCGTCCGAGCAACATCTTGTCCGGGCTCGCGCCGATGCCCGGCACGAGGTTGGACGGCTCGAACGAGCTCTGCTCGATCTGGGCGTGGAAGTTCTCCGGGTTCTTGTTCAAGGTCATCGTGCCGACCTCGATCAACGGGTAGTCCTTCTGCGACCAGACCTTCGTCAGATCGAACGGGTTGTACTTGTACGTCTCGGCATCGTCGTACGGCATGATCTGCACCTTGACTGTCCAGCTCGGAAAGTCGCCGTTGCGGATCGATCCGAACAGGTCCTGACGATGATGATCGGGCGACGTGCCCGCCAGCTCGTCGGCCTTGTCCTGGGTCAGGTAGTCGATGCCCTGATCCGTCTTGAAGTGGAACTTGACCCACGACTTGGTTCCGTCGGCCGCGATGAACTGGTACGTGTGCGAACCGAAACCGTCCATGTGGCGGAACGACTTCGGGATTCCGCGGTCACCCATCAGCCAGGTCACCTGGTGTGCCGACTCGGGCGACAGCGTCCAGAAGTCCCACTGCATGTTGTTGTCTCGGAGACCGGAGTCGGGCATGCGCTTCTGGCTGCGGATGAAGTCCTGGAACTTCAACGGATCGCGCACGAAGAACACCGGCGTGTTGTTGCCGACCATGTCCCAGTTGCCTTCGGTGGTGTAGAACTTCAGCGCGAAACCGCGGGGGTCGCGCCACGTGTCGGGGCTGCCCTGTTCGCCCGCGACGGTGGAGAAGCGTGCCAGCATCTCGGTCTTCGCGCCGGGCTGGAACACCGCCGCCCGCGTGTACTGCGAGATGTCACCGGTGACCTCGAACGTGCCGAAGGCGCCTGCACCCTTGGCGTGCACCACACGCTCCGGGACCCGCTCACGGTTGAACTGCGCCATCTTCTCGATGAGGTAGTGATCGTGCAGCAGGATCGGTCCCTGCGCACCCGCAGTGAGGGAGTGCTCGTCGCTGGGAACCGGGATACCGGCGTTGTTGGTCGTGGGCCTCGGCTGTGTCATGAGTCCAGTGCCTCCTGTTCGTGGCAGACGCGAAGCGTCGCGGTGTGACGCAGAACGTCCGTCATACCCGCATACCCGGGCATCGACTCGCGCACACGCAGAATGTCGATCCGTTCCAGTATGACCCCTTTTCTGGAATCAGTCCAATTACGGTCTTAGCGTCAAGGCGTCGGGTACAGAAGAGGCAGTCCTCGCTCCCCCACGCCCAACTCCTGGATCGACCACTCGCGGGGGTCGAGCGCGTACTGGGAATGGTTGGTCGCCAACACCGACGTGCCCCGGAAGGCCAACGATGCGGGCGTGACGAGCGGCACCGACAGCGCCGCCCTCGCGTCGGGGGACGGGAGCGCGCCGACGACGCCACGTCCGGGCTCCACGATCTCGACGTCGTTGATGATCGGGTTCGCGACCGCCACATAGACGCGGCCCGACTCCCCGATGGCGATGCCGTCACCCTGCGACGTCGTGGCGATCTCCTCGCGAGTACTCGGACCACCGTTCCCGTCGATGCCGAGGCGGAACAGCTTCCCGCGGAAGATCGACGGGTCCGCTGTCAGGGAGATCGTGACCACGAAGACGAGGCGGCCCTGCGCGTCGAACTGCATGCCGTTGACGCTGTACAGCGACACGAAATCCGCACTCTGGTACCAGATCCGAGCCTCACCGCCGCCGGCCGGCACCTTCCAGATGGTGGCCTGATTCAGATCGCTCACATAGAGATTGCCCGCCGCGTCGAACACCGGGTAGTTGGGCCACGCGGGTCGATCGACAGGACTCGGCTCACACGGGACGATCCCCCGACCACAGGACGGCAGATCGGGGAACGTCGCGTAGACCGACTGGGCTCCCGACGCAGGATCGAGTCGCACCGCACGCGCACCCGACCAGTCGAGCGCGTACACCCGGCCCGCACCGTCCAGCGCGATGCCGTTGACCCCGTGCTCGGCGTCCGGGGAGTGCCCCACGAGGTCGTAGCTACCGATCAGTACACCGGAACCGTCGTGATGCCAGACCGTGCCCGACGACCGAGGCCGATTCGATCCCGTCCACACGCTGCCGTCGGACGGATCGACGGCGATGCCCTCCGGCTGTCCGGGCAACGGGAGTTCGGCGAAGGTTCGCGCGCCACCGGGCGCCGGGGACGGTGGTATCGCGGGATCCGCACTCCCTGTTGCGTTTCCGAACACGGTCATGGCGGCCACGGCCATCACGGTGACCATGACTCTGGTCAGTGAGAATGTCGACACGTCAGGAGCCCCCCGGCACGAATTGCGCAGCACTGTGCTGCTCCGGTGGACACTACGGTCAGTCCGACCGTCCCCTCGTGTCCACTCGTCCAGGGCCGCGCGGCGGGCATTGTGCCAGGTCACACACATGTCGGAGATGGGTGATTCGTGTGGCACTCTTCGGTCGTCGAGATGGCAGCAGTTCTGGGGGGAATACAACAATGCACAGTCGTTCGAGCAGATCCGGTCTTCTGCGGCGGGCGGGACTCGTCGCCGCTGCGGCCGTCACCGCGGTCGCCTCCTTCACGGGCACCGCCTCGGCCGAGCCGGGACCGGTGGCACCGTCGACCCTTCTCGGATCGATCAGCGACGGCCCAGGCCAGTTCCACGTCTTCCGCACGGTGGACAGCGGCAATCGACCGACAGCCGAGGACACCGCGCGGTGCAACGCCCAGTACGGCGTTCCGGCCCAGTACCTCCTCGTCGAACGTCTCGACGCCCGCATGTACACGTTCCAGTCGGACCCCGCGTCCGGCGTGCTGACCGCCGAGACGGCACGCAACGTCGGGCCCATCTACGTGTGTGACGGGCTGGGACTCGACGGGACCCAGATCCTCGACCAGTGGGGCACTCTCGACGCTCCCGGCCTCGGTCGTCTCGACATGCGCGGACCGTGCGGCTTCGAGCTCTACCCCGGATCGCCCGGACGCGGCGCGGTCGACTGCGTTCTCCGCATCCAGCCCAACGAGTCCGGTGTGAGCGCCGGTGTCGCCACCAGCAACTCGGTGGCCAACCCGCTGCGGCTGCCCGGTGGGCGCACCGGATCGGTGTGGACGCTGTACTCACTCGGCGAGGGCACCGCACCCGTCGATCCGGCTCCGCCCGCGGGGATCCCGCAGCCGACGGGCCCCATCGCCTACAACGTGACACGCGAGGTGAATTCCCGGTCCGTGGGGTCGTCACCGGCCTGCGCGGGAGGCGAGCGCACCACCGAACTGCACGCCGCGAGTGTGGATCCGGCCACCGGCGCGGCCTCGACCTCGCCCAGCGAGATCACGGCCGCGACGGCGCGTGTCTGCTATTCCTCGAAGGCACAGCCCGAGTTCGGTGCGGCGCTGTCGATCACGTACGACAACCTGCCCGGTGGCCCGCTGACGGTCGAGGGACGCGGTCAGTGCCGCCAGAACTCGCTGCCCGGCATTGCCGACGTGCAGCAGAGTTGCGGCCTCACCCTCCCGCCGAACCCCGCACGCGGACTGGCCGGCGGACAGGTGACCATCAACGGACTGGTGCCGGCCGGTGACCCGGCAGGGTCCGCCAACTCGGCGATCTGGACCACCTCGCTGCTGGGACCCATCTCCGGCAAGTGACCGAACGGGACAGGCCCCGATCTCCGCGAGGAGGTCGGGGCCTGTGTCGTCTCGGGATCGAGCCGGCGCGAGTCAGCGGTTCCGACCCACCACGGTGAGCGGGAGTCGCAGTGCGCCGGGTGCTTCGGCGGGAACCACGGGAGCGACGGGGCGGACCGGGGCGAGGGGTTCGTACCCTGTGCCGACCGGCGGACGCTGATCGTCCTCTCCCTTGTTCGGCCACAGGGCCATCGCCCGCTCCGCCTGGGCGGTGATGGTGAGCGACGGATTGACGCCGAGGTTCGCGCTCACGGCCGATCCGTCGACGACGTGCAGACCCTCGTGCCCGAACACCCGGTGGTACGCATCGATGACGCCCCGTTCCGGCGTCGCACCGATGACACAACCACCGAGGAAGTGCGCGGTCATGGGAATGTCGAAGACGTCCGCGAACGAGCCACCCGGATCGCCGCCGATCTTGTCCGCGGCCTTCCTGATCGCGATGTGCCCCTCCGGGATCCACTTCGGCGGCGGGCTGCCACCCCCCGGGCGGGAGGTCAGACGCCGACCGAATCGACCTTTCCTGGAACCGAGTTCCAGCGAGTTGTCGTCGGTCTGCATGACGAGCGCGATGACGGTGCGTTCCGACCAGTTCTTCACCGACAGGCTGCGCACGGTGGCGGCCGGGTGGCGCAGCGCGACGCCCAGCGTCTTCAGCGGTCGCGGCAGCCTGCCGCCGCCGTCACTGAGCACGGTCTGCAGCAGTCCGATGGCGTTGCTGCCCTTGCCGTATCGTACCGGCTCGATGTGCGTGTGATCGTTGGGGTGGAACGACGAGGTGATCGCCACGCCCTCCGTGTAGTCGATCTGCCGGTCACGCGCCGTCGCGGCCAGCACCGCTTCGGAGTTGGTGCGCACCACGGACCCGAGCTTGTCCGACAGGTGGGGCAGATTCCCGGTCTCCTTCATCGCCAGCATCAACTTCTGCGTCCCGTAGGTGCCGGCGGCGAAGACGACGTGGTCGGCCGTCATCACCGTCTCCGTGCGTCGCAGCTTCGCACCGGTACGACGCGTCCGCACCTCGTACCCGCCGCCCGCGCGCGGACGCACCGAGGTGACCGTGGTCAGCGGATGCACCATGGCACCGGCCTTCTCGGCGAGGTAGAGGTAGTTCTTCACCAGAGTGTTCTTGGCGCCGACACGGCACCCCGTCATGCACGCACCGCACTCGGTGCACCCCGTCCTGGTGGGCCCGGCACCACCGAAGAAGGGGTCCGGGACGTCGCGCCCCTTCTGCCCGGGCTGACCGAAGAACACGCCGACCGGTGTGGTGCTGAACGTGTCCCCGACGCCCATCTCCTCGGCGATGTCGCGCATGACCTTGTCCGCAGGGGTGATGGTCGGGTTGTCCTCGACGCCCAGCATTCGACGCGCCTGCTTGTAGTACGGCGTCATCTCCGCTTCCCAGTCGGTGATGTCGCCCCACTGCGGGTCCTCGAAGAAGCGGCTCGGAGGTTGGTACAGCGTGTTGGCGTAGTTCAAGGATCCGCCGCCGACACCGGCTCCGGCCATCACCAGGACGTTGGGGAGCAGGTGGATCCGCTGCAGTCCGTAGCACCCGATCATGGGTGCCCACAGATACTTCCGCAGTCGCCAGCTCGTCTTGGGCAGCTCGTCGTCCTCGAAGCGACGACCGGACTCCAGGACACCGACGCGGTATCCCTTCTCTGTCAGACGCAGGGCGGAGACACTGCCGCCGAAACCCGATCCGACGACGATGACGTCGTACGTGTTCTTCATATCGCTGCCTTCTCCGACGGTGTGGTTCGATCAGCTCGGCCGGCGTCCGGCCCTCCGGTTGCTCTCAGCGTGCGGTAGTTCTCGATGTCGAACGCGGCCGTCGCCTTGCGGAACTTCCACGTGAAGGTCGGCCACATGGCCGAGTTCCGTCCACTCGCGTCCAGGTACCAGCTCGAACATCCGCCGGTGTTCCACACCGTGCCGGCCAGGTCGGCGTCGAGAGACGCGTTCCACTCGTCGACCGCGGACGGACTCACGTCGACGGCATCGACGCTGCGCCGAGTCATCTCGCGGAGAGCGGATTGGACGTACGCCGACTGGGACTCGAGCATGTAGACGATCGAGCTGTGCCCCAGATTGGTGTTCGGCCCGTACATGAGGAAGAGGTTCGGGAAGCCGGCCATCGTCGTACCTCGGTAGGCACGCGGGCTGCCACCCCACCGCTCGGCGAGAGTCCGTCCGTCGCTGCTGCGCAACAGATGTGCGACGGGCGGCTCGGTGGGTGTGAAGCCGGTACCGAAGACGATGGCGTCCACCTCGCGCTCGCGGCCAGCGGAGTCCACCACACCGGTCGGCGTGATCGAGGCCAGACCGCTGTCCACCAGTTCGACGTCCGGTCGCTGCAACGTGTCGTACCAGTCGTTGGACAGCAGCATGCGCTTGCAGCCGATGGTGTAGCCCGGCGTGAGACGCTTGCGGAGTCCGCCGTCGCGCACCTTCAGCCGGAGGAAGCCCGTGGCGATGGTGTGCGCGATCGACAGGAGCTTGGGCCGCTTGGCCATCATCTCGACGTACATCTCGCGGTAGGCGTAGATCGCACCGCGCTGCGCCTCGAGGGTCCACGGCGCGCGGCGGTAGAACCATCGCTCGATCGGACCGCGCGTGCGATCCATGCGCGGGATCACCCATGCCGGGGTGCGCTGGAAGACGTGCAGCTGCGACGTGACCGGAGCGATCTCGGGAACGAACTGGATGGCCGACGCGCCGGTGCCCACGACGGCGACACGCTTGCCGCTCAGGTCGTAGTCGTGGTCCCACGTCGCGGAGTGGAAGGTGTGCCCGGTGAACGTGTCGAGTCCCGGCACGGCGGGCAGCTTCGGCGTCGAGAGCGTTCCCGTGGCCGCGACCAACACTCGGCAGGTGAGATCGCCCTTCTCCGTGGTGACGTCCCAGACGCAGCGTTCCTCGTCCCACTGCGCACCGAGCAGCGCGCAGCCGGTGACGAGACGGTCTCGGATCCCGAAGTCGTCGGCCACTCCGCGCAGGTACCGATGAATCTCCGGTCCGCGAGCGAAGGTGTGGCTCCAGTCGGAGTGCGGTGCGAAGGAGAACGAGTACAGCGACGTCGGAACATCGCACGCGACACCGGGATACGTGTTGTCACGCCAGGTCCCTCCGACGTCGTCGGCACGCTCGATCACGAGCACGTCGGCGGACGGATTCTCGCGGAGCACCCGCGCCGTCACTCCCATACCGGCGAATCCGGATCCGACGACGAGAACATCGACGTGCGCGGGCAGTGTGGTCGTCACAGCTCCGTCACCGCCCGCTCCCACTCCGGCAACAATCGTGCACGCATCGCGTGTTCCTCCTCGGGGGTTCGGAAGATGGCCGACACGGCCATCCCTCGTGCGAGTTCGATACTCAGGTCGAAGGCAGCGGGAGACATGCTGTCCCCGTAGAGCTCTCGGCCGCCCTCCTGCAACACCTCGGTCACTCGACGCTCGAGTGGTTCCACCGCGGCATGTAGAGCCGCATCCGTGCGGGCGGCTACCCACAGTTCGAGTGCCGCATGGAACAACGGGCCGGAGAAGGCGTCGAGCAGGAGAGCCGGGCCGACGGGCCCACCGCGGTGGACCCCGACCAGCTCGTCCAACCGCCGCTCGACGAGCCGCTCGACGGCCGCCACGACGAGCGCTTCCTTCGTCGGAAAGTGATGGAGCTGGGCACCGCGGGACACGCCCGCCCGACGTGCGATCTCCTGGGTGCTGGCGCGGGAGTACCCGACGTCCACCAACGTGTCGATGGCGGCGTCGAGAAGCTTGGCCCGCGTGCCGGCGGTGCGCTCCGCCTGCGTCCGGCGGGCGGGCTGGACGGCCGGCTCGGTCACGGCGGTGGTCTCGGTCACATCTGCGACCATATCGGCTTTCTTACAAACAGTCCAGACTGAATGTAAGTAAGTTCGCCGGAGTTCAGGGCGGGCCGACCGTCACCGCCCGGACAGGACCTCGAGCATCGATTCCACCGCCGTCGGCCAGCCGTACTGCTCCGCCCTCGCCCTGGCCGTCGGCCGTCCGCCCGAGGGGAGCGCCAGGGTCGCGGCGATGCCCTCGGCGAAGTCGCGCGAGCGATTGCCGACGGCCGCACCGCAGTCCGGGGTGACGATCTCGGCCAGCGCGGACGTTCCCGAGACCACGGCGGGTGTGCCCGACGCCAGCGCCTCCAGAGCCGCCAACCCGAACGTCTCGTGCGGGCCGGGAGCGACCGCGACGTCCGCCTCGGCGAGCAACCGTGCGACGCGCTCGCGGTCGGAGACGAACCCGGCGAAGTGCACGGGCAGACCCTCGGCGCGACGTTCGAGCGCGGCCCGTCGGGGGCCGTCTCCCACCACCACCAAGCGTGCCTCGATGCCCTCGCGGCGCAGATGCGCCAGGGCATCGACGCTGCGTTCGGCGTGCTTCTCCACCGACAGCCGCCCGCAGTGCACCAGCCGGATCATCCGTCCCTCGTTGCGGTGGCGACGCGACGGGTGGAACAACTCGAGGTCCACGCCGAGTGCGATGCGGTGTGCGTCTGCGCCGATCCGGTCGAACTCCTCCTGCGCGAACGCGGTGGTGCACACCACCGCGTCGTGGCCCAGAACGGACCGCCTGTTGGCGACGTCGGCCGCCGCCCGCGCGGCCGGGACGGGCAGCACCTGTCCGAGCAGTCGATCCAATCGCTCGTGGGAGATCATCACGCTGCGAATACCCCTGCCGCGAGCCCACATTCCGAGTCCCCGCAGCGTCAGACGGTCCGAGATCTCGAGAACGTCGGGCCGCAGGCTCGCCGCCACGTCAGAGGTGACGGACGGCCAGGCCACCCGGTAGCCACCGGTCATCGGTAGTCGGCTGGACGGAACGGTGATGCGGTGTACCCCGGTCGCGGACATCGTCTCGGAGCGGACGTCGCCGGGCACGATGACGGTGACCTCGTGGCCGCGGGCCACGTAGCCGGCGCCGAGCTGGTCCACGGCCGTCCGCAGACCGCCCGATCGAGGTCCGTAGAAGTTGGCCACCTGCACGATGCGCATGAGCCCAGTGTCGAGTCGAGCCGTGTACGGACGAGGACCGCACCGAGAACGTCGCACGAACACTGACGTCCGCCGTCGGCACGGGAACCCGGCCGCCACGCCGCACGTTGCCGTGGTGTCCGAACCCCGACGACACGTCACCGACGAAGAAGAGGTCCCACGATGACCAGCCCGGCACGCAGACTCACCCGTTCACGCCAGAGCAAGCTGATCGCCGGAGTGTGCGGCGGCCTCGCCGAGCGCTTCGGCCTGAGCGCAGGACTCGTGCGCCTGCTGTTCGTTCTCTCGTGCATTCTTCCGGGCCCGCAGTTCGTGGTCTACCTGGTCCTGTGGATCGCGATCCCCAAGGCGTCGTACTGATCATTCGATCAGTTCGAGAGTGAGTGCACATCGGGCACCGTTCTCGTGGCGGGTTCGTATTCCGATCACCGACAACATCTTTGGCCAACGGTTGGACGAGGTCTACTTGCGGCCCGAGTGACCTGCACCTACTGTCGAAGTCGATTCGTCGCACGTGCGGTGCCGTCACCACGTCCACCGCGCTCACGTCGAAGTGCGAGGCGTTCGAGCCCCGGGGCGCCCGGCACCACACGGCCACTCTCGAGCAGGCTGCTCGCCACCATCCTGGCGCGCGGCCGGCAAGGACACGATGTCTTACCACGGCGGTTTCCCGCACCACGGTGATCCCTCGGGCCGAGGCGCTCGACCTCGTTCGGGCGCTCTCCCCGGCCCCGACCTCGCGCGCGGTCGCTACACGTGGCGCTATCTGGACACCGACGATGCCGCCCGCCTGTGGGACGAGGTGACCGACTGGGTCTGGTGGTTGCGGGATCGCTACGAGCTGACCGAGCGGATCCCTCGTTGCTGGTACCGGCACGGTCCGGTGGTCGAGGAGTTCACCGCCGCTTACGCGTCGTGGAGCGAGGCCTACGGCGGCGAGAGCGGACTGTCCCGCTGGCATTCGCAGGATCTGTGGCCGCTGATCGATCGACTCGAGGCGATCGCCGGGTTCGAGCAGTGCCAGGCCGACGGCTGCTCGCACGACTCCGGGTTCCTGCATGCCCCCGAGGGCACCGAAGCGGTCATGGAACCGCTGGTCGACTCCTCGGGCCGCGACGCCGACGATCAGGTGCCGACGGTGGACGCGATGGTGGTCGGTGTCGTCGACGAGAGCGTCATGCTCTCGGCCGTGGTCAGCGGTGAAGCGACAGCGCTGGACGCCGGTCTCCCCCACGGGCGTTACCGACTCGACGGACGCCTGTGGACCTGGAGCTCGATCCTCGGTGGGTACGTGCCGTCTCGCGACACGCACCGCACCCTGCGCGCTCTCGAGAGCTGAGCGCGCAAGACCGGCCTTCCCGCCGAACCCGACCGGCCTCCGGCCTTCCCGCCGAACCCGACCGGCCTCCGGCCTTCCCGCCGAACCCGACCGGCCTCCGGCCTTCCCGCCGACTACCGAACGAAGAGTTCGGCGATCTGAATCGTGTTGAGGGCAGCGCCCTTGCGCAGGTTGTCGCCGGACACGAACAACGCGAGTCCGCGCCCCTCCGGCACACCGGGATCCTGCCGGATGCGTCCGACGAGTGACTCGTCGGCACCGGCCGCCTGCAGAGGCGTGGGCACTGCCACCACGCGCACACCGGGTGCCGACGACAGCAGTTCCGTCGCCCGCTCCACGGACAGCGGGTTCGCGAACTCCGCGTTGATCGACAGCGAGTGGCCGGTGAACACCGGGACGCGGACGCAGGTGCCACTCACCAGCAGGTCCGGCAGACCCAGGATCTTGCGGGACTCGTTGCGCAACTTCTGGTCCTCGTCCGTCTCGCCGCTTCCGTCGTCGACGAGCGAGCCCGCGAGCGGCAGGACGTTGAACGCGATCGGAGCGGTGTAGATCGTCGGATCGGGATAGGCGACGGCACTGCCGTCGTGCACCAGCTTCTCGGCATCGGCCACCACGGCGCGCGCCTGTGTCGCCAGTTCCTCGACACCGGCGAGACCGCTGCCGGACACGGCCTGATAGCTCGAGACGATGAGGCGCTGCAGCCCGGCCTCGTCGTGCAGCACCTTGAGCACCGGCATCGCCGCCATGGTGGTGCAGTTGGGGTTCGCGATGATGCCCTTGACGAGATTCTTCGTCGCCTCGGGGTTCACCTCGCTGACCACGAGCGGGACGTCGGGATCCTTGCGCCACGCGGACGAGTTGTCGATGACGGTGACGCCGGCGGCGGCGAAACGCGGCGCCTGCTCGCGGGACATGGTGGCGCCGGCCGAGAACAGCGCGATGTCGAGCCCGGTGGGATCCGCGGTGGACGCGTCCTCCACGGTGATCTCGCCGTCGCCCCACGGCAGGGTCTTGCCGGCGGACCGGGCGGACGCGAAGAAACGGATCGAGGCGACGGGAAACTTACGCTCCGCCAACAAGGTTCGCATGACGGCGCCGACCTGGCCGGTCGCGCCGACGACTCCGATGTGGAGGCCGGTGGAATTCGTGGTCATGGTGCTCCTACCTTCCGGTTCCGCCGTGCACGACGGCGATCTCGTCGCCGCCGAGGCCGAAGGCGGCGTGCAGCACGCGCACGGCCTCGTCGAGCTCGGAGTCCTTGGTCAGCACGGAGATACGGATCTCCGAGGTGCTGATGAGGTCGATGTTGATGCCCGCGTCGGCGAGCGCTTCACAGAACGTCGCGGTGACGCCGGGGTGCGACTTCATGCCGGCGCCGATGAGCGAGACCTTGCCGATGTGGTCGTCGTAGAGCACCTTGGTGAAGCCGATCTCGCCCTGCAGCTTGGTCAGCTTCTCCACCGCGGTGGGGCCGTCGGCCTTGGGGCACGTGAACGTGATGTCGGTCTTGCCGGTGTCGATGCGCGAGACGTTCTGCAGCACCATGTCGATGTTGATCTCGGCGTCCGCGACGGCCCGGAAGACCTTCGCGGCGAAACCCGGCTGGTCGGACAGGCCGACGACCGTGACCTTCGCTTCGCTCCGGTCGTGCGCGACACCGGTCAGAATGGCTTCTTCCACTGGAATGTCCTCCATGGATCCGGACACGATGGTCCCTGGCTTGGTGGTGTACGACGAGCGGACGTGGACGGGAACGTTGTAGCGGCGGGCGTATTCCACGCAGCGCAACATGAGGACCTTCGCTCCGCACGCCGCCATCTCGAGCATCTCCTCGAACGAGACCTTCTCGAGGTGCCGGGCGTCGGGAACGATGCGCGGGTCGGCGGTGAAGATGCCGTCGACGTCGGTGTAGATCTCGCAGACGTCGGCGTTCAACGCGGCGGCGAGAGCGACCGCCGTCGTGTCGGACCCGCCGCGACCGAGCGTCGTCACGTCCTTGCTGTCCTGGCTGACGCCCTGGAAACCCGCGACGAGAACGATCGAGCCCTCGTCGAGCGCGTCGCGGACGCGTCCGGGCGTGACGTCGATGATCTTGGCGTTGCCGTGCACGCTGGTGGTGACGACGCCGGCCTGCGATCCCGTGAAGGACCGGGCCTCGGCTCCGAGGGAGTGGATGGCCATCGCGACGAGCGCGTTGGAGATGCGCTCGCCCGAGGTGAGCAGCATGTCCATCTCGCGTGCGGGCGGCGCGGGGCACACCTGCTGCGCGAGGTCGAGCAGTTCGTCGGTGGTGTCTCCCATCGCGGAGACGACCACGACGACGTCGTGGCCCTTGCGCTTGGTCTCGACGATCCGTTCAGCGACGCGCCGGATCCGCTCGGCGGTCGCCACCGAGGATCCTCCGTACTTCTGAACGACGAGTGCCACGCTGGTGCTACCTCCCGAGTCGAGAACGTCCCGCTGGACATCCACTGGTGCGACGGGTGCCGCCGGAACGGTCAGCAGCCTACCGACCTGCGGGGCTCCGGGGGGAATCGCGTGCCTACCATCAGGTGGTGACAGCCCCGGACTCGTCCGCTCTACCGCCTCGCCCCCGGCGCCGACGACTCTTCGTCGCAGTGCCGTCGGTGGGGCCGCGCTGGCCCGGCGGCCTCCGCGCCGCGCTCGCGTTCGGTGTTCCGGCACTCGCGCTGCTCGCGCTCGGTTTTCCCACCGAGGCCCTGCTGACCGCGGCAGGCGGGTTCGCCGTCGTCTACGGCGAGGGCCGGCCCTTCCGGTCCCGCTGGTCGGTCGTCCTGTGGGCCGGTCTCGCGCTCGTGCTGTCCGCCACCGTCGGCGGACTCGTGGGCCAGTACGCCGACCCGCGGAACTCCGTGCTGGGCGCCGTCCTCGTCGTCGTGGTGCTCACCGTCCTGGGCACCGTCGCGACGTTCGTGGTGGATGCACTCCGCCTGGGACCGCCCGGCGCCTTCTTCTTCGTCCTGACCTGCGCCATCGCCACCATCGTCCCGCAGAGCGGGGTGACGGCGTGGGTCAACTCCGCGTGCGTCGCGCTGGGAGCGCTGTGGGCCCTGGTCGTGTCGATGGCACCGGCGCTGCGCGACGCGTCGAAGCCCGAACGCGACGCCGTGGCGGCAGCCCAGCGGAGCGTGACCACCTTCGGTGAGGCGCGCACCGCGGGCGACCCCGCGGTCGGCGCTCGGCACCGCGCGGCCGTCGCGATCGATCGCGCGTGGGCAGCGCTGCACGACGCCCGGATCCCGGCCCGCCGGATCGACGATCCGCTGGTCCTACGACTGCGGACGGTGCACCTCGACTTCGCACGCATCATCGGCGACGCCCCACTCGATCCCGAGCACGCGTCCGACACCGTGCACGTGACGCCGGACCACACGCCCTCCGTCCCGATGTCGCGGCCGACGATCCGGTTCAGGCTGATCCGCGCTCTGCACGTCGATTCGCATGCCACCACCACGGCGCTCCGGGTGTTCTGCGCGTCCGCGGCCTCGGGCGCGATCGCCGTCGTCGCCGGACTCGGGCGGCCCGACTGGGCGGTCATCGGCGCGGTACTCGTGCTGCAACAGGGCCTCGACCGACCACGAGGTACCGTCCGCGCCCTGCACCGCCTGGTGGGCACGGCCGTCGGAGTCGTGCTCTTCGCCGTGGTCTTCTCGCTGTCGCCGAGCGGGTTCGTGCTGGTCCTGCTGCTGATGGCATTGCAGTTCCTCATCGAACTGGTCATCGCCCGGAACTACGGCATCGCCGTCATGTTCATCACGCCCCTGGCGCTGCTCATCGGCGGCGCGTCCCATCCGGGTGCACAGGCGTGGCCGCTCGCGACCGAGCGTCTCGTCGAGACGTGCATCGGTGTGCTGTGCGCACTGGCGTCGATGTGGGTGGTCGCTCGACACGCCCACCGCCGGTGTCTGCTCTGGTGCGACGGCCGCGTCCTCGATGCCTGTCGCCGGGCGGCGGATCTGTTGCGCAGCGTCACACCGACCCACCCGGACGCCATGACCGCGCGCCGGGACGTGCAGTTCGAGCTCGTCGGGGCCGCCTTCGCCGCCGAGCACGCCGTCAGCGACGACCGGGAGTGGACGTCGGCGAGGTGGGAGTCGCACCTGCGAGTGGACGCGGCCGGGTACGACCTCCTGTCCGCATGCTGGCGCACCGCGGACGGCTCCATGCTGGCGGAACCGGGGCGGTGGACGGATGCAGCGCCGCGCACGTGAGACGTGCCGGTGTCGTCCGCGCGGGCGACGGAGTAGGGTGACGCGCATGTTCGGCGCCGGGTTCGCCCTCCTCCTTCGTCGCCGCGACGGGGTCTGATTCACAGACCGGCTCCCTGTCGCGGGTCTTTTCGGCGCCGGTCGTCCCCTTCCTCACAACGGAGATCATCGATGTCACCCGCCGACGCATTCGTATCCGGCTCACGCACGGTCACCACCCCCACCAAGCCTGCGCCCGCCGATCAGCCCTCGTGGAACACCCAGAAGAACTCGTCGATGCCGACGTTCCGGTACCGGTCGTTCGCCGAGGAGGTCGAGACCCTCACCCTCCCCGACCGCACGTGGCCGGACAAGGTCATCGATCGCGCACCCCAGTGGTGCGCCGTGGACCTGCGTGACGGCAACCAGGCACTCATCGACCCGATGAGCCCCGCTCGCAAGCGCCGCATGTTCGAACTGCTGGTCCGCATGGGCTACAAGGAGATCGAGGTCGGCTTCCCGTCTGCGAGCCAGACCGACTTCGACTTCGTCCGCGAGATCATCGAGGACGGGGCGATTCCCGACGACGTCACCATCCAGGTGCTCACCCAGTGCCGGCCGGAACTGATCGAGCGGACGTTCGTCGCGTGCGAGGGCGCCCGCAGCGTCATCGTCCACTTCTACAACTCCACGTCGATCCTGCAGCGCCGCGTGGTCTTCCGCGCGGATCGCGACGCCATCGAGAAGATCGCGACCGACGGTGCGCGCAAGGTGCTCGAGGAGGCGACGAAGTTTCCCGACACGCACTGGCGCTACGAGTACTCGCCCGAGTCCTACACCGGCACTGAGCTCGAATACGCCAAGAAGGTCTGTGACGCGGTCACCGAGATCATCGCTCCCACACCGGAGAACCCGATGATCCTGAACCTGCCCGCGACCGTCGAGATGGCCACTCCCAACGTCTACGCCGACTCCATCGAGTGGATGCACCGCAATCTCGAGCGTCGCGACTCGATCGTGCTGAGCCTGCACCCGCACAACGACCGCGGGACCGGCGTCGCCGCAGCAGAACTGGGCTACCAGGCCGGCGCCGATCGCATCGAGGGCTGCCTGTTCGGCAACGGTGAGCGCACCGGCAACGTCTGCCTGGTCACGCTGGGCCTCAATCTCTTCACCCGCGGTGTCGACCCGCAGATCGATTTCTCCAACATCGACGAGATCCGGCGCACCGTCGAGTACTGCAACCAGCTGCCCGTCCACGAACGCCATCCGTACGGCGGCGACCTGGTCTACACCGCGTTCTCCGGCAGCCACCAGGATGCCGTGAACAAGGGCCTCGACGCGATGAAAGTGTCCGCGGACGAACAGGATCAGGACGTCGACGACGTGCTGTGGCAGGTTCCGTACCTGCCCATCGACCCCAAGGACGTCGGCCGCACGTACGAGGCCGTCATCCGCGTCAACTCGCAGTCCGGCAAGGGCGGCGTCGCGTACATCATGAAGTCGGACCACGGTCTGGCGTTGCCGCGCCGACTGCAGATCGAGTTCTCCTCGGCCGTGCAGCGCGTCACCGACGGCGAGGGCGGCGAAGTCTCGCCCAAGGCCATGTGGGACGTGTTCTCCGAGGAGTACCTCGCCCCGATCGTTCCCCTCGAGCGCATCCGGCAGCGCGTCATCGCGGCCGAGGAGGACGGCGGCATCGACTCGATCTCCGCGATCGTCAAGGTCGACGGCGCCGAGCAGGAGATCACGGGCGACGGCAACGGCCCGCTCGCTGCCTTCGTCGACGCACTGGGCTCGATCGGCTACGACGTCAGCGTTCTCGACTACTCCGAGCACGCCATGTCCGCCGGTGACGATGCTCGGGCCGCGGCCTACGTCGAGGCCGCGGTACGCCTCCCCGGCGGCGGCGAGACCATCGTGTGGGGTGTCGGTATCGCCACCTCGATCACCACCGCATCACTGCGCGCCGTGGTCTCGGCAGTGAACCGGGCAGCCCGATCCGGGGCGTAGCCCTCGTGCGCCTTCTGCGCATCCAGGGATACGCGAAAGGCGCACGGGTCACGCAGTGACCTCCGCGACCCGCGCCGCGAACGCGTCCACCACGGCCCGCACGGCCGGACGCTCCGCGGCGCGGGGTCGGGTCGCCAGGTCGTAGATGCGGGCCGCGCGCACCCCGGCCAACCGGCGCTGCGTGACACCCGGGTGCGTCGAGGCGTGGCGCGGCATCAGCGCGATCCCGTGCCCGTGGGCCACCAGCTCCTCCATGAGGCGAAAGTCGTTGATACGCATATTCACTCGCGGCGCCACCCCCGTGACCGTCGCGATGGACAACAGCACGTCGTCCACCGGGAACCCCCCGCGGACGCTGATCCACCGCTCGTCCGCCAGATCCTCGATGTCGACGGCATCACGCTTCGCCAGCGGGTGCCCGGGCGGCAGCACCAGGTCGATGGGCTCGCGCATCAGTGAGCGCACCTCCACCCGCTCGGACGCGATGCTCGGCGCGCGCTCGTCCCGGTGGGTGAGCACCACGTCGTAGTCCGCGAGCAGCGTCGGCACCGCCGACGCGGGCACGTCCTCGTCCCGTGCGTCGACGTCCACACCCGCCTCGGTGAGCCGTTTCAGAACCCCCGGCAGCAACAGTGCGGCACCCGAGGGGAAGAGCGCCAGTCGAACGGTTCCGCGTGCGCTGCCGCGGTACGACGCCATCTCCTCCGACGCCCGGTCGAGGGCGGCGAGCACGTCGTCGGCGTGAGGAAGCAGCGCGCGTCCCGCCGCGGTGAGCCGCACGCGGCGCCCGTCGGGTTCGAGCAGGGCGACGCCCGCCTCCCGCGCGAGCACCTTGAGCTGCTGCGACACCGCAGACGGTGTCATCGACAGCGCGTCGGCGGCCGCGGCGACCGTGCCGCGATCCGCCAGTGCCCGCAGGACACGCAACCGGTCGACATTCATGTAGCAACGCTACAGCTACCGGTCATCACAATTCGATTGTTCTTAGCAGTCGTACCCGGAACACTCGAGGTCATGACCACTCGCGACCGCCTGCTCGGACTGATCGTCGTCGTGGTCTGGGGACTGAACTTCCTCGCCATCCGCGCCGGACTCGACCAGTTCCCGCCGTTTTTCTTCGCCGCCCTGCGGTTCGCGGTGATCGCCGTTCCGGTCGTCCTCTTCGTCCGCCGACCGACCGTGCCGCTGCGTTGGCTCCTGCTGTACGGCACGGGTTTCGGCCTGCTGCAGTTCGCGTTCCTCTTCGCCGCGATGAACGCCGGCATGCCCACCGGCCTGGCCTCGCTGGTGCTCCAGTCGTCGGCGCCGTTCACCGTCGTCCTCGGCGCGCTGCTGCTGCGGGAGAAGGTCGGGCCGCGCCAGTGGATCGGCATCGGCATCGCCGTCGGGGGCATGATCCTCATCGGCTGGGACCGCGCCCACAACGCCACCCTGCTGCCCGTGCTGCTGACTCTGCTGGCAGGCCTCAGCTGGGCCTTCGGCAACCTCGGCAACAGGTTGGCGACTCGAGCATCTCGACCGGCCTCCGGCCTTCCCGTCGAGCCGATGCGACTGATGCTGTGGATGTGCGTCGTTCCGCCACTGCCGATGTTCGCGTTGTCGGCCGTCGTCGAGGGTCCGACCACGGGGTGGACCGCCATCGGCGACGGGGTGTCGGCCGGGCAGTTCTCCGGGCTGATCGGGCTCGCCTACATCGTCGTCATCGGCACGATCGCGGGCTCGGGTCTGTGGACCATTCTGATCAGCCGCTACCCCGCCGGCGTCGTCGCGCCGTTCTCGTTGCTGGTCCCGGTCGTCGGTATCGGGGCGTCGTGGCTCGTGCTCGACGAGACGCCGAGCGTCCTCTCCCTCGTCGGCGCGGCCGTCGTGATCGGCGGTTGCATGGGGGGTCTGAGCCGCTCGCCGCGATCCGAGACCACACCGACCGAGCCCCGGATCGTGACTCCCCCGTCCGGAGCCACCGTCGGTTAGGGTCCCCTCACCATCACTGTGACGGAGGCTCGGCAAGCGTGTTCGGAAGAAGAAGTACTGTCCTGGCGACCCTGCTCGCCGCGACGGCCCTCGTGGCCTCGGCGTGTTCGGCCGATGCGACAGCCGAGGACGCCGCGGACAGCACCCGGACCGTGACCCATGCGCGCGGGGACACCGAGGTGCCTTCGTCTCCGCTGCGTGTCGTCACCCTCGAACCCGTCCAGCTCGACACGAGTGTCGCGCTCGGCGTCGTTCCGGTGGGTACGTCGGTGCTGAGCGAGGCGACGGGAGTGCCCCCGTATCTCGGCGACGAGGCGTCGCGCATCGAGACCGTCGGCACCGTCGCGGAGCCGCGCGTCGAGGCCATCGCGGCTCTGCAGCCGGACCTGATCCTGGGGACCGAGACGCGCCATTCGGAGCTGTACGAGCGGTTGTCCGCGATCGCTCCGACGGTGTTCATGGCGTCGCAGAGCGACCCGTGGCAGGACAACGTCCGCCTCGTCGGGCGCGCCCTCGGACGCGACGCGGAACCGTTGCTGGGCGAGTACGACGCACGGTGCGACGAGATCGCCGACCGGTTCGACACCGCCGGATCGACGGCGCAGCTCATCCGGCCGCGCAACGAGGAGCTCACGCTCTACGGACCGCTGTCCTTCGCGGGCAGCACCCTCGAGTGCGCCGGGTTCACCACGCCGCCCCGGCCGGAGTGGTCGAACGAGATCAGTGTCGACGTCTCCCCCGAACTGGCGACGGAGGCCCGCGCCGATCTGGTGGTCGTGACGTCGGCGACACCGGACGACCCGGCGTCGATGCCCACGTCCGTCACGTCGAACACGACGGCGTTCCCGAATCCGCACCTCGTCGACCAGTCGTACTGGATCACCGGCGTGGGACCTCGCGGCGGACAGGCCGTTCTGGACGACATCGAACGCCTCCTCTCGCAGCCCTGACCTCCTGCTGACTCTCCCGTGTCCACCGCGTGTGGGAGGATCGGACACCATGATCGACAGCAGCAGACGGCACCTCGGAGCCCGCGGACGCCTGGCACTGTCGGCGGCGTCCGCGGCAGCGTGGGCCTCGCAGAAGGCTGGTCGAGGCAAGGGATCGATGATCGGCGGCCTCGTCGCGCTGAAGATCGACCCGGCCCTCATGTCGCGCCTGGGCGCGAACCGACGCACCGCCGTCATCACCGGCACCAACGGCAAGTCGACCACCACTCGGATGACCGCGGCGGCGCTCGCGACACTGGGCGAGGTGGCGACGCAGGCCGACGGCGCCAACATGGACGCGGGCATCGTCGCCGCACTGAACTCGCGGCGCACCGCCCCGCTGGCGGCCCTCGAGGTCGACGAGCTGCACGTCCCGCACGTGTGCGACGCGGTGGACCCCGAGGTCCTGGTGTTGCTGAACCTCAGCCGTGACCAGCTCGACCGCGTCGGCGAGATCAACATGATCGAGCGCAAGCTCCGCGCGGGCATCGTCGCCCATCCCGACACCGTCGTCGTCGCCAACTGCGACGACGTGCTGATGACGTCCGCGGCGTACGACGCGCCGCGGACGGTGTGGGTGGCCGCGGGCGGCGGGTGGGTCGGCGACTCGGTCAGCTGCCCACGCACCGGGGAACCCATCGAGTGGAACGGCACGCAGTGGCGCAGTACGGGCCTGCTCGAGGGCGGGCGTGAGTTCTCGCGACCGGAGCCGCAGTGGTGGCTCGACGACCAGAACCTGTACGGCCCCGACGGTCTCGTGCTCCCCATGACCTTGACGCTGCCCGGCCGGGCCAACCGCGGAAACGCGGCACAGGCCGTCGCGGCCGCGGTCACGATGGGTGCCGACCCCGCGCAGGCCGTCGCCGCGGTGTCCGCGGTCGACGAGGTGGCGGGCCGCTACAGCTCGATCCAGTACGGATCCCACACCGTGCGCATGCTGCTGGCCAAGAACCCCGCCGGATGGCAGGAAGCGCTGTCCATGATCGACCCGGCCGCCGACGGCCTGGTGATCGCCGTCAACGGCCAGGTGCCCGACGGCGAGGACCTGTCGTGGCTGTGGGACGTGCGGTTCGAGCACTTCGAGAACACCACGGTGGTGGCGGCCGGTGAACGTGCGACCGACCTGGGAGTCCGCCTGACGTACGCCGGAGCCGACCACACCGTGGTGCCGAACCCGTTGCGGGCCATCGCCTCCTGCCCACCCGGGCGCGTGGAGGTCCTGGCGAACTACACGGCCTTCCGTGACCTCGGCCGGGCGCTGGCGCGCGAGACCGCGAAGGAGGCACCCGGTGTCTGATTTCCGTATCGGGCTCGTCCTGCCCGACGTCATGGGCACGTACGGCGACAGCGGCAACGCGCTCGTCCTGCGCCAGCGCATGCTGATGCGCGGCCTCGACGCCGAGATCGTGTCGATCACCCTCGCCGATCCGGTGCCCGAGTCGCTCGACGTCTACGTGCTCGGCGGAGCGGAGGACTCGGCGCAGCGACTCGCGACGAAGCACCTCGCTCGCTACCCCGGACTGCAGCGCGCTGCCGAGCGCGGCGCCCCGGTGCTCGCCATCTGCGCGGCGATCCAGGTGCTGGGCGAGTGGTACGAGACGAGCTCCTGCGAACGTGTCGACGGTGTGTCGATGCTGAACGTCACCACGGCGCCGCAGGCGACACGGTCCATCGGTGAGGTCATCACCCGCCCGGTGTCGGACCGCCTCACCCAGACACTCACCGGCTTCGAGAACCACCGCGGCGGAACCACTCTCGGCCCCGACGCGGCCCCGTTCGCCCGAGTGGAGCACGGCATCGGCAACGGAGTGGGCGACGGCAACGAGGGGGTCGTCCAGGGGTCGGTCATCGGGACGTACATGCACGGACCGGCGCTGGCACGGAACCCGGAGCTGGCCGACCACCTTCTCGAGACCGCTCTCGGACACCCGCTCGAGCCGTTGCACCTGGCCGACGTCGAGCAACTGCGCACCGAGCGTCTGCGCCGCTAGACCGAGACCGGATCCTCGGCAGGCCTCCGCGCCGCCCGGCGCATCAGGAGCTGGGCGATGAGCGGTGCCGCCACGAGCATCGAGACCAGTCGGATGAGCTGCACGCACGCCACGAACGTGACGTCGGACCCGGTGGACGCGGACACCGCGAGCACTGCCGCCAACCCGCCGGGGGTCGTCGCCAGGTAGCCGGTGAGCAGGCTGGTCCCGGTCCACGCGGACAGCGCCCACCCGAGCAGCGCGCAGATCACGCCGATGCCGAGCACCAGCCCGAACGCGTAGGGGAAGAGCCTGCCGATCAGGCGCAGGCTCGACATCGTGAACGCCAGTCCCGCTTGCCATCCGATGACCAGGAACGCGAGTGGCAGCACGATCATGGGAACCTCGATGCCCACGGGCCAGCCCAGCAGCGCGCAGGCCCCGGACACCAGGAGCGGACCCAGCGTTGCCGGCGCGGGAAGCCGCGCGAGCCGCCCCACCGCGATGCCGACGAGGATCGCTCCGAGCAGGAACAGCAGACCCATCCACCACGGCAGCGCATCCCCGCCGGGTGCGGCCGCCGCGACCGAGTGGGTGTCGGCGTGGAACACGAACGTGACCACCAGAGGCATGGTCACCACCACCAGTGCCACCCGCAGGTACTGCACCACCGCGACCACTCGTTCGTCGCCGCCGAGCTCTCTCGCTGTCGCGACGAGACCGGTGGCCCCGCCCGCGATCAGCGCCAGCATCCCGGTGGCCGCGGTGACGTCCTTGTTCAGTGCGAGCAGTGCGCCACATCCGGCGCTGACGACGAGCGTCGCGATCCCGATGGCGACCGCAGGAAACCAGTTGTCGCCCAGCGCACTCAGCGTCTCGACATCCACCATGAGACCGATGGTGACGGCCAACGTTCCCTGCGCCGCCATGGATCCCGCGCGCGGGACGGCACGCGGTCCCACTCCGGTCAGAGCGAAGACCACAGCCACCACCAGTGCCGCGAACAGCGACGGCGCCGTGAGGCCGACCGCGTCGAGTGCGAACCATCCGGCCACGGACACGGCTGTGAGCGCCACCCAGCGGGTGGCGCTCACAGCGACGGTACGAACTCCACTCACGACTTGACGAGCAGCACCGGTACCGGAGTTTCGAGAAGCAGGTGCTGGACGGCCTGTCCCATCAAGAACTTGCCGACGGCCGACCGATGCCGCGACCCGACGACCAGCAACTCGGCGTCCGCCTTGTCGATGAGCGCGAGCAGTGTGGTGGTCGCGTCCGGATCGGGCTGGGCCGCAGCGAGAGTCCACTGCGCATCGGACTCTCCGAGCACGGCGAGCGACGCGCGGATCGAGTCCTCGACCGCGGTGGTCTCCTTCGCCTCCGAGGAGGGATCCGCCGATCCGGAGAAGGCATGGAGAACGACCAGTTCGGTTCCTGCGGACCGGGCCTGCTGGACTGCCGATCCGAGTGCCTTGCGGCCTTCCTCGGAACTGTTGTGCACGACGGCGACACTCATGTCGATGACTCTTCTCTCTGGTGAATGTTGATCAGCCGAAGGGGATCTGGCCGAGGAGAACGCCCACGACGAGCATGGTGAGGGACACGACGGTTGCGCGCCACAGCACCTTGCGGTGATGGTCGGCGAGCGAGACGCCGGCCAGGGTGACCAGCAGCAGAATGGCGGGAACCAGCGGGCTCTGCAGGTGGACGGGCTGCCCGGTGATGGAGGCACGGGCCATCTCGACCGGCTCGATGCCGTACTGGGCGGCGGTCTCGGTGAGGACCGGGAGGATGCCGAAGTAGAAGGCGTCGTTGGTCATGAAGAATGTCAACGGGATCGACAGGATTCCGGTGATGACGGCCAGGAACGGGCCCATCGCGTCGGGGATGACGCCCAGGAGCCACTCGGCCATGGCCTCGACCATGCCGGTACCGGAGAACACACCGGTGAGCACGGCGGCAGCGAGCACCATCGCGACGACGGAGACGATGGAGGCGGAGTGCCGAGCGATGGCCTCGCCCTGCTCCTTGACCTTCGGGAAGTTGAACGTCAGCGCGATCGAGGCGGCGATCATGAAGAGCACCGGGATCGGCAGGATGTCCATGACCAGGATCACGAGCAGCGTGACGGTGAGAATCGCGTTGAACCACAGCAGCTTCGGACGCAGAGTGTCACGGTTGGGGTCCAGGCCGTCGATGAACTGGCCGGCCTTGCCGTCGTTGTCGTCACCGGTGGTGATGTCGGCGCTTCCGGTGCTGCGGCGGGTCGTGCCGGTGCCCGTTCCGTCGGTGCCGACGCCGGCGCCCACGAGCTCCGTGTCGTAGACCAGCGAGCCCAGGCGGCGACGCTCCATGAGTCCGAGGTGGATAGAGAAGAGCAGCACGATGATCAGGCCGGCGATCATCGACGGCACCATCGGGATGAAGACGTCGGAGGGCGAGATGCCCAGCGCGGACGCGGCGCGAACGGTCGGGCCACCCCACGGGATGATGTTCATGGTGCCGTTGGCGAGGCCGGCGACGACCGTCAGGATGACCGGTGAGACACCGAGTTTGAGGTAGAGCGGCAGCAGCGCGGACGTCACGATGATGAACGTGGTGGAGCCGTCACCGTCGAGGGACACGACCATGGCGAGCACCGCGGTGCCGACGACCAGCTTCATCGGGTCGTTGCGCACCAGGCGCAGGATGCCGCGCACCAGCGGGTCGAACAGACCCACGTCGATCATGATGCCGAAGAAGATGATCGCGAAGAACAGCAGTGCTGCCGTGGGGGCGAGCGACTTGATGCCGTCCGTGATCATGTCGCCGATGCCGAGCCCGGCGCCGGCGAACAGGCCGAAGATGACCGGGACCAGGATGAGGGCGACCACCGGGGTCGCTCGTTTGGTCAGGATCAGGAACATGAAAGCGGCAACCATGAGGAAGCCGAGTATCACCAACATGGTTACTACTCCTCGTTGTTCGAATAGTGCAGGGTTCGAATAGTGCAGGGGTTCGATCAGTGCAGGGTGTGTCGAGGCAGGCTGCGGGCACAGGTGTGGCGCAGTACGGAGGTGTGCGGCGTCAGCCGTCGGTGGGTGGATCGATGGTCGAGCGGACCAGGTCGGCCTGCTCGCGGAGGAACGACGCGAAGTCGTCTCCGGTGAGCAGCGCGTCGCGCCACCCGTTCTGCGCCAGGATCTCCTGCCAGAGCGGCGATCCGACCAGTGCTGTGACGTCGGCGATCAGGCGGTCGACGCGCTCCGGTGGCAGTCCCGGCGGGGCGAGAATGCCGCGCCAGTTGTCGAAGTCGAGGTCGACTCCCTGCTCCCGGACCGTGGGTGCGTCGATGCCGTCGACACGCTCGGAGCTCGACACGGCGAGCGCCCGGACCGTGCCGGACGCGATCTGGTCCAGGTATTCACTGATACCGGTGGTGGCGACGTCGACCTCGCCGGTCAAGAGGGCAGGCAGCAACTCGCCGCCGCCGTCGAAGACGCGGTACTCGGATGCTCGCGGGTCGACACCGACCGCGCGGGCGAGCTGGGTCCGGAACAGTCCGTCCGGACCGCCCTCCGCGGAGCCGCCGCCGAACTGCAGAGCCGAGGGGTCCTGTCGCCAGGCGTTCGTGAGATCGGCCAGGGTCCGCAGCGGAGATGCTGCCGGCACCAGGACGACCTCGGGTTCGGTGACGAGTCGGGCGATCGGAGTGACGTCCGCGATCTCGTGATCGGACGGGGTGGTGGACAGTGCGCCCACCAGACCCAGCCCCATCACCAGCAGGAGTCGATCGTTGCCCTGTTCGAGAGCGAGACGATTGAGTCCCACGACACCACCCGATCCGGGTAGTACGAGGACGTCGTCCACCACGACGCCCTCCGCGGCCCAACCTCGGGCCAGACTGCGAGCGGTCAGGTCGTAACCGCCACCGGCGACCGACGGAGCGATGACACGAAGTCCCGGCTCCTCCGCCCCGGTCACCATGGCCGACACCCCCGCACTGCACGCGGTCGCCGTGCAGAGCACCGCGAGCAACGCTGCGAGAGCGCTGATGCGGAGGCGTCGGTTCATGGGCACGGTCTCACTGTGTCGGATCTTGTGACTGTGGTCACCCTTTGGTGCACAAACGGGATTGTGTTCATTGTGAGCGACCGCAGCGCACACAGATGCACGAACTCCGCGCTCGCCCAGCGGTACGGTTCACCTCGTGATCGGGCGGCGACTGCGCATCTTCGGAACACGGCGCACCCTCTCGTCGCAACTGCTCGCACTGCAGCTTCTCATCATCGTCGCGGTGCTCGTCGTCATCAGTGGGTTGTCGCTGGCCCAGGCCTCGGCGACGTTCCAGCGCGAACAGGGTCTGCGCGTCCAGTCGGCTGCCGAGAACCTCGCCGCCAGTCCCACCGTGCGCCAACTGCTCGCGTCCGCCCAGCCCCGGATCCGCACGGCGTTGCAGGGTGCGGTGGAGTCGGTGCGGGCCGTCTCGGGTCTGGACTACGCGCAGCTCACCGATCCCGACGGCATCATCGTCGTTGCGACCGACCCCTCGCGGGTGGGACAGGAATCGGCCGCCGAGGGCGCGGGGGCACGCACGGGCCGATCCTGGACCGGCCTGGCCGAGACGAGCACCAACACCGCGGTGGCCCCGGACGCGTCCGTGCAGTCGCAGGTCCCGGTGCTCGATGCGGACGGGCGCATCGTCGGCGTCGCGATCGTCGGCCGCGAGTACCCGTCGGTGTGGGAACGCCTCGCCCAGTCCACCCCGGACCTCGTCGTCTACCTGGCCGTGGCGTCGGTGCTGGGCGCCGTCGGGTCGATTCTGCTGGCCCGACGCGTCAAGAGGCAGACCATGGGGATGGAGGCCGGGGAGATCGTCGACCTGGTGCGCCAACGGCAGGCGATGCTCGAGGGCCTCAAGGAGGCCGTGGTGGCGCTGGATCCGTCGGGCCGGGTAGTCCTGCTGAGCCGCAGCGCACACGACATGCTCGGCCTCGACGAGGACGGCGTGGGCCGTCGGGTGGACGAACTCGGACTCGACGACCGGGTTCTCGACGTCCTGCGTCACCCGAGCGACGACGGCGACCAACTCGTCCTCACCGGAGATCGCATCCTCGTCTTCAACACGGTGCCCATCGAGGCGTCGGGTCGGAAGGTGGCCACGGTGACCACGTTCCGTGACCGCACCGAACTGAGCGAGGTCCAGAGCAAACTCGACATCAGCCGCACCAGCTCGACGGCACTGCGGGAACACATCCACGAGTTCGACAACCAGTTGCACACGATCTCGGGACTCGTCCAGCTCGGTGAGTACGACGAGGTGGAGCGATACGTCGACGGCATCACCGAGCACCGCGAGCGTCTGACGTCCACCGTGACCGACCGCATCGACGATCTCGGGGTCGCCGCGCTGCTCATCGCCAAGATCGGCGCCGCCGCGGCTCGCTCGGTGACCGTGGCGCTCGACGACGCCTCGCACCTCCCGCGGCTCGACGACGACGCCTCCCGAGACCTCTGCACCGTCGTCGGCAACCTCGTCGACAACGCCGTGGACGCAGTCCTCGAAGATCAGGCTGTGGACGCAGTCCTCGAAGATCAGGCCGTGGACGCAGTCGTCGAACAGAACGCCGCCGACGCGGTGGTGCGCGTCCGGATCGTCGCGGATGCGGACGGGATCGAGGTCGAGGTGGCCGACAACGGCCCCGGCATCGAGACGGAGGATGCGGATCGTGTGTTCGAGCAGGGGTGGAGCACGAAGGGGACGTCGCTCGACGGGCACGGTTTCGGCCTCGCCCTCGTGCGTGTCGTCTGCCGCCGACGCGGCGGTGATGTCAGCGTGAGTGACAGAGTCGAGGACGGCACGCGGTGGACGGTCTTCCGGGCCGTCACCGGATCCGGGGGGAGGGCGCGATGACACTGCGGGTGCTGGTGGTGGACGACGACTTCATGGTCGCGCGGGTGCACACGGGTTTCGTCACTAAGGTGGACGGATTCGAGGTGTGCGGGGTGGCGCACACGGCGCAGGAAGCGCTGGAGAAGGTGGAGTCGACGCGTCCCGACCTGGTGTTGCTGGACGTCCACCTGCCCGGTGTCACCGGGCTCGATCTCATCGGCCCGTTCCGCGAGATCATCCCCGACCTCGATGTCCTGGTGATCACCAGCGAGCGCGAGGCCGAATCGGTGCGCAAGGCTCTGCGCGCGGGTGCCGTGCACTATCTGATCAAGCCGTTCAAGTTCCAGGCGCTGCAGGAACGCCTCGAGCACTACCGCCACACGCGGGAGTCGTTGGCCGCGATCGACGAGGCGGGGCAGGACGCCGTCGACAAGGCCTTCGGAGTCCGAGGGAGTGCGACCCGGCTTCCCAAGGGCCTGAGCGGCGAGACGCTGGCCATGGTCGAGCACCAACTGCGGGAGAACGCCGTCGAGACCTCGGCGAGCACGATGGCCGAGAGGACGGGGATGTCGCGGTCGAGTGCTCGGCGCTATCTGGAGTACCTCACCGACATCGACCGGGTGACGGTCTCGCTCGACTACGGAAACGTGGGACGCCCCGAGCGCCTGTACCGACTGAAGCGCTAGTTCATCACGTTGCGGCCGGACAGTGCCCGGCCCAACGTGAGCTCGTCCGCGAACTCGAGGTCGCCGCCCATCGGCAGTCCGGAGGCCAGACGGGTGACGGACAGGCCGGGAAAGTCGCGCATCATCCGCAGCAGATAGGTGGCGGTCGCCTCCCCCTCGGTGTTGGGGTCGGTCGCGATGATCACCTCGGAGACGTCGACACCGTCCTCCTGGTTACCGATACGGGTGAGCAACTCCCGGATGCGCAACTGATCCGGACCGACACCGCTCAGAGGATCCAGGGCGCCGCCCAGCACGTGATACCGGCCCTTGAACTCACGGGTGCGCTCGACGGCCTGCACGTCCTTGGGTTCCTCGACGACGCAGATCTTCGTCCGATCGCGGCGCGGGTCCGCGCAGATGCGGCACAGTTCCTTGTCGGAGACGGTGCCGCAGACGATGCAGAACTGCACCCCGTCGCGGACGCGCTGCAACGCCTTCTGCAGGCGGTCGATCTCCGGCGCCTCGACCCCCAGCAGGTGGAAGGCGATGCGCTGCGCGCTCTTCGGTCCGACACCGGGAAGTTTGCCCAGCTCGTCGATCAGATCCTGGACCGGACCTTCGTACACGCTTCTCGGCCCGGTTCTAGAAGCCGGGCAGGCCGGGGAGTCCGCCGCCGCCCAGGCCGGCGAGGGGACCGAGCTTCTGTGACGCGACCTCACCCGCGGCGCGGGACGCGTCGGCGATGGCGCCGATGATCAGGTCCTGCAGGGTCTCGACGTCGTCGGGATCCACGACCTTGGGGTCGATGGTCAGACCGACCACCTCGCCACTGCCCTTCACCGTCGCCACGACGAGACCGTTGCCGGCGCGACCGGTCACCTCGGTCGCGGCGATCTCCGCCTGGGCCGCCATCAACTGCTGCTGCATCTGCTGGGCCTGCTGCAGCAGCTGGGACATGTCGGGCTGTTCACCGGGTTGCACGGCGGGTGTCCTTCCGAAGTGGTGACGAGATCGTGTCGGTCGAGCGTAGCCGCGGGCGACAAGTAGTCCGGCCGGCCTCCGGCCTTTCCGCAGTCACTCCACCTGGCGCGAGAGGTTCTGCAGGAGCTGCGCCTGAATCTTCTTCAGTCCGAGAGGCGCGAACGTCTTCTCGAAGAAGCCCCCGATGCCGCCGGCGCCCGTCCACTCGGTGGTGGTGGTGACCGACGATCCGCTGCCGCTCGGGGCGACGAGGTAGGTGGTTACCATCGACGAGTTGGCGTCCTTCTCGGTGATCGTCGCACCGGACACCGACACGGTCGCGAGCACGTTCCGCGAGCGCTTCTCGGTGGCCTGCAGGACCCAGCGAGCGACGGTGCCGTCGCCCTGCCCGCCCTCGACGACCGCGAAGTCGCGGTACTGCTCGGGCAGGATGCGCGGACGCACCGTCTCGTAGTCGGACAGTGCCGCGAGGACCTTGTCGGGAGCCGCACTGAGGGTGTGGGAACTGCTCGCACTGACCTTGGCCATGACGGGGAGAACTCCTGAAGTCGGGGGCGATCGGGACGGTGCCATTCATTGTTCCACGCCCGCACCCGGGCGAATCGAGCGCAACGATCGTGTGAAGTTTCCTCGTCGGGAGGCACCTTCCATAGCGTTGCGAACCACCTCCGTATAGCGTTCTCGCGTGGCTCAGACAGTCGATACGGCGCTCGGGGGAGCGGGGGAACCCGGCGGGGGCGGCAACCGTCCGCGCGAGATCGGACAAGCAGGACATCGGGCGGGTGTGGAACGGCTTCTGGCCAGCTACCGCGCCATTCCTCGGGACGCGACCGTCCGGCTGGCGAAGAAGACCTCCAACCTGTTCCGGGCCAGACCGAAGAACTCTGCGCCCGGGCTCGACGTCTCAGGGTTGGGCGGCGTCGTCTCGGTCGACCCCGTCGCGATGACCGCCGACGTGCAGGGCATGTGCACCTACGAGGACCTCGTCGACGCCACCCTGGCGTACGGCCTCGCTCCCCTGGTGGTGCCGCAGCTCAAGACGATCACTCTCGGCGGCGCGGTCACCGGCCTCGGTATCGAGTCGACGTCGTTCCGCAGCGGCCTGCCGCACGAGTCCGTCCTCGAGATCGACATCCTCGCCGGATCGGGTGACGTCGTCACGGCCACTCCCGACAACGAGTACGGCGATCTCTTCCGTGGGTTCCCCAACTCCTACGGCACCCTCGGGTACTCGACACGGCTGCGCATCGAGCTCGAGCCCGTTCTCCCCTACGTCGCCCTGCGCCACGTCCGGTTCCACGACCTCGAGTCGGTGCAGACGGTCATGGCCCGCATCGTCGCCGAGAGGGAATACGAGGGCGACCGCGTCGACTACCTCGACGGGGTGGTGTTCTCCGGGACCGAGGCGTACCTGACTCTGGGCCGACAGACCGACGAGCCGGGACCGGTGAGCGACTACACCGACTCGGCGATCTTCTACCGGTCCATCCAGCACGACGGCACCGCACCCCGAACGGACCGCCTGACGGTGCGCGACTACCTGTGGCGGTGGGACACCGACTGGTTCTGGTGCTCGCGCGCCTTCGGTGCGCAGAACCCCCGCATCCGACGTCTCTGGCCGAAGAAGTACCTGCGCAGCAGTTTCTACTGGAAGCTGATCGCGCTCGACCAGAAGTACGACATCGCCGACCGCCTCGAGAAGCGCAAGGGCAACCCGATCCGCGAGCGCGTCGTGCAGGACATCGAGGTGCCGATCGAGAACACGGCCGCATTCGTCTCGTGGTTCCTCGACGAGATCCCGATCGAGCCGTTGTGGTTGTGCCCCTTGCGGCTCCGTGAACCCGACGGGTACGCCGACGCGCAGGACTCCGACGCCGGAGTGCGCGGGTGGCCCCTCTATCCGCTCGAACCGCACCGCACCTACGTCAACGTCGGCTTCTGGTCGTCGGTGCCCGTGGTCCCCGGTGAACCCGACGGCGCAGCGAACCGTCGGATCGAGAAGAAGGTGACCGAGTTCGACGGTCACAAGTCCCTCTACTCGGACTCGTTCTACGACAGGAACGAGTTCGATGCCCTCTACGGCGGTGACGGTTACCGCCGACTCAAAGAGAAGTACGACCCCGATTCGCGGTTGTTGGATCTGTATTCGAAGGCGGTGCATCGTCGATGACGACATTCAAGGATCAACGGAACCCCGGCCTGTCCGGCGGTTCCCCCAAACTCTCCATCGCCGAGATTCTCGAGCAGTTCACCGAAGGTGACCTGCCCGTGCGGTTCTCGGCCTACGACGGCAGTACGGCCGGCGCCGAGGACTCCGAGTACGGGCTCAAGCTCACCTCGCCCCGCGGCACGACGTACCTGGCCACCGCGCCCGGTGACCTCGGCATGGCACGCGCCTACGTCTCGGGCGACCTCGAGATCGAGGGCGCACACCCGGGCGACCCGTACGACGTGCTGAGGATGCTGGGGGACGACCTGCACTTCAAGCGCCCGTCCGCCCGCGCGCTGGCCGCCGTCACCCGGTCGTTGGGCTGGGAGTTGTTGCGTCCCATCGCTCCCCCGCCCCAGGAGTCCCTCCCGCGCTGGCGTCGCATCGCCGAGGGACTGCGGCACAGCAAGACTCGCGACGCAGAGAGCATCCACCACCACTACGACGTGTCGAACACGTTCTACGAGTACGTCCTCGGTCCGTCGATGACCTACACGTGTGCGGCCTACCCGAGCATGGAGGCCTCCCTCGAGGAGGCTCAGGAGAACAAGTATCGCCTGGTGTTCGAGAAGCTGAACCTGAAGCCGGGCGACCGACTGCTCGACATCGGGTGCGGTTGGGGCTCGATGGTGCGCTACGCGGCACGCCGAGGAGTCCACGTCATCGGCGCCACCCTCTCCCGCGAGCAGGCGGAATGGGCGCAGAATGCCATCGCCGCCGACGGGCTGAGCGATTTCGCGGAGGTGCGTCACAGCGACTACCGCGACATCGTCGAGGGCGACTTCGACGCCGTGTCCTCCATCGGTCTCACCGAGCACATCGGCGTCTCGAACTACCCGGCGTACTTCGAGTTCATCAAGGGCAAGCTGCGACCGGGTGGCCGCGTCCTGAACCACTGCATCACCCGCCCGGACAACCGCTCGTCGGCACGGGCCGGCGGCTTCATCGACCGGTACGTCTTTCCCGACGGCGAGCTCACTGGATCCGGCCGCATCATCACCGAGATGCAGGACATCGGACTCGAGGTGCGCCACGAGGAAAATCTTCGCGAGCACTACGCGATGACACTGCGGGACTGGTGCCGCAACCTCGTCGACAACTGGGACGCGTGCGTCGCGGAGGTCGGCGAGGGCACCGCGCGCGTGTGGGGCCTCTACATGGCGGGCTCCCGCCTGGGCTTCGAGCGCAACGTGGTCCAGCTGCACCAGGTGCTGGCCGTCAAGCTCGACGAGAACAACGACGCGGGTCTTCCGTTGCGGCCCTGGTGGATCGGCTGATCCACTGACACGGATGCCGTCTCGGGTGTCGAATCACGGGGACTGTCGACACCCGAGCGGGTGCGACTCCACGAGAGGACACCCGAGATGGCGGATCAGTCGCAGCCCGGACGCGCACGGCGGGACAACTGGAACAACCAGGTACGACGACACGCACTGATGAATCCCACGGGCGTGGCACTGCGCTTCGGCGGTACGACGCACACGTGGCGCGGCCTCTCCGACCGTGTCGACGCGCTCGCCGGCGCGCTGTCCCGCCGGGGCGTGACGGCCGGGGACCGGGTACTGATCCTCATGCTCAACCGGCCCGAGTACGTCGAATCGGTGCTGGCGATCAACGCCGTCGGTGCGATCGCCGTGCCCGTCAATTTCCGGATGAGCGCCCCGGAGATCACCTACCTCGCGCAGAACAGCGGCGCCGGCCTCATCGTCGTGGAGGACGCTCTGGCTCCGCTCGCCGCGGCGGTGGGCGTCGCGGACTCGATCGTGGTGGGCGGACACGGGGACACCTACGAGGCTCTGATCCGCGAGGGCACACCCGCGCCGGACACCGACGTCCCGGACGACGCGCCGGCTCTGATCATGTACACCTCGGGAACGACCGGCCGCCCCAAAGGTGCTGTGCTGTCCCATTCCAACATGCAGGCCCAAGCGCTCACCTGCATCCGCGCCCTGCAGATGTACGGAGTCGACGAGATCAACTTCTGTGCGTCACCGATGTTCCACATCGCCGCCCTGGGCAGCATCGCCCCCAGCCTCAAGCTCGGCATCCCGACCGTCGTCCACCCCGTCGGTGCGTTCGATCCGGCCGCGTTGCTCGACGTCCTCGAGGCCGAGGCGGTGACCACCCTGTTCCTCGTGCCGGTGCAGTGGCAGGCGGTCTGCGCGGAACAGGCGCGACACCCGAGACAGTTGTCGCTGCGAGTGATCTCGTGGGGTGCGGCGCCGGCGTCGGACACCGTCCTGCGGGCGATGTCGCAGACCTTTCCCGACGCCCTCACCGTGGCCGTCTTCGGGCAGACCGAGATGTCGCCGATCACCTGCGTCCTCGACGGCGGCGACGCACTGCGCAAGCTCGGGTCCGTGGGTCGAGTCGTCACCACGGTGGAGGCACGGGTCGTCGACGACGACATGGTCGACGTCCCGCGAGGCGACATCGGCGAGATCGTCTATCGCGGTCCGACGCTGATGCACGGCTACTGGGAGAACCCGGCAGCCACGTCGGATGCGTTCCACGGCGGCTGGTTCCATTCCGGCGACCTGGTGCGCCAGGACGACGAGGGCTTCGTCTTCGTCGTCGACCGCAAGAAGGACATGATCATCTCCGGCGGCGAGAACATCTACTGCGCCGAGGTCGAGAACGTCCTGTTCTCGCATCCCCGGATACTCGAGGCCGCCGTCATCGGCCGCCCGGACGACCGCTGGGGTGAGGTGCCCGTCGCCGTCGTCGCGCAGCGCGCCACCGACGAGCCGGACCTGACGCTTTCCGACCTCGTCGACTGGCTGGACGCACGCCTGGCGCACTACAAGCACCCTCGCGACCTGGTCCTGGTGGAGGCGCTCCCCCGCAACGCCGGCGGCAAGGTCGTGAAGGTCGACCTGCGCCGGCGGTACGCGAGCTAGACCCCGCGGCGCCTGCTCACCACCACGATCGCCACTCCGACGATCAGGATGATGGGACCGAGGATCGACCAGGTGGACGTGTTGCTCATCGCGCTGCCGCCGATCACCCCGAATCCCTGAAGGGCGAACAGGAGGCCCATGAGGGCGATCACGACACCGATGACGGTGACAACTGGAGTCTTCACCTGATGAACCTAGTCCCCTGACGCCGTACCGGGCAGATACTCGTGAGGAGACACACCACGGACGCCGCTCGACATGATGGACTGCTGTCCGTGACTTCTCTTCCCCGACGATTCTGTCCGCCGGTCCTCGTCGCGTGCGTCGCTCTCGCGTCGTCCGTTCTTCTCGTCTCCGCTCCCGCGTCCGCCGAGACGGCCGCGGGAACGGTGCTCTCCAGCACCGCCCTCGATCCCGCGCTGGCACCCGTCGGCGCCGCGGAGAGCTATGTGGTGCGCTACTCCACGCTGCGGACGGCCGAGCAGGCCGGGGAGTCGACGGGCACGGTGTTCGTGCCGACCGGCGATGCTCCTGCCGACGGATGGCCGGTGGTGTCCTACGCGCACGGCACCACCGGTGTCGCCGACTCGTGTGCACCGTCGGCGACAGGCACCGCGCAGTACGAGCGTCCGGCGATCGAGGCGTGGCTGACCGCCGGCTACGCCGTGGTGGCCACCGACTACGCGGGCATGGGCACTCCGGGTGTGCACGCATATCTGGACGGACCGGCCGCCGGCGCCAACGCGATCGACATCGTCCGCGCAGCACACACGATGCTCGGCGATCGGCTGTCGCCGGAATGGATCACCACCGGTCTGTCCCAGGGCGGCAACACGTCCTTCTTCACTGCCGCAGCGGCATCCACCCGCGCGCCGGACCTCGACTTCCGCGGCGCCGTGTCGGTGGCCGGGCCGACGGGGCTCGACACCGTGCTCCCGCTGGTCGGTCCAGTTCTCCCGCCGGTCGTGCCCAGCGGCTTTCTCGGTTACGTCTTCTACACTCTCGCCGGGCTGGCCGACCAGCGTCCGGAACTCGACGTCCGGCAGTACCTGACGCCGAAGGGCGTCGAGTACCTCGACGCTGCGACCGCGCTGTGCGGCAACGAATTCCGCGACTATCGGACGGCGCACCCGGCGCAGTTCGGGGAGCTTCTCGCGCGCCCGCTGACGCCGCTGGCTCCCGTGCTCGCGCAGATGCAGGCCGTCCCCGTCAGCGGCTACGACCGGCCGCTCCTGGTGACCCAGAGCCTGTCCGATCAGACTGTTCCGGCTCCGCTCACGTTCGTCCACACTGCCCGGATGACCGCTGCCGGTACGGACTTCCAGCTGGTCACCTTCCCGACGCCCGATCACATCGGCACCCTCATGGCCTCCATGCCCGCATCGCTGGACTTCGCCGCGCGCGTCCTGAGCTGAGACGACGACAGCCCCACACCGGGAGGTGCGGGGCTGTCGTGTGCTCGTGACTAGCGCAGTGACGCAGGCGGAGTGAACCGCTCACCGTACTGCTTGGCCAACTCCTCGGCACGGGCGACGAACGCCTCCTTGCCGATCGAGCCGTCCGCGGCCTCGTAGCCGACGACGTACTGGTGCACGCCACCGGTCCACGCCGGGAAGCCGATTCCGAAGATCGAGCCGATGTTCGCGTCGGCCGTCGTGTTCAGCACGCCCTCGTCGAAGCACTTCTGCGTCTCGATCGCCTCGATGAAGAGCATGCGCTCCTTGAGATCCTCGAACGACGACTCCGAGGTACCCGACTTGAAGGCGTCACGAAGACCGGACCAGAGGCCGGTGCGCTTGCCGTCGACGTACTCGTAGAAGCCGGCGCCCTTGGCCTTCGACGGACGCTCGAACTCGTCGACCATCTTGTCGATGACCGCGCCCGCGGCATCCTCGGGAGGAGTTCCGCCGGCAGCGACGATCGCGTCGTAGGTCTCCTTGCGGATCTTCTGCATCAGCGTCAGCGTCAGCTCGTCGGAGAGCTGCAACGGCGGCGCCGGGTAGCCCGCCTGCAGACCGGCCTGCTCGATGGTCGCGGGCTCGACGCCCTCGCCCAGCATGGCGATGGCCTCGTTGATGAACGTGCCGATCACGCGGGAGGTGAAGAAGCCACGGCTGTCGTTGACGACGATCGGGGTCTTCTTGATGGCCTGCACGAGGTCGAATGCCTTGGCCAGAGCGGCATCCGAGGTCTTGTCACCGCGGATGATCTCGACGAGCGGCATCTTGTCGACGGGCGAGAAGAAGTGGATCCCGATGAAGTCTTCCTGGCGCTTGACACCCGTCGCGAGACCGGTGATGGGCAGCGTCGAGGTGTTGGATCCGAGCAGCGAATCGGGAGCGACGAGGTCCTCGATCTCCTGGAACACCTTGTGCTTCAAATCCTGCGACTCGAAGACCGCCTCGATGACGAGGTCTGCACCCTCGACGTCCTTCGGATCGGCCGTCGGGTGGATACGCGCCAGCAGAGCGTCCGACTTCTCCTGCGTGGTCTTGCCGCGTGAGAGCGCCTTGGCCTCGATGGCCTCGGAGTACGCCTTGCCCTTGTCTGCGGACGCCTGCTCGACATCCTTGAGCACCACGTCGATTCCGGCCTTGGCACAGACGTAGGCGATGCCGGCGCCCATCATGCCGGCGCCGAGCACGGCGACCTTGGTGAACTGCGTCTTCTCGTAGCCGTCCGGGCGGGACTTTCCGGCGTTGATGGCCTGCAGGTCGAAGAAGAACGCCTGGATCATGTTCTTCGACACCTGGCCGGTGACGAGCGACGTGAAGTAGCGCGACTCGATGGTGGACGCGTTGTCGAAGTCGACCTGCGCGCCCTCCACCGCTGCGGACAGGATCGCGAGCGGTGCCGGCATCGGCGCGCCCTTGATCTGCTTGCGCAGGTTCGACGGGAACGCCGGAAGGATCTGCGCGAGCTTGGGATTGGACGGCGTGCCGCCGGGGATCTTGTAGCCCTTGACGTCCCACGGTGCGACGCCGCCCTCGGGGTTGGCCTTGATCCATGCCTTCGCAGCGGGAACGAGTTCCTCGACGCTGCCGACGACCTCGTGCACGAGCCCGAGCTCGAGCGCCTTGGCCGGACGGAAGCGCGTGCCCTGGGACAGCACGGACATGAAGCCGTTCTGGATGCCCATCATGCGGGTGATGCGGGTGACGCCGCCGCCACCGGGCAGCAGACCCAGCGACACCTCGGGCAGGCCGAGCTGGACGCCGGGAACGTCCGCGACGATGCGGTGGTGCGTCGCCAGCGTGATCTCCAGACCGCCGCCGAGTGCGGCGCCGTTGATCGCGGACACGACGGGCTTGCCGAGCGTCTCGAGCCGACGCAGCTGCGACTTGACCGTCTGCACCTCGTCGAAGATCTGCTGGGCGTCGGCGGGGCCGGCCTTGATCATGTTCTTGAGGTCGCCACCGGCGAAGAAGGTCTTCTTCGCGGAGGTGACGACGACGCCGGTGATGGAGTCCTTCTCGGCCTCGAGGCGGTCGACCGTGGCGCCCATCGAGGTCTTGTAGAGCTCGTTCATCGTGTTGGCGCCCTGGTTCGGGTCGTCCATCGTCAGGGTGACGATGCCGTCGGCATCCTGGTCCCACTGAATCATGTTGTCACTCATGCTGTTCCTCAGACTCGCTCGATGATGGTGGCTACGCCCATGCCGCCGCCGATGCACAGGGTGATCAGTGCGTAGCGGCCGTTCCGACGCTCGAGCTCGTCGAGCACGGTGCCGGTGATCATGGCGCCCGTGGCACCGAGGGGGTGGCCCATCGCGATGGCGCCACCGTTGACGTTGAGCTTCTCGCCCGGGATCTTCAGGTCGCGCTGGAAGCGCAGGACCACGGAGGCGAACGCCTCGTTCAGCTCGAACAGGTCGATGTCGTCGACGGTCAGGCCGGCCGCGGCCAGCACCTTCTTCGACGCGGGCGTCGGCCCGGTCAGCATGATGGTGGTGTCGGCGCCGCTGGTGGCGGTCGCGACGACGCGCGCGCGCGGCGTCATGCCCATCGACTTGCCGGCGTCCTCGCTGCCGACGACGACCAGGGCCGCACCGTCGACGATGCCCGACGAGTTACCGCCGGTGTGGACGTGATCGATCTTCTCGATCCAGTGGTACTTCTGCAGCGCGACGTCGTCGAACCCGCCCATCGCGGCGATGCCCTCGAAGGCCGGCTTGAGCTTGCCGAGCGACTCGACGGTGGTGCCGGGGCGCATGTGCTCGTCACTGTCGAGGATCAGCAGACCGTTCTGGTCCGTGACCGGCACGACGGACTTGGTGAAGTAGCCACCCGACCACGCGGCTGCAGCGCGCTCCTGGGACTGCGCGGCGTACGCGTCCACGTCCTCACGGGTGAAGCCCTCGATCGTCGCGATGAGGTCGGCGCCGATGCCCTGGGGGGCGAAGTAGGTGTCGTAGTTGGTCTGCGGGTCCATGGCCCACGCGCCGCCGTCCGATCCCATGGGCACGCGGGACATCGACTCCACGCCACCGGCGAGGACGAGCTCGTCCCAGCCGGACCGCACCTTCTGCGCGGCGAGGTTGACGGCTTCGAGGCCGGACGCGCAGAAACGGTTGAGCTGGAAGCCGCCGACAGTGTCGGGCATCTTCGCGGCGAGCACCGCGGTACGGGCGATGTCGGCACCCTGATCGCCCACGGGCGAGACGACGCCCAGGATCAGATCGGAGATGCGATCCTCGTCCATGTCGGGGAAACGACGGCGGAGCTCGTCGATCAACCCGGTGACCAGCGAGATCGGCTTGACCGAGTGCAGCGACCCGTTCTTGCCCTTACCTCGCGGTGTTCTGATGGCTTCGTAGATGTATGCCTCTGTGGTCACTGAACACAGTTCCTTCCGACGTGAGACTCGGGCAGCACGGTGCACTGGAGACACCGGCGCCCACGAGGACAGACCTCGACGCCATTCACCCTAGGCATGGAGCCGCGCCGCCGAAAGGACCGAAACGAGCGCGCACTGTGACACTCCTGCCGGTGTTTCGCACCGTCAGGAGCAGGTCAGACGTCTTTCAGCGGGGTAGCACCCAGCTCGGACTGCAGCAGCTCGAGCGCGACCTCGTCCGGATCACGACGCGTCGACGGATCGACCGGCTCCTTCGCCTGTTTCATGAGCTCTTCCTGCTCCTCCGGGCTCTCCGGGGGAGGTGGACCGTCGTACGGCGAGGGACCCGGGTCGTCCGGATAGTCGGGCTCCTCGGGCGGCGGTGGGATGTCGTCGTCGGACGGGCGCGACGGCGTCGATCGTGCCGGAGCGCTGCCGGACTGCGCCGGCGCCGGCGTGGGCGCCGACCTGCTGGGGCGCGAGAACCGGGGGCCGGTGGACGCCGGGCGCTCGGCCGGGGCGGATGCCGGCGCCGGTGCCGCCGACCGCGCGGTGCCGTCGCCCGCCTCGCAGACCACGGTCCACTCGACCCCGAAGACGTCGCGCAGCGCGTCCTTGATGACCTCAGCGTTGCGGGGCTCGACCAGCCTCTTGGCCAGCGGTACCGAATCGTGCGCCAGCACGATCGCCCCGTCCCCGACCGACTTCACCGTGGCGCCCGAGAGCATCACCTCGACGGTGCGGCTGCGCTCGCGCACCTTGGTCCGCACCTCGGACCAGACGGCGCGCACGTCCGCGGCATCCGGGCCCTCCGCCGCGGCGGGACTCGGCGCGGCGGGCTCGGGTGCTGTCTCTGCTGCCGTCTCTGCCGGTTCGGGTGTCGTCGGTTCGGCGGCCGGGGGTTCCACGGCTACGGGGGTGGGCTCCGGGGTCGGCTCGGGTTCAGGGGTCGGCTCGGGTTCAGGGGTCGGCTCGGGTTCAGGGGTGGCCGGCTGCGCTGCGGGCGGCTGCGCTGCGGCCGGTTCGGGGCGCGCAGGTTCGGGGCGCGCAGGTTCGGGGCGCGCGGGTTCGGGTGTGACCGGTTCCGGTGCAGCGGCTCTGGCTGCGGGGGCGTCGCCGACGGGTGCAGGTGCGGCGGCCGGCTCGGCCGCCCGCTCGGACGGACGGCGATACGTCTGCTGCTGCGCCGCCGCTTCGAGCCGGTCGTGCTGATGTTCGGCCTCGACCGCGGCGGCCTCGCCTGCAGGCAGGGTCACGTCGAGTCGGCGTTCGAGGCGCTCCAACCGTTGCAGCACAGCACTTTCCGCATCGGACGCCGCCGGCAGCAGCATCCGCGCACACATGACCTCCAGCAACAGCCGGGGAGCCGTGGCGCCGCGCATCTCGCCGAGTCCGGCGTGCACCGTCTCCGCGAATCGGGCCAGCGTGGCCGGGCCGATGCGCTCCGCTTCGTCGCGCATCCGGTCGAGCATGTCGGCGGGGGCGTCGACGAGGCCGCGCTCACCCGCATCGGGGACCGCGCGCATGAGGATGAGGTCGCGGAGTCGATCGAGCAGGTCCACCGCGAACCGGCGGGGATCGTGGCCCGCGTCCATGACCTTCTCGACGGTGCCGAAGAGTGCGGCACCGTCCTGAGCAGCCAGGGCGTCGACGGCCTCGTCGATCAGCGCGACGTCGGTGACGCCGAGCAGAGTGAGAGCGCGCGCGTACTGTACACCCTCGTCGCCGGCACCGGCGAGCAGCTGGTCGAGCACACTGAGGGTGTCGCGCGGGGAGCCACCACCGGCACGAATGACCAACGGGTACACCGCATCCTGCACGGTGACCTTCTCCTCCGCACAGATGCGCTCCATCAGACCGCGCATGGCGAGCGGAGGCAGCAACCGGAAGGGGTAGTGATGGGTGCGGCTGCGGATGGTCGGCAGCACCTTCTCCGGCTCCGTGGTCGCGAACACGAAGATCAGGTGCTCGGGCGGCTCCTCCACGATCTTGAGCAGCGCGTTGAAGCCCGCCGTCGTGACCATGTGGGCCTCGTCCACGATGAAGACGCGGTAGCGCGATTCCGCAGGCGCGTAGAACGCACGGTCACGCAGCTCACGGGTGTCGTCCACGCCGCCGTGGCTGGCCGCGTCGAGCTCGATGACGTCGAGGTTGCCCGGGCCACCGGGAGCGAGCGCGACACACGAGCCGCACACCCCGCACGGCGTCGACGTCGGACCCTGGACGCAGTTGAGCGACCGCGCCAGGATGCGTGCGGACGATGTCTTGCCACACCCGCGAGGGCCGGAGAAGAGGTAGGCGTGATTGATGCGCTTCGAGTCCAGTGCGACGGACAGAGGCTCGGTGACATGCTCCTGCCCGACCACTTCCGCGAACGTCGCTGGACGGTACTTCCGGTACAGGGCCACGCGAGAGAGAGTACCGACGTCGACCGACAGAACGGTCGGCGGGAACCTACGATCCCGCGCTCTCCTTGGCGGCCCGCTTGGCCGCCTTCTTGAACTCGCGCACCTCGCCCAGACTGGTCGCGTCGACCACGTCGGCGATGGATCGTCGGGAGCCGTCGTCGCCGTACGATCCGGCGGCGTCGCGCCACCCGGCCGGCTCCACACCCATCTGCTTGCCCAGCAGAGCCAGGAAGATGCGCGCCTTCTGATCGCCGTACCCGGGCAGCGCCTTCAGTCGCTTCAGCACTTCTCTGCCGTCCGGGTCGCCGTCCGTCCAGATGGCGTCGGCGCGGCCGTCCCACTCGTCGACGATGTACGAGCACATCGACTGGATCCGCTTGCCCATCGACCCGGGGAACCGGTGCACCGCGGGTGGAGTGGAGCAGATCGCGAGGAAGTCGTCCTCCGGCATCTCGGCGATCGCGCGGACGTCGAGCGACCCGATGCGATCCACCAGCTTCTTCGGACCGGCGAACGCCGACTCCATCGGTACCTGCTGATCGAGCAACATCCCGATCAGCAGCGCGAGCGGGTCGGAGGCGAGCAGGGCGTCGGCGTCGGGATCCCCCACCAGGTGCAGCGTCGTGGCCATGGCGTCATTCTTTCACGCGGACAGCGCAGCACGAATGCGCTGCGCCAGCCGACCGTCGACGAGCTCCGCCCACGTCCACCGCACGACGGTCCACCCGGCGGCACGCAGAGCGTCCTCTCGCAATTTCTCGCGGATCACGACTGCATTCGCCGACTCGCCGCTGCGTGTGTACTTCGCCAGTCCGTCGAACTCGCCGAGCACGCGCTGGTCCTCCCACAGGAAGTCCGGCCGATACGTGCGCCCGTCGATCACGATCTCGATCTGCAGCTCGGGTGCGGGGAGCCCGTGCCGATCGAGATACACCCGACTGCGCGATTCGCCGACGCTCTCGCTGCGACCGTCCAAGAATGCGGCGGCACGTCGAGCGCCCGCGACGCCGCGCCGACGGCCACACCCGCGGATCGCCTCGGTGATGTCGTCGATCGATGTCGGAGTGCATGCCAGTGCCGAATCACCGACGCACACTGCGGCTTCGAAGCTCACAGCGCACGCGAGATCCGCGACTGTTCGCGCTGCGGAGGTCACTCTGGCACCGTCACGCATCACCACGTCCACGTCGGCGAGTGGATGCGTGTGGAGATGCCGTACCGCGTCGACACGTCCGCCCGTCGGCCTGTCGACCGTTAGGTGCACCAGCGGTGGCGGCCCCTGCCACAGCGACATGCCCCACGCCAGCGCGGCCGACTCGTGGCTGAGCGTGAGACCCGGTCCGCCTGCGGCCAGGGCCGCCCGGGCCGCGAGAAGGTGTCGAGCTTCCGGCGTGGAGTCGGTGAACCGCCGCGTGTCGACGAAACACCCCCGCCGCACGGCCACGATGGACCCGGACCTGCGAGCACTGCGGATCTCGGTGTCGGACACTCCCCGGCCGAGTAGGTCTGCGCGTCGGATCAGATCCGTGAGGTCAGGGTCGTTGCTCATCCGCCGATCGTGGACGAGATCGAGAAGTGCTGCTCGTGGCCATCCACAAGCGTCGAACCGTCACCGGTTTCCGCAACTCACAGCGGTTACAACCGGTGAACCTTGCCGGAATCGGTGTGAGAACCCGACCGAACTACGAACCGAGCAACTTCTCCGTCGCGGCCAGCAGCACGCAGGTCGCCACGCCGTCCATCGCCGCGGACAACTCGTCGGTGGACGGGAAGCTGGGGGCGAGGCGGATGTTGCGGTCGTCGGGATCGCGCTTGTACGGGAACGCGGAGCCGGCGCCGGTGAGGGCGATACCCGCGTCCTCCGCCAGCGAGATGGTGCGCGCGGCGGTGCCGTCGAGCACGTCGAGGCTGATGAAGTACCCGCCCGCGGGCTCGGTCCACGAGGCCACCTTCGACGCACCCAGGCGATCGTCGAGGATCTCCTGCACCCGGGCGAACTTCGGCGCGAGGATCTCGCGGTGCTTCGCCATGTGTGCGCGCACACCCTCGGCGTCGCCGAAGAAGCGCAGGTGGCGGAGCTGATTGAGCTTGTCGGGGCCGATGCTCTTCTTGCCGTAGTGGCCCAGGTACCAGTCGAGGTTCGCCGACGACGAACCGAGGAAGCTGACGCCCGCACCGGCGTAGGTGATCTTCGACGTGGACGCGAAGACGTACGGACGGTTCGGGTGACCGGCCTCCGCCGCCAGGCTCAGTACGTCGTACGCGGGCGGGAACTGGTCCGCCAGCGGATGCACCGCGTAGGCGTTGTCCCAGAACAGGCGGTAGTCGGCGGCGGCGGTCGGCATCGTGGCCAACGCGCGCACCACGTCCTCCGAGTAGACGGCGCCGGTGGGGTTCGCGTAGTTCGGAACGCACCACATGCCCTTGATCTGCGGATCGCCCGAGACCAGCCGCTCGACCTCGGCGACGTCGGGGCCGTCCTCGTTCATCGTCACCGGGATCATCTCGATGCCGTAGCTCTCGGTAATGGCGAAGTGACGGTCGTAGCCCGGGCTCGGGCACAGGAAGCGGACGACGGGTTCGGCCGACCACGGACGCACCGAGTCGACGGTGCCGTGCAGCAGCCCCCACACCACCAGGTCGTGCATGATCTCAAGGCTCGCGTTGTTACCGGCGACCAGGTTCGCGGCCGGGATGTTCAGCAGCTCACCGAAGATGGCGCGCAGCTCGGGCAGGCCCTGCAATCCGCCGTAGTTGCGGCAGTCGGTGCCCTTGCCGTCCCGATAGTCCTCACCGGGCAGGGTGAGCAGACCGGCGGCGAGATCGAGCTGCTCGGGGGACGGCTTGCCGCGGGTGAGGTCCAGCGAGAGTCCGCGTGCGACCAGTGCCTCGTACTCGGCGGTGCGCTTCTCGTGCTCCGCGGCCAGCTCGTCGGGGTTCATCAGTCCGAGTTGAGCTTGGCCGGTCATGGCGAGGAGGGCCTTTCGAGGCGACTGCGCGTGGCGGGAAGTTAAGGGGACCCCGCGCACCCGGCAGAGCCCGTTGACCCTTGCTGCCTTCCGGCCCTGGGGGAGTTCACAGGATGCGCGCCGCGCGGGATCCGTGGACGAGTCTAGCCACATCCCCCGCGCACCACCGAACCGACCCGATTCGTCGCATCAGGGGGGTCGCCGGTATGGTGATCGACGGAGGATTCGCCTAGTGGCCTATGGCGCTCGCCTGGAACGCGGGTTGGGTTAACGCCCTCAGGGGTTCAAATCCCCTATCCTCCGCCAGGGATAGCGACAGCCCCCGTGCACTGCACGGGGGCTGTCGTCATTTCCGGGCATCACTCCCGCTCGAGCACCCACGCCACGGGCGCGGGGTCCAGTCTCTCCACGGCCACCGCCGCCCACGCCTCGGCTGTCGACACGTCCTCGTGCTCGGCCGTGGCCAGGATGGAGTCGTCGCTGGTGTCTCTCACTCGATAGGTCGGCATGGCTCACGAATGCCACGCGGCGGCCGGGGACAAACTCAGAACAGTGCTTCCTGCATGGCGGGCAGCGCAGTGTCGAAGTCCCCCCACTCGATGCGTCGACCCCGCAGTCGGGCCAGGTCGGCGACGTACACAGTGTCCGGATCCTCCGCCACCGTCGCGCCGACGGCCGAGCCGATGCACCACTGCACCGTCAGGCCGTGCGCACCGACAGCAGTGTCCAGCGGATAGGCCGTTCGCCGACCCGTGAAGGCCGCCTCTCGGCCCGCGGGCGGCTCCCATTGCTCGTCGACGACACGGAAGTCGTCGTCGGAGAAGTCGGGACCGAGGTCGGCGAGCACCTCGCGCGCCAGTGTCGCCGCGTCGGCGTTCGATCGGTCGAGGCGCGCGAGGTCGACCGGGCGGGTCAACCCCGCCGCCTTGGCTGCGGCGCGCACGGCCTGGCGCAGACCGGCGGTGTCGGTCATCGCGTCCTCGAGGTGGCGCACCACGCGTCCGTCGACCGCCCGCGCGACGTAGCGTCCGACCACCGCGCCCTGCTCGGTGAGCCGGCCCCATTTCCGAGGATCCGCCGCCGTTCCCACCTTGTCCGTCCCGTCGGCGAAGGTCGCAACGTAGAGCCAGTGCGGTTGCATCACCACGCTCTCGAGACCCTTCGACAGGAAGTCCTGCCGGTGGACGATGTGGACGAACCGGTACGGATCCGCCGCCACACACGCGTCGCAGTGCGCCCCGGAGGTCGCGCGCGCACTGTTCGGGCAGGCCACGGGACGACCGTCCTCGGCGCGGCGGCCGATGCACCAGAGCACACCCGGCGCGTCGAGCGCGCGGTATCGCAGTGCGGAGGACAGCACCGGCCGGGACGTCACCTCGCCGGTGTCGGTGTCGGTGACTCCGAGCAGCGGTTCCCCGCGTGGCCACCCGACACCACGAACGACCAGAGCCAACGTGACTCCTCTCCACCTGGCAGCATTCCGAGAATGAGCACACTCGGTCCCGTCGGTTCTCTCTACCGCCGAGTGACGACGCGCAGGGCCGGCGTGCTGCCCGCGCATCGTGCCACCCGGCGTCTCTCGGCCTACGTCTACGGCAACGTCCTGGTGATGACCGTGGTGGTCGCCGCCAGTCCGTCGTCCATCGCGAACGGTACGGCGGCTCTGTTGGTGATCGGCACCACGCTCACCACCTTCCTCGCCCACATCTTCGCGGACGCCGTCGCGGCCGGCACCGTGGACGACGACACGGTCGTCTGGCGCGAGGAGCTGCGGGACTCGCTGCCGATCGCCTCCTCGGGCATCGCGCCGTCGTTGCTACTTGCGTCTGCGTGGCTCGAACTCCTGCCCGGAGCACTCGCGCAGGGGCTGGCGGGCGGGCTCGTGACGTTGCGCATCGCATCGATCCCGGTGGTCGCGGAGCGCCTGCGCGGTCGCGGACTGTCGTTTCGCCTGGTCCTGGCCGGTCTCGCCACCGCGTCAGTGGCCGCGGTCGTCGTGGCGGTGAAGGTGTATCTGACGCACTGACCGCGTCGTTCGCCATCGAAACCTCTTGTGACCGACACCGCCGAGGGGCAGTGAATGTCTGGGATCACATGCTCTCGGAACGGCTCCCCGCTGCCGACCAGCGTGCACACTGGAGCGGTAGTACAACGGAGGGATCTCCCATGGCGGCACTCGATACCGCACAGCCGGACATGCAGACACTCGGTCTGCACGGCAACGAACTGAAGTACCTGGACATCGGACACGGCCCCGCCGTCATCCTGATCCACGGCCTGCTGGGCTCCCACCACAACTGGGGACCGCAGATCGACACCCTGTCGCAGCGGTACCGCGTCATCGTGCCGGACCTGTTCGGCCACGGTGAGTCGGACAAGCCGGCCGGGGACTACTCCATCAGTTCCCACGCCGCGACGGTGCGCGACCTGCTGCACAGCCTCGACATCACGTCGGCGACGTTCGTGGGCCACTCGCTCGGCGGTGGCATCGCGATGCAGACGCTGTACCTGTTCCCCGAGTTGGTCGAGCGCATGGTGCTCATCGCCAGCGGCGGCCTCGGCCCCGAGGTGAGCCCCCTCCTGCGTGCGGCCACCCTGCCGGGCAGTGAGTTCGTTCTCCCGCTCATGGCCAACCGCACCGTGCGGGGACTGACCGATCTCGCGATCGATCGGCTCGACAAGCTGGGACTCCCGCTGATGAGCGCCAGCTCCTCGGAGGCATGGCGCAGCTTCGGCTCGGTCCAGGACGCCGGTACCCGCCGCGCGTTCCTCGCGACCGCCCGCTCCGTCATCAGCTTCCGAGGTCAGACCATCAGTGCGACACCGCACTTCGCGAACTTCCCCAATATCCAGGCGATGCTGGTCTGGGGTGCTCGCGACAGCATCATCCCCAACTCGCACACCGAGAACGCTCGGGCCGAGTTGCCGCACGGCCGCGTCGAGATCTTCGAGAGGGCAGGGCATTTCCCGCATCTCGACAATCCCGACCGCTTCGACCGCATCTTCACCGAGTTCATGCGTGACTGCGAGGCCGGCGCCTCGCGTCCGCACCTCGTCGCCGAGGCCTGACGCACACACGAACGCGCCCTCTCCCGTCATGCGGGAGAGGGCGCGTTGCTGTGTGCGCGCCTACTTCGTCGGGATACCGGCCTTCGCGAGCTCGGCCTCGGTGGCCAGGTTCTTCGCGTCGGCGATGTCGATGCTCTCGAGCGCGATGCCCTTGGTCTCACGAGCCACCACGACGGCGATCAGCGTGATGAGCGCGGAGGCGGCGAGGTACCAGGCGATCGGCACGGACGAGCCGTAGACGTCGAGCAGCTTCACCGCGATGATCGGTGCGAGTGACCCGGCGACGATCGACGTCACCTGATAGCCCAGGGACACACCGGAATACCGCATACGAGTGGGGAACATCTCGGACATGATCGCCGGCTGAGTGGCGTACATGAAGGCGTGGAACACCAGTCCGATGATGATGGCCAGCATGATGACGACGTTGTGGCCGCTGTTCATCATGGGGAAGGCGAAGAAGCCCCACGTGCCGGCGGTGACCGCACCGACGAGGTACACCGGACGGCGTCCGACGGTGTCCGCCAGGCGACCGACCAACGGGATCACCGCGAAGTGCACGGCGTGCGCGATGAGCATCCACCACAGGATGGTGCTGGTGTCGGTACCCACCTCGACCTTGAGGTAGGTGATCGAGAAGGTGACCACCAGGTAGTACATGACGTTCTCGCCGAACCGCAGGCCCATCGCGGTGAACACGCCACGGGGGTAACGCTTCACGACCTCGAAGACGCCGTACGACGCGGCCTTGATGACCTCGGCCTGCTTCTGCGCCTCGACGAAGATGGGGGCGTCGGTGACCTTGGTACGGACGTAGTAGCCGACGAAGACGATGACGGCGGACAGCCAGAACGCGACACGCCAGCCCCAGCTGAGGAACGCGTCCTCCGACAGCACTGTGGTGAGCACCAGTAGGACCACCGTCGCGAGCAGGTTGCCGCCGGGGACACCCGCCTGCGGCCAACTGGCCCAGAAGCCGCGACTCTTGTTCGGGCTGTGCTCGGCGACGAGAAGCACGGCGCCGCCCCACTCACCGCCCACCGCGAAGCCCTGGATGAAGCGCAGCATCACCAGAAGTGCCGGCGCCCAGTACCCGATCTGGTTGAACGTCGGCAGGCAGCCCATGAGGAAGGTCGCAGCGCCGACCAGCACCAGCGAGAACTGCAGGAGCTTCTTGCGCCCGTACTTGTCACCGAAGTGACCGAAGACGATGCCGCCGAGCGGTCGTGCGACGAAGCCGACCGCGTACGTGACGAAGGCCGCCAGGATCGCGTCGAGTTCGCTGGTCCCCTCCGCGAACATGATCTTGCTGAACACGAGCGTCGCCGCCGTGCCGTAGAGGAAGAACTCGTACCACTCGACCACGGTGCCCGCCATGGATGCGGCGACCACCTTCCGCAGACCCGACGGTTCCTCGTCGCGATCCACCCTGTCGACAACCGACATGACATTCTCCTTGCTGAGTCCTCGGTACCGGGACAGTGATCCACGGCACACGCTGCGTCGAGTATCGACGCAGATCACCACGCGGCACAATGGACGCGCGCGCACGACCCAACTGCAAAGATGCACACATGACCTCGTCCGGGCGCTCGTCGGCGCACACGCCCCCCAGCGCGGACGATCTTCTCGTCCTCCTCGCCGTCGGGCGCAGCGGCCGTTTCACCGCGGCCGCGGACAGCCTCGGCGTCAATCACACGACGGTGTCGCGGCGCATCGCCTCCCTGGAAAAGTCGCTCGGTGGTCGGGTGCTGGTCCGCACCTCGGGCGGCTGGGAACTCACCGACCTGGGCCGACACGCCCTGACGGCAGCCGAGACGGTCGACAGCGTGGTGCGCGGTCTGGTCGACCCGGTCGGTGCGTCGCTGCGCGGTGTCGTCCGCATCTCCGCGACCGACGGCTTCAGCGCCTACATCGCGGCGCCGGCGGCTGTCGGCGTGCAGGAACGGCACCCCGAGGTGTCCGTGGAACTGGTGGCCGCGACGCGGCGCGCCTCGCAACAACGGTCGGGAATGGACATCGAGATCGTCGTCGGCACGCCTCAGGTGCACCGCGCCGAGGCGGTGCACCTCGGCGAGTACTGCCTCGGTCTGTACGCCACTCCGGAGTACCTCGAGCACCACGACACCGTCACCACCCGACGCGACCTCGCCGGCCATCCCCTCGTCTACTTCGTGGAGTCGATGCTGCACGTCGACGACCTCGATCTCGCGCGCTCGGTGGCCGTCGGCGACGCTTCCCCGTCGTCGGACGTCCCGGTGATGCGGAGTTCGGTGAGTTCGACCAACGTCTTCGTGCACGTCGAGGCGACCAGGGCGGGCGCCGGTATCGGCCTGCTGCCGTGCTTCATGGCCGACCGGCACCGCGATCTCGTGCGCATCCTGCGCTCGGAGGTGTCGGTCACCCTGGCCTACTGGCTGGTCGTGCGCGGCGAGACGCTGCGGCGCCCCGAGGTCGGGGTGGTGGTCGACGCGCTGCGGACGGAGGTCGCGTCCCGACGGGACGAGCTGATGGGTCGCGGCGAGTGAACGGCCGGTTCGCGCCGAGCCCCTCCGGCGACCTCCACATCGGGAACCTCCGCACGGCGGTGCTCGCCTGGCTCCTGGCCCGCGGGACCGGACGCGGATTCGTTCTGCGCGTCGAGGACCTCGATCGCGTGCGACCGGGCGCCGAGCACCGTCAGCTCGACGATCTCGCCGCCGTCGGCATCACCGTCGACGGGCCGGTGGTGCGGCAATCGGATCGCCGAGAGTCCTATGCCGCGGCCATCGCCTCCCTCGCCGCCGACGGCCGTGTCTACGAGTGTTTCTGCACCCGCCGCGAGATCCAGCAGGCCGCGTCCGCGCCGCACGCACCCGAGGGTGCGTACCCCGGAACCTGCCGGAACCTCACCGAGGCGCAACGCGCGTCCCGCCGCGCCGAGGGCCGGCGCGCCGCACTGCGGTTACGTTCGGACACGCGGTCGTTCACCGTGACCGACGCCCTCGTCGGCGAGTTCACGGGCGTGGTCGACGACCTCGTCCTCCAGCGCACGGACGGCGTTCCCGCCTACAACCTCGCCGTCGTCGTCGACGACGGGTTCCAGAGCGTCGACCAGGTGGTTCGCGCGGACGACCTGCTCGCGTCGGCGCCGCGTCAGGCCTACCTCGCCGGTCTGCTCGGCGTCGAGATCCCGGAGTACGTGCACGTCCCGCTCGCTCTCGGTCCGACGGGCAAGCGCCTCGCCAAGCGGGACGGTGCCGTCACACTGCGCGACCGACTCGCCGCCGGGCAGACCGTGTCCGACGTCCGCGCCGAGATCGCGTCGTCGATCGGGGTTCCGTCCGATCGCACACGCGAATCGCTGTCCGACCTGGCCTCGCACTGGTCCCTGGACCGGCTCCCGAGGGAGCCGTGGTTCGTGCTCGGTCACTGATCGAGACGCCGTCACGACGGAACATCGCACACCGGTCGGGGCGTATCGGACGTAAGGTGGCCGCGAGAAGACTCCGACACGTCAACCCGTACGAGAAGGACATCATGACCACAGGCGGTTTCGACCCGAGCAAGGATCCGCAGAACCCCGGCAGCTACCCGCCGCCGCAGCAGGGTTCCTACCCGCCCCCGTCGCAGGGGTCCTACCCGCCGCCCTCGCAGGGCAACTACCCCCCGCCCTCACAGGGCAACTACCCGCCGCCGCAGGGCAACGTCCCGCCGCAGCAGGGTGGCTACCCCCAGCAGGGCGGCTACCCCCAGCAGGGCGGCTACCCCCAGCAGGGTGGCTACCCGACGCCCCCGCAGTTCGACAACACCACCAACTACGGTGGCTCGAACTTCGGTGGAGTGCCCGGCGGCGGTCAGCCCGGTGGGCTGGGCATTCGACTGGGCGCGCGCATCATCGACGGGATCATCGTCGGCATCGTCGCGCTGATTCTCGCCGCGATCTTCGGTGCGACCGACAACATCCTCGTCACCGGACTCTTCTCCGGCGTCCTGACGTTCGCGTACTTCGTCGGCCTCGAGGTCAGCCAGGGCGCGACACTCGGCAAGAAGATCCTCGGACTCCAGGTGCACGGTCCCGCCGGCACGCCGCGGCCGACGCTGCAGCAGTCCGCGATCCGCAACGCGTTCACGCTGCTCAACATCATCCCGTTCCTCGGTAGCCTGCTCGCGTTCATCGCCGTGATCGTCATCGCCGTCACGGTCAACTCGAGCCCCACCAAGCAGGGCAAGCACGATCAGTTCGCCGGTGGCACCCAGGTGGTCAAGAAGTAGCCTCCGCACGCACCGACATCGGGCGCGGATCCCTTCGGGGATTCGCGCCCGTCGTCGTCTCGGTGCTTGGATCGACCGGTGACTGCAACCAACTCCACCGCCACCGACGGCGACACTCCGTCTGGACAGGCCTCGTTCGCCCACATCAGCCGTGGCTTCTACCCCGCCATCGTCGCGCTCTTCGTCGCGACACTGCTGATCTCGAACGTGGCCGCCAGCAAGGGTGTCGCCTTCTTCGCCGCGTCCGACGTCTCGCTCGGGCCCTTCCAAATTCTCCCCATCAACACCGACGGCGCGTTCTTCCTCTTCCCCCTCGCGTACATCCTCGGCGATGTGCTCAGCGAGGTGTACGGGCTCAAGGCGACGCGCCGCGCGATCTACCTGGGCTTCGGCTCACTCCTGCTCACCTCGGTCTGCTTCTGGATCGCCATCGAGCTCCCCGCCGCCTCCTTCTACGAGAACCAGGCCGCACTCGAGACCGTCGTCGGCGTCGTGCCGCGCCTGGTCCTCGCCGGACTCGCCGGGTACACCGTCGGGCAGCTGCTGAACTCCATCGTGCTGGTGAAGATCAAGGAACGCACCAAGGAGAAGCACCTGTGGGCCCGCCTCATCGGGTCGACGGTGGTGGGCGAATTCTTCGACACACTGATCTTCTGCAGCATCGCGGCCGGCGTCATCGGCATCACGACGGGCGCCGACTTCGTGAACTACGTCATCGTGGGCTTCCTGTGGAAGACGCTCGTCGAGGTGCTGGTCCTCCCCATCACCTACGCCGTGATCGCGTACATCAAGAAGCGCGAGCCGACCTACTCCCCGGACTGACCCCACCCCTGCCCCGCGAGTACGTCGATACTGGCGCTGCCGAGCACGACATTCTCGACACTATGGGCGTACTCGCGGAGAGTTCGGGTCAGGAATAGAAGCGCGCCAGCGTGTCCTTCTTGAACTCCTGGAAGCGCCCGTCACGGATGGACGCGCGGATGTCGTCGACCAGCTTCACCGTGAAACGCTCGTTGTGGATCGTCGCCAAGGTCGAGGCCAGCATCTCCTTCGCCTTGAACAGGTGATGCATGTAGGCGCGTGTGTAGTGCGCGCAGGTGTAGCAATCGCACTCGTCGTCGATCGGGGTGAAGTCGCGTCGGAAACGCGCGGTGTTGATGTTGAATCTGCCGTCCGGGGTGTAGATCGCCGCGTTCCGCGCCACTCGTGACGGGTTCACGCAGTCGAAGGTGTCGGCGCCGTTCTCGATGGCGACGAAGAAGTCGTCCGGCTCGCTGATGCCGAGCATGTGTCGCGGTTTGTGTTCGGGCAGTTCCTCGTTCACCCATCGGACGATGGTGCCGAGGTTCTGCTTCTCCAGAGCGCCGCCGATGCCGTAGCCGTCGAATCCGCGCCCGGTCTCGCCGACGATGGTCTCGAGATCGTGTGCCGCCTTCCGACGTAGGTCCTCGTACTGCGCACCCTGCACCACACCGAACAGCGCCTGGTATGGCTTGTCGGCGCGCTCGGCGGTGAGGCGCTCGTGCTCGGCGATGCACCGCACCGCCCACGCCTGCGTGCGGTCCAGCGACTGTTCTTGATACGCACGGGTGTTCATCAGCGTCGTCAGCTCGTCGAAGGCGAACATGATGTCCGCGCCGAGCTGGTGCTGGATCTGCATCGACACCTCGGGCGTGAAGCGGTGCCGTGAGCCGTCGAGGTGGGACTTGAACGTCACGCCGTCGTCGTCGACGTGCGCGAGCCGCTCCTTGCCCTCGGCGATGACGTCGTCCGACTCCACTCGGGTGGCATCCATCGAGATGACCTTCTTGAACCCGACACCGAGCGACATCACCTGGAACCCGCCGCTGTCGGTGAAGGTCGGGCCGTCCCAGTTCATGAACCGACCCAGTCCCCCGGCCTCGTCCACGATGTCGGGGCCCGGCTGGAGGTACAGGTGGTAGGCGTTCGCCAGAACCGCCTGTGCGCCCAACTCTTTCATCGACTCCGGCAGCACCGCCTTGACGGTGGCCTTGGTGCCGACGGCGATGAACGCGGGGGTCTCGATGTCGCCGTGCGGCGTCCGCAGGGTGCCGGTTCGACCGAGATGGTCCTCGATACGGGTCTCGACTGTGAAGAGGTCGGTCATGCCCCCATCGAACCAGACGCCAACTGCTGCTCCTGCAGGCCGGACGCACTGAGACGGTGGTAGGCGCCGCGCGCCGCGATGAGCTCGTCGTGCGTGCCCTTCTCCACGATGGACCCGTTCTCCATCACCAGGATCAGATCGGCGTCGCGGATCGTCGAGAGGCGATGCGCGATGACGAAACTCGTGCGATCACTCCGCAGGGCCGCGGTGGCCTTCTGCACCAGCAGCTCGGTACGGGTGTCGACGGAACTGGTGGCCTCGTCGAGGATCAGCACGGCCGGGTCGGCGAGGAACGCGCGCGCGATGGTGATCAACTGCTTCTCGCCCGCACTGACGTTGCTGCCTTCCTCGTCGATGACGGTGTCGTACCCGTCGGGCAGCGAGTGCACGAAACGGTCGACGTAACTCACCCGCGCCGCCTCCATGATCGACTCCTCGGTGGCGCCGCTGTTGCCGTACGCGATGTTGTCGCGGATGCTGCCGCCGAACAGCCAGGTGTCCTGCAGCACCATGCCGGTGCGCGATCGCAGCGTGGCCCGCGTCATGTCGCGCGTGTCCACTCCGTCGAGGGTGATGGAGCCGGAATCGATGTCGTAGAACCGCATCACGAGGTTCACGAGCGTCGTCTTGCCGGCGCCGGTGGGGCCGACGATCGCGACCATCTGGCCAGGCTCCGCCACGAAGGACAGCCCGTCGATGAGCGGACGCTCCGGCTCGTAGCGGAACGAGACGTCCCGGAACTCGACGCGCCCACTGCGCGTGGTAGGGGTGACGGGGGCCGACGGATCGGCGCCCTCCTCCTCGGCGTCGAGGATCTCGAAGATGCGCTCCGCCGAGGCCACACCCGACTGGAGCAGGTTGACCATCGACCCGATCTGCGTGAGCGGCTGCGTGAACTGGCGTGAGTACTGGATGAACGCCTGCACCTCGCCGAGACTCAACGTTCCCGACGCGACGCGCAACCCGCCGACCACGGCGATGGCGACGTAGTTGAGGTTGCCCAGGAACATGATGGCGGGCATGACGATTCCGGAGATGAACTGTGCCCGGAAGCTCGCCTGGTACAGTTCCTCGTTGCTCTCGTGGAACACCCGCGCCGTCTCGTGCTGACGGCCGTAGGCCTTGACCAGTTCGTGGCCGGTGTAGGCCTCCTCGACCTGTGCGTTGAGCGCGCCGGTCTGCTTCCACTGCGCGATGAAGTGCGGCTGCGAGCGCTTGGCGATCATCGCCGTCACCACGATCGACAGCGGCACCGTCAGGATCGCGACCAGTGCGAGCAGCGGCGAGATCCACAGCATCATGCCCAGGATGCCCAGAACCGTGAGCACCGAGACCACGAGCTGGCTGAGTGTCTGCTGCAGACTCTGCGAGACGTTGTCGATGTCGTTGGTGACCCGCGAGAGCACGTCCCCGCGCTTGTGGGAGTCGAAGTAGCGCAACGGCAACCGGTGGATCTTGTTCTCGACGTCGGTACGCAGACGCTTGATGACGCGTTGCAGGGCGATGTTGAGGATGTAGCCCTGCACCCAGGACAGCAGTGCGGAGCCGATGTACAGGATCAGGACGAGGACCAGGACCTTGCCGACCGCGTCGAAGTCGACTCCCCGACCGGGGAGGACGTCCATGCTCGACACCATGTCGGCGCGTGTGCCCTCACCCGAGGCGCGGAGACCGTCGACGACCTGTTCCTTGGACAGCGAGGGGTCGAGCGAACGGCCGACGATGCCGTCGAAGATGAGGTTGGTGGCTCGGCCCAGGATGTTCGGGGCGAGAACGGTGAGCACGACGCTGGCGACGGCGAACACGAGGACCACCGTGAGCAGCATGCGCTGCGGCAGCAGCCGGCGCAGCAGCCGCTTGACGGACGGTCCGAAGCTCATCGCCTTCGTGCCGGGAGCACCGGGACCGGGAGGACCGCCGGGCCGCGTCACGACACACCCGCCGCGGTGCGCTGCGAGTCGACGATCTCGGCATAGGTGGGACACGTCTCGAGCAGCTCGTCGTGAGTGCCGAGGCCGACCATCCTGCCGTCGTCGAGCACCACGATGCTGTCCGCGTCGCGGATGGTGGACACCCGCTGCGCGACGACGATGACGCACGCGTCGCGCGTGATGGGACGCAGTGCCGCACGAAGATTCGCGTCCGTCGTCAGGTCGAGAGCGGAGAACGCGTCGTCGAAGACGTAGATGCTCGGCCGCCGGATGACGGCGCGGGCGATGGCCAGTCTCTGACGCTGCCCACCGGAGACGGTGGTGCCGCCCTGGGCGACGGGGGTCTCGAGACCCTCGGGCATCTCGCGGACGAAGTCGGCGGCCTGCGCCACCTCGAGCGCGTCCCACATCTCGGCCTCCGTGGCGTCCTCCTTGCCGTAGCGAAGATTGGAGGCGATGGTGCCGGAGAACAGGAAGGGCCGCTGGGGGATCAGTCCGATCTCCGCTCGCAGCGCCTCCGGATCGAGTTCTCGCACATCGGTTCCGCCCACGCGTACCACTCCGTCGGTCGTGTCGATGAGACGCGGGATCAGGTTGATCAGCGTCGTCTTGCCCGAGCCGGTGCTGCCGATCACGGCCGTGGTGGTTCCGGCCGTCGCTCGGAAGGTCACGTCGCAGAGCACCGGGTGATCGGCCGCGGGATACGCGAAGCCGGCCTTGTCGAACTCCACCGTCGACGGTGCCGAGGCGAAGACGACGGGTTTCGCGGAGGGCACGACGGACGAATTCGTGTCGAGCACCTCGCTGATGCGCTCGGCGCACACGCTGGCGCGCGGGATCATCATCGCGATGAACGACGCCATGATGACCGACATCAGGATCTGCATGATGTAGCTGAGCAGGGCCGTCAGCGACCCGATCTCCATGCGTCCCTCGTCGACGGCATGACCGCCGAACCAGATCACCGCGACGCTGGTGACGTTGCTGATGAGCATGACCACCGGGAACATGAGCGCCATCAGACGGCCGACCTGCAGTGCAGTGGCGGTGAGGGCGGTGTTGGCGTCGTCGAAACGATCCACCTCGTACGGCTCACGCACGAAGGCGCGCACCACGCGGATGCCCGTGATCTGCTCGCGCAGAACGCGGTTGACCGTGTCGATGCGCTTCTGCATGACCTTGAACGCCGGGACCATGCGGACCACGACGAAGCCCATGCTCAGGGCCAACGCCGGCACGGCGATGCCGAGGAGCCACGACAGTCCGAAGTCCTCGCGCAGAGCCATGACGATGCCGCCGACGCACATGATGGGCGCCATCACCAGGATGGTGCAGCCCATCAGGACCACCATCTGTACCTGCTGCACGTCGTTGGTGTTGCGGGTGATCAACGACGGTGCGCCGAAGGTCCCGACCTCACGGGCGGAGAACGTACCCACCCGGTCGAGTAGCGCTCCGCGGATGTCGCGTCCGGCCGCCATGGCCGCTCGCGCTCCGAAGTAGACGCCGCCGATCGAGCAGGCGATCTGCACGGCCGACACCAGGAGCATGATCGTGCCGGTGGACAGGATGTAGCCGGTGTCGCCCGTCGTCACGCCGTTGTCGATGATGTCGGCGTTAAGACTGGGCAGGTACAGCGAGGCCACGGTGGCCACGAACTGCAGCACCACCACGCCTGTCAGTGCGCCGCGGTAGGGCGCCAGATACCGGCGGAGAAGTGAGATCAACACGTCGTGCATCCTTCCTTCTCGACCGGACCCGTCGGACGACAGGCGTGGTGGGTGCGGTTCATGGACTCAGCCCTGGTTCGCCGGCTGCTGACTCGGCAGTACGGTCTCGTCCGTCCTGCGGGTCAGTTTCTCACCTTCGATGTCCACGTTCGGCAGAATCTTGTCCAGCCACTTCGGCAGATACCAGGCCTTGTCGCCGAGCAGCGCCATGACTGCGGGGATCAAGATCATGCGGACGATGAAGGCGTCGAAGAACACCGCGGCCGCGAGAGCGAAGCCGATGGACTTGATGAACGAGTCCGGTTCCAGCATGAACGCGGCGAACACCGAGATCATGATGACCGCCGCGGCAGCGACGACGCGGGCGCCGTACTTGAAGCCCGTGACGATGGCGTCGCTCGCGGTCGCGCCGTGGACGTACGCCTCCCGCATCCGGGACACCAGGAACACCTGGTAGTCCATCGCGAGACCGAACACCACTCCGATCAGGAAGATCGGCATGAAGCTGACGATCGGCTGCGGATTGGAGATCAGGCCCAGTCCGCCCTCCTGGAAGATGAACACCGTCGCGCCGAACGTGGCCAGCACGCTGAGCAGGAAGCCCAGGGTCGCGGTCAGCGGGACGAGGATGGATCGGAAGACGACCATCAGCAGCAGGAAAGCCAATCCGACGACGACGGCGAGGTAGGGCACCAGCGCGTCCTGGAGTCGTTCGGAGACGTCGATCTCGAGTGCCGTCTGTCCGGTGACGCCGTAGGTCACCCCGTACTCGGACTGCAGTCCTCCCTCGGCGTCGCGCAGCGCGGTCACCAGGTCCTGCGTGTCCTCGCTGATCGGCGAGCTCTTCGGCGTGACAGACACCAGCGCGGTGTCCCCTGCCGGGTTGACGCCGGCCTGCTGAGCGTTCACCACGTCCGACTCGGCCGCGGCCTTGTCGACGACGGCCTGGAAGGCCGCGGCACGGTCGGCCTCGGGCACCTCGCTCGCGTCGACGACCATGAGCAGCTGGCCGTTGCGACCGGGACCGAATCCCTGGTCGACGAGGTCGTACGCCTCACGTGCCGGTGTTCCGGGTTCCGCGGTGGCCACCGACGGCAGCGCCAGGCGCAGCGAGGTCATGGGTCCGGCGATGACGCCGAGGATCACGATGCCGACGATCAGCACCAGCGCGGGGCGCTTGATGACCAGACGCACCCACCGCAGACCGTTGGTCGGCTTGTCGTCGTGCTCGGGGTCCGGCACGGTGCGGATCTTGCCGGCGAACGCCTTCGTGCCGAAGAGCCCGAGGACGGCGGGGAGCATGGTCAACGCGACGAGCACGGCGACGAAGACACCGAAGCCGGCGGCCAGACCCATCTGGGACAGGAACGGGATGCCGACGACGCGCAGAGCGACCAGCGCGATGAGCACCGTGGTGCCGGCGAAGACGACGGCGCTGCCTGCGGTTCCCACTGCGCGTGCCGCAGCTTCCTCCCGGTCGTCCGTCTCGCTCAACTCGTTACGGAACCGGGCGACGATGAACAGCGAGTAGTCGATGGCGACGGCCAGGCCGATCATGATGGCGAGGATCGGCGTGAACTGGGTGAGCTCGGCGAAGCCCGACGCGGTGGTGATCGTCAGACTGGTCACGCCGATGCCGACGATGGCCGTGATGAGCGGCAGTCCGGCGGCGACGAGCGATCCGAACATGACGACGAGAACGACGGCGGCGACGGCCAGGCCGATCAGCTCGGCACTACCGCCGGGCGGCTCGGCGGCCTGCATGGCGCTGCCACCGATCTCCACGGTGAGCCCTGCGTCACGGGCGGGCTGGGCGGCATCGGTCAGCTCGGTGCGGATCTCGGCCGTGACATCGGTGACGGTGCCGGTGACGGGGACGTCGAGGATGCCGATGGTCTTGTCGGGTGAGAGCGGAGACACGGCCGCCGCGTTCGCTGCCGCGACGTCCGGCGCGAGACCGGCCTCCGCGTACTGATCGACGATGGCCTGGTTGCCGGCGATCGGATCGAGGAGCGGCATGGCGCCCTCGGGCACCGGGCCGGCGGCGGGATCGGCCTTGGCCGTGTCCTTCACGGCAGCGATACCGCGAATGTTCGCGATGACGCTGTCGATGGCCGCGGTGTTCTCCGGCGAGTCGAGCGTGGTGCCGGCGGGCGCCTGGAACACGTACTGCGCAGACGCCGACGTCAGCGGATCCTCGCTGCCCCCGAAGCGCTCCTTCTGCAGGTCCAGCGCGGCCTGGGCCGGGGTTCCGGGGATGGAGAACGACGTGCTCGTCGGGCCGGACAACGTGGCTGCGCCGATGCCGGCCAACACCAGAATGGCGAGCCAGATCGGCAGCACGATGCCTTTCCGACGGTACGAGAACCGTCCTATGCGATACAGGAAGGTGGCCATGAGTGTTCTCCTCGTTCGGGGGTGTCGTGCTGCGGGTGACGGACGGACGCGCGATCAGTCGGGCGGGATCGGAGTGGAACCGGTGAGCGGCGCTCGGAAGCCCCGTTCGAGTTGAAGCATGGCGAGGCGGACCACCTCACCGGCGGATTCTGCTGTGGTGGAACCCTTCTCGGATGCCTCGGCGAAGAAGCCGAGCGCGGCACTGACGGTGGCGCCCACGGCAGCCTGGACCAACGAGGGGTACAGGTCCCGATCGGGATCGAGCCCGGTGCGCCGAGCCACGGCCTTCTTGAATGCCGCGGAGAGCGAGCGGTCGAACTCGAGCTTCTTCGCCAGCAGGGCCGGCGACTCCTCGACGAACCGCGCGATCGCGACCGTCTCGGTCAACTCGCGCTCCGGATCATCGACGATCTCGAAGACGATGGCGCGCACCGTGTCCCAGAAGTCCTCGTCCTGCGGACGGTGCTCGATCAGGTCCACCCACTCGAACGCTGCCTGCTCGAGGTAGTACAGCGCCGCTTCTTCCTTGCTGGAGAAGTAGTTGTGGAAGGTGCGCGTCGACACCCCCGCTTCGCGGGCGATCGCCTCGGCGGTCACGGTGTCGAAGCCTTGTTGCCGCCCGAGACGGATCGCGGCAGCGCTGAGTGCTGCACGGGTCTCCGCCTTCTTGCGGTCGCGTAATCCGGAACTCACGGATCCCACAGTACGGAACTTGCACGGCTCGGCAAGTTTGCAGTGGTGTGCACTTTTGTGACGCTCGCCACGCGTGACGGGTGTTTCAGACCGTCAGGGGGTGAGCCAGCGCTTCACGCGTGCAGTGATGAACGGCAGCAGGACGTACACCATGAGGGGTGTGCTCACGAGGGTGACGAGCAGGGTCCGGAGCACCAGGCCCAGCGAGAGATACTCGGAGACAAAGGTGTTGAGCAGAAGGGACAGGGGGAAGAACGCCGACCAGATGACGATGGCCTGCTTCCACCGAGGCGGCGGGGCACCCACGACGCGCACCGCGTCGGTGAGCGTCGACTGTGGCTCGAACCACCCCTCGACCCCCGTGAGGCGATGCGTCACATGATCGTCCGCCACGCCCACACCACGCGCGACCCAGGCGCGCCGGAACGGAGACGAGAGCCACTCCTGCAGATGGGCATCGGAGTCGAATCGGTAGAGCACGTAGTACTCGTGGGGATCGGTCGAGGAGCGCAACCACCCGCCGCCCAGGAAACCGTCGAAGGTGCGCAACACACTGATGCCGGCATCGGTCCAGGCGACGAAGTCCTGCTCACGGCCGGGCGTGATGCGCCGGGCCACCGAGGTCGTGACCGCCGTGCTCGTGGACGAGGCCCGGGCGTGCTGGGGATCCGTCATGTCAGGCGTTCGAGAGAAGTCAGTTCTTCTCGGAGAACAGTTGGGTGTAGACGGGAGGCGCCGCGTTGACGACGTCCCTGGCCGCGGACGTCGCGGGAGCCTCGACGGGCTCCGCATCGGCGGTGACGGGTGCGAGAAAGAGCTGTTCGGGTTCCATGGAAACCCCTTCATCAGTAGTTCGGTGGTGAGGAGAACGAATCGTCCGTCACGGGGGGAGAACGAGGCGCCGGTGAGAACCGCGGCGAGCTCGTGATCCGAACACTACGCCACGGGCCCGACGGGGCGCGGTACGACCACGCCCGGCCACGCCGAACTGTCGACGCCGTGCCCTGCCTGTGTCACACTTGTGACAGAGGCGTGACCTGAGCACTTCCCGCCCTCTCCGCGGTTCTCACCACTGCATCGACTGCCAGAACGACCGACAGCCACCGTGGCCAGACCGTCCACAGAACAGAGGCACCCGTGTCCGTCACCGCTGAACGCCCCAGAGACCGATTCGTCAGTTCGTACACCGAGCTGTCCGTCGCAGTGCGCGCCTCGGGGCTGATGTCCCGCCGCCGCGGCTTCTACTGGTCCCGCATCATCGGTACCGTCGCGGCATTCGTCGCGGTGTGGGTCGGCGCGTTCCTCCTCGGGGACTCGTGGTGGCAGCTCGCGCTCGCCGTCGCCCTCGCCGTCGTGAGCACGCAGTTCGGCTTCCTCGGACACGACGGGGCTCACCGCCAGATGTTCGATTCGGCCAAGTGGAACGAATGGACGGCCCGCATCCTGTCCGGCACGTTCGCAGGACTCTCGCTGCACTGGTGGCAGGGCAAGCACAGCAAGCACCACAACGCTCCGAACCAGATCGGCAAGGATCCCGACATCGGGAACGGGCCCATCGCCTTCGTCCCCGAGTACGTCGCGCAGCGCACCGGCTTCTACGGCGCGTTCACCCGCCGTCAGGGCTGGCTGTTCTTCCCGCTGCTCACGCTCGAAGGCGCCGCCCTCCACGTCGCCAGTGTGCGCACGTTGATCGGCTCCAAGGAGATCAAGCACCGCAAGCTGGAGTTGGCGCTCATCGCGCTGCGACTCACCATCGGGTTCGCACTGCCGTTCCTCGCGATGCCGGCCGGGCTCGCCGTCGGGTTCATCCTCGTGCACTTCGCCGTCTTCGGCGTTCTGCTGGGCGGCTCGTTCGCGCCCAACCACAAGGGAATGCCGTTGGTTCCGGCCAACGCGAAGATCGACTTCCTCCGCCGCCAGGTCCTCATGTCGCGCAACGTCGACGGCGGCCCCGTCACCGACTTCATGATGGGCGGTCTGAACTACCAGATCGAGCATCACCTGTTTCCCAGCATGCCGCGACCGAACCTCAAGAAGGTGCGGCCCATGGTGCGCGAGCACTGCGCCAAGCACGGGGTCACGTACACCGAGACATCGCTCGTGAAGTCGTACGGCATCGTCGTCCGCTACCTCAACCAGGTGGGACTGTCGAAGCGCAACCCCTTCGACTGCCCCCTGGTGCGCGAGTACCGCGCCTGATTCGTGTGACCGCGGTCACGTAGACTGCGGCGGGTGATCGCCGATCTGTGGAACAGTCTGCCGACCGGTCTCCGCGACCCGGTCGCACTCGCGGTGCCGGCGTTCCTCGTGCTGCTCGCGCTCGAGTGGACCGCAGCGATCGTCCTCGAAAGCCACAGCGACGAGACCGAGGACGAACCCGGCCGACCGTCCCGCGGAAGCTACCTCCGCGCCGACGCCCGTGCCAGCATTGCCATGGGGTTGGTGTCCATCGTCACCACCACCGCATGGAAAACCCTGGCGCTGCTGGGCTATTCGCTGATCTTCGCGTACGTCGCGCCGTGGCAGCTGCCCTCGGACCAGTGGTACACGTGGGTGATACTGCTGCTCGGCGTCGACATCCTCTTCTACTGGTATCACCGCATCGCGCATCGCACGCGCATCGTGTGGGCCACGCATCAGGCGCACCACTCGAGCGAGTACTTCAACTTCAGCACCGCTCTACGGCAGAAGTGGAACAACAGCGGCGAGATCCTGATGTGGTTGCCGCTTCCCCTGCTCGGCGTCCCGCCCTGGATGGTGTTCACCGGGTTCGCGATCAACCTGGTCTACCAGTTCTGGGTGCACACCGAGCGCATCGACCGCATGCCGCGCTGGTTCGAGTTCGTCTTCAACACGCCGTCGCACCACCGCGTGCATCACGGCCGTGACAAGGAGTACCTGGACAAGAACTACGCCGGCATCCTCATCGTGTGGGATCGCCTGTTCGGGACCTACGCCGACGAGACGTTCCGGCCGCACTACGGGCTGACGACTCCGGTGCAGACGTTCGACATCCTGAAGCTCCAGACACACGAGTACGCCGCCATCGCACGGGACGTGCGGACGGCGGCGACTCTTCGACAGAAACTCGGTTACATCGTCGGACCGCCCTGACAGGACGACCGGCCTCCGGCCTACCCGACATGACGACCGGCCTCCGGCCTACCGGCTGGACTCCCGCGGACGCTACGGCTCAGGCCTTCCCGAGCGTCACCAGGAAGTCGACGGAGCCGGTCGGATCCACGGTCACGAAGCCCAGCGACGGCGGCTCGATGCCGTAGTCGGTCCACGTCGCAGAAATGTTGCCCGAGGCGACGATGGTCTCGCCCGACCGCAGCACCTGCGTCTCGACGCTCACGTCGCGCGTCTGACCCTTGAGGGTCAGTGTGCCGTCGAGGGTGACGGTCGCCGTGGTGCCGTCGGTGGGCACCGTGGACAGATCCACCGGCGACGTCACCGTGAACGTGGCGGTGGGGTTGTTCGCGACGTCGAAGATGTTGCCGCGGAACTGGTTGTCGCGTCGGTCGCTGTCGGTGGTGATGGTCTCGGTCTGCACCACGATCTCACCGGCGGTGAGCTGCTGGTTCGCGATCGTGGCGCTTCCCGAGACGTCCGGCGTGGTGCCGACGACCGTGACGTCGGTGCCGTTGAGCACCTCGGCGACGGTGTACCCGGCCGATGTGGGGTTCGCCGAGTCACCGGGCGTGACGGTCCACTCACCGTCCAGGTCGCCCGTCGCCGCCTCGGCACCGGAGGTGGACACCGACGCCGCCGGATCGCTGCTCTCGATCGACGAGTAGATGCGCGGTCCGACGACGAGCGCCACGATCGCCAGGACGACGACCACGGCTCCGGTGATCCACCATTTCTTCTTCATGGCACGAACTTTAGTTGTCGCTTCAACGAGCGGCCACCGCTGCGGCCTGGGAATCCCCTGTGAAAGGTTCCGTCACCACGTCGAGTGGACGACGTCCCGGAGGTAGCGGTCGTAGATGCTCTGCACGCCGGCATCGAACTCGGCGCCGAGAAGCGCGACGCGCCCCGCCTCGGCGTTGGCACGCGCCTGATCCACGCTGCGGGCCCCCGGAATGACCGTCGAGATCTGCGGGTGCTGCCACAACCAGGCGATGGCGGCGGCGGCGGGCGTCGTACCCTCCGGAGCCGCGTCCGCGACCAGGGCGGAGAAGTCACGAGCCGCCGCAAGGCCCGTCTCGAACGGCACCCCCGAGAACGTCTCGCCGACGTCGAAGGCCTCACCGTTGCGGTTGAAGTTGCGGTGATCGTTCTCGGGGAACGTCGTCGACTCGTCGTACTTCCCGGACAGCAGGCCCGAGGCCAGCGGCACCCGCGCGATGATGCCGACTCCGGCATCGGCGGCGACGGACAGCACCTCGTCGACGGGCTTGAGCCGGAAGGCGTTGACGATGATCTGCACGGTGGCCACGTTCGGTCGGCGGATCGCCTCGAGCGCCTCCGCGACCGTCTCCACGCTGACGCCGTAGTGCGCGATCGCCTGCTCCTCGACGAGGGTGTCGAGGGCGTCGAACACCTGGTCGTCGCCGTACACGGCAGAGGGCGGGCAGTGCAGCTGCACGAGTTCCAGGGTGTCGACACCGAGGTTGCCGCGCGACCGGTCCACCCACGTGCGGAAGTTCGCGAGCGTGTAGTTCTCCGGCACCTGGTCGACGCGTCGACCCATCTTGGTCGCCACGGTGACGGTGTCCCGCAGGCCGCGATCGGCCAGGAATCCGCCGATCACCCGCTCACTGCGACCGTCGCCGTACACGTCGGCCGTGTCGAAGAAGGTGATGCCGCTGTCCACGGCGGCGTCGAGCACTGCCACGGCGTCCTCCTCGGACACGTCACCCCAGTCGGCACCCAGCTGCCAGGTCCCGAGGCCGACGCACGACACCTGCCGGCCGGTGCGTCCCAGGGTGCGGTTCTCCATCGCGTTCATGTTTCTCATCTCGTCGGTGTACCCGAAGTTCGTGAACGACAAAGCCCCCCAGCTGCCGAAGCAGGTGGGGGGCTCATGGCGGTGGCGGAGGGATTTGAACCCTCGGACGGGGGTTACCCGTCACACGCTTTCGAGGCGTGCTCCTTAGGCCGCTCGGACACGCCACCGGCGGATACGTTACCGGATGGGTGGCGCGGATCCGAAATCGCGACGTCAGGAGTCACGCTCGGGGTGGATCAGTGGCCGGTGAGCTTGTCCTTGATGTTGGACGCGGCGTCCTTGACCTTCTCCACGCCGTCCTTGACGGCGGCGGAGGTCTGGTCGCCCTGGCCCTCGGCCTTCAGGTCCTGGTCACCGGTGGCGTCGCCCGCGGCTTCCTTGCCCTTGCCCTTGAGGTCTTCTGCCTTGTTGCCGATCTTGTCGTCGAGACCCATGTGGTGCTCCTTCGAAGCGGAAGAACATGACATCCACCCCTCCGTTTCGGCGAGGCGGGCGACGCAACGCTGCGTCTGGCGTTCTACCGGGCAGTAATACCCCGTCGGTCGACCGCGTCAAACGTCGTTCGCGGTTCGAAAGAAGTCCCGAACCAGACCGGCCGCGTCGCTCTCGAGGACTCCGCCGACCACCTCCGGCCGATGCGTCAGGCGCCGATCCCGCACCACGTCCCACAAGGAGCCGACCGCGCCCGTCTTCGGTTCCCAGGCCCCGAACACCAGTCCGTCGACTCGCGAGAGCACTGCCGCGCCCGCGCACATCGTGCAGGGCTCGAGGGTGACGACGAGGGTGCATCCGGTGAGTCGCCAGCCGTCCCCGTGCCGCTCGGCGGCGGCGCGGAGCGCGAGCACCTCGGCGTGGGCGGTCGGGTCCCCGCGGCGTTCGCGTTCGTTGACCGCGGACGCGATCTCGTCGCCCGCCGCGTTCACGACGACGGCACCCACGGGAACGTCGCCCGCGGGCGTGGTGCGCGCGACCTCCAGGGCGCGACGCATCCAGACGTCACGCAGGTGGAGGGGCACCACGGTCAGCGAGGCAGTTTGTCGAGCACCGCGGCGAACTCTGCGGCGAACCCCAGGCGAGCGGCGATCATGCCGAGCTGCTCGTCGGGGTACAGGTCGGACTCCGCCAGGATGACGCCGAGGACCGGCTCGGGAAGACCCATGTCGCTCAGCAGGTCCAGATCGCCCTCGTCCCACGGCTCGACGTCGTCGAGCTCGTCCGGATCCAGATCGGGCACATCGATGTTCAGTCGGTCCAGGACGTCGGCCGCGATGTCGTAGTCGATCGCGGCGGTGGCGTCCGACAGCAGGACTCGCGTACCCGACGGTGCCGGACGGAGCACGACGAAGAACTCGTCGTCGACATCGAGGAGACCGAACACCGCACCGGCACTGCGCAATTCACGAAGTTCGGTCTCGGCGGCACTGAGACTCGTCAGGGCGTCCGCGGACAACGGCCGGCACGTCCACGTGCCCTCCTCGCGGACGACCGCGATGGCGAACCCCTCGAGATCGTCGTAGTCGTCGGAGCGGTTGTCACCTCGACCCTGGGACGAGGTACTGCCTCCGCGCTGTGCAGCCATGCGCGCAACCGTAGTCCCACACCGTCGCCCCGGCGTGCAGACCTCCCTGTTCAGGGGAAACAGCGGGAGATTTCGGTGTCGTGTGCCCGGCCGACGCTGCCGATGTGGAAATCTTCCCTCGGTGAACACACCCGACCGTCCCGTCTGTGTCCTGGGCCTCGGCCTCATCGGGGGCTCGTTGCTGCGCGCCGTGGTCGACTCGGGTCGCCCGGCATGGGGATGGAACCGATCGACCGGTGCCGTGGACGCCGCTCGCGCCGACGGGTACGACGTCACGGCGGACATCGCCTCCGCCCTCCAGCGCGCCGCCGAGGAGGACGCTCTCGTCGTCGTCGCGGTACCCATGCCGGCGGTCGACACCGTCCTGGAATCGGTGGCCGCGTACGCGCCGCACTGCGTGCTCACCGACGTCGTCAGCGTGAAGGCGGAGATGGCGGCCGCGGTCGCGCGCGCCGGACTCGGCGCTCGGTACGTCGGCGGACATCCCATGGCCGGCACGTCGGCCTCCGGGTGGCTCGCGGCCGACGTCGACCTCTTCCGCAACGCTGTCTGGGTCGTCACCGTGAACGACGACACCGACCCCGATGCCTGGATCGCGGTCGCCGATCTCGCGCTGTCCTCCGGGTCCGTCGTGGTCCCGGCCCGAGCCGACGACCACGATCGCGCCGTGGCCCGCGTGTCCCATCTCCCGCATCTGCTGGCGGAGGCACTCGCCTCGGTGGGCGCGCGGGGAGGGGAGCTCACGCTGCGGTTGGCAGCCGGCTCGTTCCGCGACGGCACCCGCGTGGCGGGTACGGCTCCGGCCCTGGTCAGCGCGATGTGCGATGCCAATGCGCCCGCCCTCGTCGACGCACTCGACGAAGCGCTCGCGGCGCTGCACAGCGCCAGGGACGCGCTGGCCGCCGACGCGTCGACCGAAGCACTGGTCGCCGCCGGTCATGCGGCGCGACTGAGCTACGACGAGCAGTTGCAGTGGTGGGAGATCACCGACGTCGTCGTCGGTTCGTCGTCCTGGCAGTCGGACCTCGTCGATGCCGGTCGCCGCGGCGGTGTCGTCCAGCGGCTGCCCCGGCGGGCGTGACGGTCGGACCCGTCAGATGCGCTCGGCGAGTCCGCGGTAGTCGGCGACGAAACCGTCCGAGTCGACACTGACGGCCGACGTCCCGACGGGCGAGACCACCTCGAACTCGTGCGGACCACGGCTGTAGGACAGAGTCTCCGCGCGGGCGGTGAGGACCGGCAGACCGACGTACACGACGGGCACCTGATGGTCGGCCGGGTTCGTCTGCAGGCCGAGACGACGGATCGCGAGAGTGTTGAAGAACGGGCTCCACACCAACTCGACGTCGAGTGCACCGCCGAACGAACTGCGGGTGGGTGAGCCGTCGTCGACGAGCCAGTAGCCCTCGGAGTCGCGGCTGATGGAGACCTGCTTCTCCCCCGACGCGACGGCCGCCCGCACGGACAACCTCTTGGTCACTCCCGATTCGTCCGTGACCAGGTCGTACGACGCGGAGAACGCCGGGTGCTCGTCGCACTCGCCGCCGATGATGCGACCGGCGGCCTTGATCCGCTTGCCGTTGAGCTGGACGCGCACCGACTCCATACGCGGGGCGCTGTGCGCCCGCCACGTCAGGATGGCCGGCCACGACGAGCCCGTCACGTCGGCGGACGACAGAGAATCGGCGGTGGGTGTGGTCACGCGTTCACGGTAGATCACACGAGCACGCCAAGTGCCGGAGCCGGGCGAATTGCCTGTGAATCCGCGTCCCCGTCACCGTCCGAGTGCCCCGTTCTCGGGAGATGAAACGGTCACGAGCAGGGTTTTCGTCGGCGACGAACGTGAGTGGGCGCACGACGCGTCACTCCGCGGGCGCTGCTCACAGCGATGTCGCCGTCTCGGTCGGACGCTGTGTCGGTGTTCTCGAGTAGCCTCACTCGAGATCGACGTCGGTGACCGGTGCCGCCGTCGCACACGACGGTGAGTGGGGGTACGCGTGTCCAGCCAGGGTGCCATGGTCGGCCTGTTCGCCGGCATCGGCGGTCTGGAGCTCGGCCTGGCACACAGCGGGTGGTCCACGAACCTGCTCTGCGAGATCGACGCCGGCGCGGGAGCGGTGCTGCGCTCGCGCTTTCCGGAGGTCCCGCTGCACACCGACGTCGCGACGCTGCGGGCGCTCCCCGCTGGAACAGAGCTGGTCGCGGCCGGTTTCCCGTGCCAGGACCTCTCGCAGGCCGGGCGCACGGCGGGCATCACGGGCGCGCGGTCGGGCCTGGTCGACGAGGTCTTCCGACTCGTCGCCCGCAAGCGTGGTCCACGATGGCTGTTGATCGAGAACGTGCCCTTCATGCTGCAGCTCGGCCGCGGCGCGGCGATGCGGCACATCACGCACGCGCTGGAGGATCTCGGCTACATGTGGGCGTACCGCGTCGTCGATGCCCGCTCCTTCGGCCTCCCCCAGCGGCGTCAACGCGTCGTCATGCTCGCCTCGCGTACGGACGACCCGCGCGAGGTGCTCTTCGGACCCGACGCCGGCATTCCCGAGGCCGGCGACGCCGACGTGCTGCCGTGCGGCTTCTACTGGACCGAGGGGGTGCGCGGTCTCGGCTGGGCGATCAACGCCGTCCCCACACTCAAGGGCGGGTCGACCCTCGGCATCGCCAGTCCCCCGGCCGTCCGGCTCCCGTCCGGTGAGCTGGTCACCCCGGGCATCTCGGACGCCGAACGGCTGCAGGGTTTCGACGCCGGGTGGACGGCCCCCGCCGTCGAGTCCCCGGGTGTCCGCGCCGGCCACCGCTGGAAGCTGGTCGGTAACGCCGTCAGCGTGCGCATGGCGACCTGGGTCGGTGAGCAGTTGACCACGCGCACCCCCTACGACGAGGGCTCCGACACCGAGCTCGTGCCCGGCCAGAGTTGGCCGTCGGCCGCGTGGGGCCGTGACCGGCGCGCGTTCCGAGTTCCCGCGAGCACCTGGCCGGTCCAGCAACCCTACGAGGATCTGAGCGGATTTCTGGAGGAGTCGAAGCTGTTGTCCGCCAGAGCCACTGCCGGTTTCCTCAAGCGCGCACGATCGGGCCGGCTGCGCTTCGCGCCCGGCTTCCTCGACACCGTCGAGTCGCACCTGCACCGGATGACCGACATCCCCGCCGTTCCCGAGCCCGTCCGAGTGGCCTGATGTTCCCGTTGACGTTCGCACTCGACTTCGCCGGCGATCGGCCCGCGCCCGACGCCGATCGCGGCGAGAAGAAGAATTACGCGCAGCGCCTGTCCAACAACCTCGCGCAGGTGGTCGCCGATGCGCTACGGCCTCGGTACTCGTCCATCACGCCCGACGCGCACGGCCTGGGCCAGGAGGCGCAGGTGGACGTCGCGAAGGGACGCAAGCGGCTCGACGTCAAGGCACTCGATCCCACGCTCGGACTCATTCTCTGCGTGTCCGTCAAGACCTACAGCTTCCAGGACTACAGCCCCACGTCCGGCCGGCTCGGCCGCTGGACGAAGAACATCGTGCGGAACGACCACGAACTGCGGGGTGAGGCGATGGTGCTGCACCAGCGCCAGCCGTACAGCGTGCTCGTCGCCGTGATGTTCGAGCCCTGGTCGACGTGCGAGGACGGCGACCCGGCCAAGAGCAGCGACACCGGCAAGAGTTCGTTCGCGCATCACGTCACGACTCTGTCCAAACGGTCGGGCCGCGGCAAGCGCCCCGTCGTCGGGATGCCGGGCCGGGCGTGGGTCGACCTCGGGGCCGAGGACACCCGCTACGACCTGTTCGAGAAGGTCTTCATCGGGCTCTACGAGCCGGACGGCCCGTACCGGGGTGAGGTGCGCTTCTTCGACGTCGACGAGGCGCCGCCGCGCAACGGCCGTCCTTCGGACCGCACCACACTCTCGTTCGAGGAATTCGTCGAGGTGGTGCACTCGGAAGTGGAGCGGCGCAACAGGTTCGCTCCCAGCTGGTCCGAGATCGACGACGACGAATGACGCCCGACGCTCGGGCGACGCCGCCGACGGACGCCGCCACCAGCGCCCGGTTCAAGAAACAGAAACGTCGCGACACCGAGCCCGAGGTGGCCCTGCGGAAGGAACTGCACCGAGCGGGACTGCGGTACTTCGTCGACAAGGCCCCGCTGAAGGGCATGCGACGACGGGCCGACGTGGTGTTCCCGCGTCGCCAGGTCGCGGTGTACGTCGACGGATGCTTCTGGCACAGCTGCCCACTGCATGCCACCCACCCGCGCACCAACGCCCAGTGGTGGGCGGACAAGTTGGCTGCCAACGTCGCTCGGGATCGCGACACGGACCGTCGACTGGACGAGGCCGGCTGGACCGTCGTGCGCATCTGGGAGCACGAGGATCCAGCCGTGGCAGCCGTGCGGGTCACCGAGGCGGTGCGCCCCGGCGCCTGACGTCAACGCTCGTGGCGTCCCGGAGTGTCGTGCTGGCCGACGACCGGCGCATCGGCGTGTCCGAGACCGGTGGCGCGGTCCGTGACGTTCCGGTCCGTGATGTCCCGGTCCGCGGAATTCTGATTCTGCTGTGCCGCGTTCGCGTCTTGGCGGCGCGGGGTGCCGTCGTCGTGCACGGTCGGGTCCAGCTTGTTCGCCCGTTCCCACTCACGGTCCAGTTCGTCACGCCCGGTGGCGGCAGTGCCCTGGTGCTCCTGCGCCCGCTGCTGCGCGATGCGGGCCTCGGCTGCCGCGGCGTCCGCCTCTGCCTGCGCACGACGGGCGTCGGCCTCGGACTTCTGGGCCAGCGCCTCGGACCGCTCCACCTCTGCGCTGCGCTCGGCGGCCCGCTCCCGGATCTCACCGGCCTGCTCGACGCGCTTCTGCTTCGCCTTCTTGGACAGTGCGACGCCGACGGCGACGAGCAACAACACCACCACGACCGCGATGACGATCCAGACAGCTGTGTTCATGACGGCTCCCGATGTTCGAGTGCGCGCACGTTGCGCGCGGGACGGGGTACCCCCGGGGCCCGATTTCCACACGAGCCGCCTACCCTCGACCGCCATGACCACCGATGTCGCCTCTCGAGCCCTCGACGTACTGGTGATCGGCGGCGGCATCGCAGGTGCCTCGCTCGCCTACGAACTCTCGTCCGATCGGACCGTGTGTCTGCTCGAGGGGGAGTCGGCCCTGGCGATGCACTCGACCGGGCGGTCTGCCGCGATGTTCCTCGAGACCTACGGCAACCACGTCATCCGTGGCCTGACGACGGCGAGCAGGGCTTTCCTCGTGGACCCGCCGGACATGGTGCGCGGAACGGTCATGACCCCGCGCCCCTTCGTGCAGTTCGCACGTCCGGGCCGAGGCGACGCTCTCGCGGAGATGTTCACGACTCTGCGGTTTCTGTCTCCCGATGCCCGCCTGCTCGAGACCGCCGAGGCAGTGGACCGGGCGCCTCTCCTCCGGCCCGCGGCCGTCGAGGCGGCGATCGTCGAACCGGGCGCACTCGACATGGACGTCGACGCGCTTTACCAGGGGTTTCTGCGGGGAGCACGCCGACGCGGGTGCACCGTCCGTACCGGGGCACGGGTCGTCGCGATCGACCGCGTCGGCGAGCAGTGGCGGGTCGCGCTCTCGACCGGCGACACTCTCGCCGCCACGGTGCTGGTGAACGCGGCCGGCGCCTGGGCGGACGACCTGGCCGACCTCGCAGGCGTAGCGAGGATCGGCCTGCAGCCGCGACGGCGCACCATCGCCGTGATGGACTCGCCGCCCGAGATCGCCGACACTCACCATCCACTGATCAGCGACATGGACGAGTCGTTCTACATCAAGCCGGAGGGTGTGCGGCTGCTCTGTTCCCCGGCCGACGAGACGCCGTGTCCGCCCGGCGACGCGAAGCCCGACGATCTCGAGATCGCTCGCGCCCTGGACGAGATCGCGGAGGCGACCGTGGTGACGAGCCGCCGTGTCCGATCGTCGTGGGCCGGGCTGCGCTCGTTCGTCGCCGACCGCACACCGGTGGTGGGGTTCGACCCGAGCGCGGACGGCTTCTTCTGGTGCGCAGGTCAGGGTGGGTACGGCATCCAGACGTGCGCGGCGCTGGCGCGTGTCGGTGCGGCGCTGGTCCGCGGCGAGCCGCTACCGGCCGATGTGACCGACCGGGGCGTCACCGCGGACGACCTGACGCCGAGCCGGCTGCGCTGAGCCGCGCGGGGCTAGAGCCACTTCTGTTTCCGGAACACGATGTACAGCGCGCATGACGCGAGCAGCATCGCGCCGACAGCGCCGGGATAGCCGAACGTCCAGCTCAGCTCCGGCATGTGCTCGAAGTTCATCCCGTAGATGCCGGCGATGAGCGTCGGGGCGAAGAGGATGGCGCCCCAGGACGAGATCCGCTTGACCTGCTCGTTCTGTTCCAGACTCACCTGGGTCATCGCGCGCATCTCGTCGTTCTGCCGCTGACCCACCAGGGTGGTGTGCACCGACAGCGCGTTCTGCAGGTTGGCGCGGAAGGAGTCGACGCGCTCGGTGATGCGGATCGCGTGGTCGAGCACGTCGCGCAGGTTGCGTCGTAGCTCGATGTCCACGTTGTACTTCTCCGAGCCGCGGCCGAGGGCCTCGATCATCGACACCAACGGGTGCGTCGCGCGCTGGAACTCGATCACCTCACGAGAGAGCTCGTAGATGCGACGGGAGACGTCGGGGTCGCCCGTGAACAGCTGGTCGTCGATCTCGTCGATGTCGTTCTCCAGACCGGACACCACCGGCTCGTACTCGTCGACCACCTGATCGAGGATCGCGTACAGCACGGCCTCGGTTCCCAGTTCGAGCAGCTTCGGCGCACCCTCGAGCCGTTTGCGGACCACGCCCAGGTCGGGCGACTCGGCATGGCGGATGGTGACGACGAAATCGGGTCCGCAGAACACGTGGAGCTCGCCGAACTCCACCTTCTCGGTCTCGTCGATGTAGCGCGCGGGGTGCAGGACGACGAACAGCTGGTCTCCGTAGCGTTCGAGCTTGGGCCTCTGGTGCGCCGCGACGGCGTCCTCGACGGCCAACCTGTGCAGCCCGAATTCTGTTGCCACCGAGTCGATCTCGGTCTTGTCGGGACGATACAACCCGATCCACGCCATACCCCCGCACGCCCGCAGGAGCTCGTACGTCCGATCCAGGCTCTCCGGCTCGTCGGTACGCGCCCCGTGCACGTACACGGCGTTGTCCACGATCGGCACAGTTCACCCCTCGTCGTCGCACGTCCGCCGCCCGTCGGGCGGCTACCAGGACGCTCGCATCCAAACCTCGGACACGAATCTTCGTCCACCGAGACGACGGAAGCGAAACGGACTCGTTTCTGTCCACAATCGTCCGTTTACGGACGCGGATCCGCGGGGTGGCGATAGCGTGTGACCTGTGGCAGAACGCGGCGCACGACCCCAGGTATCGGTACTCCGCCGAACCATGCTCAAGGCATTCAAACATCTGTCGAACCCGCTGAGGCCGGACGACTACTTCGAGATGATCAATCCGTTGTGGACCACCCAGGAGCTCCGCGGGAAGGTCGACCGGGTCGAGAAGGAAGGCACCGACGCGGTGTCGGTGTTCATCAGGCCGGGGTACGACTGGGGTGGGCATCAGCCGGGGCAGTACCTGAGACTCGGGGTGGTCATCGACGGCCGTTATCACTGGCGGGCGTACTCGATCACCTCGGATCCGCACGGCGACCACGGTCTGATCTCGGTCAGCCCCAAGCTGGTTCCCGAGGGCACGGTGTCCCCGTTCCTGGTGCAGGGAATCAAGCCGGGCGACATCGTGCGACTGAGCGAGATCGAGGGCGTCTTCACCCTTCCCGATCCCGTGCCCGCGAAATTGCTCTATATCAGCGCGGGCAGTGGCATCACGCCGATCATGAGCATGTTGCGCGAACTGGACCATCTCGACGCCATGCACGACGTCGTGGTCATCCACTCCGTGCACAGCCGCGACCAGACGATGTTCTCCGAGACCCTGGAACGCCTCGATCGCAAGCATTCGTCGCTGCGCCTCGACCTCCGGGTGACCGAGGAGCGAGGTCGGATGAAGGCGTCCGATCTGGACGAGTTGTGCCCTGATTGGCGGGAGCGCGAGGCATTCTGCTCCGGTCCCGGCGATCTGCTGGACGATCTGCGGGATCACTGGAAGACCGAGGGCGACCCGGACAAGTTCCACTACGAAAGTTTCCAACCCGTCATCGGTGGCGGTGACGAAGAAGGAGAGGGCGGCACAGTCCGCTTCATTCGCAGTGACAAAGAAGTCCAGTGCGACGGAGGTACACCCATACTCGCGGCCGGGGAGGACGCGGGGCTGGATCTCAAGTTCGGCTGCAGGATCGGCATCTGCCACACCTGCACCGGAACCCTCAAGAAGGGACGTTTGAGAGATCTACGCAATGGGGAAATCACCGAGTCCACGGGGCAGGCGGTACGCATCTGCGTGAACACCGCCGAGGGAGACATCGAAATCGATCTCTGACGAGACCGATTCACGTGCAGTAACAGGGAGGGTTCGTCATGAGCATCGACACCGGCAAGAAGACCGAAGTGTCCATCGAGAGTCCGCTCGCACATCTCAGCGAAGAGACCATCGAACAGTTGGCCAAGGAATTCGACGCCATTCACGACGAGGTCTACGCCGACCTCGGTGAGCGCGATCGCAACTACATCACCACGGTCATCGCGGCACAGCGCCAACTCGCTGTCGCGGGGCGCGTGATCCTCTTCGGATCCACGAGCCGCACCGCCTGGGTGGCCGGAACGGCATGCCTGGGTGTGGCCAAGATTCTCGAGAACATGGAGATCGGTCACAACGTCATGCACGGCCAGTGGGACTGGATGAACGATCCGGACATCCACTCGTCGGTGTGGGACTGGGACACCGCGTCCACCGCCGAGGCCTGGAAGCACTCGCACAACTACGTGCACCACACGTACACGAACATCCGCGGTAAGGACAAGGATCTCGGTTACGAGATCATGCGGATCGACCCGAACCAGCCGTGGTCGCCCGTCTATCTCGCGCAGCCGTTCTACAACCTGCTGCTCACGGCGTTCTTCGAGTGGGGCGTCGCTCTCCACGATCTCGACATCGAAGCGATCCGTCGGGGCGAGAAGCCCGTGAAGGACCTGCTCACCGACCTTCGTGGCATCGGCACCAAGGCGCGGCGTCAGATCGTCAAGGACTACATCGGCTGGCCCGCGGTCAGTGCTCTCGCCTACGGTGCTGTGCAGGTCGCGTCGGGTGGACGCGTGTCCGGCGCCGGCAAGTCGAAGCTGGGAGCGCGGTTGCGCTCACTGAGCTCGTCGAAGGCGACCAACTCCGTGGCCAAGGTCCTGGACAAGCACGGCGCCGGCATCGAACGCACCTTCGTCGCCACGCTGACGGCAGACTTCGTCGCCAACATCATCCGCAACGTCTGGAGTAACGCAATCATCTTCTGCGGTCACTTCCCGGACCAGGCCTACACCTTCAGCAAGGAAGAGACGGAGAACGAGTCCCGCGGCGGCTGGTACGTCCGTCAGCTCGTGGGCGCGGCCAACATCGAGGGTTCTTCGCTGTTCCACCTGATGAGTGGCAATCTCAGCTACCAGGTGGAACACCACCTGTACCCGGACATGCCCAGCACTCGGTACAAGGAAGTCGCGCCGAAGATCAAGGACATCTGCGAGCGCTACCAGCTTCCGTACAACACGGGGCCCTTCATCAAGCAGTGGGGATCGGTGCAGCGCACCATCATTCGGCTCGCCTTCCCCGGTGGCAAGATGGCCCCCAAGCCCGGCCCGTACCGCGGCGAGCGGGTCGGCGGATCCTCGTCGAAGCCCAGCGAGGCGGCTCGTTTCCGCAACCGCGTGCCGGCGGGTCACCCCGACTCGGGCCCCGAGCACAACGGTGGCGGCGTCGAGGCGAAGCTTCCTCCGCGCGGGGAGTGACGACGCGCTGCCGGTGACGGCAGCACTGATCTGACGAACGAGAGGTTTCGACCGGCGTTCTCTGGATACCCGAGTGAATCGGGCCGGAGACGCCGGTCGTTTCCCATTTCGGAGGTCGTTCGTGGCGCCCGACGGCCTGGACCCCGCCCTTCTGACGGGTCTGTTCGAGAACGCACCCGAGTTGGTCTCGCTCTCCGCACTCGACGGCCGCATCCTCCACATGAACCCTGCGGGTCTCGACCTCGTCGGGGCAGCGTCGCTCGACGCCGTCCGCCGCCTGACCACGGCCAACTTCTTCTCCGACGTCGGTCTGCTGGCCGCTCCCGACGTGGAACGCTCGTTGCACACCACCGGCCGCTGGCAGGGGGCCGGTGAACTTCGACGTCTCGACACCGGCGAAGCGGTACCGGTGTCCATCTCGACGTTCCTCGTGCCCGCGGGTGAGCACGACGAGACGGTGATCGCGTCGATCATCCGTGATCGACGGCTGCGGACGAGTCACGAGAGCGCCCTGACCGACGTCCTGGAATCAGCTGCCTACCGCGCTCGCGAGCAGAGTGCCATCGGGCTGTTGGGGCGCCTCGCGGTCGACGGTGATCTGGCGACGATTCTGGACGCGACCACCAGCGCCGCCTCGTCGTTGATGGGTACGGAATGCGCGTCGATCGCGCGGTTCGACGAGGGCCACACCACCCTGCGCGTCGTCGCCTACAGCGGGGCGGGCGAGCGGCCCGAGGTGTTCGGCATGGGTACCCGCTCGGCTCCGGGCTTCGCCCTCGCCTCCGGCGCGATGGTCACCTGCTCCGACGCCCGGGCCGAAACGCGGTTCGACACCACGATGATGCGCTCGCGCGGACTGCTCAGCACCGTCTGCGTCCCGTTCGACTCCACTCCCCGTCCGGGCGTGCTGGCCGTGCACAGTGCGGTGCCGCGGGAGTACACGGAGCGGGACATGGCGTTCCTGAGGACGGCCACGGACATTCTGGTCGCGGCGATCCGGCGCATCGAGCTCGAGAACGAACTGCGGTACCGGTCGCTCCACGATCCGCTGACCGGCCTCGCCAATCGAGCGCTCGCGTATCGCCGTATCGACGAGGCCGTCGCTCGCGCCGTGGACGCCGAGACCACAGTCGCGGTGCTGCTGGCCGACCTCGACGACTTCAAGACGGTCAACGACAGCCTCGGACACGTGAGTGGGGACGCCGCGCTGATCACGTTGGCGCGCAAGCTCGAACGCACGGTGGCGGTCGGCGACACGGTGGCACGGCTGGGCGGCGACGAATTCCTGGTCGTGTGCGACCACGTGGAGGACGAGGCCGATGCACGGAGCCGGGCAGCGCGCATCTCGACAGCGTTGGCCACGATCGATCCGCAGGGCGATCAGCCCATCCCGTTCAGTGCGAGCATCGGGATCGCCGTGGCCGGTGACGACGAGCCCTCCGCACAGGAGATGGTGCGCCGAGCGGATCTGGCCATGTATCGCGCCAAGGGCACGGCACCGGGGACCACGGACGTGTACGACGTGCGCGACCGCTACGAGGCCGATCGCGTGTTCCGGCTCGCCGCGGACCTCCGGCGATCTCTCGTCGACGGTGAACTGCGGCTCGTCTACCAGCCGATCGTGGACCTCGCGACGGGCACGATCATCGCCGTGGAGGCCCTGGCGCGCTGGGACCACCCGACACTCGGCAGCGTGCCACCGCGTGAGTTCGTCGCGGTCGCGGAACGCACCGGCGTGGTCGGGCAGCTGGGTCTGTGGGCGCTCGAGACCGCGTGCACGGACGCGGTGCGCTGGCCCGAGGACGTCTCGGTGCGCGTGAACGTGAGCGCTCACCAACTCAACGATCCGGAGTTCGTGCAGTCGGTCCGACGCACGCTCGACAGGACCGGACTGCCGACGACGCGTCTCGGGTTGGAGATCACCGAGACGGTGTGGGTGAAGGAGAACGCGCGCGTGGCCACCACTCTCGACGCGCTGCACGCGATGGGGGTGTCGTTGGCACTCGACGATCTGGGAACCGGCCACAGCAGCATCGCGTACCTGGACCGCTATCCGATCTTCGACTGTCTCAAGATCGACGGGTCGTACGTCAACGCGCTTCCCGGGGCGAGACCACACGCCATCGTGGCCGCGATCGTGTTGCTGGGCACTGCATTCGGAGTGGACGTGGTCGGTGAGGGCATCGAGACCGCCGAGCAGGTCGAGGCGTACCGCGCATGCGGCGGCCGCCTCGCACAGGGCTTTCACCTGGCGCGACCGATGCCCGCCGCGGCGATCGGACGACTCCTGCTGGAGGGCGTTCGATCGCCGCGGTGACGCGCTACTTGACGGCGCGGCGTACCCGGATCGCGCCCGAGATGGTCCAGGCGATGACGGCACCGATGACAGCGGCACCGAGGAGTGCGACACCCTGGGCCAGATCGAAGTTCCACCCGATGAAGTTGATGGTCGTGTGCACGGTGTTCTGGAGGATGAAGATCACCAGTGCGATCGTGAGGAGCAGCGCGATCAGGAGGGACAGCTTCGAGACGAAGCCTCCGGCGCGGCGACGTCCAGTGTGTGCGTGGGTGGTGGTGTCGGTCATGGTGGTGCCTTTCGCGATGTCGCCGGTCCTGGCCGGCGATCGAGTGAGCGGATGCTCGAAGGAGTGATGGTCCGCGGACCCGCGGAGGAAACATGTCCGGTCGGTCGGTCGGTTCGAGCGAGGTGTGCGTCGAACCCGACAGTGTCCGGACACACCACGGGCGGCGATGGACCCGCTGAGGGTCCGGCGCCGCCCGGGTGTGGAGTGGTGCAGTCTTACTTGAAGGTGTCCTTGACGTTCTCGCCGACCTTCTTCACGCCGGCCGAACCCTGGTCCTTCTTGCCCTCGGCCTCGAGGTCCTTGTTGTTGGTGGCGTCACCGACAACTTCCTTGGCCTTGCCGATGGCGTCTTCTGCTGCGTTCTTTGCCTTGTCGACGATTCCCATGGTGAATCCTTTCGCTCGGAGCGACGGCGGGTGACCATCGCGTTCTGAAAGGTGAGTCGAGGCCCGGCGCGGAAAGCGCACGTCTGTGAAGAGTGATCCCGGTCACAGCTATCCGCCGAGTGCGAACGCCACGAGAAAGCCGAGCGCCGTGGACATGCCCACCCACCATCCGCCGTCCTTGTAGGCCTCGGGCATCAGGGAGTCCGCGAGCACGGCGAGCGTGGCACCACCGGCGAACGCCTGGACCGTCGAGATACCGACCTCGGGGACGGCGTCGGACAATCGGTAGCCCAGGACGGTGACCACCACGAGCACGACAGCCGTGGCCGTCCACAGGCTCATCGCACGGGCCGCGGAGAAGTCGTGTCGGTCCCGCATCAGCGACGCACCACCGACAGCCTCCGGAACGTTGCCCACCGCGACCGCCACGAGGAGCACCAGCCCGCCACCGGTCGTCAGGGAGACACCCAGCGCGGTGTTCTCCGGGACACCGTCGAGGATCGTGCCGAGCATCAGAGCCCACCCGATCGCTGCGGGCCCGAGCTTGTTCTCGATCACACGGTTTGCCACGACGTACACGCCCGCGCCCAGGAACAGCGCCGCGCCCGCGACGAGGATGCCGGCCTGCCGGAACGCCGGCTCGAACAGTTCCGACGACACGGCGGCGATCATCGTTCCGGCACCGAAGGCCATGAGCCCGGCCAGCACCCGCTTCGGCAGCGTCCACCGCAGCCCGATCGCCGCGCCGATCACCAGGGGAAGCGCCGTGCCGATGCCGTACAGGGCGGCGGTCAGCATCTCGATCGTCTCGTCACCGACGCGGAGTACCCCGGTCCGCACCGTCGAGTCATCCGATGACCTGCACTCACAGACCCAGCGCGGTGACCACTGCCAGCAGGACGACGACGACGGGCAGGACGACGAGCCTGCGTACGGCACCGGGAAGCACGTCCCGGTCCATGCCGTCGACGAGTCGGGAATGGGTCCTCGTCGAGAACACGACGGACACCATCGGAAGCGCGGCGCACAGCACCGCGATCGCGACGAGCGGCGGATGATCTCGCACCGCACGCGCGACGATCAGGGCCGTGACCGCCGTGGTCAGTGCGGTCCGGACGCGGGCGAGCGTGGTGCGCTCGGCCTGGAGCCCCGGGGCCTCCGTCACAGATACAGACCCACCGCGAACGCCACCACGGCGATCACCAGTGCGCCCGCGAGCAGCGCCGCAGCAGCAGGAAGAGGAAGCGAAGCCCTACGGCGCATGGCCGTCTCGATACGGACCCAGCGTACGAACGACCCGACGGCCAGCACCGCCGCGAGTGCGAGCAACCCCAGGACGAGGGTGGTTCTCAGCCACGGAGGCAGCAGATCTCCGCCGAACGCTTCGAGTGCCGCGGCCGTGGCCACGAGTCCGAGCGACGTCCTGATCCACGCCAGGAACGTCCGCTCGTTCGCGAGCGTGAATCTCGGATCGGGGTCACTGCCGTCGCGCAGTCCGGTCGGCCACAGTCGCACGGCACCCACTCTCGTCGGCGACGGTCCTCGGGGCCACAGCGGGTGTCAGCGGTTGGGGTGCCAGCGCTCGTACGCGCGGCGCTCGGCCTCGTCGCGCGCCACCTTCTTCGGGTTCTGCAGGTCCGGGGACAACCCGTGCGCTTTGAGACGACGGCGACGGTTGGGCTCCATGTACGCGGCGGCGTAGAACAGCGCGAGCAGCACGGCCAGCAGGATCATCGCGCCGCGCAGCCACAACTCACCGGGGAACAGCAGGAACGCCGCGAAGATCGGGAGGAACGGCACCATGCTGCGCAGCAGATGACGCGGAACCGCACGATCACCGATCAGGTCCTCACGCACCCACGCCTGCATGGACAGGGGCAACGTGCGGCCGAACGAATAGCCGATCCACTGCAGCGGCCCCGGGCGAGTCCTGCTCATCGTGTGCTCCTCCGCTCGGTCGACAGTGCACCGGCCGCGACGGCCGCGGTGTTGATCCGGGTGAGCACCGCGTGCAGTTCTTCGAGCTCGCTCACGTCGACACCCAGAGATTCGATGACGGTGCCCGGTATGGACTCCGCCGAACCCCGCAGCTGCCGTCCCTGGTCGGTCAGGTCGATCACCAGCCTGCGCTCGTCGGTGTCGCTCCGGCGCCGGGTCAGCAGGCCGTCGGCGTCGAGCCGCTTGAGCAGGGGCGTCAGCGAGGCGGGTTCGAGTTGCAGAGCCGACGCGATCTCCCCTGCCGACATCGGTGCCCGCTCCCAGAGGGCGAGCATGACGAGGTACTGCGGGTGCGTCAGTCCGAGCGGTTCGAGAATCGGCCGGTAGACCGAGAGCACCGCGCGGTTGGTGACGGCCAGGGCGAAACACACCTGACGGTCGAGCGCGAGGGGGTCGGTGGTGGTCACGGTTCAATCGTACGCTGATAGTGAGAGTACGTAGTGTTCGATGCCTCACGGTTGGGTGGTCGCGTTGCTGCCGGCCGGGGGTAGGCGCTGTGGGCGATGTGCACACCTTCCTGCAGGTGAACACCCACTGCGGCCGGCTGAACGGGGTGCACGCCGCTCGAACCCGTGCGGAGCGAAGGGCAGCGCTGATCGTGGACGGTCAAACCCGCAGAGCGGTGGCAGAAGTCCACGATTCCGTGCTGACGGGTCGGGCACCGGGCGATGCACGCCGCTCGAACCCGTGCGCGTGGTGCCGGTAACCCGCGCCGGCACCACGCGAGACGATCAGGGTGTGGGGGCCTCGCACTCGGCCGGTGCGGGAGCACCCTCGGGTGCAGTGGCGCCAGGCGCTGCGCCCGGACCCTTACCCGCAGGCCCGTGACCGGCCGGACCACCATGACCGGGGCCCGCCGGGCCACCGTCAGGACCGCAACCGGGCGCAGGCAGAGCCGGCGCGCCCTCGGGGGCAGCCGGTGCACCCTCAGGCGGGGTCGGGGCGCCCTCGGGCGGGGTCGGAGCATCCTCACCCGCTGCAGGCGGGGTCGGTGCACCCTCCGGCGGGGTCGGAGCGTCCTCGCCCGGAGCAGGCGGAGTGGGAGCGCCCTCCGGCGGGGTCGGAGCATCCTCACCCGGCGCAGGCGGGGTCGGCGCACCCTCCGGCGGGGCCGGAGGCGTCGCGCACGTCGCACCGGCGTCGGGTGCCGCAGCGTCGGGTGCCGGCGTTGCGGGCGCCGAGGCGTCGGGCGCCGCGCTCTCGGAGACCGGCGGCGCCTCGCCCGGGCCGTCGGCGGACGCGGTTCCCACTGCTCCGAGCAGCAGCCCACCGGCGAGCACTGCTCCGGCGATCAGTCGGCCTGTCCTGACACGCATGACTCTTGTCGACATTGTCGTCCTCATCTCTCGTCGGCACCGGGCGGCGCCGTTCGTGAGGTCGACACTCGATCGTGGACCTGAAGCCTGCCTGAAGTCGCGGCGATCAGGGCCTCGTCTTCAGCAAGTCTTCAGCTCGGGACCCGCATAGTGGTGTCGTGACCGAACGGCGACCCGCAGCGACACCGCGAATTCTCGTGATCGAGGACAACGAGACGTTGCGGCTGTCCGTGTCCACCGCGATCGCGGACCTGGGTGCCGACGTCCGGTCCGACGCGGACGGTTCCGCGTTCGAGGCCGCACTCGCGAACCATCGACCCCACCTCGTGGTCCTGGACATCATGCTTCCCGGCCGAGACGGACTCGAGCTGCTGCGAGTCGCGCGCCGCAGCAGCGACGCGGCGGTGCTGATGCTCACGGCGCGCGACTCGGTGTCCGACCGCGTCACCGGGCTCACCGCCGGTGCGGACGACTATCTGGTGAAACCGTTCGCGATGGCGGAGCTCCTCGCCCGCGTCACCGCCGTACTTCGTCGACACGGCGCGGTTGCCACCTCGATCGAGTGCGGAGACGTGTCGGTGGACACCGAATCGGGCGACGCCACTCGGGGCGGCAACGCCCTCAACCTGACGGCCACGGAGTGGAAGTTGCTGTCCTACCTCGCCGCTCAGCGCGGGCGGACGGTGTCCAAGACCCAGATCCTCACGCAGGTGTGGGGCTACGACGCGTACGACGAGAACCTGGTCGAGGTGCACATCAGCGCGCTGCGGCGCAAGCTCGAGGAGTTCGGCCCGCGCATCCTCCACACCCGGCGCGGCATCGGCTACGTGTTGGCCGCCGACACCGTGAGTCCGACGGCATGACGACCCCACCCCGTCGCGGTCTCCGCACCGGATCTCTGCGCCTGCGATTGCTGGTGTCGGTGATGTCGGTGGTGCTCGTCCTGCTCGTCGGCATCGTCGTGGCGACGACGGTGTTGCTGCAACGCCAGCTCGAGGCCTCGGCGGGAGACAGCCTCGCCGGCCGCACCGCCACCGCGCAGCAACTGCTGGACAACGGTGCCGATCCCACCGAGATCGTCTCCGCCACACAGGGAGAGAACGTGGCGGCGCAACTGGTGACGACGGACGGCCGTATCGTCGGCGACCTCGCGCTCCGAGCGACGACACCGCCACCCGCACTACGCCCCCCGACGACGCCGGGAGACGGTCCCCCGCCGGGACCCCCACCGGGCCCGGAGGAGACGAGGCCGACGCGGGTCTCGACGACAACCCTGACCGACGGATCGGTTCTCACGGTCGCCGTCGACACGTCCTCGATCGACGCGGTGCAGCGGCAGCTGCTCGTGGTGCTGATTCCGTTGGTGCTCGTCGCGTCGGCGGTGGCGGCACTGCTCATGGCGGTGGTCGTCGGCGCATCGCTCCGACCGTTGCGCAGCATGACGGCACTGGCCCGCTCGATCACCCGGGGTAATCGCGGTGATCGACTCGCTCCCACCCGGTCGGACACCGAACTGGGTGAGACCGCAACGGCATTCGACGAGATGCTCGACGAGCTCGAAGGAGCCGAGGCGCGCGAGCGTGCCACCGCCGATCGCACACGGCAGTTCGTCGACGATGCTGCTCACGATCTGAGAACGCCGGTCGCCGGGATCTCCGCCGCCGCCGAGACGCTGCTGCGGGGCGGCGTCGACACCGAGCGCGACGTGCGGGAACGACTGCTGGCGTCGATGATTCGTGAATCACGCCGCGCATCCCGGCTGATCGACGATCTGCTGATGTCGGCGCGCACCGACGACGACGTGGAGTTGGATCGGCATGACCACGACCTTCTCGCTCTGGCCCGTGCCGACGCCGACCGGGCGCGGCTGCTCGCACCGGACTCGACCGTCGTGGTGACCGGCGAGAGCGTGGTCGCGCCGGTCGACGCCGCACGACTTGCTCGAATCCTGGCCAACCTCACCGACAACGCGTTGCGCCACGGACCGCCGGACGGCGTCGTCACCGTCGACGTGCGCGACGCCGGTACCACCGCGACGATCCGGGTGTCCGACGAAGGACCGGGCATCGGCGCTCAGGATCGCGAGCGGATCTTCGACCGGATGGTGCGGCTCGACAGCGCCCGCACGTCGGAGGGATCCGGACTCGGTCTGACCATCGCCCGGACCTACGCACGGGCCCACGGCGGTGACGTCGTGTACGACGGCACCGCCTTCGTTCTCAGTGTGCCTCGGTGACCGACTGCTCTGCGGCGGAACGGGTTCCGAGCACCACCCCCCCGAGGCCGATGATCGCGCTGACGAGCATGGTGACGGCCATGGGCACCGCGGTGCCTTCGCCGCCGAGTCCCACCAGCGGCGAGATGACCGCGGCGAGGCCGAACTGGGCCGCGCCCATGACGGCCGATCCCGTGCCCGCGGCCCGGCGCGCCTCTCCCAGTGCGAGAGTCGTCGCGTTGGCGATCACCAGACCCAGGCTGGCGACGGCGAACCACAGCAGTACCAGGGTCGCCCACAGGTAGGGCCCGACCACCGCGTCGACGACGAGCAGCGCCGAGAACGCGACCATCGAGACGAGACCGATGCGCAACAGCGCTTCCGGACGGACGCGGTCGACGAGCTTGGCGTTGGCACCACTGGTGACGACGATGCCGAGTGCGTTGGCCGTGAAGGCGATGGAGTACCACGTCGTCGAGAGCCCGTGCACCTCCTGCAGCACGAAGGGCGATGCGGAGATGTAGGCGAACATGACGCCGAAGCCGAAGGCGAACGCGCCCGCATAGCCCAGGAATCGCTTGTTGGACAGCACCTCCCGTGCGTCCGCGATCATGGCGGAGAGTCCGCCCGTGCTGCGGAGCTCGGCGGGATGACTCTCCGGCAGGAGTGCGAGCACACCCACGAACATCAGGACGGACACACCGGCGAGCACCCAGAAGACGCCGCGCCACCCTGTCAGACCGATGACCGCACCGCCGAGCAGCGGGGCGATGACGGGAGCGACTCCGTTGACGAGCACGAGGAGGCTGAACAGTTTGGCGGCCGCCGCGCCGCGTGCACGGTCACTGATGACGGCGCGGGAGAGAACGACGCCGGCGGCGCCGGTGAAGCCCTGGAGGAACCGGAACACGGTGAGCCACTCGACGGTCGGAGACCACGCGCACAGGATGGTCGCGATGATGGACACGAAAGTGCCCACGAGGAGCAAGGGGCGTCGACCGAAGCGGTCGGACAGCGGCCCGATCACCAGGTTGCCGATCGCGAGACCGACGAGAAACGTCGTGAGGGTCAGCTGGATCGCCGTGGCGCTGACACCGAACTCCTCGGCCATGCGGGGGAATGCCGGCAGATACATGTCGATGGACAGGGGCGCGACGGCGGCAAGGAGCGCCAGCATCGCGATCACGCCGGACGCCACCGGCCGCGCGGCGGTCGAGTCGACGATGTCGCCGGACCGAGTGTCGACGCTCATCGGGTGGCCTCCGTATTGGATATAACTTTATACATACTCACATGAGTAGAATGTCAGTCATGGCGTCCGGAAGTCCAGTGAGCGAGTCCGATGTGATCGACATCGCCCGCGAGGTGCGGGCTCTCGTGTGGTCGCTGCGCCGATTCGGCGAACGACAGTCCGGACTGCCCGCCCTCCCCCATTCCGAACTCGAGGTTCTGCGTGTGGTGGTCAGCCACGAAGGGACCACCGTCTCGGACGTCGCCCGCATGCTGGGCCTGCACAGCAGCAACGTCAGCACGACGGTGCGACGTCTGATCGACAAGGGGCTGCTCGCGCGGGACACCGATCCCGGTGACAGACGGTCGAGTCGGCTGCATTCCACCGCCACGGCACGTCGACACGGTGAGATGATCGACGACGTGTGGATCGACGCCGTCGGACGCCGACTCGCGGCCATGTCAGCGGAGGATGCGGCTCTGCTCACCCGTGCCGCGCCTCTCCTCGCGCACCTCACGTCCATGCCGACCGAACCCTGACGACTCCGCGGGGCGACCGAACCGTCATAGTGACGCCATGCTGATGTCGCTCCGCCTGCTCCGACAGATGGCGCCGTGGCGCACGGGACGCGGGCCGGTACGGGTCGACCCGACCCGTACGTGGTTCCGCGTCGCACCGTCCGATCTAGACGTGCTGATGCACATGAACAACGGTCGATACCTGTCCGTCCTCGACGCGGGTCGAGTCGACATGTTCGTGCGCGGTGGCCTGTGGCGAGCCCTGCGTGGACGCGGGTGGCATCCCGTCGTCGCGTCACAGACCATCACGTACGTCCGCTCCCTCACCCTGTGGACGAAGTTCTCGGTGTCCACCCGCTTCCTCGGTGTCGACGCGAAGAACGCCTATCTCGAACAGATCTTCGACGTCGACGGACGTGTCCACGCGACCGCGATCGTCGCCCTCAGGTTCCTCGACGACAGCGGATCCTCGGTACCGACCGACGACATCGTCGCCCTGTTCGACGGCGATGCAGCCCCACTTCGCCGCCCGGACGCAGAGATTCCGCTCGGCCGACGCACTCAGCATCTCGTGGTCGCCGCATTCGAGGACGTCTGACCCCTCCGGGCGCGCATGCTCCTATATGGTCTCGTTCTAACCGCATCTGCGGCGAAAGGAGCCGACATGGTCACGACGAGGATCGCAGTGCTGGGGTGCGCGGCGGTGGTGGCACTGTCGCTCACGGGGTGCTCCTCGCCCGGACCGGCCGAAGACGGCATCACCGTGTTCGCTGCCGCGTCGCTGAAGGCGTCGTTCACCGAGCTGGGTGAGCAGTTCGAGCAGACCCGCCCGGGTACCACCGTGACGTTCACGTTCGCGGGGTCGTCCGATCTGGTGTCCCAGTTGTCGCAGGGTGCGCCCGGGGACGTTCTGGCCTCGGCGGACACGATCACCATGGACAAGGCACGGGACGCCGAGTTGATCGACGGTGACCCGGTCACGTTCGCGACCAACACTCTGACGATCGTCACTCCGCCGGGCAACCCCGCCGGGATCGGCTCGTTCTCGGACCTGGCGACGTCCGGGGCCACGGTCGTCGTGTGCGCGCCGCAGGTTCCGTGCGGTGCCGCCACCGAGAAGATCGAGACGGCCGCCGGGGTGAGCCTCACCCCTGCCAGCGAGGAATCGTCCGTGACGGACGTTCTGGGCAAGGTCACGTCCGGTCAGGCCGATGCCGGCCTGGTCTACGTCACCGACGCGGCCGGCGCCGGTGACGCCGTCGTCACCGTGCCGTTCCCGGAGGCGTCGGGCGCGGTGAACTCCTATCCCATCGCCGCACTGGCCGACTCCGGCGCACCGGACATCGCGAGCGCCTTCGTCGACTTCGTCTCCGGTCCCGACGGACGGAAGGTGCTGGCCGACGCCGGGTTCGGCGCGCCCTGAGAGACCGCCGCTGCGCCGAGGATCCGCCGCCACGGGGGAATCATTCCCGCGCGGACGGGGTTGGCCGAACGAGACGTTCGTTGCACGACCGAAGGAGAAGCACGTGAAGATCGGCATCATCGGAGCAGGCGACATCGGCGGAACCCTGACCCGACGGCTGCGCGCCGTGGGCCACGAGGTTGCCGTCGCCAACTCTCGGGATCCGGAGACCCTCGCGGACCTGGCGTCCGAGACCGGCGCCACCGCGGTCTGGGCGAAGGACGCCGCGACCGACGCGGATCTCGTCATCGTCAGCATCCCGCAGAAGAACACGCCGGACCTCGCGTCCGGCATCCTCTCGGCCCGCAAGCCCGGTGCTCCCGTGATCGAGACGAACAACTACTACCCGCAGCAGCGGGACGGCAAGATCGACGCGATCGAGGACGGCACACCGGAGAGCGTGTGGGTCTCGGAACTACTGGGCGAGCCGGTCGTGAAGGCATTCAACGGAATCTGGTGGAAGCACCTCCTGAACAAGGGCGTCCCGGCCGGCACCGAGGGCCGCATCGCGCTGCCGATCGCCGGCGACGATGCCGACGCCAAGAAGATCGTGTCCGCCGTCATCGACGAGATCGGCTTCGACGTCGTCGACGCCGGATCGTTGGCCGACTCCTGGCGCCAGCAGCCGGGTACACCCGTGTACGGCAAGGACTTCGGAGTCGACGCGACGGTCGATGCGCTGGCGCAGGCGACCCCGGAACGCACCGCGGAGTGGAAGGCCTGACACCCCTCAGGTGGTGAGCACCGCGTCGTAGGCCCAGTAGGCGCCGAACAGCGCACCCGCCACCGCGGCGGCACCGAGTCCCGCACGGACTCGTGTCGCCGCGGTGCGGCAACACGCCGTCACGAGGATGCCCGCCAGCGCGGCTTCCACGAACCAGTGCGGACCGCCGACCACGACAGTCCCGTACACGGCCTCACCGAGCACGATCCCCGCCATGACCACCGTCCCGCTCACACGGCGGTCACGCCCGACAGCAGCACCGGCTGCGCCGCACACCGCCCCCGCACCGAGTCCGACGAGGACGAAGACCAGCACTTCCCGCACGGTGATCACGTTCGGCGACAGCAGGATCCACACCAGGACGAGCGCGAGCATCGACGCGACTCCGACTGCCACACCGCGTCCGTGCGGGGACCGGGCCGCCACCGCGAACGGCACCAAGCCCCACAGCGCACTCGTGTTCACGAGCGCATCCCACGGCGGCGGCACGATGGTGAACAGAACCACGAGGGCCACACCCGCAGCGGACCCGAGCGCGGCCGCCGCGACGAGACGTCGTGCGCCGATCAGCTCCCGGTCCACCGGGGTTCGCGCTTCTCCATGAACGCCATGATCCCCTCGACCGTGTCGGAGGACGTGGACAACTGCGCGAGCGCGCGGTCGGTCTCCTCCCATGCGGCCGCTTCGGACGGGATGCGCCCGTCGACGATGCCCCGGGCGATGACCTTGCTGGCGCGAATCGCGAGAGGCGCTCCCGCCGCGATGGTCTCCGCCAGCCTAAGCGCCGTGTCGAGAACGGCGTCCGGTTCCACCACACGATTGACGAGTCCCCACCGCGCCGCGTCGTCTGCACTCATGGGCTCACCGGTGAGGATCAGTTCCATCGCGATCGCTCGCGGGATCGCGTCGACCAGCCGGAAGAGTCCGCCCGCTCCCGCGATCAGCCCGCGATGTACCTCGGGAAGCCCGAATCGTGCAGTGGTGGAGGCGATCACGACATCACCGGACAGCGCGATCTCGGTCCCACCGCCGAGTGCGTTCCCGGTGACCGCGACGACGACAGGCGTGGAGATCGGGTGCTTGGTGACGCCGGCGAAGCCCCAGTGTGCCGTCTCCGGAGGGGTCACGCCGTCGGGACCCCGCGTGCCGAGTGCCTTCAGATCGGCTCCGCCGCAGAAGGTGCCGGAGCCCGCCGCCGTGAGCACGACGGCACGGATCGACTCGTCGCCGTCCGCCAGTTCCCACGCCTCGCCCAGCAGGGTGTGCACCTCTGCGTTCACGCTGTTGGCCGCGGCGGGGCGGTTCAACGTCACCAGCAGCACGTGTCCGCGCCGTTCCGTGAGAACCACGTCCTGATCGCTCATGCCCGCACTCCCCTGCCGTTCGCCATGATCGAGTCGAGGGTGATGTCCAGGTTCCCGCCCTCGTCCACCACGTCGATCGTGAGGCCGACCGGTGAGACGTCGCGGTCGGTGACCACTCGATGAAGCGCCGCCGCGGCGTCCGCCCCGGTACGACCGGCGATGCGGTCACCCTCGGGTGTGCGGGCGATGACGAGCGCCTGTTCCGGTTCCCCGCCGCGCCCGAACATGACAGTCGCCGTCTCGACGATCGCGCGACCGCTGTGGCCGTGCGTCACGGGTACCGCTGTCGCCGACACGCTCACCGCATCGGGGTTCCCGACGTATCCGGCCTCGTGCGGATCGGTCGACAACAGGATGGTGTGCTGGTGGGTGAGGTAGCCGCCGTTCGCATGCACCATCGCGATCGCCGGAGCGCGTCCGCCGCGGGACTGTCGCAGCAGCCGGGTCGATTCCGCGACCGCGTGCAACGAGTAGCTGCTGAGCGGCCCACCGAAGAACGAGTGGCCGCCCAGGACCGTGGGAGTGGCATCCGACGACAGTCCCAGCTCGTCCATCAACAGGAGAGGGACGACGGGAAAGCAGCTGTAGGCATCGACGAAGGTGAGATCGGCACCCGCGACACCCGCCGCGGCGAGGGTGGTGCGCACCGCCGCGCGGAGCGCCGGTGAATGATCGAAGGTGCTGCGCGCCATGATCTCCGGGGCATCGGACGCACCGGCGCCGCCCCACAGGTACACGATGCGGTCCTCGTCCACCCCGGCCGCGCGCGCTGCCGCCAGCGAACACACCAGCACCGCGGCGGCCTGGTCGACGAACGGCATGGCGTTCATGGCGAGGGGATAGCAGTCGGACACCGCGCGGTTCGACGCGTCCACGCCGGCGATGTCGTCGGGCGACCGCTCGACCGGACTCCACGCGACCGGATGTCGCGCCGCGACAGCGGAGAACCGCGAGTACAGCTCTGCCGACGCCGTCAGTGACTCGCTGGGTCGCAGACCGAGACGGTCGGCCCGAGCGCGGTCGAACAGCGGATAGATCTGGACGGGGGCGAGGATGCCCGCTCGCTGCATCTCGGCGCTGCCGAGGTCGTCCGGTGCGAAGGTCGGCGGGCCGCCCGGTGCGACGGCCCAGCCGAGCTCGACGGGATCCGTTCCGGCTTTCGTCAGTGCTCGCACGGATGCCTGCGTCTCGCCGCCGACGACGAGTGCCACGGAGCTGCGACCGGCGGCGATGTCGTGCCCCACTCGGTCCATCAGGCGCGCGGGGTGGTGACCGCCGATGGTGCTGGTGGACCGCGTCGGCGCGGATGCCCCCAGCCGTGCTGCGATCAGAGCCGGGAGATCGTCGTAGTTCCAGCTCGTCGTGCGCACGGCGTGGATCGCGTCCACCGCGGCGCCGAGCGCCGACGTTCCGCTGTCGTCGAGCGCAGCACGGACCGCGCGCAGCACGAGCTCCATCGGCTCCACGGGGTCGGCCGCAGCGCCGGCGCTGCCGGACACGACATCGCCCACACCCACGACGACCGGAATGCGGTCTGCTTCCTGTGACATGGGATCACCTTATTACAGACACCAGTTGTCTGTAATCTGATGGCATGGAGTCGACCGACGGCACGGCGCGACGGGGGCGGCCACGCGACCCCGCCATGGAATCGCGGGTGTACGACGCCGTCGTGGACGTGTACTGGCGCACCGGGTGGGCGGGATTCACCATCGATGCCGTCGCCAAGAGCGGTGGCGTGGGCCGCGCGGCGATCTACCGTCGGTGGCCCACCAAGGAGGCACTCCTCACCGGGGCCCTGGAGACCGTGCTCCCCCTCGTCGACCCCATCGACACCGGCACCCTGACAGGCGATCTCACGGAGCTGGCTCGTCAACTCCTGCGGGGCTATCGAGACTCCTCGGGGCTCATCGCCGTACGCGTGGCCCTCGACGCCCGCGTGTATCCCGATCTCCTCGAGGCGCTGACCGCCACCATCAGCACGAGCAGATTCGTCGCGACCCGAGACATCGTCCGCCGCGCCGTGTCCCGCGGCGAGTTACCGGAACACGTGCGGACCACACTGCTGCTCGAGATGCTCACGGGCGCCGTTCTGAGCCGAGTGTTGTTCGCACACGATGCGACCGAGGCGCCGTCCGCCGCCACCGCGGACGACACGTACATCGACGGACTGGTCGACGCGGTGCTGGCGAGCGTGCGCCGCTAGCGCGTCGACTCGGGAGCGGACGACTGCCCGCGCGCCCTGTCCTCGTACGCGCGACGCCGTTCCGCGTCCACGTCGCCGAGGAAGATCTGCTCGGATCCGAAACGGCGACTGACGAACTCACCGAGTCGGCGCGGCATGAAGCGCTGGCTGACGACGATCGCGCCGGCGGAGGCCGGGATGCGCACCTTGGGTCGCGGCTTCTCGACGAGCCGGACCACCGCCTGTGCGATGTCCTCGGGTTCGGCTTTCTTCATGAAGGGCACGTCTCTCGTTCCCGCTGTGAGTTCGGTGTTGACGAACCACGGCAGGACCAGGGAGAACTCGACGCCGGAGGATCGGTACTCCACCCTCGCCGCCTCGGTGAACGCGATGACCGCAGACTTGCTGGCGCAGTAGGTGGCCAGGCCTGGCGCCACCGTCTCGCCCGCCATCGAGGCGATGGAGACGACGTGTCCGCGCCGTCTCGGCACCATGCGGTGCAGCGCCGACTTGGTGCCGATGATGACTCCGTGCACGTTCACGTCCATGATCCGGCGTGCCACCGCGTCCGGCTCGTCCGTCAGCGCCCCGACCGGCATGATTCCGGCGTTGTTGACCAGGACGTCGACCGGGCCCAGCTCACGCTCGACGCGGTCGAGGAAGGCGTCGAAGGACGCCGGGTCCGTGACGTCCAGTGCTCCGTGCAGGTGCACCCGCGCGGACTCGGCCCCGGCGGCGAGGGCGTCCGCGTCCACGTCTCCGATCGCCACCCTGGCGCCGGCGGCGACCAGCGCGCGCGCCGTCGCGAGGCCGATTCCCCGTGCGCCACCGGTGATGGCGATGACTCGTCCCTGCAGTGATCCCGTCATCGTCTTATTACAGACACGCAGTGTCCGCAAAGTCAAGGGTCCGGAGTGCCGTCGCGGGCGCGCCGGCGATGCGAGGATCGATCCCGTGCAGAACCGTGACGACGACATCCGCCGGGTCCACCGAGTGCTCGACGACCTCCGCCTCGAGTCACTGGTGGACGTGCACACGCATTTCATGCCGCACAGCGTTCTGGCCAAGGTGTGGAACTACTTCGACTCCGTGGACGACCGCCTCGGTACCGCGTGGCCGATCGAGTACCGCGTGGACGAGGACGAACGCACCGACCTGCTGCGCAGGTACCGGGTAGGGACGTTCACGTCCCTGCTGTACCCGCACAAGCCCGGCATGGCGGAGTGGTTGAACGGGTGGGCCGCGGAGTTCGCGGACCGGACACCCGACTGTGTACGCACCGCCACCTTTCACCCCGAACCGGACGCTGCTCGGTACGTCCGTGCCGCCGTCGAGGACGGGGTCGGAGTGATGAAATGCCATGTGCAGGTGGGGAACATCGACGTCCACGATCCGTACCTGGACGACGTGTGGGCGGTTCTCGACGACGCCGCCGTACCCATCGTCATCCACTGCGGATCGGGACCCGAACCCGGTCGCCACACCGGACCGGACCCGATCCGCGCACTACTGCGCCGCTTTCCGACACTCACCCTGCTGATCGCGCACATGGGCATGCCCGAGTACGAGGACTTCCTCACCCTGGCCGAGACGTTCGACAACGTCGGGCTCGACACCACGATGGTGTTCACCGATTTCACCGAACAGCTCGCGCCCTACCCGCGATCGGCGTTGCCGCGCCTGCGCGACCTGCAGGACAAGATCGTGTTCGGCAGCGACTTCCCCAACATCCCCTACTCGTACGCGCACGCGGTCGAGAGCGTGGTCGGCCTCGGACTCGGTGACGACTGGTCCCGCGCTGTGCTGCACGACAACTGGGCACGGTTCAGCCGCCGTACGGCACCATGACGTCGATGATCCAGACGACACCGAAGCGGTCGGTGAGTTTGCCGTACAGCGGGGAGAACACCGACGGACCGAGTTCCACCTCGACGGTCGACCCCGCGGCGAGCGCCGTCCAGTAGCCGGTGATCGCGTCGGTGTCGGTGCTGCGCAACGAGAAGTAGAAGGCGTTGCGGCCCGCGTCCCGCACGAGGTCGTGCTGCACGTCGTAGGCCATCACGTGGAAGCCGTCCGGCGAGGAGACCTGGCCCCACACCACCTGGTCGGCCTGATCTGGGCTCGTGTCGCCGTACGGGACCACGACGAGATCGCCGCCGAACACCGAGTGGTAGTACTCGAGCGCGGCGCGCGCGTCGCCGTCGAAGTTCAGATGCAGGGTGCTGGTCACGGTCATGGGGTTCTCCTCATGGGTGGTCTCTCGCGGGCGGTGATCACCGCCTGCGGACCCACTGTGTCGGTCGAAGCGGCCAGTTTCTGTCCGCTACTTCGGGCAGTATCGGCGGCATGCCCGCACCCTCGTCCCGCATGCTCACGCTGCTGTCGTTGCTGCAGCACCGACGGGACTGGCCGGGCGAGGAACTGGCTCGGCGACTCGAGGTGAGTCCGCGCACCGTCCGGAGGGACGTCGACCGGCTCCGCGAGCTGGGGTACGCGGTGTCGTCCGCGAAGGGGCCCGACGGGGGCTATCGCCTGGACGCGGGCGCCGACCTTCCGCCTCTGCTCTTCGACGACGACCAGGCGGTGGCACTCGCCGTCGCCCTCGGCGGTGCCACGTCACTCGGCGTGGACGTGGCCGAGCCTGCCGCCCGAGCTCTCGCCACCGTGCGTCAGGTGCTCCCGAGCAGGTTGCGCCACAGACTCGACCGCGTGGCGACGACGCCTCCGCCCGAGTCCGCGCCTATGGTCGACAGCCGAACACTGCTGGCGGTCGCCGGTGCGGTCGGCACCGAGGCACTGCGGTTCGCATACACATCCCCGTCCTCCGAGTCCTCGTCGCGACACGTCGAGCCCTACGGCGTCGTGACCGCGCGGGCGCGGTGGTACCTGGTGGCATGGGATCTGGCGCGCGACGACTGGCGCATCTTCCGACTCGATCGCATGGTGCTGCGCCCACCGACCGGCCGACGCTTCACACCGCGGCCCGTCCCGGGCGGATCCGCCGGTCGCCTGCTCCAGGCGCGACTCCGCGGATCGGAGACGGGTACCTGGCCCTGCGTCGGCGAGGCGGTCGTCCGCCTGCCGGCCGAGGCGCTGCGGCCGTTCCTCACCGAGTCGGACGAGTCCTTGGAACACGTCGACGCAGAGCGGTGCCGCGTGACGGTCGGCTCGTGGTCGTGGGTCGCCGTGGCCGCGTCCCTCGCACGGTTCGACGCAGACCTCGAGGACGTCTCCCCGCCCGATCTCGTGACGGCGATGGCCACGGTCGCGGCACGTCTCCGCCCAGAACGACGCGACGCGCCCCCGGCGGGCGCTCGATCTGCTACGACTGACTCGTGACGAGACTCGGCATCGTGTTCACCCCCGCCCACGACCCTGCCCGGCTGATCACGGCCGCACGCGCCGCGGAAGAGGCGGGACTCCACGAGTTCTGGCTGTGGGAGGACTGTTTCAGCCACGGTGGGCTGACGACCGCGGCCACAGTGCTGGCGAGCACCGAGCGCATCCAGGTCGGCCTGGGACTCATGCCCGTGCCGCTGCGCAACGTCGCCCTGTGCGCCATGGAGGTCGCGTCGCTGCATCGACTGTTCCCCGGCCGGTTCCTCGCCGGTGCCGGACACGGCGTACAGCACTGGATGAGGCAGGTTGGCGCCCGCGTCGCGTCTCCGATGACATTGCTGGACGAGTACTCGACCGCTCTGCAGGCGCTGCTGCGCGGGGAGGAGGTCACCGTCGACGGCCGGTACGTCTCCCTCGATGCCGTGCAGCTGCAGTGGCCGGCGCCCGACGAACCGTTCTTTCTCGGCGGTACCGGTCCGAAGACGCTGCGCTACGCGGCATCCCACTCGGACGGCACCTTGTTCGCGGCCGCGATGTCGGACGACGAACTGGCAGCCTCGTGTGCCGAGGTGGTCGCAGCGCGGCGCTCCGCCGACCATCGCATCATCGCCCCTCGACTGGTGGCGGTGGGCGCCGGCGCGGACGACCGCATTCGCGACGAGGTCGCGCGCTGGGGCAAGTCCGATGCGAGCGGGCTCGCGGTCACCGGCGGCGCGGCGGAGGTGGCGGACGAGGTCGCCCGCCTGGGGCACCTCGGCATCACGACGGTCGTCGCCCACCCCACCGACGACGAGCCCGATCTCGAGGGGTTGATCGAGGTGCTCGGTCAGACGGCCGCGGGGGTGCACTGAGCACCCGACGGAACGCGATGTGCGGCGAGGAAGTCGAGGAGCACGGGAGCGAAGGACGACGCATTCTCGAAGAACGGGAAGTGGCTGCCCCCTTCAGCTCTGGTGAAGACGCGAAGTTCGGCGCCGGGGATGCGGTCGGCAGTCCAGGCCTGAGACGCGGTCGACACGTGGCTGACCTCGCCGCCGATCACGAGGGTGGGAACGTCGATGCCCGGCAACACGTCTCGCCAGTCCTGCATGATGTGATCGAACAGGAGCCGCGCACCCCACGCGGCCGGCATCCGAAGGTTCTCCCGGTAGAGCCACTCCATATCGTCGGCTCCGATGTCGGGGGAGAGCATCGACACCAGGAACGCGTGGCGGATGGCGTCGCTCTCGGGAGAGGTCAGCGATGCCACGAAAGCGTCGGCACCGGCGACGTCCAGGATCGCACCCGCATCCCTGCCGTCCTCGGCCGTCATCCACGGCAGGACGGCGCAGGCGCTCGGCTGGTCCACGACGACGAGGGAGTCGACGCGGGACGATCCGTGAGTGTCCAGGTAGCTCCACGCGACCGAGGCCCCTAACGAGTGTCCGACCAGGCACGCTCGATCCACCGCGCGGGCGTCGAGAACCTCGTGCAGATCGGCTGCCAGCCGCGCGACGCGCGCGCCCGTCGCCGGCTTGCCCGACAGTCCGTGACCACGGAGGTCGAAAGACACCACCCGATGAGTGGGAGTGAGCAAGGGAATGACGCGGTCGAACATCGCCCGCGACTGCGACCATCCGTGGACCAGCACGAGGGTGTCACCGGTCGATCCGGGACCGCTGTCTCTGACGTCGAGCGCACACCCGTCGCTGGTGGTGACCATCATCGTTCCGGCTCCTCGGGTCCGTGCCGGCGAAGACACCGACGGTGCGAGTGTCGCGCCGGAGTGACCTGTATCACCACCTACGCCCGTCGGGATGCGCGGTCGCGGGATCCTCGTTCTGTCGGAACTGCGAGGTCAGGTCATGCAGGTGTAGTCCCAGATGAAGCTGCAGCCGATCCCGTCCCGAGTCGAGATCGAGCGACGTGATCTCCCGTATACGGTCCAACCGGTAGTAGAGCGACGTCCGATGCATGTGGAGTTCGGCAGCCGTCCTCGCGACGGAGCCACCGTGGTCGAGGAACGACCGCAGCGTCGACGTCAACCGTCCCGACGGGTCCATGTCCATGAGGCGGCGCAGCGGTAACGGGACGGATTCCGGGACCATCACCTCGGCGGGGAGCTCGAGCAGCACCGCGTCCACTCCGAGGTCGTCCCAGAAGACGATGTCGCCGGACGGGGCTCGTGACGCGATGTCCGCGCGGTGGCGAGCACGCCACGCGCCGGTGCGCCCCTCGGTCGAGGTGCCGACACCGACGGCGCAGCGATAGGAGCCGGCCCCCAGCACCCGATCGAGGCCCTCCGCCACCCGGCGGACGTGCTCGAGGATTCCCGCACGAGTCGGAACCACCTCCGACGTGAGCAGAAGGAGCGCGCGGTCGTCGTCCACCAGGTGCTGCGCCGTGGTGCCACGTGTCCGTGCCGCCATGTCGACGGCCACCTGCAGCGCCGTCGCGACCGAGGCATCCGGTGTGCCCAGCGCGGTGACGGTGAACGACACCACGGTGACGCACGCCGCCCCCGCGCCCCCGTTTCTCACGAACCACGCCTCGGCGGCGCGCCGAGCGGCCTCGTGTCTGCCGAGGAGATCGCGCAACGCTGCCGTCCGCTCGACGGAGTCCTCGCCGGATGCGATGGAGCCCGCATGCATCACGGATTCGACGTCCCGGCTCACCTTCTCGATGTGCCGGATCTCCCCCGGAGTGAGGGAACCGTCGGCATCGATGACCATGAGGAAACCGAGCAACCACCCCGGTCCGTGCAGCGGCACACACAGCCGCGCGGTCAGGCCCAGGTCCGGGCTCGCCTCGAGGACGTGCGCCCCATGCCACCGCCCCGCGCCACGCGACAGAACGTAGCGGCCGACGTCGGCACCGGCGTCGCGTTGCAACACCGCGCGGACGCGCACGGCATCCTCGTCACCGAAATGCCTACTCGCACAGATCAAGCGGACTGCCGGGTCGTCGACCACGACCGACCGGCCGAGATGTTCGGCGAGAGCGTCGATCAGCTTCAGGAGGCGAGCATCGACGCTCGGGGTGCCCGTCATGGATGTCAGCCTCGCAGTTCTTCCTACAGATGGTGGAAGTTTCACGCCGACGCTCGACGCGGCGCGCTGGTTCGAGGGCCTACCACTCGACGACCATCGAGAGGTCACGTTCGTTCTCGGAATCCGGAGCCGCCATGCCACCGTCACTGTCCGGCCGTGTGGTGCTCGTGTTCGGCGCTGGGTCCAGCGGTACAGCCATGAGCAACGGCCGCGCCGCCGCACTCGCCTATGCCAGGGCCGGGGCGACGGTGGTGGCGATCGACCGGGACCGCGCCGAGGCCGAGCTGACGACGAAGGAGATCGTGAGCGACGGAGGACGAGCGATGGCGATCGCGGCGGACATCACGGACGAGGACGGCGTTCGCGACGCTGTCGACGCCGCCGCACACGCCGTCGGGCCGCCCACGATCCTGCACAACAACGTCGGGTCGGTGACCACCGGGCAGGTCACCGACCTGAGCATCGACCGATGGAACGCCGCGCTGTCGCTGAATCTCACGGGGGTGTTCCTCACCTGCAAGTACACGATTCCGTGGATGCTCTCGGAGGGGGGCGGCGCGATTGTGAACGTCTCCTCGCTGGCGAGCATCCGGTACACCGGGTACTCCTATCCCGCCTACGCTGCCGGGAAGGCCGGAGTGAATCAGCTGACCGTGGCATTGGCGCTGGAGTACGCCGCGTTCGGTGTCCGGGTCAACGCGATCCTGCCGGGGCTGATCGACACACCCCTGGTCTCGCACACCCTGGTGGACGACGCGTCTCGCGAGACCGCACTGGCCGCCCGCCATGCCGCGAGTCCGACCGGACGGATGGGCACGCCACAGGACGTGGCCAATGCGGCTGTCTTTCTCGCCTCGGACGACGCGGCCTACATCAACGGGGTCTGCCTCCCCGTCGACGGTGGCCTGGCGGCGAGGAGCGTGTGAACCTCGACAGCCCTCCGCGATGACTTCCGCACCGCTCGGTGGTCCATCTCGTCACACGCAACCGAGGAGTGACGCCATGGGAACGATCACCATCGAGATGTTCGCGACGCTCGACCTCGTCGGGCAAGCTCCCGGCGGACCCGACGAGGACCCGGACGGGTTCCCGTTCGGCGGCTGGCAGGCGCCGCTGATCGACGACGTCACCGGCGCGCAGATCGATGCGGCCTACCGCGGCACCGATGCGCTCCTGCTCGGGCGACGGACGTACGACATCTTCGCGTCGTACTGGCCGCATCAGCAGGGCGGACCGGACGACGGCATCGCGAGTCTCTTCAACGGGATTCCCAAGTACGTCGCCTCGCGCGATCCGCGCACGCTCGACTGGGCCGGATCCTCGGTACTGGGCCCGGATCTACCGACCGCTGTGCGCGAGATCCGAGAGCGGCATCAGGACATCAAGGTCGTGGGGAGTCTCGATCTGGTGCAGACACTGGTGCGGGAGCGGTTGTTCGACCGCCTCGACCTGTGGCTGCACCCCATCGTGCTGGGTGTCGGTAAGACGGTGTTCGACACCGGCGCCCTGCCGACGAGCCTCGCCCTCGTTGCCCCACCGCAGGCGAGCCCGGGCGGCACCGTGTTCCTGCAGTACGCGCTGGCGGACGGCACACCCGGCACCGGGGACATGAGCGCCCCGGAGCGGGGCCGCCGGTGATTCTCAGCCCGCGAGTCGGACCGTCCGCGCGCGCACGGCGAGGAAGAACGGGATCGCCGAGCCGATACCCACACCGAACGTGAGGAGCACCGTGACCAGCCACCACCGGACGATGCCGAGTCGCCGCGCCTCGGGCAACGCCCAGACGTGGAAGGCGATCACCACGAGGATGAGATCCACCATCGCGAACCGTCCGGGCACGGTGGACCAGATCTTCCCGACGAAGAAGTCGGCGGCGGATCGTGTCCCGTGCTTCCGGACGTAGGGCAGGGCGATCGCGTTCTGCGCGACACCCGCCACTGCCGCGAGGGCCATGAGTCTTCGTTCGTCCGACGTCGTCACCGATGCTCCGTTCGTGGTGTGAATCTGATGAGTATCACCTGCCGGTGAAGGTGGCCTGCCGTCTCTCGACGAACGACAGCATCCCCTCGGCCGCGTCGGCCGTCGAGAACAGTGCCCGGATGCCGGGGAGCAGCTGCGCCGCCGCGGCGGCGTCCCCCTCGATCAGGCTGCGATGAGCGGACTCCAGCGTGGCCCGCACACCGAGCGGCGCAGCGGACTCCGCGATGCGGTGTGCGAGCTCGATCGCGCGCTCGATCGCCGCGGCGGGATTCGCACAGACCTCCTGCACGAGCCCGATGCGACGAGCCTCCTCGGCATCGAACTCGTCTCCGGTGAGCATCCACCGCATGGCGTTCCCCCAGCCGGTCTCGCGAGGAAACCGCAGGGTCGCCCCGCCGAACGGGTAGATACCGCGCTGAACTTCCATCTGAGAGAAACGCGTTCCGGCTGCGGCGACCCGGATGTCGGACGCCAGCAGCAGTTCGATGCCGAGCGTCATGCACCATCCGTGCACCGCCGCCACCACCGGAGTGGTCCACGTTCCGTCGAGGCGCCACGGATCCCGCCCACCCTCAGCGAACGGCAGACGATCGCCCGTCAGATGCTGGGCGACGTCCACGAGATCGAGACCGGCGGTGAAGTGCTCACCGTGAGCGAAGAGGAGTCCGGCACGGAGGTCGTCGTCCGCCTCCAGCATTCCGTACGCCGTGGACAGCTCGCGGATCATGTCGGTGGTGAAGGAGTTCCGCTTCGACGGCCTGTTCAGCCCGATGTGCAGGACGTGCCCACGCGATTCGACAGTGATGGTCTGGAACTCGGTCACGACACACTCCCCCTGTGGCGGGCCGGAACCCGGTTCTATGTTTCATCACATAGTACACAGAGGTGCCGGACCCGTACATGCAGAAAGCCGGCACCAGGATGATCCTGGTACCGGCTCTCTGTGGTGCGCCCGAAGGGATTCGAACCCCTAACCTCCTGATCCGTAGTCAGGTGCTCTATCCGTTGAGCTACGGGCGCATGCTGTGGTGCTGTTCAGTTGTCCTCCGACCGAAGTCGAAAGTGGCGGAGGCGAGAGGATTTGAACCTCCGGACCCGGTGAAGGGTCAAGTCATTAGCAGTGACTCCCATTCGGCCGCTCTGGCACGCCTCCTGGACCTCTTTCGAGGGCACCGGTCCTTGCGAACCGCCGAGAAGGAAGATTACACACGCCCCGGAGTAGACGCAAAACGGCTGGTGGGGCGGTCTTATCGGAGATGACTGTCGAACCAGTCGAAGATGCGACGCTGGGCGTCGACGATCGCCTCCTCGCCGGCCGACTCCTCCGACACGGCGGATTCCTCGTCCGCACGATGCTCGACGCCGGCGTAACTGACGACGAGCGTGGCGACGGACGCCTTCGACACGGCCTCCTGCAACTGCTCCACGTGCTCCACGGGAGTGCGGACGTCGTCGCGTCCGTAGAGACCGAGCCAGGGCGCCTTGAGGGATGCCGCCGCGTCGACGAGAGCGAGCGCATCCGTGGTCAGCGCCTCGACGATGCCGGGAGCCGCGACACTCACCGCCGCACCGATGGCTCGATCGGTGGCCACCAGGGCGGCTGCGGTTCCGGCGTCGTCGAATCCGATGACGCCGATGCAGTCGGTCGGAACGCCCCGGCTCTGCATCCAGTCGACGGTGGCGTCGAAGTCCTCGAACAACGGCGTGCCGAATACCTCGTCGTCCCCTGCTGCCCGGTGGAACAGGTGCGGCGCTGCGACCAGCCAGCCGTCGGCGGCCAGGGAGCGCATGAACTCGAGCAGTGCCTGCGGGAGCTCACGCGCCTCGTGCAACACGACGATGCCGCCGCGAGCCCTGCTGTCCGGCTCGAACGCGGTGAGCGGCACGCGGTCGAGCGTGGCGGTGTCCGCACCCTCGTCGCGGGGGCGGATGGGCGCAGTGTCCTCGATGAGACCCGACATGGCTCCACGGTAATGGCACACAATGGCGAAAGCGAGGGTCGAGCGAGAGCCGCGACCACACTGTGTCCGACCGCCGCGCATAATCGGTGATCGTGACCCCACGCACGCGCCCCGACCTCGATGCCATCCCCGGTTACCTGCCCGGTCGCTCGTTCCCGGGCGCGATCAAACTCGCCAGCAACGAGACCACGGCCGGCCCGCTGCCCAGCGTTCGCGAGGCCATCGCCGACGCGGCGGCCGGAGTGAACCGCTATCCCGACAACCAGTCGACAGTCCTGGTCGAGGCGCTCGCGGACTTCCTCGACGTCCCGGCCACCACCGTCGCCGTCGGCTGCGGATCGGTCGCGCTGTGCCAGGAGCTGGTCCAGGTCACCTGCAACGCCGGGGACGAGGTCGTCTTCGGGTGGCGCTCGTTCGAGGCCTACCCCATCGTCACGCTCGTCGCCGGCGCCACCGCCGTGCGTGTGCCGCTCACTCACGACGACGTGCACGACCTCGACGCGATGGCCGCAGCAGTGACGGACAGGACCCGTCTCATGTTCGTGTGCAACCCGAACAACCCGACGGGCACCGTGGTGGACCCCGCCGACCTCGAACGGTTCCTCGACGCGATCCCCGACCACATCGTCGTGGTGCTGGACGAGGCCTACTTCGAGTACACCGACCGCGCGATCGACGGCGTGGAGATCGGACGAACCCGGCCCAACGTCGTGGTGCTGCGGACGTTCTCGAAGGCCTACGGCCTCGCCGGACTGCGGGTGGGGTACGCCGTCGGAGCACCGTCGATCATCACGTCGATGAAGAAGGTGCACACCGCGTTCAGCGTGAGCAGTGTCGCGCAGAGTGGCGCCGTCGCGTCGCTCGCGGCCTCGGACGAACTGCTGGCACGCACGGCCACCGTGACGGCCGAGCGGTCGCGGTTACGGGACTCGTTGCGCGGCATGGGATTCCACGTACCCGAGTCGTCGGCGAACTTCGTCTGGATCCCGCTGGGCGCGGAGTCGGGCGACTTCTCCGCAGCGTCCACCGAGGCCGGTGTCATCGTCCGCGCCTACGGAGACGACGGAGTGCGCGTGACGGTGGGCGACCCGCACGAGAACGACGCGTTCCTCGCGTTCGCCGCGTCGGCCACCGAGACGTTCGCGGCGGCGCACTGAGGAGTGTGTGCACACCCCTGGCGGTGAGTGAACACCCTCAGCAGCCGGCAGGAAGGGGTGTCTGGTTGACACAGAGGGTGTGCACACCCCCGGCGGCCGGGTGGGTCGACGCGCCCGGCTCGGGCCCGCGCCGCGAGACGTTCGCGGCGGCGCACCAGGGAGTGTGTGCACACCCCTGGCGGTGAGTGAACACCCTCAGCAGCCGGCAGGAAAGGGTGTGCGGTCGCCGGAGACTGCGTACGCCCCTGACAGCTACAGGCCGAGCGCCCTGGCGACGACGGGCCAGGAGTTGTGCATCTCGTCCTGCCAGTAGCGCCAGGAGTGCGTGCCGTACGGCTTGAACACGATGGTCGCCGGGACGCCCGCCGCGCGGAGCGTGTCGGCGAAGCCGGTGGTGCAGATGTTCGCGGCCGCCTCGAGGGGACCGCCGACGGTGAGCGCGTCGATGATCGCCTCACCGAAACCGCCGCCCGCCTCGTACGGTCCGGGGAACCCGTTACCCGTCGACAGGTAGACCTGCTTGCCGCGCAGTGTCTCGACGCGGGTGCTGGGATCGTTCTCCGCCCACAGCGGATCCGTGTTCGCGCCCCACATGTTGGTCGCGTCGCCCCCGGTGGACCCGACGGTGGCTCGTACGGCGTTCTTGGTCTCGTTGGAGCGGTTGTCGTAGCAGCCGCTGAATCCGGCGATGCCCGTGTAGAGATCGGGATGCTTGGTCAGCAGGTTCATCGCGCCCTGCGCACCCATCGACAGCCCCATCAGCGCATTGACGCCGTTGCCGTCGAAGCGGGCGTCGATCAGCGGGGGCAGCTCCGAGGTCAGGAACGTCTCCCACTTGTTGACGCCGAGCACCGGATCGGGCTGAGCCCAGTCGGCGTAGTAGGCACCGCGGCCGCCGACGGGAAGGACGATGTTGGCGGCCTTGTCCGAGAAGAAGGACACCGCGTCCGTCTTCTGGGTCCAGGTGCTCTCGGTGTAGCCGGACTCCTCGCCGGCGCTGACCCCGTCGAGCATGTACAGCGACGGACGCGGTACCGATCGATCGGCGGGCAGCAGCACCTGGACCTGGATCTCGCGGTTCATCGAGGAGGAGAACACCGACATGACGGCCCGGCGATCGGTCGCCATGGTCACCGAGACCACCCGAGTAGGTGACGATGCGTCCACGGCCGGCGTCGGGGCGGCCGGCTGTGCACCCGCCACCGGCGCGGAGCCGAGAAGCGTCAGCGCAGCGAGGCACCCCGCGGCGAGCAGAGCGGGACGTCGCATCGACAGACCTTTCGTCCGGTATGGCTCGGCCGGAGCCACTGGTGACTGCCGACCGGACAGAGGCGCGCGGAGCGTGCCGCGAGCCCGAGGTACATCCACCAACTTACTAGCCGGTAGAAATGGCGCATTCAAGTCCAAAGGACTGCTCGTCGCCCTGTCTGCGGTCACAAGAACCGACGACGAGGACAGCAAGACCGTGAACCATGCCGGAAGCGTACCGCGTGACGGTGATCGTCCGGTGAACCGGACTTCCAGGCAGGTGACCGCCGTGTGACATTTCACTAAGTGGCACCTGGACAGTTGTGTGAAAGCAAGACAGAAGTAGGTGAAAATGCGACTTCTTTTGCCTCAACGGCCGTCACGGAGGCATGTCGTCGCAGGTCACGGCGGTTGGACTGACAACCGGAACACACACCGCCGTTGGCCTCAGCGCATACCGTGGCTCTCGAATAGGTATCTCGAAACAATCTCGGAACCCGTTAATGATTGTTACGGTACCCCGAGAACATGCACGACTGACATGAACTACACAGTCATGGGGGGATCGATGACCACACCGAAGACAGCTCCGAAGCCGCTTCCCGGACACATGGAAGCGGGCCTGATCGCCGGCACACGTTCCAATTCTCTGGCGATGAGCGATCTGCGAGGGGTGGCGCGTCATCTGGTCGATCACTTCCAGGCGAACACCCCGTGCGGGACGCTCCCCGGCGAGCTCCTGCACGGCGACGTCACCGAGGTCACGGTCAAGTGCCTGGGTCTCGCCGTCCGCATGCTCGAGTCGGGCAAGACGCCGTCGGACAAGGACCTCGCGAACGTTCACGACGCGGCCGCTCGCTGGGCACGCGAAGGGGTGCCGCTGCGGTCGATCCTGCGCGCCTACCACGACGGGTTCCGCTTCGGACTCACTCTCGTCAACCGTGATGCCAAGGCCCAGAACATCGAGAACGTCACCGACAACTCCCTCGTCCTGGTGAGCCTCCTCGAGGCCGTCACCACCGAGGTGTCCATGGCGTACGTGGAGGAGTACCGCTCCGTCGCGTCCGAGCACCACACCGCCACGCACACACTCGTGACCACGTTGCTCAGCGGCGGTCAGAACGCGCTGTCCACCGCGCAGCAGTGCGGCATCGACCTCGCCGACGAGTACCTCGTCCTGGCGCTGCACTTCCCGCAGCACCCCGACGAGGCGAATCCGGTCGTCGACCGCACCGTGTCCGCACGGCGCAAGCTCCGCCGTATCCAGGCGGAGTTGGCAACCATGTGCGGCAAGTCGCCGCTGGCACTGCTCAGCACCGACGGCGGCACCGTGCTCCTGCCCGCACCGCGCGAGCGCGAGTGGGTGGACACCCTCATCGAGCGCCTGTCCCGGGCCGGCGAGATCCCGATCACCGCCACCATGACGTCCGCCGAGCGCGAGGACATTCCGGGCGCCGCCGAGCACGTCTACGAACTGCTCTCGCTCACACGGCAACTCGGCCGACCGGCGGGGATGTACCGCACCGAGGACCTGGTGCTCGAATATCAGCTCACCCGTCCGGGCCGCGGTCGCGAACAGCTGCTCCGCGCCCTGAAGCCCCTCGACGACGCCCCCGAGCTGCTCGACACGCTGACGTCGTACATCGGCCACGAGCTCAACCGCCAGCGCACCGCGCGGCACCTGTTCGTGCACGCCAACACCGTCGACTACCGCCTCAAGCGCATCGGTCAGCTCACCGGTATCGACCCGAGCGTGCCCTCGGGACTGCGCTACCTGCAGGCCGCCATCGTGGCCCGCGGACTGGCTGCAGCGAAGCTGAAGTAGCGCGGCGCCGACAGACACGAACGCCCCCTCCGGACAGAGGGGGCGTTCGTCGTCGCTCACATCGCGCTGGCGGAAGCGGAGGGATTTGAACCCCCGGACGCTTTCACACGTCTCTCGCTTTCAAGGCGAGTGCATTGGGCCGCTCTGCCACGCTTCCGCGATCGATACTAGTGGTCTCCCGCGAGCAGTCGTCGATCGACCTTCTCGAACACCTCGGCCATCATCGCGAGTTCGTCGGCCGTGAGCAGATCGATCAGGCATCGCCGCACCGCGGCGACGTGCGAGGGTGCCGCCGCGGCCAGGCGGGCACGACCGTCGTCCGTGATGACGGCCAGGACACCACGCCCGTCCTCGTCGCAGGTGTCTCGAACGACCAAGCCCTGCTCCTGCATTCGGCGGATCTGATGCGTGAGCCGGCTCCTCGACGAGAGCACGCCGTCGGCGAGCAGACTCATCCGCAGCGAACCGTCGGGAGCCTCGCTCAGGCGCACCAGGATGCGGTACTCGGCCAGCGTCAGCCCCTCCCGCGTGTGCAGGTCGCGGTTCAGGGTGTCCATGAGGCGGTAGTCGGCATCGATGAACGCTCGCCACGCGCGGGCCTCCGCCTCGGTCAACCAGGCCACCGGCGGGGCCGCGGTCTGTGACTCCTCGGGACGCGCACTGTGAACGACCATGACGGAAGGCTAGACCGCGGTGACCCCCGCGCGTGCCGACCTGCGCATCTTCAGGACCGGTACAGAATCGACCTGTCCACCGCGGTGACCGACGACAGCCCGGCCAGTCCCATGGTGATGTCGAGATCGCCGAGCAGGCACCGAAGGGCATGCACGACACCCTCACGCCCCGCGAGTCCCAGGCCGTACACCCACGGCCGCCCGTAGAACACCGCGTCGGCGCCGAGGGCCAGCGCGACCACCACGTCGGCGCCGGAGCGGATGCCGGAATCGAGCAGCACGGTCGCGTGATCCCCGACGGCCGCGGCGACGGGTTCGAGCGCGTCCAGCGCGGCGATCGAGTTGTCCACCTGTCGCCCACCGTGATTGGAGACGACGACACCGTCGGCACCCGCGTCGACGACGGCGCGGGCGTCGTCGGGGTGCAGGATGCCTTTGACCACGACGGGAAGATGGGTCCATTCACGCACCCGCGCGACGTCGGACGGGCGCAGCGTGTGGTTCCCGAACATTCCGACCCAGGTGAGCACCGCGATCTGCAGCGCCTCGGCGCTCTCCTCCGGCGGCGAGGCCAGGCGTGAGCGGAAGACCGGATCGGACAGGTAGTTCGCGATGCCCTCCGCGCGGAGGAAGGGGAGGTGTCCGAGCGTGAGATCGCGTGGACGCCAGCCGATCCCGGGTGTGTCCGCCGTGACGACGATGACCTTCGCACCCGCCGCGGTGGCACGACGCACCAGCGACTCCGCGACGCCGTCGTCCGACGGCCAGTAGAGCTGGTACCACCAGTTCTCGCCGGATTCCGCTGCGACGTCCTCGAGTGGGGTGGACGACGCGGTGGACAGCACCGAGCCGATCCCGAGCTCGGCAGCGGCCGACCCGACGGCGGGTTCCGCCGCAGGGTGCACCATGCCGAGGACACCGATGGGCGCGGTGAGCACCGGTGCGGAGAGGGTCGTCCCCAACACGGTCACCGACAGATCGCGGGCGTCCGGCGCGCTGGCACCGCGCCACATCCGCGGGACGATCCTGCGGGAGGCGAACGCGTCGACGTTCCCGCGGGCCGTGCGCTCCGTGGACGCACTCCCGGCGATGTACGCGAAGGCGGCGGCGGACAGAGTCTCGCGCGCCCGCGCTTCCAGACCATCCGCCGTCATCGGCAGGTCGGGGGTCGCTCCGCCGAGCCCGGTCAGGTAGATCTCGTTCTGAAAATTGCCGAAAGTGCTCACACACGAACGCTAGCGAACGCGCGCGCCCGGCAGCACGATTTCGCGCAGCCGACCGTCGGATCTCCGGCAGGATGGCATCATGCCGGATCCCTATGTCGCCTCGCCCGACCGCTACGACACAGACCGCCCGAACGCGATGCCCTACCGCCGTACCGGTGAGAGCGGACTGAAGCTGCCCGCCATCTCGCTCGGGCTGTGGCACAACTTCGGCGACGACGTGCCGCTCGCCACCCAGAGGGCCGTGTTGCGCCGCGCATTCGACCTCGGCATCACCCACTTCGACCTCGCCAACAACTACGGGCCGCCCTACGGCAGCGCGGAGATCAACTTCGGCCGCATCCTGCGGGAGGACTTCGGGCCGTACCGCGACGAGCTGGTCGTCTCGACCAAGGCCGGGTGGGACATGTGGCCGGGCCCGTACGGCTTCGGCGGGTCGCGCAAGTACCTGCTCAGCTCACTGGACCGCTCGCTCGAGCGCATGGGGATCGACAGTGTCGACATCTTCTACAGCCACCGCCCCGACAAGGACACGCCCGTCGAGGAGACCGCGGGCGCGCTGGTCAGTGCCGTCGAGCAGGGCAAGGCGCGCTACGTGGGCATCAGCTCGTACTCGGCGGCGCGCACCCGCCAGATGGCGGCTCTGCTCTCCGATGCCGGAGTGCCGCTGCTGATCCACCAGCCGAGTTACTCGATGCTCAATCGCTGGATCGAGTCCGATCTGTTGCCGGCCGTCGACGAGCTCGGGGTCGGCGTCATCGCGTTCTCCCCTCTCGCACAGGGCATGCTGACCGACAAGTACCTCGGCGGCATCCCCGACGAGTCGCGAGCGGCACAGGGCAAGTCGCTCGATCCCGAGTGGCTGACCGAGGACATGCGCGGGCATCTGAACGCGTTGAACGACATCGCCGCGGCGCGGGGGCAGTCGCTCGCCCAGATGTCGTTGGCCTGGGCGTTGCGCGACCCGCGGGTCACGACGGTGCTGATCGGCGCCTCGTCCGTCGAGCAGCTCGACGACAACGTGGGGGCACTCGCGCGACTCCGCTTCGACGACGACGAGCTGAGCCGCATCGACGAACACGCCACCGAGGCCGGGATCAATCTGTGGGAGGAACCCTCCCGCATCTGAGGGCGGCATACGATCGAGACGTGCATGCCATCACGTCGACCGAGTACGGCGACCCCGAGGTCATGGTCTGGACCGAGGTACCCGATCCGGTGCCCGGCCCGGGCGAGGTCCTGATCGCGGTGTCCGCATCCGCCGTCAACCGCGCCGATCTGCAGCAACGGCAGGGCAACTACCCGCCGCCCGCCGGCGCCTCGGACGTGCTGGGGCTCGAGTGCTCCGGTGTGATCGCCGACGTCGGCGAGGACGTGACCGCATGGAAGGTCGGCGACCGGGTCTGCGCGCTGCTCGCCGGCGGCGGCTACGCCGAGCAGGTCGTCGTGCCGGCCGGACAGGTGCTGCCCGTTCCCGACGGGCTCGACCTGCACGTCGCCGCATCGCTGCCCGAGGTCGCGTGCACGGTGTGGTCCAACGTGGTCATGTACGCCGGCCTGTCCGCCGGGGACACGCTGTTGATCCACGGGGGTGGCAGCGGCATCGGCACGCACGCCATTCAGGTTGCCAAAGCCCTCGGCGCGCGCGTCGCGGTGACCGCAGGCTCGGCGGAGAAGCTCGAGATCTGCCGATCCTTCGGTGCGGACATCCTGATCGACTACACGTCCACGGATTTCGTCGAGGAGATCCGTTCCGCGACGGACGGCCACGGCGCCGACGTCGTGCTCGACAACATGGGTGCGAAGTATCTGGCTCGCAACATCTCCGCGCTCGCCATGGACGGGCGCCTCGTCACCATCGGCATGCAGGGCGGCCGAGTCGCGGAGTTCGATTTCGGCGCGCTGATGGCCAGGCGCGGCAGTGTGCACTGCGCCGGGTTGCGGGCGCGCCCCCTCACCGGCCCGGGCGGCAAGGCCGACATCGTGCGCCAGGTGCGCGAGCACGTGTGGCCGATGATCGCCGACGGCGCGGTCGTGCCCGTCGTCCACGCGGAGGTGCCGGTCACGGACGCACCACACGCTCATCGCATGCTCGACGACCACTCCACCGTGGGCAAGGTGATCCTGCGCGTCCGCTGACGGGGACAGATCAGGTCAGCGTCTCGAGAACCGTGATCAGCTGATCGATCTCGTGACGCGTCGTGTACGGGGCGAGACCCACCGTGATCGCGCCGCCGGCGTCCGCGACGCCCAGCGACTCGAGCAGGCGGCTGCCGCCGTGCAGACCACCGACCACGTCGATCCTGTTGTCCGCCAGTCGCGCCGCCACCTTGTCGGAGTCGACGCCGTCCACGCTGATGCTCAGGCAGGGGACGCGACTGGACGCCTGACCGATGGCCATGACGTGCGGCAGCGCCGCCACGCGTTCCTGCAGGTACTCGAAGAGCCGGTCCTGGTAGTCCTGCAGCGAGCCGATGGACATCTCGAGGCGCTGTCGACGTGTTCCGCTCGCGTTCTCGTCGAGGGCCGCGAGACAGTCGATGGACGCGGTCATGCCCGCGAGCAGCGAGTAGTGCAGACCGGCGACCTCGAGCCGCGCAGGGCCCTTCGCGTCGGTGTCGAGTGACTGCGACGGCAACCGATCGAGAAGCTCGGGATCCCGGAACACCAGCGCTCCGACGCGAGGCCCGCCCCAGGCCGCGGCGTTGACGGCCACGACGTCCGCCCGGAGTTCCTCGATGTCGAGTACCGCGTAGGGAGCCGCACCGACAGCGTCGACGACCAGCAGTCCGCCGGCGTCGTGCACGAGGTCGGCGGCGACACGGACGTCGGGAGCCGACCCCACCACCGTCGACGCCGCAGTCAGCGCGACGAGGCGGGTGTTCGCGGCGATGAGCTCACCGAACTGCCAACTGGGGAGCTCGCACGTCTCGATGTCCACCTCGGCCCACTGCACCTGGGCGCCGTACCGATTGGCGATACGCAACCAGGGCGCCACGTTCGCCTCGTCGTCCAGCCGGGACAGGACGATGCCCGTCCCGAGGCCGAGGCGCGTGCTGAGGGCCTCCGCGAGAGCGGTCAGGAGGATGCCGTGGTCCGGACCGAGGACCACACCCTCGGGGGATCCACCGACCAGATCTGCGACGGCCTGCCGAGCGTCGTCGGCGACCCTCGCGCTGCGCTGCGCGTAGGGGTGCCGACCGATGTGCGTCGATGCGGTCCCGCGGAAGGTGGTGGACACGGCCGTGGCCACCCGGTCGGGGATCTGCATGCCCAGCTGCGGATCGAGGTGGATCCAGCCGTCGCCGAGCGAGGGAAACAGCCCCCGTACGCGGGCGACGTCGTAGGTCATGCCGCACACTCTAGGCGCCGACGGCGACAGGGCGGGCACGCACGGGCACGCCCCGGACCCCACCCTGGTGAGCGACCCGGGTCAAGATGGGGACATGACGTCTTCACACGAGCAGAACTCGGACGGCGGCCGCGCGGACGACAGCGCAGACCACGTCGTCGTCATCGGGCCGGACGGGCAGCCGATCGCGCTCAGTCCCCGCGAGGCGGCGGCCGCCGCCGCCCGCGCGAACGTCACTGGGGCCGGCGATTCCTCGGACGGCGACGACCAGGAATCGCTGGCGGACATGGTCGAGCAACCCGCCAAGGTCATGCGCATCGGCACCATGATCAAGCAGCTCCTCGAGGAAGTTCGCGCGGCACCGCTGGACGACGCCAGCCGCACCCGTCTCAAGGAGATCCACACCTCCTCCATCCGTGAGCTCGAACAGGGCCTCGCTCCGGAGCTGCGCGACGAACTCCAACGTCTCGCGTTGCCCTTCGGCGAGGACGCGGTGCCGTCCGACGCCGAGCTCCGCATCGCCCAGGCCCAGCTGGTGGGCTGGCTCGAGGGACTGTTCCACGGCATCCAGACGGCGCTGTTCGCGCAGCAGATGGCGGCTCGCGCCCAGCTCGAGCAGATGCGTCAGGGCGCGCTGCCCCCCGGTGTGTCCATCGGCGGCGGCGGTCAGGGCCAGCACGGGCAGGGCACCGGCCAGTACCTCTGACGGTTCTCCTCTGTAGGGTCGTCGGTCGTGGCAGCACCAGCGATCGACTCGAACACCGGGGACTCGAACTCCGGCGGCGCACCCGCGTCCGATTCGCAGACGTTCCGCCGGGCCGTTCGCGACCTCAGGCAGGGGTACGGCCAGCGTGAGCTGTGGCTCAGCCTCGGGTGGCAGGACATCAAGCAGCGGTACCGGCGCTCCGTCATCGGCCCGTTCTGGATCACCATCGCCACAGGTGTGCAGGCCGTCGCCATGGGCCTGCTGTACTCGGTTCTGCTCGACATCGATCTGAAGTCGTTCCTGCCCCACGTCACCGTCGGCCTCATCATCTGGAACCTCATCAGTGCGTCGATCCTCGAGGGTGCCGACGTGTTCGTGGCCAATGAGGGGTTGATCAAGCAGCTGCCCTCGGCACTGAGCGTGCACATCTACCGCCTCGTCTGGCGCCAGGTGCTGCTCCTCGGCCACAACATGCTGATCTACCTGATCATGCTGGCGGTGTTCCGCCCCGAGCTGCACTGGACCATCGTCATGGCGATTCCGGCGTTCGGTCTGATCGTCGTGAACATGGTGTGGGTGTCGTTGCTGTTCGGCATCATCGCCACCCGCTACCGCGATCTGTCCCCGATCCTCGGCAGCGTCGTCACGTTGCTGTTCTTCATGACGCCGATCGTGTGGACCACGGCGAACCTGCAGAAGATGGGCGGCGCCGCGGCGGACCGCGCTCGGCTCGTCGAGATCAATCCCCTGTTCCACTACCTGGACATCCTGCGTGCACCCCTGATCGGCGAGGACCAGCAGGCGTACCACTGGTACATCGTGCTGGCGTTCACCGTGGTCGGCCTGGCCGTCACCATGGTGGCGATGCGTACGTTCCGGGCCCGCGTGCCCTACTGGGTCTGATCGGACGAGACACACATGACAGTCAGCATCGAGACGCACGGCGCGTGCGTCGACTTTCCCATCTTCGACGCCAAGACGCGGTCGCTCAAGAAGGCGTTCCTCGGCAAGGCCGGCGGCACGATCGGACGTAACGGCAGCGACGTCGTCGTGGTGGAAGCATTGCGGGACATCACGCTGTCGCTGAAGGAAGGCGACCGCGTCGGGCTCGTCGGGCACAACGGAGCCGGCAAGTCGACGCTTCTGCGACTGCTCGCGGGCATCTACGAACCCACCCGCGGCAGTGCCATCGTGCGGGGTCGCGTCGCGCCGGTCTTCGACCTGGGCGTCGGCATGGACCCGGAGATCTCCGGCTACGAGAACATCATCATCCGCGGGCTGTTCCTGGGCCAGACGCGCAAACAGATGATGTCCAAGGTGGACGAGATCGCCGACTTCACGGAGCTCGGTGAGTACCTCGACATGCCGCTGCGCACCTACTCGACCGGCATGCGCGTGCGCATCGCGATGGGCGTCGTCACCAGCATCGACCCGGAGATCCTGCTTCTCGACGAGGGCATCGGCGCCGTCGACGCCGACTTCATGAAGAAGGCCCGCATCAGGTTGCAGCAACTGGTCGCACGGTCCGGCATCCTCGTCTTCGCCTCGCACTCCAACGAGTTCCTCGCCCAGCTCTGCGATTCCGCGATGTGGATCGATCACGGCCACGTACGGCAGCAGGGGGGTATCGAGGAGGTCGTGCGGTCGTACGAGGGCGACGACGCGGGAGACCACGTCGCGCACGTCATTCGTGAGCTGGAGGCCGCGGATCGTGGCCAGGCCGATCACGACCCGCATGCCTGAGTTCATCGTCGGCGTGGTGGTCACCCACCGGCGCCGCGAGCTGCTGGCCCAGTCCCTCGCCGTCCTGACGTCGCAGACCCGTCCGCTCGACCATCTGATCGTGGTGGACAACGCGAACGAGACCGCGGTCCGCGAGCGCGTCGAGAGCGCGGCCGTGCCGACCACCTACCTCGGGAGCAAGCACAACCTCGGCGGGGCCGGTGGCTTCGCGCTGGGGATGCTGCACGCGCTGTCTCTCGGTGCCGAGCGGGTCTGGCTCGCCGACGACGACGGCAGGCCGGAAGGACCGGACGTCCTCGCCACCCTCCTCGACTGCGCGGTGCGGCACGGTCTCGACGAGGTCTCCCCCGTCGTGTGCGACATCGACGATCCCGATCACCTGGCCTTCCCGCTGCGGCGCGGCACCGCGTGGCGACGGTGGCGGTCCGAACTCGGTGACGAGGAGTTGTTGCCGTCCTATGCGTCGCTGTTCAACGGCGCGCTGTTCTCGGCCGCCGCGATCGACGCCGTCGGGGTCCCCGATCTCCGTCTCTTCGTCCGCGGCGACGAGGTGGAGATCCACCGTCGCCTCACCCGCTCGGGGCTGGCGTTCGGCACGTGCCTGCAGACCGCCTACCTCCATCCGAACGGCGCCGACGAGTTCAAGCCGATCCTCGGTGGCCGGATGCACACGCAGTATCCGGACGACGCCACCAAGCGCTACTTCACCTACCGCAACCGCGGATACCTCATGGCTCAACCCGGCATGCGCAAACTGCTTCCGCAGGAATGGGTGCGCTTCGGGTGGTACTTCGTGGTCACTCGACGGGACCTCGGCGGTCTGCGCGAGTGGTTGCGTCTACGCAAACTCGGCCGGAATGAGTACTTCCGCAAACCCTGAACTACGGTATGTCCCCATGACGAGTGGACGGTGCGGGTGATGCGGTGGAGCCGACGCGTCAGAGCCACTGCACGGGGCAAGGTAGTGCAGGCCGTTCAGGACGCCGTGGCGCCCGAGGCCGACCGACGTCACAGTGAGCTGATCGACCTCATCACCGGCCAGTCCAAGACCATCGCGGACCTGCAGGAGTCCATCACCACCCTCGAATTCCGGATGCGCCGCGACATCCCTTTCGCCTCCGACCTCGAGGCCACGGCGTCCAGTGCCGATTTCGTCGAGACCCACCTCCCACGAACACCGGCGTTCACGCATCCCGACCTCACGCTGCGACATGCGCTCAGGGCCGTCTCTCTCGACGGCATGGCACTCGAGTTCGGTGTCGCCACCGGAACCACCCTCGGCACCATCGTCGACGAGTGGCGCCGCGCCGCCAACGTCGGAGTCATCGCCGGATTCGACACCTTCGAGGGCCTGCCCGAGGACTGGCGCACCGGCTTCGAGGCCGGGACCTTTGCACGGGACGACCTTCCCGACGTCCCGGGTGCGCATCTGGTGAAGGGAATGTTCCAACAGACCCTGGGGCCGTTCTTGTCGAAGAATCGCGGCCCGGTCGCCTTCCTTCATCTCGACGCGGATCTGTACTCCTCGACCGACTTCGTCCTGCGCCGCCTCGAATCACGGCTGGTGCCGGGCACCGTCATCGTGTTCGACGAGTTCTTCAACTTCCCCGGCTGGGCCCAGCACGAGTACAGGGCGTGGACCGAGTTCGTCCGCCGCACCGGGGTGACGTTCGAGTACCTCGCCTACACGTCCAACAACGAGCAGGTGGCGGTCCGGCTCACCTGACCGATTCGGTGACGGCAGTGTCGATCCCGTAGAGGCGCGCCCAGTTCTCGCGTGCGATGAGATCGGCGCCGGCCGTGCGGTACTGCTCCTGCAGAGCAGGAGCCTCCCGCCGCAGACGCCGCATCACCTTGACGGCACGCACCATCAGCGCGACCCCACGTGCCTTGTCCCGCTTGCGGATTCGAACGCCGCCCTGCGATGCGTCGGTGACCACGACGTGGTCGAACCTCGCGATGTGCCACCAGTGCGCGTCCTCGCGCGTGACGCCGACGAGACCGCCGATCGTGCGTCCGAGGAACTGGTCGACACCGCGCTTGGCCAACACCGCTCGCATCGCGCTCGGCTCCCCGCCCGCTCGCGAGACCCGCACGTCCGCGGAGGGCACCGGCGCGGTGGCCGCCGGGTGCATGATCGTCTCCGGGTACTCCTTGCGGTCGGCTCGGATACGAGCCATCGCCGCCATGCCGCCGTCGGACAGATGGTCCGGCCCCGACAGCCAGTCCTCGATACCCTTCAAGGTGGTATGGGCGAGGCCGTACTGCATTCCGACGACGTACTCGGCGATGTGGCGCAGGAACATTCGCGACAACACCGTAGTGTTCAGGTCGCTGTGCAGAGACCCGACGATGAGCGAGTTACGCGTACTAAAGTACCGCGCCCAGTCGTCGAAGTCCTTCCAGTAGAAGTCGGCGTGCCACACCGCCGCGTTGGGCAGCGTGACGGTCGGGAAGCCCGCACGGCCGGCGCGCACGCCGTACTCCACGTCGTCCCACTGGAAGAACATGGGAAGCGGGAGACCGATCTCCTCGACGACCTCGGACGGGATCAGGCACGTCCACCAGGCGTTGTAGCCGGCGTCGACCCGGCGCTCCTGGTTCTTCTTGATCATGCTCTTGTTGGACAACGCCTTTCCGACGGTGCGGCCGTGCTGCAGGTGCAGGAAGTCCACCTCCTCCGCGCCGACGTTGAGGTAGTCGGGATTGAGCAGGAACAGCATCTGCGCGCCGACCAGCGTCGGCTGGGCCGTGACGTTGGCGAAGGCGCTCAGACGCAACACCGTCTCCGGCTCACACAGGATGTCGTCGTCCATGAGGATGACGTCGACACCGCTCCGAGACGCGGTCACCTCGTACAGTCCGCGTGTGAAGCCGCCCGCACCACCGAGATTGGGCTGCCGGAGGTACACCAGGGTGTCGCCCATCCGCGCCCGCGCGTCGGCGAACTCCGGCTGGTCCTGCACGAGGTCGGTGCCCTGATCCACGACGTGCACGGTGTCGATCAGCGACAACACCACGTCGTCGGACGCCAGTGCGGCCACCGTGTGCGCACAGTCGATGGCGCGGTTGAACGTGCAGATGGCAATGGCCACCGGACGTCTCGGCACCGTGGTGGCGTGGGTCCACTCGAGGCCGTCGACGACGGCGGACTCGCCGAACGTCTCGAACTCCAGCCAGAGAGCACCGCCGTCGACGAACTTGTCGAGCGGAGCCTCGAATGTCAGCACGGCGTCGCTCCGCGTCTCCTGCACCGACACGATGCGGCGGTGACCGGCGATGTCCGAGGCCAGCAGTCGCACTCGGACACGGCCGCTCGTCGCGATGCGCAGAGACGCCGTGACCGCGCCGACCGTGGTCCACCGCTGCCAGTAGGACGCCGCGAAGCGCCCGAAGTACGTGTTGGTGTGAGCGAAGGAGTTCTTCGCGAGCGTCATGTCGTGGCGCCTGCGATCCCCGCTGCCCTTCTCGATCTGCACGTACAGATCGGGATTCACTCTGGTGGAGGGGCCGAGGAAGACGCCTCGCTGGAGGACCAACCTGTCGTGGCCGCTGTGCGGAATCGTCGCGGGCGCGGTCGACTGCATCGGTTGTCCAACTCCTGACAGTAGAGACAGGCGTGCTCGTCGCACCCCGTAACAAATGAGACCGGTCTGTGACCTACGATAACAACCGGGAGGGTTCCGTCGCGTCCATGACACTTGCGGGGAACGACGTGTCGGTCAGGAAGCGAGGACGGTGTGACGCACACGCCTGTCGTGACCTCGGTCGAGACGTCCCGTCGAGAGCGCTGGTCCTGGGGTCTCGGCTCCGGTGTGGTGGTGGTGCTGGGGTTCGTCGCGATCCTCGTGAGCGATCATCGCTTCTTCTACCTCGACGACACCGAGTCCGGCGCGGTGGGCAACTGGCTCGCTCTGGGCCGCCTGCTCCGCGAAGGGCAGTTCCTCCCCCTCGTCACCACCCAGTGGATGGCCGGCAACTACCCGGTCGAGGGCCAGGGTGGTCTCTGGAATCCCGTGCAGATGCTCATCAACCTGATCTCACCGTCGGTGGACGACCTGGCACTGCTCGCTGCCGTCGTCAAGATCTTCTTCGCCGTGGTGCTGGCGATCGGCGTCTACCGCGTGGCTCTGGAGTACGGATCCAGGCCCTCCTGGGCGGCGGTCGCTGCGACAGCGACGCCGTTCGCGGGATTCACCCTCTTCTTCGAGCAGCCGTCCTGGGTGACGTCGCTGATCGGCATGGCCTGGGTGATCAATGCCTGGGCGAGTGCCGTGCGTTATGCCCGCGGCACCTCCGGTCCGCTACCCGTCTTCGCGTTTCTCTACCTCGCCATCAGCGTGGGATACGTTCACGCGGCCCTCATGGCCGGAGTCGCCGCGGGGGCGGTGATGATGGGCGAGTACCTGCGTGCGCGCGCCCTCATGCCGGTGCTCCGACTCGGCGCCGTGTCGATCGCCGCCGCCCTGTGCGGCGCCGTCACCTTCCTCCCCGGCGTGCTCACCTCGGGCGTCACGTGGCGGTCGGGCGCCGAGGGCACCCTCAACGACAACTTCCTCGTGGTCCCCTGGTCGGAGACCTTCAGCGCGAGTCTGCCGTCGGCGGTGACCAGCATGCAGTCATGGAGCGGCGAGACGACCACGGCGCCGGTCACCTACGTCGCCTGGTTCCTCGTCCCCGCGATGGCGTTCGTCGACTGGCGCCGTGTGCCGACGGTCGTGCGCGAACTGTCCGGTCCCCTCATCGTTCTCGGCGCCCTTCTGCTCTACACGGCGGGGCCTTCCGACATCGGACCCATTCGCTGGCCCGGACGGCTGTTGCCCTTCGTCGCCGTCGCTCTGCTCATCATCGCCGCGGTTCTCCTGAGCCGCTTCGGAACGCTGCGCGGTCTGCGCGGCCGACTGACGGCGGCCGGGGTCATCACCGGCGTCCTGCTTGTTCGCGCACTGTCGTCCGGACCGCAACTGGCCGGACGTCACCTGCTGTCGGTCCTCTTCGTCGTGGTTCTCGGCGGTGTCGTCGTCGCCGTGTTCCGCGCGCGCAGAACGACCGCCGCCACCGCACTGCTCATGGTCTCGGTCATCCCCGTCGCGCTGTACCAGGTACACAACTACCGACCCGTTCTGAGCGAGTGGGATTTCCCCTCTTCCCAGCAGCAGGCCCGTGCCGAGTTCCCGGACTGGACCGGTACGACGCTGCAATTGGGCGACCGAGCTCTGTCCGACAGATCGCCGGAAGAGGCGGTCGACCGATGGCGAGCACAGGTGTACGGCAACTACGCCAAGGTGCTCGATCTCGACTACGTCAGCGCCTACACGCCCGTCGGCCATGAAGCGTTCGCCGAACTTCTGTGTGTCGCCTACGAGGGCACGACCTGTACCGATGCCTATCGCAACGTGTTCCGCCCCGACGTCTACACCGGGCGGACCACGGCCGATCTGATGCTGCTCGACCGCGTCGTCGTCCAGAAGGCGCAGTACCCGATGTGGCGGCAGCTGCCGGTTCCGCGCGGGTGGCGCTGGGTCGATGTGCCGCGACCGCAGTCCGACCAGGTCGCCGTCCTCGAACGTGTCGACGGGCCGGTGTCGACGCAGGAGGGCACCGTGTCCGCGACTGTGAACGCCGACGTCGAGCCGGTGCGCTCGAGCGACGTCGACGAGACCCTGCGCGTGAGCTCCGCCGCCGGCGGCAGCGTGATCTTCGCCAGGCTCGCCTGGCCCGGATACACGGCCACGCTGAACGGACAGCCGTTGCAGACCAAGGGGCTGGGCGACACCTTCCTCTACGTCGACCTGCCCCCGGGCACCACCGACGCCGATCTCGAGCTGACCTTCCGCCCGCCCGGCTTCCGGCTCGGACTGGCTGCCATGGGCGCTGGAATCGTCGTACTGCTCGGCCTGGTCGTGCTCGACGTCCGACGACGGTTCTCCGCGCGACCGCAAACGTCGGCGGCTCGCTCGTCGGCAACCGGCCCCTCTGCGTTATAGGGTCGGCTCTCGTGACTGACGATCAGCTTCCGCACCGGATCTCGGTCATCGTGCCCGTCTACCAGGGCGAGAGGACCCTCGGCCCGTTGACCGACGAGCTCGAGACCCTCACCCGGCCCTTTCTGACCCCCGGTCGTCGCCTCGCGGTGGTCGAGGAGGTTCTGCTGGTGTTCGACCACGGCCCGGACGGATCCGCGGCCGTCATCCGAGACCTGGCGGACCGTCACTCGTTCGTCCGGGGAATCTGGCTCAGTCGCAACTTCGGGCAGCACCCCGCGACGCTCGCGGGGATGGCCTCGAGTGGCGGCGAGTGGATCGTCACGATGGACGAGGACGGGCAGCACGATCCCGCCGACATCGGCGGACTTCTCGACACCGCACTCGACGAGCAGGCCTCGGTCGTCTACGCCCGCGGCACCAACGCCGCCCCGCACGGACTGTGGCGCAACGCGACGAGCAAGGGCTCGAAGTGGCTCATTGCCAAGGCGTTGGCCGGTGAGAACACCGTGCAATACAGCAGCTTCCGCATGGTCGTGGGCGAGGTCGGACGGTCGGTGGCCGCGTACGCGGGATCCGAGGCGTACCTCGACGTCGCACTCGGGTGGATCGCCGGCAGTGTGACCACCAGCCCGGTGACGCTGCGCGAGGAACAGGGACGGCGTTCCGGCTACAACCTGCGGACCCTGCTGTCCCACTTCTGGCGCATGGTTCTCTCCAGCGGCACCAAGGGGTTGCGACTGGTCAGCGTGCTGGGGGTGGTGTTCGCCGTTCTCGGTCTGGTCCTGGTCGCCTATCTCCTCGTCGTGTACACGTTCTTCGACCCGGACACCGAGGTCCGCGGCTGGGCATCCACCATGGTCGTCCTGCTGTTCGGGTTCGGGGCCACCCTGTTCTCGCTCGGCGTCGTCGCGGAGTACGTCGGCGTCAACGTGAAGACCGCGATGGGAAAGCCTCCCTATCTGATCGTGGGCGATCCGGCTGCCGGGCCTCTGGGCCGTGCCGGCCGGGTGCCTCCGAAAGTCGGCGCCGAGAACCGGGACGCCGAGAACCCCGACCTCTCGTGACGACGTTGTCCTGGGTCGTCGGGAGTGGTGGACTTCTCGGCTCGGCCGTCTCCGCCGAACTCGTCCGCCGTGGGCACCGGGTGGTGACCGAGACGATCCCGTGGCTCGACGAGGACGCGGCACGCACCGTGATCACCTCACGCGCGCGAGCGGTGGCCACCTCCGACGCACGTCGGGTCAATGTCGTGTGGTGTGCGGGCGCAGGCGTCAACGGCACGCCGCGCGAGGCCTTCGACCGGGAGAACGACCTGTTCGCACACGCGCTGGCACAGCTCGAGTCGTATGCGGTCCCGAGGCCGGAACCTGTCACCGTCTTCCATGCGTCGTCCGCCGGTGGGGTCTACGCGGGCACGCCCGACGCACCGCACGACGAGTCGAGTGCGGTCGCGCCGCTGGGCGAGTACGGCCACGCGAAGCTACGCGCCGAGCAGAGAGCGGTGGACTTCGGTCGACGCACCGACGCGTCGGTGGTCGTCGGCCGTTTCGCCAACCTGTACGGACCAGGACAGAACTTGTCGAAGCCGCAGGGCCTCATCTCGCACCTGTGCCGCGGGTACCTGTTGGCATCACCCATCTCGATCTACGTGCCCATCGACACCCTGCGCGACTACCTCTACATCTCCGATGCGGCAGAGATGGTGGCGGACGCCCTGGACGTCGCCGCGCGGGAGCGCACGGACCCGGTCACCAAGATCTTCGCCTCGGGCAATGCCGTCACCATCGGCGCCATTCTCGGCGCGTGCAGATCGGTCTTCCGTCGCCGACCGCTCGTCGTCCAGGCCGCCTCCCCGTTGTCCTCGCTCCAGGGCCGTGACCTGCGCCTCCGGTCCACCGTCTGGCCCGAGATCGATCGCAGGACTCACCGCACGCTCCCCGCCGGCATCGCCTCGACGCTGGAGTCCATCCGGTCCTCGCTTCTCGCCGGTCACCGCGGGTGACGAGCCCGGAGCGGCTCCGCGAGTTTGTGCCACGGTGAACGCTGCTGCGACACTGCCGTGGTGACCGCTGATCAACCTGCCGACGACGACCGTGTCGTCGTGGACGCGCAGCCGGTCGGCCCGCTCCTCCGCCTGATGGGCAACCAGGGCCTCGTCTTTCTCCTGGTGGGCGGCTTCAACACGGTGCTCGGCACAGTCTGGTTCATCGTTTGGCAGCTCGCGATCGGTGACACGCTCGGTTATCACGCCGCGATCGTGCTCGGCTACCTGTGCAACGTGCTGACTGCCTTCTGCACGAATCGCTACCTGGTCTTCCGGGTGCGGGGACACGTGCTTCGCGACTTCTGGCGTTTCGTCGTGGTCAACTCCGGGGCCTTCGCGGTGAACCTCGCCGCGATGACCGTCGCCGTCTCGGTACTCGGATTCGCACCCATCCCGTCCCAGCTGGTCATCACCTTGCTCACCGCCTGCATCAGCTTCTTCGGCTACCGCGACTTCTCGTTCAAGCGCTCCTCCTCGGTGAAAGGTTCCTGACATGGCACCCCGCGTGTCGATCGTGGTCCCGGCGTACAACAACGCCGACTTCATCGGCGAGACCATCGAGTCGATCCTGAGTCAGACCTACCGAGACTTCGAGCTGGTGATCGCCGATCACGCGTCGACCGACTCCACCCTCGACGTCATCGCCCGCTACGACGACGATCGCATCCGCGTCGAGCACACGGAGGCCGGCGGCGGAGCGAAACGCAACTGGGACAGAGTGAGTCGACTGGCCACGGGCGAGCTGATCAAACTCGTGTGCGGCGACGACACGATCACCGAGACGTCGATCGCCGACCAGGTCGCCGCGTTCGACGCGCACCCGTCGGCCGTCCTGGTGGCGTCGCAACGCACGCTCGTGGACGCCGCCGGCAAGACCATCATCGCCACGCGTGGCCTGGGAAAGTTGTCCGGCCTCGTCGACGGACGCACAGCCGCACGCACCGCGGTGCTCGCCGGCTCCAACATCTTCGGTGAGCCGGGATGCGTCCTGATGCGACGAGACGCCCTCGCCGACATCGGCTGGTGGGACAACGACCACCCGTTCCTCATCGATCAGGCGACCTTCACGGAGGTCGCACTCAAGGGTGACGTGGTGGCCATCCGGTCGTCTCTCGCGGCGTTCCGTATCAATGCCGGGCAGTGGAGCGTGCGCCTGGCGCGGGAACAGGCGGGGCAGGCCGCGGGATTCCATCGGAAACTGCGCGCGGCCTACCCGGACCTGCTGTCCGAGAACGACGTTCGTATCGGTAATGCTCGTGCGCTCGTGACGTCGTTCCTGCGCCGCGCGGTGTACGTGCTGCTGCGGCGCCGCATCACACACCAGCCGCCGGAACCCGTCTGATCAGAGCGTCCGTTCGCCGGCCGATGCATAGGCCGCCTCGGTCGCGGCTTTCTGCGGCGCCCACCAGGATTCGTTGTCTCGGTACCAGTCGATGGTGGCGGCGAGTCCGCTGCGGAAGTCGGAGTAGCGGGGTGTCCAGCCGAGTTCGGTGCGTAGGCGGGTGCTGTCGATGGCGTAGCGCAGGTCGTGGCCGGGGCGGTCGGTGACGAAGTCGAAGTCGCTCTTGTCGTGGCCACAGAGTTCGAGGATGGTCTCGACGACGGTGCGGTTGTCGACCTCGCCGTCGGCGCCGATGAGGTAGGTCTGGCCGAGGGCGCCCTTGTCGATGATGGTCCAGACGGCGGTGTTGTGGTCCTCGACGTGGATCCAGTCGCGGACGTTGAGTCCGGCGCCGTAGAGCTTGGGGCGGACGCCGGTGAGGACGCCGGTGATCTGGCGGGGGATGAACTTCTCGACGTGCTGGTAGGGGCCGTAGTTGTTGGAGCAGTTGGAGATGGTGGCGCGGACGCCGAAGGAGCGGGTCCAGGCGCGCACCAGCAGGTCGCTGGAGGCCTTGGTCGAGGAGTACGGCGAGGAGGGGTTGTAGGGGGTGTTCTCGGTGAACCGGGCGGGGTCGTCGAGTTCGAGATCGCCGTAGACCTCGTCGGTGCTGATGTGGTGGTAGCGGACGTCGTGGGTGCGGACGGCTTGGAGGAGGGTGGTGGTGCCGACGATGTTGGTGTGGACGAACGGCCAGGGGTCGCCGAGGGAGTTGTCGTTGTGTGATTCGGCGGCGAAGTGGACGACGAGGTCGGTGTCGGCGACGAGGCGGTCGACGAGGGCGGTGTCGGTGATGTCGCCGTGCACGAAGGTGATGCGGTCTGCGACGGGGTCGAGGGAGGCGCGGTTGCCGGCGTAGGTGAGGGCGTCGAGGACGGTGATCTCGATGTCGGGGCGGGTGCGGGCGGTCAGGTGCACGAAGTTCGCGCCGATGAACCCGGCGCCGCCGGTCACGAGCATTCTCATGGGCGGCACTTTACGTGGGAGAGCGGCGCGAAGCGCAGTCTGAAAGACTCGACCATCATGCGAGGAATCATTCTGGCCGGTGGCACGGGGTCGCGGCTGCATCCGATCACTCAGGGCGTGAGCAAGCAGTTGGTGCCCGTCTACGACAAGCCGATGATCTACTACCCGCTGACCACGCTGATGCTCGCCGGGATCCGCGACATCCTGATCATCACCACCGTGCAGGACGCCGAGCAGTTCCAGCGGCTTCTCGGCGACGGCTCCCAGTTCGGCATCTCGCTGACCTACAAGGTGCAACACGAACCCGACGGTCTCGCGCAGGCGTTCGTGCTGGGCGCCGACCACATCGGCACCGAGGGCGCCGCACTGGTGCTGGGGGACAACATCTTCTACGGCCCCGGCCTGGGAACGCAGCTGAGCCGGTTCGGGGACATCGACGGCGGCGCGGTGTTCGCCTACGAGGTCTCCGACCCCACCGCCTACGGGGTCATCGAATTCGACGAGAGCGGCACCGCCCTGTCCTTGGAGGAGAAGCCGGCGCACCCGCGGTCGAACTACGCTGTACCGGGGCTGTACTTCTACGACAACGACGTCATCGCCATCGCCCGCGACCTCGCCCCCTCCGCCCGCGGGGAGTACGAGATCACCGACGTCAACCGCCACTACCTCGAGGCGGGCACCCTGCAGGTGCAGGTGCTGCCGCGTGGGACCGCCTGGCTCGACACCGGCACCTTCGAATCACTCCTCGACGCCTCCAACTACGTGCGCACCATCGAACAACGCCAGGGCCTCAAGATCGGCGCCCCCGAGGAGGTGGCGTGGCGACGCGGGTTCATCACCGACGACGACCTGCGCGCCCGCGCGCAGACACTGCTCAAGTCCGGATACGGGGCGTACCTGCTGGACCTGCTCGAGAGAGGACACCGACCGTGAGCTTCCGCGAACTGCGCGTCCCCGGGGCGTTCGAGTTCACTCCCCGCCAGTTCGGCGACGACCGCGGGGTGTTCTTCGAGTGGCACAAGGACTCCGCCTTCACCGCCGCCGTCGGGCACCCCCTGGAACTGCTGCAGGCCAACTGCTCGGTCTCCGCCGCCGGTGTGCTGCGCGGCATCCACGTCACCGTCGACCCACCCGGGCAGGCGAAGTACGTCACCTGCACCCGCGGCGCGTTCCTCGACGTCGTGGTCGACCTCCGCAAGGACTCACCGACGTACGGCACCTGGGACTCGGTGCTCATCGACGACGTCGACCGCCGCGCGGTGTACCTGCCCGTCGGGCTGGGTCACGCGATCCTCTCCCTCGAGGACCACTCCACGGTGATGTACCTGTGCAGCCTCGAGTACACCCCCGGAGCGGACCGCGACATTCACCCGCTCGACCCCGACCTCGCCATCGACTGGCCCACCCACGGCCGCGACGGCACACCCCTGACCTACCAACTCTCCGACAAGGACGCCGCGGCACCCTCCTTCGAGGACTGGGCCTAGCGCAGCTTGAAGATCACCGCTCGCTGGACCACGAAGTTGATCACCGTCGCGGTGCCCTGCGCGACGACGAACGCCGCGGCGCTGTAGAGGATCGTCTCCGGCCACAGGTGCCCGAACAGCGTGTACAGCACGTTCTGGACACCGAACGTCGCCGCGTAGAGGACGACGACGGCCACGAACCGCGCCCGCGACGGCGGTGCCGCGAACGTCCAGCGCCGGTTGATCAGGTACGCGACGGTGGTGCCCACGACGAATCCCGCGGCCTTGGCCAGCGAGAGCTGCACGTCCAGGCCGTACTGCAGCGCGATGGTGATGGAGAAGTCGACGACGGCCGACAGCACCCCGGTGACGAGGAACCGGACGATCTGGGTCCTCAGATCCAGCGCGTCGTCGGCGGTGTTCTCCGTGACGGGGATCTCGACGGGCAGAGGAAGGCGCTGGCCCGGATCGGACGGCTCGGCGGGATCAAAGGACACGGTCGATCACTGTAGCCCTGGCCGCGAAAACGGAACGTAGGGTCTTCGCGTGGACACCTCGACGCTCACAGCCTCGCCTCGCCGGACTCGCCCGGCAACCCTCAGGGCCCAGTGGACCATCGCGGGTGCCGTGGCTATGGCCGGTGCTGTCTTGTTCGTCGTGCGTGGGCTCCCTCGATTCCGCAGTCCGGGACTGTTCGCGGAGGACGGCGAGATATTCCTCGCGGGCGCTCACAACGACGGGCTCCGGGCACTGGTCGATCCCTATGCGGGGTATCTGCACGCCATTCCTCGCCTGATCGCGGCGCTGTTCGTTCAGGTTCCGATCACCGCGGTTCCACTGGCGTACCTCGTCGCCACCATGGTGGTGCACCTGGTGATGATGGGTCCCGCGCTGTCTCGACGATTGGAACCGCTGCTCCCGTCGCCCGTTCTGCGAGCGGGTCTCTTCGCCTCGCTGTGCCTCTTGCCGGCGTTGTGGGAGGTCTACGGCAACATCGCAAATCTGATCTTCGCTGCCGGCACGGCGATGACTCTGCTGGTCCTCAGCACGGACCCCGCGACGCGGGTGGGTCGAGGATGCGAGCTGATCGCCCTGGCGCTCATGGGCCTGTCCGGACCACTCGTCGTGATATTTCTGCCGTTCTTCGCGTGGCGGTGGCTACGCGTGAGTCGGACACGCCACTCGCTCGCCGTTCTCGGTGTGGTGGTCACGACGTCCGTGGTCCAACTCGCGGTCTACCTGACGTCGGACCGAGAGACGCTCAGCGCGGCGACTCCACAGTTGCTGGCACGGACCGCAGCGGAGCGGGTCGGCGGTGGATTCCTGTCCGGTGACCGCAACATCTACGCGGGCACGCCGAACCTGACCATGACCGTGCTCGCAACCGTATGGATCACCGGCGTCGTGCTCGTCACCTGCTGGGCGATCCCGCGCGTCGCCGTGGGACTGTGGATTCTGTTCGCAGTGTTGCTGTTCGCTGCGGTGAACGCGTACGGGCCTGCCATGGTCACCTGGAGTTTCTCGCTGCAACGGCACGTCACCACGCCGATGGCCATCGCCGTGATCCTGCTGTGGCTCACCATCGGGTCTGCGAAGCGCGCATCGCCACGGATTCTGGCCGCGGCACTACTCCTCGCCGGTGCTTCAGGTGTCGTTCACGACTTCTCACCCGCTCCGTATCCGGATCGGCCCGATCTCGGAGCGCTCGAGCGGTGCGTCGACGCGGAGCAAGAAGTGTGCCGTCAGCCGATCTTCGGACCCGGGTGGGAGGTCGTCATCGACCCGCGCTGACTGCGGTCGGCGAGGGGTGCGCCACCGGGCGGGTAACATTCGATCCGATGTCCATCACCGAATTGCCACCCACCAGTGCGCGCACCCTCACCGGGTGGGCACGTACCTCGCCCACCACGGCGCAGGTGCTGACCACGTCCGATCCCGAGGTCGTGGCCGCCGCCGTCGTCCGGGTCGCGGAGCAGAACGAGAGCAAGCCGTCCCATCTGCGGCGCGGCGTCATCGCCCGCGGGCTCGGCCGCTCGTACGGCGACAACGCGCAGAACGGCGGCGGGCTGGTCGTCGACATGAGCGCACTGAACCGGATCCACTCGATGGACGCGGAGACGCACATCGTCGATGTGGACGGCGGCGTGAGCCTGGACCAGCTGATGCGTGCGGCGCTGCCGTTCGGTCTGTGGGTCCCCGTGCTCCCCGGCACTCGCCAGGTGACCATCGGCGGCGCGATCGGGTGCGACATCCACGGCAAGAACCATCACAGCGCCGGCAGCTTCGGCAATCACGTGCGCTCGATGGAGCTGCTGCTCGCGGACGGCACCGTTCGCCACATCACTCCCGACGGCGACGACGCGCCGCTGTTCTGGGCCACGGTGGGCGGCAACGGCCTCACCGGCATCATTCTGCGCGCGACCATCGAGATGACTCCCACCGAGACCGCGTACTTCATCGCCGACGGTGACGTCACGGCGAGCCTCGACGAGACCATCGCGATCCACAGCGACGGCAGCGAGAGCCGGTACGACTACTCGAGCGCCTGGTTCGACGCCATCTCGGGACCGCCGAAGCTGGGACGCGCGGCACTCTCACGCGGGTCGCTCGCGACGCTCGACCAGCTGCCCGCGAAGTTGCAGAAGGATCCGCTGCGCTTCAGCGCGAAACCGCTGCTGACCTTCCCCGACGTGTTTCCCAACGGCCTCGCGAACAAGTACACGTTCGGACCCATCGGCGAGCTCTGGTACCGCAAGTCGGGTACCTACCGCGGCAAGGTGCAGAACCTGACGCAGTTCTATCACCCGCTCGACATGTTCGGGGAGTGGAACAGGGCCTACGGTCCGGCCGGTTTCCTGCAGTACCAGTTCGTGGTTCCGCCGCAGGCCGTCGGGGAGTTCAAGAAGATCATCCACGACATCCAGCGCTCGGGGCACTACTCGTTCCTCAACGTCTTCAAGCTCTTCGGACCGGGAAACCAAGCGCCGCTGAGCTTCCCGATCGAGGGCTGGAACGTCTGCGTCGACTTCCCGATCAAGGAGGGTCTCGGCGCGTTCGTCGCGGACCTCGACCGGCGGGTGCTCGAGTTCGGCGGACGGCTCTACACCGCCAAGGACTCCCGGACGTCCGCGGACACGTTCCACGCGATGTACCCACGCATCGACGAGTGGATCGCCGTTCGGCGATCCGTCGACCCCACAGGCGTCTTCGCCTCGGATATGGCCAGAAGGTTGGAACTGCTGTGACGATCGATGCTGTGGGCGACCCGCAGACCATTCTCGTGCTGGGTGGCACGAGCGAGATCGGCCTCGCGATCACGGAGGAGTACCTCTCGACGACGTCGGCACGCGTGATCCTCGCGGCGCTGCCGAACGATCCCCTGCGTGACGCGGCCGTCGCTCAGCTGACGGCCAAGGGCGCCAAGTCCGTGGAGGTCATCGACTTCGACGCGCTCGACACAGCGTCGCACCCGAAGGTCATCGACGAGGCCTGGTCGAAGGGCGACGTCGACGTCGCGATCGTGGCGTTCGCGGTGGACTTCGATCCGGAACTGCTGTGGCAGGACCAGAACAAGGCCGTGCTCACGGCCAACATCAACTACACGGCGTCGGTGTCGGTGGGGGTGCTCCTCGGCGAGAAGATGAAGGCGCAGGCCTTCGGCCGCATCATCGTCATGTCGTCCGTCGCGGGCGAGCGCGTCCGACGCTCCAACTTCGTCTACGGCTCCACCAAGGCCGGACTCGACGGGTTCTACCTCGGTCTCGGAGAAGCCCTGCGCGAGTTCGGTCCTCGCGTGACCGTCATCCGTCCGGGCATGGTGCGCACCAAGTTCAGCGCGCACGTCAAGGAAGCGCCGCTGACGGTGGACAAGGAGGACATCGCCAAGCTGGCCGTGTCCGCGTCCCGTATGGGCAAGGATCTGGTCTGGGCTCCGGGGCCCTTCCGCTTCGTCATGATGGCGCTGCGGCACGTCCCGCGTCCGATCTTCCGCAAACTCCCCATCTGAGCAGGGCCATGCCGAACAGAGTCATGCGGACGGCTCTGAGTACCAGCGCAGAGGCCGTCGCCGCGGCAGTCGTCGCGGCCGCGGTGGCGGCGATCGGTCTGTACGCCTTCTCGCTGGTGCAGTGGCCGGCGTTCAACTCGTCCAACGTGACTCGCGCCGTCGCGACGGTCGGCCAGGTGGCTGCTCTCGCCGTCCTGGCCGTGTCGGTGGTGATGACGCGACTGCACCGCTCCCGCCGCATCGCGACCCTGCTGTCGTGGATCGGTCTGTCCGGTTTCGTGACCGTCACGCTCGGTATGCCGTTGGCCGCCACGAAGCTGTACCTGTTCGGCATCTCCGTGGACCAGGAGTTCCGCACCGAGTACCTGACTCGCCTCACCGACTCGCCGGCGCTGGCCGACATGACCTACGCCGACCTCCCGCCGTACTACCCCGCGGGCTGGTTCTGGGTCGGCGGCCGGGTAGCGAACGCCCTCGGCATGGCCGGGTGGGAGGCCTACAAGCCCTACGCCATCGCCTCCCTCGCCGTCGCCGCCGTGGTCTCGCTCGTGCTGTGGCGCAGTCTCGTTCGAGCCGACCTGGCGGTACTGGCCGCGCTCGGCGTGACGGCCCTGATGCTGGCCTACGGTTCACCCGAGGCCTACGGCGCCACGGTCGCGGTCATGATCCCGCCCGTGCTGATCCTGGCGTGGGGTGCACTCCATCGCCCGGGGTCGACGCGCAGCGCAGGATGGGGAGCCGTCATCGGCACCGGCCTGTTCCTCGGTGTCGCCGCGATGGTCTACACCCTCTATCTCGGTATCGCGGCCTTCACCGTCGTACTGATGGCGGTGGTCGCGGCGGTGTTGCGGTATCGGGAGAACCGTTCCCTCGCAGCGCTGATCGACCCGGCGGTTCGCCTCGCCGTCATCGCGGGAATCTCCGGGCTGCTCGCCCTGACCGTCTGGGCGCCGTACCTCGTCGCGTCGCTGACGGGCAGCACCGCGGAGAGCGGGACCGCCCTGCACTACCTGCCCGAGTCCGGCTCCGCACTGCCGTTCCCGATGGCGCAGTTCACGCTCACGGGCGCCCTGTGTCTCGTCGGGACAGTGTGGATCGTGGTGCGGGTCCGCGACTCTCGACGTGCGCAGGCACTGGGGCTCGGTGTCATCGCCGTCTACGGCTGGTGCCTGCTGTCGATGCTGGCCACCGTCGCGGGCACGACCCTGCTCGGCTTCCGCCTCGAGGCGGTGCTGGTCCTGATCCTCGGCGCCGCGGGGGTGTTCGGCTTCCTGGAGGGCGCTCGGGCGCTGTACCTGGTGGCGAGCGAGTCGCCCCGGATCCGGAGCGTGTCCGTCGCTGTCGGGGTGATCGGAGCCGTCGCCTTCGCGCAGGACATCCCGCACGTCCTGCAGAACGAGATCACGGTGGCGTACACGGACACCGACGGCGACGGAGTGCGCGCCGACCAGCGCCCGCCGAGCGCGGTGTCGTACTACGGCGAGGTCGACGCGGCACTCCAGGAGGCGCGGCCCGGTCCGCGATCGGACACGGTGCTGCTCACCTCCGACACGACCTTCCTCGCGTACCAGCCGTATTTCGGGTTCCAGGGTCTGACGTCGCACTACGCGAACCCGCTCGCCGAGTTCGCCGCCCGCGCCGACGCCATCGAGTCGTGGAGCGATCTGCGGAGCAGCGACGAGCTGATCGCCGCCCTCGATGCCCTGCCGTGGCGCGCCCCCGACGCGTTCCTCTTCCGCCGCGGCGCCGACGGTTACACGCTGCGTCTCGCGGAGGACGTGTACCCCAACGATCCGAACGTGCGCCGCTACACCGTCTCCTACCCCGAGTCGCTGTTCGACGACCCTCGGTTCGAGATCCGCGAGATCGGTCCGTTCGTCCTCGTCGTGCGCACGTGACCACCCGCCGGGCGGACCTGCTCGCAGGCGCGGTGTACACGCTGCTGTCCGTGCTGGTGCTCCACAACCAGTGGCAGCACCTGCAGTCGCAGTACCTCCGTTTCAGCGGCCAGGACCAGACCATGTGGGAGTGGTTCTTCGCCGTGACCGCCCGTTCGGTCACCCATCTCGACAACCCGTTCTTCTCCGACCTGCAGAACGCGCCCGACGGCGTGAACATGATGGCCAACACCGCGATGCTTGGCCTGTCGGTGCCCCTGACACCGATCACCCTGGCCTTCGGACCTGCCGCCACGTTCACCCTCGCCCTCACCCTCGGGCTCGCGACCACGGCCTACGGGTGGTACTTCCTGTTCTCCCGCACCGTGATCCGCTCGCGCGCGGCCGCCGGGCTCGGTGGGCTGATCTGCGGATTCGCGCCGGGCATGATCTCGCACGCCAACGCCCACCCCAACTTCGTGGTGCTGGGGGTCCTGCCGTTCATCCTGTACCTGCTCGTCCGCCTCGCCGACGCGGAGAACACCCGCCGTCGCCGTCACGCCGTGGTCCTGGGTCTCCTGGTGGCGTGGCAGGTGATGCTCGGCGAGGAGCCGCTCCTCGTCTTCGCCGTCGCGGTGGCCCTGATCACGCTGCTGTACTGCGTGTTCCGGCCACGTGCAATCGTCCCGATGGTCCGGCACGCCGCCCTTCCCGTGCTGGGCGCAGCACTGCTGACCGCGATCCTCGTCGCGGTTCCGCTGTGGTGGCAGTTCCGCGGGCCGCAGCACTACAGCTATCTCGACCACAATCTGCCCGGGAACGATCTGGTCTCACTCGTCCGGTTCCCGCCCCAGTCGCTGTGGGGCGCAGTGTTCCCGATGGACGACGTCGCCCTGAACCCCACCGAGCAGAACGCGTACTTCGGCATCCCGCTCCTGATCCTCGTCGTGGCCTCCGCCGTGGTGCTGCGTCGCCGTCCGATCGCCGTGGCCGCCTTCGCGTCGATCCTGATCCTCGGTGTCGCCTCGCTGGGCGTCGCACTCGTGGTGAACGGGACGGAGACCGGCATCGCCCTGCCCGGCGAGTACCTCGATCGGATCCCGCTCCTGCAGTCCGTCCTCGAGACCCGGTTCGTGCTGGCCGCGGTCCCGGCGATGGCCTTGCTCGTCGCGATGGTCACCGATCGCGTCCTGACCGCGCCCGCGTCGCGCCGCGTCGCCGTGGTGTGGACGGGCGCCCTCGCCGTCGCACTCGTCCCCCTCGCGCCGACACCGCTGCCGACGGCCGACCGGGGCGCGACGCCGTCGTTCCTGGCGGACGGCACGTGGCGCGACTACGTCGACACCGACGCCCCGGGCTCGATCGTCACCGTGCCGGTGCCGAACCCCGGAACGGCCGCGGCGCTGCGCTGGCAGGTGGACACCGGGCTCGAGTACCGCATCGCCGGTGGCTACTTCGTCGGACCGAGCGGACAACCGGACGGGGAGGCCAAGTACGGCGCGATCGATCGACCCACCGCGAAGCTCCTCGGCACCGCGGGACGCACCGGCATCGTGCCGACATTGTCCGACGATCAGCGGCGCACGGCACGCGACGACCTGGCTTTCTGGGAGGCCGACGTGGTGATGCTGCCCCCGACCGAGAACCAGGACGTCCTGCGCGACACCGTCGACGATCTGCTGGGTCTCACCGCCACCGAGTTCGACGGCACCTACGTCTGGGACGTTCGCTGACGATTGCGGATTCTGGCGGGGCGGGTCTCGTCGCCTAGCATCGTGACGTGCCGACAACCGCCGAGACGCCCACCGAACCACCGGCCCCGGCGTCGACACCGAGTCGCTCCGCCTTCGCGAGGGCGAAGATCGTCGCGATCGTCACGGGTCTGCTCGGCACGTTGCTGGCTATCCTCACCCCGCTCCTGCCCGTCGAGCAGGACGCCGCGTCGGTCACCTGGCCGCAGAACGGCTCGTTCACCAGTGTCGAGACGCCGCTCGTCTCGTACAACCCGCTCTCGCTGTCGGCCACGATTCCGTGTTCCGTTCTCGCCGACGCGGCACCGGGGACCCTCGTGCTCTCCACCGTCGCGCCGCAGTCCTCCGACGCCCGACGGGTGGGCCTCGTGGTCACGCGAACCGACGCCGGCGATGTCACCGTCGTGCTGCGCGATCAACTGCTGCTCTCCGTACCCGCGGACACCGTGTCCGGCTGCGACGCGCTCACCCTCTCCTCGACCACCGACAGCACCACCGCGGCCGTCGGCGATCTCACGGGCACGGCCCCGGGCGACGTGCGTCCCCAGACCGTCGGTGTGTTCAGCGATCTGACCGGATCCGCGCCCACCGACATGTCGGTCCGCGTCGACGTGGACTCCCGGTTCTCCTCCTCACCGTCGACGCTGAAACTGCTCGCGATCGTGCTCGGGTCGCTCCTGGTCGTCGCGTCGCTGGTCGCGCTGCACACGCTCGACGGCGCCGACGGACGGCGCGCGCGGCGGTTCCTCCCCCGGCACTGGCTCCGGGTGACCGGCGTCGACGCCGTGGTCGTCGGGACACTGCTGCTGTGGCACGTCATCGGCGCCAACACCTCCGACGACGGCTACCTGCTGAGCATGGCCCGGGTGTCCGAGCACTCGGGATACATGGCCAACTACTACCGCTGGTTCGGTGTGCCCGAGGCACCGTTCGGTATGCCGTACTACGACATGTTGGCCGCGCTGGCCAAGGTGTCGACCGCCAGCCCGTGGATGCGCCTGCCCGCGTTGATCGCAGCCGTCCTGTGCTGGCTCCTCATCAGTCGCGAGGTCATCCCGCGCCTCGGTCGCGCAGTACGCACGCGCCCGATCGCCGTCTGGACGGCCGGCCTCGTCTTCCTGGCGTTCTGGCTCCCCTACGACAACGGTCTCCGTCCCGAGCCGATCATCGCGCTCGGCGCACTCCTCACCTGGTGCTCCATCGAACGTGCGATCTCCACCGGGCGGCTCCTGCCGGCAGCAGTCGCCGTGGTGATCGCCGCGTTCTCCCTCGCCGCCGGACCCACCGGCCTCATCGCGATCGCCGCTCTACTGGCCGGTGCGCGCCCCGTCATCCAGATCATCGTCCGTCGGCGCCGGGCCGTCGGCCTGCCCGCGCTGCTGGCCCCGATCCTGGCGGCGGGCACCGTGGTGCTGTTCGCCGTGTTCGCCGACCAGACCGTCGCCTCGGTGCTCGAAGCCACCCGTGTCCGTTCCGCCGTAGGACCCAACGTGCAGTGGTTCGACGAGCGGTACCGCTGGGACGCGCTGCTCAACATCTCGCCCGACGGTTCGCTCGCACGTCGCTTCGCCGTCTTCGCGATGCTGCTGTGCCTGGTGACCTGCCTCGTGGTGATGCTGCGTCGCGGGGGGCGCATCCCGGGCACGTCGTTGGGTCCGTCCCGTCGCATCCTCGGCATCGTCGCCACCGCCCTGGCCCTCATGATGTTCACGCCGACCAAGTGGACGCACCACTTCGGCGTCTACGCGGGGCTGGCCGGATCTCTCGCCGCGCTGGGGGCGATCGCCGTGATGTCGGCGACGCGTCGCTCGCCGCGCAACCGGACCCTGTTCACGGCTGCCGTCCTGTTCCTCACCGCGTTGGCGTTCACGGGGTCCAACGGGTGGTGGTACGTCTCGAGCTACGGCGTGCCGTGGTTCGACAAGCCGCCGTCCATCGCCGGCAAGGGCTTCGCGACCCTGCTCCTCGGACTCACCGTGCTCACGCTCGCGTACGCCGCGTGGCAGCACTTCCGTGCCCCGTACCTGTCCACCCGGCCGGCTCGAACGCGGCGCTTCAGCGGTGCGTCGCTGACCGTCGTCGCCGGACTGGTCGTGTTGTTCGAGGTGCTGTCGCTGCTCAAGGGTGCGGTGTCGCAGTATCCCGCATACTCGGTGGCCCGGTCCAACGTGAACTCCGTCCTCGGGCAGACGTGCGGACTCGCGCGCGACGTCCTGGTCGAGACCGACCCGAACGCGTCGATGCTGCAGCCTCTGGACCCGGAGGAGGGAACCGATCCGCTCGCAGGAACCGACAGTGTCGGCTTCACCCCGAACGGCGTCGCCGGTGACCTGAGCGCGGATCGCGAGACCTCCGGCACGACGGGTGGAGCCAACTCCGTGGATCCGGCCGACACCGATCAACAGGCCACCGCCAACAGTGCGGGCACCGGGGGCGGCACCACTGCCGACACCGGGGTCAACGGGTCGCGGATCGCGCTTCCGTTCGGCCTGGACCCTGCGACCACTCCGGTACTCGGCAGCTTCGGGTCCGGTGACGCCGCACCGGCGAGCCTCACCTCCGGGTGGTACGCACTGCCCGAGGCCGATCAGCGCGATTTCCTGTCCGTCACCGCCGCCGGCCGCATCCGCTCGGTGGACGCAGACGGCATCGTCACGCCGGGGCAGAATCTCGAGGTCGAGTACGCCACGGTCGGAGCCGACGGCGCCGAGGAGGTCCTCGGACGCGTCGCTCCCATCGACATCGGCCCGCAGCCGTCGTGGCGCAACCTGCGCATCCCGCTCGACCAGGTCCCCCCGACGGCGAACGCGGTGCGGCTCGTCGCGTCCGACGAGGACCTGGCCGGCGACCAGTGGCTCGCCGTCACGCCGCCGCGCGCACCACGCACCACGGTCCTGAACGACGTCGTCGGGTCCACGGATCCGGTACTGCTGGACTGGTCCGTCGGGCTCGCGTTCCCGTGCCAGCGTCCGTTCGACCACCGCTACGGTGTGGCCGAGCTACCGGAGTGGCGCATCCTGCCGGATCGCACCGGCGCCGAATCGACCAACGCGTGGCAGGACTCCGTCGGCGGTGGTCCCCTCGGGTGGACCGGACTGGTCCTGCGCGCCGAGACGGTGCCGACCTACCTGGCCGACGACCTCCGTCGAGACTGGGGATCACTCGAGCGTTACGTGCCCCTCGACCCGGACGCGGTGGCCGTCGAACCCGACGTGACCACGTCCTCGCGTTCGGGTATCTGGTCCCCGGGACACATCAAGTACCAGTAAGTAACCAGCGAGTGCAGCAACCGGATCACGGTCGCATAACATCGGGAGCCGTGCCCGACGCCCTCACCTCTTCGCCGACCGCGCCGACACCTGCCGGCCCGGATCGCTCGGTGGACGTCCGACAGCAGTACCGCACCACCCGCCTCGTGGCGATGGTGGCGGGGGTTCTCGGTGTTCTCTTCGCGATTCTGACCCCGTTCCTCCCGGTCACCCAGGACGACGCCGTCGTCCAGTGGCCGCAGAACGGCACCGTCGACAGCGTCGACGCGCCCCTGATGTCCCAGGTGCCGGTCTCGGTCTCGGTCTCGATCCCCTGCAGCGCCGTCGCGAACGTTCCGGCCGCGGGCGGCATCCTCCTCTCCACGGCGCCGCCGCAGGGCGAGGGCGCCGCGCTGAACGCGATGTTCGTCCGCGTCGGCGAGAACACCGTCGACGTCCTCGATCGCAATGTGGTGATCGCGTCCGCCCCGCGTTCCGAGATGCAGTCGGCGGCGTGCCGGGCGATCACCTTCACGTCCACCATCGACGCCACGTCCGCGTCGTTCGACGGACTGGTGGACGCGCAGGGCAACCCCCGCGCCGGCGAACTGGGCGGTGACCTCCGGCCCCAGGTGGTCGGTGTCTACTCCGACCTCGCCGGCAGCGCCGCGCAGTACCCGGGCCTCGACGTGTCGATCGCCGTCGACTCCCGCTTCTCCTCGTCGCCCACCGTGCTGAAGCTGCTCGCCATGGCCGCCGCCATCGCCTGCACGGCCCTCGCGCTGAGCGCGCTGGCCCGGCTCGACGGTGTCGACGGCCGCACCCACCGTCGCTTCTTCCCCGCCCACTGGTGGAAGGTCACCGGGATCGACGCGGTGGTGGTCGGCGCTCTCGCCGGCTGGCACTTCTTCGGCGCCAACACTGCCGACGACGGTTACCTGCTCACCATGGCCCGCGTCTCCGAGAACGCCGGGTACATGGCCAACTACTTCCGCTGGTTCGGCGTCCCCGAGGCGCCCTTCGGCTGGTACTACGACGTCCTGGCCGCGTTCGCCAAGATCTCGACCGCGAGCCCCTGGATGCGCCTGCCCGCGCTGATCGCCGGCATCCTGTGCTGGCTCGTCATCAGCCGCGAGGTGGTCCCCCGCCTCGGGCGTGCGGTGCGCGTCAACTCGGTCGCCGTCTGGACCGGCGGACTGGTCTTCCTCGCATTCTGGTTGCCGTACAACAACGGGCTGCGCCCCGAACCCATCGTGGCCCTCGGTGCCCTGCTCACCTGGTGCTCGGTCGAACGAGCCATCGCGACCGGGCGGCTGCTCCCTGCCGCCATGGCCGCGCTGATCGGCGCCTTCACGCTCGCCGCCGCACCGACCGGCCTCATGTGTGTCGCCGCGATCCTGACGGGCATCCGGCCGCTGGTGCGCATCGTCGTCAAACGACACCGCATGGTCGGGACGCTGCCGCTGCTGGCACCGATCGCCAGTGCCGGCGTACTGGTCCTCATCGTCGTCTACGGGGACCAGACCTTCGCGGCGGTCCAGGAGTCGACGCGCGTGCGTACGCTCATCGGCCCGAACCTGCCCTGGTACAACGACTTCCTGCGGTACTACTACCTGTTCGTCCAGACGGTCGACGGATCGGTCGCGCGCCGCTTCGCCTTCCTGACCATGCTGCTGTGCCTGTTCACCACGGTGTTCGTCCTGCTGCGGCGGGGGCGCATCCCGGGTGTCCCGTCCGGTCCGGCCTGGCGTCTCATCGGCGTCGTCTTCGGCACCATCTTCTTCATGATGTTCAACCCGACGAAGTGGACCCACCACTTCGGGGTCTACGCCGGCATCGCGGGGTCGCTCGCGGCCCTGACCGCCGTCGCCGTCTCGGCCAGCGCACTACGGTCGCGTCGCAACCGCACGGTCTTCGTCGTCGGTCTCGCCTTCGTTCTCGCGCTGTCCTTCTCGGGCATCAACGGGTACTGGTACGTCTCGAGTTACGGCGTGCCGTGGTTCGACAAGGTGGTCTCGGTCAAGGGGATCCAGTCCAACACCGTCCTGCTGATCCTGTTCTTCGCTGCCGTCGGCCTTGCTGCGTGGCACTACCTGCGAGAGGGATTCGCTGCGCCGCAACCGAAACCGGGGACCGAACGCGGTCGGCGCATCCGCAAGTTCGCGGCTGCACCGCTCACGGTCGTCGCCGGGTTGCTCGTCCTGTTCGAGATCCTCTCGCTCCTCAAGGGTGCCGTCTCGCAGTACCCCGCCTACTCGCTCGGCCGCTCCAACGTGCAGGCGTTGGCCGGCAACGGCTGCGGACTGGCCGGGGACGTCCTCGTGGAGTCCGACCCGAACGCCGGTGTGCTGTCAGCGCTCTCGGGACCCGTCGACCCCGCCACGGGACCGCTCGGCGGTGCCGAGCCCGTCGGCTTCACGCCCAACGGAATCCCCACCGACCTCAGTGCCGACGCCGTGGAGGTCAAGCCCGGCCAGGGCAACACCGACCAGCAGTCCGTGGGGGCGTCCTTCGAGGAGGGCCAGTCCTCCGGTACCGGGGGTGGTGTCGGTGCCGCCGGCGTCAACGGTTCGACCGCGCGCCTGCCGTTCGGCCTCGACCCTGCCACGACCCCCGTCCTCGGCTCCTACCAGAACGGAGTACAGACACCGGCCTACGCGACCTCGAGCTGGTACGGCCTCCCCGCACGCAGTGACGACGCGCCCCTGGTGGTCGTCAGCGCTGCCGGCCGCATCTGGTCCGAGAACCAGGAGACCGGGGAGAACACCTACGGTCAGTCGCTGCGCGTCGAGTACGGCGTGCAGCAGCCCGACGGCTCGGTGCAGGTCCAGGGCGACTACCTTCCCAAGGACATCGGCCCGGCTCCGTCGTGGCGCAACCTGCGCATCCCGCTCGACGAACTCTCCCCCGACGCCGACGCGGTGCGCGTGGTCGCCAACGACCCCAACCTCACCGGAGACCAGTGGCTGGCCTTCACACCGCCCCGCGTCCCCGTGGTCGTCCCGCTGCAGGAGGAGATCGGCACGACGCAGCCCGTCCTGCTGGACTGGGCGGTCGGACTGCAGTTCCCGTGCCAGCGTCCGTTCGACCACCTCGACGGCGTCGCCGAGGTGCCGAACTTCCGCATCCTGCCCGATCGCGGGTTGGCGGTCTCGTCCACCGACACGTGGCAGGCCGCGGAGAACGGGGGCCCGCTGGGCTTCACCGAGATGCTGGCGACGCCCACCACGATCCCGACCTACCTGAATCACGACTGGGGACGTGACTGGGGATCGCTCGAGCGCTACGACAGGTTCGATCCCAGCGCGTCGGCGGCCACCGTCGAGGTCACCGAGCAGACCCGGAGCGGGCTGTGGTCGCCGGGGACGTTGCGGGTCTACTAGACGACGTTCGTCACCCGGTGGGATCCGCCGGCGCGATCGGCAACGGGTGTGAGCACGAGTTCGGCGCGGGCACGCCGTCGAAGCGGTCCTGCAACCAGTCGACCGCCAGTGAGCCGCCCACCTTCGCGGTGTCCTGGTGTGCCACCTGGCCGATCCAGGACACGTCGAACTCGGGAGACGGTGCGGCGCACGCTGTCCGGGCGAGCAGCGCTGTCGTGTTCGGTAGCACGACGGTGTCGGCCAGGCTCTGGACCACGAACACGGGTACGTCGACGCGCGAGAGGTCGATGGTCTGATCCGCCGCTGCGGCAGCCCAGTCCGGGTTCTGCATCGGGTCGGACTCGAAGAACTGCTGCCCCTCGGCGCGTTCGAGCAACAGCTCGGGAAGTTCGTCCGTGATGCACCCGTCCGCCAGCGACCGGTAGCGCGACATCGCCGCCTCGCCGAGCACCCCCTCTAGTGGCAGATCCGGGTAGACGACCGGCCACGAGACCGCGACGCTCGGCCCGATCCCCCACGCCACGAACGAGTTCCACTGCTCCGCGAACAGCGGGCCCAGCACCGCCGCGGGCGCTGCCGCCGCCGCACCCACCGACCTGAGCTCGGGAGCGTAGTCGGCGAACATCGCCGTGCCGATCGACGCGTGACCGCCCTGCGAGTGCCCGAAAGTGGCGTACACCGAACTTGCCTGCGCCGGAGGGTGATCGCGCGCCGCCCGCACCGAGTCGAGCACGTCCTGCGCCTCGCTGCGGGCGATCAGATAGTAGGTGTCACCGGCGGTGCCGAGACCGGTGTAGTCGGTCGCAGCGACGACCCATCCACGGGCCATCACCGACGGCAACCAGTTCGTGAAGTCCAGGCTGTCCATCGTCGGTCGGTACCGCCGCGACGGCGTGCACTCGTCTCCGAAGCCGAGCGTGCCGTGGGACCACGCCAGAACCGGGCGTCCGCCGGGCGGCGCCGGCGCCGTCGGCACGATGAGCATCCCGGACGAGACAGCGGGCGACCCGTCGGGACGCTGGGTGCCGTAGAGCATCCGGTAGGCCGTGCCGCCCGGGACGTCCAGGTCCTCGATCGGTTCGATGCGGATCAGCTCGCCCGGAGCGGCGGGCGTGTCCGGCGACTCGTAGAACGACGCGATCGACTGCTGGAATCGAGCATCGTCGCGCGACGTCGTGGACGACCGCGTGACCACCACCACCGCCACTGCGGCCACCGCCAGCACCACGACCGCTCCGACGCAGGCCAGGACGACCACGGTCCGTCTCATGGCAGCACGATAGCCCTGGCGGAACTAGACGGGGAAGAGATACTGCTTTCTCGGTCGCGGCTCCCTGACCTTGTCGCGCAGCAGGTGCAGAGCCTTGCGGATCTCGAGACGCGTGCTCGACGGCTCGATGACGGCATCGACGTACCCGCGCTCGGCAGCGATCCACGGCGTCGCGACGTGCTCGTTGTAGAAGTCGATGAAGCCCTGACGGATCGCGGGAGCGTTGTCCCCCGCCTCGGCGAGCTGCCTGCGCGCCATGATCGACACCGCTCCCTCCGCTCCCATCACCGCGATGCGCGCGGTGGGCCAGGCGAAGTTGATGTCGGCGCCGAGCTGCTTCGATCCCATCACCGCGTATCCGCCGCCGTACGACTTGCGGATCACGACGGTGAGTTTGGGAACCGACGCACTCACGTACGAGAAGATGAATCGGCCCCCGCGCTTGATGACCCCGATCTTCTCCTGCTCGAGACCCGGCATGAATCCCGGTGTGTCCGTGACCAACACCAGAGGGATCTCGAAGGCGTTGCAGATGTTGATGAAGTGCGACGCCTTGTCACTGCTCGCCGCGTCCAGGGCACCGCTGAGGTGCATCGGCTGGTTCGCCACCACACCCACCGGGCGGCCGTCGACTCGGGCGAAACCGACGATGATGTTGAGCGCGGTCTGCCCGGTGAGCTCGTGGAAGTCACCGTCGTCGAAGATGCGCAGCAGGACCTCGTGCATGTCGTACCCGGCGTTGTCCGAGTCCGGCATGAAGGAGTCCAGCGCACGGTCGTCGTCCGTGATGGTCGGCTCGAGACCCGGGTTGATGATCGGGGGCTTCTCGTGGCAGTTGGACGGCAGGTAGGAGAGATACTTGCGTACCCACTCGAATGCGGCCTTCTCGTCCTGCGCGACGTGGTGCACGTTGCCGTACTCGGCCTGCTTCCGGGCACTGCCCAGATCGTGCAGGCTGACGTCCTCACCCGTGACGGACTTGATGACGTCCGGTCCGGTGACGAACATGTAGGCCTCTTCGGTGGCCACGATGATGTCGGTGTTGATCGGCGCGTACACGGCTCCACCGGCGCACTTGCCGAGCACCACCGAGATCTGCGGGCACATGCCCGAGAGCGGTTCCTGCCGGCGCCCCAGCTCCGCGTACCAGGCCAGTGACGTCACGGCGTCCTGCACGCGCGCACCACCCGAGTCGTTGATACCCACACACGGGCAGCCCACGTCGGCCGCGAACTCCATGATGAGAGCGACCTTGCGGCCGAACATCTCCCCGACGGTGCCGCCGAACACGGTCTGATCGTGCGAGAACACGGCGATCGGCCGCCCGTCGACGGTGCCGTGGCCGGTGACCACACCGTCGCCGTACAGCGAGTCCGGGCTCCCGGGCGCACGCACGAGGGCGCCGATCTCGACGAAGGAGCCGGGATCGAGCAACATGTCGATGCGCTCACGCGCGCTCGGGATGCCCTTCTTCGCGCGCTTGGCGATGGCGACGTCCCCCGCGGGTTCGCGCGCCAACTCCAGCTTCTCGCGGAGTTCGGCCAGCTTGGCGGCAGTGGTGGTCACGTGTGGGACTCGCTTCCCTTCGGCGTGGTCGACGCCGAAATGTCTCGCATCTTGCCCGTCAGATCCGCAGCGATCGCCCGGATGTACGGCTCATCGATCACCGCGAGGTGGTCACCGCCGATGTGCACGATGTCCAGATTCGGTGCGAACGGCGCCCAGCCACCGTGCGGCTCGCGCTTGCCCAGCCGAGGCTCGAGTGCGATGGCGTCGTCGTGGTACTTGTCCGCCATGTACAGCGTCACGTCGCCGTCGTAGCGCGAGGGCTGCGCCGTCTGGATCGCGCGGTTGTCCAACCAGGACGTCCGCTGGTGCTCGATGATGCCGCTGGGGATCTTGGCACTGCTCATCTTGACCATGTCCATGATGATCTTGATCTGGCCGTCGTCGTCGGCCTGCGCGAGCTTCTCGTACGGCAACGGGTAGTCGACGTTGTACAGCTTCTTGCCCACCTGCGCGTAGCGCTTCCAGCGGAGCTCGATCTCCTCCGCCGTGTCCGGGATCGGCTCGTACGGCATGACCGTGTCGATGAGCCCGACGTAGCGCACGTCGGCGCCCTGCTCCCGGAGCATGGTCGCGACCGCGTAGGAGAGCACACCGCCGAGGGACCAGCCCATCAGCACGTACGGCCCGTCACCCTGGATCTCACGGAGCAGGGGCAGGTACTCGCGGGCGCGATCCTCGATCGGTCCCTCCGTGCGTTCGAAGCCGTACATCGGCGTGTCCGCCGGGAGTCGCTTGAGCAGGGGCTCGTACACGACGCACGAGCTTCCCGCGGGATGGAAGACGAACACGGGTACCGCGGTGGAGCCCTCCGGTCGAGCGCGCAGCGTACGCACCAGCCCGGTGACGTCGCCCGACTCGAGGAACGGCCGCACCACGTCGGCGAGCTGCTCGATCGTCTCCGAGTCCAGGATGTCGTCGAAGGTGATCTCACCCTTCGACCGCTCGCTCAGACGCTCGGCCAGCTTCTCGGCCGTCGGATCGTCCAGCACCGGAAGAGGAGTGAAGATGCCCTTCGCGGACTGGCCCGTGACGACAGCCCACGTGGCGAAGGTGAGGCGCTCGGCAGCGTCACGCGGCGCGACGTCCGTTCCGGTCGCCTCGGCGAACGACTGCGCGTCGCCCACGTCGGTGACCGCGTCGACCACCGGCGCCTCGAACGCCGCCGCCGTGGTCGGACCGGCCTGGCCGCTGTCCGACGATCCTGCCGACTCCACGGTCGCCGTCTCGGGCTCGGCCACGACAGGGTCGGTCTGTGCCGCAGGCGGTTCCTGCTCCACCACCGTGTCCGCTGCCTGCTCGGCGGCCTGGTCGGCGGCCTGCTCGGCCGTGCGCTCGCGCTCCTGCTGCTCGGCGAGCGCCGCGACCTCCTCGCGGTTGTCCAATGCGTAGCGGAGGTACTTCTCCACCTCACGCAGGCTGGCGTCGCGGACGGCCTGCAGCTGCACCTGCGGGATGTCGAACTCGAACTCCACCCGGTTCTTGATGCGCACGGCCATCAGCGAGTCGAGACCCAGCTCGATCAGCGGGATCTCGGCCGGCAGATCCTCCGGCGCGTAGCCCATCGACTCCGCGACGATGATCGCGAGACGATCCTCCATCGTCTGGGACCCGTTCGGGATCCAGCGATCGCCGAAGTCGTCGACGACCTCCGGCTCCTCCTCGACGAACGGGGTCGCGGTCGTGAATTCGTCTGCGGGAGCAAGGGATCCGACACTGCCCGCGGCGGTGACCACGGCGTCGGCGACCGGTACGAAGACGGTGCCGTCCTTCCAGTGCACCTGGAGGGATGCGCCGCCCGGATGCGGAGTGAGGGTGGTGGTGAGGGATCCGGTGGGGGGCAGCGGGCGCTGTGTGACCACGGCGCCGACCGTCACGTCGCCGAGCACCTCTCCCGCCAGTGTCGACACGAGATCGCCGATGGCGGACACACCGGCCACCGGCGTCTCCCACACGACTCGGCCGTCGGGCAGCGAGACCCGTGCACCGCCGGCCCTACCGCTGCCGAGGTGCACCGCGGCATCGATCCAGTGGTGCTTGCGAACGAAGGAGGTGCGCGGCAGAGCCGCGTACTCACCGGGGCCGAACAGCTCGGACAACGTCACGGCGTGGCCGTGCACGTAGAGATCCGCGAGCGCGGCGAGGAACGTCGCGGGCTCGCTCTCCTTGCGCTTGAGTGTCGCGATCAGCGTGGCGTCCGGGACACCCGTCGCCCAGGCCGTGGCGGCGACGGACATGAGCGCCACCGGATTCGGCGACAACTCGACGAAGGTGGTGTAGCCGGCGTCCACGGCAAGCTTGACCGCCTGCGTGAACCACACCGGGCGGCGCATGCCCTTGGTCCAGTACTCGACACCGTGGATCGGCTCGTGACCTGCGCGGTAGAACGCTTCCCTGTCCACCGAGGAGAACAGCGACACCGTGAGTGGTGCGGGCTCGATGCCCATGAGTTCGGCCGCGAGCTCGCCCAACAACGGATCGACCGCCGACGTGTGTCCGGCGCCCTTCACGTCGAGGACGCGGCCCATCTTGCCGAGCGACTCCGCGTACTCGACGAGCTGCCGGACCGGCTCGACCGGTCCGCCTACCGTCGTGTGCGTCGGCGCGGCGTACACGCTGGGCTCCACACCGGGGAAGCGATCGGTGAGGTCGGCGACCTCCTGAGCAGAGAACTCCACCAGCGCCATCGCGCCGACCTCGGCCTCGCCGAGGCCCTCCTGGCCCTCGCCGAGCAGCCGCGAGCGCGCCACGATGATGCGCACCGCGTCCTCCAGGTTCAGACCACCGGCGGCGTACGCCGCGGCGACCTCACCCATCGAGTGGCCCAGTACCGCGGTCGGCGCAGCACCGTACGCACGCAGGGTCTCGACGAGCGCGACCTGGATCGCGAAGATGCCGACCTGCGAGTTCTCGAAGTCGTAGTTGAGCGAATCGTCCGAGACGATCGCTCTCACGGAGTAGCCGGACTCGTCCTCGATGAGGGCGTCGACGCGATCGAGCGCCGCGGCGAACACCGGCTCGGACGCAGCGAACTCCTTCGCCATCTTGCGGTGCTGGGCACCGAAGCCGGAGAACACCCACACCGGGCCGTTGCTCGCCGGCGCGTCGGCGGAGAAGACGCCGGGCCCCGGCTTGTTGTTCGCGACGGCGCGCAGACCGGCCACGGCTTCGGCACGCGTCGTGGCGAGCACGACGGCGCGAGAACGTCCGTGGTTGCGACGTGCGAGGGATCGGCCGACGGACTCGAGATCCGTGGTGCTGCCGACCTCGGACTCGAGCCAATCGGCCAGATCCGACGCCGCGCGACGACGACGCGACGGCATGCTCGCCGACACGGCGAGGAGAACGGGCCGCGGTTCCTGCGCCGCCTCGGACTCGACCGGAGACGCCGACACACCCGCGAGTACCCGCTCGATGTCCGCCGGGGTCTCCTCGGGCACACCGACGGGCTCACCCATCAGCGCCTCGGGGTCGACCGCCGTCGAATCGAACTCGGGGGCGTCGGACACGGTCGCGGCAGACGCGGGAACATACTCGCGGACCACGACGTGCGCGTTCGTTCCACCGAAGCCGAAGCCGGAGACACCTGCGATCGCGGTGCCGGAGTACCGGGGCCAGTCCGTCGCGGTGTCGACGACGCGGAGCCTGGCCGCGTCGAAAGGAATGTAGGGGTTCGGCCCGGCGTAGTTGAGGGACGGCGGCACCTTGTTCTCGCGCATCGCGAGGACCACCTTGATGAGTCCGGCGGCGCCCGCAGCACTCTCGAGGTGGCCGAAGTTGGTCTTCGCGGAACCGAGCAGCGCGGGCTTGTCCGCGTCGCGTCCACGACCGACGACGCGGCCCAGCGCATCGGCCTCGATGGGATCACCGAGGATGGTGCCGGTGCCGTGTGCCTCGATGTAATCGACGGTGGTGGGCACGATGCGCGCGTCGCGGTACGCGGTGCGCAGAACGTCGGCCTGAGCGTCCGGGTTCGGCGCGGCCAGTCCGTTCGAGCGACCGTCCTGGTTGACCGCGCTGCCGACGATGACGGCCAGCACGGTGTCCCCGTCGCGCTCGGCGTCCTCGAGGCGCTTGAGCACCACCAGGCCACCGCCCTCCGAGCGGATCATGCCGTCCGCGTCCGACGAGAACGCCTTGATGCGGCCGTCGGGTGCGAGCACGCCGGTCTGTCCGAATCCGAGCGTTGCCGCAGGCGAGAGCAACATGTTCACGCCGCCCGCCAACGCCAGGCTCGACTCTCCGCTGCGAAGGCTGCGCACTGCCTGGTGCACCGCGACCAGGGACGACGAGCACGCGGTGTCCAGTGCGACGGACGGTCCGCGGAAGTCGTAGTAGTAGGACACGCGTCCCGCCACGACGGCGCTCGAGGTGCCGGTCAGGGCGTACGGATGCGGGTCCGGATCACTGACGGCGATCATCTGGTAGTCGTTGGTCGAGGTGCCGATGAAGACGCCGACCTGTGTGCCCTTGAGCTCGTTGGCCGGAATCCGGGCGTCCTCGAGCGCCTCCCACGTGAGCTCCAGCGCGAGCCGCTGCTGCGGGTCGACGTTGGCCGCCTCACGCGGCGACATCGCGAAGAACTCCGCATCGAACGTCTTGACGTCGTCGAGGTAGCCGCCGCGGGTCACCGTCTTCTCGACGGCCTCGGCGATGGCGCGGTCACCCAGGAATTCGGACCACCGACCCTCGGGCAGATCGGTGATGCCGTCGCGCCCGCCGGACAGCATGTCCCACATCTCTTCCGGCGTGTGACCGGCACCGGGGAAGCGCGTGGACACACCGACGACGGCGATGTCGTGGCTGTCCTCGGCGGCTCCGGCGAGGTAGAACGCGTCGTCGGTGGTGCCGCTCTCCGACTCCGGCTCACCCTCGATGATGCGCGTCGCGAGCGAAGCGATGGTCGGGTGCTGGTACGCGACCGTGGCCGTCAACGTGACGCCCACCAGGTCCTCGATATCGCCGCTCAGGGCGACGGCGTCGCGGGACGCGAGACCGAACTCCTCCATCGGGCGGTCGTCCGAGATCTCCGAGACGTCCTTCCCGGTGGCCTCGGCGACCCAGGCGCGGAGCCAGTCCCTCAGCTGAGCGACGGTCATGTCACCCGCCGGCGGTGTCTGGGCGTCACCTGTCGGCTCCGGTGCGGACGTCGTTGTCTCTTCTTCAGCCATCAGCTCGCCAAACTACCCGCGTCGGGTGATCAGTCTTCGGGATTGTCGGGGAACGCCGTCTGCTGGTAGCCACCACGCAGCGTGCCCTCGATGTACGCCGCCTTGCAGGCCCGACGCGCGATCTTGCCGCTGGAGGTACGCGGGATCGAGCCGGCGGGAACCAGGAGGATGTCGCGAGCCGTCACGCCGTGGCGCGTCGAGATCGCTGCGCGCACGGTGTCCGCGATGGGCTGCGGATCGGCCTTGCCCGCTCCCGGCGCGCGCTCGGCCACGATGACCAGTTGCTCGGACGAGTCGCCCGCGTCGCGGGTGAGGCCTGCGCCGCCGTGCTCGAAGACGAAGTCGGGGAGCTGGTTGGCGGGCACGGCGAAGGCCGCCACGAAACCGGGGCGCAGGGCTGTGCTCGCGTCCTGGGCGGATGCCTCGAGGTCCTGCGGGTAGTGGTTGCGGCCGTCGACGATGACCAGGTCCTTCACACGGCCGGTGATGTAGAGCTCGCCGTCCACGTAGACACCGAAGTCGCCGGTGCGCATCCAGTTCGCGCCCTCGGCCGCACCGTCCGCATGGCTGTTCTCCGGCTGCCGCGAGACCAGCTTGTTGTGGAAGGTCTCCGAGGTCTCATTCTCCCGACCCCAGTAACCCTTGCCGATGTTCTCGCCGTGCAGCCAGATCTCACCGACGTTCCCGTCGGCGACCTCGGACGCGGCGTCCGCGTCCACGATGGCGGCCCACTGGCTCCGCGCGACGTACCCGCAGGACACCTGCGGGATCGAGTTGGGCGTTCCCTCGGCGACCTGGACGACGCGTCCGGAGTTGAGCTCCGTGCGGTCGACGTGGATGACCTTGGCCTCGTCCGAGTGCTTGGTGGAGGAGACGAACAGGGTCGCCTCCGCCATGCCGTAGGACGGCTTGATGGCCGTCTTCGGCAGTCCGTACGGCATGAACGCGTCGTTGAACTTCTTCATCGACGTGGTGGTGACCGGCTCGCTGCCGTTGATCAGGCCGATGACGTTGGACAGGTCCAGAGACTCGCCGTTCTTCGGCAGTCCGCGCTGTGCCGCGTGCTCGAACGCGAAGTTCGGCGCCGCCGCAAACGTACCGGCGCCGTCGGACACGGCGGCGAGTTCCTTGATCCATCGCCACGGCCGCTGCACGAAGGCGCGCGGACTCATGATGGTGATGTACTTGCCGCCCAGTGCGGGCAGGATCACCGTGAGCAGACCCATGTCGTGGAACAACGGCAGCCACGTGACGCCGCGCGAGTCGTGATTCAGCTCGATCGCGTCGACCATCTGCAGCGCGTTGACGCCGACGGCGCGGTGGGTGATCTCCACACCGGCCGGGACGCGCGTCGATCCGGACGTGTACTGCAGGTAGGCGATCGAGTCGATGTCGGTGGGCGGCTCGGTCCAGGTGGCGCCCACGCTGTCCGGGATGGCGTCGACCGCGATGATGCGGGGCCGCTGTGCAGCGGGAAGCGCACGGAAGAACTGGCGCACACCCGCAGCCGAGTTGGTCGCGGTGAGAATCGCCGACGGTGAGCAGTCGTTCAGCACGGCGTGCAGGCGGTCGCTGTGTCCGGGCTCGTCCGGATCGAAGAGCGGCACCGCGATGGCGCCCGCGTAGACGGCACCGAAGAATGCCACGACGTAGTCGAGGCCCTGGGGAGCGAGGATCGCGACGCGGTCGCCGGGGGACGTCACCTGCTGCAGGCGCGCGGCCACCGCGCGCAGACGCGCACCGAACTGCGACCAGGTGAGCTCGTGTACCTCGCCGTCCCGCTCGCGCGAGTAGTCCACATAGCGGTAGGCCAGGTCGTCACCGTTGTTCGCGACGTTCTGCTCGACGTGGCGGACCAGCGTCAGATCCTCGCGGATCACGATGTTGCCGGTGTCGTCGACGAAATCGTCGAACGAGTTACTCATCATTCTCTCCTCCGAAGCAGTGCGACACCGCCGGCTACACGACACCGCCCAGTCCTGATGTGGGCGTCGTCTGCTGGATGCACGCGCTCGTGCTCGAGCGTCGTCATCTTACTCACCGGTAAGTCTCACCGGTCTCGCTCACCGATCGTGACAGCGAGAACCACAAGCATGGTACAGACCCGCCGATCCTCGACCGTCATTCTCCCGCCAGCAGCGGGATCACCGGCGCGAAGGCGTCCATCTGTGTCGGGAAGACGCCGACGTACGACATCGTCGTCCGGGCGCGCACGTTCCGGATCTGGTCGGCGATCTCCTCGAAGCTCCCGATCGCGATGTACGGGGACTCCAGGATCTGCTCGACGGTCAGACGGGTGTCGACCTCCATGTTGGGCGGGAAGCCGTTGTCGAGCGCACCGATGACCATCTCGGCAGTCTGCTCCCGATCGTCGGAGATCAGGATGGTCGTGATGGTCCAGTTCAGCTCGATGTCGGCGAAGCGATCACCCGCCGCGGCGCGGATGATCTCGACGCGCTCGATGCTCTTCTCCATGGTGATCTCGGACAGCTTGAGCTTGCCCTCACGCGTGGTGCTGGGGACCAGGGAGATGATGTCGGCGTGTTTCGCTGCCATCGCGAGCATCTTCGGGCCACCGCCGCCCACGGCGATGGGAGGGCGCGGGCCCTGGCGCGGACGCGGGCTGCCCTGCAATCCGTTCACCTGGTAGTGCTTGCCCTGGAAGTGGCACTCCTGCCCACGCATCAGGGTGTCGAGAATGGTGAGCGACTCGTCGAGCTTCTCGATGCGCACACCGGGGCTCTCGTAGGCGATGCCCGCCTTGTCGTACTCCTCCTTGAGCCACCCCGCGCCGATACCCAGCTCGAGCCGACCGCCGGAGATCTGGTCGATGGTCGTCGCGTCCTTCGCCAGCACCGCCGGGTGGCGGAAGCCGTTCGCGAGGACTGCGGTACCCAGTCGGATCTTGTCGGTGGCGACGGCCAGTGCGCCGAGCGCGGCGATGGGACCGACCTGGTTGCCCAGGTGGTCGGGAATCATGAAGCTGTCGAAACCCAGCTCCTCCGCCTTCTGCGCCAACTTCACGAAACGCCGTGCGCCGCCCTCGTCCGGGTTGCCCTCACCGCCTGCCGCGAAGCGGAACGTGCGCAGTGGCGCAGTGGTGGCCGCAGCGTCGGCAGAACTCATGAATTTCTCTCCTGCAGCGTCGAGGGAAGGTGCGGTGGCCGGAGTCGATGCCGACTCGCCACTCTAACCGTTACCGGCTCGAGACCAAAGTTGCCCCGCGCCGCACCTCGCGTCAGCTGTGAGCAGGTGTCGGAGCCGACGCGACGAGACCCGCCGCCCAGTTCGCCGTCCATTGCGTGGCGGTGGTGCCGGCGTCGTCGATGACATAGCGAGCGTAGTTGCCGTGCACAGGATCACCCGCCGCACCGGCCAGCGCGGTCAGCGACGACGGGATGTTGCGGAGTGACATCGCCTCGGGCGGAGCCGCGCAGATGAGGTCGCCCGGAGCGCAGATCGAGAAGGTCCGATCGGCGAGCGCACCGAACCCACCCTGGCGGGCACCCGTCAGGGTGATTCCGGGAACGTCGAGACCGCCGAGCGCCACCTCGGCGCCCACGCCGTCCACCGGCGGACCGACCTGCTGCGCGCTGGTGCCGTCGCGTCGACCGTCGGCGATGACGGTGACACCGAGGACGCGCTCCGCCGGGACCGGACCCGACCCCGCGCCGATCGACGCGGCGAGATCGCCGACGATGACGGCACCCTGCGAGAACCCGGCCAGCACGTAGGACGTGAGCGGGCACTCCGCGGACCGCTGCGACAGGATCTCGTTCGCCTTCGCGGCGCCCTCCGACCGGCTGACGTTGTAGGACGCCTGGCCGTCGGGCGGGAACGCGATCGGATTCGAGAACTGTGCGACGTACGGGACCGTGTACACCTCGGCGCGCTCGGGGCCGAACTGCTGCTGCAGCGGCTGAGTCACGTTCAGCATCAACGAGATCGGGTTCGCGGTGGGGGCATAGGGGTCGTCTGCCGCGTTCGACTCCCACGTACCGGGTACCGAGAGCACGAACACGTCGGGGCACGACGCCGGCTGCGAGGTGGGCGGTTCGGCACCCGGAACACCCGGCTCACCGGGGCCGGGTGTCGTCAGTCGACCTGCGAGCAGGTACCAGAGCAACAGCAGGACGAGGACGACGACGAGCGCGACCGCGAGGAGGACAAGCAGTGTCCGCACCACCGAACGCCGACGCGGCGGCCGGGTTCGACCGGATCGTGTCACGGGGCGCCGCCTATCCGCAGTACGTGGATCGTGCGACGTCGACGTAGGTCTGCGCCGTCCGCGACGCGTCCTCGGCGGTGACGGTCGTACCGGCCGCCGACGCCTCGGCACCGACGTTCGCGGTCACGAAGGTGAGGACCTGGTCGTCCGCCACGCCCTCGGACTGAGCGGCGCAGATGTAACTCGCCGTACCGATGGCGATGTCGCCGTTGCCCGCCACAGTGACGCCGCGGGACTTCAACGCGTCGAGGAACGCCGTGCCGCGGGCGTCGATCGGCACCTCGGTCGGCCCGGGGAACCCACTGGGCACCGGCTGCGCCTCGTCGGGTGCGGTCGCCGCGGCGCCCGGACTCGTGGTGGCTCCGGGCGAGGTCGTCGTGGCGGACGCGGAGGTCGACGCCTCCGTGGTGGTCGCAGCGGCGGTGGCACTCGAAGTCAGGGACGGTGTGCTGCTCGCCGAGGAGTCGTCGCCGCCGCACGCGGTGAGCAGAGCGCCGGCCGCGACGGCCAGCATCAGGGGTGCGACGGTGGTGGCGAACCTCGAGGTCACGGAAACGTCCTTACTGTCATCGGGGCACGGCAACTGACAGCGGACGGTACCGGCACGGTCTGAGAGGACTCTGTGTGCGGGAAGGCCGAAGGCCGGCCGCGGGGCGAAGTCCCACCGCGTCGACACCGCCCGGTGTCTGGTCAGGGAACGATCTGGACGACGCCGTCCCGCACCGTCACGAAGCCGTTCTGGAAGTTCTGCTGGACACCGCCGGGGATGTCGAACTGATCGCTGGTGACGTATCCCAGGCGGCCGTTCTCGTACCCGACGCTCTTCCACGCATCGAAGATCTGACCGTTCAGGATCGACCAGGCACCGGTGGCCGGGGACCAGTAGATGTTGCCGCCCTGGAACTCGGTGAAGCGGCCGCCGTCGCGGACCGGGACCTCGTTGGTCTTCGCGAAGCCGAGGGCGCCGTTCTCCCAGCCGGTCTGACCGTACTTCTCCATGATCTTGCCCATGACGGCGTGCGTGCCGGTGTCGGGCGAGAAGTACATCGCACCGATCTCGAAGCCCTGGACCGCGCCCGGCTTGTTCGGGGTCTGCACCTCGTCGCGCAGCGGGTAGCCCAGCGGCCCACCCTCGTAGCCCTGTCGAGCCCACTCGTCGAGGATCGCGCCGCGCACCGCGTGCGCACCGGTCTGCGGGGTCCAGTAGACCATTCCGTTGCGGAACGAGTTGTAGCGTCCGCGACCGTCCGGGGTACCGAGCTCACCCGACAGCGGCATGCCCAGCGCGCCGGCCGGACCACCGTTGGCGGCGTAGGCGCCACCGATCGCGCCGGCGACCACGTGCGTGCCGCCGTCCGAGGAGAAGATGCGACCGAACCGGAAGTCCTGTGCGCGCCCACCCGCGACGTCGTACTCGGAGGTGAGGCAGTCGCCGAGCCATCCGTTGGCACTGGCGGTCCCACCGATGTTCCCGCCCACGCTGCATGCCGGCTTGTCCACGTCGACGCCGAGCGCGGTGGCGATCTGCGGCCAGGCCTGCCGCAGCTCGAATTGCCAGTACGCCCAGGAGTGCGTGCCGGACGGCCGGTAGTTGATCGAGGCCGGGATACCGAGCTTGTTGAGCTTGGTCGCGAATGTCTGCGACGTGAGACGCGACAGGATCTCGAGCCCCATGCCGGCGTAGTTCGTACTGATGCCGGGGATGTCGGACTGTTGGTCGTACGGTCCGGCGGTACCACTGCCACTCGAGACGTAGAGGCTCATTCCCTTGAGCTTCTCGGCCAGCACGTAGGGGTCGTGCTGAGCCCACAGCTCGCTCGACGGCACTCCCCACATGGCACCGGCGTCGAACCCACCCGCGTCCTGCATGGCGTACCCGATGGCCTGCGGCATGCCCAGCGTCGTGGTGCTGAGGATGCCGGAGAACGATCCGGCGAACCGGAAGAAGCCCGGGTTCCGCGCCGACAGCGTCATCGCGGCGGTGCCACCCATGGACAGACCCGCGACCGCGCGCGTCTGATTCGAGCGCCAGTCACGCTCCAGAATCGGCGGGAGCTCCTTGGTCAGGAACGTCTCCCACTTGTAGTTGCGGCCGTTGTTCTGCTCGGCCCAGTCGGAGTAGAAGCTCGACTGGCCACCGACGGGCAGCACGACGTTGACGTTCTTGTCGGCGAACCAGGACTCGGCGTCGGTCTCGGCGGTCCAGCCGTTCTCGTCGTCGGTGGCGCGCATGCCGTCGAGCATCCACACCGAGGGGAACGTGGCCTGCGGGTTCTTGTTCCAGTCGCGCGCCAGCAGCAGCTGCACCTGGATGGGAACGCCCATGGACGGCGAGTTCACCCACACCGCGACGCGGCGGTCGGTGATCCAGTCGACCGCGGACACGGTGGCGCCGGCGTCGGCCTGGGCACGCAGCGGTGCCGCCTGGACGGGTGCCGCGTGGACCGGAGACGCGACCGCCGTGGCGATCGACCCTCCTGCGAGCGGAAGAACCAGCGTGACCGCCAGGGCGGACAGAAGCCGCGCTCTCCGGCCGTTCGGAACTCGCATGTATGGGACTCGCTTCCTCGAAACGTGAGACTGTGCGGGGCCGTCGCCGTGTCGGAGGTGTCCGACTCGTCGAGAGTGCCGCCGATCTTGTTCTACACGGTCACGGCGACCGCCTCGGGGAGACTCGCTGTGACTGGTGGTGCAAATGTTACGGGAGTCGCCTCAGAACAGACGACAGCCCCGGACACCGTCGCCGAAGCGAGGGCCGGGGCTGTCGAGAGCCGAGTGGACTCAGCCGATGTTGGCGCGCAGATCGGGCATCATCTGCACGACCTGGTCGAACCAGTAACCCCACCGGTGCGTTCCCTGTCCGGGGAAGCTGTAGGTGACGTTGTTGGCGCCGATGGAGGCCATGCGGACCTGGAACGCGCGGCTGTTGGCCAGTGCCAGCGCCTCGAGGCCCATGCCGTTGGCGGTGTTGTAGTAGTCGAGCAGCGAGGCCGGACGGTCGTACACGCCGGGCAGGCCACTGGCAGCCGAGACCCACACGCGGGTTCCGTTGTCACGCAGACGGGGAGCGAAGACGAACGGGTCGTTGCGCAGCCATGCCGGATCCCAGGGCGGTCCCCACATGCTGTCCACGTTGTACCGGCCGGCATCGAGCATCGCGACGCGGATGGCCTCGCGCATGCCGGGAGCCGAGATGTTCAGGTAACCCGACAGCGAGCCGGCGTAGCTGAACTGGTTCGGGTGGTACGCGGCCAGCGTCAGGGCGGCGCTGCCACCCATCGAGAGACCGACGATGCCGTTGCGGGTGCGCGAGAAATTGAGGTCACCCGCCGCGAGGCGATTGGGGAGATCCTTCGTCAGGAACGTCTCCCACTTGTAGGTGATCCGCTGTCCGTTGAAGTTGGACGGTGCGTACCAGTCGGTGTAGAAGCTGGACTCACCACCGACCGGCTGGACGACGTTGATGTTGTTGTCCGAGAGGAACGAGCCGGCATTGGTCTCGTGCTCCCAGCCGCTGATGTCCGGCGTGGCGCGCAGGCCGTCGAGGAGGTAGACCACCTTCGACGTGTTGCCGTCCTTGGCGCGCCAGACGCGGCTCTTGATCGGACCCATGGACGAGTCCGACCACACGTCGAAGCCGGCGCGGACCTCGGCATTGGCAGTGGCTCCGGTGCCCACGACCGCGAGGCCGAGGGGGATGGCGGCGGCCATCACGACGGAGACGAGGGCCTGACGCATACGTCGGCCCACTCGGGGGGTGCGCAGGCGTGAAGCCTGACGCGGCAGAGCGCTGTCGTCACCAGCGACATCGGTAACGGACCCGTCACGCATACATTCGGCCTCTCACAGTTCCGTGCAGCCGGACGGCCGCACCGCTTCGTCGATCGATATCCGGCCCGGCTCCGAGGACGACCTCGAAACCTGGACCATCGGTCTCGTCTTCCGCACACGATCACCCCGCGGGTGATCCTGCACGTCGACGCACATCATCTACACATATCTCCGCCGACGGAGACAGCGTTACACAAACGAGATGCCAGAATCCAGCCAGGACGTCGAAATCGGAATACTCACGACACCGAAACGCCATTACCCGGTGATCTCACTGTGACGTGGATCTCACTCGAGGTGCGTCATCAGGAGGCAGGCCGCTCCGGGGGCATCTCCAAATTACACCGTTGTATTTCATACTTCGGCACCCGGTCGAACCGGTACCCCGCGAGATCCAGCGAGTGCTTGAAGTTCTGCACGAACCGCGCCCGCGTGAGCTCCGAACGGTAGGACGTCAGCAGTTCCTGCGTCTCCGGACAGGTCAGGGCGACCTGCGCCTGATCCACCCATTCCTCGTCCAGATAGAACGGCAGGAAAGGGTGAACGTCCACCATTCCGGTGTCCGCGACCACCCAGTCGGAGTACAGGTTCTTGTCGTGTCCGATGCGGCCGTTGTCGAGCCGTTCCGTGTGCGCCGCCAACGGGTACGCCAGACCCATCTGATCCAGCACCCGCACGTCGAGTCCCACGTTCATGCTGGTCATCCCCAGGTTGAGGAAGTAGACGACGTGCTCGTCGCCGCCCTCGGGAATGGGCAGGGGCGGCGGCACCACGTCCCAGTAGGTGAACTGCGCCGACGGCAGCAGCAGCCCGCCGTCCGGCGTGTTCTCGATGGTCCGCACCATTGCCCGCATACGCGGGTAGTCCAGGTAGTCGCTCGCCAGGATCGGGTGGCGGTGGCCGGTGTTCTCGGAGTAGAACGCGCGCTCGTCGACGATGCCGCTGCGCCCGACCGTCGTGCCCTGCGGCATACCGGTGGTGACGGCCGCGAAGACGGCCCAGACGACCACGCCGAGCCACAGAGCGACGCACGAGACCAGCGCGACGACCCCGCGTCGCAAGGGGATCGGCACGACGGCGACCGGGAGCAGGAGCAGGAACAACGCGGGGAGCAGCGTTCGGCCGTGCATGAAATCGCCGCCGACTCGCACGGCGTACACCGTGGAGATCAGACCCGACACGAGCGCGAAGATCACGACGGCGCTCGGTGTGCGGAGCCGGGAGACGAGTCCGGCCACACCGCGTGGCGCATCGTCTCGGCGAGCCGCGCCGGGCCCGATCCGGGTGGCGGCCAGTGCTGCGGCCACGACGACCAGCACCGCGGGCACCCACAGGGCGTAGGGCCCGACGAGGTTCCACAGATACGTCGATCCCTGCGCCCACTTCGCGCCGCCGGCGTCCTTCGACACCGCGGTGTTCGGGTACGGCAGCGCGTAGTAGCCCATGCGCCAGATCTGGTAGCCGACCGGGAGCAGACCGGCGACCACGACGACGGCGGCGCGGCGGAACCATCCCGACGTCGCGACGACGAGCATGAGGAGCGCGAGGCCGCCGACGATGACGAGCTCGGGCCGGACCAGTGGCGACAGTCCGCCCCAGAAGGCGATGACGAGCACGAGGGCGGTCGACGGGTTCTCCACCCGTCGGTCGGCCCAGCGGAGCATCAGCCACCACAGGACGGCGATCCAGAAGATGACCAGGCACGACTCGAGGCCGGACGTCGCGAAGTCGCGTGCCGGGGGTACAGCGATGTAGACGAGCGCTCCTGCGGGGAGCACGAGCACCGCGCGCCCGGCGTACAGGCGCGCCGTGCCGATCATCGCGACCGTGACGGCCGCCGTCGTCAGCACGAGGGCGATGGTCAGCACCACGTACTCGAGGCGGACGCCACTGAGCCACGAGAAGGCGTACACGACGTAGGTCCAGGCGGCGCTCGTGTTGGTCTCGACGCGCTCGCCGGCGTTGAAGACCGGTCCGTTGCCGGCCAGGAGGTTGCGGACGGTGCGCAGCACGATCAGTCCGTCGTCCGCGATCCAACGACGATCCCAGGCACCCCAGAAGGTGAGGATCGCGACCACGCCGATACCGGCGACGCCGGTCGCTCGGGCCCACCCGGGTGTTCCCGCCCGGTCGTCGGCCCGCGACTGCTCGTCGCCGGTACGTTCTGTCAGTTCCTCATGCGAGGTAGACAGCGACACCCACCACTCCGATCCACACGATGGCGAGCAACTGGAGCACCCGGTCCCCGAGTGCGATCTCCTCGGGCTCGCCCGCTTCGCCGCCGTCCACGTCCACTGCATACCGCAGGATGGCGACAGTGAAGGGAACCATCGAGATGGCGAAGAGGGAACTGCCGTTCTTCGCGTCCTGGTCGAAGGCCCACAACCCGTAGCAGATGACGACAGCCGTGGCGCTGAGCGTCCACACGAACCGCAGGTACGTGGTCGTGTAGTTCTCCAGCGACTTGCGGATCTTGGCGCCGGTGCGTTCGGCGAGTTGAAGCTCGGCGTACCGCTTGCCGGCTGCCATGAAGAGCGATCCGAAGGCCATGATCAGCAGGAACCACTGCGACAGCGGGATGTCGGCCGCCACGCCGCCCGCGATCGCGCGCAGCAGGAAGCCGGACGAGACGATGCAGATGTCGAGCACCGCCTGGTGCTTGAGGCCGAAGCAGTACGCGAGCTGGACCGCGATGTAGACGCCCATGACCACGGCGAGGTTCCAGTTGGCCAGGAACGAGAGCCCGATCGCGCCGCCGAGCAGCACCACCGCCATGGCGAAGGCCAGGTTCACCGGCAGCACGCCTGCGGCGATGGGACGGAAACGCTTGGTGGGGTGCGCCCGGTCCGCCTCGACGTCCATCGCGTCGTTGACCAGATAGATGCCCGACGCGGCCATGCAGAAGACGAGGAACGCGAGCGCGACCGGCAGGAGCACCGAGCTCTCGGTGACCGAGCCGGCAGCCAGGGGCGCCGCCAGGACCAGCACGTTCTTGACCCACTGGCGCGGGCGCACCGCCTTCACGATGCCCGTGGCCAGGTTCTTCGGGGGCGCGCCGACGACGGCGGGTTCCTCGCTCATGCTGCTCCTGCTGTCGTGGCCGCTGTGTCTCTGACAGTCAGGCCGAATCGAACCGCCGCATTCTTCTCGGCTCGCACCGTCGCCGCCGCGGACAGCGCGCCGAGCGCGGAGCCCACGAGTACGTCGGAAGGGTAGTGAACGCCGAGCACCAGACGCGACAGGAGCATCGCGGGCACCAGCACGGGTGCCACGGGTAGACCGCTCGCGCGGCCGATCAGCAGGGCCGCGGCCGTGGTGGACGTCGCGTGCGACGACGGGAAGCTGAACTGGCTCGGTGTGGAGACGCCGACGCGCACGGAAGGATGGGTAGGGCGCCGACGCCGTGAGATCCGCTTGACGACGATCGACGCCGCGTGGGCACCGACCGCACCGACCGCGACCGACGCCCACTGCTCGCGCCGTGCCGAGTCGACCACGGCACCGACGCCGCCGATGGCGATCCACCCGAGGGCGTGCTCACCGAAGTGCGACATCCCGCGGGCGACGCGCACGGCGCCCGGCAGTGAACCGACGCTGCCCTGCACCGCGGTGAGGACCCGCAGGTCGGCTCGAACCAGGTTGTCAGTTCGGACCAGGTTGTCAGTTCGGATAGGAGAAGACACGTTCCCAACGCTCCTTGCTGGTGAGTTCGGGCACGGCGCGACGGTACCGGTCGGACAGCTCGGGGAAGCGCGACGCCAGCTCGCGGCGCAGCGAGAGCGCCTCACCGAGCAGAGCGGAGGCGATCTTCGGATCCCGCTTGCGGTACACGACGCCGCGTCCGTCGGCGGTGGTGACGGTGACACCGTCGACCTGCGAGAGCAGGTACCAGCGCGCATCGAGCGTCGGCACGTTGAGCTGGGGACGGTCGTGGTGCTGCCGCTGCGCACCTCGGGCGTTGTGGATCAGGCCCTTCGCCAGCCGGGACACCTTCGCGACGACGCCGACCGGCTCGGCGACGGCGGGAACGTCCGCGCCGCTGGCCGGCGGGAGCAGCGTCGACGACGGGACGACCACGGCGTCGGGGTACTGCCTGCGCACCCGGTGTACCTCGGCGAGCGCCGTCGGCAGGATGTCCATGATGTGCTCGGGGCCGGCGAGGAAGTCGCGGATCGCCATGTTCTGGATCGCGACCGTCGAGTACTCGAGGCACAGCAGGTGCTTCATCGTGGCCTTGACGGTGTTCACCACGAGGCCGCGGGCGGAACCCGGGGAGTGCAACGCCGCCACCACGAGGCGGTTGCGCAGGTGGAAGTACGCCTGCCAGTCGATGGCGTCGTCCTTGTCGCTCCACGCCATGTGCCAGATCGCGGCACCCGGGAGGGTCACCGTGGGGAACCCTGCCTGGCGCGCCCGCAGTCCGTACTCGGCGTCGTCCCACTTGATGAACAGCGGCAGCGGCTGACCGATGGTCTCGGCGACCACCCGCGGGATGAGGCACATCCACCAGCCGTTGTAGTCGACGTCGATGCGGCGGTGCAGCAGTGTCGACTCGCGCAGCGGCTTCTCGGCGAAGTCATGGTCGTACTCGACGTTCTGGGCGCCGCCCCACATGAAGATGCCGGTGTCGATCTTCTCGCCCATCACGTGCAGGTGACTTCGTGCCTGCAGGTTGAGCATCTGGCCACCGACGAGCGTCGGCACCTTCGCGAAGCGGGCCATGGCGAGCGCCCGCAGGATCGAGTCGGGCTCGATCTCGATGTCGTCGTCCATGAAGAGGATGTGCTCGGCGTCGGTGTTCTCGAGCGCCTCGTACATGATCCGGCTGTATCCGCCGGATCCACCGAGGTTGGCCTGGTCGTGGATGCTGAGGAGATCGCCGAACGCGGCCGCGGCGTCGTCGAATCCGGGCTCGTCGCGCACCTTGCGGGTGCCCTGGTCGGGCACGATGACGGCGTCGACGACGGCCATGACGAGCGGATCCGACGCGATGGCGGTCAGTGCCTTCACACAGTCGGTCGGTCGGTCGAAGGTGGGGATGCCGATCGCGACGGTTCCGCGACCCGGCGCGTCGACAGGTGCGAACCACCCGGCGGACCGCACCTCGACGTCGGTGTCGGTGGTGACGTCGAACCAGATCCATCCGCCGTCCTCGAAGGGACCGAGCTCGACGACGAACTCGAGAGTCGTCACGTCGCCGTCGACCGTCGTCGCGTCGTCGGTGTCGCCGCCCTGGACGTGGATCCGCGACCCGTCCGCCTTCGATCGGTAGACGTCGATGCGGCAGTGGCCGACCAGCTCGACTCTCAGGACCACCGACCCCAGCGTGCTCCAGCGTCGCCAGTAGCTCGCCGGGAACGCGTTGAAGTAGGTGCCGAACGAGACCTCCGACTCGGACCCGATGGACACCGAGGTGCGCGAGAGCGAGTGCGCTCGACGCGGGTTGGTGCGGGCCTCGTCGGTGTACAGGGTGCGGACGTCGAGCGGCTCACCGGCGCGAGGGAGCAGGATGCGCTGCAGCAGCGATCGCCCCAGCAGCGGGTTCTCGCTCACGCCGAATCACCCAGTGGAGCACCGGATTCGAGATGGGGGCGCAGAGTGTTCTCGAATGTGGTGAGTGCACTGGCGATGGCCATGTGCATGTCGAGGTACTGGTACGTGCCCAGTCGACCACCGAAGAGCACGGCGTTCTCCACCGTCTCCTGCTTGGCGCGATCGCGGTAGGCCGCCAACTTCGCGCGGTCGTCGGGAGTGTTGATGGGGTAGTACGGCTCGTCCCCCGACTCCGCGAACCGGGAGTACTCGCGCATGATGACCGTCTTGTCGGCGGGGTAGTCACGCTCGGGATGGAAGTGTCGGAACTCGTGGATGCGCGTGTAGGGCACGTCCGCATCGTTGTAGTTCATCACCGGAGTTCCCTGGAAGTCACCGGTGTCGAGCACTTCGGTCTCGAAGTCGAGTGTGCGCCAGCCGAGTTCGCCCTCGGAGTAGTCGAAGTAGCGGTCCAGCGGTCCCGTGTAGACGATGGGCGCGTCCGGACTCTCGGCCCGGAGATCGTCACGGACGTCGAACCAGTCCGTGTCCAGTCGGACCTCGATGAGATCGCTCTCGGCCATGTTCTCGAGCCACGCGGTGTAGCCGTCGACGGGCAGACCCTCGTGGGTGTCGTTGAAGTAGCGGTTGTCGAACGTGTAGCGGACCGGGAGCCGCGCGATGTTGCCCGCGGGCAGATCCTTGGGATCGGTCTGCCACTGCTTGGCCGTGTAGTCGCGGACGAACGCCTCGTACAGCGGGCGGCCGATCAGCGCGATGGCCTTCTCCTCGAGGTTCGCGGCGTCCTCGACCGAGATCTCGCTGGACTGCTCCTCGATGAGCGCGCGCGCCTCGGCGGGAGTGAAGTAGCGGCCGAAGAACTGGGACACCAGGCCCAGACCCATCGGGAACTGGTACGCCTGGCCCTTGTGCAGGGCGAACACGCGGTGCTGGTAGCCCGTGAACTCGGTGAAGCGAGTGACGTACTCCCACACCTTCTCGTTCGAGGTGTGGAAGAGATGGGCGCCGTACTTGTGGATCTCGATGCCCGTACCGGGCTCGGGCTCCGAGTAGGCATTGCCCCCGATGTGGGAGCGCCGGTCGAGCACGAGCACCCGTTTCCCCAGTTCCGCGGCGCTCCGCTCGGCGATCGTGAGGCCGTAGAAACCGGACCCCACGACGATCAGGTCGTACCGTCCTCGCGAAGTATCAGTCACGGGTGACCAGGGTATCCGACGCTGTGTAGTCGTCCCGCAACCCGCACGTCGACCCTCGCGACGGCTTGTTCGTTCGAACACCTGGCCGAACCCTCTACTGGAGGTTGATGGTTGGTGTTTCTGTGGTTAGTGTGGCGCTTGTTGCGCATCACCTATCACATGAGTCACATCCGTCACATGAGCCGGTGATCGCGGGGCAACGTCTACCAGGGGAGAAATCGTCTTGCACCGTCGACCGAAGCCGTCACTGATTCTGGGTGTCGTCGCCGCACTCGCGGTCACGAGTCCTGTCGTGGTCTACGCCGTCGGGGACAGCACGACCGGAGTGCGCGCGGCCAACGACACCACCACCGTCGTTCCCACACAGATCGCCAAGCTGGCGCTCGCGAACGCACCCGACATCGTCATCCCCGTCAAGGAACTCACCGGGCTCGATCTGCCGGACATCGACCTGGGGTCACTGCGTGATCTGTCGCTGCCCGACTCCTTCGAGATCCCGTCCATCCCCGGACTCACGGTTCCCGAGGTGCCCGCCGCGTCGCCCACCGATCCCGTGGCTCCCGCTCCGTCCGAGGTGGACGGCTCGCAGGACGGCGCCGTGGTCAAGGAGGTGTCGCAGGACACCCCCTTCAGCATGGTCGCGCTGACGGCCGACCAGCTCGGCTCCGCGGTGGCCCGCGTACGCGCCCAGCTCGACGACGGTTCCTGGGGTCCATGGAACGAGACGCAGTCCATCGACACCGGTCGCACCGATTCGGACGTGCCCGCCGTCGCCAACGGGACCGAGCCCATCTACGTGGGTCTGACCAAGCGCGTCCAGTTCCTGCTGAGTCCCACCGTCCCGGCCGGCGCCGTCCTGAACCCCGCCGATCCGGCCTTCCCGGTCGAGCCGTCGGCACCCGCTCCCGAGCCGGCACCGGCACCCGAAGCGGCACCCGCTCCCGACGCGGCCGATCCCGTCGCGCCGGCACCCGAGCTCGGTTACGTCCCGGCCTCGTCGTCCCGCCCGCTGCGGGCCCAGCCGATCGCGAACGCCCTCGCGGACGCGACCGCCGTGCTCATCACGCCCGGCACCTCGGCGGCCGACAGCACGCTGAGTGACATCGCGACCCCCGTCGACGGATCCGGCCCCGCCGTGATCACGCGCGCCCAGTGGGGAGCAGACGAGTCGAAGCGCTGCGGATCCCCCACGTACGACGACTCTCTCGGCGGCGCCACCGTGCACCACACCGCGGGCAGCAACAACTACAGCAAGGACGAGTCCGCGGGCATCGTCCGGGCGATCTACGCGTACCACGCACAGACACTGGGCTGGTGCGACATCGGCTACAACGTGCTGGTGGACAAGTACGGCCAGGTGTTCGAGGGTCGCGCCGGTGGCCTCGACCGCAACGTCGAGGGCGCGCACGCGGGCGGCTTCAACGAGAACACCATGGGCATCGCGCTGATGGGCGACTACAGCTCGGAGCAGCCGACACAGGAGTCGCTCGACGCTGCCGGCAAGTTCCTCGGGTGGCGTCTCGGCAAGGCCGGTCTGGACCCGAAGGGCACCACCACGATGACCTCCGAGGGCACGCAGTACACGTTCGTTCAGCAGGGCCGCTCGATCGATCTCCCGGTGATCTTCGCGCACCGCGATGTCGGCAACACCGAGTGCCCCGGCGACGCCGCCTACGCACGTATGGACGACATCCGTTCCATCGCGGCAGCCAACCTGAACGGGACCGGCACCCCGACTCCGGCGGAGCCCGGTACGGGTACGGCGACCGACGAGGGTCTGGTGGCCCCGCCCGTCGCGGCTCCCCCGAGTGTCGACGCGTCGTCGCCCGCTCCGAGCACCACGCTGACCGGGCTCGTGTCCGAGCTCCTCGCGATGGGCGTCCAGAACCCGATCGTGCAGAAGTGGGTCGCCGAGGGCGGTGAGTCGGGTCGACTCGGCGCCGCCCTGACCGGGCTGCTTCCCGCACCCGAAGGACAGACCCGCGCGGACTTCGCCAACGGATCGATCTACACGACGCCCACCGGCCAGGTGGTCTCCGTGCTCGGTCAGATCTTCAAGCAGTTCGTCGCCATGGGCTCGGAGTCCGGATCCCTCGGACTCCCGACGTCCGACGAGTACCGCATCCCCAACGGCTGGCAGTCGGACTTCGAGAACGGGTCGCTCTCGTTCGACGAGATCACGGGCATCGTGACGACGGTCGTGAAGACCTTCACCGACACGTACACCGCGGAGATGAACGCCGGCGCACCCGTCGATGCTCCTGCCCCGGCTCCCGAGGCAGTTCCCGTCGGCTGACCGTTCTCCTCTAGCTCCACCACCGTTCGAGCACGCGGGCGACGCCGTCGTCCGCGTTGCTCGTGGTGACCTCGTCGGCCGCGGCGATCGCTGCAGGGTGTGCATTGCCCATCGCGACGCCGTGGCCGACCATCGTCAGCATCGGCACGTCGTTCGGCATGTCTCCGAACGCGATCATCTCGGACGCCTCGATGCCGAGGGTCCGCGCGATCTCCAGCAGCCCCGACGCCTTCGACACCCCGGGCGGACTCAGTTCGATCAGCCCGTTGTCGGTCGAGAACGTCACGTCGGCGAGGTGCTCCACGTGTGACGTCAGCGCGGCCGCCATGTCCCCGCTCGTCATCGACGACTGCCGGATCAGCAACTTCACGGCGGGTGCGGACAACACCTCTTCCGAGGACGTCTCGGTGTTGTCCGGGTTGAGCCACGCGTGCTCGTAGCCGGGTGAGCTCACGAACTGCGGCGTCGCCGCGTCGTGCGCGCTCCGGCCCACCCGCTCCACCGCGAGGCCGCACCCGGCGATGAGGGACTCCGCGAGCGCGGCCAGCTCGGCCAGATCGGTCACGCTCAACGTCCGCGCCGACACGACCACGTCGTTCTCGCTGTCGTAGATCACCGCGCCGTTGGCACACACGGCCATGGGTGCGTGGCCCAGCTGGTCGACGATGGGCCCGATCCATCGCGGCGGCCGGCCCGTCGAGAGCACGAAGGTGTCCCCCGCCGCCATGACGGCGTGCACCGCGGCCTTCGTTCGCGCCGTCACGCGCTCGTGGTGGTCGATGAGCGTTCCGTCGACATCCGATGCGACGAGCCTCGGCCGTCCGGTGTCGCCGGGGCTGACGGGTCGCTGTGTGGGCTGCATCGGTCAAGTTTGCCCGACCGGGTTCCGCGGCGCTGCCGGCGCCGCACGAAAATCCCGTGGAGGGCGGGTTCGACCGGCCGTAGTCTGACGTCCTGTGTCCCATCTCGAACTGTCCGACGTCGACTACTTCCTTCCCGACGGCCGCCAACTGCTTGACGGCGTGTCGTTCAGGGTCGGCGACGGCGCCAAGACCGCACTGATCGGACCCAACGGCACCGGCAAGACGACCATCACCCGGATCGTCGCCGGCGACGTGCCACCGGACGAGGGGAGCGTTACGCGCTCCGGAACGCTCGGAGTGATGCGGCAGTTCGTCGGCCAGGTACGCGACGAGTCGACGGTGCGTGACCTTCTTCTGTCGGTGTGCGCCGAGCCCGTCCGTACGGCCGCCCGTCGTCTGGACGACTCCGAGAACGCGATGATCGAGCACGACGACGAAGCGACCCAGATGGCCTACGCGCAGGCACTGTCCGACTGGGGCGACATCGGTGGATACGACCTGGAGCCGTTCTGGGACGAGGTCACCATGGCCGCGATGGGCGCCTCGTTCGAACGCGCGAAATGGCGGGCAGCGTCCACGCTCAGTGGCGGCGAGCAGAAGCGGCTCGTGCTCGAGGCACTGTTCGCGGGCAACGATCAACTGCTGCTGCTCGACGAGCCGGACAACTACCTCGACGTGCCGGGCAAGCGGTGGCTCGAGCGCACCATCGCCGCGTCGGACAAGTCGGTGCTGTTCATCAGCCACGACCGAGAGTTGTTGTCCACGGCCGCGACTCGCATCGTGACACTGGAGCCGGGGATCAACGGCGCCTCGGCGTGGGTGCACGGCGGCGGCTTCTCCACCTACACCGAGGCACGTGAGAAGCGGAACGCGCGACTCGACGAGTTGAAGGCGCGGTGGGACGAGGAGCGGGTGAAACTGCAGGCGCTCGTACTGCGGCTGCGCGAGAAGGCGAAGTTCAACGACGGTGTGGCCTCGCGCTACCAGGCGGCCCGGACGAGGCTCGCGAAGTTCGAGGAGGCGGGCCCACCCGAGGCGGTGCCGCTCCGCCAGAACGTCGCGGTGCGGCTCACGGGAGGACGGACCGCGAAGCGCGCACTCGTGTGCACGTCACTCGAGTTGACCGGTCTCATGCAGCCCTTCGACACGGAGATCTGGTACGGCGACCGCGTCGCGGTGCTGGGCTCCAACGGGTCCGGCAAGTCGCACTTCCTGCGGCTGCTCGCGGCCGGCGGCACCGATCCCGACATCGAGCACCTCCCCGTCGGCGAACTCGACCTGGCGCCCGTACCGCACACGGGCACAGCCACTCTCGGTGCGCGGGTCCGCCCGGGACTCTTCGCCCAGACCCACACCCGCCCCGACCTCGAGGGCAACACGTTGCTGGACATCCTGCACCGCGGGACCTCGCACCGTGACGGGATGGGACGGGAGGCCGCGTCCCGCGCACTCGACCGGTACGGGCTCTCGCGCCAGGCGGAGCAGAGGTACGACGACCTCTCCGGCGGCCAGCAGGCACGGTTGCAGATCCTGCTGCTGGAGTTGTCCGGTGCCACGATGCTCCTTCTCGACGAACCCACCGACAACCTCGACCTCGAGTCGGCCGACTCCCTGCAGGACGCGATCGTCGCGTTCGACGGAACCGTCGTCACGGTGACCCACGACCGGTGGTTCGCTCGGAGTTTCGACCGGTTCCTCGTCTTCGGGGCGGACGGTCGGGTGTACGAGTCGGGTGAACCGGTGTGGGACGAGGGCCGCGTGGCACGCGCTCGATGACACCCCGCCGGACGTGACGATTCGGACACGGTGAGGCGCGTGCAACGCCGTGCGTGCGAGTCGCGCCGTTAGTGTCGGGACACATCTCGGCACGCGAAAGGGTGACTCGGCGTGGACATCATGGAACCGGTACACGGAACGGCCTACCTGCTGTCGGTCGCGGCCATCGCCGTGGCCGTCCTGCTCTTCCTCATCATGAAGGTGAAGCTCCACGCCTTCCTGTCACTCGTTCTGGTGAGCATGGTGACGGCGGTCGCCGCAGGCATTCCGCTCGCGGACGTACCCGACACGCTCCTCTCGGGCTTCGGAGGGACACTCGGCAACGTCGCGTTGCTCGTCGCGCTGGGCGTGATGCTCGGCCGACTCCTCGAGAAGACCGGTGGGGCCCAGGTTCTCGCGGACACACTCATCGCACGCTTCGGTGAGAAGCGCGCTCCCTTCGCGCTCGGCGTCGCCGCCTTGATCTTCGGGTTCCCGATCTTCTTCGACGCCGGTCTCGTCATCTTCCTGCCGATCATCTTCTCGGTGGCGCGGCGCTTCGGCGGATCCGTCCTGCTCTACGCGCTGCCGACAGCCGGCGCCTTCGCGGCCATGCATGCGATCGTGCCGCCGCACCCGGGACCCGTGGCAGCGGCGGACCTCATGGGCGGAGACATCGGCGTCACTCTCGTCGTCGGGCTCCCGGTCGCGATCATCGCGTGGTTCCTCGGTTCCTACCTGGTCGGTACGCGCCTGGGTCGCCGATTCGTCACCAGCCCGGCCGCGCTGTTCGCGGATACCGCCGACGACCCCGACGCTCCCGCCGTCGCGCCACCGCGCTTCCTGGCCGTCCTCGGACTGCTCCTGTTCCCCCTCGTACTCATCTGCCTGAACACAGGTGTCTCGACGCTGCAGACTGCCGGAATCGTCTCGGAGGATGCCGGGTGGGCGGACGCCCTCATCCTCCTGGGACAGACACCCGTCGCTCTGCTGCTGACTGTGCTGCTCTCGTTGGTGGTCCTGGCACCCGGACGGTTCTCCGTCTCCAAGGCCACGTCGCTCATGGACGACGCCCTGGGCCCGGTGTGCGCGATCATCCTCATCACGGGCGCCGGCGGCATGTTCGGCGGAGTCCTTCGCGCCAGCGGCATCGGCGCCTCCCTGACGGAGTCGTTGTCCGACCTCGGGTTCTCGCTGATCGTGCAGGCATTCCTCATCGCCGCCGCGCTCCGTGTCGCGCAGGGCAGCGCGACGGTCGCGCTGACGACCACAGCCGGACTGGTATCGGCTCAGGTGGTCAAGCTGGGGTTGGGTAACTTCGACACCGCACTGCTCGTGTTCGCGATCGCCGCGGGAGCCACTGTGCTCTCGCACGTGAACGACTCGGGCTTCTGGCTCGTCAGCCGATTCTTCGGTATGGACGAGAAGACGACACTCAAAACATGGACGGTCATGGAAACGACACTCGGACTCGCGGTCTTCGCGCTCGCCTCACTGCTCTGGGTGGTGTTCTGACGTGACGGACCACGCCGGCGGCATTCCGAAGCACATCGTCGTGATGGGTGTGTCGGGGACGGGCAAGACCACCGTCGGCAGCGCACTGGCGACGACACTGGGAAGCACATTCATCGAGGGTGACACCTTCCACCCGAAGGCCAACATCGACAAGATGTCCGCTGGTCATCCGCTGAACGACGACGACCGTCGACCGTGGCTCACCGCAGTGGCGCGTGAGATCGAGCGAGTGGCGGGACAAGGCGGTACCTCGGTGACGGCATGTTCCGCCCTGACAAGGCTGTACCGGGACTGGCTTCGCACGGGCTTCCCCGACCTGTTCTTCGTCCACCTACAAGCGGATTACGACACGCTTCTCGACCGCATGTCGCGCAGGAAACACTTCATGCCGCCCTCTCTGCTCCAGTCGCAGTTCGATACCCTCGAGGACCTCCAGACGGACGAGCCGGGCGCGGGAGTACCGGATGTCGACGGCGTCCAGAAGGTGGTGGCAGCTGCCCTGACGGCAGTGGGCGCCACCCGGTAGATCCGCCGGCCGGCCGGCAGGGGCCACTTCGCGAAAGTCCCACTGCCGGTGCTTTACCCGTGAATGCAGAAAGCCCCCCGACCTGTGGTCGGGGGGCTTTCTGGGAAGGGTTGTTCGGCGGTGTCCTACTCTCCCACACCCTGTCGGGTGCAGTACCATCGGCGCTGGAGGGCTTAGCTTCCGGGTTCGGAATGGGTCCGGGCGTTTCCCCTCCGCTATGGCCACCGAAACTCTGTGAAACAACAGAGCACGAGGCACACACTTCCCGTCACATCGGACCGTTGCGGGTCGTCGGTGACGGTGGGTGGTGCGGGTTTCAGTTATCTGCTGAACAACTCGTGTGTTGTCTCAGATACTGCACAGTGGACGCGTAGCTTCTTTGTGGTAAGTCCTCGGCCTATTAGTACCAGTCACCTGCACCCATTGCTGGG